>CP071306.1 GCA_027563145.1 Halocatena halophila | reverse complement strand
TAGTTCGCTCACGATCGTTGTGAGCTAGTTTCTAGATGGTCGTTATTCGATTAGCAATAGCTAGCAATATTCAGCGTACGACTACTGAACAAAAGGACGTTTGCTCACACCTTAGCTGCCCGTTCTGGGAGAGACACTCACAACGTTCGTGAGGACGCTATCGACGGCCTCAGCAGTGAACTGTTCAGCGGTCTTGAGGCGTCTCGCGAGCCAGTCGTCAAAAATCACTGCTTTTCCTTGACCTGTGTGGACGACCTCCGTTCGATCACCACCCAGTCGATCAAGGAACGACATCACTCGGGCGACCGTCTGGTCGTGGGCCGATCCGTACTCTTGTTTGAGCTCCTGTTTGATCGTCGTTGAATCCAGTCGGATGCGTATACCTACCATATCGAAATGCCACTATTAGTATGGTGAAAACACGACAGAAGTGTTGAATGATACTACAATAATTCTTATTGGAGTGAAGTCAGGCAGATGGATCTCTTATGCACGAAATTAACGCAATTTAGTTACTAGCCACTTATTCCAATTAATTGGAATATTATGAGAACAACGCTGAGATCAGCTTTGATTCGGCCTTTCTCAGATGCTCTGAAGCGGTACTGGACGCACAGCCTATCGCGGCAGCCACATCTGCATGGGTCGCCTGCCGTGGAATTTCGTAATATCCCACGTTGATTCCAGCCACGATAGCCGCGTGCTGGCGGTCACTCAACTGCGCAGCAACGGCATCTTGACTCACCTGCGATCCACCGACTTCTGCAATTTCTGTTTCGATACCAGTCGGAACCTCTTCTACTGCAGCCTGAATCTCCGATGCAGGTCCAACGACCGTTATGGCGAGTCTCCCGTCTCGGAGAAACTCGATAGGCGATACCATGATGAGGCTCCCGCGGGTAAACAATATCTCAATCAGTTGCTTTGTGGTCGATGTAGTGGAATCTCGAATGTAGATATAGAAAGTAGCCTCGTCGATGGGTGTGACATCGTAGCTGACGACCTGCGAGAGTTCATCGAGATCGGCCGTGTACGCCTCTCGATCCCCTTCAATGCGAAACAAGAGTCCTATTGGTGTATTTGTTAGATTCCAGTTTATTAACTCGACAGTTGAGAGATACTCCGCCCCTCCTGCGCTAAGAGCATATCCCGGATGAATAGCTGTCTCGACAGGCCGAATTGTCAGTCGAACACGCTTCATATTTTGGCGGATGTACGCGCGCTGGTATAAAGCCTCCATGCATAGCCCGCAGATACCATTCAGGTGGCAGCCTCGTACAGACGACCGAAATGAAGGTATTCATTACCGGAGCAACCGGCGTGCTCGGCCACCGACTCGTCGAACGACTTTGCGACCGTGGACACGAAGTCATTGGCCTCACCCGCGACGAGGAGGGTGACGACCTCGTGGAACGTCGCGGGGGAACACCCCGACGTGGCGATGTCCTTGAACTGGAGTCGCTATCGGCAGCGGTAGATGATGCGGATGTCGTCGTCCATGCCGCAACGAAAATCCCCACGAAGATGAAGCCCACGGCGGAAGATTGGGAGCAGAATGCTCGTATTCGGGTGGAAGGGGGCCGAAACATCGTGGCCGCAGCCGTTGAGACCGGTGTGACACGAGTGCTGTTTCCGAGTGTCGTGTGGGTCGCTCGCCAACCAGACGGCTCATTCTTTGATGAAAATGCATCTCGTCATCCTGACCGGACGACCCAGTCGGCAGCCGACGCTGAAGACGTTTTTCACGAGGCTGCCCAGACGCACGGTCTCGATATTGGTATCCTTCGGTGTGGATTCTTCTATGCGCCGGATTCCGCACAAACTCGCCAGTTCGCACAGAATCTGTTGTCGCGCACACTGCCAATCGTCGGTGGTGGCGTGTTCGGACGACGAGACGCCAAACTCTCCCTGCTCCATGCCGATGATGCGGCGCGGGCGTTCGCGGACGCCGCCGAGACGGATGCAACCGGCTATTGGCATGTCGTCGATAACGAACCCGTCACCGTCGCAGAGTTCATTCGCGCCTTTGCCGATTATTTGGATGCCCCCAAACCGTTTCGGATTCCAGCGTGGCTCGGACGTCCACTCGCTGGGAAGGACACTGTTCAGTTACTGACGCACTCGATGCCGACATCGAACGATATGTTTGAGCGTGAGATCGGGTGGGAACCGATGTATCCGACGTACAGAGAGGGCTTACAACAGGTCGTTGAGACATGGATCAACGATGGCACGCTCCGTGAGACACCGGAGGGATACGAATGGATCGGCGAGTAACAATCACGGTCGCCGCGGTGGAAGTTCATCTGCTGGCGCATCTTGCTCATAGAATCGTCCTCAAACTGATCCCTGTATGGCTGACTCCAATGCAGCTGGTAGTCATTGATGCGGTTACAGAACTACCCTAGTAGGATTGAAAAATTGGGTGGTCACGACCGTGTTGCGTTGCGGTGTTCCAAAACCAACCTTTAAGGTATACATCCCATTGATAAAATTGCCACTCGCTTCACTTTCGGTGAGTGCTGCTGGCCACACGTGATATCTAAAAATTCTGCTATGAAGGTTACTCGCAGTGCGCCAGAGAGACCAGTAGTTTAAGAAGCGCAGGCAACTCCTCGGTTGACCGCGCCTCACAGAACGGAACCACAGCTTCTAGCAAACAGCTCGCAGCAGACACTGCCTCCAACCTTTTTTCGACTCGGGTTCGCTCCGCTCACCCCTCGTCCAAAAAACGTTGATGAAAAAAGGCCGCTCGCTCCGCTCGCGGTGGGTGATTCTAGCCACATGCAGTTTCAAAAAATTCCGTCGTAGAGGTTAGTTGCAGTGCGCTGGTGAAACTAGTAGCTCAAGGACCGCAGGCAGTTCCTCGGTCGATCGGGCCTCACAGAATGGAACGACAGCCTCTAGCAAACAGCTCGCGGCAGACACTGCCTCGTCCTGCGTCTGTGCACGCGCTGGATCCTCAGGACGATCCGGAGAAAACGCTAACAACGTAACGTCCCCGCTCCGTTGCTCATGCGCACGCAGTCTGGCATCGTTTTCGAACCAGGCGGTGTAGATCGTCTCGCCCTGCGAGCGAAATCGTGTGATTCGGTCGAGGGACGGCAGCTGATCTGGTTTACCACTCGAACGCTTGCTCAGATCAGCAATCGCCAGCACCTCCTCAACCTGGCGGCTGTGTCTACACTCCGTTGATTGACACGGCCGACACCAGCAGTTCTCGGCGATGTCCACGACGTGGTGGAGTTCAGCTGAAGAAAGTTCTTCGCGATCCTCGATCCCCGCCAGCGTGCTGATCTGCCCATCTACCGTTCGGAAGCTGAACTGTGGGAGACTCACGAGCCGACCCTCCACGACGGACAGCCAGTCGCGTGTGCGCGCGGACGAGCGACTGGCCGTCCACAACGGGCACACCGCGTGGTAGTCATTGACGATACGACAGGATTACAGTACCGCAGTGCGTTGCTTTTCATGGGTAACCTACCCATGGGAACCCCAGCGTCAGGTGGCTTCAACACCTGGCGCGATTTCCGCCACGCACAATCGCGCGGACTGGCGTTCCCTACTCTCTGTGCCTTTCGCTTTCGTTATAAACTTTCGTATGTGTTGGAGTTCCAGAAGATTGTGTGATCAACCAGAACCGTCATACTGGGCAGAATAATCTCCTGTAGTAGTTTCGGATTCTGTTGTGATAGTATACAGTTATTGATATTGGCATAAATGTATGGCCGGTGGGGTCACTGTTCAGTTGATGGGATCATGCAGATCCGCTCCATTGCAACCGTTGGCAAGCCACGGAGAACCGTTTTTTGTGTGTATGTATATCCTGTACAGATAGAGCGATCGAAAATGAGCAACTCCAAACAAGCAACCGTCGTATTGCTGGTGATTCTATCACTCGCCACTGCTGGTTGCTTCGCCGACACCTCCGGCAATGAAGATACGGAAACACCGAGTATACAGGATTCCACCGCGATCAATTACACGTCGAACAACAGTGGAGCGATCCAGTTGAGAGTAGTAGCGTCCCCTCCTTCAAATGCCACAGTCGTTCCTGCAAAAGATGTACGAATTGCGGCTGTGGATACGATTCAGCAGGGTGTTCAACAAGCTGTAGAGACGGATGCAACTCGTCACAAAGTAGGGTTACGACTCTCGGGTGAGCAATTTACAAAAACCGCCGGTGCGCTACGGAAATTGCCGAGATACAACGGCTCACATCCGGACAAAGGATATTACATTCGCTACAACGAATCTGTCGTGTCTGTGATTCTCCTTGTCGAGGAGTAGCCTGACTGACGCAGCCAGTGCTCGTGGTGGAGTAGCAGTCTGAAAGAAAATCAATCCGTCCATCGCTATCAACGACGGGCAGACGTAGAGTTGTTAGTTGCGGACGAGGTTCGTCGCGCGTGGTCCCTTCGGGGATGATTCAATGTCGAACTCGACTTCCTGCCCTTCTTCGAGATCCGGGCCGCCAATGTCCTCCATGTGGAAAAATACATCTTCGTCGTCATCAACTGCGTCGTCGTCAGTCGAAATGAAACCGTAACCGCCAGTGTCGTTGAAGAAATCAACCTTACCGTTTGCCATTGCAAATAATCAAAGACCCGGCTTGCGGATAACACTTCCGAGGGTCGCGGTACCACGACCGTTGGAAAAGCTCACACCTAATCAATTGCCTGAAAGGGCTGTTTTTTGGCGTTTAAGGGCCAACAAATGGATTAGCAGAGTTCTTTAGACAATTTATTGAAATATGTGTCGTCGGTTTCGAAGGGATCGATACCGATGTTCATCGTGTCACTGACGGCATCGAAAGCGCGCTTGAGTAGGTCCAGGCGGCCAAGAGATGGTACTATCAGCATTGTGGGCGGTACGACTGTCGGCTGGCAGTTTCCTGAAGCTGTACTGCGTGAGGAGCTGTATCGTCACCTCGTCCCAATTCTGTTCGACGATTGGATTCGATTGGTCGACACCGTCCGAACTGGAAATTACCAATGTCAGTCCCCAGGCCCCTGTAGTCAGAACGTAATTGAGTCTGGAATTGGCCACCGCAACAATGGTCCGCCTACTGACAAGGTGATGTTGTGGAGAGGAAATAAGAACAAGTCGACATAATTCAGAACTGGATAATGCAATCCCGTTACGTCGCTCTTACTACGGCACTTATAACAACACTCATATTCACGGGTGGTACATTCGCTGCACAGATTGGTCCCTTGAATCCAATCCACCGGAACCAGCTCCAGAGATACAGTCGCTTTCGATCACTGATCGCGATTGTCGCGGTGGAATTTCTGATTTTGCTCGCTCAAGTGGTGGATCAGATGGAAGACACGTTTTCGAAGGCATTACTAACACAACGACACCAGCGGGAGCACTCACAGCGAAAGCTGTCCGCACCTCACCCGAAAATGCAGACGTGATTACCTACCGGATTGACCTTCAAACCAATCCCGCTACGAACGCATCTCAGTCCTGCAGTGGGGAAATCGCGTATCGTCTCGTCGCTGTCGCTCCACCTGGGACGACTGGTACGCGGGTTGGAGTGTATCTCGATGGCCAGATGATTGCATGTAGTGAGAGTACTTCTGATCCGAGGGTTGGCTGTGTTCGGCTCTCGAAATACGATGACCAATCACCTGATGCAAGTACCAACGGATCAATATCGACTGTGTCCCCACAGTGGATTCTCCACGGTACCGGTGGGTTCAAGGGAGCTTCCAGGACATGAAGCGATATCCCCGTTCACGTAAATCTCGTCGGAGCACGCCAGCATCGGTATTACTGATTCTATAGTTTCACATTCGTGTGATTTCGTGGAGCACAGCCTCTGAGACCACCCTCAGCCGGCCGATATCGACTAAGCCAGGAATCTATTCTAGAGCTTGATCTCCATGAGAAGTATGCCATCTATGAGGCGTGCAAACGAAGACACAGGTCTTTGATATTTATTAAGGAAGAGAAACGATATCAAGAGTATGTCAGATGTGTCACAGAAAATTAACAAGCGGTTCTTAACGCCTAGCATAAAAGTATGGAATCACAAACTGTGTTATATTATATCTAGTGGACAATTAGGGGGTTTTGGCGCAATTTTTGGGATCTACATTGCTGTATCGTATCATGTATACAATCCACACAATCCATTCAGTGTTGCCATAGTAATGTTATCAACGGCGGTAACGGTATTTATAGGGTCAATATTTCTCGCGATTATTGACTGATTCATTCTAAAACACCACACTGTATTTCAAAGTCGAGCTCAGTTCCTTTGAGGAATCCTAGCAAGAGTTCGGGCAGGTCGTTCTTGGCTGCAGTCGGCTGATCGATGGGACTTCGACGGCGTCAATATATTCTGGGACGTAGTTTATTAGATCGCCACATTTTGTGTGCCAGATTTGCTCGGCAGGATTCAGTTCCGGGGCATAGGGAGATATGCATCCGCAGCAAGAGTTACATAAGGCCATTTCAACCATCGCTCGGCGCTGATCGAGTCGGACACCACTGTCAATAGCGGTACAGAAGGAAATGGCTGCTGACAGTCTGTCAGTATCCCTGTATCATTTAATACAGAATGCCCTTGGCAACAGGAGCAAATTTATGATAGGTTCAAACAATTAATGTAGTATGGATCTACGCTCTTGGTTACGACCTGCGATGTACGTGAGTGGTATTGGATTGTTTGTGCTTGGACTCGCTATTACTGGTTCTGCTGCATACAGCGAGACAGACGCAACCCCTTACTTGATTCAGGTTGACCAAGGAGACGCATCCACGAGTGCCTCACCAATTGCGTATTCTGATCTTACGTCGGAAGAGAAATCCGTGTTTGATCGACTGATGACAGGCCAAGCAGCTCCTGTTGAAGGAACTACTCTGACCACCTTTGCCAACAACGCTGTTCAATATCAGGGGGATGTATACACGTTCGAAGTGACCTATGACCCAACAACACTGTCACATCTCGTCGTAGGTTTCGGGATGGCACTATCCGTTGCTGGTGGAGCGTTGTTTTTCCTGACGCAGTTTATCGAGAGACGGAGAACGCTATCTACAGAGGTTTCATCATAAGCTCATTTCTTGCGCCAATCACGCCAAAGCACTCCCCTCGGTATGAACTGACAAGAACACCACTACTCCTAGTTGCGTGTTAGGATAATTACGTGAAAACTCTCACGCCCTCCGGGCTCCTATAGAGGAGTGACTGCTGATAGGAGGTGCATTTCACTCCGTGGAGGGTGCCAGACAGCAGGACTCTTTCATCCCAACCGGTAGTGTAAGATTGAGAGCGTCGTTTTCGTATGTGTTTCAGTGACTCGCTACGAGAGTCGCTTTACTGTCTCACTGATATCCTTTCGAAACCGCTTTGCTCGTTTTGCTGTCTCTTCCAGTCCATGCTGGTTCTGGACATACAGAGATTTGAAATAGTAGACGAGATTCATGAGCAGGTAGAGAGGTTTTCGGCGCTCGAATCCTGCAGGGAATGATCGAATGGATTCGTACCCATCCCGGAACGTTTGCTCCAGGGCGGCGGTGTTGTGATTGAACGTCGGGAAGACAGTTCGCCAGTAATCGAACTCGCCCGGTGCTGCCAGTGCGTGTTCGAAGTCGACGATGCAGTTCACCTGATCATCACTCACAGAGATGTGCTCAGGTGTTGCCCAGCCGTGGCAGCAGACAGGACTGTCAGCGTCTTCAAAGAGCTCCGAGCGATCAGTGAGGACATCGATGACGGTATCAACACTGTCAGCGTGGCCCTGTTGATCAGGGACCGATCGGTGACGACGGACATACGCGATTGCAGCAGTGTGCCAGTCGCTCGCCCCGGTAATCGTGAGTTCGCCGTTTTGTGGCTGGAACTGGCCGTACGTGTCGATAAATTGATTTGTTTCGGCATGCAAGGTTGCGAGACCTCGTCCTGCGACGAATGCCCACGTCTCGTCAATGTCTCTTCTTGCGTCGGCTGGTGGGGCATCCGGATGCCACTTGGCGACGAAGTAATCGTCTCCTACGCGAACTATCCGTGGTACTGGCACGGATGTCTGTTCACCGAGGAATGCGGTCACGCGTCCCTCAATTGCCGCTTTCCCCGTCGGGCCAGTATTGCCCTTGTACACGGCGTGGTGCCCATTGACGGTGACTTCATACACTTCGTGGGGTGGAACGGCACGCAGTTGGCGCACGATGCTGTAGCTTTCAAACGCTGTTGCAAGCGTCTCGTGGACTGTGTGTTTCATTTGCTATTGCCACGTATCGGATGGCGATCGGCCGCCCGTAGGACGGTGCTACGGCTACGGCCGAGAGAAGATGTCAAAATGTTCCGGAGAGTCAATATAAGGATTTCGTTCAGTGCGTGTGGATGATTGCGTGGTAGTACACTAACACGCAATTCTTCCCAAACTACAGCTCTGAAACGCCCGATTTCAACTCTCTCACAACATCAATCGATCGGCTGATGCATCGATATTGCGTGCTATCCATAAGAGAATCATGCAACATACGAACGGAACAAAATCAGGACGGAACCGACAACGGACAGCTGAGTCTCAAAGATAATAGATCCTTCCTTGTGAGACACATCATCTGGCTCAAAGCCTATCAACGGAGAACACGCACGGAACCTCGTCTATACCTCCACCATATCGCAAAAACTACTTAAAGGAGCAGCGTACCCCTCGCTACCCAGTCGAACATTCAGTGAGTGACGAGCAACGGACCTACGAATGGCCACGATCTCGAACTTACTGGTAACCGATAGATTCACCACGAGAGACCGGGCGGGACAGATCGGTTATCGATCGGTCGAATCGTTCCTCAGACGCTTCCTTGTAATGGGAATGTAACAGTCATTTCCATATGATGTGCCTGTTCACACAATCAAACGAGCCATAAATCCGAGAATCCATCACCGTATGGTGATACGCCAACGCCCAATAGAGTAATCATCCACAACCCTTCCCCATCAAAATTAGATTCGGAGTGGGTCCCATCGTACGTAGAGCAGGGGTGGATGAACTCAAGCAAGAATCCTTTCTAAGCTACGCGTTATAGAGAATATCATTTTCGTCAAGAAAATCTGCCAATTCCGAAGCATCCACGGCGTATCCAATCATCACCTGAGTAAGGGAGATGAACCGTTGCATCAGATCTGCAACGATCTGTGATTCTGAGAATTGGTGCTCATTTCCATGCTCATCTTCCGCTGTAAAGCCCACTCCAGTTTGGTTATTAGCGAGGGCCTCCAATGCAGAGTGCTGGAACTGTGTGAATGGAGCATGTTTAGCAACTACAACCCCAATAACTCCATCACTTTCTGATAGAAAGAGTGGGCCGCCTGAATTTCCATCATTGAACGCCCCGTTAACAACAAGTTGTTTGACAGGTCCTGAGGAAGTTCGCTCCTGACTAAATCCAGAAAGATACCCAACAGACAGGAGGGGGGAAGGTCCTGAGTGACCTATTGGGAATCCCCAAGTTGAAACCTGAGCACCGACAGCAAAGTCAGTGTTGAACTCCAACCCTAACCCGTCACTCGGCTCTTCAATCGGTTCCAGCACCGCCAAATCCCTGTCGGGGTCCACAGTTTTGTTGGAGAAATTCACTTGTTCCCCTCGGGAAGATTGAGCCATGATACCGCCTGCAACAGCACCCTCAACTACATGAGCGTTAGTAACGACGTGTCCACTATCCAATAAGAATCCAGTACCCTGCGATTGAGTCTGCAGGCAAATTATTTGAAATACAGAATCAACGGCTTCTCTTCCTTCGTCCCCCACAGCGTCACGCGTCCACTGGGTTGAGGTGGGCATTCGACTATTATCTGGCATAAGAATTTGATAGTCGAGATTGCATATAAACATCATGACAGCGGAATGAATGTAAAACTAGCGAAACTTTGATGCGACCATGCCTCGCGTACACACGTTAAAAAGTACTGATCGGTGTGTATCCCTCCACCTTCGACTGTGTAAAAGCTTGGAAGAACGATCTACTGGGCAGTGTATCGCTTACGATTCTCCGCGATCGTCCCGCACCGGCGAGCGCGAAATACCGAGTGACCGAGCGAGTTGCCGCTTGCTCGCCCCTTTATCGAGTTCATCGAGCACCACGACAGCCTTCTCGTAGTCGTCGTTCGGTGTAAGATACCCTTCGGATCCTCGCCCTCATCGGTAGCGTGACCGCGCGTACCGTCAGAACGAACGATATTCCGGTCCTAACGGTCTGATGGCACTATATGGAGGCTATCTCTTCCCAGGAGTCGACGACTGTCTCGGCAATGGACGGTCCATCGAGTAAATCACACTGGTTCACTGCCCCATGCATTATTACATCCCCCAACAAATACGGAACTGATGGGTGATCTCTCGGAGCTGTTCGCGCCCTCGACTGTGGCCGTCGTCGGTGCAACCGAGCGTGAAGGCTCAGTCGGGCGGGCGGTCACCGCTAATTTACTCGAGTTCGACGGGGAAGTGGTGCCCGTCAATCCGAGCAAGGAAACGGTGTTCGACCGCGAGTGCTATCCCGATCTCGGCTCGGTTCCCGATCCTGTGGACCTCGCAGTAGTGGTCGTACCAGCTGCTGTCGCTGTCGAAGTCGTCCACGATGCGGGGGCAGCTGACATCGAGAACGTCGTCGTGCTCACTGCTGGCTTCGGTGAGGCGGGCAGCAAGGGAGCCACTCGCGAGCGTAAACTCCGCGAGACGGCCAGCGAGTACGGCCTGAATCTCGTTGGACCGAACAGCGTCGGCGTTATGAGCACCTCGGTAAACATGAACGCGACATTCGGCCCCGAAGGTGCTCAAGACGGCTCGATCTCTTTCATGAGCCAGTCGGGTGCGTTCATCACCGCAGTGCTGGACTGGGCAAACGACCGCGATATCGGCTTTCGTGACGTGGTGTCGCTCGGCAACAAGGCCGTCCTCGACGAACGCAATTTCGTCGAGGCCTGGGGCGAGAGCGACGACACCGACGTCATCATCGGATATCTAGAAGATATCTCCGACGGCGGTGCATTCATCGAGACAGCACAGGAGATTACTCAGGAAACGCCAATCGTGGTAGTGAAATCTGGTAGGACAGAGGCGGGCGCACAAGCAGCCTCCTCGCACACGGGGGCGATCGCTGGTAGCGAGCGCGCGTACGAGGCAGGTCTCGAACAGGCGGGCGTCATCCGCGCGGAGACAGTCGAAGAACTGTTCGACGCCGCGAGTATGCTCGACGGTCAGCCCCTCCCGGAGAACGAGGCGGTCGCTGTCATCACAAACGCGGGGGGACCGGGGGTGCTGGCCACCGATGCGGTCGGTGACTCTCGGCTGGAGTTGGCCTCATTCGCTGACGACACGCTCAGGTCGTTCCAGGAGGTCCTCCCAGAAGAAGCGAACATCTACAATCCAGTGGATGTCCTTGGTGACGCAGCAGCTGACCGCTTCAGCGACGCGCTCGATATGGCGCTCTCCGATGCAAACGTCGGCGCAGCACTCGTGCTCGCTTGTCCGACGGCGGTACTCTCCTTCGAAGAACTCGCTGAAATCACGAGCACGACACAGGCCGAGCATGACCTTCCGGTGGCTGCCTGTCTGATGGGCGGGGAGTCAACGCACGAAGCACGCGACATCCTCGACGACGCTGGCATTCCGACCTATTTCGACCCGTCGCGGGCAGTTACGGGTCTCGCTTCACTTGCGCGCTACCAAGAAATTTCGACCCGCGAGTACGAAGCTCCAGCGTCGTTCGACGTTGATCGCGAGCGCGCCCGAGATATTATCCAGAAGGCGGCTGAACGTCCCTCGAAATCTCTCGGCGTCGAAGCGATGGATCTGCTCGATGCCTATGGTATTCCGACGCCACAAGGGGCAGTCGTGGATACTCCGACCGAGGCTGAGCGTCTCGCGACCGACATCGATGGCGACGTTGTCATGAAGATCGCTAGCCCGGATATTCAACACAAATCCGACATCGGCGGCGTCCGTGTCGGTGTCTCTGACAGTGAGGTGGCTGACGCCTATGAAGATCTCGTTGCTCGCGCGAAGAACTACCAGCCGAGCGCTACCGTGCTCGGTGTCCAACTCCAGGAACAGATCGACCTTGACACCGGAATCGAAACCATCGTGGGAATAAACCGCGACCCACAGTTCGGTCCCTTGCTATTGTTCGGCCTCGGGGGAATCTTTGTCGAGATACTCGAAGACGTCGCCGTCAGGGTCGCACCGGTAAGCGAATCGATGGCTACAGAAATGGTCGATGAAGTCGATGCCGCACCGTTGCTCCGCGGGGCTCGGGGGCGCAATCCGGTCGACGAGACAGCACTCATTGAAACGCTCCAGCGCATCTCGCAGTTGGTCACTGATTTCTCTGCTCTCCTCGAACTCGACATCAACCCGCTCGTTGCCACGCCTGAGGGAGTCGTGGCGGTGGATCTCGCAGCAACCATCGACCCGGAGGAATTCGACCAATGAACCCGATACTGTTCACCTCGACCGACGAAAGCACTGGTAAGACGGCCATCGCACTCGCGCTCGCGCGCATCGCCAACGAGCGCGGAGTGAAGACTGGCTACATGAAACCGAAAGGCACGCGCCTGCAAAGCAACGTCGGGAAGACCCTCGACGAGGACCCGCTACTCGCACGCGAACTACTTGACCTCAACGCCGAGGTTCACGAATTGGAACCGGTGGTGTACTCACAGACGCTCATCGAGAGCGCACTCCGGGGCCAAGCCGATCCCGAAGAACTGCGTGAGCGCGTCACGGAGAGCTACCGTGGGCTCGCCGACAATCGCGATCTGATAGTGGTGGAGGGGGGCAACCGACTCTCGACGGGAGAGATTATCGACCTCACCGACCGAGCAGTCGCAGAGCTATTTGACGCGCGGGTGGTACTCATCACACACTTCGACGAGCCCGGCGATGTGGACGATCTCCTCGCGGCGATCCAGCAGCTCGGTGAGGTTGATGGCGTACTGTTCAACGGTGTGTCGGACGATAACTATGATGACGTGATGACCGACGTCATCCCCTTCCTCGAAGACCGGGGGATACCGATCCTTGGCGTGGTGCCTCACCAGCGTGCGCTCGCGGGCATCACGGTCGCAGACCTCGCCGACGAACTCGGAGCACGAATCCTTACTAACGAGGCTCCCCTGGATGGACTCCTCGAACGGATCACCGTCGGTGCGATGGGTCCCGAAGCTGCGCTCGGGCAGTTCCGTCGCACACGCTCGAGCGCAATGATCACCGGCGGCGACCGGCCCGAGATTCAGACCGCAGCATTACAAGCGTCCGGCGTCACCTGCTTGCTCCTCACTGGTGGACATAGCCCTCCACAGGCCGTTCTCGGACGCGCCGAGGAGGCCGGCGTGCCGGTACTACTCGTCCCCTCCGATACGATCACGGCTGTCGACCGTGCCGAAGACGCCATCGACTCTGGTCCAGCACGGAGTGCTGACACCGTCGAACGGATGCAATCGCTGCTCACGGAGCATCTCGATGTCGACGCATTGCTTGATTCCAAGTAGACTCAGGCGTCTTCGCCTGTCGGTGCGAAGATCAGAACAGCGCTGCTTTCTTCGATCGCGTACGGGGAGATCTCACGTTCGCCAGCATCGTCGATCCAGACTCCAGACTCCACTAATCCTGTCCGAAAATATGTTCTGAGAAGATGGTCACCGTATCAACCCGGGAGTGGAGTCGCGAGCAGCTCCGAGAGCTGACTGCGGAGATCTCGGCAGGAGTAACCGAAGAAGAACGGCGACTGCTCAGCAAACAGGTCGTCTGATCCTGTCTGCGTCCGTTCCCTTGTCGAGGATCGTCCCGCTTCAACCTTACAAGAGTTCGTCTGAAACCATCTTATACTGCGCATCTCCGACTTTGGTATGGCGGCTTCAACCCCACAAGGGTTCTGCTGTAACCATGCCCAACTGGTGGAAGCTGGGCTTTGTGTATACCGATTTTGTCGCCCCCCTCTCCATCGACCTTCAGTAGGGCAGTCTCCCCCCAGGGTTGATGGATAGGGTGACGAATATGGTGATCATACGGTGATACTTCTGGCATACTGGTTCTCCGGCATTAGAGGCTGAGGAGAGTAACTGTCCACCATCACGGGCGGTATACGGAGTGGAGCGTGCCTTACAGTGCGCGAGGAGAAAGCCCCTACGGGCAGTGTATCCATCCGGTGCTGTCCGAATAGACGACGATTAGTCGCACTGTCATAGTGCTATTATGATGCTGCCCACGCTGAGGATTACTCTGGTGAAGGTGATGACGAACTCGCATAGTCCATCGATCGGGCCTGTGGTGAGGAGCGACGGCAGTCACTCGTAAGAAAGATTATCCAGAGAAGCATCTACAACAGGCGAGCAACTGTGAAGGACTACGATAGACGACCAGCAGTTCTTGTATCCAGAACCATCGACCCCCTGGGGAAGTGAGGCTACCGAGGGTCGATGGAAATTCTGATGTGAATTCGAAACTATCGACCTCTATAGCCTACGAATCGGCTATGGTTTCAGACGAACCCTTGTGGGGTTGAAGCGGCTACGGCGTCGGCGTGCATCACGGAAGCGGGCTAGTTACAGCAGAACCTTTGTAGAATCGAGTGCGATCCCCATATCGAGGATATGCAGTCCGACGTCGTTCTCGTCGACGATGCGCCGACGGTCGCTGAGAAATCCCGTACCGATCGAGAGATCCGTGACACCTCCGACGCGACCACCTGGTCGATCTCTCCGTCCTCGATCGCTACCATCAACTCACGGTAGCCATCGCGATCGGTGTTCGTCCCACTCTGTTTATCGATGAACATCTCAATCTCGGCTGGCTCCACACCGAGGCGATCAGTGGCATACTCGCTGGTGAGTTGGCGCTGCCTAAAGAGATCCTAATCGGTTGTCGATACACGATACTAGGTGAAGTTTTTCAATTCGTCTCACTTTGTACAACCCTGAATTTTCTTAAAGTCACTCCACTTTCCACCAGTCTGGCGAGAAACTATACCTTCTAACCATGGTAAGAACCAACAATTATCTAACTCGAAGGCCATCCCTCAAGATTAGGATTGCTAATACTTCTAGCAGTGCCATCAATTCCACTATTGTTGCAATAATAGAAATTTCAAATGAAGAGAAATGTACCGTAGTTTCGCAAAGTCCTCAGTCATTCAGCTCTGTGTCGTAGTATGACAGAGAACCCGTTCAACCAAACACTGGACTGGACTGTGCAGGGGAAATATGCTCGTGTTATTGACGAAGAGGGACGTATCTTTGAGGGGTGGGTCGAGCGAGTTCATCACGGGCGGGGGAGTGTCGTTCTGCACGATGTGACGACCGGCGACGACGAACAGCTCGGGAGTGTGTTCATTCGGCTCCCAGGCACCATCGAGGTTCTCAAGCCACGGAAACGGATCGAGTGGCGGGCGCTTGACGAGCTGTCACCCCATCCTGATCACAACGGGGCCTTCACTCCTGCTGATGCTACCATCCGGCGCTGCTACCGCAATCAGTACGCGGGCTCGTTCCCTGTCGTACGAGAGAACGGGATGATCATCAATGGCCACAAACGAGTTGCAGCTGCCCGCATCGCTGGGCTTGCACATCATCCTGTTGAGGTCGTCAATGTCACCGACGATCAGGCTCATGAGCTCTTCACTATCGCTCATCGGAAACAGGCAGACCCCGAAACCACCGACGATGATCAGGACGAGAAATTGAGTCCTAGTACGGCCGGCTGATCCGAGTATGGCGACTTCACTTCGTAGCGAGGAGGGGACACTCCGATTTCTACTGAAATTCGCAAGGTAGCGCGGAGATACTATGTGCATCCTTAGGAGGTCCAGCAGACAATACCGATCAGGAGAAGTTTATGTGAGAAAGCTTGCTTACATTTGTCCGGATAGACGGCCAAGAGACTCCCCACCCACGAACTGCAATTGATGATTGGCTCGACGATCGCGAGATCGTTCCTAGGTTTGATCCACAATAGAAGTGCTTAACCACATATCATATAAAATATATCTATGTGGGGAAAGATAATATTCTTCTGAGGTATGGGTATAATATAGTAAATTCCATGATCGAACTTGATGTCTATCAATGGGTCAGAGACTGTCCCAACTGTGGTGCTCCTACACCAGTAGTATACGCAAATGATCCGAATAGTCACTCACTTTTGGGAGTAGATTTAATCGGTGAAGCGCTGGCAAAACTGGATTTCTCTTTCGTTGAGCAGGGGAAGAAGCCCGGAGATAAGGAGGCATATGGAAACATATGTATTGAATGTAGGGAGTACCTGGATATTAGGATCCGTACCGAGATGTTGAGCGAGATCCAAACGTCAGAGCCTCGAACAACAATGACGATCGCACCAAAGTGCGACAATTGTGATAAAAATGAAGCCAATCGAATCGAACAGGGCCATCCTCTTTGTGAATCCTGTACCATGAGAGATATCTTTGACGAGTAGGAACGGATCGATCGCGACCGTTGCTCAATAGGAGTCGGAATAAATGAGTGTCGATAAATGGGGATACCCGACGTTGGCCTACAGAAACGTCGTGTCAACGTCGCGTGCTTCGAGCCATTTCAGCCCCTGAGCCCTGGATGTGAGACGGATGTTATCCCGTTCACCACCTCCGTAGGCTTCGATTGGACTCTCTGGCTCGGTGATCCAATCGCGGATGAGCTCTTCCGCTCGACCTTCGTCGTGGCTGGCAACCCAGCCTTTGGCCGTATCAACGGTGACCTTTCGGTTTCCAACATACCCACCACGAACGAGCTTCCGCATGATTTTGATCGCTATCTCATCGTCGCTTGCCATGTGGGTCTCCCCAAGTATTCACATAAGTTCCACTATATTATGGCTTTCCGTTTGAACGGAGAGTACCATTCGATACTGCGGAAAATATAAGTCACTGAGTTACTGATTTAGTAATATGAGCCAAGTCGTAGCCGAAGAGGATACCTACGCTGATGGAACTACCCTTGTTAACCTCCTCGGGACACCCGCCCGTGTACGAATTCTCGCTGTCCTCACAAGCGAGACGGACCGTGACCTCAACCCCACACAGATCATGGAGCAAGCTGGCATCGGGAGTACTGCGTTTTACGACCACATTGACGATCTCCGTGCATGGGGCCTTGTCGAGAAGACACGCATGGCCGGAAACTCCCCTATGTTTCGCCTGAACACCGACAGTGAGGCGGCACAATACCTCGGGAAGCTCGAATGGGCGCTCATCGAGCACACTGTCGAAAAAGAAGAAGCCGGCGAACTCAACGAAAACAATCAGCCGATCCTTCCCGAGGACGCGGGATAATCAGAACAACCAATCATCTACGACCTTCGGTAAGCAGTTTTTCCGAGCTCGCGTGCACGACTAATCTGAATTACCGATACCCCATCCCCGTAGAAACCATTGATACTATCATGACTATCGAATCAGTCATCTGCGCTATTTGTGATAATCACGTCCCTCTCGATCAGGAGCACGTTCGCATTTCTCCAGAGTGGATTACAAGAGAACCGACTGATGATGAGTACTTCATCCACACTGATTGTTGGTTTGATCTGACCGATGACTGGACCGACCCCGTTTAGCCCCTGCCGTTCTTCTGCTCACCACCGGTTCCAGTGCTTCCATCCGATCAGCGCAAAGATCTTGGCAGGGGCTGTGGACAATCACTCTATGGGTGGGTACACCTGCGATCGATGCGACACCGGCGGCTGGCAGCTGGACGAAGTGACGATCAAGAACGCGAAGGGCGATGGCCAGGAAATCACCTGCCCAGACTGTCGCATCATCGATTATCTCTTCATCCATTGACCGACTATCACCCCAAAACACGCCTCATAGAATCTATTTCATCTCTGCCTCGGCATTCATCACAGAAAGTTAGAGGTGATTGAGACCCCAATGCAGGGCTCTCAAAATATTCTGCTGAGACACAATTTTCACCACTTTCAGGTGCTGATAACGCCGATCAGTGTCGGATATTCATTCCAAACCTCGGGGAAGGGCGGTACGGTCCCATTCGGTAACATTTTTTGCTCTGGCAAATGATTATTTCATACATATGTCGAGTAGAATTAATAACAATGAGAAATTATCCCACGATGATTGGATTGTATACTGCGAGGAATGCGATCAGACATGGAAGGTATCAGACGCTGATACCCTATTCAGATGGGAGCACAGGAAACACACTGGGCATCTACCTGATGGCCCAGTTGCTGCCTGTCAGTTTTACGAGAACGTCTGGGGGAAGCGCTGGACCCTTTCCTGAAAGAGATGGGGATGGATCGAAGTTACCTACAACGAAAAAAGTGCGGTACAAGCCCGGAAGCACACGAAATCCATACGGGGCATACACCGTGCGTAGAGACCAGAGCGATGGGGCTACCCACTTTCACGTAGAGTACGAATTGTCAGTCCTCGGAAATTTGGTACTATCCATCATCCATATTCGTCCATCCTGCGGAAGAAAAATCTACGGATAGTTATTGGTTAGGAATTTTTGGTGATTATGCAATAATTGGTCGAGAGATTGGAGTGGAATCTGATCCTGATGGGTCACACCGATGATGCTATTGAGACACACTTTGATCGGGACGAACATATCGGTGACTCTGAACCGTATCTCGAATTTCTAGAGATACAGCCGGATAGTTCACAACGGGACGGAGCACTTGTGACTGTGCCACAGGACACCGTACAGCTTACAGCCCTCGGCTGGCTGCTGTGGCTTTAGTCGTTGCTGATAAGGTCGTTGTCATGTATCATCGTTTCCAACGACATCGCGCTACTGGAATGAGCACGTGGGACTTGAAATTATCGCCATGCCAGTCTCGTGGTACAATACCTTCTCAGCGGTGACTATTGTCTGTTCCCCACCAGAACAGCGATGAGTCGCCCGTGAGTGCGGTGAGAGACGGATTCGTGAACTTGGAACGAGCTCACTCTATCTTGCCGCTGGGGTCGGCTTCAGCCTGTCCGTCGTAGGTGGTATCGGTAGTGACGTCGAGGAAAACGTCTTCGAGCGTGCCTTCCTCGCCGGTCTCCATGCGTTCTTTCAACGCATCAGGGGGGCCTTCGGCTACCAACTCCCCATCGTAGAGGATGCCAACCTCGGTGGCGACTTCTTCGACAAGCGGCAGGATGTGCGTCGAAAGGAACACAGTAGTGTCGCTAGCGGCGAGTTCGTTGATGGTATCTCGAACCGTGCGCGCCGCCTGTGGATCGAGACCTGATGTAGGTTCGTCCAGAATGACTACATCGGGTCGGTGCATGAGTGCCTGAATCAACCCCGTTTTCTGCTTCATTCCTTTCGAGTACGTCGAGATCCGGTCGTCGGCGTCGTCGGTCAGGTCGAATCGGTCTAGGAGTGAAGTGATCTGATCTTCAATATCTGACGGAGCCATATCGCAGAGCCCGCCATGATATTCGAGTTGTTCTCGGGCAGTCAGTTCGTCGTAGATCGGCGGTTTTTCGGGCAAATAGCCAATATGCGGAATGACTGCTGGTCGATCGGTAATCGACTCGCCCATGATGTGTGCTGTTCCTTCTGTCGGAGTTATCAAGGTTGTTAGCATCCTGATTGTGGTTGTCTTCCCGGCACCGTTCGGCCCAAGAAAACCATAGATAGCCCCGCTTGGAATTGCGAGATCTAGCTGCTCAACGGCGGTGTTGCTTCCGTATCGCTTCGTGAGTCTGTCCGTGGTGATTGAGGGTGAGTCGTTCATTGATTGCGGATCGAGTGTCGTTCCACTCTCTTCATCTGTTGTTCTGATGCTAGTGATGACCGAAATCGATTACGAGAGAGTATATCGGTCGTACAACCGCACTGCGCGTCGATAGGCAAGTGCTGATACACTAGTCGCCAGAGCAGTTGTCAGCACGAGTGAGCCGATTCGGATTGCTGTGGTCGGGATCCCACCAACCGATACCAGATCGAAGAATGCCATCAGATAGCTGCTGAATATCGGTAAACACACGATACCCAGTAATCCCAGCATAATACCCATTCTGATGAATCCACCTGCGCCCACCTCCGAATATATTGTCGCACTGCTCAGGGGAAGTGGCACGGGTATGATGTCGGAGTAGGGGCTTCTCATCCCGAGTGCGACCGCAATGGTAACGCTACACACGCAGAGTCCTACTCCAGCGACGACGAACAACAGCGTTTCAACGACGCCATAGGGACTCCAGAGCGCGAGGAAGAGAATTGCCCCCGCCGTAATCGGGATACCGGTGACGATACCCGAAAGGAGCGTTCCTCTAACGAACTGTTTTCCGGACACCGTTGTGAGCGTCATGGATAGCGATGGATATTCCGTGCCGATCGGATCGCTCCCGAAGGCAAGCCCGGTCGTCCCCGCGCAGATGAACGCGAGAAATACCAGCGAGATGCCAGGAACTTCTCCGGCCACGAATATTGGGAAAGTCACTCCTAAGAGCAAGACGAGTAGATATCCCGACATAAAGAGACTGCGGGGGATGCGTCGTTCTTGTAGCCACCGCTTTCGAGCAATGGTCAGGGTTGGCTGCGAAATCCGGCTATCAAAGACCAATCCTACGCGTCCCTCTCCGACGAGTGAGTGCGAGCGATGGGTGGTCGTTGCACTGATCGGTTCCGTCTCCCACACCCGCTCGGCGAGTGCGGTCGTCGCGGCCACCAGCACTGGGATACCGATACCCACCAATCCAAGAGCACCTACGCTCTGAAAGAATTTCGGTGAAGTCCTCGGTACACCGACCAGTGCGAGGTCGACGAACCATGCCGTTGGCGCGGCGGCGAGCCATTTCCACACGAGATCGATCGACACCTGTCCCGCAATCACTACAGCCATTCCGATTGAGAGGAGGGAGAACGCCACCACAACGAAGGCAGTTTTGTATCGACGAAATCGCGGAGAGCGGGTGGTGAGAAAGTCCACGGCGAAACTGAGGGCGACTGCGGAAAGGACGCTAAGGGACAGGAAGCCAACGACCGCGATGATGACGGTAGCGATACCTAGCGGAGCGCGCATACCGAGAGAAAATCCAATAGCAATACTGCTTGCGGTGAGGAACACTCGGATGGCGGCCCGACCGGACACGGTCAGTACCACTCCGATGATGACTGCGCGTGCGGGAACCGTCGTCAGCAGGTGGTTGATGTTGAGCCGTTCGAGGAGTCTAGAGGTTTGTTGGACGAATCCAATGAGGAGCGTGAGAAATACCGCCGTCGTGAGCGACCGGATAGCGCCGACCGGCAGTGTGATCGCTGCGCTGCGAAAAGCTGCTCCAAAGCCATATGCAATGCTGGTAGCAATCACGAGGGTACCAATAATAAAGAGGGCGATAACGGCACGTACTACCGACGAACGAGCAAGTTGGCGTCGGGTCCGCATCCATTCGGTGCGTGCGATTCGAACTCCATGCCGAAGACCAATGCCACCGTCCATCACATACACCTCACTTTGAAGTACACTTAGTACTACCCAGATACGCATTCATTTCCATTCGATCTATAGATTTACTTTCATGACCTCTATATTCGACAGCATGATTGATCGAGAAGGAGATAGCGGTGATTGATGCTGTCTTACAGCAAGAACTCCGCTCCGCACCCGACAGCACAGTTCGCGCCGATCGCCCCTGCACATCCAGCACAGGGTGCACAGGTTGGAACGGTCAGAGCAGCCCGGCAGGGTAGACAGATGGTGTTATAACAGATCCTACCGATGCTTGCTCCCTGCGCCAGCACGCAGCCGATGAAGCATTCAATAGCACCCTGTTGCATCACGTAAACGGCGTCTGAACCGCCGGATGCGTCCATCTCGGCGTACAGCCACACTTCCTCGCCATCCATTTTTGCTGGGAGATATAGGTGGGTCGTTCCTGACGTCCGATCGACGTAACCGCTGGCTTTCTCAGTCTTTAACGTAGATACCTTGCTTTTGATTTTGCTCAGTGTCCCATTGCTATCCAGCGTCCGGAGTGCGTCGTCAGTCACCATGTTCCCGAGCTTGATCTCCTCGGTCTGGATATCACCCTCAATCGCCCTTGCTCGGAAAATCGTCTCGGACCCCGCTTTGACCGTCGCGGAGTTAGGACTGTCACCACCCATTACATAACTGAACAGTGCGTCGCCGTGGTCCGAATCTGTCGTCACTTCTCGGAACTCGTGGGTATCCCCATTGGCTTCCACACGGATCTCGTATCCAGTGGTACTATTCCAGTCGAATGAGCTGACTGGGGCGTTCTCAAGTGTGACTCTGGTCTCCTTGCGGTCGAGAACTTTCTGAACTTCCGCTTCCGAGACGGAAACCTCCTTCCGAGCTACGGTCGGCTTATCTTCGGTCGCCGCGGATGTACCGAGGCCGACACCGGTGACACCGACGGCAGCGGTCGTACCGAGAGCTTTGAGGATCGTTCGTCGGTTGATACTAGATGTACCGTCGTCGTTGTCTTCTTCTGCCATCGCACATCTCCCAACGGTGACATCTAACTTTACCTTGCTCGATGGTTAAAAATCGTAATATGAATAATAACCACCAAGCAATTTTTGACTATTATATTGCCAATCACCATTCCTTGAACAATGTTCACGGAATGAACCTTCTCCATCGAATAAGGCGAGACGATAGACACAGGTAATCGACCACGTAGGGGGCTTCTTTGACGCTAACGTGATTGAATCCTGTCGAGACGGTACTGATATCCATCTAACTTTCGGCAAGCATGCCGCGAATAAATCCAGATTCATCGTACGGACTACCTTGGCGAGTATCTCGAGGGTGCTGAATGAACATTCCAAAATGGGTTATCTCAGCCAGCACTCTCCTGACTGGCCAGCCCTTACACCCGCTGAGCGCGTGTTAATGAGTCTGCGTATCTTTATTGAGGAGTGTCCGGAGTGTGATGGTCCTGCTCAAGTAGAGCAAGAGGTTGTCGAATCGTACTGTTGGTCATTTGATGTAGCCGCAGCATAGCGTCAGTATTGCGATAGACATCTGTTCGAGATAGAATGGGACGGTAGCAACGCAAATAAAAACGCCACACAGCAACAAGCTCACACAAATGTGTAGATGAGGACTTAGTCTGTTAGTCTACGTTGGAGTTGGTATATCTGATTCACGTAGTTGTTGGGATTGTTGTCTGTAGGTTTCGTACGTTTGCCTTCCCCATTCGATAGCCGTCTCATGCTCTGACTCAACCAGTGCTTGTATCCGGCCAATCTCATTGTAGGCAGCCAATATGAGCCCGTCTTCGGAAATAAACAATCCGTAGGGGAGGTCATCTTCGAAGACATATACATTAATATCAACACCATTTGTTTCACCGATATCTGCGCATCCAGTAGTGTATTGGGTGTCAAGAGTTTCAAGGGCAGTCCGTGAGACGACATATTCATGTGAAACTGCACTTATCTCATCGACAGTGGGAGAATATTCAATTAACAACCAGGAGACGAATGGTAAGCATCCCCGGATGTGCTTTGCCCTGTTGAATGAATCGAATAAGCGGCTCATCGGCGCGTGAGGCTGATTAGGTTCAGGAACCGTCACACGAATGTCGTTCAGCTGACTAATGTCGATAGCTCTGGAGTGATCCACTTCGGCCAAGAACGGAGATAGAGCATCAATTCGCTGGAATTTTTCAAGCATCTCTATGAATGCATCCACAAGGAGACGACCTCTAGTGGTCGTAGTATATCCTGAAGAGTCTCGTTTGATCCAATTGTGCTCTTCCAACAGAGAAAGGTTACGCTGAAGTGTTGTTCGAGGGATAGTTAATCCATCCATTAGTTCACGGAGGTCAGCATGGGTGTCAATGAGTGCAGCAAGCACCCGAATCCGTTGGACCGAGTTGCTTAGACGCTCAATACAGTTCCATACATCATTTATTTGTATGGCTTCCAAACGATCTTGCATCGCCTGATTATTGTCATCCATTATGGATCAATTAATGTAAACCAACAGTGACATTTAAATGTAATCTAGCCATACTTGATAGTTCATAATATTGACGCCATTCAGTGAAAAGGGTTGTATGAAATTTTAACTACATCCGCATCAGTGGAGAGATAGCGTTTCAATACCGAACGCCCTGGCGAGCTTGGCCACACAGTCATCGATCACTTCTATGAGCGGCCATCGGTAACAGCCAGTGTATCGGCGGTATCCAGGGTAGACAGTACGGTGAGTGTATCCAAGATTTCCGTAGAGCAGATCTCGTACATAATTACACAGCAGTTCTCACTCATCTCACCAAAGCCGAGCACAACAGTACCGATCAGAGTGGCTGGCCACAGATCTTGAATAGTCCACTCTGTTGGCTCTGTTCGGCGTCACCACCAACATAAAGATCTCCAGTCGCCGGAACGACAGCGCTCTCAAGCCTGTCAACTGGGGCGGTGTACGCGCCGAGACGGTTCCCAGTCAGGGCATGCAGTGCCACCACCCGATTTGGTGCAGCAACGAAATAGATGGCATTCCCGACCCGTACTGGTGGAACAGACGGCACCTCGTGTGGTGAATCATATCTCCACTGTTCAGTCCCGGAATCAGCAGTGACAGCCCGCAGGACACCGTCAACAACAACGTACACGGTCCCATCGGCGAGTACTGGCAACGAGACATTATAGCGATAGCTCGAATCTGGCGTGCGTTGACTTGGAATCGTCCACTGGACATCGCCGGATGTGCCATCAAGTGCGTAGAACCCCTCAACAGCCGCAGCGTACGCCATACCGTCAGCAGCTGCTAGATCTGGATTACTATCGTCGAGCGAGTTGGTCCAGCGACGTTCGCCAGCCGTAGCAGTCAGTGCGCGGACGGTCCCGTCTTCGGCACCGGCATAAACGGTCTCTCCATCGACAGCGGGAATCTGTGTTGCTCGAAAGGCTGCGCTCCATTGAACCGATCCGTCCTGCCGGTTGATGGCAAGGCATTCCTCAACGCCCTCAGTTACGTAGACGAAACGATCGGTCACCACGGGATGATACGAGCCCCGCTGAACCGACCACTGTTCTGTGCCATCAGTGCTATCAAGCGCCCGAGTACGTCGATCAGCCAGGTACACCGTTCCATCAACGACCCCAACGGAGCTCTCACCCTCCATTTCGGCCCGCCACAGGACGGAGCCGTCCGTGGCATCGAGTGCGAGGAGGACATGGCGTGCTGGAATTTCATCCCCAGGGGTGGCTAGTCTGACGGGTGCATACACAGTTTGGTCGGACACAGCAGGCGCTCCGCTGAGTCCATCAACGTTCTTGTGCCAGTCACGTGTGAACCACCGGACCGGTGCAGTTCCCTGCGGATTGTATCCAGAGTTGCCACCGTTGAATTGGTACTGTGGCCAATCTGTCTTCGGGGAGGTGGATGTGGCTTGTGCTACAGAAGACCTACTCGAGTGTGTGCCGAGCAAATACCCACCGATACTTCCACCGAGCGCGCTACCAAGAAATCGTCGGCGTGTTACCAATGAATTCTTATCTCTCATTCAATATTAATTAATACGGTAAGAGATAAATTTCTTCTGGCAGTCAAATTGTCTCCATATTATTAACAAATATGATAAAAATTGACTGACACTAAAAGCAGGGGTGTACGCAAGACAGCCGACGACCATATCGACGACGGAAGTGAATAAGAGAGCAAAACAGATCCGCTCCGAGCGGGGGTATGCCAATCTCTGAATCTTGGCATTCGGATTAATCCTGACGACCTTCGTGATCGCATCGTCTGTCTCCCGAATAGGGTGAGCGCCTCCTTCAGGACCGTCGTAATGGCAGCCTTGAACACGTCGACCTCCTATTCGTATTCCTCTTGCGTGAGCAACTACCGTGCTTTCGGTACCACGTGTTTGAGGCCATTGAAGACGGTATTCGGCATTCTTCCAGTTGAATGGGACTTACTCAGGAACAGAAGTAAGGGAACATCTCATGCATGAAGTATCGAAATTCACTCGGCAATTAAATTCCATCTGTATCAGATATTTCTACAAAAAGAATAGTAGTATATCGAAAGGGCTAAAATAATATCGGTTATCGCCAAAATATGGATGACATACTATCCACGATGCGGTCCACCCGACGGGGGTTCTTACAGCGAGCTGTCGGCACAGTTGGAGGAGTGAGTACTCTCTGTTTCGGGGCTGTCGGTACAGCAGCAAGCGTCCCATCCGAGTACGAAATCCAATTGGATACCAGTGAGCAAGCGGAGACAGAACCGTTTGGGACCAATACAGTCGTTGATATACAGACCGATACCGATGCGGTGAACATCAAGGCAGTGGGAAGCGTCGTTGGCACCGCTGCGAGAGCAGACGGAGCATTATTTGGGACGTTTACACCACCTGCGACGGCCGAGTATTCCGGCCACTGCCAGTATGTTAGAGAGGGAGTAGTGAATAATGCGGCCGGCTCTGGGGAGGCGGCTGTGTCTGTATTCGCACGAGAAGTCGACGGCGAATCATCAGGGGCACCCCTCGAAACCATCCAGACGGATGTCTCTGGCACTGTCACACAGTCCGGAAGGATCACGCTTCGAAAAGGGGTCAAGTATCACGTCGGAGTCATATTTCGAGTCCGTGTCACATCAACCGTCGCCGAGCCATTTGCGTTGGTGGATTTCTTTGATGGCGATCGACGGTTCGAAGTTCAGGACTTTCGTCTTCAACTCTAGATCAGCGCCCCAACCCTCTCTTGATCGGCTGGAGCGTCTTCGCACACTCCGTCGGAGAGGGAGCGGTCACCTCGATAGCTGCCTGATTGCACGTACGTGTACCAATCCGCCGAGTCCATTCGCAATCATCTCGTGCACGTCGCTGGTTTGCGGTGAAAAAACTGGCCGAGAGCGGTTTGCAAAAGCTGCGAAGAGGAGTAAATTGGTTACTCGTCGTGTGCTGGAGAGACCAACAGTTGGAGAAGTGCAGGGAGCTCCTCGGTTGATCGTGCGTCACAGAACTTCACGACTGCATCCAGCAAACAGCTCGCAGCAGAGTCAGCCTCCAACCTTTTTTAGACTCGGGTTCGCTACGCTCACCACTCATCCCTAGCGAGACGGTCGCTCACAACGTTCGCGCTGCGACTCGCTTGCTCTCACTCGCTGCGCTCGCGAGAACGAAAAAACGTTGATGAAAAAAGCCGCTCGCTCCGCTCGCGGTGGGTGATTCTAGCACATGTGGTTTCGAAAAATTCCGTAGTTGGGGTTAGTCGTCGTGTGCTGGAGAGACCAACAGCTTAAGCAGCGCAGGGAGTTCCTTGGTTGATCGTGCGTCGCAGAACTTCACGACTCCATCGAGTAAACAACTCGCGGCAGACACAGCCTCGTCTTGCGTCTGTGCACGCGCTGGATCCTCCGGACGATCGGGAGAAAACGCCAACAAAGTAACGTCTCCCGATCGCTGTTCATGCGCACGCAACCGAGCATCATTATCGAACCAGGCGGTGTAGATCGTCTCGCCCTGCGAGCGAAACCGAGTGATCCGATCGAGCGAAGGAAGCGCATCCGGACCACTGCCCGAGCGCTCGCTCAGATCAGCGATCGCCAGCACCTCCTCAACCTGGCGGCTGTGCCGACACTCCGTCGATTGGCACGGTCGACACCAGCAATTCTCGGCGATATCCACGACGTGATGCAGTTCAGCAGAGGAGAGTTGCTCGCGATCCTCGATTTCCGCAAGGGTGCTGATCTGTCCATCCGCCGTTCGAAAACTGAACTGTGGAAGACTCACGAGCCGACCCTCCACGACGGACAACCCGTTGCGTGCGCCCGTTGGCGAGCCACTGGCTGGCCACAGCGTGCACAGCGCGTGCTAGTCATTGACGATACGACAGGATTACAGTACCGCGGCGTTATTCCCATATTGGGTTCACCTCTCGGTTAGGGAACCCCAGCGTCGGGTGGTGCAACACCCGGCGCGTTTCAGTACACGCGCAAATCACTCCGGCTGGCGTTCCCAGTTGGTTGTGCCAACCCACTAGGTTATAAACTTTCGTATGTGTTGGAATTCTTCCTTATTATGTGATGCGTCCGGACCGTCTTGATAAACCTGTCCTCGAACAAAGTAAGGGCAACTAGTGTTGCCAGACAGTAATTCATTCTAATTAACAAACTTGATAGATTCGCTCACACTCGTCGTGAGTGGGTGCTCGGCCAACCGTGACGAACGCGCTTCGCGCACCCAAATTTCACAAAACTAAAATTGAAACGATAGGAAATCTCCTCACACCTGCTGCTACACCACCACCAACCTTCATTCGTGTTGTCGTCTGTGTCCTGGATAGATCCCTATCGGGGAGTCCGTGCTCACACGCTAGCCGGCCGTTCTGGTGGTGATACTCACAACGTTCGTGAGCACGCCCTCCACCGCCTCCGATGTGAACTGTTCAGCCCTCTTGAGCCGTTGTGCGAGCCAGTCGTCGAAGATCACCGCCTTTCCTTTGCCCGTGTGGACCACCTCCGTTCGATCACCACCGAGCCGATCAAGGAACGCCATCACTCGGGCAACCGTCTGGTCGTGCGCCGATCCATACTCTCGCTGCAACTGATCCTTGATCGTGGTCGAATCCAGCCGCTTTCCTTTCGGCACTGTCGTTGCCAGTCCGCCGAGCTCCATCGCGATCGTCCGCGCTCGTCGTTGATTGGCCGTCAGTTTCGCCTTGTGTAGAATCTCATCGGGTAATCGGACGACCTGCTCCAACGGCGTCCGTTCCTCGCGTCCGTCACAATTTGCAACCTTTCTTGCAACAGCGTCTGTGTGCGCCTCGTTTTGTTCCGTTGCCCGCTTGTTTTCCGTCACGTCCTGTCTGATCTCGGCTTTATCGCGCTCATTCATCTCGCGGTACTCTTTTTGCTCGCGTTCGAGCCGTTCAACCGTCGTTTCCAGGTGTATAAGCCGTTCATCACGCCGTTCGATGGCGGTTCTCAGGTCGTCATTTGCTTCGTACTGAACCTGGAGTTCACCAACCAACGTCTTGATCACGCCAACCAACTGGTCGGGATCATCTTTCTCGATCCCGTCCTCTAGGAGATTGCTGAGAACTTCGCTGGTTCCAGTATCATTAACTATGCTGCTGTCGTCGTTCGTGTTGGGTTGTTGATTCATACGTATTCAACCCCTCACCCTCGGACGTGATGGTACACGTCTGGGGAAACCGGGCAACCGGTTTGCTCCAGTCGGGTGAGTATACGTACCACATCAAAATGGCACTATTAATATGTGACGAATATCCGATATAGCTGTTGCTGAATTGTACAATACCATCAAAGAACACATTCACAGCAGCTCAACAGCACACATTTCAATACAACAATAGTCTAAATTCGGGTTGTATTGACTGCACAAATACTGTCTATCAGCACTTACGCTTCACATAAGCGTGCTCATCAATAGCAAACCAAAGCAATCGAGTAATCCACTACGTTTCGAGGTGGTCAATCTCACTCGCCACGATCGACATCAACAGTCAAATCAGCAGTTCTCTTTGATCCATTCACACCATTTCTCGAAGTCCTGAGCTCCACATTGGGTGGCAATCGATCGGTACGTGTCTTGAGAGATCTCATCTGCACTACTCACTGGTACCTGGACGTTCCTCACCGTACCCGTCTCAGGATGTTCGTAGCGCAGTGTAACATGACTCCCTTTCCGTCTGATTGGATGGAATCCCTTTTTCCGAAGCGCTTTGATGATCTCTGTCCCGGAAAAATTCGCATACGCCATTCTGACTCAGACCATCCAGGACGGCGGCGATGTGTCTTCATCAAATTCGTCTGCGTCAATCCCGAGCTCTATGAGAAATGCATCCTCGTCTTCAATTGGCTCTCCACCGCCCTCGTGCAACTCAAGCACATCAGCAAGCGATGACAGTGCCTCCGCTTTCGATGAACCACTGGCTGCTAGCCCCGTCTCAATGTCGATTGCGGTAATGAGATCACCTTCATGGGTGAATACAACACCCGCTTCCGTGTTATCACGAGACGATACTACCATAGCAATACATCAGTGGCCCAATAGCAAAATACCTTCGACCAGACACACTGTTAAAATTAATTTATTCCAACAAGTGGTTCGTGATCCACAACTAGCCACAAATCACAACCAACCCACTCACTCCGCAGCACCCTCACCAACGAGCGAATCGAGCGCCCTGAAATACTCGGGCCGAGCCACCTGATACGCACCACGATAATCGATCTCCCCAGCAACGAACTGCGCGGCAAGCTCCCCGGCCCCCTCGATTGCCGTGTCCCGATCGTCGAACCGCTGTTCCGTGACCGTCACCTCGGGTTCGAGATAGAACGTCACGAACCACGAATCGGTCTCGCGCCGATTCCGTCCCGGCCGGCGAGTGCGCTTTCCCTGCGTCACATAGAGCGTCGGCATGCACGCCGACGGAATTTCATTCCCATCGAACACGTCCGGACGATACGCCAGTATCAACCGATCTGGACCCTCGTCCCAGCGCTCCCACCCGCTGGGAAACTCTCCATCCATACCTCCCGTTGGCAGGCCCACACCTTCAGCCACCCGATCACCAGATCAGCACCCCCCATATAAAGCATCCAATCGGAAGCACAGTGTAACAAATCGGTGCACGACGATGGCGGCCGGTTTTATCGACAGTTACACACGTTTGATCGTGGGATGGTGGGAAGACTTATGTATGTTAAGGACTAACGTGATAAATAGTATCGGGGATTGCTCTCGTCCGGCGGCCCCCCTGCTGTGTTGATCGACGTTGCAGCCCCCAACGGGTGATTTGACGGCACGCACGGCCGGCCATTGATCACCACGAATCTTCACAGCATGGGGTGCTGTCCGCGGGAGGCTCCGACACCCTACGCGGTCGGACACACCAGACCGACTCCGTGATACCATGACAGGTAACATGGCAACCCTCGAAGACCTCAGCCAGGCGTACCAGGATTCGATTCCCGCTGACCTGCGTCACACTCGCTCGTTCGAGTGGTACTTGGAGGCTGTCCACGAGGAGCCCAAAATCGCCCGCAGCGCCCACCAGCGCGTCGCGGACATGTTCGACTACTACGGCACCGAGTACGACGAAGACGCCGGTGTCGTCGAGTACCGACTCGCCAGCAAGGACCCGTTGTTCGACGGGGAGAACACCTTCTATGGACGCAGCATCCACGAAGCGATCCACGAGTTCGTCAACAAGGTGAAATCCGGCGCTCGGGGACTCGGACCAGAAAAACGGATCAAGCTGCTGCTCGGCCCGGTCGGCTCGGGTAAATCCGATTTCGACCGACAGGTCCGTCGGTATTTCGAAGATTACACGCTCCGGGACGACGGACGGATGTACACCTTCCGCTGGATCAACCTCTGTGATGTGATCCACGATCAGGATCCAAGCGACGACGTGGTCCGCTCGCCGATGAACCAGGACCCACTCGTCCTGTTGCCCCAGACCCAGCGCGATCGAATCATCGAAACGCTGAACGAACGACTGACAGCACCGTACACCATTCGCAACGAGCAGTCGCTCGATCCGGCGAGCGAGTTCTACATGGACAAGCTGCTCGAGGAGTACGACGACAATCTCAAGCAGGTGCTCGAAAACCACGTGGAGATCGTCCGGCTGGTCGCCGATGAGAACAAACGCCGGTCGATCGAGACGTTCGAACCCAAGGATAAGAAAAACCAGGACGAAACCGAGCTCACCGGCGACGTGAACTACTCGAAGATCGCCGTCTACGGCGAGTCGGACCCGCGCGCGTTCGATTACTCCGGCGCGTTCTGTAACGCAAATCGCGGCATCTTCAGCGGTGAAGAGCTGCTAAAGCTCCAGCGCGAGTTCTTATACGACTTCTTGCACGCGAGCCAGGAGCAGACGATCAAACCGAAAAACAACCCGCGCATCGACATTGATCAGGTGATCGTTGGCCGCACCAACATGCCCGAATACAAGGAGAAAAAGGGCGACGAGAAGATGGAGGCGTTCAACGACCGGACCAAACGGATTGATTTCCCGTACGTTCTCCAGTACGAAGAAGAATCGAAGGTCTACCAGAAGATGCTCAACAACGCCGACCTGCCCGACATCCACGTTGAGCCACACACGCTGGAGATGGCCGGGCTGTTCGGCGTCCTGACGCGCGTCGTTGATCCCGATGGCGGCCAGATCGGCGTCGTCCAGAAGGCAAAGGCCTACAACGGAGAAAGCGACGACGTTGACGACATCGATCTGAAAAAGCTCCGCGAGGAGGCCCAGGAAACCGCCGAGGTTGGCGAAGGGATGGAGGGTGTCTCACCCCGGTTTGTGAGCGACGAGATCGCAGAGGCGATCATGGACAGTATGCACCGGGGTCGAGAGTTCCTCTCGCCGCTGACGACGTTCAATCACCTGGAGGCTAATCTCGAAAATCACGGCTCGATCCCCGAAGAACACTTCGAGCAGTACTATCGCTATCTCGAGCTGGTCCGTGAGGAGTACAAAGAGCGCGCAATCGAGGACGTTCGCCACGCGCTGGCCTACGATGTGGACGAAATCCGCAGACAGGGCGAAAAGTACATGGACCACGTGATGGCCTACATCGACGACGACACGATCGAAGACGAGATCACTGGCCGCGAATCCGAACCCGACGAGACCTTCCTCCGGTCGGTTGAGGAGAAGCTGAACATCCCGGAGGACCGCAAAGATGACTTCCGCCAGGAGGTCTCGAACTGGGTCTCGCGACGCGCCCGCGAGGGAACGTCGTTCAATCCTCAGGATAACGACCGACTGCGCCGAGCCTTGGAGCGAAAACTCTGGGAGGACAAAAAGCACAACATCAACTTCTCGGCGCTGGTCTCAAGCGGTGAGACCGAAGACGACGAACGAAACGCCTGGATCGACGCGCTGGTCGAACAGGGCTACTCGAAAGAGGGTGCCAAGGAAGTCCTTGAGTTCGCCGGCGCGGAGGTGGCCAAAACCGAGCTCGAAGAATGACGCGGGATTTCATCACCCAGGCGGACAGAGAGCTGACCGAGACGTACGAAGCGCCGATGTCGCTAGAGGAGTACGTCGACCGGATTGTAGAGCAGCCCCAGCTCGCCGCCCACGCCAGCAAGTACCTCCTCGAAGCAATCGAAGCGACAGGAACGCGAACGGTCGTCGAAGAGGGCGAAGAAAAAGAGCGCTACTGCTTTTTCGATGATCCCCACAACGACGGCGAGCACGCGATCCTTGGCAACACGGAAGTGCTCAACGAGTTCGTGGACGATCTCCGATCGATAGCTGCCAAACGGGGAAAAGAAGAGAAAATCGTCTGGCTCGAAGGACCGACCGCAACCGGAAAATCCGAGCTCAAGCGTTGTCTGATCAACGGGCTTCGCGAATACTCCAAAACCGAGGCCGGCAGACGATACACGATCGAGTGGAACGTCTCTGGTGTCAGCGATGGCGGCGGACTGACATACGGCGACCGCGAGGTCAGCGACGATTCGGAATGGTACGCAAGCCCCGTGCAAGCCCATCCACTGTCGGTGTTTCCCCAGACCGTTCGGGAAGACATTTTGGACGCCGTCAACGATCGCCTCGACGATCACATACCGGTCCAGGTCGACAGCCGTCTCGATCCGTTCTGTCGGGAGGCGTATGACTACCTCGAAGAGCAGTATCGACGCGACGGCCATGAGAACTTGTTCTCTGCAGTGACGAGCGAAGAGCACTGCCGCGTGAAAAACATCGTCGTCGACGTTGGCGATGGAATTGGGGTGTTGCACTCCGAAGACGAGGGGACGCCCAAAGAACGGCTGGTTGGCTCCTGGATGCGCGGGATGATCCAGAAACTGGACTCGCGCGGCCGGAAAAATCCACAGGCGTTCAGCTACGACGGCGTTCTCTCACAGGGCAACGGGCTGTTGACGCTCGTCGAAGACGCCGCCCAGCACGCCGATCTGTTGCAAAAACTGCTGAATGTTCCGGACGAGCGCCACGTAAAACTCGATAAGGGGATCGGGATGGACATCGACACGCAGTTGATCATCATCTCGAATCCCGACCTGCAGGCACAGCTGAACCAGCATGCCGACCGACAGGGCCAGGACCCCCTGAAGGCACTCAAACGGCGGCTCGATAAACACGAATTCCGCTATCTGACGAATCTCTCGCTCGAAGCCGAGTTGCTCAGGCGGGAGTTGACCAACGAGACGTCAGTGTGGGTGGCAGACGCGTACGAAGAGCTCGAAGAAAAGATCCGCGAACCCCTGACGATGACAGTGCGAGACAGCAGCCACCAGGTGATCGACAGGGAGCTCGCACCCCACGCGATCGAGGCTGCTGCGCTGTACGCCGTCGTCACACGGCTCGATACTGACGATCTCCCGCCGGGGCTGGATCTTGGGGATAAAGCCCAGCTGTTTGATGCCGGATACATCCACGACGGCGACGACCGGATGTCGAAAGACGAGTTCGAGTTCAGCGAACAGGCCAGCGACGGCGAACACGGCATCCCAGTGACCTACACTCGAGACGAGATCGCAGACCTCCTCTACGAATCCCAGGATCGCCATCACCCTGAGCTGGCCGTCGAGAACGTGATCATGCCCCGTGACGTGTTGAACGCGCTGGCCGATGGACTCTCGGATGCGCCGTTGTTTTCCGAAAGCGAGCGCACTGAGTTCGAAAACCGGGTTGTGCAGGTGAAAAATCGGATCTTCAGCGCGCAGGAAGACGACGTGCTCGCAGCGATCATGCGAGATAAACGCGTCGACGTGGCCACAGTCGAGGAGTACATTGAGCACGTCTACGGGTGGGCAGAAGACGAGCCGATCGTCAACGACCGGGGCGAACACGAAGAGCCTGACCCGTTGAAAATGAAGATCTTCGAGATCGAGCACCTGGGTCGGTTCGACGAAAAACACTACTCCGGGTCGGACCCATCAGAAGCGGTTCGGTCGTTCCGAACGGAGAAGATCATCACCGCGTTGAACAGACACGCCTGGGCAAACCGCGACGCGGAGTTCCAAGCGACCGCCGTCAATCCAAAGGAGATCCCCGTGATCCGTACTGTCCTCGGGAGTCACGACTGGGATGAGGTGCGACGGACGTTCGAGGATTTCGACCCCCGCCAGTGGGATGATCCTCCGATCGGCACCGAAACGGCCGCCGTCAAAGACGAGACGATTCAGAACATGATCGAGATGTTCGATTACACGGCGGCATCGGCCGAGCTGACCTCTCGGCACGTCATGGGGCAGGTGAGCTACAAATGGGACTGAGAGACGATCTTGAGCGATTCCGAGAGGTTGGCGAACAACGCCGGCAGGATCTCTCCGAGTTCATCCAGTACGGTGATCTCGGCCAGAGTCTGCCACACGAGATTCGCATTCCGATCAAAATCGTCGATCTCCCGAGCTTCGAGTACGATCAGCGCGATCAGGGCGGGGTCGGACAGGGCGGTGATGGCACACCGGACGTTGGCGATCCGGTTGGCCAGCCCCAGCCTGGTGACGGCGACGAACCCGGCGAGCCGGGCGAAGAAGGGGGTGAACACGAGTATTACGAGATGGATCCCGAGGAGTTCGCCCAGGAGCTTGACGACGAGCTCGGCCTCGAACTCGAACCGAAAGGAAAGCGCGTCGTCGAGCAAAAAGAAGGCGATTACACCGACATCACCCGGACTGGCCCGGCAAGCACGCTCGATTTCGATCGGCTGTTCAAGGCTGGACTCAAGCGCAAGCTCGCGATGGAGTTCGACGAGGAGTACGTCGAAGCCGCGCTGAAAGTCGATGGGATGGGCCCCCAGTCCGTCTTCGAGTGGGCGCGCTCTGAAAACATTCCCGTGAGTCGCTCCTGGATCGAAGACGCATACGAGCATCTGCCCGCCGAGGAGCGAACGACCTACCAGACGATTGCAGAGATGGAAGCGGACGTGGATCGGACGCCGACTGCCGCTCGGATCCGCGAGGAGGGGATCAAAGACATTCCCTTCCGCCGCGAGGATGAACGTTATCGCTATCCCGAAACGATCGAAGAAAAAGAGCGCAACGTTGTCGTGGTGAACATCCGCGACGTGTCGGGATCAATGCGCGAGAAAAAGCGCGAGCTGGTTGAACGGACGTTCACGCCGCTCGATTGGTATCTGACCGGTAAGTACGACAACGCCGAATTCATCTACATCGCTCACGACGCGGACGCCTGGCAGGTCTCACGGGATGAATTCTTCGGCATTCGCTCGGGCGGTGGGACGCGGATTTCGAGCGCATACCAGCTGGCAGCCGAGCTCTTAGAGGAGTATCCCTGGAGCGACTGGAATCGCTACGTCTTCGCGGCGGGAGATTCCGAGAACTCCTCGAACGACACTTCGGAGCGCGTGATTCCGATGATGGAGGAGATCGATGCGAATCTACACGCGTACGTCGAGACGCAGCCGAGCGGGAACGCAATCAACGCCACGCACGCAGAAGAAGTCGAGCGCCATTTCGGCGAGGACGGATCTACCGCCGTCGCATACGTGACCGGGCCTGGCGACATTGTTGATGCGATCTACACCATCCTCAGCACCGAAGACAATGAGTAAACCAACGACAGACAGAGCCGACAAGCAGCGGATTGCCGAGTCGCTCGAACCGATCGTCACGGAGGCCCACGAGCTGGCGACAACGCTCGGGCTGGATCCGTATCCGGTGAACTACTGGATCGTCGACTACGACGAGATGAACGCACTCGTTGCGTACAACGGCTTTCAGCGCCGCTATCCACACTGGCGGTGGGGAATGACCTACGATCAGCAGCGAAAGCAACGCCAGTTCCTCGGCGGAAAGGCCTACGAGCTGGTGAACAACGACGATCCAGCACACGCATTTCTCCAGGAGTCGAACGATCTCGCGGATCAAAAGGCCGTCATCACGCACGTTGAGGCCCACGCAGACTTTTTCGCCAACAACCAGTGGTACGGACTGTTCGCCGACGATCCCAACGCCGCACGGATGCTGGCGAGTCACGCCAACCGGATCGAATCGTACATGGAAGATCCATCAATCGATCGCGAGGCTGTCGAAAAGTGGATCGACAACGTACTCTGTTTAGAAGACTGCATCGATCAGCACCGGCCGTTTTCGACCGTCGAAGACTGGCTTGAGGAGCCCTCGATGGCCTCGGACATCGAAGAGAAGCTCGAAGAGCTCGATCTGAGCGAGGAGGTGCTCGGACAGGTGTTCAATGAAGACTGGCTCGAGTCCCAGCGCGATGAGGATGGCGTGGCGACGTTCCCGACGGAGCCAGAGCGCGATCTCATCTCGTTTTTGCGAACACACGGCCGCCAATACGACGAAGCAACCGAGAAGGCAGTCGAATTCGAGGACTGGCAGCGCGAGATCATCGAGCTCTTGCGCCGGGAGGCGTACTATTTTGCCCCCCAGAAGATGACGAAGGTGCTCAACGAGGGGTGGGCAGCCTACTGGGAGTCGATCATGATGGGCGAAGAAGGATTCGCCGAGGAAAACGAGTTCATCCATTATGCCGACCATCAGGCAAAGGTGCTCGGTTCGCCGGGATTCAACCCGTACAAACTGGGCAAAGAGCTCTGGGAGTACGTCGAAAACGTTACCAATCGGCGGGCGGTCGTCGAGGCGTTGCTCCGAGTGGAGGGCGTCACGTGGCGAAATTTCCACGACCGGGTCGATCTCGATCGGGTGCACGAGACGCTAGAGCCTGCACCCATGGTTGATCGCATCCGAAGCGACCGCCTCGACACCCTCGATGGCGACGACCCGCGAATCGATGGTGACGCACTCGAGCGAGCCCGTGACGGTGAGATTGATGTCGATCGATTCCCATGGAAGCTGCTGACCTACGAGGGAATGGCAGAGCGCCATTACTCGCTGGTCAAACCACAGCATCGGGGCTTTCTCAAACGAATCAGTCAGGGGACGGTCGAGCGGATTGCGCGCTATCTGTTCGACGACAGCCGGTATGGCTCCGTTGATGAAGCGATCGAGGCCGTCAATCACACGGCCGGCTGGGATCGCATGTACGAGATTCGTGAGAGCCACAACGATGTCACGTTCCTCGATGAGTTTCTCACCCAGGAGTTCGTCGAGGAACACAGCTATTTCACCTACGAGTATATGGAGACGACCGAGGATTATCGCGTCACGAGTACCGATGTTGAGGACGTGAAAAAGAAGCTCATGCTGCGGTTTTCGAACTTCGGCAAGCCAACGATCGTCGTCGAAGACGGCAACTACAACAACCGCAACGAGCTGCTGTTGGCCCATCAGTACAACGGCGTCATGCTCGACGTTCAGCAGGCAACGCAGGTGCTCGAACGCGTCTTCGAGCTCTGGGGCCATCCGGTGAATCTCAAGACGATCACGAAGGAGCTCTCCGAAAACGACATTGAGGTCGCACGACGGCGCGACAGTGAGCCAACACCCGAAGAGGTTGGAAAACTGCTGCGCTATGACGGCGAGGAGCTCTCAGAGACCGAACTGCCCTGGGAGGAAGTCTCCCATCTGGCAGCCACGGATGTGGATTACGACACGAAACCCGAGGAGTGGCTGGCCTGATTACTGTGAATCCTCGGCCCGCCATCGAGGGGTGAGCGGGGCTTCAAGCCGTTCAATCTCCTCGTCGGTCAGCTCCAGTTCCAATGCCCCAACATTGGCTTCGAGATGAGCCATCGTTCGCGGGCCCATAATCGGGGCATCGACAACCGGTTTGTGCAACAACCACGCAAGGCTGATCTGTGCTGGGGTGGCATTATGTTCTCTTGCGATATCATTCACGACGTCAAGAACTTGCCACGCATTTTCCGTGAGCCGCTCGCGTACTCTTTCGAAGGTCTCACCGCGTGTGTTTGCCGGCATCGATCCATTCCGGTCGTATTTTCCGGTGAGTACGCCATCAGCGAGCGGTGACCACGGAAGGACGCCAATTCCAGTATCGGCACAGATTGGTAACAGATTCTCTTCTTCGTGTCGGGAAATCAGACTGTATTCGGGTTGCATACTGACAAATCGCTCGTAGCCTTCGACCGTTGCTGTGTGCAGGGCCTTCGAAAACTGCCAGCCCGCCATCGTACTTGCTCCGATGTAGCGCACTTTTCCAGCAGTTACGAGCGAGTCAAGTGCAGAAAGTGTCTCTTCGATCGGGGTGTGTTCATCCCATCGGTGAATCTGGTACAGATCGATATAGTCGGTCCCGAGCCGGTCGAGACTCGCCTCTGCTTGATCAATGATATGTTTGCGAGAGAGCCCCTGCCTGTTCGGTCCGTCACCCATCGGACCGAACACTTTCGTGGCGATCACGAGCTGGTCTCGGTCGTATCCATCAATCGCCTCGCCAACGATCGATTCACTCTCACCACACGAATACACGTTGGCCGTATCCAGAAAGTTGATTCCCATATCGAGTGCCCTGTGGATGATATCAATACCAGTATCTCGATCGCCGAGCATCCACTCTTTACCCGTACCGAAGTTCATACAACCAAGACATAACTGTGACACTTCTAGCCCTGTCGAACCGAGTCGTGTGTACTGCATCACACCAGTGTACGAGATTGAGATCGATAAATTATCAACGACAAATAATGAAAGTGATGCCGAGACGATGGTGCTACTACAATTTTCGAACCTATAGGAGTAAGTGGACCGAATACGAGGGGTGCACATGCCTCCTGCCGATCAGGACACTGTCTCGTTGCTGGACGTTTCGTTCGCTAGTCCACCACCCGAAGTTGATGTCGAAATGAAGGCAAAGCTGTTCGAGCTGCTGGGTTCTGCACACATGGTTCCGATACTCCACTCGTTCGCAAGCGACACACGTCCCCGGCGCTTTTCTGAGATTCAAGAACAGCTGGACATTCCAGCAACGACACTGACCGATCGCCTTCAGACGTTGACCGACGACGGGTTTATTGAACGAACTTCATACGACGAGATTCCTCCCCGCGTAGAATACACTCCTACCCAGAAAACCGCCGATCTCACGCCGGTATTTGAGTATCTTTGTCGATGGAGTGTTCATTACAGTTCAGGCTGATCGGTTTGACCACCGTGTGGCTGGCGGTCCCCAATGAGACGTCGTCGACAGCAGAATACTTGTACATGCAGTTGGCAGCAATTCGCTATTCGGTGGTGAGTTCCACATCGTCGAAAAACACCAAAATAACCCTTCGTTTGTGTCCAGACTCTCGCGGCCCTGCCTGTGGACGTTGGTATGGACGAAATTGACGACAGAGAACTCGCAGTGTCGTGTGTGATCAGCCGACCGCGTGCGAGAATCTATCAAACTTGCAAAACAGCTAACTGCATTCGGTGATGGAGATAGGGTATGGAGACCCGCTTTTTCTGACCGGGCCGACGCTGCGTTCAGACTGTGGCCCGCCAACGGCCGCCTCCAGGGCGGTGCCGACGTTCACGCATCGAGGAGTGAACGCCAGTCACAACACACATGTCAGGAAATCAGTTAGCGATCGTCGCAAAGCGAACAGACGAGAAACCAGTTTCAACCACCGAGATTCGACAGCTCGGAACCGCAGCGGGCTATACAATCGTTGCGGAGGTGGTACAGACACGAGCGCCGGATCCCACGTACGATCTGGGTGCGGGAAAAGTGCAGACGCTCGCGACACGCGTCGCAACGACGGATGCAGCGGTGGTGATTTACGACGGTGATCTTGGCCCAGAACAGGCGTTCGAGCTGACGGCAGCAATCGGCGTTGAGGTGAAAGACCGAAAGCGGCTGGTTCTCGATATTTTCGCTGATCGGGCGGAAACACGACGAGCCCAGCTGGAAATCAGACGGGCAGAACTGGAATACGAACTCCCTCGGGCAGTGGCCAGGGCAAAGCGTGGTGAGAGCCGGGGGCGACAGGGGTTCAAGAGCTCCGGGGAAGCGCCTGGCGAGCAGCTGAAGGCAGCCTACAAACAGGAGCTAACGGAGGTAAAAGACGAGCTTTCGAGTCTCGCGAAAGCGGACGACCGCCAACGCGAGCGGCGACACGACAGTGGCTACGACACGGTCGCGCTGGCGGGCTATACGAACGCCGGAAAATCAACGCTGCTCCGTCAGCTTGCAGACGAGATGGAAGTCGAATCTGACGCCCACCATGATCTCTCCGAGTCGGCGACGGTCCGCGATCGCCTCTTTGAAACCCTGAACACAACGACACGCCGAGCGACGCTCGGTGGTCGGCGCATCCTCCTGACCGACACCGTTGGATTCGTCCGAGAGCTCCCACACTGGCTTGTTGAGTCGTTCGAAGCCACGCTGCAGGAGACCTACAGCGCTGACGTGGCGCTGCTGGTCGTGGACGCAAGCGATCCAGTGGAGTTAGTCCGTGAAAAGACGGCGGCCAGCATCGACGTGTTAGAAACACACCGTGATGGCCCGGTACTCCCTCTGTTGAACAAGATTGACGTTGCCGACGATCTCGATGCGAAGCGAGATATCGTGACTGCAATGACGGGAACGACGCCGGTCGGCATCTCGGCACAGAACGGTGTGGGACTCGATGCTGTCACCGAACGCGTAGACGACCTGCTCCCAGCGCTCAAGCAGACCACAGTGACGGTGCCGAACGATGATGAGGCGATGAGTCTCGTCTCCTGGCTGTACGACCACGCGAACGTCCACTCCGTATCGTACGACGAACAGGTCAGTATCGAGTTCAGCGCACGGCCGGAGATCACCCACCAGGTGACAGGTCGAATCAACCGGTAGGTCACACATCCCGGTTCCCTTACAACCACCTGAGAACTGCCGTCGCAACCGAGACATTCCTGTGGACTTGTGCCGTCCGAATTAATTACATACAGCAGTCGATTAATCACAAGAGGCTGGCCACCGACTGTGGAGACAGGTGACCAAACCGTGAGCAACGAGAAACCACACGCCACCGGATCAGTCGATCGGGGCGATACGTCAAAACGCGTCGGAATGGAGACACTACGAGAACGAGGAATCGATCCGATTGAGCTGCGTGAGAAGCTGATCGACGCTATTGGCGCGGAGTTCACCACGTACTACTACTACACGAATCTCCGCATGCACCTGGCTGGCAACGAAGACTACAAAGAGATCACCGAGGACGCCCGCCTCGAGGACCGCGCCCATTTCGAGCTCGTCGTGCCACGCGTGTACGAACTCGGCGGACAGCTCCCGAACGATATCCGCGAGTTCGCAGATCGTGCGTCGTGTCCCGACGCAGAGCTCCCAGACGATCCCTCTCCGGAGAACGTGCTGACCGAGCTGCTCGAAGCAGAACGGTGTGCGATCCGAACGTGGTCTGAGGTCTGTGATATGACCGAAGGAATCGACCGGCGAACGTACGACATGGCCCAGCGGATCCTTCAGGAAGAAATCGAACACGAGGCCTGGTTCATCGAGCTGTTGAGCATGGAACGCGACGGCAACGTCAATCCGGCCGGCCACTTCATCCGGGGCGAACCGGGAGACGCACCGCTCTCTACGAACAGGCGATTCAACGAGAGTGCGTGAGAGACAGCAAAGCGGTTCGAGTTACTCGTACAGCCAGCTGTCGTCGATGCGCTCGTACTCAATGAGCTCCGAAGAATCGAAAAACAGCTCGATTTCGCGCTCGTTCGCACCCGGATCCTCGTTATCCGAGCCGTGGATGACGTTGCGACCGAGATCGACGGCGAAATCACCGCGGATCGTCCCCGGCGCAGCCTCGGCCGGATCGGTTGCCCCCATCATCTGTCGCACCTGCCGGGTAACGTCGTCGCCCTCCCAGACCATGGCGAACACCGGGCCGGCGGTAATAAAGGAGGTCAGATCGTCGAAAAACGGCTTATCAACGTGCTCGGCGTAATGCTCTCGGGCGAGCTCGTCGTCGATCTGCATGAACTTACCGGCAACCATGGTAAAGCCACGGTCCTCAAGCCGGCTGACGATTTCGCCGATCAGCCCGCGCTGGACGCCATCGGGCTTGACCATAACGAACGTGCGTTCGCGAGCCATCCTCAGGTCTCCTCCCCGTCGATCTCGTCCGAGCGCGTCCACTCGGTCGATCGGGACTCACGACCGAGGAAGAAGTTCTTCTCACATTTCGAATCTTTGAAATGCAACACGGTCCCGTCGGTCTGGACGTACATGATGCCCGTCCCGGGCTCGATCTCCTCACCGCTGAAATCGCAGATTCGTGTCGTTGGCATCGTTACTGTCCTCCGATTGCATCGGCTTCTCGGGCGGTCTCGCGAAGCTGAAGCACGTCACCGACGCGGACTGGCCCGAGGACGTTTCGCGTGATGATACGCCCCTGATTGCTGCCAGAGCGGATGCGACATTTGACCTGCATGGCCTCGCCGTGCATCCCCGTTTTACCGACGATTTCGACGATTTCTGCAGCCGTCGCTCCCTCCTGTTCTTCCGCGCTCATTTACCTGAGGTCTCCGAGTTTGCTCGTGATATCGTCGACGCTGCCTTCGGCGTCGCCAGCATCGACCAGTGCTGCGGCCGCACTCCCGACCTCGAGTCCGGCGGCGTGTCCGATGTCGTCCTGAGTCTCGACGAACACGTACGGAATCTCCTTTTCGTCACACAGCTCCGGAATGTGCATGACGACTTCCTCGGGCTGTACGTCTTCGGCGACGTACACGAGCTCCGCACTGGTTCGCTCGATTGATTTTGTCGTTTCATTGGTGCCTTTCTTGACCGTGCCTGTGTCCCGGGCGACCTGCAGGGCCTCAAGGGCGTCTTCAGCGAGGTCTGCCGGAACGTCGAAGTCTACGTATACTGACATTGTTCTGATCTACCCCGTGTGTCGGCTCGCACTCCCCCGCCTCGTGGATCCCGCAAGGACCCTCTGATTCATTCACTCTCGAGAGTAGCTCACGGGATCCACTTGCCGAGTGCTCTCGGCGAGTTGTCCCTGGCTGGGAGTATCATCAACCCCACACGGGTTGTACACCGATTTACTGCAGCCGTCCATAAAAGGGCTTCCGAACACGAGCGACCATGCGTGTTCACCACACGCCATGAGTGTGGATCGCCAGGTCCAATGGCACTGGAGAGTATTCACCGGTATGTTCGAAGGGGCCATCCGAGCCGTACACGAGGAGGCATGCCGGGCCAACGAGCGACGGTTGCTCGTGGTGACCGGTCCCCGCGCTCGTGGAATCACGGTCGCCAAAACGGTCTGCTCTGTGGCAGAGCCGGAGACGGTCGTGACGGTTGGATCCATCGATCTGCCTGACGTTCGTTCCGTCCCACACAGCGACACCGACTCGCTGCTCGGCACCACCCAGGACTGTCTGCTGGTCGATTGCCACGAGTCGAGTCAGCCGAACACGCTCGGGGGGACGATTGGAGCGGTCGATGGCGGCGGGCTGGTTGTCTGGCTGACGCCGACATTGTCTCGGTGGCCAGAACGTCGTGACGAATTCGATGCGACGCTTGCAGTTCCTCCGGCGACGATTGACGACGTGACGGGTGCATTTCGGACACGGCTCGGGTCGTTGCTCGAACTCCACGACGGCATCGCGATCCTCGACGTATCGACGGAAACAGTGCTTCGAGATGGACTGACCGATCCGCCGCCTTCCACAGCGCGTCCCCAGCCACAGCCACCGCAATCACACGATTTTCCAGCTGCTGCGTACGAGTCGTGTCTCACGACAGACCAGGCGAGGACACTCTTTGCTCTCGAACGACTGCAGACGCCCGGAACGGCGACAGTGCTCGAGAGCGATCGTGGTCGGGGAAAATCTAGCGTGGCCGGGCTCGCTGCCGGGTCGCTCGCCGTTGAGGGCGCAAGGGTGCTCATCACGGCACCCGCCACCAGCAACGTCAGGGCGCTGTTCAAGCGGGCAAGCGAACTCGTCGCAGACTGTGGCGTTCGCCAGACCGCCACGGAGATATCGGTCGAGACGACCACGGGTGGGACAGTGAAATACGTCTCTCCAACGGACGGCATCGATCAAATCGAGTCAGCCGACGCCTGTATCGTGGATGAGGCCGCAGCACTTCCGGTTGGCACGCTTGAGCAGTTCTGTACCGAAACGCCAGTCGCGTTCGCCACCACTGTCCACGGCTATGAGGGGACCGGCCGCGGATTCGCGGTTCGGTTTCAGGACCGATTGACCGAGAGCAACCTTGACGTGACACACCGGACGATGCAAACGCCGATTCGATACGCAGACGACGATCCGATCGAGAAATTTGCCTTCCATGCGCTGTTGTTGGACGCCACCCCGCCCGTTGAGCCACTCATCGAAGATGTGACGCCAGATGAGTGTGTGTACGAACGACTGACAACAGCGGAGCTGATCGATGACGACCATCGGCTTCGCTCGCTGTTCGGATTGTTGGTGCTCGCCCACTACCGAACCGAACCCGACGATCTCGCACGCCTGCTCGACGCGCCGAATCTCGACGTACGCGTACTGACTGCCGATGGACACGTCGTCGCGGTCGCGCTACTCGCCCGCGAGGGTGCCATTGGAGAACAGCGCCGTCGGGCGACCTACCGTGGTGAGCGGCTCCGAGGCAACATGATCCCCGATCTGCTCACCAGCCAGCTTCGCGATCCGGACGGTGCAACGCCGGTGGGCTATCGGGTGATGCGCATCGCCACGCATCCGGCCATTCAGTCGCGGGGGATCGGCTCGAAACTGCTCACCAAACTCCACGCCGAATTCGACGAGGCAGGCTGGTTCGGTGTCTCCTTTGGAGCGACACCCGAACTGCTACGGTTCTGGACGGCGAATGGCTACAAGATGGTCCATCTATCAACTACCCGGAACGATACCAGCGGCGAGCACAGCGCCGTCATGCTCCGTCCGGGTGCGTCGGCCCTCTTCGAGAAGCACACCCGGTGGTTCGAAGAACGGATTGGTGGAATGTGCTGTGATACGCTCTCGGCGGTCTCGCCCGATCTCCTTCGGGGCGTTTATGCGGCCACCGAACGACCGATTGAGCGGTCGCTCTCCGATCGAGAGTGGCAGCTGATAACCAGCTGTGCGTACGGACCCGGGCAGTTCGATATGCAGCCACGCCCGTTCAGGCGGCTGGTCGAACGAGCACTCAGCGATCCGGAGTGTACGAGTCTCACGCCGGACCAGGAGCGACTACTCGTTTCGCGCGTCCTGCAAGCTATCTCCTGGGAAGTGGTTGCCACCAAACTGGGGTATCACTCCGCGAGTGGCTGTCGACGCGCGCTTGGTCGGGCGCTTCGGGTGCTCGTCGATCGGTACGGAACCGAGGCGGCGGCCACAGAACGGCGGTGGTACGATGAGTGAGCTCGTCCTCTTGCTCGCGGTGGTGTTGGGTCTTGCAGGCGTGGTCGGCAGCGTCGTTCCAATGGTACCTGGTGCCCCACTTTCGCTGTTGGGTGTCGGACTCTACTGGTGGACGAGCGGATTTTCCGAACCAGGACTCCTCTCCATTGTCGTCATCACAGTGATTGGGTTCACGGCGGTGCTCACTGACACGTTTGCGGGCGCAATCGCGGCCAAATTCGGTGGTGCATCCTGGTTGACAACCACGCTTGCCGGCATCGTTGGTTTCGTCTTGTTTTTCGTCACTGGACCGCTCGGCATGCTGCTTGGAATAGCGCTTACCGTCTTCGGTGGGGAAATCTACCGCCATCGCGATGCACGCGCCGGCGCGCGGACAGCACTCGTCGCCACGGTTGGTGTCATTGGCTCGGCCGCAATGCAGTTCGTGCTTACGCTCAGCATTCTGTTCATATTTCTGGCATCGGTACTCTGAGGGCAGAGGAGTGAGTCGTCAGCCGACCACCGTTCGGATCACACACTGGACAGTTTCCAGTCGGCGGACGAACTAACGATCACACTCAGTACCAGCTCACCCACAATTGTGGCCCGTCTGATACGGTGTCACAGTGTACAGTTGAGAAACACATACCGTGGTGGGAGTTCTGTGAGTGTACGAGCACAAAATGGAGCCCCCACCATCGGATGACGCTGATATACTCATCGAAGAATTCGAACTGACTCGCTCACTGGCGCTGGAATTGACAGCCCTCAGCACCGGGGGCTTCATCATCGGTGCGATCGTCTTTAGCGCAATATACACATCCCTAACAGGATTCTCGCCGGAGCTATCCCTACAACTGAATGATGGTTCGTTGCTTCGGGGTATCGTTCCATTGTTCTTCATTGTGATACTCACGCTCGTCGTTGTTCTGCTCCACGAACTCATTCATGGGGCTGTAATCCGGTCATTTGGCGTCCGACCGGTTTTCGGAGCAGGACTCGCTTACGGCTTTTTTCCGTACGCGTACGTGACGGCTGAGAACGCCCGATTGTCCCGGAATCAGTTCATCGCCGTTGTGATTGCTCCGTTGATTCTCATCTCGGTTCTTGGAACAGTGTTTATGGTTAGACTCGACTGGTATTGGCTCGTCGTCCCGCTCGCCTTCAATGCCGGGGGGTCAGTTGGTGACCTATGGATGCTGGTCGTGGTGATACGCCACCGTGAGGATGTACGAATTGAAGATCAAAAGGATGGAATACGAATCTACGACACGGACGCTCATCCAGTCCCACGGAGATCATTTTTCACCTTCGTTCGTTATTTCCTGGTTGGGTCGGCGCTCTGTGCGGTCGTTTTATGGACGCTCCTGGGGGTTGTCGTGCCCGTGTTGTGGCAGGCGATCGGTGGTGATGCGATAGCTCTTGAAGTCCCCGGAACGGGATGGCAACTGGTTGAATACGCCTGGACGGCTGACAGTGGATTTTCGGCAACGATCAGTTTCAGTGCCATTCTTGCTCTCAGCTCAATGGGAGGATTCCTGTACGGAGTGTTCAGAAGGGATCGATAAAGATCTCTCATTGGAGCTTCCAAAAAAATGGTTCGATTGACAACGTGACAACTCAACAGTTACAGTCGCCACCGCAATCGCCACCACACGAACAATCGTCGCTGCATGTACACGGACCGGCCATGAATCGAGTTACCGTGCTCGTCACGTCCGTGAACGGTTGTTGGTGATCGATTCTTCCTGTCGATCGCTGTAGACCATACATCGTCATGAGTTACCTGACGTTTCTATCGCTGCTGGCCCGGCACACGATTGGTCTGTCATGAGGACCAACAGCATTCTAATGGATAGAACATGGAACAAAGAATCTTTCGGATTTTAGTTATATTAAAATTATAGAGTTAAAGTGGAAAATATAAATTTTCGAGCGAAGAGATTGTTGTGTTCTGAAGCATTCTTCGTCGCAGTACGGCGTGAGAGCCGAGGAATGCGTGATTGTACGTGAAAAAATCTGCCCAAACAGATTCAGTCCCAGGTATCGCAGCCGATCGTTATCGACTCTCCTGGTTCGGCGACTGCATGAGCTTCGATTTCGCCAGCGACGCTAATTTGCCAGCGACAGTCGTCTAACCCCGGATACGTGTCAAGGATGTAGCCAGCGTAGTCCCAGGAGTTGCTGTAAGCGTGTCTGGCACAACTCCCACCCCTGATCGTTGCGCCTGGATTACCACTTTTCCAGACGCAGGAGGGATAGACCGCGAGCGTTTCAACGTCGTCCGAACGGCGTTTATTCGAAGAGAAAGAGGACTCTCGCGAGGGTGCTCTCTCGTCTGGAGATGGGTCACTGGTTGCGGCTGCCGTACCAGCGAAGGTAACCATTCCGAGGCCTACCGAACACGCGGCCTGCAACATGTCGCGCCGGGAGTGTTTGGTAATTGCTGTCGATTCGTTCGTGTCGATCGATTGGTCCTGATCGGCTTCCATTTGGTGATGATTGTGTCTGATAATTCACCACTCATCCAAAGACGTCCGGCGGTACTCCTGGAGTATCGCTTCACCGTGTGATGATGAGCGGGGGGAGGTTCAGGGCGGCCGGCTCCGACCGCCGTTCATTAGGAGCTATCTCATATCACAATATTACCTATAGATTAATTTGATAATATATTTTCGAAATCCTCAAAATAATAAACAAAACAGCCAGATAATATCGTAAATATAGTACTTCTGTGGCGACTTCTACTCTGACCGATGGCGTCGTCAGTGGTCGCGTGAATAGATCTATAAATATTCTTTGAATGGGTCACTGAGACCGGCAACGATACAATCGTAATTGTGTCTTTGTCTGACACTCCAGCTAGTGGTGGCCAGTCCGCTCGCCGGGACCCGAGATCGTATCAAGCGATGCGTCGAAGACAAGACCGAACGACTGACCAACGAGCGAATCTGTGTGATCGGCGAAATCGAACGTGGTGTCATCGTCAGTGCTACTCCGGGCGAAACGACTGTGAGTATTCAACACGGAGACCACGTATGGACTGTTCGGAGACCGAGTGTGAAAATACGGCTGCAGTTCGCCTCTTCGTTCCGGGAAACCAACCCAGACTCGTCTGTCCCGCCCACGGTCGTGTCATCGCACAGCGCGACGGCGTCGTTGCCGAGGTGCTTGATACCGACGACGCGTCGTGGCCCTAAAGCTCGACGGCCATCATCACTTCGTCGATATACTCGCCCTCGATCTGGTAGTGGTTCTTGCGCACTGCTTCGGTCTCCCAGCCATGGGTCTCGAGAAACTCGATCGCAGCCTCGTTCGTTGAGGGAACGCTGTTGTACACCTTTTCGTAGTCGTGTTCGCGAGCCCACTCAAGTCCGCGCTCTAACAGCCGGCTCCCGATGCCGTGATCGCGATACTCATCGAGCACGCCAACGGTCAGCTCTGCAGTGTGGCCGAGCTTTTCGACCTCGGGTGCGTGGAGGTGCACCCAGCCAACCACGTCACCGTTGACCGTTGCCACGAAGAACACGCGTGACTCGAGATCGTTGTGTCTGAGCAGTACGTTCTCGTGATCGACGATATCGGCGATCGACTCGGCCACGATGTACGTCTTATCCTCGATCGCACTCCGGATCGCACCCACGAGCCCCGTCAGATCGCTGTTGTGTGCCTGTCTGATCGTGACCTCCACATCGTTGTCCGCATAGCGCTCCTCGGATTCGGATTCGAACGCCACCGAAAGCGTCTCGTCGTCCTGTTCGATCACGCCATCGCGCTTTAGGATCGCAACGTGATGGCCAAAGGCGGTCGGTTCCATGTTGAGCGCCCGTCGCGCGGTCTCATAATCGACCGTTCCGTGTCGCTCGACGTGCTCGTACACGTCTTTGCGGCCGCGGTGGGCAAACTCGAGTTCATCGGAGAACTGCATGCGTAATTTTAACACACCTCATTACTTAACCATTTGTACTGCCACGATCATCTGTCCGCTGAGGGACGTGTGTCAACAGCTGGGCGGTATCGAGTAGCGACCCGGTTTCTATCAGGGCTGTTGCGGCGGTACGGGCCGGTATTACCGCCTCTATGCGTGTTTCATAACATCGTGCGTACAGCCCAAGCCAGTCGTTGATTGTGGTTTCGAGCGTTGAATGTTCGTCTGGTGACAATGGCGGCTGTGTTTCGTCCGTCCGGCTCTCGATGTAGATCGCGAGCGCGGGACCGAGACCATCCCTGAGGTACGATCGAGCGCGGTGCTCATCCGGTGGTCGAGCGGGCGGATCGAAAGCGGCCCGTTCACTCCGTGCGCGTCTCGCGAGTGTTTGTAGCCGCGCGTGGCGATCATCAACCATCGGTTTGTCTTACCCCTGTCTGAATTCGACGCCCCGGCCACCACTGGGATGTTCCCAGGCAGTGTCGGCGACGACCGCACACGTGCCACACTCGATACAGGGCTGGGTGTCGAGACTCACGACGTCTTTCGTCGAGCCGTTCGACGCGATCGTCTCCTCGCGATAACAGCCCCCACCGAACTCGCTTGCGCTCACCGGACAGGCCGTGACAGCTGCTCCGCTCGCCTCGACAGAGTTGTCGAGCAATTCGATGTGTGGATTGCCAATGTCAGTGTCGTAGGTTAACTCGCCGATCCGTTGTTCGAGCGACGGAGGATCGACGGTCGTATCGTCACTGACTGGTTCGCCCAGCGTTTCTGCAATCACCGTCGGGAGTGTGACGTAGGGGGTCTGTGTGTCCGGAATGGACATCGACATGAACGGGGAGCTATACAGCCGCTTGAGCAACCCGGTCGCATCGAGCGCACGCACGCCAAATCTCCCGATCGGAGATTCTAGCAGTCGGTCGACCACCTCTGTCGCCCGTTCGCGTTCGGCGATCGGTCGCACCCGTTCGTAGCGCTTGGGGCGGAGCTTTGCCATCGTCCCCGATTCGTACAGCCGCTCGACGTAGCGTTCGCCCGCCGATTCTGGCTCACCGCGGCGTTTTGCCCCCGCAAACGCCTCACCGGCGAGCGCCCCGGCCGTTACGGCGTGGTTCATTCCTTTGATGATCGGGCCCTGTGCCTGCATCTGGCCAGCCGCATCGCCGACAAGCACCAGCCGGTCGGACTGTGGATCCGGATGGGCGACCTTCTTCGAGTCTGGGACGAGCTTTGCCGCGTACTCGACCTCTCGGTATGGGTCGTCGATCCACTGACTACAGACCGGATGTTCGAGGAGGGCATTCAACAGCTCGTGGGGCTCTGCGGCCGACTCGACCAGACTGTCCAGATGAAATACGGCACCGATCGAGAGCGTGTCCACGTTGGTGTAACAGAACCCACCCCCTCGAACGCCGTCAAACAGATCGCCGCTGAACAGGTGGGCAACCCCCTCCTGGGGGCCGATATCGAATCGATCATTAACGTTTGGGGCTTCAACGGTCGCCTTAACGCCCTGGAACCACTGTTCGGGGTCTTCCCAGTTCATCAGTCCGGCATCGCGAGCAAGCTCGCTGTTGACACCATCGGCCGCAACGATGAACTCCGCTCGGATCGGGTCGATCTCATCGCAGGTGACGCCCACGATCTCGCCGTCCTCACGGAGCAGACCGTTCACCTTGATTCCACTTAGCAGTCCGCCACCGGTCTCTCTGGTCCGTTCGTGTACGCGCTCGGCCAGCCAGGAGTCCATTTTTCGGCGCAACACCGCATCAGACCACCGCGTGTCGTGTTCGTGCAGCCGCGTCAGATCGTACTCTTTGACGGTACTGCCGGCAACGTTCTGAATGTAGTACTCCGTGATTGGCCGTTCGGTCGCTTCGAGTCGGATCTGGGGATAGAGGTTGTCGATCGCGTAGGGGGCAGAATCCTCTGCGTACAACAGGCCTCCAGAGACGTTTTTTGCCCCCGCCTTGACGCCGCGTTCGAGTACCAGCGTCTCGATCCCTTCGTCTGCGAGCTTTGCCGCTGCGGCCGCACCGCCGGGGCCTGCACCCACGACGATGGCTTCGTACTGTTCGTATTGGTCACTCATTGGAATCATCCTCCGTGTCGCCACCGTCCGCACGCGCTTTTAGATCCAGTTCGCCGGTATTGAGTGCAGAAATTAACTGCGGGAGCACCTCAAAGAGGTCTCCCTCAATGAAGTAATCGCTGAAGTCGCGAATCCGTGCCTCAGGATCCGTGTTGATCGCAACGATCGTCTCGGATTCGTCCATGCCGACCTTGTGCTGAATCGCACCGCTGATGCCCGCAGCAATGTAGAGTTCGGGTGCGACGACCTGTCCCGTTTCACCGATCTGGCGCTCTTCCTGAGTGTACTCCTCGACGTGGCCCTCGAAATCGTACGAACCCGTCACGATTCCCCGAGAGACGCCCACATCGGCGTCATCGAACGCATCGGCGAGTTCGACGCCGAGTTCCATGCCGCGAGTTGGATTGTCACCGATCCCCCGTCCGAGCGCGACGACAACGTCGTTGGTCGTAAGATCGACGCCAGAATCGAGGCGCTCATGATCGGTCACGTCCACACGGAGCCAGTCCTCATCCAGTTCCGTTTCGTGCTCAATCACGGTTCCCGTGCGCCCGTTGTCGAACTCGGGTGCTTCGAAGCTTCCAGGAATCACGGACGCTCCCTGTGGATGGAACTCCCGCGTGGGATTGTCGAGACAGAGGATTGTCGAGTACTCAAAGCCCGAAAAGTCCGGGCGCTTCATGTGCAACACTCGTTCGAACGTTTTGTTCTCACCGGGCTGTCCGGTTTTTACCGGGTTCGAGATCACCGTCTCCTCGATGTACAGCCCAGAACAGTCACTTGCCAGGCCACTGTCGAGTTCTGCCTGCACCTGCGCGGAGAGATCTCGGCCGTTGTTGGTCGCGGGAAACAGCGTGTATCGTGGCTCATCGTACGAGCGAAATGATGCGTCGCTTCGGGCCATTTCCGCGAACAGCTCCGTGTATGGCTTGTGTCGAAAGCGCTCTAGCCGGTCGTCCTCGTAGTAGAGCGCAACGTCTGCGCCATAGCCAATCGCTGCCTCGGCCAGTCCCTCGACTGAATCGCCGATCACGACGGCTATCACCCGCTCGTCGGCGTCGTGCGCCTCGTTGTAGGCGTCCATCAGCTCGCGGGCCTTGCCCAGCATCTCTTTGGAAACGTCGATCAGCTGGCCGGCCTGGGTTTCACAGTAGACCCACATGTCCCGATACGTCCCCTCCTCAAGCGCGCGCACGTGGCGTTTGTCTGCAGTCGGATGGTCGAGATCGGGATGTTTTTCTTCCGGTGATTGTTCCGTCGTCGTCTCGTGTTCGTCTCCATCGCTCCCTGCCACGGAGTCGATTCGATTTTCGATCAGTCTGATTGCGCTGTCTCGGTCTTCTCCCGATCGTTCGGCTTCGAGGAGTGTCTCGAGTTCGCTTTCCGTATCGAGATCCTGCAGTGCATTCCCGAGTTCGGCAACCGAGCAGTCGCCTGGATCGATCGGTCCGGACTCGTCAGATTCGTCCGCCGAAAACTTCTCGATGCGGCTTTCGATCAGCGTCACTGCGCCCTTTCGATCTTCTCCGTCCTGTTCTGCTTTCAGTATTGCTTCGAGCGCTGTGACATCCTCGATGTCTTTCAGCGCCGGCCCGAGTTCGGCGATCGTGTGTTCGGATGGATCGATTGGTGGCATGCTCTATGCACCCCCGGACAGCGCGGCCATCTCGTCGAACAGTTCGCCCATCGCCTCCGCATCACCCGGATCGACCATGGTAGCCTCGCGTTCGGCGGGAGGCTTTGGAATTGGATCCACCGAGGAGACGATTGTCGGCGAACCGTCCAGCCCGATGTAGTCCGGATCCAGATTGAGATCGGTATGATCCCAGGTAGTGAGATGCTGGTCGTACTCCGCAGCCCGTTCTACGGTCGTCTCGCGCAAGTCCTTCAGGGCGAGGTGCTCGCCGGCCGTCCGGTAGTCGCTTTCAAACTCCGAATCGACCACGATACACGCAGGGAGTGGCGCTTCAACGGTTTCTATCTCGGCAACGTCACCCTCGACCAGTCGCCTGGCCCGAACTCGACGCTCGTCTTTGTCCACTGAAAGCCCCGTCACGTGCGTGATCATCGGAATGTCCAGCGCCCAGCACGTCTGTGGACCCGTGTGTCCCGTCTCACCGTCTGCCGTTTTGAACCCGGCAAACACCAGATCCGGGAGTCCAAGCTTCTCGATACCGGTCGACAGCGCGATTGCCGTCGCCCACGTATCGGCTGCCGCCAACTCCCGATCGGAAAGGAGATACAGATCGTCGGCGTACACCGACTCCATCGCCTCCTGGAGTACGTCTCCGTATCCCGGCGGACCCATGCTCATCACGCTCACCCGCCCACCGTGTCGAACCTTTGTTTGTAGCGCCGCCTGCAACGCGTGCTCGTCGTTCGGATTCATCACGGTCGGCGTTTTCCCACGCTCTAAGTGACCATCTTCGTCGAACGATACCTGTCCTTCGCGAAAATCCGGTACCCCTTTCGTCAGAACGATCGAGTGCATTGACATCAGTTACCCTGTCTGGCTATGACTACCACGGGAGGTTAATAGCTTTTTACTATGTAATCAAATTTTATATATTTAGTATATGCTGATTGCCAGGTGCTGCGAGAAGGTAGAATGGTGATGCAACCGCTCAGATCCGTCCTGCTCTGCCGGGATCGACATCAATCGCATCAACCGGGCAGACATCGACACAGAGCATACAGTCGATACACTGTGCTTCGTGGGTTGGTTCGGCTTTGATTTCGCTTTCTGGATGGTCTGGCGAGTCGACCCAGGTAAACACGTCCACCGGGCAGTCCTCAAGACAGGCCCCATCGGCGAGACAGATGTCGTAATCGACCGCCACGTGCGTTCCGTGGATACCGAGTTTCTCGGGTGGTTCGGTTGGTCCCCAGACATCGACACCATTTTCCTCACCAACATGCTCCCTGTTCTCTTCGAACTGTGGGTCGATTGGCATAGATAACTAGGAAACTACCAGGGAGACACTTAAGTGTACTCCTCCGCGAAAAAACCCGTTCTACCCCGTCTGCACCAGTGATTCAGGGATGGCTGAAATACGCGACAACTGGCGAGTTACGTTCGTCGATTCTAACGAAGCCAACGCGCTCGAACTGGAGTTCCTCGCCAGGGTCGTACGATTGCACGCCGGGTTCGGCGTGTCCGGAGACCGTTCCGTCCATCGTTTTGAGCTCGACCGGGATGTTGTCTGTAGCGGGCACCCAGTGAATGACCGGAACGCGCTCGTTTCTAACGACATCGATCGAATCGCCGGTGAACTCGAGTGCGTCGCGAGTGTGTCGAACACAGCCATAGCCCTTGAGCCAGACGCGATCGCCGTTGGCAGGGAGATCTTCGGGTTCTATTAGTACGCCTCCCTCGACGGGGATGGTGCGGGTTCCGCGGTCCTCGTGGTCGGGATGGACGGGAGGATTGCCGGCGTCTGGACCGCCGACAATCTGGCGCTCGATGCCATCACGCACGAAAAAGGCCCGGTCGGTTTTGTCGTCGATCAGTTCACGATTTTGGGCATACACCGAGGACATCGCGAGATCGACATCGCTTGTGGACGTGCCGAGTTCGACGAGCGCATTGACGATTGCTTCGCCCTGGATGCCGCGCTTTTTGCAGCTCTCGATCGTCGGTGCGCGCGGGTCGTCCCAGCCCTCGAGCTCGCCCGCATCGATGAGTGCCTTGATCGTGGAGGTGGACATCGAGACGTCGTAATCGTCGATCTGGACGTGGCCCCAGTGGAGCACCTCGGGATACGCCCAGTCGAAGTAGTCGTAGAGGAACTGCTGGCGCTTTGCCGAATCCTGGAGGTCGATGCCACGAATGATGTGTGTGATTCCGGTGAGATGGTCGTCGACGCCGCTCTGGAAATCGAGCATTGGCCAGCAACGGAACTCGGCCGCCTGTTCGCGTGGATGTGGGCGGTCGATCATCCGGAAGGCAACCCAGTCGCGCAGTGCGGGGTTTTTGTGCGTGATATCGGTCCGAACGCGCAACACCATCTCGCCGGCACTGAATTCGCCGTTCACCATCGCCTCGAACTCCTCGGCGACGAGGGTCGCATCTTTATCGCGATGGGGGCAGGGCTCGCCATTATTTTTCAGATCGGAGAAATTTTCTGCCGAACAGGAGCAGGTGTAGGCACCGCCCCGATCGATCAGCTCGCGTGCGTGCTCGTAGTACGTTTCGAGCCGGTCGGACGCACGGATAACCTCGTCGGGCTCGAAGCCAAGATAGTCGATCGAGTCGAGAATCGAGTCGTAGGCCTCGAGATCTGGGCGCTTGGTCTCTGGGTCGGTGTCGTCGAACCGACAGAGCATCCAGCCGTCATAGCGCTCTTTGTACGTGCCGATAACGGCCGGCATGCGGGCGTTCCCCAGGTGCCAGGGGCCGTTGGGGTTTGGCGCGAGTCGCATGCGAATTTGCTCGTACTCCTCAACGTTGGGAAGCGTGCCGAGCGGATCGTCGTCAGTATCGTCCTCGGCGGCCAGTTCCTCAAGTCGTTCTGGAGCGAGTGCTTCGAGTCGATCGCGTCGCTCTGGCGTGTCGAGTTCGTTAACTCGCTCGACCACGGGCGCGATCAGTCCCGGAATCTCATCACCAAACTCACGAAACTCGGGATTCGCCCCCATCAGCGGCCCCATAATCGCTCCGACCTGGGCATCGCTGTCGTGTTTGAGCGCGTTAAACAGCGCGTTAACCTCTGCGGCGCGTTCGATCGCCGCCTGTTGAGCGTCGTCCATACAGTGAGGAAAACGGTGGGGGATCAAAACCGCCGTGGATTGCGGTGTCGATCCATCAGGCATACCGGAGGGTTCGTTGTGATCGAACAGTATCGGTAGCACATGTCATTTGAACTGGCGCTTTCTGCCGTCCGTCCAACCCAGTTGTATCTCTCACGCGAGAAGCTGGTCGGCGTGCTCGAATGGTTCGACGTTGGGGCGCCGGCGTACGATCCGCTCACCGTGATCAGTATCGAGGACACGTGGTATCTCATCGACGGACACACCCGTGCCTTTGTCGCGTTCCTTGCGGGAGAGCAGACCCTTCGGCTCGTCCACGACGAAACGATATACGACGATCCGGCGTTTCCGGTGTACCGGCAGTGTATTGAGTGGTGTCGCGCAGCGAGAATCGAGACAATCGGTGATCTCAGTGGCTGTCTCGTCGATCACCAAACGTACGAACGCAAGTGGATCGAACGGTGTCGGGCGGTCACTACCGAGGAGACTCAGTAGTTGCGCTCAATCAGATAATCCGCGATTCCAGAGAGCACGTCGCGAGCCGGCGACGGCTCAAGGACGGTAAGATTGTCTTTGCCGCTGGCGATGAGCTCCCGCGCCGTGTTGCGGGCGTACTCGATCGAGCCAACGCGCTCAAGTTCGGCCACGGCGGCGTCGATCTCCGCCTCGGTGACCGCCTCGACGCTATCAGTGTCGACCAGCCCTTCCACGTCAACCCCTTGCTGGCGTGCGTGCAGCGTGATCAGCGTCTGTTTGTTCTCGACGAGGTCGCTCCCGCGCTGTTTGCCGAGTTGTTCGCTCGACATCGTCAGATCGAGGAGATCGTCCTGGATCTGAAAGGCCATCCCAACATCAATACCGTACTGGTGCAGCGAGTCGACCGTGTCGTCGTCGGCACCCAGCAAAAGCCCGGGGATCGCCGCCGACGCTGCGTAGAGGACGGCCGTCTTCAGCTTCACCATCTCCAGATACTCCGACGTGCTGACGGTGTCCTGCGATTCGAACGCCACGTCCATCGTCTGGCCCTCACAGATCTCCGTGCATGTCGTTGCGAGTTCTTCGAGCGCGCGGACGCTGTTTTCCGACGGGGCACCGGTCTGGAGCATGCACTCGAATGCCTTGGAGTAGAGCGTATCACCGGCGAGGATCGCGGTGTCGAGATCGAACGCCCGGTGGACCGCCGGCACGCCACGGCGAAGATCGTCGTCGTCCATGATGTCGTCATGGATGAGTGTGAACGACTGAATGACCTCGACGCTGACGGCAGCCGCCATGATATCCATATCATCCGGGCCAAACGCGCGATACGACTGACTCAGCGGTGGCGTTTCCGTGAGTGCCTCAGCCGTTAACAACAGCACGCTCGGACGAAGGCGCTTGCCACCCGCATCGAGCAGGTGACGTGAGGCGGTATAGAGGCGTTCGGGTTCCTCGATGGGAAGCGTCTCGAGCAGTGCGTCGTCGACGAGTTCCCGTCGCTCGGCTATCGCTGCGGTTACGTTGTCAGTGGCTGGTGCACTCATGGTTGGTGATTACTCGTCCACGAGCTGGATCATATTTCCGTTGTACGTCACGTGCAGGTCGCGGCCCAATTTGTAGCCCATTGACTGGCAGAGATCCGCGTACGGCGCGAACCCTTCCATGCTCTGGTGGGCTGGGATGACGTGTTGTGGCTGGAGCGCATCGAGCATCTCGTAGTGGCCCTCCTCATTCAGGTGGCCCGACACGTGGATGTCGTCGTAGATGCGTGCGCCCTGCATCTTCAGCAAGCGCTCGGACTGATAGCGCTGGCCCTCGTTGGTCGGCTCGGGGATGATTCGTGCAGAAAACACCACCTTGTCGCCGTCGTCAAGCTCGTATGGCGTCTCGCCACGACCCATACGAGTCAACATCGCGCGGGGTTCGCCCTGGTGGCCAGTGACGATCGGCAGGAAGTTTTCTTTGCCCTCGTTCATGATTCGCTTGAACGTCCGATCGACGGATTTCCGGTGGCCGTACATGCCGAGTTCGTCGGGGAAATCCACGAAGTCGAGTCGTTCTGCGGTGCCGGAGTATTTTTCCATCGAGCGCCCGAGCAACACCGGCTGTCGGCCGATCTCTTCTGCAAACTCGACCAGACTCCGCACACGCGCGATGTGGCTTGAGAACGTCGTTGCCACGATCCCGCCGTCGTAGTCTTCCATGCTGTAGAGCACGTCCTTCAGATGGCGACGAGCGACGGATTCGCTCGGCGTCCGGCCTTTGCGCCCAGCGTTCGTACAGTCCTCGATGTAAGCCAGCACGCCAGGGCCCTCGCGACCGATCTCACGGAAGCGCTCCATGTCGATCGGATCGCCGATCACCGGCGTGTGGTCCATCCGTTTATCGAGCCCGTAGACGATTGCGCCTTCGGGCGTGTGGATCACCGGATTGACCGCGTCGATAATCGAGTGTGTTACGTTGACGAACTCCATTTCGACGTTGCCGCTGTCGCCGATCTGGCGCGTTTCGCCCGCGCTCATTTTTATCAGGTCGTTTTTGACGCCGAACTTTTCCTCGGATTTGATCTGCTGTTTGACCAGCTCGATCGTGAACGGCGAGGCGACGATCGGGGCGTCGTAACGGTGTGCGAGCTTCGAGATCGCTCCGATGTGATCGAGGTGACCGTGGGTCGGCACGATCGCTTGCACGTCGCCCTCGAGATCGGACATGACGCGATCGTCCGGGATCGCACCCATGTCGATCAGATCCAGGCTGTGCATCCGCTCTGTTTCGACGTTGTCGTGAATCAGTACCTGTGAGAGGTTGAGTCCCATATCGAAGATGACTACGTCGCTTCCGGTCCGGACGGCCGTCATCTGGCGACCAACCTCTTCGTATCCGCCTATCGTTGCAATTTCGATTTCCATAGTCGTACGCCGAGTCCGTCGTCCCCGGTTGCGATCGTTACCCACCAGACGCGAATGCGGCTGAAATCGGGTGACGGCGCAGCCTACCGGCGAGAACAGACAGGTGTCGCGTGTGTTGCTCGCCGGTCGCCCGCTCGCAGTCCAGGGCGACCGTTCTCTCGGTTATCCCAGTGTACTGCCTGCGGTGTTAAAAAGTGCGTGGCTTCGTCGTGACCGAAACCGTTAGTAGTATCGGCCGTCTCTGGGCCGAATTCGGCCGTTATCGGCTCTCAAGCGGGAGTATGTTCGTGTATGCGAACAGCCCACGGACGAACAGAAAGCAGACCAGTCCGAACCCCGCGAGCAGCGTCGGCCCACCGAGCAGTCGGGCCGTTTCATAGCGCAGGACGATCCGTGAAAAGCCCACGATCACGAAGCTCACCAGGATCAATCCGAACGCCAGGATCGAGAGTTTGGCGTACGTGTGCTGGTTCATGGCACTCGTAGGTGCGAGCGGATTGAAACGGTTTTGGACTGCGGCGTCATTGGTGGTTTCGAGATGAGCAGTGAAACCCCGTTTTCGTCACTGCTATTCAGTTCGATTCAAATGGACGATCCAGACCGGAACCAATACGAGATGCCAGAGGAGCATGCCAGTGCCAACGCTGTGCCCGGGATCGACCAGCGAGGGGGTTGTTATGAACGCGACGACGATTCCAACCGCAAAGCCGGCGATCAGCACGAAGCGACCCCCAGCACCGATCGCCTCAAACCAGCTGCTGATCCGCTGTCCGAACGGTGTTTTTGCGATGGGACCGGTGGCGAGCGCTGACAGGACAGCCCCCACTGCCAGCCACGGAACCAGCCAGCCACTGCTGGGTTCGATGAACTGTATTACGAACATGAAACCGATGGGGATCCAGAGGAACCTGTCGACTCGCGAGGGCTCACGGTCAGGAAGCCAGGTGGCAGTAGTTGTGAGCGGCGGGACCATTGGTATATTCGCTACACTCTGTGAATGAGTATTTTGTTATTTTTCAACATCATTTTTGGATAGAGCGAGATGACGTTCTCACCGCGTTCTACCATTCAAACGTCGTATCTTGGCGGACACAACGATATCCGTACGACGAAATGGACTCCACGAACTGGCGCGTGGCTACCGTTTCAGTGAGAATTTTCCGATCGCTTCTACACCTGTCCCAGCCCGTACTCAGCCGGATCGATCTCCTCGACCGGGGGCACGTAGCGCAAGAGAGGATGAGTGAGCCAGTACAGCGTCATGAACAGGAAGCCAACACCTATCACGGCCACGACGACGGAACCCCCGACTACATCGCCTGTGATCCCACCAAGCAACGAACCGACTGGCATCGCCGCTGCCGAGGCGCTGGTGCTGACCGAGGTCACACGTCCCAGCAGCTCCTCGGGAACATACGTCTGGATCATCGCCATGAAAACGACGTTCGTGACGCCAACGGGAATCCACGCGAGACAGAACAGGGCAACCGTTGCGGGAAGCCACTGAACGTAGACCGCTGCAAGCCACGCGAAACCGCCGAGGCTGAACCCGATAATCATCAACCGGCTCAGCGAAACCCGCTTCAATGGCGAGGCCCCGAGCGCACCGATCAAGAGTCCCGCAGTGATCGCGGCCAGTAATATCCCATACGTCTCGGAACCGCCACGCAATGTCGCGAACACTGGAAGGACGGCCATCATTGCCCCAATAATGAAATTGACGACCATCGACGCGCCGAGCGTTAGAACGAGGATCGTCCCACGGATGTATTCAATACCTTCGCGGAGTTTCCTCACGTAGTCTGAAAACGCCGACGTAACTCGATCTGTGTCCCCTTGCTCCGTCGTACTCTCTGCATCAGGAATTCGGGTCATAGCGAAGATGAGCGCCGTCAGAGCGAATGTCACCGAGTCGATGAGGTACAGCGAGACTGCACCGAGGAGGGCGACGAGCACGCCACCGAGTGACGAGAAGGCGGCATCGACTCCCTGATACGCGAACGAGAACGCCGAGTTCGCGTCGACGATCTCCTCCTCGTGGACGATCCGCGGCAATGCCGCGTTCTGTGCCGGGTAGACGAACTGGTTCATCATCGCAGCGACAGGCATCACCACAAGCACGACCGTCACGGAGAGCCAGCCGCTCATCGCTGCCACTGGAATGATGAGCACGAGCACGCCCTGAAGCACCTGTGTCCCCACCAATAGCCGCCGGATATCCCAACGGTCGACGAACGGTCCCGTGAGAAACTGCAACGCCTGGGGGGCGAGCGTCAGAAAGCCCGCAAGTCCGGTATAAAACGCTGAGCCGCCGAGATTATAGACCAGCCACATCGCCGCCACGTAATAGAGACTATCACCCGCATTCGTCACCAACCGTCCCACGAAGAGCCGCCTGAACGTCTTGTTTCGAATGAGCGCTCTCATCAACGCAAATACCCGATTCCGGCAGATAGTTGTTAGCAGAACGCCATTTCTGTAAACTGATAGACCGAAGCTCGCTTCTGTTCTCCCAGCTATATAACCGAGGCAGACAGATCCTCCTCGATTTCGAGTTCGAGACGGTCACCGTCAAGTTCCAGCGCTAATCGGACGCGCCACGGATCGGACGAGAGCACCGTGGCGTTCTCTTCACGGAGCCACGGAAGTTCCCAAAACGGTGTTTCATCGAGGTCGATACCGTGGTCGTCGTGGAAGGCGATAACATCCGGATGAGAGAGAAGATACACACCGATCGAGGAGATGGAGCCCTCATCGCATCGTTCACAGACGTGCTCAATGCCGACTGTCTGATCCTCAAGTAGATGCTCGGATTCATCGGTCATCGAGCCGTGCATACGGCCGGTGCAGTTGAGACAGAAGCACTTTCTCACTGCCGAAAGGTGCGTCCGAATCCATCCGTCGAACGCCTGGGGAAGTTCCTCACGGGTGCGGTTCTCGAATGCGCCCGGCGGGAAGCCAAATGTCGAGATCTGGTCGTCGCAGGTCGGACAGGTGATGGTGACACGCTCCTGTTCGTACTGGGCCACCAGCGAGGCTCCACAAATGGGGCACGTCGCCTCAAGTTCAAACGATGTTGGAGTTCCACGCTGGGTGAACGTTCCCGAGAAGATAGCTCCGATGATCCGTCTCCCCGCATAGGTGAGTTCGTATCCGTCCTCCTCTGTCCGACGAACGAAACTGCCGACGAGCTTTCCGAGGTGATAGTTGAATTGGCCGCTATCGGCTACGTTGGTGCGTTCTCGCAGCGCAGAGAAAGAAAGCGACTCGTCGGGTGTCGCACCCAGTGCTCGGATGATAGCGATTCGTGTTTCGTCACCGAGAAGGGCGAAGGCGTCCTCAGGAGAAGTCCCGTTGGATTCGTCTTGCTCGGTTGAATCGGTCATGGTAGGAACCGCTACCCAAAGAAAGTTAACCCTGTTCTAAGTGTCCGACGTGTCAGTTCAGACGTGACCCCTGCGCTGCAGTAGTGATCCGGCTCCTTACGCTAGACCATATCGTATAACGCTCATCGAAACGTAGATCTGATGGGAAAATTTGTAGCGAGGTATGCAAAATCGCGATGAAATGTATGATTTTATCGACGCGGAGATCGAAAATCTCCGGAAAGAGTTCGGGAAATTTCCGGTGATTCGAGCCGAATCGGAAGACACCCCCGAACGGTTTGAACAGGGACGCCAAATGGCTCTCGACGGGTGGCGCGGCGACGCGGGGGTTCTTCCACGGGATGAAGACGGACGCTATCTTCTCATTCAGCACGAAAACAGCAAAGGAGAGTGGGGCGTGCCCGGCGGCGGTCACAAATCCGGGGAGACGATGGCAGAGACAGCTCGCCGCGAGTGCGAAGAAGAAACCGGCCACGTTTGTTCGTTGACTGGTGTAATCGCAGTTCGGATCAAAGCAATTCGACACGAAACGGACCCGGAGCAGACATTGCCCATGCTAACCGTCTGGTTCGAGGGGAGTACCGAATCCGGGACCCTGGCTTCCAGCGATGACGAAGTGGTTGCGATAGGATGGTTCGACGAACTCCCAGAAAACGTGTTCCACATCCTCGACGAGTACGTTTCTGCAGAGTGACTGGCAGTTGTAGGTTTCGGCGTTCAATAGTTTGTCCAATGGTAGTTAACCATCTGTAACAAGAAGTGAGTGGTATGAGTAGCGGAACGGATGACAATGGACGAGGTTGGGGACGCTTGCCCCGGGCACGTGATTTTGGAAAATTTTTGGTGCTTTACTTGACGCTTGCCACGATTTCGCTCGGAACGATAGTTGGTACGGGTGCGGTGGTTTCACCGGTATATATCCTCGTCGGCGTTCTTGGGGCTATGATTTTGCTTGGCATCTACCATTTTCTGGAAAACAATCGCCACCTGCAGGCGGCATACGGCGTCGTGATTCATCTCTCCATATTTGTATTGGCAATCCAAGAGATTCGAGGAAAATTAGCGATTGTGGTTGGACTGTGTCTCGGAACGATCGCTGTCGGCTACTGGCGAGGGTACGTATCAGCACATAGCAAATCGTCAGGGTTCGGTTCACCTGTGGGCGTTGTAGTTCAGAGTCCAGTGTATATCTATTCCAACTGCAAGCGTTGCCCAGTGGATAAGTGATATGTTTCATGCATTGCTGTGGTTGTGAACGTGGACGAGCCCTCGATAGCGGTCAGTGAGGTCCTGGATGGAACAGACGGACATTCAGTTCTCTTTGAAGCGTAACTCACAGTACGGCGAACCAGTATCTAGAGCATCTCATTTCAAACCGAACCGCACAGTTGCACAGTCTGTCATCCGCCAATCGGCAGGTTGCACCACAGTGTGGATGGGGGTTGGCAGTTCAGTAACTACTATTGAATTTGTTGCTAATAGGTTGTAGTATGATCACGAAATTATTCCCTACCCGCCAGTCCTCGTGTCCACAGTGTGGTGCATCGCCTGTGTATAGCGTTCCGTGGGCGAATGCGCTGTACACGTGCATAGACTGTGATGAAACGTTTAACAGATCAATGATCTAATCGTTATCTGGTAGGATGTACTGGATCTATCTCGTGTTTTGAATTGATCCGTCTGACACCCATAGATTTTCTCCTCGTTCAAAATATTTGATAGATTCGTAGAAACTGTTAGCAGACAGGCCTGTACGTCCGTACAACGATGTCAGCAGATAAACGCATTCTCGTGGCTGCAGAGACACTCCATGACATAATGGAACTGGGGGAACCCTACAACAATCTGTTGACGGAACTCGCCCAGTTGCGCCGCCGCCAGGAGTTAGCTGCTCGATTCGAGAAGATGGATGAGAGTCGTGCGGAGTTTGTACCCCTGGACGATGGCTGAGTATGTGGACTTGTTCCCGCCAGCTGTCGTTGCGTTCCTGGATGCAGCAGATGCGAAAACCGAGCGAATCGTTCGGGACCATCTCGGCTATTTAGCTAGTCATTCCTCAAAACTCAGACACCCTTAGTACGAATTATTTATAATCTGTAATCGATACAGATGGCCCAATCAGCAGCCCAGTCGAACGGCATGATCATCCGCGATTTTCTTTCAGTAGCGGATTTACTCGAACAGCCATCGCTGGCGCGTGTTTACACGTATCTCTATCTTGAGGGCGATAGCACTGTGGCTGAATTGATGGACGCTCTGGATCTTGCGCAGGAGACGGCTTACAGTTATGTAAATCGACTCACTTAGGCAGGGGTGCTGACGGTGACCGCTGACAGTCCACCAAAACGGTACCGTGCTGTTGATATCCAGCTGACCGTGTCTGGTGCAGATGACCGCACATACACGATCTCGCCAGCACTCATTGCGGCGGTGGCTCGTCGAACGACAGATGAGACGATCGATAGTACATTGATCGGCGAGGAATCCATGGTCTGGCGGTTGCGCTAACGTACACGATTTCGCGTGATCGGGGGGAAACCACCCACCGTCTCATAGCATCGGATCTGGATCTTTCACCACCGGGGGCGGAAGCCATTCTACAAGCGCTTCGGCCCGTTGCGCATGAATTTGTGCCAATTGAGGACTGGGGTGCATCGGTTGCGGATGTGGGTGACGCTGAGGAGCACGAGTGAGCCATCTCATCTGACAGCCAAGAAATTAATCAAGGTCTGAGATCTCAGTGTGGACAGTATGGATATCCACCAAAGCGTCTCTATACGTCCTCTGGTAGTTTGTTAAGAAACCAGTCATTCAGTTTCTTCAAAGTGTCTAAACACCGTTAGGTATTAATAGTGGTACTTTGATGTGGTATGTATACTCATCCGACTGGACAGAACCGGTTGCCCGGTTTCCCCAGACGTGTAGGACCACGTCCGAGGATGGGTTGGATCGAAAATGACTATCAAACCCAACGATAGCGACGGACGGAGCACAGATAATACTACTGATGGCAGCGATCTTGACGGCCTTCTTCCCGAGGCGTTTCGATCGTGGAAAGCCGAAATTGAGGACGCCATTGCCCGCAAGAATGCGCAGATCGAGCGCCAGAACACACAGATTGACGCTCTGCAATCACAGGTCGACGCTCAACAGGCAGAAATTGAAGCACAGCAATCGACGATCGACAGCCAAACAGCGGCGTTGCACCAGAATAAAACGAGAATTGCGGAACTGGAAGCCACAGTTGAAGCGCTCGAACGGGAGCAGACGGACTACCGCGAGTCGAACGAGCGCGATAAAGCCGATATCAGACAGGACGTGACCGAGAACACTCGCCAGACGGAGGCATCAGAGGCACACACCGAGGCCGTTGCACGGAAAGTCGAGACGCTTGATGGACGCGAGCAACGGACGCCACTGGAGCAGATCGTCCGCTTGCCGGAGGAGATTATTCATAAGGCGAAACTAACGGCCAACCAGCGACGAGCTCGGTCGATTGCCATGGAGATCGGTGAATTGTCCACTACAGTGCCGAAAGGAATGCGGCTGGATTCGACGACGATCAAAGACCAACTCAAACGGGAGTACGGTTCGGCGCACGACCAGACGGTTGCCCGAGTGATGGCGTTCCTTGATCGGCTGGGTGGTGAGCGAACGGAGGTGGTGCACACGGGCAAGGGCAAAGCGGTGATTTTCGACGACTGGCTCGCTAGACGCCTCCAGTCGGTTGAACAGTTCACTACTGAGGCCGTCGATCGCGTCCTCACGAACGTTGTGAGCGTGACTCCTAGGAAGGGCAGCTAAGGTGTGAGCAAGCGCTCTCCGATAGGAATCTATACAGGGAACACACCTTCGCACGAATGACGGTCGGTTTGGTAGTAGCAGCAGGTGTGAGGAGAGTTCCTATCGTTTCAAGGTTAGTTTTGTGAAATTTGGGTGCGCGAAGCGCGTTCGTCACGGTTGGCCGAGCACCCACTCACGACGAGTGTGAGTGAATCTGTCTAGTTTGTTAATTAGAATGGATTATTGTTTGTCTGGACCAGGAAGTTCAGAAGTGTACGAGTACACGCTGAGAAAGACGATCAAGGGAAATCACATATCTCCGTGGAAATCCAACACATACGAAAGTTTATAACCTAGTGGGTTGGCACAACCAATTGGGAATACCAGCCCGAGGCATGATCGCGTTTACCAAAGCGCGCCGGGTGTTGCAGCACCCGACGCTGGGATTCCCTGGAAAGGTTAACCCATGAAGGGAATAACGCTGCGGTACTGTAATCCTGTCGTATCGTCAATGACTAGCACACGCTGTACTCGCTGTGGCCAACCAGTGGCTCGTCCACGGGCGCATGCTACGGGCTGTCCGTCGTGGAGGGTTGGCTCGTGAGTCTCCCACAGTTCAGCTTTCGGACGGTAGATGGTCAGGTCAGCACGCTGGAGGGGATCGAGGATCGCGAGGAGCTTTCCTCTGCTGAGTTGCATCACGTCGTGGATATCGCCGAGAACTGCTGGTGTCGGCCCTGTCAATCAACGGAATGTACGCACTGTCGTCAAGTTGAGGAGGTGCTGGCGATTGCTGATCTGAGCGAGCGCTCTGGCGGTGGTTCGGATGAGTTGCCGTCGCTCGATCGGATCACACGATTTCGCTCGCAGGGGGAGACGATCTACACCGCCTGGTTCGACAATGATGCTCGGTTGCGTGCGCATGAACAGCGATCGGGGGACGTTACGCTGTTGGCGTTTTCTCCAGATCGTCCGGAGGATCCGGCTCGCGCACAGACACAAGATGAGGCTGTGTCTGCCGCGAGCTGTTTGCTAGAAGCCGTGGTTCCGTTCTGTGAGGCCCGATCAACTGAAGAACTTCCCGTAATCCTCCAGCTGTTAGTCTCTCCAGCGAACTGCGAGTAACCTCTACGACGGTATTTTTCGAAACAACGTGTGGCTAGAATCACCCACCGCGAGCGGAGCGAGCGGCCTTTTTCATCAACGTTTTTTCTATGCGTGGTGAGCGGAGCAAATCCAATATCGAAAAATAGAGGGCATATTATCGATACTCACGACAGAGTTGACACTTCAACTCAACTTGTGTCTTTCTGTAATCGGATGGCCTGGATCCCCAAAATGCAGTAGCAGTTTCTTCAATCCAACTAAGGTATTGCTGTAACAAACACTTCACGCTGGAGTTCTTTCCGTGGCGCCGTACTTCAACTCTACTAGGGTACTGCTGTAACCAGCAGCGCCGGAGATCATGACTCGACAGCCGGAGGCTTCAACTCCACTAGGGTACTGCTGTAACAAGAACAAGAATTATTGCGAGAGCGGGAGAGACGGCGCTTCAACCCAACTAGGGTACTGCTGTAACCAAGTCGGACGATTCGGCTTTATTCTCGTTGTTTCGGCTTCAACCCAACTAGGGTACTGCTGTAACGCTCGGGATCGGAATCTGAGTCATCAGCTGATGCCGCTTCAACCCAACTAGGGTACTGCTGTAACGATCCAGCCAATCAATAATCGAACTACTGTCGGTAGGCTTCAACCCAACTAGGGTACTGCTGTAACGTGGTTTCTGGTACGCCACGAAATCCCGATCGTAATTGCTTCAACCCAACTAGGGTACTGCTGTAACACTCGGTGAGAAGCCCTGATCGACGAGCGTTGTGCTTCAACCCAACTAGGGTACTGCTGTAACCAAAGGTCACAGTTTCTAAAGCGGAACTCAGAGGCAGCTTCAACCCAACTAGGGTACTGCTGTAACCGTCCGTTGTCAGATTCACATCCCGATTCCCAGATGTGCTTCAACCCAACTAGGGTACTGCTGTAACTCGCTGCCGACGATTTTCAGCGTGCCTTGCTCATCGCTTCAACCCAACTAGGGTACTGCTGTAACAATCTTTGATGACGAAGCGCCGCGAGAGCGATACCTGCTTCAACCCAACTAGGGTACTGCTGTAACTCTCTGTCCCCGGATTGACCATCGAAGGACACACTGTGCTTCAACCCAACTAGGGTACTGCTGTAACACTGCTCGTACTGCACGAGGCGATCGAGGTGGCCGTCGCTTCAACCCAACTAGGGTACTGCTGTAACCAGCCACGAAGTCGTCAGCCGTCGCCTGATCGGCGTGCTTCAACCCAACTAGGGTACTGCTGTAACCAGCCAAACGAGTTGCTTTCAGCAACTCGTTGTTTGCTTCAACCCAACTAGGGTACTGCTGTAACACGCCATGCAGGAAGTCGTGATGCGATGGTTGTGGTTGCTTCAACCCAACTAGGGTACTGCTGTAACATGTCGTGGGCTGAGGGTGATGTGCCGCTCGAATTCGCTTCAACCCAACTAGGGTACTGCTGTAACTAGCAGGTGATGACGATGAATGAGGAGCTTCCATGAGCTTCAACCCAACTAGGGTACTGCTGTAACGCCCGGCGGTGGTTTCCGTCAGACTCTTGGTCGACGCTTCAACCCAACTAGGGTACTGCTGTAACTCCAGCCGGAAGCTCCCCTCTTTATCCACTTGCAGTAGCTTCAACCCAACTAGGGTACTGCTGTAACTTTTGAATTTCTCTCGCGGAGATCATATGGTCCTCGCTTCAACCCAACTAGGGTACTGCTGTAACGAGCGTGGGATGTGGACGTGGTCGACGACGAACTTTGCTTCAACCCAACTAGGGTACTGCTGTAACCAGGTCAAGGTATGGCTCCACACGCGCGCCGTTGATGCTTCAACCCAACTAGGGTACTGCTGTAACCATGGCCGATTCACCGACCATATGGCTCCTAGAGGGTGATTTGTAACAAGTGTTTCCGTCGACCCGCAATTCTGTGTTACCCCCCGGGGGGTCGACGGAATCCGCTCTCCTAACAGAGTCGGCCAAGTATCTCGGAATCGTGTACGAGTCGATTTACTGGGAGATAGCTCCCGAAACGCTCAAATCGGTTTAATTGAAGGTAAATCGGCCAGCAAGCCCATCATCTTTGGTAACAATAAACCCGCCCGCTGCGACATCGTAGACCTCCTGCTCTCCGGCTGCTGAACAGGTAAGCACCGAGATACCATCCGCAGTGAATCCCGCTCGATTGAGTGTAGTCACTTGACTTCGAATGGTTTCAATATCTCGAACAGGGAGCGAAACACGGAGATCAGCCATCGATTTGAGGAGATCGAATCGCGAGGGGACCGCATCATTCACGAACGAATCGATCAGAGTTTGCAGCAGCGCTTTTTCAACAGCAGTCTCGGCTACAATCACATCGTACTGCTCATAATCGTCATCGATCAGTGTCGCCCGTTGTAGGTCCCCGGCTTGACACTGCTCAATCCACTGGACCAACTCCCGGTTTGCCAGCATTCCAACATCCAGCTGGCTGTAAAATTCTGGAATCGCAGTCCGCGTCAGAACATATTCTGGAACTGTTCCCGTCCCACAATCATCACTACAGTTTGTGAGAATCGACGCCACCATGGTGAGCAATGATTTTGGTTTATACACTGCAGTTGCTGGAATTACACTGGACCCCTCGATCGCACCGAGGGCCCAGACAGTGACCTTGCCGGCGCTATGCCCCCATTCGAATGATCGATTACACCGCCCAGCCGCCTGTACGATGCTATCCAACGGGGCAATATCACGATACACCCGAGCGAAGCTGATATCAACGCCGGCCTCGACCGCCTGCGTTGAGACAAAAACGAATGGAACACCAGCACGAGCGAGTACCGAGGCAATAGCCACGAAGGCACGCCGATCCCGTGGTCGTAGTCGTGAGGTGAATGTGCCAAGGAAAACAGTCCCTGTCGATGAGTTGGGGGCCCAGCGCTGTTTTGAGAGCGAAACGGAGTCGTCTCCGTCATCAACCCGCTGAAAACCGAGCTGTTCGAGTGTTTTTGCAGCTACATCCTCCGGATCCGGACGTTGATCTGGCGATAGATCATCGGTTACGGTCGGTGTGCACTCGTGGAGCGCCGCTCGATACGCTGATCCGATTCGCTGAATTTCCCTCCCGTCAGCGTTTGCACACGCTTGGACGGATTCAGTTAGTTGCTGGGTGCAGGCGACGGTATTACACACCGAGAGGACAGAGGTTCCGTCGGCAGCTCCCCTGATCGGATTGTCCATCGGTGACGTAGCACTCCCATACAGCCGTGCTGCTGCGGTCTCAACACTGAGCAGCTCGTCGGCTGTGGTTTTGAAACTGTGGACAGACGCGTCAATCGAGTACTCCACACGCTCTACGGCTCTGAAACAGGTTTCGACGAGCTGGGGCTCTGCAGAAGCAGACGGCCCCAAAAGTGAGATACTTTCGAGGGCTGGTGCATCAGTGAACAGCGATGGCTGGGTTGCAGTCATCGAAATCACATGCGCATTATACTGCTCAACTAGAAGCGTTGTGAGACGACGAATTGCCTCCCACCAGGGTTTTGGCAGCGTCTGTGGCTCATCGAGAATGATGATACTATTTGTCAGGGACGGTAGCTTCATACCTCCTGCATTTGTCGGAGAAACAAGACTTTCGAAGAGCTGGACGAACGTTGTGAGCGTTGTTCCCGAGCGCCAGCTTTCGCCAAGGAGTGCTGGATCGAAAAACAGCTGATCATCCGCAGCCTGATCACCGTCGAATTTGTTCTCAATTTTAGGATATGAGACCGTTTCGGAGAGATAATGATGGACAGTGAACGCAAGGCTCAATGGATCAGCGTCAAGAATGGCCGAATCCTCGAAGATCTCCCGTGTTTGTTCGATGATCGAGGTGTACGGAAGTGCGTACACTACTCGTGGTCGTGTCTCAGCTGCCAGTTCTGTGTGGCTAAGCGCATCCCGAATGGTGTATGCAGCAGTAATACCAGTGAACGTTTTCCCGAGTCCTGTGGGGAGTGTGAGAGTTGCCACATCCGCTGAGCTATCAACAAACTGCTCGGCATTGTCTCTGACCAGCCGGCGCACAGCCTCCCGGAGCTGATTTAACGATGCTTTCTCCGTCACATCTAGTTCCAGCGATGATGGGGTTGTGTTGGATGCGAGCTCCGGTGGCTCATCGCTATCCGACCGAAGTTCATCAATATGGTCCTCAAGTCCATCCAGCTCAAGGTGTGATGGTCGAAGAGCATCATTTTCGATTCCGCCAGCGCAGGTTTTGTCCGCGAGTGTGAGCACACTCCAGTGGTGGAGAACTCGATCATAGAGCTGCGAATCCAACTTTTCTGGGATTGGCTCTTCGGTGCCGTTTCTATGGCCCCGCTTGCCAACACAATCGATTATTGATTCGAACAACGATCCGTCATCTATTGCAGTCTTGAACGACTCCCATGACGCTGTTTCATGCGATGCCTTTCTGAGCAACGTGTCAGCAACCGTCCTGTTGGGTTCGGACGCATCGATATCTTCAATCTGTGGAACAGAGTATCGAGAGCCTTTCCCATCACCACGCTCTGATTTGGCGATTGTGAGAAGACGCTCCGCCGCATTCGGGAGGCGTCCATGGTGTTTGAAGACAGCGAGCATCCCGATCAGACACTCCTCACTGGAAGCGCCCATTCGATCCAGGGCATGAAAAACGGCAAAGCCACCCAATCGGGCATGGTATGTCATCTGCTTATTTTCTACGTATACGTCTCGGATATGGCGTTGAAAATCTAGAGCCACCTTTCCGATGTCGTGGAGAAACCCTTCGCATCGAAAAATATCCGTTCCAGTCACAGAACTATCGGACTTACAGCTGCTGAGTTTGGGCATTCGACTCCCAACGTCGCTGCCGTGGGCTATCAGCAACTCATCCATCCCATCCTCATTCCGTCGTGAGATGATTGCATCGTCCATTCTATCACCGAAACACGACCGTTCGGCCATCAATCTGGACTGGGGTGATAGCAGAAGTCCTCGCCTGGAGCGGGTCCCCGTTCGGAACGAAAGCGTAGTCAATGAATCCCGTAGTATGTCGACCCCCAGAATCAGTCGTCATGAATCCCGGAACCCGTTCGACGGCATAGGAAGTTTCAGGTGTCGGAATGATCGCATCGACACCGTCGGGGAGCACGGAGTCAATTGCGACAGTCTCACTTCCCGCTATACGAGCTGGTTCGTATTCGCCATGCCAGTCGACTGCGGCCAACAGCTCGGAGAGCCCCATTGTCGGTGTATAGTGGGAACAACCGTTGCGAAGCCGATGTCGTAAGGTGCCGTAGAACGCCGGATCTTCGACAGCCACATCGATGCGGTAGACTGGACTAACGAGATAATGATACCCGTGGAGCTGGCGGTTGTCAGTGCTGTCCGGAAATCTGACCTTCACCGTTCGCTGTCCAGTACCGCCGGCATCGTCGAACGTCTCGTCTGGATTGGTTCCGAGACCGAGTGATGGCAGTGCCATGGTCCGCAGCTCCGAGCACGCTTCGATAGCAATCGCAGACGAATCCGAGGCAAACACATCGTAGTATCCGTCACGGCCGACGCCGACGATAGCAGCCAACAGTCCCGCAATGGTCGTCCGTGGTGGGATTCGGTACGTTTGTTTTGTGACTGTCCGATCAATGCGCCGAAAGTGTCCCCAGTCGGCACGCACCGATAACGAGAGACATTTTGACGGAATGCCCTCGTCCGTGATCACTGGAGGGTCCCCAGCGGGATGTGCGTCCCCTTTAATCGCTACAGCCATCGGTTAGTCGCTCGCTGGTGGAAGCGTGCGTTCGAATTCGTCAAATACCTCGATGTGGTGGACAGACACGCTGCGCTCTTCGAGGAGTGTCGAAAGGTCTGCAGCGGTACCAACCCGATCGCCGTCGTAACTGATATCGAGATACTCGCTGCCGATTGTATGGACTGCCTCAATTCGATCGGCTGCGGCTGTGAGTCGATCCACACACGATGTCACATCGAGACAGACATCGGTGACATTCCGGATTGCGTCGTCGTCTAGCGGTTGGTCGTCCTTTCCGGCGGCCTCTCGGTCCAGGGTGAATCCGTTCTGGAGATCACCGATGTGATAGCCCGACTGATTGTATTCCACTCGTAGATAGAGGCGCGGTTCCTGGCCGACTTTGCTCCGTGAGATCGTCTGGTTTTTGATCGAACGCCAGCAGAGCGTGTCGAGTCGCTCAACGTCTACCTGTGTCAGCCCGGTGTCTGTGGCTCCGTTTTCGTTTACGAGCCCGTGGAACGGAAAGAGCCCGTATTTGATACGGTGGTCGTCAAGATCGAATCCCCCAACATCTTTGTCCTGTTTCGTAGAGATGACGCTGGTGAGTGAGTTCGTCTCCTCGTTTATCTGCACGGCGTTGAGTGACCGGGCAGGACTGAACTGGACAGGGCCCGTGTAGTTACCGCTGTTGAATCGATCTTTTATCTTTTTATGGAGATCATTCTCCGGATCCTTGTTAAAACTCAGCGTGGCCCCGAAATATCGAACATCGGTTGCCTTATCGAGAAAGGCACCACTGATGTCGTCGATGTCGTTAAGTTCTTCCTCACTCGTGATATCTCCAAGCACATCGAGCGCGAGTGCTGCTCGACTGCCGCTTACACCTTCCTCTGTTTTGCGGACAAAGACGCCGTGGCCGTCATCAATGAGCTGATCCCGCAAGTATCGTTTGAGGCGTACGTCAGTGATGGCCGCCTGCTCCGTAACTGGATCAATCCGTGGACGGTTCTCTCCGAGCGGGTTTCCGTTGGGATTGCAGTCTTGTGCGTCAATCAGGAAGACGATTTCAGAACGGTTCTGGACGGTGTTGTGTGGTGTCGTCATGAGTTTCAATTGTCTGTGTTTGATTCCAGGTCGATTCCTGCTTTGCTGGCGATTTGTTCCCGAAGGTCGAATGCTCTGCTGGTGGCTCGTTTTCCGTAGAGCTGTCCGAGCGCGAAATGGAACCGGAGATCTTCGGTTGGAAGCGTCCAGCCAATACCATCTGCCTCTTCCACTGTTTTCGGGAGCAGATCTTCGAGTTCGGGAAACAGTACCGTTCCCCGATGAGCGTCATCTGAAGCGTAGACACTGAGCTTGTGGATGAGTTCAGGAACGAGCCGTTTGATCCGTTTGGCGGTTATCCGTTCAGCTGGATGCTGAGCGAGAATAGTTCCCTCCATTCCTCGCTCGGAATTCTGGTATTGACCAAGCTGTCCGACCAGCACACCGACGAGAAACGCGGCTTGTCGCTGGGGTTCGTCTAACTCAGATCGGTTGGCAAGGAATGTATTGAGTCGATACTCTCGAAACACATCCAGGGGTCGTAGCTCTCCATCCGCAGTTAGAAAGTGTTCTACTGGTGGTTCTTCTGGACTGTTCGCCGTTGCTTCTGTTGATTCCATGAGTTTTGGGTATGCGTCTCGGCCAGTCAGTCGGCCTGTTCTTGCGAGTGCTCGAAGCTGTGTGAACTGTGCTTTGAGGTGGTTTTCGGACAGTCGTCCCTCCTCGTCCTTCCGACGCTCCTGGGCGAGGCGTTTGATATACTCATCCAGTAGTCGGTCAGCGGGAATGGGTTCTCCAGAAAGGAGTGCAAACGTCAGCCATTCACTGCTATCGTCGATTGCAGGATTATCGTCATTTGTCAACGCGACCGTCCCGAAGGTGTACCGCCCAGAGACGATCGACTTGACGGCGTCTGCGAGCTCTGTTCCCTGACTGTATGGACCCCAGTTATCCGGTTCATCAAATCCGGCAGCCGCGTCGAAGGAGCTGCTGTTGAGGACCTGGCAATGGGCGTTTGCTACGTTTCTAGCGGGCTGAATGGTTGCATCGGGAAGCTCGTGTAAGACATTGATGTCTCCGTTATCGTTCCGGAGCGAGATAACGTAAAACCGGAGCTCTCCGGTTCCTTCTTCGCTATCTTCGAGGAGTTCCTGTAAATGTGACAGGGTGGCTTGCGATTCGGACGGCGTTTCTTGAATTGCGTACTCAAGATCCTTCGCTCGAACAGGGTCCATACGCGTGTAGTACGGGATTGTATAGACGCTTCGCCCCCGCTGTGTTCTGCGACACTGCTCAATGAGCGATGCGCCCGATTGGATCAGTAGCGCCGCACTTGAAGAGACCGGATGTGAGCGCCACGCGTGTTCTGGTTTGAGTTCGTTAAATCTCTCGGTGTGCTGGATGGTGAACAGCGCAAGCGGATCTTCTGCTGTACCGAAGACCTCCGCTTCCTCGCCCGTTACGAGACACGTTCCTTCTCCGCGTGATGGGACGTCCGTATTTTTCTCTGCGAGTTTTTCGTTTTTCCGTGCCACCATTGCAGCGTTGAACACGTCGATTTGTCCCGGGTAGTAGTAACCATCCTCAGCCTCGCCAGTCGGTGGCGTAGCAAGTGCTTCGGGGTCAAGTTTGACAGCCACAGTGGCGACTACACGAGGGCTAACTCCGCTGGCCATCTGTGACGTTATCTCGGATTCGATCTCATTTTCGATTGTGTCGGTTGTACTGAGCTCCTGCAGTGCCTGAATGATCCATCCGTCTGGATGCTCCTCGGCAGTTTGTCCGACTGCTGGCTCGTTCCCACCAGCATTCGTCCACCGTCGGAGACAATCGACACAGTAGTTCATCACTGTGTTCCGATTAGACCCACCTCCTGCTCCCCTGCGAGTGATGCTATGATCGATCGCACGGCCCCATGGATAGCGGGAAAACCCAAGGTATGGAACTATTTCTCTCCGGAGGGGGCGTATATCGACGGTTTCCAGTGTCGGGGTGTCTCCAGTTACGTCGACGTGAACAGTCGCGAGTCGTTTATCTTCATCCTCTGATTGGACAAAGTCGTCCAATTCGTTGGGTGTGACGTAGAGCTGGTAGTCCTCTGGGATGATTGTGGTCTGTGTTTCCTCTTCGGACTGACTTGTATCGGGTGTTGCCTCGGCAATCATTCCATACAGTGTTTGAATGCGCCGAAGCGATGTTACCGAATCAAACGAACGGTGTTGGTCAAATGTCGACTCGTCGAACGCGCTCATTAGGACTGTCCTCTCGCAGTTGGGGCAGTTTCTCCAGGCGGGATGAGTTCGTCTTTGCGAACGTTTACAAATCCGAAACCCAGGCTGTTTCGCTCGGCAAGCCCGGCATCCAGAGCCAGATTCAGATGTCTGCGGTGGTCATCGTCCCGGACCGTGTATCCGAAGCGGAATTTGCTGAGGATGTACGTCTCTTCAACACCCTCGGTGACAGTGACGGGGAGCGGATACGTTTTGATGAGTTCGTACTCATCGAACAGTTCACCATCAACATCGCTTGGGCCTGGCAAGTGCTCGGGACAGAACAGACCGTGTTTTCGATCGAGATTGTTCTCCAACTGGTGTTTCAGTGGTTCGAGGGTATGTTCTGGTTTCCAGAACTCCGCACTGTTTGGTGGCGCATCGATGTCGTAGTCATCGAATCGCCATGGTGGTATCCGAACAACGAGTCCGGTTGCTGATTCGAGCACCCCCTGCGTTCCAGGTTCGCCGACATCGGTATGAACGCCGGTGATCTCCTCCACCGTAAACTGCATCTCTTTGATGTTGAACTCCCGATCTTCGATGAGATTCGCCCCGATAGCCCGGAGGATATCGTCGTCTGGAGAGGCTACAAGCACGTTCAGCTCATCACCCTCAGTGATAGGACCAAATGGGAACGGGTTGCTGAACGCTATTCCGGACGGCTCTCCTGAATCGTGAAGCTCACTGAATGCCGGATCCTCAAGTGCTCGCCAGACACGACCAGCAAGACCACGGTGGTAGGCTGTATTGTATCGGGCGTCTGCGCGGGCGCGAAGGCTGATTAAAAGACGCACATTGTATCACTCCACGTCATAAAATAATGGTCATCGTATCGGGCTTTAACTTCTTTCAATATATACTGAACTCAAGACAAGTAAATAAACTCTTTAGATATAACTATCTTGGATACAAATAAGAATTCGAATCATTACTACTATATAAGAACTAAAATTGCACTCAAAATAGCCATTGAGAACGCCATATCGATACTAACTTATAACCTAGGTTCATAAAAAATATCATATAATAAATATAGTTTTATATTATATTATTCTTTATTATGGGATATAGTGTTGGTTAATATCTCAATATCGTAGTATTATTACTAAAAATATAGATATAAACATATTGAATGATGAATTATGGATCAAAAAGAAATTGGGCTGCTTGAGGAGTTTATTAAAGCAGAACGAGATCCACACACAGAGCCAGTACAGCGAATAACCGGTCTCATGGTACAGTACTACGAAGTCTGCAAACGAGAGCTCTGGTTCATGGCTCAAGGCATCGACATTGACCGAGGAGCTGCAAATATCCGCCGTGGAACCCATGTTGACGAAACGAGCTATCGGGATAAGCGAGAATCGTTTCAGGTGAATGGACGTATCGCAATTGATGTGCTTGATTCGGGGGATATCATGGAAGTAAAGGTTTCATCAAAGCTTGAGGAACCGGCGCGACTGCAACTTCTGTATTATCTATGGTATCTCGATGAGATACTTGACATCGAACGTGATGGTGTTCTAGCATATCCTCGAGAGAGAAAACGAGAACAGGTCACACTGACCTCCGAAAACAGAGATCGTATCGAAGCCGTTCTGCGGGGGATTCTGGAAGTCCTTAGTCGAAATACCCCACCTGCGCTTGAGAAAAAGCCAGTCTGTGAGGCGTGTCTCTACCAGGACCTGTGTTGGATGTGATTCCATGCATAATAACCACCATATCTTCGCGGATGGCGATCTCGGCCGGAGTGAGAATACACTTCGCATTGATCGGCTGGATAACGATCCAAAACATTTAGCAGTCGAAAGTTTGGATTCGCTCTATCTACATGGTCAGTTGACGTTTAATACACGGGCATTAGGGTTGCTCAACGAGCACGGCGTTCCGGCTCACGTCTTCGGATGGAATGATTATTATTGTGGTTCATATCTTCCGAAGCGCTCTCACGTGTCTGGAAACACCGTCGTTGAACAGGTACGCGCGTATGAGGATGCGGACCGTCGGCTGTCGATTGCAACGGACATCATCGCAGCAAGCATTCACAATATGCGTGTGAATCTTCGGTATTACAACACCCGAGGACATGATTTCACAGAAAGCATTGCTGAGCTCGATGCTCTCAAGGATCGAACGCAGACCGAGTCAGATATAGAGTCTCTTCGTGGCGTTGAGGCGCTCGCACGAAAGGAGTACTACACCTGTTTCGATGCAATTCTTCGTGACCCATTCGAGCTCATCCGACGCGAGTATAATCCTCCCTCGAACGAGGCCAACGCGTTACTGTCGTATCTGAACGCAATGACCTATACGACGTGTGTCTCCGCGATTCGGAAGACAGCGCTCGATCCAACGATTGGCTTCATGCACGAGCCTGGTGAGCGACGATTCACGCTCTCACTTGATATTGCAGACATCTTCAAGCCGATACTCGCTGATCGAGTAATGTTCCGGCTGGTGAATCGCCAGCAGCTTTCATTCGATGACTTCGAGGATGAGTTAGATGGCTGTCTCCTCACTGAAGAAGGCCGTGCCAAGGTACTCGGAGAGTACGAAGATACGCTTGACAAAACTGTCAAACATCCTCGTCTCTCGCGCCACGTGAGCTATAAAACACTCATCCAGACGGATGTGTATAGTCTGAAGAAACACATTCTCACTGGCGAGGACTACCACCCGACGGAGCGCTGGTGGTGATGTTCGTACTGATTGTCTATGATGTTCCAGCCGGTCGAACCCGGATCTATCGCAAACTGCTCCGCACTCGACTTGAACACATCCAACAATCTGTGTTTTATGGTGATGTCACACCGGGACAGCTGGTCGATATCAAGCATGATATTGAACAATCCTTAGAAGACGATGATGCAGTGATTGTGTTCGAAGCAGATACGGTTGGGTTCGTCGATCACACTACTTACGGTGACGGAACCGAACCTGGTTGCCGATTTACGTAATGTTCCGTCGACCCCCCGGGGGGTAACACAGAATTGCGGGTCGACGGAAACACTTGTTACAAATCACCCTCTAGGAGCCATATGGTCGGTAAATCGGCCATGGTTACAGCAGTACCCTAGTTGGGTTGAAGCAACCACAAAATGCCCAGAATGCGATGATAGTCTAATGTTACAGCAGTACCCTAGTTGGGTTGAAGCTGCTGTCGAAGTGGAGGACCAGTTTGATCTATCGGGTTACAGCAGTACCCTAGTTGGGTTGAAGCACCTTCGTCGCCGTGTCTGGCCTGGCGAGCATGAAGCGTTACAGCAGTACCCTAGTTGGGTTGAAGCATCCGGTCGCCAGTCTCGAAGCCCATGATGTCCGCGTGTTACAGCAGTACCCTAGTTGGGTTGAAGCAAAAGATCGAATCTGGAATGCAGCCCTCTCGATGGCGTTACAGCAGTACCCTAGTTGGGTTGAAGCAACCACAGAAACGGGAAACAAAGGCGTTTCAACAGGTTACAGCAGTACCCTAGTTGGGTTGAAGCGAACGTTCCATCCACACTGAGATGGCCGTCATAGGCCGTTACAGCAGTACCCTAGTTGGGTTGAAGCGGCTTTGCGGTCCCTGATCCCTCGGGAGAGCTGGTGGGTTACAGCAGTACCCTAGTTGGGTTGAAGCGATATCTGTGAGCAGGTCGATTATCTGACGGACTTGTTACAGCAGTACCCTAGTTGGGTTGAAGCGGACTGACTGAAGAAGGATCCGACATTGCAGAGGGAGTTACAGCAGTACCCTAGTTGGGTTGAAGCAAATCGTCCAGCAACGTCCCTCAGGGCCTTCAAATTGGTTACAGCAGTACCCTAGTTGGGTTGAAGCTCCTGTTCCATGACGACTAATGGCTTCCTTCTCAGTGGTTACAGCAGTACCCTAGTTGGGTTGAAGCAAAGACAACTCCGCGCGTGATGTCAAAAGCTCCCGAAGTTACAGCAGTACCCTAGTTGGGTTGAAGCATTCAGTTGCTCCCAGCCGGCTCGGAGTTCCTCAGGTTACAGCAGTACCCTAGTGGAGTTGAAGCGGACAGAGAGTAGTCATCGGATTCAATGTAGTGGAGTTGCAGCAGGACCCTAGTTGGATTGAAGCAGGATTTCCTGGATTCCCACGGCGTTCTCAGGCGTGTTACAGTAGGACCTTAGTTGGGTTGAAGCGCAGTCGGCTTTCGTCCATATTGAGCTGCCTCAATTATTCCAGAAGGATCCTTGGTGGGTTGAAGCCGACCAACGATATAACTTGCTGTCCAAGAGACATACGGTTACAGCAGGACCCCGAACTACAACTGACCACCCAATAAAATTACGTCGCCACTAATAGAGAGCTACAGAATTCGACGAAAAGCCACCCGACCGCATCTGCTACTCAAACGTTTCGCTTGACACCAAGCGCCCACCAGAAGCTAATTCAAAATCATCTCTCTCCATCACACCACCCTTACACACAATTGGAATAAATTTAATAATATAGCATAACGAATTATAGTCACAACCACATGAACAAGCGACACACAGGAGTGACGAGCCGATGGTCCAGCTAGGACTGCGCGACGGCGAGTTCGTCATGGCCACAGAAGCGGACGCAGACGACCAGATAGCCTGCGTCAGCTGCCAGACTGATCTGACGCTCATCAAAGGCCACGAGCGCATGGACACGACTGTCGACCCCCATTTCCGACACACGGACACCACGCACTGCACGCTCGCTGCTGATGGAGAGCAAACGGAGGACCCAGAGGACTCCTGGGCAACGATCCGAACGGCGTGGTTGAGCAAGCCAACCGATGGCCGCCAGCGCTATCTGCGATACGCAAAAGCCCCATCCGGCGCGCACTGTCTGCTCTTACACAACACGATGGACGATGCGCCCTCAGAAACAGTCTGTGTGAGAACACCCGACACGAGAGCGCTCGAACGCGTGTTCTGGCTGTTCGAACGCGCCAATGCCAACGACGAAACCGAAGGCTGGCAAACGATCGGCACCATCGGCCTCTCGAGTCCAGATCAGGCAAACGCCGCGTGGTTGACGCTGAAATCCCCACCGTCGGATCGATTCGCGTTTCAACTGACGAAATGGTCGGGACTCAACGACGTTGAAAACGTCTTTGGGGGCTTTTTCTGGACCGAATCGCGGATTGAACACCTCAGAACGTTCTTCTATGACATCATCGAACTCGACAGCGAGTGACCGATCCAATCAGCGCTCGCCCACAAGCTCCGTCTCATCAATCGGCAACGCTGCAAGACCGCCGCCATCCTCGCCACACATTGCGTACACCACCACTCCTGCCTCCTCGTCGACCACCCGCTCGACCGTCGTCCCATCGCCTGTGTCGAGCTCACTCGTCGGAACAAAACCACCGCGGGACGGGCGGGCGCTGCTCGTGAAGGGCCACATGCACACTGCTCATTTCTCCAACCTATTAATTATATTGACAATTTATTTGAGTTGATCGCCGAGTCACTCCTCGGGAGCCGGACCGAAGCTCTCCACTTTGGCTCCATCAGCGTCGAGACCGGCTCCAGTCAGCCCGTCGGTCGCGAGATCAAGAAACGGCGCAAAGCCATACACGAACACCTGGGGGTCGAGTTCGGCTGCGACAGAATCGATCGCATCCTCCAGTGCGTCGCCATTGCTGACGACGAACACCGACACGCCAGCGTCCGAAAGCGCACCCAGGCGCTGTTCGTGAATCGGCTCGTCGTCGAGATAGACAATCGCCGCAGAGCCCCCATCATCGATCGTTCGTTCGGCGATTCCAACGGCCGGACCCACACCCGGACCGCCCGCGAGGACGAGCGTTTCGGATTCACCCGCATACGCTGCGTCGCCGAATGGACCCGCCACGTCAATCTCATCACCCACCGAAAGTTCGGCGAGCGTCGGACCAAGCTCACCAGCAGGATCGATCGTCAGCGTGATCTCGAACGTCTCCTCGATCGCAGGGGAGGAAATGGTGTAAAACCGAGAGACGGGTTCGTCGTCAACCGTCACCGTCAGCTTCACGAACTGGCCCGGATTGGCCTCGAACTCTGCTGGCGTTGTCAGTTCGATTGCAATCGCATCGGTTCCAACCGGCTCCACTGACGATACCGTCACTGTCGTGGCGTCCATACCCATCTTCGTCGGCCCATACTCGTAGGTCCATCGCACTCGGTTCGTATCCGCCCAGTTCGGATACGCCAATTCGTATAGTAACATCACCCACACGGATACTGTGCATACGGCCACAGCTCCCACAGGAGACACAGCCCACAGATAATACTCAGAAATAATATATGAATGATTGTGCCAAGGCGATAATTATAATGAGTGAAACAATCAACCGTGGCTAAAAAACTCGAATTTAGCGGTTCTGAGAACAGAGCGCCACCATGAGAAGGGACTACCACCGTTTGGACAGTGTGACAACATTCTGTTGCATTGAGTACTGTGGATATTAAGCATTCAGAAGCCTTTTGCACGGGCGAGAGGTACGTTTGAACCAGTATGCACGAAGATCTCAATTGGGCCATCGGCGGGGAAGCCGGCGATGGCATCGATTCGACGGGGAAAATCTTCGCTCAGGCCCTCTCACGGGCGGGCCGGCACGTATTCACCTCCAAGGATTTCGCCTCACGAATTCGTGGCGGATACACGGCGTACAAAGTACGAACGTCCGTTGAGAAAGTCGAAAGTGTTGTCGACCGACTCGACATCCTCATCGCGTTGACACAACGGACGGTCGAGGAGAACATGGATGAGCTCCAGGAAGGCAGCGTTATCATCTACGACGGCGAGCGGACGACGATGCAGGACCTGGAGATTCCCGACGGAATGATCGGTCTCGACGTTCCGTTGAAGAGCCTGGCCGAAGACGCCGGCGGTGCGATCATGGCGAACGTCGTGGCGCTCGGTGTGGCGTGTGAGGTCGCCCAGTTCCCCATCGAGAACCTTGACGAATCGCTCGAGAAGCGATTCGGCTCGAAGGGGAGCTCGATCGTCGAAAACAACAAAGAGGCGGCCCGACTCGGCCAGGAGTACGTCGAAGAGAACTACGACCACGACTTTGGCTTCGAGTTGGAGACGACTGACAACGACTACGTGCTGCTGAACGGCGACGAGGCGATCGGCATGGGCGCGCTGGCGGCCGGCTGTCGGTTCTACGCCGGCTACCCGATCACGCCTGCGACGAACGTGATGGAGTATCTGACCGGCCGCATCGAGCGCTACGGCGGTACCGTGATCCAGGCCGAAGACGAGCTATCCGCGATCAATATCGCCCTGGGCGCTGCTCGTGCTGGTGCACGGTCGATGACCGCAACCTCCGGACCAGGAATCGACCTGATGACCGAGACGTTCGGTCTCGTTGCGACTACTGAAACGCCACTGGTGATCGTTGATGTGATGCGTTCGGGTCCATCGACCGGGATGCCGACCAAACAGGAGCAAGGCGACCTGAATCAGCTCCTCTACGGTGGCCACGGCGAGATTCCCCGCTTCGTGCTCGCGCCGACGACGGTGGCTGATTGTTTCCACAAGACCGTCGAGGCGTTCAATCTGGCAGAGAAATACCAGATTCCTGTCTACGTGGCGAGCGACCTCGCACTCGCCGTTACCGAGCAGACGTTCGCCCCTGAGGAGTTTGCCATGGACGAGATCGAAATCGAGCGTGGCAACGTCGTCGACGCCGACGATATTGAAGCGTATCAGAACGAGAAAGGACAGTTCCAGCCACACCTGGCCACTGATGACGGCGTCAGCCCGCGGACGTTCCCCGGAACGAGTGGCGGTGCACACATGACGACCGGGCTCGAACACGACGCGCTCGGACGCCGGACCGAAGACACCGAGGTGCGACTCGAGCAGGTCCACAAACGGGATCGAAAGGTCGAAACCGCAAAAGATCGCGAAGCGTGGACGTACACGGAATACGGTGACGCAGACGCAGACACGCTCGTTCTTTCGTGGGGATCGAACGAGGGAGCGATCCGAGAAGCACTTTCGTTCCTCGATGAGGAGGAAATTTCCGTCCGGTTCCTCTCGTGTGCATACATGTTCCCGCGTGCCGATCTCACCGAGGAGATCGAGGACGCAGAGAACGTTATCGTGGTCGAATGTAACGCCAATGGCCAGTTCGCCAACCTCATCGAACGCGACACCCTGACGCGTGTTGAGCGCATCAACAAGTACAACGGCGTTCGATTCAAGGCCGACGAACTCGCCACCGAGATCAAAGATGTGCTCGCGACGGGCACGGAGGTGACAGCATGAGCTCAGACGTTCGCTTTACTGATTTCAAATCCGACAAGCAACCGACCTGGTGTCCCGGCTGTGGTGACTTCGGGACGATGAACGGCATGATGAAAGCGCTCGCCGAAACCGGCAACGATCCCGACAACACGTTCATCGTCGCCGGCATCGGCTGTTCGGGCAAGATCGGCACGTACATGCACTCGTATGCGCTTCACGGCGTCCACGGGCGTGCGCTTCCGGTCGGCGTCGGCGTGAAAGCCGCAAATCCCGATCTGGAAGTGATGGTCGCCGGCGGTGACGGCGACGGCTACTCGATCGGTGTGGGGCATTTCATCCACGCCGTTCGCCGGAATCTGGACATGACGTACGTCGTCATGGACAACCGGATCTACGGACTGACCAAAGGGCAGTTCTCACCAACCAGTCGAGAAGATTTCGAGACCTCGACCTCACCTGAGGGACCACAGCAGTCGCCGGTTAACCCGCTTGCGCTCGCGCTGGCTGCCGGTGGCTCATTCATCGCCCAGTCCTTTTCCTCCGATGCCCAGCGCCACGCAGAGATCGTCCAGCAGGCCGTCGAACACGACGGCTTCGGGTTCGTCAACGTCTACAGTCCGTGCGTGACGTTCAACGACGTTGATACGTACGACTACTTCCGCGACTCGCTCGTCGATCTCGGCGATGACGATGAGTTCGATCCGACGGATTACGACCAGGCAACCGAGGTCATCCTTGACAACGACAAGGAGTACCAGGGCGTGATCTACAAGGACGAAGACAGTGTTCCGTACAACGAATCGCACGGATTGACCGAGAACTTATCCGAGATTCCCTCGAAGCCCCCAGAAGACGCCATGGATCTCGTCAGAGAGTTCTACTGACTGTTAGCGATCGAAGCGGCTGTTTTGCTATTGCTATCGCACTGGATCACGATATAGGTGTTACTATCAACGAACGACAGGCTTTTTGTGATAAATTATCAACCTGTACCTAATATATGGTGGCGATTGGGGTACACAGTCCGTTGGTGACGTTCGCGGTCGGACTCATTCTGGTGGTACTGTTGATCGCGGTGCTCGATCTGCCGGCGTTCGTTGGACTCGCGATAGCTGCCTTTGGCGTTGGCATCGTCAACGCCGTTTTCGTCGATGGAATCTCCCTTGCGGATGCAGCGACCGATACGGCAGCCGCCTTTGGCGGGGATATGGAAGGGATCGGAATTCCAATCCTGATGGCAGCAATCATCGGCAAATCGATGCTCGAGAGCGGTGCCGCCCAGAGGGTCGTCCGATCGTTCCTCTCGGTGCTGGGCGACGACAACGCCGACGTTGCGCTGTGGGCGAGCAGTTCTATCCTCGCGATTCCGGTGTTTTTCGACAGTGTGTTCTACCTGCTCGCGCCGCTCGCCAGATCGATGCGCGCCCGTATTGGGAAGAACTACACGCTGTATATCGTCGTGGTGGGGGCGGGTGCAGCGACGGCACACGTTTTCGTTCCGCCAACGCCGGGTCCGCTCGCCGTGGCAAGTGAGGTAGGAGCCTCCATCGGCATGACAATGGCAATTGGAGTCGCAGTAGCGCTGCCAACAGCGATGGTCAGTGGGCTGGTGTACGGCCGCTGGCTGAACGACCGACTCGATATTCCGCTCCGTGAAACGATGGGTACGTCGACAGACGAACTTGAGCGCCGTGCCAACCGGGAGTTGGAGTCGTTACCTGGTCTGCTTGAGGCAGTGCTGCCAATCGTGCTGGCAGTGGTCCTCGTGGCTGCAGCGACGATCGTGGAGGGGCTGCTTTCTCCCCCGGCGACGATCGCCGACATTGTCGCATTCCTGGGCGATAAAAACGTCGCCCTGACGATCGCTGCCGTTGTGGCAGCGTTCACGTATCTTCGATGGGCAGATCTCGACCGATCGACCTGGGAAGATGAGCTGACAGAAGCACTGAAAAGCGGCGGAAACATCGCCGCAATCACTGCAATGGGTGGTGCCTTCGGCGCGATGCTCGCCGCGTCAGGTATCGGCGGGTACATCGCAGCCGGACTCTCCGATCTCGGAATCGGGCTCCTGGTGACTGCCTGGCTCATTGCTGCAGTCGTCCGGATCGCACAGGGATCCGCCACGGCGGCGATGCTGACGGCAGCCGGGATTATGGCACCACTTGTCGGACAGCTCAGCGTCCACCCAGCGTATCTGGTGATGGTGATCGGTGCAGGAGGAAACATCTTCTCCTGGTACAACGACTCTGGATTCTGGCTCGTCAAGGAGATTGGCGGGCTGACCGGCGCTGAAACGCTGAAAACCTGGACCGTCCTCACGACGATCATCGCCGTCAGTGGTCTGCTATCGGTGCTGGCACTCTCGACGGTCGTTCCGTTCGCCTGAATGGAGCTACTCGATCAACGGGAGCAATATTCCAAACACAAATGGCGAGAAAAAGCCGACAACGAGCCCGACTTCTTCGGCTCCAAGCAACAACGACTGTTCCCAGCTCGGCAATGGACCGGTGATCGCTGGCAACAGCCCCTGTCCTGCGGCGCCGAGTACGAACAGCCCAACGCCGACCGAGAATCCTAGCTTGACGAGTAGTTCGTGATTGACGGTCGAACCGTGCGTCATGGCAGTGATTCCGGTGGCCATCCAGGTAAGTTGATCGATCGTCCAAACAAGACCAAAAAGAACATGCTGATCGATACGATAGGAGGCTTCAATGGAATCGAAAACGACGACCGAACTCCTCACACTGCTCGGATTCGGCGTGGCTGCGGTTGTCTTTACCGGTGGTGGGCTTTTTATCGAAGGAACGAGCCTCCACAGCATGGCCACCGGTCACCAGACGGTCGCATACTGGGAAATGTACATGGGTGCAATCGCGCTCATTCTTGGCGTCTATCTGTTCGGCTATCGTGAGTGTTGGGCCCGGGTTCGATCGCTGCGCAACCACTGACCTGTGGACCGAGCAAAACAACTGTATCGACGGATCGGTGTTTCAGGCCGCGATATCGAGCTCTTCGAGCTGTTCCTGGTATCGGTTCCGAATCGTCACTTCGGTCACCTGGGCAACCTCGGCCACGTCGTGTTGGGTGCGTTTCTCGTTACAGAACAGTGAGGCCGCATAGATCGCTGCGGCCGCAAATCCGGTTGGTGATTTTCCCGATAGCAGCCCGGCCTCTGCAGTCACGTCGATGATTTCGATCGCCTTCGTCTGTGTTTCATCGGACAGCTCGAGTGCCGAACAGAATCGGGGAACGTACTGTTTTGGGTCAGCCGGACGGAGTTCGAGGCCGAGATTCTGAGAGATATACCGGTAGGTCCGTGCGATCTCCCGGCGGTCGATGCGTGCCACTTCGGTCACCTCGTCGAGACTCCGCGGAAGATCTTCCTGGCGACAGGCCGCATACAGCGTCGAGGTGGCGACGCCCTCGATCGATCGTCCACGGATGAGATCCTCCTCCAGAGCGCGGCGGTACATCACCGATGCGACCTCTCGAACGGACTTTGGAACGCCAAGGGCGCTCGCCATCCGATCGATTTCCGAAAGTGCAAGCCGAAGGTTCCGCTCGCCGTTGTCCGCCGTCCGAATCCGATCGTGCCACTTTCGAAGTCGATTGATCTGGGTGCGCTTTTTCGACGATAACGACTGTCCGTAGGCGTCCTTGTTTCGCCAGTCGATGTCCGTCGTCAGGCCCTTATCGTGCATCGTGTTCGTGGTCGGAGCACCGACGCGTGACTTTCGGTCGCGCTCCTGGCTGTCAAACGCACGCCATTCGGGACCACGATCCAGTAACGACTCCTCAAGGACGAGGCCACAGTTCATACAACAGCGCTCTCCCTGCTCTTCTATCGCATCGGAGTGTCCACATTCGGGACACACCGATTGTTCCGACTGTGTCTCGGTTTCGGTCTGCTCGCCTCGTTCTCTGTCCTGGCGAAGACGGTTGGTCGACGTTTGTGACATTGGTCTCGCCCTGTTTTGTTTCCCCGCGGAAGCAGGGCACTCCCGCGTTGGCGTGGTCTGGGGACTGTCTGACTCGTTCTGGGTACTATCCGTATCTCATACTCGGAAACCTGTACTAAAGGGCATTATCACCGTTTTCTCAAAATGGCTCACGTCTGGGCGAACGTTTAAATATGAACACCGAACCAGCGGTCGATGATGCAGGCGGAGACGGAGACCATCGACGGACACCCGGTCGTTCCAGCACCGGTATCGCCGACGGATTCGTCGGCATGGTACGCACCGACGGTAGTAGCGCAGTATTCGGTCACCGGACGGACGGTCGTCACCATCGAGCGTTCGGATACACAGCTGCGTTATGTCGTCCGTGAGCCCGCCCTCACTGCGCGCGGTCATTCCACCGTCGATCAGTTTCTCGAAGCACTGTCAGTCGAATATCGGACGCTGGCACCGACCCGAGATTGTGTGAGCGACCGATTGCACACAGAGCTGTCAGCCACGTATCGGTCGGTGATACCACACTCGTACGATAAGCCCGGGAGGCCGTCGATTCGTCGCCGAGTTCGCTATTATCTACACAGCCGCTCGCGATGTCTGGACGCACTAACTCCCATCGCGCTCGACGATCGCGTCAGTGCGGTTGGTATTTCTGACGGCGAGCTGTGGGTTTCGACGCCGGAGGGAGACCAGATTTTCACGACCGTCTCACTCGATAGCGTGCCCGATCGGGCGGTCGACGGACTCCGATACGAACGTCTTCGCCGACACACCGTTTCGTTTCTGGAGTTCGAGATTCCCGTGGTAATTGGCCAGCTACCGGAGCCCGCATCCGACGGTTTCCGTCGTATTTACCGACCGTGTGAGCCGCCGTTGCTTCCGGGAGACAGCGACTTGCTATCGAGGGCTGGAGATCGACTGTGGGAGCGGGCGAGTACACATGCGTGTTTTGAGCACGGCGGTGCAGACCGGTCAGTCACTGGAACACCACCGGATCACTCGACGATCGAATCGACCATCAGACGCCTTGCAGGCACGGTAATTGAAGAGCTGGACGGGACAAACGATCGAAATTACTTGAGGTCGGCCTGGAAACGGCTCACATCGCTAGGGTGGGGAACCCAAGCCGACAGTTCAGCGTCCGAGGATCGATCACGACGGCGAGGACTGTTGTACTATCTGCTCCGGGACACGCTTGGTTTCGAACGGCTCACTGTCCCTATCTGTGACGGCTGGCTCGAAGATATCGAGGTGAACCGAGTGGATGATCGGGTGAAAGTCATTGCAAGCGACGGCGGATATCGGCTCCCCACACCGATTCGATTCGACACCGAACACGAACTCGAAAATCTCGTCGTTCAACTGGCTGGCCAGGATGGGGTCGAACTCACGGCGAGCAATCCATCTGCGAAGGTGAATCTGACGCCACCAGGGGACACGACGGAAACGATTCGGTGTGCGCTCGCGCTCGGTGTGATCTCCGAGGACGGTCCACACATTTCGATACGAAAACAACGTCCAGAGCCACTTGGACCGATCGACCTGATCAAAAACGGCTCGGTCCCCGTTTCACTCGTTGCTCTGCTGTGGCTGGTGTTCGAACTGCACGGTGTTGTTCTTTTCTGTGGTCCGACGGGTGTCGGAAAGACGACGCTGATGAACGCTCATTTGCCCTTTATTCCCCGATGCGATCGGCCAATCAGCATCGACGAGGGATCGCGTGAGGTACGCCTTCCCCACGAAACAGGCGTCTCGTTGCGGACGCGGACACACGCCGACCCGCACAAAGAAGTCTCGATGGCGGAGCTGATGACCGAGGCAAACTATCTCAACCCTGATGTCGAGATCATTGCCGAAATCAACACGCCAGAAAGTTTCGCTACGTTTGGTGAGAGCATTGCGACCGGTCACGGAATCATCGGCACGACGCACGCACAGACCGTCGAGCGTCTCGCGAATCGGTTCGTAGAACAGGGATTGGGAATTCATCTGTTAGCGGCCGTCGATCTCCTCGTGTTTCCACGGTTCGTTGGCGGAGAGCGATTCGTTGGAACGGTCTGTACGCCGTTTCAATCCCTCACCAACGACGACGAGACAACCATCACCCGGAACGGAACCACGATTGGCTATGAAACGCTCATCGAACGGTCACCGAACGGAGAGTTTGCCATATCGTCCGACAGTTCACCGTTCAACCGGCTATTTGAACCGCTTGGAGCCCGCACGAATACGGCTGTCGAGACGATCGAGGCTTCCTATCACGACAGACGTCGTCGCGTGACGAGGCTGCTGGCGAAAGGAAGCACGGGGGTTGCATCAATCGGAAGGCACGCTACCACAGGACTGGGTGGGCTCTGTGATCCCGAGTGAGCGCGCACGGATGGAAATCGCCACCCGACTTCGAGCGCTGTTGCCCAAACGAGACCGATATCGGAAAGCCATCCCCGACGGATCGTATGAGGGATATCGTGCGTGGGTGCTCTCTGGCATCTGGATCGCTGGAGTCGCCGTCGGAGTGTGTGTGGTTTTCGTTTCAATGGTCGGGATTCGATGGACCGACGTTCACATCGATGGACCGCTCACAGCAATTGGCGTCGCAACGATTGTCGTCGGATGTGCCTTCGTTGGAGGACTGTGTGGTGCTGGATCGGTCCTCGCCACGAGTCGGTACTGGCTCATCTACCGACGCGAACGAAGACGCCGACAAATTGAGCGAACGCTCCCGGCTACCGTCAGATATCTCAGGGTGTTGGTCGACGGTATTGGCGAACACGAACGACGATTTGCGGCGGCGGCTGCGGTGGACGCGCACGGCGCAACGGGTGATGCACTCCGACGCGTCGTGACCAACGCGAGCCTTACGGGGAGCTTCGATCACGGGCTGCGAGAAATTGCTCGAGAAACTCCATCTGACGATCGGCTCGCCCCATTCCTTCTGAAATATATTGAACACGCCCGTCAAAGTGAACGCTCACTCCGATCGTTTCTCACCGTCGAAGCACGAATGCAGACCCTCCGAGAAGAGCGCCAGCGTCAACGGACCGTCGACACCATGGAGCTGATCGCAGAGCTGTTCGTCGTCCTCCTGGTGTTGCCGGCGGTGTTGCTGATCGTGTTGATCGTCGTCTCATTGTTGTCACCAGCGCTGTCGAGACCGGTGTGGACACCGGTCGGTTCGAAATCAGTGCTCGTTGTCGTTGGTTATGCCTGTGCGGGTAGCGTCGTCGCCGTGGGCTGTGGCGCGACCTGGTTGGTGAGAGCGCTCCAGCCACCCGGTCTTCGGCCACCCACCTATTCGTGGCCAACTGAGCCCCGAACGATCCTACAGACAGCACACCGGAACCCGAACAGCGCTGCAATGGTGGCAGTCCTCCCTGCCCTCGCCATCCTGGTGTCGGTCTGGATCCATACCGGCTCACCGCTTGATGCGTTCGTGCTCATGACCGTCGGAGCCGGGATTCCTATCGGTGCTATCAGCATTCGTCGCCGTCGCCTCGACACTGCAAAAGACCGTACACTGGGCGCATTCATTCATGCGGTCGCTGGACACGTTAGACTCGGTACACCGCTTTCGGCGGCGGTCAGACGGGTTGGAGCGGAGCTCGACCACGGAACGCTACAGGACGACATCGATCGTCTCTCGATGCGATTGCAGTTTGTCACCCCGCCGGCGAATGCCCTGGGCGTTCGGACTGCTGCGCTCAATCGATTTGTAGCCGATGTGGGCACGGCTCTGGCCGCACAGAGCATTGGTTTGCTTTGTGATGCGATCAACGCCGGGAGCGATCCGAAAACGGTGCTCGAAACGCTCCAGACCGAGGTTGGACGGCTGTATCAGGAAAAACGAGCACTGCGGAGCACGATGGCCGTCTACACCATCATCGGCTGGACAACTGGACTACTCATCGTCGCCATCATGGCAATTGTTTCGACACAGGTGTTTGCCAGTTTCGAACCAATCGGGTCGATGTCAGGACAGTTCGAGGGGACAGGAATCCAGTCAGCAACGTTCGGTTTCGAACGCGGGCGGTCACTCTGTTATCTCGTAACACAGTCGACGATGCTCTCATGTGGGCTGTTTGCTGGCGGGACGACCGGTGATCGATATGAATCCCTGTTTCACGCCGCGCTGTTGCTTGCCGTTGGCTACGTCGTGTTTACCGTGGGTGGGATCCGATGAGTACCGCCTCACGTGGACAATCGCACGTCGTGGGAGTTGCACTGTTGCTCGCGATCACGATCATCTCGATGAGCGTTCTCACGATGAGCGTGGGAACGTTGATCGACGCAGGGCAGTCTCGCGACGAGCACGAGCGTGTTGGCACCGCTCTCGAGCGATTAAACGACCCATCATCACCGGACAGAACGTCACTCACCGCAACCATTGGGACGATCAGCACCGCACCCAGAGAGATCACTGTCAGCACTTCGACCGGAGCGGACTATCGGTTCGAAACGACGGCAATCGTCTACACCAACGGTCATCACCGCGTGTCGACACTCTGTGGCGCTGTCATCAGTGGACAGCCTGGAAATGCCTGGTTTCGATCGACTCCACGCGTATTCTCGCCCGAATCGGCGTCAGTGCGTCTCATTCGGCTCACGGCCATCAGCACAAGTGGGTTCGACCGGCTCCAAGGAGCGCACACGTTCAACCGACAGCGTTCGAGAACGCACCACAGCCACGATACCCTCACTGGTTCACTCAGTATCGAAACGGCAACACCGGGGCCGTTTGAACGCTTCTTTCGCGCCCGGGGATATGCTCCCAGCAGGGAAGATCCCGACAGCGATGGGATACCCAGCGTGTCTGTTTCGTTCACTCAGAAGCGTCGCACGATACTCATGATTCGAAATATCACCGTGGAGGATCTATCATGAAAAATCGTGGGCTGACCAGCCCCGTCAGTGAGGCGCTAGCGATTATTATTCTCCTTGGCGTAATGGGCATTCTCTCGGCACTGCTGTACGGTGATATCGTTCCGTCGGCAGAAACGACTGCAACGATCGAAGAGAGCGACCGTGTACTCGACCGAATCGCACGACGAGTTGGTGATACACCTCACACCATGGGGCAGGTGCGAGCAAAGATCATACTCTCCATTCCGGAGACGATTCAGGGTGATCGCTACCGGATTTACGGTGAGAATCGATCGGTCGTGCTATCGCATCCCTCGCTTGCTATCGACCGACAGCGCTCATTACCCCATTTCGTCACCAGCAGTACGGGTTCGTGGCACGGGAATGGTCCGCTCGTGATTCACATCGCTGGAAACCGCGATGGCATAGCAATAGAAATCAATGCAACCGAGTAGCCAACAGTGTGACACCGATGGTTCGCGTGCCCAGGGAACCTTGCTGTCGATGCTGGTGGCGATCGTGGTCTTGCTTGGACTAACGGGCGCAGTCATAACGGCAATCGATACCGGCTCACCTCGAGATAGTTCGGCCGAACGTGTGCGTGCAAGCGCCTGTGCAGACGCGCTCGGAAACCCGCAGGCAAACTGGACGCTTGATGCGAATGTGATCGACCCCAGCGTAATTTCTAACGAATCATTCTCACTCCCATTTGCGTGTCCACCATCAACACGAATCACGATAGGAGACAAACCGATTCACGAGGACGTTCGACACGGTGATAGCACAGTCGTTCGTCGGCTCGTTCTTGAGGCACAGACACGGACACGAACTGCCAAGATTTCCAACCAGACCACCATCCCTCCCGGAACGGATCGGATCGAGGTCACTGGGCGGATTCGACGGATTCGAATCGGTCAGACCCAGCTGTACGTCAGCTCGGAGCCACAGCCACGGACTGTAGCGATTGCCCATCCACCAGACGATCAATCAATCATCCGGGTTGACGCCACAGGACCCGTTACGATCGAAAAACGACGAGTTCGAACGCGGCCAGTGATGCTGGAGGTCGCCGTCGATGGGTAACCCACGAGCTGACGACCGTGGTCAGCTCTCACTGTCCCTGATTGAGCTTGCGATCGGCGTCATGCTGATCGTTGGAGCAATCGCATTCATCGGTGGTGACGGATTTGTGGCAAACGATCAGAGACGTCAGTCCACACAGTTTGCCGGTGACACCAGTGTTCTGTTCACGTCCCCGTATCTGATGGATTCTCCGACGAACGCTACCGAACGCATCAATCGAAATGACGCGATCCCGATCGCCATCGAGCTGCGACGATCGGTGAGACCGAACCGGACGGCGGACTCTCGTGTGCAGGTTGGTATCTGGACGGCCCACGGGAGCCAGACGATCGAGGTGTGGACGTCATGACCGACCGAGGGCAGTTCGTGTTGATCTGTGCGATCGTCATCGTGATCGCCTGTCTGTGTGTGTCGATGATCGAACACCGAGCGGCTACAGAACGCGAGCCAAAACAGCTCACCACTGATCGTGACCGCGTTCGAACGACTGCACAGGAACTCCAAACTGCCACCGCAGCGATCTCTGCATCGACCCCCAATGGTGTCCGAGAACAACTCCAGACCGTACTGTCTGAGCGCTCGAAAACCACCGATACGACTGCCATTGCGGTTACACTGAATGAATCTGCAACACAGCAGTGGGCCAGCACACGCTGTCCATCGGTCTGTCCGGTCAGTTCTGGGCTGGTCGTCTGGAATCACTCCGGACAGTCAGTTCGGTTGCGTGCCGTTGGGATCGACATCCAACTCACTGGCATTGACCGGACAGTTCGGGTGACAACGATGCTTACCCCCCGTCCCACAGTGGTCTGGGTCCGTTATGAAAACACGAGCATGCCAGCCGCCAACGAAACGACGCCAGCGAAAACGAGAAGATACTGACCCCAGCCAGTGAGCCGGATGACCGGATACGAGACCTTCTGGCTGAGAAACGGCATCAACGGTCTGATCCCAGATTCGCTGAGAAAATCACCGAGCAAATGAGAACACACCGCACCGGCCCCGATGAAAAAGGCATGCCGTGCATTGTACATCGGATTCAATGGACTATCTTCGACGGCTCCTCCCAGTAACAGCGGCTGGCCAAAGGCTGCCTGCGTGATCGACGTTACCGCAAAGCCCGTGAACACGTAGACGCATACCGCACTAAGCAATCCCACGATACCCACCGCAAACAGTGAATGGCTTGTTCCGCCGTGAGACATTCCTGGAAGATACTGATCGATATCAACCATGGGCTCGATCGCCATCAGACCGATGAACCCCATCACAATGAGCAACGGCTGGTTTTCGATAAGCAAATAGCAGGCAACCGGCGTAAACACCAGCAAATTTATACCAACATGTCCGTGTCGATCCATGTCCCTACTGACTGCTCCATATATTTGTAATCTCGGGTGGGTGTAACACACGATATGCGCCGATCGGCAAGTAGACGCCGATCCACCCGACGAACGTACGTCGTGACCGCGGGAAACAATTGCCTATTCTGTATTTGCGCTGTATAATTATGTGCTGTAGTAGTGAACGAGTCCGGTATGGGGGATGAGACGTTCACACGACGGGAGATCATCCGAAGTACCGCAACAGCTGCAGTGTGGGGAGTGGTCTCGAGAATGACGCCGGCAGTGCAGGCAAACACACCGGAGGAGTCAGAGGATGGCGATGTGCCCTGTGGCTGGTCACAGTTCGGAGCGACAGAAGCGAACACTGGTGCACTCACCGATCTGTCGGGGCCGGTTGCACCGGGACCACGCAGATGGAAATTGCCGGCCGATGAGCGAGCACACGCGATTGTAATCGACCGATCGTCGGTGTATGCGACCGATGGCTCGGAGTTGTACGCACGCCGGCGATCGGATGGCGCACTCGAATGGCGAGTTGTGCACGATCACAATCTGCTGAGTGCGCCAGCAATCAGCGACGGGCACATTTACGTTGGCTGTAGAGCCACAGACCGTTCAGGCACAATCCGGGCCTACGATACGTCATCTGGAACCACCGAGTGGACGGTTACACCGCCAACACCTGTGACAGGCATTTCTCCACCAACCGTGTCGGATGGAATCGTCTACGCTGTTGGATATGGATTCGGTGCCGGGACAGACGATCGACTGTATGCTCTAGACGAGAGAACCGGGACAATCCACTGGTCTCGATCGACGGGCCCATCGAGTATTGCACGCGAGACTACCGCCGGTGTGGCAGTCGGCGATGGTAACGTGATTATCGCCGGAAATGCACTCCAGTCGGTTGATCCCAGGACTGGAGAACCACACTGGACACAGAGAGCACCCACATCGTTCAAAACGATCGGTACGACAGCGCCATCGGTTGCCAACGGTCGGGTGTTTTGTACTCGACAGACGGATGCCGGCCCGATGGTCGAGTGTCGCGATCTTGCCGATGGCACCCTCCAGTGGCACGTTCGAATCGCGAGTGAGTCAAACAGACCGCTAGCTGGTGGACGGATACCGATGGCAGTCGATGGAACAGCAGTGTATGTGGGCTACACGAACGATCGGAATCAGCACGCTACTATCAGTGCACTCGCGATTCGGGACGGAGCCGAATGCTGGCACGCCAGTTTCGATCGTGAGACACACCAAATTTTGGGACTGGCGGTCACCAGCGAAACGCTCTACACTCACAGGGAAGCCATCAATACATCGGATGGAACGATACGGTGGCAAGCACCTGCTGATCTCGAAACCGGCCCGCCAGCGATCGCACGAGAAATGGTCTGTTTCGGCGGCGAGTCTGTGGTCGCATTTGACACTCAAGCGACCACCTAGAGACACTCACCAGAGGTCATACAGACCCAGCTCGTGCCGTTCCACACCGCAAGTCCAAACGGTCCAGTCGTCCCGTCATTGATAGCAAGCTCACCGGTGTGGCTACCATCAATCCGGCTGAGATCGGTTGGCTCGATTACGCCACGATTTCTGGTTTTGGTCCCGGTGTCCGTGGTGATGATTGGCGTGTCATCCAGGGCGAAATGGCTGTTCCGGTGGAGATCCGTGTTTCTCGAGGCCACATTCGCCACGAGACTATCGAGCCCGCGATACTCACAGTTTCGAATTGAACAGTTATTTGATGTGTCGAATCGAACGCCGGTCGTCGTGTTCTGGCGCAATCCATTGATGTAAGATCCGGCAATCGTTGCCGTCTGTGATCGTGCCACGGACACCTGTGATTCAGTCTGTTTTGCGTTCCCTTCGAGATACGCATTGTAGAGACTGAACACTTCACTTCCGTCGACAAACACAGCCTCCTTGCCATTTAACTCCATTCCACCACCGATCCAGCCACACCCATAGGTGTTTTTCGTCCAGAGTCCCCTGCCATCGTTGCTGATTGCTCGACACCCGACGAGCGTTGTCGAATGAGCGACGTTGTCGAGAAAAAAGCCGTTTCCAGCATTGTCGTGAGCCTCACAGTAGAACAGCACGTTACTGTTTGGCGCAGCCTCTCGCAGGGCAAGCGAGAATCCGTGCGTCGAAGCATGCTCTACGAGACACCCCACGAGTCGGCAGAATCTGGCGTTTTGGACGCGGATGCCAACGTCTGCGTTATTGGCATCGATGAACAGATTTGAGAGGGTGATTCCAGGAGGTCGATTCGACCCGCCCAGATCGAGAACGAAACCCGTAGAACTGCTCTTGGGGATGGTAATCGGATTCCCCTGGCTAGATTGCAACAGCAATGACTTGGTCACGCGTACTGGCCAACTGTCGACTGATTCCTCATACGAACGTCCAATTGTAATAGTGGCTCCAGGATCTGCGTCGTCGATCACAGCTTGCAACGACTCGCCTCCCTGTACCGTCACTTCGGCCATAGCCACAGCTTACCGGCACTGATCAATGTTACACGCCGCCTTCGCGACAATCACCAATAAAATTCGGCAGGACTCAGGAGAGATCGAGACGGTTGAATCGAAGACGGCTGAGTCCACCGACAATCAGTGCGACGACGATCGGGACGCCGATCTGCTGGGCCGTGACGGATGTGCCGTGCATGATGGCCACTGGATCGTAGTAGTAGAGTGGACTGATCAGTTCGAGAGGTGAGCCAGGCGAGAGCTGTCCTATCGCAAACACGCCGAGAACGAGGAGTCCACTCGCCAGTCCGGCGAGGCGACCGCGATCCGTGATCGTCCCAACGAACAGTCCGAGGACGATACACAGAAGGAAAAACGGGACGGGAAGTGCGTGGATCATCCAGACAACGATCGGGTCGATGGTGGTTTCGGTGAGAACACTCAACGCGACGAACACGGTCCCGACGAAGACGGTCATACCGACGAAGCCAAACACCATGGCGAACAACCGCGCCCTGAGAACTCGCGTCCGAGAGATTGGTGCCGTCAACAGCAACTCAAGCGTTCCGTCGCCGATATCGCGTGCGGTGGCTGTCGCCACTCGAGCGGCAATATACACGCCAACAACGAGTGTCCAGCCAAACTGATACAGATCCGGAACGTAGACCGGTAGCGGTCCACTCCGGGTGGTATTGCTGGCAATTCGCTCCCCGAGTGGGCTAGCCACGCCTCGAAGCTGTGTCGGGTCGGTGCCAATCATGAACAGAACGGCCAGGAGGCCGGCAAATCCAAGCGCAATCCCGGCCTGTTCCGAACGCCACGCACGCAGTGACTGGCGAGTGAGCTCAAGCAAGCTGATCACCTCCACTAGCCGTGAGCCGAACGCCATACCATTCCGCGAGCACGGAAGCAAGCGTTGGTGGCTCAACTGTTAGATCCTCGATTGGGTACGAACTGAGCCGCTCGCACAGCTCCGACAGCGGACCTGTGTAAAACAGCTCTACTGTCGTCCGTTCGTCATTCTCGGCCGCCAGCCCGGTTTCCGTGGTCGAAATCCGTTCGGCGTGGTTGAAATCTGATGAATCGATTTTCGCTGTGGTGATGAATCTAACACGACGACCACCATTCGGCGGGAGTGACTCACCCGGTCGAATATCGACTAGATGGCCGTTTCGCAACACCCCAACCCGATCACAGAGACGGTTGACGACATCCAATCGTGACGTAGCGAGTAATAAGCTCGTTCCCGCCTCGTGTTCGCGTTCTAGGAACGACTGTAGCTCCGCGCGAGCGGTCCTATCGAGGGCTGTAAACGGTTCGTCCATAATCACGAGCGATGGATCGTGCATAAACGCCAGCGCAACCGAGAGAAATCGGCGATCGCGATCGTCGTACGTTCGAATCGGATCGTCGAGCACCGTCGATATGTCGAGTCTGACGGGGAGACGGTCGCTCCGATCGGCTGCCTTGAGTGTGGCATGTTGCTCTAGGACGGCTCGACCCGTCCGAGACGTATCGAACGACGGCGATGATGGCAGAAAGCCCACCGAGCGTTTCATTTCGGTCCGCGAAGAGCGATCATCGAGATCGTGTCCCTCAATCGTTATAGAGCCGGTATCCGGCCGCTGAACACCCATCAGCGTGCGGACGAGCGTTGTTTTCCCGCTTTCGGCTGGTCCGAGAATGCCAAAGGACTCTCCTGACCCGACGCGGAACGTAACGTCAGCAATGCCGCGGGTGGATCCGTACCGTTTGGTGACGGACTCCGCATCGATACTGCTCATATCAGCGTAGTAACGTCGATTAGCCTATAAGTAGTTGCATCTGACTGTCGATTGCCGAAAAACGGAGTGCTGGGATTACTCCTCAGCGACCGACAGGAACTGCTCCATCCAGTCGTCGAGCAGTCCTGCGAAGATCGCACCGAACGTCGTGTTGGCGCTCCAAATTGCCGCCTCGGACCCTTCCGTTTCGAACGTGCTCAACAGTACCGTGTCCGCATCGACGAGGAGCAATCGTCCGTGATACCCTTCGGTGAGCATCAGCAGCTCTTCATCGATGAGTGATGTTTCGATCGCTGTGCCCTCGAACATGTCACAGACTGCCTGTGATTCGCTGATCACCGTGACTGACACATCACTGCTTGCGGATTCGAGCGCCGTCTCGATGACGGGCACCACAAATGCCGGATCGGGAGCACCGTACACGATTCGGTCGGTCGCACCCTCGGCCAGCACGCCAATCCGATCGTCAATCGTCTCACGGCCGGTCACCGTCCACACGTCAACCTGGGTCTCCGCGTCCGTTGCGTGTTCGCCCTGCACCGATCGCAGAAATTCGAACGCGCTTCGTTCTTCGTTTGCGAGGCGACTCCGAAGCCGATCGCGCGCCGTGTCGAGCTCGATCGCCCGGTATTGGATCGGATTCGACTGCTGAACGTCGATCACCCCGAGTTCGGCCAGCCGGTCGGCCGCGCCGTACACCTGCGATCTGGGCACATCAGTGATCCGGTCGATGTCGCTTGCGGTGCCGGTTCGCAACCGCTGGAGGGCTACGAATACGGCAGCCTCGTACTTTGAGAGGCCGAGCTGCTGGAGCGACGCGATTGCCTCTGCTTTCGTCGGCAGTTCAGTCATCTATCATCGGTCCCTCGTCGCCACTCTCAAAGGTGGTTCGTGATTTGACTTCGAACGCGTCACTCGGACCGAACAACCGCGTCCACACCACGAGCAGGCTCGGCAACACAACCACGCTTGCGAGGAACGCGTAGATGATCGTCAGTCCGGTGATGATCCCGAACTGTCGGAGTGGTGGCAGAATCGCGACGGCGAGCACGCCAAAGCCACCCACAGTTGTCGCAGCGCTCCCGAGCAGTGCCCCGCCAGTGCCAGTAACGGCAGTGCGAAGGGCATCCCATGCCGAGACGTTCGGACCGAGTTCGAGGCTATACCGTTCGGAGAGATGGATCGAGTAGGCAATTCCCAGCCCGATCGTCAGGCTCGTAATCAGGCCCGTGATCACGTTGAACGAAATCCCGAGCAGATACATCGTCCCGAGAATCCAGGCCACGCTGAACAACACGGGCAACAGCGTCACGAACCCGAGTGTGGCGCTCCCATAGAGATACCGATAGATAAACATCAAGAACAGGAACGTGGCACCGAGCGTCAACAGCAGACTCTCGATCACCGTGTCCATCAGCTGATCCTGAACGATGTTGAAGACGATCGGCTGTCCAGTGGCCGTCGCCGAGAGATCACCATCGGTCGATTCGACGACATCGGCCACGCCACGGAACTGGTCGGTGATCGCCTGGCCGCTTGCGTCGCCGGAGACGGTGACCGAGAGGACAGCCGCCTGATATCCGTCGTCAGTCCGCTGGAGCACGCCCCCTGCCCGGTCCGGTGCCGTCGCATAGAGGCTGTCATACACTGCCTCAACGTTTCGGTCGGGAATTTCGTCGCCGTCGGTGTCTGCTGCGGTGAAGGTCTCGTTGAACGTTTCATTTTCCGCTGCAACGGTCTGCATCACCGTGATCGGACTCTTGATGTCGCTCTCACCGTTCGAGAGCGTCGCGGCTGCTGGCTGGTCGCTCGCATTCTCGGCTGCCCGATCGATTGCCGAAAGCGACTGTGGGTCGGTCATATCACCGCGTATCAGTATGTTGACGCCAGAGTCCTCACGAAGGAACTGGTCATTGACGAAATCAAGCGATGATTTGGCGTGATACTCGCTCGGCGCGAACGGCTCGGGGAGATCGGCAATAACGCCGGATGGATCTTCAGCGAGGAAGTCCTCCTGGTTGAAGCTCGTATCGACCTGTGTCGCGCCAATGCCGCCGGCAGCAGTGATCAACACCGCAACGAGCAACACCAGATACGGTGCTTTTCTCGCGGCAGTCGCACCACCCGAAAGGACGGTACTGAGGACGCCACCACCCGTCCCGACAGCACGTTTCTGTCGAGAGATTCCACGCGCTTCGAAGAAGCTATCGAGCTCGGATTTCAGTGCTGGGACGAACAGCCCGAAGACGAGCAGTGCGGCCGTGATACCGACAGAGCTCACGATTCCGAACTCACGGATCGGCGGGACCGAACTCGTCAGATTCGATAGGAATCCGATGACTGCCGTGGCAGTGACCAGCACGAGTGCAACGGCGATCCCGCTCAGTGCGCTGCCCATCGACCGTCGAACACCGTGAACCCGTTCGCGTTCTTCGCGATGGCGCATGAACACGTGGATCGCATAGTCGATCGAGAGGCCGATCAACAACACCGGTACCGCGATAAACAGCTGGTTGAACGCGATGTCCGCCCAGCCCATAAAGCCGAACGTCCAGATGAGCACCAGGCCAATGCCAACCAGGCCGATCAGAATGTCGAGGAGATCCCGGTAGGCGATAATCAACACCGCAAGCACGAACAGCAGTGCAAGCGGTCCCACGATGATCATGCTGTCAGTCATCGACTGCTCTGTTTCGTCGGCGATGATTCCAGCACCAAACACGTGGGCAGAATCCGCTCCGAACTGATCGTGTGCGATCGCCTGAATCGCATTCTGTGACTCGATCAGTCGATCCGATGCAGTTCCTTCCATTCCACCCTCGCCCGTCTGGGTGGCCATGAGCATCGTTGCGTTCGCGGTAGTGTCACCGGGCTCATACGAGGTCGGCATGAACGCGAACGCACCGGAGCGATCTGTAGAGCTGTTCGTCCCACCGAGCACCGCATCGGTAGCCGTCTCAATCTCCGATTCGTTGGATGACTCGATGATCGAGCGCTGTTTTTCGAGCGAGAGCGAGGTGGACTGATTTTGCAGTTCGCGTTGGTCTGCTTTCAGCCGAGCACTCGCGTTCTCGAGAGCGCGCTGGTCTGCTTTCAACGCTTCAGAGTCGTTTTTCAGCGACTCGCCACGCTCTTTGAGTTCCTGTGATTCTGCTTCAAGGCGCGCTTGCTCTTCTTTGAGTGCTGCGCCGCGCTCTTCGAGCTTCTGTTGGTCTGCTTTTAGCGCATTGCCTTTCTCTTCTAAGGCAGCACCGCGCTCTTCGAGCTTCTGTTGGTCTGCTTTTAGCGCATTGCCTTTCTCTTCTAAGGCGACACCGCGCTCTTCGAGCTTCTGCTGGTCTGCTTTTAGCGCATTGCCTTTCTCTTCTAAGGCGACACCGCGCTCTTCGAGCTTCTGCTGGTCTGCTTTTAGCGCATTGCCTTTCTCTTCTAAGGTGGCACCGCGCTCTTCGAGTGCCTGTTTATCCGCTTTCAGTGTCGCAGCTTTCGATTCGATTTCGTTTGCGTCTTCTTTCAGAGCCCGCTGGTCGGCCGTGAGCTCGGCAACCTTTTTTCCGAGTGCGGCGGTATCGTTTGCCAGCTCGGCTTTATCAGCCGCGAGCTGCTTTCGCCGTTGTTCGATCTCGGCGTCAGTGAGATTGCCCGCCTCGATTGCAGCTTCGAGTTCTGCTTCTCGCCGTTCGATCTCCGATTTCCGCTCTTCGAGCGCCGCTTTCGTGTGATTGATCTCCTGTGCACGGAGCTGTAGTTCCTGGCGGCGTTGCTCTAGCTCTTTTTTGCTCTCATTCAGCGACTGCGCACGCTCTTCGAGCGCCTGTGAATCAGCCTCGAGCTGTGCTTTGCTCTCATTCAACGAGTCGGCGCGCTCTTCGAGCGCCTGTGCGTCCGCTTCGAGCTGTGCTTTGCTCTCATTCAACGAGTCGGCACGCTCTTTGAGCGCCTGTGCGTCCGCTTCGAGCTGTGCTTTGCTCTCATTCAACGAGTCGGCACGCTCTTTGAGCGCCTGTGCGTCCGCTTCGAGCTGTGCTTTGCTCTCGTTCAACGAGTCGGCGCGCTCTTTGAGTCGCTCACCCCGCTGTTCGAGCTCACTGCCGCGTGCTTTGAGATCAGCACCCTGCTGTTCGAGTGCTTTTTTGCTTTCGTTGAGCGCCGCAGAGCGTTCCTGGAGCTTCTCACCGCGAGCTTTGAGCGACGAGCCGCGCTCTTCGAGCTTCTCTCCACGTGCTTTCAACGATTCTGCCTGTTCCATTCGATCGGCGGCCATTGCGACGGCAGAAACGACGCCAACCGTCGAATCATTCGCCAGCGTTGGCCCAACTGTCTCGTTCGAACGTATCGCCTCCTGGAGTCGGATCTGCTCGAGCAACGACGACTTCGATAGCACGTTGTCGCCGGTGACGATTATCTGCACCGCGGTCGTGTTGTCGTCACTGCTCGAAAAGTTCTCGTCGACGTACGTCTGTGCCTGTGCCGCATCGCTCGATCCGCTCTGAAACGAATCCAGCGACGAACTCTGGGACACCATCGGCATCCCAGCACCCATCGCTACTGAAACCAACAACATGCCAACGATGACGACACGACTATGCCTCGGTATCCCACGTGACAAACGGTCTAGTACACCCATAGATCACCACTCAGGTCGCTGGCGAACCGATCGCCAGCTCTGTTAGTATTATCCTACTAACACCGCTATCTGATAAGTGTGCCGAACTTCCTCACCAGTCGACATTCCAGGTGGTGCATTAGAAAAGCTCGAGAACGCCGAGTGCAAGCGCTGCAAGCGCAGATTCGAAGAGGATGGTACCGAGAGCAGAGGCCACAGCAAATCGTGCGGGCGAAAGTTTCGAGAAGCCGGCGGGGATCGTACACATTCCACGCGTGAACGGGAGCGCGTTCGAGACGACGACAACCAACAATCCCCAGCGGTCGAACCAGCGATCGAATCGTTCGAGTTTGGATTCAGAAAACCGGAACCAGCGCGATTGGACCACCCTGTCACGGCCCTCGCGATCGACCAGCACGAACAGCGCGGTCTGTCCGATCGTCGCACCAACGGTTGCGACCGCGATCACACCGGCGATTTCACCCACGGTCTGCTCGGTCAGCAGAACGATCGCCCCAGGGACGAGCGATTCGCTCGGCGCGAAATAGAGCAACATCGCACCTTCGAGCAAGAAGATTCCAAACAGGGCGATTACGCCGTACTGATCGAAGAGTCCACTGACGACTTCAGTGAGTGCTGGTGTAGACATCGCAGTTGCTGTTGGAACCAACAACAAGCGTCCATTATAACACTTTACATATCGCAGGGTGTCGACTGGGCAAACGAAACACCTTCATTTCAACGGTTGATGGATACACCTAACGATGTCACTGCTACTGAGCGGTTCGTCTCTACAGCGGGGGGATCGATGAGCGATCGAACCGATCGGAACGTGATCGTCATCGTGATGGACACCGTCCGCAAGGACCATCTCTCTGTCTACGGCTACGACCGCGAGACGACGCCGGAACTCGAGCGGTTCGCTTCAGCAGCCCGCGTGTACGACCAGGCCGTGGCACCCGCGCCATGGACGCTCCCGGTGCACACCTCACTTTTTACCGGACAGTATCCCAGCGAGCACGGAGCAAGCCAGGAACAGCCCTATCTCGAAGGGGCAACGACGCTCGCCGAAACGCTCGGCAAAAACGGCTACGAAACGGCCTGTTACACGTCGAACACGTGGATCACCCCCTACACCAAACTGACGCGTGGATTCGACGATCACGACAACTTCTTCGAGGCGCTGCCAAGCGACGTACTCAGTGGGCCGCTTGCTCGCGTCTGGAAGGAGATGAACGACCGGAAAACGCTCCGGTCGATCGCCAACTGGCTCGTCGAAGCGGGAAACACCGTCCACGAGCATTTCGCCTCGAACAAAGCCGCCGATTCGAAGTCGCCGGCAGTGATCGATCGGACGATCGAGTTCATCGACGGTGCTGAGGGGCCGTATTTTACGTTCCTCAACCTGATGGATGCCCATCTGCCGTATCACCCACCCGCAGAGTATCGCGATCAGTTCGCTCCAGGTGTCGATTCCACCGACGTGTGCCAGAACTCAAAGGAGTACAACGCTGGCGCACGAGAGATCGACGAGACGGAATGGGACGCGATCCGCGGGCTGTACGACGCAGAGATCCGTCATATCGACGCCCAGCTACAGCGGTTGTTCGACTGGCTGCGAGCAAACGACGAGTTCGAAGAGACGATGATCGTCGTCTGTGCAGACCACGGTGAACTCCACGGCGAGCACGACCTCTATGGCCACGAATTCGGACTGTACGATCCGATCATCAACGTGCCGCTGATGGTCCACCATCCAGATATCGATGCGGGCACCGACGAGACGCAGGTCGAGCTGTTAGATCTGTATCACACCGTGCTCGAGCACGCTGGCGTCGAACCAGGAGCGCCAGGGGACGCCGACGCCGTCGGCCTGAATCCAGCACGATCGTTGCTCTCTGCGAGCTACCGAGACGACGAGTCGTTGATCGACGGCGGCAACACTGCATTCGTTGAATACTCACGGCCCGTAATCGAGCTGAATCAACTCGAAGGGAAGGCCGAAGCCGCAAACATCACGCTCCCCAAAGCGTCACGGTTCTACTCACGAATGCGTAGCGCTCGCCGTCCGAACGGCAAGTACGTTCGGAACGAACGGATTGCGGACGAGGCCTACCGGCTAGATACGGATCCCGACGAGCAGACCGATCTGATCGGTGAGTCCGATCCGGAGATCGAAGCGCTCGAAGCCGTCCTCGAAACGTTCGAATCGGAGATAGCCACGGCCTGGGACGATTCAGCCGTCAATGCAGACGACGATGAGCTTCTCGAGGAGATGAGCGAAGAGGCCACCGCACGTCTCGAGTATCTCGGCTATAAGGAATAGTCACACCGTTCCGACCGATCCGGCCGCCTCGATCGTCAGCGTACCGGAGAGCGGTTGATCGGTCGCGATCGCACACGCGCCGAACACGGAGAGTGGGCCGCTATGAACGCCAGCCCATTCGAACGTGATGGACTGATTATCGTTCGATTCTGGACGTTTTGGGACGATCCGACCGGCTGGTATCGGTCGATTGACGCCCGTCGACTCGCCAAGGCGTATGGTGACCGGTGCATCGTCCGGACCAACGTCCGTTCGAGGACTGATTGCGTCGATCGTCCCCGAATTGAGCGACAGTGACAACCGCAACACGGACAGCGTTGCCTGACCGATCCGATCTGCGTGCTGGTCGGGCGCTCCACCCGCCCAGAGCCACAGATGTCGCCGGTCAGGAGTCTCCCCGGAAGGCTGCGGCCTGCTCACAAAAGCGACGGCCTCACCAGGAATTCGAAGCCCATCACTCGAGGATTCTTCCGTGGTGACCGTCCACGACTGGCTCCAGCCACCAACGAACGCATCCTCAAGCGGCCAGATAGACGCTGTTCCTGTCGTTCCCCAGATGCCGTGATCACCAAACCGGTCTGCCTGGCGTGACACAACGCGTTCGAACGCCGTCCGTGTGAGTGCAGGAGACGATTCCGTAAGCTCGATTGTCGTGGTCTCGTCGGCCGACTGCTGAAGCGAATCGACACATCCTGCAGTCGAAACAACTAGCCCGCCCACGAACGATAACAACGACCGGCGCGTGCAGGGCCCAGTCATATCACAGCTCAATCCGGCGGCAACAAACCCATTTCGTTCGCTGGACAACGATTGCGTGTTTTTAAGGGAGTACCCCTCTGCAGTGTGGATATGTTTGAATCAGTTATCGTCGCACTCTGGGCGATGCTGCCGGCGTACGTTCCCAACAACGCCGCCGTCGTCGTGGGCGGCGGCCGCCCGATTGATGGTGGTCGCACGATCGGCGGCCGACGGCTGCTCGGTGACGGCAAAACCTGGCAGGGAACGATCGGCGGAACGCTCTCTGGAATTCTCACTGGAGTACTGCTCAACCTGCTCGCCGTTGGGCTTCCGATAGACGGGCTCGTTCCAACATTTCCGTTGCTCGCGCTACTCGGACTGGCCGGCGGAGCAATGGGTGGCGACATTGGCGCGTCGCTCGTGAAACGCCGATTGAACCGCGAACGTGGCAGTCCTGTCCCTGGATTGGACCAGCTCGATTTCGTCGTTGGCGCACTCATCTGTACCCCCATTCTCGCGCCAGGATGGTTTTTCGACACCTTCTCGCCGGCTGTGGTTCTCATTGTGCTCGTCATCACGCCGCTGTTGCATCTCGGACTCAACGTCGTTGCGTTTCGGCTCGGGCTCAAAAACGAGCCGTACTGATTCGATAGCGCGTTTCAAACTAACATTATTGTAAATTAATTATATTTTGGTGTCTCGAACGCTCGAACGGCCAATTTCCCCACGGAGAGCGCAAAAGGGGCCGAACACGTGGAGTTTATACCGATGGGCTGTGGAACTAGAGACGATATGGGACAGACGCTCACTGAGAAAATTCTGGACGATCACCTCGTCGAAGGAGAACTCGAAACGGGCGAGGAGATCGGTATCGAGATCGATCAAGTGCTCACACAGGACACGACGGGGACGCTCGTCTGGCTCCAGTTCGAAGCACTTGGCCTGGACGAAGTACAAACAGAACTGGCTGCACAGTACTGTGACCACCAGACCTACCAGTTCGACTTTAAGAACACGGACGACCACCGATTCCTACGATCGGCGGCCGGAACGTACGGAGCCCACTTCTCACGACCGGGCAACGGGATCTGTCACAACGTACACAAGGAGAACTTCGCAGCACCGGGCAAGACGATGCTCGGCAGCGACTCACACACGCCGACGCCTGGTGGGCTCGGCGAGCTCGCGATCGGTGCTGGCGGGCTCGACGTGACGGTCGCAATGGGTGGTGGCGCATACTACATCGACGTGCCGGAGATCGTCAACGTGCGACTCGAGGGCGAGCTCCCCGACTGGGCGACCGCAAAGGATGTCATTCTCGAGATGCTGCGCCGTCTCTCCGTGAAAGGCGGTGTGGATAAGATCTTCGAGTACACCGGTCCCGGTGTCGAAACGCTCTCGGTTCCAGAGCGGACGACGATCACCAACATGGGGACGGAGCTCGGAGCAACCTCCTCGATCTTCCCGACCGACGAGAACACCAGGGAGTATCTCAGCCGCCTCGGTCGCGAGGACGACCACGTCGAGATCGGCCCGGATGAAGACGCCGAGTACGACGACGAGCTCACCATTGATCTCTCGGATCTCGAGCCGCTCATCGCGACGCCGTCGATGCCGGACAACGTCGTGCCGGTTCGTGAGGTTGCCGGCGAGTCCGTCGAGCAGGTCATTATCGGCTCGTGTACCAACGGTGCCTACGAGGACATCCTCCCGGCAGCGAAGATGCTCGAAGGCCGCGAAGTCGACATGAAGACGGATCTGATCGTCGCACCCGGTTCGAAACAGGCTTCGGAAATCCTCGCCCGACAGGGCTGGACCGCTGAAATGATGGCTGCTGGTGTGAACTTCTCGGAGGCCACCTGTGGTGCCTGTATTGGTATCGGTCACGTGCCAGCAAGCGATTCAGTGAGTCTGCGCACCTTCAACCGCAACTTCGAGGGTCGGTCGGGCATCGAGGACGACTCGGTCTATCTGTGCTCGCCGGAAGTGGCCACTGCGGCCGCAATCAAGGGCGAAATCGTCGATCCGCGTGACCTCGCAGAGGAGCTCGGCGACCTCGAGCCACCAGGACTGGAGATGCCAGAGCAGTACGACGGCTCGACGACCGATCTCATCGCACCAGACGAAGCCGTTGACGACGAGCTCGTCAAGGGACCGAACATCGCCGATGTCCCCCTGAAAGACGAGATGGGCGAGCAGCTGGCCGGTGAGAACCTCCTCAAGATGGGCGACAACATCACGACCGATCACATCACGCCCGCCAACGCAGAAGCGCTGAAGTTCCGGTCGAACATTCCCGAGTACGCCAACTTCACGCTGACCCGTGTTGATGAGTCGTTCCCCCAGCGGGCGCTCGATTCCGACGGTGGCTTCCTCGTCGCCGGTGAGAACTACGGGCAGGGCTCCTCGCGTGAGCACGCGGCACTCTGTCCGATGTTCCTCGGTGTGAAAGGCGTGCTTGCACAGAGCTTCGCTCGGATTCACAAGGCGAATCTATTCAACTTCGGGCTGCTTCCGCTTGAGATCGACGAAGCGGATTACGAGCAGATCGAACAGGGCGACCAGATCGAGATCGTCGACGACGTTGCCCAGGGCGTGCGTGACGGCAAAGAGACGTTCACCGTCCGCATCAATGACGATTGGGAGCTCACTGCAGCGCTCAACGCCTCAGAGCGCGAGCGTGAGATCGTTGCTGACGGTGGGAAGCTGGCCCACACCCGCAAGCAGCACTCCTTTGGCTCCGACGGCGCAGCCCCGGCTGACGACTGAAATCATCGCGGTTTTTTCGCGTCTGACGGCAGACCTATGAGCGAACCCCACCTACCACCAGGTGTGACCGCAATCGTTCCCGACACCAACTGCGCCGTTCGTCAGGCTGTGCGCGCAGATCTGCTCTCGGTGTATCGGATCGAGCAGGCATCGTTCGCACAGCCCTGGAACCTCGAGGCGTTCGAGCAGTTTCTTGGTGAGCCAACGTTTCTCGTCGGCGAGCGTTCGGGAACGATCGTGGGCTACATTGTTGCCGATCTAACGCCGAATCACGGCCGAGCAATCGGTCATATCAAAGATTTTGCCGTCCATCCGGACCACCGGGGAGAACGAATCGGGTCGACAATTCTTCAGCGAGCACTCTCCGATCTCGGGTTGCGCGGTGCAGCGACCGTCAAACTCGAGGTGCGACGTTCGAACACCAGTGCCATCAACTGCTATCGATCCCACGGATTCGTCTATCACCAGACGATTCCGCGCTACTATCACGACGGCGAGGACGCGCTGATCATGATTCGCGAGATGATTCCATGAGATGGGGTGGAAGATCGTCTCCGTCAGCGAACGCCGAAATCCGGTCCGCAACGGATGGATGTGACGAAAAGACGGCTGACTGTTGATTCCCTTCGAGTGGAACGATTCCAAGCATCGAAACGTTGCGAAGATCACGTCGTGGCGTGCTCGGCCGGGACGTATCGAGCGTTCTGAGTGCACTTGCCAGTGGCGCTGGTGTTCCCAGCACGGCGACTGCAGCCCGGTCGGCAGCTCGTTCACGGGCCTGAGAGACGGCCGCAACGAACGGTCGGCTGAACAAGACGACGAATTCAGCGACAATCGCGAGATACAGACCAAAGAGGGCCAACCCCCTGTTCCACACGTTCGACGCAAACTGCCCAAAGAAATCATCGGCCCCACCAAACGGATCCGTCGTGGCCTGTGATTTGAGTCTCGATGCGAGCGACATGGGAAGCGATGCAATCGTCATCACCATCGCGTCGCCGTTGGCCACGTGAGCGAGTTCATGAGCGATCACTGCCTCCAGCTCTCGTTCTGAGAGCCGGTCAAGCACGGATGACTGGATCACAAGCGTCGTGTTCGTTGGTCGGTAGCCAACCGTGAACACGAACGGCTCCTGGCCGTCGATAATGGTAACTGTCGGCACTGGTACGTCGTATTGCGTGGCAATTCGCTGTACGATATCGTCAACCGCTGGATTCTGCGCGAGAGATGTATACTCTTGCGTCACGCTGTCTGGGAACGAACGCAGTCGTTGAAACTCGCCCACCAGATATCCGACGACGAACAGCGTCGTTATCGCGTAGGTGGGAACGTTCGACTCTACTCCAAAGAGTACCAGCCCCACAGGCGTCTCAACCACGTGCCAGAACGAGACAATCATGACAACTGTCAGGATAAACAACACCACCAGCAACACCACCATTTTTCCAACCAGCGTCACCATCGAGATCGATCGGATGTCACGATGAGCAAATCCGATGAGACCAGTCGCACAGACACCAACGAGTCCGAGAGAGCCAACAAACGGATCCGGGTGTTCAAGCACGAATCGAGCATTGAGTGAGAGCGGTTCACCAACCGTGATCCAGCCCACCATGACGAAAAAATGGAGTAACTCCGCAATAGAGCCGACTTCATCGTAGACCGACGACCAGAACGGCTCTGCGGAGAGCAAACTGAAGACGACGACGATACCCATGAAAAACAGTGTAATAGCTGATAGGAAGACTGCCAGAATCTCGTGTCCGGTCCGGTCGAGAACGATCCCAAGAGTGATCGTGAGTACCAGTCCACCCACAACGGGTGGATATGCCGATAGAAATCCGGTGTAGCCAGAAACCGCCCAGAGAAGAACGAAGACGGGTCCCAACAGCAGACAGGTGAATGGGATTGATTTATACCAGACGGTTTCAGTTGTTGTCCCAGTCATATACGAACCGATTCTCTATGATACAGGAAATAGTTCCTGGTTGATTCGTTCTACGTCTAGAATGCATAGCAGCTACAAACGGTTCGATGGGGTGGTTTGACTTCGCAACGGATGGCGACAATACTCGGGATGAACACGCGGTCGATCCATTCATCAGCCCTGTTTCTCACAGCTCTTCCCAGGAGCTGCGGATCGCACTCCATGGATGGATGATCGCGTTCGCGATCTGCTCTCTGGGATGCGTACACAGCCCCACGATCGTCGGAATGACAGTGTGTTTCAACGCCTGAGTCGCCACGATAGCAAGCCAGCCCGTCGCACAGAACACGAAGATGCTTAGCAGCCCCCAGTACGGAAGCGAAAACGGGGTCCCACGGAGTGAGAAGCCAAACAGCATGCACACCGCATACACCAGCAGCATACAGACGAACGTCCAAGTGCCGAGTTTCACGAGTCCGTTCGCTCGTCTGTCCCAGCGACCCGGCTCGTTTTCAGCGGTGTGTTCGGCCTCGATTTCGCGGCGGATCTCTGATACCGTTCGAAGATCAATTTCGTCGCGTCCTGGGATGTCGTCTGCCTGCCCAACCCGATCATGCGCCGTTTCGAGCAGCTCCGCTCGTTCGAGCCCACACTGTGCACGCAGGCGTTCGACCACAATCGTCGTGTCCGCGAGCGCGTCGCAAAGCGACTGGGGATCCTCATCTTCAACTAGCAGCGCCAGCTGTCGATCTGGATACGCAACAAGCAACGAAAAATCGGAGAGTCCCGATCGCACGCGGCTGCGAATCCGTTGTTGATCACGAAACGTTTTCTCCTCATCGAGGTCGGCAAACTCGTTGCGAATTCGCCGACGCTGTGTTTTCGTGAGCAATGAGGCAGTTCGATCGCCCATACACCGACCACGATGGGGCCACATAGTATATCGTTGATCATTTTCCGATGAAATCCTAGCCGCTGTATCACGATATCACGGCGTTGGTAACCACAGATGCCGGATATACCAGGGGAAGAGACAGAATCTAATTATGCCGAATTCATGCGTGTATAGGCCTATACGTACGAAATTCGACCAGAACAATCTCCATTATTTACCATGGCTCAGGGCGATCGATCGAACACAGTGATGATAGATATACCAGGATCCATCGCCCTGTTTGCCGGTGTGGACGGCCCACCGCTGTTGAACGAACTGATGATAGTTGCTGCCGAGAAACTCATCTTTCTCATCCCAGTCACACTCGTGTTTCTCTGGTTCTGTGGGGAGTCAGACGCTTCTCCGATAGCAAAACAGAAGGCACGAATTCCAGGCCTGCCGGTGTCGGAGGGAAAATCGAGTAGTGTGTTCGTTTTTGTGACGATCCTCGCTTCACTCGGTGGCTCCTACGCGCTTGGAGCCCTGTATAGTCATCCAGCGCCGTACATGGTCGGTCACGAAACGCTGCTCGTGGATGCCCCCGAAAACTCATTTCCGAGTCAACACGCCACCGTGGCGTTCGGATTCGCGCTCGGAATCCTCGCGTTTCGGGATCGAGCGACCGGCATACTTCTGCTCGTGTTCGCCACACTCGTCGGCGTCGCTCGCTGGTACGTGGGTGTCCACTATCCAATCGATATCGCAGGGGGGTTCGGAGCAGCACTGATCGGTGTCACGGTGGTGGCCACGGCTGCTCCAGCGGTGAACCGGTTTACAACCCTCTGCACAACAATCGAAACGCGAATCCTGCAGTTGCTGGTTGGTGGCTGAACCGACGACAGCAAGAAGACACATTCGTTCAGAACCACCAGCAGTACCTGTCAGACAGAAGAGTTATGCCGTATGGTATGGCAGTTCCAATCAAGCGACAATGCCAGCGATCGAAATAAACGACCTGACGAAGCGATATGGCTCCGTCACGGCCGTCGAGGAACTTTCACTGTCGGTCGAGCGTGGAGAGGTGTTTGGCTTTCTCGGACCCAATGGTGCGGGAAAGACGACGACGATTAATGTTATGCTGGATTTCACAAGCCCGACGAGCGGTGGGGTTCGTCTGTTCGGGGAGGATGTCCACGAAAACTCCGTGTCGGTCCGTCAGCGCTCAGGGCTTCTACTGGAGGGATACGGCGTCTATCCGCGACTGAGCGCGCGCGAGCACGTCGAGCACGCGATCGCGACGAAAGACGCAGCCGATGATCCCGACGAGCTCTTGGATCGCGTCGCATTAGGAGACGCCGCTGATCGGCGTGCTGGGACGTTTTCGAAGGGGATGGCCCAGCGCCTGGCCATCGCGATGGCCATCGTTGGCGAGCCCGATCTGCTGGTGTTCGACGAGCCGACGACGGGACTCGATCCAAACGGCGCGCGGCTGCTCCGCGATATCGTCCGCGCACAGGCAGACCGCGGAGCCACAGTGTTCTTTTCGAGTCACATCCTCTCACAGGTCGAGGCCGTTGCCGACCGGATCGGCATTCTCAGATCGGGGAGACTCGAAACTGTCGGTCCGATCGACGAACTGGAGTCCGAACTGGGTGGCCGAACCCGACTCGAACTACAGCTTGAGCAGGTCACCGATGAACTCCTCGAAACGATTCGCGCGCTTGCCGGCGTCAGTGCCGTGCGCACCGAGAACAACCGCATCAAGATCAAATGCAGAGACGACGCCGAAACGAAACTCAGGGTGTTAAACACCGCGGCTGAGACCAGTCAGCTTGTTGATTTCGCCACGAACGACTCACAGCTCGACGACGTGTTCTCAGCGGTGACGGAGGTCTCTCCATGACCGTCGAGGACGTGCTCCGACGGGATCTCACCAGCGTCTATCGCTCTCGAACGGGCGCGGCAGTGGCCGCAATCACCGCACTGAGCACCGTCGTCATTATCGGGCTGATTGGGATCGCTCCCAGCTCGGTGGTTGGACTGGTCGGTGGGCTGTTAATCGTTGGAATCCTCCTTGCACTCGTCTTTCTCGGCGATCCAAAGCTGATCGCCATCACAGCCGTCCTGTTCACGGGCTTCGCCATCGGGCTCGTGCTGGTTCTCAGTTGGCCATTATTATTTCAGCCACTAGCATTTCGACCATCTATGGACACGGCTGTGGTGGGCGTTGGAAGTCTATTGTCGCTAACAATTCCGGTCGTTGCACTGCTTTCGAGCTACGCCACCATCATTGGTGAGCGAAACTCGGGAAGCATTCGATTCCTGGTGGGATTGCCCAACAGCCGTTCGGATGCATTCGTGGGAAAATTCATCAGCCGGTCGCTGGTCGTGGTCATTCCGCTCGTTCTGGGATTGCTTTTGGCAGGGATCATCGTTGAGCTGACCTACCAGTCGGGCTCATTCCTGAGCATGCTCGGCCTGGCTGCAGTGTCAATACCGTACGCACTCGTCTTCGTTGGCCTGGGACTCACCGCTTCAACGTACGGCAACTCGATCTACCAGGTCGTTGCCATCGTGGTTGCAGCACTGGCCACGCTGCGGATCGGCTGGACAGCGATCAGATTCCTGCTGGTCTGGGACACCAACCCACCGCATCCGGAGTGGTTCTACTGGATTGCCTCGTTGAATCCGTTCAACGCATACATCACGCTCACGTCGCAGTTCACCACGACAAACGCTCACCATCCACTGTTGGGCTATCCATCCGATAGAATCTTTGTAGACGGAACAGTGCAGATCATTTCGAACACCGAAACGATCGCGAAAACGCCTGCCGTTGCGGCGGTCGTCCTCCTCGGCTGGATGGTGATAACGCCGCTATTTGGCTACTTCCAGTTCAAAAAAGCTGATCTGCTCTAGGGCCAGAGTCCGCGGTAGGTGTGGGCCTCGACGATCCGCTGGAGTCCAACCACGTAGGTGGCATCCCGCCACGACACGTCCGCATCGAGTTCGTGGGCCTCCTGAACGTTTTCCCAGGCGGTCAGCATTCGTGATTCGAGCTCCTCGTTGACGCGTTCGAGCGTCCAGCCCTGCCGGTTGATGTCCTGCAGCCACTCGAAGTACGAGACGGTCACGCCGCCCGCGTTGGCCAGAATATCGGGAATCACCGGAATCCCACGCTGCTCGAAGATCGCGTCCGCCGTCGAGGTGGTCGGACCGTTCGCGCCTTCGACGATGATCGATGCGTCAACGTCGTGCGCATTGGCCTCGGTGAGCACGTTGCCGATCGCTGCCGGAATGAGCACGTCAACGTCGAGGGTCAACAGCTCCTCGTTGGAGATCCGCTCTGCGTCCTCAACGGAGCCAACCGCCGTTGGCTGCTCGCCGTGGGATTTGATCGCCGAGGTGTCGAGTCCCTCGGGATCGTACACGCCCCCATCGACATCGCTCACGGCGACGATGTTTGCCCCCCACGAATCGAGGAGGGAGGCTGCGTTCGCACCGACGCTGCCAAAGCCCTGGACTGCAACCGTCGTCTCCGAGAGGTCATGATCGTAGTACTCACAGACCTCTCGCGTGATGATCGCGACACTCCGACCGGGAGCCTCAGCACGACCGTAGGAACCGCCGATCACCGGCGGCTTGCCGGTGACGACACCCGGCGTCGTCTCACCTTCTTGCATGCTGTAGGCGTCCATGATCCAGCCCATCGTTTCGGCGTCCGTTCCCATATCTGGGGCTGGAATGTCGTCCATTGGCCCGATTACGTCGCGGAGCTCCTGTGTGAACCGTCGGGTGAGGCGCTCTTTTTCCTCGTCCGAGAGCGTCTTTGGATCGACGACAACCCCACCTTTCGCACCACCAAACGGGAGATCCATCACTGCACACTTCCAGGTCATCCACATTGCCAGCCCGATACACTCGTCCTCGCTCACGTCAGGGTGGTATCGGAGTCCACCCTTGAACGGCCCACGGACCGAATCGTGCTGTGCGCGATATCCGGTAAACACCTCGACGGAACCGTCATCGCGTTCGAGCGGCACCGAGACACGTTCGACCCGCTGTGGATGTTTCAACCGTTCGACAACGTTCGGATCGATATCCAGCAACGTCGCCGCCTGATCGAGCTGCCGGCGGGCAGTTTCGAGCGCTGACTCCTCAGAAGGCTCTTCAGTGGCATCCTTGGGGACGGACGCTCCCGTCGCCATCGTCAGACACCCCTCCAACTGGTCAAGCGCTCTCGGCCACGTGATGCAATCGAACGGCTACTCGCAATCATTGCCGTGACTAGCGGTTCAGTCTATATAATATTAATCCATATATGCTATATTAACACATCTGCCCGAACGACGGTACATCGTGACACAGTTTCAATGGATGGCCGCCGGCGAAAGGGATATTTTCGCCCCACTGCGACTGTCAGGTATGGGCTATGAGTGTCCGGTCTGTTCGATACCGCAGGCCGATGAGTCGCATCTGGCCAATCATCTCGCGTTTCGTGCAATGGTTCATAGCGACGACCACGAGACGTATCTCGAGGAGACGGTACCGGAGTGGGGATCGATGGGCGAAGACGAGCTTGGAGCGGAGCTCTCGACTGTCGTTGCTACAACTGAATTTCCACAGGTGTTCGAGGATACGACACCGAACCATGATCACGACCACGACCACGCAATCGAACCGTCGATGGTTTCAGGCGGTGAGACGCTCGACGCACAGGCCCAGGCGGTGCTCGAGGAAGCACGTGAGCTGACCAGAGAGCGCGATCAGTCCTGACGACGAACACCGTGGCTGCTATTTATCCGGCCTCGCAAGCACCGGGCATGCATTCTGATGGGATACTCAATCCGACCACCGAAACCGCGGTCCGGGAACGCTACGGTGCAGTTGGTGGTACCGCCCAGACCGTCGTCAGATCGACGACAAAGGCGATGTCGTTCGATCGCTCGGAGTACGACGAACGGGTGACGACCGACGTCATCTCTACGGCGCACGAGGCGCTGTTCGGATCGTTGCTCGAAGTGATGGTTGGAACTGCCGAGGAGTTCGATCGCTGGTGTGACGACCACAACCACGAGGTCGAGCTGATCGGCAGCGAAACGGTCGACAACGTCGTGTTCCACCCGGTCGAATTCGAATCCGTAGTCGTCGGCGCGACCTATCAACAAAAAGAGCGCGCGGCCATCGAGACGCTGCGTCGCCACGCGTTCGGGAAATACTACCGGCCGGTCATCCAGAAGGATGATTGAGAAACCACCTGAAGAGTGGGTGTTGCTGGAGTCTGTCACCGAATATGAGACGGGCTGGTACACTGGCGGGTACGATCTGTACAGACAGCCCGATGGGTCCGAAAAGCGCTACTACTGGGCGCGGCTTTCGCCGGCCGTTGTCGTCGTCGCTCGCGACGGCGATGAGCTAGTGATGGTCGAGCAGTTCCGGCCCCCGATCGGCCAGTTCGATCTCGAACTCCCCGCCGGAATCGTCGACACAATGGACTGTGCGGAACCAGTCGAGAGAGCGGACACGCCGGGAGGGCTCACAGAGACCGCCACAATCGAACCAGCAGCCTATGAAACAGCAGCCAGACGCGAACTTCGAGAAGAGACGGGTCTGGTTGCGGATGAAACCACGTTTCTGGAGGACAGCTGGATTGCAACGGGACTCCTTACCCATCAGCGTGGCTACGTCTTCGCGAGCGATCTCGAACCCACTGAGAGAGAGCTCGATCCGAACGAGTTCATCACCGTGCGAAAAATTCCGATTGAGGATGCGCTCACCGTCGCTCGTGAAAACCCATCGAACGGGGCGACGATCCAGGGGCTGTTGCTCGCCGACCACGAAGGACTGCTCTAGGTGCGATAGCACCGACAGCGCCACTCAGCCGTCCGGAACGACGTAGGTCGTGATGAGGGGTACGACCACGACGAGTGCGAAAAAACACATGATCGTCAGATTGATTCGATCCTGGTAGTGGCTTCCGAACACCAGCCCAAACAGTGAACTCGAACAGATCAACCCCAGAATGTACAGCTGGTTGATGCGCGTTCGAACGAAGTTGTCGTCCATAGCTGTCCTTCCTTTTCACAGAAAAAGTGACTTCTGCTGGAGGATCTTTCGGAGAACGGTCGATATTTCCCGATCCATTGCATTGAACGAGTATGGACGGCGAGATCAGCGCAGCTGACCTACACACAGCGCTCGAAAACGGCGAGGACGTAGAAATCGTCGACATCAGAGACCCAGGATCGTTCGAAAAAGGACACATTCCCGAAAGCAAAAATCTACCGTTCGCAGAGCTCCCCCAGCGGGTCGAGGAGCTCGAAGGGACAGACCACATCGTCACCGTCTGTCCGCTGGGAAAATCCTCGATCAAGGCCGCCCGGCTCATTGGCTCATACGAAGGTATCGAGGGGCCAGTTGAGAGTCTGAACGGCGGCCTTCGCGGCTGGGAGTACGAACTGACGGGTGCAGCGGCTGACTCTGGAAACGCTCCGTTCTAGCGAACGCAGTCGCTACTTACGTTGCACAGACCGACGACTGAGAACTGCTTCGTTAGGCCACGTTGAATCCCTGATCGCGGAGGAAGTCCTCGACTCGACCGCTGTGATTTCCTTGGAGTTCGATCGATCCATCTTCGACCGTGCCGCCACACGCGAACTTCGATTTGAGGTTCGACGAGAGCGAATCCATGTCGACATCACGCGGATCGAACCCTTCGATGACCGTTACCTCTTTTCCGTATCGGCGCTCGTCGATGTGAATCTTGATTTCCTGGGACTCTTTGGCAACGTCTTCGCAGACGCAGAGTTCCTGGGGCAATCCACACGTCGAGCAGACTTCCGACATTACAGACAGAACTACTCGATGGCCCTATTAAACACTATCGACCGTTCAGCGCACAACAGTCAGGAATATCGAAAGCTGTTACCACCGACGAGCGCCCTTCGCCGACGCTTGAACAGTTCGATTGCTTCACTGACGAGTGATTCCGATCGATCACCCGCGTAGATTACCTGTTCGTAGATTGCTACCAGTCGTCGATCTTCACGCGTTCCCACGTCTCGGACGTACTCGCGTCTGGTTTCACCAGGATCACGTGGTCGATGTTCTCGCGTCAAGAGATACTCGAGCCGATCGTAGACTGCTTCCACGTCGGTTGCCGGATCCGACCGGGAGAGACTCCACAACCAGATCAGTCGGCGGAGCCCTCTGAACACTCCCCACCGTCTGAGGACAGCCAGGAGCCCGCCAGCGATCGTTATCCCGAACACGATAGTGCTTGCCGTCGGCAGTTCGATCGATGACTCGCCATCCCCGCCAGACACATCAGCACTCGCGTTAGCGAACGCTTCCGGGCGATAGGCGGGCGATGAGCCGGTATCTGGTGTCGTTCCACTGCTCGGTGTGGCGGTTGATTGGTCGGGTTCTGTCGTTGCTGTCGAAGCTGTTGGCTCTGATGTCGGAGTTGGTGTGGGAGTGTCGGTCTCGTTCGGAGCGGAGCCCGAAACGTCCACGTTTGCGGCGTCGTCCTCGCGTGCGGCATCGATTGCGGACTGCTCTGCTTGTTGTCGTGGCTCCGATGGCGTGGGATCGAATCGAACCCAGCCAACACCCTGGAAGTACACCTCCACCCACGCGTGGGCGTCGAGTCCGCGAACGACCCATTTGTTCTGTCCAACGCGCTGACCGGGAGCATAGCCCACGGCGAGTCTGGCCGGGATCCCCTGCGATCGGAGCATCGTCACCATCGTCGTCGCGAAGTGGGTGCAGTAGCCTGCGTCTCGATCGAAGAGGAAAGTCGAAGCCACCTGTCCCTCGGGTTCACGAACGGATAGCGAATAGTTCCAATTTTTCTTCAGATGGGACGAAATGACCCGTGCTGAATCGTATGGCGTCTCTGCGTTGGCAGTGAGCTGTTCGGTGTACCGAGAGACATCATCCGGCGTGCTATCGGGAAGCTGCGTGTACCGATCCTGTAGATCGTTGGGGTACGACCCCGATGCGTTCTGGAGTTCCCGTGGCGAATATCTGGGCGCGACACTCTCGACGGTGTAGTTGTCACCCGGCTGGAGCCGTCCCTCTGGCCTGAGACCGCCGAACGACGTAGCGTCCGCCAAAGCGCCCGTGACGCTGGTCGGTCGCCAGGCGGCCGGCATCACCGACAGCGTATCTCGGGGCGAAATCGTCTGTGTGAATGTCGAGCCACCGCTTTTTGGCCCTGTAAGCTCGTCGTCCGGATCGTGAGTGTCGGCCGTTCTGACCCAGCCATCACCGGTGTATCGGTCGTACGCTCCGATTCGCCAGTACGACTGGCGATCGCTCTCGACTGTGAATCGCACGGTTGGACTGAGTTTGATCGAGCCCCCAACCGACAGCTCGTCGTCCGATCGTGTGAGTGAGGCCTCTACAGTTTCACCAGGCCCGGTCGAACCGCCCGCACCGAGGGGGGCAGACCCTCCCGGAACGATGCTAATTGAGGCCGTCACCACGAGTACGAGCGTGAGAACAACGAGTACGCGATCAGTTTGCATCAATCGTGCTTTACGGCGCTCTAATCCCTCGATGCCGAGGGTGAACACGCCACCAAGCACACCGATTAACGCGTCCGTTCCGGAAATATCGCCAGTAAGAATCACAAACGCAACCGTTCCACAGCCAATAAGCGTGCTGTAGCCAAACTGCCGACGCGTGGCGAAATACGCCAAGAGAAACGTCGGAATCGGGGCAACGGCAACGGCCCACATTCCCGCGTTGATGATTCTGAGGATCGACATGCCGGTGAGCAACGCCGTAGTGTCCCCCCAGAGTCCACTGATGGTCAACGTGAGCGAATACTCGGGCGGTATCGTCGAGACGTACAGCAGAGAACCGAGCGCCGTGATGATTGCCCCACCGACGATTGCCCCACTGAGTGGGACAAACCGACCTGCGATGACGCCCGTAATAACCGCACCGGCCACGAGAACGAAAAAGAGCTGTGGATCACCGTCGATATCGACCGCCGTGTACAACACACGCAGATAGGCGCTTCCAAGTACTGAGAGTCCGGTCGCCGCAAGCGCAAGGCGCAGCCATTGCTGGCGAGTGCTGTCGTTCAAGAGAGGCCCACCTCCGGAGCAATCTGCTCGTGTGCGTTGCCACGATCGGGCTCGAGACACGCCGTAAACGGAAACTCCTTGCCATCGACAGTTACCATTGCCGTACCGCGTCGACCAACGACGGAAAGATCAGCTGACTCTAGCGCAGCAGTGGAAACCCGCCCAGGCGATGTCGTCGCCAGAACGAACAACAGCCGCTGGAAAAACGCTGTCTGATCGGTCGAAACGGTTCCGTTCGGAAGTACTACTGTCACCGAGACGCCCTGTGTGCGGAGATAGGCCACCAGACTCGCGACAGCTCGAGCCATCGCGTCGACGTTCTGGCGGTTGCCAACGCCCTCTGCAACGAGGGTAACGCCACCGGATTCGGAGTGTGAGTACTCGACAACGAACAGATCGTCGTGTTTTGCGCTCGTTTTCCAGTCGACCGAGCTCAACGACTCGCCGGGGACGTGTTCTCTGAGCCGCTCAAACTCCTGGCGTTCGATTACGCCCGACGTGCTGGCGAGAGCCGACAGCGACGGTGGCGGCGAAACCGGCGACAGCTGTGGATACACGAGAATGGGATCGGCGATTGTGTATCGAAATGTGCGAGTGAATAGTTCGAGCGGGTCGCTCACCGTGACATGAAGCGGGCCAACAGTGTGTCGACCGCGCCGAACGTAGGTGATCGGATAGCTAACCCACGTCTCCGTATCTATCGGCTGATCCACGCTAGTCGGCTCCGTCCCCGACAGTTCCTCGTGGATGGAAACAAGGCCGCCGCTGGTTACGCGCAGTTTCATCTCGTGGGTCGTCCCCACCGGCGCGGGATCGGGAACGACACGCTCAACCGTCGGTTTGTCGAGACTGAGTACCCATCCGAATGCGAGGACGACAAGCACCAGTGCAGGAACGGCAATTGCATCGAGCGTGCGCGCACCGTGCATGCCACCGGCTACCATCGCCAGCACACCACTGCAGATGACAACCCAGCCACGTCGTGTGACGTTCATACTTGAACCGAATCGAGCGCTCGTTCGATGACAGACGATTGGGAGTCCGTCTCGGCTGTCGGCCGAATTCGGTGTGCGAGTGTAACCCTTGCTTCCGACTGAACGTCGGACGGACGGACGTATGATCGTCCCGCAAGCGTTGCTCGTGCCTGTGCGGCACGGACCAGCGCGATAGAGCCACGCGGGCTCACCCCGAGTCTTGCGTGCTCGCGCGTGTACTCCGCAATGGCCGTGACGTACTCCCGAATCGACGGTTCGACGCGGACGTCGGCAACAACATCCTGTGCACTCCGGATCTCTGCGACCGTCGCAACCGGTGAGAGCGACTCAATCGGATGGCCACCAACGATCCGGTCTAGCAGTTCGGCCTCCTCGGTCGCGCCTGGATAGCCAAGCTGCAGTCGTTTCATGAATCGGTCAATCTCTGCGACAGGAAGCGAATACGTCTGATCCGCCGCGACGGAGTTCTGTGTGGCAATCACCGTAAACGGTGCCGGTACCGGGTGAGTTTCGCCATCAACGGTGACCTGGTGTTCTTCCATCGCCTCGAGCAGCGCACTCTGTGTCTTTGGTGGCGCTCGATTGATCTCGTCGGCTAACACCACGTTCGCGAAAATCGGTCCGGACTGAAACTCGAATTCGCGGGCTTTCTGATTGAACACGTTCACGCCCGTGATATCGCCCGGAAGAAGATCCGGCGTGAACTGCACGCGCCTGAACGAGCCATCGACCGATCGTGCCAGCGATCTGGCGAGCATGGTTTTTCCCACCCCGGGAACGTCGTCCAGAAGAACGTTCCCTCCAGCAAGAACTGCCGTGACGATCTGTTCGATGGTGTCAGAGTGACCGACGATGACGGTCTCGACGTTGTCAACGATCCGCTGGGCGATCGCCTGTGCCCGTTCTCCGTCAGCAGGTTCAGCAGTGACATTGTCCGTCATTGGTCGTGTGTATGTCTATGCATGCAACTGAACACACATACACTTTCCCGAGTGCTAACCAGTCTCTGTGCGAAATGTGCTCGTACTACAAAAAATTACTGACCGACACCACGACGGAGTGTGCTCAACCAAAGAGCGACGAGACGATCCCTTCAAGGAGCCCTTCGTCGTCACTTTCCGTCGGTGTCGTTGTTTGTGTCTCCACAGAGGAACTCGGAGTCGCCGTCGACTGTACTCGTTGGACCTCGGCGGATGGTTCAGTAGGCGTTGCAGGTGCGGGTGTGGGTGATGCAGTCGGCTTTACCGAGCCGGCTGCAGTCTGTGCGTCGGTCTGGGGTGACGAACTGGTTGCTGTCGATGAAGCAGTCGGCGTCGACGATTCAGTCGGTGGCGCTGTCGGTGTTGACGTCGAACCCGGTGTGGTGGCCGGTGGCGTCGAGGATCCCGACGCCTGTGTCGTCGCTACTGGCGTTGGCGTCACCGTCTCGTTCGTCGTTTCGTTGGTCGTCTCGTTGCTGGTTCCGTTCTCACTGATCAGATCGTCTTCGGTGGCGTTCGTCTCGTTCAACACCTCATCGAGCGTGGGATCGGGCAGATTATCCGGAATCGTACCCGAAGAGCTGATCTGTAGGTTCTCTGGATTGAGGTTGTACACACCAAGCCAGTACACCTCCAGTGTCGTCGGAATTGGATTCGGGATCCCCTCCGGAAGGCAGAGCTCACCACCACCCAGGTCGCCGAGCTCGGCGAGCGTGTCCACGAGCGCGCTCTCGCCGTTCGTGTACAACACGAGATTTCGATTTACCTCTGCCGAGTCGAACTGGATGTGTGACTGAATCGAGCCCTCCTGACCGACGTAAATATCAACATCTTCCAGTCTGGCATCGTCTATTTTGACTCGATTCACATCCTCTGAGAGCTTTTCGGCACAGATATGTCCCGAAGTGTCGCCCAGAAGACTGCTGTCCGGATAAATACCTCCCGTCGTGATCGTATACGTGACTCGGTCGTCAACGCCGGGCGGGGATTCCTGCCCGGAAGAGACGACAGCAAAGCCAGCGCTCACCACCAACATCGTCGTGATAACGCCCACGGCGACCGTTCGAGGTCGGATCGTGCGCAGTCGATGAAATATGTTCGATCGCATGTGTTATCGCCACCGGTCAAGCAATCCCGAAGGCTCATCTGACGATTCGTCATCGTTTGTGAGCAGCTCTCGAGGGGAATGCTGTTCGACAACCTCCGATTCCCACGCGAGACAGAGGTTCGAGCCGAGCAAGACGAACAACGCGCCGATCACGAGACCGCCGAGCGTGAACACGAGCGACGGAACAATCAACACGAGACCAACGTAGCCGAGGATGGTGGTGTACTCGGGTCGTGTCAGTGTGAACACCCCAGCCAGGAAGATCCCGGAGGCAACGACCAGCCCCGCGATGATGAACGATCCCCCTCGCAGGAAGATGACATCCTTGGCGATGAGTATCGACACGTAGTACATCGGGACACTCCCGAGTATCACCAACAACCCACCGAACACGGGACGGCGCTGTCGCCAGTCGGTGAACCGTTGTCGTCGGCTCTCCTTCGAATTATGATTTGAATTTGACATTATAGCTGGGATGCCTAGCAGAATTCACGAAGACGGTGTCAGGATCTACTCGTTGTAGTTTCCGTCTCCGTCCGAATCATACTGAACGTCGAGGCTCAGTCCAGGCAGGCTGATCGAGCTGGACGCCAGGTAGTGCGCCTGGATGTCAGCGCCTTCGAGCGTCTGTGCCGGTCCATCGTTTTCCAGCGAGATGAGGCGGGTCTCGGTCAGCTTATCCTGCTCGGTGGACGCGTCACCGGCCCAGATACCAAACTGCTGTGCTGGGCTGTTTGAATTCGCCTCATCGATGACCTGCTGGTTGAACGTCGCCGTATCGGCAGAAAGCGAGCTCACCTTGACCATCTGCTGGTCGGCGGTTACCGTGTCGCTCGCCGTCATCATGATGCGGGCGTTCCCGTCCAGCGTCGGAATGGAACTCACGTCGAACGTTTTGGTGAGCTCCATTCCCTCAATCGTCACTCCCTCCTGCTCGATCACCGCCATCGGGTAGCCCTCCTGATTGCTCGTATCGTCGTAGCCAGGGTAGATGAATGCCGAATCGGCCGACAGAGAATCGGCCGAAATCTGGAATCCGCCGATACCGGCGAGTGGCACTGCGTATGCCGTCGTAGACAGCATCACCAACACCACCACTGCGAGTACCGCGATCGATGCACCCATTCCCTTACCGAACGTGCGTTTATCGTACATGGTTGACAATGTCGTGCGTGCCAAAGTGGCCGATGTCGGGAAACCATATATATCTGCCGAAATGAACATATCGTAATCGAGTCTGTTCACTCGGTGGCACTGATGACGACATTTCACAGCTGGCTTCCCGACCAGACACAGTGTCTGGCATCATCCGTTTCTGGACGCATCGACCCGGGCAAGGTTTCTATGTCACTCTGTGAGAACTTTTACCCGGCTATACGTGGGCATTTAACATGGAATTCTCGAGAAGGCTCCTATTGCCCGAAAACAGGAGGTAGACAGAGAATACTTTCGTTCAGTGCACGTCATTCGTTGAACGATCATATTCAGTTGCGTTAAGATCCAGTTACTGCTCCATGAGCAGTCCGTAGACGAGGCCCATCGTCGCGCCGTAGGCCATCCAGGCCACCGTTGAGGCCAGGCCGAACGCCGGGAACTGAGCTGGGGCTCCGATCGCCTCTAGCCACAGCTGCAAGAGGATGCCGTGGAAAACGAGTCCAATGATAATACCGTAGAGCTGTCCGATCGCCAACAGTGTAACGCCGAGCGCAGATCGCGTCAGCAGTGGCACGAGAAACTTCTGCAACAGAGCGGAGTTCTGTGAGAGCATGATCACGCGTGTGACGAACGGATTGACCGAGCCGGCGATGACACCCAGGAAGATCCCACCGAAGATGAGACTGTAGACGATAACCATGAGCCCACCGGTGATCTTATCCCAGTGGCCAGCTGATGCGCCGATCATTTTCACACCCGTCACGTCCCCGAAATGGAAGACGATGATCGCCTGGAATGCACCAAACAGCGATGCAATCACGATTGCTTCGATGCTTTTGCCTTCAATGCCAGTCAGATCATACAGCTTCGAACGAACCGATCGTGTCATACCACCGCACCATCGCCGCACTGATAAAAAGCTCGTGCGAGAATAATCGGGTCGTTGAAAACCATCGTCGAAATCACTGAGTCAGAGTCTTCAAAAACGGGGATCGATCAGCTATCGACCGAGCACCTGATCGACACCCGACCGAGCAGCTGCGCCGAGAAGGCCACCAATGATCCCATCGAAGATGATGAACAGCCCGACCACCAGTCCCAGGAACACCGTTCCGCCGAACGCAGAAAAGACGGGCGACTGGAGCCCCGCCAGTTGCAAGACGAGCAGCGGTGGCGCGATGTACATACCGAGGAGCGCTCCCATGAACGCGACCACCCAGCCACCAACGAGTCCCGCTCCAACGCCTGCAAGCAGCCCGTGAATCCATCCGCGCAGCCCACCGATCCAGTAGCCCGCCACGATTCCCGCGATAATCCCGCCGCCAATCGTCGTGAACAGCGGGACAACCATTGCGCTCAGGTTCACCAACGCACCGAGTATCGCGCCCGCTATAATCGCGCGTTTGCGTATGGAGGTGTCGTTCCAGACCAGAAACTCCGATCGACTGATCGCGTTACTCTGACTCATACAGCTGTACACTGGTCAATTACCGTAATAAATATTCGGTGCTGATATGTTCAGTATTCGGCAGTGAGAACGTCCCGAATTCTAGAAGCGGTTACCTCACCGACCCCAGAGACGGTCTGGAGATCGTCTTCAGTGGCGGTCATTACGTTCTCGACGGTGCCAAACGCACTGAGGAGCGCCTGGGCGGTGACGGGACCGACCTCTGCGATCGCACTCACGACGTACTCCTGTTGTTCGGCCACCGTTTTGCTGTGTTTGTCCCCGTGAACACTCACGGTTCGGTCGTCGTCAAGCTGTTCGCGCTTGGCGATCGTGGCCAGCAGCTCGGTGGTGCCGTCTTCGTCTGGCGTAAACAGCACGCTCGCCCCGAAATCGATCGCAAGCGACGACAGTGCGCCTCGAATCGCGTTCGGATGGATGTTTCGCCCTTCAAAGAGCGCGTCCTGTGATCCTTCGACCAGGACGATTGGGCGCTGATAGCTCCGGGTCGCTGCGCTGATCTGCTCAAACAGCGATCGATCGCCCTCAACGATCGTATCCAGAAAGTCACTGACTGATTTCCGTTCGACGACGACCCGATCCGAGCAGATGTAATCACCCACATCGAGCGTTTCGAGCCGGGTGGTGAGCTGATCGCGCGTCGAGAGTGATCTGGCGATCGTTGCGTCAAGCTCTCGCTGATCGATGACGATTTCGACACCGTCTTCGTCGCTGGGAGTCGGTTTGGGGCCGTCAATCGTCTCCTCAGTGGCTGGCTCCGCTGGTTGCTCGAACGCATCAAGCGCGGTCTGGCCGGCCTGGGGCTGTGCCGACTGCTCGTCTGTGGGGTGTGTCGCACCCGGGGGTGTGAGCTCCGATCGAACCGCACCGGCCACCTCCTTGAGCGATTCGAGCTCGGACTGCATGCGTTTTTCTTCACGACGGGAAATCCAGAAGAAAGCCTCATCGCGGGTATCCTCGGCAAGCAACACCACCACGTGGCCCTCACGCCCACGGCCGGTTCGGCCTTTCCGCTGAATCGAGCGAATGCCCTTGGGGACTGGTTCGTAGAACAACACCAGATCCACCTCCGGCACGTCGAGGCCCTCCTCGGCGACCGAAGTAGAAACCAGCACCTCGAATTCGCCCTCGCGAAACGCCTCTAAGGTTTTGCGCTGTTCAGTCTGGGTCATCCCGTCTGAGCCATCCGTGTCGGCCTGCCCAACGAACTTGCGGGTTTCGAAATGATCGTTGAAAAACGAGGTGAGCGTTTCTGCCGTGTCGCGCGATTCCGTGAATACGATCACGCGCTCGCCATCGTCGATGCCCAGCGTCTGGGCGAGCAAAATGCGGGCGCGGCGGAACTTCGGGTGAAGGTCGTCAAACGATTCGGCGGCGTCCATCGCCGAACGAACGGCTGGATCGCTCACGAATCGCTGGGCAGCTTTCGACGCACCGGAGGATTTGGCCGCGTTGCGCTGGCGTTCGAAATACCGCCGGAGTGATTCGACGCTCTGTGTTTCGACCAGTTCGACCGCCCGACGGAGCTTCATCAGCTCGGCGTGGATCGACATCCCCTCATAACCGTCGCTGTTGCCGGCGTCGATCAGCCGCTGGAGCTTTCCACGCATTGCGTTGAGCTGTTTCTGTGAGCAGTCCGGACTCGAAACGTTTGTGACGCCAAGTTCGCGCAGCGCTTCGAGACGGTCACGAATGACGTCGTTGAGCGAATCCCGAATGGTAATGATTGCTTCTGGAAGCTCAATCTTCTCCCAGTCGATCGTCGTTTCGTAGGTGTGCTCGCTCACGTCGGCGTCGGCTTCGGTCATGACGGCCACATCGGACAGCCCGAGATTCTCACAGACCGTCAGAATTTCCTCTTTCGTGCCGCCAGGCGAGGCGCTCATCGCCGTCACCAACGGATTCACGGCGTCCTGATGATAGCGCTCTGCAATGTAGTTGTAGGCGTAGTCGCCGGTCGCCCGGTGACACTCATCGAACGTGCAGTGAACGACGGTCTCGAGTGAGATTCGGTTGGCTATGAGATCGTTTTCGATCACCTGGGGCGTCGCAACGACGACGCGGGCGTCTTCGAACAGTTCGGCCCGATCGTCGGGCGACACACCGCCGGTGAAGACGACAATCCGTTCGTCATCGATCGTCAGCGCCTCGCGATAGAACGAGGCGTGCTGTTCGACCAGTGGTTTGGTTGGCGCGAGCAACAGCGCTCGCGAGGACTGCTCCTCAAACGCCCCCAGTCGATGGGCCGTCACGAGCAGACTCACGGTCGTTTTCCCCAGTCCGGTTGCCAGACTCACGAGCGTGTGATCCGAGCACGCCGTGTTCGCAAGCGAGAGCTGATACTCGCGTCGCTCTAGCAGCTCTGGGGTGAGCAGGTGATGGTCGAGATCGATCGCTGACGTTCCGGCCGCCATTGTGGTAGCTACCCCGGCACGGCAGCTTAAGCGTTCCCGTCCGGGCGGGCGAGGCTAATCTCAGCCACCCCTATGCTCGAAGATCGACAACAGCTTCTGTTCGCTGTGTTCTCGGACGCGATCTGGTCGTCGAAAGGGGGCACGCAAGCACTCATCGTAACAGTTGCACGACACCAGTATACAGAACATCATACTGATTACTTAAATTCATATCAGGGGATCGTTATTTCATCGCTGGTTCTTGATATACGGAGAGGAGAGCCAATGAAAGCCGTACAAGTCAGTGCAGCTGGAGAAGACTTCGAGCACGTCGATCAACCAATTCCTGATCCTGGCCCCGAGGAGGTGCGGATTGCCGTCGAGGCGTGTGGCGTCTGTGGCGGGGATGCAGTTCTCAAAGAGGGAGCGTACCCGGGGATTAACTATCCGCACATCCCTGGCCACGAAATCGCTGGACAAATTGACGTGGTGGGCACCGATGTGGAGAAATGGGACATCGGGGATCAAGTCGGTGTCGCCTGGCATGGTGGCCACTGTTTCGTCTGTGATCCCTGTCGACGCGGCGATTTTGTCAACTGCGAGAACGGATCGATCACGGGGATCACGTTCGACGGTGGATACGCTGAGTATACGACGGCACCAGCCGAGGCACTCGCACGCATTCCGGACGAGCTCGACGCACCAGCGGCTGCACCGCTCGTGTGTGCGGGACTCACCCCGTTCAACTCGCTCCGATCGAGTCCGGCAGGGTCTGGGGATCTGGTTGTAATCCAGGGGATCGGTGGCGTTGGACATATGGGTGTCCAGATCGCGACGGCAATGGGCTTTGAGACCGTTGCTGTTTCCCGGGGACCAGCGAAGGAATCGCTCGCGTTTGAACTTGGTGCCGACCACTACCTCGACGCAAACGAGCAAGAGCCAGCTGTAGCACTGCAATCGATGGGCGGAGCAGACGTGATCCTTACAACGGCTCCGAACGCCCAGGCGATTGGCTCGATTGCTGGCGGTCTCAAAGAGAACGGGCAGCTGCTAGTCATCGCCGAGCCCCACGATCCGGTCGAACTCCCGCTCTCTCAGTTCATCGCCAACCGCCAATCGATGCAGGCATGGAACGCAGGACATGCACGCGACGCACAGGATGCACTCGAATTCTGTGCCCTCCACGGAATCGAACCAATGATCGAAACCTATCCGCTCGAAGACGCATCCAGGGCATTCGAACGCATGTCAACCGGCAACGTGCGATTTCGCGCAGTGCTTTTGCCTGGCCAGTGAACGTCACCAGCGGGAGCTATACCAGTATCGTCACCGCATCTCCGAGAAGAATACCGAGCGCCACGAGTGGGGGAATCGAGAGGTTGTCGTCGATGACGTGTCCGAAAACGATCGGTTTCTTTCCGTCCGCAATCGTCGCCCCAATCGCGCCACAGATCGCCGCTACCGGCCCCACAAAGGCAATCGCGAGGAGCCAGCTCACCACGAACATCGCCGCCAGCACGTGTGCTGGCTTGCTTGGTGGTGTCCCACCGGAGTACAATACGCCAATCAGGGGATCAGCGACCATCAACACCAACAGTGATGGCACCGCGATCGTTGGTGAAACGGTCCACACGACGACGACTGTGCCGAGAAAATAGAGCAGATACCCAGCTGGACCGTCGCGTTCGTACTCGCGCAACATGGACGCAAACGGCCCGAGCTCGAGTTGCTCGGAAAGTCGTGCCCACTCGAGACAGAGCGCACAGAGACTACAAACAGCAAACAACAGCTGCACAGTCCGCCAGCTGATCATCCCCAGAAGATAGCCCAGTGGCACGAGCGCGCCGGAGCAGTGAACGAGTCGTCGCTGTTCCTCAGGGTGCATTTACGTCCGTTCTGTGAGATAGTCCTCGAGTGCGTCCACCGGGACGCGCTCTTGGGCCATCGTATCGCGCTCGCGAACCGTCACCGTATCGTCCTCAAGCGATTCGTGATCCACCGTGACGCAGAAGGGCGTCCCGATTTCGTCCTGGCGTCGATAGCGCCGGCCGATCTGCCCGGAGTCGTCGTACGTAACGGTGAAACCCGCGACGCGGAGTTTGCGAGCGAGTTCTCTGGCACGGTCGTCGAGACCGTCTTTGGTCATCAACGGGAAGACGCCAACCGTTGTGGGCGCAATCGACGACGGCAGCGACAGCGAACGGCGGCGTTCGCCCTCAACCTCGTCTTCGCGGTAGTTGTGCGCCAGTATCGTGTACAGCAGTCGATCGACACCGAACGACGGCTCGACGACGTGTGGCGTGATGTGCTCGCCGTTTTTCGTTGCCGTTCTCGAGAAGTTCGCCACATCCGTTGCGATCGTATACGCGTCGCCATCAACGGTGACAGTCACGGATTCTGCGTCGAACGCGTCAGGATCGGACTCTGCCAGCGACGCCAGCTCGTCGGCGATTTTGCCGGCGTCCGAGCCGTACTCCGGCCCGAGCACGCTCATCTCTGGATCGACGGATGGCTCTTCGACAGTGACCGGCTCGTCGTACTGTCGGAAGATGGTGTACTCCTCGTTGGAGTAGTCGTCGTGTTTCGTCAGATCGTATGCTCCTCGATAGGCAAAGCCGGTGAGCTCGATCCAGTTTCCATCGACCGACACTTCTGCATCCCACGTATCAGAGGCATAGTGTGAGAGTTCGTCCGGTCGGTGCTGGCGGTAGCGAAATCGCTCCATGTCGATCCCGACCGATTCGTACCATTCTGCGGCGATCGCCAGATAATACGCGATCCACTCCTCGACGAGTTCGTCTTCGACAGCGTCGCCGATCGTCATTCGGACGACCTCGCCGTCTCCCTCCTGTGCGGTGGCCGAATACAGCGGAACGGTGACATTTTGCACTCGATCGATCGATGGGGTGTCTCGTTCGGGATCGATGAACAGCTCGAGTTCTGCCTGTGTGAACTCCCGGACGCGGACGATCGACCGGCGCGGACTGATCTCGTTGCGGTAGGCCCGCCCGACCTGTGCCACACCGAACGGGAGCTGATTGCGCGCGTACTCCTTGAGCTGGGGAAACTCCACGAAGATCCCCTGTGCGGTCTCCGGGCGGAGATAGCCCGGTGCGGACGATCCCGGCCCGATGTTCGTCTCGAACATGAGATTGAACGCTGACACCGCAACGTCTGCGAGCGAATTTCCACAGGACGGACAGCTGAGCTCGTTCTCGGCGATCGTCTCCTCGATTGCTTCGAACGACATCGCCTCTGCGTCCTCGATCGTGGTTTCGTCTTCGACGAGATGATCGGCGCGGAAACTGCGCTCACAGGCCGGGCACTCGATGATCATGTCATCGAACGTGTCGAGATGGCCAGACGCCTCGAACACCGGCTCTCCCATTACGGTCGGCGCGTCGATCTCCATGTGTCCTTCCTGGGTGATGAATCGCTCGCGCCAGGCGTCGATCACGTTTCGCTTGAGTGCTGCACCCTGGGGACCGTAAGTGTAAAATCCGGACGCACCGCCGTATGCATCGCTAGACTGGAAGTAAAACCCACGCCGTTTGGCCAGCTCGGTGAGGGGCTCGCTCATACTGCCTCCAGCAGATTCATATCCTGGACGATGCCGATCAGCTCGCCGCCGCTGACCAGCGGAATCTGTTCGATGTCATGGCGCATCATCAGCTGGGCGGTCTCCTGGGCCGTCTGTGTGCGCGATACCGTCACGAGCTCATCGCTCATGTAATCGCTGACCGTTCCGTCCGGAAACTCGACGTTTCGCGTGGGATAATACCGATTGCCAACGGTTTTGATCCCTTCCCACATCCATTCGTCGTCGTCGCCCGCCATTGCGCCGCCGGTGTCGTCTTCGCCTTCGACGATCTCGGCCACTGCGATCAGATCCGCATCGGTGAGAATACCGGCAATCTCGGTCTCATCGTCGATGACGATCGCATACGGCAAATCGGCAAAGCGAAGCTCGCGTTCTGCGACCGACAGGGGCGTCTCCGCGTAGATTGCATTGACCGTCTGTGTGGCGAACCCTTCGACGGACTGGTCACCGTCTGCCTGACCGTCAGCAATGGCGTCGATTACGTCCGTGATCGTGATGATGCCATGAAGCTCGCCGTCGCTCACAACGGGCACGCGCCGTGTTCCGGTATCTGCCATCATCGCACTCAGTGCGGTGAGCGAGGTGTCTGCGGTCGTGGTTGGGCCTTCCTCGACCAGCAACGCGAGCTGGTCTTCGTTTGGATTCTCGATCAGCGTCTCCCGCGAAATCAGCCCACGAAACGTTTCGGTCCCGTCTTCCGTTTTGAGAACCGCGACGGAGGAAAACTCCCGGCTACGAAGGTGTTCCAGGGCAACATCTCGTGACCCCGGAATCGACACCGTAACCAGCTCGTCACGTGGTGTCATCGCATCTGTAACGTCCATATCGAACCCGTCGCCGTCGGACTACAAAGGCCTTACACATGTGTGCAGACGATACTCGTGGACCAGGGTGTAGTGAGCCCCGCTCACTCCGGGAAAAAGTGTTCCCAGCTTTCGTGTTTGAAACTGCCCAGAACGGTCTGATCGAGCGTCTGTACGTGGGTGTAAATCTCACCGCGCTCTCGCGCCGCTCTGGCCAGTGGATCTGCGCTGCGGAGTTCGTAGTTGCCGGCCAGCAAAATGACGTTCGCAGACGGCTCGTCGTACAACACCGTCACCTGAAAGGCGCGATCGGCTGCTTCCGAACGATACACCTCATACTCCTGGAAACCACCGCCCGCTCCGTGACCGCGATCGAACGCCGCGGTGAACTCTGTGGCCCGGTTGTCCGGAATGACGTGAATGAATCCAAACCGATCCGAATCCTCGCTGTCCGGTGGATTTGGAGCCGTGTCCTCGGCAGCGATCGCCGTCGTCGTCCACCCCTGTTCTGCGAGCTCTTTGGCCATGCCGTTCATGTCCTCGATCGTCGCTTGCCAGGCAGATTTGGCCTCCTCGGAGGACGCCGCAATTCGGTCGGATGGGTCCTCACTGTCACCGAATTCGGTCATACTGACAGCTGGGACGCCCAGGCATTAAACCTCACTCTCTACAGCAACGAGAAGCGAGTATTCGTCCATTGACCGGTCAAAAATAACACGTATGAAGAAAGTATTTAATTTGTTTCGGGCAATTGGTCACCGAACGACGCCGAAGACGGACTCCATAACGAACGAGACCACGAGCACGAGCACGCCCGCACCCATGATTTTCAGGCCGATCGGCAGCCGATCGGGGGGTCTACAGCCGTGGGAGTCGAGCGGCCAGTGGTCGTACAGCCAGATCTGGAGCGGCTGTTCGTCCATTGATGGGATCCGAGACTCGTCTTTCCACGGCGGTCGCGGTCTGAGTTTGAACGTGCCGATCGCAAGCAGCACGAAGCCAACGACGAACAGGACAAACTTCGCCGTCACCAGCCCGCCGCCTGTGATGAGTCCGACGAGCAGCCCTACGAGGAGCACGATCGTCGTGATCGCTCCGTCGTAGACGAGCAGATCGAGCAGCTGGCGATACCGAACGGGGGGTCCGTTGGCCATCACTCGGCACTCGACAGGAGGTCGTCGAAAGCGACTGCCGTGTCATCGAATTCCGACCGGTGGCGGTGACAGTAACTCGTTCTACCGGAGTCACTCACCGAGTGGTGTTCGGGCGACTGTTCGCCACAGTCAGATTCGAACGTTTCGACGAGGAGCTCGTGTGCACGGGACTCCTTGTCTGCGAGCACGAGCTCGATCGTCTCTTTGAGTGGCTCGCGGGCGACGGGATCGATATCATCAAGCGCTCGTTCGATGCGCGCAGAGTCGTCGAGCCCCTCGGTTGCAACGCCTTCGGCCTCGAGGCTTCCATTGCGGGTGAACACCTCTTCGGCCACATCAACGAAGTCCTCAAAGCCGGTTTCGAGTCCTAGCAGTGCTTTCGCGTGGTCTCTGACTCCCATCTCGCGATTCTCTCGTTCGCGGAGGATCTCCCGAAGTGTCTCGACGCTCTCCCAGGTGTGCTCATCAACATCCCGAAACGCCTCGGGTCTGATCTTCACCGGACAGCGCGTGCTGAACGGACAGCCAGACGGTGGATCACGCGGACTCGGTGGCGTTCCACGGAGGGTGACCCGTTCGCGGTCGGCTGTCGGATCCGGCTCCGGAATCGCCGACAGTAGCGAGTAGGTGTAGGGATTCTCCGGGTTCTGGAACAGCTCTTCGGTCTCGCCGATCTCCATGATGTGTCCCAGATACATCACGGCCACTCGATCACAGATGTGGCGCACCACCGAGAGATCGTGTGCAATGAACAGATACGTCAGTCCGAACTCGGACTGGAGGTCCTCAAGCAGATTGAGAATCTTCGCCTGCACGGACACGTCGAGTGCGCTCACTGGTTCGTCGAGCACGACGAACTCCGGCTCAAGCGCGAGCGATCGGGCAATGCCGACGCGCTGGCGCTGTCCGCCTGAGAACTGATGGGGATATCGGTAGTAGTGTTCCTCTCTGAGACCAACCGTTTCGAGCAGGTCTCTGACGTGAGCCCGCCGGAGCTGGGCTTTCGAGACGGCGACCGACACCGAGACCGACACCGACGATGATTGCTCGGAGACCGAGACATCCACCGAATCGGCGTTCATCGCGAGCGCATCACGAACTGCAATCGACGGTCCAGCGCCTGCGAGTTCGACCGTGATATCAGCGGATTCGTTCGGATCAGCGCGTATACCGTCGCCAGACACCGACACAGAACGGTCCTCCGGATCGTCGACGGCGACCGAAAAGTTGGGCCAATCGTGAACGTCGAGCGGTTCGCGGATGATCTCGCCGATCGTCATCCGGTGGTTCAGACTCGATTCGGGGTCCTGAAAGACGATCTGAGCCTCACGACGCCAGTTTTTGAGATCGGAGCCAGAAAGCGTCGTTACATCCGTGCCATCGAACAGCACCTCGCCCTCGGTCGCCGATTCGAGCTGGACGAGCGTTCTGCCGAGCGTGGTTTTTCCGCTACCGGATTCGCCAACCAGCCCGAGCGTCTCACCGCGATCGATGGCAAAATCAACGCCATCGACAGCTTTCACCGGATTTGAGCCGAATAGCCCACCGGTGTCGTAGTACGTTTTGAGCCCGTTAACTTCAACGAGCGGGCCGTTCTCGTTTGTCGCTGGATCATCTTCCTGGAGCAGTTCACTCATTGGTCATCACCTCCATCACCGCGCTTGCGGTGGTGTTCGACCGCATCACTCTCGGGGAGATCCTCCGGATACAACAGACATGCTGCCGTGTGATTATCATCAACGTCCTCGCTCACATCAACGTTGACGGGGTGGACCACATCACACGCGTCGAATGCCTTCGGACACCGGGGGGCGAACCGACAGTACGTCGGTTTCACGTTCGGCGTCGGGACGTCGCCTTCGATCGTCCGCAGGCGGTCCTCGTCGGGATGGCGGCCTGGAATCGACTCGAGCAGCCCCTGGGTGTAGGGATGTTTCGGAGCGCCAAAGACGGACTCGACCGGTGCCTTCTCGACCAGCTCGCCCGAATACATCACGTTGACCTGGTCTGCGATTTCGGCAATCACACCCATGTCGTGCGTGATGAACATGATCGCCAGGTCGCGTTCTTCCTGAATCTCCATCAGCAGCTCCAGAATCTGGGCCTGAATCGTCACGTCGAGTGCCGTTGTCGGCTCATCACAGATCAGCAGCTGTGGTTTGCACGCGAGCGCCATCGCGATCACTGCACGCTGGCGCATGCCACCGGAGAACTCGTGGGGATACTCATCGACTCGTCGGTGAGCATCCGGAATCGAGACCGCCTCAAGGAGGCGAATCGCCTCCTGGTGGGCCTCATCGCCCTGTAATCCCTGGTGGAGGCGGATTGCCTCTTTGATCTGGTTACCGACCGTGTACACCGGGTTCAGTGAGGTAAGCGGGTCCTGAAAGATCATTGCGATGCCGCGACCGCGGATCTTCCGATAGGCAGCCTCCGATGCGCCCGTGATGTCCACAAAGCCTCCGTCGTCAGCGTCGCGGACGATGTATGCGTCCTCGTCAGTGATGCCGAGCTGATCGGTGTAGCCACCGGCCACGAGATCACCCATTGTGACCGACCCCTCCCGGACGAGCTCGACTGGATCACGATCGGCCATCCCCGGGCCGTTCAGTCGTGAGAGATCTGCCTCCCGGGACTGCAGCTGTTCGATGAGCGCCGCCGGATCGTGCTCGGCACGAATATCTGCGAGATCGATCGTCTGGCCTGGATACTCCTCGGCCAGCCGTTCGACCGTATCCACATCGCTGAACTGAACGCTCCCACCGACGATGCGACCGGGAGAATCGACGAGGCCCATGATCGAGCGCGCTGTCACGCTCTTTCCGGACCCGGACTCGCCGACGATCCCCACGGTCTCACCCCGATGGATGTCGAAGCTAATCCGATCAACCGCACGTATCGTTTCCTTGTCGGTGAAAAACGAGGTCTGCAGGTTCTTCACCGACAGCAGTGGTGACTCCGTCGTCGTCTGTGAAACTGGTGTTGCCATTCCTTACGCACCTCCACCGGTGGCGCCGACACCGGCACTGGTATCTTCACCCTCGCTTTCGGGGTCCATTGCGTCTCGGATGCCATCACCGAGCGCGTTGAAGCCCGTCACGACGACCACAATCAACAGCCCGGGCAGCAACGAAATGTGCCATGCGGGCGTCGTCACGTACGCCTGACCCATACTGATTGCCCGTCCCCACTCGGGAACTGGCGGATTGATGCCAAAGCCAAGGAACGTCAGTCCGGCCGTGCCGATGATGACACCACCAATGGACATCGATCCGTAGATCAGCAGATAGCCTAGAATGTACGGTAACATGTGTTTCCGCATCGTCGTGCTCGAGCGCTGTCCGTAGCTTTTTGCTGCATCGACCCATTCTTCTTCGGCCACTTGCAGCGCCGGACCACGGATGGACCGCCACATATTCGGGAAGTACACGATACCAAACATAACTGCTAGCAGGAGGCCACCGTTATAGATCTTCCCAAGCCAGTGGTGGCTGAAGACCATCGAGGCAAGCATCAACACCAGCAGTGACGGCAGCGACTGGATCGTGTCGCTGACGAACACCACGGTCAGATCGGCAAGTCCCTTGTAGTAGGCAGTGATCATGCCGAGACCGGCCGCCAGCACGAGTGCAATACTGATCGCCACGACGCCGACCAGAAGCGAGATCCGCGCTCCGTAGGCCATGAACGTGAACAGATCCTGACCGGGGGAGGTGAGTGTCCCGAACGGGTGGAACCGATTGAACTCATCGTACTGCCACAGGCCGACGTTCTGCGAGCCACTCCCCTGTGAGGCAGACTGAAAGTTCGCCTGGAGAACGGAGATTTCCTCGACCGATCCCGTCTCCTCATCGAAGTACTGGATGTCGTGGGCGTTCATGTTGTACATGTTCTGATCGCCCGTCGACGGACTCACAGTTGGGGCGAACATCGCCATCCCGACGAAACAGATCACGACGACCATACCGAACTTCCCCCAGCTGTGAGAGCGAAGTCGGCGGACCATGTCGTCACGAGGCGTCCAATCAGCCGTCCGGTAGTTGGCCACGTACGTCCGGTAGCCACGCCAGAGCCACCAGAGAAACACGAACATGTAGCCATACACCAGCGCCACCCTGAGCAACCAGGCGTATTTCGGTTCGAGCCCGAGGAAGGTGCCGTGCCAGACGCCATCTGGAGTTTGATATCCCTGGTTCGGGATCACCGATCGACTCACCAGATCTGGCAAGCCGGCGGCGACGGTCGCCGCGCTCTCTAACCCACCGGCAATCGACCCCGAAATGGAAGGCAACACCGGGCCGCCGAGCACGGCAGTTCCGAGTGAGGCGAACGCACTCGCTAGTGCACTCACGATCGCCACAGTCACCTCCGCGATCGCACCCATCTCAAGAGCACCCAAAATTAGAAGGCCAAGCACCCACACGAGTGCCGGTCCGGGCTGCTCTAGGATCCGCTCGCCAAACGACTTCGTCTGTGTAACAGTTTCGCTCATGATTGTTCGTACCCGATTCGTGGATCGATTAGCGTGTAGAGAAAGTCCTGGATGATGTTCATGACCTGTAAGAACACGGCGAAGATGAACAGGATCCCACCCGCCATCGTGAGATCAGCGGAGTTGATCGCATCGAAGGTGAGTTTGCCGAGTCCGTTGATACCGAACACGAGCTCAACGAGCACCGATCCACCGACGAGCAAGAACGCCTCACCCGAGATGATTGGCACGAGCGGGATCAACGCGTTGCGAAAGACGTGCTTCCAGACGATGATCCGACCGGAAAGCCCTTTCGCGCGTGCGGTTTCGACGTAGTTCGAGTTGATCGTCTCAAGCACAGCGGTCCGTCCAATTCGCATTTCGTTGCCCATCGAAGACGACCCCAGGACGATTGCAGCCGGCATGATCCATTTGATCGCAGCAAACAGCTGCTCGGGGTCGGCCAGATTGTCCAGTGGTGGCCCCCCTATCACGCCGGTATCCCAGAGCCACTCTCGCCAGGAGAGTGCCACACCGAACAGTGACTCGGTGAAAAACTGCGAGCTCACGAGCACGCTCGAAAGGATGATCGCCAGCCAGAAGTTCGGCATTGCCCGCCAGACGATCCCGCCGAACGAGGCGAGATAATCCGATGAGGTGTTTGGATTCAATCCTGCGTAGAAACCGAGCGGAATGCCGATGAGCAGGGCGATCATCACCGACCAGAAGCCCAGCCAGATCGTTACCGGGGCGCGGGCGACGATGAGATCCATCACCGGCGTCCCACGGCTGATCACCCACGACTGACCGAAATTGAGCGTGATCAGTCCATGCATGAACTCGAGATACTGTTCCCACAGGGGGACGGGCGATCCATCCGGCCGGATGATCCCCAGCTGCAGTCGGATCTGATGGGCCATTACCGGGTCCTGTTTCTGTCCTAAAATCGCTGCGACCGGATCCAGTGGCCCCGCCCGCAAGATGAGAAACACTGCGGACATTGCGACGAAAACCACCGGGACGGCAAGCACCAATCGCCGGAGGAAGTAGTTCCACCGACTCACGGCTGTTCACCCCTCCGTGCGCATTGGTGTACGTGTAACATACGTTGCTGCATTTTTGTTTGTGGCAATTATTTCTTTCGTTTAGACGCCTGCATACGCGCTGAAAAATGGCGGTTATAGACTATCTATTCCGCGTTTACTGCTCTTTCCAGATCGTGTTGCATTTGTTGCGAGAGAATCCCATTCCGCCGATTTTATCAGGGATATGGACATCCTGGTAACTGAAGAGTTCGGTCACGCTGTGATGGGTCGGGATGATCATTGCGTCCTCCCAGTTTGCCTCTTCCATCTTCACGTACTCCGCATTCCGTGTGTCCTGAGCCTCCTGCGTAGGCGTGAGGTTGCTCTCGACCGTCTCGAACGCCGTTCGGGCCGCTCCGGCAGCAGACGACTGATCCGTCTGCCCCCAGTCAAGATAGGTGTACGACGCTGGATCGCCAGTAACGGTGTTCGGCGGGTAAAGCAGCTTCATGAAGTTGTCCGGACGTGGCCAGTCGGCGATCCACCCGAGCGAGTAGAGCTCGTTTCTGCCGTTTTCACCGCGCTGGAGCAGCGTCTGGAACTTCGACTGGTTGATCGAGAGGTCGATGAACGCGCCCTGGAGCTGCTGTTGAAGCTGTTTGGCCAGCTTCGAGTAGGTGTCCGATTCGTAGTGCGTGAACTCGAGCTGGTAGCGATTGTCCGGACCGAAGCCGGCATCCTGCATCACCTGCTTTGCCGACTCGATGTCGCTCTCACCAGGGCTGTATGGATACTGCTCAGCGTGTTTCTGTGCAGCCTCAGTACCACCAGGGTAGATGAGCTCGGGCGTGAGGTGGTATGCCGGATCCGCACGGCCTTTCATCGTGTTCTCGACGAAATCGTCCTGGTTGAAGACGTAGGCAACCGCCTGACGAACCGGCTTGATCACGTTCTGCTCGTTGAACGCGATGTAGTAGGTGCCAACCTCAGGGTATTTGAGATAATCGAGCGTCTTGCCCCGCACCGGTCCGTACGACCCGGTGACGCGGTTTTTGTCGTCGGTTTTATCCTCGGAGACGCTGTTTTTCTCGAATTTGGCCGTCGGAATCTCGAAGATGTCCGCTTCGCCACCCATCGCTTTGTTGAACGCGGCCGAGTCGTCCTCGATGACGTGCCAGAGAACATCGTCGACTTTCGCCACTTCGCCGTGGTAATCATCGAACCGGTTTACGGCCGCCTCGGTCTGGAGTTCCCAGTGGTCGAACTGGAACGGTCCAGCACCAACGGGCTGTTTCGTCGCGAACTCCTCGTACTGCGAGGATGGACTGTCCGGCGAGCCCTCATCGGAGAGCGAGCCAACGATCCCCTCGGGGACGATCGCGAAGGCGCTGTATGCAAGCACCTCAAGCACCGCGTGGAACGGCTGTTCGATCTCCATCTCGACGGTTTTCTCATCGACAGCAGTGACGCCGAGCGAGCCCGACTGGTAGTTGCCGTCGCCGTCGGTATCGTGGGTGACACCGATCGAGTTGAGGATGAAATCGCTCCGGACTGAGTGTGGCGATCCTGCAACGCGCTCGAGCGAGTAGACCACGTCGCTCGCGGTCACTGGGTCGCCGTTGTGGAACGTTGCGTCCTTGAGCGTGAACGTATAGACCGTCTTGTCCTCGTTGGTCTCAACTGATTTTGCCAGCAAATTCTTCACTTCAACCTCACCGTGTGGGTAGTTCACGAGCGGGTCGTGAAGCTGCTGGATGACACGACCGGACGCGGTGTCGTCAGCCGCCACCGGATCGAACGTGCTCATCGTTGAGTTGATCAGCTGCAGCGTTCCACCCTTCTGTGGAGTCTGTGATCCACCGCTGTCACCGCCGTCGTCGCTACCGATACAGCCTGCGACCGACACCGCCGCCGCCGCACCACCGGTCGCCTTCAGGAACCCCCGACGCGAGAGTCCGGTATTGTCTGTCATTCCATCACCACCTCAATGATCCTTGGTGATAAATTTGCCGTTGTAATTGAGGTATGCTATATTGTTTTCGATAATATTCGAATCGACAGGTTTGGCCGAATCCAGCCCTGTATTGCGATTTTACGCCGACCCATGTGTACTGTATACAAATATCATCACTCATATTACAAACCATATGTGTCCAATTTCAAATGCAGAAACTGTGCGGTATCACGGTTTCAATACCACAGTAAGAGACAGCTGCGAGTGGGTTGCCATCCACTCACGTGAGAATCCTCAACGGATCTCAGTGCTGATATACGTACCACTCGTGTACCATGGATCGACGGCTTCGTTACGTTTATATTTATGAGGATCCAACTGGGATTATGGTGCCTAATACGGCCCCGGCGTCGAAGTCGTGCGTCGACCACGAGGTAATGATGGCAGAAGATTCGGGTGATGTCATCATTGCCGACATTTGCCGCGATGGGGCCTGGCTTTCGATGCCAGTTGTCGAAGCGCTCGCGCTCGATGACTGGCAATAGCACACACTCGTGTGGACTGCTCACTCAATCGGTCCGTTCGGGAACTTTTTTGCAGCACTCGCTCAGACTCTGAGACATGCATCACTGGAGCGTCGAGTCCGACCAGCAGTGGCCAGTTTCCAGGCGCAACCGCCGCGGAGACACTGACAGCGAGGCGACCAACGCGTGCGGGCTGTGGGAGCTGTGACCGGTATCGACCGCTACTTTGCGGAGATCGAATCGCAACTTGACGACGCGTTCGAGATCGCCGAGACCGCCCGTGAACAAGGGGGTGATCCGTCCACATCGGTCGAAATTCCGGTTGCAAAGGACATGGCCGACCGCGTCGAGAACATCCTGGAAATTCCGGGGGTTGCCGATCGGGTCCGCGAGCTCGAAGCAACGATGAGTCGCGAGGAAGCAGCGCTTGCCCTGGCAGAGGATTTTGCCGATGGAACCGTCGGTAACTACGAAACCACGGCCGGCAAGATCGAGGGCGCGGTTCGAACGGCTGTCGCGCTGTTGACCGAGGGCGTTGTCGCCGCGCCGATCGAAGGGATCGATCGGGTAGAAGTGATCGATAACGACGATGGCTCGCAGTTCGTGCGGGTGTTTTATGCAGGACCGATCCGCTCTGCCGGCGGAACGGCACAGGCACTCTCGGTGCTGGTTGCTGATTATGCCCGCACGCTGCTCGGGCTGGACCGGTACAAACCTCGTGATGCAGAGATCGAGCGATACGCAGAGGAGTTGGGGATCTACGACAACGAAACCGGGCTGCAGTACTCGCCCAAAGACAAGGAGACGAAGTTCATCGCCGAGCACTGTCCGATCATGCTCGACGGGGAGGCGACCGGCGACGCAGAGGTGTCTGCAACCCGCGATCTAGAGCGCGTCGACACCAACAGCCCACGCGGCGGGATGTGTCTCGTGCTCGGTGAGGGAATTGCTCAGAAAGCTCCGAAAATCAAGCGCTACACCACGCAGCTCGATGAGCTATCCTGGCCATGGCTCGACGACCTGATTGACGGCACGATCGGCGAGTCGGGTGACGATGACGGCGATGACGAGCAAGCCACAGAGAGCGACACCACAGAAGCCCCCAGCGAGGAGTCCGCGGGACCGCCACGAGCAGACCCGACGACGAAGTTTCTGCGCGATCTCATCGCCGGTCGGCCGGTGTTCTCACATCCCTCACGCCATGGCGGCTTTCGGCTGCGGTATGGACGCGCCAGAAATCACGGCTTTGCCACCGCTGGCGTCCATCCAGCAACGATGCATCTGGTGGACGACTTTCTGGCTACGGGAACACAGATCAAAACCGAACGCCCCGGAAAGGCCGCCGGCGTCGTTCCAGTCGACACGATCGAAGGACCAACGGTACGGCTCGCCAACGGCGAGGTCAGACGGATCGATGATCCAGACGAGGCAATCGAGATCAGAAACGGCGTCGAGGCCGTCCTGGATCTCGGGGAGTATCTCGTCAACTACGGGGAGTTCGTCGAGAACAACCATCCACTCGTTCCGGCCTCGTTCACCGTCGAGTGGTGGGCACAGGCGTTCGAGCGCGATGGGGGTGACCTCCAGGCACTCCGGGATGATCCACACGTTTCGATCACGGAGCCAACCACAGAGCAGGCGCTTTCATGGGCAAATGAGTACGACACGCCACTCCATCCCGCATACACCTATCTCTGGCACGATCTCACCGTCGGCCAGTTCGACCATCTCGCAAGCAGCGTCGCCGACGGCGAGCTCGACGGTGATACCCTTCGTCTCGATCGGAGTGAACCGGTTCGAACGGCGCTTGAATCGCTGTTGATCGAACACATTCAGCACGATGAGACGATCGAGATTCCGGACGCCCGTCCGTTTGTGGCAACGCTCGGGCTGAATGAATCGCTAGAGAAACCCTGGTCGATTGAGGAGCTGTCCGAGCGAGCGCTCACCTGGGGGAGCGAGTCGGAAGAAGTCGCCGTCCACGATCCACCGGGAACGAACGCCATCAAGGCGGTCAACGAGGTCGCACCGTTTACCGTTCGCGAGCGCGCGCCGACCAGAATCGGCAACCGAATGGGCCGTCCGGAAAAGTCAGAAAGCCGCGAGCTGAGCCCGGCAGTCCACACGCTCTTTCCGATCGGAGAGGCGGGGGGTAGCCAGCGCGACGTGAGCGCAGCCGCCTCGCATGCCGACTCGCTCCAGTCATCTGTCGGCACCGTCGACGTACAGATCGCTCGACGCGAGTGTCCAGACTGCACGAATCGTACGTACGAGGCCACGTGTCCGGACTGTGAAACGGTGACGGTCCCGGTGTATGAGTGTCGAGACTGTGAAATCCGCGTTGAGCCGGACGAATCCGGCCGGGCCGAGTGTCCCCGCTGTGAGTCGCTCGCCTCGCCAGTCACCTATCGGTCGATCGATATCGACGATGCCTATCACGATGCCCTTGAGTCGCTTTCCGAGCGCGAGCACGGCTTTGACATTCTCAAAGGCGTGAAAGGGCTCACGTCCGAGCAGAAGGTCCCCGAGCCGATGGAAAAGGGGATTCTCCGGGCGAAACACGGCGTGTCGGCGTTCAAAGACGGCACCATCCGGTACGACATGACGGATCTCCCGGTGACGGCGGTGCGGCCATCGGAGCTGTCAGTCACCGTCGATCAGTTTCGCTCGCTGGGTTATGATGAGGATATTGACGGTGAACCCCTCGAACACGCCGACCAGCTCGTGGAGCTGCGCGTACAGGACGTGGTGTTGTCGATGGGGGCAGCAGAACACCTGCTCAAGACCGCCGATTTCGTCGATGATCTCCTGGTTCGCTACTACGACATGGAGCCGTTCTACGAGCTTGAGGACCGCGACGATCTGGTTGGCGAGCTGGTGTTCGGAATGGCACCCCACACGTCAGCGGCGGTTGTCGGACGGATCGTCGGATTCACCACGGCCGCCGTCGGCTACGCCCATCCCTACTTCCACGCCGCAAAGCGTCGGAACTGTTTCCATCCCTCGACGAAGCTGTCCTACATCGATGCATCGGGCGACCGGCGTCGAGAACGAATCGACGAACTGGTGGAATCACGCCTGGAGTCACCGTCACGCGACGCCCTCGGGGCGGAAATCGTCGAGCTCGATGAACCAATCAGGGTTCCATCGCTCAAGGCAGATGGAACGCCCACGACGAGTGCGATCGACACGGTCTCGAAACACCCCGCTCCCGAGCATCTCATAGCAATCGAGACGGCTTCTGGGTCGACGCTCAGACTGACGCCCGATCACACGCTCTATCGCGATGAAACACTCGAGGAAGTTCAGGCAAGCGAGATTGCCGTCGGCGATCGACTGCCGGTCTCGCCGTCGGCAACTGACAGTGATCAGGCGAGTGCATCAGCATTCGAGACGGTAACTGACGTTCAGTTCGTCGAAGCTGACGTTTCGTACACCTACTGTTGTACGGTCGAGCGAACACACACACTGCTGGCAAATGGCGTGTATGTTGGACAGTGTGATGGTGACGAAGATTGTGTGATGTTATTGATGGATGGGCTATTGAATTTCAGTAAGCTGTATTTGCCCGACAAGCGCGGTGGGAGCGTCGTCGCCGACGCAGAGCTCTGTGCGTTCGACGCCGAAGGAACGCCACAGACGCTTTCGTTCGAGTCGTTCTGGAACGAACTGGACTGTCCGATCGAGTACGATGGAAAGTTCCAGAAGAAAACGTGTATCGATGCGGGCTGGACAACGTTCGCGTTCGCGGACGATCACACGGCCAGTCCGAAACCGATCGAGAAAGCCATCAGATATCGTGTGAGCGACGAAACACTCCTCAAAATCACCACCCAGTGTGGCCGGACATTGACGATCACGGCAAATCACAGTCTCTTTCGATTCGATGGCGCTATCGAGGCGGTCGCCGGCGATGAGCTCTCTGTGGGTGAGCTGCTCGTTGCACCGGGCGCATTCGAGATCGATGGCGAGCACAAGACGATCGACGTGGCCGACCGACTCGATGCGCCCCACGTTGTAGTCGACGATCCGAGTGGGAATCCCACGCTGCCGTTGTCGATGGTCGACGACGGAAGGGCCGGCAACCGTGGCGATCGTGGATCGATGGAGATCGCTCGTCGGGGCGACAACCACGGAATTGCACGCGAGTTCGACGTTGATGAGGCGTTCGGCTGGCTGTGTGGACTTCTGATCGCAGACGGCACGCTCGAGGACGCACTCACCGTCTCGATCGACGCACAGCCCGTCCGTGAGCGAGTCGAAACCGTGGTCGAACAGACGTTTGACTGCACGCTCGAGCGGGACGGCACCGACGTGCGGTTTCCACCGGTTGTCGGCGAGCTGCTCCGGTCGCTCGGGGCTCGCTCTGAGGATGGATCGGGGGCCGTTCCCGCCGTCATTCGAACCGCGCCCGAGCCCGTGGTTCAGTCCTTTTTGCGTGGCTACATGAGTGCCGAAAACGGCGGCGGGCAGACTGCCAATCAGGCACTTGAGCTCAGTGCGCCCACCGATACCGTCAAAAATGGGCTCGTATTTCTCTGTCTGCGCCTGGGGCTCGTTCCATCGATCGAACGGACGGCGTCGGGCTACAGGCTCGTTGCAACCCGTCCGTCACAGCCACGATCTGACGACGATCCCAGACAGCTCGTGGTGACGATTCCCGACGCACTCGAGACGCTCCGCGAAACGCTGGATGACGGCACACAGCTCATCGATCGCTCCGCGATTCGTGGTGAGACAGTCGAGCTTTCGACTCTCGCGGAACTCGTTCGAACGCTCGATCAGCGCTCGCTGGAGCCAGAGGCCCGGACGCTCCTTGAGGAACTTCGGATGTTAACCGAGGGCGATCTCGTCTATCTCGAAATCACCGACATCGAGCGCGTCGAGTACGATGGCTATCTGTACGACCTCCAGGTCGGTGGGGAGCCGATCTTCACCGCCAACTGGCTGTATGCACACAACTCCATGGACGCACCGCTGGTGATGTCCTCACGGATCGATCCGACGGAAATCGACGACGAAGCCCACAACGTAGACATTCATGGCCCGTATCCACTGGAGTTCTACGAGGCCACCCGTGAAATGGCCGATCCAGGAGATGTCGACATCACGATCGCCGAGGACACGCTCGGCACGGACCACCAGTACGAGGGATTCGAACACACACACGACACCACAAACATTGCCGCCGGACCGGATCTTTCGGCCTACAAAACCCTGGGTTCGATGCTCGAAAAGATGGACGCACAGCTTGCGCTCGCCAGACGGCTCCGTGCCGTCGACGAAACCGACGTGGCAGAGCGGATCATCGAGTATCACTTCCTGCCGGATCTGATCGGCAATCTGCGTGCGTTTGCCAGCCAGGAGACGCGTTGTCTGGACTGCAACACCAAATATCGGCGCGTTCCATTGGCGGGCGAATGTCTCGACTGTGGCGGTCGCGTTGCGCTAACGGTGCACGAAGGCTCGGTGAATAAGTATCTCGACACCGCCATTCGCGTCGCAGACGAGTTTGGTTGTCGCGAGTATACGAAACAACGCCTCGAAATCCTCGATCGACAGCTCGAGAGTGTCTTCGAAAACGACCACAACAAGCCCTCGACGCTCGGCGATTTCATGTGATTCGAAAATCCACCGGTCGAGCTACTAGTTAACTCGTAACAATGTTTATTCAGACAGCCCCCATACAGAGAGATACAGCACGACAGCGAGGGCCAATCGGACAATCTATGACGGATCGGTCAACGGGATCGATCGGTGTAGATACGAGGTAAAAACCAAAGCCTCCGTAAGAAGGGACCGAGGTGAACGCCTCGATGGAAAACCGCCACAGCCCGGAACGTCTCCGTGCAAACGGAGGTGTGAGAAGACCAATTACCGGACGTCAGGCAACTGGCGTTCGAGAAACTGGGTGTCCAGACGGGTCGCATGGGCTGTCGAAAACAGTTCCTGTCCGAGTCCAGATCGCTGTCGGGCTCGATTATTTATTGACTGAATTCACCAGAGACATCCGACGAGCGAGCAGCGTCCCGAGATGATCATTTTCCGGCGTGGTGATCCTGTCACAGCGGTCGCCAAGCGTTTCCAGAACGGGTTCGATTCTGACGTTCGAATCCGCCCGTCCGTGCGTGAGTCCCAGAGGTACCGACTCGGGGATGGCCGGAAGCTCCCATCCGTCCGCGAACAGTTGGCTCTCGCCGATAGCACCGACCGTGGTTGCTGCAATCGCATGGTGAAAATCGGCCCCGACAAGCTCCGCGAGCGCGGGACTCACCGACGCGTTGGTGAGTTGCCCGGTGATCATCTCTGGGCCTCGAATCCTGGCGCTCCAGTCGATGAGCCACAGAACAGCTCCGAGCAGCGGGGAAACTCGCGAAAGTGCCTCGAATGGACCACCGCTCGTTTCGGGGACGACCGGGGCAATTAGCTCGACGCGCTGGACCCGTTCGGGGACGGTCGCAGCCAGACCAAGCGCAAACGGACCGCCGCCAGAAAATCCCCAGACGGTCGTTCGATCGATAGCGAGTGCATCGAGCAACTGCACGCAGTCGGTTGCCCACGATTCGAACCCAGCTGTGGGAGGTTCCGATCGACCGTATCCCGGACGCGACGGGGTGAGTACCCGAACGCCCGCCGCGGTTGCGGACTCCTCGAACACCCTACCGAGCAGACAGCTCCCCGGCGTGCCGTGACAGAACACGACCGGCGTGCCCGATTTCGCCCCGGTAGCGATGTACTCCAGTTGCCGGCTGTCCGCAAGCTCGATCGTCTCGGTAGAACTCACTGCTCCGTATATTTCGGTTCCCTGCGTTTGGCGCGTTCGAGCGCCGTCTCGATGATCTGGTGGACATCGCCCGTGAAGGTGGATCCGTGTCCGGCGTAGAGTTCGGACACATCCGGACCCATCCGATCGAGAAGCGCTTCAATGCTCTCGATCAACCGCTCGCGAGACTGTCCGGCCAAATCCGTTCGACCGAAGCTGCCTCCCTCGAACGCGCCATCGTCGTGGACAACAACGTCGCCCGAAAACAACACGTTCTCACCCAGATAACAGACGTGATCGCCCGCGTGTCCGGGTGTGTACACCACTTCGAACGGCTCCCCGCCGATCGAAACCAGATCGCCGTCCTCGATCTCGTTGGTCCGAGCGTCGATCTCATCGTATGCGTAAATCTCTGGATCGAACGCCGAAACGATCGCATCAAGCTCCCCAATGTGATCGCCGTGCTGGTGGGTGAGCAACACGCGATCGATCGTGGAGACGGAATCGGTGATCGCATCGACAATCCCGGACATTGCGCCAGCATCAATCAGGGTGGGAACTGGCTCCGGAACAAGATACACGTTGCTGGTGAACGTCTCGGCCGTTGCTGTGACGTTTCGAATCTCCATAGCGGTATACGCTCCTCTCAGGCACTTTATCCTACCTGTTTTTTGTATCGACCGCCAGACGGCTCTGCAGCCAACGTTTTTCAATGATTGTTCCCTACGTTTCACTGTATGGGCTTTGGGAGCTACGATGAATCCGAACAGGAGAACAGGGAGATTGACACCGACTACGAGGACGACGATGCAGTCGAATCGCAGATTGCACACGATGGCAGCGTCTCCTTTGAATTCGACACGTCGAACGAGGAACTGTTGGAACGACTCGAAGATATGAAAGAGTGAAATCAGGAGCACGGGCGCTTGGTCTCGCAACATCGTATGCTCCAGGTGCTGAGTTGGCCACGGTGGCCGGTGTGGTAGTGCGCGCCGACCGCGTCGTAGACGGTTTCGTCTTCGGCGAGCTCACCGTTGGTGGATCGGACAGCACCGCATCGTTGACCAACCTGGTTGACCGGCTAGAGCGCCCGGACGTTCAGTACGTTTTTATCGCCGGTATTGCCCCCGCACAGTACAACATCCTCGATCTCAGTGCCTTCGTCGAGCACGTTGATCGACCAACAATTGCTATTGCCTTCGAGGAGAGCAACGGCCTCGAATCCGCAATCAAATCAGCACTCGACGGCCAGCAACGAACGAAAGCCCTCGAACGATATCGCACGCTTTCAGAGCGGTGGCCGGTGCTGGTGAACGACAACCGACTGTTCGTCCGTGCGGGTGGGATCGATCGGGATGCGGTAGCGCGGATCGTTCGAGGATTCACTCCATCGGGCACTCGCCCGGAACCCCTCCGAGTTGCCAGACAGGCTGCTCGCGCGATGGATGACTGGAACGGGCCAGCTCGGAACAAAACATTGTAGTTCCCATCGCTCGCCCAGAGCGTATGAGCGAACGAATCGACGGCGTTGAGGTGCTCGAATGTACGCGCTGTCCGGCACTCTGTGACTCTCGATCGCAGATTGTCAACGGTGTGGGAACGACGACACCGCCAATCCTGTTTGTTGGTGAAGCACCCGGTGCGACCGAAGACCGCAAGGGCGAACCGTTCGTTGGGCGGTCCGGCGAGGTGTTGAACGACGCACTCCGCGATCGTGGACTCGCCCGACGCGACGTTCGCATCACCAACTGTGTCAGGTGTCGACCACCAGACAACCGTGATCCCCACACTGACGAGCTCGCCAACTGCAGATCACATCTTACCCGCGAGATCGACGGTGTCGATCCGGAAGTGATCGTGACGCTTGGCCGTGTGCCAAGCGAACATCTCCTCGAACGCGATGTGACCGTCACGACAGAAGCTGGTGACGTCCTCGAACGACGGATTGGGGGGAAATCACGACGGATCGTCATCTGCGTGCATCCGGCGGCGACGCTGTACGACCGGAGCCAGGAAGAGACGTTTACGAGCGCCATCGACACCGCGGTTTCACTCGTCGGTGGCGATGTCGGTGGGCAGGCGCGGCTGGGCGATTTCTAGCGGTGACGGCAAGGGATAAAGCCGACCCACTCGTACGCTCGGGTATGGCTACGCCAGAGATCGCCGTCGTGGACTATGGTCTGGGGAACTTAAAAAGCGTGACCCGCGGGTTAGAACGCGTCGGCGCAACGGTGGTGATTACCGACGATCCGTCCACACTAGAGCAAGCTGACGGTGTCATTCTCCCCGGTGTGGGAGCGTTCAGCGAGGGGATGGAAAACGCCGGGCCGTTTCGCGAGACGCTGCAGTCGATTGCCGAGAGCGAGACCCCACTGTTTGGAATCTGTCTGGGGATGCAGATGCTGCTCACCAAAAGCGAAGAAAGCGAACGCGTCGGACAGGGTGACGTTACCGGCCTCGATCTCATTCCCGGTGATAACGTCCGCTTCGACGAAGAGCTCACCGTTCCACACATGGGCTGGAACGAGCTTACAATCGAGCGCGAGCATCCGCTCGTCGATGGGATTGACGGCGAGTATGCATACTTTGTTCACTCGTACTACGCCGTTCCGAGTGCACAGAACGCAACCGTTGGGACCACCGAGTACGGGGCTCCGTTCCCGTCAATTGTGGCCTCTGCGGATGGCACCGTGTTCGGCACGCAGTTCCATCCCGAAAAAAGCGGTGAGACCGGACTGACGATCCTTGGAAACTTCGTCTCGCTCTGTTCGTGAGCACGCAGGTATGTCACAACAGCCACTGCAACGCGAACAGTGAAGAGACAGTGTGCGGTACGAACAACCATGCCACCCCGGCCAGCTTCCGAGTGGCCCAACCGTCCAGTCGAAAAAGCGACACTCTTGGGCGATCCCCATCCACCCGAAGCGATAGACACACTACCGATCGAACGTCCCGTCCGGGCGATCTGGGGGTCGACGTTCGCAGACGTTCAGCGCCAATCGATCACTGCTGGAGATGTCGATGCGAGCGCAGTCGTCGATCTCGTGATCGAAACGCCAAGCGATTATCAGTTGTACAGTTACACCCACCACGACGGCACCACACAATGGGTTAGCTACGATTCAGAGCAGAAAGGAACGGAGGGTGCAGACCGTATCGAACGGCTCCTCGATGAGTATTCGTTTTACTCCGGTGACCCAGAAATCGAACCGTAGACAGAGTGGGATGGGAACTAATATCACAGCAGTGTAACTAACGGCATACTTTTACAACGGGATCGTCTGCGATAGCACATGGGAACGGGGGAGTGGTTACTACAGTCAACGCCAGTCGCGACGAACGAGTCGTCGGGCGGGGGGTTGACACCTCCTAACGCCACACCCGAGGGGCCAATCACGGAGGGGCCAGTGTACGAGCGGCTGTTTCACGAGGCCACCTCGGCAACCAACTGGCTGTTGGCAACCCTGATGGACTGGCTTCCCAACGACATTGCCAGGCTTTTGATGGTGCTGATCATCATGAGCGTGGCGTGGTACATCTCGAACGCCGTCATTCGGGTGCTCGAAGACCGAATCCACCAGCGATTCGATCGACCGAGCGTCGCCCGGACCGTGCTTCGGTCGATTCGAATGGGGATTCTCGGGCTCGGCGTCTTGCTCGTAATGATCAGCGTGTTCAAAGTCTCCGGACCGGATCTGACGATCTCCGTGGCGGCGTTCTCCGCAATGGCTGGTGTGGTGCTGGCTCCGATCGTGGGGAGCGTCGTCTCCGGGCTGTTCGTGCTTGCCGATCAACCGTATGAGGTTGGTGACATGATCGAGCTCGTGGATACTGATCAGCGTGGCTTTGTCCAGGATATCACGATACGGTACACGAAGATCAGAGCGGTAGACAACACGTTTCTGGTCATTCCCAATGGCGCAATGCGAGAGCGCGACGTTCGCAACTACACCGCCGAAGACCATCGGACACGGCTCGAACTACCGATTGGAATCACGTACGAAAGCGATCTCGAGACGGCACAGTCGGTGATAGAGCGTGTCGCCGCGGACTGCGACGGCGTGATAAGTGCTGGCCCACCGATCCGCGTGGGAACGACGCGCTATCCTGCCCGACCAAACTGTCTGTTCGAGGGATTCGGTGCCAATAGCGTTGATCTGGAGCTCCATTACTGGACCGACGAACCCGAGCGCTACAAACAGGTGCAATCGAGGGTCATAAAGCAGATCTTCCAGGTCGTTTCCGAGCACGACGACGTGGCGTTTGCCTACCCACACACGCATCTCGTCTTCGATGACACAAGCGGAACGATGTCCGTCGCACACGGCGACCAACAGCACCGACGATCGAACGAAAACTTCCGGCTGTAGTTACTCGCCCCACTCCGGTCGCGACCAGGAATCGGACGAATCCGAGGAGGATCCGAGCCGTGGTGAGCTACGATCACGCCGGGATTTCGAACGCGACCGGCTCCTGCTCTCGGTCGGGGCTTCTGCGGTATCCATCCACGCACCGTTCATGATGATGTAGCCCACCGACAGCGCTGCAAGCGCCGAGAGAATGTTGTTGTGAAAGAGCGTGTACGACTCAAACAGCTGGTTGGCTCCAAAGCCGAACGCGAGGACGAGCGACGGAACGTCGACGGTCGCACGCTGGAAGACGCCACGGAACAGCGGCCCAACAACCAGGATGAGATAGCCGATCAGCCCAACGACGCCGGTCTCAAGTAAGATCTCGAGATAGGAGTTGTGAATGCTTTTACCGGCATGAGAGCTCAAATACGGTTCTATCATCGCCGAAACACCCTGTGATGTTCCCCAGTACCACGGGCGGCCAAACAGCGTGTTACCGTCGCCAAACGCCTTCAGCCCAGCTTCCCAGAGCGCAAGCCGGCCCGAGAGAGTGATCCCAATCATCGGAAAGACAATGACCGACGCGAGAACCGCACCGAGCAAGCTGACAACGGCGAACGGGAGCACTCGGCGTCCAAAGAGTAGATACGCCACGTACAGGGCGAGCGAAACGCCCACTGCCAGAAAACTCGCACGGCTGTTCGTGAGAAAGGTCCCGAAGCCGTTAATCACGAACAACACACCGGCGAGAAACGAGAGGATAACGCCGAGCCACGTGGGCAGTGTGCTCGTCGCTTCGGTCCCACCGTCGGTCGCCAGGGACTCCGACTCCGAGGACTCCGACCGACTCCGAGGGAAGTACTCACCCGCCAGCAGTGCGCCGGCAATGGTGCCGGCAAACCCAACGATCCCCATGCTGTTTGGATTCCCGAATACTGACGTGAGTGCGTGAACGGACTCGCTCGAAAACATCGGTGTGAATATAAATTCCGTGTTTTGGACAGTCAGCCCGAAGAACGTAAATGGGTTCGAATACGCCTGTAGTCCCAGAATAACGAGCACGGTCGAGAGAAGCGACACACACCACAGAAACGCGTTCCGAGAGACATACCGGGGGATAACGAAAAGGAACAGCGCGAACATAAACGTCGCTGCCATGAAATAGGCGGCATTGGCTGGAGAGCCGACCACGGACAGATTCGACCCGTATCTGAAATAGACGAACCAGACGAGAAGGTAGCCACACAGGAAGATTCCAGTTCGTTTGATATATCGCCGCTGACGAGGCGCGACCGCGATGAAGAACAACAATAATAGGCCGATCAACAGAAGTTTGGCACCCCGGCCAGGATCAGAAAATCCGCCGGTGTTAATCCGGAGAATCACACCGACGAGAACCAGTCCCGAAAATCCATAGACTGCCGCCAGTGTGCCGAACTGTCCGGTCAGGCCATAAACCTGGTAGCCGTAGGTCAAAAACCCTACGAGGCCGATGGCCACGAGTCCGATGAGTAGCGGAACCCGGTTAATCAGGCCCCCTTTAGTCAGGACAAACCCGAAAAGGATTAATCCGAGAAGGATGCTCAAAATGCTGCGTATGAGTCGACTCATCAGTCATCCAGTTGACGCAGGCGGGTAAAAATCTGATCATACAACAATCCATTATTTTGCATTATATCTAGATATGTTTGTGGGAGAGCCAAAGAGCCACGTCAAAAGAATAACCAAATCGTTTAGGTCCCCACTCCAGTACGACCGACAATGAGTGATCAATCGGCGGTAATCGCCGTAATACTCGGAATCTTGCAGGGTATCTTCGAGTGGTTACCGATTTCGAGTGAGGGGAACATCACGATTGCCCTTACCGCACTCGGAAATTCGCCGGAGACGGCGATCGCATACGCACTGTTTTTGCACACCGGGACGGCCATTTCGGCGATGGCATACTACCGATCGGAGCTCCGAACGGTACTGTCTTCGGCCACTTCCTGGCGGCTCAGCTCTGCGTTCGACCGATCATCTGCAGAGCTCTCCTATCTCGTCATTGCAACAGTTATGACCGGTCTCGTCGGCATTCCGGCAAAGCTGCTGTTCGAAGATGCAGTTGGGCAGCTAGATGGCGGCCTCTTCGTCGTTCTCATCGGCGTCCTGTTGCTTGCCACGGGTTTATTACAGCGGGTTTCTGGTGATCTGTCAATGGGCGACCGTGAGTCGCCAGATCTCACGGACGCAATCCTCGTCGGGGGGCTGCAAGGATTTGCCGTCCTGCCGGGTATCTCGCGCTCTGGGGTCACTGCGAGCGCACTCTTATTCCGGAGCCACGACGGCCCATCTGCGTTTAGACTCTCGTTTTTGCTGTCGATTCCAGCAGCACTCGGGGCTGGCGTTCTCGCCGCAGTCGAAGACGGGTTCGCCGGCATCTCCATCACACAGGCACTGCTTGCCGTGGCCGTTAGTGCCATTGTTGGGTATCTCACGATCGATGCACTGATGCGAATCGTCGAGAGAGTTTCATTTGAGAAAATCTGCTATGGGCTTGGTCTGCTCGCCATCATCGGTGGCGGCGGGCTGTCTCTCACGCTGTGAATCGACACCATCAAACCAATCGACTATAAATCGGCAACTAACTCGCACGTGAACGCATCTCCTGTCAAAATTCATGCATTGCATAAATAACAATATCTATGATGCTATACCAAACTTGTTGAATTTGATATCCCAGGAATTTAATATGGTCCCAGACGATTCGAGAATACGTTCACGATCAACGACCGGGCGTATATATGGACTGTCGGATGCATCCCGTAGTCTGACGAAGATCGGTTGGGTCTATATCAGGAATGAACGAAGGTGACGACAAACGGAATGTCAGATAATAGATTAGATGGGGTAGCGGCTGGATGGCACTACCGTCTTTTGAGCATCGGTGGAACGGCAGTGTTGAGTGCGCTCACGGTGGTCGTTATGGGCCATCCTGCCATCGTGTCAGTTGCGGATACGATACCGATGCTCGCTCGGCTCCCTCATCCACCCGAGTTCCACAATCATCTGCTCATCGTTGGAACTGCAGTGGGACTGATTCTGTTGGCGCTCGGGCCACTATTTAAACCACAACCATTACGAGTCATCGATGTTGTCGCCGAGACACAGCGGCGTGTGTTGCTCGCCGGATTCGGGCTCGCGACAATCGGTTATTTCGACTATTCGTTCCGAATGTCGCGGATGACGCTGGTGCTCTCGATGATTGGATTGCTCATCATCCTTCCATCCTGGTTTATTCTCATTCGGAATCAGAAACGAAAAGCCGGCAATCGTGCGATCATCGTCGGGAACGACCAGGAGACGATCGACGCGATCGTCGAACAGGCGACGATCCAGTTCATTGGATTCGTCTCGTTGAATCAGCCCTACGCCATTTCGAATAAGACTGTTGAATCCACCACTGATACGGCGGTGCCGTACACCGACGGTGGTGTACAGCTCGAAGCGGCTGAATCACACGATCAGCTCGAATATCTCGGTGGAATTTCCCGTCTCAGCGATATCATCGTAGAGCACAATCCGGATACGATCGTGCTTGCGTTCTCACACGCCGACCGAGAGGAGTTTTTCGGCGTGCTAAACACCTGTTACCGTCATGGCGTGACTGCAAAGGTCCATCCGGAGCTCGGAAACGACGTGCTCACACGACAGTCGCCGACAACCGGAATCCTAGAGGATATCGATCTCGAACCGTGGGACCTTCAGGATCGGTTGCTAAAGCGTGGATTCGACATTTTGTTTGCCACTATCGGACTCGTTTTCGCCGCGCCGGTAATGTTCGCCATTGCCATTGCGATCAAGCTCGACAGTCCCGGCTCAATCATTTACGCTCAGGAGCGAACGGCCACCTTTGGCGGGACGTTCACGGTGTATAAGTTCCGAAGCATGATCGAAAACGCAGAAGCCGAAACCGGCGCTGTCATCAGCGAAGAGGATGCCGGCGGCATCGATCCACGGGTGACTCGTGTCGGTCAGTTCCTTCGCCGGACGCATCTCGACGAGCTTCCACAGCTCTGGTCAATTTTTACAGGCCACATGAGCGTGGTTGGTCCACGGCCCGAGCGACCCGAAATCGACCGGGAGATCACGGCTGATGTCACCGAATGGAAACAGCGGTGGTTCGTCAAACCCGGGCTGACAGGGCTCGCACAGATCGAAGACGTTACCGGCCACGATCCGGACCAGAAACTTCGGTTTGACACGGAGTACATCCGATCGCAATCGATCTGGCTGGATATCCGAATCGTTATCATCCAAGTGTACAAAGTTATGAATGACGCATTTGAGCATGGTGAGTGAACCAATCCTCCGGAGACGATCTAATATATGACAGCCACTGAAAGCGCTCGGCCAACCGTGGCCATAACTGGTGCGGCCGGCTTTACTGGGAGTCGACTCGTTCGTGAGCTTACTGCAAGTCACCCCTCGTGGTCGATCGTCGCTATCGACAATTTCTATCGAGGGAGCGTTCGTTCGATCGGTGACGTTCCTGTACAGCACGTCGACGTTCGTGACCGAACTCGACTCGAATCCGTACTGGATGGTGCTGATGTCGTCGTCCATCTCGCAGCGCTCAGCGGCGTCGATGACTGTCAATCAGACCCTGACATGGCCTACGAGGTCAACGTTGTCGGCACTGGGAACGTTGTCAACTGGTGTCAGAAGACGGGTGCTGGGCTGGTATTCCCGCTGAGTATGGCGATCGTTGGCGATCCACAGACGTTCCCCATCACCGTTGAGCATCCACGCCAGCCGGTGAACTGGTACGGACGAACAAAGGTGATCGGCGAGCAACTCGTCGATTCGATGGCACCAGAGGCGTTTCCGGCACAGTGTTTTATCAAAGCAAATCTCTTTGGAGCCCACGAAATCGACGGCCAGGTCGTCTCCAGGAACAACGTCGTCCAACTGTTTACAGAGCGTGCGCTCCGAGGCGACGATCTGAGTGTCTACGAACCGGGAACACAGGCCCGCAACTACCTCCACGTTGGGGATGCGGCACGGGCCTACGTTCGGAGCGTCGAAACCGTGTTGGAGCGCCGATCGAACGGTACCACCGGCGTCGAAAAGTTCGAGATTGCTGCCGACAACTCACCGAGCGTCCTTGACGTCGCTGGGCTCGTTCAGGAAATCGCCGCAGAACGCGGCCATTCAGTTGGCATCGAACGGGTCGAAAATCCTCGAACCGAAACGTTGGTGTCCGATTTTGCGGTCGATACGACGACCGCAGAATCGCTCCTCGATTGGGAGGCCCAGCACGGACTCACCGAATCGATTGAGGAACTGTTCGAGCTGCTCAGCGACCGACGGCTTTCTGTCACTCACTGAGTGCTGTAATTGCGATTCCACAGAGCACAACAGCACCGCCAACAATCGTCACGGCCGAGGGCATTTCACCGAACACCACCAGACCGAGCAGCGTCGCGCCCACGGGCTCTCCAAGCAGCGCGACGCTCACCACGGTGGACCGAACGTGCGCGAGCACCCAATTGATCACCGTGTGCCCGAGTAGTCCGGGACCAACCGCCATCGCGAGAAACAACAGCCAGTCCGTATCGGAATACCCAACCAGCGTATGCCCACTTGCGATCGCCAACAAACAGAGCACCACCGCACACGCCGAGTAGACGACAAGCACGTAGCCGATCAGGTTGACGCGTCGTCTGAGTGATCGGCCAGCCAGCACGTATCCACCAGCCAGCGCTGCACCAGTGATCGCCAGTCCGTTGCCGAACAGTGAGCCCTGGGTTGTGGGCGCACCCGAGAGGAACACCATCCCACAGAGCGCCACCGTGATACCCACAACCGTCTGGCGAGTGACGCGCTCGTTGAGCACCACTCCAGCACCGATTACGACAAAAACAGGCTGACACTGGACGAGCGTCACGCTCGCCGCAATGGATGTCCATTCCAGACTTTCGAACCACGTCGCAAAATGCAATGCCAGCGCCACGCCGGCGAGCACGCCACCGAGTGTTGCCCGTCGATCGATTCCTTCGATCAGTTTACCTGGACGGACGACCGCAAACGGGACGAGTAACACCACTGTGAACGTGACACGATACAGCGCCGCGATGATACTCGGTGCGGTCGTGGCACGAACGAGCACTGCGCTCGTGCTCACGGCGAGGACGGCAACCGCCAGCCCGGCGGGCGCAAATCTGGTGGACCCCTCGCTCACGGTGTGCACTCCCGTCGGGTTCGCCAGTGTCGATATCGGAGCCCCACGCCGATCATAGCCCGGACGAACGGGTCGAGCCAGGCCACGCGATCACTGAGGCGATAGGCGATGCGATCGCGGACGATCGTTGACTCACCATCCCCGTAGCAGAGGTGGTAGTGCTCCCACCGTTCGAACAACCCACTATCCATCGAATCAACGAACCACGCGGTCGTGTCTGTGTGCTGTCGTTCGGTGATCGTCGTTGCTACTCGTATCCGTGGTCCAACAAGAAACGGTCGAAATGAGAGAGTAATCTCCGATCCAGCAGGGAGATCGTCAGGGGACGTACCCACCGGCGATTGGATGGTCTCAATCTGTAGTCCGAACACCGATGGCGTAAGAGCACGGAGTCCATCGATGCTGGCGTACAACGCCCACACCGCTGCGATCGGGACACGGACACGACACTGTCGGTCGATGGCGGACATTACACTGTCTGGTGTGACTCACTTGAGTCGCTCTTGTAAAAACGTTGGATGGGCGGCGGTGACGCCATCAACCGATTCGATCTGTTCGCTGATGATATCACCGACGGCGTGACCGTCCGCGGCGTGGACCTCGGCCATCAGCATGTGATCTCCTGAAGAGGTGTACAGCGCCTCAATCCCGTCTCGCTCCTGGAGTGTTCGGGTTACCTCCACGTACTGTTCGCTCTCGACATCGACGCCAACGAGCGCAATCGAACGACCCGAGAGCTTTTTCGGATCGATATCAGCGGAGTATCCAATGATCACCCCCTCCGATTCGAGTTTGTCGATATATTTACGAACCGTTGGCTTCGAAACGTTTGCCCGTGCTGCAATCTCGGCGTAGGAGGCCTGTGCATCCTCCTCTAACACCGAGAGAATACGGTCCTCAGTCGTGTCCGTGCTCATAGATCTATATTTTGTATCGGAGAAAAAATACCTTCCGAATCAGTAAACCACCCGAGCGTGCCTAAAGTGGTGATCAGTTCGATACGTTGTCGATATGAAAATGGAAACGACGTACTATCCTCTGTGAAGGCGCAGAGACGAAATGGCAGATGGGTTTGTACAACACTTTTGGAATCGGTTGCCAACGATGTCCATTGTGCTCGGTCTTGCAATGCTTGGATGCAATCGACGGGCTGCCGAGTGAGACACAGACCGGAAACGAGTTTTCACTTCCAGTGACCGTCGTCATGCTGTTGGTTCTCGCGGTGGACTCTGGGGTTACAACGTCTTCGGCGGCACCGATAGCGAAGAATAGAGACAGAGACGACAGAGCGGTGCGTTATCGGTGTCGATGCATGAGATCGGCCGAGCGCTCCCACTCGTAGTCGTCGTCGAAGTAGCGTTCGGCCAGCGGCTGCTCTGGCATCTCACCGGTGCGCTTTTTCTCCTGGTCGTACGATGGGCGATCGTCCTGATAGAATCGCCCAGTGAGGACCTCACCGTCGGCGAGTCTCGTTTCGGCTTCGTACATCACGTCGCCGGCGTCGCGCCGGTTGCCGAGATTGAAGTCGAATTCGTCTGCATCCTGCACGTCCGTGTAAGGGACGTACTGCTTTGCGTCCTTGTTCCAGGTCGGACACTGCGTGAGGAAATCGATGTGTGCAAAGCCATCGTGTTCGAACGCCTCCACGAGGATCTCCTTTGCCTGTCTGGGGTTGACGGCCGCCGTGCGCGCGATGTACGACGAGCCAGCCGAGAGCGACATCGACAACGGGCGGATCGGATCTTTGGCGCTGCCGTGTGGCTGGGTCTTCGATTTGTGACCCTTCGGACTCGTCGGGGAGGTCTGTCCCTTCGTGAGCCCGAAGATCTCGTTGTTGAAGACGATGTACACCATGTCGTGATTCTCTCGGGCCGAATGCATGAAGTGGTTGCCACCAATGCCATAGCCATCACCGTCTCCGCCAGCAGCAACGACTTCAAGCTCTGGGTTGGCCAGCTTTGCGGCTCGTGAGATCGGGAGCGAACGGCCGTGGATTGAGTGGTAGCCGTAACTGTCGAAATACGACGAGAGCTTCCCCGAACAGCCAATGCCAGTGACGAGCAAGACTTCGTCTGGGTTCTTGCCGAGTTCCGTCATTGCACCCTTCAGCGCTTTCAACACGCCAAAGTCGCCACAGCCGGGACACCACGTGGCCTGGGGTTCGATACCGGGGGTAAACTCGTTCTGATCGACGTCGCGGTCCTCGCCGATCGCGCTAAATGCACTCATGATCAGTCACCTGCTGCAGGAACGAATTTGGTGTTTTTCGAAGGTTCGTCCCCACCACCTTCGACGTGCGTTTCGAACTCGGCTGCGATTTCTTCCGGTTCGAACGGGTTGCCGTTGTACTTCAGCAGACTCGAGAGCTTCGAACCAACGTCGCCGAGCTCTTTCTGGGTCAGTCCGCGGAGCTGTGCGCTGGCGTTCATTTCGACGACCAGACAGTGATCGACCGAATCGAGGAACGCCCGGACTTCTGCTTCGGGGTACGGGAGAAGATCGCTCACGCCAAGCGCCTTGACCGAATAGCCCGACTCGGAGAGCACATCGACTGCTTCCTCGACGGTTCCCTGCTGGCTGCCAAACGTCATCAGGCCGTACGTGCGGTCCTCATCGACTGCCTCGGGCGGATAGACGGTCTGATTCGACGTTTCTGCATCATCGAGCGTCGCACGAATCGAGGTGAGCTTCTCCATCCGGCGGTCCATCTGTGCGATCCGGTTGTCCGGATCCTCGCTGATGTGTCCGGACGGATTGTGTTCGTTACCGGTGACAAGAAATCGTCCGTTCTCCTGACCGGGGATCGAACGAGGGCTCACACCACCCTCACCGTCGTAACGGTAGCGTTCGAACTTTCCGGAGGCGTGGTGGGGCGCATCTTCGAGTTCGGATTCGGTTAGCACCGACCCGAGCGACGGATTTGGCTCGCGGTCGAACACCGACTCGTCGACATTTTTCAGCTCGCCACCCAGCTTCTGATCGTACAGCACGATCGCCGGAATGTGGTAGTCGTATGCGATCTGGAACGCCCAGCGCGTCTGTTCGTACGCCTCCTCTGCCGTTCCTGGCGCGAAGACGACACGGTTCGAATCGCCCTGGCTCGTGTACAACACGTGCTCTAAGTCGCCTTGCTCGGGTTTGGTTGGCATTCCGGTCGATGGACCGGCACGCATTGCCTCGACGAGCACGAGCGGCGTCTCTGCGATCTCGGCCAGGCCCAGCGGCTCGGACATGAGCGCAAAGCCACCACCGGAAGAGCCCGACATCGCTTTTGCCCCGGCGTGAGAGGCCCCAATTGCCAGCGCAGCGGCAGCGATCTCGTCTTCGACCTGTTCGGCAATCCCGCCGAACTCGGGGAGGTTTTGTGACATGATCGTGAACACGTCGGTCCATGGCGTCATCGGATAGCCAGAGATGAACCGACAGCCCTCATCGATCGAGCCGTAGGCGATCGCCGTGCTCCCAGAGACCAGCACTTGCTGTTCGTCGTGGCCGGCTCCTGGATCCGGCATGCGAATGTCGTGTGTGAACTCCCTGGATTCTACCTCTGATTTGGCGATCTCGAGGATCTCCAGGTTCTGCTCTAAGATCTCGCCGCTCATTCGCTCTTCCATCAGCTCCTCGATCGGAGCGAGATCCATCCCCAACAGCGCGGCCGTCGCACCAACGCCGGCCGTGTTGCGCATCACTTCACGACCGTGTTCGCGGGCAAGTCCGCGGAGATCGAGCGGATAGACGTGCCAGTCGTTCTCGTCGGCCCGCTCGTTTAAGTCCGCGAGATCGTCATCGCCGAGCAGCCCCTCGTCGTAGACGATGACACCCCCCTCGCGAAGTTCATCGAGGTTCTCCGTTAGCGGCTTTACCTCCTCATTGCCGTAGTAGGCGTCTTCCTGTGGATTACGGGCAAAACTGTCGCCTAGTGCAAGCAGGAAGTTGTAGCCGTCACCCCGGGATTTTACCTCGTGTGGAGCTGCCCGAACTTCGACGTATGTGTGACCGCCACGAATCCGGGACGGATAGTGTCGGTGGGTGAAAATATTCAAACCGGACCGCATCAGTGCCTTGGCGAAGTTCTTACTGGTCGAGTCGATCCCGTCGCCGGACCCACCAGCAATTCGCCAGAGTAGCTCATCATTTGTCATGCGTAATCACGGCCCATCAGGCCTGTATCTTCTTCAACAGGGGCTGCTGACTAAAATGTTTATCATGTGTTAGCACACATCGATTATGATGAATAAGGGTCTATCATGACCATAAGGACAGTCAAACATCAATTGGCGCATCGGATATATCACAATATTGATTATATTCAGAACGAATCGATCAACGAGTACGATGGGCCCCCGTCTATTTAGCCATCGCCACGGGAGATAGCTGTGGATGACGTTGACTGAGTTGATAGCCGGTGTTGAAGCCCAGCGCAAGACGCTCACGGTGTTCAACGCGACGGCGGCCGAGACGATTGCTCTGCGGGATCATTTCGCCGACCGTAATATCGATGTGGTTGCCGGAGATTCGACGGACGGTCCAGAGCGATTTGTGGTGTTGAGTGACGGAGAGACGTTTCTCACGGCCACAAGCGTCGAAACCGTACTCAGCGGCGGGGTCATCGAGACACCCAATGGGGGACAGACCCGACCGATACTGGACTATCTCGATGAGACAACGTTCACCTCTTACGACACTGAACAGATGGCGGCTGCTTCAAACGAGATCGAAGACCGGGCCTGGCGGGTTGGTGCTGGCACGGTGTATGCCGGTTTCGGGACGGTCCGTGATCTGTGCTTCCAGCTCGAAACGTACGAACGGCTCGCGAGTCGTGCGTCGCTGTCGGTGCAGCTCTATGCGGTTCCCAACCAGGAAATCCCCGACCACGACGATGTCGTCATTCAGCTTGAGCGCTCACAGGAGATCGAATCGACGTGGTTCGTCGTGTTCGACGGCAACGGGATGGATGAGAAAAAATGCGCACTGTTGGCCCAAGAGCGCGATCCTGGGAGCTTCTATGGGTTCTGGACGTACGATCCAGGCACCGTCGACTGGATCGTCGACCATCTCCTCACCAACTACACGATCACCGACGTGCCCTGAATCACAGAAATTCCCGGACTTCGGAGTAGTACATGTCGTGGTGGTCCACAGCATTGATTCGCGTTGCGATCTCGACGGCTAGCTCGTGCCAGCACCGCTGTGATGGGTCGTCGCGTTCGAGGTTGTAGCGGCTGTCGTCGCAGGTGCACGCACCGTCTTCGATCACGTACTCGTCAGTGTGGCCGACAACGACGGTGAAATCCCGATAATCCTTGACGCGGCGTTCGCCGACGGCTTCGATCGCGCGAATCCCTCGTGAGCCGTGGATGTCCACGATGCTATCGACGATATCGGGAGAGAGCTCACCGGCAGCCTCGAGCGCCTGCTCGTACTCCTCGACGGCAATCACACCTGTTGGTTTGCCTGCTAGAACCAAAATAGGTTCGAAAGGGCGTACGCCGTCGATCGGTGTCGTTTTTCGGGCGCGTCTCCGTTGATCGATATGGACGTTACGGAGGGACGGGTCACCGTATCGGTTCCCGAACAGCCCGACGCCGGCGTGGGGGATGCGGTGTTTTTCAACCCGAAACAGGAGCTCAACCGGGATCTGACGGTCGCCATGCTCGATTACTGGGCGGATCGCACCCAGGAGCAATCCTATCTGGACGCGACTGCAGCGTCTGGAATTCGTGGCGTGCGTGCGAGTGCCCACGGCTGGACGGCAGCCTGTTGTGATCACGATGAACGCGCAGTCGAGCGGTGTCGCGACAATTTCGATCGGAACGGGCTTGCTGGCTCGGTTCACCACCGAGACGGAAACGCATTCATGTCAGAGCGACGCTTCGATGTCGTGGATCTGGACCCGTTCGGGACGCCGATGCCGTTTGCCGACAGCGCCGTCAGGGCAACCCGATCGCTGCTCTGTGTGACCGCAACCGACACCGCGCCGCTCTGTGGCGCGCATTTCGAAAGCGGCGTTCGATCGTACAGCGCCATTCCGCGCAACACCGAGTATCATTCGGAGATGGGCCTTCGCATCCTGTTGTCAGCGCTTGTACGGACGGCTGCCCGCTTCGACGTTGGAGTCCGGCCCGTTCTCAGTCACGTCACTCGCCACTACGTCAGAACGTATCTCTCGCTCGAACACCGTGCCACCGACGCCAACGCGGCGATCGACGAGTTGGGCTACGTCTATCACTGTGAAGACTGTCTCTACCGGACGAGTTCGGCCGGACTGATTGCCGATCCGCTCGATTGCTGTCCGAACTGTGGAGGCGAGCGACTACTGACTGCCGGGCCGCTCTGGCTCGGTCCGGCACACGACGCAGAGATCGTCGCGGGCGTTCGAGCGCAACTCACACCGGAGCTCGGAACGCACTCTCGAGCAGATCGACTGCTTGAGACGCTCTCTGACGAACTCCACCGGCCGACACACTACGACCAGCACAAGCTCTCAAAGCAGTGGGGGATCTCAGCCATCGGGATGGATGAGTTTCTGGATCGTCTCAGAGACGCCGGCCACGAGGCATCGCGCGCGCATTTCGGCGGGACGACATTCAAAACCGACGCTACTGTCGCCGAGATCGAGGCCGCGACGGTTTACCAGTAACGGGCATTTCCCGAGCGCAGTTATTTTACGGTCCCTCCCGAACGGATCATACGTGACCCTCGAGAAACGTCGGCTGATTGAGACGATCACAACGATCGTCCGTGGGGTCAGCGAAACGCAGGTGACGTTCATCGCCGCGAGCCTCGCATACTACGCCTTTATCTCACTGATCCCGCTATTGATGCTCTCGATCGCCGTTGGGACTGCACTCGGTGGAAATCGGTTCAGATCCGCAATCGCTGCACCCGTCACCGACGCGGTTGGTCCAGGTGCGGGAGCACTCATCACGTCCGCACTCACCCAGTCCGGACACGCCAGTGCGACGATTGTGGGACTGATCGTGTTGCTATGGAGTTCGTTGAAACTGTTCCGTGGGCTCTCCGTTGCGTTCGCAACCGTTTACGACGCCGATAGCAATCCAGGGCTGCTCTCACAGGTGTTCGACGGCCTCGTCACCCTCGTGCTCGTCGCGGTCGGGATCGTACTCACCGTCGCGCTTGGAACCGCAATCGCAACCGCGAATTACTCCATCACCCTGTTTGGCATCGACTTTCTCGGGACGGCCGGTGGAATCGTTAATCTGCTCGGATTGACACTCGTGTTGTTGCCGCTGTATTATTTTCTGCCAGCGACAGCAATCACCATTACTGAAGCGCTACCGGGAGCGATCTGGGGTGCACTGGGCTGGACCCTGTTGCAGACCGTGTTTCGGATCTATGCCACCCACACCTCGAAATACGCGGCCTATGGCGTTCTTGGCGGCGTCTTGTTGCTGGTTACGTTTTTGTACTTTGGCGCGCTCGTGTTACTGATCGGCGTCGTGATCAACGCGACACTCGCCGGCGAGCTTTCAACTGGTGGGCTGGACGACACGGAGACGGAAGCTCCAATGTAGGGCCACCCATTTGTTGGTGTATGAGCGACGAGCGAGCCTCCAAAGAGGAGTTGCGAGCCGAGTTGCAGTCTCTCCGTGACCGACAGGACGAGTTCGAAGCAGAGATCGACGACCGGACAGTTCACCGCGACGAACTCGAACGAGAGCTTCGACGCTACGTTCGACGGCGCGCTCGGCGGTCGAAAGCACGGGGCTGGGGTCCGTATCTCGTCTTGCTGTACGGAACCGCAATGACGATCGGGGCGTTTTACTATCTCGAAGGGGTCTGGGCAGTGCTGTCGATGCTCGTCATCTGGCTCTCGACGCTCGGGCTGTACGTCTTCATGCTCGTTGTCGGCTTCGGACTCGGGCTTGCTGGCGTTCCGGGGCGACTCAGAGACAGATTCCTCTCATAGAGGTGGTTCCACTCAAAAATACGGCTGCGATCGGTTTTTAAAACGTTTCGAGATAGCGGTCGATTTCCCAGCCCGAAACTGCCGCGCGGTAGTCGTCGTACTCGGCACGTTTTGCTTCGATGAACTTCGAGGCAACGTGTTCGCCCAGCGCATCCATGACGAGTTCGTCTTCTTCAAGCGCGTCGATTGCCGCACCGAGATGGGGCGGAAGCGTATCGATGCCGTACTCCTCACGCTTTGCTTCGTCGAACTCGTAGATGTTCTCACGAACCGGATCGGGTGCTTCGAGCCCGCGTTCGATGCCATCAAGCCCGGCCTGCAGCATAACAGCCAGTGCGAGATACGGATTACATGATGGATCCGGCGAGCGAAGCTCGATACGGGACGCTGCCGGCGTCCGTGCAGCTGGCTTGCGAATGAGTGCCGAACGGTTGACGTCGCTCCAGGCAACGTAGACGGGTGCCTCGTATCCTGGAACGAGTCGCTTATAGGAGTTGACCGTTGGGTTGCAGACCGCCGTGATCGCCGGGGCGTGTTCGAGAACGCCGGCGAGGAACTGTTTTGCCTCCGTCGAGAGGCTGAACTCGTCGTCCTCGTCGTGGAAGACGTTCTCGCCGTCCTCGGTGAACAGCGACAGGTGCGTGTGCATGCCGCTGCCGTTAATGCCCGAAATCGGTTTGGGCATGAACGTCCCGTGAACGTCGTGTTCGGCGGCAATAGCGCGCACGACGGCCCGGAACGTGGCAATGTTGTCTGCCATGGTCAGTCCGTCGCCGTATTTGAAGTTGATCTCGTGTTGGCCTTCAGCGACTTCGTGGTGGCTGGCTTCGACCTCAAAGCCCATCTGATCGAGGCCGTAGATGATGTCTCGGCGCACGTCGCTAGCAAGGTCCTTCGGCGCGAGATCAAAGTAGCCCCCGGCGTCGTGGGTCTTCGTCGTTGCCCGTCCGTCCTCTTCCTCAAAGAGGAAAAACTCCGGCTCGGGGCCTGCGTTGAGCGTATACCCCATGTCGCCAGCCTTTTTGAGTGCACGCTTGAGCACCTGTCGTGGATCGCCCGCAAACGGACCACCGTCGGCAGCCTCGTGAACGTCAGCGATCAGCCGAGCGCTTGCAGTGCCGTCCTCACGCGAGCGCCATGGCAAGATTGCGAACGTGCTCGGGTCGGGCATGAGCCGCATGTCCGACTCCTGAATCCGAACGAACCCCTCGATCGAGGAGCCATCGAAGTAGATCCCCTCGGTGAACGCTTTCTCCGCCTGACTGGCCGGAACGGAGACGTTCTTCACCGTGCCAAGGATATCTGTGAACTGAATGCGAAGGAAATCGACGTTGTTTTCCTCGATCGCATCGAGCACGTTTTGTGCTTCTACGCTCAGGCCACCATCCGTGGCAATACTTTCATTTCCCATTGTTCTTTGACGTACTACTCAATCATCCACATGGTTAAAACCGTACTGGTTCCCGCAAGCAGGCCGTCTCTCAGCCGATAACTGGATATTCGTAAAATTATAGTGTGTCCATCGAGTGTAGTGATGTAATGACGTATGAAAACCTGGACGAGAAGTTGGTGAACGCCCTCCTCGACGACGGCCGTTCGAGTCTTCGTAACCTTGCGGAAAAGCTCGACGTTTCGGTGACCACCGTTTCGAATCACCTTAGCGATCTTGACGAAGCCGGCGTAATAAAGGGATACACGCCGAAAGTTGACTACAGCGCGCTCGGATACGATGTCACGGCCGTGATCCAGTTAAAAATCGAGGGAAGTGCGATCACCAGCGTGGCCGAAACGCTGCGAGAAGCACGACAGATGGTGTCGGTGTATGAGGTGACGGGCGACCACGACGTGATTGCGATTGCGAAATTCAGAGACACGGACGGGATGAACGAGCAGATCAAACAGCTGCTCAACGACGCGAACGTCAAAGAGACCAACACCAGCGTGGTGTTGAACACGGTCTGTGAAAACGAGCAGTTCCCGCTCGACGTTTCGGAATAAGCGCTCGCGAAAGACGCATCGACGAACGAGGAATTCGCGGTTTTTGCTGTGATACTGTAAGACAGAGCAGGGCTCAGAGTACAGTATTCAGGGCCACGAAGCCGCCAAGAGCGGTCAGTATGAACTCCCGTTTGGGGTTTCGTTGAGACGAACGTGAGCAGTGATCCGGATCCAACAGTGACATAAATCCACCTGCAGTGGTGGTACTATGGCCCGATATTTTTCTCCGATCAGTCGATTCTATCTGTATCGCGCGCTCGTCGCCGAGGGATTCGTCTACCCAATCATCACCATTTACGCGCTCGCGAACGGAATTTCGCTCTCGATGATCGGGCTTGCCACGGGCTCGTTTTTCCTGGGGACGCTGCTCGGGGAGCTGCCAACCGGCTATCTCGGTGATCGCATCGGCCGGCGCAACAGCCTGTTCGTTGGGGCCACGTTGCTTTCGGTGACGCACATTGGTTTTGCGTTCACGGAGACGGCAACGGCGTACGTGGGGCTCTATGCGTTCTGGGGTGTGGCGGCCACGTTTCGCTCGGGGAGTGCTGACGCCTGGTTGTACGATACGCTCGCTACCACGGACGCAACGGAGCAGTTCACTGCCTACCGCGGCCGTGCGAGCAGCATATTCTATGCCTCTGCCGCGACGACCGCGCTGGTAGGCGGGCTGTTGTACGAGATGGCACCCTCGCTGCCGTTTCTGGCAGCGGCCATCTGGACCACACTGGGAGCCATCGTCGTCGCAACGCTTCCGGAGCCACCGGTCACCGAACGAGACGATCAGTTTTCGATTTCACAAGCAATAGCAGCGCTCTCGGCGATCGTCTCGAACCGACGGCTCGGGACGTTCGTTGTGCTATCGGCGCTCGTCCTTGCGGTTCCAGAAACCGTCGAGATCTTCGTGCAGCCGATGATGCAATCGATGGGCATTCAGCCAGGGCTGTTCGGCCCAACGTACGCCCTGCTGATGGGAGCGGCCGCACTCGGATCGTCACAGGCGAGTCGACTCCGGGAAATGATCGGAACCGGACGGTGGTTTGCGATCGGTCCCGTGGTGCTGGCGGGAGCGCTCTCGATTGCCGTAGTGTTTCCGGTGGTTGCCATTCCCGTCTTCGTGTTTTCCCGTGGATACAACACCGCCACAGAGACGCTCGCAACCACGTTCTGCAACGACCAGCTGGTTGCGCACGGCCGTGCCACCGCACTCAGTGGCGTTTCGATGGTGTATGCGTTCGTTTTCTTCGGTGCCCGCTCAACAGGCGGACTGCTCGCAGCTCACAGCTCACCGCTACTCGCACTTGCAGGATTCGGCGTCGCCGTACTCGTCGGCGTTGGCGTGATCCATTGGCGCGTCTCTCCGTTCGCCAGCGCCCAAGCCCACCGCGAACCGACGGAAATCACACGAGAACAGCAATGAGCATGCCCACATCGATCGACTCCTATCCTTCCTGTTTCGACAACGATACGGTTAGGCTGACAAATCCCACGGCATGGACTGTCATACTGTCCACAGGTTACATGGAGGCTACCGATGAGCGTATTCGACACCGTGCGACGAGCGAGTGCGATAGCGAATCGGCTGTTCGTCGTCTGGGTGCTCCTTTTTTCGGGGATAGCACTGCTCTATCCGCCGGCATTCACCTGGATTGATCCCTATATCACCCCACTGCTCGGGGTCATCATGCTCGGGATGGGGATGACACTCCAGCCTGCGGATCTACAGCGGCTACTTGAACGACCGCGCGACGTCGCCATCGGTGCGCTCACGCAGTGGCTGGTGATGCCGGTCGCCGCCTACGGACTCACAGTTGTGCTCTCGGTACCCCCCTCGCTGGCGCTGGGGATCGTTCTCGTTGGAGCGGCTCCGGGCGGGACCGCCTCGAACGTGATGACGTATCTTGGAGACGGCGACGTGGCACTGTCTGTCGCCATCACGACCGTCACGACGATCGCAGCACCACTGGTGATGCCGGCGTGGGTCATCGTTCTGGTAGGCGAACAACTGTCCGTCACGTTCGCAGCGCTGTTCGGGTCCATTGTGCAGGTGGTCCTCGTTCCCGTCATTGCCGGAGCCACGCTCCGATACGTCCTCGACCGACGTGCACCAGAGTTGGCAGCCAAAAGCGTCGATATCTTCCCACTGCTTAGCGTGGCCGCTATTGTGGCCATTGTGGCCGCGGTTGTTGCAATGAGCAAATCGACGATCCTCACCGTCGGAGCCGTCGTGCTACTGGCCGTCGTCGTACACAATGCGATCGGGCTTGGGACTGGCTACGGCGTGGGACGGCTCACTGGAATGTCCGAAGACCGGGCGCGCACCTGTGCGTTCGAAGTCGGACTCCAGAACAGCGGCCTGGCTGTCGCACTCGCGACGGCACACTTTTCACCAGCAGTCGCACTCCCCGCTGCGCTGTTTAGCGTCTGGCATAACGTAACGGGCCCTGCCCTGGCGTCATATTTCTCCAGCGATCGATCGAGGGTATCCTCACCAGTGACGGCTGACGACTAACGTCTCCGCAATCGATTCAAAAAGGAAAAATCCGCAAGCGATCGGTCTGCTCTGTGTTAGTGATGTGGCGTTGGCCGGGCTTACATCGCGCCGCCCATGCCGCCCATACCGCCCATGCCACCCATACCGCCCATGCCGCCTGGAGCGCCGCCTGGGCCGCCGGGTGCGTCGTCTTCGTCGTCGTCGCCCGAGCCACCCTTGAGGTCGCCAGCAGCGATGACGTCGTCGATCCGGAGGATCATGACGGTCGCCTCGGTGGCGCTCTCGACAGCCTGGGTTTTCACGCGCAGTGGCTCAACGACGCCGTCGTCTTCCATGTCGACGACATCGCCGGTGTAGGCGTCGAGGCCGGCGCTCTCTTCGCCGCCGTCGTGGCGGCTGCGGAGATCGACGAGCGAGTCGATCGGATCGAGACCAGCGTTCTCGGCGAGCGTCCGTGGGATCACGTCGATCGCATCAGCGAACGCTTCAACGGCCAACTGCTCGCGGCCGCCGACACTGTCGGCGTAGTCGCGTAGTTCGAGCGCGAGTTCGGTTTCGGGAGCGCCACCGCCTGGGAGCACCTTCCCGTCTTCGAGCGTGACGCGAACGACGCCGAGCGAGTCCTCGATGGCGCGCTCGACTTCGTCAACGACGTGCTCGGTGCCACCGCGGAGGATGAGCGTGACCGAGCGTGCTTTTTCGACTTCCTCGACGAAGATGCGGTTGTCGCCGCCGATGTCCTTCTCGGCGACCGAGCCAGCGAAGCCGAGATCGTCGGTGGTGATGTCCTCGATGTTCGAGACGATGCGACCGCCCGTCGCGCGGGCGAGCCGCTTCATGTCGGACTTTTTCGCCCGGCGGACGGCGATGATGCCTTCCTGGGCAAGGTAATGCTGTGCCATGTCGTCGATGCCCTTCTGACAGAAGACAACGTCGGCACCGACATCGGCGAGCTGCTCGACCATCTCCTGGAGCTGAGCCTCCTCCTGGTCGAGGAACTGCTGGAGCTGGTCCGGATCGGTGACGTTGACCTCGGCGTCGATCTCGGTTTCCTGAACCTCGATCGCCGTGTCGATGAGCGCAACGTCGGCGTCCTCGGCGAAGTACGGCATGTTGTCGTGGACGCGCTCTTTGTCGATGATGACGCCTTCGACGAGTTCGGACTCATCGATGGCGCTGCCAACGACCTTCTCGAGTTTGACGTTGTCCGTGTCAACGCCATCGTCGTCGCTGACCGAGCGAACGGACTCAACGACGAGCTCAGCGAGCAGCTCACGGGCGGACTCGGCACCTTTGCCCGTCATCGCCGTTGCGGCGATCTCTTCGAGGATTTCCGTGTCATCTTCGGAGACATCGATCGCCATCTCCTCGAGGAGCTCTTTGGCCTTCGCTGCGGCCTGTCGGTACCCCTGTGCGAGAATGGTGGCGTGGATGTCCTGCTCGAGAAGGTCCTCTGCTTTCGCGAGCAGTTCACCGGCCTGTACGACTGCCGTCGTCGTTCCGTCGCCGACCTCGTCTTCCTGGGTCTGAGCGACCTCGACGATCATGTTGGCTGCCGGGTGCTCAATGTCCATCTCGTCGAGAATGGTGACGCCGTCGTTTGTCACGACGACGTTGCCCGTCGAATCGACGAGCATTTTGTCCATTCCTTTCGGACCGAGGGTGGTTCGTACCGACTCGGCTACTGCCTTCCCGGCGGTGACGTTCATCGACTGCGCGTCGCGACCCGAGGTTCGCTGGCTTTCCTCGGACAGAACGATGAGGGGCTGATTACCCATCTGTTGTGCCATAATCGGTCAATGATTGATTGTGCTTCTACATAAATGTACCGAAACAGGAGAGCCCAAACCCGTCACGGCGCCGTTCCGTCCCGGATGGTAATGGTTCCCAGGACGAACTTTAACTACCGATGAGCGTTATCGGGTACCAACGCGAAGGGTACCGCTGGTGGTGAGGGTGCCCGTCGTGAGCTCACCGAGGGGCTTTTCGACGGTGTATGCCGGGGTTTCGATCTCGATGAGTGAATCGTCGGTTACGTCGTAGAACGGGAGATCAAGCTTGTAGCTGCCGTCCTGGTCGATATCGGTGACTTCTTTCTGTCCGCTGTCGCGATGGAACGCCCAGGCTTTCTCGCCGGCGAATTTTGCGGCAGTCTCGCCGATGATCGTTCTGACGTTCGCCTGCTGGTCAACGTCCGATCCTTCGAGCGGATAGTTTCGTTCTTGCCATTCGAGATAGCCCTCATCCAGTGCCATCACGTGCTCGTAGCCCTGATTGATGAGGCTCGCTGCCCGCATCGAAGAGAGATGATGCGGACAGGCACAGTAGGTGACGATCCAGGCGTCTTTGGGCCACTGTTCGGCGGGATCGTTGTTCGATTTCCCATCTTCTGCCGGACTATGAACGGCCCCCGCAATGTGGGATTTCCCGTACTGCTTGGCTCCACGTGCGTCAACCACTCGAATGGCCCGGTTTTGATACCATTTGTACACGTGATCGATCGGTGCGAGGGGAACTTCCACACCGCTTTCGAGTTTCGACTGATATCCATTGACGGCCGCCGCGGTTGGCTCTGCCGGAACATCGCCGGACGTGGTGGTCTCCGTACTGGCGTTCGTGGTGGTGTTCGTCCCGGCGTCGGTCACGGTTTCTGGCGCATACCCGTCGCCACCGCCACCGTCGGTTCCACCATCCGAATTGTTCGGTTTCAAACAGCCGGCGAGTCCGACCACCACCGACGTACCGGTCGCCGCGAGTAGACGGCGGCGGGAAAGCGTTCGCCCGTTCATCTATACAAATCGTTTGCGATCGGGCTGTATTACGTTATTGATTTCTCTACCCGTGTATGCGAGGAATAGTCGCTCACAGTCGTCACTCGATCGTTTCGAAGGGTTCTGCACAGACGTTGCAGAAGTAGATGGATCGACAGAGCGATGGCCCCTTCGGATGCTCAAGATCGGTGTCAGACGAACCACAGTACGGACAGCGTGCGTCCGCCGAGCTGTCACCTGCCTCAACGCTCGGATCGGGTGGGGGCGTCACTGTACCGACACCCCGAACGATTCGAGCGCCGCTTTTCCGTTTGCAGAGACCATTTCAATCGACCATGGCGGATTCCACACCAGTTCGATCGAACAGGTTTCGATTGGATCGAGCTGTTCGACGCGCGCTTCGATCGTTTCACACAGCAGATCGCGAGCCGGACAGCCGCTGTAGGTGAGCGTGAGTTCGACTGTTGCCACACCATCGGTTACTGACACGCCATAGATCAGCCCCAGATCGACAATGCTAATCGGCATCTCCGGATCTTCGACGGTCTCGAGGGCCTCGAAGACACGCCGTTCGATCCCTGTCGCAGTTTCGCCACGGGCTGGCACTGGCATCTCGCTGTCGGTCGTCCCCTCGTACGACGGATACGGGCAGGGATCCTCAGCCGTCATTGTGCTCACTCGTGATGGTTGGGGTGTGTGCTCGATCCAGCTCCCGGTACGTTCGGGTGAAATCATCGTAGAGCGAGAGCCAGGCCGCAACGTGAGGGTCGTGGCGACCGGGATCCTCGGGGAGCCCCTGCGGCAGTTCAACCACAGGCACAGACACGTCGATCGAATCGAAGAACGTGCTCGTGGTCTGAATCCACTGCCCTCGCAACGAGGGAAGCGACTCCGTTCTGAGACCAAGCGATTCGATCACGTCAGTTTGTGTGGGCTCGCCGGGTTCGAACAGCGCGAGTGCGTAGGGATAGAGCCGATCTACCGCGTTTTGTACCGTCTGGCGACCCTCTGAATCCACACAGAGCCGCTTGATCCAGGTGGCCGCGTGCTCGCGGTGATACTCCTCCTCGGTGGTGATCCGCTCGATTCGGTTGGCGATTGGCGCGTACGCAGAGCCGGCAAGCGAGTCGAGTCGAAGCCCTTCGGCGGTATCGTACAGATAGCTCCGAACGACCGCATCCGCCCAGTCACCCGTCTCGAACGGGAGCGCACAGAGCGACGCGTGATAGAACGCGTCGGGATCGCGCTCAAACAGCAGTTCGGGCTCATCGTAGCCAAGATCGGCCACCACGTCGTACCAGAGTCGGGCATGGCCGAGCTCATCCTGCGCAACGTTCGCCAGCGCGAGATCGGACTCTAACGTTGGCGCACGGACCTGCCATTCGGTGTAGCGCTCCGCGAGGACGAACTCGTCATCAGCCAGCGGAAACACCAGCGCTTCGATCGCCGCTCGCTCGTCCGCCGAGAGCACATCCGGGCCAGACAGCGAACTCATGCGGAATCACCCGCCACGGATCGCTGTTCGCGATCGGAGTCCTCGATCTCCTTTGCGAACTCCACATCAACGTTGTACGCCGACACCCAGCGGTAGGTCTTATCCGTCGTTCCACCGAATCGGTCGGTCTCGTCCGTCTGGCTCGCGATTTCTTTCTGTGGAACGACCCAGAGGCTGTTGGTTGGCTTGCGTCGGGCGTGCTGGATCTCGGCGAACAACAGCGCCATCTCTCGGTCCGGCGCGTGGACGTTGCCACAGTGGGTGTGATACCCACCAGGCTCGTCCTGTCTGAACACCTCCCAGATCATGCGGTCTCACCCGAAATTGTGGCTCTGACCCACGCAACTGCGTCGTGGGCGCTCGCACGAGCGTCGATCTGTTCGTGGCTGCCGGCGTAATCGTTGTTTGCCACCGCCCAGAACTCCTCCCAGTCGAGGTCGTCCTCCTCAACGACGTATCGACCGTCTTCCTCGCGAATGCGTGGTTCATCGGGGATCTCGAGCCCATATTCGGTGGCCTTTGGGAGATACGCGTTGAGAAACGCCTGGCGGAGCTCGTCGTTGCTCATCGTTTTTAAGCCAACCTCAGCTGCGAAATCATGGTGGGTGGATTCGTCGTCTGTCGGCCCAAAAAACTGCAAGATACGCGGCCACCACTCCTCGAAGGCTTCCTGGAGCAACTGCTGTTCTCGGCGCGATCCGGTTGCTAGCTCGCGCATGATGTGTTCGCCGTGTTTGATGTGAAAGCCCTCCTCGAAGCAGATTTTGTCCATGGCATGGGCATACGGCTCCCAGCTCGTTCGCTTGATCGTGGCTTGGCGGCGCATCGCCGCACCGTCGACGAAAAACGCGATCATCGGGGTCTCCCACCACTCCGTCATCGGGTAGTGAAAGCAGTTGAGAAATTTCCCCTCGCCGTTGGCGAGTTCATCGAGCATCTCTTCGCGGGTTTTGACCCCCAGCGATTCGGCCGCTCGATAGAGGAGCTGTCCGTGACCGATCTCATCCTGCACCTTTGCAGAAAAGGCCAGCTTGCGGTCCAGACTCGGTGATTGGCGGATGAACGGCCGTTCGAGATACGCACCCATGATTTCTGAGTTGGCGTGGAACTGAATCATCCGTGTGGCGGCCTCGCGATACTCCCTGGGGAGGTCGTCGTGGGGACCAAACTCGCGGGGTCCGGCCCGCGCTTTACACTCCTGGAGCTCCATTGTGCTCTCGTGCTACGTGAGCAGTCCGCATACCCATTACCCACCACATGTCCGGGGTTTACAAGTGGTGGCAGTGACCACCACCCATGATCGAGGAGTGTCTCATCGTCGAGTTCGCGATCGACGGCGACAACTGTCCGCTCGCGGACGCCACCGCAGCGACCGGCGTTGGGTTATCGGCACAGCCTCCACAGTTGCGCCCGGACGGAAACTCCCTGGTGCGGTTTTCTGCAACGGCGACAGCAGCCGACACGCTCACTAGACCGCTGGATGGGGACGACCGACTCCGATATCTCCATCGGGTCGACCACGACGACCGGGCAACGTTTCGCTGTCTTTCGAAACAACCCTGTGTCGTCCACGATCTCGTGAGTGAAGGGCTGTTGCTGGAGTCGCTCGGCTACAACGACGGAACGGCAACGGTTCGCGGAGCAGTCGTCGGCTACACGGTTCTCGCGGGCGTCCGTCGCCGTGCCGAAGGGACAGTGGGAATCTCCATCCAGCGCATTTCGCCACTAAAAGCCGGCGGCAGCTCCACCACGTCGATGACAACGCGATGGGGATTGACACCGAAGCAACTCGATGCAATTCGCACGGCACGCCGACTTGGATATTTCGAACAGCCACGTCGTGCGGATGCCAGCGACGTCGCCGCCGCGCTTGAGATCTCGAAGTCTGCGTTTCTCGAACGGCTTCGACGGGCAGAACGGACCGTTTTCACACAGCTGTTTTGAAGTCTCTATCGAGCGAAAGGATGGAGTGACTGTGTAAATCCACGTCAACAGTTACCATCATGCGCACACAAGTAGTCCCTATGGGAAGGGTGTCGTACGATTTCTCGGACGAAACGGTCGTCGTCACGGGCGGCAGTTCGGGGATTGGACGGGAAATTGCAACGCAGTTCGGCGCGGCCGGTGCCACGGTGCTCATCGGCGACATTCGTGCCGATCCGAAAGACACGGACGCTACGACGCCAACGCACGAGCTGATCGAAGATCGTGGTGGCGAGGCGACGTTCGAGCGGACGGACGTGACCGATCCCGACGAGATCAAAGCGCTCATCGCGGTAGCAAAGGCCGCCGGTGGGGTTGACGTGATGGTCAACAACGCTGGACTGTTCGTCGAGTCGTCCTGGAAAGATCTCACGCCGACAGCACTGGATCGGATTCACGCCGTGAACGTTCGTGGCGTGTTCTTCGGCTGTCAGTATGCAGCACTGGATATGCTCGACCGAGACGATCCGGGCGTGATTTTGAACACTGCCTCGATCAGCTCCGAGCTCGCACAGTTCGGCCAGGTTCAGTACGACGCCTCGAAGGGCGCGGTGAAAATGATCACGCGTGGAATGGCACTCGAGCTTGCCGAGCACGGCATTCGCGTCGCTGGTGTTGCGCCGGGACAGATCGCCACGGAGTTCATCGAGGGCTGGACAGAGGCGGCGACCGAGTCTGCGGAGTTTCTGAAGCCGATTCCTCTCGGACGGGCCGGTACTCCCGAAGACGTTGCCGGTGCGTATCTCTTTCTGGCCAGCGAAGCGGCGAGCTACATCACAGGGGAGTTGCTCTGGGTTGATGGCGGCTGGCAGCTCGGGTGACCGGTTCAGAGCGCCCCCTGGAGACTATCGAGGTTTCGTTTCGAGAGCGCGATCGTCGCTTTGTTCTCGGTTCCGACCTCGTGGGTCGCGGTTCCGTGCCAGTTCGCTCGGCGAATGCCATCGAGAATCGTTTCGAACGCTATCGATCCCATTCCGACCGGGAGGTGTTCATCATCTTCGCCACGGGTGTCAACCAGATGGAGGTGGCCAATCCGCTCTGCGTGGCGCTTGATGAAAGCTGCCATCGCCGGTTCGTCCATCCCCGCCAGCAACGCATGGCTCGTGTCGAACGTCATCTGCGCTCTCGGAAATCGATCGAGCAGTTCGGGAAACGCATGAACGTCGTAGTATCCAGAGATGATGTTTTCGAGACACGGGGTGAGATCGCGTTCGTGGGCAGCGTCGATGAGCTCGCCAACGCTTTCATGGATGAACGGGAGACAGTCGGCGGCTTCCCAGCCGGCAGACCAGGCATCAGACGACGGATGAAACACGACACGGTCAGCACCAAGCGTAGCGGCGAGGTCCATTCCCCGACGACACTCCTCAATTGCGCCCTGACGAACGGGGGTGAACGGTGAGCCAATGTCGGCTGCAAAAGGGAGGTGAATCACGACACCGACGCCCGTTTGGTCCAGAATGTGGCGTTTCGTTTCAAGGTTTTTCATGCGCTCGCGCGCGTACGGACCATCCAATAGCACCTCCACGAACTCGTAACCAACGTCGGTTGCCCACTCGACGGTCGATTCGAACGAGAGTCCGAGCCCGAGCATGAACCCCTGTTGGATCGATTGCATGGCGTGCTGTTGTGTGAGCACTGCAAAAAACCTGGGCCTACGGCCGATCGTGCGCAGAAAGCACGTCCTCTAGCTGGTCGCGCCGATCGGTTGCTGTCGCGAGTTCGCGATCGGTCGAGCCGTCCCGAAGACGACGGCGTGCCTCCGGATCGAGTCGGTCGTTCGCCACCGCAATTGCTCGCAGCTCTGCGTACGTGGCCGTTCGCGTCAGCTGTGCTATTGATCTGAGCTGTGCGACCGTCTTCGCGTCGGCGAACGCATCAATCACGCTGATCAGCTCATCGATCCGATAGCGGACGTAGTCGGCCTGTGGTGGGGGCCAATCGATCGTCAGTGGCGTCGAATTGAGTCGTTCGAGATACGTTCGGCTTGAGCCGATCGCCTCGAGCAACGCCTGTGGATCATCAACGTAGTGAGCAAGCTTCGAGCTGGAGTACTCGGCGTATTCGAGCAGCGTGGGAATCGGTTCTGTACCAACCGGATGGGTTTCCAGATACGTCGTGAGCCGATCCGGTGGCTGGGTGACAGAGACGAGGGGATAGGCTGTCGTCGCGGTGACCCAGTCCAGCAGCTCGGTTGCTGGTGCGGTCTCACGAAACGTTCGGAACGAGTCTCGGATCGCCTCGTTGTATTCTTGAATTGGCGACTGCAGCGGATCGATCGATCGTTCGAGATCGAGATCGGCGTACGACTGGAGCCGCCGAAGGTCATCGATCCGATTTTCGAGCGTGGATAGTTCGCGCTCCAGTTCGTGATACGCCTGGCGATACTCTCGTTCGAGTTCGTCGTGGCGATCGGCGAGCTCGGCCAGTTCCCGTGCCGGTGTCAGCGCAGCGCGGGCTCGCTCGAAATCCCGTTCGGAGAGATTACGCTGGTCCAGCTTCTCATCTGCGGCGATGAACGCGTCGCGCTCGGGAAGTCCTGCAGGCAGTCCGTCGATGAATTCGACGAGTCGATTCTGAAACTCCACGTAGCCCTCGAAGTCGTCCCAGTCGGTCGCACGCTCCTCGTAGCGATCGAACAGGTCGAGTAGCGCGTTGTACTCCGTCCGGACCGTCATAACCGACTCCTGGCCCGCAGCATCGAGCTTTGCGCTGATCGATTCATACTCGGTTCCAATCGTTCGGAGCTGATCGATCGAGTCGCTCATCGATCGGTCAGTCGTAGACGGCCTCCGGATCGAACACCCGCTCGCCAGTCGTTGTCGTCGTGGCGCTTTTTCCACCCTCGCTTACCGCATCGACCGTCCGATAGAAACACGATTCGTGCCCAGTGTGACAGGCACCACCCTCCTGTTGGACGACATATACGAGCGCATCGCCGTCACAGTCGACGCGAATCGACTCGACGTGCTGTACGTTGCCGCTCGTCTTTCCTTTCTGCCAGAGTTCATCGCGACTCCGCGAGTAGTAATGTGCCAGTCCCGTCTCTTCGGTTCGTTCGAGCGCTTCTGGTGAGACGTACGCCAGCATCAACACCGTCCCCGACTCGGCGTCCTGTGCGACAGCCGGCATGAGTCCATCCGCAAACGCGAGATCGACTGTCATGTGTTCTCGAAGGTGGTGTCGGTGGATATGCCTTGTGACACCGACGGGTGGGAAGGCTTTTGTCTGTCTGGTGGTAACGTTTATCACTAATGGTTGACGATGCGAGCGCCGCAATCGAGGCGACGCCCGAGGAGGCTGGGCCGCTCCCGTCGGCCAATTATCGCATCGCCGTCGCGCTTGATGCGCCCCGCAACACCGAGCAGCTCCTTCGGACAGCACTCGATGTGGCAGCGGACCACGACGGTGAGGTGTTAATCCTTAGTGTCATCACCAAAGAGCGGAGCTCGCCGTTTTCGATTTTTGCAGACGAATTTATCAAGCGTGAGTTCTGTGGTGATCGTCGGGCGATCCTCGATCGAGCGCTCGAACTCGGAGCGGGTTCTACAGTTCCAATTCGTGGTCGGTTGCTGGTTGCACCAGACGTGTCACGAGCAATTGACGGTGCCGTCCTGGAGTTCGACTGTGACGCCGTGTTGCTTGGCTGGCGCGATCGCAAGCGATCGGAGTCGGTGTTCGGGCGCAACGTCGATCGCGTCGTCACGCATGCGCCGTGTGACGTGCTCGTCGAAAACATCGGTCACCAGGCCGATGGTGTCGATCGGGTGCTCCTTCCGGTGGGGAAGGGTCCCAACACGACGCTCGCTGCGGAAGTCGCCCGGGCGATCGCACTCGCCAACGACGCCGTCATCGATGTCTGTCGGTTGATCGATTCGGACGCCACGGATCACGACCGAGAGCAGGCCCACGAGCGTGTTCGTGCAGTCGTCGAAACGATCGGCGCGTCGGTCCCCGTTACTGAGCGGGTTGAAACGACTGATTCCGTCACCGATCTGCTGCGCCAGCAAACCGACGAGCACGATGTGACGGTCCTCGGTGCGACTGATCGGACCTGGACCCAGCGGCTCGTCGTCGGGCCAACGCCCGAGCAGGTGGCCCAGAACGCAGATAGCACCGTGATCATCGCACGGCGGAGTACGCGACTGAGTTCGAGGATTCGGTACTGGCTGCGCCGATTGGCGTAGCCGGGATTCCAGTATGGGTTGGCCTCCCACCGATTCGGTGTCACAGGTTCGTTTCGACCGACAGAACGAGTTTTTATGGACGGCTCAGTTCGGTGCCAACGGGATCCGTCTCTCACGAGACAACACACCGATCGTCGATCGACTGGGAACGCTCGAACTCTTCGGGGGCCAGACGGTGGGGCAGGTGCAGATTCTCGCTCACGACGCCATCAACAGCGGGGCGGTGACCGTCACCGATCACACATTAAGCGCGCCGATCTCCGTGGCCGGACGAGACGACCCCACGCGTATGGGGTAGACGCGATGCAGGGTGTGGAATATGCAAACGGCTGACTCCACACTGTCGGCCGAGCTTCTGGATATCAGCGCCGGCAGTCACGACCATCCTATTCGATGGTGGGGTGTGTTCGTCAGCTACGGCGGCTATGTAAAGCGCGTCACGAATGAAGGGCCCGTCACGACCTATGGACCGAATGATATGGCACTCGACAACTGGGTCATGTCGATGAATGGGTTGCTGAACAAGCCGTTACGACGCACGGCCCGAGCGCAATCGAGTTCGTGCAGTTCGGTGAGTTAGGAACGCTCCACGTGACAGCACCCATCGAGACGTGGAAACGGCGCCCGTGGGTTCAATCATATCGATCGGCTCTTGGAGGCTTATCCGGGTCGATACCTTAGGGTCATCATTATATCCTACAACTTCTGCAAATATATCTGATAATATATGGTCATTCTATGAGCAAAAAGCATTATGAAAGTAGTAATAATCATTATCAAGAACACAACTATTATATAATCAGTCAATATAAATTGATTTGTAGTAATCAAATGGAACCTACAAATAAGGGTGAAGGCGTAACACAGAACTCACAACGAGAGGACCGTGTGAATCGCCGATCGTACCTAAAGTTAGTTGGTGGCTCCGCTGTCGCCGGAATTGGCGGCGTGCCGGCCGTTCGTGGTGGGGATGGACTTCACCGGACACTAACGATCGAAGCAACAGGGACAAGGCAGAACTACGAGTTTACCGTTGAGGGCGATCTGGACAAGAGCACGGCGTTTGGTGGATCGATCGGCAGCGAGGACTTGATTTCTGGGAGTACGGCGTCGGGTATTGTTGCCGGTAGTGGCCGTGACAGTTACTCGTTCAGTGGTGAGATAACGTCGTGGTCTGGCGACTACGACGCACTGAATCTCTACTTGAACGGAGAAGAGCTCAATAATCATATCGCACTCAAAGGACCACCAGGAGAACGAGTCTCTTATCGAATGCGTGTGGATGGCGAGGTGTTGAAAAGCACTGATTTTAATGGAACCATTCAAGATTCAGACAAGATCTCTGGTCGGACGAAGGATTATGGGTTAGACACCAGCATACGTAACGAAGACGATCTCAATGGAGAGACTATCGTCGAAGGAGAGCTCAATGGAGGTACCGATAGCTATCTCTATTCGGGTGATGTTACTGACCTGAGAGCCGACGTTCTACTCGAGGTGTATATCAATGGAGACATTGTCAGATACTCTGATTTAGAGCGAGACATCATCACGATTGATGGATGTGGTTGTGAGACTGCTCGTGAGTATACGTTTACCGTTGAGACGGATGTCGCCAAAACGGATGCCTACAACGGCTCGATTAACAGCAGCGATACCATCGATGGCAGTGAGGTATCTGGTTCTGTTGTTGGGGGTCGTGATAGCTACGCCTACACTGGCGAGATACAATCGATTGATGTCCCTTCGAGTGTCCAAGTACTCAAAAACGGGACAGAAGTTACCCCTGGATCATTGCTTCCCGAGGAACAATTTGATCCTAGAACGCTACCCAACAAAATGACGATCAGTATAGATCGTCAAGAGCGTGTGGATTACGGCTTCAGTGTTACTGGTAATCTCGAAGTCGGTCCGCTCGGAAATTCCAGTTCCGGCGATCGAGCCGCTAACGGCTACGGGCGTGGCTACGGCGCTAACACCGGTGCTGATGAGTATCTGTACTGTGGCGAATTAGAGAGCATCAGCGACTTCACCTGTATCCAACTGGACGTTGACCGTCCAAACCAGCAGCTCATCGTTCGTGATCTCACTGATAGCTCCAATCCGCCGTATGGCTACGAGCTGACAGTCAGTGGAACACTTTCGAAAGATGACTCGAATAACAACGCAACAATCAACGGCAATTCAGTCTCTGGAAAGGTCTCCGGTAAAACCGATGTGTTCAATTTCACCGGAGAGCTCCTTGAAGTCATCTTCCCAACCTCGATCAAGGTGAAATTAGAAACGCCGTATCCACGATTGTCAGGTGAGAACCAATACCCAGACGCAACTGTCGAAAAACTCGCCATGGAATCACTCGTGGATCCGAACAAAGACCGTATCGTGTTCACCTCAACTGTGGTTGAGGACCGATTCGAACTGTACCTTGCACACGGTGTTAGCGCCGTTGATCAGGTACCATCTGTGATCCAACGAATCAGTGAACAAGTTGTTGTTGGTATCTCCGATCTCAAATGGGCAGATACCAATGTGATCCAGTTCTGGCGTGACGGCTACGACTGCACTCAGGAAATGACACTTAGCGACCTCATATACAAACCAGTTGTATCGGCTGAAACACCATACCCTGCTCCTAACGGAGGGGAAGAATAATGAGTGTTGGTGGGAGAATAAAATATGATCTCTGTAATGAGATTTCTCCAATGACTGCAAATATATTAGGAAAGTCATGGGTAGACTCACTTGCCAAACCAGCAGAAGCAATATGTGTAGCTATAAGAGCTTCCCAAAATCCACAAGATTGGGCAGAGGAAAATAAAGCTTGTGGCGATAATAGAGCAGTAAAACTTAAAATAGCACCCATAAAAGTGTCTACAAAGCACTTAGGAGGGCTTCCCTACTCCGAAATATGGGGTAATGAACCACCAGGACCCGCAGAAGAGTATCCCAACTCCGAAGTTTACTATACACTTGAACTCTGGCTGGGTTTTGAGATGTATGAGGATACAGGAAGGGTACAATGTATCTGGTTAGGTATTGACGGACCCGACGGAGATGGGGGTAAAGAAACAATTGCATGTGGAGGACTTCCATGTGATTTGAGAAGGATCCCAGTAGGGGATGTTCATACGTTAGTAGACGATGTTCTCAGTGATCTAGGCAATTGGGCGGATAACGGGTCTGCTATCGATCTTATTTTAACAGTCCTTAAGGCGGTATTATATATGATATTAGTAGCCGCAATCGTATATATAGCAATTAATGCCACAGCTATTGCCATAGCTGGAGGTGCAGTAGGAACAGCAATTGCTGGGTTAGGTTAACACCACCCTAGTAGAAACAACTTTTAATTTGGCTGTATTTGATATCCTAAGAAGACAAACTAAATCGCCACTATATGATTGTCACTAAAATCAGATCTGGAACAGTAACAATCACCGATGAGACTGTCCAGTTAAATACAAGTCCACTTGGTGCCCTAAAACGGCTCCATGAGCAAAATATACTCATTGTGCCTTTCCTGATTGTCATAATGGTGTTAGCTGTAGACACATCAATGTCGGATTCTTCACCAATTCAATATTTGGGTAAGTTTGTAGTTATCTTCGCCATTTCAGCAATAACTTTCGAGTATATATACAAATATATTGGCAACAGTATAAAAAATGCATCAGAAATCCCTCGTAATTCCATTAATCATATAGAATATACGACAGGGTCGAAGCTGCTCGCCCCAAAATTGTACATAGTCGTTGAAAAGGAAAAGAAGACGAAGAAGCGACCAGTCTTTTTATCCCTACAAAGCCTCGGGGGAGACCAAGAGCTAAAGAATGCAATCGAAGCGTTTGAAGAAGCCGGAATTGCCATTGTTCCAGCCGATGAAACGCCGGACGAGAACAGCTAATACTCACCTTCTATTTGCGGTGGCGAACGCTTCTGCCGATCGTGAATAACAGGTACCACCGGTGGACGCTCATCGCCGGCGACTTTCTTTCAGTCCAACTTGTGTGCATCAACGCACCAAATAGAGACTGGCTACCGAGACCAGTAATGTTGTAATTTCGAGTTTATATTACAGGGCCGATACGTCCAACCCCGCCTCACAGTAACAGATTGGAGCCCTTTCTGAATTGCACTTACGTATACGTCGGGAATTCATGATCAAACTCACGACGACCCATCCCCAAGGATGAGAATATATCGTATCCATGCATTGGAATCAACAGTCGCAACTTGAGGGGGGGCCCACGTCGCAACGGGCGCATTTCATAATGTCTCGAAACAGGTCACCCGTCACCCGCCGACAAGCACTCGCTGTCGGTGTGGGCGCAACAATCGGTAGTGTTACGCTTCCACAAGAGTGGTTCAAAAGTGCTCCCAATCTAACTACACAGCCCTCCGCCGGATCGTGGCCGATGGACCGGTATGACCCAGCACGAACAGGCTACGCGCCGGATGCAGACGGACCGATACAGACACCAGACATCTCATGGCAAGCTACGGTCGCAGACGAGGACGAATATGTGTCACAGCTTGTCTGTTCGACGGGGACAGTGTACGCCGCAACCGAATACACGCTGACCGCAGTCGCTGCTGAAACGGGGAAGCGACGCTGGCGAACGGAGAGCTTCGGAACGTTGCTCGACTACGATAAGCCACTCGTGGTCAAGGCCGGTCCTAGCCTCGGCAATGAACAGTTGCTCCTTGGTTCCTTGCCTAATCTGTATGCTGTCGATCAGACAGATGGGAGTGCACGATGGAAGCATACATTGAGAGGCAATGTTAGATCGATACTCCTTGTCGGAAATACCGTGTACGCCGTCACAGGGATCGGCGACAACGGCAGCCTCATAGCCATCGATGTTCACTCGGGACTCAAACGCTGGAAAACAGAGCCGAGCCAGGGGATTCGCCCATACGCCTACGCCCAAGAGTACGTTGTTGGGCAGGTCATTGACCACGATCAGTCGATCGGTGCTGTTGATGTTTCCACCGGAGCGAGAGCATGGAAACGATCTATTAAGATCAGTAATCCCCTCTATCAGCCCAGCCTGTGTATCGCGAATGGGATTGTCTACTGCGGAACCGGACCACTGTATGCGCTGAATCTTACGGACGGGAGCACCCGCTGGTCGTACCCACTTGGGACCAATGACGCCAACATTGAACCGGTATCCGATGGGTCCATAGTCTATTTTGTGCTCAATGACAGCGTCCATGCGCTCGATGCAGAAACCGGCAAGTTGCGGTGGCGTGTCGATCTTTCCGGCGTGGCGAGTATACCGACACTCACCGATGGAACGCTCTACGTTGGGCTCGAAGATGGTCTCGCCGCACTCGACAGTACAACTGGGAACGAACGATTCCGGGTGACAATATCCAATCCAGGGACAGTAAGTACTTCACCGATCATTGCAGGTGGAACTGTGTATCTCGCAGTCGACCAGACACTCTACGCTCTTACGTCCCAATGAGTGTGCTCAACCGCCTGCAGAACGAATTCAATGGCTTTGGCCGGGTCCTCGCACTCTGGTTCGCGTTCGAATACTCGCTGGGTAATGGGATTGCAATGGTCCTCGATGTAGCCCTTCCCAATCAGCCAGTAAGCGGGATCAGTATGCTTGTCGCAGTTGGTGCTACCTACATTGTGCAGTGGTGGTATCCCGACGTTCGATTACGAACGGTCTGGCCATTTGCCCTCACAATGATATTCGTATTCTTCGGGCTGACACTTCTCAATCCGGTGATGATAGATGGCCGAACAGGAGGGACGATCTATTACACTGTGGAAGCTGGCCTTAGCTGGATCGCAGCACTGTCATTGAGCTGTGTTGTCGTGTGGACCAACTGGCCGGAGGTCCTTCCAATACGTGAATAATGTCATAAACCAGATAGGACTGGAAATCATCGTCTTATTTTGCCAATCAATGCATGATCCCTTCCAATTATGACCAGAGCAGTAGCAATTTACTCCAGAATTAGCCCTATTATTCTATATAATAATATTTTAGATTTCAAGGGATAAACCAGTAGCTCCCCAATCCCGATTTGCTTTTTCATCGACGTGAGCACATCGTTCATCGTCACCCACGATCATCGCCGTAGGTGTCCGTAAAGAACACCTGTACGAGATAGTTGATCAATCGCCACAGCGAGTACAGCAAGCAGGCAAACTCGGAACAGAAAAATCGGAGTACGAAGTCCTTCGAAGTCGTTTTCGCCATGAACTACCTGATATGTTATTGAGTAGTAGTGATTCCATGAAATCCACCAAGGTCGCTGCTGGTACAGTAACGATTACAGATGAGACCATACAGATCGATCTCAGTCCATTTACGTCGTTTAAGCGTCTTTTTGAACAAAGCAAGCTTATTGGTGCCTTCTTTATCGGAGGATATCTGATGACAGTTCTTATCTTTGTATTCGATCCATCTCCATACTTTCAAACCCTTTCAAAATTTGTCCTTATCTTTTCCATCGTAGGCCCACCGATCGCCATTATTGTACAGAAGCTCAGAAATGATATAGCGTCAGCTTCAGAGATCCAACGTTCAACCGTCAGTCACGTCGAGTACACTGGGGGGTCGCGGCTATTCCCAATGCTCCGTATTATTGTCGAGGACGGCAAAAAAACGGGGGCACGACCAGTCCCACTATCTCATCAACGGCTCGGAGGCGACAAACAGTTAGAGAACGCTATCACAGCGTTTGAAGAGGCCGGGATTTCCGTTGTTCCAGCCGACGAAACACCGGACGAGAACAGCTAACTACCCTACTTGTTGCTCTAGTGTAACAGCGGTGTCTCCAAACAACCCGATACGGCGATATCGTCGAAACAGATAGGTGAGGGAAATGAAAACCTCCGGCCAGAGATACGAGAAAAGAAAGCCAACAAGGATTGCTATCCCCCCCATCGAACCCCACAGCCAGTGATTCGGTGACCAGGGCGCATCACTGCGACTGAGTTTCCGAGCGTCAAGCCACAAACAACAGACGAACGCTGGTGTAAGAAAGACAGACGTAATAATCAAGAATCCACCAGAGAGAATTGCAATCCCGGAAAGCGGAAGGGTCTGAAGGGTCTGCTGTTCCAAAAATGGAATTACAACCAACCAGCCTATCGCTTTGAAAATCGGGATGGAGATACCATACCACCAGTTCGAATAATAGTCACGTGTATCCACAGCATTCCATTCAATTGGATATATGATGAACATGTTGATAGTGATCTGACCCAATCACCGCCGGTGAGTGAATTTCAGAAGACCAGTCAATTTTCTGAATCAATCGGCAGATATTGGTGAAAACCATGTCGATGCGGTCACCGAGTTTAGTCGGTCGTACGGCGGCTACAGGGTGTATCTCCCGGTTCAACGCAGCAACGACAGTGACGGTTCTGAGCAATCACATAATTCTATGGAAATCTAACACATACGAAAGTTTATAACGGAAGCGGAAGGCACAGAGAGTAGGGGACGCCAGCCCCGTGTAAGGTGTGCGTCATCGAAAGGCGCGCCGGGTGCTAGGACACCCGACGCTGGGGTTCCCTGGAATGGAAAACCCATGAAGGGAATAACGCTGCGGTACTGTAATCCTGTCGTATCGTCAATGACTGCCACACAGTGCGCTCGCTGTGGTCAGCCGGTGGCTCGGCCGCGGGCGCACGCGACCGGGTGCCCGTCGTGGAGGGTTGGCTCGTGAGCCTCCCACAGTTCAGTTTCCGAACGACGGACGGACAGATCAGCACGCTCGAAGGAATTGAGGATCGTGAAGAGCTTTCCTCTGCTGAGCTGCACCACGTGGTGGATATCGCTGAGAACTGCTGGTGTCGGCCCTGTCAGTCAACGGAATGTACGCACAGCCGTCAAGTTGAGGAGGTGCTGGCGATCGCTGATCTGAGCGAGCGCTCGGGCAGTGGTCCGGATGAGCTTCCGTCCCTGGATCGGATTACTCGGTTTCGATCGCAGGGTGAGACGATCTACACCGCCTGGTTCGATAATGATGCTCGGTTGCGGGCGCACGAACAACGGAGCGGTGACATAACGCTGTTGGCGTTTTCTCCCGATCGTCCGGAGGATCCGGCGCGAGCACAGACGCAGGACGAAGCAGTGTCTGCCGCGAGCTGTTTGCTAGAGGCTGTCGTTCCGCTCTGTGAGGCTCGATCGACCGAGGAACTTCCAGCGATCCTCCAGTTGTTGGTTTCTCCAACGAACTGCGAATAACCTCTATGGAGGAATTTTTCGAAACCGCGTGTGGCTAGAGTCACCCACCGCGAGCGCAGCGAGCGGCCTTTTTTCATCAACGTTTTTTGCCTGATGGGTGGTAAGCGGAGCGAACCCGAGTCGAAAAAAGGTTGGACGGTGACGTTGTTGGCGTCTTCTCCCGATCGTCCGGAGGATCCGGCACGGGCGCAGACGCAGGACGAGGCTATCTCGGCTGCGAGCTGTTTGCTAGAGGCTGTCGTTCCGTTCTGTGAAGCACGATCAACCGAGGAACTCCCATGATCCTCCAGTTGCTAGTCTCTCCAACGCACTGCGACTAACCTCCTCAGTGGAATTTTTCAAATCAGAAAGGTCAAATATTATCCATCGAAAGCGGAGCGAGAAGTGGAATCAGCCGTTTGTTGGGGCAGCTGTTGACTCTCTATCTCCCCTGGGGTCGCCAAGTGTGAGGAGGCCAACGCCGACCGCAATCAGGACACCACCGACGGCAAGCCCTTGTGGTGGGGCCTCCCCAAGCAAAAGGACGGCAATGGGGACGCCGACAATGGCGCCGACCGAGCCGAGTAGGCTGAGATAGACTGGACCTCCGGTCTTCTGGAGAACAAAGTACAGGAGATATAGGACGGAGAACACCGCCGTTTGGGCGAGAATCAGGAGGGGAGTCACGAGGTGATCCATTGAGACGGTGAGGGAGAATCCGGCCATTCCCCCACTCCCCGAGAAGGTCTCCACGATCGCGCCGACAAGGAGGAGCATGACTCCAGAGGCGGCAAGCATACCGGGAGCAAGCTCATCGGGGCCGACTCCCTCCGGCCAGCGGGCTGTCCGATAGATGTTGCCACCAGCAAGGAAAATGGGGGCGGTGAGCGTCACAGCGACCCAGAACGCGTCTACGTCCGGCTCAGAGAGCTTGAGGACGCTGAGCAGGACAGCACCACCCAGTGCGAGCACGACACCAACTGCTCGACGAACACGAAACCGCTCCATACCGAGGAGGAGCGCGCCGAGGTATGTCAACAGCGGCGGGAAGGCAATCGAGAGCGCGACGAAGCCGGCCCCAACGTGGGGGACGGCGGCAAAGGAGAGAAGGTTGGGCGCAGCGAACCCGATGAGACCTGCGACCACGAAGTACTCTATGGTGCGGGCGTTGAGTGGGGGAAGTCGGTGACGAACAACGCCGACACCAGTGAGGACGACCGTGGCCCCGACGACCGACCACGCGAGAAAGGCCAAGGGATCGAGACCGGCCCCGGCGGCGAGTTTGGCGAGATTAGTTGAAATACCAAGGAAAGCACTCGCTCCGAGAAGGGAAGCGAGCGGGACCGCCCACGAACGGCGGGATACCGTGTCAGGTCGAATCATCGCGTCTCCTCACCTCCATTGTCACAGCCATCAAACGCTCCGTCGATAACAATGTCTGTCAGGGGCTTTCGGTCGCTTGGCGCTTCGCGCGCTTGCATCTCAGGTGGGAGTGTCTCCGGCGATCCTCGTACACCGATTGCAGCCATCGCTTCGATAGCGTAGTCCGCTGGAAGTGAGAGGACTACTGCTGCCTGCTCATAATCAAAGCCACCGATCCCATGGACGACCAACCCCCGTCTTGCTCCTTCGAGCGCCATGTTTTCCCACGCGGCACCAGTGTCAAACGAATGCGTTTGCGAAGGGTCACCGTTGTAGTCGAACGTTGTTTTCGAGACGATCACGACAAGCACACCCGCCCGCTTAGCCCATCTCCTGTTTTCCTCCGAGAGAAGGTTGAAATAGTCCTCCCAGTGATCACTGTCTCTGGTTGCATAGAGGAACCGCCAGGGCTGGTTGTTGTACGATGACGGAGCCCACCTAGCCGCCTCGAATAGCGGCATGAACTCGGCTTCGTCCACGGGATCGCCTGTCATCGATCGCGGCGACCAGCGATTCACGAACAGTGGGGCGATATCGTACTTTGGAGACCGATGCTCGCGGACGTCGGTGCGGATCTCATGGTGCGGATTCTGCACAACCATGTTTAGAGAGTAGACGAGAAGTTACCGTGAGTTCACGCGTGAATTACTTTCTGCCTTTAAGTGACACAACAGTCAACGATAGCTATGCCTCGCATACAGGTACGGATCAACGGTGCGCCGGTGGAAGACTGGTTGGCCGACACCTCAACTAAATTCCCGGACGCTGAATTCAAAGTGCTGGCGACCCTGCCCATGGACGAGCGCTTATTCGAAATCGTCGAAGTAACAACGCCGGACAGGGACACTCTCGTTCGTCATTTCGAGGACGCACCCGAGGTGCGATCGTATGAGGTGATTCATACCGATGACCAGATGGTACTAATCCAGTTCATGGTCTCTGTCTCGGAGACGTATACGGCGCTCCGTGCTGCGGGAATTCCCCTCCGATATCCTGCTCACCTCCAGGATGGATGGTTTTCTAAGGAGATAACGTCCTCACAAGATCGGTTGGCGGAGTACACGGACGAGTTAGACGCTGCTGACATTCCGTACGAAATTATGTCATTATCTCAATCGCATGAATCGAGCGAGTTGCTCACGGAACGCCAATGGGAATTCGTTACAGCAGCGGTCGAGCACGGCTTCTACAATACTCCCCGAGATTGCACGCTCACCGATCTGGCAGAGACGCTCGACATCAATCTATCAGCGATGAGTCGCTTGCGTCACCGAGCTGAAAGTCGTATCATCTTGGCGTTCGTCACCGAGGCGGCACCGTAGTCAAGACAGCCGAGCAGTTACGCGAACGAGTTTCTGAGCTCGAATCGTATCGCGCATCGAACGAACGGGACAAGGTCGAGATCTGACAGGACGACTAACAACAACATCGGAATTTTTGATTCCACGAGTGGCCAGGATCACTCACCGCGAGCGGAGCGAGCGGTCTTTTTTGGTCCAGATTTTTTGATTGAGTGGTGCACGTAGTGCACCCGAAATCAAAAAAGGTGGGAGTGCAGCGAGTGAGAGCAGGCGAGTCACAGTTCACGCGAACGGAGTGAGTGTGAGCAAGTGAGACGAGCACCGCGAGTCTCACCCAGCGCGACCAGCGAGAGCGACCGTCTCGCCAGGGGCGAGTGGTGAGCGGAGCGAACCCGAGCGGAAAAACGTTGAAGTACAGGTTTATTGGGTTTACCGGTACCAGCGGTACATTGACGTATGTCGGGCAATGAGAGCAGACGTGAACTCGGCGTCTGGATGTGAGTTCGGTGGAACGACGGCGTAGCCTTCGTGGACCTTTATAAAGTCTGTGTACAGGGGGGGTCCACGAAGACGACCCTCACTCTCGCCGGTGGAGAAACGATTATAGGGCCAATACTCCAATAATCACCCCCTGTCACAGGACCCTAGAAACCCAATGCGGGATTGAAACATGACGCCTCGCGAATTCGATCGCCGCGCAGGAATCGTCACAGGACCCTAGAAACCCAATGCGGGATTGAAACTGTCGTTAGCGGCCTCCTCGCCGTAGATGACAGCCTCGTCACAGGACCCTAGAAACCCAATGCGGGATTGAAACCCAAAGTCACCGCTGACGATATCGGGGACTGGGAGGGTCACAGGACCCTAGAAACCCAATGCGGGATTGAAACTTCCCCGTCCCACAGGCAAGCTCGGCTGTTACGAATGTCGCAGCACCCTAGAAACCCAACACGGGATTGAAACAATTGGAGATGGCTGCAACTATTCGAGATAGCACTCCAGACAGTATGCTGAAATAGGTGTTGAAAGGATACCTGCGTTACCATAGGGTCGAAGGTGGTGGCTCGAATGTGCGGATCCAGCGGAGAGAGCCATTTGGATGTGAGTAGATCCATCGAGTCAGCGATAGTATCCCTTTCCGACCGTGAGGATGTCGATACACGTGACGAACCACACTGATCAACGACGAGCACCGACGGCTGGCCTCACGTATGTGTTCTGCCGGACAGACTGAGACAGATGCCTGAACTGCTCGAAGCAGCTGATTCAATGCCCTACGAGCAAGTGGCTGGTGGACAGCTGTTTGATCTTACTACGTCGGGAACGCAGATCAGAGGGCATCTGTTCATCGGCTACAGGATCCGCTATAGAGAACGCTAGAGCGGAGAAACTGATTTACAGGTCGCTCTGTAACTGCCACTAATGGGAAGTTACGCAAGAGCGCCGAGCTGGGACGATAAGCATGCGAATGAGAGTGACGGGCGACAACTGGGAGACGTGCTTTCGGGCCAATTTGCGGATGTTGACATTGATTCAGTGGAGGCAGTGCGCGACGAACGGAATCCAGAATGAAACTTTTTGTTGATACTAATATCTTTGTTGCCAGTCTAACTGACGAACCGTCACGAGGAGAAATTGCAACACGATTGCTTAACGAGGATCACGACTTCTGTACATCGATTATCAACCTCATGGAGCTTCGATCTGTGCTGACAAAGAAAAATCACATTGAACAAGAGCGTGTTGAGGAAGTGTTATCGGATATCTACAACCGAGTCGATATCTATGCCCCCGAGATAAGCGATCACATCACTGCCTACGAATTACAACGAGACAATTTACTCTATGCCATGGACTGTATCTTGCTTGCCTTAGCGGACGATGTGGACGCGACACTGGTAACCTTCGATGGAGAACTTCTCGATCACGGTGGCGTCGCTCCAGAAACAGTGCTCGAAGACGACTCCTCGACAGGCCAGTAATCAGTCGAGTAAGAGTCCCAGAAACTCCGTCTATATCTCTACCTTATCGCCAGAACCACTTAAACGAAGAAGTACACTCGAACCGGTTTCGCGACGAGATCGTCATACCCTCACGCGGGCGCGGACGAACATCCCACGCAGCAGACACCATTGCTCGCCGGCAGTTCGATGAGGATTCGCTCCCGGAGGGGTTCGAGGTCCTCGTCGTTGAGCCAGCTGATATCTATGCAGTGCTGGAAACGTTTCGATGATACGACGACCCGACGCGTCGATCATCCACCACTGCGAGCAACGTGATATCGACGCAGTGGTGAGCTTCGATTCAGCTTCGAACGCTCAGTGAGCATGTCCTGTCAGTATCTTACGCCAGTGACGGCGTCTACGGAGGTAACAAATGGGATAACGGAGCGACTCGACGCAGGTGCGTTGTGTACACGGAATTGTGGCTGTAGTACTCTGCACCGGGGTGAACGCCGGCTGGATTTACCTGTTCCAGCGGAACATTGACGTACATCGGACAGTGAGAGCAGACGTGAATTCGGAGTCTGGATGTGGGTTCGGTGGAACGACGGCGTGACCTTCGTGGACCTTTATAAAATCAGTGTACAGGGGGGGTCCACGAAGACGGTCCTGATTCTCGCCGGTGCAGAAACGATTATAGGGCCTATACTCCAACAATCACCCCCTGTTGCAATACCCTAGAAACCCAAAGCGGGATTGAAACCATCGCCGCGTTGTGGATCTGCGCGACCGTTGGAGACGTTGCAATACCCTAGAAACCCAAAGCGGGATTGAAACCGTCAGGCATCTGCACGGGGCTTTCCACTCCGTCAGTTGCAATACCCTAGAAACCCAAAAGCGGGATTGAAACCATCAGGCCGCTCGTGAGCACTGCGAATATTCATGGGTTGCAATACCCTAGAAACCCAAAGCGGGATTGAAACACTGCTCCTCTTGCTCCGCAAGCCAGTCGCTGAGGTCGCAGTACCCTGGAAACCCAATGCGGGATTGAAACACCTTCTCCAAATCGATTAGCCGGTTTCATATCTGGTCGCAGTACCCCAGAAACCCAGCACGGGATTGAAACACATCGATATGATCGCCGATAAAGACGATTGTATCAGTCGCAGTTCCCTAGAACTATAACCTCGGGAGAGTCGATTCATGAGTATCCTGCATACTGATATCGCACAGGAGTGGCTGCCTGTACCCCTCGGACTGCTCGTCTCTCCAGCACACGACGACTTCCCACCACACGGAATTTTTCCAGACCGTATATGACCAGCAACACCCACCGCGAGCTTCGCTCGCGACCTTTTTTCATCAACGTTTTTTCCGGGAGGGGTGAGCTTTGCTCACCCCTCCCTCAAAAAAGGTTGTGGTGTAGGCCACTACACCTGCTGTCCCCCGCCATACCTGATATCATATATGTTGCCTGAATTATAACTATAGACACACAGAAGAACAGACTGTGATGAACGCACTGCACACAACAAAACCGATTCGACAACCAATCGCGACAAAAACAGAGGTCAGACAATGACCCTCGCAGCCGAACTCACGGACGTGCTGTTTCTCGTAGGGCGGGTGCTCTTCGCCGCGGTGCTGGGCTATCTGGCGCTTGGTAATCTACTCGACCTTGAGGGAACAGTTGGCTACGCACAGAGCAAGGGCGCGCCGTTCCCCTCTATCTCCGTCCCACTCAGCAGTGGACTGGTGGTGATTGGGGCGATGTCGATACTGGTTGGAGCGTATCCACTCGTTGGTGGGCTCATCATCGGTGGATTCCTGACAATCATCACCCCGATCATGCACGACTTCTGGAACGCCGATGGGATGGACCGACAGACCGAACAGATAAGCTTCCTGAAAAACGTGGGACTGGCTGGTGGAGCGCTGCTCCTGGCGAGCCTCGCGAGTACAGACTGGCCGTACGCGCTCGGCATCGGCCTGTAACCACGCCGAAAATTCACCACACTCCAATGGGACAACTCATCAACGGCAACTGGATGACCGAAACCGAACTGACCGAGAACCCCAACCGAACACGAACGCCAACGACGTTCAGAAACACGCTCGGGAGTACTGAATTCCCGACCGAATCAAATCGCTATCACCTGTACGCATCACGAGCCTGCCCGTGGGCACACGGGGTGATGCTCGTTCGATCACTGCTCGGCCTCGAAGACGAGATCTCCATGGACATCGTGGATCCCCACCGCCAATCCGATGGCTGGGCGTTCACACCCGAAAAACCGGGCTGTACCCGCGATAGCCAGGAAATCGCCACCCCGAACGAAAACGCAATCCACTCTGGCTCGTATCTCCGCGACATCTACACCAGGGCCGATCCGACCTACACCGGGAACGTTACCGTCCCCGTGCTGTGGGACACTGAATCCGAAACGATCGTCAACAACGAATCGATCGAGATCATGCGACAGCTCGCAGTCGAATACGCCCAATTCGGTGGGAATGAACTGTATCCGGCCGAACAGCGCGAACGGATCGATGCCACGATCGATGAACTGTACAAATCGGTCAACACCGCGGTCTATCGAGTTGGCTTTGCCGACAGCCAGAGTGAATACGACGGTGCCGTCCACGAGCTGTTCAACGCGCTTGAGGAGTACGACTCCCGGCTCTCCGAACGCCGGTTTCTCGTCGGCGAGGGGCTCACCCTGGCCGATCTGCGGCTGTTCACCACACTCGTGCGATTCGATCCCGTCTACTACACGCATTTCAAATGCACCCGCAAACGACTCGTCGAATACGAACATCTCTGGGGCTTTACCAGGGACCTCTATCAGCTCCAGGGCGTCGCTCGCACGGTGAATATGGACCACATCAAAGAACACTACTACCGAAGCCACACCGACCGAAACCCGTCCGGACTCATCCCCCTCGGTGGCGTCCCTCCGTTTCGATCACCTCACCAGCGCAACTCTCTCCCCGGGACAACCGGCTTTGACGAGCACCACTAGTCGTTCCGAGAAACGGACCGTCCGCAGGACAGCACAAACGAGAGAAACCCCGGATAACAGAACACTCGTCCAATCCACAAACGGATTATTTTATTCGATAATATTTCACCAGAGATCGAACAGATACCATGAATAGCATATAGGAATAGTCCAAAATATCGTTGCAGAAACCTGTAGTTCGCCTTCTCCAACAGTGGTATCACCTCACACCCCACAGTTTAATCCGTATTTATTTGAATTTCCACTGCCCTTATCTATTTTTGGAAACAACCTGGTTGTGTTAATGGCGAGAAACGACCGCGAATTGGAGATTCAAGCACGCAACGAGAGTGCGTGTCCGTCGGTTCGCTCGTTCAATGAGATCGGAGAGATCTGGCGACTCAACATCCTCCACGCATTGATGGACGAGGAGATGCGATTTAACGAGTTGAAGCGAGCAACGAACGCACGTTCACGGACCCTCTCGAACGCGCTCGACTCGCTCCGTGAAAACGGATACGTCGACCGACGCAGTGAACAGGCCGCCCCGATCGCCGTCTACTACAGCCTCTCTGAGAAGGGTCAGGCCCTCAAGCCAGTCTTTGATGAACTTGCCGAGTGGGCAGACCAGTGGATCGATGGGGCGTCAGCCGACGAAACCGAACCGTAAACGAAGGACCACGAATCTGCAAGACAACGCAGCGCTTACAACAGAAACTCCTCCTCACCGAGATTGACGAACGAATCGGCAGCATCGATGAGATCTTCGGCCGTTGAGGGCTCGAAGCTCATCACTTCGACGCGAACGCCCTCGTGGCGGAGATGCCAGCAAAGACGGGTGAAATCCCCGTCGCCGGTACACAACACGATCGAATCGACGTGTGAGGCGAGCGTGATCGAATCGAGACTCAACCCAACGTCCCAGTCAGCCTTTTTCGTGCCGTCTTCGAACGTCTTGAGATCCTTGATCTTGGTCTCGAAGCCAATATCGTCGAGCGCTTCGAAAAACCGCTCTTCGTCCGGCGAATGCGCACGAATCACGTAGGCAATTGCTCTGACGAGTTCGCGGTCGTTCACGGCACGTTCAAGCACGGCAGCGTAGTCAACGTTCCGCGAGAAGAGACTATGAGCACTGTGATAGAGATTCTGCGCGTCTGCAAGGACGGCAACGCGCTGGCCCGAATGGTATGGCGCCATATTCAGACTCCCTTGGCGAGGTGGTTAGTCCTTGGTATTTGGCTCTGAATCGGTGACTATCACCGGCTATGACACGCGACACGGGTAGTGGCAGCTTTTGGGGGGTGACGCAATCGATAATACCGGCGGGGACCGAACGTGTAGTATGGACGCCATCACATCCAGGGTTGCAGGCGGGTGTGAGCGGCTGGTGCGGCGGACAAAAACTAAACGACCCTGAGATGGGTCTGTGGCGGGTTGGGACCCCGTCGCGGGCTATTTTTTGACCGATTGAACTGTACTGCGACCGTCACAGCAGCCACCAACCGAACGAATGTCACACACACCATACACCGGCGTCTTTCCAGCTCTCACGACGCCATTTACCGAATCGCTCGATATCGACCATCAACAGCTCGCCAACGACGTTCGACGGCTCGAATCCGCCGGCGTCGATGGCCTCGTTCCGGTCGGAACGACCGGCGAGAGTGCCACGCTCACCCACGACGAACACGTGGCCGTGATCGAAACTGTCGTCGAAGCAGCAACGGACGTGCCCGTTATCGCCGGCGCAGGATCGAACGCTACACACGAAGCACTCGATCTCGCCGGGCGTGCGGCTGACGCCGGCGCAGATGGCTTGCTGTTGATTTCGCCCTACTACAACAATCCGGAGCCGGCTGGCATGGAAGAACACTTCCGAACGATCGCCGATGGCGTTGATCTCCCACAGATCGTCTACAACGTTCCCAGCAGAACGGGTCGATCGATGGCGATCGAAACCGTCCGCTCGCTGGCAAGTCACGAAAACGTAGTGGGCTATAAGGCAGCCAGCGGGGATACCAACCGAATCTCCGAAATCATCGAGTACACGAGAGCCGAGAACTTCGCGGTGCTCTCGGGTGATGACGCCATGACGGTTCCGCTCTGTTCGATCGGTGCGAGCGGCTGTATCAGCGTAGGGGCAAACGTTGTTCCAGAGCGACTGACAGCGATGGTTCACGCCGCACTCGACGGTGATTTTGACACGGCGCGAACGCTCCATCACGAGCTCGGCGAGCTGTTTCGGTTACTGTTCGTTGAGACGAATCCAATCCCGGTCGTGGCCGCAATGGCGTACTGTGGATACGCCCCCGAACGCGTTCGATCACCGCTGTCGACGCTCTCCGACGAACACCGACCGGCACTCGAATCGGCGCTCGAATCACTCGAACAGCCCCAGGAGATCAGCCAATGACGATCGTCGTCACCGGGGCAAGTGGCAAGCTAGGAACCGCCATCAGAGACGCGGCCGCCGAGCGCGATATCGAAACGATTGCCTGCTCGCGTTCTCTTGACGGGTCGATTGAGCCCGCCGAGCTGGAGCGCCACCTCGAAGAGCGCACCCCCGCCGCAGTGATCGACGTATCGGTCCCAGAGCGGACACACGAAGTGATCGACGCCTGTGTGGCAACCAAAACACCGCTCGTCATCGGCACGACTGGCTTTGCGGTCGAGGCGAGCGAACGGTTCGACCGGGCCAGTGAACAGATTCCGCTGTTGAAAGCGAGCAACTTCGCGCGTGGTGTCCACGCGTTAGAAACCCTCGTCCGTGAGGCAGTCGGTCTCCTCGAATCGTACGACATCGAGCTGACCGAAACCCACCACAACCGCAAGCGCGACGCCCCGAGCGGGACGGCAAAGAGCCTGCTCGAAACGATCGAAGCAGAGCGCGAACTCGATGATCGAGTGTTCGGACGGGAGGGACACCAGCCGCGATCCGACGGTAACATCGGCGTCCATGTCCGTCGGGCGGGATCGATCCACGGCGAGCATGAGATACTGCTCGCTGGAAACGACGAGGCGCTGACAATCACGCACCGTGCAGAAAGCCGCCGCGTGTTCGCAGCGGGCGCTCTCGATAGCGCGCGCTGGCTGGCCGATCGACCGGCTGGTCGGTATGCGTTTTCAGAGGTAGTAGCTGAGCAATGAGTACACTCGAATCTGACATTGAATCCCTGTGGAATCGACACGAAACCGAATCACTCTCGGCCGAGAGAGCCGGACGCGAGGAGCTGTCCACGCTCGATGCGTTTCTCGACGCGCTCGAAGACGGCTCCGTCCGAGCGGCGCACAAGCGCGATGGCGAATGGGTGGCCAACGAATGGGTAAAACGCGGAATTTTGCTGAACTTCGTCTGTCGGGCTATCGACGTGCAGCATTCGAGCGCCGTCGACTATCACGACGTGCTCGGACTCAGATCAACCGACGACCTCCCCGCACGTGGCACGCGAAACACGCCTGATGGTACCGTGATCCGCCGAGGCGCGGCGATTGGAAGCGACGCAATTCTGATGAGTCCCGCATTCGTCAACGTCGGCGCACACGTTGGCGATGGAACGCTTATCGACTCCTGTGACACGGTTGGTTCATGCGCACAGATAGGTGCCAACGTGAAGCTCGGGGCGAACACGCTGATCGGTGGCGTGTTAGAGCCGGTCGAGAGCGCACCCGTGATCGTCGAGAACGACGTTGCCGTCGGTGCCGGCTGTCGAATCACATCCGGGTTCGTCGTCGGCGAGGGCTGTGTGATCGGCGAGAACACGCTGTTGACACCCAGAATTCCGGTGTACGATCTCGTCGACGAGGAGATTTACTACGGACACCTCCCACCAGAACGCCGTGCATTCACCCGCTTTGTCGAATCCAGCGTTGGTGAACACGACCTGTTCGATGGGGGAGCGTTTAAGCCAGCCGTCGTGGCGACCGACATCGAGGCGACGACGCTCTCTGGCACGGAGCGCGAGGCGCTGTTACGATCGTAGCCATCCATGAGCCACGGACCACCGATTCGACGGCTGTCAGACTGGCCGGCCGAGCGACTGCTGGCGCTCGCAGACCGCCACGGAACACCACTGTACGTGCTCGATCTCGAGCGCGTTCGAGAGAACGGGAGCCGACTGCAATCGGCATTTCCGGACGCACACTGCAGCTACGCCGTGAAAGCGAACAGCACGCGTGCGGTGCTCGAAACGATCCACGCGAGCGGGCTCGACGCCGAGTGTGCGTCGGCTGGTGAGACACAAAGAGCACTCGAAGCCGGCTTCCCTGGCGATCGTATTCGGTACACAGCAGTCAATCCGCCAGCGGCTGACCTCGATCAGATCGCCTCACTGGCCGCCGATCAGGAGTTCACCGTGACGTTCGGAGCGGTTGACACGCTCGATCGGCTGCTCGATCGAGGCTTTGCGGGATCGGTGTGCGTCAGGGTGAATCCCGGTGTCGGAGCGGGCCACCACGAGAAGGTCCGCACCGGCGACGCACCACAGTTTGGCGTTCCGTTCGATCGCGTCCCGGCGCTCTGTGCACGAATCCGTGACCGTGAGCCAACGCTTGCGCTCGCTGGACTCCACGCGCACGCCGGCAGCGGAATCAGTGGCGACGGCCTCGAGGCCCACCGCGCGCTCGTCGAGGGACTCGCCTCGCTCGCCGGCGAGATCGGTGGGCTTTCGTTCGTCTCCGTCGGTGGAGGGTTTGGTGTTCCCTACCGACCATCGGAGCCACCGCTCGATCTCGACGCTGTCGCAGAGACAACCCGAGACGCGTTCGGTGATTGCGACGCACAGCTTGCGATCGAACCGGGTCGCTATCTGCTCGCTGATGCTGGCGTGTTACTCACCGACGTAACCACGGTCAAACGGACACCAGACACGACCGTTGTCGGGGTGGATGCCGGCATGACGACGCTCGCGCGGCCGGCGCTGTACGACGCCCACCACGAACTCCGCCTGTTGAACGCGAGCGACGAATCGCGCCCGTCGATCAACTGTCTCGTGGCAGGACCGATCTGTGAGACAGCCGATGTGCTGGGTCGGGATCGAACGCTTCCGAAGCCCGAGTGCAACGAGACGATCGCCGTCGGCAACGCTGGCGCGTACGGCTATGAGATGGCGAGCCAGTACAACTCACGACCCCGACCGGCCGTCGTTTCGATCGAGGGCACCACACTCGTCCGCCGGGAAACTGTCGCGGACTGCACCAGACTCGAACACTCCATAGCAACCACGAACCGATGATTCACGTAGAGAAATACCACGGCACTGGCAACGACTTCATCGTTGTCGGCCCAGAGCGATCCGTTCCCGACCGACGAGCATTCGCACGACGATACTGTGATCGAACCGATGGCATCGAACCACCCACAGGAGAGACCGGAAAGCGGGGCGCAGACGGCGTCTTGTTTCTCGCGCTCGAAGAGCAGTACTCCCCACCGCGAGTGATCATGACCCTCGTTCAGCCGGATGGTTCCGTGGCACCGATGTGTGGCAACGGTGTCAGGTGTGCGGCCCACTGGGCGGGAAGCCGCACCGGTGCGACCGAACTGATGATTGATACGCTTGCCGGAACCCGACACGCGCGTATCGAAGACGACACCGTCCATGTCGAGATGGGTGTCCCTTCGTTTGATCCCGATATCGTTCCACTCGAAGGAACCTCGCCGTTGATCGACAGCCAGATCGACGACCTGTCGGTGACGGCTGTCAACACCGGCGTTCCCCACGCGGTTGCAATGGTTGAGGCCGTCGATGCGATCGATCTCGAAGCCGTTGGTCCAATCGTTCGGAACGCGTCCGTCTTTCCCGAGGGAGCGAATCTGACGCTCGGTTCGCTCAGAAGGTCGGAGCCGCCCGCGTTCGATCAGCGGACGTACGAACGCGGCGTCGAGGGTGAGACGGCTTCCTGTGGGACGGGTGCCGTTGCAGTGGTCGCAGTCGCCCGAAAACTCGGGCTAATCGACGGCTCTAATCCCGCAGCGGTGTCACTTCCCGGCGGCACCGTGACGATCGACTGGCGCGGCGATGGTGCAATCATGCGGGGACCGGCAAAGCGGTCCTACAGCACTGAACTTCCCGTGGCCGAGCCTGGAGTCATCGGCTGATGGCGTTCGATCCCCTTGAGTTCCACACGGCGGCTGTCAAAACGCCATCACACGAATCGGTCTCCGAGATGCGATCGCTACTCGTCGATTCGCTCGACGGGCTCGGATTCGAGCCAGTGGTTGATGCGCGCGGGAACACGATTGTCACCCGCAGAGCCACGGCCGACGGCCCGCATCTGGTGTTGAACACGCATCTCGACACCGTGAGTCCACCGGTGGCCTACGAACGGGTTGGCTCGACCGTCTACGGTCGGGGAGCGTGTGACGCAAAGGGACCGCTTGCGGCGTTGCTGGGCGCATTCTACGGTGTCTCCGTCGAACGCGGCCGGCTCACGCTCGCCGTGACACCCGACGAGGAGACCGGCTCGCTCGGAGCAGATGCGCTCGCGTTCGATGCTGACGGCTACATCGTTGGCGAGCCGACCGGCCTCGACGTTTGTACCGGTGCCCGCGGTCGGTTCGAAGGGACGATCACCATCAACGGAACGAACGCACACGCGGCCAATCCGGCCGCCGGAACGAACGCGATTGTGGGTGTTCCCCCCGTTCTTGAGGCGCTGAAAACGTTCGACTCGGAGTACGGACCAGGGACACATTCGACGCTTGGCGAGCCAACACTGACCCCAACGGTGATCGAAGGCGGCGACGCGGTCAATCAGCTCCCAGCGGAGTGTACGATCGCCATCGACCGACGGAGCGTCCCTCCAGAGAGCGCACACGAATTCGAGCGCGCACTGAACGAGCACCTGCAAACGACGGGTGTCGACGCTTCGTTTGCGCTCACCGACCGCGAAAGCCCGTTTCTCGAGGCCTTTGCGACCGCACACGATGAGACACTCGTCGAAACGCTACAGAATGCAGGGGCCGGCGAGCCACGGCCGTTCGGTGCGGCCACGGAGGCGGCCTACTTCGCAGACGAGCCGACAGTCGTCTTCGGTCCGGGCGTCCTCGTCGACGACGAGGGCCCGGTTGCACACGCAGACCGGGAGTACATCGAACGGGACACCATCGTTCGGGCAACGGAGATACTCGAACGCGCGATTGGCTCATTCCTCGGGTGAGCCGGATTCACGAGCCAGGGTCTCTCCAATGCCGGTGTAGCCCCCAGGAGTGAGTGACTGGAGTTCCTCACGAACTGACGCGGAAACGTCCAGATCGCCGAACAGCGCGTGGAAATCCTCAATTGTCACGTTCTGGCCTCGCGTGAGATCTTTCACGCGTTCGTACGCATCTTCGTGGCCCTCACGGCGAAGAATCGTCTGGACGGCCTCGCCGATGATCTCTGGGGTGTCTGCCAGCTCAGTGGCCATCACCTGCTCGTTGGGAACGATTTTCTCGAGTCCCGTCTGGAGTTTGGTGTAGCCGATGTGACAGTGGGCGAGCGCGGCTCCGTTGTTCCGTTTGACGGTCGAATCGGAGAGATCGCGCTGGAGTCTGGACGTGGTGATGTACTCCGCCAAAAATGTGAGATCCGCGTTTGCTTTCGAGAGATTCCCCTCGCTGTTCTCGAAGTCGATCGGATTAACCTTATGTGGCATCGTTGACGAGCCGGTCTCGGTGCTTTCGGCGCGCTGGCCGAGATATCGATCGCTAATGTAGCGCCAGCAGTCCCGATCGAGATCGATGAGCACCTGATTTGCCCGTCTGAGTGCGTCGAACAGCGCCGCTACATCGTCACACGGATTCACCTGCGTTGTCAGTCCAATGTGCTCGAAACCGAGCGATTCGACGAACGATTCGGCAAAGGCAGGCCAGTCTACCTCGGGATAGGCCACCGTGTGTGCAGCGTACGTGCCACTGGCTCCGGCGAGTTTACCCGACAGCGATACCGATTGAATCGCACCGATCGCACGCCCAAGACGGGCAGCGTACACCGCCATCTCCTTGCCGAACGTCGTTGGCGTCGCCGGCTGGCCGTGGGTCCGTGCGAGCATCGCCAGATCGGCGTGCTCGTGGGCAAGTTCAGTCAGCTGATCACGAATCGAGCGCAGATCTGGCAGGATCACGTGTTCGCGCGCGCCGGTGAGCAAAAGCCGGTGGGCCAGATTGTTCACATCCTCGCTTGTGAGCCCAAAATGAATCCACGGACCGTACTCGCTCATTGCACCACGAATGAAATACTCGACTGCCTTCACGTCGTGATTGGTGGCTGGAAACTCGCCATACCCCTCCGTTTCGATCTGCTTGATCGTGGCCCCGTCCGCCTCTTCGAACTCCTCATAGAGCGCTCTCAGTGCGGAGCGATCTTCCGGGGGAATTTCGAGCGGTATCGCGGAGCAATCAGCAAGCGCGATCAGATACTCTACCTCGACGTGAACACGTGCTCTCATTAATCCCATTTCGCTCGCATACGGTGCCAGCACCGCCGTCCGATCGGCGTATCGGCCGTCAAGCGGTGAGATGGCTGCCAACGGACTACTCATACCGGTGCTCGGAGGAGCCACCGAAAAAGCGTATCGAAGCCATCCCCACGGGAGAGGGTGGAAATATACACAAACATGCATAAGTATAAGCGTTTCGTGGGAGACTGATACACGTCTCTGCGGATGAATCGACATTCATTTGGGAGCGGGTCCGTCTCACGTAGATATGGTACAGATCGCGGGGATGGCCAGTAATCGCGGCCGGAATCTACGCAACATTGCGGATCGATCGCCTGGCGGAGCGGAGTTCTCGGTGATTTTCACGAACGACGCGTCGGCACCAGTGCTCTCAGCTGCCAGCGAACGTGACATTCCGACTGAGGTCGTCGAGCGAGACGCGGACGAATCGCGCGAATCGCACGAACGGCGCATTCTCGATCGGCTCTCGTCGTACGATGTGGATCTCGTCTGTCTGGATGGCTACATGCGTGTACTGACGGAGACGTTTCTTGAGGCGGCTCCGCTGACGCTGAACGTCCATCCGTCGTTGCTGCCCTCGTTCAAGGGGATGGACGCCTGGGGAGATGCGCTGGACGCCGGCGTCAGAACAACCGGGTGTACGGTCCACGTGGTGACCGAAGCGGTCGATGAGGGTCCGATCGTCGCACAGGAGCCAGTACCGGTGTACGAGGACGACACCGCCGCTGACCTGAAAGACCGGGTGCTCTACGACGGCGAGTTCGTCGCGTATCCGCGTGCCGTTGAGGCTATCGCCGAGGGTCGAGTGTCATTTGATGGCGACGCCGTCACCGTTACCGGCGACGACGATGGAGCGCTACCGACTCGTCGGTACACGACCGGCGATCGAGTGGCGTCGCTGCGCTATGGGGAAAACCCGCACCAGGAGGCGGCCCTCTACGCGGATCGATCGTGCGGTGAGGCGAGTGTGGTGGGTGCAGAGCAGCTTAACGAGGGAGCCAAAGCGCTCTCGTACAACAACTACAACGACGCTGATGGAGCGTTGAACCTGATCAAGGAGTTCGACGAGCCCGCGGCGGCGGTGATCAAGCACACGAATCCGGCGGGCTGTGCGAGCGCGGAAACGCTCACAAAAGCGTATGAGAAAGCGCTTTCGACCGACCCAATGAGCGCGTTCGGCGGGATCGTGGCGCTCAACCGCGAGTGCAACGAGGCCACTGCCGAACAGATCATTGACTCGTTCAAAGAAGTCGTCGTCGCCCCGGGCTATACGGAGCCAGCGCTCGAAATCCTCGAAACGAAATCGAATCTCCGCGTGCTCGACGTGGGAGAGAAGCTTGAGCGGACCGAACAATTCACCGAAAAGCAGATCGTCGGTGGCCGACTCGTCCAGGAACGCGACGAACAGTTGCTCACGATCGACGATCTCGAGGTCGTTACCGACCGCCAGCCAACCGACGAACAGCTCGAATCGATGCTGTTCGCCTGGTCGGTGATCAAACACGTCAAATCAAACGCGATCATCTTCGCCGATGGCACCGAAACCGTTGGGATCGGCATGGGGCAGGTGTCGCGCGTGGATGCCGTCCGACTGGCGGGAATGAAGGCCACCGAACACGCAGAGGGGAAATCACCGGATGGAGCGGTGATGGCCTCCGACGCCTTCTTCCCGTTCCCCGATGGCGTCGAAGCGGCCGCCGAACACGGAATTGAGGCCGTTATCCAGCCCGGCGGGTCGAAAAACGACGATACCGTCATCGAAGCGGCCAACGAACTCGACATGGCGATGGTGTTCACCGGCCAGCGAGCGTTCCGACACGACTGACGGCAGAAATATCAACTTTTATTCTATAAATTCCTTCAGGAAACGAATAACCCGGTTCATCCCATAGCGTTTGGTATGCTCCTGGCAGGCACGGACGACGGCGTCTACCGAATTGCGGAACCGACTGAAAGCGCTGGGTCAGTTCCGAGCGACAGTGTACTCGAACGTGGGCGAACGATGCGAGTGCGGACGTTCTCGGCTGTTCCGGGTGCGTTTGCAGCGACGAAGGATGGACTCTATCACACGATGGATGGAACGACCTGGACCGATCTCGGCGTGCCACAGACGGAGGTATACAGCGTTGTGGCAGGACCAAACGGTGATCGCCTCTACGCCGGCACCCATCCGTCGCACCTGTATGTCACGGAATCGTTCACGCCAGGTGGCGAATCCCCACCGTGGCGGGAACTGACTGCGCTCCAGAACCTTCCCTCACGAGATGACTGGCACACGCCACGCCACCGCAACGTATCGCACGTCAGATCGCTCTGTACACACCCGGATCGACCGGATCGACTGGTCGTCGGCATCGAGGTTGGCGGCGTCCATCTGAGCGACGACGGAGGAGAAACCATCACAGAACGACGACTCGACGCGTTCGACAGCACGTATAGCAATGACGTTCACCACGTGTTGCTGACTGATCCCGACCGATTCATCGTTGCCACCGGCGGTGGACTCTATCGGACAACCAGCGGCGGCACCGAATACGATCGTATCGACGACGGATTCGAACACTCCTATTTCCGCGAATCGTACGAAACTGACGACCGACTGATTGCTGGCGCTACCCGCAATCCGCCAGGGAGCTGGGGTGGTCCTCGAGGAACTGACGGTGCACTGTTCGAATCGACAGATGGTGGCGACACGTTCGAGCAGGTAGCGTATCCCGGCGAACCCACCGAGTTCGTTCTCGCCTTCGAAGCGACCGAAAACGCACTTGTTGCAGGCACAAACGACGGATCGATTCTCAGACGGACCGAGCGTGGCTTCGAACGGTCCTGTAGACTTTCAGCACCCATCAGATCGCTTGCATCGATCTAATAACACTCGAGCGAAAATAAAGTAAATTATAATATATTATAGTTAATTTAATATTGATCCAGTGCATAATATATAGCTCATGGCCCTCCAAACAACCACCTACGTAATCGGACTGATGTTCGTTACGGTCGTCTTACTCGCCCTTGGCGTGTACACAGTGTCCACGCCGATGGTCGTCAGCCACCAGCCCTCGGTGGCAGCAGCAGTTGTGCTGGTAAGTCTCTTCGTCGGCTTCGATCTCCGCAGACAGGTCGATTGATCACCCACAACACTCTTTTTGGCTGCCCCTTACTGTGCGGATAGATGATACATCACGTGCGGTTAGTGTACGACGCTGCCGACACGTTCCTCAGCCACCAGCTCAGAGAACCATCGACACGCGGATCGGTCGCCGTCGTGGTCGGAACGATCGTGAGCACGGTCCTCTCACAGCTGGTGTTGCTTGCGTTCGTTCTCTCGGATGGTTGGTTCGTGCTGACCAGCGGGCTGTATGGTGTGGTGGTCGAATGGACGATCCGAACGGTCGGTAGCTGGTTCGTTTTCGCGGGGGTTCTTCAGGCGTTTTCGGCGCTGTTTGACCGTGATGGTTCGTTCGAACAGCTGCTCGTGTTGCTCGGGTGGGGCTATCTTCCGTTGTGTGTGGCCGGCGTGGTGCTCACGGTCGTGACGGTCGTTGTCGGGGTCGTCAATCCCGGTGGGACCGCCGCCACGGTTGCGAACCTTCCGGCAGGTGTCACAGCGTTTCGGGCGTCTCCACTGTTCATGCTGGTTGGAGTCGGTACGAACGTACTGTTCGGCGTGAGCGTGTTGGTGTGGGCGGTGATTCTCAGTCGAGCCCGAGCAATTCGTCTGGGGCATTCGCTCGCGCTCGTCATTCCATCAGCTGTTGCGGTGTTCGGCTTCTTCTATGGGATCTTATGAGCAACGCGTCCGATTACATCCGATCGAGCATCGGCACGTTGGCGAGCTCGAAGCCAGCCTCAAAGGCGGTGACGGACGCTGCGACCAGCGCGAGCCGCCGTTCGCGGACGGTTTCGTCGTCGATGACGCGGTTTTCGTGGTAGAACTTGTTGAACGTCCTGGCGAGATCGAGGAGATACTGGACGAGCGGCGACGGATCGTACCGTTCGCGGCTCTGTTCGAGGACGAGCGGATAGCGAGCAAGCTCGACGGCAAGCTGATAATCGTACTCGTTGAACGCCTCATCGGCAACCGACGCTGGATCAGGAACCGACTGTTCAACACGATCGAGAATGTTCACGCCGCGGGTTGCGGCGTACTGCACGTACGGGCCAGTGTCGCCCTCAAGTGACGTTGCCTGCTCGATGTCGAAGGTGCTGTTTTTCGTGCGGCGTTTGTCGACGTTCTCGAAGGTGACGGTGCCGAGCGTGACACCCTCGGCGATCTGGGACGCCTCGTCTTCTGAGAGCTCCGGATAGTTCTCCTGGACCACAGACAGCGCCTCCTCGTGGACGCGATCAAGCACAGCAACCGCAGATATCATCCGCCCAGCACGGGTTGACATGCTTCCCTCGGGGAGATCGACCATTCCGTACTCAACGTGCGTGAACGTCACGTCGGTGAAGCCAAGCTTCCGAGCGGCGGCGAACACCTGCTGGAAATACTCGCGCTGTTCTTCTGCAACCACGTAGATCAGCTCGTCGAAGCCTTCTGCGACGCGATAGGCTATTGTGGCGAGATCTCGCGTTCCATACGTCGTCGTTCCATCGCGCTTTTCGAGGACGAGCGAGCCGTAGCTATCGTCATCGTCGGGAAGCTCGTCGATCGGGTCGGTTCGCACATCGGCAGTCTCTGGTGATTCTACGCCGTCGAGTTCGTCGTCAAACACCGGGATAATCTGTGCGCCATCATCAGTTTCGACGGCAATCGATCGAGCGAGCGCTTCGGATCTGATCTGACTCGTCCAGCTCTCGATGACGTAGTAGCTTTCGCCGTGCCAGGTGTCGAACTCGACGCCCAGCCGGTCGTACGTTTCCTTAAATCGATCGAGACTCGCGGCAGAAAATGCCTCCCAGCGCTCTCGGAGCGTTGGATCACCATCTTCGAGGCGCGCAAAGTACGACCGGCCAGTGTCACGCAGCGCTTCGAGTGCGTCTTCATCGCCAGCGTCAGCCAGTTCGGCTTCCTGCGTGCCATAGCGCTGGTAGAGATCGAGAAGATACGTGATCGGTTCGGTTTCGAAGCGCTCGGTGTCGTCGGCCTGTTCGTACTCATACAGCATGTGGCCGAACTGCACTCCCCAGTCGCCGATGTGGTTGTCACGAATCAGCTCATAGCCCTGCGCGTCGAGGACGTTCGCGAGCACGTCGCCGAGAACGGTATTTCTGAGATGGCCAATGTGCATCGGCTTGGCCACATTCGGCGAGGAAAATTCGAACACGGCCGACCAGTTGCGGTCATCGACGACGCCATACGACGTTCCCGCATCGAGAATTCGAGCCATCGTTTCAGTCGCAACGTGATCATCGTCGACGTAGACGTTGAGATAGGGACCCGTCGATTCGATTCGGTCGATCCAGCCACCATCGAGCCTGCTAGACAGTGTTTCTGCCAGTTCGGCTGCGATCTCTGCCGGCGGCTGATTGCGTTCGCCGGCGAGCTGAAACGCAACCGGCGAGGCGAGCAGCCCCTTCTCGGCATCGCCGTATTCATTGATCTCCACGGGCACCGGCGACACTGCCGACGCACAGCCCCACTCGCGTAGAATCGCCGATATCTCCTCGACGAGACGATCACGTAGAACTTCCAGCATACACGTGCGCTTGGGTTTGCTGTGGAGTGGTTTCAATGTATGGATACGGCGCGTTCACCCCGGAGTGGCGTTCGACAGCGTAAAGCGAACCCTGAGAAAACGAACTGTATGGAGTATTACGAGGCCGCGAACGTTCTGTTCGACCTCAATCGATACCCCTCACGCAAGGGAACGGCCGCAACCAGCGCATTGCTGGGTGCATTCGGCGATCCGCACGACGAGCTCACATGCATTCAGATCGCCGGATCGAACGGCAAGGGATCGACCGCACGAATGGTCGAGCGGGTGCTTCGCGAGGCAGGACTCTCCGTCGGACTCTACACGTCGCCACATCTCTCCGACGTTCGCGAACGGATCCGTATCGACGGCCGACCGATCAGAAAGGCCGCCGTCACCTCGTTTGTCGAGCAGGCACACGACCACATTCTCGAAGCGGCAAGCGACGGTAACGCACCAACGTTCTTCGAGACGCTCACTGCACTGGCGCTTTTCGAGTTCGACAGACAGGACGTTGACGTTGCTGTCCTCGAAGTTGGTATTGGCGGCAAACACGACGCCACGAGCGTCGTCGATCCGGTTGCAAGCGCCGTGACGGCGGTCACGCTCGAGCACACGGATATTCTGGGCGACACTCGCGAGGAAATTGCCCGGGATAAAGCCCACGTCGCCGGTGAGAACCCACTCGTGACGGCCGTCACCGACGAGGCACAATCGGCGATCACCGACGTTGCCGGATCGGTGGTCGCCGTCGGGGGGCCAGACAGCGACACACCCATTTCGGTCGAACATCGCGGCCGGGACGGACTGCGATCGGCCGTCGAAATCGAGGGGCCATCGTGGACGATCACCCCCAGGCTCTCGTTGCTTGGCGCTCATCAGGCGCGAAACGCAGCGATTGCCAGCGTGCTCTGCAAGCAGGTTGCCGACATCACTGCAGAGACGCTGGTTCGTGGACTCGAAGCCGCCCACTGGCCGGGTCGCTTCGAAGTGCTGAGCCAGAACCCCCTGGTTGTCCTCGATGGCGCACACAATCCCGGTGGGGCCCAGACGACTGCCGAAACGCTCTCGTCGTTCGACTACGACGACTGCCATCTCATCTACGGTGCGATGAGCGAGAAAGACCACGCAGGAACGCTCACCGCGCTCCCGAGTGCTGAGAGCGTGATCGCGTGCGAACCCGCAACCGAACGGGCTGAAGACGCAGACGTACTCGTCCGCACAATCGAGCGCACCACTGAGAGCGACGCAACCGTCGTTCGATCCGTTCGATCGGCAGTCGAAACCGCCCTCGAACGGGCAGACGAGAACGACTGCGTGCTCATTACCGGCTCGCTCTACACTGTCGCCGAGGCGCGCGACCGATGGACGGCCACCCCGACGGTTTCACGGCTCGAAACGCTTGACGGTGCCAGATCGCTGTTGAGAGAGCGTGATGTCACGCGCGAAGGCGTCTGGCGAATGCGAGCGAAAGGCGTCCACCGCGCCGTCTCGCTTCGCGTGCTCGGCCGACAGGCCCGCTTTCTCAAAGAAGAGCTGTTGAGTCTCGGTGGTGAGTGTTCGATCTCTGGACTCTCATCACACACGCACGAGCCACGATATCTGAACGTGGTCCTGATGGGCACCTTGTTCCAGTTCAAGCGCCTGATTGGGAAGCTCGAAAGCCAACCACACGGTCTTGACCACCTCGGAACGGACCTGCGCCAAGCACTTTCAATCCAGACCGAATCACCGGCACACGGCTATCCATGGGAAGAGGGGATGGCCGTGATGGGAATCATCAACGTGACGCCGGACAGCTTCCACGATGGGGGCGAGTACGACAGCACCGGTGGAGCACTCGAACGGGCCCAGACGCTCATCGAGGAAGGAGCCGACATCCTGGACATCGGTGGCGAAAGTACCCGGCCGGGTGCCGACCCTGTCCCAGTCCAGACCGAAATCAACCGGGTCGTTCCCGTGATCGAGCAACTCGCCGGAACTGATTGTCTCCTCTCTGTCGACACCCGAAAGGCAGCGGTAGCCCGCGCAGCACTCGAGGCCGGTGCTGACATCGTCAACGACGTTTCCGGACTCGAGGACCCCGCGATGGCGGGCGTTGTCGCCGATTATGACGCGATGGTAGTGGTGATGGACAGCAACGAAACCCCGGTTGATCCGACCACGACGATCGAGTATGACGATGTGGTGAGTGACACGATCGATGCCCTGCGAGAACGCGTGTTCCGTGCCGAAAAAGCCGGGCTCGACCGCGAGCAGATCATCGTCGATCCCGGACTCGGCTTTGGGAAATCCGCCGCTGAGAACTTCGAACTGCTCGGTCGGGCCAACGAGTTCCACGCGCTTGGCTGTCCGGTGTTGATTGGACACTCACACAAATCGATGTTCGAGCTGATTGGACACGGTCCTGACCAACGACATATTCCAACCGTCGCCGCCTCAACGATCGCCGCAGAGCGCGGTGCGGATATCGTTCGCGTTCACGATGTTGGGGCGACGGTCGCGGCGATAGACACCCAACAAGCCACACGACGATGAATACAGAACGGTGCGTATAAGCGCCTGCCAGGACTTCACAGCGTATGGACAGGATCAACGGTCGATCGATCGCCCTGGGGTTTGCGGGCTCGCTGGTGGTGTTTGGCGTGCTCTACTGGCTCGCTGGCGTCGATCCGTCGGCGACGATCGATGCGGTCCATGCGGCCGATCCACTCGTTCTGGGACTCGTTTTTTTGTGTGGCGTGGTGTGGCTGACTTCCTGGGGACTTGCGCTCCGAACGGTGCTCGGTGAACTCGGTGCGTCCATCTCGGTGGCGCAATCTACGGCAATATTTTCTGGGGTGCTCTTTGCCAACAACGTCACGCCGTTCGGACAGGCCGGTGGTGAGCCGATCAGTGGGCTGTTGATCTCACGGATTACCGACCAGCGCTACGAGCGTGGGCTGGCCGCGATCGCCAGCGTTGATGCGTTGAACTTCATTCCCTCGATTGGGCTCGCGCTCTGTGGACTCCTGATACTCGGCGTTGACGCACCCAACACGACACAGCTCCCGGTCGTGGCCGGGACCTTCCTCGCGCTGGCCGTGCTCGTTCCACTGTGTGGTGCCATTAGCTGGCAGTACCGACACCACCTCCAGCGGGGTGTCGTTGCCACGCTGGGGCCGATCGTTAGGCTCCTCTCGCGGATTCGCAATCAGACGATCACGACGGGGGCAATAGAGCGACGGATTGGTGGGTTTTTCTCGGCGATCGAACGGATCGGCACCCGACCAAAAACGCTGCTCGTCGCGTTGTTGCTCTCCTCAGTGGGCTGGATCGCACAGGTGGGTGCGCTCTGGCTCTCATTGCTCTCTCTCGGACACACCGTGTCACCAATGGTCGTGTTGATCGCGATTCCGATCGGGGCGATCGCCGGCGTGACGCCGTTGCCCGGCGGCCTGGGTGCGATCGATCTGGTGCTGGTGGGCGTCTTGCTCACACTAGTGTCAATCGCGAGGCCGACGATCCTCGCGGCCGTACTCATCCACCGATTCGTGATCTACGTCATTCCGACCGTTGTCGGTGGGGGTGTCGCTGCCGTCGTCGCAAGCGAGAATCTTCGAAATACTACCGAAAACTAGCGGTGAGTCGCTCGAATACGGACGATCGCGAGCGATCTGATCGCTCACAGTCTGTGGTGTAATCCGGAGTTAGAGAACCCTCCTGTGTGTATCGAAGCAGTTTGATGTCATAGTCTTCGGCGAGCGTATCGGCCCGCTCTGTCACGGAGCCCGAGGTCGTTGCCAGCACGCCACGCGCGTTTGCGGCCGTTGTGGTCCGATGCAACCGATCAACGTCGGTTTCGTCCGGTCGGTCGTGCACGGCACCGATGACTCGGTCGTCAAGAAGCTCCTCGGTCGCATACAGATGCACGTCGCGATCGCCGTCATCCGTTCGAACGACCGTATCAACTTCCACTTCGAAGCCGCGATCGACCAACATCGATTGCAGTGCGGCTCTCGCGTTCAGCTGGGTGGTGAGCCACTGGTGGCCGTACTCTTCGATCCCATAGCCATAGAGCACCCACTCGATCGCATTCTGCGGGTCGAACACCGCCGCACACTCACGACAGCGCAGGGCACCGACCGTTCCGTCGGCGTAGCTCCCACAGGTCTGACAGACATGCTGGTGGACCACGGGCAGGTCCTCGATTGCAACGCCTTGCTCACAGTGGGGACACACGCCGCCGTTTTCGGCCTGAAACTCCGCTTCGGGAGCAATGACGCCACACGGCGGGTGTTCTCGTTGCTGGCGTTCGATCGTGTGCTCTGAACCACAGTCTGCACACACCGTCGTATAGCGCATGCCATCGGCGCGACACTCGGGGCAGACGTACGCTTTTTCCTGAAATTCGCGGAACAACACCCCCATCTCCGCGAGTCGTTCGAGCGCTTCAACCGGATCGCCGTCCGACGGCGGGAGCTCGCGCTCAACCGTCGGATAGTTCACACCCCCATCGTCGGTGATCGACGGCGAGAATCGTTCGACTGAGCCGTCAGCTATTGTCTGTAACAACCGCAGTATCCCAGGCGTCGCCATGGTCGACCGTTCAGTTGCCAGCATAATATTCATTGGCATTCAATACTTTCAGCGATGAATTCACTCGCTGCTGATCGGTGAGTAACTGGTGTGTGAGCGGATCGGGCGTTTTTCACGGATCGGAATCGACAGTTCCGGTAGTGTCCACCGCAACCGCTGTTCGCGTGCTCTGGCTAGCACCGCATACGCCCGACGGGATCAGCGAGGGTCGCTCGTGGATCGCGTCGGCGCTTTCGGCGCGCGGACTGTCTGTGACCCAGCGCACGGCCACGCCCGACGCGATCGGAGCACTGTTTCGCAATCGCAACGACTACGACGTGATCGTTGGGACAACCCGCGCAGGTGCGGGACTCGGGCTTCTCGGTTCGATGTTCTCTGAGGGAGCCTTCGTGGTCGATCACGTCGATCCGATCGAGCAGTTTGCAGCGACCAGCCCGTGGTGGCTCGCCGGCACTGTCGATGTCGTCGAGCGACTCGCGTTTTCTCGCGCCGATCACGTGATCTATCACTATGACCGGGAGCGAAAGCGCATCGATCGATCCGATAGCAGCGTGACGAAAAGCCGGCTGGCAATCCAGTTCGATCGATTCGCCAGCCCGGCGGAGACCGTCATCGAGCGTGCACGCGCCCATCTCGATGAATTCGACACCCCGGACCGACGGCTGGTGTACGTCGGAGGCTTAGAGCCGATCTACCGGATCGAAACCCTGCTAGAAGCAACAGAAAAACTGACTGACTGGACGCTCGTGGTCCTCGGAGCAGGGAGTCTCGAAGATCGGGTCGAACGCGCCGCAGAACGAATTGACAGCGTCGTCTTTCCTGGGCTCGTGGACAACGAGTTGCTCGCTGGCTACCTGCACGCCTGTGATGTCGGTATCAGTCTGGTGGACGACCCACACACGCTGAAAGTCCTCGAATACGGCGCGGCAGGACTGCCCGTCGTGCAGGTCGACGGGCGTGCGCGTGCGACGTTCGAGGGGCAGGTAACGTTCTGTGATCCAACCCCCGAATCCGTCGCGACGGCCATCAGGCGAGCAACAGAGAGTGGCCCGTCAGACGAACTCCGGAAACGGGCAGCTGACCACGATATCGAGGCTGTCGCATCGATCTACGAGCGAGTGATCCGTAATTGTGCCAGGAGCTAACACGGCCATTCGACCACACCTTTCACACCGATCGAAGAACTACCCACTCACAATGGAAGCGGCCGACGACTCGCCGACCTACTCGATCTGTATCACGCATTACAATCAGGGCGCAACGCTCGAACGGAGCCTCGAGAGCATCCTGACACAGCTCGAGCCGTCGATGGAAGTCGTGATCGTCGATGCTGGCAGCGATGACGGAAGTCTCGAAACCTTACGGGAGCTCACAGCGCAATCCGAACGGCTCCGTGTGCTCGTCGAGCCGGGTGCGAATCGTGGAGAGGGCCGCCAGCACGCGCTCAAAGCGGCGCGTGGTACGCACATAATTTCGAACTACGACCTCGATCAGGAGTACGGCGAGCTTCTTGGCTCCATTCTCGAGGTGTATACCGAGTTGTCTGCGAGTGAGGGACAGATCGCGCTCCGGACGGCAGGAAATCTCTTTATCGCACCTCGAGCGCTCTTGCTCGAAATTGGGGGCTATAAGCCACTGATGCGCGGCGAAGACCACGAGCTCACCGACCGGCTTGAGGATGCTGGGGTCCTCAGATATCTTCCAGTGGCGAACACGACCACCGTCGATTCTGACTCGCGGGCAATTCGGACGCGAATTCGGCGGGCATTTCGATCCGCGAAAGCACTCTACCGGATCGGCTTTACGCCCGCACAGCTCGGGCACTTTCTGTACGCGAACCATCCGCTGGCGCTGGCGATCGTGGGAACGCCGATCTACGCGGCCGGCGTCGTGGCTGGAGCGATCGACGGCCGGGTGTACACTGCCCGGGAGAAATCCTGGCGGGAAATAACCGAGATGTCCGCTCGGCCGACCTACGAGGAGATCGTGGTGCCCGTTCCATCCACCCTCAAGGCGTATGCCACCGACGAAAACCGGTACGCACTACCACAACGGGACTGAACTACGCGCCGTGTCTGACGATCTCGACGATGCGCTCTCGACGGTCGCCTCCGAAGGCTCGGTCGTATTTCTCGGCCTCGTGATCGAGCTAGGCATCTCTTTTCTTGCCAAACTCGTCATCGCGCGCGTTCTCGGCCCACTGGAGTACGGCGTGGTCTCGCTTGGCGTGACGACAATGGTCGTCGTTTCGACGCTCGTTCTCGGTGGACTCGACATCGGTGTCGCCAGATTTCTCCCCAGATTCGAAGACGCCAGCGATCGGCGAGGCGTACTCATCGCGGCGTTCGGTATTGCCCTGCCAATTGCCGTCGCCGCCGGTGGGGTTGTCGTCGCGTTCGCGCCGGCGATTGCCACGAAACTCTTTCGCGATCCGGCAGTGATACCAGTGTTGCGCGTCTTCGGACCCATCATCCCGGTTGCAGCGCTGCTGAAACTCGATGTCGGCGTGAGTCAGGGTCTCGAGGCCGCACGGCCAAAAGTGCTGATCCGAAACATAATCCTGCCGATTACTCGCTTTGTGGCAATAGCCGTCGTCATCGTTGCCGGCCTTGGTGCTGTCGGAGTGGCGTGGGCCTACGGCGTGGCGTATTTCTGTGCGGCGACAGTCGGACTGTTCATCGTCGCCAGAGAAACTTCGCTGTTCGATCGAACGATTTCGCCGACGCCGTACAAACGACGGCTCGTTGCCTTCTCGCTCCCTCTCGTGATCTCTGCTGCAATGACGTTTATTTTCTCAGACGTTGATACGTTCATGCTTGGCTACTTTTCGCCAACGGCTGACGTGGGGACGTACAATACGGTGTATCCGCTGGCACACTTACTCGTTGTTCCGATGAGCTCGGTTGGATTCATCGTGATGCCAGTGCTGTCACGACTCCACGAGCGCGGAGACACCGACACCATGGCGACGTTGTATCAGCGCACCACCAAATGGATCTTCCTCGGGGCATTTCCGATCTTCGGGCTGCTCGTCTGCTTTCCCACAGAGCTCATTGGGCTCACGTTCGGAAGTGCCTACACTCACGGGGCGACGGCACTCCTCGTGCTTTCGCTGGCATTTTTCACGCATGCGATCGCCGGGCCGAATCTCGATTGCCTGACCGCGATCGGAAAGACACGACTCGTCATGCTCGACGATCTGATTGTGGCACTGTTGAACATGGGATTGAATCTGCTGTTGATCCCACGGTTGTCGTTTCTCGGCGCGGCCATTGCAACGGCAGTCGCCTACGGCACTCTCAACGTCCTGTACACCACCCAGCTCTACCGGGCAACCGGGATGCATCCGCTGTCGAAATCGCTGGGAACGATCGCGCTGGGAGCGACGCTGTTGCTCATCACCGTGGTGGGGACGCTCGGCTGGCTGCTTACTGCTCCGTACCGTGAGCTGTTACTCACCGTGTTCCTGTTCGGTGGGGGCTATCTGGTGTTCTGTCTCAGAGTGGGGATCGACGAACGGGAGCTCGAGTTGCTCGACGGGGTTGATCAGCGGTTCGACACCAATCTACGGGACCGGGTCGAATGGTTCGCACGCACCTAAAACCATCCATCAGCAGTGTGAACCAGCCAACATATACACCACCGGGTTGTACCACCAGGTATGGCAGATCTCGGAAAAATTGATCGGACGTTTTTTGACGAGTACATCCAGCCAAACCTCGGTGCAAAGCGAGATGACGTGGTGCTCTGGCCGAATCACGGCGTGGATTTCGGTGCAATCGATGTTGATGGCACGGCGGTGGTGATGGCGACCGATCCAGTGTTTTTGCTGCCGTCGCTGGGGTATGAGCGTGCGGCCTGGTTTGCGTTTCACATTCTGCTGAGCGACGTGGCGGTGTCGGGACTTCCACCGACGCATCTGAGCGTGGATTTCAATCTGCCACCGGAGATCACCAACGAGGAGTTCGAACGCGTCTGGACTACGTTCGACGAGGAGGCGAGGAAGTTGGACGTCAGCATCGTGACCGGTCACACCGCGCGGTATGAGGGCTGTTCGTATCCGATGGTGGGTGGAGCGACGACACTTGCCGTTGGGGCACACGAGAACGTGGTCCGGCCAGACGGCGCGACGGTTGGTGACCGCGTCGTGATCACGAAAGGGCCAGCCATTGAGGCGACGGGGTTGCTTTCCTTTCAGTTTGAGGAGTTCCTCCGTGAGGAGCTCTCAGAGGAGACGGTTTCGGCCGCCCAATCCCGGTTCTACGACATGAGTCCCGTGCGTGATGCCCTGACGGCGGCTGCTGGCGGCCCCGTGACGGCGATGCACGACGCGACGGAGTGTGGCATTCACGGCGGGCTGTACGAAATCGCACGGGCAGGTGACGTCGGCATCGAGATCACTCGCGAGGAAGTTCCTCGATTACCGGGTGTGATGGCCGTCTGTGAGGCGTTCGAAATCGATCCGTGGGCGGCGATCAGCGAGGGAACGCTCATCGCAACCGTCGATCCGTCCGGTGTCGATGACGTGCTCACAGCACTCGAACGAGTCGACATTCCGGCTGCTGACGTTGGCCGCGTCACCGACGGCGCTGGCGTCGTCGTCGATGGCGACCGAATAGAACACCCACGGGTGGATCCGTACTGGGGTGCCGTCGCAGAGATGAGTGCGGAGGTGGACGAGTAATGACACGACAGCCCGCGCCGGACGAACGGCCCGTGACGCTTTCGATCGCAGGCAGCGACTCCGGCGGCGGCGCCGGTATCCAGGCGGATTGTAAAACGATGGCAGCCTGTGGTGCGTTCCCGACGAGCATCATTACCGCTGTGACGGCACAGAACACACAGGGCGTTGCATCGACACACGTCCTTCCCACTGCAGAGATTGCGGCGCAGCTTGCGGCCATCACCGACGATTTCGAGATCACCGCCGTGAAAACCGGCATGCTGGCGAGTGAGCCGGTGATCGATCTGGTCGCCGACTTCGCCGCCACGTTCGATGGACCGATCGTCGTCGATCCCGTGATGGTCGCCACCAGCGGCGATCGACTGCTAGAGCCCGCCGCAGTCGAGGCGTACGACCGGCTCTTCGAGCACGCGACACTCATTACGCCCAACACTGACGAGGCGGCCGTCCTGACCGACACCGAGCCAATGAACGCCACAGACGCTCGCTCTGTCGCGGCAGATCTCAGAGACCACGGAGCAGAGAACGTCCTCCTCACCGGCGGCCATCTGCCCACAGAGGACGTGATCGACGTGCTGGCAACGTCCGAAAACACTTCCACACTGTCACATCCACGGGTAGCGACGGCCGCAACGCACGGCACCGGCTGTATGCTCTCGAGTGCAATCACAGCAAGGCTAGCACACGGCGAGTCGATCGATCGTGCCATCGATTCGGCCAGTGACCTGGTGGGACGGGCAATTCGCTATCACCACGACGTTGGTGGTGGTCCGGGTGCTGTCCACCATCTCGTTGGCCTTCGAGAAACCGCTCACCGACAGCCACTCCAGGAGACCGTCACGGAAATCGTCCAGACGCTCACTGAAATCGGCGTCCGCGAGCTCGTCCCGGAGGTTGGCATGAATGTCGTCGGCGCAACACCGTTCGCGGAGACGACGACAGAAATCGCCGCCGTCGAAGGACGAATCACGAAAACGATCGACGGGATCCATCCCAACCGCGGCGTCAGATTCGGCGCGTCGAGTCATATGGCCAGGTTTCTACTCGCCATGCGCGAGTGCGATCCCACGGTCAGATTCGCTATCAACTGCCGGCACACGGACGCCATCAAACAGGCGGTAAAAGCACTTTCTGGTCCGATTGCGGCGTATGACCGTGCTGATGAGCCGACGGCCAAAAAAGAAAACGCCACGATGGGCTGGGGGGCACGGATGGCCTACGAGTCGGTCTCAGACACGCCAGTGGCCGTCCTCGACGACGGCGCGCACGGAAAAGAGCCGATCATCAAACTGCTCGCCGAAGGGCCAGAGACGCTGGTAGAGAGGGTCCGAACCGTCGAAGGGGCACTCGATGAGCAGTGATCCAGACGACCACCCTGTGAGAGCGATGTGGCCATGTCGAACGCTCGCATCCCAAACGATTATCACATTTACCATATAGTAGCAGATATGGAACCGGGATGCGACACTGGTCCGTTCGTCACCTCACTTGATCAGATCTATCCCGATCCTGAGGACGTTGCTGCCACCGAAATTCCCCGTCTCATCACCATACTCGACAGCGGGGTGACGCCGTTTGCGCGCCCGTTCGTGGCAGCAACACGAGAATCCAGGAGTAACCAAGCAGGAGGCGACACCGACGAGAACCAGCTGCTTGCGGCCACTCGCCTGTGTCTGTTCGCAGAAAACGGCTTTCACGATGTCATTGCGGCACACGCAGAGCCAATCGTTCATCGGCTACAGCCGGCCGAGAACTCCACGGCGTTGCGCCGACAGACCGCACAGATCGTGCTCGCAATCTTCGAGAACGATTCTCCTTCTCCAGTGTCGAACGAGTTCATCAAACACGTTCCGACGCTGGCAGAGCTCCTGGATGATACCGAACCGGTCATCCAGCGAGCAGCGCTCCTTGCGATCGCCGTCGCCGCAGAGCAGGCCCCCGACAGTGCGATTCAGGGAATTGAAGAGATCTGTTCGGTGCTGTGGACCGCAGACAACGCGCTTTTAAGACGAGCACTCGATACGGTTGGGACTCTGGCTGAAGCGCGCCCTGCCCGCTGTGAACCCGCCATCGAACCGCTCGTTGCGCTTCTCGATGAGAAATCTGACCCACTCCGCTCACTGGCAGTCCATTCGTTGAAACAGATTGTAGAGACTACAGCCGAGATTCCTGATGCTGCCGTCACGGATCTGGTTTCGATCCTCCAGACCAGCCATTCGAGCGGCCAGCAGGCCGCACTGGAGGTACTTGCCGGAATCACGCTCTCATCACCCAGCGCGGTGCGCCCAGCGATCGACGCGCTCGTCGAACGACTTACCGCAAAGAAATCTTATCACCGAAAAATCGCGATCTGTTCGCTCTCAGAGATCGCAGATATCGATCCCGAAGCGGTCGTTCCGGCGGTCGATGCGGCCGTCGAGCTGTTCGACTGCGACGATGCCATCACTCGCAGTGCAGCGGTCCACATCGTCGCCGCCGTGGCACAGGAATCGCCCGAAAACGTTGTTGATGCCTACTATCCACTGTTCGGGCTGCTGACCGCAGACGATTCTACAATCCAGCGGTCTGCGATCCGCGCCGTGATTGCCATCACCGCAAGTATGCCCGATCGGGTGACGCCGATGGTAGATTCGATACTGGCACCGCTGGACACCAACGAGTCGTTCGTGCGAAAACAGGCGGCACGGACGATTGCCGCCCTGACCGAGGGGGCTGCCCGCCCATCGATCAGGGCCGTCGACGCGCTGGCGACGCTGATCGACGCTGATGAATCGATCGGCCAGCAGCTCGCCTTGCGCTCGATCGTGGAGATTGCCTCGGACGTTCCAGACGGTGCGGTGCCCGCCGTTGATCCGCTGTTGTTCTTGCTCGACTCTGATCGACCAATCGTGCGGAAATACGTTGCGGCGGCGATCATGGTCGTTGGCACAACCTCTCCACGGGCAGCCACACCGGCTGTCAGACCACTGACGACGCTCCTCGGTGAGGATCCCGACACGGATGCGCTCATCGTTCGTGCGCTCGCAGAGATCGCCATCCAGGAGCCTGATGCAGTCGTACCAGCAGCACCGGCCATCATTCCGTTGCTTGAGGCCGACGACCGGAGCGTTCGGGCCAACGCAGCGCGTGTCGTCGCCGCCATAGCGGAGGTGGCTCCACGGACAGTGATTGGGGCCACACCATCATTGATCGAGCTCCTCGAAAGCGACGAGCGACTCATCCGGTGGAAGTCAATCTGTGCGCTGTGCGACGTGGCTATTGTCGCGCCGAGTGCTGCCTGCGGTGCCGTCGAGACGCTCACGCCGTTGCTTTCGAGCGAGTGGCTCTCGCTTCAGACCAAAGCAGTGAGGATCATCGCAGAGATCACAACCGAACGGCCCACAGCAGCGAGTTCGGCCGTGGATGAACTCTCTGCATGTGTGGTTGCTGATGACGAACTGCTCCAACACCACAGCGCAGCAGCGCTACAGGCGATCGCAACCGCCGACCCACAGTCAGTCGTTCCGGCCACCGACGTGGTTACTGAAGTCCTCACGAACGAAAACACGCCACGCGAAGTACGCGAGCATGCTGCCGGGACGATCGCCGCGATCAGCGGGATCGAGCCGGAAACGATCGCCGGCATGGTCGAGCTGCTCGAAACGATGCTCGGCGATCCATCCGAGACCGTCCAGGAAAACGCGCTGTACGCGATCGCAGAGATCGCAGCGTCGATCCCGGAAGCTATCATTCCCGTTATCGATATCGTCGTTCCACAGCTCACCGCAGATGCTGTGCCGGTTAGAAAGGCTGCCACACGGACGATCGTCTCGTTTGTTATCCAGCTACCACCCACATCGACGCCGTCAGTGGATGCGCTGTTGCCAAGACTCGGTGCAAACGCCCTCGATGCCCAACGGTCGGCTGTTGGGGCACTTGAGGCGCTCGCACGCGTCGAACCAGACGAGGAGCTGACCGAATCGACCGTTCGAACGCTTGCAAAGCTGCTTGGCTCCGGAGCGACGATCGGACGTTCGATCGCCGTGACGGCGATGGCTGTGCTCGCAGATGACGCCCCGAAGACCGTTGGAACGGCCATCGAGTCGCTCATTCCATTGCTCTCGGTCGACGATCCGTACACGAAAGAGCTCGCGGTACAGGCAACGGTGTTGATTGCCTACGGATCGCCGGCCACAGCACTCCCGGCTGTCAGTTCGCTCATTGAGCTGCTCGACGACGAGAATCGCTACTTACAGCACGGTGCCGTGATCGGCATTGGCTGGATCGCAAAAAGCGATCCCGCCGTCGCCGTCCCAGCGACGGAATCGCTCGCCTCGTTTCTCGACAGCCCTGAAGCGATCGTCCGGAAGACGGCAATCTACGCGATCGCCCGGGCTGCAGAACACGATCCTGACGCGACGCTCACTGCAGAAAAGCAGCTTCAACGCTGTCTTGGAGCGAACGATCCCTACGTCAGACGCCAGGCCATTACCGCGCTGGAATCGATCGCACTCTCTCCGACAGGCCTTTCGATTCCACCGGTTGGACAGTTTGGGACAATGATCGACGATCCGGCTCCAGCCGTCCAGCGACGGGCGGCTAGGGCAACCGCGGCGATCGCGACCACGACACCCGGCGCGGCGGCACCCGCGATCGACGTGCTGGTTGGCCATCTGAACGGTGAGCCGACGACACAGGAGCTCGCCGTCAGAACGATCAAAGAGATAACCAACTACGCGCCAAACGCCGCCATCGCCGCGGTCGAGAATCTGGTCACGCTGCTTGACGCCGAGGATGCGATCGTACAGAAAAACGCCGTGGCAGCGATCGCTGCGATCGCCGAAGCCAATCCGGCTGCGATCACTGACGCGATCGAGAAGCTGGTCGGGTTGCTCGAAACTGAAGACGAATTTCTGCGAGAAACTGCGATGCGTGCAATTCTACCGGCGGCCGACGATGGAGAGCTCCCCCAGCCCCACAGATAGCGCTACAGGACGTCGTCGAACGCCTTGTGGCCCGCAATCTCGACGCCTTCTTCGGTGATTTCGGCGAGATAGACTCCGTTACCGGAGCCCGTGTCGCGCTCAACTGCGGCTTTGATACCGCTTGCTGCAACGGATTTCGCCTCCGAAATCGAGAGATCGTCCTCGTATTCGCGTTCTAGCGTGCCGTAGGCGACCGTCAGACCGGAGCCAGTGATGGTGTAGTCGTCTTCCATCACACCGCCGGCCGGATCGATCGAGTAAACGTGCGATCCATCGCTGTCAACGCCACCGAGAATCGGGTTGATCTGGAAGAATGGCCCCCCACGAGCGTAGTTGCCCGCGATCGTTGCGAGCGCGTGGATCGACATCTCCTCGCCACGCCGAACGTCGTACAGATTTACCTCCGCACGCATGTTGCGAATGAACGATTGGGCACCCCCAACGCTTCCGACGAGAGTCATCGCCCCCGATGGATGGATCTGCTCGACCTTCTGAACGTTCTTATTCGAAACGAACCGACCTCCCAGACTCGCGCGCATGTCGGTCGCGATGACGACACCATCCTCGGCAGCGATGCCGATCGTCGTCGTTCCAGTCTTGTTCACCGAATCCATATCAGTATTCGATACATCCGGCAGTGAACCGAGCTCCGGTTCGTGCACTGGCGGTAGGTAATCTCGCCGGTCTGGGACGGAAACCTGCCCCGAAAGCTGGTGTTCGCGCATTAGTAGCGCGTACCCACCCAGTGCTGATAAAAGCACTCCTTCGAGCAGTTCACCGACCGTCCGTCGTCGCCTCCGACGGTGCACACAGACGGAGGAGTCGCTGGAACGGGAACGGGACCCCCATTCGTGTGGCCACCATTCCAAACGGAAGCAGCACAATCCCTGTGACGATGATGATCTGATACAGTGCGAACAGGCCTATTGACCGAAGCCGTCTCAACATGTCCTCACCTGCCGGAAACAAACTTGAGACAGAAAAGGATTCCGACCGCCCAAATCAGTCCACCACGCTACCGTCTGGTGGTTTCATCCCATGAAACTCACGACGTCGCTCACGACGCTACCACCGATGCAATAGCGTATCAATCGTGAAGATGACACACCACTGATTCATTGGTTCATCATAACCTATGGGCGAGATTACTGTGTCATCCGCGAATCGAGACACACATTCGTCCGTGGCGAAAACTCCTACCATAATTACGCATATCACCGGCGAATTTCCAACAGATCCGGAGAGTTACGTTCCACTTAATTACCATTTACATTGATATTAGATTCGTCTATATACCATTTCGTCCCTAGATGTAATCTTAAAATCACATTGTCGAACCACAAAGATGGATATCCTCGAATTCTAAGACGGTTCATGAGCAACTATCTCGTCGCCGTCGAGGCTGCGTGGCTTGTGAGAGATGTCGAAAGTATAAACGATGCGATTGGTGTCGCGGTTAGCGAAGCCGGCAAGCGATTGAACGAAACGGAGATGGATTACGTGGAGGTCGAGATCGGTGCGACGGAGTGTCCGGTCTGTGGTGAAGCGTTCGACTCGGCGTACATCGCCGCAGACACCGCACTGGTCGGTCTCATCCTCGAGATGGACGTTTTCAACGTCGACAGCGAACAGCACGCCCAGCGAGTCGCAAAAAGCGAAATTGGTGGCGCACTCAAAAACGTTCCACTGAAGGTTATCCACACGGCAAAGATCGAGGACGACGCCGACCAATAAGGCGATCGGCCGTTCGGCAACACTTTTGTATAACTAGTGGTTATCTCGAACATGGAACTTCCGACGCCGGAGGACCTTCGAGAACGCCGCCATGAGTTGGATCTGACCCAGAGCGAACTCGCCGAGATGGCGTCCGTCTCCCAGCCGTTGATCGCGCGCATTGAGGGAGGCGACGTTGATCCGCGGCTGTCGACGCTCCGCCGGATCGTTACCGCGCTCAACGAAGCCGGTGCGTCGGTTCGACGGGCCGGTGATATCATGCACAGTCCTGTCGTCGGAATTGCACCCGATGACAGCGTGAAAGCAGCAACCAAACAGATGACACCCGAGGGCTACTCCCAGCTCCCGGTAATTCGAGACGGCTATCCGGTTGGAATCGTCTCGAACAGCGACATTCGCCAAATCGACGACGATTCGGAGCCAGGTGCGCTCCCGATTGCCGAGGTCATGCGCGAGTCGATCACCACAGTGACTCCCGACGCAACGCTTTCAGAAGTTGATACCCATCTCAACCACCACGATGCGATCATCGTGATCGAAAACGGGAAGATGATCGGGATCATCACCGAGGCGGACGTCGCCGCCCACATCTCCTGATTGCTCACCGACTGGTGGGACGCTCTTTTATCACACTAAGGAGGATCATCCAGACGATCGCACACCAGCCGACGAGAACGACCCCACCCAGTAGTGGATGGAGATACGCTGGCGGGATTGGAAACGTGCTTTCGACCACCAGCACGTTCGTCAGCGACTGGCCGGCTTCGTGCAGTTCGAACACCACTGCCTGGTACGGTCCGGCTGCATTACCCACCCTATACAGCCGATCGCGGGAAGGATGAGCGACCAGAGAACAACTGCACGCCAATAGAGGCCAATGGTGAGCGCGCACCGAGGCGAGTCCACCCACGAGCAGACCGACCGAAAGCGGTATCTGGAGGGCCAACACCAAGCATCCGTCCCGAGGATTGCCAGTGTCGGTGATTCGATCGCGGAAAACTCCCAGTAATACAAGCGGAGAAGAAAGCAGCCGATCAGTAGCCATCGTCCACTGCAAGGACCGTCGAACTCCCGTCTGCGTTGCCTCGGATGCGGGCGTACGGACTCGCCGAAAGCGTATACCGGCCCCCAAGGAAGGTGAGCTTTCCCTGTCGAAACACCTCGAAATGGTCGCCATCGACGTCTTTCGAGTGGGCTGCCGTCCCCTTGTACGCCCACGTGGGATCGTGAACGGTGGCAAAATCCGATGATTGCACGTCATAGACTGAATCTTCCTCGTGCGACCAGCTCGCCCTGTGGTTCCAGGTCCAGAGATGAAATCCAAGCAACGACCAGCCCTTCGCTCGAGCAGTTCTGACAACGTTGGTGTCCTGCGCCGTCCTCTGGGGTGATACATTTTGGTCGAATTCGATCCGCTCTGGAGCGAACGCTCGTTTCGTCGCCGTCCGTTGTTCGGTTGTGAGTGATTCAAAGACGGTTCTGCGTCGCTCAGGAGCGAGCGTTCGGAAATTCGTAGCGAACGAACGGATGGCCGACTCGCTGGATGGGTCGAACGACGTATCAATGCGATCTGTCGTTGCTCGAGCAGCCGGTGTGACTCCCAGTAACGCCACTGCCCCAATTGCTCCCAACACTGCTCGCCGTGACCGTGATTTATTGGACATTCTCGGATGTACACCGAATTCATTAACAATTGAGAAATATTTATTAATAATAGTTTCTATTCATTATTGTTTTTAATATATTAGTAATGTAATTGTATAATACCGACTTAGAAGAAAAAGATGCAGTCGCGTATCGATTTCGGAAGGTCGGCTCACTCATGTGAGCAAAGCACGGATGGGAACACGGGCGCTCACTCGACAGAACGCAAGTTGAGCCTTAGCAGTTATAAACGAATTTTTCGTTCGCGTACTCGCGCCGGAACCAGTCCTTTCGGTCAAACGACGGCACACTGCTCTGTTCGGTTCGTGAAACGCTCTCGTATGCGTCTGCGATGTGGACGCCCTCTTTGGGTCGCGCCCAGCTTGATTCGTCTTGTGGAGAGGGGAGCAACAAGAATCGATCGTCACCGGGCATAACCCGCTTGCCAGTGTCAAGCCTGCGCAGCGCGGGTGTGAAAAACAGCTCGCTGCCGTGCGTGCCAAACTCGTCTTTCGTGGGGAGGGGCCACGGACATGCGGTCTCCGAGGGGAACGATCGTTCGAAATCGACCGTCAGCGTGAGCTCATGGCGAGTCATCGGACAGCTATCGGCAGAGCCGCTCGTTACCGCATCACCGACCGTGTTAACGAGACGTGTGTTCAGGCTCGTTCCCCGTGAGACGTGGCCCTCCTGGACTTTCGTCACCGTCTGTGTCGGGATATCCCGTCGTTCGACGCGATACGATGCGTTGGAGTGAATGAGCGATTTCGGGAGGTGGATCTCAAGATCGCTTTTGAGTCCTGCGAGTGCAGCAATCGGACTGACGGTGAGCTTCGCCTGATCGTTCGGTTCGTTAAACGCTACGCGCACTTCATGTGTGAAGTCGTTGTAGTCCCAGTCGGCCCGTTTGGGACGCAGCTCTTCGTAGGCAACCATGAACGACTGCTCACCACAGGAGGTCTGTGCGGCTGTGCGATCGATTGCAGAGGCCGTCCCAGCAAGTCCAATTCCAGCGACGCCCGTCCGCTTTAAGAGCGTCCGACGATCCATCGACCACTGTTCATCAGTACCGTTGGTCAGCGGCATAGCTGCTGTTCGAATTCTCCCATCTTATAGCTGTCCTCAGTTATAATGATAAAAATATTAGAAAATCATGGAAGCATATGTATTAAGGGTTGAATAGATGTATCGTAAAATGGGTGTTTGTAGGGGGAAAACATCGTTTTACAGATGTCATTTTACCATGTGAAAAACTTTTATAAATCTAATATTAATGATATTTATTCATAGTCACCACCATACTTGAGAAAGAAAAACACCAGTCCAAGGACGCCAGCCATCGTTCCAGCGGCACCAACAGCCAGTTGTTTCGTACCAGTATTGACGGCGGGAGGAGCCGGCGTCACTGGAGCTTTCCGTGGGACAGAGCCAACTGCAACCGATCCCAGCATGCCGGACGCGCGGTGTGGGTCGCAGTAGTAGTTGAAAATTCCATCTTCTTCGAACGTATATGAGAAGGTCGTGCCGGCTGTGCCGGTCGGGCTGCCGCTGGTGAACGCATCTGTTTCGGAAACGACGTTGTGTGCGCCACCGTCGCCGCTCCATTCCCACGTGACAGCGGTTCCCGGATCAACGTGGACCGCCACTGGTTCAAAGGAGAGGTTGTTGTTCGCGCTTGCTCCGACGGTGATCTGAACCGCCCCCTGTCCCGTGAGATCGACGGCCTGCCCATCCCAGTAGGTGAGATCGTCGAGATATCCACCGAAGTCGATCGGACCGGTCTGTTGTGCGCCAGTTCCAGTTGCGTTTCCTGTTGCATTGCCGGTGGCGTTGTCCGTCGCGTTCTCTCCTGTTTCGTTGTCGGTAGTGTTGTTCGTTCCTGTCTGTCCCGCCACCGGTTGGACGGTTGCGACCGATGTGGCTCCCGTGGCAGCCCTGATGAAATTCCGCCTAGATACCAATTTATTGATAGTCATATCCCGTTATTTGTGAGCCAGTACTTTTGCGTTACGGGCATTCTATCGATGGACCACACCATTCAAGAATGAATTAAAAGCAAGTTTCTGATATTACTGACTGGAGCGATCGAGCCAGTTACCGCTGGAGGGTATCGATCGGATCGATTCGCTCGTGTTCTGGAAGTAGGATGGCTTCGACGTTTCGAGAGTGCTACTCACCCGTTCGAGGAGTTCCCTGTCGGTCAACCCGCCGTTGCTGTACGCCGAGAGCCAGTCGCTATCGACGTGATAGCTCCCGATCGATTCGCCGTTCTGATCGACGATTTGAGCGTTGAGGCGCTCGGAGGATCCCCCCGTACGGTACACCTGGTAGTATGATCGCACGACGACCGCCCGTTCGTGACTATGTTCGTCGAGTCGCGTTTCGATCGTTCCGTAGGTCAGATCAATCTGATCGCCGGACTGCTCAAGCGAGCGAACGGAGATGCCTCGGTCGGTGAGCTCGTCTCTAAGAGCCCGAACCTCCGGCGACGATTCTTCCGCCGTGGTCGTCGCCGTTGGCGTTGCTGGCATCTGTGAGGTCGACGAGTCGGACGTTTGCGTCTCAGAAATTGTCGCCGGTACGTTCTCTGTCTGTGGCCCTTCGGTGGGCTGACTGCTACAGCCCGCCACAACGACACCGATCAACACGAACACCACTACAACCGACTTTCGGTGCATATACACCTAGTGTAGCTACATTCACTAACCTCATTTTATTCGATAGAAGAACGAATATTCAATCGATAGCATCACCTCGTATCGCCCCTACCGGAAGAATTCGGGATCCGATGGCTCTAAGGTCTCAACGGTTCGATTTTCTAGCTCTCGTTCTGTCATTCCGCCGTTGTCGAATGACTCAATCCAGCCGCGCATGATGTGGAATCGGCCAATCGGCTCTCCGTGGCCGTTCAGCATTCGAACTTCGAGTCGATCTGCGGTTCCACCGTTTCGAAGCAAACTCGCATACTCGTCGGTGAAGTCGTCCATCGTTCGGAGGTGATGCGACCGTGTGCGCTTGATTGTTCGGTACCAGACATCAATCCGGTCGCCGTCGTGTTCGATACGCTGGACCATGATCCCACGATCTTCGAGTTCGGATTGGAACGACTCCATTCGTTCGTCCGTCGGCCCCATCGTCGTCTGTGGTCCCGCAGTTTCTGTGTTTGTCTCCGTCGCTGGGACGTTACTGTCGGCTTCAGGCGACGTTTGGGTTTGTTCGCCCGGGGTTGGTGGTTGCTCAGAACCACTACACCCCGCCATCATCGGCAGTACCAGCAGCACGACCACCATCAACACTGCTTTGCGACTCATACGCCCATATTTTCCGCCGACCCATATACCACATTTTATTAATGTGGTGGAAATTTCCCCGCAGATACTGCAGTCAATCGGTTAAAGGGTTGTTTCCCGTCGTTCAGGAAAGTTGCAGATTTCTGATTGAGACGGTGCCGTCACCATCTTCGACGTGGCCGATCACTCGACCATCAACAGCGCTGGCGAGGTGTTCTGCGTCGGTGTGATCGACAGCCATCACAAAGCCAGTGCCCATGTTGAACGTTCGGTGCATTTCCTCGTCGCTAACAGTTCCTTCGGACTGGATGAACTCGAACACTGGTTGTGCGTCGAACGGATCGTCGATGACGTAGTCGAATTCACCCATCCGCAGGAGGTTCGTCCATCCCCCGCCGGTGATGTGCGCGGCCGCGTCCACAGCGTGCTCCCAGATCGGCTCGAGCAGATCGGTGTAGAGACGGGTTGGTTCCAGCAGTACGTCTCCGATCGTTCGATTGGTGTCGAGTGGGAACGGATCAGTGTAGCTGTGGTCGCTCGTGGCGGCCGTTCGAGCAAGCGTCAGCCCGTTCGAGTGGATTCCCGAAGATGGAACGCCAACGAGTCGATCGCCGGGGGCTACAGTTCCAGAGAGGACGGCGTCTTTCGGTGCCAACCCAGCACAGGTTCCCGCGAGATCAAGGCCGCTGACCACGTCGGGCATCACCGCAGTTTCGCCGCCGACCAGCGCCATCTCGGCATGCTCGGCACCAGCCGCGAGCCCCTCGCCGATCTGGGTGGCGGTTTCGTCGTCGGGTTCGTCGATGGCGAGATAGTCCACGAACGCCACGGGCTGGATGCCGGCCGCAACGAGGTCGTTGACGTTCATCGCTATGCAATCGATGCCAACAGTGGAGTAATCGCCCAGCGCTTCGGCAACGAGCAGTTTAGTGCCGACGCCGTCGGTTGCGAGCGCCAAATACCGATCACCGATATCAATCAGGCCGGCGTAGTCGCTGTCCGTTTCGTCGGTTACCTGTGCGCTGACGGCATCGAGCAACGCAGCCGTGGCGGCCTCACTGGCATCGATATCGACACCCGCCTCAGCATACGTCATCCCCTCCTCGTCGGTCATACGAGACGCTCAGCCGCCAGGGCCCAAAAGGGCACTGTCATGCACGCCAACACACGATCAGTTGCCATGGATGCAAAGACACTCACAGACCGAGACGAACGGCTGCTCGATCGAGCGCGAACGACGTGTAAAGGGGCGTACGATCCCAACTTTTTCGACGGAGCGCACATCGTCGCTGCTGCCATCAGGACGGCAGCTGGCGACTCCTACGATGGGGTTAGCCTTCCGGCAAACATTGGACGGGTTTCACAGTGTGCGGAGCCGTCTGCCATCGGCACAGCAATCGCGGACGGAAACGCCCATGATGATCTCGAGTGCGCTGTCGCCGTTGCGTTCGATTCGGACGTTCCTGCGGTCGTTCCGCCGTGTGGAGCGTGTCGAGAGCTGCTCATGGACTACGATATCGACGTGATCGTTCCACTCGAGGGCGTCCCACACCGTGTTTCCCCTGCGACCTTGCTACCAACCAGAACGTGGTGACCTAGAATCCCAGTCCAATCCGCGTCCACGACAGATAGGTCAACACCACCGAGAGCCCGAACACGAGCGCAAACACGATGACCGACCAGCTGATCACCGTTCGCCCATCGAGCGGCCCGAACGGGATCATGTTGAACGCCGCCAGCACGAGATTGACGGTCACGCCGAGCTGTCCGGCCTGGTAGACGATCGGTGACGGCGCGAGCACCACAAGCGGGAAAAACAGCCCCGCGAGCAACAGATTCGTCACTGGGCCAGCGATCGCGATCAGGCCGTTCTCCCTGGCCGTGATCTCCCGGCCGGCGTGATACACCGCGCCAGGAGCGGCGAACAGAAAGCCTGCGATCCCGGCTCCGACCGCGAGCAACAACATCGAGTAGTCCGCCCGAAACTCCGCTACTCGACCGAACTTGATCGCGACGACCTTGTGTGCGAGTTCGTGCAACAGAAAGCCAACGCCAACCGTCGCCATGCTAACCCCGACGGTGATGATGGCATCGTCAACGGCAACGATGCCGGTCGCGCCAAACAGCGCACTCACCAGCTGACGGTTGAGCAAAAACGCAAACGCAACGCCCAGTGCGATCCACGCGATCAACAGATCCTGAATCTCTCGACCGCTGAACCGAATCGACCGCCGCTCGTGGCTCATAGGATCCCCTGGAGTGAATCCAGTACCATACTAAAGCTCTCTTGTGCGCCCGTCACCATTAGTTGCACGACTGATACATCTCCGAAGAGATGTGGAATCGCGCCGAGAAAGAGAAACGTCCCAATCATGCTGCCGACGTTGGTCATCGCAACGACGAGAATGAGATTGAACAGTGGGACCTCACGCATGCGGGCGAGCAGATCGAACAGGGGGCTCTCTTCGTCGCTGAGGATCTCATTTAGCGTGGCGATGTCCGTCACGTTGACCGACACGTATCGCAGTTCCACGTAGCCGGCGAACCAGCCGGGCGCAAGCATTGGATTCAACGAGGTGAGCCAGGCAAGGGCACCGCCGACGAACGCGCTCGGCCAGTGTGCACCACCGAGTCGCGAGAGCCCAACTGTGATCAGCCCGTTAAACAGAAACCACGCCCCGATCACCTTCAGAAAAAAGGCGTTACCGACGCCGGCCATCGCGATCAGCGCAAAAAAGGCGAGAAATCCGATCGTGAGCAGGTACCCAAAGAGTGAGTAGGCAGAAAACCGACTGCTTCGTTGTTCGCCAACCAGCGACTCCATCGGTGGGAGCGTCTCGGGCTGGCTGAGATACGACTCGATCCCCGCGCGGTGTCCGGCACCCACGACGGCGACGACATCACGACCGCTCTCACGAAGGGCAACCAGTTTGTGTGCAATAAACGCATCACGCTCATCGATCAACGCCTCGGCTCCACCGGGCGAAAATCGCCGAAACTCCTCCATCATGGCAGTGACGACATCACCCTCGGTTAGTTGCTCGATATCGAACTCATCGATGTCTTCTTCTTCAGGATCGACAGCGAGGGTGACGACGGTGGTGATGAGCAAGCCGACTGTCCCACCGATCAACAGCGCCATCGTGATCGTATCCAGAATCGAAATGAGGGTTCCAGTCCCCAATGAGGTCAACACAAACGGGCCACCGAATCCCGAGATCACGACCGCGCCAATGATTCCGATGAACAGTCCGACGTACAATCCAACCATCGGACCACCAACCAGTCCGTAGCCAAGCTCGCAGACGAGACGAATCTTCTCTCGTACAGTGAGCCGTGCCCAGAATCGCTGAATCGTCATCTGAATGTCTCGATCGACGAGCGCTACATCGATGTCGTTGGATTCTGCCGTTTCCACTGCCGACAGCATGTCCGCACCGGGATCGATGTCGAACTGCTCACCGAGTCGGGTTTGTACGTACGAAAGCATCCAGTAGGCCAAAAACTGGAATACAGTGTTGCCATGAAGAAGATCACCGGCGTCGAGATCCTCCGGTTCGTGACCTTTCAGCTGCCGGTAACGGCCCTCATCGAGCTCAACGGCGACGACATCGGGCTGTTCTTCGTCGATAACCTGCTCGACACGTTCTGCACTCTCCGCTGAGACGTGTGCTGTCCCAACGACGTTCACAGACCCACGTTTCGTGGCCCGCTCATTCATTGGGAATCGCTACCGGTTCCGGACCCATCAATATTTCGAGACCATATCAATCGCTGGGGACTCTGTGAACTACCCACCGCCAGAATCGGTACAGAGCGACGGTCTCGCCAGCCCGCGGTCCCCGACACCGTGTCGCCTTCACTGTCGAAAAATTGTAACTAATACTACGATTCAATCGTTTCTGGGCTATCAGCCTCCACAACTGGGTCTGTGGATGTTTTGACGATGCGGGCTTTCATGATGCGCGTGTTGTCAACCTGTTCGATCGTAATGGTAACATCCTCATACTCGACAGCTTCGCCGGGTTCGACGAGCCTGCCAACGCGATTGAAGACGAATCCCGCGATCGTTTCGAACTCTTCGCCCTCGGGGAGTTCGATGTCGAGTGCGTCGTTGACGATCTCGATGTTGACTTCGCCTCGGACGATGGCTGTCTCCTCATCGACGAATTCGACCGGCTCGTCCTCACCCCCTTCGAGGATTTCGCCGACGATCTCTTCGACGGCATCTTCCATGGTAATCAGTCCTTCAGTAGTGCCGAACTCATCGATAACGACGACCATATGCATGCGATTTTCGCGCATCTCACGCAGGAGTTCGTCGACATTTTTCGACTCTGGGACGTGTAAGACTGGCTGGGTGAGATCCTCGAGATCGACGTCGGTCCCCTCGCCGTACGTGCGATCTCGAACCAGATCCCGAACGTGAACGACGCCGACGATGTTGTCGAGGCTGCCATCGTACACCGGGAGCCTCGCGTGGCCGCTCTGGATACAGCGTTCGATACCCTCATCGATGCTCGCGCTCGATTCAAGGGCTGTGATGTCGAGCCGAGGCGTCATCACCTCTTTGGCTATTGTATCGTTGAACCGAAGGGTCCGTTGCAGGATGTCCCGTTCTTCGGCGTCGAGGACACCCTCACGCTCGCCGGTTTCGATGATGTCGACGATCTCCTGGCGGGTGACGTACGACGATTCGATCGCCGTCTGGCCGCCAGTGATCCGGTTAATCTGTCGGGTGAGAAAATCGAACAACACCACGAGTGGCATCAGGAGATATTCGGCGACTTTTAGCGGGCGTGACACACGGAGCGACCACGACTCCGAATTTTCGATTGCGTAGGATTTCGGCCAGCTCTCGCCGAACAACAGGACGAGCCCGGTAATTCCGAACGTAGCCACCGCGACGGCCGTTCCCTGGTCGGTGTACATCGCCAGCACGCCGGTGGCGATCGACGACATCGCGATGTTGGCGAGGTTGTTCCCCACCAGGATCGTCACGAGCAGCCGGTGTGGGTCGTCTTTCAATGCTTTGAGCGTTTTTCCTGCCGTGCGCTCTTGAGCGAGCGCTTCGACCCGGTGGGAGGCAATCGAGAACATCGCGATCTCAGAGGAAGAAAAGAACGCCGAGAGGCCGATGAGGAGGATAAGACTGGCCGCTCCAAGGGCTGCGATGAGATCCGTACCAATAGCAATACCATCGCCGAGAGCCAGTTGCGAGACGATCGTTGCGTCTGTCGTCACGGAAACCAGTGTATACGCGGCTGATAAACCCATTCGCGTTCCTCATTACAGGTCTGGGAGATTAAACGTTGCCATCATCTCGAAGTAATACTGGACGATACCCCACTGTTTATCCCGACTCCTGTGTGATTGTCGCCGATTCTGTTGATCAAACCGTTCAATCCATCAGCAACACAGTCAGGGCGGCGATTTTACCCGTTACGGACGCCAACGTTTAGGCGGTCACGACCGTATGGTCCGGTATAATGTCGAGTGAGCCACCGATCACTGTGTATCGGTTACAGGCCTGTCCGTTCTGCGAGCGAGTCATCAGTACGCTCGAATCGCTTGGGCTTTCCTACCAGTCGCGGTTCGTCGAGCCGTTACACTCCAGGCGAACGGTCGTCAAGCGCCTATGTGGCGTGCGGACGGTGCCTGCGATCGTCGACGAACGGACGGGGGTTACAATGGCCGAAAGCGCGAATATCGTCGAGTATCTCGAAGCAACGTACGGTGAGTCACAATGATGGAGTTCGACGTGGTGACACTTGGCGACACAGATCATCCAACCGTTGGCGAGACGGTGCCATCGTTCACTCGACCGCTCGTCACCGAGGAGTTCTGGGAGGATCGCTCGCTCGCTGATGTGTATGCAGACCAGCCTGTGTTGCTCGTTTTCCATCCGATGGACGGTGCCTTCCCGTCGACGTATATCTACGATACACTCGAGTCCCGGGGAATCGACACCCATGACGGGATCAAGCTCGTCGGCTGTTCGATTTCGACGCCGTACGCGCACGCGGAACTCCTTCGATCCACCGAGATCGACGCGTCCCTGTTTTCCGATCCAGCCAACGAGGTTGCCGAGCAGTTCGACATCGTCAACGATCTCGACGGGATGGCGGGAATCAGCGAGCCACGGCCAGCGGTCTTTCTGATCGACACTGACGGGACGGTTCTGTACGACTGGGTCGCCTCGGAGTGGCCAGAGTTTCCCGAGTACGACGCCATCGAGGACGCCATCGCTGCACTATGACACTGGAGGCGGCGATTGACGCGCTCACCACCGAAGAGCGCGCCTGTGTGGTCTATCCGACGGAAACCGTCTACGGCGTTGGTGCGGACGCACTGGACCCCGACGCGGTCGAACGGGTGTTCTCGCTCAAACAACGCGCGCGCTCGAAGCCAATTTCGATGGCTGTCCCGTCAGTGGCGGCTGCCACGGAGTATACGATTGTGACCGACCGCGAGCGTGCGTTCATGGAGGCATTTCTTCCGGGACCGGTGACCGTTCTCCTCAGACGGCGCTCGATCGTCCCCGACGCGCTCGTTGCCGGTGCGGATCGGGTTGGGATACGGATTCCCGATCATCCGCTCGCGCTTGAGTTGCTCGACGGAGTGGGACCGCTCACCGCAACGAGTGCGAATCTGAGCGGCGCGGGAAGCGCTCGAACGGTCGCGGAGATCGATCCAACGTTTCGCGAGGCTGTCGAGTGTGTGATTGACGACGGGCAGCTACCGGGAACCGAAAGCACGGTCGTCGATCCCGCAACCGGAACGATCCATCGACGTGGTGCGCTCGCCGATTCGATCGACACCTGGCTAACCGAACAGTCTGGTGAACAGTGACTCCGTTCTGACGCCACAGGACTCGCGATACTCACACGAGTTGCATTTTGTCCGCTGCTGTAACCGTGGCGGTGGATCACCGAGCGTCTCGACTGTCCGGACTGCACGTCGGTACTGTGCGCGTCGTCTGCCAGTGATCTCGAACTCGCGGATCACGCCGTGGGTCGCATACTCGACGTACGCCGTTTCGATCCTCATTTCCCGCTCGTATGCGAGCGCCTTAGCCGCCCCAACGGCCCTGACGGCGTGTGGTTCCCAGACACCAGTCGAAGGAGGTGTCCCGACCGAAACGATCGACGGTGCTGGGGGATTGGCCAGTAGCTTGTGGGCCACGCCGTGAGCGTCCGTTCCGGCGAGATAGACCGACCGTCTGGTGGGCGAACACAACTCGTCGAACCGATCGACGCGCCGTCGTGCGCTCCGAAGATTCTCCCGAAAGCATGAGGGCGAAACGGCGATCGGCTCCTCGGTGAGGTCCGTTGCTGCGTCCAACAGCGACGGATATCGAAACGCGAGCTCGAATCCCGGCTGTGCCGCCCTCTCGAATTCATCGTTTTGCCGGCGGTAGTAGAGTTTTCGCGGACAGTACGCCGCCAGCGCGAGCTCGGTGAACGCGATCACGAGAACCGTTGCTCACCTCCCGGTATTTGAATATTCACATCCATGGCACAATCTGACACGCCCCCAACACATATTTACAGTATCGCCGTCAAAGCCCGACAGATCGACGAGTGTCTCCACTGCGTGTCGATCGCCAGCCATTTATTCCGCTGGTGATCACGGCGAAAATCACGGTCCGGTAGCCACAGCTATCGGATCGATTCGCTACGGCTGTCCGTAGTTCGTATCTTCTTCGCCACTCACGCAGATGAAATCACAGTATTACGGCCATACAGGCCCACAGATTTGCAGTTCGTCGTATCGGATAGTTTTCCGACCAAATCGACCGTCACCAGCTCCGTGGTGGTGTCGATGACTGAAACCGACTCCTCTACCCCCACAACACCCAGTGAGCAGTCACTGTGGCACAACCGGACGTTCGTCCGGTTTCTCTCCGGACAGCTCGTCACCAACGCAGGGGACAGTCTCTACACGGTCGCGATTCTCTGGGTGATCCAGACCGAAGCCAACTCCACTGTCCTGACGGGGATCGCCAACGCGATGTTGCTCTCGCCGTGGCTGTTGCAGCTATTTGCCGGCCCACTGGTTGACCGCTGGCGAACGAAGCGATTGCTGGTGGGCGCACAGTTACTCCAGGGGCTGGTCGTGCTCATCATACCGATCGCTACGATGCTCGATAGCCGGTCGATCGAACTGTTGTTCTGTGTGATTCCGGTGCTTGCGCTGTTGACGACTGCCTGTGAGCCAGTAGTGGACTCGATGCTTCCCCGAATCGTTCGCAAAGAGCAGCTCTCAGCGGGAAATTCTGCGCTAGCCACTGTGACCTTGGGACTAGATATGGCGCTCGAGGCGGTTGGTGGGCTATTCATCGCGCTCGTCGGAACCACGACGCTGTTCGTGGTCGATTCGCTCTCGTTTGCCATTGCATCGGCGTTGTTCGCCGGCATGGTCGTCCCATCCACCAGTTCATCGACAGCTGACGGAGGGATCACTGGCTACGTCGAACAGTTGCGCGATGGGGTATCGGTCCTCCGCGGAACGCTGTTCGTGGAGATGATCGGTTGCACGGCAGTCTTCAACTTCACGACAGGCGTAGCGCTTGCCGTGTTGCCGGCGTTCGCAGCCAGCAAGTACGGGCCGGCGGTGTATGGCCTGTTGCTCGGTGCGCTCGGCATTGGTCGAATGCTCGGCTCGCTGTCTGGTTCCTGGTTCACCGGCGTCGGCTTTGGCCGATTGCTTGCCAGCACGAATCTCGTCGCCGCCTCTCTGTGGATCGGATCAGTATACGCCGGGACGCCCGAACTCGCCGTCACCCTGTTCGGGCTTGCCTGGATTCCGGCGGGGCTCACCGGCGTACTCGTGGCAACGATGAATCAGTCAGTGTTCCCCACGAGCGCGCTCGGACGAATCAGCGCGACGAAAGGAGCGGCGACCGGCGCAACGCTTCCACTTGGCTCGCTTCTGGGCGGCTTAATTGGGGCGGCGCTCGGTCCCGAGCTCACGATGGCGCTCGCCGGGTGTGGCTACGGATTCAGTGGGTGTTACTACACACTCAGAACGCCACTCCGTCGGCTCCCATCGGTAGATACCATGACCGCCACTACGTTCGGGCTGGAGGACGACTTCAAGGACGAATAACGGAAGTGCTCACATCGAAACGTTCGTCTCCATCCCCTCGGTGGCTTCATCGAGGCCAGATTCGGTAACATCTTCGGTCCGTTCTTCGAGGTCGGCGTCGGTGAGTAGCTCTTCGAATTCGTCGGTGTATCGGCCGTTCACTCGGCGGTTCGCCATCTGTGTTTCGAGCACCGCACGGAACTCCCGTGCCGTCTCGTCGTCGATCTCGGGCGCAGAAGCTATCTCCGCGATGGATTCATCGGCCGTGTACAGCTCACGGAACCGTTCGTCGTCGAACGCCACGTCGAGTTCTGCGTCGCGAACGAGATGGAGATCGTGGCGAGCATCGAGAACGGTCTCCTTATCGATCGCTAGCCGATCGGCTATTGCTGTGTCCCCGTTGTCGTCGTAGAACCCCCGAACAACCGATTCGTACTCGTCGATAGACAGGTCTGTGTCGAACGGGAGATCATCGCGCATGCGTTCGATCGCCCCACGAAGCTTTTCTGTGATCTCTTGTTCGTCCTCGGCGAGCGATCCCCGCGTTTCCTCCTGGGTTTCGGTGATGGTGTCGTCATCGGTTACCTCCATGAAGATATCGCGGAGCTCGGCGGTCTTTTCGTTCATTGGACTATGCACAGAGCGCACGACTATTTGAATCTGTTCCCGGCATGCACAACGCCGGCAATCTACTCGGAACAACCATCCAACGATCTCGAACAGAATGGGTTGTACCCGCCCTATTACTCATAACAGTTTTCCATCTGTGAGAGGATTCATCCATGTTCGCGTATGCCCAGTGCCCTCCACTATCGAGTGCTTGCTATTCGCGCTCGTTTGACGGATCCCGCTCATCGGGAAGCGGCGGTTATCGGCGGTTTCGCAGTGTGTCTCACCGTGGTGTCGAGTCTTGTGCAACCGGTCGTCGATGTCGATGGCGTCCCACTGGTCGCTGGGGCTGTGCTCGCGGGCTATCGATATAACTCACGAGCTGTCAAAGCACAGGAGGCCGGTGAAACTGTCGCGATCGTAACGCTGTGTGGAATCGTTCCACTCTGGATAATCGGCAATTCCGGAGCACTGATGCGTTCATGGAAGGTGTCAATTCCAATAGGGCTCCTATTCAATGGATTTGCGGTGCTCTCTACCGTGGTGATGTGCGTGATACTTGTCCTGGTCGGGAGATGGTGTGCCCGTTTTGGAACCTGGCTCGCCAACACCCGAAACAGTGCGATGTCGTAATTGCAGCGATCGGAGTGTCCTTCATGCTTCGTTCGTGAGCTACGGACATGGACTCGCTCATCAGACACGTAAACCAGACAGATGCGGGGGCAATCGCTGATATCTACGCACCGTTCGTCGAATCGTCGCACGTCACCTTCGAGACGACGCCGCCCGACGCGACCGAGATGGCAGGGCGAATTGAGCGCACGACTGAGCGCTACCCCTGGCTCGTCTGTGAACTCGACGAAGATATCCTCGGATACGCCTACGCGAGTTCGTTCCACGAACGCACAGCATACCAGTGGACCGCGACGGTGTCTGTCTATGTGAGCCCACCAGCACAACGCCAGGGAATTGCCCAGCAGCTCTATGCGGCGCTGTTTTCCGTCCTCGAACGGCAAGGCGTCCGTTCGGCCATTGCGATCATCGCGCTCCCAAACCCCGAGAGCGTCGCGTTTCACGAGCAAATGGGGTTCGAACGCGTGGCCTCGTTCGAAAACGTGGGCTATAAACACGGCACATGGCACGACGTTGGGCACTGGCAACGGACGATACGCACCCAGACCGACGATCCAGAACCGTTCGTTCCCGTCTCCGAACTTGAGTCACTCAGCGATTGATTTTGTCCATTCAAAGACTGTGAACGCAGTTCTGGCCCGGGGCACGGAACTCAATCCGCCAAACACTCGACTCATCGACGCTGGCTCCGTGACGATTCACGACATGGAGACGCTGCGGGCGTCTATGAGAACGCGAGGCAACAGCGCGTCCAGATCCTCTACTGGCTGAACAGCGGGCCAGTGAAATCCACCCCCAGGACGACTGATGGGATATTCGGTGCTATCTATCGGAATTCTGTCGAGTGTATGATCGAATGATTTTCCCAATAGTAGAAATCAGAATATTATAGTTCAGACTATTATAGTCTGGTCCCTAACTCCGGAGCACATATGTATCTCCCACAGAGACGGAAGATATGGATCAGTTCGTCAATCGTATCGATGAACTCGATCGGTTGCAGACCCTGTATGAGAGTAACGCTGCAGAACTCGCAATTATCTATGGGCGTCGCCAGATCGGAAAGAGCGAGCTTGTCCGTCAATCGATTGCCGACCGCGATGATGCCGTGTACTATCAGGCAGTCCAGGGAACTGCGACGACACAGCTTAGACGGTTCGTCGAGGCAGCAGCGACGAACTACCCAGACATCACGGCTATCAAAGAGGAATGGGAACCGCTCTTAACGTACCTCACCGACAGGGATGCCATCATCGTCATCGACGAATTCCCATATCTCATTGAATCGAACGAGGGGCTTCCATCGGTCATCCAACACCTGTGGGATACAGCTGTCGGGGAGAGTCAGGCAACGCTCGTGCTCACAGGCTCTGCAATCGGCATGATTCATACCCACGTCCTCGATGGTGGTGCGCCACTCTACGGTCGGGTGTCCCAGACACCGAATGGCCGCCTCGAACTCATCCAGCTGCCATTTCGCTCCATTCAAGAGTTCGTGCCGATGTACGATCCCGAAGAACGGGTGTTCACCTATGGCGTTTTCGGCGGCACCCCCCGATATCTCAGCCCTCTTGATCCATCACAGAGCCTTGGAGAGAACATCACACAGCTGCTGTACGATCCGGATGGCCCACTCCACGACGAGCCCGAAACCGTCCTCCAGATGGAACTCAACGAGGTGAACACGTATTTCTCCGTGCTGGAATCGATGGCCACAGGGAACCGCAGTCGAAACGAGATCGCCCAGGGAGCCGGCATCAAGAGCACCAACACGTCGTACTACTTCGACCGGCTAGAAACGCTCCAGATCATCGAGAAACACTATCCAGCACTCACCGATCCGGCACGCAGCAAGCGGACGCGATACCGTATTCTTGATCCCGTATTCCGGTTTTACTTCCGATATCTCTACGGTCGCGAGGGACAGTACGAACTCTACGGCGAGAACGCCTACGCGGATCTCATCGAACCGGAATTGCCCGACTTCGTCAGCGAAACGTTCGAATCGCTCTGTCACCAGGCAGTCCCGGACCTCTTTGCAGACTACCAGCTCACACAGGTGCCCAGCCAGTGGTGGTATAAGGACCAGGAAATAGATGTGGTTGCTCCCACTGACGAGTCAGTGCTGATTGCTGGCGAAGCGAAATTTACCAACACACCCCTCGGCTATGACGTTCTCGCGAATCTCGAAGACGGCGTTGAGCACATCGACTGGACACCCACTGGCGGTGGGGAGCCGACGTATGAATTCGCCCTGTTCAGCCGCTCTGGGTTCAAACGCTCCGTCGAGGAAGCTGCAGACGAGCGTGATGATCTTCGGCTCTTCGATCTATCCGATATCGTTGCTGTTCTGGAGTGAAGTCGGCGAGGAACGCCGAAGTAGCATCTGGAAATGGCCACGACCAGCGGCTGATCGGTCTCCTTGCACATGACCAGCACACATCGGCCGATCCAGAGCCGTTCGTTCCCGTCTCCGAACTCGAATCGCTCAGCGATCGACTTCGCCCATGATCGTATCGAGACTTCCGAGCGTAGCGATCAGATCGGCGACGTACTCGCCAGTGGCCATCGATTCGAGCGCCTGGAGGTGGCTGAACGACGGCCCTCGGATTTTGAACCGCGCCGGCGTGTCGGTCCCGTCGCTGCGGATGTAAATGCCGAGTTCTCCCTTGGCAGCCGCCACAGCGCGATAACACTCGGCATCCACGGGTGGTTTGATCGTTCGAGGAACGTTCGACTGGATCGTTCGATCGGCTGCTGGCCACGATTCGAGCAGCTCGACACACTGCTCGACGATCCGTGCGCTCTGTTCGATCTCTCGAAGCCGGACGAGCACGCGCGAGAAGTTGTCTCCAGCACTTGCCGTAATGACCTCCCAGTCGAGCGACTCGTAGTAGCCGTATGGATCGTCACGCCGGAGATCGTAATCGATCCCCGAAGCTCTGGCGACTGGCCCCGTACAGCCGAACGATTTCGCTGTCGAAGCATCGAGTACTCCAGTGTCGACACAGCGACGCTGAAAGATCTCATTGTGCGCCAACAAATCGTCGTACTCCTCGATTTTTTCCGGGAGCGTCTCCAGAAACGTTCGAACCCCCTCGAAAAATTCCTCTCTCGGTTCGGGAAGATCCCACGCCACGCCGCCAAGCCGAAAGTAATTGAACATCAAACGCTGTCCGGTGAGCGCTTCGAGAAGCGACTGGATCTGCTCACGGTCACGGATTGCGTACATAAACACTGCGGTGAACTCGCCAACCACGTCGAGCGCGTACGTCCCAATGGCAAGAAAGTGCGACAACATCCGTGAGAGCTCCGCGCTCATCGTCCGGATCACCTGTGCGTATTCTGGAACGGAGAGATCCGCAAGCTCCTCGGCCACACGCGCGTACGCCCATTCGTTCAAAAGTCCGCCACCACCCCAGTCCCAGCGGTCAGGATACGGCATGATCTGGTGGCGATACGTCCCTGACTGACACAGTTGCTCTTCACAGCGGTGGATATAGCCGAGCTGTGGCTCGACACCCACGACCTGTTCCCCATCAAGCGTTACGAGCAAATGGAGCACGCCGTGGGTTGCTGGATGATGCGGACCAACATTGATCACCATCGTGTCCGATCCCAGCGCACGATCGTCCTCCAGGGGATTGTCGTGTTCTGAGAGCGTGACGATCTGTGGCTGTTCTTGATCGTAGCTCGATCGCAACGGATGGCCAACCCACGTTTCTGGGAGGAGGATCCGGCGCAGATCAGGATGGCCGTCGTAGTCGATCCCGAGGAGGTCGTAGGCCTCGCGTTCGTGCCACTCTGCGGTTGGATACACGGCTGACGCGCTCTGACTGTGCGGACCTTCGACCGTCGTTGGAACGATGACCGAGAGCTCCGTCGTCGGTTCATCATACCGCCTGAGGTGATAGATCGTCTCGAAGCGGTCCTGATACTCCTGTGCGGTCACGCAGGCACAGTGATCGAATTCTGATCGCAACCGGTTGAGCACCGACTGGACTGCGTCCGGTCGAACGACGATCGCTGGAGCATTTAGATGCTCCTCGCGACCAATCACACCGTCAAGCGACGTAATCGCTCCAGACAAACGCTGTTGAACGGCCATACTACCGATAGAAACCGGCAGATTGAACGGCTGCTGGCGAAGCTGTGCGGCAGTTTATATTGAAACGATCGTTCGGAGTACTGACAGAGAGTGTCACAAGGATGCGATATCGTTTATACGCCGGAATGAGTGGCCACAGCCAATGAAATACGTTCGTCTCGCTATTGATTTCTCAGAGCAGTTTATCCACCCCGTCCACCAACGCATCGTCGAACACGATGGGCTCTCACGAGATCGGTTGCTCTATGGCACCCGAACGACCGGGCCGGACACGTTTTTGTTTGCGGTGGAGGGAGACCGGCAGCTCTACGAGCAAGCACTCGAAGACGTGCCCGAGATCTCATTTTACGAGTTGAGCAACCCGGACACGACCAGCTCGCCTGGAACATTTTTTGCGTACATCGAACAGGAGCCAATCACTCCTGACGAGCAGCTGTTTGCGGTGTTTGAACGAACGGGAGTGATCGTCGTACCACCAGTGGACTTCTGTACCGACGGAGCTGCCCGGATGACGATGGTTGGACGGGCCGAGCGACTGCAAACGACGATCAACCACCTTCCAGAGGAGATGAACGTGACAATCGAACAGGTCGGAAACTACGAGCGCTTGCGCGGTGGTTTTGGTCCAGCACTGACCGACCGACAGTACGACGCGATCAAAAAAGCGAACGCGTGCGGGTATTTCGACGTGCCACGATCAGGGTCGATCGACGACGTTGCAGAGCGTCTCGATTGTGCGACTGGAACAGCATCCGAACATCTGCGGAAAGCCCAGCGCGAGCTCACCGAGTGGCTCGTGAACACGACCTGGCGATAATTGCGAATATCGGGAGCTTCACCCCCAAAACAACTCCTTTCTGTGGAAAGGTTGTTGGTAAGACTTAACCTTCTCCTTCTATCCTGATAATCCATGACGAGCCTCTTGCAGGCACAAACGCCGACACGTGAGACGTTCTGGCTCATTGGACCGATAGGCGAGGCAGTGTTTTACTACCTCGCTGTCGTGACGGTTCTGGTGTTCGGAGCGCTTGCCTACCGGCGGTTCGCGCGATACACGGATGGAACTGACGACCCGTTCGATCGACTCGATGCGTTACCCAAACGGATCGTCAGCGCCGCGAAGATCGTCGGCTCCAACGAAAAGCAGTTCAACCGAGATTTCGTCGGCGGCCTCATGCACTCATTCATCCTCTGGGGCTTTCTGACCCTGCTCATCGGGACAACGATCCTGATGATCGACATGGACTTCTACCGGAAGATCACGGCCGCAATGGGGACAGAGCAGTCCTTCTTTGAGGGGGCGTTCTACCTCTCCTACTCGTTCGTGATGGACGCGATGGGGCTGTTGTTCGTCGTGGGACTCGGCGTTGCGCTCTATCGTCGCTATGTCACCCGTAACGAGCGGCTCTGGGGTCGCCACACCAGTGCTGAAGACGGCTATCTCGTCTGGATGCTGTTTTTGCTCGGCGTCGGTGGCTATCTCGTTGAGGGAGTCCGCATCCTCGCCAGCGGCTTTCCGGACTTCGAGACCGTGAGCTTCGTCGGCTGGTTCGTCGCCGACGTGTTCGGGCTCGTAGGTGTCACTGAGTCGATGGCCACGACGATCTATCCACTCGCCTGGTGGTCCCACGCCCTGCTGGCGTTCGTCTTCATCGCCTCAATCCCACTTGCCAAGCCGTTCCACATGATCTCGAGTTTCGCCAACGTCGTCACCCGCGATGAGAAGGCGGGCATCCGACTTCCTGGCGTGCCAGAAGACGCCTCTCCCGACGAGATCGGTGCGAGCGACATCGAGGACTTCTCCTGGAAGCAGTTGCTCGATCACGACGCCTGTACGAAGTGTGGGCGCTGTTCGTCGGTCTGTCCGGCGAAAGCGTCCGGTCGGCCGCTCGACCCACGCGACGTGATCCTCGATCTCAGAGAGTATCGCAAAGAGCTCGACGCTGGTCGGACGGAATCGAAACCGATCATCGCCGATGGCGGCACGAGCGTCATCGACAGCTCGACGATGGACTCGTGTATGGCGTGTATGGCCTGCATGGACGCCTGTCCCGTCGAAATCGAGCATGTCACGCAGTTCACGGAGATGAACCGCCGGCTCACCGAATCCGGCCAGATGACTGAAACCGTCCAGGAGGCGATGATGAACGTCTTCCAGAACGGAAACACGTTCGGCGACCCCGAGCGAAAGCGCCCGGACTGGGTGGACGATCTGGATTTCGAGGTGCCAGACGCCCGCGAAGAACCTGTCGAGTATCTCTGGTACGTTGGAGACTATCCGAGCTACGACGAGCGCAATCAGGAAGTTGCCAAATCACTGGCGACCATCCTGGAGGCAGCCGACGTGAGCTACGGCATTCTCTACGATGATGAGCAAAACGATGGCAACGACATCCGTCGTGTTGGTGAAGAAGGACTCTACGAGATGCTCGTTGAGGACAACGTCGCGCAGTTCGAAGACTGCGAGTTCGAATCGATCGTCTGTACGGATCCCCACTCGTTCAACACATTCACGAACGAGTATCCAGAGTTCGGCTGGAACGAAGACGGCGAGATCGACGTCTATCATTACACGCAGCTGGTTCAAGAGCTCGTTCCGCAACTCGGCCTCACCGGATCCGAGCTGGATTACACCGTCACCTATCACGATCCGTGCCATCTCGGGCGGTTCAACGACGAGTACGAGGCACCGCGCGAACTCGTCCGCCAGACCGGCTGTGAGCTCCACGAGATGCCGCGAAACCGCGCCAACTCATACTGCTGTGGTGGTGGCGGTGGTGGCCTCTGGATGGATCTCGAAGAGGAGACCAAACCGAGCGAAGAGCGGCTCCGTGAGGCGCTCGAAGACACCGACGCCGGCGCAGAGATCGAGACGTTCGTCGTCGCCTGTCCGATGTGCATGACGATGTACGAAGACGGGCGCAAGACCGGCGGCTTCGAAGACGACATCGAGATCGTCGGGCTCTCCGAGCTGCTTGCAGAAGCGGTGACCGCCGATACGATGGTGGCCGACGACTGAAGTCGCTCAGCGGTTCAAGAACGGAATGATCGCATTTTCGGTATCGGAGTAATCAAGCACTGCTGTCTGTGTCGTGTCTTCTGGCGTCAGCATGTCGATCACATTCGGGTTCATATTGTCGTCACGACCGCCACCGAAGAGATACGTCGCGTTCGAGGCCTGTACGGGACGGACATGCCCGGATTGATAGCCATCGGCTCCAAACAACAACACCGCCAGTTCTGCCTCCTCAAGCGCGCCGCCGACCGACTGTTTGGGGAACGTCACCTCGATGGCGTCGATCGACGAATGGACCCGGGTGTGAACGTCTTCTGTGATGGTGTCGCCAGCGGCGTTCTCGACCGTCTGGAGCCCACCGGCCGCGATGACGCGGTAGTGGTACGGTCGTTCGAACGTGACGTTCGTCCCGGCACGCCCCGTGGTGGTGGCAGGGACTGCCGATCCGACCGTCGGATCCCGGACGTAGAGCTGCAACAGCTGTAGCGAGTAGCCACCGGAGACGTTCCACGGATTCGTGACCGGGCCATCCAACCAGTATATGAGTTGATAGCGGTCGTCCTGCTCGTAGAGAGCGACCTCGCTGAGATCGAGTACGCCGTCCTCGAACATTTCGCCGGTTGGATACGTGTATGAACCGGGACCGTGGTCGTCACCGGTGGCGTCACGCCAAACGGCGAGCTGTTCGCCGTCAGTGACGTGGACGGTGACGGTGTTGCTCGTGATGGTCGTCCCGTCGGGCGTTTCGACTGCAACCTCGTACGTTCCGGGCGACGACAGCGAAAACGAGAGCGTCTGGGTGTTAGCTCCCGGACCAAAGCGAGCGAGCGCCGTGTCTACTGGCGCTCCATCGACGGTGATCGTCAGCTCCTCACCACCGACTACGTTCCCCTCGTTGGTTCCGCTGACGCTGATGAACGACGAATTGATGACTGCCGTGTCCGGAATGGTGCCGCCATCGTACGTCTGCGATGGAGCCCCATAGCGGGGAACCGACGCCAGATCGCTGGCCGTTGCCGGTCGAATCCGAATCGCCTGGCCACCAGAGTGCACCATCGACACAGTGATCGTGTCGTCGGGCCTCACGAGCCGTTCGTACACCGCGACGGCGTCGCCGTCGTCCGGAAACGTCGCATCGGGCCCATCGGCGTAGATCTCGGCGACGTACGTCCCCTTCGTGTGCCCTCGACGGTCGCCCGCGCCAGCGTGGTGACCGGTGCCGTTGCTGGTCCCGTGGCCGCGTCGTCGCCCGGGTGCCCCATCGAGAAATTCGAGCCCAATCGACTGGACGCGTTCGTTCTCGTCCGTCATCGCGCCCACGAACCACTCCTCACCGTGTCGGCGGGCGACCACCACGTGCTCGCCGATTTCGCCACCGAGCACGCGCGTTTCATCCCAACTGCCGGCAGGAACGGCTTCGATGAAGTCAAACGCCGGGACGGTCGGCCCACGGATCGGTGCGCGCGCTGGCGTCCCCATCAGTTCACCGGGCGCACTCAGCCCAACGGCGTCGAGATTGAATCCACCAGTGTCGTCATCGGTCAGTTCGATCGCGACCGTCGTCGCGGAATCGTCGATGGAGAGCGTGGTCGAAAGCGTGGTCCAGTCGTTCCAGTAGTCGGTTTCGGGAACTATCACCTGAGTTCGGTGCTCGCCATCGACGACGATGGTCGCCGTTCGTGGCGTTCCACGGCCAACGGCATTGTCTTCGGCGTCGTTAGCACACCGCAGATGGAGATCATACTCGCCAGACACGTCGTCTGTGACCGTCCAGGCGACCGAGGCGTTCTCCACAGCGGTGTTGGGATCGATCCGGACGTAGCGTTCACCCTGTGCGTTCGCCCACCGGGCACCCGTCTCGAAACCTTCGATTTGGCCGAATTCGGCCTGAGTGACCGTTCCTGGCTCGATAGTCGCTGGCTGGTCGGCGAGATAGGAACTCGGGAGATCGGCAACCATCTGGAGGCCGCTGAAATAAACCGGATACATCGCGAGCTGTTTGGCACGCGTCGTCTCGATCCCACCCGCACCGGAATCGAGATCGAAGATGCCGGGCGTGTACTCCATCGGTCCCGCGAGCATCCGGGTGAACGGCAGCGTCACGTGGTGAGACGGCTCGATCCGACCGAACGCATCGTACTCCTGACCGAGGACGCCCTCGCGAGTCATCACGTTCGGATACGTGCGGCGTTCACCGGTCGGTTTGATCGGCTCGTGGATCTCAAGCAATTGTCTGTGTTTCGCCGCTTGTTTGTACACCAGACGGTGGTGATTGACCATCGGCTGACAGTGGTGGTTGTAGGTGGCACCATCGATCGTCACGCCGTCATCGGCCACGTAGCCCGTCTTGATCGAGTGGATTCCGTGGTGCTCGTAGGTGGCAAACGGACTAGAATCTGCCTCAAGCTGTGATTCGTAGTTCGTGATCGCTCCAGCGGTCTCGTTGTGTGCCGTCATCTCGACCGGCGGGTCAAGTTGCTTGCCGAACGCGGTCACCGCATCGAGATCGAAGTCGGGATAGGTCGTATCGAAGTCCATTGCGCTCCCATCACCGGGATAAGACCGCCAGCCATCGTTCCATCCCTCGACGAGCACGCTCGGAATGTCGTGTTCGCTGGCGAATTTCATGTACTGTTTCATCCGCCCGGTTTGTGCGCCGTGGTTGCCCGATTCCGTGTCGTGATACTGCCAGTCCGCCCGATTCGTAATCATCAACCACCAGATGCCGAGGAACTTCTGTGGTTCGATCCAGTCGGTGCCGTCTGGAAACGCCGCGGCGTCTAGCGGTTCGTTGAGATTGACGATCAGATTCGATTCGATAAGCTCACCCGGCTGTTCGGCGACCTGAAGCGTTCGCCACGGCGTTCGGTGGGGCGCATTGCCCAGCACTGCTGTCCCATCTGGCATGGGGGCGAGCGTCGATTCGAGCACCGTACTGCCGGCCGATTGCGGCGTCACCCCCATGGCCGCGTAATCCACCAGATCCGCCTCGTGGAGGCTCAGATACAGTCCATCGTCTCGCTGCATCGTCAGCGGCGTGTGGGCTCCCCCCGTCGGACTCGTCGTGTGCAGCTCCGAGAGCGGCGTCGTTTCGTGGGCATACTCGTAACTGTTGAAGTCGTTCTGAATCCACCAGGCCGTGGGATCGTCCGGGAACGCAAACTCCGTCCGCTCGGACGTAATGGCGAACGCACCGACGCCGCTGTCTCGTGGAAACTCGACGCGAAACCCAACCCCATCGTCGAAAACCCGGATCGCGACCGTCAGCGCGCGCTCACGGCCGTCCGTTTCTACGAGTCCAACCCGAAGCGATTCGTATCGTTCGCGGATCGTCTCGTGCTGGTCCCACACTGGTGTCCACGTCTCGTCGAACGACGTTCGCGTGCTCCCCGTGACGACGAATCCGTCGGTGAGCGGTGGCTGGTCCCGAAACTCAAAGCCAATCGCAGAGTCCGACAGCACGGTCCGACCGTCGTACTCCACGTGGTAGCGAGGCGTCCCATCCGCAACGTCGAACGTCACCGCGAGTGCGCCATTCGGTGAGGTGACGACGTGGCTGGGGCTGGCATCGCCGTCAACGACGGGTGCGGCCATCTCGGCGTCGATCGATCGGGTGAACGCGGTGCCGGCGAGCAGCGCGCCGAGTCCACCAACGAAGCCACGCCGATCAACTCGCGGGAATCGTTGCCCCTCGTCTGACGCGTCACCATCATTGTCCGGACCACTGGTAAACGGCATACAAGACACATCAGGACGACTGTATTATAAAAGTTGATTATTGTTGAAATAGTTCATCACAATTTGTTCCATTCTCATCAATCAGTCATAAAGAAAAGAGGGCGAAGAATGAATGAGAAGAGACACAACAGTTAAGCGACCGCGACGACTGCGTCGTCGTATGTGGGCGTACTCCATCGGTTCGATGGCAGGTACATCCCGTAGCGGTGCGTTCGTAGGCCCCCAATAGGGGCCACTCTCTCCATTTTCTGGATCGGTTCGACGGATCGTAGTCAGAGCTATGAGACAATCCACAGATCATGGAAAACACACCAACCGACGACAGCGCGGAGACGGACACTCACCAGCCGCTTACACCATCGACAGTCCACCGCCGACGATCTCAGGCGAGCTCCACATCGGCCACCTGTACATGACGGTCCTCCAGGACATCGTCGCCCGTTACCGATCGATGACCGACGGCGGCGTCTACTTCCCGCTTGGTTTCGATGACAACGGGATCGCCTCAGAGCGGCTCGCAGAAATCGAACAGGCGATCGCAGAGGGTGCGTTCTCGATCAGCGACGACACGCTTTCGGTTGCCGGCCTGGAGCTCGATTCTGAGCTGTACGAGCCCGTCATCGATCGAACGTTCGAGACGACAGGTGACGTGCGAGAGCTCGAAGACGCCGTGATCGTCATCAAACAAGACCGTCGGAAACGGTAAGAGAATCGCCGTGCACGCACCGACATGGACGGATCGTACCAGAAAACGAGTCTGCTGGCGCTCGTAATATTTCTCACACTGACGGGCGCGCTCGCAGCCAGTGATTCGACGACAGCGTTTGGCCTTCGAACGCCACAACTGCTCGATGGAGGTCTCGTGATGGGCTTGCTTGCCCTCGGTGCGCTCGCCGCCCGCTACGATGAAGAACTCGACGCGTTCACCTACGGAATGGCCGCACTGGGATATGCGACCTACGTCGCCCCCACGGGAAGGGGGTTCTTTCGGACCGCCGGCGCAATCGGGTGCGCACTTTTCATTATCCTCGTTGCACACGCGACGAACCGATCACGAACAACTCCCTCCACGTCCAGAGAACAGGCTTAATCGTCCGCTGTGAGTGGAAGATCACGGTCTCGCCACTCCGTCAGACTTCCTTCGTAGAACGAGAGCGCTGGATAGCCCAGATGGCGCAACACCGTGTACGTGTGGCTCAGCCGCCGCGCAGTGTTGCAGTAGAGGACGATCGATCGATCCGACGTGATACCGACACTCTCGAGTATCGATCGGAGTGTCGCATCCGATTTTACCCCGCGATCGGTCTCATCGACCAGTTCCATCCAGTTCAATCGTACTGCCCCTGGAATGTGCCCAGCAGCATACTCGTCTTTCTCTCGCGTGTCAACCAGTACGGTCGACGGATCGTCCATCGCCTGCTCGACTGCTTTTACACCCACCAGCGGACCCGCCTCAAGTACCGTGGCGTCGTAGGTCCCCTCCGAAACCGATGGAGTGTCCTGATCGACCGGATAGGACTGATTCCAGGCGCTGTAATCGCCGTTCAGAAGATGAAGCCGGTCCGGGTCGTGACCGTAGAGCTCACACGTCACCAGAAACCGGGCGGCGAACACCCCGTGCATGTCGTCGTACGCGACGAGCCGATCGTCCGAAGAAATCCCAACCGATTCGACCAGCTCTGCAAAGGCGTCCGCCCCAGGCAACATCCCATCGTCACCGCCTGTAGCCGAACGGAACGAGTCGAACGGCACGTTCACTGCGCCAGGGAGATGACCGATCCCGTCGTACTCCCAGGCGTCTCGAACGTCGACGACGCGAACGTCGTCTGTCGAGGCTGACCCACCATCGACGCCAAGCCACTCCGCGACCGTCGAGAGCCCAACCACTGTGTCCATGTCATCTTCTACGTGTGATCGACCTTGAATTGTTTACTCTCAACATTCTCTGAGCTCCCGGCAAATACATCCTGAAGTGTGGTTCGTCAGTGCTCCGTGGGGACCGTTTCCACCATCCCACCGTTGAGAGACGTTTACGCCACCAGTCGTAGGGGCAATTGTTTCCGGTAGGACAAACGAGCGGCGAAAGGAGCCGACAGTAACACGGATATATCGCTGGAACTGTGAGTTCAACTGTATCATGAGTGAGTACGCGAATGATGTTCTCGTCTCAGCGGAGTGGGTCGAAGACCACCTCGATGAGTTTCAGTCCGACGATTCCTCGTATCGACTCGTCGAAGTCGACGTAGACACGGAGGCCTACGGCGATGGACACGCCCCCGGTGCGATTGGCTTCAACTGGGAGACGCAGCTGCAGGATCAGACGCGACGCGACCTGCTCGATCAGTCCGACTTCGAGTCGTTGCTTGGCGAGCACGGGATCGCCAACGACTCTACCGTCGTTCTCTACGGTGACAACTCCAACTGGTTCGCTGCCTACACCTACTGGCAGTTCAAATACTACGGCCACGACGACGTTCGACTACTCGATGGTGGACGTGACTACTGGCTCGACAACGACTACCCGCTGACCGACGAGGAGCCCTCGTTCGCGGCGGTCGAATACACGGCTGGTGAGCCCAACGAGTCGATTCGTGCTTACCGGAGTGACGTTGAGGCCGCGATCGGTGACGGCGTCCCGCTCGTGGACGTTCGCTCGCCCGAGGAGTTCAGTGGCGAACTCCTTGCGCCACCGGGACTGCAGGAGACCGCTCAGCGCGGCGGCCACATCCCGGGTGCGAGCAACGTCTCCTGGGCTGCAGTCGTTCAGGATGATGGGCGATTCAAGAGTCGAGACGACCTTGAGGCGCTCTACGGAGCCGAGGACATCAACGGCGACGGCGATGTAATTGCCTACTGCCGAATCGGTGAGCGGTCCTCGATCGCCTGGTTTGCGCTCCACGAACTGCTCGGCTACGAGGAGGCCGTCAACTACGATGGCTCCTGGACCGAGTGGGGCAACCTCGTGGACGCACCGATCGAAACCGGAAACTGAGCGCTCCTCGGAGCGTTTCGCTTTCGCTGACGGATACGTTCTTAGACGATATCACCACGAACGGTCACACCGTCCTGGCGTTCTCGATACTCCATTACGGTAGTGGCGGCCTCAGTTGCCTGTTCCTGGTCCATTCCGAGCATCGTAAGCGACTCAGCGAGCGTTGGAAAAACGAGCTCGCCAGCCCTGAGCTTCTCGAACGCATCGGTCGAGCGAGTACCATCAACCCAGAGACAGACCCCTCGTGGATCGAGAATCTGTTCGTAGTCCGACCGGGCCATTGCCCCTTTCAACCGCTGGGTGACGTTGCGCTCAAAGCCGGTGTTACACACTTCAAGATGAATGGGTTCGTCGTCAATCAACTGTGCTGCGAGACATTTTTCGGGGGCCACGTGGCCGTTTGCGTTCGCACGAAGCGCCTCGGGAAACTCGCGGGCCCACTCGGCACTCACCGTTTTTCCGACGCCGTCGATCCCGTGAGAGTCCCGGAATGAAGCCGCCGCAGCGTCATCGTTCTCGAACAGTAACTCTTTCGTACAGTATACCGACAGCCGTTCGACCGGATCGACGCCCAGCACGAGATCTCCGTAGACCCACAGTTCGCGAACGGGGACCGCCATCGATTCGGTTTCAACCTGCTCGATCAGTCGTTCGAGTCGATCGACGGCTGCCGAGCGGGAAAACTGCGCCATAGAGGTGCTTTTCTTTCGAAGCCGAAAACTGCCACGCTCGGCGATGAGTGACGGAACCGTTATTCGGCTCTCCCCATAACGACAGTCATGGACTGCGACAAGTGCGGAGCGTCTGCAGTCATGCACGCTGCGTACTCCGGGCTGCATCTCTGTGAGCGCCATTTTCTCCGGTCAGTCGAAAAGCGCGTCAAGCGTCGGATTCGTGAGGATGCACTCATCGACAACCGAACTACACCCGATGATCCAGAAACGTGGGTGATTGGCCTCTCTGGGGGCAAAGACAGCGTCGTTCTCACGGACTTACTCTATGATACGTTCGCTGAGGATCCGAGGATCGAACTGGTTGCGCTGACGATTCACGAAGGGATCGAGGGCTATCGTGACGCCTCCGTCGATGCGTGTGTCGAACTCACTGACGGGATGGAGCTGCGACACGAGGTGGTGAGTTACGCGTCCGAATTCGACCTCGAGATGGATTCGGTCGCCGAATCTGATCCCGAAAACATGGCTCCGTGTGCATACTGTGGCGTCTTCCGGCGCGATATCCTCTCTCGGTATGCCGAGCAGTACGGGGCGGATAAGCTTCTCACCGGTCACAATCTGGATGATGAGGCACAAACCGCGCTAATGAACGTTCTCGAAGGAGATGTCAAACAGATTGCAAAGCATTTCGACGCCAGTCTCGGGCCATTTCCCGACCGCCCATCTGGGAGCAACAACGAGCCGTTCGTCCCACGGGCGAAACCCCTTCGAGACATCCCCGAAAAGGAAGTTGCACTATATGCTCATCTGAAAGATCTCCCCGTCCACATGGCTGAGTGTCCCCACGCCAGCGAAGCATACCGAGGAGAAATCCAGGAATTGTTGCTCGGGCTCGAATCCAAACATCCCGGAACGCGACATTCCATCATGGCAGGATATGAGGAAATCGCCCACGTTGTCGCCGAACAGTACGACACGGACGAACAACCGGACCTTCAGGACTGTGAACGGTGTGGGTCACCTACCACCGGTGACATCTGCAGAAAGTGTCAACTAGTCGAATCCATACACACTGCGTGAGCGCGTGCTCCTGGTCACGGGCAGTTACAATCGGATAGATACGTTCATCCTATAGAATATCAACGATGTCGGATGAAAATTATACGCGAATACGAACTGTTCTGGGCATGTTGTGTATTGTTCTCACCGAATAACGTCGAGACCGTTGTTTTTCTCGATCGAGTCCTGCCCACCGTCGGACTGGGCGCTCCCATATGCCGTTTCGGCGTCCGTATCGACCCGGTCGAGTGCTGCACGGCGAGATGCGTCGGCCTGTTTCTGCGTGGTCGGGCCGAGAATCTGTGCGCTCTGGACGCCGGTCATGATCGCCATCACGCGGACCTTGCCCTTATACTCCTGTTGGATCCGAGCGCCCCAGATGACGTTTGCATCGGCTTCGAGCCGTTCGGTGATTCGCTGTGCGATGCCCTCGGCTTCTTTGAGCGTCAGATCCGGTCCGCCAGTGATGTGGACGAGTCCGCCCGTCGCGCCTCGATAATCCACATCCAACAGCGGATGGCTCATCGCGTCGCGAACCACCTCTTCGGTTTTGTTTTTGTCCTGTGTCTCTCCAACCAGCATGACAGCCACACCGCCCTGACCCATGATGGCGGTCATATCCGCGTAATCAAGGTTGATCAGCGATGGCTGGGTAATCGTCTCCGAGATCCCTTTGACGGTTTCGGCGATGATCTGATCCATCACCGAGAACGCCTTGCCGATCGGGAGGTTCGGGACGTAATCCAGCAGGCGGTTGTTGTCGAGAACGATGATCGAGTCGGCCTCATTTCGCAGCTGTTCGAGGCCTTCCTCGGCTTTGACCGTTCGGGCGCGTTCGACGTTAAACGGCGTCGACACCATGCCCACCACGATCGCACCGAGTTCTTTGGCCAGTTTCGAGATCACGGGTGCAGCGCCGGTCCCCGTTCCACCGCCCATGCCGGCAGTTACGAAAACTAGATCTGCACCGCTAAGCACTTCTTTAATCGTTCCACGGGCCATTTCCGTCGCACGTTCACCCATCGCAGGGTCGCCGCCAGCACCGAGACCCTGTGTGAGTGATTTACCGACGAGCACCTTGGTATCGGCTTCAATCATCTGTAGGTGCTGTTTGTCGGTGTTGATCGCAACCGTGTCTGCGCCTTCGACGCCGATGTTGTATAGCCGGTTGACCGTATTGTTACCGGCACCGCCACAGCCGACCACGACGATCCGAGGATCGCCGAATTCGTCGATATTTTCGACGTTGGCCGCCTTGCGTTCTTCAGCCTCGGCGTGTTCAAGCGCATCGTTGACGAGGTCTTGCATCGTCACACACGCGCCCACTGACGCTTGGACTCTCGTCGGTTGCGCTCTGGGTCCTCCTCGTTGATCATTTCCCGGACTGCTGACCGAATCGCTTCGCTCCGGTTGGGAAACTCACCCGTCTCGACCAGTTGTTCAACTGCTTCGATCTGTTGTTTTGGAATCCGTAGTGTCACACGCTCCATGATTTTCCCCTTTTCCGGTAAGACGTAGTGGGCGGACAGCCTTCCGCCGGGCGTCCTACACGACGAAATCGCCAGCAACCGACCGATTTTCTACGCACGCACTGCCGTGTAAGACGGTCGTCTTACGCAGGTGAGTGCATTATCGCCGGTATAATAAATCTTTGCCCTGTGTATGACACGAGTGAAAACTCAGACCGGAACACAGAACTGAGGCCATCTATCCCGGTAAATTTGCGTTTACAGCGATTCAGCGAGGGTGGATTATCTTCTATTCATCCGAATTTTGCAATTAGAGCCGCCAGTTAGGCAGAAATCTGTAAATTAGTCCAGTTATACTGTCGAATATAATTGTAGACAGATTCGCCCAATTTGCCGTTGAAGCGTCTTATACGATGATTTACGCGGATTGGGTTCGATTGGTGGTGTAGTCGGCTCTTTTTTAGGGACAGGTGTATCCGTACTACGCGTCTTACACTGTCTGTCCCATCCACGGTCTTCGAACTGAATTCAGGGAACTGGACCGATTGGACGTATAGCCTGATGAAGCCGGTGTAAACGTGTGGCGTGATGATTGCTGTGGATGGCTTGCATGGATGTGGCTACACTCTGAATGGTGTGTGAAACCGAGTGACTCAACGCTGATGAAGGGAAAGGGTTAAATTGTGGATTGCCATACGGAAGGATAACCGCTCTTAGCTCAGTCTGGCAGAGCAGTCGACTGTAGATCGACTTGCCCCCCGTTCAAATCGGGGAGAGCGGACTCCTTTGTCTCCGAATCCGTGAGTAGACCCATCAGATCTCGGTTCGGTAACGATACGAACATGTGAGCGCTAACAACCCCAGTATACGCTGATTCAGAGTCCACATGGATCGAGAACAATCAAACGACCGAAAATCTGTACTATATGACTTTGTATAACGCACACGTGCGCTCACAAAGAGACGGGAAAATTAATTCGTTGCAAATGCCGGGGAATGAAGGTTGTCAATTGTATAGACAACACCGTCCGTATTATCTCAATTGTCGAAAATGGATTCAAAGTTCCCATATTATGGGAGAAAAATATCGCTGGAAGAGATCGAAAACAGGAGCCAGCCCACAAGACACTTTATAGAACCCACCCACGATCCGATAATGAAATATAGTTCTGAAGGACTTTCTCGGCGGAAATTTCTCGGAGTGACGGCAGCTGGGTTGGTAGTTGGTAGCGGTGGGGTCTCGGCAAAGACGGCGAGTTCAACGCAAGTGTCCAAGATGGAGCCAGTGGATTACAGCGCCCAGAGAGACGGTGCCATTGGAGAGGTTGGTCCCGCAGGATCCCTTTCTGAGGCCTGGGGTGGCGGTGTGAGTGCATGGCGAAACGGCGTTGAGGTGGGACCGATCGTCGGTGAGACAGTGTACGCAGCAGGTGAGCGACTTGGAGCGTTCGATATCGAAGACGGGACCGAGCAATGGATCTTCACAGGCGGCCCACCACCGGAGCCAAACCCCGAAGCCGATCATCCTGACGTTGAGCCACCGACGGTTGTCGACGGAACAGTGTACGCACCGATCCATTATGGCGTGTTCGACGCGTTCGACCACGTCCAGGCTGCGCTCGTTGCACTCGATGCAGAGACTGGGAAAAAACGCTGGCGGGTCGAATTCCCAGTCAAAGCAGAGCTATCGTCCGTGACAGTCGGCGATGGACTCCTGTACGTTGTGGGGGGCGACATTGACGGTGGTGAGTACACCTATCTGTACTGTCTCCAGCCAGAGGATGGCTCTGTTCGATGGCGACAACGAATAGACCGTGAGGAACACAGTACAGCGGGGGCACCACACGTTGAAAACGGTCTCGTGATCGCCACACAGCCCGAAACGGTCACGGCGTACGACACACGAACGGGCGAGACGGTGTGGTCGGTCAGTCAAAGGCAGACACCAATCAAGGACCAGGAGAGTGCAAACGGGCAGCTATTCATCACGCGAGCACGCGGGATCGTTTCCTACGACCGCACATCCGGTGATGAACTCTGGTCTGCACTACCACGGGTACAAGAGCTATCCATAGAAGCCATCGCAGACGGCACGATTTACGTGCACGAAAGCACTGATCCGGGGATTACCGTTATCGCTCTCGACGCAGAGACTGGTGAGCAACGATGGAAGCAGGCGTTCTCCCAGAACGGATACGTCACAGAGATGGCAACCGATGTGGACCATCTCTATGTAGATATTTATAGGAGAGGAGAAAATGGTACCATCGTCGCCCTCAACCGCACCGACGGGAGCGAACAGTGGCGAACCACGGATGTGGATCGATCGCATGAGGAGGAGTCCACTGAACGGGTCCCGCGAGGGATTCTTACCCGGATTGGATCGCTGTTGTACGCCGGTGGCGCTATCCTCGATCCAGCAACGGGCACAATCAAGCAGACGTTCACACACGATGCTGGAGTGATGACTACCTATCGAGTCGAAGCGATCACAGCCGGAAAGCTGTTTCTTGGCGGTGGGGGTCTCATCGTCGTCGAGGGCGAGACGACACAGCAAGGGACCCCACAACCGACAGCCACTGAACCAGCAGCCACACCAGAATCAACGAAAATGAGTTCGACGGCCCGAACCACGGATGCTGGCCCATCGACAACTGCAATCCCACCCGCAGAACGAACAGAAAGCACACCCGCAGGGGATGAAACCACCGCTACCAACGGTCCCGGATTCACCATCCCGGCAGCGATCGCCGCGCTGGGCATTGCCGGCTGGCGACGACGGCGGTAACAGCACTGCCAGGACAGAAGACACATTACGCGCAGTTCTAAAATCCATCATCGATGACCAGTTCGACCGACGCGATCTCTCGGCGGGGGTTTCTTTCTGCTGTCACCGGCATTGGGCTGGGTGTAGTGGCAGCAGGCAGTGGTGTATCGGAGGGGGCTGACGCTGACGTTAGCTGGACACAACCCGGAGCAACAGCGGGAAAAACGTCGTGGCTCCCGGAGGGAACTGGACCCACCGGTGAGCTGACGACAGCATGGAGCGTGGGGGAAACCCGCGATGGGAGCAAAACGGAGATTGGGGCGATCGTGAACGGAACGGTGTACGCCGCCGATTCAGCGATCCGGGCATACGACGCAACCGATGGAACCGAACGATGGTCGGTGAAAGCGACGGTCCCGCAATCCGACTACGACGATTCGATGCGCGCCGACATCGCCGTCCCGAGTGTTGTAAACGACATCGTGTTGGCTCCGGTTCGAATCGGTAACGAAAACGAGACCGCACACGCGACAATCGTCGCCGTGGAAGCCGACAGTGGCTCGAAACGATGGCAACTCGGCGTTGATAGTCCAAAGACGTTCTCGCCACTGACAGCATACAGTGATTCGGTGTTCTGCTGTGGGCCAGCGCTCTCTGGGTCCAATCAGTCCTACGTCTATCGAATCGACGCCCAGGGCAGTTCTATCCTCTGGCAAGCACCGATCGATCTCGACACCCCCGGACAGAACACGGCACTGGTTGCCGATGGACGTGTGTTCGTCGCCGAAACCGAAGGCGTGACAGCACTCGATGCACCGAGCGGAAAGGTGCTGTGGGATGCACTACCAGACGTTAACGCCCGCAACGTCCCGGCCGTCTGGAACGACACGCTGATCGTCTGGGAGGCCGCCTATCCCGGTTCGACGCTCATCGCCCTCGATGTCATAACGGGAACGGAGCTGTGGAAAACAGCCTACGGCGGAGAAACCATCGTCGCCGTCGAGGCGATCGACGACGATCGAGTGTATCTCTCGATGAACAACGCAAACACCATCATTGCCCTCGACCGATCGGATGGCTCCGAACTCTGGCGAGAAACGCTCCCGGAGACGCCGCCAACCGATGATCGCTCACCGACTGGACAGGTGCCAACTGCCGGCCTCGCACGGGTGGGATCGCTGTTGTACGCTGGTGGCAGCACGCTCGATCCCACGGACGGAACGATTCGCTCTACCACCGCCATCACCCGGCCCGAAATCGGCGGGCTCGAGCTGGCCGCTGTCGTCGACGAACGGTGTTACTTTCACGGTGGTTCGATGCATGTCCTCGAATCTGTCGATGCTGCAGCTCACACCGACGACTCGAAAGTCACTCCCGACGAAAACACCCCGAATTCAGACACGCCCATTACCCAGCCAAATTCTGCCACGACCGATAGTCGATCTCCCGATAAGCGAACGGAGACGATTCCGGCCACATCGACTGAGGGCGCTGGATTCGGGCTGCTCGGCGGCGCTGTAGCACTCATGCTCGCCGGATGGCGACAGCGAAGTTCCTAAATGATTTAACTGTCCTATTCTAACGACTCTCAACCGTGCCCGATTTACTCTCGTTGTCAGGTCTGCGAACAGAGTTCGACACCGATCGCGGTGTCGTCGAGGCGGTGAACGATATCGACCTCACCATAAAAGCGGGTGAGACCGTCGGACTCGTGGGAGAGAGTGGTTCTGGGAAGTCGGTAACGGCACTCTCTGCGATGGATCTCGTGGACGCACCGGGGGAAGTGACTGCCGGTCAAGTTGCGTTTCACGACTCCGCGACTGTCAGTCGAATCGCGAGAGACTATCCAGAAGCAATCGTCACCGCTCGACACGAAGGATTCATCCACATCAACGACGCGTCGATCGATCCGAACGCCATACCGTCGGGACAGACGCCTCCGGATCGGGCTGATGGACTCGCCTCGATGGCGCGACGCCAGCCCGAAGAGATCATCACTCCGGATTCGGAAGGGGGTTCTCTCTCCATCGATGATGGCTGGATCGATCTGAGCGAAGCGCCCGAAAATCTCCTCCGTGACATCCGGGGGGGCGACATCGGAATGGTGTTCCAGGATCCGATGACGTCGTTGAATCCTGCGCTCACGATCGGCGAACAGATCGCCGAAAGCCTTCGACTCCACCGATACGGCGGCAAACGAAAAGACAACTGGCCAAACGCAATTCTCGAATCGCTCGTTCCCGGACGGATGAGCGAAGAGATTCGAGAAGAAACGATCGAACTGCTCGATGAGGTTGGTATTCCAGAACCCACTCAGCGGGTCGACGAGTATCCACACGAATTCTCCGGAGGAATGCGCCAGCGCGTCCTCGTCGCCATCGCACTGGCGTGTCGACCAAAGCTGTTGATCGCCGATGAGCCAACCACCGCGCTCGATGTCACGATCCAGGCGCAGATCCTGGATCTGATCAAAGATCTTCAGCAGGAAATCGGAATGTCGGTGCTGTTTATTACTCACGACCTCGGTGTCGTGGCCGAAACCTGCGATCGCGTGGCGGTGATGTACGCCGGAGAAATCGTCGAAGAAGGCCCCGTCGAGGAAATCTTCACGAATCCATCGCATCCATACACCTACACGCTGCTAGAATCGATCCCACACGAAGGAACCGATCGGCTCACACCGATCGAGGGCAACGTTCCCGATCTGATAAATATGCCTGACGGGTGTCATTTTGCACCACGATGTCCGTGGTCGAAACCCGAGTGTGAACACGGGGAGATACCCTTCCTCCAGCACGGGAGCGATGAGACCAACCACCGGGCGAAATGCATCCTCCCGGAGTACGACATCTCGCGGTATCAGCCAGAAGGGGTTCGTGCCAGCTCGACGAAAGACGTAGACACGACCGAGGAGCCGTTGATTTCCACACGCGAGCTGACAAAACACTTCTCACAGGAGAGTGGCATTCTCGGTCGGCTCTTCGGTGATGGAACGGTCAAAGCGGTTGATGGAATCGACCTCGACGTGTACGAGGGTGAAACCCTGGGACTCGTTGGTGAGTCGGGCTGTGGAAAGTCCACAACTGGTCGATCGATCATGCGATTGATCGAGCCGACAGACGGCTCAGTGCTGTTCGCAGGCGAGCCACTGGACGATTTGAGCCGATCTGAACTGCGCAAAACACGCCGAGACATGCAGATGATTTTCCAGGATCCGCTGTCGAGTCTCGATCCGCGCCAGACGGTTGGCAAGACGATCGAAGAGCCGTTACAGATCCACGATCGGCCGCGATTCGACATTTCGGCGACTGTCGTCGGTGGAAAACAGATCGATCTCACCGGCTCCGACTCGTTGCTTGGAGAACTCGTCGACCGGGACGACAGCGACATCGCGGTGACGATTCGAAACGACGAAATCGGTTCGCTTGAGATTCGAACGCCGATCCTCTCGGAGGAGGATCTCGACATCGACCTGACCTCAAGTCACCGGGGGCTTACCCTGTCTGTCGAGATCGACCGGGAGAAATGGGACGTTCGCGACCAGCGGATCACAGAGCTGTTGAGTGCTGTCGGGCTCGATCCCACTCAGCGAGATCGTTACCCCCACGAGCTTTCGGGAGGACAGCGCCAGCGCGTTGGGATCGCGCGAGCACTCGCTGTCGATCCGGACTTCATTGTCTGTGATGAGCCAGTGAGCGCGCTCGACGTGAGTGTGCAGGCTCAGATTATCAACCTGCTAGAGGATCTCCAGCAACAGTTCGGGCTCACCTTCCTCTTTATCGCACACGACCTGTCTGTCGTGCGCCACATCAGCGACCGTATCGCGGTGATGTATCTGGGCCAGATCGTCGAGATCGCGCCGACAGATGAGCTGTTCGCCGAGCCGAAGCATCCGTACACTCGGTCGTTGCTGTCTGCAATTCCGGTTCCGGATCCAACGCGTGATACAGACCGGATCATCCTCGAAGGAACTGTCCCGAGCCCCGTCGATCCGCCATCGGGCTGTTCGTTCAGAACCCGTTGTCCGTCGATTATTCCGCCCAATGACATCGACATCTCCCAGGAGGCCTACCGCGAGGTGATGCATTTCCGCCAGCAGGTAAAAGAGCGGGCCATCGATATTGAGGCGATGCAGGAAGTTGCGTACGCCACCGATGGTGGAACCAACGTGGCGAGACCCCAGTCGACTCGACAGGGTGGAGAGGCCTCACCCCAGGAGCTAGTCGATCAACTGTTCGAGACGGCCCTCGGCGGAGAAAACAGAATGACGATCGCCTACGTGATCGAACTCATCAGCAACGGCAAATGGGGCGAAGCCGAAGCGACGCTCGACAACAAGTTTGCCAGCATCTGCGAGCAGTCTGAGCCGGTGTTGCAAAAAGAACCGCACCCGGCAGCCTGTCATCTTTACAACCAACCTGACCACGGCAATAATTAGCGTCAGTTTTCCAATTCGTCAAACTTATAAGAAACCATTCACCCTGTGTGGGTATGGACGTGGATGGCAATCACAGTCGTAGATCATTCCTGAAAGCCACGGGAGGAACGATCGCGGCGGTATCTCTGGCAGGGTGTTCGGGGTCGACAGACGAGAGTGGCGGTACAGACGGGGGTTCCAGTGGTGAGGCGTCGGGAACGATCAACTACGCGCGGGGTGCAGCGACGAAATCGCTCGATCTCCACAAGATCGACGACGGCGAGTCGGTGAAAGTGACGAACCAGATTTACGATAAGCTGGTGCAGTTTGTTCCGGGCAAAAACGAGATCGAGGCAGGGTTGGCCACGGAGTGGGAAACCGAAGGGAAAACGATCACGCTGACGCTTCGCGAGGACGTGACGTTCCACAACGGCGAGGATCTAACGGCGTCAGATTTCGTCGCGACGTACAAACGATTCACCGATCCAGAATACGAATATTACATCGGTGAGGAGGACGCCACGTCGTACGCCGGCAACACGTTCGGAGAGGTCGAAAGTGTCGAGGCGACCGACGAAACGACCGTCACCATCACGACGAAAAAGAAATTCGCCCCAATGTTGCGAAACCTCGCCGTCTTCGCCGCGGGCGTGATGTCCGAAAAAGAGATTGAAACCGGCGAGCAGTTCGACAGCACGGCCGTCGGCACGGGGCCGTTCACGCTCGATGCGTGGCAGAACGAGGGCGAGAAAATCCGGCTGAAGGCCAATCCCGACTACTGGGGAGAAACGCCAAAGTCGGAATTCGTGATCTTCCTTGCCGTGGGTGAAAACTCAACGCGTGTCTCGAAGCTCACGAGCGAAGACATCCACATCATCGACGGTATTGACGCCGAGGGTGCAGACCGGATCGATAAGGCAGACGGCGTCGAGCTGGTCCAGAAAACAGGACTCGTCACGGGCTATATGGCGATGAACCTCGAAAAACGCGAGGAGTTCCGGAACACGAAGGTGCGCCAGGCACTGAACTATGCGGTCGATACGAAGGCGATCGTCGATTCGATCTTCAGGGGCTTTGCCTCCCAGTCGAGTCAGGCCGTCCCACCGGCCGTGCCGGGACACAACGAGGACCTTGATCCGTATCCGTACGATCAACAGCAGGCGACATCCCTGCTCGAGGAGGCCGGATTCGGCGACGGATTCGACTTTACGCTGACCACGTTTACGAATCCGCGCCCGTACATCCCGTCACCGTCACAGGCGGCCCAGAAGGTCCGAACGGATCTGAAAGAAGTCGGCATCAACGTCACGATCGAGAAGAAATCGTGGAACGACTTCCTCAACTACACGATCGCCGGCAAACACGACGCGTGTTTCCTTGGCTGGAACGCCGACAACGGTGATCCGGACAACTTCCTGCGACCGCTGTTGCATCCGGGCATCGAGAGTCCGGACGGACAGGACTGGGCTTCGTTCTCTGCTGAGGGCTACAACGTCTACAACGCGTCTGGGTGGGCCAACCAGGAGTTCATGCAGAAAGTCGAGGAGGCACAGACGATCATCGACGACGACGACGCCCGCATGAAACTCTACAACGAGGCGAATCAGATCTCCCACGACGAAGCGCCGTGGGTGTTCTTAGATCACGCAGACGAACTCCGCGGCGTGAAAGACGCGGTATCGGGCTTTAAGATCGCTCCCGTCGGTGGACCGTTCTTGGATCTCGTTTCCGTGGAGTGAGCTGACAGGGGTTACGAATAGTTGGTTTTTTCAACACTCGACTCTGCCATCGGGTAGATGGCGTCAAAATGGTTCGTTATCAAACGGCTCTTGCTGTTGATACCGGTACTGATCGGTATTTCAACGGTCGTTTTCGCAATTTTGCATCTTGGGGGGAACGATCCGGCCGCCGTGATGGCCGGACAGGGGGCATCACAGGAGCAGATCGAGACGATCCGATCCGAGCTCGGATTCGATGATCCGATCTGGGTCCAGTACACTCGATTTCTAAGCGACGTATCGCAGTTCGACTTCGGAGAATCCTACGTGCTAAAGCCCGGCCAACCGGTATGGGGGTCGATACTTGCGGATAAGCTTCCGGTGACGATCGAGCTCGCGATCTACGGGCAGCTGTTTGGCGTGATGCTCGGCGTGCCACTCGGCGTGTTGAGCGCGATCAAACAGAACTCGCTGACCGATCACATCACACGAATCGGTGCGCTCGCGGGAATCAGCGTGCCGATTTTCTGGAGCGGTCCCCTACTCATTATTCTGTTTGCGAACATTCTGGGCGTGTTACCTGCCAGTAGCCGAATCGACACGCAGTATTTCATCGAGGGGCCGTGGGCGTTCTTTGGCCACGAATTGCCATTAACGGGGTTGATGACGATAGATACGCTGTTGCTTGGCAACATTGACGCGTTTGTCTCCGCGGTCGAACATCTCTTGTTGCCGGCGGCAGTGATGGGGATCTACTCGATGGCGCTGATTTCGCGCATGATGCGATCGTCGATGCTTGAGGTCGTCCGGCAGGACTATATCCGGACTGCACGCGCGAAGGGACAGGGCCAAAAGATCACCATGTTGAAACACGGGCTGAAAAACGCGTTCATCCCGGTGATCACGGTGATCGGGATTCAGTTCGGCACGATGCTCGGTGGTGCCGTGCTGACCGAGACGGTGTTTGGAATCAGTGGGCTTGGAGTCATTCTGGTGAATGCAATCCAGGCCGGGGACTATCCGGTTGTACAGGCGGCGGTGCTCGTGTTTGCCATGCTGTTCACGCTGGTTAACCTCACCGTCGATATCACATACTCGTATCTCGATCCACGAATTCAGCAGTAACAATGAGCACACAAACACAACAACGACGGCGGCGACGGGGGATTCGCGGCTTTATCCATCGGCTCCGACACTCGCGGTTCCTCTCGAATCTGGCGGCAAACCGGCTGGCAATGATCGGGCTGTTGATCATCACGTTGATGGTCGTCATTGCCCTGTACGCCCGAATCTTCATCGGCGGCGTCGGACCGATCGAAGGATATTACGGCGAAATCATGGGCTCAAACCTCTCTGGGAACGCAGATATGGCAAAAGCGCCGCCGAGTCCGAAATATCCGTTCGGTCTCGATGGACAGGCGCGATCTATCTTCCCACGCGTGCTGTTTGGATCGTGGCTCGCGCTGAAATGGGGCACCGTGACGGTTGCTGTCTCGACCGTTCTCGGCGTCAGTTTCGGCGTAATTGCCGCGTATTACAGTGATCTCGTGGACAACGTCGTGATGCGAACAATGGACGTGTTGCTCGCGTTCCCGTCGTTGTTGCTCGCGCTTGCGCTGGTGTCGATTCTCGGAAGCGGTCTGCAGAACGCAGTCGTTGCACTGATACTGGTGTATACGCCCCGATTCGCTCGCGTCGTTCGGGGCGCAGCCCTCGCCGTGCTCGAAGATGAGTACATCGACGCCACGATCGCGATCGGCGCGAAAGACTTTCGGGTGCTCGCTCGCCACGTCGTGCCGAACTGTCTCGCGCCGGTGACCGTCCAGAGCACGCTGAACTTCGGGCTTGCCATCATCGATCTGGCGGCGCTCTCTTTCCTCGGATTTGGTGCCAAAGAAGGCGCGCCTTCCTGGGGAATGATGCTCTCGGCCGGCGTGGAAAACGGGCTGCACTCGGCGTGGTGGTGGCCGTTTTTCCCCGGTCTCGCACTCGCATTGACCGTCCTCGGATTCAACCTTCTCGGTGACGGCATGCGTGATGCACTCGATCCACGAATGCGCGATGCGATCGACTGATGGCTGCAACCAACTGGCTCGAGACTCGAGTCAGAATTGTGGGAGGCAGTCTACTCGCTGGGGTTGCCATCGGCGCGCTCGGTTTGCTCGTCGGGGGGGTCCGATATGACTCCCAGACCGTAACCACACAGCTGTTCGCCGTCGGTGCACTCGTCTTTGGCTTTGGACTGCTCGGCTGGTCCGGCTCGGTGTTGCTGGGACGGTCGATCGAAACGGTCCATCGCCATCTCGATAGAGAAAGTGACTGGACAGAAGCCAGCTCCCGGCGCGCAATGGCCAGAGTTGCCGGCTTCGGTGGCGGGATCATGGGCGCAGTGACCGTCGTCGGACTGTTGTTTGGACCCTGATTTGACGAAACACCAGTCGCTGCGGTGCTCGATCGGGTTCTGGATTGGTGTTAACGGAGCTCGTTTGCCCGAATGCGGATCTGCTCAAGCGACAGTCCGTGGGGGACATCCAGATCCACAAAGCCCGATCCACGCATGTCCGGTCCATTCGAACTGAAATCAACCTTCGCAGCGTCGTTTTCGTACTCGATGTCGGCGACCGACTCGAGGACGCCGTAGACGACGTACGTGTCCGACTGTGTCACTTCAGTCGTAAGCGTCATCATCGATGGCGACTGCTCGATGAGCCGACGCTGATTGGAACCGCTGATGCGCTTATCGAACAGCGATCGTTCAACGCCCCTCGCGCTCACAAATGAACTGGACAGCCCCGGAGCTTTCGTCTGCTGGCGGACATCCGTATACGGACCAAATCCGACTGCGCCGCGAATGTCGATCTGCGTGGAGTCACTCGGACTCCCCGACAGTTCGACTGCGCCCGCATAGCTGGCGTCAATGTCGACCGACAGGGTGGCTTCACCCACCGAGAGCTCGTCGAGATCGATGTGTACCGGTGCCCCAACAACCGAGAGCTGTGATACCGACCCCCAGATGTTCGAATACCGCTTATCAAGCTGGAGAGTTGCCCGATCAAATACCGAATCGCCGGACTGAGTGAACTCGATTCCCGACTGCTGTGACCACTCCGGCAACGACTGTGTCCGACTGGACGACCAGCCGTCGATGGCATCATTAATTGTGAACGTATCGAACTCCCAGCGAGGAGTAAACAGTGGCGTATTTGCTGCCGGTCGATACGACGTGCGACTGTCCGAGACCTCGACACAGTGGGCCGACCCCGTTCCGGAGAGGGCAGCGGTTCCCGCAATTCCTGCCCCAATCGTCCGAAGTGCACTCCGCCGCGTGAAGTTACTTTCCGCCATAGTCGGATAGAAAATATTGCGGCAGTCGTAATAAAGCTAGTTAAGATAAAATGTGTTTTATGAACCCGACTACGAAATATCTCGGATGATTCAACCAAAATCCAGAACAGGTAGAAGGATCAATTAATTATTGCAGTCATGAGTGGACATTCGTGCCAACAGGAGCTTCGAACTCGCCGTCGTGAAAGGCAATCGAGCCACCGACCATGGTCCACTCGGGGAAGATCGCGTCCATTCCTTCGAACGGTGTCCACTCACAGTTCGTGTGGAGCGACTCCGCCCGGATCGGTTCGACGGCATCGAGATCGAAGCAGACAAGATCGGCTTCGTAGCCGGGTTCGATGTGGCCTTTCTCGAGATCGAACAGCTCCGCGGGAGTGCGGGCGGTGAGATCACGAACGGTCTCAATCGAAAGTGGACCGTCCCGTGCAACCGCAAGCAACAGCCCAAGGGCAGTTTCGACGCCAGGAACGCCACTGGGTGCCTCCCAGATGGACGCATCCTTTTCCGCTCGGGTGTGTGGGGCGTGATCGGTGGCTATGATATCGACAGTGCCATCGCACACTCGATCGAAGACGGCCTGTTGTTTCTCTTTCGAACGGAGCGGCGGATTCATCCGACCGTGGGTTCCCAGTCGTGGATAATCCTCCCGACTGAGTAGCATGTGGTGAGGTGTCACTTCACATGTCATTCCGGCTGCAGTGGCAGTATCGATGCCGTCCGGGGTGCTAGTGTGCGCGACGTGAATCGGAGTGTCGTGGGCCGTAGCGAGTGTACAGGCGCGTTCGATCGCCGCCACCTCGGCTCGTGGCGTCCGATAGGCACTCCAGGCGTCGGCGTCAGTTCGGTCGGTCGCCGACTCGTCGAACAGGGATCCATCTTCTGCGTGTACGGTCACGGGAACGTCGTTGGCACTGGCACGCTCGAGGGCGACCTCGAACAGATCGGTGTCGATACCCATGTTGCCGGTCGAATCGGCGAGAAACACCTCACCAAGCGCGAACAGCGGTTTCTCGAACAGCGAGTCTGGATCCCAGTCGTCAGTTACGCCGCCGTTGAGTCCAAAATCGACGTACGAATCCGTCGCACAGGCAGCCTTCTGCTCGAACGCCGGTCCGGAGATCGTCGGAGGGTCGGTATTGGGCTGGTCAACAACGGTGGTGACACCACCGGCCAGGGCACTCTGTGAGCCGGTTTTCCAGGTCTCTTTGTGACCAGCACCCGGTTGGCGAAAATGGACGTGTATGTCGATCATTCCCGGCAGCAACAGCTTTCCGGCAACGTCGCGGACGGTTTCGTCACCGGCAGGGTCGATGCGTGGTTCGACGGCATTGATTCGGCCCGTCCGGTTCACACGAACGTCGCGGCGACGACCATCCGCGAGCGTCGCGTTGGTGATGAGCATGGCCGACAGTACTCCGATGAGAAACTTGACTGCGACGATCCCGTTCAGACGGACTCGATCGTCGGTTCTGTCGTCGTCAGGAGCGCGCGTTCGATCGTCGATCGAACGATTTCTGGGTCGTCTGGTCCACCCGCCTTCGAGACACTGCCGACACTATCTGGATCGAACGGTACCGAAAGCGCATCATAGACGGCAGAAAGCACGGCCGCAATCGCGTCGTGATCGGCAACGAGAAGACAGCCGGCGGTCAGTGCGACACCGTTACTGATCCGTTGAGCGATGCCGACAACCTTGCCCTCGGCCTGGAGCGAGTGGCTTCCTGGACAGAACGACTCTGGTGGTTCGCCTGGCAGGGCGTGCACGCCGAGTTCCCCAAGTCCAACCTGTACGTCGGTACTGATCGTTCGATACCGATCCTGAATGCCCGTTCGATCCTCCACGACGGGTTCCGTCCGGGCGAAGGCTATCGTCGTCCCGGTGTAGGCGACGGCGCGGCCACCAACCGGACGCTCTGCCGGCGGAAAATCCATCTTCGTGGCGATGGCCCGGGCGTCGTCGTATCCAGGACGGCGTCGGTCCCGTCGGCCAAAGGTGAGCTGCCGTGGTGGCTGCCAGACGCGAAGGCCTGGCTCATCGGTCGTGGCGGTGTGCTCGCGGAGACGTCGAGTGATTGCTCGGTCCGCCCCAATCGATTCACCACGCCCCCTGAGCACGCGCATACGCCTGATACCGACCGACGACGCTAAAAGTTCGCGCTCGAACGCTCTGCATGGTAACGCTCGGAGCGAGGGCCCTGGAGCCGTTCGAGCGGTTTTCCAGATACAACTCGCCATATCCGGCCCACGATCGGGGCTGTGCGATCGATCTATACCCACCGGCCGGTGAGCACCTAGCCCACAGCCCCGTTTCCGGCAGGGTAACCGACGTTCGTGAGGTTGCTGGACCAGCCTCTACTGCCGAACCGACACCGGAATTTCTGGTGGTGATCGACACGGGCGCGTGGCTCGCCAGGATACTCCACGTTGAACCGTCCGTCGAACCAGGAATGACCGTGGCCGTTGGCGATCCGATCGGCCAGTACGTGCGCTCTGGGTTCTTCGATCCCTGGGTTGCCCAGCATATCCATCTGGGATTCCGGTCGCACGACGCCAATCCGTATCGGGCGGAGGGCTCAGAACCGATCGATCTCGATGTTGACGTGCAAGCAATCGACTGGGATGGAACGGGAACGGTCATCGAAACCACAGAGACGGCCGCCCGACTGGCTATTGAGAGCGAGCGTCTGGGCTCCGATTCGTTCGTTGGACTCACACTGCAATCGGCCGATGGACAGCGAATGGCGATCGATGGCGGTCTCGCCCATTATTCGAACGGTGGCTGGTGTGGGCTCTCTGCCGAACCGCCTCCTCAAGAGACTCCCGTCTCGTTTCTCGGCCGGCCGATCGGCACGTGTGACGATCGAACGCTGGAGTGGAATACACTCACAGTGGTTGCGAACGGACGGCAGATCACTGGTCTCTCGTGTTTTCTTACGCGGTCAACACCGACGGTGAAGCTCGTCTGTCCCGCACACACGTTCGCCGTCGGAGAGACGGTTAGCGTACAAATTCAGCCGCTGTGACGCTGATCGGTGGGTACAAACCCGCTCGTCTGTGAGAACTGCACATGGAAGAGGAATTTCCGGATGACGTCACGGAAATGGTCGAATCATTCATCGAACAGCACCACGGCTATCTCTCCTGGCTTGGGGTCACCGTCGAGTCGTTTACGCTCGATGGAATGACGATGACAATTCCCTACGACGAGAAGCTCACCAATCCCACGCAGCCCCCAACGATGCACGGCGGGATTGCCGCTACTCTCATCGATACAGCCGGCGGAATCGCGCTGCGACCCCATCTTTCGAATCCCGTGAGCGACGACGTTGCAACGATCAATCTCAACGTGAACTATCTCCGACGGGCAGCGGGCGAGCTCACTGCAACCGCAGAGGTCGTTCGCGTTGGTGGGTCGGTCGGCGTGAGCCGCGTCATTGTCGAGAGTGATACGCCCAATGATGGTGTCCAGCCAGTTGCCGTCGGACAGGGTGCCTATCGGCTCTTTCAGGGCTAACAAATCAGGACGATGACTTGCGAGACAGGTATGAAACGATCCGTTCTCAGGCGAATTCGATGGACTTGAGTGATGTCCGTTCGCCGAACAGCCAGTCGATGTGTTCGAGGGCGTACTCGCGGTGGTGGTCTTCGATCCAGCCGACGGCGTTGTCGATCACGACCGGCCGATAATCCCGAAGCCCCGCGCTGGAGGCCGTGTGCAACACACAAACGTTCGCGAGCGTCCCACAGAAGAGCAGATCATCGATTCCGTGTGACTCAAGAAACCCCTCGAGATCCGTCCGATAGAACGCGTCGTACGTGTGTTTCGTGACGACGTGATCGTCGGCCTCAACGGCCAGCTCATCCACGATATCGGCCTCCCAGCTGTCTTCGAGAACGTGTTCGCCCCATCGGTCGAACTCGTTGTAATAGTGGCTGTCGTCGAACTGCTCAGAAGGGTGCACATCGCGGGTGAACACCACCTGCACGCCGGCCTCTCTGGCGTACTCGACGACATCATGAACTGGATCAATAGCCTCCTCGCTCGCCGGAGCGTACAGGCTCCCATCTGGGTGGCAGAACCCGTTTTGCATGTCCACGACGACGCACGCGGTGGTCGACGGATCGAACTCCATACCAGATGGTTTGGTAGCGGCGTTCAAAACGCTTCTTCCGTGGTTTTTTCCCAGTTGCCGCGTACGGATACGTATGCGAGTCCGTCCGGTTCTGGTGCTGTGTATGGTCGTTCTGGCGGGGTGTACTGCGATGCCATTTGGGGGGCCCGACTCGTCGACCGATTCGAACGACGTGCAGGGTTCGAACGTCTCGACGGAATCCACTGTCGATACCAGCGGACCCATCGGCCGACACAACGGCTACACGGCCGACACGTCGCTTGCCATCGATCCAGACGACGGATTCAATGAATCAGAGCTAAACGCGGCCGTTTCACGGTCGATCGCCAGGATCGAAACGATTCGCGGTGTGAATATCACGGCTGACGTTCCGGTGCGAATCCGATCACGGGAGTCGTTCCGGAACGAACACCAGAGTTCTAACACGACGTCGGCGTTCAGACGGTTCGATAACGCGAAGTTCGAGGCACTGTTTCTGATCGGCGAGGACGAAGATTCGCTCGAAGTACAAGAGGCTAGCCGAGGCTCGAGTGTGCTTGGCTATTACAGCTACGAGAACAAATCGATCGTCATCGTCTCAGACAGCGAGACACCAACGCTGGACGGGGAGGCCACGCTGGCGCACGAACTGACACACGCACTCCAGGATCAGCGGTTCAACCTTTCCTCGTTCGAAAAGCGAACTCGCGACGAATACAACGCAGTCAACGGACTGATCGAGGGCGAGGCAAACGTCGTCCAGCGCCAGTATATGGACCGGTGTGGCACGGAGTGGGACTGTCTCCCAACGGCTAGCGATGAGAGTTCCGGTGAGGGGCCCAGCAACTGGGGCGTCCATCTGTTGAACTACTTCCCGTATGGGGAGGGCGAAGCGCTCGTCTCTGACGTCTACGAACGCGAGGGCTGGGACGGCGTCGATCGCCTCTATGAGAATCCCCCACAGAGTGCGGAGCAGGTGATCCATCCCAGTGCGCTCGGGAGTGACGAGCCGACAGCGGTTGCAATCGAGGATCGCGCGACTGCGGGCTGGCAGCGTGTCAGGCTCAATCCGGAGGCCCGTGGCGCAGACCGCCCCGATCATGCGGTCATGGGTCAGTCCGCACTCACTGCGATGTTCGCACAGACGGGTTTTGATTCGTACAACAACTCGGCCGTGGCCACGCGTAACGATATCATAACCAGAGAGAACGGACAGACGCGGCTCAGCTACAGCCTCCCGATAACCAACGGCTGGGATGGTGACCGGCTCCACGTCTACGAGAAGAATGGACAGACGGGCTACGTCTGGAAGCTCGTCTGGGACGATCAGAAAAACGCCACCCAGTTCGTCGAGAACTACGAACGGCTGCTGTCACACTGGGGTGGCAGTTCAGTTGCGTCAAACACCTGGGTGATTGAGGACGGACCGTTCGCTGATGCCGTATCAATTCGAACGAATGGGTCGACCGTCGTCATCGTGAACGGGCCAACACAGGCGGATCTCACCGCGATCCGTTCCGAAGAGGATGGCTAACGACGGCATTCGAGCGATTGCCCTGGTCGTTCTCCTCGTCTGTGCAGGCTGCTCGTCACTCATACCACAGATGGAGGATATCGGCCGAGAGGGAGGCATAAGCGCCACTGACTCCCTCTCGATCACCGACGGGGACGGCCTGAACGAATCGGAACGCAAACAGGTAGTCCACCGAACGATGGCACGCGTCGAGACGATTCGTGACCTCGAATTCACCGAGGACGTTCCCGTGCGCGTGATTTCACGGGAAACGTACCACAACGAATCTGTCGTGGCACCCATCGCTGGGGGACAGCCGCCCGGGTGGACGAACCAGGTGTGGGAAGCACTCTGGCTCGTGGACGAGCACACCAACGCAAGCGAGGAGATTGATGGCGTCTACGCCAGTGGGGTCCTCGGCTACTACAGCGATGGGCAGATCGTCATCGTCTCCGACAGCGAGACGCCACGCATCGATCCGTACACGCTGGCACACGAACTGACACACGCACTCCAGGATCAGCAGCTCTCGCTTTCCTATTCCACATCGACACTGGACAGCCGGCTCGCCACCAACGGATTGATCGAGGGCGATGCGAACGTCGTCGAAAGCGCGTATCAAAAACGGTGTGAGCAAGAGTGGAACTGTCTCGAACGACCGGACCGGTCGGTCAGCGGTCTCGAGCCGAACGACGGCATCTACGACACCGTCATCATGCCCTACGTGCAGGGCCCACGATTCGTCGGCGCGCTTCGATCTGGTAATGACTGGACGGCCGTGAACCGCGCGTATGATCGCGTCCCCAACAGCACCGAACAGATCATTCATCCAGACGACTACCCCGAAGACCAGCCAGCGTCGGTCAGCCTGGCGGGCAACCCGGACGGAGAGTGGCGTCGGTTCGACACCAATCCACGGGGAGAGACCGTCGGCGAAGCCGCGATCTACACGATGGGACGGACGAACGGTATGATCGGAGCGAACGAAACGACAACGCGAAACTACAGCAGCCAGTTCTCCGATGGCTGGGCCGGTGATCGGCTGGTCCCATTCGAACAGCCCAACGGTGCGAACGGCTACGTCTGGAAGACGGTCTGGGAGTCGCCTGCCGATGCCAAAGCGTTTGAAACGGCATATCGAGTCCTGCTAGAGCGCCATGGCGGCCAACGGGCTGGCGATGGCGTCATTACCGTGCCCGAAGGGCCGTACGCCGACGCGTTTTTACTCGAACGGGAAGGAACCACTGTCAGGGTCGTGAATGGGCCGACGCCACGGGCAGTCTCGGAGCTCGCGACGGTCTCGTGAACGACGGACTAGCGCTTAGGGGATCCTTTTTCCCCCGACCGGCGTAAGAGTGTACATGTTCGATATCATTTCACCTGCGGCGATCCGAGAGGGTCGTGCGACCGACGCCTACTTCGATCGGACGCTCGATGCGCTAACGGGAGCGGGTCGCGATCCACACGTCGTCGCAGAAGTCAGTGCCGACCAGTTTCCAACCGGCACATTCGAGGTACTCGCAGGATTGAACGACGCAGCAGAGCTGCTGGCCACACGCGAGGTGACCGTTTATGCACTCCGAGAGGGGCAACTGTTCGATGGCGGCCCCGTGATGCGAATCGAGGGGCAGTACACCGAGTTTGCCCGGCTGGAGACGGCACTGTTGGGATTTCTCTCTCAGGCAAGTGGGATTGCCACGAACGCGTTGCGGGCACGGCTGGTGGCCCCGGAAACGAACCTCCTGAGTTTCGGTGCGCGGCATGTCCACCCATCGATCGCAGCAGTCGTCGAGCGCTCGGCACTGATCGGTGGGTTCGATGGCTTCTCACACGTGGCGGCCGGAGAGCTTCTCGATCGGGAGCCATCGGGAACGATGCCACACGCGCTCATGCTCTGTTTCGGCGAGCAAGAGCCAGCCTGGGAGGCGTTCGACACCCATGTCGATGACTCCGTCCCGCGGATACTGCTCTGTGACACCTTCGACGACGAGGGCATCGAAGCGATTCGAGCGGCAGAAACCGTCGATCTCGACGGCATCCGACTCGACACCCCACGATCACGGCGCGGCGATTTCCGTGCGATCGTTAATGAAGTCAAATGGCGACTCGATGAAGCTGGTTTCGAAGACGTTGGCGTGTTCCTCTCTGGCGGGCTCACCCCAACGGAGCTCGCGGAGCTACGCGAGCTGGCCGACGGCTTTGGCGTTGGTGAGTATGTGAGTAACGCCACACCGGTTGATTTCTCGCTTGATATCGTATCCGTCGATGGCGAGACGATCGGTAAACGTGGAAAGCTCCCGGGCCCAAAAACTGTCGTTCGAACTAAAGATGGCGAGCACGTCGTCCAACCGGCGACCGAGGCTACTCCCAGCGAGCAGTCGTTGCTCGAACCGCTCGTCGATGACGGCGAAACCGTCCGTACATTCAACATCGACGAGGCCGCGACGCGGGCGCGTGACGACGCATCCCTCGTTGGATTCGAGCCACTCCAGGATGAGCCGTGATCGAACGACTTACCCCCGGCGAAATGCTAACTCCTCTGTGGCAGTGGGTGTTCAGCTGCCGCGCAAGCGAGGAAAGTCCCCCCACCGTCTGGGCAGGTGACCGGGTGCAAGCCCGGGGCGGGAGACCGTCGGCTCTGGAACAGAAACGAGACCACTCTACCGGACCAATGAGGTGTGCGACGCCAGCCCAAACGCTGGTCAGCTAACCCACCGAGGACCGATGGTGGAGAACGGATGGAACGGCGAATCCTCACCGGTGCAAGCCCGTTTCACTATGGTAGCCCGGACACGAAACGGGTGCTCAGCCGAATGCTGGATAGAACAGAAGGGGGCTTACGGCCCACAGCCACGTTCCTTCGATTTTTACTAACTATACTAATAAATTAATATCAGATATCCACTTATAGTTTATAGATTCTTCGTCCGTGAACACTATTACTATTCATTTGGCCGTCTCTAATCAAAAGTGTCTTCTACGGGGTGTCCAATCATCCATCAAATGCGACGCCGTCTCACCATTCTATCCCTCATCGTGATGATGGTTCTCGCGGGCTGTTCCGGTGGAGTAACGAATCCACTCACCGACAGTCCGTCCGATACGGGAACCGCTGGCCCGCACGATGGCGGAGACACAGTTGACAACACCCCACCCACCGGCACTGTGGTAACAGAAGGACCGATTGAAAACGAAACCGAACAGACGGAGACGCCCACCGACACGCCAGCGGACTCGACGGGCGACAAGCCGGTTTCAGAGGACAATCCATGGGGTGAGCGCACGCTCACCGTCGCGATCGACGACCAGATGGACGATGGTCGAGCGTACGAGTCGATCGTCGAAAACGCACTCTCTTACTGGGAAGAAAACAGCGAGAAATATGCGGGCTATCCGATCGAGTATGAGATCGGATCGGACGCAGAAGCTGCAGATCTCGTCATCTCGTTCGTCCCGAATATTGAGTCGTGTAACACCAAGGAGAACGTACAGGGCTGTGCGCCGCTGTACGTTTCAGAAGACCAGATCAAGCGACCGACCAACGTAGAGATCCAGGGGACGTACAACGAGACCTCAACGAAGCTGTTGGTCATCCACGAACTGGGTCACACACTCGGGCTCCGCCACGGTGATGCGCCAAAGCAGATCATGGCCGCGAAATCCGACTTCACCACGATTCCAAAAACCGACGCCCACGAAAAGGATTGGGCCTGGGATCACACGCCGCTCACCGTCGCCGTGGACACGAGTAGTGTCGCACCGCACAAACAGCAGAAAGTCTCCAAACAGGTAGACGCAGCAATCAACTACTACAACAGCAAGGCAGGTAGCCACATTCCTGAACAGGCTTCGTTCAGGCGGGTTGATTCGATGGAGGATGCTGACATCAAAATCACGGTCGATTCGTCGAGTACCTGTTCCCAATCCGGTGACTGCGCACAGCCGTTCGGCTACGACCCTGACCACGACAATCGCCTCGAAAACTACGCGTTCACCGAGATCTCCGTCTCCGATGCGAATCCGGACGCCGTTGGCTGGTATGTCGCCCGACGGATCGGTATTGGAGCGCTGGGATACACCAGTATCGGTGAGTTTCCCACCCCATTGCGCTCTTCACAACCAGAATCCGTCAGGACGTCACGCTGGTGGGAGTAAACCGGACAGTACAGCCCAGACAATCCATTTTTTATTGCCAGTTCAGTTATTAGGTTCGCAACACTTAGGGGTGCAGCCTCTGCAGTATCTGATGTGATTGCGGATCAGCTTGGCTCACTGTCAGCTGTACTCATATCTCTTGGAGCCCTTAGCATCACCGATGCTGTCAAGCACGCCGTTGGACCCGTTGGACTCGGTGTGATATTCGTCTACTCCTTTCTAATCGCCGTTATCCTTCCGTTCCCCGGTGAAATCGTTCTCCTCGCGCCGATCGATCTCGGGCTTCCAAACTGGCTGACAATTGCCTTCATCATTGGTATTAGCAGCCTCGGAAAGGCGCTTGGTAGCATTGTTGCCCTTCAGATCGGCGATCGTGCCACCACCTCTGGGCCAGTGTTGGGAGCGCTAGACCGGCTCGGAATCGACGTGGTGAGTATCTCACAGCGCACGGCCGTTGAGGTTGCCCAGAAATACGGCTATCTCGGGCTCGCAGTGGTGTTATCGATTCCGGGGTTTCCCGACACGCTCTCGATTTATGCCTTCACTGTGATCGAAAAGGATAACCTGAAGTTTGCGATCGCGACGTTCATTGGAAGCGCTGGCCGGCTGGTCATCTGGATTGCAGGGGCCAAAATCGTCTATCTCGTTTTCTGATCCAACACGGTTGTCGAATCGTATCGGCGGCTTTACAGCGATCGACGGCAGAGGACTGGTATGAGCCAGCACCACGAGCCGTTTCCCACGGATCGACCGGCAGTGGTGACCTGTGGGCTGCCCTACGCCAACGGTCCACTCCACATTGGTCATCTCCGTGGGAATCTCGCTGCAGACGTATACGCAAGAGCGCTCGATGCGCTCGGTCAGCCAGTCACCTACGTCTGTGGCTCCGACATGCACGGAACTCCCATTGCGGTGAACGCAGACGAGGAAGGCGTTACACCCGAAGAACTTGCTCTATCGTATCACGAACAGTTCGAGGAGACGTTTGAGCGATTCAACGTTGATTTTGGCTACTATGGACACACACACCAGCCATCGAACGTTGCGCTGACGCAGTCGATCGTCTCCAAACTGGACGACGGTGGCTACGTCACCGAACGCGAGATCGACGTGGCGTGGGACCCACAGGAAGACCAGCCGTTGCCCGATCGGTACGTCGAGGGGATCTGTCCGTACTGTGGGGAAACGGCCCGCGGAGACGAATGTGATGAGGGCTGTGGTCGCCACCTCGAGCCGGGCGAGATTGAATCGCCACGGAGCACGATCACCGGCAATCCGGCGGAGTACCGCACCCGAGAGCACAAGTTCTTCACGCTGTCTGCGTTTCAGGAGTATCTCCAGTCGTTCATCGACCGGCTTGATGGAACGGACAACGCCAGAAACCAGCCCCGCGAGTGGATCGAGGGTGAACTGCAAGACTGGTGTATCACCCGCGATCTCGACTGGGGGATCGACTATCCCGACGAGAGTGGCGACACTGATCTCGTGCTGTACGTGTGGGTTGATGCACCGATCGAGTACATCGCAGCGACCAAGGAGTATTCAGACCAGGTCGGAGCCGACGAGTACGACTGGGAGACCGTCTGGAAAGAGGACGGTGAGATCGTTCACGTGATCGGGCCGGACATCATCCAGCATCACACCGTGTTCTGGCCGGCGATGTTAGATGGCGCTGGATACAACGAGCCGCGTGCTGTCATGGCGTGTGGCTTCGTGACGCTTGCCGGCGCAGGCTTTTCGACCAGCCGAAATCGAGCAGTCTGGGCGAATGAGTATCTCGAAGAAGGGTTCGATCCGGATCTGTTGCGGTACTACCTTGCCACGCAGAGTAGCTTCCAGCAGGATCTGGATTTCTCCTGGGAGCAGTTCCAGGAGCGTATCAACAGCGAACTCATCGGGACGCTCGGCAACTTCGTCTACCGATCGTTGCTGTTTGCACAGCGCAACTACGGTGGGACGCCGGACATAGCGTGTCCGGACGGTGTCACCGAACGGATCGACGAGTCGATCGATGCGTTCGCCGATGGCGTCAACGCCTATTCGGTCCGCGATGTCAGCCAGGTGCCGGTCGAACTCGCACGCTTTGGCAACGAATATATCCAGTCGAACGAGCCCTGGAATCTCGTCGACGAGGACCCAGAGGAGGCAAAGCGGGTGATTCGTGGCTGTGTGCAGCTCGCAAAGGCGATTGCAGTGTTCAGCCATCCAACGACGCCTGGAATCGCCACACGGCTGTTCGAACAGCTCGGTGAGTCGGCGTCCGTCACCGAGAGCAAACTTGAGGACGCACACTCGCCACCGCCCGCATCGTTCGACGAACCGAACGAGCTGTTCGAGCCGATTGAGGACGACCACGTCGAAACGCTTACCGACCGACTCGAAGCAACTACCGACGACGAATCCATGGAGACAGAGACCACCACCGACGAAATTAACGACGACCGCATCAGTTTCGATGAGTTCCAGGCGCTTGATCTGCGTGTTGGCGAAATTCTTGACGCAGAGCCGATCGATGGAGCGGATAAACTCCTCCGACTGACGGTCGATATCGGCACCGAAGAGCGCCAGATCGTCGCCGGGCTCGCCCAGCTACACGACGTGTCCCAGCTTCCTGGCACGCGCGTCGTCATCGTTGCGAATCTCGAAAAAGCCGAGCTGTTCGGCGTCGAATCGAACGGCATGGTGCTCGCTGCTGGTGAGGATGCCGATCTGCTCACCACGCACGAAGACAGCGATCCAGGAACGAAAGTCCAGTAAGGGATCCTGCACATGAATCAGGAGCCCACGGACGACGAGGAGGGGTGGCGGTACACGGTCGAGGAGATCGACGAGCTAAACGAACGCGACAAAAAGCAGTCCAAACTCCAGGCACTGCGAGAAAAAGACCCAGAGCCTGGTCAGCCGACGATCGAAGGGACGATCTTCTTTGGGCTGGGTGTGGCTGCGACGCTCTGGGTGTTTTTGTTGCTGATTGGCGTGGTGTGACCGCGCCCCCGAAGGGTTAACACACCGACACACCAATCGCCACGTATGGCTTCGATCATCCCCCTCCTCCTCGAGGGGCTGCCGTATCCGCTCCCGATTTTGCTCGTGCTGATCGGCACCGGCTTGTTGCTCGCAGAAGCGCTCGCACCCGGTGCACACTTCATCGTCGTCGGGATCGCGCTCTTTCTCGCCGGGCTGGTTGGCGTCGGACTCAATGCGATGGGACTCGGTGCGATCGCAGTGACGCTCGGAATGGGGTTGACCGTGCTCGTTGGCGGAGCACTGACGCTGTATGCCTACCGAGAGTTCGATCTGTATTCCAGTGGCCGCTCGGAATCGACGAGTGACTCCGATGCACTGCGAGGAAAAACCGGACGCGTTACCGAGCGTGTCACCCCGTCCAGCGGCGAAGTCAAACTCCAGAACGGCGGGTTCAATCCAAATTACCAGGCACGGACACTCACGGGCGAAATCCCAGTCGGTGCTGAAGTGATCGTCACCGACCCCGGTGGCGGAAACGTGATTCAGGTCGAATCGCTATCCGTGATCGAAGACGACATCGACGGCGAGCTCGGGCTTGGCTCCACCGGCGAGGAACGCGAACCTGAATCCTCGTAAGAACATTTTTACTCCGCTCGTCGGAACTGTTTATATGCACGCCCTCCCGTTGCAGATCGGTTTGCCTGGTAGCATCCTGGTGCTGGTGGTGCTCAGTTTCTGTGTGTACCAGACCGTCGAAATCGTGAAACCGCACGAACGGCGAGCGCTGTGGGTGCTCGGAGAGTACAAAAAGATACTTGAGCCAGGACTGAACTACGTCCCACCATTTATTTCGATAACCGAATCGATCGACATGCAGCCCCAGACGATCGACGTTCCCCGCCAAGAAGCGATCACCTGGGACGACCGTCCGGTCACTGCTGTCGCAGAAGTAACGATCACTGTTTTCGATGCCGAACGAGCGATCCGTGAGGTCGAAGACCACAAACAGGCTGTCAAGTACCTCTCGATGACGACGCGTCGGGCCGTAATCGGCGACATGGAGCGTGATGACGTGTTGTATGGCGAGCGGATAATCGCCCATCGCATCCAAACGGAGCTCGAAGCACCCCTCAGAGAGTGGGGAATCGACATCGAGAGCGTCACGGTGACTGATGTGAGCCCGAAGGAAAAACGGCACAGTCGGAGCCAAAAACGCAGTGAGAGCAACAGATTGTGAAAACATTCCCGATAGATTACATAGCGAACCCTTTTAATGCCAGTGTACTAAGGCAACCTCATGCAGGCCCTCCTGTTACAATCAGAAATACTTGGGTTCGTGGGAATCGCAGTCCTGTTGTTGTTGATTTTCGCGCTCTGGCAATCGGTCGAGATCGTCAGGGCGTACGAAAAGCGGGCACTGTCCGTGCTTGGGGAGTACCGCAAACTGCTTGAGCCAGGGCTGAACATCGTTCCGCCGTTCGTGTCTGCGACCTACTCGTTCGATATGCGAACACAAACGCTGGACGTGCCCCGCCAGGAAGCGATCACTCGCGACAACTCGCCCGTGACAGCCGACGCCGTCGTCTACATCAAGGTAATGGACGCGAAAAAGGCGTTTCTCGAAGTCGATGACTACAAACGCGCCGTCTCAAATCTCGCACAGACGACACTCCGGGCCGTAATCGGTGACATGGACCTCGATGACACGCTGAACAAACGCCAGGAGATCAACGGCCGCATCAGGGCAGAACTCGACGAGCCGACCGACGAGTGGGGTGTCCGCGTCGAGAGCGTCGAAGTGCGCGAGGTCAACCCAACGCCTGAAGTCCAGCAGGCAATGGAACAACAGACCTCAGCAGAGCGACGCCGACGCGCGATGATTCTCGAAGCACAGGGTGAACGACGCAGTGCCGTCGAAACCGCAGAAGGTGAAAAAGAATCGAACATCATCCGCGCACAGGGTGAAAAACAGGCGCAGATCCTCGAAGCACAGGGTGATGCGCTCTCGACCGTGCTCCGGGCGAAATCTGCGGAATCGATGGGCGAGCGCGCAGTTATCGATAAGGGAATGGAAACGCTCGCAGAGATTGGGCAGGGCGAATCGACAACCTTCTTGCTCCCACAGGAACTCACCTCGCTGGTCGGTCGATACGGTAAACACCTCACCGACAGCGACGTTGCGTTAGACACCGACGACCTCGACAGCCTCGATTTCGACGATGAGACCCGAGAGCTGCTCGGCCTCGACAACATCGAAGAGATACTCGGCCAGATTGATGACACCGCAGAAATCGATGTCGAAGATATGGACGAGCAAGCCCAGGCCATTCGTGAAGGCGACGCCTCACCCGACATCAAAGACACCGACGAAGTGATCGAAGAGATGGACGAACGCGCCGACGTGGAACTAGAAAAAGAATAGTACTGACACGAAACACATCGGTCTGGTCAATTTTTCAAAACGCCCGCAAGCGGTGGAGTAATGGATAAAATCAGCTGAAAATTTCCCCGGTGCTGTCCAGACATCTCCAGACACCTGCACGAAACGACAACTTATTTTACATAGACAGTATAAGACTGGTGCAATGAGTGATGAGGTGGGGGAGAGCGTCGACACGGAAAAGCGGGCGACGCTCCGTCGATTCGCTGCACTCGGAGCGGCCGGGCCGCTGTCTCGGTTGGTTGATGGACCATCATCCAGCACTCGCGATGCAATCGTCGGCTACCTGTCGACGACTCCCGGTGCGCATTTTTCGAAGATTCGAGACGATCTATCGCTCGGAACGGGAGAAACCCAGCATCACCTCCGACGGCTCGTAGAGTCGGGCGCAATCGATAGTTTCCGCGATGGAGAGTATCGTCGATACGTCGAGGGGGATCGCTTTAGCGAGTTCGAACTCGTTGCGCTGGGCTATCTCCGCCGGGAGACCCCTCGAGGAATGTTGATCGCGCTGCTTCGTGAGCCGGATGCCACCGGCAGCACGATCGCCGGCACGGTCGGTGTCTCTCGACCAACCGTGAGTACGTACGCAAAAGAGCTCGAAGGGGCAGGGCTGTTGAGTAGAGAGAACGGCTACACGGTCAAACAACCCGAAACCGTGCTTACCCTGCTCGTTCGATACGCCGATTCGTTCGGCCCTGCGGCCACCTCACTCGCCGCTGAGGCCGATTCGCTGGTCAGATACGATCCCTGATTATCGCGTTACCTTCCAGGTCGTCCCCGAAGAGTAGCCCCACTTTTCGATCGTCAAATCGAACGCCGCCTTTTGCACCGAGCGCATGTTCGCGCCAACCTCTTTTGCGCTCAATCCGAGTTCGTCACCGATAAGGCGGGATTTGAAATACGTTTTCGTCTCCGAATGCTCGCGGAGATATCTGAGTATCGCCGTTTGTTTTTCCGTGAGATCGACCGCCGACTGGGTTCGAACGCTCATGATGAGTCACACGGGAGAAATCCTTATAGTGAGTTTGGTACAGTGAGATAACACGACGCCGTCTTGCGGTTTTCCCGATCGCGTCCACGTAAAGTGGTCGAATAGAGAGTGGGTCTGGTACGGCCAGCTAACTCCAGGCCAGTTGCTCACGGCGAACTGTGTCGAACCGACATGCCCACCGGGGCCAGCTCACTCGATTATCTCTCCAACGGCGAAGTTGGGCTTCACTTCCGTGATTTCGACTTTCACACGCTCTCCGACCTCAGAATCCGGAACGATGATCACATAGCCACGTTCAACGCGAGCGATACCATCGCCCTGCTTGCCGAGATCTTCGATTTCGACGTATCTGATCTCGCCGGTCTCGACGGGTGGTTGTGGCTGGTCAGATGTCGGCGAGCTAGAAGGTGTGGGCTGCTCACCGTCCGGACCAGCGATCAACGCGACGCGATACGTGTCTCCAGGAGCGACCGAACCGGTTTCGATCTCACGGCTAGGGATCTCGACGGTGTAGCTGTCACCCTCGTCGGACACCTCGGCGCTAAACAGACACAGGAGCTTTTCTGAGATTTCCATGGTAGACCTCTGAAAACGTTGTCACAGGCACGAGGTAAAGAAGGTATCGGCTCAGAACGAGTTCTATCCCTAATTGCTCACCACACCATCAGACGAGCCGCGAGTTGCGAAGCTATATTATTGGCAAGGAGCGATCGCAACTGTGCGCCCCCATCCACTCTGTCGAGTTAGCCTCGCCGACGGCGTATCGATTACGAATCTATTGGTTGGGTTTGGGGCAATCTGTGTGCTCACAGAGCCAACAGTCGGTGGGCTCGACAGTCACGCGATAGGGGCACGAGCCATACTGCTCGGTGCGATTGCCGATGGACTCGACGGACTGCTCGCTCGCTACGGCAACCATTCGCAGATCGGTGCCGTCCTCGATTCGGTCGTCGATGTCGTCACGTTCGGTGTGGCACCTGGCCTGTTCGTCGTCACCCTTGCCAATCGGTCAGTCGACGCGACTGGCGGGCACCTCCTGGTCGCCGGGCTTGCCAGCGCGTACGTCGTAGGTGCGGTTGTCCGAACGGCGATCTACACCACGGAGGACGCCCAGGCGTTTCGTCGTGGCGTCCCGAACACCCTGGGAGCAGTTATTCTTGCTGGAAGCTATCTGGCAGGACTCGATGACCCCCTGGCGCTCGCGGTGCTGGCTGGGCTGTTTGCCTATCTGATGGTGATCGAAACGCCGTATCCAGGGCTACAGCGGGTCGACGCCGTCGGCGTTGGGAGCGTCCAGACGCTGGCAATCGTCCTTCCGCCGCCGGTCGGTCGCTTGCTGGCTGGCCTGCTGGTCGTCGTGGCCCTCGCCTATCTGCTTGGTGGGCCCTCGTTGTATCGTAACCGCGGGATTATGAAGTAAGCTACAGCTCCGTGCCGTCCGGTCGTTTTGCGCCCTCCGAATCGTGGACGACGACCGTTCGATCCGGTGGATTGGCTGGTTCATACCGTTCTAGCAGCTCGATCGCTTCCGTGAGCTCGGTGATCGCCCGTTCTTTGAGCGTGGCTGCCAGCTCAAGCGCTCGATCCCGGTCGATCGATCGGCCAAGTCCCTCACACTCGTGGGCGCGCAACAGTCCATCACCATCCACCGGTTCACCGAGCGGCTGACTGGTCCCCGACAGCGCGAGACTGAACGGATAGGTCTGACAGATCAGCGGACGATCCTCGTGGACGGTACACCCTCCAGTGCCGTCTGCGTCCTCCGTGTAAAACGCACAGTCTCCACAGCCGGTGGTCTGCAACGCCCACTCGAACGTCTCGCCGCCGGCTTCAGAAATCCCGTACGGCATCGGCCGAGCAACGTCGTTCCAGGAGCGCTCCGTGTTGGTCTGAAGCGTTCGTACCTCATCGGGAAAGACGGTGGCGGTGTGCTCCTCGTCGTCGTGGGCGGTACAACAGGCTCCACATCGAGTGCACGAAAATCCGATTGCTTCAATTGCATCGGCCAGTTCCGCCGTCGAGAGCGCTCTGGCACGATCGCGTTCGTCTGCTAGCGCCTGGCGATCGTCCATACAGAGTTCCACATGATCACCACCGATAAGCCCTGCTCATGTGGTTGCAACCGACCCATCCCAGCTGAGCTGGCCCTCAACGGCGAGCTTCTGGAGATGAGAGCGAACGGTTCCCTCGGCGAGCGTCCGCAGTTCGAGTCCCTCTGTGTCGTACACCATGTCAGTGATTGCTTCGACCGTCGATGCGCCCTCAGCGACCGCAGACAGGATCTGGGAGTCTCTATCACGTCGATGGTTGTAGAGTCGATAACACGTCTCGACCGGTGCATCGATCGTTGGTCCGTGACCGGGATAAAGCATTTCTGGGGCGAGCTGCCCGATCCGACGGAGCGATCCCAGATAGGCACGAAGATCACCGTCCGGCTTGGCCACTCCAACGCTACCGTTTTGAATCGCGAGATCACCGACGAGCGTCGTCGACCCCGCGGTGAATCCACAGTGTTCCGGAGCGTGCCCTGGCGTCTCGATCACCCGAACTCCTCCAGCAGAGGTTGGTATCGTCGTTCCGGTTCGAAACGTCCGATCGGGAGAACAGTCAGTCGCCGCCTCGAACGACGCCGTCCGGCCATACCGTGCCCAGACGGTCGCTCCGGTCCGCTCTGCGTACGCACGGACGCCACCCGTGTGATCTGGGTGGTGATGAGTTACCGCAATATGGCTGATCGTTCGGCGTTCGAGTGCCACATCAAGCGCGCTACATTCGCTTGGCGGATCGACCAATAGCGCCTCTTCAGCACCGATTACGTAGGCGTTCGTCGATCCAGTGGGTGCAGAAGCTACCGGAACGGGTATGCGAACAATATCCATGCTGGAAGCTACTCACTCGGTGTACATATCGATACCTGCACGAAGCACAACGACTACTCGATCAGGAAATACACCTGCTTTCTCGCGTCGTGAAAACTGTATCGGGAATTGACAAGATCTGCTTCCTCGAGGCGATTGAGCGCGTAGCGAACGGTCCGGTCCGGGAGCAACGATTCCTGTGCAAGCTGGCCCTGCGAAAGTGGTGATTCGTCGTCGAGTACCTTGGCCACGAGCTTTGCACTCGGTGGAAGCTCACGGAGACGGTCACGGAAATCGGGATTAGTGAGGAATGTCTCGGCGGGCTGATTTTCCGCATTCGTACTCATAACGGGCCGTCAGTCGAACGAGACTGTAAATCTTCGCTATAACCTCCACAAAACAATACGTACACTACAATGTATGATTGTCACCCTTATACATAGATACTCGACAGGTATTGCCCGTACCCACACACAAAAAAGATGGCGTGGTTTCGACAGATGAACTGTCGGGAGCTTTTTGGTAACAGCCCGCATGGGGGCTGTCGTATGGACGTTCCAGCCGATTACGAAGACCTCTTCGAGAAGAAGACATTCGCCCACCTCTCAACGACGCTTCCCGACGGACGACCACACGTCACGCCCGTGTGGGTCGACTACGACAGCGACGCAAACGAGCTGTTAATAAATACGGCCCGGGGACGCCGAAAAACCCGCAACGTTCGATCCGATCCAGTCGTTGGGATCAGTATGGTCGATCCGGACAATCAGTATCGCAGTCTCTCCGTGACAGGAACCGTAACGGAGATCACTCCGGACGGTGCCGTTGATCACATCAACGAGCTCGCTGGCCGCTATATGGGTGTCGAGGAGTATCCAAATCTCGATTCTTCAAACGAGCGGCTGATACTGCGGATTCATCCCGACGAGGTCAGAGCCGTCGAAGCCTGAAACAGCCTCGTCTGCCCGAATAGAGACGGTACCAATGTGCATACTGATCCAGTATCGTTTTATTTCCACAATGAATTTGGTGAGCTAGTGTGAAGGGCCAGGAGTGGTATCAGGCGAAGGAGATCGCCGATGAATACGATTCGAAGCGATTCTCCCGGGGAGGACAGCTCATCGACCAGCGGGAGAAACAGGCCGTCCTAGAGGCACTCTCACCGGTCGAAGACAAGAAAATCCTCGAGATAGCCTGTGGGACCGGGCGGTTTACGGCGATGCTCGCGAGTAACGGTGCCGACATCGTCGGGCTCGACATCTCATCGGCCATGCTCCAACAAGGTCGCCAGAAGGTTCGTCAAAACGGCGTCTCCAACGATATCGAGTTCATGCGAGGTGATGCCGCCAGACTGCCGTTTCCGGACGACCATTTCGATGCGGTGTTCGCCATGCGGTTTTTCCACCTCGCCGAAACACCAGCGGCGTTTCTCGCCGAGATGAGCCGTGTCTCGCGTACGCAGGTGTTTTTCGACACATTCAACCGCTACAGCACGCGAACCATCTACAACTGGTTGTTACCGATGGGCTCGCGGCTCTACTCCGAATCCGAGGTCGAATCCTTACTCGGTCGCGCAAATCTCACGCTGACCGACGAGTCCCACGACTTTATCCTCCCATACGGCTTCTACCGGCAGATACCTGGGGAAATTGCCTCAACATTCAGAGATGCAGACACGACTATGGGAGAAACGAAGGTAGGTAACTTGTTGGCGTCAGTCTCCTACTGGAACGCGACCGTTGAGTAAATCCAGGCCCGTTTCCAATCGTTTTATCGCCCAGGAATCAGTAGCCTATCTGTATGGAGCTTTCGGTGGTCGTGCCGACGCTGAACGGTCGCGAGCACCTGGTTCACTGTCTCGATGCGCTGTCACTGCACGCGCCAGCCGCAGAGATCATCGTCGTGAACGGTCCGAGTGTTGATGGAACGACTGGGATGGTCAGACGCCGTGACGACGTTGACGTGTTAGTCGAGATCGGTGACCGAAACGTCAACGTTGCCAGAAACGCCGGCCTTGATCGTGCAACCGGAACGGTGGTCGCATTCGTCGACTACTGGGTCTGTATAGAGCCGTCGTGGGTTACAGCAATCGAGCAGACGCTCGACCGTCCCGGCATTGCCCACCGAGAGAGCGGCCACGGTCGGCCGGTTGCCGGGGCGATCACTGGGCCGATACATCACCCCCATCGACACGAGCAGCGCCAGCATGCTGACCGACGAACGATCGATGGGCAGTCCGTGACCTACTTCGATGGGGGAAACGTTGCGTTCCGTCGCAAAGCGTTGGCTGCACTCGACGGCTTCGACGAGTATCTCGTCACCGGGGGTGCACGCGACTGTGCGCATCGGCTCGCCCGACTCGGCTATACAGTTGCATATGACCATCGCCTCTGTGTGACCCATCAGCGAAGTACGCCACACAGCGCGAAAACGACCGAATCGCTCGGGTTTCGTCCACAGGATCCAAAAGCAACCAGCGGCGAGCGCGACTGGAACTGGCGGTATCGGTCGCTCACCTATCGGCTCGTGAAAAACTACGGACCGTCTTCGCTCTGGCGGGTGGGTCGACACGCGGTGGGTGATGGTGTCGATGCGACGCTTGCAATCGCGCGCGGAACTCGCCGGCCATCCGACTGGGTAGACAGCTCGAAATCGATGATCAACGGCACGGCCACGGGACTCAGAGATGGCATGCTCGCGCGACTTCGAGATCGGACACCGCGGCGAAATCACAACGGTCGGTCGAAACGCGCCGATCGCGCGGTTGCCGTCTACGACGAACGGGAATAAAAGGGATGTTACAGCTCGGCATACCAATCAGCAAGCCGTTGTGTTGGGTGGTTATTCGATGAGAGACAGGAAGATTTATATAGAATCGCAATCCATCTCTCTATGATTATGTCACAACCCGCTCAGCGAGGACAACCGATGTTTATTCTGGCAGAGGACACCGAGCGAACCCAGGGCGACGACGCGCAGTCGTCCAACATTCAGGCTGGAAAGGCCGTGAGTAACACGGTACGTTCGACGCTTGGTCCGCGCGGGATGGACAAGATGCTCGTGTCTGACTCTGGCGACGTTGTCATCACCAACGACGGCGCGACAATTCTCGAGGAGATGGACATCGAGCATCCGGCCGCGCAAATGATCGTCGAAGTATCAAGCACACAAGAAGAGGAGGTTGGCGACGGGACGACAACGGCAGCAGTCCTGTCCGGCGAGCTCCTCTCGCGAGCGGAGGACTTACTCGACGACGATGTACACCCGACGGCAATCGTCGAGGGCTACCACGAAGCGTCCCGGATCGCCCAGGAGACGATCGACGAGCACGTCGTCGACGGCACGGTTGACGACGAGCAGCTCACGCAGGTCGCCGTGACGAGCATGACCGGCAAGGGCACCGGAGACATCGGTGCCGAACCGCTCGCCGAAACCGTTGTTGATGCGATCCGAATGGTCGAAACCGACGGCGTCGACCGCGACAGCGTGGATGTCCGTACGCAAAAAGGGGCGTCCTCCTCTGCAACCGAACTGATCGAAGGGATCATCTCCGAGGAGGAACCGGTCCACGAGAACATGCCTACCAACGTCGAGGACGCCTCGATCGCCGTGCTTGACGTTGACCTCGAAGTGCGCGAGTCGAACATCGATGCCGAGTACAACGTTAGCAGCGTCGATCAGCTCAACGCAGCACTCGATGCCGAAGCCAACGAGCTTCGAGAGTACGCCGACACCCTGATCGATAGCGGCGTCGACGTGGCCTTCATCACCGGCGACGTGGACGACCGCGTTGGCTCTTCACTTGCCACCGAAGACGTGCTCGCCTTCGAGAGCGTCTCGGACGATGAAGCAGAATCGATCGCCCGTGCGACGGGCTCCTCACTCGTCGGCACGATCGACGATCTCGAAGCCGACGACCTCGGCAGCGCAGACCGCGTCCGCGTCGAGAAGTTCGGCGAGGACGAACTCGCATTCATCGAGGGCGGTTCCAACGCCGAGGCAGTCACCGTCTTCGTCCGTGGCGGCACGGACCACTTCACCGACGAACTTGAGCGTGCGCTCAACGACGGGCTTGATGTCGTCACAGCCGCAATCGAAAAGGGCGGTGTCGTTGCCGGTGCCGGTGCGATCGAGATCGCCATCGCCGACGCCATTCGTCAGGAAGCAGCCTCGGTTACTGGCCGGAAACAGCTCGCCGTCGAGGCATTCGCCGACGCCCTGGATGTGCTCCCGCGGACGCTCGCGACGAACGCCGGAATGGATCCGATCGACGCGCTCGTCGAACTGCGCTCGACCCACGACAGCAACGGCATTGCGGGCATCATCGTTGAAGGCCAGAATGGCCGTGTGACTGACCCGCTCGAAGCCGGCGTGCTCGATCCGGCAGCCGTCAAACGCGAAGCGATCGAGAGCGCCACCGAAGCCGCAACGATGATCACGCGTATTGACGACGTGATCTCGGCAAGCTAACGACTGCGATTAGTCGGCCCATTTTATTGTGACCGGCGTCGTCGGGTTGACGCCGAACGCCTCGTCTCCACGCCCCTGATTCACCGCGAGTTCGAGGTTGCCATGACTTCCAACCGTCACTAGCGATGTTTCTCGTGGACAGTGTGCGTATGACCGTTCGAACGGCACGGGCTGGCCGTTCACCCGGAGCGAACTCCCGGGAGCGATCGGAACCATCTCTCCAGGAATGTTCGTCACGGCGTTGCCGAAATTGTCTACAATGAGGATCTCGCCGCTGGCTCGGCCGTCTTCGATCGTCGGTTCGGGAAACTGATAGTCGACGACGGAATCGACCGGGCAGACCGGTTCGAGTTCCTCGATCGCGGAGACACCAACCGTATCGATGCGGGCGGCGGCCGGCGCGAACACGTCTCTTCCGTGGAAGGTTGCGCTGTCTGGGTCGTCGATCGTCCATTTGAACGGCTCGATCGTATCCGCGAGCGCTCGCGCCGCTGGAAGCAACAGTCCGTTGTCCGGCCCGACGAGGGCGTGTGAACCAGCACGAATCACCAGCGCCGCTCGATCCGTCCCAACACCGGGATCGACAACTGCACAGTGAACCGCCGGCGGAAACGTCACGAGCAGTTCTTTGAGCCAGAACGCCGCCGTGCGAACGTCCTGTCGTGGGAAGTCGTGGCTGATATCGATGATTCGACTCGTCGTCGTGCGTGCGATCACCCCACGCACCGCCGCCGGATAGGGAGCGCCAAAATCCGAGGCGAGCGTGATCATCGGCCGTTCGAATCGGACTCGCTCACCTGCTGGAGCCGTTCGACGCCCCCGATCTCTTCGATAACACCAACCGCCGGATCCGGAACCAGATGCTCCCAGCGATCGCCGCGACTCATCCGTTCACGAACGGCCGATCCCTCGAACTGCTCGCGACGGATCATCGGGGTAGAGCGGACCTCGACACCCGCCTCCTCGAACAGCCGCACTACCAGCGGATTGTTCGAATATGCCACGTCAAACTCCGGCGTCATGCTCTGTACGTGACTCACCCACACTGCGTTCCGGTTTAAATCCTCGATCGGCACAGCATATGTCGTCAAATCGAGTGGTTCGAGCGATTTGGTAATCATCATGATCCGCTCACCCGGGGTGAACGGATCGTGACGCGTGTGTGACTGGTCAGCGCTGCCGATGCCCAGAACCAGCTCGTCCACCTCCGTCGCTATCGTTTCGACGAGCGACTGGTGGCCAGCGTGAAACGGCTGGAACCGTCCGATGAAGAATCCGCGCATGCATAGAACTTCACCGGTTCCTTATTAAGGACAGTGATCCACACATTCAGATATAATTATTGTCATAACAGCTGCTTGCTGGCGATTTTTTACTGAGGGTTCCGTCCCAAGGGGAGAAAGTATATCAGTAAACATCTCGTCGTATACGTTGAGAGCACGGTTCTATGAGCGACAACAATCAAGATGAGGCGCTCCCGGAACACCAGGAGACAGACGAGAGGCTGTCTCCATCGGGAGACAGCTCCGCCGAGGTGGTAAAGGAACTCGGTCAGGAGCAGATCGACGACGATCAGATCGATGAGGGGTCGACGGAGGATCTTCTCGGTGGATTGACTATCGAAACGACCGCCGACATCGAGGTTCCGGACCGACTCGTCGATCAGGTTATCGGCCAGGATCGCGCCCGCGACATCGTCTTGAAAGCAGCCAAACAGCGTCGCCACGTGATGATGATCGGCTCGCCCGGGACGGGCAAGTCGATGCTCGCAAAGGCGATGAGTCAGCTGCTGCCGCGGGAAGAACTCCAGGACATCCTCGTGTATCACAATCCGGACGACGGCAACGAGCCGAAGATCCGGACGGTTCCAGCGGGCAAAGGAGAGCAGATCATCGACGCCCACAAAGAAGAGGCCAGAAAACACAACCAGATGCGGTCGTTTTTGATGTGGATTCTGGTTATCGTGGTGCTTGGCTTTGCTATCATTCGTGGGCAGGTTCTGCTTGGCGTAATCGCGGCTGTAGCGGTCTATCTCTTCTTCCGCTACACCAACCGCGGGAACGAGGCGATGATTCCAAACCTCCTGGTGAACAACGCAGACAAGCAGACGGCACCGTTCGAGGACGCCACTGGTGCCCACGCCGGTGCACTGCTCGGCGACGTTCGACACGATCCGTTCCAGTCAGGCGGAATGGAGACGCCTAGCCACGATCGTGTCGAACCGGGAGCGATTCATAAATCCAACAAAGGCGTCCTGTTCGTCGATGAGATCAACACCCTCGACATTCGGTCACAGCAAAAGCTGATGACGGCGATTCAGGAGGGTGAGTTCTCAATTACCGGTCAGTCCGAACGCTCTTCGGGTGCGATGGTGCAGACCGAAGCCGTTCCGACTGACTTCATTATGGTTGCGGCCGGGAACCTGGATGCGATGGAGAATATGCATCCGGCACTTCGCAACCGGATCAAGGGATACGGCTATGAGGTGTACATGGACGACACCATTCAGGACTCCCCTTCGATGCGCCGGAAGTACGTTCGGTTCATCGCCCAGGAGGTCCAGCGCGACGGCCGACTCCCACACTTCAGCCGCGATGCAGCCAAAGAAGTGATTCTGGAGGCTCGCCGACAGGCCGGTCGGAAAGACCACCTCACACTCGAGCTCCGGACGCTCGGTGGACTGGTTCGCGTGGCTGGCGACATCGCCCGCGCAAGCGGCGAAGAGATCACCACCCGCGATCATGTCCTGCAGGCAAAGGGTCGATCACGGTCGATCGAACAGCAACTTGCCGACGACTACATTGATCGGCGCAAGGACTACGACATGACGGTCGCACAGGGCGACGTGAGCGGTCGTGTGAACGGACTCGCCGTGATGGGCGAGGATTCAGGCATCTTGCTTCCAGTGATGGCAGAGATCGCCCCGTCACAGGGTCCTGGAGAAGTGATCGCCACCGGCAACCTAAAGGAGATCGCCCAGGAGGCAGTCCAGAACGTCTCGGCGATCATCAAGAAGTTCTCCGACGAGGACATCTCACAGAGGGACGTGCACATCCAGTACGTCCAGTCCTACGAGGGTGTTGACGGGGATTCAGCGAGCGTGACGATGGCAACGGCAGTTATCAGCGCGCTCGAGGAGATCCCTGTGGATCAGTCGGTCGCGATGACGGGGTCGCTGTCGGTTCGTGGTGACGTGCTGCCTGTGGGTGGAGTCACCCACAAGATCGAGGCGGCGGCGAAATCCGGCATTTCGACGGTGATCATTCCGGCTGCTAACGAGCAGGACGTGATGATCGAAGACGAGTTCAAAGACCAGATCGAGATCATTCCGGTCACACACATCAGCGAAGTCCTCGACATTGCACTCGCTGGAGAGCCCGAGAAGGATTCGCTCGTCGATCGCCTCAAATCGATCACCGGGCAAGCACTCGAGTCAGGCTCTGCAACCGGCCCAAGCAGTCCAAGCCCGCAGTAACGTGCCAGACTGGACGACGTTCTTTGCGATCGCCGGCGTCGTCCTCGTGTTGTTACTCGTTCTTGCTCGACTTTCTTCTGGAGCCGTCACCGACAGCACAGAGCGCGAGCCGATAGCCAACGAATCGACGGCCGTGTTGCTCGCGAACGTGGCAATCTCACAGGGACTGTTCGCGACGGTGCTCGTGATCGCAGTCTGGATCACATCGATACCGCCATTTGCACTCGGCGTCGAGTTCTCGAGTCAGGCGAGTGTTGGACTGACGGGACTGCTCACCGGAATCACTGCAGGAATACTCCTGTATCTGTTCAACGTGGCCGGTTCGATGGTTGCGAAGGCTCGTGACGTCGATTTCGACGCCAGGCTTCGCGAGCAGCTTACACCCGACTCCCACAGCGCGTGGGTGTTGCTCCTGGTGGGCGTGTTGCCCATCATCGCCGTCTTCGAAGAGCTACTGTTTCGAGCCATTCTCATTGGAGTGACGAGCGTAGGGACCGGATTGTCGCCCTGGCTTTTTGCGGGAGGCTCTTCAGTGGTGTTTGCCGTGGGCCACGGCGTTCAGGGCCGACTCGGCATGCTCGTAACGGGCGTACTCGGATTTGCGCTTGCCGTCGTGTTCATCATCTCGAACAGCCTGCTCGCGGTTGTGGTCGCCCATTATCTGGTGAACGCACTCGAATTTCTCTGTACCGACCGAATCGAACGCCTGCTCGGTCGGCACACGAGTGCCTTCTAGAAGCCAAAGCCAAAGTCGTTTAGCCGATACATCCCGATGCCGAACACGTCGTTCGTGTTGCTGTCCTCGTAGTTGATGAAGCTCACGAGCCAACACTTGTTGGAGTTGTTCGGTGATTGGTGAAAGCTGATCGACCCACTATCACCTCGCTTGAGGTCGCTTCCACCGGAATCGTCCTTGTGAAACACCGAATACGGCTTTGGGACACAGCCCGGAGCCGTGTAGATCGTTTCTGCGGTCGTCTGGAGCTTCGCAAAGCTCGTTCGGCAGGTCGTTCGACCGACCTTTTGTGTCCGTGCGCCCTGACTCTTCAGCCGACCGAGGCCATCGTAGGTGAAATGGCCGGTAATGCCGTTGAATCCGGAATGTCGGATCGATCGGTCGACCCGATAGTCGGCGTTGAGCTTCACCATAGCGTAGTCTTCCATGCACCGATTCATCTTCACCGTGCCAAGCGGTGTCCCGTTTGGATGTTTCAACGTGGCACCCGAGACGTTCTTGCCGCTGAAAATGTGCTGGCAGGTGGCGAGATAGCGTTGTCCGTTCTTGAATGCGGCTGCGCCGGTCGTTCCGATCGGTGCGGACGCATTGCCTTGTACCTCATAGCCGCCGTGGATCGTCCGCCGTGAGGACGACCAGTTCCGGAGATCATTGCGACAGCCGAGTCGACGATAGCCAGAGGCTGATTCGACGGCGACCTCGACACCCTCTATCTCCGTCGGCACCTCACCCATCATCCGGTTGATCTTCGACTCTGCCATCCGAACGATCAACCGAGAGTTGTCTCCGCCGAGTTCACCGGGCTCGACGCCAACGCTCACGACGCCGGTTTTTTTCGATAGCTTCGATTCGAGGTTTTCTTTCACTGTCGTCGCGTGGCGATAGTCGTTGTACCAGTCCGCTGGAACGTTTCGCGTGTGCGTATCGTACTCCGAGTTTTGATCGTCACGGTGGATGCCACACACGATCGGCACCTGGTCCGATGCTGCCCCCGCAAGATCCTCCTGTGTCAAAAACTGGGCGGTCACCTGCGAGAAGCCAAGCCCAGAGAGTGAGGACAGCAGGCGGCGGCGACTCATCCCCGGTGACAGCTTGCTGTGTACCCTGTCGGTTGCCGGACGGCCATGGTCATCTTCCGTCATCCGAATTGGAGTACTGTCACATTCCTAAAATAGATTTTCGAAGTTTTATTATAGGTTTGTAATGTGATATACTGATACTTACGGTAATTCCAATGTAGACCAAATATGCGTGCTACCTACCGGTTTGTCGCTTTTACGAGTTCTGGCCGCATCATCGGCGTATCGAAATGAAAGATACTGTCAATAGATCTTATCCTTTAAATTTCGAAGTCTGATACGACAATCCATTTTCTAGTTTCGCCGGCATCTGTCAGAGCGAATCAAGCGTTGCCCGTACGTGTTCCCAGTGTGAACCCTTCCAGAAGAACTGCCCACAGTCCGAACACTGCCAGACGGGATTGTCATCAGGGATGGAGTCCGCCCGTGGGGAGTGCGTACGCTCGAGAGGGCCATTGCAGCGTCCACACCGTTGTGGTTCCGACAGCGTGAGCTCGATTCCCACAGCCCGCAGCGTCCGCAGCTGTTCGGTGGTCTCGGTTGCGGTGAGGATGATCGCATCGGAGACGCTCTCGGCGAGCTGTCGATCCCGGGTGATCAGTGTTCTGCGTTCTGTCCGGGCGATCGATCGAATGCGGTCGTCGTCTTCGATTCCTCGATCCAGCGCATACACGGTGTCGTGGCCACACATTCGGAGATAACTTCGGAGGTCGCCACACATTACATCGAGAAGAAGTCGCTTGTGGCTCATCGATCGAAAAACGCCCGTACTGCATCGACGGAGTGGCTGTTGAGCACGTCGTCGGGTTGTGCCCAGCCCCGGCGGGCGGTGTGGACGCCATAGTCGACGTATCCGAAGCTTTCCGAGCGATGTGCGTCGGTGTTGATGGCGATGGTTGCACCGGCGTCGATTGCAGCCTGGACCCGGGTGCCATCGAGGTCGAGCCGGCGTGGATTCGCGTTGACTTCGAGCGCGGTGTCGGTATTGGCCGCCGCGATGGCAAGCGTAGAGCTATCGATGTCGAGTCCAGAGCGCTGGCCGAGCAGCCGACCGGTTGGATGGCCGATCACGTCGACGAGCGGGTTGTTCACGGCCTCAAGGAGTCGGTCGGTGCCATCACCGTCGAGGGCGGCGTGTGGTGAGCCAACGACGCAGTCGAGCTGTTCGAGCAGATCATCACTGACGGAGATTTCGCCGTCTGCGTGAATATTTGCCTCCACGCCGGCAAAGACGGTGATATCCGCGTCGTCGTCGATTTCTCGGACTGTAGCGAGCTGTGCTTCGAGTTCGTCGTCGGTCAGTCCCACGCCACCGACCATGCCGGGACCGGCTGCATGATCGGTGATACAGAGATACTCGTATCCACGATCTGTGGCGGCCGTGACCATCGATTCGATCGACTCCGTTCCGTCAGAGCTAGTGGTGTGAACGTGAAGGTCGCCACGGATGTCGTCGGGAGTGATCAGATTCGGAAGCTCCCCAGCCGTTGCGGCTTCGATCTCACCACGGCCCTCCCGGAGCTCGGGTTCCACGTACGACAGCCCCAGCGCGTTATATACGCCGCGTTCAGTGCTTCCGGCAACCCGTTCGCCGACGCGCTGGCCGGCGTCGGGATCGTCGATCGCAGAAACGTCGAACACGCCATACTCGTTCACTTTCAGCCCACGATCGATCGCGTGATTGCGCAGCTGGACGTTGTGTTCTTTGCTGCCGGTGAAATACTGGAGCGCCGCACCGAACTCCGCTGGATCGACCACTCGACAGTCCACGCGAACCCCCTCGGTTCTGACGCTTGCTTTCTGGCTGCCGGCCTCGATTACGTTCTCGACGGCAGGCCAGGATTCGACGGCGTCGATCACCGTAGCGGGATCGTCGCTTGCGATCAGTACGTCCACGTCGCCGATGGTTTCACGCCATCGGCGGAGCGAGCCCGCCGTTTCACACCGTTCGACGGCCGCAATCTCATCGAGATAGGCCATGAGATCGGTCCCAATCGGGAGCGCTTCGCCAAGGAGCTGGCGCTGTTGAGCCCGTTTTGCAAATTCGATGTTCTCGAGGATGTTTGACTCGGTTTTCGGGCCAAACCCGGAAACCGTCTGGATCTGTTCGTCTTCGGCAGCAGTTTCGAGATCAGAGAGCGTTTCGATGCCAAGCGCCGAATACAGCGTTCCCACGGATTTCGGTCCGACACCCTCGACGCTCGTGAGTCCGGCAATGTCTACGGGCAGCGCCTCGCGCTGTGCTTCGAGTTCTTCGATTTTGCCGGTTTCAACGTATTCGACGATCTTCTCGGCGATCGCTTCGCCCACCCGATCGATCTGCTGGACGGCCTCGGCCCCGTCGGTTTCGGCAAGCGCAGCGACGGTGTCGGGAAACTCACGAATGTTTTCTGCTGCTCGACGGTACGCTGTCGGTTTGTAGGCCACATCCTGGGCCTCAAGGCGGTCGGCGAGCTCTTCGAACAGGCTCGCGAGTTCGTCGTTGCTACTCGTCATCGCCGGCCTCGCTTTGTGGTTTCGTCCTTCCCGAGTGCCTGCTTGAGGAAGTGCTGCCACCGTTTCGAATCCGCGGCTTCTTTGGCCGCGATTTCGGCCTCGAGATCGACTGGGCCGAGCTGTGAAAGCGCCGACAGCGCCCGATCGATACCGATCACGCTGTCTGCGAGCTGGTCTGCAGTCTCGTATTCGAGGTCCTCGTTTTCGATGCGATCGACGCGCTCGGTTCGCTCGCGCCGCAACGCAACTTTTAGTGTCTCGATGCGTTCGCGGCGCTCGCTAGGAATGGAGGCCAGGCGCTTGGTCTCGAACACGAACGATCGCAGTTCGACGGTTTCGCCCTGCACGTCGATTTCGGCCGGGATCTGCCGGCCGACGGTGGCGCCGTCCCGATCGATGCGCTCGAGAAGTTGCTTTCGCTCGAACGGTTCCATACAACCGCGTAGGATCTCGGACACAATAGGAACACCGCACAGCTGAACCGACAGTATTAATCGTAAACCGGCCGGAGATACCGACATGGCTGACACTGACGAGGAGTCCGAACCGGCCGTCGAGCTCGGCAGGGGGCCACCGGTGGAGGGGGCACCGCTTGCCCGGATCACGTCACGACTCCACTACGGCATTCCAAAAAGCGAGGTCGTTCGCCGCGAGGGAGATTCGGCAATCCGAACTGCCGATGGCCCACAGGACCTCGCCGACGTGCTCGCCGACATCGATGAGACGTACTTCCCACGCGAACAGGATCTCACCGACGCCATCCGATCGGTGATCGGCGACGGTCCCGTTGTCACGGCCGAGGAGTAAGGATATCTCAGTTTTTCACCGATCGAACGCCGAGAGCGTCGTCTGTCGACCGGCCGTCAGCACTGAGTGACGCTGGAGTCTGTCGTGGCTGATCGGGAGTTCATTCGCGATCCGTTCGATCGCGCCGTGGAACGATTCAGCCGTCGCCGACTCGTTCGAGACGGCATCGCGAACGGTCTCGCGGATCAACCAGACGCCAACCGGGCCCCAGTACGCATCGGTCACGTTGCGCAACACGAGCGCAGTCGCCTGGCGATCCCGTTCTGCAAGCGCCTCAAGAACGCCGAGTCTGGCGGCGTAGTACGCCCCAGCGGTCTCGTCAACGTACTCCGTCCGACCCTCGAACGACTCGTGGTCGCTGCCGATCCAGTAGTCGCCACCCCGTGGATTCCAGACGCTCTGGGGTGCTTTCATCTCCACCAGCTCGAACTCCCAGCGCCCTGGCGTGAGTATGACCCAGAACTGGTTGCCGAGGAATTCGGCATATCGTACTTCGGTTTGATCGATCGAGGAGGCGTTCCGTATCGTCCCGCGGAGATACTGCGATACCGTATCGTCCACCGCAGTGATCGACCATCGGGTGGGAACGAGCTTGCGCTGGCTCGTCTGTCCTAGCGCCCCCGCCGAAAGAATCGTGTTAATCTCGTAGACGTCGAACCCACGGTTGTACAGATACGTCATCGCTCCCGTGGCCCGCCAATCGTCGTCCGAGAGCGTCTTTTCGACCGCACGGGGAACGTGGGGATTCTCCGCTAGCTGGGCGTCGTCAGCCGTCGCCCTCGGACCGCTCGGCGAAGCGATCGAATCGACCGAGAGATCCACTGTTGGCTGATTCGCGAGTTCTACCTCCACATCGACCGGCCGGTCAGCGATCGCCACCTCGCGCCGAACGCCGGTGAACCCATTCCAGGCGTCGGCGACGTGGACGTTCGTCGGCTGGTTCGCATTCAACAGCCCGGATCGGGCCTGAAATACCGAATCGATCGATAGTCCACGCTCGTACCAGTCGCTGCTGGTGACATAGCGACTGGCATCGGTGTCCGGATCAACCGGCGAAAGAACGCCCGCAGAAACCGAGGGATAGCCAGAGCGACCGACGAAAATGTCCGGCGCAGTCGAGCCAAAGAGCGAATCGCCCTGCAGCGTCGCCTCGAGTCTGTCCTCGACGGCCTCGAGATGTTCAGTGATTGCATAGGACTTCTCTGCAGCGAGACGACGGCGCTGTGCCTCCTCGTCACGCTCGAAGTCGTCGATGAACTCCTCGAGATTCATTGTGTAGTGAAGGTACTCGACGGATTTCAACCTTGAGCAAAAACGGGGAGAACGAGATCCGAAACCGTGACCAGCCTCAGCTATGAATGCCCATCGCCTCGATCTGCTCCTGGTAGCGATTCCGGATGGTAACCTCGGTTACCTGTGCGACATCTGCGACCTCCCGCTGTGTTTTCTTTTCGTTACAGAGCAGCGACGCGGCATAGATTGCCGCCGCCGCATACCCTGTCGGTGATTTTCCCGACAACAGGCCCTCTTCTGCGGTTGTGGTGATTATCTCGTTGGCTTTGGCTTTGACCTCTTCTGAAAGATCAAGCTCCGAACAAAATCGGGGGACGTACTTTTTGGGATCGACCGGCTCCATCTCCAGGGCGAGTTCCTGTGAGATGTATCGGTACGTGCGGCCAATCTCCTTGCGTTCGACCCGCGACACCTCCGATATTTCCTCGAGACTCCGTGGGATTCCCTCTTTCCGACAGGCGGCATACAGCGCAGACGTGGCCACCCCCTCGATCGATCGCCCGCGAATCAGATCGTCGTTCAACGCGCGACGATAGATCACTGACGCAACCTCACGAACTGACCGGGGAACACCCAGTGCGCTGGCCATCCGATCGATCTCAGAAAGTGCAAACTGGAGATTGCGTTCCCCAGCGTCTTTCGTGCGAATGCGCTCTTGCCATTTGCGCAGTCGGTGCATCTGGCTCCGCTTTTTCGAGGAAATCGATCGTCCGTAGGCGTCTTTATCCTTCCAGTCGATCGTCGTCGTCAACCCCTTGTCGTGCATCGTCTGCGTGGTTGGTGCACCGACGCGGGATTTTTGCTGGCGCTCCTGGTGGTTGAACGCTCGCCACTCTGGACCAGGATCGATTTTCTCCTCCTCGATGACGAGCCCACAGTCGTCACAAATGAGTTCACCACGATCCGAACTCTTTATCAGTTGGTCGGACCCGCATTCGGGACATTCTCGCGTGCTTTCCGTTTCATTTTCCGTTTCCTGCTCGCGCTCCCGCGTACGGGTGGACCGTGTCATCGCATTTTTATACTACCTCGGTGAGCATATTTAGGACTTCCGTAACCTGGAGTAATCTGCCGCATTTTCGGTGCCCGAAAGTGATCACGAACGCATCCTGTGAGCAGTCCACGTGTTTGTGGCGAATCGACCGGAACGCACTTATCAGCGCACGGGCGAGCGGTTGGTATGCCAGTCATCGAGTGTGACCCGGCTGACGCGAGAGAGCACCTCGAAGCCGCCGGGTTCGAGGTTTCATCGGGAAACACCGACCACGAACGCTGGCGAGTCACCACCGAGAACGCGACGGCTGTCGCCTACGACGAGAAGGTTCTCATTCAGGGTCAGGATACCGATCGTCTGGTTGGGCTCCTTGGTGAGTACGGCGGGCGTGCACACGTCTATTTCGACGGCGCTGCACGGAACAATCCGGGGCCTGCAGCGATCGGCTGGGTGATCGTCACCGACGGCGGGATCGTCACCGAGGGAAGCGAAACGATCGGTGAGACCACGAACAACCGGGCGGAGTACGAGGCGCTGATTCGAGCGATCGAAGTGGCAATTGACTACGGCTTCGACCACCTCGAGATCCGTGGTGATTCCGAGCTGATCGTCAAGCAGGTGACGGGTGCCTGGAACACGAACGATCCGGGCCTGAAAGAGCGTCGGGTTCGCGTTCGTGAACTGCTCTCCTCGGTCGATAGCTGGTCACTCCAACACGTGCCACGCGAAGTGAACGAACGGGCCGATAGCCTTGCCAACGAAGCGTTCGACAATGATTCCTGAGGAGACGGTCGAGGAGGTCACTCGGCTCACGCGCATTGCACGCGATGGGGCTGACGAGGTGGCAACCGCCGCCCGCGAACGACGCGATGCGTTGCTGGCCGAACACGGCTACGTTGCCAGAGAGCGTGAAACAGACGAAACACTCGTCTGCTATCCTGACGACTGGATCGTCGATGGAACTGTCGAAATCGATCGGATCGACGACACCGAGCGGGCGATCGAACGCCCACTGCTAACCTCGAGTGCTGACTGGGAAACCGTCGATGCACGCAACCGCGAGGTGGTCGAGCGGGTGACCGAGCAGTGGGGTGAGACCCATGGCGAAAACGTCAGGGCGTTCGCTGATTTCTGCTCGAACCATTACGGCGTCACGATCGCAGAGAGCAGCGACATTCACCGAGAGGAGTTCCTCGAAGAGTACTATCCGCGGAACGCATGGCCAAGCAAATCTCAGAGAGTGGTCGTGGAGGAATCGATCAGGCTCGCACTCGACTGTGCCCGACAGTGAGCGCGATATCGATCAATGCTGCTGGGCTGACTCGACGAGCGCCCGAATCTCGTCGGCACGGCTCTTGTTCGTCGCAAATCGCGAGAAGATCCACGACAGCTGATCGATGACTGCGTCGTGTCCCTCCTCGGTTAGTGCGTACTGATTGGTCCGTTTATCGAGTTCGCTCTTTTCGACCAGCCCCATCTCCACCAGATCGTCGAGGTTGGGGTACAGTCGACCATGATTGACCTCCGATCCGTAGTACTGCTCTAGCTCTCGTTTGATCGCCAGGCCATAGCGGGCGTCCTCCGAAAGGATGACCAGGATGTTCTGCTGGAACGCGGTCAGGTCGCGTTCGATGCGCGATACGCCGGAGACTGACTGTGCCTCTGACATGACCTATACAAATGTCACCACTCTATTTAAAACTTTTCAACCATCAAGTGCTTATTTTGATAGCTGCGTCACGTCATGCGGTTTGGTTCTATAAATTGCCATTCATACATGGCATTATAAAATGATATTGTTTTGTTTCTGATGTTATAATCAATGGAAAATTATGGCTGACGGGCCGGATGTCGAAAGAAACTTTTGGCCATCACCCGCAGTGTCGTCGATGACAAACCTTTGGGAGGATCTCGAAACGGGACCAAATCCGCCAGAGACGATCTATGCCGTGATCGAGTGTCTGAAGGGCGAACGCAACAAATACGAGTACGACAAGGACGTGCCAGGCGTCGTGCTCGACCGCGTGCTCCACAGCAACGTCCACTACCCATCGGACTACGGGTTCATTCCGCAGTCGTATTACGACGACGAAGACCCCTTCGACGTGCTAGTGCTCGTCGAGGACGCCACGTTCCCCGGCTGTGTAATCGAGGCCAGACCGGTTGCGTTGATGCGGATGGACGACGACGGCGAACAGGACGATAAGGTGATCGCCGTCCCCGAAGAAGATCCACGATTCGATCATATCCAGGATCTCGAGGACATCCCACAGCAACAACAGGACGAGATTGACGAGTTCTTTACGACGTACAAAAACCTCGAGGCCGGCAAGGAAGTCGAAACGCTCGGCTGGGAGGACAAAGCCGCGGCGCTTGACGCGATCGAGCACGCACAGGAGCTTTACGACGAAACATTCAACTGATCGTCTACGCGGACATGCCCGCGAAACATCACGAGCGCTATCGTGATGCATTATGAGCATGGGTAATTATTTCTTCACTGGAGACGTACTCGTATAGTATGGCACAGCCGTGTCCAATCGGCATCGACCACCTGACAGTCGTGCCCGAGAACAGGAAGGGCGAACGTGGCGTCGAAGAGCGTGACAGTGATCACAAACGGGGGTAATCGGCGTCGAAAAGAAGGTTCTTGTGTGTCGCTCGCGCAGTCGGCGGTATGGGACTGTTCGACCGACTCCGAGGTGACGACGGACCGCGCGTAGCGTTTATCGGGATCGACGGCGTGCCGTACAGCCTCGTTGCGGACAATCCGGACGTATTCGAGAATTTGAACGCGATCGAGGCCGCCGGTTCTGGCGGAGCGATCGACAGCATCGTGCCGCCGGAATCGAGCGCCTGTTGGCCATCGCTGACGACCGGCGTTAATCCCGGCGAAACGGGCGTGTACGGCTTTCAGGACCGAGAGGTCGGCTCGTATGACACGTACGTTCCAATGGGTCGGGACGTGCAGGCGACGCGCGTCTGGGACCGCGTGACCGACGCCGGTCGTGACGCGACGGTGATGAACGTTCCCGTGACGTTCCCGCCCCAGCGCAACGTCCAGCGGATGGTGTCGGGCTTTCTCTCACCGGACGTTGAGAAAGCGTCCTATCCGGACTCGCTCGGCTCCTCGCTCGAATCGCTCGACTATCGCATCGACGTAAACGCCAAGCTCGGCCACCAGGACGACAAATCCGAGTTCATGGCCGACGCCCACGAGACGCTCGACGCCCGGTATGAGGCGTTCAGTCAGTATATCGCCGAGGACGACTGGGATCTGTTCTTTGGCGTGTTCATGACGACCGACCGCGTCAATCACTTCCTCTTTAAGGATTACGAGGAGGACGGCGAGAACCACGACGAGTTCCTCTCATTTTATAAGAAAGTCGACGAGTATATCGGAAAGCTCCGCGAGCAACTCGACGACGACACGACGCTCGTGGTGGCCAGCGACCACGGTTTCACCAGCGAAGACTGGGAAGTCCACTGCAACACGTGGCTCCGCGAGGAGGGCTGGTTGGATTTCGACGGCGACGATCACAGCGAGCTCGGCGACATTTCGGACGATACCAGAGCGTACTCGCTCATTCCCGGCCGGTTCTACATCAATCTCGAGGGTCGTGAGCCGCGTGGATCGGTTCCCGAATCCGAGTACGAGCAGACCCGTGAGGAGCTCATCGAGCTGATCGAAGGGCTTGAGGGGCCCGACGGCGAGCCGGTCGCCCAGCGGATCGTGAAAAATGAGGACGCATTCCGTGGCGAACACGACGCGATCGCTCCGGATCTCACCGTCATTCCGAACCACGGCTTCGATCTGAAGTCCGGGTTCAAAGACGACACCGACGTGTTCGATCATGGACCGCGCAACGGCATGCACAGCTTCGAGAACGCCTGTCTGTTCGTCGATGATCCATCGGCGCATATTGATGGCGTCGATCTGTTCGATATCTCACCGACGCTGCTCGATCTGATGGAAGTCGAATACGACCGGAGCGCGTTCGACGGCGCGAGTCTTGTCTGAGCGACTGGATTTTTGATTTGTGCCGTCAACTATCAGGAGTGACAGACGAGAAACGCTTCGATCCGGTGGCCGTTCGTGATGCGTTTTCGTTGCTCTCAGATGAGACGCGCGTGCAGATTCTGCTGTGCTTGTTCGATCGGGACGACCCATGCACGTTTTCTGAACTCCGCGCACACGCTGGCATCGAGGATTCCGGGCGGTTCAACTATCACCTCGGCCAGCTCGTCGGCACCTTCGTGCGAAAGCAGTCGGGGCAGGGAACAACCGGTTACACGCTCACTTACGCCGGCAACCGGATCGTTGGCTCGATCGCATCGGGATCGTTCACCCGAGAGGTGTCGATCGAATCGCAGCGCCTTGCGGCCAGCTGTGTGCGCTGTGACACTCGGCTCAAGCTGCAGTATGAATCCGAGCAGCTTTCGGTAGCGTGTTGCAGCTGTGAGTATTCACTCATTTCGGCAGGCGTCCCACCAGCACTCATCGAACGAACCGGCCACGACGATCTGCCAACAACATTCGAGCGCTGGGCTCGCTCGAGTCACGGGCACGTGACCAACGGCTTTTGCTGGCGCTGTGATGGTCCCGTCAGCACAACCCTGGTGGATCTCGACGCCATTCCCGACGCGTTTGCCGACCTGCTCCCGGTCGAGCTGACGTGTGAGTGGTGTGGTGCGACGTATTCGTCAGTCGTGGGGGGACTGGTGCTCGGAGCGTCGCCCGTCATTGTGTTCCATTACGAACACGGAATCGACATCGCCACAACGCCGTTGTGGGAGCTCTCGTGGCCCTTCGAACCACACGCGGCGATTCGATCGACCGATCCACTGTCGATCGACGTGTGGATCGAACTCGACGGCGATCGCCTTGAGCTGGTGCTCGATGAGACGTTCGCAATTATAGAGAGCGAGCCACACTTGTAGCGAGCGCAACTACGCAGTGATATGTTACAGACGCTCGTCGAGGAGCCAGCCAGCATGCCCCCCGAAACGCTCCGCGATCGCTACGTCGAACGGCTCGCTGCGATCGTCGAAGACGTTGGTCCCGCAGAAGTCACCGACGCAACGGCGATCGACGCCGAGCGGTTGGAAGCGATCACGAACGGGGAAACCGAGATCGATCTCGACGAAGCGGGGGCGATCTACGCGCTCACGAACGGCGCACCAGACGGTGAGACCGTGGTGATCGAAGCCAGAGATGCCCTGTTGCTCGGGATGACGACGGCCGTGCTCGATGTCGACACGCTCGAAGGCGAGATCGACGACCGCATCGAAGCGCGGGCGATTCAACAGAAAATTGAGGGGCGAGCGCCAATGACCCTCGGCGAGTTTGCGCTATTGTTATCGACGATCGAGGCGCACAAACGATGACCGTCGCGGTGCTCGGCTGTGGCTACGTCGGGCTGGCGCTCTGTGAAGCTCTCGAAGAGAGGACAGTGTACGGCGTTCGACGATCGGCTGACGGACTCGATCAGATCGAAGCCACAGGCGCAACGCCGATTCAGGCCGACGTTACCGACGACAACGACCTCGAAGCAGTTCCTGATGTCGATGCGATCGTTTATGCGGTGAGCGCCGGCGGACGCAGCGGCGACGACGCCAGACGGGCGTACGTCGATGGGCTCCGAACCGTCATCGAGTCCTTCGCCGACCGCGACCATCCACCTGAGCGCCTTCTTTACACCGGTTCAACGAGCGTCTACGGCGACCACGGCGGCGACTGGGTCACCGAAGCGACGCCAATCGAGCCAACAACGGAGAAAACGGAGATTCTCGCGACCGCAGAACGGATTGCTCGGGAAACGGCACAATCGCACGACATCGACGGCACCGTCGTGCGATTCGCAGGACTGTACGGACCAGGGCGATACCGACTCAAGCGCTATTGCAGTGGCCCAGTCACGGCAGGGATACTGAACATGCTCCACCGCGATGATGCGGCTGGAATTCTGCGATGGCTGCTCGAAACGGAGCCGGATACCGACACCGTGCTTGCTGTTGACGACGAACCGGTCGAGAAATGGACGTTGGCACGCTGGCTCGCAGCCGAATGTGACACCGAAACACCACCGCTACAGACGAAAGCCGAACGGCTTGAGCAAGGTGATCTCTCCGTGCCGGCAAAACGACGGCTGCACACCGCAAAGCGGTGCTCGAACGACTGGCTCCGCACCGCTGGCTACGAGTTCGACCATCCAACATTTCGATCGGGCTATCGCCGAGCGATCGAGTCGGCCACACAGACCGACGCGGAGGAATAACCCATGGCGAGAAAACGCGAAACCTGGGCGTACCGTGACGACCACGACGAATTTGCGCGGACCTACTTCCGACGGTTTGGCGAGAGCATCGTCTCCTCGGTCGGTATCGGTACGTATCTCGGCGCGCCGACCGACGAGGTGGACGATGCCTACCGCGAGACGATCACGACCGCGATCGATGGTGGGTGTAACGTCATCGACACGGCGATCAACTACCGACATCAGCGCAGCGAACGAGCGGTAAACGCGGCACTCAATGACTCAACGACCGACAGGGAAAGCGTCCTCGTGGCAACAAAAGGCGGCTTCGTGCCGTTCGATCGCACACAGCCCGAAGAACCACACGAATTCATTGAGCGCGAGTATTTCGATTCTGGGCTGATCGATCCGGACGAGCTGGTCCATGGCAACTGTATCCAGCCAGCGTTCATCGACGATCAGCTTGATCGCTCGCTGGAGAATCTCGGGCTCGAAACGATCGATTGCTACTACGTCCACAATCCGGAAACACAGCTAACAACGAAATCTACCGATGCCGTCTATGACCAGCTAGAGGCAACGTTTACTCGCCTCGAACGACGGGCACAGAACGGTGACATCCGTCACTATGGAATCGCCTCCTGGGAATGTTTCCGCGTGCCACCATCGCATGCGTCGTATCTCTCCTTGCCGGTTGTCGTCGATCGGGCCCGACGGGCGGCCCGAGCTGCAGACAGCACCGCAACACACTTTCGGGCGATCCAGCTGCCGTTCAACGTGCAGATGGCCGACGCCTTCACCGTGGCCGCTCATGAATCATCCGAGGGCACCAAAAGCGCACTTCGCTTTGCGCACGACGCCGGGCTTTCGGTGTTTACCAGCGCCTCGCTCCAGCAGGGTGCGCTAACGAATGAGAGTGCCATTCCCGACGCCGTGGACGCAAAGCTCTCGGGGAACACGGCAGCCAAACGAGCAATCAACTTCGCCCGCAGCGCACCCGGCGTCACCAGCGCACTCATCGGGACGAAATCGATCGCCCACGCCAAAGCGGCGATCGACGCCGGACGATTCGAGCCGATGGGTGCAACCGCGTTCGACGAGACGTTCGAGTGAGCCTAGCACGCTAATTTCACACATACATAGAGAGGATCCAAAAGAGTTGATGGGACTGGCCACGGAGAGCTGCTGTGTCACGTCGTCAGCTGTTCGGCTCGCTCTGTTCGCTCGTCTTTCTGGTTAATTTCGGGAGAGTCGTCTTCTCGCCGCTACTCGAGCCACTGAAAGCGACGTTTGGCGTCACGGATGCGGCGGTCGGTCTGCTGGCGACGCTCGTCTGGTTTGGCAGCGCCATCCCACGGATTCCGGTCGGCTATCTGCTCACGCGCGTCGACCGACACACGGTCGTGTTGCTATCTGGCTGTGTGTTGAGTGGCTCGGCACTGTTTGCAGCCACTGCAGGAACCATCGAGGTGTTGATGGTGGCTGCACTCTGTCTGGGCATCTCCAGTGGGGCATATTTCACCGCCGCGAATCCGCTGATCACGGAGCTGTTTCCCGACCGCGTCGGTGACATGATCGGTGTCCACGGGATGGCAAGCCAGTTCGCCGCGGTCGTCGCACCACCGGTGATCGCACTGATGTTGTTTGTTGGCTCCTGGCGGGTCACGTTCTTGTTGCTCGCGGGCGTTGGCGTGGTTACTACGATTGTGCTGGTTTTGGCAACGCTCCGCACGGAACTCCCACGAGCGGGCGGCGATGACCGTGATTTCTTTGGGGCAGCCATTCACCAGTGGCGGCTCATTCTCGTCGCCGTCGTGATCGTTGGCGTCACGAGTTTCGTCTGGAACGGGTTGTTCAATTTTTATGTCACCTATCTCGTCACCACGAAGGCGATTTCTCAGTCGGCCGCCCAGGGACTGTTGACGGTGCTGTTTGGCGCTGGCATTCCAGCATTCGTTATCACGGGCTATCTCGCCGAGCGGCTCCCGAACGGGCCGCTCATGCTCGGTATCTGTGGATTGTTTGCCGGCTGTCTGGTCGTGTTAACCCACACTACCGGCTACGTTCCGTTGTTTGTCATCTCATTCGTGATGGGCTATGTCATCCACGGGCTCTTTCCGACGGTGGATACGTTCATGCTCTCAGCACTCCCTGACGAACACCGCGCCAGCGCCTATGCCGTCTACAGCGGTGGCATGATGATCGCACAGGCACCGGGCAGCTCCGTCATTGGCTCGCTACTCAGCTCCGGTGTGCCGTTCGATACCGTGTTGCTCGGACTGGCTGGCGTCATTCTGGTCGTCATGTGTGGGGCTACCGGCCTGTACGCCACCGGTCGGTTCCCAGGAATGGGGTCACCAATCGGACAGTAGCTGGCTCCTGATAACTGGTAAGCGGTAGCTTATGCGTTCGTAGCACGAATCACTGAGCCGACTGATGACGCTCGAGCTCACGCCCGACGAACTGGCAGGAATCGTCGATCTGTTTGGGGCACTCACCGACGCAGAGCTACACCAGGCAGCCAAAGAGCTTGCATTCAAAGATGGTGTCGCCCCACCGCCGGAGTCGATCGTCGAGGACGCTATCGCAACGTATCACCTCGTGCGAACCGATGAACTGCTCGTCGTCGGCCCGACAGCGTTTCCGACGCTTCCAGCGGATGCAGTTGATCTTCCGCACATTCTACAGATCGAGCGGCGAGCCGTGGATCGTGACGCGATCGGCAACGCCGTCGAGCGGCGGTTTCGACAGGAAACCGCACAGGCGGTCGCAGCCGACGACCACGAGACGATCCGGCGACTGCTCGATGTGAGCTACGATCTCGAAACCTGGACGGCAGTCGATCTCGAGGAGGTCCGATCCTTACTCCCCGAACCGACACAGAGCGTGTGACCGCCGGCGAAATCCGTGGCGGTGACCGCGGGAAATATATCCGTCCGGAGAGTGGTTTGTGTATGGATCTGTCACGGGTCTCCGACCACGATCCAGTTCCCCTCTGTTCAGCCGGGCGGGAAGCCGCTGTTCTCGTTCCAGTTATTGACTCTGGTGTGGATCCTGCACTGGTGTTTACAAAACGGGCAGAGTATCTCGAGGAGCATCCTGGACAGATGAGTTTCCCAGGTGGTGGTGTCGAGCCGTTCGACCGGGATCTGACCGCGACCGCGCTCCGTGAAGCCCACGAGGAGATCGGACTCGTTCGCTCGGAGGCTGCCGTGCTTGGGCGACTCGACTGTATTCAGACCGTCACGCAGTATGCTATTTGCCCGGTCGTCGCGACGGTTCCGGACCGGACGTACCGACCGGACGAGCGAGAAGTAGCCGAGATTGTCCATCTCTCGATCGAGGCACTCACCGATCCGGCAAACTACGAATCCGAAGCACGCGATCATCCGGTCGAGGGCGAGATCCGACTCCATTACTTCCGCGTCAATGGCTACACCGTCTGGGGTGCAACGGCTCGCATGCTCGTTCAGTTTCTGGAGCTGGTAACCGACTGGACCGTCCCCGAAACGCCGGATCGCCAGGTCGATCCTGATGCTGACTTTCCGGTTTGAGCGACGAAACACCTGCCGCAGGCGCCATTGCTTTGGGTCAGGCCGACCGATTGGTCACATGGTCGCCTACGTGACCGACAATGGCTTGACAGTGTTCACCGATGGCACAACAACGTAAGCAGCTCGCCACCGTTGCAGACATTCCCTGTGACGGGCTAGCGCTCAAACCGACCGCCACAGAGCTTCGATCGCTCACCGATCGATCGCTCGATGTCGATCGGCTGGTGATCGATTTTGAGGGCCACGAGCACGTTCCAGAGCGCGCCGTGCTTGACGCACTCGCCGAGCACCACCAGGTGTTTGTGACGACGCCAGTTCGTGCCGATGGCTTCGACCCGCTGGGCGATCACTCGATCGTCGAGGAGCTTCCGTCGCATATTGGCCGGGTCCTTGTCGCCGGGCATCCGGCGTATCTCAATGGCACGGAAGCAAAGCGAGCAATCGCCCCACGCCTTCGTGAGGCGGTAGCGGCTGACAATTTGGCTCACCAGCCCTGGATCGGAACTGAGAGCGTCGAACGGATCGCCATGGCGATCGGTGGCGTCCAGTACGAACTCCTTTCGAAATCCACCGGTCGAACGGTACGGGCGCTCAGGAACGCTGGATACGACGCCCCGATCGCGGTGTATGCGCCAACGGTTCTCTCGGACAACGACGATGTGGTGCTCGATGCGCTTGGCGACTACGTCGCCAGAAGAAAGCCCGTTCGTGAGGCGCTTAGCGCGCTCGACCGGTCGTATCACACTGACAGCAATGCGACTGGCGAGGCACGATCGGTGTTGCGAACGGCCACAAACCAGTACGGAATTGCCGGCGACCGAAACACTGTGGCAGAGCGAATCGAATCGCTTAGAGCGAGTGGCGTGACGGATGTGATCTGCCATCCCGCGGCTGTCACGCTTGCCTAGGCGTCGCCCTCTGTCGGATCGATCCGAATCGGTTCGTCGAATCCGGATTCTGTTTTGGGAATCTGAACGTGAAGGGTTCCGTTTCCAGTCAGCTCAGCCGTTGCACCGTCGAAATCGACCGCGCTAGTTGGCAGTTGCACGGACCGGGATTGGTGCAGGGGTCGTCCACCAAAGCGCACCTCACCGGGTGTCTCCCGTGAGCGATCGACCGTCACCGTGATCGTTGGGGCCTCATATTCGACGGCCACCGAAGAAGACGTTGCCCCTGGCGCATCGAAGACGGCGAGATACGCATCCTCGCTTTCGAGGAGATCGACCGCCAGCGGTCGTCGAGCATAGAGACAGCTCGAGGTGCGCCCCAGCGTTTCGACCATCGCTCGTCCGGCCGCCGTCACGTAATCCTGAAACATAACTGATAATACATCATCGAACGGGGAAGTCGTTTGGATCGCACGCTATACAACCAGCTCTTCGAGCGTCGAGGACTCACAGTACGGACAGACGAAGTCATCAACGGTCGTTTCGTCTGGCATCTCGTAGGTGTAGTGCAGTTCCATCATATCGAGAGTGCACTCCGTGTTCGTGCATTTTGCTTCAACGGTTTTTGGCATGGCTGCACGTAGTGCTGGGAGCGTAATCAATTTCGTGGCCCACAGAATGTATAGAAATCTCGTTCGGCCGCAGTTATTTACTCGGTGAGCAGCGACAGTTTCACCGATGGGAACGCTTCTCGTTTACGGTTCGTACGGATACACTGGTCAGCTGATCGTTGCAGAAGCGATCGAACGCGGTATGACGCCGGTGATCGCAGGACGCAACGTCTCGAAAGTAGAAACACAGGCCAATGAGCTCGGCCTCGAACACCGTGTGTTCGAGACCACACACGCGGACATTGTCGCTCGCCAGCTAGAATCGATAGATTGTGTGCTCAACTGTGCTGGCCCGTTCGAAGCCACCTACGAGCCAATCGTTGAGGCCTGTCTGGAAACCGAAACGGATTATCTCGACATTACCGGTGAGATCAGCGTCTTCGAGGCGATCGCAGAGAAAGACGAGCCAGCGTCTGCGGCCGGCGTGACGCTGTTACCTGGGGTGGGGTTCGATGTCGTTCCGTCTGACTGTCTGGGTGCACATCTTGCCGGCGCGCTTGATGATCCCACGTCGCTCCAGCTCGGATTCGATTCGCTCGGTTCGCCAACAACGGGGACGGCATTGTCGACGCTCGAAGGGCTGGCTGGTGGAGGCATGATTCGCGAAGGTGGCTCGCTCAAATCGGTCGATCCTGCGTACAACCGTCGAACGATCGACTTTGGCGAGGGCGATCGGGCGGCCGTCACGATTCCGTGGGGCGACGTCTCCACGGCCTACCGAACGACGGGCATCGAATCGATCGAGTTCTACATGGCACTCCCGCCGGCAGTAATCCGCGCACTCTCGCTCGCTGGCCGACTCACACCACTGCTTGGCTACCCACCAGTACAACGAACGCTTGAGTCAGTTATCCGACGGACGATTTCGGGACCAAGCGAGGACGAGCTCGAATCGGGCATCACGCGGCTCTGGGGGCGGGTGACCGACGGCACCACCGAACGAGTGGCCAGACTCAAAGCACCAAACGGTTACGCGCTCACCGCAAAAACTGCCATTGAGTGTACAAAACGAACGCTTGAGGGCGACGTTCCGATCGGCTACCAGACGCCAGCGAACGCGTTTGGTCCGGAGTTTGTGCTCTCGTTCGACGGCGTCGTCCGTCGAGATGCGATGGAACCTCAGTCGTCGTAGAGCCGTTCGACCCGTTCGTCGAACAGTCGCGTGAGCAATGCCGTGATTGGCCCGCCACCGATCGCGATGCCATCGAGCGATTCGATGGGGCGAAGCTCCCAGGTCGTGTTCGTCAAAAACGCCTCATCGGCCGAGCGAACGTCCGCAAGCGTGTACCGGCCCGTTTCCACGGGAAACGACTCCTTGCGGGCGAGTTCGAGCACCACGGCTCTCGTGATGCCCGGGAGTATCGTTCCCTCAGCGGGCGTTTTGAGCGTCCCTTCATCAACGAAAAAGCAGTTGCTCGTTGCGCCCTCGGCGACCGTTCCATCCGTGGCGCGCAGTAACGCCTCATCAGCCCGATAGTCCTCAGTAGCGGCCTGGGCGAGTTCGAGGCGAGCCATGATGCCATCGAGATAGTTGTGCGTTTTCGCCGCCACCGGCTGGGCACTGTCTGGGACGCGTCGGGTCTGGACGGACTGGACGACCGCCGGTCCGTCCCAGACGCGAGAGCCGTTGATGCCCCCGCGTTCCAGTGGTGCAACCTCAACGACGATCGTCGGATTGGTCGCTGGGCGGGGCGTGAGTTTTCCTGGCTGAACGCCACGGGTGATCGACACTCGAACGTAGGCGTCTTCGAGTTCATTTTTCGCGAGCGTCTCGTTGATTCGTTCGGCCAGATCTGCTGGAATCGCCTCTGCCATTCCAAGTGCACTCGCGCTCCGGTGGAGCCGATCACGATGGGCCTCGTATTCGAAGATCGATCCGCCGTAGGCCCGCAACGTTTCGAACACGCCGTCACCGTACCGAAAGCCACGATCACGGACGCTAACCGTCGCGTCTGACTCCGGACAAAGCTCTCCGTTTACGTGAACGTACATGGATCATCCGTGAGTGCGCGGTCACAGAACGTTTCGATTAGTTGATACCCATCCGCCGTTAGAATGCTCTCGGGATGAAACTGGACGCCGACGTGGGGGCGATTCCGGTGTCTCACACCCATCACAATCCGTTCATCCGTCGTTGTTGCCGTCTCGATCAGGGCAGGTGGCAGCGATTCGGTCACCGCCAGAGAGTGGTATCGACCGACGGATAGCTCCTGAGAGAGCCCCTCGAAGATGCCACGGCCGTCGTGTGTAACCGTCGAGGGCTTGCCGTGCACCACAGCGGGTGCATGATTCACCGTCCCACCGGCGGCGACACAGAGTGCCTGATGGCCGAGACAGACCCCGAGCGTCGGATACGAACAGTCCGCGAACACCTCCACCGAGACGCCCGCCGTCGATGGAGTGCCCGGTCCGGGCGACACCACGATAGCGGCAGGATTCAGCCGTTCGATTCCGGCCACGTCGATCGCGTCGTTGCGACGAACGACCACCGAAGTGTCCTCGTATTGGCTGATGGCCTCGCCAACGTACTGAACGAGATTGTACGCGAACGAATCGTAGTTATCGATGACGAGAATTTTCTCCGTTGTCATTTGTTGGGCGGTTTCGCGACGATTTCAAGGGCTCTCAGCAGTGCTTTTCCCTTCGCGAGCGTCTCCTCGTACTCCTTGTCGGGAACGGAATCGTGGACGATCCCGGCACCGACACGGAGCGTGTACGTCGAATCACAGCGGACGAGCGTTCGGATCACGATGTTAAGCGTCGCCCGGTCATCGAAGCCGAAAATTCCCATGCTCCCGGTGTAGGGACCGCGTTGTGTGTTCTCGACCTCGTCGATGATCGCCATCGTCTTTGGCTTTGGTGCGCCCGTGATCGTGCCGCCGGGAAACACCGCCGCGATCGCATCGGCGAGATCACAGTCGTCTCTGAGCGTCCCTTCGACCTCTGAGACGAGATGCATCACTTCCGAGTAGCGATCAATCCGACGGTAATCCGTGACCTCCACGGAACCGTATTCGCTGACCTTGCCGAGATCGTTGCGCTCGAGATCGACCAGCATCGCGTGTTCGGCTCGCTCTTTTTCGTCGGTGGTGAGCGTTTCTGCGAGCCGTTCGTCCTCGGCCGGCGTCGTCCCCCGAGGGCGTGTTCCGGCGATCGGTTCGGTCCGGAGGCGATCGCCATCTCGTTCGAGCAATAGCTCTGGACTCGCACTGACGAGATCACAACTCGGAAACTCGAGCAGTCCCGAGTAGGGTGCTGGATTCACCCGCCGGAGCGATTCGTATGCGGCGACCGGATGCACCGACGCCGGACCGCTGAGCCGTTGTGAGATGTTCGCCTGGAAGGTATCGCCGTCTCGAATCGACTCCTTTACGCGTTCGACACGCTCGATGAACGCTCCACGACCGCATTCGCTCGTGAACGACCCCTCGGTCGTCGCTGGGGGGGGCGAATGCGATGGGTCGCCGGAGGTGATCGCCGCTTCGAGGCGGGCCGTCATCGCAACCCCCCGATCGTAGGCCCCATCCAGTGACGCTCCATCGTCGATGCGCGGACACGCCGTGAGCCGGAGCGTTATCGCATCATCATCCGTCGCCTTCCAGGCTGCGACACACGGATAGATTCCAACCTCAAGCCGTGGCAACGCTCGATCGTCTGTTGTCGTCTCCGGGAGCGATTCGAGTTCCCGTGCGATGTCGTACGACAGCCAGCCGAACGCACCGCACGGATACGGAACGTCACACTCGCCGCGAACGAGCGTCTCCCGAGATAGTCGGTCGAGTAGCCGGTCGAGCGCACCAGACTCGCCACTGTCGACCGTGAGCCACTCCTCAGGAGCGATGGCGAAATAGCCCCAGCCGTCCTGTCCTCCCGTCGTTTCGAGAAAAACGCCTCCAGTTTCCTCTCGGGCGCGTTGATACGCGACGAACGGATCCGCTACTGTCAGCCGCCGTTCAACCGGGACGCGGACGCCTGGACGGGCGAGCTGACGGTACGTCTCACGGTCGGTCACGACGGTACTCATCACCAGTTCCAATCGCTGCGTCGATATTCCTCTTGCGAAAGTTCAGCGATGTTGGGCACGCCCGATCCAGCGCTCGAGCCGTTTCGGTGAGATGTCTGTCTCTTCAGCAAGCGCCTCGGCGTCAGCCTCCGCGAGCGTGTCGACGGTCTCGATGCCGGCAGATTCGAGTCGCTGTGCGTACGTCGAACCGACGCCCTTGATCGTATCGACTGGCTCGCTCGGCGTGGAGGTCGTATCGCTTTGTGTCGTCGTATCAGTCGATTCCGTCGACGTTCCATTCGTGTTGGCCGCAGTATCAGTCGATTCCGTCTGCGCCCCGTTCGTGTCGGCCGCAGTATCAGTCGATTCCGTCTGCGTCCCGTTCGTGTCGGCCGCAGTATCAGCTGATTCCGTCTGCGTCCCACCATTGCCGGACGCGCTCCTGGTGGCGCTCTCCGATTCGGTCGTCTGTTCGTTCGCCTGGATCCCGTTCTCCGTTGTCGAGACCTCCGACGATGACTGTGGCTCAGTTGTCAGCTGTGCTGTGCCACCGCCCCCATCCGACGAATTAATCGGAGTCTCTACTGATGATTCCTCGGTCGAGTCCATCGAGCTATCGGAAGAAGATTCTGCCTCTTCTACCTCCACGAGCCCGTCGCCGTCCGACAAGCCATCCGAACTCGACGAACCACTGGCTCCGTTTGACGACTCCGTCTCGTCGTCGTCGGTCCCAACGGAGGGAATGGAAACGTCATTCGTATCATCTTCACTACTGGACCCTCGCTCGTCCACGTTGAGGATCGATTTGATCTTCTTGAGCAGGTTCATGGACGGTGATAGAGAGTCACAGTACTTAAATACGCACCAGATTAGATCGGTTTGATACTTAATCTACAACTGCTTACGCAGGGCTTCGTTCATCGCGTCGACAGGTGCGTCGTATCCCGTCCACCGCTCGAACGCCGCACAGCCCTGATACAACAACATCCAGGCACCATCAACGGTTTGTGCGCCGACGGCATCTGCCTCGGTTAGCAGGCGTGTTTGAATGGGTGTGTACACCGCATCGAGAACGGTGAGCTCCGAAGAGAGCGCACTTTGTGGGACTGGCGTGGCGTCTTCATCCATGCCGACGCTCGTCGCGTTGATGAGCACCTCGGCGTCTGCGAGCAGCTCGGGGAGTGCATCGAGGCCGTGGCCATCGGCACCCGGAACCGCCCTAGCGAGGCTGTTGGCGCGCTCGGTCGTCCGATTCGCGATCCGGACGCGCATGCCTTCGTCCGCGAGACCAAAGGCGATAGCCCGACCAGCACCACCGGCACCAACGACGACGGCAGTGCCATCGAGATCGACACCGTGTGCGGTGAGCGCGCGCACTGCGCCGATCGCATCCGTGTTGTACCCGACGTTCGCTTCGAGATCGATCGTGTTGACCGCACCGATCCGTTCGGCGAGTGGATCGAGTTCGACGAACTCACAGACCTCGCGTTTGAACGGAATCGTCACGTTGAGTCCATCGATGCCGAGCGCGCGTGCACCCTCGAGTGCCGATTCGAGCTCTCCGTGGGCGACCTCGAAGGTGACATAACGTGCGTCGAGTTCGCGCAGTTCGTAGGCTCGTTCGTGGAGCGGCGGTGAGAGCGAGTGCTCGACTGGATTACCGAGCAGTCCGTAAACGTCCATATCACGGTTTGTGAACCAGTCACTATCAGTGGCCTGGTACGGTCGCGACACCAAGCACGAGAACGTGATACAGCGTGATGGCGATAAACAGCAGATAGAAACACCCACCGATCAGAAACGGCGCTGGGCGCATTCGCTCCGCAGAAAGCTTTCGAACCCGGAGATAGAGCACGAATCCACTCACGATCGCAAGTAGCGCCGAAGTGGCGTTCAGAAAGCCCGTCGTTCCCCAGCGGATCGACAGATCCCACGGCGTAAAGAGGATGCCGAGGGTCACCGGTAGCGTCCCCTGGAACGCCATCGCGCCCGTGATGTTCCCCAGTGCGAGCGTGTCTTTATCCTGTGATATCCAGAGAATACTGTTGAACTTTTCCGGCAGTTCGGTGGCAAGCGGTGCCAACAACAGTGAGAGTATGGCACCAGGAATGTGTAACACCTCCGTCGAGAAAAACTCGATCTCGGAGACGAACAGATCCGCGCCCCCGATGATGAACGCCAGTGCGATCGCCGTCTGGAGCGCGACGATCCACAGCCCTGGATCGGAGGCGTGGTTCGAACCGGTCACACCGCGGGCCGCAAACAGTCGACCAACGAGCAGCTCGTCGAGATCGGACTCGTCCTCGACGAACTCATCAGCAGCGAGCGAGCGATACAGATACACCCCGTACATCCCCACCAGCACAACTGCAATCGCGTCTGACACCAGCTCCACGTGGACGAACGCTGCGAGCACGGCCAAGCCATAGCCCAGCAGGAAAAACCGGAGATCCCGGCTGGTGGCGGCCCGGTTGACGTAAAATCGATCACCGTGATCGCGTCGGTCCCGAAAACACCAGACGCTCACGCCGATCAGAAACGTGGCGATCGTTGCGAGCAAAAACGGCGCGCCCAAAATCGCACCAACACCGATGCTTTCTGCACGCCCAGACGTGTCGTGAGCGAGATATGCGCTCACGATCGCTATCACCGGAATCATCGTTTCTGGGAGTGCAGTTCCGACCGCCGCCAGTATCGACCCCGTCGCGCTCGATCCTAATCCGAGACGGTAGCCTAGCCACTCCACACCGTTCGTGAACAGCTCTGCGCCAAACAACAGCAGGACGAATGCACCAGCGAGCAGGACAGCCCGAACCGCTGTCGTCGAACTCACCAGCGCGATCGACGCGATCGCGCTCGAGACAACCATATCTCGGCTATCGTCCTGGTCCAGTTAAGCCGTGCTATTTACCGACCAGTCAGTCAGGTTCGACTGAGACGGAGCGTTTTAGCCGCCCGCTCGCCGAGGGCCGATGTGATAGGAATCGTCATCAGCAAGGCGGATCCCGCGAGCGTCCTGATCGGCGAGGCGCTCCGGTCGCTCACGGAGTTCGAGCCGATCGATGGCGGCGCCCGAACTGACGGCGCAGTGCTGCGCGAATTCGACTCGTTGCATATCGAGCTCGATGGAGTGGATCGCGAGTTCGAGGGCTGCGATCTGCTCGTGTTCGCCTCACGACACCGAGGAGAGACCGGACCGCTGTTGAGCGCCCATCCCACTGGAAATCTCGGGCCAGCCGAGTATGGCGGGACCGACGGCTCGCTCGCTCGCACTGGACCCAACGCGATCGCACACGCCCTCGCGGCGCTGGACCGTCACGCTCCAACATCGTACGAAACGGGGCTTGAGGGCACCCACCACGGGCCATCGGAGCTGTCGACGCCCGCAATCTTTATTGAACTCGGTAGCGGCCCCGAACAATGGGAGGATCTTTCTGGTGCCCGCGCGGTCGCCAGCGCAATACTCGATCTTCGCGGCGTCGAGCCCGACACCGATCGTGCCATTGTCGGATTCGGAGGCGGCCACTACGTGCCACGGTTCGAGCGAATCGTCCGCGAAACCGACTGGGCAGTCGGCCACATAGCGGTCGACTGGGCGCTTGAAGCGATGGGCAATCCCCAGTCGAATATGGGCGTGATCGACGAGCTGTTCGAACAGTCGAACGCCTCGCTCGCCGTGCTCGACGACGAGCCAGCACTCCGATCGGCGATCGAGTCGCTAGGCTATCGCGTCGTGAGCGAAACCTGGCTCAGAGAAACCGATGGCGTCGCTATTTCACTCGTCGAACGACTCGAATCGTCGGTCTGTGCCATCGAAGATGGTCTCCGGCTTGGCGAGCGTGCGCCCGCCGTTTTTGATCCGGCATCGCTCAACCGATTCGAGATCCCCGAACAACTGCTGGCCGAACTGAACGGCATCGACCGCGAGCAACTCCGGGCTGAACTCGAGGCGCTTTCGGTTGCGTTTACGACCACGGACAACGGGGCAACGGCGGGCCAACTCGTCGTTACTGACGAGGGTGTCGACCGAAACGAACTTATGGATCTAGTTACCAGACTCTTACACCGTAAATACGACGCCGTCGAACGCGACGACGATCGACTGATCGTCCACCGATCCGCGTTCGTCCCAGAGCGCGCTCGCGAACTGGGCATCCCCGATGGGCCGGCGTTTGGTCGCCTCGCGAACGGTCAGGCCATCGATCTCGATGGCGAAACCATCAATCCAGAAGACGTTCGCGAACGACAGACGCATATGTTTTCCTCAGTATGTTTGTCTGACACACGTCATACTAGTGGCGAAAGATAGTTATCCAGCGTTGCTGAAATCCAACGCACGCATGGACTCGATCATCGAGGACGCGATCAACGAGGCCGAGGGCGACCCTGACGGAGGCGGCGGGGGCGTCGAGCAACCCCAGGCCAATGGAGCCCCGGAGGCCGAGGATGCCACGGTTTCGACGTCCGGCACGATGACCGATGACGAGCTCGCAGACATCGTCAAAGAGCTCGAAACGAACATCGCAGTGTTTGGGTGTGGTGGTGCAGGCGGGAATACGGTGACGCGAATGGCCCAGGAAGGGATCCACGGCGCGGAGCTGATCGCCACCAACACGGACGCACAGCATCTTGCAAAGCAGGTCACTGCGGATTCGAAGATTCTCATCGGTCGCAAACAGACGGGCGGACGCGGTGCCGGTTCGGTACCACAGATCGGCGAGCAGGCAGCACTCGAAAACCGAGACGACATCGACGCCGCGATCGGGAGCTCGGATATGGTGTTTATCACGGCCGGGCTTGGTGGTGGCACCGGTACCGGTTCTGCGCCAGTTGTCGCCGAAGCGGCCCAGGAAGCGGGCGCGCTCACGATCGCGGTCGTCACGATTCCGTTCACCGCCGAGGGGAAACGACGGCGGTCGAACGCCGATGCTGGGCTCGAACGACTCCGCTCGGTCGCCGACACGGTCATTGTGATCCCGAACGACCGGCTGCTAGATTATGCGCCAAATCTGCCGCTGCAGGATGCGTTCAAGATCTGTGATCGCGTATTGATGCGCTCGGTGAAGGGGATGACCGAGCTGATCACCAAGCCCGGGTTGGTGAACGTGGACTTTGCTGACGTAAAGGCGATCATGGAAAACGGTGGCGTTGCGATGATCGGCCTTGGCGATTCCGAATCGGACAACAAAGCCAGGGACTCGATCCGGTCGGCACTGCGATCGCCATTGCTCGATGTGGAGTTTTCTAACGCAAACAGCGCGCTCATCAACGTCGTCGGCGGTCCCGGCATGTCTATTGAGGAGGCAGAAGGCGTCGTCGAGGAGATCTACGAACGGATCGATCAGGACGCACGGATCATCTGGGGTGCGTCGGTCGATCCGACGTTCGAAAACCGGATGGAGACGATGGTCGTCGTCACCGGCGTCGAATCCCCACAGATCTACGGTCGGAGCGAGGCCGACAAGGAGGCTCGAACGCGGTCATCGACCGCGGAATCGATCGATTTTATCGACTGATCCCGTCTGTCGTTGGGCGCATCGTGCAAGAGGTCGGTCGGTGGGCTACTGCTCGAAAGAAAGAGTGAAAAACACGCCACGTCAAGAGGCGCTATGGATATCCCGACAGAACTCAGCTCGTACATTCGGGTGCTCAAACTGGCGAGCACTCCCTCCCAACAGGAGTTCGGCCAGGTGTCGCTCGTCGCTGGTGCGGGCATTGTGCTGGTTGGACTGCTCGGCTTTCTCATCTTCACCGTCATGGGCTTCATCGTGGGTGGCATCTGATGTCGATTTACGCCGTCAAAACCACTGCGAGCCAGGAACGAACCGTCGCCGACATGATCATTAATCGCGAGGAAGAGTCCGTGCACGCAGCGCTCGCACCGGATTCACTCACGAGTTACGTGATGGTCGAGGCCGACGATGCGAGCGTTTTCGAGCGGATTCTCGATGAGATTCCACACGCTCGCGGACTCGTGCAGGGCGAGTCTTCGATCGCCGAGGTTGAGCATTTTCTCTCGCCAAAGCCCGATGTTGAGGGCATTGCAGAAGGTGACATCGTCGAGCTGATCGCCGGACCGTTCAAAGGCGAGAAGGCACAGGTCCAGCGAATCGACGAGGGCAAAGACCAGGTGACAGTCGAACTGTACGAGGCAACAGTGCCGATCCCAGTGACGGTACGTGGCGATCAGATCCGCGTCCTCGACAGCGAAGATCGATAACTGCTACCAAACGGGCTGAGCGCCAAGCGTCATCGTTTTCTATCGACTCCGAGTACCGTCAGCTGTGACGACAGCCGGGGACGCGACTGAGACTCGCATCGACATGCACGTGAAGATTCTCACCGACGCAGTCGTCGAGCGAGCGAAGGCACGCGGGCTGGACGGGCTCGTGTATGCGCCCCATTTTGTGCGACTCGATACCATCACACAGCGTGCGCGGGCGTACTCGGACGACGAACTCACGGTGTTTCCCGCTCGTGAGCTGTTCACCGGCACCTGGCACGACCGCAAGCACGTGCTCGCGATCGGGCTTGAGGAACCGGTTCCGGATTTCATCACGCTCTCGGGAGCGATCGAGGAGTGCAAGCGCCAGAACGCAGCCATTCTTGCACCCCATCCGGAGTTTCTGACGGTCGGACTGGAAATGGCCGATATCAGGCGCTATCCGGTTCACGCCGTCGAGACGTACAATCCGAAACACCGATCGATGCACAACGAGCGCGCCCAGGCGATCGCCCGCGAGACCGGCCTCCCCGGATTTACCTCATCCTATGCGCATCTTCCAGGGACGATCGGCGAGGCCTGGACGGCGTTCGAACAGCCAATCGAGACGACCAACGATCTCGTTCGCGCGCTCAAAAGCTTCGCCGACCGGCGCGTGCTCCATCGCTCCGGTGTCGAGCACGATCTTCGCTGTCTGGCAGAATTTGCACATCTGGGCTATGAGAACAGCTGGGGGAAGATCGACCGCAAGCTCCTTTCTGGAACCGAACCGACGCATCCTGGCCACATCGCCTATGAGGGCCGTTTCGAGGATGTTCGGGTCGTTTAGGCGATGGACACGCCATAGCGAGCGAGCCCTTGCACCACAGCGAACACGACCAGCAGCTCGCCGGCCGTGATCGCCAGCGTGACCACGTTCGTGTATTTGTTTTTCGTTGCGACGCCGGTTGGAAAGCCATACTCCTGCGTGTATGGATAAAAGAGCGCAATGCCGCGCTTGCTACCGACGATGTCGAGAATGTAATGTGTCAACACCCCAAGCCAGACGTAGTGGAGGTTTCCGAACACGTATGGAAACGCAACGAACAGCCCTAACACCGGCAGATTGTGCAGCGTCTTTCGGTGACGGCCGAACTCCGTGTCAATGTCGGGAACTAGCGCGCCCAGCGTCACCGGGATCGTCACCTCGATGATCGAGATGATCGTCGTCTCTTTCCCTGATGGGTCCAGCAAGAAGCCAACACCAATGCCGAACAACAACCCGTTGAGCACGTGCCCATCCTTATTCATTGTCAGATTGGTTTTGGGTCACTACAGTTAGCGCTTGCCGTTCGACGCGTCCGTTACAGGAGGGTGAGTCCGACACTAAGTGCCATCAGCAAGACCACAACGGCCTGAAATTTGAGATATCCCGGAGAAATGTCCTTCGTTGTCCCGTCATCGGAGAACAACTGATAGAGTGCACCGACGATGATCATCACACTACCGATCCCAATCAACACGAACCCAAGCCCCGTCGATTCCAGCAGCCCATAGAGACCGAACAGGATGCCCATACTGAGGTTCAAAACATGATAGATAGTTGCTGTTTCCATATCTGAAATCATTACCAGCAACCGATAACTATCTTTTCCATCACTCAGGATTCCACGCACACGCATCGCCGAGGTGGAGTCCCTGCTCCTCGATCCGTGCTGACAGACACGCGTAATTACAGTAGAACGCCGGCTCGTCGGTCGCTGGCGGATGAGAACGAACGCTGATCGGATCATGGTCAATCACGCGCGTCCCACAGAACACACACGATTGCTCTGGATCGACCGTCATTTGTAACTCAGGCGTCTGTCTCCTCGCGTTCGATCTCGATCCGCTCGTAGAGATCTTCAAGCGCCTGTTTGGCGAACTGTTCTTTGCGTTCGATTCGGGAGTCAAGCTCCGTGAATTCATAGCGCTCGACCGTGGCGTTCGATCGATTCGAGCCCCACGGGCCAGCGTAGGCAACGCCAATGTAGACGGTGCCGACGGAGGATTCGCTTGATCCACCCTCTGGACCGGCGATCCCGGTCGTGCTGACGCCCCAGGTGGTGCCAGAGGTGTCACGAATCGCCCTGGCCATCTGCTTTGCGACTGGTTCGCTGACAGCGCCGTGGCTGTCGAGATGCTCACGAGCGACGCCGAGCAGCTCGCGCTTTGCGCCATAAGAGTAGGTGATAACGCCCCGATCGAAATAGTCGCTCGATCCCGAAACATTGGTGAGCAGCGAGCCAAGCAGCCCGCCAGTGGCCGATTCTGCCACCGCTACTGTGGTGTTGGTCTCTCGAAGCGCCGTTCCGATCGCGTGCTCGATGTCGGCGTCGGTCGAAGCCATACGTTTGCTCTGGAGTGCAACCGACTTGTACTCTGGTGTGGCACAGCCCGTCTCGGCCAGCAGACGACTCTGGCTGCCGATAGATCGACGGGTACACATGACTCGCGAGAAAATTACCCGTATGAGCGATATCGAGGTTGAACCGGTCGATTCCATCGAAACTATCGACGTTGCGACGGAGATTGCCGAGCCGTCCGGCGTCGATGCGCCCGAATTCGTTCTGTACGGTGGCAAAGGCGGCGTCGGGAAAACGACGTGCGCCGCTGCGACCGCGCTCGCAAGCGCCAACGACGGCACCCCGACCCTGATCGTGTCGACCGATCCGGCACACTCATTGTCTGATATCTTACAGCTTCCGGTGCCGGACGAGCCCGCGCGAATCAGCGATGCCCATCCGCTGTACGGCGTCGAAATCGATCCGTCGTCGATGAACGCCGACGTGGCAGAAATGAACGATCTGTTCGACGATTTTGATGCGGACGGGCTGGGCTTTGAAGGTTTTGACGGAATAGACGCACCGTTTGAGGGGGGACCGACAGCCAGCGCTGGGGGAACAGTCCCGGGTGGCGACGAAACCGCCGCGTTGCAGCTGTTGCTCGAGTACTTCGACGATCCACGCTTCGATCGCGTCGTCGTTGACACCGCTCCGACCGGTCACACGCTTCGATTGCTGGAGCTCCCGGACATCATGGACTCAATGATGGGACGGCTGCTCTCGTTCCGCGAGCGAATGCGCGGCATGCTGGGTTCGATGCCCGGTCCGTTCGGTGTGGACACCGACGAGACGACGAGTCAGCTCGAAACGTTCAGCGAGCGGATCGAACACCTCCGGACCGTGCTTCGCGACCCGGGACGGACGGAGTTTCGCGTGGTGATGGTGCCCGAGCAGCTGAGCATTCTGGAGTCCGAGCGACTGCTCGATCGACTCAATGAGTTCGGGATCGCCACAGGGACGCTGATCGTCAACCGGGTGACCGAGTCTGCCGACCAGCTCACCGAGATCGATCCCGAACAGGTTGTCACGCCGGACGTCGAGTCCTGTGAATTTTGCAAACACCGTTGGGAGAGCCAGCAGGAGGCCCTCCAGCGAGCACAGGACGTGTTCCGTGGTCGGTCGATCAAGCGGGTGCCGCTGTTTGGCTCGGAAGTGCGCGGGCCGGCGATGCTCCGGCTCGTCGCGGCCTGTCTCACGTGAACTGGCTCACAGCAACCGCAGCAGTTGCGTAAACAGCCAGTCCCGGGCGCTGTCGGGGAGGAATCGCGCTTTGAGCAGCGTTGAGGCGATCGGACCGACTGGATATCTGGCGTTCGGATTCGGCGAGACGCCGGCCTCAAGAATCGTTTCTGCGACCATGTCGGGGGAGACAGCCACGGGTGACTGGCCACCGAACAGCGAGGTGTCTTCGTAAAAGGTGTAGACCGTGTCGTAGTCGTCAGTGCGTTCGAGCTGTGCCAACTCATCGTCCGCTCGATCCGCGAAGTTGGTGGCTACCGGCCCCGGTTCGACGAGCGCAACGTCCACGCCAAGCGGCGCAAGCTCTGTCCGAAGCGCATCACTCATCGCCTCCAGGGCGAATTTTGAGGCGGCGTATGTGCCCATCCCCGGCGCAGCAACCTGTCCAGCGACACTCGAGACGTTGATGATCGTTCCAGACTCCTGCTCGCGCATCTTCGGCAACACCGCCCGCAGCAGGCGGTGGGGCCCATAGACGTTTACGTCAAACTGGGCCTCGACCTCCTCGACTGGTACGTCCTCGATCGGCCCGAACTGCCCGTACCCTGCGTTGTTGACGAGACAGTCCAGCGTTTCGACCGCGTCGAACACCGTCTCGACGGCAGCGTCGATCGAATCGTCATCGGTCACATCCAACGAAAGCGTCCGACAGCCGGCCTCTCCAAGCGCTTCGATATCAGCCGGATCCCTGGCCGTCGCGAACACGGTCCAGCCGTCCTCCAAAAACGCACTCGCGGTCGCTCTTCCAACACCGGACGAACAGCCCGTCAGTAACACCGTCTTTTCCATACTGTGTGCTTTCACTGGAGTCCTACGTACCCTACGTTTTTCGATTGCAATTATTAAATTTCCAATTCTTTCGCATGGTCGGCATACCGATCGGCCAGACGCGTCGGCTCGGGGAGCTTATACTCACCACCACACTGATCGATGATTTCAGTGGCAGTGGCCGCCGACAGCCGGTGGCCGGGGCTGACGTACACCGGATTGATCCGGTGGTTGTTCTCGTACTGGCGCGTCTGGAGTGCATATCCAACGGTCGTTCCATTCGGGGTGCTCATTTCGTCGTTAGCACGGATCGGGACGCTCTCGCCGGTGTGGAGGCTGTCAGTGGATCGTTCGGGCGTTCCACAGAGAAGCGATTTGGCGACGCCAATGGCTGGCAGATCGAATGCCACCCCGAGATGAACGGCCAGGCCAGCTTCCCGATAGTGGATGCGACCGCTGCCGTCGAACACGAGAAGATCGGGCGTGATCTCAAGCGTTTCGAGCGCGGAGACGATCGGCCCTCCTTCGCGAAACGACAGCAGTCCGGGAACGTACGGAAACGACTGCTCGGTGACCGAGTACGTCCGTTCGACGACGGTGTCACCGCGGAGAACGACGATTGCGCTCACCACTCGATCGTCGGGAAACGACTGATCCACACCGGCGATGAGCGGCTCGTCAGTTCCCGTGCCGATAGTTTTGTGATCGAACGACAGCTGATCATCGAACGTCGCAGCGTCTGCGATCTCCGCCTGGAGGGCGAGCTTTGCCTCGCGGTCCAGCGCTGGATCCGGTCGAAACCGATCGTCGAGTTGCATCGTTCAGAACCGACCTCGACCGGGGCCACCCGGTCCGCGCCGTCGTCCGAACTGCAGTTCGCCCGGCGCGCTGACGCCCTTGTTTTTCTCGTGTTTTCCGTAGATGAGTCCGATGATGAGCCCAGCAAGATGTGCGCCGTGGGCAACGCCGCCCTGGAAGCCCGAGAGCATGCCCAACACCGACAGTGCCGCATAGCCAACCGTGAGCAGCCAGATCGGGACGGGAATGAAGAAGTACAACAACACCTTGAGATCTGGATTCAACACCGTGAGTACGCCCATAACGGCCATGATCGCGCCACTGGCACCGAGCAACAACGCCGGCTCACCGGTGGCGTAACTGAGCAGTAACTGTGCGAGCCCGGCCGCGAGCCCGCTGCCCAGAAACAGCAGCGTGAAATCCCGCGAGCCAAGCTTGCGCTCGACGATCGGTCCGAAAAAGAACAACACCAGACCGTTGGCAAAGATGTGGTAGATGCCGCCGTGAGAGAAAATTGACGTGATCCACGTCCAGAGATACTCCGGGTGCTGTGAATCAAGCGTGAATGACATATTCCACAGCCGTGAGCCGGGGGGAATCGACATCGCGGGGTAGAGTATGAACTGGAACAGGAACACGATCATCATCGCGGCCAGAAAGACCATCGACATATTCCCGCGGAAATAGCCAATGATGGAACTCGGGCCGGAGAGTCGCGAGCCAAGCGTGGATTGCTCGTTTGCGACACTATCGTCAAAGCCGCTATCGAACACCCCGCCCGGATCACCCCAATTTTGCAGTCCAGAGCAGTCGTGGCTCTCGGGGAGCCGGTGATTGCCACAGAACGTGCCACCACAATGATGACACTGATAGGGCATGCTGACCTGCTCCCCACAGATATCACACGTCGGCATTACGCCAAGATACGGGACAACCAACAAAGGGGTTTGGGATGCACAGACACCGGAGTGCGGCGGGCTCGATTCCAATTCGTCGAAATTATAAAATGATAGTATAATTGAAAAGTTGTAGTGAGCCCACATTTTGGAAGTTCGAAAAACCCGATCTCAGACCTTCTAATCGAATTATCAGCTCGATCCAGTTTACAAACAGCACCTTCATAAACATGTGAATTTTCTATCTATATCTACAATAAATAGTAATGTTTATAATACATCTCCAAGAAGACCATTTCACTGGGACGTCGTCGGGGTGGACCCGTCATCTGGGTACCCTGGCGGGGGCCACCCGTTAGCGACAGCCCAGCCGAAAAACCCATGAAACGAGTACTCAACGTTGCACTGACCGCACTCGTGCTGGTTAGCCTCCTCGCCGGAGCAGGCGCAGCACCAGCGGCCGCAAGTGGTACTGACGTGACCTACGACGACGACAACTGTGGTGTCGATAACGATGGCGTTGATATCGACGACTCGAACAACGTTGTAATCGATAACAGTCAGGACAACGACTTTCTGGATCTGTTCCTGGACGTAGCATAAGAGAACCATTTCGAATCGCCAGCTGAACGGAACTGAACGAGACCAATCGTGTGTGCCCGTGGCCTTACAGGCCTTCGAGCGCTCGTAGCCGCCGTTCGATTGCGGACGGTACGGCACTCGGTCCGTCGGAAACGCGATGATCCGGCACCACGATCGGAATCGGATTACTACGCAGCGCCGTGTGAACGGTCGCTGTCTCATCCTCATCGAGCCCGGCCATCGAGCGGAGCTGCTCGCAACTGGCCGTCTCGCCGTACGGAATCTTCCGAGTTGCCTCGAGCACCGCCCGCTGGTCGGTCGGGACGGTCAGCCCGACCGTCACATCGTCAAACGAATCGGTCGCTCCCTGCAGATACTCGCTGATTCGGTCGAGAATCTGGTGTGAGCCGCTGGCCGACGGATCGGGCTCCGCTGGAAAGCTGACCGAAAGCAACCGGCTGCCAGCAACCCCACACTGCAATGTTCGGTCGAGTGTCGGTGCCTCTCGCGCGAAAATGCCTGCCTCCCCTGGAGCGTCCATACGTTCTCGTAGGGCGATCGTCGCCATCAACGATGTGGTCATCGGGCCCAACGACGCAAGTCTTATGTACAGATGAGTTCATTAGCGTACAACAATGGTTGATAGAACACCGCCTGTGGAGTCTTCGGTCGCACCAGCGGTGCGATCGATTCTTCACAGCGCGCGCACCCGATCGGGAGACACCGATCGAGTGTCAGTAGATGCCAGGTCATTCCCTGATCGACTGGCAGCGTTGGGAGACGACCGGCGACCGGTGATCGCAGAGATAAAGCCAACCAGTCCGACGACCGACGGGATTCGAGCGGACGATCCGGTTGCGCTGGCACAGTCAATGATTGCGGGCGGGGCAGCCGCGATCTCTGTGCTCACCGAGCCGGATCATTTCGGTGGCTCGATTGAAACGCTCACACGCGTCCGCAACGCGGTCTCAGTTCCGGTGTTACGGAAGGATTTCATTCTCCGTGAGTCACAGCTCGATGCGGTTGCGGCCGATCTGGTGTTGTTGATCGCACGCTTTTGTAATGACCTTCCAGCGATGGTAGCCGCAGCACGCGAGCGTGGCTTTCAGGTGCTCGTCGAGGTACACTCGCGCGAAGAACTCCGATCGGCAATCGAGGCAGGAGCGTCCATCATCGGCATCAATAATCGGGACCTGGCGTCGCTGACGGTCGATCTCGGCACGTTCGAGCGACTTGCGCCGGCGGTTCCAGATGATCGACTCGTGGTTGCCGAAAGCGGCATGAGCACCCCCGCCGATTGTCGTCGTATGGTAGCAGCTGGCGCAGATGCGCTGTTGATCGGGACGGCGATCATGGACGGCGACGTGACGACGACCACGCGGGATCTGACGACTCCAGCCCAATGACCGGAACTTTCGGCCGATACGGCGGGCAGTACGTTCCCGAGGCGCTGATGCCCGCCCTGACGGAGTTGAAAGGGGCCTACGAGCAGTACGTGCTCGAAAACGCAGACGGCTTCATGGACGAGTTCCACGAGCGGATGCGCTCGTTCGGCGGTCGTCCGACGCCACTCCAGCGAGCCGACGCGCTCTCGGATCGATACGACACGGATGTCTATCTCAAACGAGAGGATCTGGTCCATGGGGGTGCGCATAAGCTCACGAACGCACTGGGACAGGTGCTGCTCGCAAAATATATGGGCAAAGAACGGATTATCGCCGAAACCGGTGCTGGCCAGCACGGGACGGCGACCGCAATGGCTGCCGCCCATCTTGACATGCCGTGTGAGATCTATATGGGCCGTACCGACACGAACCGTCAGCGACCGAACGTGTTTCGGATGCGACTCAACGACGCGACGGTGACACCAGTCGATGTCGGTCGCGGAACGCTCAAGGAGGCGATCAGCGAGGCGATGCGAGATTGGGCCCAGAGCGTGGAGACGACACACTACGTAATCGGTTCCGTCGTCGGTCCGCATCCGTTTCCGAAGCTCGTCAGGGAGTTCCAGTCGGTGATCTCCGAGGAGAGTCGTCGACAGATTCGTGATCGGACGGGATCGTTGCCCACGAGCGTCGTAGCGTGTGCCGGCGGTGGCTCAAACGCGATGGGATCGTTCACCACCTTTCTGAACGACGACGTTGCCCTGCACGCCGTCGAGGCCGGCGGCGAGTCGCTGACGGTCGACGCCGATGCGGGCGTGGCTCCGAATTCAGCGACGCTTCAGACCGGCAGCGAGGGTGTGCTCCATGGCGCACGAACCCGCGTCTTACAGGACGAACACGGCCAGATCATGGCAAGTCACAGCGTCTCTGCCGGCCTCGATTATGCCGGGGTCGGGCCCGAACTCGCTCATCTCGTCGATGCCGGTCGAGTGAGTGCACACACCGTCGATGACGAGACGGCACTCGCAGGCGTCCACCGCCTCTCACAGACTGAAGGAATCATTCCGGCGCTCGAAACCGCACACGCCGTGGGCTGGCTTGAGGAGGCAACCGAATCGCAACTCGGCGAGCAGATCGTTCTCACCGTCTCCGGACGTGGAGACAAAGATCTGGAGACCGTACTCGAAGAATCAACTCGACGAAACATTCCCGAAACGCCAGACATGGACGTGTTTGACCCACCAGCCAATGGAGGAACCGATGCATAACAGCGCAATCACTGCAGCGTTCGACACTGGGCCGGCATTTGTCCCGTATCTCACGGCCGGTGATCCGACGTTTGAAGCCTCACTGGAGTATGTCCAGGCGCTAGAACGGGGTGGTGCGTCCGTGATCGAGCTGGGCCTTCCGTTTTCCGAACCGATCGCGGAAGGAAAAACGATCCAGAACGCGATCAGTCGGTCGCTCGAGGGAGGAATGACGCCCGTTCGATTTTTCAAATTCCTCGAGCAACTCGACGTGACGGTTCCGCTGGTCTGTATGACCTACTACAACCTCATCTACCAGTACGGAACGCACGATGGCCCACGACCGTTCGTCGAACGAGCGGCCACAGCGGGGCTCGATGGCATCATCGTTCCGGATCTCCCCGCCGAAGAGGCCGGCCCGTTGCACAGCGCGTGTCAGAGTCACGGACTCGATCTGATCACGATCGTTGCACCAACGACGACGACCGACCGACTCGAACGGCTCGTCTCGCTCTGTTCTGGGTATCTGTACGTCCAGGCCAGACTCGGTGTCACAGGTGCCCGTTCCGACGTGAGCGAGCAGACGGCTGCGAGTCTGGACCGGCTCACCGACATCGAGCTCCCGGTTGCCGTCGGCTTTGGCATTTCGTCGGGCGAGCACGCCCGGACAGTGATCGAAAGCGGTGCTGATGGCGTGATCGTCGGGAGTGCATTGGTTGAGATCATCGGCGAGGGCCATCGGGCAGGCGATTCGCCCGATATGGTCGCACAGAGACTCGAAGCTAAATCGAGAGAAATTACAACGGCCATCACAAAGCTGCAACAACAGCCATGACCGCAATCGCATTTTGGAAGGCTTGGTAATTACTATCATGGGTATCGAAACAGGCAGACAGGCACGACTCGAACGAATCGGAACAGCCGGACGGTACGTTATCGTCCCGATGGACCACGGGATCACGCTTGGCGCAGTTGATGGGCTCGAAGCGATCGAATCGACGATCGACGCCGTCACGCGTGGTGGCGCAGACAGCGTGTTGACGCAAAAGGGGATCTCACCACGGGTTCACGGCAACACGAACGGTGCGGGGTACATCGTTCATCTGAACGGCTCGACGGTATCGGGACCGGACACGAACGATAAACGAATCACTGGCAGCGTCACCGACGCGATCCGCCGAGGGGGTGACGCCGTCTCGCTTCACATCAACGTGGGGAGCGACCACGAGCCAAAACAGATCGAGGATCTCGCGACGATTACCGAGAAAGCCCATCAGTTTGGCATTCCGGTGCTCGCCATGACGTACGCCCGCGGACCGGGCGTCGACGAGCACGATCCAGCGGCGTTGAGCCACGCCGTCCGGCTCGGTGAGGAGCTGGGTGCAGACCTGGTAAAAACGGCCTACAGTGGAGACTCGGCCAGTTTTGAGCAGGTCTGTGCTGCCACGGCACTGCCCGTTGTGATCGCGGGCGGGGCTCCGGATTCGGACCGAGAGTCGCTGGCTGCGGTTCGTGGCGCAATGGACGCTGGAGCGGCCGGTGTCTCGATGGGACGGACGATTTTCCAGCACGACGACCCGGCCGCGATCACGCGAGCGGTCGCCGGCGTCGTACACGACGATCTCAGTGCCGAGGCGGCGCTTGAGCAGGCCGGCCTCGCGATCGAAGCGTAGGACCTATCGGCTCGATCTTCATTCACGCACGTGTCGAACTCACCGGAGCAACGACTGCACACCAGTGAGTTCGCTGACGGCCGCGGTTGGCTGTCGCACTCCGTGTGTGGTCTCGTATGCTCCAGGCGACTCCGGTGGAGACTGTGCGAGGGGCGTCCACACAGATTCGAGCCCGCTCGCGTGTGCTCCCGCCACGTCGGCATAGAGCGAGTCGCCAACGTGAACGGTCATATTGGGGGCACTATCGATCCCATCAAGCGCCAGCTCGAATGGAACCGTCGCGGGTTTTGTCGGCAGGTCGCCACCCGCGAACACTGTCGTGTCGAACAGATCGACGATATCGAGCTGCTGGAGCTTTTGGCGCTGGGTTCGTTCGTCGCCGTTCGTGACGAGCCCTACCCGATGGGAGCCTGCGACCGTCTCAAGCAGTTGCTCTGCACCGTCTCGAAACATCACATTCGTCGGATCGTAGGGAGGCTCATCGGCGATCAGCCGATCGGCAACACCTGGTGGCTTCTCGTTCTCGGCCGTGAGTCGTGTGTAGAGCTGGCGCTGAAACGACGCGCGTGAGGGAGCATCGATGCTAGCAGCAGTCCGGTGAACATCTGAAAGATCGAAAAACGGCTCGACACCGGTCCGGTCGAACAGCTCTGCGAGCTGGCGGTCGGGTGATACAGTATGGGTGCACAGCGTCCCATCCAGATCGAACAGTACGGTATCGACGTCCATTCATTGCAATGGGTGCGGTGTGAGAAAAGCCTCACGCAATCTTGTCAATCAGTATCACGACACTGTTTCAGCATACTCAAGGGGTCTCACGTTCAGTTACAGATAATGACTCGAGAAGTCTGGCTCAAAGCCGACGACGAGGTGGGTGATTGGGACGCCCGCCGCAGGCGAATCACTACAGGGCTCGAGGCCGGTGTCGACTGGGTACTCGTCGATTATGAGGACGTAGCGCGCGTCCGTGAACTCGGCTCGGTAAATGTCGCAGCGTTTGGCAACGACAGCGTCCACGTCAGTTCGGCCGAATCCGTACCAGCAGCCGACACGGACGGCGGAACTGCCGCCGAGCCTGATGCGCTCATCACCGGCAAGAACAGCGAAGGCGACGGCACGCTGGATCTTCCTGCCGATCTCTCTGGTTCTGCAGACTGCAATCTTCTTGAGCGCGAGGACACCGACACGAACGGTGCGTTCGTCCGTATCCTGGGCGAATCGTACGAGTCGTTCGCCGAATCGGCTGCCGAACTCGGAGCGTATACGATCGTAATCGGTGAGGACTGGACGATCATCCCACTGGAAAATCTGATCGCCCGGATCGGCGAGGAGACGACGCTCATCGCCGGCGTGCAGACCGCCGAAGAAGCACGAACGGCGTTCGAAACCCTAGAACAGGGCGCTGACGCCGTGTTGCTCGACAGCGACGATCCCGACGCGATCAGAGAGACGGTCACCGTCTCCGAGTCGATCGGTCGAGAGACGGTCGATCTCACGCCGGCTGTCGTTACGGACATCGAACAGACTGGCTCTGCCGACCGGGTCTGTGTCGACACCGGTAGCCTCTTCGAACACGATGAGGGGATGCTCGTCGGATCGATGAGTCGTGGCCTGTTTTTCGTCCACGCAGAAACCGCAGACTCACCGTATGTGGCCTCGCGGCCGTTTCGGGTGAACGCCGGTGCCGTTCACGCCTACGCTCGAACGCCCGACGGAACGACGAAATATCTCTCTGAGCTCGGCAGCGGCGACGAAATCCAGGTCGTAGACACCGACGGGAACACCCGCGAAGCGATCGTGGGACGCGTGAAGATCGAACGCCGACCGATGTTCCGAATCCAGGCGGAGGTAAACGGTGACGTGATCGAAACGCTGCTCCAGAACGCAGAGACGATCAAGGTCGCAACCAGCGAGGGACGCAAAGCGGTGACCGAACTCGAGGTTGGCGATGAAGTACTGGTCTATCACGAGGAAGTCGCGCGTCACTTCGGTGAATCCGTCGAAGAGTCAATTATTGAGAAGTAGTTCAGTCGGTTTCGACACCCACCCGATCACAGAGATCGAATAGCGGACACGCACTGGGATCGTCGACACAGACCGGCTGGCGGGCCGTGCAGTACTCGCGACCGAACTGAATCGACGCAGTGTGTCCAAAGCCACACTTTTTCGGTGGGATTGTGGCTTCGAGTGACTCACGAACCGTTTCGTGGTCGGCGTCCGGTGGCGCGACACCGAGTCGCCGGTAGATCCGGTGAACGTGGGTATCAACCGGGAACACGCCGGACTGGCCGCCGGCGAACAACAGCACGCAGTCGGCGGTTTTCGGCCCGACGCCGTGAAACTCGAGTAAGGTTTCGCGGACCGTCGCTGTTGTGGTGTCTCGGACGAATCGGTCGAATTCGGTTGCGTTGTCGAATTCTTCTGTGATTCTCTCTGCGGCCTGAATAATCGACGTTGCCTTCTGGTGCTGGAGCCCGGCCGGCGCAATCGTCTCGGCGAGCTCGTCGTGATCAGCAGCCGCAAGTGTGCGGGCAAGATCGCTTTCGGGACCCTCGTAGCGCTCTATCAACGCGTCGTGGGCCGGCTGGCTCGTCGCATCCGTGGTGTTCTGACTGAGAATCGTCCGGACGAGACAGACGAACGCATCCTGTCCGCCGTACGTTTTCTCCCAGTACAGCTCACCCAGCCGGTCGATCACCCGCTCGGCGGTGGCTGGGTTCTCCGCTCGATCGAACGAATCGCTCCTTGCGCCCCCAGCCGGCCCACCACTGATGTTCTCGGTCGGTTCCGTGGGCATGAATGAATCCATGGACTTCGGTCACAAAACGTTACGCAACGGTGATCGTCACCGTCAGATCGGCACCGTCAGCAAGCGCTGCGATAAGCTCCCGGTCCAGATCCGACGCCGCCTTGTCCGCACCAACCAGCAGCGTCCGATCGTCGGTGTGCTCACTCGTGCGCAACACCATGCTCCGGTCGTCTTCGAACGTGAGTTCGGGATGACCGTGGCCGCTGACGGTGTCTTCGTGGCCACCAGCCGCAAGCGTCACGGTGATTGCCGTTGCACGATCCTGACACGCGGTGACAACCGCTGGATCGAACGACGCGAGCGTCGTGTCAGCCTCAACGCCAACAATACAGTCGCCAGCAGGGGTCAACCAGTCATCAGTCGTCACCTCAAGCGTCGATTCGTGCTCTGCACGAACGTGTTCGTGTCCCTGTGCCCGAACCACAACCGTTGTTCCGTCTCCGCCCATTACTATATCCTGACAGACTCACCGTCTTCACCCGTTCGGTGTCGGTCCGTTCCATGGGTACTCGCATGATTTAAGTATCCATGCACAATTGTGCTAGCCGTTAACGAGGCGTGTACCCACCGTTGATGGAGGTTTCGACGGTTCACAGTGGAGAAAGGTTTAAGTAGATTGTATCAGTATGTTCTAGCACCAGAACGCCTCTAGCGTTTCGAGGAGCATCGTTCGGCGACCAGAATGAAACGGAACACTGCTTATTCGATGGTTGTTACAGACGGCCGGCTCCCGCTATCGCCAGAGGCGGTAATGGATAGCACTCAAACCAACTATGGCACAGTCAATCGATAAATCCAAGAACGTAGACCTCACCGACGACGAACTCGAGAACAACTCCAAAGGCGAACTGATCAAGCGCGCCGGACAGTTGCGTGACCGACGCAACGAACTGAATCAGAAGGCCTCAGAACGCGCCTCAACGCGTGATGAACTCAACGCCAAAACTCGCGAAAAGGTCGATGAGGCCCAGCATCACCGCGAAAAACGCGACGAGCTCAACAACAAAGTCCAGGAGCACAAACAAAAGCGAAACGAGCTCAACGCGGAGGCCAACGAACTGTTCTCGAAGGTCGATGAGACAAAATCCGAGCTTGACCTCGACGACGGCGAGAGCCTAGACCAGCTCGAAGAGGAAATCGAGCAGCTCGAGTTCCGCCAGCAGACCGAGGTGCTCTCCTCGGAGGACGAGCGCGAGCTCATCGAGAAGATCGAAGAAAAGCGCGACCAGTACCAGAACCGCAAGGAAAAGCTGGACCAGGGAGGTGACATTGAGGAGCTCCGCGAGGAGGCAAAGGAGATCCGCTCTGAGGCCTCGACGCACCACCAGAAGGTGACCGAGCTGGCCGATAAGGCACAGGAGCACCACAACCAGATGATCGCAGCCTATCGGGAAGCCGACGACATCCGTGATGAGGCCGACGAAGCCCACGAGCGGTTTGTCGAGGCCCAGGAGTCTGCCGACCGACACCACGAGGACTTCGTTCGTGTCCAGAAACGGCTCCGTGAGCTGGACAAAGAAGAGGAAAAAGAGCGTCGCGACGAGCGCGCACAAAAGCGCGAAGAGGCGCGCGCAGAAGCCGAAGACATCTACCAGAAGTTCAAAGAAGGAGAGACCCTCGACACCGAGGATCTCATGAAGCTCCAGAAGTCCGGTCTCTTATAAGAACGCAATTTGAATCGATTTTCCGCCCGTTACTCGTATCGTGGACAGCGAGCCGAACGATGTGGCATCTCAGCCAGCGGGAGTGCCGAAAGCGTCGCTTCGACACCATCAGCAGAGACGGCGTTCGGTGGCGAGTCACCGTCAACAAGCGCCATCCCGATCGCACCATCGAGCCGAGAGCTGGCCGTTGTTCTGGTGATCGTTCCAACGGTTGATCCCTCATGGGTCAGTTCGGTACCGGGCGCGACCGTCGAAGAGAGCATCACGCCAGAAAGCGTCTGTGACGGTTGCCCCCGGTTTTCAACCCGAGCGATCACTTCCTGGCCCGGAAAACAGCCCTTTTCGAAATCGATGGCGTTTCGAACGCCGGTGACGTTCGGAATGCGACCCTGGAGTTCGGACTCGAACAACGGCGTTCCAGCCTCTAGCGTCAGCGCATTCCAGACGGTATGACCGAACGGCACGGCATTCAGTCCAATATTGAGGAGGATATCGAACAGCCGTTCGCTGCGGTCAGCATCGGCGACCACAAAATAGCCCTCATCACCGATGCAGTAATCGTCGGCAATCACGGTGACACCCACATCGTCCATCGATCCACGAACGAACGAAAGCGGCTCTGCTGGGGCACCTGGACCCGTGAGCACGGAGGCGACTTTTTCCGTCGCCGTCCCTCCATAGACGCCGAACACGGCCAGTTCCGATCGATGCGTAATCGTCACGTCATCGAGGAACACTTTCGAGCGCCACTCCTCAAGCAGCCACTCACTTCGTTGGGGCGGCGTCAGGACCAGCAGTTGTCCGTCAGTCACGAACACGTAGCAGTCGGTTTCGACGCCGCCCCGGGGATCACAGAGCAGCGCGTACACACCCGTGCCATCGTCACGTGGAACGTGGTTTGTCACCGCGTTATCCACGAATGACACGCGATCGTCGCCAGTGACCGCAATCACATCGAACGCGTGTTCGATCACGCCGACACCCTTGCGCACCGCACGGCTCGTGCGTGCTGGCTTGCCGTAATCGGCGACGACGCGCTTTGGGCCGACGGTTGTAAACGTCGCCCCGAACTCGTTGTGAACCGACTCCAGCCCATTCATGGATGACACTCGACGCGCCGCGTAAATTAACCACCCGGTCGCTACCTGTCGCCAAACAGCCGATCGCGGAGGCGTTCGATCAGCGTCGGCTCTCCAGGATCGTCCGTGGCCGTCTCCGGAATCACCCGGTCGGCCGGTCTGAGCAACAACTGCCCATCGGTTCGGGACGTTTCGAGCAGTCCGTCGTCGTTCAGCGACGCCAGTGCCGTCTCGAGAACGTCGATCTCTACGCCAACACGGGTCCGGAGCTCGAGAATTGTCATTCCTTCTGCAGATCGCTCGACCAGCGCGTCGAGTATCGAAACTTCCGTCGCATCGCGATTCCGATACTCCTCGTTCGCGCGCATGTCGTTGCGTACTCTCGGTTCGAATATACCAGTTCCCCAATCGAGGGGAGCATTTATGGATAAAGCGTGACAAATACCACCAATGGGGTTCAAGTGTTCGGTTCTTGGCCACCGGTTCGAGGAGCCGGAACTCATAACAGAGCGTGAACGGCGGGGAAACGAGGTCATCACCGTTCGACGCCGGGTCATGGACTGTTCGATCTGTGGCGAGCAGCGGATCCTCGCAGAACGAAAAGAGATCACATCTCAGACACGTGAAGGGGGTGATCAGTCCTCGGCTGAAAAAACGACGGTGCCAACGGACACCGAACAGTCGACGCCCACGTCCGAGTCCGCCGACGCAGAGGCCACAGTGGACGAGACGGCCACTGGCGAGACCGATCATCCGACAGCCGATGGCTGGACGGAGCGTGATGAGCCTGCACCACCGGCCGATGACGACGCTGTCATACTCTCGAGTGATAGCACGTCTGCTGATGGCCAGTGGGCTCACGATCGAGGGACAAAAGCGGAGATTTCGATCTCGGGCGATGGGACTGCTCGCGCCACTGGATCGGGCGAGACACAGCTTGCAGAGCCAATCAGTCCGGCGTCCGACGACGGCGAAATCATCACTACAGGACCGACAGCCCCCACCGACACCACCCCTGAGGAGGAATCTACGACGCAGTCTGTGGCCGTCCTCGAGTGTGTACACTGTTCGTTCGACGTGAGAAACCGAGACAGTCCGTTCCGAGCCGGAGATCTCTGTCCACACTGTCATGAGACGTATCTCTCTTCGCCACAGCGGATGTCAACCGATAACGAATCGACCGGGTGAACGGAAACCCTAAACCGATTCTCGATAAGATCATTCCATGCGCGAATACAAGATGCGACGGGGAGAGCATCTCGACGAACGCATCCCGGACATGGAGTCGACGGTCGAGGAGTATTTTGGACCGATCACCGGGACGAAGACGTTCAAAAACAGCGATCTCTTCGTGATCGATGAGCCCAAAAACCCCGTCTTCGAGCGGATCGTCGCCGGCACTGTTGAGTACTCGGGGAAAAAAGACAAGCTTGCTGTCGAATTCAAAGAGCGCCCAGCCGAGGAAGTCATCGCAGAGGGACACATCGATGCGGCTGAAAACGCAGTGAACGCGAAAAATGACTTTCTACTCGAGGCAACCGGACGGGATGCAAAAAGCCGACGCGACTCGATGAAGCGATCGGTCGAAGACAGCGACGAGCCGGATCTCTCCTGATACCGTCGTTGCGGTGTGTTAGCGGGGGGATTATCGCCCCAGTTTTTTTCGACTAACGCCGATGCCACTCGGGGTGATGATGAGCTGATCGTCGTCTTTCTGGACGATATCACCCCCCACTTCGTTGGCAACCTGTTTCAGTTCATCAGTGATGTGTTCCATTGTGCGATCGCTCGTTGAGTGTCGCGTGATGTCGGCGATGACGATATCGCCGTCGTAGATTGCGTCTTTGATGACGATCACATCCTGTTTGTTGTCGAGTTTTGCGACGTGGATATTGGTTCCGGCGTCTGGAACCTCCGAGTCCAGTGCGTCGAGATCGATCTCGACGTAGTCGTCGACGGTGTGCTGATGGCTTCGGCCCCCGCCTTCGCTCAGCAATCGATCCATAAACCCCATAGGTCGAAGCGCGCCCGGTGAGCGTATAGTTCTTACGCCGTGGGGAGGGACAGCTCACTCGACGTACGTATCGCGCACCGTTTTCGCGAACAGTCCCGACTGATCGAAGGCGATGGTGACGATCACGCAGGGATACTCTATTGGATCGAGACAGAACAGGGCGTACGGTGGCTTGACGCGCTCGATCGGTTCGAGCAGCGGATCGAGCGGTTTGATCCCGTCGCGAAACTCCTCGAACAGCGATTGCTCACCGGACTGTTCGGCAAAGGCGTAGACGACGCCATTGGGATTTCGATCCGTGTCGTAAGTCACCATAGAGTTCATCGGTTCGCCGCTCGCTCTGGCGTTCTCCCAGCAGTTGATCGCCGCCTCGAAGAGATTTGTCGCCCCTGAAACGAACGTGAACGTTGTCGTGCTTTCGATGGTGATGGTTTCGAATCTGGGACGCGATTGTGACCAGTCGAACGAGGCAGCAAGCAGATTGCCGGGATCGATCGATTCGACAGTCGAGGCAAGCGGTTGCTCGTAGCCAACCGTGCTGACGTAGACGGGATCTGCGTCCGTCGTCTCAAGCAATAATAGCTCGTCTGTTTCGCGAGTGCTCTCAAGGACGCGATACGAGCCAGTAGTCATGGTGGACAGTTTGCTCTCGAATGCGGTGATCCTGTCGATTGGCGCTACAGCAGTCCGAGCGAACGAACGACGATCACAACGAACAACAGTACGAACAGCCCGACCACGACCGCTGCGAGCCGGAACTGCGATCGGGCCACCTCTCGATGTTCTTCGAGAAGCTCTGCTGGGGTAGTTCCATAGATCAATCGCCGACCAAGCAAGCCCACGAGCAGATCGTCGCCAAGACCCACGACGGGAAGAAGATCAGAGACAGCATCAACCGGCGAGAGCAGATAGCCGCCAACGAACAGCAAAATAACCACGAGCCGAAGCTGGTGTGGTGAGCGCCGGTCCAGCGCGACCCGCACCACGGTGTATGTCTCGACGATCCCGGCTCTGAGGACTCGTTTCATGCTCGCCAGTAGAACGCAACGACCAATAGGCTGACTGGCTAGACGACTACCATGCGCGTTGTCACACTGTTACCGTCTGCGACCGACATCGTGACTGCGTTCGGTGTCGATCCAGTGGGCGTCTCCCACGAGTGTGACCACCCAGCGCCCGCCGTAACCGAAAGCCGGATCGACGCCACCGCCTCAAGTCGAGCGATAGATCGGCAGGTGCTGCAGGCCGAACGAAACGGTGGTGTTTACGCAATCGATCTCGACAGACTCGAAGCTCTCGACCCGGATCTGATCGTCACGCAAGGGCTCTGTGATGTCTGTGCCGTCGATCGCGTGCTCGTTACCGAGGCGGTCGAAACGCTTGAGCTGGACTGTTCTGTGCTCACCACCGATCCACACAGCCTGGATGACGTTCGCGAAGACATCCAGCGCATTGGTGAGGCAATCGGCGTCACCGAGACCGCAGCGACCGTCCAGAAGACGTTCGACGAGCGAATCGAGAATGTCAAAGCCACCACCGCCGATGCCTCCGGCAGACCGACGGTTGCCGTGCTCGACTGGCTCGAACCGATCATGACGGCGGGTCACTGGGTCCCCGAACTGGTCGAGATTGCCGGCGGTGAACCGGCATTTGTGGCCGAGCGATCGATTCCACGGTCGTTCGAGGCGATCATTGCGGCGGATCCGGCGGTGATCGTCATCGCACCGTGTGGCTTTGCGATCGAACAAACGGCTGCCAACCGAGATGAGCTCACAAGCCGAGAAGAATACGACCAGCTGCGGGCTGTACAGTCCGATAGCGTCTACGCAATGGATGGGGATCGATTGCTGCATCGCCCTGGAACCACGCTCGCAGACACGGCAGAACAACTGGGGAAGCTGTTGCATCCAGCGCTCTGTGGACAACCGGACGAAGATCTCGCGGTCGGGTTCGATCAGCTGCCACCGGCGCAGTGATCGTCGATGGCACACGTCTCCGTGTATTCGATTTCTTCGATCGAGTCGATGCCGTTCGTCCCACAGACGGGACAGTTCGGATTGGCCGCGTACTCCACCGTATCAACCGTCATCCCAGCAGCGTTGTAGCTGAGCAACCGACCGACGAGTGGATCGCCAGTCTCCATGATGAGTTTACACACTTCAGTCGCCTGGAAACAGCCAACGGTCCCTGGAAGAACGCCGAGCACGCCCGCCGTTGCACAGCCGGGAACCGCGCCAGCTGGCGGTGCAGACGGGAACAGACAGCGATAGCACGGACCATCAGCACGTGGATCAATCGTCGTGACCTGCCCCTCGAATCTGAGGACAGCCCCGTGAACGAGCGGCGTCCCACGCAGCCAACAGACGTCATTCAGCAGAAATCGGGTGGGAAAGTTATCAGAGCCATCGAGTACAATGTCGTACGATGCAACCAGCTCGCGGGCGTTCGCTTTCGTGAGCCGCCGTTCGATCGGCTCGACGGTCACGTCTGGAGCCTGGGCCTCGACGAACGCGGCTGCACTCTCGACTTTTGGCGTGCCGATGTCGGCCTCGGTGTGGAGGACCTGGCGCTGGAGATTCGATCGCTCGACGACATCGTCATCGACGATACCCAGCGTTCCGACGCCCGCCGCAGCGAGATACTCGATCGCCGGCGATCCCAGCCCACCTGCACCAACACAGAGAACACGGCTGTTGAGCAGTTGCTGTTGGCCCTCCGGTCCGACAGCATCCATAATCAGGTGCCGAGAATACCGATCGAGCTGCGTCGCATCGAGATCGAGCGCCACCATACTCGTCAGTTGGTTTGCATCGGAATAAACTGATGGATCACCGTCGTGAATCATCAAGTTCGTCCGCGTTTGTCTCGTTGGCACCGCGCCAGAGCAACAGTCCGAGCACGATCGGCGAGAGTACTCCTGCCACCACGGCCACGAGCATCAACTGTAGACTCGGAGAAACCTCATCGTCATCACCATCAGTGGCAGCGTTCTGTGGCGGCTCCGTTTCGGTCAGCTGTGCGATGGTGTCACGAGCGCCCGTGCCAGAAAGCGTTCCTGCACCGCCGATGATCGCCCCAAACCGGCGTCGAGAGACCGTTCGAGTGGAGTTTTCACGCACAATTATGCGCTCAATCAGCGGCCGTTTCCTTCAGCGTTTGCCAAGCCATCACGCAACCATCATACCGGACAGAGCGAGCCGATTCGCAATCGTTAGGGCGGCCAATCGGCACACACCGTCATGGACGAACGAATTCGAGAACACGCACGGATTCTCACGGAGTGGAGCGCAGGCGTCGAGGCGGGCGACGATGTCGTCGTTCTGGTTGGCGATGGTGCACACGAGCTGGCGGTTGCCGTGGCGAACGAGCTCGGCGAACGCGACGCGAACATGCTCACGCTCGCGGCCTCGAGTGAGATATCCCGCGCGTATCTCCGTGCACACGACGGTGAGTTCACTGCTGCGCCCGCATACGAACAGCAGCTGTACGAACACGCAGACGTTGTGTTGAGTCTCCGCGGGCCGACGAACACCAGCGAAGCCAGCGATATCGCGGATGCGACACAGCAGGCCTTCGCCACCGCCAGGGCTCCAATTCGAGAGGCGCGTCTCGACACCGACTGGGTGTCGACGATCCATCCGACCCGAGCGCTCGCACAACAGGCCGGAATGTCATTTGCAGCCTACCAGGAGTTCGTCTACGACGCCATTCTGCGCGACTGGGAGGCACTCGCCTCCAAGATGGCACAGCTCAAATCCGCGCTCGATGACGGCGAGACCGTCCGTATTCAAACGGGGGCAGGAACGGATCTCACCCTCTCGATCGCGAACCGGACCGCAATCAACAGCGCGGCCTCCGTTGAATACGACTCACACAATCTTCCATCCGGAGAGGTGTTTACTGCACCGACAACCACCGAGGGAACTGTCGTGTTCGATCTGCCATTGACCTACGCCGGCGAGCGGTTCGAGAGAGTCGAGCTCACGTTCGAAGACGGCGTGGTAACCGACTACGACGCGGATAACGTCGAGTTGCTTGAGACGATTCTAGAAACTGATCCCGGCGCGCGACGGCTCGGCGAGCTGGGCATCGGAATGAACGACGGCATCGATCGGTTCACCGATAACATCCTGTTCGATGAGAAAATGAGCGAAACGATCCATCTGGCGCTCGGGCGAGCGTATGATGCGTGCCTTCCGGCCGATGAAGACGGCAACGACAGCGCGGTCCACGTGGATATGCTCGTGGACATGAGCACGGACGCATCGCTCAGTATTGATGGTGAGACGGTGCTCAAAAACGGGCAGTTCCAGCTGTCGTAGCGTTACTCGACGTTGATGTTGGCCGAGGAGTCGTTCCGTTCGAATTTGATCTCCAGGATGTTGTTGTTGAACGTTGCGCTGGCAGCGTGTTCATCCACCGAGACGGGGAGCCGAAGCTGTTCTTCGTACTCCCGGTGCTCCGTGCTGGCCGAGATGGTCAACGTCTTCCCATCGCATTTCACGTCAATCGCCTCCTTGTCGATCCCTGGCAGATCGGCGATGACGTAGACGTGGTCGTCGTCAGTCTGGGTGGTGAGGTGAACGTCCGTCCCAAAGCCTGAGTCACCATTTTCGACATGCATGTCGAAATTGCCACCCATCATCTCGTCCATCATCCGACTGAGCTCGTTGAAGATGTCGTCGAACGGGTCCCGGTCGCGCGATCCCATGATTAAACCTGAAGCTCCGTGTGATCAAAAGCCTTCTGAACGCGACCCTTTCAACCACCCCCATTAAATTAATAGCAATTTCTATTGAACCGTACCTGTGGTGTGTGAGAGTTGTCACCAAAGTATCAGCCAGCATACCGAACACTTGCGGAAGAGTTATCAAATTGCCACTTTCAAATGAAACGACGATGGCTGAGCAGCCACTCTCCACGGCGACAGTCAAAACGTTCGCATCACGATTCATCGAACGGCAGTTTGTGGCTGCAACACACATGCTCACCGACGATGGACGAGCCACAATCGTCGAGGAATGTCCCGAGTTTCTGCCCAGCGATGGGATGGATGCAACCGATGTGCTCGAATCGTACTGGTGGGGGCTCCACGCCCAGTACGGTACGCCAACCTCAATTGGAAACATCACCGAGCAGGACGGAGGGATTTCGGTCACGTTCACGTTTGAGAACGTCACGGAGACCGTCATCGATGATCTCGGTGCGTGGATCACCGAGACCAGCATTCGCTGAGAAGAACTTCGCCGTGGATGGACGCCCTACAACCCCATTCCCATCGCTTCGTTCGTCCGGGCGATGCTCTCGTCTGCATCGGCCACGCCGGTGACCGCACGGATCGCATCAATGTTCTCCGGAACGACGTCGCTCTCCTGGTGGATCGCCTGGAAGCAGTAGAGGTCGTCGCCCTCAATGCTGATCGACTCCTCCCAGATGCAGTTCTCCCAGAGATCGCCACGCGGACGCCCCACGTCGTGGGCGTACTCCTTTAGCTTTCCCGAGCCATCAATCGCCATCGATGGCTTGATGCAAAACAGCCGGGATTCGTCCGCCAAAAGCTCCCGCACGTCCGCCTCGTCCGGCACCGTCTCGAGCGTGACGTTGACGCTGTGGGTGTGCATCAGCGTGGCCGGCACTTTCATCCCAAGGGTGTCGATGTCGAGCTCGGGGAAGATCGTGTTGACATCAGGGCCGTGGTGGGACGGCAGCGTCACGGGATTCGGGAGGATGTCGTTGATCGGCCCGCGGCCAGTCTGTCCCGGGTCGCCACCACGACGCACGAGCGTCACACGTGCCTTTTCGACGCCATACGCCGACTCCAGCGGCGCGAGCAGTCGGGAAAGCCCCGTCGTGTTACAGGACACGACCCGAACGTGGTCCGCGCCGGTCGCCGCGTCGTAGTTCGACCGCGCGTTGAAGCTCACATCGACGAGATCGGCGTCCTCGCCGCCCTGATAGAGCGCGGGCGTGTCGTGTTCTGCATACAGCGACTTGTTCTCAGCACCAATCCCGGACGGACAGGCATCAACGACCACGTCGCTCGCTGCTACCAGCTCGTCAACGGTGCCGGCAAGCTCGATGCCGGCGTCGTCAAACTGCTCAATCCGCTCTTCGATGGCCGCAAAGAGGGGATAACCGTTTTTAACCGCTGTCTCTGCCTCGAAATTTGGTCGCGTCTTTGCGACGCCGACGAGCTCCATATCCGGTTGCGCGACGACAGCATCCGCAACCCGTTTGCCGATCGTGCCGTAGCCATTCACTCCGACGCTGATCATACCTGAGTGTGCTCTACCGACGTGGGTAAACGTTTCGAGGTTATCGAGCGCTCTATTGCCCGTTTACTCGTTTCTGAGTGAGTTCTCAGCCGAGCAGACAGACTGGAAGGACAAACGCTTTTTCGAGCTCCACCCAGGGTAGATCATGACCAGCGAACTGCAAACGGCCGCAGAAACCGCCATCAACCAGTGTTTGGGACTGACAGCCGACGAGCGGTGTGTGATTGTCGCCGATGATGGGACCCAACCGATTGGCGAAGCACTCTACAACGTTGCCCGAACGATCTCTGCGGACACCACGATCGTCCGGTATCCCCCCGGTGACCAGCACGGCGAAGAGCCACCAGCCCCCGTCGCTGCCGCGATGGCGGCGGCCGATGTGGTGCTCGCACCGACGACGAAAAGCCTGAGCCACACTCGTGCGCGTTCGGACGCCAACGAAACCGGTGCCCGCGTCGCAACGCTCCCAGGAATCACCGAACGGGTGTTCACCACCGGGCTGGATGTTGATTACGCTGCAATCGAGCGCCACACCCAGCAGGTGTTCGATGCCGTCAGCGACGCAGAGACCATTCGAGTCACGGCCCCAGCGGGCACCGACATCACGTTCGAGATCGGCGACCGACAGTTCCAACAGGACACCGGTATCGTCCACTCGGCGGGCGAAATGTCGAATTTGCCGGCGGGCGAAGCGTTCGTCAGTCCCGTCTCAGCCACCGGCACGTTTGTCGTTGACGGCACGATGATGCCCCATGGACTGCTCGACGACGGCCAGACGCTCGCGTTCACTGTCGAAGACGGGCAGGTCACCGAAATCGAGGATCCAAAAATCCGCGAACAGATCGAAACCGCCGCCGAGGAGGTTGGCGAGGCAGCCTACAACCTCGCAGAACTCGGGATCGGCACGAACGTCGCTGTCACTGAGCTGGTGGGCTCGGTGTTGCTCGACGAAAAGGCAGCGCAAACGGTCCACATCGCCATTGGCGACGATGCATCGATCGGTGGCGACGTGAGTGCGCCGTTGCATCTCGACGGGATCATCACCGACCCCACCGTGACGGTGGACGGCGAGACGATCTCGTTGCCCACGGCTGACGAGTAGCCAGGCCACAGCCGTGCCGAACCGCCTATACGCGCCCAGCCAGTAGTCGTGATATGAGCGATACGACGCCGAGTCACGTCCCAGCGACGTGTCCGGCCTGTTCTCCGGAACACGAGACCGCCCACGAGGTGCTCTCACCAGGCGGACAACCAACCGTCCGGTGTACGGACTGCGACCACGTCCACAAAACGACGATCGAACGCGAGCCGACGATCGAATGCGACGTGATCGTCTCACAGGATGGCGAGTCGTTTCACACGCGCGTTGAAGCACCGCCCACCGAGACGATTGCCGTCGGCGAGGAGTTCGTCGTCGACAGCGAGATGGCGCTGATGACCGTGCGAATCACCTCACTGGAACTCCCTGACGGCAGAGAAGAGGAGGCACGCGCGGATGCGGTCTCGACGATCTGGACACGTGCAGTCGACAACGTCTCCGTGAACGTCACCGTCAATCCCAACGACGGCCGACACGAGGACACTCGGAGTTTTGAGGTGCTCGTCCCCGGTGACGAGGAGTTTGCTGTTGGAAGCACCCGGTCGATGGCCGACGAGGAGTTCACGATCAAATCCATCAAACTGCGAGACGACACAACGGGCTACGACCACGAACAGCTCGATTTCAGCGGTGACAGCGCGTATGCAAAAGACGTACTGCGCATCTACGCCGACGATGAAACCTCTTCGGCCTGGTCTGCCTGGTAAGTACCCATGACACACGACGCGGCTCGCAATCGACTCGTTGATGGCCTCGAACGCAGCGGACGAATCGAGAGCGAGGCCGTCCTCGAGGCGCTACGGTCGGTTCCAAGACACGAGTTCGTCCCTGACGACCAGCAAGAGCACGCCTATCACGATCGACCGCTCCCGATCGGGCACGGTCAGACGATCAGCGCACCACACATGGTGGCGATCATGACCGACGCGCTCGGACTCGCCCCTGACGATGGCGTCCTCGAGATCGGCACGGGCTGTGGTTATCACGCGGCGGTCGTGGCCGAACTCGTCGAAAGGCCCGTCTCGAGTGTGGAGCTGATCGAGCCACTCGCAGCAGCCGCCCAACAACAACTCGACCGTCTCGGCTATGACGTTCGGGTCAAACACGGTGATGGCCACGACGGCTGGCCCGAACACGAGCCCTACGACGCGGCGTATCTGACGTGTGCCACTGCCGAGATTCCCGAGGGCATCATCGATCAGGTCACCACCGGCGGAACGATCGTGGCACCCATCGGATCGACAGCACAGGAGCTCATCATCGCACGAAAACGCGCGGACGGGACACTAACACGATCGAGTGACGGTGCCGTCAGATTCGTCCAAATGCAGTCCGAAGAGAACTAACGGCCCAGAGACACACAGTCGGTTGGTTTTTATCCTGCCTAGTGCAAGTATTGCCACATGAGTCGAGAGTCAACGGTTGTACACCAGCAGTACATCAACGGTGAGTTCGTCTCTGGGACGGGAGACGAGACGTTCACCTCGGAGAATCCGGCAACGGGCGAGACGCTCGGCACCTTCGAACGCGGGACGACAGCCGACATCGAGCGCGCAATCGAGAGCGCGAACGCGGCGTTCGAGGAGTGGCGCAACCTATCGCACATTCGCCGTGCGGAGTATCTCTGGGAGATCTACCACGAGCTAAAAGAACGAACGGATGAGCTCGGCGAGATCGTCACCAAAGAGTGCGGTAAGGAGATCTCGGAGGGGCGTGCTGACGTGGTCGAGGCCGCTCACATGGTCGAATGGGCTGCCGGCGACGCTCGCCACCCACACGGCGACGTTGTCCCAAGTGAGATTCCATCGAAAGACGCCTACATGCGCCGCAAGCCGGTCGGGACGATCGGCTGTATCACGCCCTGGAACTTCCCGGTCGCCATTCCGTTCTGGCACATGGCCGTTGCGCTCGTCGAGGGGAACACCGTGGTCTGGAAGCCAGCAGAGCAGACGCCGCTCTGTGGGCAGGTTATCGCCGAGATGTTCGACGCAGCGGGGATCCCGGACGGTGTGTTCAACATGGTCCAGGGCTTTGGCGATGCTGGCGCGGAGATCGTCGATTCCGCAGAGATCGATTCGGTGTTGTTCACCGGCAGCGCAGAGGTTGGCCACGAGATTGCCGGGAAGGTCGCACAGCAACCCGGTACCACGTGTGCCTGCGAGATGGGCGGGAAAAACGCCGTGCTCGTCACCGAGAAGGCAGATCTTGACATTGCCGTCCACAGCGCCGTGATGTCGTCGTTCAAGACGACTGGCCAGCGCTGTGTCTCAAGCGAGCGGCTGATCGTTCACGAAGACGTGTACGACGAGTTCAAATCGCGCTACGTTGAGCTCGCCGAAAACGTGGCGGTTGGCGATCCACTCGAGGAAGACACGTTCATGGGGCCGCTGATCGAAGAGCGCCAGGTCGAGCGATTCTTCGAGTACAACCAGCTCGCACGCGATGAGGGCGCAACCGTCCTCGTTGACCGCGCCGAACTCGACGCAGAAGAGATTCCCGACGGCCACGAGGATGGAAACTGGGTTGGCCCGTTCGTCTACGAAATCGACTACGATGATGCGGGCGAGCTCCGCTCGATCCGCGAAGAGGTGTTCGCCCCTCACGTCGCGCTGATGAAATACTCAGGCGACATCGAACGCGGCGTCGAGATCCAAAACGACACCCCGTACGGGCTTGCCGGCGCGATCATCTCAGAAGATTACCGTCAGATAAACTACTACCGCGACCACGCAGAGCTCGGGCTCTCGTACGGTAATCTCCCGTGTATCGGTGCCGAAGTCCATCTCCCGTTCGGCGGCGTGAAAAAGTCGGGCAACGGCTACCCGAGCGCGCGTGAAGTGATCGAAGCCGTCACCGAGCGCACTGCCTGGACGCTCAACAACTCCAAAGATATTGAAATGGCACAGGGACTGTCGGCAGACATCACAACCGACAACTGAGGAAAACCGAGGGGTGAGGAGGCGACGGTGACGAGCGGATTGCGCCGGTCCGACGAGAAAAGCGCCGTGCCGGCAGTTACCGTAACATTTCGGCCCGCTATAAATGTTCGCCTCACTACACTCGGTTATCCCGCCCAACTCAGCAACGATTCAGTTCTTTCTGCAGTGCAGCTTCGATATTGGAGAGCTCCCGGTCCAGATTTCGTCTGAAAAACCGTTCGACGCCGGGGAGCTTCCCGGTCACCGAAAACGTATTCGTGAGCGTCGTTCCTGTCGGCATCGGCTCGAGTTCGTGTTCACCAATCACCGTAACCGCCGAGGAACGACCCGTGAATCTAACGTATTCGGGTGGTTCGCGGTCGGTCTCTGTGGTGGTGATCGGAATGGTCTGACGAACGAGTGGAATTGGAAGTTCGACGTGCCAGATGGCCTTTTGGGGACCGACCGCTTCGTACTCCTGAACGACGCTAATGGCCTGTGCGCGTTTTTCGGGGTCGGCAATAAATCGCCAGACTGCCTCTGGTGCAGCCGCAATTTCGATCGTCTGTGAGAGTTCCACGGTCATATGTGCCCTTCGGGACCCGAGCAAAAAGCACACCTACTCTGGTGTCACACGCCAGGTCGTCGAGCGAGCACGGCCCCACTTTTCGATTTCGACATCTTCGGCCGAGTCGGCCAGCCGTGGGAGCCGTGCACCGACCTGTTTCGATGAGAGTCCGAGCTGGTCGGCGATACGCTTGGCCCTGAAATAGCGTTTACCGGACTCGACGCTCTCGTGGAGATAATCGAGGATACGTTGATCCTCGTCGGTGAGGGTGGCCATGGAAAGTACCTATGTGCTCTATGGATTAATGATTTCGGACGATCCAGACAGGTGAACGGCCGTGACACAGAGTGCACCAGCGACCATTGCGCCTGCAAAGCCCCACGCTGCCAACAACTGCTCGTGCTGGAATCCCATCGCGAGCATCACCAGCGCGCCGACGAGACCGAGCACGCCAAAGACCATTGCGATCCCAGTTCGTTTGTCTGACTCGGCTGTTACCGTTTCGCTCATTGTGCTGTGAGGGGTGTTGCTCGGGTAAAAAGCCCCCGCTCTCAGCCTGTCACGCCACCGAGACACCACGCTTTTGTGAGGCGGGCGAAAACTGCGATTATGTCCGAGAACGACGAATCTGAGGAGTCCAACGAATCTACACCGGCCGACGACGACGCAGACCAGTCGTCCGAGGAGGAAAAATCGTTCCGCGAGCGCGTCGAGGAGATTCGCGAGCGTCGTGAGAGTGAATCTGAGGGTGACGACCGCCCAGACGATCCGTTCGGCGGCGGCGGTGCACCCGGCGGCATGGGTGGTGGCGGTGGCAACCCATTCGCACAGATGATGGGCGGCATGATGGGCGGCGGCGGCGGTCCCGGCGGCATGGGTGGCATGGGCGGTGGCCCAGGCGGTCGTGCTGGTGGTGGCGAAAGTAACGAGGAGATGGTCCGCGAGCTCCGAAAGCTCCGCGATGAGGTCCACGACGCCCGTCGTGAACTAGAGCGTATCGCAGACGCACTCGAAGACTAGAACGAGCCGATTGAGCGCTGGAGTGGCCGATCGGGACGACCGCGTGTGATCTCATAGCCGACCAGCGATCGACAGTCGACGACGTACGTTTCTGTTTCCCGTTCGAGCACCACGAGCCGGCCTTTTCGTCCACGAACCGTCCCACTCAACACGGTTTCATGAACCGGCGGTCGTTCGAGATCGAGTCCGTAGTCGAATGTGAACGTCTCGACCGGCGAATGCCGATCTAGCAGCGACGACCACGCCACAGGATCGACAGATCGAGTGAGCCCGGCGATTTTCGTATCGATCCGAACGCGATCGGTGAGTTTGGTTGCGAGATCGGCTTCGTGCTGTCGGGCGATGCGGCCGTCTGCAACCGTTTCGAGGTGGGCCGCCCGGTCTGCGCCCTGTTCTTTGAGTCGCGTCGTGAGCCGATCGCGCTTTGTCACCCCGACTTTGAACGTATTTGGTGCGAATGCGGCGAGATACACCGCATGCGGGACCGTACAGTCCATTTCGTCTTTCAAACACGTCCCGATACAGCGGGCACAGATCCAGGTTTGGTCGTGTAATTGACAGTACGGTGCACCCGTTTTCTCACAGGATTGGTGGCTGTCGGCCGTGAGCACGCCGGCACAGTGGCGCTCACCGAGTGCGTACGACAGTTCGGTGCCCGGCGTAAGCGCTATCGACTGTGGCTCACCATCGCATGCGAGCATGAGCGTGCCCGAGGAGGCACGGTAGCCAACGATCTGCACGACAGTTGGTAGACGTGGTACCGATAAAATTCTGTCTCGTCGAGCTGCTTCTGGCACAGGCAGGGGGGTTCCCTATACCAGTATGACTGCTACGTGTACTCGTGCAGCCCGAACCCCTCTGGGAATCACACAGCCATCCTGACGAGACGGGACAGGCGATCGCAATCCCGATCGCCGCCGCCGACGGACAGCTCACGCTGGAAGGTGCGAAAACGGCCACAAGCAGCCCGGCAATCGATCACTCCACGCGGTGGACGATCACGTACACGCTCAAGTTCGATGGGCTCGAACGGACGGAGCTGCTTGGCTATGCCGCAAGCTATCACGATCTGACCACAGCACTCACGGCGTATCTGGATGCGATCAGGTCAGTCAGCGATGGTGGAAAACGACCGCCCATTATGGCACTTTGCAGGACACTCGAACGGACACGGCCAGCCGCTGTGACCCCTCCCTAGACCCCCGGCGGCTGAATACCGGCCTCACCGTCTGCATAGCGGAGATAGAGCGCTGAGTTGATCAGCCCCACGTGGCTCAGCGCGAGCGGGAGATTCCCCCGAAGCTCTCCGCTTTCTGGGTCGATCTCTTCTGCGAACAGCCCGAGCGGGCTCGCATGGTCCAGAACGGTCTCGTACAGCTGTCTTGCCCGCTCGATCTCGCCTCGGAGCACCAGACAATCGACGAGCCAGAACGTACAGACGATGAACGGATGATCAGTCGTTTCGATCCCGTCACCACCGCGATACCGATACACGAGCCCCTCCTCGGTGGTGAGCGATCGCTCGATCGCGTTGATCGTTCCGACCACGCGCCCGTCAGTCGCATCGAGAAAGCCCACCAGCGGGATCCGTAACGTGGCGGCGTCAAGGCGCGAGCTGTCGTCGAACGACTGAACGAAACTATTCCGATCGGCATCGAATCCACGATCGATGACGGTCGTGTGAATCCGATCACGGGTGCGTACCCAGCGATCGATGGGGGCATCGAAACCCCCGTCAGCAGCAATTTTGATCCCCCGATCGATGGCAGCCCAGCAGAGCACCTTCGAGTGGACGTACTGTCTGGGTGCCGTCCGTATCTCCCAGATCCCGTGATCCGGCTGCTCCCAGACGGAACAGACGCGATCGACTACGCCCCTGATCATTTCCCAGGTGGCCTCGGAGATCGGCTCGCCGTAGCGATACGCGCGGTGGATCGAAAGCAACAGCTCGCCGTACATGTCGTGCTGGAGCTGTGTAGATGCCGCATTACCGATCCGGACCGGTGTCGAGCCTCGATAGCCAGAAAAATGTTCGAGCGTCCGCTCGGTTGTCTCCTCGCGCTCTGTGAGCCCGAAGAGTGGCTGGCTGTTTCGGGTTTTTTCGGTCGCGTGACACTGTGCGAGACAGCGATCATACACACGTCGAGCTTCGCGAACGTGTCCGAGCTCGTACAACGCCTGAATCGTGAACGCCGAATCCCTGATCCAGCTGAATCGGTAATCCCAGTTGCGCGTCCCCCCGACAACTTCCGGGATGGACGTCGTCGCGGCTGCAGCCAGCGCGCCGGTGCGCCAGTTGCTCAACAGCTTCAGTGCCAGCGTCGAGCGGACTGCCATCTCATGATGCGGGCCAGCAAACAGACAGCGGTTCGGATGCGTACACTCGTGGGACCACGATCGCCAGAAATCGAGGGTAGCCCCGAGTTCTGACTCGCACGCAGCGTTCGGTAGCGGGTCACGTCGGTTGTACTGCAAGACGAGCCAGCTCGTCTCGCCGGGCGCTATCGTGATCGTTCCGGTCGCCATGTCGCTCCCGTCGGCAGCCGACTCGATCGTCAGTCCATACTCGGTGCGGACGAACAGATCGGTTTCGTCGGCCCGTGCAATCACACCCCCGCTCGTCGGCTGCATGGACACGGTCGCTCTCGCGTAATCGAATCGGGGCATAATCTCGATGGATAGCTCTAGTGGCCCGCGATCGCAGGAAAGCCGGCGATAGATCGCCGTTGGTCCGGCGTCGGTTCGTCCAGCCACGGGCATGAAATCCGTCACCGTCCCCTTGGCATCGGCCGTCCGAAACGTCGTATCTAGCACGTTCGTTCGTCCACGGTACGACTGCGTGGCGTCGAATGAGGCCGTTGGCTGGACCAGACAGCAGCCACCAGAGTCTGCATCGAGCAACCGGGCGAAGACGCTTTCAGCCCCCAGTGTCGGCACACACCACCAGTCAATTGACCCCGTCGCACAGATCAGTGCGCAGGTCTCGAGATTGCCAATAATTCCGTAGCGTTCGAGCGGCTGGTGAACGCCACCATTCGACATATCCGTACGTTCGATCGCTCTGGGGTTAAGTCTCCGGTGGCGAAGGCTCGTTGAGACGTTTCGTACGGAAATCCAATACTAATTTATGATTCGATAGCCAAATAATTATTAGGGAGAGGATGACGAACGTTTCTCACGATCGGCGGATCAGCGGTACACAAAAGGTCGACCAGAGTGTAGTTGGCCGGCGAGTAAAGTGATTCACCCTCAACAACATGTCTAACGACTGGTGGTCTTCAATCAGCGGGCTGGGACAGCGCCATTCCCAGGAAACCGACGTGCCAGAGCAGGACGACACGATCACGTCCGCGCTGGAGGCCGAGTCCGTCATCGTCGTTTCGAACCGACAGCCGTATCGCCACCGATTCGAATCCCCCGACGATGGCGATCGATCGGTGGCTGTCGATCGTCCGACCGGTGGCCTGACAGCAGGGCTCGATCCAGTGATGCAGCGGTTGAACGGCACCTGGATCGCATGGGGTGATGGCGACGCAGACCGAACGGTCGCAGATAGCGACGGAAAGCTTCGTGTCCCCCCCGAAGAGCCAACGTACACGCTCCAGCGGGTGTGGCTCTCCGAAGAGGACGTTGCCAAGTATTATTATGGCTACAGCAACCAGGCGTTGTGGCCACTCTGTCACGTTTCACTGGAGAATACGCAATTCGACACCCAGCAGTATCGGCGGTATCGAGCGGTAAACGAGACGTTTGCTGAGGCAATCTTAGCGCACACGACGCCCGAGAGTGTGATCTGGTTCCAGGATTATCATCTGGCGTGTGCGCCGGCAATGGTTCGCGAGCAGTGTGGCGACGAGCAATTTTTGTTACACTTCTGGCACATTCCGTGGCCCTCAGTGCCGGTGTTTCGAATCTGTCCGCAGGCGCGGGCACTCCTGAAGGGGCTGCTCGGCAACGATCTCATCGGGTTTCACGTGCCGGAGTACTGTCGGAACTTCTGCAACTGCGTCTCGGAGCTGTTAGCGGAGAGTTCAGTCGACGTAGAAGCCGGTGAGATCACTTACAACGGGCGGACAACTGCCGTCCGTGCGTATCCGATGGGGGTCGACGCAGAACGGATCAAGCGCCGAAGTCTGGACGTCGCCGAATCGACGTGGCGCTCGTTCAAAGCTGACCGGGGAATCGATCCGGACGTTCGGCTCGTTCTCGGCGTTGACCGGCTCGATTACACCAAGGGGATACCCGAGCGGCTCCGGTCGCTCGAACGCCTGTGGGAACAGCGCCCTCGGTGGCGTGGCAGATTCACGTACGTTCAGAAGGGCTCCGAGAGCCGCTCACAGATCGAGGCGTATCAACAGCTCCAGCAGACTGTACGCGAAATCAGCACACGAATCAACGAGCGCTTTGGAACCGACGAGTGGCAGCCCGTCGTGTTGATCGACGCTGCACTCTCGCGAAAACAGCTCTCTGGGTTGTATCGATACAGCGATGTGGCACTCGTCACGCCGCTTCGAGACGGGATGAATCTCGTTGCCCAGGAATACGTCGCCGCGCAGGTCGACGATGATGGCGTGTTGATCCTGAGCGAGCTCGCCGGCTCGCACGAGCAACTCGGCGATGCCGTCCTATCGATCAACCCCTACGACATCGAGGGACAGGCCGATGCCATCGAGCGGGCACTCACGATGCCAGAAGCAGAACGCCGACACCGTTGTCGGCGGCTCAGACGAAGCGTCCACGAAAACGATCTCACCGCCTGGCTCGAAGACGTGTTCTCGACCGTCACGGAGCGTCAATCGGACGAAACCGGACCGTAACACAGTGTGTACATTCACTCAAATGACAAACTCCACGAACGACAGTGTTGCCGATACGGCGCAAACGAACCGCTCGCCAGCTCCTACACCAACGCCAGCACCGCTATTGTGCAAGCGAAAAGACAGATTTCGGCACTGTCTCGAAACGAGCGATGCTGAACGGCTCTTTCTTGGGCTGGATTTCGATGGAACCCTCGCGCCACACGTTGACGATCCCACCAGCGCAGCGATGCGTTCGGGAAATCACAAGTTGCTCGAACGACTCGCGGCACACCCCAAATTCACCGTTGCGGTTATCAGCGGTCGTGAGCTCGCAGATCTTCGGTCGCGTGTCGATGTCGATGGCATTCGGTATGCGGGCAATCACGGCCTCGAGATGGACACGAATCCACCGCTCGAGTCGCCGGATTCGGTGCGATCGACCATCGGTCGGGTCTGTGGAATGCTCGAGCGAGAGTTGGCTTCGATCGACGGCGTACAGATCGAGAACAAGGGTATTACCGCATCGGTCCACTACCGTGATGTCGAAACGGACGGACACGAACCCGAACAGCTGTATCAGCTGATCGACGCGGTTGTCAGTGACGCCACCACCGACGACGGGAAACTCAGACTGACGACCGGCCACGACGTAATCGAGTTGCGACCCCCGATAGACTGGGACAAAGGCAGAGCTCTCAGGCAGTTCATCGACGAGGAAACGGCCAGTGTGATTCCACTGTTCATCGGCGACGACACGACCGACGAAGACGCATTTAGCGTCACCAGGACGGCAGGTATCGGGATTCACGTGGGCACTGCAGAAACGCTTGCAGATTTTCAGGTGTCGGGCCCGGCTGCGGTGTCCGAACTCTTGGAGTGGCTGTGCGAGACGGGATCTGAGTGTTTGTGATCGGGTAGCGTCGTCGTCTCGGCCCCACCCTGTGATATATTGCCATGGGACTCCTAGGTGAACCGATCACCAATGCGCACCTATGAAACCGGCGAATTCACGCTCGAACGGGTGCGAGAGCACGTCTGGGAGCTTCCACAGACAGGCTCAATGAACGTGCCGGCCCGCGTGCTGGCAAACGAGTCGCTGCTCGATGAAATCAGCGACGACCGGACGTTAGAGCAACTGCGAAACACGACCGAACTCCCCGGCATAACGACACACGCCCTGTGCATGCCCGACGGCCATCAGGGGTATGGCTTTCCCGTCGGTGGCGTGGCCGCCATCGACGCCGAACGGGGCTGCATATCGCCAGGTGCTGTTGGCTACGACATCAACTGTGGCGTTCGATTGCTGCGGACGAACCTCACGTACGACGATCTGCAGGGCAACGAGCGTGCGCTCGTCGAATCGTTGTTCGATGCGATTCCGTGCGGGTTGGGCAGCGGTGGCGTGATCGACGCTGATGCGGTCGATATCGATGCGATACTTGAGGATGGTGTCGAGTGGGCAATCGAGGAGGGCTACGGCGTGGACGCTGATCTGACACACTGTGAAGACCACGGCCGGCGACAGGATGCCGATCCGACGGCCGTCTCTCAGACCGCAAAAAACCGGGGGAAAAAGCAGGTCGGAAGCCTTGGAAGTGGTAATCATTTCCTGGAAGTCCAGCGGGTGACAGACGTGTTCGATCCGTCGATCGCCGAACAGTTTGAGCTTTCCACCGACCAGATCGTGGTGTTGATTCACACCGGCAGTCGAGGACTCGGCCATCAGGTCTGTACGGATTACCTCGAGGCGATTGAAACCGAACACGCCGATCTGCTTGAGCGGTTGCCTGACGATGAGCTGGCAGCCGCTCCGGCCGACAGCCGACTCGCCCGCGAGTATTACGGCGCAATGTGTGCGGCGATCAACTTCGCGTGGGTGAACCGACAGGTAATCGCCCACGAAACACGGCGGGTGTTCGAATCCGTCTTCGAGACGGACTTCGAAGACATGGCGATAGAGCTGTTGTACGACGTGGCACACAACAGCGCCAAGCTCGAGCCCCACACGGTCGATGGCGAACAGCGTGAGCTGTTCGTCCACCGGAAAGGCTCGACGCGTGCATTCCCGGCCGGTCGAGACGAAATCCCAGCTGCCTACCGGACCGTCGGCCAGCCGGTGTTGATTCCTGGCAGCATGGGCACCGGAAGCTACGTCCTCTGTGGCAGTGCTGGTGGTCCAATCCAGACGTTCGGCTCGACTGCCCACGGCGCCGGGCGGATCATGAGCCGCACGCAGGCCAAACAGGAGTACTGGGGCGGCGACGTGCAAGACGAGCTCGAACGAGAAAATCGGGTGTTCGTCAAGGCTGATAGCGGCGCGACGATCGCCGAGGAGGCTCCGGGCGTCTACAAAGATATCGACGACGTGGTGGCGGTGTCCGAGTCACTGGGGATCGGAACGCCAGTGGCGCGGCTGTTTCCCGTCTGCAACGTGAAGGGCTAGTCCAGATAGGACATCGCCCGTTCGTCGCTTACCTGCTCGAACTGGTCGTAAAACTGTCCGACAGCTCGGAAGGCCTCGGGGGTTTCGAGACAGACGACGGCCTCGAAGTCGGCCTCGATTGCAGCGATCGATCGAGGAGAGCCGACCGGAACGGCGAGCACAACCCGAGCCACGTCGTCGTTGACGAGCCGTTTGAGACACGCACGAACGGTCGCCCCGGTTGCGATCCCATCGTCGACGAGAATCACTGACTGGTCTGTGAACGAACGGAGCGTCTCCGTGTCGCGATATCGCCGTGCCTTCTCACGCGCAGCCCCAGCCAGCTCTTCGGTCTTCGAATCGATATACGCATCATCGACACCGAGTGATTCGATCGCCTCGTCGTTCAGCCAGAGGCTGCCATCGCTTGCCACCGCTCCAATCGCGTACTCTGGATTGTGTGGCGCACCAATTTTTGTGGCCACCACCACGTCAAGGGGCCGATTAAGCGAATCCGCTACCTGACGGCCGAGTGGAAGCCCACCCCGGGGAATCGCACAGACGACATCACCGTCGATCGATCGCTCCTTGAGCGCGTGGGCGAGCTGGGTGCCGGCGTCCGTTCGATCCGTGAAGGTCATACCCATACTTAACGCTCTACTGGTAAGTATGCACCTCCGAGACGAACGCGACCCCGACGTCAAGTCCAGTGGGCAGACCACCGGTGGAGATATTCACCTGGCAGGCGAATCTCGTCGGACATGCAGCGTAATCGCTCGAACAGGGAGACACTCCGGGCAGTTGGTTCTGTGATCGGTTTGATTGTGGTGACGTGGATTCTCACGAACGTCGTTGGGTTCGTGGTGGTCGGCGCACTGTGGATTGCCGACATCGCACTCACCAGTCCACCAAGCTACGTGTTACAGTTTCTTACGCAGGCGGTCGTGTTTATCGGCGTGGCAGTCGCGTATAGTCGCTACAGCGGCGTTTCACTCAATATTCGTCGGCCAACGATTCGACACCTCGGTCTCATTGTTCTCGGAACAATTGCTCTGCTCGGGCTCGCACAGCTGCTCGGCTGGTTGTTCATGGAACTGGACGTGCCTGGGGGAACCAACCAGATCGAGCGGATCGCCCGGAGCAATCCCCAGCTGTTGCTCGCGCTCATTCCGATCGCGTTCTTTCTCATCGGCCCGTCCGAGGAGCTACTGTTTCGTGGCTGCGTCCAGGGTCGACTCCGGGAATCGTTCGGGGCAAAAGCGGCGATCGCACTGGCGAGTTTGCTGTTCGGTTTGATGCACATCCCTGCGATCATCGCCACAACTCCAGCCGGCGTGGGAAGCTACATTCTCACCACATTTGTCCTTGGGCTCTTGCTCGGATCGCTCTATGAGTACACCGAAACGCTCGTCGTTCCCGCGTTTGCCCACGGGCTGTACAACGCCATTCTCTTCGCTGCGCTCTATCAGACGATCGGGTGAGTGGTTATTCTACGTCGGCGCTCGTCGCGCGATTCAGCGACCAGACGGCAATTCCACCCAGCACCAGATCAAGGCCGATGAGCACGCCCAGTGCCGGCACGAGCGTGTTCCAGACGCCACCGAACCAGTTGATTGAAATTACAGTGAGCAGATCCTGGCCGAGCATGAGCGCACGCACCGCGTCCACTCCGTAGGTAACCGGATTGAAGCGGGCGACGGTCTGGATCCAGCCCGGTAACACCGCAAGCGGCAAAAACGCGCTCGAAACGAACAGCAACGGCAGCTGGACCAGATTCGCGCCAATGATCGTCGACTCCTGATCTCGCGTCCACAGCGCCATCAGATTCGACAGCGCCGTAAACCAGACGGCAAAGCAGATGCTGATGAAAAAGATGCCAACGACGCCAGGCCAGCCAGTCGCGACGTACGTTCCCACGGCACCGCCGGTGTCGGCCCAGAGCAACACGTAGCCAAGTCCCAGCACGATCGACACCTGGACGACGATTCGCAACACCTCAGAGAGGGCTTTGCCGAGAAACACTGCCGATCGGCGCATCGGACTGACGAGCACCTTCTCAAACATTCCGCTCTCGATGTCGTCAACCAGCCCAATCCCGGATGACGATGCGGCAATCAGGGCGGTCTGGATGACGATTGCCGGGACGAGATACGTGATATAATTGACGTTTTCCCCGAGTGTGCTCGTCAGTGCACCGCCGGTAACCGAGCCGAACACGGCCGTAAACAGCCAGAGAAAGATGATCGGATTCAACAATGAAGAGACCACAACGAACGGATTTCGGACGGTTTTCCGGAGCCACCGCTCAAGATTGATCCAGCAGTCCACGACGAATGGATTTCGCGTGCCAGCGGGTGGGGAGCTCATTGGTCAGCCTCCAGATCCATTGGCGCGTCGCTGCTCGCGTTGCCGTGCTCATTCGATTCATCTGTGAGCGCGAGAAAGACGTCGTCGAGCGTTGGTGATCTGGTCTGAAAGCCGGCGATTTCGAACGATTCTGCCAGCGTCGTGATCAGCTCCGGGCCGAGTGAGTGCGCGTTCGATGCGGTAACCGCAATCCCCGATTCGGTCGGTTCGACCGAAAGTTCTGCCTCCTCGATTGCATCAATCGTCGCCCTGGCGCGCTGGATCGTTTCGGGCGTCGGTTCTGTGAGGGTGATGTCGATCACGTCGCCACCAACCGTCGATTTCAGCGCTGCTGGTGAGCCGTCCGCAACGATAGTGCCATCGCGAATGACCGAGATTCGATCGCAGAGCTGGTCTGCCTCCTCAAGATACTGCGTTGTCAGAAAGACGGTCGTGCCGTCATCGTTGATCGTTCGGAAGTAGTCCCAGAGGCGGTTTCTGGCCTCCGGGTCGAGTCCCGTCGTCGGTTCGTCCAGAAACACCACTGGTGGCTGATGGACCAGCGCGGTCGCCACGTCGAGGCGTTTTTTCATCCCTCCAGAGAAGCTCTTTGCGAGCGAGTCGGCTTCCGCTTGGAGGTCGACGAGATCGAGCAGTGTGTCGATTCGCTCGGAACGATCAGCCGACCGGACGCCGTAAGCATCACACGCGAATCGAATGTTTTCTCGTGCGGTCAGTTCTTCGTCGATGCTAGTCTCCTGTGCCATGTAGCCGATCGAACTGCGGACCGCCCGTGGTCGGTCGGTGACATCGTAGCCGTTGACGGTGATCGTCCCGCTGGTGGGACGCAGCAACGTCACCAGCGTTTTGATCATCGTCGTTTTGCCCGCACCGTTGGCACCGAGAAAGCCAAAGAACTCGCCTTCCGGAATTTCGAGTGACACTCCCCTGACGGCGCGGGTGCCATCAGCGTACACCAGCTCGACATCGGTTGCGGAGATCGCTGCCATACAGCCCGTGGCCCCCCACACCACTAATTCGTTGTGAAAAACGCATCAATTCGAGTACAGTTTTCGAAGAAATGAAGGAAGTAACTTCCAATGAAAACTACTACTCGGTGTATCTTGAAGGGGCACCTGTGTTACCACAGGTGCAAAGGTAATGGCTCGCTGCCATCTGTATGGTGGCTGTATAAACTAATCAAACTTAATGTGAATTATTTACTAATAGTTTTTATATTATAAATTCGTAACTATATCTGGGTTCGATCCAGCGGTAAATGGATGGACCCAAAGATATTCGCTTCCCATATATATATGATATTTGCCTGTCTTTACCACCTTTTTCGGTGTCTATCTCATACCGGACTCGTGCTGTAATCAGAACATGCTAATTTCATTTTCACCCATATGAATCCATCAACACTTCACATATGAGTTATTATCTATCAACTAATTTTTGAATGTATGGGAAAGAAAGTTTCCTGTCAAAACTGTGGACGAACTGTGGAGATTGATCCTGGAGAGAATGGCAACCCTCGTTGTGAGGGCTGTGATCAGTTCGTCTACGATTAGTCATCTGCAGACACAACTTTGGGAGTTGCATTCGCAACGAATTTTTCGCGCTGCTGTTCGACACATTTGGCGAGCTGGGGCAAGTCCCATTCCTCCGCCAACCGTTCATACCTTGCACGTGCGCGCTGACCGCGTTGAATCGCCCGTTCGTAGCCTTGCACGGAATCATCCATACGATATGGTACAAACCCTACGTCAGCAATCTCTTCGGGTGTGAAATGGCCATCCCGAACGTGATCAGCTGGTTCTGTCCATGGCTGGTCCTGACTCATGAAGGTCTGCACCGCTGATGGAGGATAACCGAGGATCACGCCAAGGCGCTTGGCCCATCCTCGTGACCGTTTGCGACGGCCATTGGTTGGAACGAGATCAAGGCGTCCACGACTGGCAGCCACAAAAACGAAATTCGTGCCAGCACGAAACGACACGTGTAATCCAAGCTGATCACAGAGATCAGCAAGCCCCTGGTGTGGCGCAAAGCGATGGTTGGGAAATTGATTCTCGTTGGGCTGGAAAATCATCGCTGGTTTTTCTCCAGCCAACACATCAACGAAAACCAATGCCGGCATGGAATCCATGTCCTCCGTATCGCCAAATCGGCTCAGAAAGTCGCTTAGCAAGTCCTTTGACTCGCTTGGTAGACCGGGAGCGCATGCCACTGGCTCGAACATGCACTCTATTAGCTCCGACTGCACATAAATATGATTTATTTTTATCAATAACTTCAAGAAGAATCGGAGGGGCCAACTATCAGTCGCCGTGCAGTTCCTCGACGGTACCGTCTGGTGTCTCTCGAAACTGATAGCAGACGCCGCCTTCGAAGCGCAGTCGTCCGATCCTAAGCCGTCTTGGACGGTAACGAACGCTCGACCCTTAGGTTGTGGCGGACGATGGATACGTTCTTGTGGAATCGCCCTGGGAAACATGGATGAGACCGTCGACACGAGACTTCAGTTGTTTGAGGGCCACGTTGTCGGATTTTGAGGACATCCTCCACCTCGAACTGGTGATCACAGTTAGGACTCATCAGAGTTCCACGAGGATGTCACCAACGATGGACTCAAATTGTGCTTGCTGAAACCACTGTTCGTCGCCGTCGTCCGCTCTCAAGTGGACGCCAACTGTACGATCTTTGAGTGGATCGTGGAGCTGTTCGATTTTCAGTCCTGCTGATCCCGCCTGACCTGGTGTTCTTGGATTGAGAATCGTCCAACAACGTCCCTCTGGACCCTCAAACGCATCGCCGACTGAGTGATCCCCAACAGCCATCAATTCTGCTGCTGTCCATAACTGTGTCCCACAGTGACGACACTTGGTCTCGATTTCGACCGTTGTGCCGGAGGTTTCGACGATGCTGATGCGTTGGGGCTCGTGCTCACAGGCCATCGATGGCCACCTGGTCGATGATGACGATCCAGTTGCATCCAAGACAGCGGAAGGCGGTGTTTTCAAACGCCGATGGATCTCCATGAAGCGGTGTCCGACAGCCGTTGTGTGGACAGATGGCAGCGCCAAACACTGACTCGCAGGTTCTAACCATCCGGTGATCCGTCGTGATCGTTCGACAACGATGTGTTTCGTCGAATTGCTTTGTGCTACTGTCGCTAGTCATCGTCTGGCCCTCCAGGTGGGATTGATCGGCACGCTCCGCCACCGGAGTACACGAGCTCGAACGCGTCACGCTTCTGATCGGGTTCGCCAAGAAAGTCACAGAGCAATCGGTAGTACTCCTGTACGACAGCTCGACCAAGCGGCGTGATCTGATAGGTGGCCCAGTCGCCCGTTTGTTTGACGACAAACCCCCGTTCTTCGAGCGCTTTGAGCTGGTCGTAGATGCGAGCGTAGCTCACAACTTTCCCTGTCTCTTCTTCGAGATTGGTCCCTATTTCCGCCTCTTTCACTGGCTCTCCATGCGAAAGGACAGTTAGTAGATCTCGCTTGGGCGCGTTCAGATCGGTGAATCCTGTGTACGCAGCCATGATCAGCGCACCTCGTAGAACGCTTCGAGCTGTGGGTAGTGGTTCTGGATCACCCTGTCGTAGATATCACAACAGTCTCCGACTTCCTGCTGGGTGACTGCTGGTCCGCCGGTGAGTCTATCTCCGAGATAGAGTGCAGAGGCCGCAATGGTGACGGGGCTGGCTCCCGAGCCGAGATACTCCTCAGGAGCTGATTCAAGCACCGCCCGTGCTTTCTGGATAGATTTTGCGTTCAGATCGAGCTCCGATCCAAACCGCTCCAGAAATGTCGATGGGTGACTGGGTTCGAGCGCGAGATTGAATTCGGCGTTGATTGCGCGTTTTGCCCGTGCGATGGCTGTCCGCTCGACACGAGCGACGTGGGTAATCTCGTCAAGAGTTCGGTGGAGGCTAGCGATTGCGGCGGCGATATGCAGCCCAGCCGCTGCGACTGCCTCGATTGATCGACCAACCACGATTCCGTTCTGGTGTGCCTGCCGGAAGATATCTCCTGCTGTCTTGCGGACATCCGTTGGAAGACCGAGCGCTGAGCCCATACGATCGATCTCTCCGAGTGCCTGTTTGCGATACTGGTGTTTCGAGTCAGGCGTCTGAGAGCGAAAATGCCATGTTCGAAGCCGGTTCATCTGCCGGCGCTTCTGCGCCGGCAGGACGTTTCCGTTCGCGTCCTTGTCAGCCCAGCTGATCGTGGTCGACAGGCCACGATCGTGGAGTGATCGACCCGTTGGCGGGCCGACGCGAGATTTCTGCTGACTCTCTTCGAAGCTGAACGAGCGCCACTCGGGTCCGTGATCAATTTCTTTGTCACTAAGTATCTCGCCACACTCTGCACATGCCTTCTCACCGTGTTTTGGGTCTTTTTCAACTGGCCCGTCGCAGTTTATGCAAGACTGGGCCACGGAATATGTGTTCATGCACACCCATGTTTATCACCTATACTATTAAAATATTTCCTACTAACTTCTAATCATCCACTGTTATATATGGATATCACTATCTAACCACGAAAAGAGTGGATATGGAAAGTTATCACAAATTTCTTTACTGGCCTCTTCGTTGTGACTAGATATGTCTGCCGAACGTCCCGAAAGGGAAACGAAGTTAATAATCGAAGCTGGTGAAATTATCCAGTATTTAACCGCGACACGACTGGCAACACTGGCGGTCTTGGGGGATGGTCATGACACTCAAATTGAGATGGCAGAAGAGCTAGGATGTTCCTCATCCTTGATCTCAAAGCATCTAACGACACTTAGCAATCTCCCAACACCAATTGTCAACAAACCAGATAACACGCTCACTACTGTAGGCTCTGAGATCTATGGGGAGATCGATTCTCTGCTACATCGCCTTGGAGTATCTCTTGCGAGTATTGACTGGCAGGAAGATGCCGAACTTGCAGAGGTAGAGAGATGTCTCGATCCACTACCTGCTGCTCGTGGGCCACTCTCATTTTTAGTCTTTCATTCAATTGGCGTGAATAATTCTGTCGGTGAACAGATCGATCTTCTCAAGCAAGAGCCAGTTAAACTCTCTACGATCATTTCTGATGTTCGTACACGTCAGGATCAACGTGGGGAAACAGTCGAGCGAAAGCACGTTCGACAACAAGTAACAAAGTTGGCAGAAGCTGGTTCTATAATATTTGAAGATGCAACAGTAACACTCACTGACAAAGGCGAGGCACAGGAACGATTTATCGAACAGGTTATAAAATCCGTGGGAAATACGCGTGGGGATGATCCACCGGTATGGGAACCCTCGTCGGCCAAGGACCAGCTCATCGCTTCCCCTCCCACTCAAAACAGTGGAATACCCCTCACGGTCGATACCGCATCAGACAAAATGGCAATCGTCCCCGAGTACCAACTGGGGAATAAATCAGTCTTAACGCTTTCGAACACGGTGACCGTTGGGGAGTTCGTTGAAGAAGCGGTACGTCTACGAGAAGAATACGACGAAGATACCCCTCTCGATTTGACGTGGATGATACAACCTCAAACTGAAGATGTCAGCTTAATGTTTGGAGAACTCGATAACAAGGGACGTTAGCCTGAAATTGCTCGTTGCTGCTGGGAAAAGACCCAAAATCCGTTGGTTCTACTTCGATCTTTTTCTTTCCGTTTGAAGTCTGCCCGGTCAAAATAGTCTGTCAGCTCATGATCGGGTGCTGTGACCGACGAGAGCCAGCGTTGGAGCGACTCAGCTCGTCGATGAATTGCATCTGTGTTCTGTCGGTGGTGCGGATCAGTTTTTATCGCAGCTGCCGTGAATAACGCTTCTGAAGAATAATCTCCTGTATCCTGCAACTCGTAGATATCGTCGGAAAAGTTGGCGAGGTTCGCGGCTTCCCTGAGTTGGCTCTCTATCTTGTTTGTCGTTTGGTTCGTCATTTCGTGTTCCTCTGCGATCCGCTCAGCCTGGTATTGGATATGTTCTATTTGGTTCGTCTCGGCGCGCTGATCGAGACGGTCGAGGACCTGTTTCGTTTCCTTAGCTATTTCCTGTGGATTCTGTTCAACTTTGGAGAGGCTAGTGCCAGCAAAGAGAGTTGAGTGCAATGGGACTGCTAATCGGGAGCCGAGAGTGTACCAATTGTTGTGCTGGACGTCTAATGCCTCTTGAGCAGCGGTCTTGACTGCCTCGAAAACGCGGTGATAGCCTGCTGTTTCTTCGATGCTGGGGCGGCCAACTGTCCGAAGAGATTGTCCGCTCGAACTCAGTCCGAGCACATCATCACTAATTGGGACATCAGTCTCACGAAGTACGTTTGCGATGGATTCTTGCTCACCTTGACCAATAGTGCCGACAACATTGATTCCGTCGAAGTACCTGTTAGCTCCCTCTCGAACGGCCAGTGCCGCGAGATACTGTGCCGCAAGATCCTCGTTGAATTGGATGGGATCAGCAAGCCCGCGCTCGATCCGGTCTTGATGAGATCGTAGTTGCCTGAGTTTGTCTTTGTTGATATCCCAGTTGTCCAAGGCTTCTCGGAACGCCCGTGCGTAGCTTCCCCGGCCGAATTGAGCGTAGCCATCAAGGGCCTGGCTTGCGATTCTTTGGTTCTCGTGCTCCGAGAGCGATTCAAGCGCTCTCCGGTAGCGGCGCAGGTACCGCTCTTTTTTCGAAGCAGAGTAGAAGCGTGAATAGTCGATTACCCGGATGATCCCTTGCTGTTGGAGAGTCTCTGTGATCATCGCACGAATCTGTGCGTACTCATTGTCTCGTTGTCGCACAGCTTGTCCGCGCAACCGCTCATAATCATATGTGTCGATGAAAATAACCGGCTGGTGACGACTCTGATTGAGTATTTGAGGAAGATGAGAGTACAGTGTTGTAAAACATAGTCCTGGAAGTGTTGTATATCCTTCCTGTTGCATGGTCTGATAGAGACCAGATTGTTGTTTTTTATCTATATTAACGGTACCGGTAGATGAAGCTGCTAGCGCTCCACCATCGATTCCTCCGAAAACGGTCATAGCTCCTGCAAGAGTTCGGATCAGCGACCTTCATGTCTGCCTCATGTCATATAGGTATGCCATGATATTTGTTAACGTTGTTGGTTAGTTCAGGATACATGTCAATTTTTCTAGATTGAAGTTAGTAAATGTGCCATAGATAGAAGGTTCGATTACAGATTATTTTAGGGGCGAAAGTAAGGAGTAGACGCGATACAATGACTGAATATGGATGAAGCTGACATCATCGTAGTCGGTGCAGGGATTGTCGGGTGTGCGACCGCTGCCCACCTCGCGAAAGAGGGACAGGACGTTCTCATTCTTGAGGCGGGAGATTTCCCCAATCCAACGGCCACATCGTACGGTTCGGGTCGAATATTTCGGTTTGCCTACCACGAGGGAGAGAAATACCTTCCCCTCCTGGAGCGGAGTCGAGAGCGGTGGCTCACACTTGACAACTCCACATCCGAGAACCTATTCGTCACAACTGGCTCACTCACGATCGGTCAGAGCGACGGTGACACGTTCACTGGTGCGCTTGAAACGTGCCGTGTCCATGACATCAACCATGAAGTATTGGACGCTGAGACGGTGAACGATCGGTTCCCAGCCTACGAACTCCCCGACGAGTATCGAGCTGTCTATCAACCTGAAGGAGGGGTGCTCGACGCCCACCAGTGTCTTGTTACGTTAGCTGATGCAGCACTCAACTCGGGAGCACGGCTCCGTGCCCGTGAGCCAGTCACCAATTGGACCGAAACCAGTGATGGGGTTGCAGTGCAAACTCCCATGACGACGTGGCGAGCAGAGAAAATTGTTATTGCATCCGGAGCATGGGCTGCCCACAGCCTTGAGACTGTAGGATCGGTCTTGGAACGCGAACGGTCCGTCGCGTGTCGATTCCTTCCAACCGATCGCGCAGCGTTCGCACCGGAATCGTTCCCCGTATTCGTAATGGATGTTGTTGACGGGCGGCACTTCTATGGCATGCCAGAACCCCGACTAGGGGGATTCAAGGTGGGCGCTCCCCACGTCGATGGAGTAGATGTTCATCCTGAAGACAATCCCAGCGCGTCACTAGATGAGGCTGACGCAGCGAGGGGATTCGCACAGGATTTCGCCCCTGCGGGTGATGGCTCAACGATGGGGATACGCGAATGTGTGCTTACGCACACGCCCGACGGTGACTTTATCATTGATCATCTTCCGGGACGTGATCGGGTTGTTGTGGCTGTCGGGATGTCTGGACATGGGTTTAAGTTGGCACCTGCAGTCGGTGAACTCGCCGCAGCGTTGGTGGCCGAAGATACCTCACCAATTGATGCGAGTGCGTTCTCTGTGGAGCGGTTTTGAAAAGTGAATCTCACCTGCGAACATTTTACCTGAAATTAGTCGCTCAGACCCCTTTCCTCAGCGAGCACCGAATGTGTGAGCAGGGAGGGGGGACAGTGTTCACCAGAAGCTTCCGGCTTCTGGTTAGCAAACGAATCGCTCTGCGATTCGTTACCGCCGTCTTTGGTTGCTTCCGTCCAATTCGGCAAAGTTACTACCCAATCGTTCACAATAAGATATTACGATACTCACCATATCGCGTCCGCCGTTCAAACGCGACAATAAGCGTGCGGCTGATGTGTGGTTCGAGTGTCGATTCGTAGGAGTGGGACACTCCAAACCGCCTGTGAAGGGAAATCGCCTGCGGAGTCTATAACTTCTGTGTCTACCGTGGATGCAAGTTCTGACGTCGATACAGGAATCCTCGTCCTCTACAACGAGGGGCGAGTAGCCCCGAGGGCGGTTGGGCGCGGTAGTTCACTGATCCTCAAATATCAGATCCGTTCCCCACGAGCCACTTTGCCTGCTCCAGAACCTCATCGAGGTAAACAATGACATGAGTCGAAACTGCGTCGTGATTTTTCATATCATTTCTCTTGCGGGGATCGGTATGAAGGCGGAGCCACAGTCGCGGACGAGCGTTTATTAGTGATCACGAACAGATCAGACGTATGCACACACCAGACGGATTTTTACATCCATGGATGGTTGGCGCGTTGCTCGTCGTTTCGAGTCTCGTCGTCGGAACGTGTTTACACAGACTTCGTGGCACGCTTTCGACGGCGCGCATTCAGCTGTTTGCCATCGTTACCGCGGGGATTTTCGCGGCGCAGTTGCTCAACTGGCCGCTTCCCACGCCCGTCAGTGCGCATTTCGTCGGTGGTGCGCTGGCGGCGATCGTCCTCGGGCCACGGCTCGGGATCGTGTCGGTGTCGATCGTGCTCGCCATTCAGGCGTTCGTCTTCGGTGATGGCGGCGTGCTCGCGCTGGGTGCGAACGTGTTCAACATGGCAATTGTTGAGACGCTTGGTGGCTATGCGATCTATCAGCTGCTCGCTGGCTACCACCGGCCGACCGCGATCGTGGCTGCCGGCTGGGGGTCGATCACGCTCGCAGCACTCGCTGCTGGGATCGAACTGGGACTCAGCCCCGCGTTTGGCTACGAGCTGGTGACGACGGTCGTCGTCATGGGTGGCGGTCACGCGCTGCTCGGCGTCGGTGAAGGGCTACTGACGCTGCTCGGCGTGTGGCTGCTGGAGACGACTGGATCGACGGCGAGTGATGTGAGCCGACAGGGGGCACAGGCATGAGCGTGCAGGGTTCACATATCGATCGCGACTGGATGATCAAAGCGATCGGTGGACTTGCCCTGTTGGTGGCTGTGTCGCCGCTGTTTGCGATCGGCGCAGAAGCCGTTGGCTACATCGAACCGCTGGAACACGCCGCCGAACTCACTGGTGCGAGAACACATGCGACGGTGATCGTTGCAGGGCTGTTCACTGAGTATGGGATTCCTGGGCTGGGAACCGCCGCCGGCACGCTCATTGCTGGAGCGGTTGGCACCGTGCTCACGCTAGCCGTTGCGCTCGGTGTGGGACAGGGACTGGCTGAGTAAGTGCTGCTGTATCCTTTGCTTGGCAATCACTCAGCTTCAATCTAGTTAAGATTTCTAGGATCACGTTGCATCCTAATATCTTAGTATATTAGAACTTCTTAGTTTATGTATGGTAGACAAAAAGAGATATATTATTGCTGAGAATCTAAAAGATGCGCTTGGAATTCTTGCGATCGCTATCGCATTTGTTGTGAATGGGTATATCGGCTTGCGGAATGTGCTATGGTCCGGTGAGATAGCCGGGAGCGATTCGTTACTCTTTCTCATTGCAGCCGGTTGTTTCCTTATTGTCTTATTGATCACTGCTTATGAATAAACAGTCCAGTTTCCTAGAACCCCAAATCGAAATTCGAACGATCGAACGCCTTCTCACACTCATCACACCGAACGATCGGCACACAGTCCGCATCAAGCCGGCACGAGAGCCCACCTGTTTCACACTCCGGACAGCGCAATAGCGGTGTTTTCGTCGTTCCACAGCCGTTACACTCGAAGGTGACCCGCCCGTCAGTTTCCAATTGAAGCCACTGGTGACCACAGTCGGCACACGCAAACGGCACAAAAATCTCGCTGGTGTCTTTCGGTGCACCAATAGCCACTAGCTCCAGCGTCGACGAGCCAGCGTTGTAGCCATGATGAAACTCTCCTCGCTCGAATCGAATCGCCTCGTCAGCACCAACTGAAACGCGCCCGTCGAACGTCTCGAACGTCGCCGTTCCCGAACGCACCACGAACAGCTCTTCCTGATCGCCGTGAGCGTGAACACCGCCGGGCAGCTCCCCACCCGGCTCGATCACATACCAGTTTATCGCACAGGCCTCCGTTCCCAGCGAATCGCCGAGCGAGTACCGCTCGCCACCGGAAAGCGAATCAGCAGCCAGCTGCTTGAGCCCACTCCGTTCCATCACTCATCGAGCGTTTCTGTGGGCACCACCTTCTTTCCCGTTTCCTTCGGAATAACCCGCCGATCGGCATCGTCCCACTCCCGATCGAGCTCATCGCCCTCGAACAACCGATCTAAAAACACGGCAAGCCCCGCAACCTCCGAATGTGGCTGGTTCGTCACGGCGACGTTGTAATCAGCACGCTCATACACGTCGAACGAAACCTTCTGTGAGCCGACGACACAGAGCAGATCGTCGGCAGGCTCACGAATCTCCGCTTCGACGGTTTGTACTGGGAGCCCATACATCGTCAGATGAACGATCGTCCCGTCGAACTCGTTGAGAACGCGTCGGGGTTCGTCGGTCAGCTCCACCGCAAACGGACCGCCAAATCGATCGGTGATGTCGGCGATCGTCCGCTCTGAGTGCGACGCACTGGGTGAAAGATAGACCCGCTCAGCGCCCAGCGCGCGCGCAGTCAACCCCACGTGGGTGGTCATGCGATCGTCGCGACCGGGTCGGTGACCCAGGCGCAACACGCTGACTGTACGATCTTCCATACTGACCGTTGTCGTGGGCGACCAAACACCTTCTGCACCAGCGATCGGAATACACTTACGCCGATCGCTACCACTCCCGATATGGAACTCACCGGCAAACAGATCGTCGTTACTGGCGGTGCTGGGCTGATCGGCTCACCGCTGGTCGAACAGCTCGCCACTGATAACGACGTTATCGCTGTTGACGACCTCTCGAACGGTGTGCGCGAGTCCGTCCCCGAAGCGGCCACGTTCGTCGAGGGCGATCTGACGAACGAAGCGGTGGTCGCTGACATCATCACCGACGAGATCGATATCGTGTTCCACCTTGCAGCGGCCGACAAATACGTCGACACCGACAACCCACGCCAGCAGTTCGAGGCCAACAGCTCGATGACCCACACGATCCTCGAACGGATGGATGAGGTCGGTGTGACCAATATTGCCTTTACCTCCTCGTGTACCGTGTACGGCGAAGCCGGCGAGCCAACGCCAGAATCGTACGGCCCGCTCGAACCGATCAGCGTCTACGGTGCGACCAAGCTCGGTGAAGAGGCACTTCTCTCCGTGTATGGCAACACCCACGACTTTACCGTCTGGACGTTCCGCTTTGCCAACATCGTCGGCCCACGCTTTGGTGCCGGTGTGGTACCCGATTTCGTCGAAAAGCTCGATGATGATCCGGAGTCACTGACGATTCTCGGCAACGGAAAACAGACGAAATCCTACATGCACGTCACCGAATGTGTTGATGCGATGTGTTATGTCGTCGAACACGCCGACGAGCCGGTCAACACCTACAATCTCGCCACACAGACAACGACGGACGTCGACACCATCGCCGACATCGTGAGCGATGAGATGGGTCTCGACCCAGAGTACAGCTACACCGGCGGCGAACGCGGCTGGGAGGGTGACGTTTCTACCGTCCTGTTGCCGATCGATAAGCTGCTCGAGCTGGGCTGGAAAAACGAACTCTCCTCCGATGAGTCAGTTCGTCGCGTCGCCCGCGAGCTACTTGCGGAACTCTGAATCAGGCTGGCACGCGAAATTCCGATTCTGCGCTGCAGTCGACATCCCCGGTGAGCCACGACCGCACGGTGTAGGCACCCGGTGTGGGTGAGTCCCAGTTGGCTCGGATCGTCAGCGCATCATCGGGAGCGATCGTTTGTGTCTGGACCATCTGTGCGAACATTCGGCCATCGCTGTATCGCCACTGTTCGTCGTCGTCCGACGAAACGACGAACTCGGCGAGACAGGCGTCTGGAAACGTGATTTCGACAGGATCGTCGCCAGTATTGTGTACTGTCAGAACGAACGTCACGCCGTCGGTGGATTCGATAGCAATCGAACTGTCGAGCATAGTTGATTGTTGGACAGCACGACAAATAGTCCTGGGGTCAGGCCACGCGATCGAACGGCTCCTTGCCAGCTGCGATTCGTTGGGCCGTTCGATCAGCCAGCCGAGCGATTTCCTCTGGATACGTATCAGTGAGCGAGGCCGCATGCGGCGTGATGATCACGTTCTCGAGCGACCACAGCGGATCGTCGGCCGGGAGCGGCTCTGGTGAGTGCGCATCAAGGGCTGCCCCCGCGAGCTGTCCAGTTTCGAGTGCAGTGTGGAGTGCGTCTTGTGCAACGACGTCGCCACGCGCCACGTTAATCAGATACGCGTCCTCTGCCATCGCCGAAAACACCGACGCATCGATCATCCCCCGGGTATCCGCAGTGAGTGGGACGCACAGGACGACAAACCGTGAATCAGCGACGGCTGCCTCGATCTCTGCTGGCGGATAGATCGTTTCTACGCCCTCAAGCGGCTGTGGACGGCGACGAACGCCATCAATGTGCATGCCGAGTCTGTCTGCCCGCCGGAGCACCCCCCGACCCAGCGTACCGAGCCCGACGATGGTGATTCGCTCGCCATCAAGCGTGAACGAATCATCGTAGGACTGGGGCTCCCATTCACAGTCGTGCTGGAGATCGCGATAGCGGTGGAGATTCCGGGCGAACTGGAGCATGAATCCCAGCACAGTGTCTCCAACCGTCGCCGCGTGAATGCCGGGGCTGTGTGTTAATACCGTCCCACGGTCGGCGTACGCTTCGACCGGAAACGCATCGTAGCCGGCGCGAACGCAGTGCACCCAGGGCGCATCGAAAAACGTCGGCTCGTGATCGAACGTCACCACTCCACCGACTGACCCAACCGATTCGTCCGATCCAATGAGTCTCGTCTTGTGACCCCGCCGTTCGAGCTGGGTCGCGAGTCGGTCTGGTGGAACACTGAACGATATCGATTCGTGGACGGCTAGCTCCATGTACTGTCCGACTACGTGTGCATTACTGTCAAAATTTCGGTGGCTCGGTCGTTGTATGCCCTCATCACAAGGGGCTCAGCGGGGGTAACACCTCGTCATTGCCACCAAGGGTGTTCGACCCCACTTCCTATCGACTGCAGGCCGCGAGCGGCCGTAAACCCTCCGACCGCAGGTGCACTCAGAACGGTGGATTCCAGACCGATGGACACGAGCCCTGTCGTTCGAGAATCACGACATACTGCTCTGGGCCAACCTCCTGTTCGTCGCCGTACTGGGCAACCAGAGGTGTCAGCCCCACACGAATGAGATCGCGAACGGAGTTCGGATTCGACGGCGCAATCTCGGCCACGGGCGGCCGTTCACCGAACGTCGCAACGACCCGATACTGCGTCCGATTCGAAACCAGCGCTCGAATATACCGACTGCGGTCGGGATCGTCTTTCCGGAACGTATCCGAATCGAGATAGTACAGATCCCGATAGCCCAGTTGAATGTACGTTGGACAGCCACTCGTCCGATCAGTGCCGTACGTTCCACGACCGTTGGGGCTCGAAACCGACGTGTCGAGGGCAAGCCCAGTCTCCTGCCAGTCGTGTCGATACACCTCAACCGTATCGTTCTCGTCGGCATTGGCCCCGAGCCAGTCGGCAGCCACACCACGAGGTTGTGAACCGTAGCCCAGCACCCCAGCCGTGGCGTAGACACCACTGGTGAGCACGAGAACGGCGAGAATCACCCGACCCACCGCTGGCGCTCTCGATCGAAGGCGAGCGAGTGCGATCGCCAGAACGATCGCGAGCAACGCCATCGCCGGCACGAGGTGATGCGTCCGGAAATCATGCCAATCAATAAATAATAAGAGAGATCCAGCAGCACCTGCGACGACGAGGGCGCTAGAGAGCGTTTCGAACGAACGATCTCGCCAGCTGAACGGCAAAGCAACGAGCGCACTCAGACTGGCAATCGACAGGATGAGTCCCTGACCATTGAACAGCGCACGGCCATACCACCACCAGCGCTCGGCACTCGGTCCGAAGTCGCGACTTGGGCCCACGGACGCACCGTGTAGAATCCGTTTGACCAGTGGCTCCGGACCAACAGCGAACACATCTGGATAGCTAGAGACGATGGTGATACAGCCAAGGAGCGCTCCTGAAAGAAACAGTCCTGGTCTGGCGATCTCCCGAAGGCCAGCTGCTGGTTCCACCCCACGGAGGAAAAACGCGAGTCCGATGACAACCACGACCGGTGCAGTCGTGAGCTTGAAACCGATTGCCAGACCACCAGCGACACACGCTGCGATGAACGAATCACGATCTCCAGAGGAGACATACCAGATCGCACAGTAGGTGCTCAACAGATAGAAAAACAGTGCCGGAATGTCTTCACCTCCCTCGTGTGCGAGCATCAAAATCCCGAGGGTGAGCGTGAGAAACACGGCAGCGAGCCGACCGGTTGGGCGATCCCGGACGGTTGACCCGATTCGATAGCCCAGATAAACGATCCCGACCGAAAATGCCACTGACGAGAGGCGAACAACGCCGATCGTCACCATCCAGAACCACTCAGGAGTTGCGCTCCAGGTCGAATGCCAGATGAAATACGGATCCGGACGAGCGAACGCTGTCAGTATCGATTCATTGCCCGTCAGCAAAATGATGGCGACAATCGGAAGAAACAACAGGCCATACAGATAGAACGTTGGCCCGAACGGCACCCGACCCCAGACGACGCCCGCACGAGCCGATTCGATTGTCGGCGTCTCGATGACGGAGCCATACCAGTAGAGCACGTCGAAAATTCGGTCGCGTTCGTCGCGCGTGGCAAAGTTCGGGATCAGATGCCAGAAGAAAAATCCACTGAGCAACAGTGCACCAAGCAGAATGTATCGAAGATACGGATCGGACCGGTAATCGCGAACCACTCGTCGGTAGCTTCGACGCAGTTGCGAGCCGAGTGGAACAGCCATTGCTAGAGGATATTTGAACAGCGAACGTAAGTGTTGTCGAATGGAGTGAACGTCGGCGGCTGGATGACGAGTCAGTCTTCGTGCCACGCCGCGCGTTTGGCCTGGCGGTCTGCAATCGATTTGATCTCTGTCGGCGATCGTTCGCCGGATTCGGTGAGAATCCGAACGCAGTCTGCGGGGGTGTGATCGAACGCTGGGACAGCATCGCGTGCGAGGGATGTATCACCGGCTGGTGGCGATGCCGATGTGACCTTATCGCTGGTCGCGACCACGTAAACGGGCACGGACTCGTACGTTGCAGCGATTGCGATCCCTCGCGTGCCGAGTTTGTTTTCGATCGATCCGTCAGGATAGATGGTGTCTGCACCGACGACCACGGCATCGACCGACGTTGCGAGCGCGTGTGCCCCGGCCGCATCAGGAAGAACGGTCGCATCGAGGGTCGCCGCGACCTCGGATCCCTCACCACCGGGGCGTGATTCGAGAACGTATATCGATCCATCACACCGTTCCAGACAGGATCTGACGGTTCCAGATCGAGAAAGCGTCATGATATCCTCGGCCTCAATGTGAGCACTCGCAGTCCTTGCGACTCGGTCGACGAGCGAGTGGGCCCGCTCGATTTCTTCGTCGATAACCGACATCACCGTTCCATTCGCCGACATCACGCGATCGATCCGATTTGTGACGACCGCCATTGAGGGCCGCACGGTCCGGAGTCGTTTGGCAATCGCTACGAGTTCATCCCAATCTGCACCTGCACCAGCCCGGTCGCGGAGTACTTCGAGCGCACGGCAGGACAGATACGACGCGCCGTGGGTTTCATCGGCGGCTATCGTCTCGGGCGTTGGCCAGACGCGTTCGTACGCTTTCCAGACCCAGCTGGTGTCTGGCGACCGACGAGCGGGTGCCGGAGAGACCCACTCGCCGACACCATCGGCCAATGGCTCCCGGTGGGGACACTCGTAGAGATAGGGATGCAGCGTAGCAGGACCACCCGTCGGCCCACGATCAACTTCGCGGGGCTCACCGCGTCGGACGAGCGTTGCGATGGATCCAATCGAGGGGAGGCCTTCGAATACCACATCCGGATCGGTCGTTCCTACAGCTGCGATCGACCCCCACGGAGTGGTGTCGTCGGACAGCGAAGGCACTCGAAGAATCGAGGATCGATTCCGAACGAGACAGACGACGGCCGGGGGGGACATACCACCCCTTTCCACCTGGACGGCCATCAGTGACCGGAACAGCTATCTCGACAGCGACACATTTCGTCGTAGCATGCGCGTACTGTTGCTCAGTGACACACACATTCCGTCACGAGCCAGAGACCTCCCCGACTGGGTGGCCGAATCGCTCGAACGGGCCGATCACGTCATTCACGCCGGCGATTTCGAGACACCAGCCGCCTATGAAACGATCGAGCAGCTAGCCGCCGAGCTGACAGCGGTCACCGGAAATATGGACGGCAAACTGGATCTCCCCGAGGTGGCGACGGTGGATCTGGCTGGCGTTCGCTTTGTCATCACGCACGGCACTGGCCCGCTGGAAACCTACGACGAGCGGGTTGCTGAAATCGTCACCGAACACGCCAACGGACCGACGGTCGGAGTCTCTGGACACACCCACCAGGTGCATGACCGGACTGTAGACGGCAATCGGCTACTCAACCCGGGCAGTGCCACCGGTGCTTCCCCGGCAAACGCCGCGACGGTCATGGTGGCGACCGTCGAGAACGGCTCGTGTTCGATCACCACAAAAGGAACACAATGATCGGCGCCAATCTCCGCTATCTGGGTTATTTTTAGCCCCGCCAACCGTTCGGAGTGACATGAACGTCCGGACAGTGGCGGGGCTGGGGGAGATCCACCCCGGCGAGTCGCTCGGCACGTTACTTGCTCAGAAGGCCGATATCGCCGAGGACGACGTGGTCTGTGTCGCGAGTACGATCGTCTCGAAAGCAGAAAACCGGTTTGTTGATCTCGAATCGATCACGGCGGGCGAGCGTGCGCGGTCGATCGCCGACCGGCTGGCGACGATCACTGACGAGCCAAAAGATCCCCGGTTCGCACAGGTCGTCCTCGAGGAAGCGAGCGAGCTACTCACCACAGCGCCGTTTTTGCTCACCCGAACGCACTTTGGCCACGTGACAGTGAACGCGGGAATCGACCGCTCAAACGTGCCAAATCACGATCTGTTGTTGTTGCCCGAAGATCCGATGGCCAGCGCCAGCCAGTTAGCAGACGCGCTCGATGCGCCGGTAATCATCACGGACACCTGTGGCCGGCCGTTCCGACACGGTCAGCGCGGCGTAGCAATCGGCTGGGCCGGGCTCCCAGCCAGTCGAGATTGGCGGGGCGAAACCGACAGAAACGGCCACGAACTCGAAGTGACCGTCGAATCGGTGGTGGACGAACTCGCCGCGACGGCGAATCTGTTGAGCGGTGAAGGTGATGGCGGCACTCCAGTGGTCGTTATCGAATCGTTCGAGTTTGGCGAGCACGGAGGCAGCAACGAGCTGTTTCGCGATCCCGAATCGGATCTCGTCGGACAGGCACTCAATCAGTGGGAGTACCAGCCGTGATCGGAATTGAACTCACGCCGGAGGAACCGCTAGGGGACCTCCGAAAACGTGGTGTCGCTGCCGAACGGGCCGGTTTCGATACGGTGTTCACGAGCTGTCACTACAACAACAGAGATCCGTTCGTGTTGCTCGGACAGCTCGCACAGTGTACGGAGACGATCAGACTCGGCCCGGGCGTAATCAATCCGCTCGAGATCCATCCAGTTCGACTCGCCTCTTCGATGGCGACGCTATCGGAAACAAGCGACGGTCGTGCCGTCTTCGGCATCGGCCCCGGTGATCGGTCAACACTTGCAAATCTCGGTCTGGCCGACGAACGGGGACTGCGAGTAGTTCTTGAGACACTTACAACGGCACGGCGGCTCTGGAACGGCGAGCGAGTCAGCCACAATGGGTTGTTTACGGCCAACAACGCCGGGTTGAACTACGAAGCCAGTTCTCCTCCAGTGTACGTCGGAGGTGAAGGCCCACACATGTGTCGAATGGCCGCAAAACACGCAGATGGACTCTTATTCAACGGCGCACATCCGGACGATCTACGGTGGGCACACAAGCAGGTCGAAATCGGACTCGAAGAGCGACCAGCCACACATCCCGCGTTCGATTTCGCGGCCTACGCCGCCGTTTCGATCGCACGAGAATCAGAGCGGGCAATCGCTGCTGTTCGCCCGCCGGTCGCATTCATCACTGCCGGCGCACCAGCACCAGTGCTTGAGCGACACGAGCTCAATCCGACGATTGCCGAGGAGATCGGAACGGCGATCGAACGCGGCGCGTTCAGCGAGGCCTTCGATCTCGTGACGCCTGCCATGATCGAGGCGTTTTCCGTCGCTGGGACGCCCGCTGTCGTCCGCGAGCAACTTGATGCACTCACCGACATCACCGACAGCATCGTCATTGCAGCGCCGCTTGGGCCCGATCCTGACGAGGCAATCGAACTACTCGCCGACGCGCTTGGCGACCGGCTCGGTCACTGATGTGTGCGGCCGCGACCTGGGGTCGGGAGCAACAACGTCGACACCGCACCGAGCGTTAGATAGCCAAACACGAGAACGGAAACCCCGACGAGAATACCGCCAACGGCCATCAACGCCGCCTGGGGCGCGCTTGCACTGAACAGTGCTGCGAACTCCTGGGCCATCTCGGGGATACTTGCAACCAGTTCTGGAAGAAGCTCTGTCATACACTATGCTTGGATTGAGCGTATTTGTGCGTGTCTTTCCGCCATCGCTTTGTGGATGTCCACCGATTGGTCGCCATGGCAGATCGCTCGCTCGAAGCGTTCACAGAGGATGAAATGATTGATTTGCCGTCAATAACGCTGGAATTTCGCCCGAATCCCAGCCCGTGTGCTGTCTGTGAAACGCCTGTCTCCCGCCGATGGTCAACCGAAAACGGTCCCGTCTGTGAATCGTGTAAATCTTGGGACTAGTCTGCGTTGAGTGCCATCGATGACCCTGTGGCGTCAAGATCGATTCCTTCAGCCAGGCGCGTATGGACGGCGTTGCCAACGCGTTCGCGTTCGATGAGTCCCGCATCGTCGAGTCGGTCGAGATGGTACGAGATCGTGCCGGGCGTCCGATCGATCGCCCGGGCCAGCGACGAAACATCGACGGGTTCCATGCGCGCAACCGATCTGAGCACTCGCGCCGACGCGTCATCGTTCAACGCGGCCGCGAGTTCCGGATTTTCTGTGGAGTTTCTGGGATACAGCCGGTGTTTGCCGTCCGTTCGCTCGGTCGCCACCAGACGTTCGTCCTCAAGTATTCGTACGTGATATCGAACGGTTGAGCGTGTCACGGTGAGTTCGTCGCTCAGTTCCGTGATGTACGTTCCTGGTGAGCGTTCGATTGACTGGAAGATGCGTTCGCGAACGTCGTTTTCGAGCGGGTCAGAGTTGTCGTGACGGCTATACCGCAACACCACCGCCCACAGCGGTGGTGCAACGCTGTCGCCACCGTCACCACCAGGCACAAACAGCGTTGGCTGTACGGGAGAGAACATCGAGAGGAGATCTGGCCGGTCGACGATCGACGCCTGTGAATTTGGCCCATCCTCCCCGGGAAGCACACAGTGTGCCATCGAGTGATCTGCAGGGCCGGCTCCAGCAGACGTGACCGTTGCTACCGCGATCGAGCTCGACGCGAGGCCGAGCAGTATCAAACAGATCGCAGCGGTAATATGCATCACAGCAGCCGATTTCGAATCCGTCATGTGTGATCTCCAGATGGTTGTGGGGACCGTCTGGATCTACTACTTGGTCGCCTCGTTTGTAGGTCTATTGATACGGTGACACACACCCCACTTCAATCGCTGCCGATTCAAACACACACGACGAACGGCAACCATGGCACGACGGAGCGTCCTGTTTGCACCGGGCGATCAGCAAGAACTGCTGTATAAGGCGGCTAAAACGAGTGCCGACATCGTCGTTTTCGATCTCGAAGACGCGGTCGGCCCTGCGGAGACGCCCGCGGCGCGGACGACTGTGAAATCCGTACTCGACGATTCGTCGTTCGATCCCGATCCAGAAATCTGCGTGCGAGTCAGTCGAGATCCAGTGGCCGACTGTGAAATCCTTGCGACGGCCAATTTGTCGCCGTCGCTAGTAATGCTCCCGAAAGCTGCATCCGCAACGGCAGTCGAATCGCTCTCGGAGACGCTCACCGACAACGGACTGGACTGTCCGATTATCGCACTCTGTGAGACTGCCCGGGGAGTCCTCAACGCGAGTGAGATTGCAGATGCGACGCCAACCACTGCGATCGCGTTTGGCGGAGAAGATCTAGCCGCCGACCTCGGTGCCACCAGAACGGCGGCTGGCACCGAACTCCAGTACGCCCGACAGCGGGTCGTACTCGCGGCAAGCGCGGCAAACGTCACGGCGATCGATACGGTCTACACCGATTTCGAGGACACTGACGGCCTCCTCGAAGCCACGAGCTCCGCCAGGAAGCTGGGCTACGACGGAAAAATGGCGATTCATCCCGCGCAGGTCGAACCGATCAACGAAGCGTTCACACCCGAGCAATCGGAGATCGAGTGGGCAACCACTGTCATCGAAGCCGCCAAAACCCATGACGGTGTCTTTCGAGTAAACGACGAAATGATCGACGGTCCACTGATCAAACAGGCAAAAACCATCCTCAATCGCGCTGGAATCACTGACGAGCAGGACGGGTAACGCGATACATTTGGGCCGAATGTGGTTGTTTTGGGAAGAGAGACACACTGTGTGGGCCATCTCGCCACCTCTGTTTTTCGAACCATTTAACAGCCGACTCCGTGAGATGGGAGTATGTCAGATTCCGCGAACCCGTTTTTCCACCTACAGGAGCAGATCGACGACGCTGCGGCGTATCTGCCGACGCTGGACAACGACGTGATCGCCCGTCTGAAGCGTCCAGAGCGCGTCCTGGAGACGAATTTGACGGTGGAGATGGACGACGGAAGTTTGGAGGTGTTTACGGCGTTTCGATCGCAGTTCAACGGCGACCGTGGGCCGTACAAGGGAGGGATTCGATTTCATCCCGACGTTTCCCGCGATGAGGTCAAAGCGCTCTCAGGATGGATGGTGTATAAATGTGCTATCGTTGATATCCCGTACGGTGGCGGCAAGGGCGGTATCGTCATCGATCCTCGAGAGTACTCGACGAGCGAGCTAGAGCGGATCACTCGCTCGTTCGCCACGGAGCTCAGACCACTCATTGGCGAGGACCAGGACATTCCCGCACCGGATGTAAACACCGGTCAGCGCGAGATGAACTGGATCAAAGACACCTATGAGTCTCTCGAAGGGACGACCGAACCCGGCGTCGTGACCGGGAAGGCAATCGACAGTGGTGGGAGTGCTGGCCGGGTCGCAGCTACTGGGCGCTCGACGATGCTCACGGCACGCGAGGCATTCTCGTATCTCGGTCGCGACATCGAGAATGCGACGGTGGCAGTTCAGGGCTATGGCAACGCTGGGTCGATCGCCGCACAGCTGCTTGAAGATGAGCTCGGTGCGACGATCGTCGCCGTCTCGGATTCCAGTGGGGCAATTTATAGCCCCGATGGTCTGGATGCGACCGCCGTCAAGGAGTTCAAACACGAAACCGGGAGTGTCAGCGGGTATGGTGGTGCCGTCGAGGAGTACTCGAACGAGGAGCTGTTGACGATGGATGTCGATCTGCTCGTCCCTGCCGCGCTTGAAAATGCGATCGACACGACGATCGCAACCGACGTGCAGGCCGATGTGATCGCCGAAGCGGCCAACGGGCCAGTCACGCCGGATGCTGATGATGTGCTCGCAGAGCGTGACGTGCTGGTGCTTCCGGACATTCTGACGAACGCCGGCGGTGTGACAGTCTCCTATTTCGAGTGGGTGCAAAACCGTCAGCGCTTCTACTGGACTGAAGAGCGCGTGAACGAAGAGTTAGAGCGAGTGATCACCGATGCGTTTGATGGACTGGTCACAGCATATGAAGAGCGAAATCTTCCCACGTTCAGAATTGCGGCCTACGCAGTCGCGATCGAGCGGGTCGCTAGGGCGTTCGAACAGGCCGGAAGCTGGCCGTGAGCGATTACTCGACGTAGGTGTACTGTCGTTCACCCATTTCACCCCAGCCGTCGAAGATGAATTCGTCGGCTGGCTCCGTGAATGAGTCCACGTCGGAGGCACTCAGGTCGTGGTTGTGAACGTCGTGGATGCGTTCGTACTCCTCGAACGAGATATCATGTCGCATGTCGAGTTGCTCGTCGATCGTGAGCGACTCGATTTCTTCTTGCCAGCCACTTTGCACCGTTTCGGCGTGGATTTCGGCCTGCGCACCGCTGCCGTAGGAGGCAACGAGCAGTCGTTTGCCGGTGAGCTGGCGATCAGTTTCACGAGCGTGTTTTAATGCGCTAGCCCGTGCGATGTGGACCGAGCCGGTGTACCAGTTGCCGACCGATCGAGAGATCGAGAGTGTCGGTTCGATCGTGGCCTCGTACCACTGCTGGTAGCGGTCGGTCGTTTTGAGCTCGTCGGTGTACTCTCGGACGGCATCGAGATACGTCGATTCATCATCGAACGCTTCAGGACGTGGCTGGCGGCCGATTTCGCTCGCCAGCTCCGCTTCGATCGGGGTCTCGCGGATGATGTGTCGGTAGCCAAGGAGCGCTGCTTTGCGGACCATCCCGGGGAACGGCGTGTGGAACGGCACGTATGCGAAATCATCCGGGTGCATCGATCCGCTGACAGATTCGAAATCAGAGAGAGCCTCGCGCATGCGGGCGAGATACACCTGCACAGAGCGTTTGCCATCGACGCTCGGGAACTGCTGATTCGGCTTGAGGAAGTCGGTTTCGTCGGCACTGCCAAAGCCCTGTTCTGGGCTGAGTTCGAGAAGCGATGGGTCCTCGCTGATCAGCATGGCCACCGCACCGGCCCCCTGTGTTGCCTCACCGGCGTCGCCACGGGCGTACAGCGCCGTGTCGGTTGCGATCACCAGCGCAGAGCGGCCGCGATTGCGCCCAGCACGGATCCAGTTGTATGCATCGTCGAGACTCTGTGTGCCGGCAATGCACGCGAATTTTCGTTCTCCCTTGTTCGCGTGGTGGAAGTTCGAGTCGAACACCTGCTCAAGACAGCCGGCGATGTACGTCGAGACCGGTTTCGAGTTATCGAATGCGCTTTCGGTTGCGACATCAATGCGGCCGATATCCGCCGGCTCCAGCCCCTTTCGTTTGAGCAGGCGATAGGCCGCGTTTGCACCCATCGTGACGATGTCTTCGTGGGCGTCCGGGAACGAGCTGGCATACAGTCCGAGCCCTTTGCGATACTTGTCCGGATCTTCCCCCTGTGCTGGGGCGAACGTCTCTCCCAGGTCTAGGGCGAGCTTACCGGTGTGTATTTCGAGTGCATCGATCCCGACAGTTACCATAGTGGTAACAAAGCAATTCTCCTATAAGTGTTTGACGACGGAGAATTCGACAATCGTCGATGTGGTACGGGTAGCTTACGCATTGATCTGGTTGGGAATTCGAACTCCACCGAACTCCACTCGGACGTGCTCGCTGCGCTGCGCGCGACCTCCCTTATTCGAATCCCAAATTAAACGTTCTGAAATTACGGGCGTGACGGGATTCGAACCCCACTCGGACGTGCTCGCTACGCTGCGCGCGACCTCCCTTATTCGAATCCCAAATTAAACGTTCTGAAATTACGGGCGTGACGGGATTCGAACCCGCGATCGAGAGGTTAGGAACCTCTCGCCCTGTCCGCTAGGCCACACGCCCTACACCGAATACATTCAAGTACAGGTAAAAACGATTGCGGAAAAATCGCAGCGTTCCCGATTCTCCAGAGGGCGCAGCGGGTTATCGGCGGGAGCGTTCTCGATTGGTGTCGGTGTTCCCCCAACCGCCACCGGAGTTCTGCTGGCCGCCACCACGGTCTTGCTGGCTTCCACCACGGCCCGGTTGATTTCCGCCACGATTGGGCTGGTTACCACCGGAGTTGGGCTGATTGCTACCGCCACGTTGGCCAGTATTAGCCTGCTCAAAGCCGCCCTGGCTTCCGAACGAGTCCTCAGATTCAAACTCCTCGTCGTTCGAGTCGAAGGAGTCGTCAGGATCGGGCTCATTGTTGCCGCCACGCATCTCGCTGAGTTCCTCCTCAATCTCCTCTCGACCTTTCTTGAACTCACCCATCGCCTGCCCGCTGGAGCGTGCGAGTTTCGGAAGCTTGTTAGCCCCGAACAGCAGGACGACGATCAGCAGGATGACGATCATCTCCGGCCCGCCGGGGAGCCCCGGGAACAGGGGTACTAAGCTGGTTGGCATCACTACTACAGAATTGTGAATTCCGAACTATAGGCCTTTTGCTCGGCTTCTTCAGCCACCCATACTTACAGATTCGACGACGAGAGGTATTTACTGTTGTCAGTTCTAGCGGTTAGTGATGCCTGCAACTGGCGATACGGCACCCGATTTTACGGCACCGCTTGCAAACGGCGACGTCGATTCGTTCACGCTCTCCGAGGAGCTCTCCGATGGTCCACTCGTGCTTGCGTTCTTCCCAGGAGCGTTCACCAGCGTCTGCTCGCACGAAATGTCCACCTTCGATGACCAACTCGGTAAAATCGCCGAGAATGGCGCGACGCTGTACGGTGTCAGCGTCGATTCGCCATTCGCGCTCAACGCGTTCCGCGACGAGCTCGGAATCGATTTCGATCTCATTAGCGACGCCGAAAAATCGCTGATCGAGGAGTACGATGTGTCGATGGATTTCGACGCGCTGGGCGTCTACGATGTGGCAAAACGAGCCGTCTTCGTCATCGACTCCGATGGCGAAATCACGTTCACCTGGGTCAGTGATGATCCCGGCGTCGAACCGGAGTACGAGGAAGTTATCGAAGCCGTCAACGCCGCCAACTAGGGACACTCCCTCCGCGATATTTTATTTGCTCACGCAACGCAGCCGGTAGTATGGATGACGATGTGCTGGACGATGGCGGTCACACGTACAATCCCGACGGTGAACACGCGTTTCCGTCACACCGGGTCAACGAAATCCTCAGATTCGTCGAGGACGACTCAGAGATCACCGCGTATCTCGAAGCACAGAACGTCAATCCAGTTGCGCGCAAAGGCTACAACGATCACGGAGCCACGCACGTGAACATTGTGAAAAATCGAGCGCTGTCCCTGTTCAATCTGCTCAAAGCCGGCGGCATCGGGTTCAATGGCGCGCGCGAGCAAGGACTCGAAGAGGCCGACGAGCCAGTGATCATCGCGCTGGCGGCGATCTTACACGATGTTGGACACGTCGTCCATCGAGACCGCCATCCGTATTATTCGGTGCCGATCGCGGCCGACATTCTCGATCGCATCCTGCCGGAGTTTTACGACACTGCTGAACGCGTGCGCGTGAAAAGCGAAATACTGCATGCGATTATCTGCCATCACACGCCCGAACAACCACTGACGCGCGAGGCTGGCGTGGTCCGCGTCGCCGACGCGCTGGATATGGAACGTGGACGCTCGCGCATGCCCTACGAGCGCGGTGGTCGTGGGATCGACACCCTCTCGAGTCAAGCGATCACCAATGTGGCGTTGCGAACGGGTGAAGAACAGCCGGTGCTCGTCGAGATCACCATGTCCGACGCCGCCGGCGTCTATCAGGTGGATGAACTGCTAAAGGCAAAGCTCGATGATTCGCGCATCGAGGAGTTCATTCGGATCGTAGCGGTGAACACCCGTGAAGACGATTTACTCGAACGGATTGAGCTGTAAACCAACCTTTTTTCCAGGAGGGGTGAGCTCCGCTCACCCCTCCAGCAAAAAAGGTTGATGAAAAAAGGCCGCGAGCTTCGCTCGCGGTGCGATACTCTGGAACAGCACCGCGAAAATTCGTTCCCGATTTGTCCGTCTATTAGATCGCTATTGGAGAGAGTGAACTAGATGGGGAACCGTCCAAACTGGCTCCCGCGGACATCGAGATCTCCTTGTGATCACTGCTTCGTTAGTGCAATTCGGTAGTATGGCGACTCCGCCTGGAATCGGTCGTGGACACTCCAGTCGGTGCCGATCGTCGCTTCCGCGACGCGCTCGGGACTGAACAGCCGGAACAGCAGTGGTTTCCCCCGTTCGCTTTCGTATTCGAACTGCATTGTTCGGTGGGCAAGCCCCGGCGTCGGATCCGCTCGGTAGCCAGGCAGTTCGGTCACGTCTGGGTGCGTTGGGTCGAACGAATCCAAGATCGCAGTCGCGTTCTCGGTGGTGATCCGTGCCAGGTCACCCAGAAACGCACGCAAACCGTCCATCGATGCGGTGAGGTTCACCTGCGTTCCGATTACGAGTGCAGTGGCGAACCGATCGCGCTCGAACGCGCTGGGCAGGTCGAACATATCCGCCTGGCGGGCGTCGTGGACGCCACGCTCGCGCATGGCACTGATCAGCGGCGCATCCGACTCGATAGCGACCGACGCAAAGCGGTCCTGGAAAAAGAGCGTATGACGACCAACGCCTGCGCCAACATCTAGCATCGGTCCGGAGGAGACGTGCTCGCATAGCCAGTCGTCCTCGGGATCGTCGGGGGTGAACGGCTGGAGATAGAGCGATTCAAGCTGTTCGTGTTCGGATCGATCTGCACCCCAGCATTCGTACAGCGGTGCGTCACGGTCGCCGGCAACCTCGTCAGCCAGCGCGCGAGAAAATCGTGTTGCCATACAGCAAACTACCACATCGCAATTGTAATAAATCCATAATGAATGTCGGTACCAGGGGACAAGACTGGGTCGATTGATCAGTACCACTCACTCGATCGGTTCCGCAGTCCGTGGCGGCAACTGCGACGTACGGAGTTGTCGAGCGGCGTGGGTCAGTCCAGTGGGCGTGCAAAATCGACTTGCTTCTCTCGAAAGCCTGCGTTGGTGTAGAACCGTCTCGCATCCTCGTTGGCCCACTCACAGGAAACTGTGAGGAGATCGCAATCGCGATTGCGGGCCATCTCCGTAACCCGTTCGACGACTGCGCTGCCGTGGCCACGGTTCCGGTAGCCGTCGTCGAGGGCAAGGTTCACGATCCGGAGATAATGGGAGTACTCCCGCGACGGGTGGTATCCCTCACGGAGCGTCACAAAACCGATGGTTTCGGTTTCGTGGACGATGCGGTAGTCAGTGATCGCCTCGTCGGTGAGATGGGTTCGAAAGCCATCTATCGAGATGTCCGCGCGCTGATCGGAAGCAAGTTCGTTCAAGTCATCGTACGCTTCCATCGCTGTGGCGAGTGCGTACCATCGGTCGGCGAGTTCCGCAAGATCATCTTCAGTAGCTTCGACGAGTTTCATACTAGCAGCTCCCGGCGCGCAGTCTTGTGTCCTTTCTCGCATAAAATCTGTTGCTCAAACAGTCTTTCACAATTATTCCTACATAACGTTATAACCGATCGGGAAGGCATAGCAACACGAGGGCACAGCGACAGCATACAGATATTGCGCATTCGTGTTGAATGCGCCGGGTGCTGAAACCACCCGACGCTGGGCTCTCAACGAGCTGATCACCCATGCAATGGGAGAACACAGACGCACGTAATTGTACCGGCTCGATGAACTACTACAGCCACAGCTGTGTCGTCTGTCGTCGCCAGCTTCGCGGACATCGTGACCACCATCTGTGCTGTCCGCTGTGGGGGCGACGATGACGCTTCCCCTATTTCTATTCAGGGACGAAGATCGCAACTGCGTGAACCTTTCCACTGTGGATTCACGCGACGAACTCTCGGAGGCTGAGCTCTATCACGTGGTGGATATCGGCCAGAGAGCCTGGTGTCGACCGTGTCAATCAACCGGCTGTCCACACGCCACCAGAATCGAGCAGATCCTCACAATGGCTGATCTCGCGAGCGAACGGACGAGCTACGAGCATTTGCCTGGGATTGAGCGAATCACGCGCTATCGCGCAACGGGAGAAACCGTCGTGGCCGCGACGTTCGATACAGGTGCAAAAGTCCGCTACCATGAAACGCGAACCGGCGAAATTCATCAGCTGACATTCCCCGCTGCAGATCAGAAATCACCGCTCGAAACGATCGACCGGCCAGGCTGTGCGAGTGCGGCTGATGGGATGATCGATCTGCTTGACTCGTATGGTCGCTATCGCAGCCTCGGCTGTCCGACCGGGCTCGAGGATCAGCATCCTGCAGTAGCCCGAATCACGACCGAGTAGGACGGGAAAAAGGCTTGACTTCCCCTCTGGGGCACAGTCATCTTGGCACTGTCCTCGACCGCTTCGAGGATGATGGTCACCTGCGTCCCTAAACCCGCCGGAAGACCCCATTCTGGAACGGCTCATCGCGGAGAAGACGGCTTTCTCGATCGAGACCGGCAACAAATCGACCTGTTTCGGGCTGACCTGATTCCTGGGAATGACTGGGCTGATGACCGCCGAGAGCGTGGGGCGATCTACTAGGCTCCGTCAAGCTCCTCGGCCAACCCGACGATGATGCCTTCGGGGCCGCGCACGAAGCAGAGGCGGTACACGTCTTCGTACTGGGCGATTTCTCCCACGAGTTCGACTTCGTGGGAGCGGAGGCGATCGAGGACTTCGTCGATGTCGTCGACGGCGAACATGATGCGGCGGATCCCCAGGGAGTTCACCGCCGGTTTTTCAGATCCGTCGTGGGTGGCCTCGGGCGTGATGAACTTCGAGAGCTCGACGCGGCTGTGGCCATCGGGGGTCCGCATCGTGGCGATGTCGCACTGGACGTTCTCAAGGCCGACGACGCGATCCACCCACCCTCCCTCGACGCGCGTCTCGCCCTCCAACTGCATGCCAAGCTCCGTGAAAAACGCCTTCGCCGCTTCGAGGTCCTCGACCACGATGAGGACGTTGTCCATTCGCTTGATCGTCATAGTCCGAGAAGAGCAGGTGAGTGGTGCGTAAATAGGCTTTGCTGGCGAGGGAAACGTGCGTGGAGTTTGCTATCTGTACTGACATCACCGGACATCGGTTGCGACGACCACTCGAACAAGTCACCGGTTGGATCGACCGCCGGATTTGGCATGGCCCAAAGACGGAAACGAACCGGACGAGCAACGACGCTTTGTCCTGGTTTTCGAGAGCAAATCGTACACAACCGTCCGAATCGAGACGATGCCGATTCATGTGTAGAATTTCGAAATTGTAACAGATACCGATCTGGAAACGGCCACCTAATCACCGATTACGCTCGCCTATCCCCATGTTTGTTATCACGGTCCGCCCATAACTGTATGAGGACCAATGGACCGTCGGATCCTCTTTTCGCTCCCAGTAGTGTGTGGTGTACTGTATCCACTCTTGTTGCTCACAATCCACCTTGAGGGCAGCCTCCCGGGGATGGACGTGCTTCGCGTACCGCTGGGACTGCTCGCGCTGGGCGTCCTCCCTGGCTACGCACTCCTGGTCCTGCTTGAACTCGACGACCGACCACTGGGACGCGTTGGACTGTATAGCCTCACCGCAAGCCAGGTACTGATGGTATCCGGTGCAATCATCCTCAACCAGCTCGGCTGGCTGGGAGTTGATCGACCACTCACCCCGCTGTCGATCGTGACTACGACCGGTCTGCTCACCGCGGTGTTTCTGTCGATCCACTACTACCGCCAGAAAGAAATTCACCAGTTTACCGCCCCAGAGATTCCATCCACACGAGTACTGCTCGGAACTGGATTGCTCACGCTGGTAGTGCTCGCTGCCGGCGTACTCACGCGCATCGGGCCGACGTGGCTCCTTTCGGGGGTGTTGTGCGTGATCGCCGTGCTTCCAATGGTCCTGCTGTGGGCCGACACCGACCGACTCACCGGCTACGGAATCTGGGCGATCGCCGCGGCCGTTTTGCTCCAGATGACGCTCATCTCGAATCACATCTGGGGATTCGACATCCACTTTGAGTTCCACGCCGCACGAGAAATCCTCCGCGGAGGCCACTGGAACCCGACAATGGAGTCGGCGAGCAACTCCCTGGTCATGGTAACGCTTTTGGGAGCGAACTACGCCACCGTGACAGGACTCGAACTGGTCTGGGTGTATAAACTACTCGTGCCGATCATGGTGGCACTGCTCCCGGTGGGAATCTGGTATATCGTCCGGGCAACCACCAGCGATCGCCGGATCGCAACCCTGGCACCGTTCGCGCTGGTATTCTACTACGGCTTTTTCAAAGACATGCCCGACAAACAGCTGCTGGGGGGACTCTACGCGACACTATTGCTCGTCGTCTTACTCGACGACGGACTGTCTCGCAGAGACCAGATCCTGCTCGGACTCGTCATGGGATTCGGACTCGTTGGAAGCCACTACGGCGTGAGCCTGCTGTTTGGGGCGTTTCTCGGTGCCACACTGCTCGCCAGAATGATCCTCGATCGAACGAAGCTGCTTGAGGAGCAGCCGATCGCAACGCGTGTGAGTCGCCCCTGGATCGTTATCTCGCTCATCGTCCTCTGGATTGGCTGGTACGGGATAACCGCCGACGGAGTCAATCTCGAACGCGTCGTCAGTGCGGGACTGGTGTTGCTGGAATCATTGCCCCTCCCCGCCTCCGATCGGAGCGGTGCGGACTACGCAACCACCGGCTTTGGCTCGCCGGTGTGGGTGGTGTACAAGCTGCTGTATTTCGTGCTGGTCGGGCTGATCGGCGTCGGATTACTGCGCTCGCTGCTCGACAGCTGGTTCGATCGCCAGACCGTTGCCACCGAATACGTCTTGCTCTCATGTGGCGTCTTTGGCTTTCTCGGTGCGTCCGTCGTGTTCACGTTCGGAATGGGCTTCGACCGAACGCTGCAGATCGCGCTGTTCGTCCTCGGCCCGTTCGCCGTCATCGGCGCTAGAACAGCCATCGAACTCATTAGTGAAATCGCACATCGCGTGCGACCACAGTATAGCAATCGATGGGGACCAGAAACCGGCGATCAGCTGTTTGCTGTCGTGCTTGCCGTTCTGTTCGTCTTTAGCTCTGGTGTCGCGTTCACCGCCACGGGAGCGCCGGTTCCACCGTACAACCTGAATCTGAACGAAAGCGCCGGGTGGCCGGCCTACACCGACGCAGAAGTCTCCGCCACGCGCTGGCTCGAAGATCACACCGATCCCAGCGACACGGTGGCCGTCATCAACGAATGGGAGCACATCAAAAGCCGCGATGGACTGCTCGTTAGCGAAGTCGTTCCTGTCCACGAGATCGAACCAATCTGGCTCGAACGAGAGCGACTCACCACCGACGCATACGTCTACGTGAGTCACAAACCCATGCGAACACTCGAAAGCGACTCCGACTACATCGATCCGACCAATACAACCATCCACGAGAATCAGCTCGCCAACGCATCCGTGGTCTACGAAAATGAACGAGTGACGATCTACCACGTCCAGTCCTGATCTGTAACCCGACCGTACTCACAGATTGTCTCGAATCATCCAGCCATCAGGCAAATCGAGCATCTGTGAGCCGAATTCTTTGCTGAGAATATTATCGGTGAACGCACACGATTGGTACGCGCCGTCTCCCTCGGCGAGTACGCCACGGGGAGTGCCAGCGTCGGTATACATCGTGTTGCCGCGTATCTGGATTGCCCGCAGATCGTTACCATCTGCGACACACCGCACACCGGCCTTGAACTCACCACGGAAATCGTTGTCCTTGATCTGGATGCTAGCACAGTCGACACCAGAATGGGCACGAATGGCAATGTGAGCTCTATCCGGGTGAGAAACGTAACTGTCACAGCCACTCACTGCCGTGAATTTCGATCGGTCGATCTGGATCGACGTGCCGCGCTGTTTGGCATTGTGATACAGCTTCGCGTTCGTAATCCTCCAGGCGTTGCCGCGGGCCCTGATCGCCGGTCCATCGTTATGGCCGAACCAGTTCGTATCTACCCGAACAACGCCAACCGCAGGATGTGCCTCTCGATTTGACCCACCGCGGATACCGTCGCCACGATTATTGATGAACTGACACTGGTTGACGTAATTGTCATCCGTGCTGGCCTCCGAGCCGGCGAGCCAAAGGCCGTTTTCGGGGCTGTTCCGGAAAAAACAGTTCTGGAACCGGCTGTTCCAGAACGCACCGTACACGAGCGTCCCCGTGTCGTTTGTGTCGCTGTTTCCCTCGAACGTGATGTCACGCACACAACAGGACATCACATTGCGGCTCGCAGGTGTGGGTGTCGTGAGCAAATCCGTGTTGGCACCGGGTGCGAGCTTGAGTATGGTTGCGTTTGGCCCGGAACCAACGATACTCACACCGTTTTCTAAGACGAGATCGCTCCCCTCATAGGTTCCTGGTGCGAGTCGAATCAGCACGTTCGGAGCGTGCTGATCGATGATTGTCTGCATCGCCTCGAACCCATCATCTGGGGTGAGATAGAACTCACCCGGTTCACGAATACCATCGGTGACCGATATCGACAGCCATCGGTTTCCATCTGAGAGCGTTCGCTCTGTTGGACGACTGTTATCAGGATCAGTCACCTCCCAGATCGTTCCTTTGGCCTCTGAGGCAGGCGGTCGTTCAGTCTTCGGTCCAACGTAGTAGTTGGGTGAGATCTGATACACAGTATCGAGTGTCATGAGCGCAGTCTGTTCGACCCCAAACCGACCGATATCAGTATCAAACGACCCGGCAGCGAACACGCCCGCACCCGAAACGAGCGCGAGATACGTCCGCCGATCTATCGACATCGACGGTGAGGTCATACTGGTTCACCTAACAGTCTCAGTCGAAATGGGTATTGACTCATTATACGCGATTGCAACGGAGTAGCCATCAGTAAACGATCGTTTCGTACAGTGATTTTGCGAGTTCCATCAGCTTTCCCGACGTGATGAGATAGCGAGGAACGGGGGTGGCACCGTACTGGCTTTTGTAGTACGCCAGCGATTCGAGATTTCCATTGCCGAAATCGTATCTGGCGATCGAATCGAGAACAGGATCGGTCACGATATCCGTGATTGCCTGCCAATGAAGGCGTTCGTTGATGCCACTGCCGGTCGATTCCGATCGTGTCCCACCGAGCAAGCAGTAGGCGTCGTCGTTCGAGTAGACGACGAGCAGCCCACTCCGAAAGTCACCGTTTGCATCCTCGCCGACGTAAACACGTATCCGATCACCGAGTGACCGAACGAGATCCCGGATATATGGCCATTTGACTGGAAAGTCATCGCCCTGCTCGTCACGACGCCGTTCGTGCGCTTTATACACTCGCCGCGCGTCGGTCACCCCTCCCGTAGAAACCCGCAGTCCCGACGACTCGGCGTCTCGGATCGCCCGGCGCGTCTCTCGACTGAACGAGCGTTGCAATTGATCAAGCGTGACCGAATCGAGCGAAAGCCGGTATGTGAATCTCGTGGAGACATCAAAGTCTGCCCATTCGTACGGTCGAGGGTCGGTGTAGGAGGGATGACACGCCAACCCGACGATCGTCGACCGTCGTGATGCCCCAAGTTGCTCTAAGAGCCCCTCCGTGAACCGCCGATTGACCCGTTCTTGCATGCGCTGTTTCGGGCTTGCAGGAAACACGATGGGACCGAGCTGTGGGATCGCAAACCCGGGCGGTGGCGACACCTGTGCCGTCACGACCGGCCCATCAATCTCAACCACAGGACAGAGCCCAATCGGCTGTTCGCCCTTGAATCCACCATACAGACGAAGAGAACCGGGCGTGTGATCGCCGAGAACACGGAGCGCTTCCGGAGTATGAGCCCATCCGAATCCAGAAGCCGGCAACGCAGCTTCCCACTCGCCAAAATTGACAGTTTCAATATGCATGATAACCCACAGATATATTATCGATTATAGCTATTTAGGTACGATTCCTATCCACATATCACTATCGGAAGTTATGGACAGTTCATTCGATTCACTGCCGCTAAATCGTTCTTCCCGCAAATAGTTTTTAATACTTCATAAATAAAATTAATAATCAATAATTAATAAATTATTTCTCTATTATCCTGTTAAAACAGTCTAATTGGTGCATACACGGAGAAAGTCTGATGGGCTGGAAAGGATAATGTTGAATTTGACACACCTAACCCCTTGATATTTACCACCAATTACCGATAATTCCCTCGCATGAAGATCGATGACTGGCAGAGTAGATGACGCCCACGTAGAGGAACCGATCGACGGAAGTCGAACGGCGACCGCCGGGCCACACCGCGGAGCCGTTCGTCCGTCTGTCCGGCACATCGGGACGGACGCTGGGCGGTCCGAATCCGATGAGCCAGTAGAACTGGAATCAGAAGCACTGGCTGAGATTATCCAGTGTCAGTGTCTAGTTGCAATTCCAGCGTACAACGAAGCAGAATCGATCGAGCGGGTAGTGGAGGGAGCTATCAAGCACGCCGATCAGGTCGTCGTCATCGACGATGGAAGCGATGATGACACCGCAGACCGGGCCCAATCGTGTGGCGCGGCCGTGATCGAGCACCGACAGAATCTTGGCTACGGTGCCGCCCTGAAAACGGCGTTTGAAGCGGCAGTGACGGCTGGCGTGTCACAGCTCGTCCTCATCGATGGCGACGGGCAACACGATCCAGCCGATATTCCGCGGCTTACGAACGCGCTCGATCAGTCGAATGCAGAGTTCGTGATCGGGAGTCGATTCCTGGACTCTAACCACCACACTGTGCCGTGGTCCCGGCGACTGGGGCTACGAATCATCAATGGTCTTACGAACCTGAGTATGGGAGTGATTCGCTCCGAATCGCGAGTGAGCGACACGCAGAGCGGATACCGGGCATTCGACCGGGAGATGATTCGTTCGCTCGCTTATGACCGATCGATCGGCAATCGGATGGACGCGAGCACGGATATCCTGTATCACGCTCACCACCACAGCTACGAGATCGAGGAGATTTCGGTCTCAATGAGTTACGCCGTCTCGAACGCCAACACGATCCACCCGGTTCGTCACGCGATCGTCCTGATACGAAACATTCTGAAAACGGTCGAACGTGAGCGGCCACTGTCCGCTCTCGGACTGCCCGGGATGGTCCTCTGTGTGTTTGGGCTTACAGCGGGCTACTGGACCGTCTCGAACTACGTCGAGTCGGGGACGTTCCCGTTCGGGCACGGCCTGCTGACGGCCATCTGTCTGGTACTCGGCGTGTTCGCCTGCTTTACCGCCATCGTGTTGCATGCGCTCAGCACGTACTTCCCACCCGACACCACCCCACGGAGGGTCAGATGAGTTCGGCCCCCACGAATGTTCTCTCATTCGATGTCGAACACTGGTACTCGGCCACGCTAGTTCGTGATTCGGTGTCCGATCCAACCGATCATCTCACAGAATCCGTCGAGAGCGTGCTCTCGATACTGGCCGACTATGACGTACAGGCCACCTTTTTCGTCGTTGGGCAGGTGGCAGAGCGCTATCCGGAGCTGATCGCACGTATTGATCGGGCGGGCCACGAAATTGGCTCGCACGGTCACACCCACCAGCCGCTGTTCGACCTCTCGAAAGCGTCATTTCGAGAGGAGATCGCAGCATCGACTGCGGCAATCAGGACGGCAACGGGAACACAGCCGATCGGCTTTCGAGCACCGAATTTCTCGGTGACACCGAAAACGAGGTGGGCGATCGAAGTGCTCAATGAGGCAGGCTATCGATACGATTCCAGCGTATTTCCGGTCCGGACACCGATGTATGGCGTCAATGGAGTGCCACTTGAACCGTACCGACTCGATCCAGCCCGTCCATTCGAACAGGGGACAGTCAACAGTCCGCTCGTTGAACTGCCACTCGCCGTTGCCCACCCGAAACTCAGGGTTCCCATCGCCGGTGGATTCTACGCACGGCTGCTCCCGAGGCGACTGCTCGTTGCAGGAATCCGACGGCTGAACGCCCGTGGGATTCCAGCAACGCTCTATTTCCATCCCTGGGAATTCAACCCGGCCGTCACCACCGACGAACCAGGGCTCCACAAGCGGTTTGTCAGCTTTCACGGCATCGATGGGCTCTCTGCAACGCTCAGGACGCTTCTCGAGACGTTTTCGTTCACGACGGCTGCATCGGTTGCCAGAGCACAACCGGGCGGACAGTCCGATACGGCAGAAGGCGATCAGACGATCACGAACGCGAGGAGGACCGAATGAGCAAAAACGAGACCCTCACCCTCGAACCAATCGCAGCCACTGACAGCGACTGGGCCGCATTCGTCGCCGACCACGAGGACGCCACCGTCTTTCACACCCCGGAGTGGTTCTCTGCGATCGAAGCGACCTTCGGCTACGAACCGAAACATCTCGTCTGCAGAGGTCCAGACGGGAAAATCACCGGGCTAGTGCCTGGCGTCACCGTGCGAGATGGGCTTGGGAAAAGCATCGTCGTTCCGTTTGCCGAGTATGGCTTTCCACTTCTCACCGATGGGGTTGATCCAGTTGCGTTCCTTGAGGCCATCACCGAACGCGGTGGCACCCGGATCATCAAAGACGCCTCCTGGAGCTCCGTTCGGGGCTACAACAGCGCCGGATTCGGTGGCACCGAGACGGGCACGGCGATACGACTCGGACTCACCTCGTCGTTTGATGCGCTGTGGCACGAGCGATTCGACAAAGACGTTCGCCGCTGTGTGCGAACCGCACGCGCAAACGGCGTGACCGTTACGCCAGGGACCGTCGACACGTTTTATCCGCTCTATCTCGCGACGATGGAACGTCTCGGCAGTCCACAATTTCCACCAGAGCTGTTTTCAGCGTTCAGAAACGAGCTCGGAGACGCAGCCACGATTCTCATCGCCAGGCTTGAAGAGCAGCCCATCGCTGGCGTCTTTTGTTACGAATACGGCGATACGACCACGATCTGGACGCCAGCCTCGCTCGCTGCTCACTGGGAGCACCGGCCAAATCACCTCCTCTACCTCGAAGCGATCAAACGGGCGTGTTCGGCCGGCAGATCGATCGTCGATTTTGGCCGCTCACGACCAGGATCGAGCGTTCACGAGTTTAAAGCACAGTTTGGCGGAACGCCGGCTGATCTCGTGAGCCTCGTCGCACCACCACACCGGGCCGGCCGAGCGTCGCTCGATGCGTACGGCCGCATTGGCTCGATCACCCCGTATTTCGCACCGATTCTGACCAATTCCACCATCGGACCTGCCCTCAAACGATATCTCCATGAATGACACCATCATCGTCGGACTGTTTGCAGTGATTGCGCTCCTCGCCACGTCGCTCTACTGGCGGCGTCGCGAACGTATCGTTCGCGAGGGGCTCACCACCAGCCAGACGTTTGACGCCCGCGAGCGCACGGCAGATTCGCCCGAAACCCGCCAGGCAGCCACTGCCGCCGCACGGACGCTGAACTGTTCCGTTTCGGAACTTCCAGCTCGTGTCCAGGCGATCGACGACGAGCGCAGATCCTTACGAAACGAGATCGACACTGTGAGAGAACACTGGGCCGCCCAATGGTGGCACACGGTCGCTCCCGACGACGATACGGACGATCGGCCGTCCGTGGTTCACGCCACGCTAACGAAAGGCGATCACGACGACGTGACAGTACTCGCAAAGCAAGCAATGGACGAACCAGTGATCGCCATCCTGGTCGGCGGTGCTGACGCTTCGCTTGGGGTCGCCGTCGGTCAGGAGCTCACGGATCACTACAGCGCAAGCGACATTGCACGCGAAATCACCGACCATGCAGGCGGTGGTGCCGGTGGAACAGACCAGCTCGCCACTGGCGGAACCGGTGCGGACAACATCAACGAACTAGAGGTTGTCTGTCACACGGTTGGGGACGAGCTCACTGACAGGGCGGTACAGACACAACCGCGTGGCGTTCACAAATGAGTCAGTCCACACACAGACAGCTGGCGGCGGTCATCGCAAACCGGCTTGGCGTTGCGAGCGCGATCTGGCGACTCGATGCGCTCGTACGAAAGCTCCAGATCGCCGCACGCAGTGGAACGCGGCGCGTGACGGTCGACGACGTGACGGCGACGTTCGATCTCTCAACCCGGATGGAGTATCGACGTGCCAGCGATCTCTGTGGCGAGCGAGCCGTCATTCGGCGGCTGCTCTCGACGCTTGAGGGCGACGAAACCGTCTGGGACGTTGGTGCCTGTGTCGGCACCTACGCCTGCTTTCTCACGGAGAAACTTGCTGACGGCCGCCTCGTTGCATTCGAACCCGAACCCACGAATCGAGACCGGCTGACGGTGAATCTCGAACGGAATGGACCCACACAGAACCATCAGATTCTGCCGGTCGCGCTGTGGGACAAAAATGAATCGCTATTTCTCGATTCGGAATACGTTGAGGCCGGCGTCGGCCATCACTTTCTCGCAACCGATGGAACTGCTATCCAGATCGAGACTCGTCGGGGAGACTCGCTCGTCCAGGCTGGCGACGTATCCGCACCCGACGTGATGAAAATTGACGTGCAAGGAGCAGAGCTCGCCGTGTTACGTGGCTGTGGTGATCTGCTGGAGGACATCCACACCTGTGTCGTCGAAATCCACCCCACAAAGCTCCAGCGCTACGACGCCACTCCAAACGAGGTGGAATCACTGCTTCGTGGGGCTGGCTTTTCACTGGTCAACTGCGGCGAACCAACCAACGGACGAGGATCCGTGTATCTCTGTTTCGCCCAGAAATAACCAGATGCGGCAGCTATAGTGAACGGATCAACATCTCATAATAATATGAAAACCGGTAATTTCAAGCAATGACTACACGGATAAACGGACAGATGAAAGACACCACTGTCGAGAGAAACGCCGTACTGCTTCCAATCAATCACTCGGGAAGCAGTCTCTCGTGTCTTCGGTCCCTCCATAGCCACGGCGTTCGGACGGTTGCCGTTTCGGAGCATGTGACCTGTCCCGGATTGGTCTCCAGATTCTGTGACGAGCAGATGGTCGTACCATCGCCGTACGAGGACCTGCTCGCGTATAAGGACGCACTGCTTGCTGGTGCCCGTCGTCCGAGCGTCGCAACAATTATCCCACACCGAGAGATGGACAGCTATCTCCTCGCGAAATACCACGACGAATTCGCCCAGCACGTAACACCGCTGTGGCCGACGTTTGAGCAGGTGCAGACCGTACAAGACAGTCTGGCAATGGCAGATGCCGCACAGGATGCAGGTGTTCCAACGCCGAACACCTGGTCGTTCGATGCCGTGCCGGACTGGGATCGGCCATTGATCGTCAAACCACGGTATGCGTTTCTCACGGGCGGCCACGTCGATTCACTGGATGATGACGACTGCATCGGGAAGATGGAACCGATCTATCTCGAACGTGGTGAACGGCCCACTCTCGCGGACATCCAACAACGGATGCATCCTGCAGGGGTGGAGATCTCGGATCATATTCCGGTCGTTCAAGAGCGCGTCGATCACACGGCGAGAGAGTATGGCTTTCGGGGGCTCTGTGATCGCGGCCAGACGACGCTGACCTGTCAGAAGCGCCAAATACGGGGGACAAGCTACGCAGGCGGGGCTAGCGTCTACCGGAAAACGATGGCAGATGAGAAAATTGACGAGTACAGTCGCCAGCTCCTGTCTCATCTCGACTGGCACGGTCTCGCCTCAGTCCAGTATCTCTACGACCCGGCGTTGGACAACTACGTGTTCACGGAGATCAACCCACGGGTCTGGGCCTCTCTAGAGATGGACGTGTGTGCGGGCGCGAACTTTCCCGTGGCACACTGGCAGCTCGCGACGACAGGCGAGCAGGCGATCGAGACGGGTTACACGGTTGATACCGGAAATCATCTCCTGTTCGGGGAGCTCCAGTATCTGTTGAGTATCGTCCGCGAGGAGTATCCTGATATCGAACCGCCATCCCTCCAGTCGGCGGTAATTGCGGTCGCACGCTCCTGTGTCACCGATCCCCATTTCGATTTCGTCCGACTTGACGATCCCCGCCCGTTGCTCACTGCCATCCGAAACCAGCTGCCGGTCGGCTCTCGGGATGACACGCTCGTCGCGGGCGAATGAGTCACTTGGACACCTGTGAGCCCACAAAGCGCAAGATGATCGTCCGTACCTCGCCGATCAGTGTCCACAGGGCGACAGCGTACACTACTCCGCCGACCGTGACGTACGTTGTCGTCATGAGAGGATCCGTCGCGGGACTGAAGGTGAGGATCGTACCGACCAGCACCACACCCATAACGCCGGCTGCAACCACTTCCCGACCGATTGTCTTGAACGGAATCGAGTACGACAGGAGCGACCGACTGTACCGATAAGAGAGCCCAAACTTGAGAATCATTGCCGACATCGTCGCAATAGCCCCACCCGTCCAGCCGATCGCCCAGATTGCGAGAACATTCAGACCAAGATTGCAGAGAATGAACAAACTGTTCGTTCGGAACGTGAGATCCGGACGATCAAGAGCGTTGATCAATTTACTCAGAATCACCTCGTAGCTGTGAAACACACGGGCTACGATCAACAACGTCATCACGGTGCCACCAACCCGATATACAGGGCCAAACAGGCCGAGCAAGGACGGTGCGAGCAGCGCTCCCCCGACGGCACCCGGAATTGCGAGCACACCAGTGAACGCGAGTGACCGTTCGAGCAGTTCCGTAACACGATCGCGGGCACCATCTGCCGCGAGTTCGCTGACGTTTGCAAAGAGCGTCGAGCCGATCGCAGATGCGAGCAAAAAGAGCACGCCGGTTGCTCGCCAGGCAAGCTCGTACACGCCGATCAACTCCGGCGTGACAAACAGACCCAGCACGAGCGTGTCCGTCCAGACCCACATTTGAGTTGTCATCGCTCCAATCCAGCCAAACTTCGCGTACTCGAACAGACTCCAGAAATGTCGTTTCGATGGTCTGGCCGGCCGAAGCGACGTAAGCGCCAGACCGCCAGCCAATGCGGCGATCTGTCCGATCAGATAGCCAAGAAACACGCCCTCAACGCCAAACCCGCTGGAGATGAGCACGACCCAGGAGAGCAGATGAACGATGCCGTAAAGAAACTGGACGAGCCCAGCTCTCGCGACCCGTTTCTGTCCGATGAGTCCGGATTCGAGCACGCGACGGAGGAGATAACAGCCAGCACCAGCGATAATGTAGTGTGCAATGTCGTATCCGACGTACGCCTCGATCGTCCCACTGAGACCATAGACGGTCACTGCGATCGGAACGAACAGCGCAACTCGAACGAGAATGGTGGCCGTGAAATACGCCCCCTGGTCGGTACCCTCGCTGATTCGCTTTTTGGCGGCTTCGTTCATCCCAACGTTGGTGACGATATCGACGACTCGAACGAGCGCAGCAAACAACGAGAACACGCCAAGTACCCACGCACTCGTTGCCCAGGCCAGATAGAACGTTCCGGCAAACACCGTCACAGACAGGCCGATGCGCGTCGCAAACGTCCCGATCGACGATCGTAGTATGCGGCGATAGCTCATTCCAATTCTGTGTACAGTCTATGAAAGGGTCGGAGAGATTGAGAGCTGACACGACACCCTGTACAGGTGACCGGACTGGGGGGACTCTTACCCATCATTGTATCGAACAGCATCGGTGAAGATAAATGCAAACATGATGGTGCCGGTTCGGAAAGTAACAGCTCACGAGAGATAGCCAAGGTCAGCGAGTTTCTCCTCTAGCGCTTCGTCGCTCGCGTCGAACGACCGATCGGACGCACGAGTGAACTGTTCTGGTACGGCGGCTCTCGCGGCGTCAGCCGTCACGGTGGGGCTACCATAACTGTGTTCTGAACGGAGATACGTTCGTGCGAGTCCAGCCAGCGTTTCGAATGACGCATTCGGTCGCCAGACGGGGGCCTGCGTTCCGCGGAGCAGCTTATGTGCCAGATACGCACAGCGCAGGAGACGAGACCGGCGCTGGAACACGTGACCGCCTCCACGATCCCAGACGCCTGTCGCCGCGTAGGCCGTGATCGGGATAGTCGTATCGCGCACTGTAATGGGTTTGTATGCCCACGCATCACACCGGACGGTGCGATCGGTCCCTGGTGTGGCCGTCCAGAGCTGCTGGCCATCGCACTCATCTGGTACCGACCGTCCCTGTGCAGCGAGCGCGGTGGGAGCAACGTCAGTGCCCGAAACGAGGCCAGGATACTCGTGATCTGTCGGCAGACCAGCACCCATAAACGTGACTGGAATCTCGACGAGTTCTGGACACATCGGATCAACGTGACCAAACTGACCACCGTATGTGGACTCACCCAGGACCTGGCCGTGATCCGAGGTGTAGATCACGAGCGTCTCTTCAAGCAGACCTGACGACTGGAGATAGTCGTAGACGGGGTCGAATCGATCGGCCGAGTTGACACAGTCGTCTTGATAGCGCTCGCAAAGCGTCATCGGATCGTTTGTCGCCGCGAAGAATTCACGCGTAGAGTCCCAGACGGTGTTGTCGACCCCGTAGGGCGCATGCGGGCCAACGTCGTGAATGAAATGAACGAACGGCGGTTCTAACTCGTCGATCGTGCGCTCTTCAGTGAGATGGTTCCAGCGAAGTGGTGGCTTGGCTGACGAATCGTCCATCAACCAGACGGTTTCGGCGTTGAAGCCGACATCCACCGCTGCCTCGTCGAACAGGGCCGGTCGACTGGCGAGACGGTCGTCTTGAAACCGCCAGACTTTGTGGGTTGCTGGATACTTCCCGCTCGTGATCGAAGGAAGTGCGTTGGCCGTGAAGGTGCTTGGGGCGATCGCTCGTGCCGTTATGCCTCGCCGACGAATCTGTTCGGGGACCGAATCGTATCGGAGTGCGTCGGAGACGAAAATGACGACGTTCTCGACCGAATCGGTAGCGGCGAGCGACGACAGTGCTCGTGGCTGCTCTGGCGACGCGGAGTCCATACGATGACTTTCCGCTCGACCTACTCAGCTATTAATTCGTTCGACACGCCCAACGACTCACTAGAGGTCGTACGGCGTTCGAATCGCTCGATCGCCGCGGCGTACGCATCGAGGTGTTGTCGGGCGATCGACTCCCAGGAGTGTCTGTCTGCCTGCTCAGAGCTACGCTCTGCCATCGACGATCGCAACTCATCATCAGAGAGCATTTCGAGTATCGCTTCGGCGAGCGCGTCGGGATCGTTGGGTTCAACGACGCGACCGGCTCCGGCGTCACCGACCAGCCGAGGAAAGTCACCGATCGAGGTTGAAACGACTGGCTTGCCAAAGGCATGCGCCGTCGAGAGGGCTCCACTGTGTCCTTTCGTGCCGTCTGTCGCCGCCGGCCGATACGGAAGAGCAACGAGCGTCGCGCGTGTGAAAAATTCCCCTACATCATCGTTCGGAATAAAGTAATTGTGCACCTCGAACCGATCGGGATTTGAGTCGATGATTGATTGCGTTTGGTCTGAGAATTCGCCATCTCCACAGATCACCAGCGTGAGCTCCGGAACCGACTCCGCAGCAAGCGTGATCGCCTCAGCAAGCACATCCAGCCCTTTGCCCGGAAAAATATTGCCGAAAAACAACACGGTGGCAGACTCTTCGGGCTGAGGAGTGTAGGGCTGGTCGGTGAAAAAGTCGTATGCACCGTGTGGAATAACATCGATCGTCTGTGGGCGGCCAAACCGACGACCGAACGCTCGCTGCTGGGCCTCGGAGTGGACGATCAACCGGTCGTGGTCCACATCTGGTATCACACGGTCAAGCGCCGATTCGACCGTGGCAAACGGATCACCGAGCGAGAATATCGGCGGTGGAACCTCGTGATACGTTACGACGAACGGAAACTCTCGATCGATCCCGTGGAGCTTGGTAAATAGTTTCACCTGGGGGAAAAAGTCGGTTGGATCGTGGACCACATCAGGATCGAACTCGCGTATCCGGTCGATGTTTCGATAGGAGTATAGCGCTCGCACATTCTCCAGCACGTCGAAGTTGCCGCCATAGAGGTCCGGAATCGAGAGTGTCATGTTCTCGAACGCGGACACCGTTTCGACGGTGTCGGAAAACAACGTATCAGCGGTCGTATCGGTCGGTTTGAACACTGCCACCTCGGCGTGCTCGCTCACGGCGTTCGCCAGCTCAGCCGCATAATGAGGTAGTCCACCCTGGTTCTGTGAAAGGACGTAGGCAACCCGCATACGTGCCGTGCTACGTCCACGTGTGATAAAAGAGGAGCCGGTCGTTCATCCGATCTACACACTCTACCGGGTGATTACGGCACAGTAATCGGTCGTTCGAGATCGTTGGTGGAGTGCATAGCTATGTAGTCCCACTCACAAACAACCTGCACCCACAACTGAGGTGTGGCCGCTATCCAAATGATCGAACGCACCGGACGCCTGTATCAGCTCGTGATCCTCACATTCCCGGGACTACGCCCGCACGCCACCAAGCGCAACGTACTTGTCGTTTTGTTCGTTGGATTTATTCTGGGAATGATTGTTGCCGGAGTGGGGTCTGTCGTCGGGACCCTGCTGTGAGATCACCGAAGCGATACCAATACGGTGTCGTCACGGTATCGCTCGAGTATCGCAGAACAACCCAGGATCACCAGAAACGAAACGGTCCATGTCGGCACCGACAGCATCCCAAACACCGATATGTCGAGACTCGACAATCCAGCAACACAGAGTCCGAGAACGCCAAGTAAGAGATAGTACGTCGACCACGTCACATCGTCCGCAGAAACAACCTCCATGTACACCGTTACCTGCTCGAAACCTGCTGCCGGCGACACGAGCTTTCGATCGACGTTGTACGAAACGATCCCCATTTCGTCGAGTTTGGGGAGATGCGTCTGGTGAAGCGAATTGTACACGCTCTCTCGGATGTTTCGCGGTGGAGGGTCTTCGCCCGTTTCGAGCGCCGCAAGGCGTTCTGAAAGCTCTCGGAGCGGAACGGGCTGATTTCGACCGTGAAGATGCTCTAGCACGCGCGTTCGTCGCTCGTTTCTGAGCACATCGTGGATGTCAAACTTCGTGAGACTGTCCGCCCGCGACGATTCGGTCACTTCGACGGCATCACTGATCGCCATGCCCGATCACCCGACAATGACAATTCAATAGTATTTCTTTGAACACAGGGCTGGCAATCATCAATTCGACAACTGATGTATAGGTTCGGTTTGGGACTTCCCATCCAGAAATTGTCGGCAATCACAGCTATTACCTGCATTATACTGTAACGAACGTGGGCTGGAATCACAGGGTTGTGGAGTATCTGATAACAACATAATTTCAGAATGACATGTTTTATCCATTTCGTATGGGTAGAATTGCATATCATAATAATAAGTTTTGTGGCCTGATGGCATCCTTTGATTCGAATTCGTATGATAAGACAATAACTCTATTGGCCATTATAATTAATAATTCAGTTAATAGAAAAATATTTTATTCCATCTTTTTGCGCCGGGAAATCGTTTGTATTCAGTTCGAACCGAACATCGTTATACGGCCTGAGTTCTTCAGTTCGAACATGCTTGATCCGGCAACACTCGACGTAACGATCGTCGATGGCTACGTCGACGAGCCGGCCCACTTTGGCGTTCCACCGTACATTTCGACGTATCCCCGGTATACCGCTGGTGCACTGATCGATGCTGGTGTCCCCAAAGAACAGATCACCTATCTCACGATTGATGCACTCCGTGACGATCAGTCACACTGGGCGGCCGTCGAATCCGCCGACCTGTTCGTGTACATCGGCGGAATGACGGTTCCTGGAAGCTACGTCGGTGGCACGCCGGCCGAACCCGAAGAAGTTCGGCGGCTGGCGTGGGCCGCAAACGGGACGACGCTTGTCGGCGGGCCGGTTCGTTTCGGCGTGGGTGAGGAGAATGCAGGCGCCACAGAAACTGAACGCGACGATCTCGACTACGATTTCGTCGCAAAGGGCGACATTGAGGCTGCTGCCCATGATCTCGTCGCGTCCGGGCTCGAAGGGTTTGGCAATCGGATGCGTGACACCGAAGAAGTGACCCGCTGGGCACGCAACGGCGCGTTTGTCGTCGAACAGCATCCGAACCATCCCGAGTATCTCATCGCCGAGCTCGAAACCGGACGGGGATGTCCGTACCGCTGTTCGTTCTGCACCGAGCCACTGTACGGAACGCCAACGTTCAGACCCCCTGAAACGGTCATTAGTGAGGTTGAGGCGCTCGTCGAGTGTGGGGTCACGAATGTGCGACTTGGACGGCAGGCAGACATTCTCGCCTACGGCGGAGACGGCGAACGGCCAAACCCCGACGCGCTCGAAACGCTCTACGGCGGCATCGACGCCGCGATTCCGGACGACAGCCCACGGACGATCCATCTGGACAACATGAATCCGATTACGATCGTCGAGTGGCCAGAGCTGGCACGCGAGGGCATTCGAATCATCGCAACGCACAACACGCCCGGCGACACCGCGGCGTTCGGACTGGAGAGCGCGGATCCCCGTGTTCAAGAGCAGAACAACCTCAACGTCTCCGCCCAGGAGTGTTTCGAAGCGGTACGGATCGTCAACGAGGCAGCCGGCTGGCGACCCGAAGACGACACTCACGGACCGTCTCGACTGCCGAAGCTGTTGCCGGGAATCAATCTACTCCACGGACTGAAGGGTGAGCGGGCAGAAACTTACGACCACAACCTTGAGTTCCTCCAGCGCGTGTACGACGCCGGCCTGATGGTCCGACGAGTGAATATCCGACAGGTGATGTCGTTCGATGGCACCGAGATGAGCGACACCGGCGCGTCAATCGCCCGCGAGCACAAACAACAGTTCAAGAGCTACAAACGGGAGGTGCGCGAGACGATCGACAACCCGATGTTACAACGCGTCGCGCCCGTTGGGACGGTCCTTCCCGATCTTCATCTCGAGTATCACAAGGACGGGAAAACGTTCGGTAGACAGCTTGGAACGTATCCACTGCTCGTGGCTGTGCCTGGGAAACGAGAGCTCGGGAAAACGATCGACGTGGCTGTCACCGGCCATGGATATCGATCCGTGAGCGGCGTGGAGTTTCCCCTCGATCCCAATTCAGCGAGCTTAGACGAGCTGACAGCCGTTCCTGGCGTTGGACAGCGCCGTGCTGGTGACATCGTCGTGAATCGACCGTACGCCTCGCTCGGAGAGCTCCCACACGAGACGGGTGGCGATCTCGATCCATTCACCATTGCTCCCATGGAGTAGGTAGAACTCGTTCACAGCGTGAACTACTATTCGATACGTATTCTCAGAAGAGAACGGATACGGAATGCCTTTATCGATGGCTGTTGCACAACTGTCTAATGAGTGTAGCGGTCAGTGTCGTCCTTCCAGCGTATAATGAGGAAGGGACCATCGAAGAGACAGTCCAAACCTCACTCGACACGCTGGCCTCGTTTCTTCCCGACGGAAGCTACGAGGTGATCGTGGCCGAAGACGGCTGTGACGACGCAACCCCCGAGATCGCTGACCGAATGGCGGCGGCGAATGACCGTGTCAGACACGTTCACAGCGAGCAACGGCTCGGTCGTGGTCGAGCGCTTGAATACGCCTTTCGGAGAGCCAACGGTGACACCCTTGTCTACTATGACACGGATCTCGCCACGGATATGTCACACCTCGAAGAGCTCGTCGAGAGCGTCAGATCGGGCGAGTACGACGTGGCCACGGGCTCACGGTGGCTTCCGGGGGCAGTAGTTGACCGACCCATCAAACGGAGCGTTCCGAGTCGCGGATTCAACGGTCTCGTTCGGCTGTTGCTTGGCTCCGAACTCAAAGATCATCAGTGTGGATTCAAGGCGTTCGATCGAACCGTCCTCTTATCGTTGCTCGATGACATCGAGGACGAACACTGGTTCTGGGACACCGAACTGCTGGTGACTGCACAAAAACGCGGTCACCGGATCAAGGAGTTTCCCGTCGAATGGGAACCCGTCGGTGACACCAAAGTGGACCTCGTCCGTGATGTTTTCGGGATGGGAAGCCAGATCTTGCGGTGCTGGTGGGCGTTTTCCGTCCAACCACGGATCAGTCGCCCGGTGACGATTGCCGGTGGTGTGGTGATGGTTGCGCTGGCGCTGTTTTTGATGAACCACTACATCGATTTCGAGGAGGCGTTCGCACACATTCAGGGCGCAGACCCACTGCTGCTCGGCATCGCCAGTGCCGTGTATCTCTGTTCCTGGCCGCTGCGAGGGATTAGATATCGTGACATCCTCGCAGAGCAGGGCTACACCGAAGATGCCTGGTTTCTGACTGGTGCGGTGTTTATCAGTCAAACGGGAAATCTGGTGATTCCAGCCAGAATCGGTGACGCGGTCCGTGCGTACGTGCTGAAAATGCGCCGGAACATCCCCTACACCTCCGGGTTTGCCTCGCTTGCTATCGAGCGCGTCTTCGATCTGTTGACTATCACGGCACTCTCTGGTATCGTGTTCGCAACGCTGGCGATGACGAGCATCGACGTTGGCAAGCTGTTTTCGGCCACTGCTGGCTCGGGAGCCCAGGAGGGACACACCGCGCTGGTTGTCGCAGCCGGCGTGGCAGTCGCTGCGGTCGTCGTCACTATCGGAATCGTTCTCAGCGCGCGCGCCGAGACGAACATCGGACGCACCCTGATCACGCGGCTGAGTTCGGACAGTTACGCCGACTACATGGCGAGTATGTTCGAACGATTTGCCGGTGACATTCAGACGGTGACGAACTCACCCCGGTCGTTTTTGAAGGTGGGTGTCTCTAGCACCGCAATCTGGGTGCTCGATGTGGTGACCGCGCTGTTGGTGTTCGGGGCCTTTGGCATCGAAACCGTCTCGTTCGTCACGTTCGTCTCGGTGGGCTTTTTCGCCGTCTGTGTTGGCAACCTCTCGAAGGTGCTTCCGCTCTCGCCCAACGGCGTCGGCTTATACGAGGCAGCGTTTGCCTTCATCGTGACGGTGTTCACGCCGGTACCAGGATCGATGGCGCTCGCGGCCGCCGTCGTCGATCACTTCATCAAAAACGTAGCGACCATGGCCGGTGGCGTGATTTCGACGTGGGTGCTGAACGTGTCGCTGACGACCGCCGTCCAGGAGAGCCGCGAGATTCAGGCGAGCGAATCGGACTGAACTGGTTAAAAATTATCCACCGAATAAACTCCAAACGTCCCGAACGGAGTTTCTTCTGCAGGGAGTGTATAACCCATACAAAGGATACCGGAACGGTTAAGAAGGTTTCGACCGAACATAAAAAATACTAAGCGGACATCCGGGGGTATGGGGAGTGGTTTATCCCGGATAGCACCCGCCCTCACCATGAGTGATTCGAACACACGAATCCGAGAACGCACAGAGGAACAGGAGACGGAGGACACCGGAGAGAAAGTAGACTGTCCCGAGTGTGGCGGCAAGCTGGCAACGGACAGCGAACACGGCGAGACGGTCTGTATCGAGTGTGGCCTGGTCGTCGAGACTGACGAGATCGACCGCGGTCCGGAGTGGCGAGCGTTCGACGCGACAGAAAAGGACAAGAAATCGCGTGTCGGGGCGCCAACCACGAACATGATGCACGACAAGGGGTTGTCAACCAACATCGACTGGCGGGATAAAGACGCCTACGGCAACTCGCTTGGCTCACGACAGCGTGCGAAGATGCAACGGCTGCGAAAGTGGAACGAACGCTTTCGGACGCGCGACTCCAAAGAGCGCAACCTAAAGCAGGCACTCGGTGAGATCGACCGAATGAGCTCTGCGCTTGGCCTCCCAGAAACGGTTCGGGAGACCGCAAGTGTCATCTATCGGCGAGCACTCGATGAGAACCTTCTCCCGGGACGATCGATCGAGGGCGTGGCAACCTCTGCGGTGTACGCCGCCGCTCGACAGGCAGGTGTTCCACGGAGTCTCGACGAAATATCAGATGTCTCACGCGTTGAGAAAAGCGAGATCGCTCGGACCTATCGATACGTGGTCAGAGAACTCGGCCTGGAAGTGAAACCAGCCGATCCCGAGAGTTACGTCCCACGATTTGCCTCCTCGCTCGGACTCTCCGACGAAGCAGAAAACCGTGCTCGACAGCTGTTGCGAAGCGCAAAAGAACAGGGCGTTCACTCGGGAAAAAGCCCCGTTGGGCTGGCTGCAGCCGCCGTCTACGCCGCTGCACTGCTCACGAACGAAAAGACCACCCAGGCTGCCGTCAGCGAAGTAGCAGACATATCAGAGGTCACTATCCGCAACCGCTATCACGAACTGCTCGAAGCCGAACAGGATCTCCCAGCCTGACTGTTTCGTCTCGAAGAACGTCCCTGAATAATTGTTGTTTTTATTTTATTTGAGTAGTTGACTCAGCATCCAGTATTCAATTTGTTGAAATAACTACTATTCTGAGTAAGGAGTCAAATTGAGAGATATTGGAGATAGAGCCAATCTATCGGCGATTTAGTAATACTGTGGCAGCCAATGGATATTTATATAACAGAAGCCATTCATTAAATAATATACCAGAGTAATACCTCACAACAAAAAGGATTTTTACGATATCGCAACTCCGTATCGATGGGTGAAACCGTAGTATCGATGTCTCACACAGAACACACGACAGATAACACGCGGCGGACGTTCTTGCAGTTGCTTGCAGGAACCGGCGTGGCAACGGCGGGAATTGGTTCGCTGAGTAGCACCGCAGACGCAGCATCGACGGATTCGAAGACGATGGACAAACCAGGACTCACTGCAGACGGACTCGTACCGGCGAACAAATTCCTCACGATGACGTTCGATAAACTCGCGCCAAAGGAGGTCGAATCACTCGACGTGCTGGTCGATGGGAAGCCGACATCAACGGTGCAGATGTACGCCACAGAAAACGACGCCACGACCGCCGTGGTCAGTGTCTTTGATCTGTTGACGAACCACGATCTCAAAAACGGCCAGTCGCTACCGGTCGTGGCAGAAGGAACGACGAGCGACGGCGACTCCTTTACGGCCGAGACGCTCACAAATGTCGTTGATCCAACGGGCGCACTCAGTGACTCCTCCTCGGGATCGGTCGTTACCGACACCACCGCAGAGGTTACTGAGACGGTCGATTCGACCGGTGTCCTTTCTTCACCAACGGCCAAGGCCTACCAGAAACAGTCGTACTGAGTGGTGCAACTGAACGTCAAAAACACGTTCTCTTTCTCAAAAAAATGACCACACGACCGTCGGAGTCGTGCGTGTAGATTACTTGCCTTTGCCGTCGTTGCTGTTCAGACTCGGACGAACGTGTTCTGCGCCTTTTCCACGGTTGTGGAGCCCACGCCCGCGCTTACCAGCGCTGGTGGCTCCGTTGTACGCGCGTCCTTTCTGCGTGGCGTCACAGATCCAGCTGAGATCATCGTCCGACTGAATTGCGCCGTGTTCCGGATCGACGAGAATGACCTCGAACCATTTCTGCGAGCCGTCTTCGCCAACCCAGTAGGAGTTGAGCGTCCGGAGGTTCTGATACTTGCGCTGTGAGCGCTCTTCGGCAATCCGCTGGAGATTCTTGCGCCGCGTGATGCGGTTGACACCCTGGCGCTTCGACCGACGACCGGCCGTGAATCGCTGTTTTCGCGCACCACCTTTGCGGACGCTCACGCGAGCGACGATGATACCCTGTTTTGCTTTATAGCCGAGCGATCGTGCCTTATCGAGCCGGGTCGGTCGATCGATCCGTTCGATCGCTCCCTGATCGCGCCACTCTTGCTGGCGCTGCCACTGCAGTTCTGCGAGCTTTCCTTCCTTTGGCGTTTTCCACGCCTCACGGATGTGTGAATAGAAGCTTCGTGCCATTTCGATCACCGACGGGCGTTGTATGGTTCAACCGGCAAGCGGTCACATCCCGACCTGTTACAACAGGTGCCCACTGGTGCCCGTCATAGCCAGCGAGATATCGTTTGTTCGGACGGTTCGTACTTAGCGGCTTCGAAGCTATCTGTCGATGAGTAATAAATCTTACAAAAATCTATTTGAGAGAACACTTTAATCGGCGGACGATCAACACTGTCTCAATGAGTCGCGCGGACATTCAGGTGAGCGACGACTGTGTGGCCCCCGCCGAGGCGTTTTCGATCGTCGGCAATGAGACTCGGCTGTCGATCCTTGAGGCCCTCTTCGAACACAGCGAGCGTCCGGTTCGGTTCTCCGAGCTCAGAAAGACGGTCGGGTTGCGCGATAGTGCACAGTTCAACTACCATCTCGATAAACTGACGCCACAGTTTGTTGTTCGAACCGACGCCGGGTACGACCTCCGAACTGCCGGCGAACGGGTGGTTCAGGCGGTACTCTCGGGGTCATTCAACGAACACCCGTACGTCGAGCCGTTCGCGCTCTCGGATCCGTGCACGAACTGTGGAACCCCGCTTTCGGTGCGCTACGAAGACGAGCAGCTAGCAATCGACTGCGAGGACTGTGGTCGAGGCCACGGGACGTACACGTTTCCACCGGGGGGATTAACTGACCGGAGTCGATCGGAACTGCTCAGGGCGTTCGATCAGCGCGTTCGTCACCGTCACTGTCTGGCAGCCGATGGCGTCTGTCCGGTTTGTAGCGGGCGAATGGAGACGACGATTGTTCCCGAGGGTGATTGTTGTCTTGGCGTCGGTCTGCGCGCCGAACACAGCTGTGCCAACTGCAATCACGAGCTGTGTTCCGCGATTGGGCTCCGACTGCTTGATCAGTCCGATGTCGTGTCGTTCTACGCCGATCATGGAATCGACTGTTCGTCGACGCCGTACTGGCGGTTCGACTGGTGTGTCTCTGATGATTGTACGACGGTGCTGCAGACCGATCCCTGGCGGATCGAAGTCGCGCTTTCGGCGGATGAGCAGACCTTACTCGTCGAGCTCGACGGATCACTGGCGGTTCAACACACAGAGCGCATCGACTCAGCGAAACGGTGACGGGTCCGTTATTTCGAACCTGACGCCGCCAGTTTCTGACTCGGTGACCGTTATCTCCCAGCCGTGAGCATCAACGATCGTCTTGACGATGACGAGCCCCAGTCCGGTGCCATCGGCTGTCGTGGTGAATCCACGATCAAAAACGCGATCGCGTTCGTCAGGTGGAATGCCAGGACCGTCATCGGCGACGTAGAATCCACCACCCGAGAGAGACCCGACAGTGACAGTTACCGTTGGTCCAGCGTGTTCGATCGCATTCCGAAAGAGGTTCTCAAGGAGCTCTTGCAGGCGCTGTTGGTCGGCATCGATCGATCCGAGTGGCGGATCAATGTTGAGCGATGCACGTTTGCTCTCGACCATCTCCCAGGCCCCAGTGACGACTCGCTTTACCGATGTTGGCGTGGGAGTGTCCACGATGCGGCCCTGCCGGGCAAGCGTCAGCACGTTTTGAATGAGTGACTCCATCCGGTCAAGTGCATCCTCGATGTCGTCGATATGGGCCGAGTCGTACGTTTCGTTGAGGATGCTGAGCTTTCCCATCGCGATGCCGAGTGGCTGTCGAAGGTCGTGTGAGACGACGCTGGCGAACTCCTCTAGCTGCTGGTTCTGTCGTTCGAGTTCGTCCTGACGGCGTTTCTGTTCGGTCACGTCGCTGTAGATCGCATAGCCACGTTTCGGCGTGGCAGTAGAGACGATTTGTGCGGTCGAGAGCCGGAAGATGCGCGGGCCGTCTTTGGCCATTCTGGTCACTTCGACTTCGATCTGGTTGCCGGCATCGACGTGTTCGTTTAAGATTTGGGCGTTATCCGCGCTGTCTGGCAGGATGGCATCGTCAAGCGACTCGCCCTCGATTTCTGCCTGTGAGTAGCCAAACACGGCTTCAAACGACGGATTGACCGCAATGACATGGGGTTTTCCATCGCGCATCTCATACTGAACCGCGGGATCAGTGATGTTCTCAAAGAGCGCAGCAAACTGATCGCGTTCGGCACGCCGAGCGGCTTCGAGGGCCTGCTGCTTCGAAATGTCGCGAACGACACCCACAGTTCCACTGAACTCACCGTTGTGGGTGAGAATGGTGATGTTTGCCTCACAGGGGACTGTCTCGCCGTCTGCAGTCCGCAGTGCAATTTCGTAGGTCTTGTTCGATTGGGTCTGGCCCTCGGTGTTGAGGAGCTCTCTGATGTGAGTTTCGCCCTTTTCGACCGCCTGCTCGTCAAGCAGTTTCGAGACGTGCGAGCCAATAATTTCACCACGATCGTAGCCGGTGAGACCCAGTCCGCGATCGTTGACGAACGTGAATTTACCATCAGAGTCCAGCGCGTACACGATGTCACCCGCCGTGTTGACGATCGATCGGTAGCGCTTCAGCTCTTTTTCACGACGCTTTCGTGGGGTCACATCGGAGAGCAATCCGAGCAGTTGCGGACTGCCGCGTGCGTCGATCCGGTCGCTCCTGAGTTCGACCTGGAGTATCGTTCCATCCTCGCGGACGCCACGAAACGTGTGGAGACTCTCTTCGGCGAGATTCCACTCCCGGCGCTGGAGATACTCCACGAGATGTGGTTTGTCCGGCTCATACACCAGATCAGTCACCGATAGCTCCTCAAGAAACGTCGTCCGATCGTATCCAAACAGCTCTGCCACGTGATCGTTAACGTATTCGAACCCGAGATTCTGAATCAACACCGTCCCAACCAGATTCGACTCCGCGAGTCGACGGAGGTCGATTGCGTCCATCGGCGAAAGAGACGACCCATTCGATCCACCGACCCGACCGGGATGGTCCACTGATCGCGATGTGGCAGTCACCTCTCGCACACTGTCTGCCAACGCCTCATAACACGAGTCATCGTTCGTCTGCACGACACAGTCTGCCACATTCGCAGAAAGCGCACGCCGCAGAAGTGTCGTAGACTCAGACTTGGGGAAAACGATCGCAGGAATGGCTCTACAGCCAGGTTGTGAGCGAAGCTCTTCGATCAGCTCGATCGCATCGTGAGACTCCGAATCATGTGCACAAACCAGACAGTCAACCGGCCCCGTCGTCACTGCCCGGGGTGATGTTGCTGCCTGTGCAGCTATTTCGTCGTCAGCCCCCTCAAGTCGACGACCGATCGACTCAGCACCCGAAGGAGTGGAGTCATAGACCAGAACTCGTATCGGCGAACCCATAGATATTCAGACGTACTGGGCACTGGGGACGTGTGCAGACGACGGTGCTAGACTCTGCCGGCCTGGAAACGAACGAGTCACACGACAGTTCGGTTCCAATCCAGCACTAAAATCAGTTACGGCCCACACCCGATATTATAAATTATGCGAAATGTTTCCAGCTGGAGTAACGATCCGTTTACTTGCATGGTCCCTGGTAGCGACGGTCATATTCCCATCCCGATCATGTTCACCCCGAACCCATCATATTTTTTACGTAGTTGGTCGTGTAAATGCGACCGTAGACAGGCCGGTTCGGAATACGTAGGGTGCTGGCGCGCGCTGTTCTACCATGAGCACCATCGACGAGAAACGCGTGTTCAGCGATTCTATGGGAACCACCACGGTGTTCGTGGCTTCGGAGGTCGGAATTGTCCGCGTCGAATGTTCTGGTGGGATGGTTGGAGAGTTCGGACTGCTCGATCGGACCACTGCGACGGCAATCGACGGGGACGGATCGGTAGTCATAGCCACAACAGCGGATGATCTCCTCCAACTTGACGACGGGAAATTCGAGCCGACCGGATTCGGTCCGGCAACGGCACTTACGCTCGACGATGGAATCGTTGGCGCTCGTACGGATCGGATTGCACGATACACGGATGGCAGCTGGCAAACGTGCTATCAGTCGGAATCACCTCCCTGGGAGTCGATCACGGCGGTCGGTGGAACACTCGTTGGGACGCCCTCCGGCGTATTTCGCCTCGGAAATGGCGAGCCAACGCCGGTCGGACTTGACGATGTCCGGGGGATCTCCGTCGATAACTCGGTGCTGTGTGGGACAGGCGTGGGACTGTATCGGCTCGAAAACGGCTGGAATCGACTGTTCGATGGGACCGTGGTAGATATTGCCCGAGCTGAAGCGCTAACCGTTGCTATTTCCAACGATCGTCTCTACACGCATTCAGACGGGTCTCAGTGGGTCGAACAGCAGCTGCCGGTCGACGAACCGCTGGCAGGCGTCGCAATAGGTGACCGGATCTACGTCGTGACCATCGATGGAACGATTTGTATCGAAGACGGCGATGGGTGGCGAACGCGCTCGATCGGCGTGCCAGCTGTCGCCGGACTGGCCGTTCGCTGAACGGAAACCGGTTTATCCACCGATCTGTACTCCACGGACATGATCATACCCGCTTCGACGGCCCAGTCTGTCGCTACCAGGCTGGCACACCATCTGAACGAGGAGCTCGCTGTGCCCGAGATCACCAGATTCGCTGACGGCGAATTCAAACTCCAATTGCCGTCAACTGACGACCGCGCCGTGATCGTCTGCTCTACGACGACCGCGGACGCACACATCGAGCTGCTCCAGCTCCAGGAGGTGGCCTCACGCGAGGCAGACGAAGTGCTCACCATCCTCCCATATATGGGATATGCCCGACAGGATCGCGCCTTTCGCGACGGCGAGCCAGTGACTGCACGAGCGGTAGCCCAGGCAATCTCAACGACGACCGATCGCGTCTTCACGGTCAGTCCGCACGAGCCAGCCATCACCGAGCTGTTCGACGTGCCGTGTGCAATCGTCGATGGGGCACCACGTCTCGCCGAGGGGCTCCCGGAAGGGCTCACGGACCCGCTCTTTCTCGCACCAGACGAGGGGGCAACGGAACTCGCGGGCGCGGTCCGAGACGCGTACGGATCCGGCGAGACCGATTATTTCGAAAAGCACAGGGACAGAAAAACCGGTACTGTCAGCATCGAACCACACGACACCGATGTGGCTGACCGCGACGTGATCCTCACCGACGATATCATAGCGACCGGCTCAACGATGGCAACAGCAATCGAACAGCTCAATGGCCAGGCAGCACGGTCGATTTACGCCGGCTGTATTCATCCAGTGCTCGCCGATAGCGCTCAGGCAACACTCGGTGGTGCAGGCGTTACCAAACTGTTCGGCACCGATACAATCGAGCGGTCTGTCAGTACTGTCAGCGTCGCTCCTGCCATTGCAACCGAACTCAGGTAAAAAAAGGACAAACCAGAGGAACGGTCACACCACAGCGGTGCCCTAACACTCCGGACAGGTACACCCATCGTGGTATGATCCACCATGGGATGAACAACTCGTCTGGGGTCTCTGAATCGGCTTACCACATGCATCACAAGTTTTTGGCATGCAATTTTATAGAATATGGGGTGTAATTTAATACTTTCTCAAACTGTTGATACATAGTTCAGAAAAATTGGAAAATAATATGAGCTCAGAGAATGCGTTTACCGAACGCGCTGGCAACGAGTTCCACGGCGAGTTCGGCGGTCGTATTGTGCGTATCGAGAATGGGATTCACTTCGACGAGTTCGAACGATCTGATCGATGCAGCATCGATCGATTCCATCGCGGCGTGTGCCTCTCTGTAAGTGACACCGCCACGGACGGGCGTACCGACACCTGGTGCTTCGTCAGGATCGAGCCAGTCGAGATCGAGGCTGATGTGAACACCATCCGGTCCAGTTGCAATCTCAAGGGCTTCCTGAGTGACAGCACTCGCACCCCGTTCGTCGATGTCGCTCATGGTAAACACGGTGATTGGACTGTCCTGGAGCGCCGCACGTTCCTGTTCGTCGAGATTTCTGACACCAACGATCACAATTCGTTCGGGATCGATCGCTGCCTGTGTCCAGTCGGTGGATTCGAACCAGCCATGCCCACACAGTCCGGCGAGTGGCATGCCATGAACGTTGCCGCTTGGAGAGGTTTCGGGGGTGTTGAAATCGCCGTGTGCGTCGAACCAGACGACGCCAATATCGCCGTCGCGAGCGCTACCGCGGACGGATCCGATGGCGATCGAGTGATCGCCACCGAGAACCAGCGGCGTCGCCCCGTCTTCGATCGATGAGGCCACCGTGAATGTGAGCTCTTCACAGACGTCCTCGACCTCGGCGATGTATTTCGCCGTTATCGAGCCGGTTTCGTCGGTCTCGTGGGACCCTTCTGCGGGGTTGGCGACGGTCAGATCACCGATATCCTCGTGGTGGTAGCCCAGTTCCATCAGTTCGTCTGCGAGACCGGCGTAGCGAATCGCCGACGGACCCATATCGACACCCCGTCTGTCAGCCCCCAGATCCATCGGGACGCCGATGGTTCGAATCGAATCTGGCATTACTCATGGTAACCGTTACAATAATATAGGGATCTCGATCCAGCCGGCTGATACGGAAAAACTGTCCGCGGGGTGTGGAAATCGGTCGATTCGGAGCAATCAGTCATTCGACCAGGCTGATGAGGCGAAAGCGCATCTGGAATGAATATGCGAGAAAGCGGGCCGGTTTTTCGGACGGCTACGCAGAACGCAGGGCGAGCGAGCTCTTCCACCGCGAGACTTATCAAAGGCGGTATCAAATAGTTTGGCATGTCGTCAATCGAGCTTACGACCAGTCAAAAAGACATCCTTCGGGAGCTGATTAACCTGTATGGACAATCGGAGCGAGCGATCAAAGGCGAGGATATCGCGGAGGGGGTCAACCGGAATCCGGGGACGATTCGCAACCAGATGCAGTCGCTGAAGGCGCTACAGCTCGTTGAGGGGGTACCCGGTCCAAAAGGTGGATACAAGCCGACTGCGAACGCGTACGAAGCGCTCGGAGTACAGAATCTCGACGAACCGGCAAACGTCCCGCTCGCGCACAACGGCGAGGATATCGACGACGCAAACGTCCAGGAGATCGACCTGACGAGCGTTCACCACCCAGATCTCTGTCGGGCGGAGATTCGCCTCCACGGATCGATCAATCGTTTTCACGAGGGTGATGCCGTCTCGATCGGTCCAACGCCACGTTCCGGGCTGCTCATCGAAGGCACGATCGACGGGAAAGACGAAACTGATAACGTTCTGATCGTCTCCACCACGAGCATGGAGGCACCTGTCGGCGATCCGAGCCACTGAGGCGGCCCCCCAGCTCCTGCTCGCAATAGCGACAGCTCTCTTTCTCTGCTGGCTCAGTTAGCACTTTCCACGATCGAACTCTCAACATGCGTTTCAAAGGCTTTGTATCTCCGGGAACCGGACAAAGGTATATGACGGAGAACGTCGTCGTCCTTGGTTCGGGGTATGCCGGTGCCGGTGCGATCAAAAGTTTAGAAGCGGAGGTTGGAAATCGGGCAACCATCACGTGGATTTCGGACGTTGACCACCATCTAGTGTTGCACGAGGCACACCGGTGCATTCGCGATCCGTCGATTCAGCAGAAGGTTCGCATTCCAATCGAGGAGATCAAGGGCCCACAGACCGAATTTATCCAGGCTGAAGTGACGGGTCTCGATCTCGACGACCGCACGGTCGAGCTGGCGGACCACGACGACGTGGCGTACGATTACTGTGTCGTTGGAATCGGATCGAGTACTGCCTTTTTCGGCATTGACGGGCTTGAGCGGTACTCACACACGCTCAAGAGCCTCCGCGATGCGCTCGATATTCACGATGACATCAAACGTGCCTCGAAAGACGCCTCCAGAACGGATCCTGCCCAGGTTGTCGTTGGCGGTGCAGGACTGTCGGGAATCCAGAGCGCGGGTGAGATTGCCGTCTTCCGTGATCAGTATCGTGCGCCGATCGACATCCATCTCGTCGAAGGGCTCGACAGCGTGTTCCCACCGGGCGACCCCGAAGTGCAAGGGAAGCTCACGAAGCTGTTGAACGAGAAGAACATCGAGATCCACACCGGCGAGTTCATCACCGAGGTCGACGGAGAGACCGTCTACATCGGCGACGAAAAAGAGCTCGAATACGACGTCCTGTTGTGGACCGGCGGCATCACCGGTCGGGAGATGGCAGCGTCAGTTGATCTCGACCAGGACGAACGCAGCCATCGGTTCCAGGCAGAATCCACGTTCGAAACGAGCGATGACCGCGTGTTCGCCATCGGAGATTCCGCTCTCATTGAGCAGCCCTCCGGCGACGGTGCACCGCCGACTGCGCAAGCTGCCTGGCAGGCCGCCGAAGTTGTCGGTGAGAACATCAGTCGGTCGATCGATGGACGGCCACTGCGCAGCTGGACGTACGACGACAAAGGAACGGCCATCTCCGTCGGCGAGTCCGCTGTCGCCAGTAACGTCGTCGGCGTTCCGTTCGACACCTTCGGTGGATACGGTGCCAAGGCGCTCAAAAAGGGAATTGCCGCCAAATGGATCAATCAGATCACCGATTACAAGCGGGCACTCAAAGCCTGGCCCGACATGTGAGATCGACAGCCGTGACCGTCTGATCGGCTCATTTTTTACTCTGCTGGCTGGCACGGTGGAGTATGGATCAATCGTGGCACGAGGATGAATCGTTCTGGGAGACCGTTGCGCCGTTCGTGTTCTCTCCAGGCCATCTCGAGTCCGCATCGGAGCAGGTGGAGACGTTCTTGGAGCTGCTCGAGCCATCTCCAGGGGCACACGTCTGTGATCTCCCGTGGGGCGTGGGGAGACACGCCGTCGAGCTCGCAGATCGGGGTTATCAGGTGACCGGCGTCGATCTGACCGAACAGTATCTCGAACGAGCGAGAGCACGCGCCACCGAACGGGCGTTGCTGAGCGGTGTACGTTTCTCAAGGGAGATATGCGACAGTTCGTCCGCCCGGAGACGTTCGATTGCCTGCTCAATCTGTACACCTCATTTGGCTATTTCGAATCGCGGGCAGACGACGAACGGACCGCACAGAACTGGTACGACTCGCTCGTTCCTGGCGGTACGTTGCTGATGAGTCTGGCGAGCAAAGAGACGATCAGTGCGGATTTCGAACCGCGTGGCTGGAGCACGGTCGATGATACGTATTTTCTTGAAGAGCGAACGATCAAAGACAACTTCTCCTGGATCGAGAACAGCTGGACGGTGATCGATGACGGCACGGTTGCGGAGTATTCGGTTTCACACCGGCTCTATTCGGCCTACGAGCTCACGCAGCTGCTCGAACGCGTTGGCTTCGATTCGATATCCGTGTTTGGCTCGCTCACGGGCGATCCCTTCGATCACACGGCAGATCGCCTGGTCGTTCGTGCCAAGAAATAGCTACTTGATCGTGAGCCCGGCGTGCCAACGCTCTGCGTCGGCATCGGCAACTGCCTGATCCATTGCGGCGAGAATCTCGACCGCACGATTTGCGACGCGCACCGCTCGGCGCTGGCCAGTCACCTCAAACTCGTTGCCTGCCCGGTCGGCGTACACCGTACAGACCGCCCCTGCCCGCAGTCCGAACAGCGATGAGAGCGTACACAGGACGCTGGCTTCCATTTCGAAGTTGCGAACGCCCGCGTTTTTCAGCGCCTCGAACCGATCGATTCCCGCGGCGGACTGATAGCCCCCAAAGCCCGGGCGACCTTGCCCGGCGTAGAAGCTATCAGTGCTGGCAGTGATCCCAACGTGGTACGGAATGTTGAGTTCTTCTGCGGCGGTGACGAGCGCCGTGACGACGCGTTCGTCGGCGACGGCCGGATACGACTCGCGGACGTACTCGTCGCTCGTTCCTTCGACGCGCACCGCACCGCGCGTGATGACGACATCCCCCAGCTCAAGTTCGGGGTCGATCGCGCCACAGGAGCCCACACGGATGAACGTCGTTGCACCAACCGCTGCGAGCTCTTCGACGGCAATCGCCGCCGATGGACTCCCGATGCCAGTTGAGGTGACCGAGATCGGCGTTCCGTTCGTTTCCCCCGTTTCGGTGTGATACTCCCGGTGAGATGCGACCTCGGTGGCGTGGTCCCACTGGTCGGTGATTTTCGCGACCCGCTCGGTGTCGCCGGGCAACAGAACGGTTTCGGCCACGTCGCCCGGAGCGACAGCAAGGTGATACTGTCGGTCGTCGGCTCCCTCCATACCAGCTGTTCACGCCCCATCGCCCTCAATCCTCGTTCTCGGTTGCCCCACGGAGCGTCGATTCTGAAATCGCGGCCGGTAACAGCTCACCGAGCGTGTACCGATCGACGGTCGAATCTCCATCGCAGTGGATCTCGAATGATTCTGAACAGAACTCGGCCAGCGTCTGTCGGCACATCCCACACGGCGTCACGCCGTCGCGAGCGGCCGAGCTGACCGCGAGTCGCTCGAACGATCGATGACCGGCCGCGATGGCCGTTCCGATGGCGACTTCCTCTGCGTGGAGCGTGTTCGAGTAGTTCGCCGTTTCGACGTTGCAGCCGGTGAACACGGTTCCATCGGCCGTTTCAATCGCTGCACCGACGGCGTACGTCGAATACGGTGTGTAGGCGTTTTCGAGCGCCGTGCGAGCCTGCGCAATCAGTGAATCGCTCATACCGAACGGACGGCCGGAGCGACAAAATGGTTACTCGTCGCCGGATTCGTAATGTTCGCCCGCAGCTGCAGGCGTTCGGGTGTGGCCAACCGCGGCGAGCACGACAATCACCGTGATGTAGGGCACCGTCTGCACGAGCGAGGCGGGAAGAACACCCGTCTGGAGCTGGATCTGCAGCGTCTGCAAGCCAGCAAACAGCGTTGTCGAGAGAAACGCCCCGATTGGATTGTAGTTGCCGAGCAGATAGGCCACCACGGCAATGAACCCGCGACCGCCGATCATGGTCTCTCCGCTGCCGGTGAACTGCCCGATCGAAAGCGCATAGCCAGCGCCGCCAATGCCGGCGAGCACTCCCGAGAGAATGACGCTCACATACCGGACGCGGGTGACATCGATGCCGGCGGTGTCGAGCGCCTGTGGATTCTCGCCACTGGCGTTCACCCACCGACCGAACGCCGTGTGATTCAGCACGTACCAGCAGCCGATTACCGCAACGTACAACAGATACACCGGCGGTGTGACATCGAACAGCGCGCCAATGACGGGGAGCGAGGCCAGCCCTGGAATGGCAATCGCCTGGAAGCTCCCCGTCTGTGGCGTATTGACGCTTCCATACAGCACCGTCGAGAGAAACGGCCCGAGACCGAGCGCCACCAGCCAGATCGCCAGCCCGGCGATCACCTGATCCGCCTGGAACTCAATGCAGACGACCGCGAACAGCACGGCAAACAGCGTGCTCGCGAGGACGCCAGCCAGAAAGCCAGCCCAGACCGAGCCGGTCAAAATGACGCCAGCGATCGAGGCGAACGCGGCGATGATCAGGTGGCCTTCCAGACCAATGTTGATCACACCGCTTTTCTCAGCGAAGATCCCCCCGAGCGCGGCAAACGCAATCGGCACCGAAAGCCGCAGCGTCGCCCCAAGGAATCGTTTTGAGATCACATCACCGAGCGTTAGCCCGGTCGTCTCGAACAACACGCCCAGTGCGAGCAGCAGGGCACTCACGAGCGCCAGTTCGAGCCAGCGGCGTTTGAGACGCTGAGCTATCTCAGCCATCGATCTCACCTCCGTCGTCCTCGAAAAAGCGACGGCCAAACTGGCGGAAAAACTCTGGCATCGCCACGAACAGGACGATCAGCCCGCGCAGAACGTCCACCAGCTGTGGCGGCACATTCGTCGTGGTATCGATAACGATCGAGCCGCTCTGGATGATGCCAAACAGCGGCGCGGCTAGCAACACGCCGAGCGGGTTCGAACCAGCCAGAATCGCGACGGTGATCCCATCAAAGCCGTACGACGGAACGCCCGTCTGGAAATCACCGACAATCATCATCACGTAGATCGCCCCGCCGAGCCCACCGAGTGCGCCCGACAAGACGAGACTACCGACGATCGTTCGATCGGTTTTGACGCCGGCGTATCGAGCGGCGGCGGCCTGTAGCCCGCTGGTGCGCAGCTCGTAACCAAGGGTCGTGTGATTCAACAAATAATAACAGGCGAGTGCTGTGCAGACGGCCACGGCAAGTGCGACCAGCGAAAAGCCGGTGCGAGCGTCGAACAGCACCGACGGGATGGATGCCGCCGCCGGGATCGGTTCGGTCTGTGCAATCTGGCTGTCAGCACGCTGGAGCGGCCCGGAGACGAGAAAGAGCGCCACCTTCGCAGCGACGAAGTTGAGCATGATCGTGGTAATCACTTCGTTGGCGTCGGCGTACGCCTTCAACGCACCAGGGATTGCTCCGTAGAGCCCGCCGGCTATTGCACCGGCGAGCAGTCCTGCAGGGATCAACAACAGCGATCCGGCGATTCCCGAGGGGGCAACTGGACCGAGGGCGGTCAACGACACCGCACTCGTTATCGCACCAACGACGAGCTGGCCCTGTGTTCCGATGTTGAATACGTCCGCACGGAACGCAACGGCCACCGAGAGTCCGGTGAAGATGAGAACAGCCGTCTCACGGAGTGTCACCGCCATCTCTGAGTTGAACGGACTCCAGCCCGCACGGAACGGCGGCGCAAACTCACCAGCGAACGGCCGGAACAGCGGGTTCATTGGATCACCGAGCGCCCCAAAAAACAGGCGATCGAACACGGTGATCGGATCATAACAAAAGCCAACGCCCAGATAGGTTGCCGCGGCCGTCGGACAGGTTGTCAACCGACCGGAGACGAGAATGAGCACACCCCCAACCAGTATCGAGAGCAACAGCGCCGCGAGACTGATCACCACCCGCTCGAACGTCGACGCGTAGACGATCCGTTGGAGCAGTGCACGCCAGCGTGAATCTGTCACTACTGCTCACCCCCCGTTGGATGCTCGCCGGCCATCAACAGCCCGAGTTCCTCTTCGGTGACCGCGTCGGGATCGACCGTATCGACGAACATGCCGTCGTGCATCACGGCCATTCGATCAGAGAGCCCCCGAACCTCGTCGAGTTTCGAAGAGACGAGCACCACGGCGACGCCGGCCTCACGGAGTGCGAGCAGCTGCTCGTGAATGAACTCCGTCGAGCCGATATCGACGCCACGGGTTGGATGTGTCGCAATGAGCAGCGTTGGATCACGAGCGAGCTCACGACCAACGATGAACTTCTGCTGGTTCCCACCGGAAAGCGATTCTGCGCTGGCCGACGGATTCGGTGGGCGAACGTCGTACTCCTCGATGATCGATGACGCGTGTTCCTTACACGCAGCCCAGTCAATGCGACCGGCATTCGCAAACGAACTGGTGCGCTGATTGCCGAGCAGGCCGTTTTCGACCAGATCGAACGGCATGACCAGCCCCTGTGCGTGGCGGTCTTCAGGAACGTATGCGATTCCGCGCTCGATTCGTTCACGACGGCTGGCGTGCGTAATGACCTCGCCATCGAAGACGATCGACCCCGACGCCGGTGTCGAGAGCCCAGTGAGCAGCTCGATCAGTTCGCGCTGGCCGTTGCCGTCCACGCCCGCAATTCCGAAGATCTCGCCCGCGTGGGCTGAAAACGAAACGTCCGACACCGCCGGTACACCGCGCTGACTGGGCGTTGAAACGTTTTTAACCGTTAACAGCGTCGAACCAGTCTCGACCGGTGGACGCTCGATCTCCAGCAACACCTCGCGGCCAACCATCATCTCTGCGAGCGCCTCGCGAGAGGTGTCGTCTGCTGCGATCGAGCCGATTGTCTGGCCGTCACGAAGGACAGTAATATCGTCCGCCGCAGCCATCGCTTCACCGAGTTTGTGTGTGATAAAAATGATCGTCTTGCCCTGATCGGTGAGGTGGTCAAAAATTGACAGCAATTCCTCGACTTCCTGTGGCGTCAACACGGCAGTTGGCTCGTCGAGAATCAACACATCTGCGCCCCGGTACAGCGCTTTTAAGATTTCTGTCCGCTGCTGGACGCCAACGCTGAGCGTTTCGACCGGGGCAGTGGGATCAACGTCGAGTCCGTACTGCTCTGAGAGGGCCGCCACCTCGCGAACGGCGGCGTCGGCATCGACTGCCAGCCCACCCCACTTTCGGGGTTCGGCACCGAGCGTGACGTTCTCGGCGACTGTCATCGGCTCAACCAGCATGAAATGCTGATGGATCATTCCGATGCCAGCATCGATGGCCGCGCGTGGAGATTCGAACGACCGTTCGTCGCCATCAACGACGATCCGGCCGTCGGTCGGTTCGTACAATCCGTACAGGATGTTCATCAACGTCGTCTTTCCAGCGCCGTTCTCGCCGAGCAGGGCGTGGACCGTCCCCTGCTCGACCGTCAGATCGACATCGTCGTTCGCGAGAACGCCTGGAAACCGCTTTGTGATCCCATCCAGCTGGACGGCTGTCGTCATCTGCCTCCGCTCAGTGAGAGGTGGCGAGTCGAATGCCGAGACATTGATACAATCTTAGACGTTCGATGGGTCGGTCGGGACGGAGATGTCGCCCGCCGTGAGCTTCGATTTCGTCGATTCGAGCTCGGATTTAAACGAATCAGGGATCTCCGAGCCGAGCGTGTCGCCGTACACCGTTTCGAGGCCGTCCTTTTCCAGTCCGAGCGTGGTTGCAGAGCCGCCCTCGAATTCGTCGTTGACGACGTTCGAAATGCCATCGTACACGGCAATGTCAACGTGTTTGACCATGCTCGCGAGGATGTAATCTGCGTATTTCGGAGCCGTTTTGGACTGGTCTTTGTCAACACCGAGGGCGAATCGTCCGGCCTCCTTTGCGGCCTTGAACACGCCGGTTCCGGTGTTCCCAGCCGCGTGATAGACCACGTCTGCCCCAGAATTGTACTGCGAGAGCGCCGCCTCTTTGCCCTTCGCGATGTCGTTGAACGACCCGGCGTACTTGCTTGAGACGGTGATCGACGAATCAACATGTTTTACTCCGGCGCGGTAGCCAGCTTCGAACTTCTCGATGAGCGGGATTTTACTGCCGCCCACAAACCCGACCTTCTTCTGATCCGTGGATTCAGCATTGGCGGTCGAAAGCCCCTTCGTCGTCACCAGACCGGCGAGATAGCCAACCTGGAACGATCCCTGTTCCTCACGGAACTGGTAGCTTTCGACGTTATCTGCATCGACCTTGGTATCCACGACCATAAACTTCTGGTCGGGATATTCAGGGGCAACTTCCGCCAGGGCGTCGTGTTGCAACGAGCCGATACAGCTGATCAGATCCCAGTCACCCTGCTGTGCGTACTGGCTTTGGTGCTGTTTGAACTCCGAGGTCCGCCCCGGCTGTGAGTGCTCGCTGTTGATATCGAACTCCCCTTCGGCCTGTTCGAGACCGGTCTGGGCCTGGTCGTTGAACGAGCCATCACCCAGTCCCCCCGTGGCGTACACCATCGCCACGGACGTCCCACTCCCATTGGTCGTGGTTGTCGTGCTACCGCTCTCGGTTGGGCCACCCGTACAGCCGGCGAGTCCTGCGATTGTGGACAGGCCGACGGCACGCAAGAAAGTGCGTCTCTCCATGATCGTATGAATTGTTCAGAGATTTATAACGATAAAAACGTCGTTTCCCTCTGTAGCCGGTTATACGTCAACGTTTTCCACGGTTTCGGTAACCACGTCTCGAACAGTCCCAATAAGATCGTCCACCGTTGGACTTTCTGCGTACACGCGGACGTATGGTTCGGTGCCGCTGGGACGGACCAGCGTCCAACTGTCGTCCGGGAGTGAGACACGGACGCCGTAGTCGGTCGAAATTGTGGCCGACGGGAACGCTGCGGGAATTTTCGTCTCGAGTCTGTTCATAACGGGCACTTTCAGCTCATCCGGACAATCAACGTTCACCTTCCGATACGGTCGTTCGGTAATGGGCTCGCGAACCCCGTTGAGACCGTCGCTCTCGCTTGCGATCAGGGCGGTTAGCACAGCTGCACTGACGACGCCGTCGATCCACGGGCCGAACGCGGGATGGACGTGTTTCCACGGTTCGCCCGCGAATGCCACCGTTTCGCCGGCATTTCTGCGTCGTTCGATGCCGTCGTGGAGATAACCAAGCCGGGTTCGTTCCGTTCGACCACCGGCTATCCTAACGCGTTCGTCGATCCGGTCGGAGGCATTGGGCGTCGTCAGCACGACGGGCTCGTCGGCGTCGCTCCGTCGAACGTAGTGCTCTGCAAGCACCGCAAGAATTGTGTCCTCGTGGACGATTTCGCCCTCGCTGTCGATGACGACAATCCGATCGGCATCGCCGTCGTGGCCAATTCCAATCACTGGGCCCTCGGTCGATGCAACCATTGCTCGACAGTCAGACAACGTCACCGGCGTTGGCTTGCTCGGTCGGCCGGGGAAATGTCCATCGACATTTCCGTTGAGCGTGATCACGTGCGCACCGAGCGATCGAAGCACCTGCGGTGTCGCCAGTGCTGCCATCCCGTTCGCACAGTCGACGACCACCGTCAGCGCCGAGAGTTCACCGGGCGTTGCGATCGAGGTGGCGTAGTCAACGACAGCCGCTCGGTAGGTATCGAGCGGGCTGATTCGTTCGACCGATCCGAACCGATCCCAGGTAGTTGGCTCGTGTGTACTCGCCAGTCGATCCTCAATCGTCGCCTCCAGATCGCTGTCATACTCTTCACCATCAATAAATAATTTCAAACCATTATCAGATGGTGGGTTGTGGCTCGCTGTGAGCATGATTCCGTACCGGCCCTCCGAAGCCTTCGCAAGCGCCGGGGTGGGGAGCATGCCTGCACGGAGTGCGCGCGCTCCTGCACTGGTGACGCCGGCCGCGACGGCCGCCGCCAGTGATTGTCCGGTGACCCGGCCATCCCGGCCGATCACCACCGTCTCTGCATCGACGCCCACGGCGTGACCGACCGACAGCGCAAGCGACGGCGTCACCTGGTCACGCACGTCTCCGCGGATTCCCGCGGTCCCAAATACGTCCATACGTCAGCTACCGAGCGGTCGATATTTACCTCTTTCAACTACGAGGCATACGTTGTGAGAACGGTTCACGTCGCCCATCAGTCGCCACTCCGTGACGGACGATTTGGGCCTACAGCTCGACGCCGCTCGGGATCAGACTGTGCTGGCGCAACAGATCCCCGTCCACATTGTAGACCAAGAACAGATCACGGTCCACACTGAGTATATCTTCATCGTTGATAGTTAGCGTGAACTGGTACAGTCCATCGCCTTTCTGCGTGTCCGATTCGCGCGCCGCCCCAACGAGCGAAGCAATTTTCTCGGCGCTGCAGTTGCATTCCAGTATGAAATCACCGGTGACCCTATCGGTGACCGCGAGCACTCCCGATGTGTCGTCCGTCATCGCCTCATCGTGAATTCGATACGACATGTCGAGCCGGTCTGGATCGTCGATATCGAACACTGCTGTTCCGTCGTCGTCACTCCCCACAAGCGACGACACCGGACCGTCGAACGTGACGCGAATGACGGGTGTAGTGGTGGATTCGGCGGTGACATCGAGAGCGAAATAATCTCGCATCATCCGTATAGATCTATGCGATCAAATACCATGAACGTAACGGCTATGTAATATCTTATATATTTAGTGTTGAAAAATATAAGAAGTGTGCCTGAACCCGGCGTGAGATCTCGTTGATTTTTATAAGTCGGGGTTGATACGATAACTGCTACTACACAGTAGGTCGAAGATCGGTCACTCGGGAACGACGTCAACAGTCGAGACACGGTCGTCGCCGTCAGTTTTCATCACACGGACGCCCATGGTGTTGCGTCCCTGGACGGACACCTCGTTTGCGTGCGTTCTGACGATCTGGCCGTCGCCGCTCATCAAGACGATATCGTCCCCTTCGCTGACGGCTTCTAGGGCGACGACTCCACCGTTTCGTTCGGTAGTTTTGATGTCAACGAGCCCTTTTCCGTACCGTGACTGTGGGCTGTAGGCCTCAAGCGGGGTTCGCTTGCCGTAGCCGTGTTCGGTAACTGTCAACAGGGTGTTGTCGTCATCGACGACGGAGACGAGTCCGGCCACACGATCGTCATCCGTGAGCTTGATCCCGTTGACACCGCGTGCGGAGCGGCCCATCGGACGGACTTCGTCCTCGCTGAATCTGATCGAACACCCGCCTTCGGTGCCGATCAGTACATCACCACTCCCATCCGTAACGGTCACATCGACGAGTTCGTCGCCCTCTTCTAGCGACACCGCACGGATGCCTGTCGAGAGGATGTTGTTGAAATCGTCGGTCGGCGTGCGCTTGATGTAGCCCTGTTTTGTCACCATCGTGAGCCACTGATCGCCGTTGAACGCATCGGTGTTGACGATTGCGGTCACGTCTTCGTCGCTCGCGAGATTGAGAACGTTGACTGCCGATTTCCCGCGTGCGGTCCGTCCCATCTTCGGAAGGTCGTACGTCTTGAGCTGATAGACCTGCCCGTGGTTGGTGAAACAGAGCAGATAATCGTGGGTGCTGGCGTGGAACACCGTACTCACCCGATCACCGTCTTTTAGCTTCGTTCCGATGATTCCTTTGCCACCCCGGTGTTGAGCGTCGAACGTTGACAGGGACATCCGCTTTACGTAGTTCGATTCGGTGAGCACTACGATTGATTCCTCTTCTGGGATGAGGTCTTCGTGAGTAACGGTGCCGACATCCTCGACGATCGAGGTTCGTCTGTCGTCGTCGTAGTTTGCTTTGATCTCGCAGAGTTCGTCTTTGATGACTCCGAGCAGTTCGCTCTCGTCGGTGAGAATTGTCTCCAGGCGCTCGATCTCCACGGTGAGATCGTCGTACTCGTCTTCGATCGCCTCGGTTTCGAGCGAAGTGAGACTCCCCAACTGCATGCGGACGATGTGGTCTGCCTGTCGCTCGGTGAAATCGAACGCCGATTTGAGACCGGTTTTCGCCGCAGAGCGATCCTCGGCGTTGCGAACGATCTCGACGACTTCGTCGGTGTTTTCGAGTGCCAGCAGCCGGCCTTCGAGCACATGGGCCCGCTCTGAGGCCTCATCAAGTTCGTGCTGTGAGCGACGCCGAACCACGTCGCGTCGGTGGTCAAGAAACGACTTCAGTAGCTGCTTCAGATCAAGAATTCGGGGCTGGCCGTCCACAAGCGCCAGCATGATGATCGAAAACGTCCGTTCGAGGTGGTGTTTCACCAGCTGATTTTTCACCACGTCCGGGTTCGCACCGCGTTTGAGCTCAATCACCACGCGGACTCCATCACGGTCGGACTCATCGCGAATGTCACGGATGCCCTCGATCGTCCCATCGTTCACGTCATCAGCGATGCGTTTGATCCGGCGGGCTTTATTCTCCTGATAGGGCAGTTCGGTGACGATGATCTTGCCCTCGGATTCTTCGATTTCGATCTCAGCCCGAACGCGGACTTTCCCACGACCGGTGGTGTAGGCGTCGTAAATCCCAGAGCGTCCAACGATGTTCGCTCCGGTGGGGAAATCTGGGCCTTGAACGTCTTCCATCAGATCGCTGACCGTACAGTCGGGCGTTTCGATCAGCCGAATCAATCCATCGACCACCTCGCCAAGATTGTGTGGCGGGATGTTCGTGCTCATGCCGACCGCAATGCCTGAGGAGCCGTTCAACAGCAGATTTGGTAGCTTTGTCGGCAAGACGAGCGGCTCGGTGAGTCGGTCGTCGTAGTTGGCCTGAAAATCAACCGTTTCCTTATCGATGTCGGCAAGCATCTCCTCACCAACCGGGCTCATCCGCGCCTCAGTGTATCGCATTGCTGCCGGTGGATCGCCATCGACCGAGCCGAAGTTCCCCTGTCCATCGACGAGGGGATAGCGCAGCGAAAATTCCTGTGCCATCCGCGCGAGCGCGTCGTAGATCGAGCTGTCGCCGTGGGGATGATATTTCCCCATCGTGTCGCCAACGATATTCGAACACTTTCGATGGCCAGCGTTCGACGTAATGTTGGCTTCGCCCATCGAATAGAGTATCCGTTTTTGAACGGGTTTCAGCCCGTCTCGCACGTCCGGGAGCGCACGACCAGCGATGACGCTCATCGCGTAGTCGATGTAGCTCTGTTCCATCTCGTCTTCGATGCGTACCGTTCGCAACTGATCAGTCGTCTCCGGAATGTCAGAACTCATCGATTATCGCACCTCGGCTGTGGCTGTTCGTCCGTGCGGTGCTGTCGTTCTGCTGGTGTGTCGTCAAAATCCATGCTAACTACTCAGATATCGACCCAATCGGCCTCAGTGGAGTGTTCTTTGATGAACTGCTTTCGGGGCTCAACCGCCTCACCCATTAATACAGAAAACATCCGATCGGCCGCGGCACCGTCCTCAACGGTGATCTGTTTCAAGATACGGTTGTCGGGATTCATCGTCGTCTCCCAGAGCTGTTCTGGGTTCATCTCGCCGAGGCCTTTGAACCGCTGTACCTGATCTGGACTGCCGTTTGCGATCTCTTCGACGATCCGTTCGCGATCGGCCTCGGTCATCGCGTCGTAGGTGGTTCCATTGTCTCGAATCCGATAGAGAGGGGGTTGTGCAGCATATACGTGGCCGTCCTCGATCAGCTCGGGCATATGTCGATAGAGGAACGTGAGATACAACGTTCGAATGTGGGCCCCATCAACGTCGGCATCGGACATGATGATGATCTTATCGTAGCGCAGATCGGCGAGGTCGAACTCCTCACCGATTCCAGTCCCGATCGCCGTGATGAGACTCCGAATCTTCTCGTTTTCGAGCACGCGGTCCAGACGCCGTTTTTCGGCGTTGAGAATCTTCCCAAACAGCGGCAAAATCGCCTGAAACTCGGGATTGCGCGCCTGCTTTGCGCTGCCACCCGCAGAGTCACCCTCCACGACAAACAGCTCTGCTCGATCCGTGTCTTTCGTCTGACAATCCGCGAGCTTGCCTGGAAGTGACGTGCTCGCAAGCGCGCTCTTTCGTCGCGTCAGCTCCTCTGCTTTTTTTGCAGCGATTCGTGCTTTTGCCGCCTCGACTGCCTTTGAGACGATCGCCGCTGCGGTGTCGGGGTGTTCTTCGAGATACGTGCCGAACTGTTCGTGCACCGCGCTCTCGACGATTCCCCGAACCTCGCTGTTGCCGAGTTTGGTTTTGGTCTGGCCCTCAAACTGCGGATCGGGGTGTTTCACCGAGATCACCGCTGTGAGTCCCTCCCGAATGTCATCTCCCTTCAGATTGCCCTCGATATCGTCGGTAAAACCCTCTTTGTTGGCGTAGTCGTTGATCAGCCGCGTGAGCGCCGTCTTGAAACCCGTGAGATGTGTGCCGCCATCTCGAGTGTGAATGTTGTTCGCAAACGCGTGGATCGATCCCTGCACGCCGTCTGTCGCCTGCATCGCCACTTCGAGTTGAATCTCCTGCGATTCAGTGTCGAAGTAGATCACATCGTCGTGGAGCACGGTCCGGGTTTCGTTCAGATATTCGACGAACTCCCGAATGCCGCCCTCATACTCGAAGGTGGACTGCTCACCGCCAGGAATCGATCGAATGGCGATCTCCACGCCTGAATTCAAAAATGCAAGCTCGCGGAGTCGGTTTTCGAGCGTGGTAAACGAAAATTCGACCGTCTCGAAGATGGTGTCATCCGGCCAAAAGCGGATCTCCGTCCCGGTTTCTTCATCAGGACGAAGATCGCGCACGCGAGTGAACGCGTCGCGAACCGGCTCACCGTGGTCAAACCGGTGGGTGTAGACCCCACCATCGTATTTGACTTCGACGGTCAGTTTCGCAGATAGCGCGTTGACGACACTGACGCCGACGCCGTGGAGTCCCCCGGACACCTGATAGGATTTGCTGTCGAACTTTCCGCCGGCGTGCAACACTGTCATGATCACCTCCAGCGCAGGGCGACCATATTCGGGGTGTTCATCCACTGGAATCCCCCGTCCATCGTCGGCGACGGTGACGGAGTTGTCGTCGTGGATCGTGACCTCGATCTGGTCACAGTGGCCCGCCAACGCCTCGTCGATCGAGTTATCGACCACCTCGTTCACCAGATGATGTAACCCACGCGCGTCGGTCGAGCCGATGTACATCGCAGGCCGTTTTCGAACGGCTTCAAGCCCCTCGAGAACCTGGATATCGCCGGCCCCGTATTCAGAGTTCTTCGACATAAACTACTTGCTACAGTTAACAGCGTTTTCCCTATAAACCCCTCGCACGCGCGCGAAGACTCCCAAGTAAATTTCATAACCGGACCGAACACTGGATTCTTCGTTCGAACCACGGTACAGTATTCACTTTCACTCCGGTGTCGCGGCTGTTTTAACCCCGGGTGCAGTACGCCAGCGTAGCATGACTTCGTATCAATCGGAGCTCGGGGGGCGCTCAAACGTCGCCGAGGAGTTGGCTGAGAGTCAGCGCTCCATCTCCATCGCCGAGTTCTTCGAGAAAAACAAGCATATGTTGGGATTCGACAGTGGTGCACGCGGACTCGTCACCGCTGTTAAAGAAGCAGTAGACAACGCACTCGATGCCACCGAGGAGGCAGGTATTCTTCCGGATATTTACGTGAGTATCACGGAAGCTGGCGATTACTATCGACTCGTCGTCGAGGACAATGGGCCAGGAATCACGAAAGAGCAGCTTCCAAAAGTGTTTGGCAAACTGCTCTATGGCTCGCGGTTTCACGTTCGTGAACAAAAGCGCGGACAGCAGGGTATCGGCATTTCCGCAGCCGTGTTGTACGCACAGCTCACGAGCGGAAAGCCGGCGATGATCACCTCCCGGACCGACGGCGACTCTGATGCGCAGTATTTCGAGCTGATCGTTGATACTGATTCGAACGAGCCGGAGATCTCCGTCGACACCACCACCTCCTGGGAGCGCCCACACGGCACCCGCATCGAACTCGAGATGGAAGCGAACATGCGGGCACGCCAGCAGCTCCACGACTACATCAAACACACGGCCGTTGTCAACCCCCACGCGCGAATCGAATTCGAAGAACCGCGAGAGCGGCTCAAATTCGAGCGCGTGACCGACCAGTTGCCAGCCGAGACCGAGGAGATCCGACCACATCCCCACGGGATCGAACTGGGCTCGTTGATAAAGCTCCTGGATGAATCGGCGTCGCACACGCTTTCTGGCTTTCTGCAGTCCGAATTCACCCGCGTTGGACAGAAAACCGCCGAATCGATCGTCACCGCCTTCCGGGATCGACATTACGGTCGCGAACTCGCCTGGAAGCCGGCACCCGCGCCTGTGATCGAATCCGCCGTAAGCGACGTTGTCAACAACAAATCACCCGACGCAACCGCTACGTTCGCACAGCGCGTGGCGGGTGCCGTCTCCGAACAGCCACGGGTGGCCCACCACGAGTGTCGGGCGATCGTTGCTAACGCAGCCGACCACGTCAAATCTACAACAGGATCGACGTTTGGATCGACGGTGCAAGGACACACCGTCGAGGCGATCTGGGAGCTCACACTCGATGGCGTCGAATCTGAGCTCACCGAGCTGATTGATGAGGTGACGACCGCGAGAAAATCCGACGAGACGATCGACGGGATGGCTCGCCGGCTCGTCACGAAGCTCAACGGCGTCGATCGCCATCGTCTCACGCACGGTGATATCGAATCGTTCGTCGAACGCGCTGCAACACAGACCGAACAGCGCGATGACGTGACATTCGGTGAAACCGCCCAGCAGAAGGTGATCGAAGGGGTCTGGTCGATCAGTAGCACGGTTCCCGACGATCCGCCGTCAGTCACTGCCGTCAGCAACGATCGTGATTTCGCGAGTGAGCTCCTCGAGGCGATGCGCGAGACGGACATTCTTGCCCCACCAACGGACTGTCTCGCACCGATCACCGACGAACTGGTCGAAGAGGGCCTTCGAAAGGAGTTCGACGCCGATTTCTACGCTGCTACAACACGCGACGCCGAGGTTCATGGTGGCGATCCGTTCATCGTCGAGGCGGGAATCGCCTACGGTGGTGACATTCAATCCGACGGCTCGATAGATGTGCTCCGGTTTGCCAATCGGGTGCCGCTGGTCTATCAGCGTGGCGCGTGTGCGACAGCCGACGTGATCACGTCGATCAACTGGCGAAACTATGGGCTCGATCAACCGGGTGGAAGCGGGACGCCAAACGGGCCGGCGGTCGTGTTGATCCACGTCGCCTCGACGAACGTGCCGTTTACCAGCGAATCGAAAGATGCAATCGCCAACGTCCCCGAGATCGAACACGAAATCGAGCTCGCGATTCGTGATGCCGCGCGTGATCTCAAGCGGTATCTCAAAAAGCGACGATCGCTCCAGCAGAGAAAGCGAAAACGCAACGTTATCGCCGATATTCTGCCGACGATGGCAGAGAAGCTCGCCGACATGACCGACCAGCAGTCGCTCATGATCGAGGACTCGCTTGCACGAATCATGAGCAACGTGCTCATCGAGCGAACGACGACTGACGATGGGGTTGCGCTCACCGTCACGAATCACACTGACACAACCACAGAGCTTTCGGTGACCGATATCGTGAGCGTCGATCCCGGCTCGCTAGAGTCGGCAACCGTCGTCGAGATGGACGGCGAGTGGTTCGTCACCTGGGAACCGACGGTCGAAAGCGGCGAAACCGCTCGCTTGCAGTACGATCTCGACGGCGACGCAGAGTTCGACATCTCCGTCGAAGGAATCGAAGCCGAGAAACTCTCAGTAACCGCCTGATTATGGCAACAGACACAACCAACCAATCCGAAGCTGTGGCCCGCGAGCAACTGCTCGATCTCGCGGCCGAATTTTACGACCAGTTCGCAGACGGGGCCGTCCCGTCGATGCAGATCCCCACGCGGACGAAATCCAACATCGAATACGACGAAGACGCAGAGGTATGGGTGTACGGCGACCGGCACTCGACCCGATCGGCAAAAACCGTCTCCGGTGCGAAAAAGCTGCTCAAGGCGATCTACGTCATCGACTTTCTCTCCACGCAACTCGATGAAGACCGATCGTCGACCCTTCGTGAGCTCTATTACCTCAGCGAGTCGTGGGACCACGAGATCGCCCAGTTCAGCGATCAGAACGAGTCGAATCAGTTGATCGAGGATCTAGAAATCGTCTCCGATGTTAGTCGTGAGGATTTCCACATGCGCCCAGAGGAATCCGGTGCGACGCTGATGGGACCGTTGCAGCTGCGCGAGCAGACCAGACGCGGCGAGCGGGATATTCACTGTCAGAAAGACGTCGGTGAAGGCGGCTATCAGATTCCGAACAATCCGGACACGATCGAATTTCTTGACAATGATGCCGACTTCGTCCTCTGTGTAGAGACCGGTGGTATGCGCGATCGGCTCGTCGAGAACGGATTCGACGACGAGTACAACACGATCATCGTCCATCTCAAGGGCCAACCCGCGCGTGCGACCCGACGAATCACTCGTCGACTCCACGACGAACTTGATCTGCCAGTGGTGGTGTTCACTGACGGCGACCCTTGGTCGTATCGCATTTTCGCCTCGGTGGCCTACGGTTCGATCAAGAGCGCCCATCTTTCGGAGTATCTCGCCACGCCCGATGCACAGTACATCGGCATCCAGCCCACCGACATCGTCGAGTACGATCTGCCGACCGATCCGCTCTCGGATTCCGACATCAACGCACTCGAGAACGAACTCGAAGATCCGCGGTTCCAGGACGACTTCTGGACGACCGAAATCGAACATCAGCTGGACATCGGGAAAAAGGCAGAACAGCAGGCGCTTGCCGCACGCGGTCTGGATTTCGTCACCGACGAGTATCTCCCCTCTCGCCTGGACGAGATGGGTGTCATCTAGGTCCAGAACTGATACAGGTCGTCTTCGATCGGCGATTCCAGCCGATTTTCGTCGAGGCTGACGCCTGGAGTTCCCGAACGGGCGGTGCCAATGACGGTGCCGGTGATGTTTTGTGCCTCGAGTCTTTCAATCGCGGTTTCGGTCGCCTCTGGTGAGACACCAACGAGCAACGCACCCGAGCCGAACGTCCGCAGTGGATCCACGGCCAGCGCGTCACATATCGTTCTCGTCACATCTCTGATTGGAATCGCATCGCGTTCGGTATCGATCCGGAGCGCGCTACTGCGTGCCAGTTCATCGAGTCCGGCGAGAACGCCACCCTCGGTTGGATCGTGCATCGCTGTCGCGAGATTGCGGACGACGTGTGCCGACTCGAGGACGGACAGTTCTGCATAACAGTCCAGTCCGTTCTCGATCAACGATGGATCGACAGCACCCAGTTCGTCGGTGAGATCGGAGGCTGCAATCGCCGTCGCCTCGGTGCCGGCGTAGCCTGCGAGCACGATCCGGTCGCCGGGGCTGAGACCGCCAGTGTGGACGACGCGATCTGTCGTTCCCAGACAGGTCATCGACAGCAACGGCCGATCGAGTTCCGCGTGGGTCTCCGTGTGTCCCCCCACGACGGAAACGCCGATCGCGTCGGCGGCCGTTGCAACCCCTTCGGTGATCGTCTCCAATAGATCTACACCGTCTTCTGGAAGCAGACACACCTGCGTCAGCCACCGTGGCGTTCCACCCGAGGCGGCGATGTCGTTTGCGGCGATCGTCACGCCGATCGTGCCGATCCGTTCGATCGCCATCGAAATCGGATCCGTGTTGACGAGGAGAATTGAATCGTCGAACTCGATAGCAGCCGCGTCCTCACCGTAGGCCGGCCCCTGGAGTACCGTCGGATCCGTCCCGGAAAATCGCTCGAAAACGAGCGATTCGAGCACCGATGGCGGAACTTTCCCAACCATGACTCACTGTCGAACCCGGAGCCTCCAAAACCTACCGACGATTCGCGTTCGCCGCCGCGAGTGCGTCTGTAGCCAGCGTTTTGTGGTTTGCGTGCCAGAGATCGACCGACGACGGATCACGATAGGCCAACGCAGAGCCCTCATGTGAGACTGACAGTTCGCCACCCGTCACCGAACAGAGATACACGTGGCCAACGAGGCCGTGTGGACCAGTGTGTTCTGCCGGCCGGCGGGTGTACACCGTCGCAAGTGACTCTGTATGCACCACTAACCCCGTCTCCTCATTCGCCTCACGGACGGCGGTGTCGGCCGGAGACTCACCTGGTTCAGTGTACCCACCCGGCAGACACCAGCTATCGTCGTCGATCCGACGCTGGAGCAACAGTTCGCCGTCCTCGTTGATGATTGCTGCGTCCGCACTCACTTTCGGCGTGATGTGACCGAGTTCTGTACGAAAGCGCTCCGAAACCGTCTCTGGGTCAATTTCGAGCGTCCGGCCGTACCACTCGCTTGTGAGTTCCTCCAGGCGTTCGTAACGCTCTCTGTCGTATGGGTCGTCTGCGTAGGCGAGACCGTTGTGTGCGATGATCCGGAGTTCGTCGAACAGTTCGAACGGCGACGTGCTGTCGCTCATTCGCCGTCGTGGCTGTCGGTGATCGACTCGGCAATCGAATCAAGCTCAGATTCTTCGAGCTCCGGTGGACTACCAGCAACGGCGTGGATCGGCCCGCCACCATCGCCGTCGAACCGTGGGATGATGTGTCCGTGAACGTGGTCGATTTCCTGACCGGCAGCCGGGCCGTTGTTGAACGCCACGGTTGAGCCATCGGCTTCGACGGCCGATTCGACCGGTTCTACCAGCTCGTGGAGGGTTTCGAGTACGGATCCAGCAAGGGAGGCGTCCAGATCGTCGAGTCTGGCGTAGTGCTCGCGTGGAATCACCAGGGTGTGTCCCGGCGCAAGCGGGTTCGCATCCAGAAACGCAAGTGTCTCTGAATCCTCATACACGGTCCGACTCGGGATCGATCCATCGACAATACTACAGAAGATGCAGTCCGCTGCCATAGCTTGACTCACCCACCCATCACACCTAAACGTTTCCCGGCGGGCGGAGATTCAAGGCGTTCGGGAACGCCACCGTCAACGTCGAATGTTTGAACTGCTACTCACCATCGACGACGAGAAAGCCCGCGCACAGGCACAGATCGAGACCGTTCTCGAGACGCCAGGCGATCACGATCGAATGACGGCCCGGCTGTTACACGTCGGTGACTCGCCACCATCATTTTTCAAGGGGCTCAAATCCCAGCTCGCGAGCGCTGGCTTTACAACCGAATCGATCTGTGTTCGGGGCGACCCAGCCACCACGATCCTCGAAACCGCAGAATCACACGACGTTGACCGAATCTGTCTGACAAGTCGTTCAAGAACACCAACCGGCAAGGCGATTTTCGGCAGCGTCACCCAGTCAGTGATCGCCAGCACAGAACGTCCCGTCCTCGTCTGTCATCCTCTCGAGTGACGGATAGGCTAGACGAGCAGACAGCTCGTCTCGATCCCCGCAATCGTGAGTCCAGCCGGGATCAAAAGGGGCAACACGCCGGCAACGAACGAGTAGAGTCCACCCCGGAGCTCTCGGTTCACCAGCCGGTAAAACGCCCGGAGGAGAAAATACGCCGAGATGGCCGCGATGACGAGAACCACCACCTCTCCGATGGCGACGCCGCTCTGACACAACACCTGTTCTGCGTGTCGAATCCCCTGTTGGGCGACGATCATACCAGAGCATACGGAGTGGATACCAAAAACCCTTCCACAAGTGATGATTGAAAGATGCGTCTCGATGCGTTCTGACGATCGACGGTCAATGTAGAGCCCTGATATATTTCTTGCCACGGTATCATTTTGTTATAATAGCCTGGTATAATGATGACAGAGCAATACATATACGATCAGAAATCACCGAGCATTCCTGTGAGCTATGAGAGCGGTGTCCGATTGTCTGCCCCGTTCGGATCCACACGCTCATAGCGGCCGGTGAGCTAAAACATTCATGAGCCGGCGCGAAGTGCGAGCAACGTACGACCGGATCGCCGAGCATTTCGCACAGACGCGGGCACACGCCTGGGAAGATGTCGAATCGTTCGTTGAGTCAGCACCGAACGGCGTTGTGCTGGATCTCGCCTGTGGCAACGGGCGTCACGCAGAGCTGTTTTCTGACCGCGGTGATCGAGTCGTCTGTGCTGATCTCAGCCGACCGATGCTCGAGACGGCACGGACGCGACTCGAATCGGCGAGTATAGAGTTCGTGCAGGTCGACGGCGCCGCGATTGGCTTACAACGCAACACCATCGACGCGGCCGTCTATATCGCTGCGTTGCACCACCTCCCCACACAGTCGTTGCGACGACAGAGCCTCGCCGAACTCGGTCGTGTTCTCACGGCCGGCGGAGAAGGACTCGTGAGTGTCTGGGCAACCACGCATCCAACGTTCGACCGCACGAGTGGATTCGACACGACCGTCGACTGGACGCTTCCCGACGGAACGGTGGTCGATCGATTTTATCATATCTACGATCCTGTAGAGTTCGATCGGGATCTCGAGGCCGCCTCGCTCACCGTCGTGGACCGATTCGAGAGCCACGGCAACTGCTATGCCGTCGTCGAGGGCGACGGCGATGGATGACCACCCTTATTAGGTGGCGGCACGCAGACGAAAGTACCGGCAGGCACCGGTGGTCTAGTGGTAGGACTTGGGCCTTCCAAGCCCACAGCCCGGGTTCAAATCCCGGCCGGTGCAGTAAGCGAGTTTTGCGAGCGGACTATCCTGGCTGGATTTGAACACGTGCGTCGCAGCGCGAACGTAGTGAGCGACCGTCTTGCTCAGTTCAAATCCCGGCCAGTGTGCTCCATTTCTGAATATCGCTTTCAGTGAGCACCATTCGCGTGGCTCTCTGTCTCTCGATTGATTGTAAAAACGTCGCCGAGCGTCAGTCCTCGCTCTCAAGGAGACGGTCGGCGATCTGTTCTGGATCGAACCGTTCGATGTCGTGATACTCCTGGCCAACGCCGAGGAACAAAATCGGCTTGCCAGTGACGTGAGCGATCGAAATCGCCGCTCCGCCCTGTGGATCGGCGTCGGCCTTCGTGAGTATCGAGCCATCAATTGCGGCGGCGGCGTCGAACTCAGTGGCGCGCTGGACGGCGTCCTGGCCGGCAACGGCCTCATCGACGAAAATCGTCATGTCGGGCTCAACGACGCGGTCGATCTTCTCGAGCTGGGCCATCAGGTCGTCGCTCGTGTGCAACCGACCGGCCGTGTCACCGAGCACGATATCGACATCGTTGGCCTCGGCGTATTCGACGGCGTCGTAGATGACGGCCGCCGGATCGCCACCCTGTTCGTGGCTGATCAGCTTCGTCCCCAGTGCGTCTGCGTGCTCCTGGAGCTGCTGGTTGGCACCAGCCCGATAGGTGTCGCCGTTGGCGAGCACAGTTGAGAGACCCTGCTGTTCGAAATACTGGCTCAGCTTTGCAATCGTAGTCGTTTTGCCGACGCCGTTGACGCCCGTAAAGACGATCACGACTGGCGAATCCGTCTCGGCAATTCGCTCGTCGAAATCGAACTGGCCGACGCTGATCACATCGAGCAGTGCGTCGCGAAGTGCAGATTCGACGACCATTCCAGTCGATTGCACCTGTGCACGGATCGTGCCCTCGAGATTCTCACGTATCCCGTCGAGAATCTCTTCTGCAACCCCCATCTCGACATCGCTCGACAACAACGAGAGTTCGAGGGTTTCGAGCGGTTCGTCGAGGTGTTCGGGCTGAATGATCACCCCACCAGTGGCGAACGCCTTGGCGCGCTTGCCCAGGCTGGCGGTCTCGTCAGGCTCACCGTCAGTACTTTCGGCCGGTTCACTGTCGTCGGGGCCAGCCTCAGCGTCGGCTGGACCGTCGGCGTCTGCCTTTTCCTCGACATCGTCTTTGAAACGACCGAGCGTGTCTTTGAGTCCCTCGAACATGCGAACGCTTACTCGTCAGATTGGAACTGCTGTTGGAGCTGTTGCATCTGCTGTTGTTGCATCTGCTGGGCCTGCTGTTCGAGTTCGTCGCTTTCGGCCTGCAGCTCGGTGATCTCCGATTGGATCGATTCGATCCGCTCATCAAGCGTCTCTTTTTTGGCTTTGAGGCTCTTGACGGCCCCGTCCTGATCGCGCTCGGCCGCATAGCCCCCACCAAGCGAAACGACGATCTCGTTGATATCCTGAATTTCGGCACGAACGTAGGCGTCGCCACCCAGTGGCACCTGCACTACATCGTCGCTTTCGAGCCGATCGATCGCATCGATTGCCTCATCAGCCTTCGTTTTCTCCGTGCGGAGCTGCTCGATATCCTCTTCGAGCGATGAGACTTCCTTATTAATTGCCTCAAGCTGTTCCTGAAGCTGGCGCATGCCGCCCCCACCGGCGCTCATTGTGCAACACCGTCGATCGATACCTGTGTTCGTTTCAAACCGTGTTCCGAGCCGAAGTTGGCGTACGTATGCTCTTTCGCAACGGATTCGTTCGGTGCCACAAGAGTTCGTTCGAACGTCTGCCATCCATCGCGAGTCTGGAAGCGGCCACTAACCGTGAAGGTACTCATACGCTACAGTGTGGCTTAGAGCGGGAAGAATGTTGCTAGTCGATGTAGCCAAGCGCGTCCTCGATCCGGCCAAGTTCTGGCCCGGTCGAATCCTCGCCGGCAACGTAGCCGTTCGTATTGGCAACGAGCCCGGAGCCAACCAGGCCAGCGCCGTAGTTGATCGTGCCGATGTCTGCTCGAACGTCGAGCAACGACTCAAGATAGTCCAGTTCCTCGTCGGTGACCTTCGGGTGACAGAGCACGCCCTCGTTCGTCGCAACTGCCGCCGTTCCGACCGTCCGCACGCCGGCGAGCTCGCCGCGCTCTACCGGCACCGACAGCGTTGATTCGATCGTTTCGAGCGTGTCGTCGTCGAGGTCGGCGTGAACGTACGCACCGGAATCGTTCGCTAGCACGACGTTGCCCGCCGCGTTGATCGCGCCGGGGAGTTTCACAACCGGCAGTTCGACGACCGAGCGGATGTGTTCGAGTTCGCGGTCTTCGATTCGGTTGCTCACAAGCAGTCCGTTCGAGTTGCCAGTCACGAGCGCCCCGACGGTACCCGAACCGCCGATCGACGTGGCAATCGCTGGCACGGAGAGTTCAGCACTGAACGCGTCCTGAAGCTCCGCGTCGAGGTCCGGGCGGATGAGAAGACAGTCGTCGGTTACAGCGGCGAAAACGCCGACGTACGACGAGCCCGCGAGGGTCGCACGAAGCACGCTTACGCAGCTTCAGCCTCGACGAGCTGGTCGCCTTCTTCGTCGAATCTAGCCGCGCGAACGCGAAGCTTGCTTGGTGGCTTCTTGCGTCCACGGGACCACACGGCCTCGTTGATCGAGGGATCGAGTCGAACGGCGTCTTCGTCGACCGCAAACTGTTTCGCCAGATGGGTGCGAACGATGCTCATTGCCTTATCAGCGCGTTCGTGTTTTGCGTGTGCCAGAACGTCACGAAGCGGCACCGTGATGACGCGCTCTTCGAAATCGCTCGTGCTCATGGATTACTCGTCGGTGTTGCCGCGCCGCCAGCTGCGGCGTTTCGGATTCTGCATGACGTTTCGGTCAGTTTTCATCATGACCCACGCCGGGACGCGAGAGTTCTGACGATTGAGCTTCGCCAGCCGTTTTTTCTTGGCCTTCGATTTCTTACCCATAGTGTCGGTATTTTCGTTGCGGTGGTTAAATGGTTGTTCCTTTTCGTGCGAACGCCACTCGCTACCCCGCTGTGGCCGACTTGAGCCTCCGCGCGTACCGGCGATCGTATTTTGGGCCATCGCCAGTACGCGTGCTTTCGAGCAGTTCGACCGCTGTGACACGCTGGGTGTGGGTTTCGGTCGTCGTCTCTATCAGCGACTGGACGGTGGTTTTGCTCGCCGCGTGATCCATTCTGGCGATCGTCGCGTGTGGAACGAACGCGCGATCCTCTGGTTCGATTCCCAGCGCGCTCATTTCGAACTCGATCGCCTCGTTGAGCCGATTGAGCTGTGTTGTGCCCTGTTCGATTGCCGCCCAGATCACCGTGATGTACTCGCGATCCGGAAACACACCATAGCCCGCAAGCGAGAGGGTAAACGGCTCAACACGCACCGACTCGATCGCCGCGTCAATCGCGTCTGTGATCGCAGACAACCGCTCAGCTGGCTGTTCGTCCAGAAACTGCAGCGTCACGTGCACCTGCTCCGACGGGACCAACCGAACCCCCTCAAGCTCCGCGAACGGGGCCTGTATTGCCTTGAGTTCCGGCGTGGGCTCGATGTCGATGCTGATGAACAGTCGCATGGTGAATTCTCCGGTGCGCAGCCCTTAACCGTGCTTGTTACCTATCTGGAGTATGGTTGATGAGGGCGCGGAGTCCCACAGCTTCTCCGATGGTGAGGGATTCGACGATCCGTACGAGGGCTTCGATCTCGATCCCGAATTCGAGATCGATCCCGGACAGGTCGATCCGGTGGATTCGCGGGTGCTCACCGACAATCTCGACGTGAACCACCTGCCAAAAGAGCAGGTAGACGTTGAACAACTCATCGAGGTCGCCATCGAGTATATACATATCAATCGCCACGAGCAGGCGACCGAGACGTTCGAACGCGCGGCCAGACTCGCCGACGACGACCGGCTCGAACAGGAGGCCTGGGTGAACAAAGGCGCAGCACACGCCGAACTCGAAGAGTACGACGCCGCGATCGGTGCCTACCAGGAAGCGCTCCGGATTGATGACGACTCAGAGCACGCCGCGTCGGCCGAGACGAATCTGGCCTACTCGCTCTGGGAGGCCGGACGCTCCGAGCAGGCACTTGAGCACGCAGAGCGTGCCGTCGAACTCGATCCCCGGTTCGGACAGGCGTGGTACAATCGTGGCTTTTTCCTCGCCGAACGGGGACGCGCTGAGACGGCCGTCGAGTGTTTCGACAACGCACAGCGACTCGGCATGCACACGCCAGAACTCCTCGAGGAGAAAGCACGGGCACTCGAGGAAATCGGCGAGGACGAACAGGCAGAGGAGGTGGCTGCCGAAGCAGAAGAACTACGGCAGCGCGCCGAGAGCCGACTGATGGAGTGAGATGTTACTCACACAGCACCAGACCGAACAGGGACTGCTCGTCGCCGTCTGTGACGACGATGTCGTCGGCGACACCTTCGAGGGCGACGGCGCTCGGCTAACCGTCGAGGAGGCGTTTTACGCCGAGGATGCTGATACCGTCGACGCCGATGCCGTCGTCGAGGCGCTCTCACGGGCAGCGATCGCCAATATCGTTGGCACGGAGGCCGTTGAGCTCGCGATCGAACACGAAATCGTCGACGAAGGTGCGGTGCTGGATCTCGATGGCACGCGTCACGCCCAGCTCTTGCGGCTGTAAAATGGGCCCCGATGATGATTCGTTTCTGACCGTCGAAACCGACGCAAGTGCGCAGTTTACTGTCCAGGGCTCGGAATTTATTGGCTCCGTTGAGCCCGTTGAAACGGTCGCGGCCGCCGAACGCTTCTGTGATCGGATGTGTGTGCAGTATTCCGATGCGACCCACAATGTGCCCGCCTATCGAGTGCACGCCGATGACACTGGGCAGTTTCTCCGTGAGTATCAAAACGATGATGGCGAGCCCTCCGGCTCGGCGGGAAAGCCGATCATGAACGTTCTCGACGGACAATCACTCGAGAATGTTGCTGTGGTCGTCACCCGCTACTATGGCGGCACCAAACTCGGCGTTGGCGGGCTGGTGCGGGCGTACTCCCAGGCAACCACGATGGCGATCGAAGCGGCCGGCGTCACCGAGCGCGTCCCGCACGCACACCGGTCGATCACCGTCGACTACGATGACTCCGGTGTCGTCAGAACCGTACTCGAGAGCGAAGGCGTCGCGTTCGACGCCGACTACGACGAGCGGGTGACGTTTTCAATTCGTGTACCGACGGACGAACTTGCAAGCGTCGCCGATCGCCTCCAGAGCGCGACGAGCGGCCGGGCAACGCTTGAGCGTTCCCAATCAGATGATTGCCGCACGGATCGATAGCTGTCACTCACGCCAGTGTAACGATTGCTACCGCCACAGGGCTCGAAGACTATTTCCTGGGAGAAACCACCATAGCAATTGATATACTACGGAGGTGTGGAAATCGTATGAAATTCGGTGTTCCCGACTCCATCACAGGCGACTCGGTCAGGGGGATAAGTCTCGGTCTGATAATTGGTGTTGGAATCGGCGTTGCCATGGACAACATCGCGGTGGGCGTTGCGATCGGAATTGCGGTTGGCGCAGGGATTGCTGCGCGTCAGTCCGGCGAAAACGACGAGTAAGAGCCGAGCCTCGCCAGACACGCTGTCTGTCAGCGCTGCGGACGTGAGAGTGCGTTCGCTCTCTCGTCGGCGAGTTGTTCTTCCTGGTCCTCCTCGTCGCCATCGCCGTATCCACCACCGCCACCATCACCGTCGTCGCCTCCTTCGTCTCCGCCATCACCCTCTTCATCGCCACCATCGTCCTCACCAGGGCCCATACAGCCCGCAAGAACACTCATACTCACGAGTCCACCACCAGCCAGTCGCAACACCTTCCGTCTGTGCATACCACACTCTTCGGTAGTGAGGGGCAAAGTCCTGCCGGCTGGGTTGGCGAACACCTACCCAAACAGCTTTCGCTACGGGCTCTCGGAGATTCGACCGTGAATCCCGACGCCGACGAAGCGGCCGCGATAACGGCGGCGATCGAACGAGTGTGTGCGGTGTCGGTGACCGCCGTTTCCCTGCTCTCGGTGAGTTTAAATCGAACGTACGCGATCGAAACCGCGTCTAGAGACGAGCCGTACATCCTGCGCACACCCATCGACCGGGAGTCTTTCCCGGGAATCTGCGATCTCAGCACGGAGTACGAGCTGCTAGGCCGGCTCCCAGCAGAAATCCAGGCTCCGAAACCGGTAGCATACGGAACTGTCGGCGCACCGATCGATGGGCCGTTCGTGCTTATGACGTACGTTCCCGGGAAACCGATACCACTTGGCGACCGACTTCCCGAGACGTTTCAAAATCCATCCGCAAGAAGAGCGATCGGAACGGCGCTGATTGATCAGCTCGCCACGCTTCACACACAACCGACCGAGCCGTTCGAAGCGCTCTGCGATCGGCGGTCGATCGCAGAGGGGATAACAATGCTTCGCTCACAGTGTGATCGAATCACAGACGAGCGGACACAGGGAAGCGAGCAGCTCCAAGACGTCGGTGCGTGGCTTTCGAAACACGCACCCACGGAGCTGGAAATCGTGCTGAATCATGGCGATTTCAGGCCCGGAAACATCCATTTTCAGGGTACTGAGACGCCAGAGCTCACGGGAGTGCTCGACTGGGAAACCCCACTGCTGGGCGATCCGCGGCTCGATCTGGGATATCTCTGCTTTCGATGGCACGAACCGGGCGATCCCACGGTTGCACCGGGTATGATCGACACGCAGAACGCGAGCGATGCTGTGCGCGAGGAGATCACGTCGATGACCACCGACGGTCTTGCACCGTTCACGAGACAACCAGGCAGTCCAACCAGGACAGCGCTTATCGAACGATACGAACGCCAGACCGGGACAACGATCGAGCACGAGCGGTTCTTTCGCGTGCTCGGTGGGTTCTCGCTCGCCACCGTCTGGGCCACCCTCGACCGATCGGCACGCAAGACGAGCGGCGAAAGCGACTGGGGGCCGTACATCGAGTGGCTGGCTCGCTTCTGTGTAAAACTGACTGAGGAGTAAACCACGGAGTCAGTCGGTTCCAAACGCCCGATCGCCGGCATCGCCCAGCCCCGGGACGATAAAGCCGCTCTCGTCGAGATGGTCGTCGAGCGCTACCGTCAAGATTGTCGCATCCGAGACCGACTCCGCAACGCGAAGGACCCCATCCGGAGCGCTCACCGCCGAGAGCACGTACAGCTCTGCGGGTGCGTGCTGTTCGTCGAGCACCCGCTCGAGTACCGCACACATCGTCGAACCGGTAGCGAGCATTGGATCTGCCACGATGACCGTGTCGTCTTCCGTGATCGTCGGTAGCTTAACGTAATCGACCGTGATCGGAAACGTCCCATCTGCGTCACGACCGGCCGCCTCGTTGCGACCAGCGCTGATGATCCCCTGACGGGCCTCCGGAAACGCCTTCAATAGCCCCTCGACAAACGGCGTCGCAGCACGCAACACGTTGATGATCACCACGTCGTCCAGGCCGGTGAGCCGCTCGCCGGTCATGGCTGTCAACGGCGTCGTCACCGGCACGTATTCGGTTTCCATCAACCCATCAATGATTTCGTAGCCACAGATCCGTCCCAGCTTGACGAGCCCCTTGCGAAACGTCACTTGTTCGGTTTCGTGGTCCCGGAGCGTCGAGAGCGTATCGCGTGCGAGCGCGTGTGTTAGTAGCTTGACGTGATCCCGATCTTCGATAGCCATGCGTACACGCTACTGTCGAACGCGCACGCACATCAGCCAGCCGGTGTTGGGCCGACACGTTTTTAGTGACCCATCGGTGACCGCCAGCACATGACACTGGCCAGCAGAATTGAACGCTACTGGAAGGAGCTGCGGACCGTGCTCGGAGGGTTGTATCACGGGATGGTCGAGCATCCGGCCTACGAACTGATCGAAAAGGAGGCCGAAGATGTCGATGATGCGTTTTTGCTGGCCTGTTTCCCGGACGTCTTTGGCATACCGAGTCCAATCGCCTACTACACCGCCGAGTTGCTCCCATATCTCGATGGCGAGCTCGAGGCATTCGAGCGACGCCTCTGGGACCGGGCGTCGCTGCTAGAACGGAAAGGCCAACAGTATCACTTCTGATGAATCAGTTTCTCTTCATCGGTGGGAAAGGTGGGGTCGGCAAGACGACGATGGCAACAACAGCCGCCATCCAGCGGGCGATGGCCGGCGAGCGGACGCTCGTCGTCTCAAGCGATCCAGCTCACTCGACGAGCGATCTGTTCGAACAGCCAATTGGAGACGACCCGACGCCGATCGACGGCTACGATCGGCTCGATGCGATCGAGATCGATCCCGACGCGGCGGTCGAAGACCATCTCCAGGAAACGAAACGCGCGCTCACTGACCAGGTGAGTCCGGCGATTGTCAACGCGATCGAACCACAGCTCGAGCTGGCTCACGATTCTGCCGGGGCGTACGAGGCGGCGCTCTTCGATCGCGTGATCGACATTCTCCAGACCGCCAGGACGTACGATCGGGTGGTCTTCGACACAGCACCCACTGGCGGAACCCTCAGACTACTCGCACTGCCGGACGCACTCGAGACGTGGATCGATCGGCTGCTCGAAAAACGAACCCGATCTATCGAGCTGTTCGAATCAGCGGCGATCGGCGATCGAACGCCCCGTCGAACCAGGGCTGGCGATCCGATCGTAGAACGACTCCAGGAGCGAAAAGATAGATTCGAGTTCGCAGCCACAACGCTACGATCGGACACGTCGTTCTATCTCGTCGTTACACCCGACGAGCTCTCGATTCGCGAAACCCAGCGGACAAGTGATCGGCTTTCGGCGAATGGACTCTGTGTTGCAGGGCTCATCGTCAACAAACTCACGCCCGAACCCGACGAATCGGAGCGTGGCGCTGGTGCTGCGTTTTTACGAGCTCGTCGAGCGACCGAACGCAAGCACCTCGATGCCATCGAATCGATCGGCCCGCCGATCGTCGCCACCGTCCAGTCACAACACAAGCCGCCCGCTGGTGATCAGCTAGAAGAACTGTCACAGGCAATCACCCTCGAGTAAACCGATCCGTGCGAACGTTCCAGCTGATACTAACGTTTATGGTGAATAACTTATCATAGCTATTCGAACCCATGGTACAAGTACTCTGGCTCATCGTTGGTGTATTGTTACTGTACAGTATCGGTTATCTGAGTTACTCGAAATATCTGGCACAGTTCGTCGAGCTCGACGACGACAATCCGACGCCGGCACACGAACACAACGACGGACAGGAGTACGTGCCGGCGAAAAAATCCGTCTTACTGGGCCATCACTTCTCTTCGATTGCGGGCGGTGCGCCCATCGTCGGTCCGATCACGGCGGGGGCGGCGTTTGGCTGGTTGCCGGCGGTGCTGTGGATTGCGATCGGGAATCCGCTGTTCGGCGCGGTTCATGATTTCATGTCGTTGAGTTCGAGTCTCCGCCATGATGGCCGCTCGATCGGACACATCATCGGCGAGTACCTCGGTGATCGCGGGAAGAACCTGCTGTTATGGTTTGCCTTCCTGACGATCATTCTCGTGCTCGCCGTCTTTGCGTATGTGGTCGCGCTCGTGTTCGATCAGTTTCCGAGCGCGGCGACGGCGAGCATGCTCTACATCGGACTGGCGCTGGTGTTCGGCGTCTATCTGTACCAGCTCGATCTGCCGTTCGTTCCGGGGACGTTCGTGTTCGTTACGGGCGTTTTCGCGAGCGTCTATCTCGGCGTGCAGTATCCGATCGCGCTGTTTGCGCACTCGGGGCTCGAAAGCAACGTGATCGTGCTGTTCGGTGAGGGTGGCTCGTGGTTACCGCTGGCGAGCGCACAGAACCCGAACATGGCGGGCTGGGCACCGGTGATCATCATCTACGCGGTGATCGCCGCGGTGTTACCGGTGTGGACGTTGCTCCAGCCACGCGACTTTCTCTCCTCGTTTTTGCTCTACGCGGGGATTGGTGGAATGTTGCTCGCCACCATCGTCGGCACGTTTGGCCTGTTTGAGCCCGTCACTGTCGATGGAACACAGTATACGCTCACCTCACAGCTCGATCCGTTCATGGGGCTGACTAGTGATCTCGGGCCGATCTTCCCGTTCTTGTTCGTGACGATCGCGTGTGGAACGATCAGTGGCTTTCACTCGTTGGTCTCCTCGGGAACGACCGCAAAGCAACTCAACACGGAGTCTGACGCCCGGATGATCGGGTACGGTGGAATGCTCGGTGAGGGGTTGCTCGCCACCACCGCCGTCGCAGCGCTGATGATCGTCGGCGTCACGGAGTTTGGTTCGGGCGTCGGTGGCGCGCTCGCGAACTTCCCCATCGGTGGTGCAGTGATGCTCTCAACGTTCGGACTCCCGATGGAGTACGGTCAGCCGTTTATTGGGCTGGTGTTCGTCAGCTTCCTGTTGACCAGTACCGACACGGCCGTTCGACTCGGCCGCTACATGATCGAAGAGATCGTCGGCACCCCCGGAACAGACACTGACAGCAACCTCCGTGCGAAACTCGAGGCTTTCGCGGTGAATCGCTACACCAACGCGTTCGTCATCCAGGGCATTCTGGCGTACGTGCTGATCGCAAGCGGTACCTGGGCGTCGCTCTGGCCGCTGTTCGGTGGGGCAAACCAGACGCTTGCCGCGCTCGCGTTGCTTGCCGCTACGGTCTGGCTCGTCAACTGGGACGACACCAAGCAGCTGCTCTCGACCGGCATTCCGATGGTCTTCATGCTGCTTATGACCGTCGTTGCACTCTGCTGGCTCGCACTCATTCAGAATCCGAGTCGGCTCGGCGACGCGACGACGCTCGGGCAGGTCTCGCTCATCGTACAGTCGATACTGGCGCTCGTACTTGTCGCACTTGCACTCGTCGTGGCGAAAATTGGCATTGAGCACATCCTCGAAGAACGGGATATGGACGAGCTCAGTGGTAAGACACCTGCAGACGACTGAGTCACTCACCCGAATAGCAATCTGAGTCGTCCACGCAGGCCCGACGGTTTTTCAGGGGGGTCGAGCTCTGTGAACGAAAATGCCCGTGCCACCTCCGCCTCGGGGCTCGCTGCCATCTGCTGGTCGCTCGGCGCGGCCACGACGAACGCCACATCGTAACGACCGTGCAGTCCATACCGCAACAGCGTCCGGTCTGTAAACTCTGAAACGAACGACTCCACTGTAGGGGATAGCTCCGGGACGAGCACCGCGAACGTGAACGACGTTTCATAATGTGTCGGCGACGGGTCGATCCAGTCGCTGGCGATCGAATGGGCAACCTCGGCGAACTCGGTCAGATCCGACTGCTCTACACCATCGCGTCGTTGAACGAACAGATGATCCAGCGAGGCATGATCGCCGTAGCTGATCGACGGATGGAGAAACGATTTTTGGTGTTCGATTCGGCAGTGTCCATACCAGTCGAAGGTGCGACCGTCGACCGTTCGGTCGGCCGTGAGATCGTAGCTGTGTCGCAGCCGATCGAGCACTCGCTCGAGATACGCCTCTGTCTCCGTCGAACCCTCATCTCCCGTCTGCTGGCCCATATCCCACCGATGGAATCGATCCTCAAAAATGACGCGTCGGCGTTGGACCACGACTGTCACGTTCATTTTCGTTCACAAAAATATATGTTGGTAAACAACATGGGTCTCCGTAGCATTTCGAGTGGGAATTTCTCCCAGGGAACACATGCAACGAGAAAATTTCGACACCGACCGAGGACGTATTGCAGAGGAGATTCGAGCAAACCATCGCGAGATTGCTGCAGGAATCTTTCCAGATGAGCCATACGGGGTGTTGATCGGCGGTGAGTGGACAGAAAGCGAGACTGGCGTCGTCAAAGAAGCCGTCGATGCGACAACCGGTGCGACGCTTGCTGAATACACACAGGGAACCGCCGAGGACGTAGATGCGGCGGTCGTGGCCGCAAAGTCTGCCTTCGAGAACACCTGGGGGAACTACAGTCCGATGCAGCGTGCCGACGCGCTCGATGCGATCGCCACGGAACTCGAGGAGCGAAAGCAAGATATCGCCCGGATTGACTCCCTCGAGATGGGCAAAGCGAATCAGCACTCGTTGTTCGTCGACACGACGATGATGCTCTCGCAGTTCAAATACTTCGCGTCGGTGGCACGAACCGCAGACGAGGGGCGACGGCCATCGACGGCGACCGAAAAGTTCGCCTACACCACCAGCGAGCCATACGGCGTCGTTGGGCAGATCAGCGCCTGGAACTTCCCGTCGATGTTCGTCGCATGGAAGATGGCACCGGCGCTTGCAGCCGGTAACACGCTGGTGTTCAAGCCGTCTCCCCGAGCCGTCCTCTCGACCCTGGAGGTTGCCAAAACGATGGCAAAACACCTGCCCGACGGAACGATCAACGTTGTGCCGGGAACCGGTGGGGACGTTGGCGCACAGATTACGACCCATCCAGAGATCAGAAAGGTGTCGATGACGGGCTCGACCCGTGCTGGAAAGGCCGTGATGGAGGGTGCAACGTCGAATCTCAAGGCCGTCTCGCTCGAGCTAGGCGGCAACAACCCCAACATCATCTTCCCCGACGCCGACCTGGAGAAGGCAGTCGAGGGCGCACTCGTGGGATCGTTTTTCAATCAGGGTGAACAGTGCACTGCCGGGTCGCGAATCTTCGTCCACAGCGAGGTGAAAGACGAGTTCCTCGAGTTGCTCACCGAGGAGATGGAACGACTCACCGTCGGCGACCCGATCAATCCACTGACGGATATCGGCCCCCTCGTCGATCATGCTCATCTCGACCACGTCACCGAGTATGTTGACACCGCCCTCGATGAGGGTGCCTCCATCGTCGTCGGCGGGAAAACACCCGATGATCCGTCGCTGGCTGGCGCACCACTGTTCGAACCGACGGTGCTCACCGACGTTGATCCGGACGACACGATCGCCTGCGAAGAGGTGTTCGGCCCTGTCGTCTCCGTCCACGAATGGAGCGACCGTGACGCCGTCATCGAGGCGGCCAACGACACCGAATACGGGCTCGCATCGGCCATCTGGACGACCGACCTCGACACCGCACACGAAACCGCCGAAAAGATCGAGGCCGGAACGGTCTGGGTCAACACGTACAACGATCTGTTCGACAACGTCCCCCACGGTGGCTACAAACAGTCCGGACTCGGACGCGAACTCGACAGAGAAGCGTTCGATAGCTACCGCCAGACGAAGACCGTCGTCATCAACCACGGCCGAATGCCACGGCTGGGCTGAGCGAAAACACAGTCTCGAAAGAATCACAAATTCGACGGACGGTAGCCTTATTTCGCATATAATATTGTGAAAATTGTAGAGACAGAGGCGCTCGGTTGGTTCAGTGGGATTGATGGGTTTGTGTCACAGAGTGACTGTACCGTGAAACTACGGTATCAGCATGCAAACCCATTTTCGGGGCGGGAGTCGGTGCTGCTTCGGATTTCGGGGGTGTTCGAGGACCAGACGATCTGTATCCTCATCGACGCAGGCGAGGGGGTGAACGTCGATGAGTTGCTACGAGAGGATGAATATCTGACGGCAATCTGTCTCACACACGCACATTACGACCATTATCGGAGTCTTGCCGAGAATCTACGCCATGGAGCGTCTGTTTACATGACGGCCGAGACAAAAGAGCTGTTGTCGGCCGTCTACGACAGCGTTCCGCCCGAACGGGGGGAAAAGGAGACGGTGTTATCGAATACGAGGATTATCGATGGCTGGACGTCCATCGTCCAGGGCGTCTCGATTCGTGCGTTACCAGCGGGTCACGCACCGGGAGCAAGCAGTCTGATGCTGGCAATCGATGACGGGACCACCCAGAGAACCGTGCTGGCAACTGGCGATTTTACCCGTCGCCAGGCGGCCGGCTATCCGGGCTTCGATCCGGAGTTGCCCGTGGATGTCGATGTCTGTCTTCTCTCTGCGTCTGCAAACGAAACGTTCGAGGAGGATCTGACCGGTGTGATCGAGCGATCGATTGAGCGGGCACTCGACGGCTCGACGGTGCTCGTCACGGCCAGTGGACAGGTCGGTCTCCAGTTTGGCTATCTGCTCGGCCACACGATCGACGAACAGGAGCTCACAACGACTGTCACGCTGGCTGGCGAGTCGGCGAAACTGGCCGAACGACTCGATTACTCGATTCCGCACTGTACGACGACGGCAGCATTCGAGCCCGATCAGGTTCTTGAATCGGGATCGATCACGGTCGCCAATCCCGGCACGCCAGCAAAGAATCCCGCTGCCGGAGCGGGTCAGCTGTTCGAGCAGATCCGTGACGATCCGGGCGCGACGCTCATCCAGGTGCCCACCGATGGCCCGCCGGTCGACGGGGCTGGCTGTACGATACACACCGAGCGGGTACAGAACCATCCCACACCCGAGACGATCGATGCGGTCGTCCGGTCGTTAGAGCCAATCCATCTCGTCGTGCTTCACGAGACGGGTCCGAACGCCGATCGGTACAAGGACAGATATCACAGCTACGTCTGGGTAACCGCAGACCGGCTCGAACATACCCTCCTCGAGGACGGCGTCTGGACGCCACCTGGGTGGGTCTCCGAGCACACCGAAGAGATGGTTCACACCTGGCGAATCACTGGCCGGGATGCACACCGGACGGTAACAGATCCCGAGCTCGACTTTCCCACGATCGAACGACAGAAATCACCAGATCTGTCTGCTGAAGGGCTCACCCTCGGGGCGTTCGACGTTCGACCGGAGCGATCCGAGCTCGAGGGCGGAAAGTATCCTCTCGCGCCAGCATCCTCCACCGAACAGTCACAGACCGAGCCGAACCAACCGGATGCAATCGAATCACTCACCGAACGGATCGAACGGCTCGAAAACACAATCCAGAACACAATACTCGAATCGAACCGCCAGACTGGCCGGGTGCTCGACGTGACCGACGGCGTTACCATCGTCAGGGTCGATGGAACGTTCCCAGAAATTACTGCTGGCGATCACGTCGCCGTCAGTAACCCTGATGAATTGTAATCTGTCCGATCATTTTCAGGTACCCTTTTGGGCTCGCCGTCGTAGGGAGGGTATGGCATCTGATTCGGAGACGGCTGCCACGTCGGTTGCACAGCGCCATCGTGAAACTGCTGCATCGGTGTTGCCCGACCACCAACAGCTCTACATCGACGGCGCGTGGCACGACAGCAATTCGGGTGCAACGTTCGAGACGGCGAATCCAACGACCGGCGAGACGCTGGCAACGATCCCTGCAGGTGGAGCTGATGACGTTGACGACGCCGTCAGAGCAGCCAGTAGGGCGTTCGAGTCGTGGCGAGCCGAGTCACCGGCGTCGCGCCAGCGCACGCTCGAGACGATCGCTGACCGAATTCAGAATGATCTTGATCGATTCGCCCGGCTCGATGTGCTCGACAACGGAAAGCCACTCACCGAAGCGCGCGGCGACGCCTATCTGGCAGCGGAGCATTTCCGGTATTTCGCCGGGCTTATCCGCGGTCACGAGGGCGAGCGCGTGCCGACTGATGGCTCTCGGCGGGTTGAAACGCTCAAAGAGCCCTACGGCGTCGTCGGAGCGATCATTCCGTGGAACTTTCCGCTGTTGATGGCCGCCTGGAAGCTAGCGCCAGCGCTTGCAGCCGGCAACACCGTCGTTCTCAAGCCGGCCGAGCAAACGCCGCTATCTGCACTCCTGTTGATGGAAACGATCGACGACGTGCTCGACAATGGCGTCGTCAATCTCGTCACCGGGTTTGGTCCCGACGCTGGTGAGCCGTTGACGAAACATCCAGACGTTGCAAAGCTCGCGTTCACTGGTTCGACGGCCATCGGCAAGCAGGTGATGAAAAACGCCGCCGACACTGTTACGGACGTGACACTCGAGCTCGGCGGAAAAAATCCAATCATCGTCCACCCGGATGCTGATCTCGAAACGGCCGTCAGATCGACAACCATTGCCATCTTCTACAACACTGGCGAGTGCTGTTCTGCCGGATCACGACTGTTCGTCCACGAATCGATCGAGGAGCAGTTTATCGACCAGCTCACCGCGGCCGCCGAATCGCTAACGATCGGCGATCCACTCGACGATGACACCCAGCTTGGCGCGAAGGTTTCGGATGAACAGCGCGAACGAACGTTGTCCTACGTCGACGCCGCCCGAAATAGCGGGGCGACCATCCTGACCGGCGGCGGTGTTCCAGATAAGCCGGCGCTTTCGAACGGCTGTTTCGTTGAGCCAACAGTGATCAGCGATATCGATCACGATCACGAGGCAGTCCAAGAAGAGATCTTCGGCCCCGTTCTCGAGGTGTTCTCCTGGTCGGAGTACGACGAGATGATCGAGCTTGCGAACGACGTGGATTATGGTCTTGCCTCGGGGATCATGACGAGCGACATCGATCGAGCGTATGAGACCGCACACGATCTTGAGGCCGGCACTGTCTGGGTAAACCAGTACAACGATTTTCCAGCAGGGATGCCGTTTGGTGGCTATAAACAGTCGGGAATCGGCCGTGAGCGCGGCAAGGAGACGCTTGATGCGTACACACAGACCAAAAGTATCGACATTTCACTGTGATAGATCGGTAACCTGAATCGACATTCCCATCCGTCCGCTCACCGTAGCTGGATCGATGACTGAGGACGCTCGATTTCAGACTGAAATCCCGATACGGTATCGAGATCTCGATCCGGAGAACCACGTCAACAACGCCGTCTACGGCACGTACATCGAGGCCGCCAGAACGAACTACATCGATGCTGTGATCGGCGATTCCGTCATCGAGAGCGGGCTGGTGATTGCACATCTAGAAATCGATTACCGGCGGCCGATCACGCTGGACGACGAATCGGTTGCGATCACGGTTGAGACGACCGACATCGGGGATTCATCAGTAACGATGTCGTTTGAACTCGCCACGGCTGCGGGCATTGCGGCGACCGGCGCTTCCGTTCTGGTCACCGTCGATGATAACGGCAAGCCGCGGTCGATTCCCGAGGAGTGGCACGATCGGATTCGTCAGTTCGAGCCAGCACTGGATCAGTGATCGTCCCAGAACTGCTCAAGTGCGAATTCGAGCATGTCGGTGCTTACCGTCGTGAACGACTCCTGATCGGTCGCGATTGGCGCGTTCACCGACCGCGGAGCAGTTCGGTCGTATCGCTCATCAACCAGTAGTCGCGTACCGATCTCTTCTGGATCGCGCAAGACGCGCCCAATCGCCTGGCGTGCTTTGCGGATGGCGGGAATTGCCACCGCGTACTCAAAGCCAGCGCCGTCGAACGCGCGGTCGTAGGCAAACTGGACCGCCTGCATTCGCGGTGTGGCCGTGTTCGCGTACGGAATGCCGATGACGGCCGCCGTGTGCAGTCGCTCTCCCCGATAATCGACACCTTCCGTGACGGTCCCGCGCGCACTGCTCACGAGTACGCGATCGGTCTCGTCGTCGTTGAAAAACCGTTCGAGCATCGCGTCTGTGGTGGCCATATCGCTCGATTGGTCCTGTAAGACCGGCTTGTCGATGGCGTCTTCGAGCAGGGTAGCTGCCCAGTCGGCCTCGGCGTACGACGGCAGACAGAGCAGTACGTTTCCGGGACTCCGGGCAATCGTGACCATCGCTGCGGCGTGTGCCTGCCGGGTTGCAGACATCGCGTCGTAGCTTGCGGCCGGTGGGCCGCGATTGCGATATGTAAACGCCGGACACTCGACAATCCAGCTTGCCCGATTTTCCGGCGGAAACGAGAGACCATACTGTGTCGTTTCTGTTTCACAGGCGAGCTGTTTGAGTCCGCTGACCCGCTCGTACACGTCGAACGGTGCGAGTGTGGCCGACATCAGTATGCCACCACCCAGTTCGTCGAAAATATTCGCCAGTGGATCGTGGGGCAAGCAGTTGAACAGCGACAGCCTGGCGTTGTACGCGCGGGCCCACGCGGGCAAACTCGTATCGACGTTCGGTTTTGGTGCGTACTCAAGTTCGATCTCGCGAAAATGAGTGGCGGTGTCGGCTCGATGCCACGCGTCGAAAAACGACCCGACGCCGTCGGCTGCTGGCGTGCGCTCGGTCTGGCCGTCTTCCTCGTGGATCGTTGCCGCCACAAGACACGCGGTCGCTGCGGTCTGGAAAATCTCTTCGTCGAACGCACCAACGGCGTCGTTCGTGAGCGTCGATCGTTCGTCGCTCTGTGGCGGACGGAGCCCGATTTCGTGGTCAATCTCCGGAAGCGTTCGATCTTTGAAGCTCCGCTGCCAGTCTGTGTATTGCGCATCGAGATAGTCGCTGACGTGCTCGTCGATCGCCTCCATCAGCCACTCGAGAAACGACTGAGTGCGAGCGAGATCGCCGTCGGTGAGGCTCGAAAATTCGGCAAGAACGCGCTGGGCTGATTGTTTGTGCAGCGTCGGATCCGTCCCGGGGTCGTCGCCGCCCGTGCCTGCCAGATACGACCTGGCCAGGACGAGATCGCGATGCGCGGTTCGGAGCGTATGCAGCCCGAGCTGCTGGGAAAGCAGGTCTCTGAGGCGCTCTTCGAGCATGTGTGCCTCATCGACTACCAGCAGCGTGTTCTCATCGAGCACGCCGGCTTTCGCGTCAGTCAGCTGTCGAGTTACGGGATCGAACGCGTGGTTGTAGTTGCCGATCAGCACGTCGGCATCGGCCATCAGCGACGCCATCGCCTCGTGGGGACAGAGCCCCCGCGAAACGGCGGTAGCCACCACCGCATCACTGTCGAGGACGCCGTGGGTGCCCTGGTCAAATCCGAACGGAATCCATTCCTCGCTCGCAAAGTAGTTGGCATAAAACGGGTCGAACTGTCGGTCATCCTCGAACGATCCACCGTATTCGACAACCACGTCTGCGATCGTGGGCGGGCGCTCGGGAAACGGTGCCGAGACGTCGGCCGTCTGGAGGCGATCACCTTCGAGAGCCGCCACGAGATCTGTCACGGCCGCGGCCCTGACGGGATCGTACCACGATTCGTCTTCCTCATCGCTCGACGACCGGTGGTCCGGACAGTAGGGCCCATCGTAGGCGTTCCGGTTGCAGTCCGATTCGATACAGACTGAAACGCGGCCATCGAGATCGCCTGGCTGAACGGCGAGTTCGTAGACGGAGTTGCGACGAACGAGCTCAACCGTGGTATCGCGGAGAGCACTCGCCGTGTCATGGACGCTCTCTCCGTCGTCCGTTCCAAGCGTGTTCGTGCGGGCGTACGGGAGAAGATCGCGTTTGCCCACGAGAACGATGCCGTTCGTCCGTTCGTAGTCGGTGGCTGTGGCGCGCTGGTTGAGTGCACGCAGATCGGTGACGAACTGTGCGAGCTGTTGTTTCACGGGCGTTACCACCAGCAGTCGCTCAGCAGCCTCCCGTTCCAACAGCTCTCGGCCCGCCACGAGTGCGAGTAAGGTTTTTCCCGTTCCACAGGCTCCCTCGAGGAGGAGATAGCCGGTTTCCGCTCCGCCACAGGTCGAAAGAGCCTGCTCGACGCCATCAACTTGCTGTGGATACGGATCGAACGGGAACAGGTCGGCCCACGACGCGGCGATCGAATCGCGTGGAACGGACTGGTCGGCCACGCGGGTCACGTCCAACCATCGTGTGGCATGCCCTATAAACGCTCGACTTTCCGTGTTGGCTGCGCGAGAGTCCACCGATCGGGACGTTCACGGCACTGGAGCACGAATCGTCCGTATGGCTGAGGAACCACTCGAACGCAAGACGGACACACCGCAAGTGGTACGCGGGGTGGTCGCCGGTGCGATCGGGCTGATCGCCACCGGACTGCTGGCAAACTATCTGACTCACGCCGGCCCTTCAGGATCACCAGAGCTTGCGTGGATCGTCGGCTACGGCCTGACGGTGTTCATCGGCTGGCATTATCTGATCCGACCGATCAATTTCGGCGAGCGCCACGCGCAGTGAGCAGCCAACCGTCGAGTAACGGAACCTTAAAATCCGCACCGTCGTGAATGGTGGATAAGGATGTACGCGCTCCCACTACAGGTAATCGACAATTTCCTGCTTAACTACAACCTCGGAGACGTGCTGGTGCTCGTGCTCGTGCTGGGGCTGCTGGGGACGTTGCCCCTGCGGAGCAAATCCGTTACCGGGCTGTTTCTCGGAACGTTCGGCTTTCTGTTTTTGATCACGCCGTTGAGTCTTATGGGCAACGAATGGGTGCTCCACTTTTTGGGTGTCGGCCTGATTTTCGTCGGTCCGATGATCGTTATCATGGACCGGTAGGCTCAAAAATCGCTGATCAGTTCGTCGTATCGAGCACCAGTCTGTTTGAGCGATTCCGTCGAATAGAGTCGCTCGTGGTTGAATGGTAGCTGTTCTGTCGCCAGTTCGTCTATCCGCTCGTCGACTGCGGTACTGTCGCGGCCGTGGATCATCGTAAACAGCGTGTATGGCCAGTTCTGTTCCGGTCGTGGGGGACGATGATAACAGAGTGTCACGTACGGGATCGCCCCAACTCGGCTGCCATAGCGGTCGATAGCCTCGAGAGGGACCTCCCAGACGACCATACAGTTGCTGTCAAACCCCGTCGTTACGTGATTCACGATACAGCCAATGCGTTTGATGCAGTTCGTTTCGAGAAGCGTCTCGATCGCTGTGACGACAGTCGCTACGTCCGAACCGATCCGCTCGGCCACATCCTGATACGGCGTCAGTGACAGAGGAAAGCCGTCCTGAACCGCCAACAGCAGTTCACACTCGAGCGGGGAGAGATCCGCCATCCGCGTTTCGCTCACCGGCGTCGGTTCGACTGTCGCTTGAGTGTGTGTGCTTTTGGCAAACTGATCGCCGTTCACCACTGGAAACTCAAGATTGATGTAGTAATCAGTCACCAGCGGCAACACCAGCACTGAACCGGCCACCGCCTCGATCTCATCGATAATCGCATCACGTCTGGCTTTCGTGCCGGCCGTCAGGACGAACCACATGTTCCACTCGTGATCGCGTCGGTAGTTGTGGTTCACCTGCCGGTAGCTGTTGATCGTTTCGGCCACCGCATCGAACCGGTCTTCTGGAACTTGCACCGCCGCGAGCGTCGAGCTCCCGATCACCGGCGGATTCAACACCGGACCAAACCGACGGACGATTCCAAGCTCCAGCAGCCGCTCAAGACGGTCTAGCGCCGCAGTCTCCGAAATCGAGAGCGATGCGCCGATCGATTGAAATGGACGGGGCTCGACGGGGACGCCGCTCTGAAAGCTGTCGATGAGGCTCGCGTCCACGCTATCGAGGGGCACTCGCCAGTCACCCTCCAGGCTACTCATCGCAATAACTACGCGATCCGGTGTTTACCGTTTGTCGTTTTCGATCGTCCACATCGTAGAAGAACGAAATGACACTCACGTCCGTCCACTTCGGTTCGCGACCACAGAGTGTAAATTTCCACTCAGATGAGGGATACTGACAAGTTGATCCAAAACATAGTACTAGTATATGCAGGAAAATTCAGACGCACCGTCGTGGGTTACGTTGACTGAGGGGGAAATACTCGTCTGGAGTGGGCATCCAAGTTTGCTTTCGGCCGGTGGTTCGTTTCTCGTTGGATTCATTCTCGTCGTTACTGGGATCGGAGTTGGAATATTCAATGACGGCCTTGCGCGCCTGCTCGCGCTGGTGTTCGTCGGAATTGGGATTTTGATGGTTGGTGCGACGTACGTCAACTATCGGAGCACCCAGTACGTTCTAACCAGCGAGGAGGTGTATAAAAAATCCGGGCTTATTTCCCGTAACGTGACCAATATCCGGCTCGATCGAATACAGAACACCTCGTACAGTCAGTCGTTACCGGAGCGATTCATGACGTTCGGATCGGTGCATATCGACACCGCAGGAACTGGTGGCACGGACATCGTGTTGACAGACGTTCCCAACCCCGAACGCGTCAACGGTTTGATCACCGAACAGCTCGACAACGTTCGGCCGAACCCACCGGAACAACAGGAGCCTTCCCCCGAGGCGTGATCCGGCTCGAACGGGATATTTTTGCGCAGTGGACTCGAACGCTCCATCATGGCGACAGGTGAGTGGACACTCAAGCGGCTCATGACAGAGGTCGTCGGTTCGGGGCACAAATCCGCAGACGATATGACGCCCGCACAGGCTCGAGAAGCCTTCGAGCGGATTCTTGCTGGCGAACCCGATCAAACGACGCTCGGCGCGTTCTGGTTGGCAAATCGCTGGAAGCGAAACACGCCAGAGGAGTTAGGGACGTACATCGACGTGATGGCAGAGCAGTCGGTGGCATTTGCCGAGCCTGACGCCGATCCGGTCGATTGTGGGGCGAACTACGACGGAAAATCTCGGACGGCGTTGCTCGGTGTCGGCGCTGGACTCCTCGCCGCGGCGGCCGGCACGCCAATCGTCACCCACAGCGGCGATCGCGTCCCGACACAGAAGGGCGTCGCCTACAAGCACGTTCTCGATGCGCTCGGCGTCCGGACGGCGCTCGAACCCGAAGCGAGCGCGTCGATGGTTGATGACGTTGGCTTCGGATTTTATTATCAGCCAGCGTTCAATCCGGGGATCGACGGGTTGAACGATCGACGCGATCAGATGGGCGTTCGAACGTTCATCAACACGATCGAGACGCTCGCCAATCCCGCCGGTGCAAACGTCCATCTCGGGAGTTTCTATCATTTACCCTATGCTAAGCGGATCATTGACACGTATGAAGCCAGCGAGCGCTACGAGATCGATCGCGTTGTGATGTTCCAGGGGATGGAGGGTTACGACGACGTTCGGCCCGGCTCGACGACAGTTGCCGTCGGAGCGGACGGCGAGCTGGATGATTTCACGATCGAGACTGCCGAGTACGGGATGGCGATGACCGAAGACGATCTCGCGGTGGACGACGTTGCTGAAGAATCTGCGGCGATCACCGAGGCGGTTCTCAGCGGCGAGCGCTCGGATGCGTTCGCGGATGCGATTGCGCTCAACGCTGCGTTGCGGATTTTCGCCCGTGAGGATGCTGCTTCGATCGATGAGGGGCTGACGATGGCACGGGCGGCGATCGAGGATGGTTCGGCGAGTGCGGTGCTCGAAGCGGCCCGAAAGTTCTAGGGGCCGAATCGACGCAGGAGAGTGGGGTTCACACTACGGGCGGGGTCACGAACGAATCGTGCGTCTCAATCGCCGGACAGCTGCACCGCCCCCGGCCAGGACGAGCCCTATGACGAACGCCACAATCGGATACAGTGGAACGAATCCAAATCCGGATGGATCATAGCTCGGTACGAGGTTGAAATAGAGCCAGATACCGAGAGAGAGTTCCAGGCCGAACACTGCCATCACTGGGATGAGCGCGCTCACGATGAGGCCTTCGTTCCGGTAGGCACTCGCCACCGTCATTGCAGCTGCTATGAGCGGTATTGAGGGCAAAATGAGCAGATAGGTGTACGGAACACCGTCGTACACTGGAAAGCTGGTGTACAGAACCAGGCTCACGAGAAACACGAGACCAGCAATCGCCAGCGTCTGTCGTGTCCGGCGGCTATCGCGTCCAAACAGGACCGGCGAGTTCGTATATGACATGGGCGATATAATCACACGGAATTCATAAATATCTTGTTCCCTTGCAACTGGCCATTCACACAATCCCGTTCTGTTGGTCTGAAGAACCAGAAACTGCTCCACAGACAGCCAGACACGTCCAGCCCGCGATTGACAGCGTGATAATCCACCCCGGTCGAATTCTGCTTCCTGTTTCGAGATAGAAGCCACCTGGAGGCTCGCGGGCACATCGGGACGAGCGGATATCTGTCGATCAGGACCACCCGACAGCAATCGACAGGGTTAGGTGGGAAAATTTCATTTAGCCAATTTCTGAGCATGACGAATCATCAAAACGCGTGGTCCACACTCGATTCAACAGTCGATCACGAAGGATTTCTCTACTCTGCAGGGCACGATCGGGTGCGACGGCCTGACGGCGAGACGCAATCGTACGATTGGATCTCAGTGCCCGACATCGTGGTGATTGTCGCACGAACAGCAGACGAGATCATTCTCGTAGAACAGTATCGCCCTCCTGCAAACGATCAGGTGCTTGAGTGTCCGGCCGGTATCGTCGAGCCGGACGAATCACCGGTGGAGGCCGCCATCCGTGAGCTTCGCGAGGAAACAGGGTATCGGGCCGACACCGGAACGCACCTGTACACGCACAATCCACTCCCTGGGCTGCTTCGACACCAGTTGCACGTGGTTTGGCTGTCGGAACTTACTCCAGGGGAGTCGGCCATGGATGACGGCGAGTTCATCGAACTTCGAACGGTCCCGATCGAGGACGCTATCGACGTAGCGCGCACGCCACCCGCAAATGGCATGACGCTCATGACGTTGCTCATAGCACAGGAAGACGGTCTGCTCTGAGCTTTCCACCTGTATCGACAGCCCAGGGGGTGAGGGTCACAATCGGTTAGCGCATGAAAGCGGTGGGATTCCTCTAATCAGTGGTGATCTGGCTAGCGCTGGGTGTTGGTCTGTGAGTCCAGCTGGACAGCCAAGACTTCGATACCGACAGTACGAATCCAAGAGCGTGAGCAAGCCGTCAGCCGCACTCGCACAGCCGGGGCGGTCAATCGTTTCCAGTGGCGATTTTGGATCCAGCGGGGAACGTCACCTGGTGGATCTCCCCATCGCGCGTTTCGTGATATCTCACTTTTGCGCCGGTGTCGAAAAATGCCGCCACGATCGTTTCGCCGGTGGCGTGATAGCGCGTGATCCGTTCGATTCCGGGCAAGTGTTCGTAGTTCGTCCGTTCACTCGCCAGATCGGCCATCGTCAGAATCTGCTCGATTCGCGTGGCGTGCGGACAACCCGTCGATTGACACGGCCGGCACCATGTTCCTTCGCCGATGTCGATCACGTGGTAGAGCTCCGCTTCGGAGAGCTCACTCCGGGAATCCACCGTCGAGAGATTCACGCAGTTGCGATCCTCGTCGCGAAACAGAAACAGTGGCAGCGTCATCGCCGACCCCACTGTGGACAAAGGATGGCGTGATCGCGGTGCCTACCGAGCTGGCGACGGCAGACCAAGCACGTGTGAATGTAATGACTGTTCAAGCCGGTACTGTTACGTGTGTATGAATCGTTCCCTGTCATGGGATTCTCCGATCTGAGAACCCCGGCGTCGGGTGCTACTACCACCCGGCGCGTTCAAACACGAACGCACAACGCCCGTACGGCGCAACCGAAGTCCTCGTGATAGTATGGCTTCCCGATCGCTTATAAAGTTATTTTGGAATAATTGTGAATGACTGTTCAAATAACAAATTCTAGAAAGCAGTGGATCTTATAGTGTCGAAGGGATTTCTGGCTGGTAATACGAACGATGTGAGGGTCCAATTGCCAATCACACACTATGAGTCGGATTCAATCGTCAAAATGGCTATTTTCATCAAGAACATTCTGTAAATCCTGGATATTGTTTTGTGACCATTCATATGCTTCCCACATAGGGTCATTCCAAGATTCATCACCATGATAATTATCGACATAAGTGAAACAATCCTGATAACAGGTGAGTAACTCTTCACAAAGGTCTCTCGGACTAACAGCATATCCGATGGCTACTCGTGTCGAAAAGAAATCTCTATGCTCTTCAGTAATCGGTTGAAATGCAATGCGTATATCGTCCCCATCACAAAATGACAGAACAAAACAACCGAATGGCTCATCTGCTCCAATTTCTGCGGGGACCTCCTCGTAGCGACCAATATCACCAATTGAGTAGCGTATGATAGCTTCTTTGAGGTGCATCAGTGTAAAACTTAGATACATCCCAACATATTCATCTGAATTTGTTACTTCATCCCCATTTTTATCATACATTATTCGATCCCAATTTGATTCAGTATATTGAGTGAGGGCTGTACCATCAATTTCCACTCTTATGCCACCATCGACAAAGCTTGTATAATCAGCATCTACAGGAGGAAAGGGAAACCCAACAGATATTGAAAGATCGGATGTCATGGGCTATACTTTACACCACCTTTTGAAGGATGCGCAGTTTTTATTATACCTTCCTTTGGCCGTGTGAGAACAGTCATCTCTTCTATCCCGTACTTCTTATATATTTTACTGCTTTTCGGTATGGACCACACTATTTTTTTTCACATAATCGTGATCTTTAACAACATCCCCTTTCTTAGCACTCACCATTATTAGCGATTTTATTTCATCCGGCTTCATATTTTTAGGGAACATTGTCGGCGGATCTTTACTATGGCCTGCCTTCCTCGCCGGTTCAGTTGGATATCCATCCCTTCTCTTGAATTTTTTATAATATTTAGAGTCTTGATGAACATGTCTAGCAATTATATGACGCCAACCTGGAGTTTGGACAAGATTAGTCTTATCTGGATTCCATTTATTAGTATCTAATAACAGTATAGTATCTCCATCACTATCTTTTCCAGCATTACTAATATCAGATTTATCTATTTTTGAAGTAAGTTTCGAACTCTTATATTTATGTATTTTATCTATTTTATCATTTATTTTCTTTGTAGATGCTCCTTTGTAAGTTTTCGAACTCCCACCATCAGCAACTAGCTTCTTCCCTTCGTTCGGATCCTTCTTCAGCGATCCTTTCTCCGCCAGCTCGATGATCTCATCGACGGATTTGCCGCTCTCCTTAAGCTCGCTCGCTCGTCCACCCGAGAACAGATCAAGCAGCTGTATCACCTGCTTGTCGGGCATGTGCGTGGCGACGTGTTTCGCGAACGCCTTCGAGAGCGCCTTCGTCTTCGAGCTAAAGCGTTTGATCCAATCTTTCGTAAAGTCAACGAGCTTTGTCCCGTCGGCCGCAAATCCAAGCCCTGGAATCGCCGCCGCTCCGGAGAGCACCATCCCAGCTACATCGCCTTTCAGGCCCGATTGGATGGCATCACGAGCATCCGCGAAATCACCGAGCCCAGGCACGAACCCGATCGCAAACTGCGCCAGCATGTAGTACGGCGACGACGACGTGTCCTTGGGAGCCACACCACCAGGCATCCCCACCTCACCGTACAACAGCCCGTCCTTGAACGCCTGCGCGTCCGACTCTTTGATCTCCAGGGGCCCGAACGACACCGTCTCCTCCTCTGGGGGTGGCGTCGCTTTCGAATCGGAGGGCTTCGAGCCATTGCCGGCAACTGGATCCACTGACTCTGGACGGGGCGTCCCCTCACCATCGGAGGGATCACCAGCCGAATCGCTCGCCTGCCCCGACGCACCACCAGATGCTGAAACTGTATCCAGATCGCTGCTCCCGTGTAACGATAGCAGTGGCCGAAACGTCGTCTCAGGCCCCGTCTCGCTCGCGTCAATAGCCAGCGTCACGGACACCGTCGAGCCAGGATCCAGTGCAACCGCATTTCCAGACCCTTCAATCGGCTTCTTCGTCGTGCCCCGCTCTAATGTGACAGCGTCATCTGTCTCCGAAAACCAGAGCGCTACCGGCGCTGTCCCCTGATTAGTAACCGTGAAAACGTTCGCCAACCGCGCCGTCGAATGCGCATTTACCCCCGCCCCCGCTGCATCTGCCGTCTCATCCACTGCTACCCGCAACTTCCCGTTTTTGTCGGTGGCGTACTTCCCGTTCGGACCCGGCGCTGGCTGCAACCCGAGGTAGCCCGACGCATCACCTGCGACGTTTACTGTCGCCGTCCGGCTGGCTGTCATGCTGTCGAACGCGCCCGTCGCGTACACCGCGCTCAACACCACCCCAATCGCTACCAACGCAATACCAAGACGACGTACAGAGATCATTGACTTCCACAAACCACTCGCCTGGGAACCAGCTGCGAGCGTCGTTGTTATCACATGATTATAGTTACTTTACTTTATACTTTCGAAAATGAGCATCTCAATTACAATCGAGGGATCCACACAGAAATGCAACCACCAACGGAGTTCGGTACCGCTACAGCCACCGCCGAGAGTTGCGATCCCCTTCGCGAAACAGAAACAGTGGCAGCATCATCGACGACCCCACAGCGGACAGCAGAGCGCGTGATCGCGGTGCCCACGAAACTGGCGACGACAGACCAAGCACGTGTGATTGTAATGACTGTTCAAATAACAGGTTCTGGAGGATTTCGATGAGGAATACTGGCTTGCAGTGCAAACAAAAATCCTCTTGAAACCCCTAGTATATGAGAATAATCATACAGAATCAAAACTGGCGAATTTCATAAATAGTATGAACACCTATTCTGATACTGATGACCCGAATTACCGGCTCCTACCCAGAGGATCTGGAACTACTCATCGAGGGGACTGTCGAGGCGGGTGTATTTGGCGGAAAAAGCGACGCATTACGTGAGTTCGTTCGGGAATATTTTGCCGCTCACGAGAACAAGCGAATTTCGGCAGTGGTTGTCCTTTATGAACAAGAACGGATCACGCTTGGAGACGCAGCACGGCTGGCGCAGGTTGACCGATGGACAATGCGGGAGATTCTCCGCGAGCACGGTGTCGATCTCCGGCTTGGCCTAATGAACGAGGACGACGCAGCCTACGAACGGGAGGCCCCACAGCACCTCGAATTTGAAGATGAGACTACTAATCGTGAGGAGTCCGACACCGAATGACAGACTGGACACCGCCACCAGAGCCGACTGTCCTCGACACAGCTGTCCTCTCCAACTTTGCCTACTGTAACCAAATTCAATTGCTCGGTGACATCGCTGGAAGCTGCACTGTTCCAGTAGTTCGACACGAACTGCAGAACGGAGTCGAGAATCATCCGTATCTTACGGAGGCGCTCGATAGCCTCGACGATGGAATTCCAGTGGCAACAATTTCCGAGACGGTTGCAAACCGACAATCGATCGTCAGCACGCATCTGGATCCCGGTGAGGCACAGGCGTTTGCCCTGGCTGACGTCCACAATGGGCAACTTCTCACCGACGACGGCGATGCACGAAGATTTTCGAAAGAACAGGGAGTAAGAGTGATCGGTTCTGTTGGGGTTTTGCTAGGGGCAATCGATGCGGGATCAATCACAGAAGCCACAGCTGATGAATGGCTTTCACAGTGGATCGACGAGATTGGCTACTACGTTCCCTACAAATCGATCTCAGAGTATCGGTAACCAATCCTGCATGCAACCACCCAGCAACCCCGACCGGGAGTCTTTTCCATCCGCCGGATAAGATCGAAGCGTATGAGCGACAATCCGCACGCGAAACTCAACACCAACTTTGGAACGATCGAGGTCGAACTGTACGAAGAGCGAGTCCCGCGAACCGTCGAGAACTTCATCGGCCTGGCAACGGGAGAGCAAGAATGGACGGATCCGGAAACGGGCGAGACGAAACAGGGCGAGCCCCTGTACGATGACGTGCTCTTCCATCGGATCATCGAGGGGTTCATGGTCCAGGGCGGCGACCCGACCGGCACCGGCCGCGGCGGACCTGGCTACGAGTTTGACGACGAGTTCGTCGACGGACTCAGTCACGACGGCCCCGGCGTGCTCTCGATGGCCAACGCCGGCCCGAACACCAACGGCTCGCAGTTTTTCATCACGCTCGACGCCCAGCCCCACCTCGACGGTCGCCACTCAGTGTTCGGTAAAGTGACCGACGGAATGGACGTGGTACGCGAGATCGGAGACGTTGAAACCGACGCCAACGACAAACCACACGAAGACGTGCTGCTCGAATCGGTCACCATCCACCGATAGTTTCTCACTCAAGTCGCATCGAAGAGCGTGAAAATCCCCGGGCGAGCGTCGCTTCGTCGATCGTTACCACCGTTGGGCGACCGTGTGGGCAGGCAAACGGCTGCTCACACCGCCCGAGTGCGTCAACCAGTTCGGTTGCCGTCGCCGTCGATAGCTGATCGCCGGCTTTGACGGCGGGATGGCAGGCGAGTTCGGCAAGCAACTCCGTTCGCGGATCGTCGATTGATTCTCCAGCACGCAACGCATCGAGGAGCTCCAGAAGTGAATCGGCCGACTCCGTGTGGCCAAGCGGCGCTGGAACTGCCGTGACGCGATACGACGACGGACCGAACGAACTGAGCCGATAGCCCAGCGCCTCGATCGCCGCCCGGTTGCGCTCAAGTTCCGATTGATCGCCGGGCGAGAGCGACACCGTCTGTGGTGGATCGAGGGAATGCGACGTGATCGAGTCCGAAAGCGCTCGCTGTAAACGCTCGAAAATGATCCGCTCGTGGGCGGCGTGCTGATCAATAACCAGCAGTTCGTCAGTCTCACAGAGCAGATACGCCTCCCGGAACTGCCCAATGACGGTGAGTTCATCAAACGGAGGCTGGCGCTCACCACCGATCGGTTCGACAGAGAGCTCCGAATCGATCGACGTCGAGAGATCACCCTCACGCAGCGACGCCGCGATTGCTGACTCGACGGCCGACGTCACTCGATCGACGCTGGCGAGCCGGACCGTTTTCTTCGCCGGATGAACGTTCACATCGACGGTGTCCGCCGGCACTGACACCGTGATCGCCGTGATTGGATAGCGATCACCGGATAGCGTCGAGCCGTAGCCGGCTATAATAGCATTTTCGAGCGCATCGTGTGTCACCGGCCGGCCGTTGACGGCGGTGACAACGTGATGGCGTCTCGATCGATGTTCTGCCGGAGACACACGGATGCCAGAAACCGTACACACTGCGGACTCGGCGGACTCGATCGTTGTGGCATGACTAGCCACTGAGCGGTCGTACACCGCCATCACGGCGTCTATCGCGCCCGTTCCGGGCGAGCAGAACACCGTCGATCCGTTGTGCTCGAGCTCGAATCGAACCGCCGGTTGACAGAGGGCATAGCGTCCGACGAGCCGACTCACGCGAGCGAACTCTCCGCGCGGTCCATCGAGCGTGGCACGTCGGGCAGGCATCGTCGCGAACAGTTCCGAGACCGACACTGTCGTTCCCTCGTCGTGTCCAGCGCGCTCGACGACCGGCTCATCGTCAACGATCACCCGTGTGCCGATCGACTCCGCTCCTGTCCGTGTCGTTATCGTGAGCCGACCGGCGGTCGCGATACTCGCGAGCGCTTCACCACGAAAACCGAGCGTCTGTACGCTCTCAACATCCGTCTGGTCGCTGATTTTGCTGGTTGTATGCCGTTCAACAGCGCGTTTTGCATCACGGCCAGTCATGCCGTGGCCATCGTCACGAACCGTAATCGTCTCGAGTCCGCCGTCAGTCACGGCCACGTGAATCCGGCTCGCACCGGCATCGAGCGCGTTCTCGATACACTCACGAACGACATCGGCCGGACGGGTGATTACCTCACCCGCTGCGATGCGAGCGACCGTTTTCGCGTCCAGTCGGCGGACCGTTGGTGGTGTCGATTCGGCGTTGGAGCTCATAGAGCGTCTGCAGTGCTTCGAGTGGCGTCGTGTCTGCGATCGAAAGCTCAGCAATCGTCTCACGGAGCGAGCGATCGCCGACGTGCGTCTCGATTGTATCAGAACTGCTGTCGTCTATCGTCGTAGTACTGTCGATTGAATCATCAGTTTCAGTGGTGCTCGTTGCAGTTTGATTCGCATCAGTGTCCTCGTCATGGAGCGACTCGACGCGGTCGATTACTGGGTCAGGAACGCCAGCCAGTCGTGCCACGGCGACGCCATACGATCCGGAGGCGGCCCCATCGAGCACGGTGTGTAAGAACGTCAGCTCCTCACCGTCGCGATCAACCGTGAAATGAACGTTGGTGACGGCCGCCAGCTCGTCGGCGAGTTCAGTCAATTCGTGATAATGCGTTGCGAACAGCGTGAGCGCACCGATTTCGTCGTGGAGAAACTCCGTCGTTGCCCGGGCAATAGCTCGCCCATCAGTGGTTGCAGTACCACGACCAACTTCGTCGAGAATCACCAGCGATGACGGCGTGGCCGAATGGAGAATCGTTGAGAGCTCACTCATTTCTCGCATGAATGTGGACTGTCCGCCAGCAATGTCGTCGCTTGCACCGACCCGGGTGAACACCCGATCGACGATCGGCAGCCGTGCCCGATCCGCCGGAACGAAACTCCCCAGCTGCGCCATGATCTGAATCAAGGCAATCTGGCGCATGTAGGTTGATTTCCCGCTCATGTTGGGCCCGGTGATGATAGCGATTCGTTCGTCGCAAAGGGTGGTATCGTTGGGAACGAACAGCGGTTGTGTCGTCTCCACGACCGGATGGCGACCACCTTCGATCTCGATCGCACCATTGCTGCCGGTGCCGTCGAACGCTGGCCGGACGTAATCACGGCGGGTGGCCACCGTTGCAAGCGTCGTCAGCACGTCGAGTTCTGCAAGCACCGTCGCGGCCTGCTGGATCCGATCGGTGTGGTCACCAACGTCAGCTCTGAGCTCGCAAAACAGCTGATATTCGAGTTCGGTGGCGCGTTCGCTCGCACCGAGAATGGCGTCTTCTCGGTCTTTCAGTGCCGGCGTGTAGAATCGTTCGGCGTTTTTCAGCGTCTGGCGTCGGGTGTACTCCTCGGGGACCGCATCGAGATTCGGATTCGTCACCTCGATGTAGTAGCCGTGCACCTCGTTGTATCCGACTTTCAGCGAGTCGATACCGGTCCGGTCGCGTTCGGTTGCCTCGAGCTCGTTGATCCACTGTTCACCCTCGCGCTGTGTTGACCGGAGCGAATCGAGCTGCTCGTCGTAGCCATCGGTGATGATTCCGCCGTCGGTCAGTTCGATCGGCGGGTCGTGCTGAATCGCCGCGTCGATGCGCTCACAGACCCCGTCCAGTGCTGGCAGCGCATCCCGACGATCAGCAAGTGGCTGGCAGTCGATTGTATCCAACGCCCCAGCAACCGCCGGAAGAATCTCCAGGGTGGCCTGCAACGAACGACAGTCCCGCGCGTTCGCACGGTCATCAGCGACGCGAGCAATCAGCCGCTCGAGATCGTACGCGTCGGCCAGTAACTCCCGGAGCGTTTCTCGGACGAGCGGTGTCGCCACCAGCGTCTCAACGGCATCGAGCCGGCACTGGATGGCAGACGCATCACAAAGCGGCCGACGGAGCCAGTCGGCGAGCGTGCGTCTGCCCATCGCGGTGGTCGTCTCATCGAGCACAGCCAGCAGGGTGTGGTCGTCGTCACCGTGCTGGTTTTCGAACAGTTCGAGCGACTCAATAGTCGTTCCAGACAATCCCATCGTCTCGGTCGGAGCGTACCGACTGATGCGAGTAACCGACGCGAGACCACCGGGAGAGACACCCTGCGTGTACTCGGCGTACGCCAGCAGTGCACCACACGCGATCAGCTCAGCGGTCGTTTCGAAGACCGCCTCCGGGGAGGGAACGTACGCTCCGACGCGTTGTTTTGCCGCGTCGGATTCGAACGAGATGCTGTCGTCGATCGTTTCTGTGCAGTCAGTCGAAATGGTTCCCTCGAGTGGTGGATCGATGAGCAGTTCAGTTGGCTGCTGGCGGTCGAGTTCGTCCTGAATTACCCGCTCGGTACCGCTTGCCACACGGAATGAGCCCGTTGAGAGGTCCAGAAACGCGACGGCCAGCGACTCCTCCTCGTCCGCGCCAACGCAGGCCAGATAGTTGTTATCAGCACCCAGCAGTGCATCGTCGAGGACGGTTCCCGGCGTAATCACCCTCGTAACGGCTCGTTCGACGACACCAGAGGCCTCTGAGGGATCTTCGATCTGGTCTGCAATCGCCACGCGATAGCCCGCATCGAGCAGCGTTTCGACGTAGGAGGTCGCATTGTCGATCGGAATGCCGGCCATCGGATACTCACCTGTCGAATCCTCACGGCTCGTCAGCGTGATTTCGAGCAGTCGTGCACAGCGTTCGGCCGCCTCACAGAACGTCTCGTAGAAATCGCCGACCTGAAACAACACCATCGCCGAATCGTACTCCGCACAGAGCTCGAAATACTGGCTCATCATCGGCGTAAGTTCGTCCTCGCACTCGGCCATCGCGGCCGGCGTTCCCGTTCCCTTCATAGCTGGAGTCCCACGATCCATCCACTTAGCCTGTGTGGACTCCTCGTCGGTCGGCGGGTGCAGAAGGGATTTCCTGCCATGGCGTGCTATCAATCATTGTGGCCGACAACTATTGTGTCAACGTCGAGGGCGCAGTCTATCGTGATGGAGCCTATCTCATCGGTGAGCGTGCTATGGAGGAATCACACGCTGGGGGCCAGCGCAGTCTGATCGGTGGCACCGTCGAATCGGATGTCCCAGCGACGGCCGCCCTCGAATCCACGCTCCAGCGTGAAATTCGTGAAGAGACCACGGTCGAGATCGAAGCCAAACGGTGTATCTCACGAGTCGGATCTTCGAAACAGACAATGGTGACCGAGTGATGAACGTGGAGTTTCTCTGTCGATATGAAACTGGGACCGCCGTCGCTGCCCAGCCAGACGAACTCGCTCGGGTTGACTGGTACGAACCCGCCACACTCTACGACCATCCAGCCGTGCCACCCTGGACAGCGGCCGCAATCGAACGCGCAGAGCAGAGGCGACAGCAGCTCGGCTGGTAATAAAATGTGGTGTCGGATCCGATAGATGGTCGAGACGCCTGAGCGATTTTGATCGAACCGGCTGTAGCCCTATTGAATCGTTGCACACTTTGCATTGCCACCAAATGCCGCACTATGTCCACATCAAGTGACATTTTTGATCGCAGTCCAGATACGATCTCGATCGCTATTGTCATCGGGTTCTGGACGATGCTCTCCTGGTTTGCATGGGTTCCCATCGTCGGTCGAGGGCTCAATTACACCGGGCTGGTCATCGGGCTCTACTATGCTGTGGTCCAGGGAGCAGACCAACAGCACTCCGAGCCACATCCCACCTCCCCTGCAGCCGTGCTCAGAGCAAACGGTCGACTGTTGGTACTCGTGGGACCGTGGTTCCTTGCAGCCATCGCCATCTACGGGATCAGTGGCCTGTGGGACCTGGTTGGACTCCCAGGGCTGTTCATCTCACCAGCGATTCAATAGCCTACATCTTCGTTGCAACGGGCGTGCTTGCAGCCGTCCAGTACGCCGTCGCTGGGTGTCAAACTCGACTCCAAGATCGGACAGAGTGACAAACAGGAAGTATATCTATACCCGAAAGTATTAGAAGCAGTCCACTGGAGGGAGGGATATGTCAGCGATCGAGCTCCGTGGGATAACCAAGGAGTACGATGACGTGACGGCAGTCGATGGCGTGGAGTTGACAGTGGAGACTGGTGAAATATATGGCTTTCTTGGGCCGAACGGGGCGGGAAAATCGACGACAATCAACATCCTGCTGGATCTGATCAGTCCGACCGCAGGGACTGCACGAGTGCTCGGCCAGGACGCAAACGAGAATTCGACAGCGATCCGTGAGCGCATCGGTGTCGTTCCAGAGGGGTATGACATCTACGACCGGCTGAGCGGGCGAAAGCATCTTCAGTTTGCGATCGACTCGAAAGGGAGTGACGACGATCCCGACGAGTTGCTATCCCGTGTTGGTCTCGACGGTGCCGGAGATCGTCCAGCCGGAGGGTATTCGAAAGGGATGAAACAGCGTCTCGTGCTCGCGATGGCGCTCGTCGGGTCACCGGAGCTACTGATTCTCGACGAGCCAACGACCGGACTCGATCCAAACGGCGCACAGGAGCTTCGCGAGGTGATCAGAACCGAAAACGAACGCGGCACGGCGGTCTTTTTCTCAAGTCACATTCTCGAACAGGTTGAGGCCGTCTGTGATCGGGTGGGCATTCTCCGGGACGGTGAACTCGTTGCTGAGAACACGATCGACGGACTACGCGAGCAACTCGACAGCGAGACCACGCTAGCGTTCGAGCTCGAAACCGTCCCATCGTCACTTGCGTCCATCCTCAAAGCGCTCAACGGCGTCAGCTCAGTGACGATCGATGATCGAACGGTCACCGTTGAGGCAAGCGACGACGTAAAGAGCGCAGTGTTGACAGCCATTCATGAGCACGCCACCGTCGAGGATTTCAGCACCGAAGAACGCTCGCTCGAGGCGTTGTTTGCCGAGTACACGAACGATCCGTCGGCGGCCACCCACTGATCGTCATTCGGAGCGGTCGGCGTACTCCTCGTAGGACGGCTCCAGTGCGCGCTTGATCGGCCCGATTCCGGGCCGGCCATCGAGAACCCAGAGCCCAAGCGTCGCATAAACGATGCCGGCACCGACGATGACAATCAGCGCTTCGCCGGTGGTCTGAAAGCCGGTAAAGACGGAGACGTACTCTTCGAGACGAACGATCACCGGGCGGTCGTACGGCGGCAACGACACCAGCGGCCAGAGCACGCGATCGAGTGCGTATGGACTCGATCGCAGCCAGCCGAACAGGAGATCACCGAGCAGGTGCGAGTACAGTCCCACCATGAATGCAATGGCTGGGGCCCGTCGATTACGGCTTCGTGCAAACAGATAGCCACCAGCACCAAGCGGAACGACGAGCACGATCGAGTGACCAATAGCGTATCCCTGCGGAAACAATCCAGCAATCCAGGAGAGGGGCTTATCGATCAGATCCGGGAGCAGAGCGCCAAGCAGGACCGTTGCGGTTGCGTCGGCACTCGGACGACTGTCGCTGTATCGACAGGCGATCGAATAGCAGAGATAGCCGACAGCAACGTGCGTCCAGGGCCACATCTCATCGCCACCTCGATGAAATTACTTCGATGGAATGTGAGTACATGATCTGTCGTGATAATCAACCGACACGCAATGAACGCGTCGAAATTCAACACAAGCAACCAGTTATCCACAATCAATACTGAATGATTTGTTACTATATTCTACCAGATCAAGGATGAAATAGCTGCAACAAAATCATTTGAATCGAAACGTTCACGATAGCTGCGTTATCACTCAATCACAGTGACAATTCAGGTGCAGAATACCTATCAGAGGTCGTGGTGAGAATCTGTGAGTGCACTCACAATAGCCAGAAAGGAGTTCGAGGACGCACTCCGTTCACGGGCGTTCGTGGGAGTGACAATGTTGCTGGCGATAGTTCTGGTGATTCTGCTGTACTTTCAGTTATACGTCGATAGGAGTGCACGATTATCAGCCCTCTGGCTACCCAGTTCTATCGGACCCTGGTTGACAGAGCAGTTGTTGTTTCTCATTCCGGTGGTCGGGACGTTGCTGGGCTATAAATCAATCGTCGGCGAACGTGAATCTGGAAGTCTCAAACTGCTGCTCACACTGCCACACAGCCGACGGGACGTCATTCTCGGAAAATTTCTGGGGAGAGCAATGGTGATGGTCTGTTCGGTGTTTCTCGCCTTTTTCGTTGTCGGGGTGCAGTTCGCTGCCAGCTCGGAGCTATTTTCGATTACGGTCTATGCAACAGCTGCAGTGAAAACGGCACTGGTCGGCGTGACCTTCGTGGCAATCGCCATCGCGTTTTCGACCACACTGCGTTCGTCCTTGCTTGCCATGTGGGGAGCATTCGGACTGATGGTACTGTTTGTCTTTCTCTGGGATTCGGTGCTCACGCTCGTCAAGTCGTTTTTGGAACCAGCCTCGAACGATTCAGTGGGGATATCCGAACTTCCCGAATGGTTCTATCTGCTCAAGCGATTCAACCCTCGCCACGCGTTCGCGGATGTCACCCCGCCGCTGTACGACGGTAGTGCATTCTATCTCGAACCGTGGTTTAGCGTCGTCATTCTGGTGGTGTGGCTCGTCGTTCCACTCGGGATTGCGTATCTCCACTTCGAACGGAGTGATCTCGCGTGAAGCGCCCGTCCCTCTGGGCTGTGCTGTTGCTGGTCGGTCTGCTGTTGTACGCGGTTGTACTCGTTGGGTCACTGCCTGCACAGGATCCCGCCGTCGAGACCCAGCGTGATCCAAACAGTACGGCAGAGCCACTGGAGCATGCGGACGCCACGATTCACTACGAGAATCTCTCACCCTCGGCGCAACGGTGGTTCGACGACGTTCCACAGAGTGACAACCAATATGAAACCACCGTCACTCCAATCAAGAAGCTGCCAGAGCCCTGGCTGTCGATTGCACCACCTGGAAGCGAAGCGACGGCTCCCCCGACCACAGAGGCCGAAGTGCAGCGTCGACACACGAAAATCCAGAGGATCGTACAGGTCGAAAGGGATGGTCGCTACCATTCTATTGTCCTCATTCGGATCAGTCCACGCCCACCGCTGCAGGCGGTTTTGCTCCGACTAGGTGCAATCATCGGAGCGATCGGCGCATTCGGATTCGGCTGCCAGCGATGGCTCACGAGAACGCTATGAGATTTCAGATACCACACACCACCCCTGGTGATCGCATATGAGCACGCTACTGATTGCTAAGAAAGATTTCGAGGACGCCATCCGGGCGCGGACACTCCAGTTGCTGGTGGCGTTTTTCGTGGGATTCACATCGCTCACCTTCCATTACCATCGCTCCAGACTCGGTCCGGGTGGAACCTTCATCGATCTCTACGATGGCATTCTCGGAAAACTCGGTGTCATAATACCGTTGCTCGGCGTGATGGTTGGCTATAAGGCCGTTGTCGGCGAGCGAGAGTCGGGAAGTCTCAAACTGCTGCTCACGCTGCCACACAGCCGACGAGACATTCTTCTCGGGAAGTTCATCGGCCGAGCTGCAATCGTCCTCGTGACGATGGCGATCGGCTTCGCGCTCGTCGGTGTGCAGACGATACTGTTCACTGATCTCTTTTCGGTAACCGAGTTTTTCCTCGCCATCGGTGAGATCACGCTGTTCGGTGTTGTCTTCGTGGCGATCGCAGTGGCCTTTTCGACCGCCATGCGCTCCTCAATGAAGGCCGCAATTGGCGCACTTGGGTTGACGATTTTGTTTTCGTTTCTGTGGGACTTGATCTACGGGTACTTCGCAAGATTCATCGACCCTATGGAGTTCAATCCACAAACTGGAGGATATCAGCCGGATCCCGGACCAAACTGGGTCCTTTTCCTCCAACGTCTCAATCCACGTCGTGCGTTCCTCGAGACCCCATCCATCTATATCGAAGGTCCAGATCCCTTCTTCCTCGAAGGCTGGTTCGGATGGGTGATCATCATCGCCTGGCTCGTCGTTCCGCTCGTGATTGCTTACTGGCGATTCCGAGACAGCGATCTCGCCTGAAACTCACTCTAATCGTGCTTCGACCGTCGTTCTCGAAACCGCACGCGTCTGTTTGACCGTCTCAAATCCCAGCCGGTCGTAGAACGCCTTTGCACGCTCATTATCGATGTCCACCTCAAGGGAGAGCTCCGGACAGTCCTCACGGTCAGCCCGATCAACGGCCCATGCCACTAGCTCCGCCGCAAGCCCCGACCCTCGAAACGGTTCTGTGACGAAGAAATCCCCAATTCGGAGCGAATCCGGCGCGTCGAAAACCGCTGGGGAGTCCTCAATTTCCGCTGAGATGAAACCCACCAGCTCGGCATCAGTGCTGGCGATTGATTCAACCGGATCGTCGGTGTTGAGTACGACGAGCAGTTCGTACTCCGGCTCTGTAAGCCGATCCAACCGGAACTCGACCTCGGCGTCGATCAGTTCGTCGTCATCGTTCAACGCAAAGCGCTTGACCGTTTGCTCGAGCGTTCGATTGTACGACAGCCAGAGCTCCTCAGTGAACCGGCAAACGGACGGTTCGGTCGCCTCCAGAGAGACAAACTGCATACTCATCCAGGCGTTTCCTCATCAACTAACTGTTACGAACCGACCGACCCACAGCGGTTTCGGACGCCACCACCACTACATACCATGCCCAAATCGATGCTCGAACGAACTCACCCGGAGATCGGTGGCACAATCGAGCCCACCGTCGATCCAGCCACCGCAGACCGCGTGGTGTGCTGCGCGAGTGAACTCCAGACGGCCATCGAATCTGCCGACCGTAACGCCACAATCTATGTGCGCGATGACGCCGAAATCGATCTGACGAGCGCAGAAACGATCCACCTCCCGGCAGGGGTGACGCTCGCCTCTGGACGCGGGCGCTCGGACGGAGCGCTGGTGTTCACCGACGACCACCAGCGATGGCTGTTTCGATCCCGCGCACCCGACGTTCGAGTGACTGGCCTGCGGATACGTGGCCCGCGAACCGAACAGTTCGATCCACGCGAGCGTCCCAGAGCCGCCGAACAGTACTACAGCTGTGGACTCCACCTCTTTGGAACCGATCCCCGCGTCGACAACTGCGAGCTCTGGGGATGGCCACACGCGGCAATAGCCTTTGGCGCAAAAGACCACCCAATCACCGCCCGTGCTGATCACAACACGATTCACCACAATCGCATGGAAACACTGGGGTATGGCGTCGAACTCTACGACGGCTGGGCACGAATCGACGCAAACTACTTCGATTACAACCGCCACGCCGTCACCGCGTTTGGTCACGAGACGAACGGCTTTGTGGCGTGTAACAACCTCGTCGGAAAGCATCCACTCTCACACGCATTCGACATGCACCGCCTGTCCGAGAACGTCACCTGCGAGGATGAACTGCTCGCAGGAAAAACAATCCGGATCGTCCGAAACACGGTCGCCTACACACACGACACGCTCGATCGGCCACAGGAAGCGGTCGATCTCCGTGGGGTCACTGCTGAGCAATCGCTCGTTGATCGAAACTGGTTCGCACACGAAGCCCCACCGGACAGCAGCCGAGGAGCCGCTGTCAGACAGGGGATCGACGATCCGTTTCAACGCCTCGAAATCGGCGAACGGAACAGCTACGGGCCATCACCCCCCGATGATCCGGAGATCGGCTGTCGACGACGAAACCCAAACGGATCAACCACGGTCGAACGGCTCCGTTCGAAAATCACCGCATCGTTTTCTGGGTGGTGAGTCAATCGCCGTCACTCCACCTCGTGCAGCCGCTCGCCGTCGTAGAGACGCGTTGCGATCGAAAACGTCTGTTCTGCCGACCGTCGTGTGGGAAAGTGTGCCGCCATATACCGTGCACAGGCCATGAGCGCGCGTCGCTGTGCTGATCTGTCCTCCAGAACCTCGAATCGCTCGAACGCGGCGGTAACGTTCTGGAGCGTATGGAAGTTGGCGTCCTCGCGAAGCAGTCCTCGTCCGAGCGTGTGTTTCAGCGCCGATGGATCGCCGGCCGCGTCAAAATGCTCGCCGACGAGCGCGGCCGCACGATTGACACCGCCCTGTTCGTCAAGCGTCTCGAGCAGTTCAGTGCGGATTGCATCTGGGTCGCGATCGCTGTCACCAGGCTCTGGAACTGGTGCACGCGGTGAGTTCAGAAACCGATCCAGATACACCGACATCGCCGCGTCGAAACAGGCCCGATACAGTTCCGGGGTGCTCGTTTTCATGGTGGCCCGATGCACGGCATTCGCGTAGGTAAACGTATGATGAACGGTGTTCCAGTCTCTGAACTCGTTGTTCGTGGCAAACCAGAGCACGCGCCGTGTGGCTGCACGGGTAACCGCATCTGCCAGCTGTGTTGTCGTTGCCCCAGCTCGAATCGCGTCAGTCAGCGCATCAATGATGGCCGATGGATCATCCGAAAGCAACCGCTCGATGAAATCCGCCGGTCGTGTCCACTCCTGATTTGTGCCTGCCGCCACGAGCGAGTCGAGCTCGTCGTTGGCACCAGCACAGAGCGCGGCGATATCGACCGGTTGGCGCCACGACGATAGCTCCTCCGAGCGTGTTGCGTCCGTAATGAGCGGAACCGTCGACGCGAGGGCGCTCTGAGCGTGTTCTTCCCAGCCGAGTTCCATCGCGGTTTCGAACGCCGTGTTGATGAAATCGACCGTGTGACCGCTGTCAAGATAGCGGTGGTCGGTCGCCGCCGCGAAAACAATCTCCGCCACAGCTGCTGGTTCAAGCGTCTCAATTGCCGTGAGCAGACACCGCTCTGCGCCATCAGTGTCACGAACCTCACACGTTTCACGGAACCAGCTCTTTAGCCGTGATTTCGAAAGGTCCCGATTCTCGAACGCGTATCGCTGGAAGCGAGGCGGTTCGCCGGCTGCGTCGTCGGCAACCTCGCGCACACCCATAAACATCGCCCGCCGTCGATCACGGTCGCCAACGTGATCGCTGAGCGTCGCCATACAGCCAAGCGTCGTCAGTCCTCGACCCCAGCCCTGCGCGCGATACCGAGTGCCGAACGTGAGCGCCGTTTCAAGCGGCGTGCGATACCCATCACCGGCACCATCGAGATGAATGACTGATTTTGCCATCACGAGCGAAATGTTTTCTTCGAGTCCATCGGCGAGCCGATTGCGCCACCGAACCGCCGGTTCGAGTTCGCTTTCGGGGTCTGGATCGAGATAGACCGTGTCCTCTCTGATTTCTGTCGGAAACGTCTGCACGTCACCAGCGAAGAGATCGAACGTATCGCCCTCCTCGAGTTCGAAACGAGCGTGGTGCCAGTGGCAGGTGAGAATGCCGTCCTCGACAGTTCCGCGAGTGAGCGGAAATCCCATGTGCGGACACCGGTTATCGACGGCAAACACTTCTTCATCGTGATAGAACAGCGCGATTGGTTGTCCCGATACGCTGACAACGGTCTGTTTCTCTCGTTCGATATCTGACAGCGCGGCGACTGCTACGAACTCCGAATCACTGGTTGCCATAGCACTGTGTTCGGCGTTCGAACAGAAAATAATTCCCTGAATGAAGTTTTTGTAATTATACTGGCGACTCCCGAAGTGCGGCAGTATCTCGATACAGCAGAAGGCTGGTCCAGAAAAAGGCGGGTTCGCTATGGTATTATTCGACGGTGACGCTTTTGGCCAGATTCCGTGGTTTATCAATTGGCCGTCCAAGCTGCGCTGCTGCGTAGTAGGAGACGAGTTGGAGCTGAACGTTTGCCAGCACGGCCGCTGTCCGTGGTGTACTTTCTGGGATCTCAAGGACGTGGTCCGCGTAGCGTTCGACATCAGATTGGCCGTCTGTGACGGCGATGACGGGTGCATCCCGGGCCTCAACCTCTTTGACGTTGCCGATGGTCTTTCGTGCCTGCTCACCCTCACCGGTGACGACGGCGAACACTGGCGTATTATCGGTGACGAGCGCCAGTGGGCCGTGCTTGAGCTCCCCAGCCGGAAAGCCCTCGGCGTGCTCATAGCTGATCTCTTTGAATTTGAGGGCCCCCTCGAGCGCTACCGGATGGTGAAGCCCCCGACCGATGAAGAAGTACGCATCAGAATCGTGGTACTCCTCGGCAATTTTTCTGGCGTTGGTGTCATCGAGGATGGCCTGAACGTTACTGGCCAGATCCCTGAAGCCGGCGATTACGTCGCGATTGTCCTCCTCACCGTCGATCCACAGGCTGAGCAGCGCAAGCGTCACGAGCTGTGAGGCAAACGTCTTGGTCGCAGCAACGCCGATCTCCGGGCCGGCCCGGATGTAGAGCGCTTCATCGCACTCGCGTGCTGCCGTCGATCCGACGACATTCGTCACAGCCATCGTTTTCGCACCACGCCGCCGTGCCTCCCTGAGTGCGCTCAGCGTATCGGCGGTTTCACCACTCTGGGTGACGCCAATCACGAGATCGTCGTCGATCGGCGGCACGCTCGTGGCGTATTCGCTGGCGATGTAGGCCTGGGCAGGAATGCCGATCGACCGGAACAGCTGTGCGCCATATAGTGCTGCGTGATACGACGTACCACAGGCGACGAACTGAACGGCATCGGGATTAACATCACCCAACTCCTCGAGAATGACCTCACCGGCGAGTTCGTCGACACGCCCCTGGAGACACTGCCGGAGTGCACGCGGCTGTTCGTGGATCTCCTTGAGCATGTAGTGGTCGTAGCCGCTTTTGCCGGTCTCTTCGGGATCCCACTCGATGGTGTTGACGGTCTTTTCGACGACCGCCCCGTTGCTGTCGGTCACGCGGTAGCCGTTCTGGTTGATGACAGCAAACTCGCCGTCATCGAGATAGATCACCTTATCGGTGAACTCACGAAACGCCGGCACGTCGCTGGCAAAGAAATACGCATCATCACTGACGCCGAGCACGAGCGGCGAGTCGTTTCTTGCGGCGAACACCTGATCGACGCCGGCGATTACCACACAGATGGCGTACGCTCCCTCGAGACGATCGATCGAATCGCGAACCGCCTCCTCGGGTGCCATTCCGGAGTCGAGTGCCGTCTCGATCAGATGTGGCACCACTTCGGTGTCAGTGTCGCTTTCGAACTCGTGGCCACTGGCTGCGAGTTCGTCGCGAAGCTCCTGGTAGTTCTCAATGATGCCGTTGTGAATGACGGCGACCCGACCCGTACAGTCACGGTGGGGGTGAGCGTTGCCGTCGGTCGGTGGCCCGTGGGTTGACCAGCGAGTGTGGCCGATCCCGACCGGATTGTCGCTCACAGATCCCGAACCGTTTTGCAGTGGATCTGCCCCCAGCGAGGTCTCCAGGGCGTCGAGTTTACCGGCTTTGCGACGGACCGTAAGATCGTCGTCCGAAAGCGCGACGCCAGCCGAATCATAGCCACGATACTCCAGCTTCGAAAGGCCGTGCAATAGTGTGTCGAGCGTCGAATCGCCCCGACCAGCACAGCCGATGATTCCACACATTAGCGTATCACCTCTGCTCGCTCCGGCACATGACCGGAGACGACCACACCTGTTCCGATCGTTGCGTTCGTTCCCACGAGCGCGCCCGGCTCACATCGAACGCCACCACCACAGGTCACGCGATCGGCGAACACGGCTCCGAGATCTTCATCACGGAACAGACTCTCGTTGACCTGCACGTCTGCAGGCCCGCCCGGAACGATCGTTCCAGCACCGAGATCAACGTCCTGTCCGGTAACACAATCAAGCAGCGTACTCTGCGGACCGATGCGTGTGTCCGTGTCGATCACGCTCGATTCAAGCGTCGAATTCGCCCCGACCGTGACGTTGCGACCGAGTGCAACGTTCGGTCCGACAACGCTTCCGGGACCGAGTTCGCAGTCCGGCCCGATGACAACTGGTCCTTGCAGCGTGGCGTTCTCGTGAACGATCGCACTCTCTGCGATCCAGACATCGGACTCATGCGCCGTCGGATCGACGAGTTGGTGTTCGAGCAACGCACGCGAAACGGTCAGCAGATCCCACGGATAGGTGGCATCGGCCCACAGCCCCTCTGTGCGAACTCCGCGAACGGTCGCTTCGTAGATGAGCATATCGACCGCATCGGTCAACAGCAAACTCCCGTTCCGACGGGGTGTTTCGGCAAGTGCATCGAAGATCCGCTCGTCGAAGACGTACACGCCGCCGTTGACGAGCTGGTACTCCGTTTCGGGCTTTTCGATCAGCTCGACGATTGCCGAATCACGCATCACGACCGCACCGTATCGGTTCGCTGCTGGCCGTTCGAGCACGGCAAGCGTTGCGGCATCATCCGACTCTGATGCCTCTAGCACGTCGGTAACGAGCGACGGTTCGATAACGCGGTCGCCGTTGACCACGACGAACGACCCGTCGAGTTTCCCACGGGCTTGCTGGAGAGCATGACCACTTCCGAGCTGTTTTGGTTGGACAACGTACTCAATCGGCACATCACGATAGGTCGGACCGAAATGTTCCTGGACCCGGCTGCGCTTGTAGCCGACGATCAAACAGAGCCGCTCGATGCCGGCTTCGATGAGCGCGTCCAACACGTACTCCAGTATCGGACGATTGCCCGCTGGAAGCATCGGTTTCGGGCGGTTACGGGTCAAAGGACGGAGTCGAGTCCCTTCTCCCGCCGCGAGAACCACAGCGGTGTCGGTTGGCATATCAAACGTCACTCCCGCCAGTGTTGTGAATGTTCTGACTTGCCGTTCGATTGAACTGGAAAACGTAGAAGAATTAATCAGCTTTATGAGAAGTTGGTCACTGTAGAGTGATTCAATAGAACAAAATAATACAGATATCGTAATGATCTGTGTGATTTAATTCGTCGTGGGTTCCGAATCAACGGCAGTTTCAGGCACTTCTATCCCTTCGACCGTTTCGAGTGCTTCGGTGTCTTTTTCACAGTCTACGTGCCAGCGATCCACTGTTCGCTCGTAATCCGCAAGCGCGTTTGAGATGTGGATGCGGAGATCGTCGTCGTTGATGTTCACCTCGAGTCGGTAGGTGGGTTCGTCGTTGTCGATCCGCTGGAGATTCGCACTTACGACATCGTTATCGAAGTAGTACGGCCCGAGCTGTGTCATCACCTTTTTATAAACCGCACCTTCGACGGCGCGAATTGCCTTACGACCGGCCGAATCCGCCGCTCTAGCGACGTGATCGATCGATTCGTTCCACTTATCGACCGCCTCGCCCGTATCCTCATCGAGTTTTTGGTACGACTCTGTGAGCTTCTCGCCCGCCGTTTTGATGTCGTCGTCAGGTTCGGTGCCCTCCTTTTCACTTTTGCTCTCGTCGATGCTCGCCTGCTGGGCGGTTTTTTCGTTGACATCGACGTCCAGTCGTTCGTGGCTCTTCGGTCGCCACTCGTCCCACTCTTCGAAATCACCACCGGAGACGCCGTTATCCTGAAGGGCGAGCGTGATGCGCTCGCCGAATTCAACCACGTCTCCCCACGTCCCCCGGTCAATAAACCCGGTCACGCTTTCTTCCATCTGCATCCGCCCTTTCGGTATCGACAGCAAAAACTCCTCTGGCACCCGAGACCCATATTATTGCATATCCATCACCCATAAACAAATTGTGTCGCCACGACGTTCAACCGGTGGGCAATCCGATGGATCAATCGCTGTGGCCACATTGCCCGTTTGAGCGCTCGTTCGGAACATTCGATGCGGTTGTCGGCCATCACTGGCTCGCCATCGGTCATCGAAGCAGCAACACTCATCGAACACCGACCACACGATTCAGTGTGAGTATCATCCATGGGTTGTGTTCACTATCCAACGTGTTGAATAGTGTGGTAGTGATCACTCTGGCGTTGCCGTTGTCGTTGGTTCGGCGTGGAACAACAGTCCAAACACCAGCGTCGCACCGGCAATGATTCCTGCAGCCACCCCAAATGCGGTTACCACGTCGGTGAGATCCCAGATCACACCAACGACGACGGGGCCAATCACCTGACCGAGTTTCCAGGCGATTGAGCGCAGCGAGAGCGCGCCAGCCACTGCCTGGAACTGCTCTCCCTCTTCGACGAACAGTGCCATGCTCGCCGGAAGCCGGATGCTATCGGCCACCCCACAGACGCCGTAGGCGACAAACAGGACGAAAAACGCCGGAACGATGGTCACAGTGGAGGGGAGCCCAGTGATCGCACCGGTGTGAAGCGTTACTGCCGAGCCAAACTGCGATGCAACGCCAGCCAACGGGATCATCGCCGTGCCGATAGCATAACAGAACGCTCCCGCGATGATAAAGCGGTGTTTCTGTCCGAACTGATCGGTGAATCCGCCGACGATCCCCTGTGTGGCGGCCTTGGTCAGCTTGCCGCCGGCAAGAATACCGCCGACGAGTACTGGCGACATCCCGAACGCGGTGCGGGCGTAGATCGGGACAAACGTGATGACGGCCATTTTCCCGAAGGACATGCCGAGACGAAACACCACCAGCGCACGGATGGCCTGCCGACGGCCAAGCTGGCGAAACGTTTCGACGCCGGTCGATTCCTCTGGATCTTTTCTGCCACCGGGATTATCACGGAGAAACCAGAGCGCAAACAACGCCGCAAGAACCGTAATCGCGCTGAGAACCGCATAGGTTGCCTGAAAGCCATACACGGCCAGCAGTATGCCACCGATCATATCGCCGGCCAGCGAGGAAAACGCCCCGACCTGGTTGTACGAGCCAAGCCACTGGCCGCGTTCGCCGCCGGGAGCGACGGTGCCGACCACCGCTGAGCCGGTGATCCAGAGGATAGACGCGCCAAAGCCCTGAAGAACCCGCATGATGATCACGTGAGCGACGGTCTGTACCTGTGCGTAGCCCACGAACACAAGGACGTTGAACACGAGCCCGAAGACGAGAATGCGTTTTGCGTTGTGCGTGTCGATATACCGTCCGAGGGGGAGGACGATCAGCAACTGGGCGGCCGCCATTGCCGTTCCGAACAGTCCCTCAACGGCCCCGGTCGTGTTGAACTGGTCGGCATACAGCGCCAGCGCGATGAGGATCGTCGAATACGCCTGCGAACGGGCAAAGGCCGTCCCCGAGAGCGCGAGAAACTCCCGGTTGCCCAACATCGACACAATACTACGCGACACCCTTGCCCGTTTGACTGGTTCGACCAAAAAGCCACGAAAGCCGGAAAATTGACCGCTCAAACGAAGGTCGCAAGCAGCCACGCCAGCCCAATAGCACCGCCCGCCCCACTGAGCGTCCCGATGCTGTAGCCGATCGCTCGGATTTTCTCGCCGGCCTCCCAGAACCGGACGATTTCGTACGAGAACGAGGAGAACGTGGTGAACGAGCCACACGCACCCGTTCCGAAGAACAGCTGCAGCGACTCCGATGGGCTCACAAACGCCAGCAGTGCGAGCACGAAGCTTCCCACCACGTTGACCGTGAGCGTTCCCAGTGGAAGCTCCTCGGTGTCGATTCGCATGCTGAGTTCGTATCGCAACACTGCCCCAAGCGCACCGCCAGTGCCGACGATGTGTGCCGGATCGACCGTCGTCATTGCGCACCTCGTGGGATTTTCGAGGCGAGCCAGCGACCACTCAGGACGCCAGCAACGGCGAGGCCGTGGGTTGCGATGACGTTCACACCCATTGTGAATGGGTCTCCGAGCTGTGCCGTCTGGACGGCGAACGTGCTGTAGGTGGTGAATGATGAGAGAAAGCCAGTTGCGGCGATCAACCGGGTTCGATCGGCAAGCAGCCCCGTGAATTCGGCCTCATAGAGGATGAACCCCAGACCGAAACTCCCCAGCGTGTTCACCACCAGCGTGGCACCAATCGCCTGCGGGGCGAGCAACAATCCGACGACGTATCTGAGATTCGAGCCGGCAAAGCCACCAATAGCGATCAACACGAGCGTTTCCAGTCGAACGAGCGGGTGATTGGTGACAGAACTCATTTTGTGACGTGCGTCCGCGTGAGCGTTCGAAGGTGGGCGAATTAGGGCTGGCGCTCTGTGAACGGCTGTGATTACTCGATAATTCGTTCGAGTTCGGCGGCGATTGTCGTTCCACGCCGCTGGAAGCGCTCACCGGTTGGATCGTACCAGCGATCGAGCGCGGTGACAGACCGGCCCATGGCGAGCAGCCGGTAGCAGTCCCGTTCTGGACTATCCGGGTCGATCGGTAGTGGGTCGTACAGCGCGCGACGAATCGGTTGGGGGTCGGCCACGCCGCGCGTGAGCAGAATACTCAACGTTGACCGCCGCAAATTCGAGGGGGCCGATTTTCGCCCCGTCGAGATCCACGAATCCAGTGAGCTCGGTGGGTGACGCTGGTGGCATGCCATCGAGAGTCAGGAGATTCTCGGGAGAGAGATCCGTGACGATGAGCGATTGTGGTGGTGATTCGGGGAGCACCGCCGTGCGATTACAGAGATACTCCAGTACATCCGGCGCACTGGTTTCGAGCGCGTCGTGTGCGGCCGGGCTACCATAACAGCGGTTGGCGTACGCACGCACCCACGACCGGAATGTCTCGTGTTCGGCCCCGACGCGTGGGCTATCTGCAGTTCCTTCCAGCGATCGAATGCGTCCGTAGCCCTCCAGTGTCGAAGCAGGCACCGTCCAGCAGTCCCGAATCACGCGCCCGAGCGTCCGAACCGCGCTGGGGGCAGTCAGCCGTTCGGTGTCATCGAAGCCATCGGCGAGCGGTGTTCCCGGACAGCGGTCCATGATGACCGACGGGGGTGAGTCCTCAAACGCCGTGGCGTGCACCGTCGGAACGGGGAGCGTCGTCCAGTGGGCCAGCAGTTCGGTGGCGGCTACGCCGGCACGGAGGTGGTTGGCCGAGTGGTGCGTTCCGAACTTGACGATTAGCTGGGCGTCAGAGGAAGCGGTGGTGACGGCGAACAGTTCGTTGACCCCACCCTCAAGTCGAACAATTGCGTCGTCAGTGGTGGTGCGTTGAACAGCTCTCCAGCAGGGAGCCGTGCGCAGCGGTCACGAACCATATCGCGGTCGACTGCTGTCATTCAGTACCACGTTCGGACAGCACGCACAGAACGCTGCCGATCAGTTCGGTGTGGCCCTGCAAACCGACGAATCGACATCGAGAATTCTTGCGTTTTCGTCGAGCGTGAACGTCACCGCGCCCGTTTCTGTTTCGATGGTCACCACGTTGCGGTCGGTCGATGGCGTTTGAACCGGAGCGACAGCGCCACGAAGCGTCCAGCTGACCAGCTCCAGTCCGGTCAGATCAACGCCCGAGGCCTCCGCGAGTGCGATCGACGCTGGCTGGCGAGCGAGCAGCACGCCGAGCGGCTGCGTCGTGTGATTGCCACAGCTATCACAGGAAGCCCCGAAGGAAGTCGGTGTATCGCCGTCACCGGATTCGATTGTGGTGGCGCAGTGGCCGGCACAGAGCGGACAGCAGCCACGTCGCATCGATTCAGTCTCCTGGAGCAGCCCAAGCACCGCCGTCGCCGCCAGGTCGTGGGGTGAGCGCTCGCGCAGGAGATTCGGTCGAATCGGGTGGTTGAGGTGGTGGTCGGCGCAGCCAACCTGTAGCCGGCCGTCAGCGTGGGAGAGTTGAATCGGACGATCACAGCCCGGACAGTCAATGCCCAGGGGTGTCGGTTCGATTGTCGGCCCCTCGCCGAGTCCGGCGACAACCGTGCCGACGACATCGGTTCCGAGTGGCGTCAGCCGGAAGCCCGAGTCGGTCTCATCGACGAACGTATCAGCGAGCTGTTGGAGATGGTAGCCGAAACTCCCTGGATCTGCAACCCCAACGCGACGACGGAGGTCGGACTCTGGCATCGATGGTGAGAGTGGATCGTGTCGGTGAGACTGTGCGAGAACGAGCAGGATTTCGAGGCGTGTGCGGTCTCCAAGTAGTTCCAGCCGTTGCTGGGTCTGCCCGCTGATTGATTTGGACGATGGCATACTCTCACAGGGCAGCGGAGCCGGTTATCTCTTCGCATGGCTGAAAATATCTCTCATATTTCCGTATCTTTATACATCAGTGATAGTTCGAAGCGCATGGCGGTGGTGTGTGTGATCTATGAGACAATGCTAGATGTCAATAATTTATATATTATGGAGTTCATCTGGCGGTTTGTGCGGACTGATGGTACTGAAGCGGTATCCTTAGCGTAGTGGCTTCAGATTGTACATCGAATACCCTACACTGGATGGCGGACCGCTGGAGTGGGCTTAAGGCACTGTCAATGGAACGATGACGTTAAAGTCGATATCGGTGGAGAGTACACTTCGATGGTTGAAACAAATATACAAAGAATTATAAATATAGAATAAGGCGTGAGTGATATGAAAGCGGAAAGTAAAGACCGAATAGCTGCCTTTATTGCATTCATCATTACATTCCCAATTTTCGAGTATGTAGTTCAGCCAATCCTGATTTTAGTGCATCCAATGTTTAAGGACCAAAATATGCCTGCCGATCAAGTGAGTGGATATCTACCCCAGACTCCTGCAGGATGGGCATTCATTACCACTATGATATCTATAATTATTATTTCTGTGTTCTTTATAGAACCATATATTAAATATATCTTCGAGACTGGAGATTGAGAACTATTTCAAAGGGGAGGTTCAGCCAATTCTCTACACCTTTCGACTTCCGACTTGTTCAGGTTTGTCGAACTACACCATCGTGAGGATCTGCTTAATTCGCGTTATATGCGGACACCCAGTTTTCGAGCGAGCGTTGTGATTTGCTCCGCATCGAAAGCGGAATAATCGAGCTTTCGGGTCTTCTTATACTCCATTCCGTTCTCAGCAAGCGTCGTGACGTGCTTGTTGGTAAAGCCCATGCACTTCATCTGCGGTATCTCATCGACATTCGCTCCATTATCCGTTAGCGTCCGAATCTGGGATGACGAGAGCTGCTGATTCTGTAGATCAGCAAATCACAATAGAGGGCGCGCCTGGAACGCTATTCTTCTGAACAGTCGAAAAGGTTATTATAATAAATTCCAGAATCCACAAGCGGTTCTGGAAACCAGGTGTGCGTAGCGATCCGACGATACGAAATGAATACGGGACAACAACAAAGCCGTACGGTGGTTTGAGTCAAACAGAAACTTCTTATCACTGCCTGGCAACACGTCAATTAGTGAGACGACGGACGAAATACCGATTGAAGGCATTCTTATTCCTTGTTGTCGCCTATCCTATTTTCGAGTATGTAGTCCAGCCTCTATTGATCGTAATCCATCCAATGTTCAAGGATCATCCCGTTCAGTACGAGAATATACGAGGACCAGCGCCGCAAACACCAGCAGGGTGGGCGTTTCTGGCAACGGTAGCTGTACTAATTTGTATATATGTAGTATTTATTGAATCACCTGATGTATGAAATCACGATTCACTGTTACATTCTCTCGTCGAATGGGTGCGCGTTGTGGCTGGGAGTTGCGATATCGTACTCTGTAAAACCACAGATCGTATGTAAGCATTCCAATAGTATCGCATATGGATGACGAATTAGATCACGTTATTTTCTATATTGAGGCAATTATTATTGGATTGATAGTACTATATCTATATTTGAATTTCTTACAGCCATTTTTGGCAGCTATCAGTGGCATCTTTTCCATGCCCGCTGAACCCTCAGCAGGTCGGTATCCTGACTCAGTGGCTGGATTATTGTATATAAGTATCTACGTAATCGTCCTCATAACATATCATATAATTAAAGTTATTTTGTTGTGGGACGAGGAGGAGTAATATCCCTTATAATCACCATTCATCGAGGGGATGGCACCTAATTATTACATAAAAATTATTTGAGATGGAAATCGCTTCCGGATCGTCTACTCAATCGTAATCCGTCCAACGGCAGCATGCTGATCAGCAAGCCCAGTCGGACAGCCGAGACTGCGATACCGACCATAGGAATCAAGCAAATCGATCAAGCCATCAGCTGCACTCGCACAGCCCGGCCGGTCGATCGTTTCCAGTGGTGATTGCGGATCTTCAGCGGAGAAGGTGAGCTGGTGAATTTCTCCAGTGTTCGTTTCGTGATAGCGGACTTTTGCGCCCGTATCAAACGTCGCTGCCACGACGGTTTCTCCCGTTGCGCGATAGCGCGTGATCCGCTCAATCCCAGGCAAGTGCTCGTAGCTCGTCCGCTCGCTCGCCAGATCTACCATTGTCAGGATCTGTTCGATCCGAGTGGCGTGCGGACAGCCAGTCGATTGGCACGGACGACACCACGTCCCCTGGCCGATATCTACCACGTGATAGAGCTCAGCCTCAGAGAGCTCATCGCGCGAATCGACGGTCGAGAGGTTCACGCAGTTGCGATCCTCGTCACGAAAGAGAAACAGCGGCAGTGTCATCGTCGCCCCCACAGCGGACAGCACAGGTGGTGATCGCGATGGCCGCGAAGCTGTCGCCGGCAGACGACACAGCTGTGGCTGTAGTAGGTTAGTGAGTCGGTACAATTACGGTCGCGTGTGTTCTCCCATTGCATGGGTATCTCCTTGACGAGAGCCCAGCGTCGGGTGGGTCTAGCACCCGGCGCATTCAACACGAACGCGCAACGCCCGTGCGGCGCACCTGTGCTCTCGTGTTGCTATGCCTTCCCGATTGCTTATAAAGTTGTGTTGAAATAAATGTGAAAGACACACGCAGTGACAGCTCTAACAACCACCTCAGTCGAGATCCCCAAGCCGCGCTGCAATGAGGGGCACCAACATCTCGCGTTCGCTGAGTCCGCCGTGATAACTGTGTTTCTCGCTTGCGAGCAGCTCCCCACCCGCACCATCAGCCCCGGGAACGAAGACGAGATCACCACACCGCGCACGTGCACGAGCGCCTGGCTCGGGGCCGAACAGTCCCAGCTCATCGAGCGCCTCCGCCCTGGTGAACACGTGGCCGTCGTATCGCCCTTCGAGCCGACGGCGAACCCCGTCGAGACGCCCCGGCGGAAGATGGAAAAACACGCTTCGCGGACCACCGGTGAGCGCGGCGGGAGGGGGTCCCGCAGCCATCGCGTCTGCGATCACCGGATCCGCATCGAATCGGGTGAACCGCTCCGGGTCAGCACTCACGTGGCCGTGATCTGCGAGCAACACCACGAGCGTCCGATCGACATCGACGGCGTCGCTCGCCTGGATCGCATCCAGTCCTGACTCGACGCCGGCGCACGCATCGCGCATCGCCGTCCGATAGCGATCGTCATCAGGACCGTGCGCGTGGGAGGTGATATCGACGTGGGGGAGATAGCAGTACGTAAACGACGGTCCACCAGCAGCGTCGGTGACACTCCGGCGGAGCAGGCGACCCGCTTCGGTGGGATCATCGTAGCCGTGACGGGTCGCACCGGCCAGAAACGCGTCGGTGTAGGTGCCAGTCGTCGTTGGTGTCGGCTGAACGCAGTGACTTGCAACGCCCGCGTTAGTCAGTCGCTGGTGGATCGTGTCGCCGTCGTTTAAAATCCCGGAATCCAGCCCGAACTGAACCCCGCTCTCGGGCTCGCCACCGGGGACTGCAAACCGGAGCGCTCGCAACACACGACCGACAGCCGGACACCACAGCGTGCCTCCGAGTAGGCCATGGGCCGCCGGCGGGCGTGCCGTGTGAAACGACGCGATCGCGGCCGCCGTCTCCGATGGAAACGGGGCTGTCAGCGTCGAAACGCTGCCGGCGTCCGACAGCCGACGGAGCAACGACACCGAATCGCCGTCCCGGCGAAATCGCTCAATCCCAAGCCCGTCCAGCAACACACAGATGACGGTGTCAATATCGTCGGTGGGGATTGCGTTTCCCGCAACAGAGCGACCCAGCTCCATGTTGAGCGCCTCACCGATCGATCCTGGAACGTTCGTGAAACAGTGACCGGCGTAGTCGGGATACACGACGCCGTCCGGCCCGCGGTTCCGGAGCCGGCGTTCGAGGTTCGTCCTCACAAATAGTGACTCAGATTCTGAGTAAATTAATTTTCTGATATGTAATCGATCACCACTCCTGCTAACACTATGGTGTCGAATCCACCCAGCCAATTGGCGTGTACAATCTGATCCCAACCACGAGACAGATTCCATACGCCACTCCCCACAGGATCGGCGACGCAGGGCCCAGACTTCACTCGAACTGAAACACAGACACAATGATCTCGCTCGTGATGAACAACCCGACACTACTCAGATAGAGAAGGAGACACAGATCCAGCAGGTGATCGAGCGAGAGAACGCCGACAGCAAACAGTGGCCCAACAAGCAGCGCCAAAAGAAGCGAGAGGTTCGTGATCGTCGACTGAATGAGTGGCGTGCCAGCGAGATCGTTTGCCATTGAGATTGCCGGAGTGAAAAACACAGCCGTGGCGAAAGCCGCACACAACAGCGTGCGCAAGATGGATCCAAAATCTCGCATCCGGTGTGCTGATAGCATCACGCATACGTCTCACTCTTCAGTGAAATATCTACTCGATGATTGCTCGTGGACGGAGCTGTGTGGCCTGCTCGATAGCGTTTGTCGAGCACAAAAGCACACCACTGCAATGGCACATCCCAATCGATAGTGGTCGTTCAGCACGACAGCCCTCTTGCGTATCGTATAAATAACGTCAGGGTGTACACATACTCGATGACCGTTTTTCGTGTCCGAGCAGCGATGATGTCCGGTTGGATACGCCTCGGGGAGGAGGCCACCAACTGGATCGCTGGACACGAACGACGCGTAACTGGGGGAGGGAGATGGTAGGAATAAGCGCAGTACTTGGCGACGATGAACTGTCAGCGGGAATGGAATCGGCCATCAGCTGGCACGAGAACGAACAGACGATCGAGTACCAGGACGACCGACTCGATCTCAAGGGATCGATGCACTCGTTGCTGGCCGGCGAACAACCGGCACGGGCCGGCGACGACGTACTGATCTGGGTCTGGGGAGACATCTATGGCTATGGCGTGGCAGACAATTACTCTCCACGAAACGGCCCACCAGACGGCAGTGCCGCATTTTGTGCCCACCTGTACGATCTGTTTGGACTGAACTTCGTCCGTGGACTCAACGGAAACTTCGCGCTCGTGATCTACGATCAGTCGGCGAACGAACTCTCGTTCGTAACCGACCGATTCGCCACGCGGCCGCTCTATTTCGCCGAGCCGGAATCGGACACCATGTTGGTCTCCTCACAATCGCAGTCGCTGGTGACACACCCGGCGCTGCCGGCTGGTTTCGACGAGGAGTATCTGTATGAGTATCTGGAACTCCGTGGTGTCGGCGGAATCGAAAGCCCGATCGCCGGGGTCAGACAGTTCCCGCCCGGCTCGATCGTCACGATCGATCTGGCGACGCTTTCGCGAACGACCGAAACGTACTGGCGACCGCACCACGATCCGATCGACAAGCCGTTTTCGTACTTCCAGGATCGGTTCACCGAAACGATTCAGCAGGTGTTCTCCGAATGGACTGACGACGACCTGGATTATGGTGTGTTGCTCTCTGGTGGAAGCGACTCGCGGCTCGCACTCGCAGCGATCGACCAGCCGGTGACGACGTTCCACAACGCCGACTGGATGAGCCGGGAGGCAAAAGTGGCCCAGCGATCGGCACTCGCAACCGGAAACACGTTCCGACTGCTCGAACGTGGCGACTCCTACGACGCAGAACTGCTCGAAACCGGCCCGAAACTCTCGAACTTCAGCGGCTGGTTCGATCAGGCGTACTTTCTGGGCTTCGACGAGGAGATCCGCAACGATGTGGACGTGCTCGTCTCTGGATTGTACGCCGACACGCTGCTCGGTGGCGGCCCACTCGAGACACGAACGCTCTCACTCAACGCCATCGGAAAGCTCACGCTACCGATCGCACAGTCGGTTGACACAATCGACGAATACGTCTCGGCACAGCTGAGCGAAACGATCGAGCCGCTCTCATACTTCAGCGACGCAGACGACTACTCGATTGCAGACGTGCTCAAACGGAACATCACGGCCGACGGTGATGGCTACGTAAATCACGGCGTCCGATTTGAGAATCTCCGTGATATGGCGATGTACAGCAGCTTCTATCCGCTGAGTGCTGATACGGATGCGATCTTCTCCGAGAGCCTCGCCCACATGCGTCCGTATCGGACGCCGTTTCTCGATAACCGAATTGTTGATCTCCAGCAACAGGTTCCCGCGAAATTCTTCCTTCGCCGGAACTTCGTCAACGAGGCGATCGAAGCGGTCGAGCCCACACTCGCCGAAATTCCGCACGCACACACAGGTGTGCCGATCAAATACCAGTTCCCAATCGATTTCCTGGGGAAAAACATCCACGGCTTCTGGTGGAAACACGTTGCCGACAGCGAGGGGCCAGAGCCGTATCACGACCACTCGCCGTGGCCAAATCGGACCGAGCTCATCAGAGCCCAGTCGTTCCCGACCGAAACGCTCCGTTCCGGAGAGACACTTCTCGAAACGCTCCCATCACTGAACCGACCGGGAGCCTGGCAAACCTACCACGAGCATCTCGACGGTGAGGACAACACACCGATTCTCTACTCGTTGTTCACGCTCCTCTCGATGGACGTTACTGACGCCGTCTGTGAGGAACTGATCGACAGGACCATGGAGAACGATGAAGATTCGGAAAGTAAACCAGCCGTTCCTGAAGGAGAACCGTGATGACGTACACACTCAGAACACAGGATGACGCAGTTGCTTCGAGTCGAAAAATGAACAAAGAGCTGTTCGGCTGCTTTGGTGATCGGTCGCTGTTCGACCGCCACCGCAACGCCGACACGTTCGATACGATCTGTAGCACGTCGACGATGACGGTTGGGATTCGCGATCCAGGCCTCGCCGTTGACGGTCGAAGTTCGGTGTACGACGACGGCGATGGGTTTTGCTGTCTCTGGGGCGAGGTGTATCCACGCGAGCGCTACGCAGACGATGAGCTCAAAGCCGCAGAATCGCTCGCCGAGTGGCTGTTTGGGCGGTTTGATCGAGAGGGGATCGACGCAGTACATGCACTGAACGGTTCGTTTCTCGCGGTGTTTGCGACCGACGAGCAAGCCACCGTCGTCACCGATCCCGTCCGATCCTGGGAGTGTTTCTACACTGATATCGACGGCGACCGCCTGTTCAGCACCGACCTCGCCGTGTTGACGCAGCGTCGCTCATCGCTTTCGTACCGACGGGACTCGCTGTTGGAGTACATTCATCTCGGGACGGTGCTCGGCGAACGGACGCTCCTCCAGTCGATCGACAGAGTGCCCTTTGACGGCTATCTCAACGCCGATCACGTCGGTGAGCTCGACCGATTCGTCTACGAGCCGACGTCGTTCGACTACGCGCGTGAGCTTTCCGAGCGGCTGGTGCGGGCAGTGGATCGGCGTGCCACGTCGCCCGACCCCGCCGGACTGTTGCTCTCGGGAGGCCACGATTCGCGTATTTTTCTAACTGAGATGCCGTCGATAGCAGAAAGCTACACGATCGGCAATCCGAACTCCCGTGAAGTCACGGTGGCACAAAATCTTGCTGGCCAGTACGACGTCTCACACACCGTGTTACAACCCGACGAGCGATATCTGCTGCCAACAGACGAGAAGAGTCGCTACACGCAAGGGATCAAAGAGGCACTGCACATTCACCACGCCGGCTTCAACGACACGTTCGAGATGGAGTCGGTGTATCACGGGACGCTGTTCGATACGCTGTTCAAGGGCTACTTCCTCGAACGCGACGGACTCGAACTGTTCGGGATGAAACTGCCATCGAAAGGGCTTGCGCCGGATCCCGACCCGATCGATTCGCTGCTCAACACGCTTGGTTTTTTCCCGGCCGAGAGCGAGCGGGTTGCCGAGGCGGCCAAAGCACTGTTCGATGTCGATCTCACGCTTGAGGAGTCACCGACGGCGTTTTTGCGATCACAGCTCGAGGCCGAGCTCGAAACCTGCTGGGAACGTACCGAGTCGGTTCACAACGCGATGGATCTGCTTGTCATCAAAAATCAGCCGGTGATGCCAATGCACGTTCATCTCGCCGACAACTACTACGAGGGATTCGTTGCCATCGACAGCGAACTGCTCGACTGGCATCTCAAAACGCCCCCAGAGTACCGACGCTACGATACGTTCCGGAAAGCGGTTGGAGCCATCGACGACGACATACTCAAACACCGACCACAGAGTCAGCCGCTCGGATCCGTTCGACTGAATCAGATCCAGCGATTCCTTCGTCGGAAGGTGCCGTTACTCGAGGCATTCGAGCCGGCCTGGCCGCCACGTGATGAGCTGTACGATCGCTATCGCCTCGACGAATCACTGTTCCCGGACGATCACGCGGTCAGGGGGCTTCCGGCACGGCTGAAACTCCGCATTCACGACGCTCGCTGGTGGATGCAGTAGTCCTTACCGCTCAGTGGCATCGGCAACAGCAACGCCGGCGAGATTGACGATATCGGCCACTTCATCGCCGCGCTGAAGGATGTGAACGGGTTTATCCATCCCGACGAGCATCGGACCGATCGCTTCTGCGCCGCCGAGTCGCTGGAGGAGTTTATAGCCGATATTTCCGGCTTCGAGATTCGGGAACACCAGCACGTTCGCAGGCGCTTCAAGCTCGCTGAACGAGTACGTTCCGCGCAACATCTCCTCGACGAGGGCGGTGTCTGCCTGCATTTCGCCATCGACAGGAAAGTCAACGCCTGGATCCTCACGCAGCCGGTTGGCTGCAGTGCGTGGTTTGACGGTTCCCTCGGTGCGGACACTACCGAAATCGGAGTACGACAGAAATGCAACCCGCGGTGAGACGTTGAACCGGCGCGCCAGCTCGGCGGTGTGGGTTGCCACCTCGGCGAGCACTTCCTCGTCCGGATCCTGATTGACGGTCGCATCAGCACAGAACACCACACGGTCGTCGAACGTGAGCATATAGACGCCGGCGGCGTACTCAGCGTCTTCTGCGGTGCCAATCACTTCCAGCGGCGGGCGCAACGCTGACGGATAATGGTGGGTAAGCCCCGTCAGCAACGCATCTGCATCGCCAAGGTCGACCATCACGCTGCCGAGGTAGTTGCCATCGCGAATGATCTCGTCTGCTTCCCGACGCGTGAGCCCGTTTCGTTTCCGACGTTCGTAGAGATAGTCGGCGTAGGCCTCAAGCGAGTCTTCGGTCGGATCGACGATTTCGGGATCCATATCGAGCCCGAGATCGGCCGCCCGTTCCCAGATCACCCGCCGTTCGCCGATGAGCACTGGCTGGGCGATATCCTGCTCAATCAGCTGGTGGGCGGCCCTGATCACCTTCTCGTTCGTTCCTTCCGCGAGCACAACCCGTTTTTCGGAGGACTGAGCCTTGTTCAACACGACACGCATCAGCTCTCGGGATTTGCCAAGGCGCGCTTCGAGTGCCTCGCGATACTCCGAGAGGGACACTGATTCTCGTGCCACACCACTTTCCATCGCGGCCCCAGCAACCGCCGCCGACACCTCGAACAACACGCGCTGATCGATCGGTTTGGGGATGATATACTCCGGACCGAACTGCAGCGGATCATCACCGTACGCTTTCATGACGGCGTCTGGCACGTCTTCGCGAGCGAGATCTGCGAGTGCACGTGCAGCAGCCACTTTCATCGCCTCGTTGATCTCCGTTGCTCGCACGTCAAGGGCACCCCGGAAGATGAACGGAAAGCCGAGCACGTTGTTCACCTGGTTCGGGTAATCGGATCGACCGGTCGCCATGATGACATCATCATCGCGGGCATTTTTTGCGCTCTCATAATCGATCTCCGGGTCAGGGTTCGCCATCGCGAAGATGATCGGATCGGACGCCATCGAGCGGACCATCGCCTCGGTAACGATGCCACCGACCGACAACCCCACGAACACGTCAGCATCAACCATTGCGTCGGCCAGTTCGCCATCGGGAAGATCGCGGGCAAACGGTTCGGTGTACTCGTTGAGCGCTCCAGCACTCGCTCGTCGTTCGGTGAGGATGCCATCGATGTCACACATGGTGATCTTCGAGCGATCGACACCCAGAGAGACGTAAAATTCGGCCGTCGCAGTGGCCGCTGCGCCCGCACCGGCGAAGACGACCTTGAGTTCGTCGAGGGGTTTATCCACAATATCGGCTCCGTTCAACAGCGCGGCTCCGGAGATGATGGCGGTGCCGTGCTGGTCGTCGTGAAACACCGGCACGTCCATTCGCTCGCGTAGTTGGCGCTCGATCTCGAAGCACTCGGGCGCTTTGATATCCTCAAGGTTGATCCCGCCGAACGTCGGCTCCATCGCCGCGACGGCGTCAACGAACGCCCCAACGTCCCCTTCATCGAGTTCGAGATCGAAGACATCGATGTCAGCAAAGCGCTTGAAGAGGACGCCCTTGCCCTCCATCACGGGTTTTGAGGCCTGTGCACCGATATCACCGAGTCCAAGCACCGCAGAGCCGTTGGAGACAACTCCCACGAGATTGCCCTTGGCGGTGTAGCGGTAGGCGTCGGCCGAATCGTCTGCAATCTCCAGACACGGTGCGGCGACACCGGGCGAATACGCCAGACTCAGATCGCGCTGTGTGCTCGTCGATTTTGTCGTGTCCATGGCGATCTTTCCGGGCGGCTCGTTGCTGTGATACGCCAGAGAATCCTCGTCCAGTCCCATACCCCACGTTGGAGAACGGCGTATTTCCACTCTGCGTGGGACACGCGAACGCACCTCTGAGCGCTCGTGGCTGCCCTTGCTGCGCCGGCACTGTCAATCCCACAAAATCTTTTAGCTCTCGGAGCGAACCTGCGTATCTGGATCGCCTCCAGATGTATTCCTCCGATGTTTGAGACAACGATCGACCTGGTGCTGGAAACGCCGCTATTGGTCATTCCGCTGTTGCCAGCGCTGTATTGCACGTGGGTCGTCCTCTGGCGCGGTCGTCGCGTGTGGGTTACCCTCGCGATGATCTTCGGTGTTCTCGGATTGCTGCCAGTGTTTTTGCTGTTTTTGCTCGGCGAGGTAACGGGCTGGGAGATCTGGAGACGGCTCGGGACGATACTGTTCGAGATCGAGTTGACGGTCGCCGGCTGGGGAGTGGGCTTCTACGACGACATGCTGGCGGCCTGGCTAAAACTGAGTCAGCTGCTCATCGACGGGCTGGTGTCGGTGCTTCTCAGCCCGTTTGCTGGGCTGAACATCGCGCTTCCCACCGTCGTCCCGGCGTGGCTCTGGGCGTTCTGTCTCCACTTCGTTGGCGGCGCAATGCTGGTGTACAGCCTTCACAGCGGTCGTGAACACTCGCTGTTCGATTCGGTCCTGCGAGGGGGTGGTGGCGTGTTTCTCATCTCCGGGCTGTTCGTCGCGCTGCTCGAAAGCCGACTCCACGGCGTCGAAAGCTCGGTGATAGTGGTGTTGTTGATGGCCGTGATCGGCGTCGAAATCGGCGTGGCAGTCGTCTTGCTTTTCGTCCAGCCCGACTTTTCCGACGATGAAAGCGCACCCACAAAACGTGATCCCGATGGCCAACTCACGGAGACACTGAAAACGGTTCGCAGTCAGCTGCGGCGGCTGGCGTCCGGTCGTACCGATGAGTGAGGCAGTGGTGAAAGCGTTCACCCATTAGGTGTGTTCATAGTTGGAGTAGAATAGTCGATTCAGGCGCATAACTGAGCTGCCGATCACCAACTGTCTCGAAGGATCCGAGTCGGTACGGCTGCTTCGAAGACGTGCTTGCGTAGTACAGGAGTACACCAGACAAACAGTCAATATTAATACTATTTGAGACAATGATTGGTATCCATTCGCATGTACCGACGAATAATCATTCATAGCCTGGTTGTCGGACTCCTCATCCTCGCAGGCTGCAATTCGCTCCCTGCTACTGGGCCGTCATCTGGTGGCACATCGGAACTGACGCCCGCACCGATTCCGACAGCGTCCTCACAAACACCTTCGCCCGCTCAGCTTGCACCAGGCGTAGCGTCATACGGTGTCACCGATCTCAATGCACTCTCAACAGCGCACCACGAAAGTCTACAAAATGTTTCGTACACACGGACGGAAACCGTGACTGCCGTCTTTGCCAACGGAACCATCCGAGATCGATTCAATCTTACAGCCCGCGTGACGGATGACCGCAGTCGTATTTTCATCAGCATTACCCAGAGTGCACACGCCTCTTCCGGACACTCCGCAATTACATACGAACTGTGGGCGAATCGAACCCAAGCAGTCTCCCAACGAAATAGTTCGTCCAATACAAGCTATCGGACTGACACACGACGAAATCGTTCGGTTGTCATCGAAGAGTGGACCAGAACGCGGACAGGATTCACCACCTCGTATGCTGCAAGTGAAATGAACGTCGTTGAGTTCCAGACAGAAAATCGAACAGTTATTGAAGTGACGGGACAGCCACCACCGACAGTCATTACTGATCAACTGATAACACCAGCAGATAGTTACACAACAGCCGTCGTTGGTCCACAGGGACGAATCTACAACTATACAGCGCAGTATCACGCCATGCTGAAAAATCCCCCAACAGAAGCGACTACGGTCGAGAACACGTCAGTCGACGTAACCCATACCGTCCAATTTACGTCGATTAACTCGACAACCGTTGCGCGTCCATCGTGGTTCGATACCGCAATCACGAACAGGAAGTAAATTATACAGTTGGAATGAGGTTGGCGTGGACTCGCCCAGGTCTGGGGTATTCACTCACTCATCAATCGGCTCATAGACGTGCTCTCGCGCTGGATACGCCTGCTGGCTGACATCATCAACAAACGTCCCGACTGCATCGGTGATCTCGGTTTCCAGATCCGCGTACGTCTTCTCGAACCGGTAGCCTTCGTTGCCAAGTCCGAGCAGATCCGTGATCACGAGCACCTGGCCGTTGACGTGCCGACCGGCACCGATCCCGATCGTTGGAACGGTGATCGCCTCGGTGATCCGTTTGGCCACCGGCTCCGTGACGGCCTCAAGAACGAGCGCAAACACGCCCGCGCTGACCAGTTCCTGTGCGGTCTCAACGAACTGATCGGCAACAGCACTGTCCGGCCCGTCTCGACCCTGTACGACCGGCCCGCCGATCTCGTTCATTCGCTGGGGTGTCAGCCCGAGATGTCCCATCACGGGGATTCCCAGCTCTGTGAGCCGATCGACAATCTCGACGGTCGTTCCACCCTCTGGTGGTGTTTCAAGTTTGACGGCGTCCGCACCGGCCTCTTTCATGAACTTCCCCGCATTCTCCAGCGACGTTTCCAGTGACGTGCCGTAGCTCAAAAACGGCAGATCCGCGATCACCATCGCCTCTTCGGTCCCCCTGGCGACGGCGGCAGTGTTCGAGAGCGCTTCGTCCATCGTCACCGGGAGCGTATCATCGTAGCCGTGGTGGTTGTGACCGGCGGTGTCACCAACCAGAATCATATCAATGCCGCCAGCATCGACACACCGGGCGATCGGCGCGTCGTAGGCGGTCAACATCGTCAGCTGCTCGCCAGCGTCGTGTTTGGCCTCAATATCGCGGATTGTCGTCCGTCCCATGGACGATCGTCGTGTTGGCAAAGAATAGCGTTTGTGGACGCTTCCACACCCCAACCGATCCTCGACTATCGGCTGAACTCGATCGCCGCACCCTGTCCGAAGCCGACACACTCGGTCGCAATACCGCGCTCAACGTCGCGTTTTTCCATCTCATGGAGGAGCGTCACCGGCAGTCGTGCGCCACTGGCACCGAGCGGGTGGCCAATGGCGATTGCACCGCCGTTGACGTTGAAGATGTCGTCGTCAAAACCGAGCTCCTCCTGGCAGTACACTGTCTGACTGGCAAAGGCCTCGTTGAGCTCGACGAGTCCGTACTCATCGATCGATCGGCCGTTGCGCTCTAGCATCCCTTCGACGGCCGGGACCGGACCGATGCCCATCACTTCGGGGTCAACGCCGGCGACGTTGTTGGCTCCGATTTCTGCCATCACGTCGAGATCGTGCTCGTCGGCGAACGCTTTCGAGGTGATGAGCAACGCCGCAGCGCCGTCGGACACCTGCGATGCGTTACCTGGCGAGACCGTCCCGTCCGCTTTGAACACCGTGGGCAGTCCGGCGAGCTTCTCTGCGGTGGTCCCCGGACGAAGCCCCTCGTCCTCGCTGACCGTGCCGTCTTCGGTCTCGATCGGAATGATTTCGTCGTCGAACCGACCTTCTTCGGTCGCCTCGACGGCGCGCTGTTGTGAACGAGCGGCATACTCGTCCTGGCGCTCACGACTGATGTCGTAGCGGTCAGCAACCTCCTCGGCCGTCATCCCCATCGAGAGCTTCGCGATGTTGTACTCATCGTTCATCCCGGGATGGGCGTTCTGCGTGTTCTGCCCCATCTTCACGCGAGACATGCTCTCGACGCCGCCGGCGATGATCGCATCGCGTTGGCCGGCACGGATCGCGTCGCTGGCCGAAATGACCGACTGCGCCGAGGACGCACACCAGCGGTTGACCGTCGTTGCCGGGACGGACTCACCGAGATCGGAGAGCAACGCGATCACACGGGCCAGATTGTTCCCCTGCTCGCCGCGCTGCTGGGCACAACCCCACATCAGATCGTCGATATCCTCGCCCGAAAGGCCAGTCTCTGCCAAGATCTGGTTGATCAACGGAATTGAAAGATCCTCGCTACGAACGTCCGCAAACACGCCATCCTCTTTACCCTGCGGAGTTCGGTACGCCTTGACCACTACTGGTGTCGTATCCACCATACCCTCATATACTGCTTCAGCGTGTTAAAACAGCCCGCTAACAACTTTTCGCCCGGCAGTTCCGGTTCACACTGCAAAAGAGTTTATCGGTGCGCCGATACATGTCACCACGTAGCGTGAAAATTCGGTCCGACGATCTTATACGCGTTCCACGATAACTGTTTGGGGAATGACTGGCCCGGCGCTCGACGTTATTGAACTCATGCTAACCGCCCGTATCTACAACGAGGAGCACGCTCTGGATCCGGGCGATCTACCTCCGTCGTATCGCCGTGCATTCTGGCGCACGGCCTCGGGCGACGTGGACGACGGCAATTCAGACACCGACTCCGAAAGTACGGATGCAGCCGACCGACACGTTCCCGGAACGATCCAGCGACCGCTCACTGTGACGAACACGCGCATCTCCGAGGCGACCGGAATCTCACACCCCTGGGATGTGGTATCTGAACTACTGTTCACACAGCGCGAGGAGTTTACGGGAAAGCTCTCGTTCTCCGACGAAGAGATGGCAGAGCAGTGGTATCTGAAACGAACTGACGACGAGCGGCTGCTCACCAATCCGACGCTCGCGTGGCGATTTGAAGACGAAATCGAGGCGGTCGATTATGAGACTGCACAATCGATGAATCGTCCGGTGCACGCAGACCGCGTCTGGATCGATAGCCTGCTCGAGCAGGTGTTCGACGAAGATGACGAGGAGATGCTCGATCTCGTCGAAGTCCGCTCTCCGCAGGAGATGGAGATGACGCTCGATGATCTCGTCCTCACGGAGAATCAGGAGGCCGAAATCCAGAAAATCGTCAAAGCGATCGAACACCGGGAGTATCTCGCCGAGATCGGCCTCCGAGAGATCGGGAAGCTACTGCTCGTTGGTCCGCCCGGAACGGGAAAAACGTCCGTTGCCCGGGCACTGGCTCATGGGCTCGAACTCCCGTTCGTCGAGGTGAAGCTCTCGATGATCACCAGCCAGTATCTGGGTGAGACGGCAAAGAACGTGGATAAGGCCTTCGAGGTGGCAAAGCGACTCGCACCGTGTATCTTCTTCATGGACGAATTCGATTTCGTCGCGAAGACCAGATCGAGCGACGAGCACGCCGCAATCAAACGGGCGGTGAATACGCTGCTCAAGTCGATCGACGAAGTGAGTCTGATCCGCGACGACGTGCTGTTGATCGGCGCGACGAATCACCCCGATCAGCTGGACGCTGCCGCCTGGCGTCGGTTCGACGAAATTGTCAATTTCCCAAAACCAGACGACCAGATGCGCGCAGACATTCTGCGAGTAATCACTCAACGAATGGAGATCGAGAACTTCGATCCAGCAGAGATCGCAGGACGCACCGAGGGGTTGACTGGCAGCGATCTCCGTCTCGTGATGCGAGAGGCGGTGTTGAACGCGCTCACAGAAGAGCGCACCACACTCACGCAGGAGGATCTGTTGCACGCAGTCGATGGCTTCGAAGAGCGCGACAACCTCAAAAACATGGACATGATCAACGGAGACCCAGACGCGCTCATTGCAGGCTCTGATGATGGTGGCCACGATCACAGTCACCACCACACCGACGACTAATGGAGGTCACACTGCTCGGAACTGGCGATACGACGGGAACGCCGACCCCGGGATGTTCATGTCCGACGTGTACGGCCGCGAACGACCGAGACGTAGAACGCACCCGGTTTTCGGTGCACGTCACAAACGAAAGGACCGGCGAGTCGGTGCTCATCGATGCGAGTCCAGATCTCCGATATCAGTTCCTGCGGGATGGGCTGTCGTTGCCCGACGCGATCGTCATCACACACATTCACTTCGATCACCTCGACGGACTCGGCAACGCCTACCGATTGCTCGATTCGGTGCCGGTGTACGCCGCCGACGAAACGGATCCACAGACTGACGAAAGCGTGGCCGAGACGATCGAACGGCGGTTCGACTATCTCGATGCGATCGACGTGCATCCACAGACGCCGTTCGAGACGGTTGAGGTCTGTGGACTGCAGATTACGCTCGTCCCTGTCGAGCACCCACCGCTGCTCTGTTATGGACTCACCGTCGAATCCGACGATGCCAAGCTATCGATCACCGGCGACACGAACTTTGCCATCCCAGACCGTTCCCGACACCAGCTCGCCGACGCGGACTTGCTGCTTGCCGACGCGATCGTTCCCGCCCGACTCTGCTCACACCATCCACTCGGCGGGACACACAAAACAACAGCGGGCGTCCCACGAACGTTCGGCACCAAACACATGACGACCGAGGGAGCACTCGATCTGGCTTCGGAGCTTCGCGCTGATCGAACGCGCCTGGTCCACATTTCACACTTTCCAACGCCCGAAGAAGCGTTTCGGCCGGAAGCAGCCGTCGATGGTGAACAGTTCTCGTTGTGATCACCAGCGGTGGTGAACGTACCCTTTGACAGTCTCCTGGTAAATGTCGGTCACTGCGCCGTGGACCTCGTGTGACAGTGGCTCGAACGACGCGGCGGCTACGTTCTCTGCGACGTGCTCGGGAGACGTTGAGCCAGGAATGACTGTCGTGACAGCGTCGTGGTCCAGAATCCAGCGGAGTGTGAACTGCGCCATCGTCATCGCCTCGGGAACGTGCGCTCTGAGGGCATTGACGGCCTCGATTCCGGCGTCGAAGGGAACGCCAGCGAACGTTTCACCGCCTTTCGTTCCGACACCCGCAGTTACGCCTGCCTCGATCGCACCGCGACGGTGGTCGTCTGCATCGAACGTACTCGAGCCGTCAAATGCATCGGCCAACAGGCCAGAGGCAAGCGGTACGCGAACGATGACGCCGACATCGTGTTTTGCTGCGGCCTCGAAAAACCACTCGCGCGGGCGCAACCGGAACGGATTGAAGATGATTTGCACCGATTCGATAACGTCGTATTCGATCGCCTTCTGGGCCTGTTCGACGAGTTCAACGCTGACACCGGCGTGGTCGATCACTCCCTCTTCACGCAGTGACTCGAGCGTCTCGAAGACCGATGGATCGTAGTACGCCGGCGTGTCCGGACAGTGAAGCTGCACCAGATCAAGCGAGTTGACGCCGAGTCTGTCCAGAGAGCCAGTCACCGACGCACGAAGTCCGTCCCGGGAATGGCCACCGTCCGGGTCAGGTTTCGCCTTCGTCACCACGTCGATCTCCGCGCGATCGCGACCGGCAAGCACGGAGCCGATCAGCCGCTCGGCCCGACCGTCGCCGTACACTTCTGCCGTGTCCAGAAACGTTATCCCCTCGTCCAGTGCCGTCTCGATCGCCGAGATAATCCGTGAATCACTCACGTCGCCCCAGACCGGCCCGACGTTCCACGTGCCGAGACCGATCACCGTCGGAGCAATGGTAGTACTGCCCAGAGGTCGTGTTTCCATATTTGTACGTGATCACAACAGTCCAAAAATCACCCGGGAACACCGCTCACTGCGTGTGGCTATGGCCACACGCAGATCCAACGGGACAGACTGCCAGCGCAGAACGAACGGTGAGATCGTGGACTGTGGTCTGTGGATCAAACTGCCGAAGTCGATCACGGTAGGCCATCGTCAACTGGCGTGCCCGATCGGCCGCACTGTGCGTCTCGAAAGCGTATCCGGAGACTGGAACCGGTCGCATCCCACACTGTGAGCAAACGACACGGTAGCCCCCAGAAACTGTCGATAGCTCTTCGATCTGTCGACGGAGTGTACATAACTGGCGCATGTTCTTTAGGTTGGCCTAAAACTCCTGGCGAGTAATAGCTTCGGGTCGCAATTCGTTCTGGTGAATGCAAACTGCCAGTTGGTTGCTCCGGAACCACAAAACTGATACGGTTGACAATTCTGGATTCTGGTCAGTACCGAATGCGTATCCAGCAATCGCCAATGGACCGGCTCAGGGACGTTCCATTCGATGTGCTGGTTGCTGGCGTGGGCCTTCTGATGGGAATTGTGCTGTTACCACTCCAGCTAGTTCTCACTGACGTGTTTGCGCGGACACTGCCGATCGCAACGGGCTGTGCGGCAGGTCTGTATCTGCTCTCAGTGAGCGTCGATCGCAACACGGCGATCCCACGACTCACTAGAACGGCTGTACGGTTGCTTCCGTCAGTAATCGTCATCGGGATGGCGATGTTGGTTCTCATCGCGGGGGTTCAGGGCGAACGATCGCTCGCCTGGTATCTCTGTTGTAGTGCGGTGGGGACTGCCATTCTTGTGCTGATCATCTTTGCCGATGAGGAGGATATTTCGCCGACGCTGTGGTTGTTTTTGATCATCGTCTTTGGCATGATCGTTCGACTGGTGGCGCTGTACACCACCCCAGGCTACATCGGCATCGACGTGTGGACACACATGGCCCACTGGGCACAGGACATACACGCCGCCCGATCGCTTCAGCCGATCAGCGGCCAGAAATACTACGCATCACCGCTCTATCACCTGCTCGTCGTTGGATCGAGTCTCTTGCTCGACGTGTCGATCAAATCCGCGCTCTATCTCGTTATCGGTGTGTCGATGCCGCTTTCAGTGGTGTTCGTCTACGCCACCGCGAGTTCGTTCGTTACCCAGCGCTGGGCCGTCTTCGCTGGGGCACTCTACTCGATGAGCGGGGCAGTGATCGAGTGGGGGCTACATCTCATTCCGACAAGTCTGGGATTGGTATTTTTTCTCGGTGTGTTCTACTCGCTCGAACGGATGCTCAAGGTGGATTATACGCCACGGGATTTCTTTCTCGTCGTCTTTTTCAGTATTTCAGTGATTCTCACACACCAGGTGTCCTCGTTCATCATGCTCGTGCTGACTGGCGGTGCCGTGCTCGCTTCGCTCGTGATCAGTTCGGGCATACTTACTTCGACCAGAACGCGCTGGCGGATGGCACACACCGCAGAAACGGTGAATCTCACCGGATTACTGGTGTTCGATCTCGGATTGATCACGTTCATGTGGTCGCTGACGCCCTATCAGGGTGCTACCTTCTTGACGACGATCGGCACGTACTTCTCGGAGACGCTCATCACCGCGGGACTCGGCCAAACTGCTGATGCTGGCGGATTGTCCCCAACCGTCGTCCCCACGCAGACGACGATGGAGTTCATCGTCGAGTATCTCGACGTGGCCGGCTTTCTGCTGGTGTTTTGTCTCACTATCGTTGGAAGTCTCTGGGTGTTACAGCAACAGAATCGATCTCAGGCCGCATTCACGCCGGTGTTCAGCGTGGGGATAATGTCCGTCTTCGTGTTTGGCTTTCCCCTGTTTGGAATTCGAACGTTCGTTCCAGGCCGCTGGTTTGCGTTCATGCTCGCACCGATGGCTGTAGTAGCAGTGATTGGGCTCGCACATCTCAGTGCTACCACGTCTCCCAGAATCGCTGGCACCGTCTTTCTGGTGGTTATTCTCTGCTTTCCGACCACGTCGATGCTGGCGAGCGACAGCACCATCGATAGCCCACCGTTCGAGAACACGCAGGCCCGATACAGCTTCACGCACGCAGAGCTGGCCGCTATTGAGGCGATCGATCGGTACGCAAAAAATAAATCCAGAAACTGGGTCACGGACCATCCGTACACGGTGGTAGTCAATCGAACGCTTGCACACAACATGGAAAGTGCAACGATTAGTACCCAGTCCGGAACGGTCGTTGGATATGCACGCTCTACGCGGAACGTCAGTGGAACGACTACGACCGTGGTTCGGCCCGCAGAGACCAGGATCTACCGCTCCTATCAACGACGCGGCGCAGCCTATTTTGGACTCTTTCATCAGAATGCGAGCATGGCGCACACGCCCCGCGTTTCGAGGGAGGTCATCTGTCCTCGTGACGCTGATGTGATCTATGCGAACGATGCAGTACAAATCTGTACGGTCCCCACCCGATGACCCCATTTATTGCATAAATTTATATAGAGTAAGAAAATAGGGAGCGTGTGATGGGCGCTTCGGTTCGACTCCGTGCAATACAGCTGGCTGTGCTCGGATACGGAATCCTCGAGACATGGCTGGGCGTTCGTGTGGCGATGGGCGGGCACTCACCTGCAACCTGGGTGCCCAGAGTGGTGCTGGGAATCCTCCTGGTGATGCTAGTGGTCGCACCACAGCTGATGGAACACCAGTTCGAAGCGCAGCCGAACGCAACGGCGATTGGTGTTGGCGAGCTGACGTTCGGAGCGGTCTGTGCGCTCTGGACGCTCGCCGGTGGATGGATGCTCTCTCTTGGATGGACGAGACCGATGGGCGTGATCAAATGGTACACGGCGTTCGGTGTGGTCGGAACGCTCGTGACGGCCCTTGCGTACTACCGCAGGGGGCGCACACGAGAGCCCACTCGACCTTGAAAACGAACTATTCGTCGGTGAAAAGATGTGTTTCGAGCAACTGGCGGTTGTCCGTGGTTCGTTGCTCGCGTCCTTCTTCGGAAAGCTGAAAGGAACGCCGCTCTTCGATGACCGCTTCTGTGACCCGTTCGCGCCGTTCGTCTGCAATTGAGGCCTCATCGGGAATCGTCTCGGCAACCCACTCCTCGATGTGTTCGTTCCATCCAGCGTCGCCATACGTCCCGCCTTCAACCCGCCAGTCCCAGTAGCTTGCGACCTCGTCCCAAAAGCCCGCTTCGACCCGCAGATCGGTGATCAGTGATTTTGCAACGCGTGCGCCGTGGCCAGCACTAATGATTACCTGATGGGGCTCACCGGAGAGCCACCCCGCCACGTAGAGCCCATCGATCGACGTGCGACCGGTTTCTGTATCGCACTCGACGGGATGTGTTCCTGGCTCGTGGAATGCGCCGTCATCGAGCGAACTGAGATAGTCGGCCGTGTACGCCGAGGCTCCAATAACCCGCGTCGCCGTCACAACCTCGTCCTGCTGAGTTTCAATACGGAACCCGCCATCGAGTGAATCCGGGCGTTCGACGGTCTCGACGAAATCATCGACGATCTCACAGCCCTCATACTGGGCGTGGGCACGGCCCAACTGGAGGAACTGCTGGGGATCGATCCCCACGAAGCCGAGATAGTTTTCGATGTTGTAACACCGGTGGATCGCCGATGGCCCCCGGTCGAACACCACAGTCGAGAGGTCGTACCGACTGGTAAAGACGGCCGCCGAAAGGCCTGCCGCGCCACCACCGACGATCGCCACGTCGTACTCACTGCTGGACGGTTCACTCCGCTTTTCGCCTGTCACTGTCGTCATGGATCTTCAGTGTCTCCTCAGTCGCTGATCGAACGTTCGGGAATGATCTGCAGGGCCGGTTCATACACGACGGTCGCCTTTACGGAGAATACGTCTGCGAGCAACGACTCCGTCAACACGTCGCGTGGGGGTCCCCAGTCGTACAGCTCGCCATCACACATCGCAATGAGATTGTCCGCAAACCGAGCCGCCTGGGCAATGTCGTGAAGCACGACGGCAACGGTTACGTCGTCGGTTTCGTTGAGCCGCTCAACCGTCTCCATCACCCGAAGCTGGTGGTGGAGATCGAGATACGTCGTTGGCTCATCTAACAACAGCGTGTCAGTCTCCTGGGCGAGCACGAGCGCGATCCACGCCAGCTGTTTTTGCCCACCAGACAGATCACCGACTGGCTTCTCGCGCAATGACTCGACGCCGGCAAGCGTGAGCGCACGCTCGATCGCCGCCTCGTCGGCTTCCGTCAGCGATTCAAACGGACCGCGGTGGGGATAGCGCCCGTGGGCCACAAGATCCGCAACGGTGACGCTGTCGGGTGAACCGTGTTCCTGTGAAAGATGACCGAGCGCTCGGGCGAGCTCTTTGTTGCCGTACTCCTCGATCGTCTGGCCATCGAGCACGACCGACCCCGCATCCGGCGTGTGATGGTCCGAGAGCGCGGCCAACATCGTCGATTTGCCGCTGCCGTTCGGACCGACGATCGCCGTGATCTCTCCCTCAGGAATGTCGATTCGTTCACACTCTACGACCGGCTGCTCGCTCGTCGCATACGATAGCGACAGCTCGGTGCCAGACAGCATGCTCGACTGGACACGTCCCGAGTCACGCTCCGTGTCGTCGCTCTGTTCTTCGATTGCGCCCGTTAGAGACTCCGTTGTACTCGCCATGATCTGTGTGCCGTTCGGTTCCCGCACGCAGTTGCGAACACCGCGCGTTCTGTTTTTGGATAGCCTAAACTACACCAAAGAACTTTCGGAACGGGTCGTTTCAGAATGCATCGAGCGATCCTTGTTCTGTGCGGGCGTCCGGCGGCCGTCTGATCCACGGAGAATGGGCGTTACGGCGTTCGTCGAGATCGATCGGGTGGGGATAGCCACCAGCCGACTCGCACGCAGTCGCTGGGCGAACGATTGCCTCGCAGTTCGTACAGAACGGAATGCCATCAACCCCGCCAACGGTGTGGTTTTCGACGTGCGGGCAGGCTGGAAACGGGACGCGCCAGCCGTTGCCGTACGCGCGTTCTGCGATCGTCCGACGGAGCCTTTGTTTCTGAGCGTCGCTCACGAGTTCGATCGCCGTATGAGAGGGTTTACGGTCGGTCGGTTCGACGCCGGGACCGTCCGAAAGTGGCGTCGGCGAACGGATCACGTCGCACTCTGTGGTGTCGGGATCGAACTCCCAGACGCCGACCGCTTCTGGAATACGATTGAGATGGGCACCGGTGACGTGTGAGTTCGTCGCCAACACCACTTCATCACAGACGCCGAGGCTCACATCGAACTGGAGCTGGCGTTCGAGCGCACCTGGAGCACCGAGGTCCGGTTTGTTCTCGATAGCGCGCACCGTTCCAATCCAGTCGGGATAGCGAGCAGTCTGGCGGATGTATGTCCGACCACCACGGCGCTCGCGCTCGAAAAAGCCAATCTCGACGGCACGGTCGATCACTGCCCGCGCACGGTCAGCATTGCAGTCAAACGCCGCCTTCCAGTATCGATATCGACCAACGCCAACGTCGGCGTCGATCGCCAGCGCCGGAATCGTTGCGGGAGAGATCCGTGTGCGCGCTCCGAACGCCGATCCTGGCGTCACAGTGACGACATCGACGATCCGGGAGCCGGTGGTGCTCGCGCCAAGCTGCCGGCTCACGATCTGGGGCGTCTCGTTGCCCTCGAGTGTGGCACACAGCGACAGCTCAAATCCGAACTCGTCCACAAAACCGCTTCGAATGGCCTGAATAAAAGCGACTCGTCAGCTAATCGTCTGGTTGCCCAGCCCATGCTGGTTCGACAGCTGGTGGGCCGCTCTGGACCAGGTCAGTGAACGCACACGGGAGCGTAGATCGGGACACAGCGACTGCTTGGCCGCCACGCAGGGGGTGGCGAGTGACTGTCAGATTTGGTGAGCGGCGTGAGTCTGAGAAACAGCAGGTTTATGCTCGCCACGAGGGTAGGTGACCGTATTACTAACGAGATGACAAGGGAACACCGACAACCGGAGGTGAACATCGGTCTCGTCGGCCACGTCGATCACGGTAAAACGACGCTGGTTCAGGCGCTCAGTGGCGAGTGGACCGACCAGCACTCCGAAGAGATGAAGCGCGGGATATCGATACGGCTCGGCTACGCCGACGCCACCTTCCGGCGGTGTCCCGAGATGGACGCCCCGGAGTGTTTCACCGTCGAGACGGAGTGTCCGGACGGCACTGAGAGCGAGCTCGTTCGAACGGTCTCGTTCGTCGATGCTCCCGGTCACGAAACGCTGATGGCAACGATGCTCTCGGGCGCGGCGATGATGGACGGCGCGGTGCTGGTCGTCGGGGCGAACGAGCAGGTCCCACAGGCCCAGACCGCAGAGCACCTGATGGCGCTCGACATTATCGGCATCGAGAACATCGTCATCGCACAGAACAAGATCGACCTCGTCGACAACCAGACGGCCCGCGACAACTACGAGCAGATCAAGTCGTTCGTCGAGGGAACCGTCGCCGAAGACGCACCGGTGGTCCCGATTTCCGCCCAACAGGAGGTCAACATGGACCTCTTGATGCAGGCGATCGAAACGGAGATTCCAACGCCGGAGCAATCGCCCGAAACGGAGCCCCGAATGGAAGTCGCGAGGAGCTTCGACATCAACCGACCGGGAACCCGATTCGACGAGCTCCATGGCGGCGTACTCGGCGGGAGTCTCGTGCAGGGTGAGCTTTCGACCGACCAGGAGCTCGAACTCCGGCCAGGCCGCGAGTTCGAAGAAGGTGGTCAATCCGAATACCGACCGATCACGACGACGGTTCGGTCGATTCAGGCCGGCAACGAAATGCCCGATACCGTCGGACCGGGTGGACTGCTTGGCGTCGGCACTGGCCTCGATCCGTCGATCACCAAAGGCGATGCGCTCGCCGGACAGGTCGCCGGGCCACCGGGAACGCTACCGCCAACGTGGAACGAATTCGAAATCGAAGTCGAACTGCTCGATCGCCTGGTCGGTGGCGACGAGATCGAACCGATCAACACCGGTGAGCCCCTGATGCTCACCGTTGGTACCGCCACCACCGTCGGCGCGGTGACGAGTGCGCGCAACCAGGAGTGTGAAGTGAACCTCAAACGACCAGTGTGTGCCGAACCGGGCGCGAAGATCGCGATCAATCGCCGTGTCGGAACGCGCTGGCGGCTCATCGGCGTGGGAACGCTCGTCGGAGAGTAACGAAAATCGAAACAGAGCATGGATCGAGTCGTCCTTGACACGAACGCGTTGATGATGCCGGTCGAGTGTGGTGTCCGCGTGTTCGAGGAGCTCGATCGACTGCTCGAAACGTATGAGTGTTACACCGTCGAACCGGTGGTTGCAGAGCTGCAAACGCTGGCCGAGAGCGGCCACGGCACCGAATCGACCGCGGCCCGCGTTGGCCACGACCTCACAGCGCGCTGTGGGATACTCGAGACCGAGGCGGCCTACGCCGACGACGCACTCGTCGAACTCGCAAACGATGGGGCGTGTGACTACGTGGTCACGAACGACAGACCCCTGCGTGACCGCCTCTCTGTCGCAGTAATTTGTGTAAGGGGTCAGAACAAACTCGCTATCCAGTAACTATGTACAAACGGGTCAGACTACGCGATACGGTCGAGGTGCCACCCCGGCACCTGGCCGACGTTTCGGAATCGTTGGTGAAACGACTGCTACAAGACAAGCTCGAAGGGCGGATGGACGAAGACGTTGGCAGCGTCGTCAGCATTGTCGACGTTGTCGAGGTTGGTGACGGTACGGTGTTGCCAAACCGTCCAGGCGTCTACTACGAGGCGGTGTTCGACGCCGTCACGTTCGATCCACAGATGCAGGAAGTGGTCGATGGCGAAGTCGTCGAAGTCGTCAACTTCGGTACGTTCATCGGCATCGGACCGGTCGATGGACTGCTCCACGTCTCACAGATTTCCGATGAATATCTGGCGTACGACGAGGAGAACCAGCAGCTCGCTTCGCGCGAATCGAACAGCACGATCGGGGCGGGCGACTCCGTCCGAGCGCGCATTGTCACCAAAAGCATCGACGAGCGCAATCCGCGTGACAGCAAAATTGGCCTCACGGCCAAACAGCCAGGCCTTGGCAAGCTCGGCTGGCTGAAAGAGCGTCGGGAGCAGGAACCGGCCGCCACGGGTGAGTGAGCGTGGCGAACAAACGCCTCGCCTGTCGTGAGTGCCACCTCGTCAACGGTCCCGACGCACAGAACTGCACGCAGTGTGGTTCGAGCAGCCTGACCGAGGACTGGGCAGGCTACGTGGTCATCGCACATCCCGAGCAAAGCGAGGTGGCAGACGAAATGAACGTCACCAGCGCAGGTGCGTACGCGTTGAAGGTCCGCTGATCGTGCTCACACTTCCTCCGTCGCTACGGTCGGCACTCAAATCACCGATGGGAACGGTGTACACCGATCCAGACGAGCTGTTGTCCGTGGCAGAAACGCCGTTGATCACCGTCGGTGATGTCGTCACTGAGACGCTGCTGGCTGTTTGCACACCGGCCGTCGCCGTCATTGACGATCAGACCAAGCGTACGCCACTCGATGAGTCGATCGACCGCACCGCATTCTCGAACGAACATTCGGTTGTCAACGACGCCGCAACGATCTCACCAGCGCTGATCGAAGCGCTCGGGACGGCCATCGCTACCGACGATTCGACCGTGATTGTCGTCGATGGCGAAGAAGATCTGGCGACACTCCCCGCGATTATGCTCGCTCCATCGGAGGCAAGCGTGGTGTACGGCCAGCCGGATGTCGGTATGGTGCACGTCGCTGTCGACAGCGCCGTCCGTGACGAAATCAAGGGGCTACTCAAGCGAATGGACGGCGACGTAGACGAAACGCTCGATTTGCTCGAGAATAATGCTGTGAGCGGTTGGTGAGTGCCAATTTGCTCGCTGATCCGTATCAAACAAATAAAGTACCCCCCTATCCTTTAGGGGTATGCAACCTTACATCAGCGATCGGACTCGGCGCGTACTCTCCTTTTGGCGGTTTCGCGGGGGAGAGACGCACGATCGCGGAGTCAACAACCAATGATACGGATTGAACTCGACCGGATCCACCTCGAACTGTTGTTGCTTTCTGGGCTGTTCGCCGCGCTTTCGGGCGTGGTGTTTCAGCCGAATCTTCGATATGGGATCAACATCGTCCCGCTTGGCACATTCGCCGGCGTCGCGGTCATCGGCATCGTCGCGCTGTTGCTCCGAAGATTCACTGGGTGGGATCCTGCTCGACTGCGATCGATGATCTGGTTCGGTCTCTTCGGTGGGTTTGCCGGAGCAATGATCTCTCGTGTCGCAGTCGGCTCGACGGAAAAAATGCTGTTCGGCACGGTTGGGGGTGCGGCTATGGCAATGGCATTGGCAGTTGGAATGAAAGTGACGGTCGTGATCAAAAGTCAGGACGACGCAGCCCGCGAGGCTGTCGATCGAATACTCGAGCAAAAAAACGTCTACACAGCCACCGAACAGTTCGAGGCGAACACGAGTCGATCGAGCGAAGCAAAGCCACAGACGGACGATGACGGAAACTGGGGCTCTACAACCGACGGCGGTGAGACCGAAGACGACACGCTCGAAGCGACGGACGATCCCGGCTCAGAGAGCTGGGTCGAAGAAGAGGCTGATTCTGGACCGATTCCGGTTATTCGTTCCATTTCTGACAGTACTGAAAAGTAACAATCGCGAACGAATCGAGTGGCTGCCGACAGTGCCCGTGAATTTTTCACCGACGGGAGCCACCCACGACCATGGATCCAACGATCAGTGCACACCTCGAATCGTTTGCGACGACCCTTGGTCCGGAGAGTGACGCCGTCCTAACGGAGATGGAAACGCTCGCCAGCGAGCGGTCGTTTCCGATCGTCGGAGGAGCTGTTGGAGGCTGGCTGGCCGTCCTCGCACGCATGGTCGATGCTCGATCAGTCTTCGAGTTTGGCTCTGGCTTTGGCTACTCGGCCTACTGGTTTTCTCGAGAGCTCCCCGACGACGGACAGCTCGTGCTCACCGACCTCGATGAGGAAAATCTTGAGCAAGCTGCCACGTTTCTTGAGCGATCGGCGTTTGAGGGCACCACCAGCTTTGAGCGTGGAGATGCAATCGAAACGATCGAGTCGTACGACGGGCCGTTCGACGTGGTGCTGATCGACAACGAAAAAGACCGGTACGCAGAAGCATTCGAAGTCGTCCGAGAGAAGGTCTCTCCGGGCGGGATCGTCCTCGCCGATAACATGATCGACGCCGGATCGATCGAATTTTCCTCACTCACGGAGTTGCTCTCGGGAACGAGCGTCGAAACCACCGCCTCCACGCGCGGGATTGCAGAGTATCTCGAAACCGTTCGAGCCGATCCGGCGTTCGAGACCGCACTGCTTCCGCTCGGGGAGGGGCTTGCCGTGAGCCATCGACAGTGAGCACGGACGTTTCGTGAGAAGAGTTAGTATGGTTGACTGCTATGTGATCGTATGCCAGGCGCAACCGATCAGACACTGCGACCGTTTCTGTGGCGTGCAGAGCGACTCTATCCGGAGACGGAGATCGTTTCTCGCGGTCACGATGGACTGACGCGATACACGTATAGTGAGTATTCCAGTCGCGTCAAGCAGCTTGCCAGCGCTCTCCGGGCAACTGGTGTCACCGCCGGCGATCGCGTCGCCACGCTCTGCTGGAATCATCACCGTCATTTCGAGCTGTATTTCGCGGTTACATCAATGGGCGCACAGTTACACACGATCAATCCGCTATTGCCAACCGATCACATCAGCCACATCATTGACGATGCCGGTGATCGTGTGGTGTTCGTCGATCCATCGCTGGTAGAGACCGTTACTGAAGCCCTCACAGCGACCGAAACCGACACCATCACACAGTTTGTCGTGATGGATGATTCGGCGAGCGCCAGCGCACTCGACCCGATCGAAGACTACGAGTCATATCTCGACGCCCATGAATCGGCGTTCGAGTGGCCAGCGCTCGAAGAGACGGCCCCAGCGGGGATGTGTTACACATCAGGAACGACCGGAAAGCCAAAAGGCGTCGAGTACACCCACCAGATGCTCTGGTCACACACGATGGCCACACAGTCTCCACAGGGGATTCCGATTGACGACGATGATGTCGTCCTTCCGGTCGTTCCAATGTTCCACGTCAACGCGTGGGGAATGCCGTTTTCGGCCACGGCTGGGGGCGCAAAGCAGGTGTTCCCTGGACCGGCACCCGAGCCGGCAGAACTCGGATCACTGATCGAATCCGAGGGCGTCACCATTGCAGCCGGCGTGCCAACCGTGTGGCTCGGACTCAAAGAGTATATGACACACACTGCGGTGGATCTCTCAACGCTAGAGCGGGTGGTCATCGGCGGCTCTGCTGCGCCGGAATCGATGATCGACTGGTTCGATAGCCACGGTGTAGAAGTGCTTCACGCCTGGGGAATGACGGAGATGGCACCGATCGGGACTGTCTCACATGCAAAGGCTGGACTCGAAGACGCGAGTGCTGCACAACGACGGGCAAAGCGGGCAAAGCAAGGGCTCGCCGTGCCGGGCCTCGAGTTCCGTGTGATCGATGATAACGGAGACGAAGTCCCCTGGGACGGAGAGCAATTCGGCGAACTCTGGGTGCGGGGGCCGTGGGTAACGACGGAGTATTTCGCAAACGAGAGCGCGACTGCTGAAACTTTCGAAGACGGCTGGTTGAAAACGGGCGACGTAGTGACGGTGGACGAAGACGGCTATCTCGAAATCGTCGACAGAATCAAGGACGTGATCAAAAGCGGAGGAGAGTGGATCTCCTCGGTCGAACTCGAAAATGCCATTATGGGCCATGATGGCGTCGAGGAAGCGACCGTGGTGGGCGTTGGGGACGACAAATGGCAAGAGCGCCCGATTGCCTTTGTCGTTGCCGACGATTCAGCATCACGCGACGAACTAACCGCCGAACTAGAAGCGTCGCTCACAGAACAGTTCCCGAAATGGTGGGTACCAGACGCGTTCGAATTCATCGACGCCGTCCCGAAAACTGCCACTGGAAAGTTTGCAAAGCGCGTTCTGCGAGAGCAGTACGACAGCACAGATCAGTTCGACACCTCCCCATCTGCAAAAGCACCACCAGAGGAGTAATCTCCGATCAGGATTACAGAAATTCGAGGAAAAAGTCTACGGATTGACCAGAAATCTTCGATTTCTGGTTGATCAGCAAGAGCGCTATGGGTTCTTGCCACTTGACCAGAAATCTTCAATTTCTGGCTGATCAGTCAAGCTTCGCTTGACTACTTCGCCGGATTACATCCGGCGGGCTGCCAGAGCTTCGTTCTGGCAACTTTAGGCGGGGGAGAAGTCACTTTACCGTCGCCATCGAAGTGGCTCGTACCGATGGAGTTGTTAGATGATACTGTCGTTCCCGAGTCAGCACACAAAGCAAAACGGGAGGCACGGGAGTTTGCCGAAAGCGAAATCGAGCCGGTCGCTGCGCAGTACTATCGGAGCGGAGAGTATCCCTTGGACGTGCTTGAGGCTGGAATGGACGCGAACATCGTCGCCCAGGACATCGGCGAAGCCTACGGTGGACGTGGCTTTTCACTCGAAGAGCTGCTTGCGGTCGCCGAAGAGCTTTTTCGAGCAGATGCCGGCATCGGGCTGACGCTGATGCTCGCGTCATTCGGCGCAGAAATCCTCGAAGATCACGGCTCTGAAGAACAAAAGGAGACGTATCTCAAACCGGTTGCGAACAACGACCAGATAACGGGACTGGCAGTTTCCGAACCGGATGGTGGAAGCGATCTCGCGGGGATGTCGACCACTGCCGATCGAGTGGGTGATTCGTACGTCATCAACGGAGAGAAATACTGGATCGGCAACGGTGTGGAGGCCGACTGGGTGACCCTCTATGCCAAAACCGACGACGATGAGTCGAATCGATACGGCAACTACTCGATTTTTATCGTGCCAACCGACACTGACGGCTACGACGCAGAGCACATCCCGGAGAAGATGGCAATGCGTGCGTCAAAACAGGCACACATCACGCTCACTGACTGTCAGATTCCGGTCGAGAACCGAATCGGTCCGGAGGGTGCCGGCTTTTATATGCTCGCCGAATTTTTCAATCACGGACGCGTGATCGTTGGCGGCCACGGACTCGGACTGGGAGCTGCTGCAATCGAGGAAGCGTGGTCGTTCGTTCACGACCGAGAGGCGTTCGGGCGCACGCTCGATGCGTTTCAATCGGTCCAACACAGCCTTTCGGAGATGCGCATGGAGTTCGAGGCCGCACGCGCGCTCAACTGGCGAGCGGCACGCGCCGTCGCTAACAACGACCAGCCCGGTTTCTGGGGCGCACTGGCAAAGACGAAATCGACGGAGATGGCAACGATGTGTGCCGAAAACGGCATGCAGCTTCACGGCGGCCGATCCGTGCTGAACGACCGCCGCATCGCACGCGTGTTTCGCGATTCTCGGATTCCAGTCATCTACGAAGGGGCAAACGAAATCCAGCGCAATCTCATCTACAGCCAGACGCCGACCTAGAAAAACTCCACGAGTGATGGCTCGGTTGCCGGAAGCAACCGGTCCAGCGTCTCGATTGCCGCGTCGGTGCCCTCGATCGTTTCGTATTCGGCGAGCGTCGCTGGCGAACGATAGCCACTGACGATTGCACCTAGTGCAGAGATATCGAGTTCGATCGCAGAGGGATCTGTACTGGGGACACAGGTGGCAGAATTGTCGGTCACCGTGAGTTCGAAGCGCCCATCGTTCCACGGGGCATCCGAGTCGGCTATCTCAAGGACGACGCTGCCTGTGTCGGCGTAGTCGATCGCAGAGAGCCCCCGTTCAACGTCAACAACGCGAAACATGGCACCAGATCGACGCTCAACCCGCACGCTCGATGGATCGGGAGTCAGCTCCCAGAGAAGGGGCTGTTCGACATCAAACTGAAGCGAGGTTACCTGCGAGTCGTGATACCGACAGTATCGCAGCAGTTCGCGGTAGGCACGCACATCGCGATAACTCCGCTCGTGAACCGTTAGCTGGCGGCCATCATCGGTGTCCTCGATCGTGTAGACGAGATATCCGACGAGCGTTCCGTCGCGCTCAACCCCTGCAACGAATGGCTGGGTGCGATAGTCGAACACCCGCTTTTGCCACCACGCTTCAGTGCGGTCCATCGCAAGATCGTGGTCGTGACAGGTGGTGTACACCGCATCGAGTGCTGGAATGTCCTCGGGGGTCAGCTCCACGAAGGTTCCGCCGGCTGACTCGTCACCTATGAACGCCAACGCGTCCGGACTACACGTGATCCTGTACTGATCTGCACACCGTTCGTAGCCTAGCCGGCGATAGAACTCGGTGTCGAACGGCCACAGTGCCGAAAACGCGATCTCTTTCTCGCGATACTCGGCGAGTGATTCGGCGAGCATCGTTCGAACATAGCCGTTTCGCCGGTGTTTTGGTGGTGTCGAAACGTTTGCCACCCCGCCTACCGTGTGCCACTCGCCGCGCACCCTGAGCGTATGCCAGTAGTGAGCGATCGTGCTGACGAGTTCGCCGTCGTCGAACAGCCCTCGGTCGGCCGAGAGCTGGGCCCAGGGTGGCGTCTCCTCCGTTTGTTCACCAGATCGGGGGGTAACCTCGTGGGGACGAAACGCATACGCAGTGAGCGCTCGATACGCGTGGAGCTCCGAGTCAGCAACTGATCGATACGTCGGCATGCCTAACCCTACCGAGCCACGACCAAAGCTCTCACTCCTTCGGTCAAGACTGGTCGAGCTGGATCGCAGCGTCCTGTTCAAGCAACGGATCCGCGTTCATCGTGGGGAGGCGCACAACGTCGTCAGTCGACAGTTCATACGCCCGGTCATCAACACCCAGAATCTCGCCGACATCGCTGGTGATTCGGACCGTCATCCGCTCTACATCGTCCGTATCCTCGCCAGCTGTCGGTGTCTCATCTGGTGGCTGTGGAGCTGTCGGCTCGTCCACTTCTTGAACGGGAGCGGACTCGGTCTCAAGGGGTTCGTCCGGCGGGGGTTGTGGCGTTTCCCGGTCGGTAGTAACATCTTCGCCGGATCCCATCGCCGAGGACGCACGGAGCTCACTCGCAGACGCTTTCGCTTCGGAGGGGCCTGCAGAATCCTCATCATCACTCGGGGGTGCGGTCTCGGCGGCGGCTTCCTGGGCGAGGACGGTATCGAGCACGCGAGAGCGGCTGTCCTCGATGGTAGCGACGAGTCGATCGAACGTCTCGCGTTCTTCACTCGTCAATCCATCAACGTCGGCTGCCATTCCCGCGGCATCGAGACTCGCCTGTTTGACGAGCTTGCCGATCCGGCGCTCATAAATCGATTCGACGGTCCGTTCGGCGGTGTTGATCTCGTTTGTCAACCGCTGGACGTCCGGGGAGTCGAACGGGTCGGCCGCCCGTTCGGCAACGGATTCGCGCTCTTCGCGGAGCTGTCGAACGAATCGCCCTGCGTCTTGATAAAATGTGTCGTGCAGCTGCTGGAGGCTATCGATCTGTCGTTCGCGACTCTGAACTGATTGGAGCTCGTCGAGGTTCATTCTGGTGCCTTTTCAGCGTGTCCTCTGGCCATGAGGAAGATGCCAATGGACTCCCGGACCGTTACATTGCCGGCTGGGATCTTATGTGTTTCCCCACTCAGCTGGACCGCCCGTTGCTCTCGGTTGTTGATGGTGATTTCGGCCCCTGAAAACGGCTCCGGGACGGCCTCTATTAACGGATCAAACGATTCGACGTCATCGAGCGACAGTTCACACACGGCCAGCCCACTCCCCCCGTGGATCGAGCCCGGCAAACGAATCAGTCGATTGATGTCTGTCGTTACGGGTTCGTCAATGGGCACTGCACTCTCCTCGATCACCGATTCAAGCAACTGATTTGCGAGCGTGTGGCTGTACTGACCGGCCACGTCGAGATTTCCAGCACTGAACTGCTCCGGACGATCGAGGATCGCCTGATACAGCATTTTCCCACCCTTCTCGCCGATGCCATCGAACGAGTGGAGGCGCTCGATTGCAGCCGCCTCATCGAGTTCCTGGATGGATTCAACGAGCGTACAGAGCCTGTTGTGGACGCGTCGTCCCCAGCCGCCATCTGTCGTGAGCGTGTGTTTTTGTGCCGGCGTCGATCGACCGAGACCGGCAACGGTCTCTTCGCTCGTCAGCGCTTCAACGCCAGAAATGCCCTCTCCGAGCAGGTACGCGGCGATCTCACTGCGGGCCTCTCGGTCCAGTGGACGCACTGCGTCCGTCCGGACGTGGACGTGATAGCCACGACTCCCCGAGAAAACGACCGTGAGCGCGTCGTCCTCGAAACCAAAATCCGTCCGCAAGAATTCGAGCAGTCGGAGCAGCGCCGCTTTACACGTTTCTAGCATTGAGGCGTAGCTATCGGTTTCGGGATCGACAGCCGGGAGATGATCGGCATCGAGATCGAACACCAGATCCGAACCCTGCCATCCTTTCTCGGCCATCGAACGCGCGCCCGGATCGTCGTACTGGCCGGCCGAAAAATACACGTGCCGTGGTGATTCGTCCACCAGAAACGTCGAGAGATCACCTAGCTCTACGAGTTCTTTGTGGCGGACCATCGTGGTCCCTGGACCCTCCGTAAACGGGATAACCCCCCATTCACGCAGCCCGGGCGCGGGCGGTAGCGAAAGCTCCGTTCGGCGGTAGTAATCGCCGAACCGACCCTGCAGGTACGCACGCGTCCGCTGGTTCATATCCTACGAACGAACGTGTGCACAAAGAACCTCTCGATACCCGATCAGAAACGGACGAATCGCGATATCGTTTCCGCCAACCCCTCATCGCCCAGTCGCAAGTAGTAGGCGTCGCCACCGTCTTCGTAGTAGCTGGTTACACGACGCTCGACTTCGAAACCAAGATGCTCGTAGAATCCAAGCGCTCGTTCGTTCGTCGTTCGTGCGTGACAGCTCACGCCGTTGTAATTTTCTGCGACGCCAGAAACGAGTCGCCGGCCGAAACCGTCTCCACGAAACTCTGGTGCAACGGCGAGAAACAGGATGTAGCCGTCGCGTCGAACCGCCGCAAAGCCGATGAGTCGTTCCTCTTGTCCCTCAGAGAGATAACAGTAGATTTTGGATCGTCGATACGCATCCGTGAAGAAGCCGCGTCGTTGCTGTAACACGCCATCGGATTGCCGAATCCGTTCTTTGAGATCCCAGGCGTCGTCCACGTAGGTGTCCTGGCCAGGGCGGACGATCCGGCGGTCAACGTTAACGCTCACTGGCTTTCGTTACTGCTGGAACGAATATAACTCCACCGGGGGTTCGTTTCAATGCAAATGATTGTTACGGCCGATGCAGAGCCAGAAGTTCTTTAGTACGAACTGCGAAGAGTTCGGGTATGATAGACGAGACGGTTGCGGAGATCAGCGAGATGCAGACACACAGTTCGTCTGTTGTCGCGATCAAGGCCGCACGCGCACTTGAGACGCTTACTGAGCGCGAGGCAGCCACCGTCGAGGAGTATATTCGGGATCTCGAACGCAATTCTGGGGCGTTGCGGCGTGCAAATCCTTCACATGCATCGTTACACACCACACAGCGGACGATCGTCGAGACGGTCAGCGAGGCTGAACCGGCCTCGGTAGACGCTGCAAAGCAGCTAACCGCGGAGGCGATCGACTCCGTCATTGATCGTGTTGAGACCGCAAAGCGCGAGGCTGCAGCGCAGTTCGCTGACCAACTCGAGGACGAGATGGTGTTGTTGACACACGATTACTCGTCGACCGTCCTCGAGGGGATCGAACGGGCGGCGAGCGATGGGACGCATCTTCGGGTGTACGCAACCGAAGCCCGGCCCCGGTATCTCGGTCGGAAAACGGCACGCGTGCTCGGCGCGATCGATCGGGTGGAGACGGAGCTGCTGGTCGACAGCGCCGCCGGGACGGTGCTCGACGATGTCGATCGGGTTGTCGTCGGGATGGACTGTATCGTCGAGGACCATCTGTACAATCGCGTCGGGACGTATCCGATCGCCGCCGCTGCCAGCACGGCTGACGTCCCTGTCTGGGTCGTCGGTTCCGGGGCAAAGATCATCGAAGACGGCTTCGTTTTCGAAAACGAATATCGGCCGGCAAGCGAGGTGATGCTTGAGCCAGCTGAGGGGTTCAGCATTCGAAATCCTGCCTATGATGCCACTCCTGTCGGGTTGATCGATGATGTGATCACGGATTGAGGCAGGAATCGCAACTCTTGCTTTCTATCCCGCTTCGAGCTTTCGGATGACTCTCCTGTTGATACACTCAGATCGTGCGATCTCAGTATCGAATCTCACGACGCCGAAAAATATCCATGAATTCGGGCGGATTTGAACCACGGTCGTTCCACACGCTCCACTCCCTGATTCAAATCCGCGGCTTTCGTTCTCCAATCACTCAGAGAATAAATTTGAACCCGTGACAGACGACCGGCTCACTCCGTTCGACGATCGACTGTCTGGCCGCGACGTTCACTCACTCCACGTCGCAATGCCGGCCTCGAAAAAACAACTTCGAAAATTCCTATGGGTTCGGGCGGATTTGAACCGCCGGCCTCCTCCATGTCAAGGAGGTGTCATAACCAGCCTAGACCACGAACCCCGTCTTGCTTACACTCACGAGTAACTGGGAGGGATACTTGACCTTTGCGAAACTGACTGACCGACGGCAGTCGATCGAGCAGTCATGCCTGAGAACCCCTAACACTACCAACAGAATTAAGAGAATGTACATATATGATCATAGTAAGCCACTATCGAACATTAGTGTCCATTATGAACACGTATATCGAGCAGCTCACCGACGGTGAGGATTTGACCGAACAGCAGGCAACCGAGGCCGCAACGGCGGTGTTCGAAGATGCAACGGAGGCCCAGATCGGTGCGTTGCTGGCAGCGCTCCGCGCAAAGGGCGAGACCGAAGCAGAGATCGCAGGCTTCGCCCGGGGGATGCGAAAGGCTGCCCGAACGATCGAACCCGACCAGGCAGGCCTCGTCGACACCTGTGGAACTGGCGGCGACGATTACGACACGATCAACGTCTCGACGACGAGTGCGATCGTTGCAGCAGGTGCTGGCGTTCCAGTCGCCAAACACGGCAACTACTCCGTCTCATCACAATCCGGAAGCACTGATGTCCTCGATGCACTGGAGGTGCCCGCCACCGAGGAACCAGCCGTCGTCGAAGGGCTGATCGAACGCCACGGAATCGGCTTCATGCACGCACCCGTCTTCCATCCGGCGATGAAAGCCGTGATCGGGCCACGACGCGAGCTGGGACTCCGAACGATCTTCAACGTGCTCGGGCCACTCACCAATCCGGCCGGTGCAGACGGCCAGATCGTTGGCGTCTACGACCCGGCGCTGGTCGAAACGGTCGCGAGCGCACTCGCTCGACTCCCGGTCGAACACGCGCTGGTGGTCCACGGCGACGGACTGGACGAAATCTGTCTCCACAGTGAAACAACCGTCGCGGAGGTGTCTGGCACGGAAATCGAGCAATACACGATCGAACCCGCATCGCTCGGCCTGGAACGCGCACCGATCGAGGCGGTCGCTGGCGGCTCGCCCGCTGAAAACGCCGCAACGCTCGATGGAATCCTCCGTGGGGAGCGAACCGGCCCAGCCCGAGAGATCGTGCTCGCCAACGCCGGCGCGGCGATCTACGTCAGCGGCGAAACGTCGACGCTCAAAGACGGTGTTGAACTGGCCGAGCAGGCGATCGACGCCGGAGCTGCAAGCGCAGTGTTGACCGAGCTTCGCACCGCTTCGATCGCACGATGACCGGCGGGCCAGTGCGTACGAAAATCTGTGGAATAACCACCAGAGACGACCTGGAGCTCGCCGTTGAGGCCGGTGCGGACGCGATCGGGCTGCTGGTGGACGTGCCAGTCGAGACGCCACGCGAGATCGACTGTGTCACCGCACGGTCGTTGGTAGATGCGACGCCCCCCTTCGTCTCGACCGTGCTGGTTACTATGGCCGACACCGTTGGGAACGCCCGCACGCTCATCAAACGCGTTGGGGCTGATGCAATCCAGATCCACGGACTGGAATCCACGGCTGTGAGAGAGTTGCACGAGAAAGCCGAGGCTGACGTACTTGCAGCAGTTGCTCCCAGCAGAGCAATCGAGTACGATGGCTGCTGCGATGGACTGCTCGTTGACTCGCTGGACGACGCAGGTGCTGGTGGAACGGGAACGACCCATGACTGGGACCAAACGCGTGCGTGTGTGGCCGAAACGACCACTCCGGTGATCGTCGCCGGAGGACTGACCCCAGAGAACGTGGCGGACGCAATCGAACAAACTCAACCGTACGGTGTCGATGTCGCGAGCGGCGTCGAACAGACCGGCGGACGAAAAAGTTCCAACGCAGTGACCGCGTTCATCAGGGCCGCGCGATCGGTGGGGGTGCGTGCGTGACATCGCTTTCACTCTCACGGTCTGCATTCGTCGAACGCGCCACCGCTGACGACGAACCGGTTGTTATTCACACAACCACGTCTCTCGATACCGATTGTTCGGCTGTTGAAGCGTACACCGCGCTCAACGAGCAGGGCTCGCACGGCTTCTTGCTCGAAAGCGGGGAGAAAATCGCTTCAAGCGACCCAAATGGAGCGTTCAGCCCATCCACAGGGACCGACGACCGACACGCACGATTTTCGTTCGTCGGTACCGAGCCAGGCGCAGTCGTCACCGTCACTGGAACCGACGTGACAGTCGAACTGCTCGAAGAACGATACGCTGGGCTGCTTGACCCCGATCCACCCGGTGCGGACGTGCTTGAGCGACTCGAAGGAGTGCTTCCCGACGTGACCGTCTCAGGGCTCCCTGATAGACCACGACAGCGCCTCGACGGCGGCCTTGTCGGCGTGCTCGCCTACGAAGCAGTGTACGACATGTTCCTCTCCGAGCTCGATTACGACCGACCAGAGTGTGCACACCCCGACGCACAGTTCGTGCTCTGTGACACCACGGTCGTGTTCGATCACCTGACTGACGAGGTTGAACTCGTGTTCACGCCACTGCTCCACCCCGAAGACAACGCAGCTGCAGTGTTTGACGAACTCCAGGAGCGAGCGAGCGAGATTGGATCGACGCTCGAGTCGTCGCCCTCACTCCCAGATGGGAGCTGTGACCTTTCACAGCTGGATGTGGGCGAACAGTCCATCTACGAATCAGCCGTCGAAACCGCCAAACAGCACGTGCTCGACGGCGATATCTATCAGGGCGTGATCTCTCGAACCAGACAGCTCACCGGCGATATCGATCCGCTCACCCTGTACACTACGCTCCGATCGATCAACCCCTCACCGTACATGTATCTGCTGGACCATGGAGACAGCACGATCGTTGGAGCAAGCCCGGAAACGCTGGTCTCGGTTCATGATTCGACTGTCTCGATCTATCCACTGGCGGGAACGTGCAAACGAGGAGACAGCCCCGTCGAAGATCGAAAGCTGGCCGGCGAGATGCTTGCAGACGACAAAGAGCGAGCAGAACACACGATGCTCGTCGATCTTGCGCGAAACGATGTCCGACGGGTGAGCCAGTCCGGCAGCGTGGCTGTCGAGGAGTTCATGAACGTATTCAAATACAGCCACGTACAGCACATTGAAAGCACGGTGACGGGGACAATGCAAGCGGATGCGACGGCGTTCGATGCGACACGGGCTGCGTTTCCAGCCGGAACGCTGACCGGCGCGCCGAAAATTCGAGCGATGGAGATCATCGACGAGCTCGAACCGGAACCACGAGGGGTCTACGCAGGTGGACTTGGGTATTTCTCGTGGAACGGTGACGCAGAGCTGGCGATCGTCATCCGAACCGCCCAGCTCACGCATCAGCCGGATGGCACCGACAGAGTGACGATTCAGGCCGGCGCGGGAATCGTTGCTGACAGCGATCCAGTCGCTGAATACGCGGAAACGGAACAGAAAATGGATGCCGTGCTCACCGCACTCGAAACGATCGACGGGTCCGAACCATGAGGGACGAACCAACGATCTGTGTGATCGATAATTTCGATTCGTTCACGTACAATCTCGTGGAGTACTGCAGCGAGCACGCCGACGTCGCGGTCGTTCGGAACACGACATCACTCGAGCAACTCCGATCAATCGATCCGGACGGTATCGTGATCAGTCCTGGACCGGGACATCCGAAAAACGAGCGCGATGTCGGTGTGACGATTCCCGTGCTTGAGGAACTGAGTCCAACAGTGCCAACGCTTGGAATCTGTCTCGGTCTCGAAGCCGCAGTGTACGCCTACGGAGGATCGATCGATCACGCACCCGCTCCGGTCCATGGCAAATCCGCCCAGATAGACCACGATAGCAAGGGCGTCTTCGATGGGCTCGAATCGCCGATCCGTGGTGGACGCTATCACTCACTCGTCGCCAGCTCCGTCCCGGACTGTTTCGATGTGAGCGCAACGACGGCTGCGGAAATCAACGACACTGAGCTGGTGATGGGTGTCCGTCACGAAACGTATCCGCTGGCAGGCGTCCAGTTTCACCCAGAAAGCGTTCTCTCAAGTGGCGGTCATCAGTTGATCAGAAACTTCTTGACTCGACTCTAGGCGTTGTTCATCCGAAGCGACGTTTCAGAACCACAGATCTGACAGACGCTCACCCGATAGGGCTCACGAGAGAACTGGGCGTTCTCCTGTTTCGAACTCTCGGTGAGAATCGTCACCGAAACGTCGTGTGGAGTCGATCGCCCACAGTCACCACAGAGTTCGTGGATATCTGCGTGTTTGGCGTGCTGCTTGGAGGCTTTCATCAACGCTTGCTACCCTGCAGCAGAGTATAAAAACCCACTTCCGTTAGCGGTCGTTTACGCCGAAATTCGCCATACGTGAGTCGATTTTCTACATAACGGCTCGAGAACGATTCAAAGCGTTTAGAACCGTTTCTCAGTCCGTTTCATCCGTAAACAGTTGCAGATCGCCCAATATATTTAAATAAACGAACGTGGCACCGTCAGGCCAACGCGCTTAGTAGCAGCGCCCTCGAAATGCCAATCACATGGATCAGGTGTTCGCCCCGTGGCGTATCGAGTGGGTCGAGCGAGAGAAGACGGAGAACGGCGGCTGTGTGTTCTGTTCGTTTGATGAGGACGATACTGACCGAGAGAACCGGGTTGTTGCACGGAGTGAGAACGCCTACGTGTTGCTCAACAATTATCCATACAGCCCTGGCCATCTGATGGTAATTCCCGGAGAGCACACTGGGTCGCTGCCAGATGTCTCGGAAGCTGTATTGCTTGAGCAGGCACTGCTTCAACAGCGGTCGGTTCGGGCACTCAATCGAGCGTTTGATCCCGACGGCTTCAACACGGGGCGAAATCTCGGGACCGGTGCAGGCGGGTCGATCGGTGATCATCTCCACACCCACGTCGTTCCCCGGTGGGAGGGTGATACGAACTTCATGCCGGTGATTGGTGAGACGAAAGTGATCGTCGAAGCGCTCTCTGAAACGTATGATCGACTGCACGCTGCCTTTCTGACACAGGATGGTGCAAGACAGTCGGACTCCGGCGCGGTCACACTAACGTTGTAACCCGATGAATCAGACCAGAAACCGATGAACAGGGCCGCCGCCCTGCGTCGCGTCGGACTGATGGTGTTGGCGGTGAATCTCGTGCTGGCGCTGGCAAAAGGTGGTGTCTATCTCGCCACGGGGTCGATCGCTGTGGGCTCGGAAGCGGTCAACAGCGTCGCCGATGCCGTCTACAGCATCGTGGTCGTCGGGGGGCTGTACGTGACAACCCAGCCACCGGACTTCGACCATCCCCACGGCCACGAGCGAATCGAACCGTTCGTCTCGCTGTTCGTTGCGATCGGCATCATCGGAGCAGGCCTTGCCGTATTGGCCAACGCGATCCGATCGATCCTCGAGGGACACGCCGCAGTCGGTGGCACCGCAGCGATCGGAGTGCTGGGTGGTGCAGCAATCATCAAATTTCTGTTGTATCGATACTGTCTCCGGATGAGCAAGACCTACCACTCACCGGCAATCGAGGCCACCGCACTCGACAATCGTGCTGACGTGTTGACCGCCGGGGCGGCACTGGTTGGTGTCATCGGTGGTGTTGCCGGCTATCCATTTCTCGATCCGATCGCTGGGGGGCTCGTCTCCATCGGCATCATCTACACCGGGCTGGAGATCGTGATCGACAACTTCGGCTATCTGGTTGGTGGCGCTCCCCCAGAGGACCTCCAGGCGGAGATCGTTGAGCGAGCACTTTCCCACCCTGATGTAAACGGCGTTCACGACGTGGTTCCTCATTATGTCGGTCCCGAAATCGACGTGAGCCTCCACCTCGAAATAGAAGGCGAGCGCTCGCTGTTCGATGCGCACGAAATTGAAACCGATGTCGTCACGTCGATCCGGGAAATCCCCGAAATCGACGACGTGTTCGTTCATCTCGATCCGAAAGAGCTCGGCGAGTGGAAAGACGAACAGGAGTCCTAGACCGGTTCGCCAAAGCAGTACACGCGCTCTGCACCCGTGATTTCGACGGTGCAGAACTCTCCAGGCTCAATTCCGTGATCGCTGGCGTTCGTGATGATCACCTGTCGATAGGCCTCGTCGTAGCATTTGACCGAATCGCCGGTGCCCGGTTCGACGACGAGTACCTCGTGGGTTTCTCCCACCATCGACTCGTAGGCACCGCTGACGATGCCCATTTTCTTCTCGACCATCTCCTTTGAGCGCTCTTTTTTGATGGTCCCACCGAGCCCATTGAGGTCGGCGGCGTCCGTCCCGGGACGTTTCGAAAACCGGGTGACGTTGATCTTCTCGGGGTGCGTTTCACCCATGAGCGCAAGGCTCTGTCTGAAATCAGCGTCGGTTTCACTCGGAAAGCCGACGATGAAATCCGTCGAGAGCGTCCAGTACTCGAGCATATCGTCGAACGTTTCGACCACTTCGAGAAACTCCTCGACCTGGTGCTGGCGGCGCATATCGCCGAGCACGTCGTTCGATCCCGACTGCACTGGCGCGTGGATGAAGTTGTACAACTTCTCGTTTTCGGCGAACACGGTCGCCAGTTCCTCGCGAATACCGTGGAGACCCTTGGGATTGGCCATCCCGACACGGACCCTGAACTCGCCCTCGATCGCACAGATTTCCTCTAGCAGCCGGTGGAGTGATCGCTCGCCGGTGTCCCAGCCGTAAACGCCGGTGTCCTGGCCAGTAATTCTGAGCTCTTTCGCCCCGGCATGAACCAGAGCGCGGGCCTTTTCGACGTTTTCCTCGATCGGGGGGCTGTCGATCTTTCCAGTCGCGTGCTTGGTGATGCAGTACGAACAGTCGCTCATACAGCCACGAGCGATGGGAAGAATACCGATTACACCATCGAGCACGGGCTCGGTGTCGGGCGTCGTCGTCGGACACTCACCGTTACGGATCGCCTCGGGAACCACATCCCAGTGAAGCACGTCCGCATTGAGATCTGCCGATTCGAACAGTTCTCCCTGTGCAAGCGCCATACAGCCCGTGACGACCAGATCAGCGGATTTGTCCGACAGCTCTTTGGCCCGCGAAAGCATGTTCCGCTCGGTCTTCTCGACGACGGTACACGTGTTGAGAATCGAAACGTCGGCGTCGTCCGGACCGTCAGCCGGACGGTGACCGCCGTCTCTGAGCATGCGCTCGATCTGGCGGCTCTCACCCCGGTTAGCCGTACAGCCGTACGTCTCGATGTGATAGCGGGCCATCGATAACGTACCAACGACCCGAATCAGGAAAAACACGACGCTTCAGTGACGGACGCTCGAGATCCAGTTGCACCCCCTTCAAAACAGTAAAGTGACAGGCAAGCCAACCCGGGGTATGAGCCTGGAAATCGAACATACCTGCCCCGAGTGCGCCAGCGTAACCACGTTCTACCGGACTGCGAGCACGCTCGTACAACTGGGCGAAAAAACGAAATGGTCGTGCACCGACTGTGACTATGGCTTCGTCAAGATCGGTGAGATCGAATCGGACGCAGGCATTTCTGCCTAGCGCGCTCCAATTGATTCTGGACGATCGGCGAAGAAAGTAGTTCCCAGTTTGTTTTCGTTGTATTTTCGATTGCTACGATTACTGTTAACTTGTGTAATGTTATCAATTAACATTATACCCCCATTAACCTTCCGGATACTGAAAGTTTATATTATCTTGTGGTATACTATGACATGGAATCAATCCGGCCGGCACGACAGGAAAATGAGCACACGATCATTTGACAGCCCGAACGACGGAGGTCCCGACAGCGAGTGTATCGTCCTCGAACTCGAGGAGGGTGACGTAGTGATCTACGATCCAGCCAATCACCGCGCGTGGGTGCAGTCCGACGCGTCCGTGGAGATCCGTTCTCAGGTGTGACCCACAGAAAAACCTAAGCGGTTGGCAGTTCCTCTGCTTTTCGTGACGCACGTACTCGTCGTTGGAGCGTACGGCAGCGCTGGCGTTGTTGTGGCACAGACGCTGGCCGATGCAGGCTATGATCTCACGCTTATCGATGACGGCGATCCCGGCGGTGGACTCTGTATTCTCCGTGGGTGTATGCCCTCCAAGGAACTGCTCTCTGCCGGTGCCCATCAGTTTCAGGTAACAGATGACCACAGACTGACCGGGCGGTCGCCGGATGTCGACCTGGAGGCGACCGTCGCAACGAAAGACGAGCATATCCACTCGTTTGCTGCCCATCGCAGATCGACGATCGAGGAGCTCACAGAACGGCCAAACGTTTCGTTCATTCACGACACGGCTCGCTTCATCGACGACCGGACCGTTCGAGTTGATGATACGGAGATTAGTGCCGACTACGCGGTGGTTGCCACCGGATCGACCCCGAATATTCCGGACCTTCCCGGGATCGATTCGGTTCCCTACCGAACGAGTGCCGACGTGCTCGATAGCACGTCATTCGGAGCGTCAGCGATTGTGATGGGCTTTGGCTTCGTGGGGATCGAACTCGCAGCGTATCTGGCGACGGCCGCGGAGATGGACGTTACCGTGATCGAACACGACGACCGTCCACTGGACGCGTTCGATCCGGAGTTTGGCGAGGAGTTACTCGACATCTACCGTGAGCAGTTCGATATCGAGATTCTGACGAACACGACCGAACAATCTGTCGAACGAGACGGCGATGGAGTTGCGGTGACGATCGCTGACGACGACGGCGAGCGCGATATCCGCGCGGCGGAGCTGTTCGTTTTTACCGGACGACGACCAGCACTCTCTGGGCTCGGCCTCGAAACGACCGAGGTCGATCCCATCGGAGAGTGGGTGAAACCCACAATGCAGGCCCGAGATGACGATCGGACGTTCATCATCGGGGACGCCAACAACCGGGAGCCGATTCTCCACGTGGCCAAAGAACAAGGAGCAATTGCCGCCGAAAACATCCAGCGGATCGACCGTGGGGAGACGCCACTACCGTACGAAAACACCACCCATCTCGTCGTGTTCGCCGGCGTCGGCGTCTACCCGGCGGTTCGCGTCGGGCACACGGAACGGTCGGCGACGGCCGCCGGAATCGATCACCACACGGTTGATCGCGACGCAAGCGATGACGGCGTGTTCAAAACGAAAGCCGTTCCTTTGGGATATGCTCGGCTCATCGTGGGCACTGACGGCACCGTCCTCGGCTATCAGGGACTCCACTACCACGCAGACGTGATGGCAAAAACGATGCAGGTGATCATCGAGATGGAGTTAGACTGCCGTGAGATTCCTGATCGGGCGTATCACCCCACGACCCCAGAACTGCTCGATGGCCTGCTTCGGGAGGCAACGGCAGCGCTCTCCAAATGAGCAGTGGGGCTTGCTATTGACGGCCGGAAAGGTTTTCCTGTGTCGGGCCTCCAACAACAGTAGAGAATAGTATGTCTGGAGTGGGGGGGATCGTGGCGGATCTTGTCGCCGATGTCGATGCGTTGTTCGTGTTCTCCCCGAGCGGGGCGAACTTCGAGGAGATTCGTGCCACCGTTGACGTGCCGGTTGTCGTTGTGGACACCGAGAACGCTGTTGGTGCCGAGTTGTTCATTGAGCTTCCACTGCAGTTTACGGATGTCAGAGAGCAGATCAGGTTCGCACTGGAAGGCGGTATTGACCAGGAACTCATCGACACCGGAACGATGGTGCTCTGTGCACTGCGCCTGTTCGACGATGGACTGGATTCGTTTACGCGCGTCCGTGCGGGCGAATTCTCTCAGACCGGGATTTACGATCTGTTCGTCAATTCGCGGGCCGAACCGTCCGTGATTCGGGCCGTCCTCGAAGTCGTGATCGGACTCGGCAAGAAAGGCCAGAAAGGAAAGCCGGTGGGAGCGTTGTTCGTTGTTGGCGACGCGGGCAAGGTGATGAACAAATCTCGCTCGCTTTCGTACAATCCATTCGAAAAATCACACGTCCACGTCGGAGATCCGATCGTTGACGTGATGCTCAAAGAGTTTTCCCGCCTGGACGGCGCGTTCGTGATCTCCGATTCTGGCAAGATCGTCTCGGCATACCGGTATCTCGAACCGGCGACAGAAGGGGTGGACATTCCCAAGGGACTCGGAACGAGACACATGGCTGCTGGTGCGATCACGAGAGAGACCAACTCAATAGCAATCGTCTTATCGGAAAGCGATGGGCTTGTGCGCGCATTTTCAGGCGGTGAACTTATATTCGAACTCGATCCGGAGGCGTACTGATGATGACAGCGATTCAACGAATACTGCACCAGTTTTGGACGGAGATATCGAGTTCGCTCGTTCCGTTGATGGTGTTCGTGACGGGCGTGTTTGTTGCGATCATCCTCGGACGGCTATCGAAACGACTGTTTATGGCGGCCGGAATACCCGACAGTGTTGAGGGAACGACGTTTGAGCGGACGGTCAACCGGCTCGGAACGTCAACGACGGGAATTCTGTCGTGGATGGTGACGTTGTTCGTGCTGGCGCTTGCCGTCGGCTTGACGCTCTCGATTGGGGGGCTGCTCGGGACGAGTTACTACGCAGAGCTGCTTCGAGGCTATCTGTTACGGGTGTTCGTCGCGGCACTTGTGATCATCGTTGGGCTGATTCTGGGCGATAAGGTACAGGTCGAAGTACAAAACTGGTTGCAGGATATCAAGCTCACTGAAGTTTCACTGATCCCACCCGCCGCGAAATATTCCATCCTGTTCGTTGCGACGCTGGTCGCACTCGAAGAGCTCCGGATCGAGACTCTGCCATTGATGATCGTCCTTGGTGGGTACATCCTGGGACTGATCGTCTTTGGAGCAATTGCATTCAAAGATCTGTTGGCGGCTGCTGCGGCCGGCATATATCTCATATTCTTACAACCCTACACGATCGGTGATACGATCACCGTCGATGAGAAAAGCGGGATCGTCCAGGAGGTGGATCTGTTCACCACATACATCGAGAGCGAGGGTGAGGAGTTCATTTTGCCGAATCACATCGTGATGCGCGATGGAATTATGCGAGATCGCTAGGAACTGCCGACCCGGCCGTCTTTGTTCGGGCACGATCTCGATTACAATAGCCAGCAGCCGGCGTCCAAGAGAAGATAGCTGGCGAGCAGTGATATACGCACGTTGGTAGTATCATCATTTGTGACTGGGATCGTCGCAACAGCACTCATTGGATTTCTCCACCAGTATGGATTTCTTGCGCTGTTCGTCTACACGGTCCTCGAAGCTTCGTTTCTGCTCCATTTTGCCCCCGTGGAGTTCGTCGTTCCGGTCGCTGCGGTCGTTCTCGTCCACGATCCCATATCATTCGTTCTGTTCGTCGGAGACACCACACTTGGTACCGTGATTGGCAGCGTTGGCGTGTATGCCGTCACAGACCGGTTTGATGAGGAGCTTACAGCACGGCTTGGTCCATCGAACCGGTTCGAGAGAACCATTGGTAGTTGGACTCGCGACTGGTTCGATCGGTTCGGCGAGAAATCAGTACTGGTGGGCCGCTGTATACCAGTCGTTCGCGTGCTCATTTCGATGCCAGCTGGGATGGCTCACATGGACCGCTGGCGGTATATTATCTACTCAACGGTCGGAACGAGCGTGTTCATGACTGCGCTGGTGTCGCTTTCGCTGCTGGCCTAGCGCTGGAGTTGTTCTGTAGCCGGCACACCAGCGACGGTCGTTTCGGGTGGAACGTCGTGTGCGACGAGCGAGTTCGCGGCAACCTGTGCACCGGCACCAACGGTGACCCCCGGGAGAACGATCGCACCGGCACCAACCATCGCATTCTCCTCGATAACCACCGCACCGGTCCGATACTCGTCCTGAAGAAACTCGTGACAGAGCAGGGTCGCATCGTACCCAATGATGGCGTTCGATTCGACGGTGACCAGCTCCGGCCAGAACACGTCTGGCGTCGACTCGAGTCCCCACGAGACACCAGTACCGACAGTGACGCCGATTCGACGCAGCAGCCAATTTTTCAGGCGGAGGCTCGGAGAGATTCGCGCCAGCACGATGACAACGTAGTTGATGACAATCCTGAGCGGGTGTTTTGCGTCTGTCCAGTACCACAGCGAGTTTTTCGACCCAGGCGTCTGGTGTCGGTCGAGTTCGGTGTGTCGTGAGGGGCCACCGTCGGTCTGCATACGTTCACTGACGAAGCGACGCCATATGATCGATCCGGCGCTGGATGAGCGACTCGGTGCCAATGTCGTGGCGAACCGACAGGCCCTCCTCACCAGCAACGGCCAGTGCGTCTTCGGCGATCGATTCGGCCCCAGCAATCGAATCGGCACAGCCGACAACCGCGAACGATCGAGAGGTGGTAGTGTAGATGGCGTCCTCGCGTTCGTCGACGCTGGCGTAGAACAACAGCGCCTCGCCCGCACTCTCCGCGTCGATCTCTACGCGTGCACCGGCGTTCGGATCGGTTGGGTAGCCCTCGGGAACCGCGTACTTACACACCGTGGCCTGGGAGTCGAACGCGAGCTCTGGCAGGGGTTCACCGTCACGGGCTGCCGTGAGCACGTCGACGAACGGAGTTTCGAGCACCGGAAGCGTGTTCATCGCCTCGGGATCGCCAAATCTGGCGTTGAACTCGACAACGGAAACACCCTCTGCCGTCAGCATGAACTGCCCATAGAGCGCCCCTTTATAGCCATCGAGCGCTTCGACGACCGATTCGATGATCGAAACGGCCTGGGCGTACTCCGTTGGCTCCATGAACGGGAGGGTGTCCTCGCTGTCGGCGTAGCTTCCCATGCCGCCAGTGTTCGGACCCTCATCGCCCTCGTATGCTCGTTTGTGGTCCTGAACGGCCGGTGAGACGCGGAACTCGCCGTTGGCAACAAGCGCTTGAACGGTGAACTCCTCGCCGATCAGGCGCTCTTCAAGCACGACGCGGTCGTACGTTTCCGATTGGAGATAGTCGATCGCTTCGGATTTCGTGATCTGATCGCCAGTGACGCGGACACCTTTCCCGCCCGTAAGTCCGGCAGGTTTGATGGCGAGATCGCCGTCGTACTCCTCGATATACGCACAGGCGGCGTCCATGTCGTCGAACGTCTCGAAATCCGGACAGCCCGGAATGTCGTTTTCGGCCATGAACGTCCGCTGGAACGATTTGTCCGTTTCGATGCGGGCCTGGGCCTGCTGTGGACCGAAGGCGTAGATTCCAGCCGCATCGAGCGCATCGGCGACACCAGCCGCCAGCGGTGCCTCCGGACCGATTACTGCCAGCGTGGCGTCAACCGAGCGGGCGTACTCAACGACAGCCTCCGAGTCGGTTTCATCGAGTTGCTCAAAGCCATCAGCGAGTGCCGTGATTCCAGGGTTGCGGTTCGACGCACAGGCATACAGCGCAACGTCCGATTCGGCGATCGAACGCGCAAGCGCGTGCTCGCGACCACCACCACCGATGAGTACCACCGTCTCGTTCATGCGCGAGAAACCGCGCCACGCAGACGTAAGCGTTGTCGTTCGATCTGCACAACCGGTCGAACGATCCCTGCGGGCAAGCGTTTATATCCGAGTGCAAAATACGCTGGAGTATGTCCCTCCCCGATGGTGATTCTCCCCTCAGCTGGCTATTCGCGGCCATCCTGGTCACAGGATTGCTCGCGGCTGATCAAGACACCACGGTGCTATCAGCAACCGTCGCGACTGCGCCAGTGGTTGGTGCTGGAATTGGTAGCTATCTCGGCACCCACTACGATCTTCCGGACGGCTCAAACAGCCTTCTGGCGGGGGGCTCGCTGCTGGTGGTTGGCTGCTATGGCTGGATTGCCGGTGTCGATCCGCTGGCCGGAAAGCTGCTCGTGATCGCTGGGAGCTGGTTCGTGCTTGATGGAGCGACGACCGTTCGATATGAATCACAAACGAGCCCACCAGCCGTGTTTGCAGATCTCGACGACGAGGATCCGCGCGCGGCAATGGATCAGATCAACTCGATTGGGGCAATCTATCGTGGGCTCCGAGCGGTCACCCAGCCCAAAACGATCGACCAGCTGGCCAACGCACACGACATGAACCCCGAACGGATGAAAGCAGCCGTTGACTATCTCGAATCGACGGGAAAGCTCGAACGGATCGGAAACGGCTACGTCGCGGTTGAGCCCCGCTGGGGGCAGTTTACTCCGTTCGTTTCGTTCGCAAGCTGGCTCCCCCGTCGACTCGCAAAGCCCATCACGAGAGCCGTCGCCTGAGCCTGCCACTTACAATCGGGCTGTTCGTAGGGTCAGGTATGACCGATCCGACCAGTCGCAACCGCCTCACAAATGCGCCGAGTCCGTATCTCACTCAGCACGCTGACAACCCGGTCAACTGGCAGCCGTGGGACGACGCCGCGCTGGAAGCCGCCCGCGACCGAGACGTACCGATCTTTCTGTCGATCGGCTATGCCGCCTGTCACTGGTGTCATGTGATGGAAGACGAGAGCTTCCAGGATGAGGCAATCGCGGCCACATTGAACGAGCAGTTCGTGCCGATCAAAGTGGATCGCGAACAGCGACCCGATCTCGACAGTTTGTATCAGACGATCTGTCAGCTCGTCACCGGTGGTGGGGGCTGGCCGCTGTCCGTCTGGCTGACCCCGGCAGGCAAACCGTTCTACGTTGGGACGTATTTCCCCCCGGAACCACGCGGACAGATTCCGGCGTTCGGAACGCTCCTGGAGAATGTAGCCGAATCGTGGGCCGACCCCGACCAGCGCGAGCAGATGGAACAACGTGCAGAGCAGTGGAGCGACGCCATCGAGGATGAGCTATCCCCGGTCCCCGACCAGCCTGATCACTCACCCAGCGATGACATCCTCGAATCGGCCGCAGAGCGCGCGCTCTCGAGTGTCGATGAGCAGTTCGGCGGGTTCGGAACGGGACAGAAATTCCCACAGACTGGCCGCATTCAGGCACTCATTCGTGCGGCGGACACCACAGGCCGTGATGCGTACGGGGTGGCTGCCATCGACACACTGGATGCGATCTGTTCTGGCGGACTGTTCGATCACGTCGGTGGTGGATTTCACCGCTACACCACGGATCGTGAGTGGACCGTTCCGCACTTCGAGAAGATGCTGTACGACAACGCCGAACTCACGCGCGCACTGCTAGCTGGCTATCAGTACAGCAATACTGAGCGGTTCCGCCGGGCAGCAAACCGAACGATTGAGTTCGTCGACCGAGAGCTCTCTCATCCAGATGGTGGCTTTTTCGCCACGCTCGACGCACAGAGCGAGGGCACAGAAGGGGCGTTCTACGTCTGGACACCCGAAGCAATCCACGATGCCGTCGACAACGACACCGCCGGGACGCTGTTCTGTGACCGCTATGGCGTCACCGAAGCGGGGAATTTCGAGAACCACACCACCGTGTTGACGATCGATACCTCGATCGAGGAACTTGCCAAGAGCCACGACCTGGACGAATCGACTGTCGAGACGCATCTCAGAGCCGCCAGGAAAGCGTTGTTCGAACGGCGAAGTACGCGCGAACGGCCGTCCCGAGACGAGAAAGTGATCGCTGGCTGGAACGGCCTCATGTGCCGGGCCATAGCCGAGGCCACAATCGTCTCTCAGAACGACTCCCACGCCGAGCGGGCTATAAAAGCACTCACGTTCGTCCGCGACCGACTCTGGAGGGACGGAACGCTGTATCACGACAGCACCAACGGAACCCTTGGTGAACCTGGCTTTCTCTCGGATTATGCCTTCGTCGGTCGGGGCGCACTGGCCTGCTATGAAGCAACCGGTGAGGTTGACTGGCTGGCCCTGGCGATCGAGCTTGCAGAGGCGATCGAACGAGAGTTCTGGGACGAAACGAAACAAACGCTGTATTTCACTCCCGAATCTGGAGAGGAGTTGCTCGCCAGACCACAGGAGCTTTCAGATCAGTCGACGCCCTCAAGCACCGGCGTTGCCGTCGAGCTGTTAGGGGCACTCGATGGATTCGCCACTCACGATCGGTTCGCAGAGATCGCCGCTGGCGTGCTCGAAACACACGCAGCTGCCATCAAGAGTGATCCACTCCGACGGGTCACGCTCGCGCTCGCCATGGACGAGTACACCAGTGGTCACACAGAGCTGACAATCGTCGATCGACAGCCAGCACAGCCATCAACCGAACTCGCCGAGATGTATCTCCCACGTCGACTACTCGCACCCCGACCGCCGGAGCTTACGGGATGGCTCGACCGGCTCGGGCTCGAATCACCACCACCGCTATGGGCGAATCGAACTGACAAAGATGGAGTTCCAACGGTGTACTGTTGTCAGCAGTTCAGCTGTTCGCCGCCACAGTCGTCAGTCAGTGACGCAGTTGAGTGGTTCGAACGCAACTGAGATCAGGAAAGCTGCTCGGCGAGATACGTGGCTGCTGGAACCGATTCGGACTCGACGAATCTGGCAATCTCCTCGCCATCTCGTTCGACAACGATCGTGGGAATGTATTCGATGTCGTACTCATCAACACCAGGCCCGTTTTTCTCTCGATCGACGGCGACGTGCGTGATGCGATCGTCCTCAACGCCGGCAGCCTCAAGCGCAGCTGAAAAATCAGGCAGCTGTGATCGGCAGTCCTTACACCAGTCACCACCCCAGATCGTGTAGGTAACCTCGTCGTTTTCGGCGAGGACAGAGACGGTTGATTCGTGGGCTTCATCGTCCCAGACGGGATTCGGGGCCATCGTTTCGAGTGTCATTATCAGCAGTATGAGGTTGGTCACCTTACCGATTGTGCTACCACCAGCGCCGTATCAGGACGTTTATGCGAGGGGGCGGAGATGGCAAAGCCATGACTGAGTCGTTTGTTGTCGAACTCAAGCCATCCGTGTTTCGCGAGACGGCGTTCACGCGGTCGGATTTTGAGCTACCAGCCACAGATCCGCCTCGACGGACGTTCGAAACGCCTACAGCAGCGGATCAGTGGGCGAACGAACTGAACGAGCGCCACCAGGACATGGGCCAGCTCTCGATCCACACGCCACACCCGAACGACACCTCAGATGTGGACGCGTATCTGGTGTTCCATCCGGCACAGGGACTCTGGCATTCAGACTGAGCAACCTGTTCGTTTCGCCACGTCTATAGGATCGTACGGGTGAACTGAACTATGCACGACTCTATTCTCGACGCCATCGGATCGCCCCTCGTGGCTATCGATTTGCCATCGACGGCGACGGTGGCTGCCAAGATCGAGTCCAAAAATCCAGGTGGGAGTGCCAAAGACCGCCCAGCATTGTGGATGGTCACCAGCGCAGAGCGCGATGGCACGCTCAAGCCAGGTGATACAATCGTTGAGCCGACGAGCGGCAACACCGGGATCGGACTGGCGGTCGTTGCCGCAGCAAAGGGATACGATTGCAAAATTGTGATGCCAGCCTCGAAATCTCCCGAGCGACGCCAGCTCATGCGTGCCTACGGTGCCGACATCGAATTGGTCGACGGCGACATTTCTGACGCCCGCGAGCGTGCGGACGATCTCGAAGCCAGCGAGGGAATAGTCCAGCTCAGACAGTTCGAAAACGCAGCGAACCCAACGGCCCACTACGAAACAACTGGCGAAGAGATTCTCAAGCAGGTGGGCGATCGATCGATCGACGCCCTGGTCGCGGGCGTCGGCACTGGGGGGACGCTTTCTGGAACCGGTCGGCGACTCCGCGAAGCCTTTCCCAACCTTCAGATCGTTGCTGTCGAACCCGAAGCGAACGCCGTGCTCTCGACCGGTAACGCCGGCGAAGACACGTTCCAGGGGATGGGCCCGGGGTTCGTCAGCCCGAATCTCGACCGCGAGCTGATCGACGCAATCGAAACCGTCTCGATCGACGACGCCGAAGCCGAATGTCGCCGGCTTGCCACCGAAGAAGGCATTCTCGTTGGCCAATCGAGCGGGGGCTCAAGCGTGGCAGCCCAGCGAGTCGCGCGCCGACTCGCAGATGATATCGATGACCCCCTCGTTGTCACCGTCTTCTGGGACAGCGGCGAGCGATACATGTCGACTGGAATGTTCGAAGAACCGTAATCACACGCAGAGCGCTTTGGTCATCTCACAGACGCGGATACCATCGAGATCGACTGCTTCGACGGCTGTGTATCCTGCCTGCTCGTAGAATCCGACCGCATTGAGCGACGCCTGCAGTGAGAGTTCCTCACAGCCACAACCACGAGCGTATCCCTCGAGCTCGGCGAGCAGTGCGCTCCCAACCCCAGTTCGTGCGTGGTCTGGGTGGACATACACCGCGTGCACGGCCGATTTCTCAGGAATGAGATGCCCAAAGCCAACGATGTCGTCGTTTTTGATTGCCACGGTGAAATGCTCTGTGTTGTCGGTGACGTAATCGGACGGTGTGCGCTCGCCGGCTTTCGCCCACGCCTCAACCGTCGATTGGTCGTACGCCTCAGGGCCGAACGCTTCGACGGTAGCCGTATGAAGGGCAGGGAGCTCGGATCGATCCGCTGGGGTCGCAGGTCGAATGCGCATAGCTCGACATTCCGATTGCACCACAATGACTTCCGTGATCTGACAGTCAAATCTGTCGAATCAGGGCTGTCACCACCCCACGAACGTGAAACACACCAGCAGAGCCTTCCCCACGAGCACCGTACAGAGGATAATGGCAACCTTAGAGGAGACGTATCTGGAGAACCGCTGGATGATCCAGCCCAACCACGCGAACATGCTGGATACGGCCCACGGTGGCAACGTGTTGAAATGGATGGACGAGATTGGTGCGATGGCTGCAATGCGATTTTCCGGTGAATCGTGTGTGACGGCGTCGATCAATCGAGTGGATTTCCAACAGCCGATACTGGTTGGCGATCTCGCCGCGATCGAGGGATACGTCTACTCAGTGGGAGAGACAAGCATGCGCGTCCGACTGCGGGCGTTTCGTGAGGATCCTCGCACAGAAACCCGCGAACAGACGACAGAATCGTATTTCGTCTACGTCGCAATCGACGAGAATCGTCGGCCAACGCCAGTTCCAGCACTCACCGTCGAGTCCGAGCGAGGAAAAGAGCTGCAGACTGCAGCCCTCGAGGGCGAAGACGGAAACTGAACGCCACGCTCAAACGGATCGAACACCTCTAGCATCGACATGGACTGCACAGCCGAGGTGGTTGGCGATACCACTCACACGATCGACGTGGCAGATGGCGACACCTACGGCGATCTCCTCACGGCCGTCGGGCTGAGCACGCACGAGGCAACCGTTCTCGTCGATGACACGCCAGTGCCCGAAGATCAGCCCATCGAGACAGATCACGTCAGAATTCTCAGACTGATTAAAGGCGGCTAATGGACGACATCACCATCAGAACCGCAACAGTAGACGAGCTCACGGACGTAATGGGTGTGATCGACGCTGGACTGCTCGCCTGTTCTATCGAAACGGTCCGGTCGCGAATCGAAGCCAACAGCGTCCTGGTTGCTGCAACTGCAACGACCGTCGTCGGGGTACTCGTCCGGGAGGGGGAGCTGATCAAGGCGATTGCGGTCCGACCGAATCGCCGGGGGCAATCGATCGGCTCACGGCTGATCGATACAGCCGGAGAAGGCCGTAGACTTTGTGCTCGATTCAGCCCCGCGGTCCGTCCGTTCTACGAGCATAACGACTTCGAGATCACAAACACTGGCGAGCGGCTGCGTGGGATCAGACCAGCGGTTCGATGAGCTCCTCGCCCGCCGAGAGTAACGTGTCGACGCGCTCGTCCGAGTCGCCCTCAGCATACACTCGCATCTTTGGCTCGGTGCCACTCGGACGGACCAATAGCCAGGAGCCATCCGCAAGGTTGATCTTGAATCCGTCGTCGGTGCCGACCGAGTCGACGGCGACACCCGCAATTTCCTCGGGCAACACCGACTCAACGTCCGCAATGACGGCCGCTTTGCGGTCATTCGGACACGCAACGCTGAGCCGATCCTGATGAATCCCACCGTAGGTCTCGACGATCGCATCCGCCCGCTCGTCGATCGATTGCTCTGCATGGGCTGCCACGGTGAGCAATGCGAGCAAGACGCCGTCTTTGTTTCGCAGATGGGTTGTGAGTCCGTAGCCACCACTTTCCTCACCACCGATGAGGGCATCGTGAGTAGCCATTCCATCAGCGACCCACTTGAATCCAACCGGCGTCTCATACACCTCCTCACCGTGGTCGTGTGCGATGCGATCGAGCAATGACGTTGTGGACACCGTCCGAATCGCCGGCCCAGAGTTCGATTCGAGGAGATAGTCGTAGAGCACCGCGTAGTAGAGATTCGGATCGAGATAGCCCCGATCTGGCGTGATAATGGCGATGCGATCGGCATCGCCGTCGTTGGCAATGCCGAGTTCTGCATTGCCGGATTGAACGCGATCGGCAAGCGCTTCGAGACGGTCTGCGCTGGGTTCGGGCGGTGTTCCACCAAACGTCGGATCGCGCTCGGTTCGTAGCCGTTCGACAGTGGCCCCGGCGTCTGCGAGCAACGTGTCGGTCACACCGCGACCGCTCCCGTGCATCGCGTCGTAGGCAATCGTCATCCCATCGAACGAGGGCGCTCCCACGTAATCGATCGCGTGTTCTTTGTATGCGGGCACGAACGCCGCCGTTTCAACCGTTCCACGCTCCGACCGAGCAACCGTTTTCGGCTCAGCCAACCGCTCTGTGAGCGAATCGGTTACCGCTGGCAGTGCCGGCGCACCAGCCGGGGGGAGAAATTTGATCCCGTTGTATTCGGGCGGATTATGACTCGCCGTGATCATAACGCCACCGTCGAAATCCCGATCGGAGAGCGACCAGGCCAACACGGGCGTCGGACAGTCACGGTCGCTGACATAGGCGTCAAGACCGTTGTTCGTTACCACCTCGGCAACCGCGTCCGCGAAGGCCTTCGAGGATTCGCGGGCATCATACCCGATGGCAATCGTCCCGTTTGTGATGTGATCGGCGATCGCCTGGGCAACGATACGGACGCGCTCGTCAGTGAAATTAGTAAGCGTATCTCGCCAGCCGTCCGTTCCGAACGTGATCTGCTCAGTGGGGTCCATACCCGGACTGGCGACGGCTCAAATAAAAACCCCCCGTCAGCCAACGAGCGCTTCTTTCTTTGCTTTCGAAAGCTGCTTGATTGTGTGCTCGCGCTGCTGGGCAGCCGACCGGCTCTCAAACGATTCGGTGTGCACGAGTGTGAGCGGTCCGCGGCCCCGGGTGTATTTCGCACCCGTTCCTGCCCGGTGTTCGGACAACCGGCGCTCAACGTCGACCGTGTAGCCGGTGTACAACGATCCATCACCACACCGAATCACGTAAACATAGTGCACGTCCGGCCGAACGGACCGAATTGAGATAAGACATTGGACTGGTGAAACGGGACGAGCGTATTGTCAACACACGACGTGGAATGGCAGGGGCCCACCGCAAACAAACGCCACTGGGCCCAAGCAAGAAACAAAATACGAATTACGTCCACGGCGTTACCCGCGGAGTTCAATCACGCTCGAACGGCGGTTCGATGGTAGCGTTATCGGATGTGTCCGGCGCGAGTCCGTGACACTTCTGCTATTCCCGCGTTCGCCGAACAGTTTGGGCAAGCGAGTATCGTCCCCGTCTCGTCTGCAAAGACGCGGGCAAAGCGTCCGGAAACATGCGCGCCGCAGTGGTCGCACTTGGCCATTGTTACACCGACACGGTGTGTGTCAGCAGTACCCTTTTGATATTCAACACCTATATATCCTCGTTATTTCGATAGTTCACAGAAGAGAATACAATAAAAGTACAAGTTATTTTTCTGCAGATCGGTCGATCGCACGACAGATGAGCCCGGCCTGTGCACCGGCAGCAAAGCCATTGTCTATGTTGACGAGCGTGATTGGCGTACACGACTGGCACATACCGCTGAGCGCAGCCCGTCCATCGCCACCAAATCCGTAGCCGTTCGAAACGGGAAGGCCAATCAGGGGAACGTCGACGAGGCCAGCAATGACGGTTGGGAGAGCACCTTCGCGACCGGCAGCGACCACGAGAACGTCCTGTTCAAGCATTCGATCCAGCTGATCGATCGTTCGTGTCACACACGCGACGCCCACGTCGTCGATTCGTTGGACCGCCGCCCCCATTTCCCGAGCGATCACCGCGGCTTCACCCGCCGGACCGCCATCAGAGGTCCCTGCCGTGACGATACCAACCGACGCCGTAAGCTCCGGCTGTGAAAATGAGGGTTGCTTGACGACGAGCGTCTTCGAACGGTGGTCGTGTTCGACCGACACATCCGGATACGCGTCGGCAATCGTCCGTTCGACGGCCGCAACCATCGCCTCTGTCACACGGGTGCAAAGCGCCCGCCCGGTGGTCTCGAGTGCAACCGACGCCAGCGACGCAACCTCCTCGGGGGTCTTCCCAGCGCCCAGAATTGCCTCCGGAACGCCAGTCCGCCGATCACGTGCTGCATCGAACCGTCCGGCTTCGCCGGTCGCATACCCCGCGATCGCCGCCTCAACTTCCTCAACCGTTCGCTCGCCCGCAGCGAGCGACTCCAGTAGCTCGCGCATACCCGCGCTCTGTGTTCAGGACACACCTGTCCATCGACTCGCCGATAGTTTATCCAATACACCTATCGAAACAATATTTAATTCATGCTAAAGATGTTTAGAAAATGCCGTCATCACCGGGGAGAGGCTTTTTATTTGAGAAAGTTTATAAAGGAAGTGCGAGAAGGGGGTCCTGTATGGCAGATCTAATCGTCAAAGCCGCCGTAAAGGACGCACTCAACGAGATGAATGTTGCATCGGACTTCTACGATGCGCTCGATGGTGAGGTCCAGGAGCTGCTCGAAGATGCCTCCCGTCGTGCGAAAGAAAACGATCGGAAGACGGTCCAGCCGCGCGACCTGTAAGGCCGACCATTAGACGGTACTGCACCGTAACACTCCGATTTTATTTGTTGACCTGATGGATAGTTACGTCGCTCTCGGTACCGACGTACACTGCATCGGCTATATCGACGAAAATACCGTGATCGACGATGCCTGCGAGTGAGCCAATTCTCTCGGCAAGCGATGCTGGATCGTCAAGGCCGGTACAATCGGCGATGAGATTGCCGTTGTCTGAGATCACTGGCCCGTCTTTTCGAGTGGCCTCACGGAGAGTCACCGATCCTCCGAGTGCTTCGAGCGAGGACTGCACGGTGGGCCAACCAGCTTCGAGCAGTTCGATGGCCACCGGATGATCAAGGGTCGTCGCGAGTTTCGTCTCGTCAACGACGATGAGACAGCGGTCAGCAGCCGAATCGACGATTTTCTCGCGTGTGTGTGCCCCGCCACCACCTTTGATGCAACAGCCATCGCGCAGACGGAGCTGATCTGCGCCATCGATCGCAATGTCTGGCAGATCAGTTTCCAGTGTGGTCAGTTCGATCCCCACAGAGCGAGCGAGCGCTCGAGACTGATACGACGTCGGAATTCCCGTGATAGAGAGCCCATCAGCGACGGCCTCCCCGAGCGCTCGAATGGCGTACGCAGCCGTGCTGCCAGTTCCAAGCCCAACAACCATACCGTCTTCGACGGCTGTGGCTGCTCGTTCACCGGCTCGTCGCTTTTGGGGTTCGCTCCCATCAGCTGCTTTCATACCCGTCGATTGGCGATCGACGCCAAAAACCCATCCGACAGCCGGTGGCCAAACGGTGTTGTTTTTACCGACCGGAGTGGGACACACGAGCATGTTCGGTACGAGTGGCATTCGCGGTCCGGTCGGGGAGACAGTCACCGCCAGTCTCGCACTGGCGGTCGGTCGCGCGGTTGGCCTTGATGCGGATCGCATCGTCGTTGGGCGAGATTCTCGCGAGAGCGGTAAGCTGTTGAAAGACGCGTTCACCGCTGGCGTGCGCGAGGTTGGTGCTGACGTGGTCGATCTCTCACTGGCGGCGACGCCGACTGTTGGACGCGCCGTCGACTGGTACGACTGCGATGCTGGCTGTTCGATCACGGCATCACACAATCCCGCCCCCGACAACGGACTGAAACTCTGGCAGCCCGGTGGCCAGGCGTTCGACGAAACGCGGCGATCGACGATCGAAACCAGGCTCGAAGACGATCTCAGCACAGAACTCGCCTCTGCAAAAAACGTTGGCTCGCTCGTCCAGCGGTCTGCGACCGATCGCCACCGCGAAGCGCTCATCAACGCCGTCGAATTGCCCGCCGACGAGACCCCACACGTCATTGTCGATCTTGGTAACGGCGCGGGCGGTGTTACGGTTGATGCGCTGATCGAACTCGGCTGTCACGTCGAGACGATCAATGGACAGCCCGATGGGCGGTTCCCCGGTCGCGAGAGCGAGCCCACTGCTGAATCGCTCGCATCACTCAGCGAACTCGTGGGGACAACAGATGCCGATCTCGGCATCGCCCACGACGGTGACGCAGACCGAATGCTGGCCGTTGATGGCTCCGGGAAGTTCATTCCGAAAGACGCACTGCTGGCAATCCTTGCTGCTGAGGCAACCGAGCCAGACGACGCAATAGCCGTTCCCGTCGACACCAGCATGGCGGTCGCCGATTTCCTCGCCGAAAATGACGTTGACGTGGAGTACACGCCGGTCGGTGACGTCTACGTCGCGGCGGCGGTCGGTGAGGGTGTTCCGTTCGGGGGCGAACCGAGTGGTGCGTGGATCTGGCCAGAACAGACCCGGTGTCCGGATGGGCCACTCGCAGCCTTGCGGCTGGTCGAACTTGCGACAAAACAACCGCTCAAAGCGCGGCTCTCTGCGTTCGAACCGTATGCGATCCGCCGCAGTAACGTCGAAACCGACGACAAAGAAGCCACCATGGACGCCGTTCGCGAGGGCGTTCGGGCGGCGTTCGATGATAAAAACGTTACAACGCTCGATGGTGTCCGGGTGGATCTGGGTGACGGGTGGTTTCTCATCAGGGCCAGTGGAACACAGCCACTCGTTCGCGTCACCGCAGAAGCCAGCACACCATCGCGAGCAGAGGAGGTCTTCGATCGAGCGATGAGCGTCCTCGACTAGGTACGACGGGTAGAGCGTGCCTTCCGGACGCTCGCTCCGTCCCGGATTTTGTCCTCACAGTTGGGACAGACACGGGGATTCTGGACGCCAATTGGAGTGAACACGCGTGCGTACGCTCGGGTCACGAACGCACCACAGTTCTGGCATTCCGGCATACGGTGTCGAATAAGATCTGGCTTTACATAACGGTGGTGTGGTAGGTATGACCACAGCGATCGATAGCTACCCACTATTCGATGGTTTTAGAACCTCACTCAATAGAAAATAAGAGAAAATACAGCCACCAATACCTTCCAATAAAATTAGTCATCGTTAGAGTGCTCGATTCAATCGGCAGGCATACTACGATCGTTCAAAAACGATCGCTATGGAGTTCTGTGTGTTCGGTGCTGGGAGTCTGGGGACGCTCATCGGAGGATTGCTCGCCAGAGCGCACGACGTGACGTTGATCGGTCGCGAACCGCACGTTTCTGCGATCAAGCGCGGTGGGTTGCAGATTGAGGGAAAAATTTCGGAGACGGTGTCGCCGTCGGCCATGACAGCGGTAGATGAATCGCTTTCGCCCGACTGTGCCATCGTGACGGTCAAGGCGTTTGATACGGAAACTGCGGCGCGTGAGCTCACTCTCTGTCGTCCGGATGTGGTGTGTTCGCTGCAGAACGGTGTCGGCAACGAAGCAGTGCTTGCCGAACAGCATCCCACAGTGCTTGCGGGAACGGCAACGTACGGCGCAACGCTCGATCCGGGCGTCGTTCGGTGCACCGGAATCGGCGAGATTCAGCTTGGATCGCCAGACGGTGAGATTATGGCTCCAGCGGAGCGCGTGGGCGCGGCATTCGAGGCGGCTGGGCTGAACTGTTCGGTTGTCGAGGACATGCCACGTCGGCTCTGGGAGAAACTTGCGGTTAATGCCGGGATCAATGCGGTGACAGCGCTGGCCAGGATTCAAAACGGTGGGCTGTCAGCAGGCCCAGGACATGAGATTGCCGTGGCCGGGGCCCGCGAGGCGGCCCGCGTTGCACAGCACAACGACATTGCGCTCACAGAATCGGCCGCAGTCGAGGCTCTCGAGCGGGTTATCGACGCGACAGCTGCAAACGATTCCTCGATGCGCCAGGATATGCGTGCGCAAAAACGGACCGAGATTGATGCGATCAACGGCGTCGTTGCCGAGTACGACGACACGCCAGTGAACACGACGCTGGCGGCGCTGGTACGTTCATTCGAGCGCGAACGCGGTCTTCGAGACCGTTAGAACGGGGCCTGTGGGCCTTCGTCGGTGTCCTCATCGCTGGTCATCTCGCCCGGGAACGACGGTGAGCCATCGCCCATCCCGCCGCCCATGCCACCAGCTTCGGCGTTGACCGTAGTGATCTCTGGGATTTCGGCGACCATTCGGCTTTTGATAGCCTGGATCGTCATTGGCGAAATGCCACAGCCGCTGCAGGCACCGCCGAGCGCAACCGTTACCTCGCCGCTCTCGGCGTCGAGATACTGGATCGCTGCACTCCCGCCGTGCATCTGAATCTGCGGGAAGTTCCGACGCAGGAAGTTCGTGACTTCCTCCCGGAGCTCGTCGTCCGACCGCTTCGTTTCGGTGCTCATGGAGGTATCTTTTGTCTCGGGAGGCTTAGGGCTTTCCACCAGCGACTAGTTCGCCGTCTCCTCAAGATCGAAGACCCCGCGGAGTTCGGTCTGTAGTTCGGTGACGTAGCGATCGAGGACGGCCTCAAGTTTTTCTTCATCGACGACGACGCCAGTCACGCGGTCGGCCGGTGACTCGGGTAGTTCGATCGTGAACGTCCCCTCGTCGTAGAACGGTTCGGACTCGTTGAGCACTTGCTGGTCGATCGCGTGAATCAGTCCCGAATCGTACGCCTCATTCATCGTCTCGAACGCGCGCTTATACGCCTCCTGGAGCTCAGGAAAGTAGTGGACGTATTTCTCCTCGAATTTCTCCGGGTCGAACTCGCTCATACAAAGTTGTTGGAGCAAATCGATTAAAAATCGGCCGATCCAGTCGAGTGGGCTATTGGGAGTCTCGAACGACGGTTGACCGTGTCGGTGAACTGTGTGTTGGTGTCTGCAGAACGCCGGTGGCTGGCGAAACATCGAAAGTTACGTAACGTATATATTGCTGTGTACATGGCCAATAAAACAATTCGTGTTTCGGAAAAGACGTGGCGAAGACTACGTGCCCGCAAACGGGGGATGAAAGCTTCGATGCAGTCATCGAGCGCGAATTGACAGACGATGATACGCTAGCGGGATTCGGCGCGTGGAGTGATACAGCTATCGACGAATCGGTCAATGAAGTCAAGCAGGAGATGGACAATGATTTTGAGACGGAATCGTGAAAGTCCTCGATAGTAGCTTTTGTGCAGATTTTCTTCGTGGCCAATTCGTGGCGAAAGAGTATCGGCTTGCCCATCCAGACGAAAGTTTCGTCCTCACGTCTGTTGGATTCTACGAACTGTATCATGAAGCAGTGAAACTTGGACGAAATCCCGTTTTGATCGATGACGACTTGCCATGGATTGACAGAATTGACTACACGCCATCACACGCACCTGAGTGTGCGCATTAGAGACGAACTAGAAGAGAAAGGACAACGAATACAACATCCTGATATGATGATCGCAGGCGTTGCGCGTTCGCTCAATGCTCCACTCGTTACTGCTGACAGCGGATTCGAACGAATTGACGGTATTGAAATCCACAACCACAGAGAGATGTTCTAGTGGAGATATCCAACGAGAATCCGATTGCGAAAGTAGAGTAAAAGCGTTATACAGAGACCCCATGGCGAGAGGCATGATCGATGCGTGCGTGGAATCAAATTCTATCTAACATCGTCGTTCCACAGCTGAAACCCGGTCCCCGATCGTCGGACACCCACAATCCCTACGACAACTGCAACACCCAGACAGCCAGCAACGAGTCCATTGAAAAACTCATTTTCTGGCAAGTATCCATTTGCCATGCTGATTTCGATACTCCCAGCTATTCCGACGAACACCCATGCAACGGCAAGCAGGTCTGCGTTGCCCGTTTTACGGTAGTAAATGAAGAATACACACGCGCCAAAAACACTCGCAGTTGCTGTCAAAGCGATCCAGAGGAGGGCAGTATCAATCACAAATATAGATTATTGGTATTGCCTATTCAATCTTTACCAGACTATCATGATCACATACGGTCATACCACGTCCGAGCAATCAAACTCGCAATCAGATTTCGCACCCCAAACCAGAAACTGATAGCTTAGACCGGCGAATACGACGCTTCATCGAGAACGATCCCGTCAGGGGACGCAACGACGACCACGTCGGGCGTGCTGTTGTTCAACACCGGGCCACCAAAATCGGCGAATCGCGTCGCATCCGTCTCCTCGCCGGTTCCGTTGTGGACGGTAACCGTAGACCCCGGTTCAAGAACGAGCTCGTCGAAGGTGTAGAACTGGCTGTACCCACCCTCGAAACTGACCTGAAATCCCGCCAGATCGATCGAGTCGCTGCCAGTGTTCTGGAGTTCGACGTACTCGTTGGTGAGATCGCCGTTCTGATCGGGATTCACGTCGGTGATTTCGATCGCTGTCCCAGACGGATGTTCGGATGCGAGCCTCGCACCAGGGTTACCGGCGGCCGTCGTAAACGTCGCCCGGGTCGTGACGTCTGCGGTCGGTGCCTCAACCGTGGAAACGACGCGATAGTCCGTCCGGAACTCCTCTTCAGTGATCGTACAGCGGACGTAGCCCCGTTCGTCGTTGTAGAACCGCTGCCAGGGTTCACCAACCGACGACCCGTAGCTCGTCATCCCGCTTCCATCGCCGAACGATGAGATCGACGTGCAGATGTACTCCGTGCCGACGATTGGAGACTCTGGGTCGGTGAAGTCGGCTTTCAGATCGTACGCATAGTTCCGATGGACATCACCGGTGATGACGACGGGATTCAGCGCAGAATCAGCGGCCATGACATCCAACAGCGACTGGCGGTCAGCCCGGTATCCGTCCCACTTATCGCCGCCACCAAACTCCTGGACGTCCGGATTCGGATTCTCATCAGTTGCGGCGAACGGTACCTGATTGGCGAGCACGTTCCACTGTGCAGTCGATCCCTCCAGCCCCGCTAGCAACCACTGCTCCTGTTCGTCACCGAGCAGCGTGCGATCCGGATCTCCAGCCTCATTCTCCGAATACACCTGATCGTCACGATACTGGCGGGTGTCGAGCACATGCAGATCAAGCAGACCACCAAAGGAGAGCCGGCGATACAGCGGGAGATTCGGACCATCAGGGATTCGTGATGGTCGCAGCGGCTGGTGTTCGAAGTACGCCTGGTAGGCGTTCGCCCGCCGCGCTAAGAACGCATCCGTCGGATCGTCGTTCTCAGAAATCGCATCGGCGTAGTTGTTTTCCACTTCGTGGTCGTCCCAGGTGACGACCCACGGACAAGAGGCGTGTGCGGCCTGCAGATCGGGATCCGTTTTGTACTGGGCTTCCCGCACGCGGTAGTCGTCCAGCGTTTCGATCTCGTGTGATGGTTCGTGCGCTCGATCCAGCGAGCCATCATTGCCACCCTCGTAGATGTAATCGCCGAGGTGGATCGCGAGATCAAGCTCCTCTTCGGCGAGATGCGCGTGTGCGGTGTAGTACCCGGTCGGATAGTGCTGACACGAGGCGAACGCAAATGAAAACGCATCGACCGACTCGTCGGGAGCCGGTGCTGTCTTCGTCCGCCCGATTGGACTACGGTGAGGACCAACCGCGAACTGGTAGTAGTACTCCGTGTTCGGAGCAAGCCCGCGCACGTCGATGTGGATCGAGTGCCCATACTCGGGACGGGCTTGCGTCGTTCCACTTCCAACGACGTTTGTTAGCGTTTCGTCGGTCGAAATCGTCCATCGGACCGGATACTGGTTCTCACCCAGTCCGCCGTCCGGTTCGAGCGGATCGGTCGCGAGTCGTGTCCAGAGTACGACTGACTCCGGCAGCGGATCACCCGACGCCACACCAAGCGTGAACGGATCCCCACCGGTTGGTCCGCGTCCCTGGGGGTGCGCTCCACTGGCGAGTCCTGTGCCAGCTACGCCGGCGATTGAGACCGTCGTGATTGCATCGCGAAGGAATTCCCGTCTGCTCCGATCGAGTGGGTTGGACTGTTGGGTTGGCACAGCTGGACTGAAGATGCCATCCACAATTAGACAATCGTAAATAAAATATGATTGATATATACGGCTATTGTGAACTGGTCTCCTCACAGCAACAGACCACAGTCAGGGGCTATTTTGGATGTCCCTAGATCATTCAGGCGCGAAGATAGCCCTCTCCCCAGGCGGCCATGGCCTCGATCACGGGTTCAAGTGCAGCGCCCTGCTCGGTGAGTGAATACTCGACGCGGAACGGTTTCTCGTTGATAATCGCCCGGTTGACCAGCTCCTTTTCCTCAAGATCTTCGAGACTGTTCGAGAGCATCGTGCTGGAGATCCTCTCGATTTCATCGTTGAGGGCGCTGAATCCGAGCGGCCCGTTCTCAAGCAGTCGATGCACGATGACCGGATGCCACTTTCGCCCGATGAGATGGGCCGTACACGTCACTGAACACCATTCGTCATCCGCACACCACGCCGCCACACACCCCTCGTCTTCGGTTGCGCTGTGCATTCGTTAGGGGCTGTAGATGCTGGGGAGCCATGAGCACGTTGTTATGCGGACAGCAATCCTTAGGCGGTACACATAGTTGATCCCATTAGTATTATTAATCCCATCAGGGTGCTCGCAGTGCATCAGTGTGGCCGTCGCTGAGGCTTATTCGGTGGCAACACTACGATTCAGTATGGATGACAACAATCGCAGTGAGGAATCTCAGCAGACAATCATTCGGTTGCTCAGTCTTGGACTTCGGCTCGGACTCATCGCGATCCTTCTGAAGCCAGCGATGAGCAAGGCACTCACGTACGAGCGCTCCGTTTCGCTTTTCGACGCGCTTGGCATTCCCCTTCCGGGACTGATGGTCGTTATTGCGGGCTCGATTCAGGTGCTGGCGATTGTGCTCTTTCTCATCGGGCGGCTTGAACCGCTCGCCGCCGGTGCACTGGTTCCCGTGATGATCGTTGCAATGCTGTTTGCCGGGCTGGACTGGAAAAACGCAACCGTCCTGATAGGGTCTCTGGTCATCATCATCCTGGAGATCAAGATCTCCAGAACCCAGAATAATTTCACCCATATATAATGATAACACATCCCCCCTATACAATTATTGACATTGATTGTATTTGATATTATATCTAATAAGCTCAATAGACACTACGTTCGGCGTAATCTGGATACTCAGAATACACGAATTCAATAAGTTCTGAAAGCAGCATATTATTGTACTCTTGCTTAATCTCTTGCGCTAGCTGTATTATCGCTTCTACGTCGTCCCACTTCTCAGCCTCAGAATTCACCAGTTTTTCTCCATCCTTCTTAATTTCATAGACGTATTTTACTTTTCCCGACTGTAGCGGTACTTCAGTATCGTCCACGAAATCCTGCTCAACCATGACATCCAGATCGTCATAAAGTTCCTTGGAGAATGGACCGTAATCATAGGGAATAAAATTGTATCCCTTCCCGAAATCTCCCGGCTGATCGGGCTTCTTGAGTTCTTTTTGCATGAGAAACACCATCTTCTGCAGTCGTGTCCGGCCCTCGATTGACTTTCCGTTGTTAGCGTACATTAATGCCAATGGCAGGAGTTTGCTATGCATCGGAAGTGATCACCTTTGACGCTGAATTAAATGTATCCTTGAATTCTGTAGATAAAATAGTTGCTATGGTAGTATCCCGGAACACGATCCCGGTGTCACCCCGATCGATATTCAGTATTACTCGGTCATCGTCAATCAAATAGAACGACGTTTTTACCTCTGTCGAGTGCCGGACGCTGACCGCAGAATCGGCAAGTGGTTCGAGTTCATCTTCTGTCCCTGATCGGCCGACAAGCCGGACATCACACCCGTCGGTCGCGATCGACTGGATGAGATCAACATCATCGTCTCCGAACCAGGGTTCCGTTTCGAGCGCGTCGATACGTGATTCTGCTAGTTCGAGCTGTTCGCGAATCTGATCGACGACGCCAGACCGGCCGGCCACCACCCATGCCGGGTTCCGTCCAAGATCCTCGGTGAAATTGACCTCGTACGTCTGGAACAGTCGTTGTTTGGCATCTGTCGCTTTCTCGACGAATTCCTCTTCTTTTCGGTTGATGATCTTCTCAGGGTGCTGCGCCACGTAGGTTGTAGGATAGTCGCTCTGTTTCTTGACCGCCCCTTCTCGGAATAGGTCGTCCAAGATATCGTATACCCGACCCTGCGGAACGTCCGACCACGTAGACACGTCAGTCGGTTCAAGTGCCCCGCGTTCGACCAGTGTCCGGTACACCGCCGCGTGGTACTGGCCCCACTCCATCACATCCTGCAGAATTTCGTCGAGATCAGCCATGAACCACAACTTACATTGTTGTGCTGTAAACGTTTCGAGTTGAAAGAATATTATACCACAAGCAGTTGTTTAACTAGCCTTTCATTTTCCTCCCTCTCGTATATGCAAATGACATCACGAGTAAACATATGCAGATGGCTCATCACTCCACAATTCTTGGTCGTTTCGCGTCCCGGCAGGTGGATCAGTAGATGGAAGTTACTGGTCCCATCCCTCGGCTTGAACCAAAACTCTCACAGGTCGCTGTGGTGCAGCAGACATCGTCTATCAAGACCGCTATGATCGACGAGCAGTACGTCTACCGCTTCCAACAAAACGAATGGACACCGGACGAACTCGGGGTTGACATCATTCTTACATCAACGTTTGACGACGAGAATCTTGAACTCTGGTTCGCGGACCGTGAAGTCACTGTGGGCACAGAATATGGCGCCAGCGCCATCATTCCGTGCGACACTCCGATATACAACGATGATCCGCAGTCACTCCGTGTCGAAACAGTTCACAACTATGCTTCGAATCTGGCGAACGTCATCCCACAGTACCGTGACCAGAACATCGAACCCATCCCCCTAGTGAAAGGTGAGTCGCCGTACGAACGTGATATCTGTTACGAGGTCTTCGATTCCCACGACATAGACAAGGTTGCATACTACGGCGCGCAATACTTCTTGTACGGGTACCGTTTCCCAGCACTGCTGGAACGCCTTCAAAGGATCGCGATCGAATACGAGCCAAACGATATCATAGTGATCGGCCTGCAGTCAGAGAACCTGCTGCCACGGCTTCCCCCCGTCGTTTCCGGTGCTGCCGGACAGCGTTGGCGTCGCGTCACCGACGTTGGCTCGGAGCCGACTGCTGTAGCCGTGCAGCAATACGAGCAGTGGGCGACCAGGGTTCGGTCTGCACTCAGCATCGGACAGACTCCGCTTGAGGCCTACTTCCCTGTTCGGGGGTGGACATAGCATGGGAAGCGGAATTTCGCCCCCCTCGCGATATAGTATCACCGGTGCAAACGGTGGCGGTAGGGGGGTTGACGTGTCCGCAGCTGAGCAAGACGATGACCAGACGTCGATCGACGAGTACGCCGATAAGGCCGGAATCACAGATCGACAAGGCAAGCTAATCGATGAGCGACGTCAACGACTCGATGATGTGCTGGATGAGGAGCTGGAAGTGGAGGGAAGTCATCAGTTCGGTTCGCATACGCGGGGGACTATGGTCGGGCCACTGGATCAAGACTCGGATACGGACATCATGGTCGTGCTCGACGAAAGCGAGCACGGACAATGGCGACAGGACGAGAACGGGGCACGAAACTGTCTGCAGGCGGTGAGGAGAGCGTTAGATAAGCGATATCCAAACTCCGATGTCAGTATCGACCGAAATGTGGTTGCCGTAAAGTTCCACGATTTTACGGCTGAAGTGGCACCGGCGTTCCGGACCAGGAATGGCTACGTAATTCCGGACTCGTACAGCGAGGGCCAGTCGTGGATGAAGACGAATCCCCGGCAGTACAAGAACCAGTTCGATGCTGTTGACCAAGCGCGGGGTGGACGGCTGCAAAAGGTGGCTCGGATTGCGAAGAAATTTAACGACAGCAACGGGTCCCCTGTATCCTCCTATCATGCGGAGGTGATGGCGTACCATTACGTCCGCACGCACCCAAACAAGGATGCGTCAACGACGGAGTTGGTGGAAGGCTTCTTTGAACAATTGCCACGCCGAATCTCAAACGGAACGCGGGAACCAGTGTATGATCAACGGATTGACGCGGAAATGGATCCCGGTGAACGACGGGAAGCAATTGAGATGGCGAGAGAGGCAAGGGAGCATGTCCGCCGTGCCAGTCGGCTGCGTCGGGAGGGGGATGCTGACGCGGCGGACAAGGCGTATCATGAGGCTATCGGCGAGGGGGTAGATCGATGACTAACGACGAAGCATCGAAGGTCCGAGACAGGATTGAGCAGAGTGCATTGATTAAAACCGATTCATTGAACCATACATATAACCAGCATTTTCTAGCAGCAAACTTCTACCGGTGGTTAAATCAGTTCCTCGATACGGTGTTGTTCGCGGCTAGTCTATTGCTGGTGTCACAGGTACTCTGGACCGTATGGCCCGTGTGGATATCGTTCATAGTACCGGGGTTAATGGCATTAATTACGGGATATCGGCGTACGGCGAAGCCGGATCGACGATCGGAACGATTTCGGAGGTCAGCGCATCGCCATCACGCGTTGTTCGACGAATTCCGTGATTTCCTAATGGTGTCACTGCCGGATCCATCGTGTTCTGATAACGATGTGCAGCACTGGTTTGATGAGCTGGCAGATCGGCGCCGTGATTTGAATATGGATAGTCCTGATGCAAACAGCGTTTGGTACTACTGGATCAAGTACGTGCGTGGAGAACAAAAACTACAGGAGCAAATTTCGACGACTCCGGAAATGCGGAAAGCGATTATCGGCAGAAATTGGGAAGAGACTGGCGAACAGTTAGACTAGAAACCGACACGCTAACTTTCAGGGAAGCCTGCCAGCCGGCCACTCCGTTAGGGAAACTGCACCCACTCTATCTCGGACCAGTCCTTCAGTTCGGTCGTGTCCAAGTCTTCTCTAGTCGTCAATAAATATATCATACTTTATATAACAGAGCCGCAGAGACAGATCCGGTTACGGTATCGTCGCAAGTCGTATGATCTGTTCTCATGCTACGAGAGAAGTGTCGAGGCTTCTCAGGCAGTCCCATAGAGGTTCTTACCAAGTTGCTTGGAAGCGAACTCTCAGCGTCACACTGAACATACTCCCTGTGGGCTCTATCCTGGCTATAGGTTGTGTGGTGCGCTGTTCACTTCGATACTCCGACCAAGGACAACATAGAACGGCGTCGTTCTGCACATCCGTCTCTGGGCCATGATGCAAGTCACATTCCTGCCACTCCTCGGTTTAGTAATCACACCAACAATCATGACAGTGACGACACCAATACATCTTGTGTGCGTTAGCATGCTCGACAAGACACTTGTACACGACCCACTCTATTGGATGGGATACCTCGCTCGACGACTGCATGAGAATATCTGCCTATGATGTGAGTGAGGATGAGTGATAGTGGAGTGTTCGTATGCTGGAGTCGACCAAGATAACCGGTTGGCGACGATACAACAGTTCGAAGCCAACACCATGACACGGCTCTCGAAACAGTGGCTGGAGCACAACCAGCTCGGTGTGGCGGCCGTCGCCGTTCTCATGGCGATACTCGTTGGGCTTGGCACTCCAGCGGCGAGTCCATTCTTAGAGCGTGCGATCACTCCCGTGCTGGCGGTGTTGCTCTACGTGACGTTCCTGGAGGTTCCGTTCGTTCGGATCAGACAAGCAGCCCGTGACAAGCGATTCATGCTGGGAGCACTCGGGATGAACTTCCTGGTCGTTCCCATCGTCGTGTTCGGACTCTCGCACTTTTTGCCACAGCATCCGGCCGTGCTCCTCGGCGCGTTCATGGTGCTGTTGACGCCGTGTATTGATTACGTCATCACGTTCACTGCGCTTGCGGACGGCAACGCAGAGCAGATCACAGCGGTGACGCCACTGTTGATGGTCGTGCAGATACTGCTGCTGCCGGGATATCTCTGGCTGTTCATGGGACCACAAATAGCGGTGGATATTGAGGCCAGTCCGTTCATCGAAGCCTTCGGTGCCCTGATCGCACTGCCGCTCACGCTCGCCTGGGTCACGGAGTTTGTCGCTGGTCGGTCGGCCCGCTGCAATCGGTGGGAGCAGGCGATGGGATGGTTGCCAGTGCCGATGTTGGGTGCAACACTGTTCGTGGTCATCGCTTCGCAGCTGCCACGGGTTCGGGAATCGCTTGACGCGCTACTGCCCGTCATTCCGGTGTACGTGGCCTTTCTTTGTATTATGACTCTACTCGGGCGACTGGCCGCGGGGGTGTTCCGGATGGATGCGGGCGAGAGTCGGGCGCTGGTTTTCACGGCCGTGACGCGCAATTCGCTCGTGGTGCTACCGCTCGCGCTTGCCTTGCCCCCGGCATTCGCACTCACGCCCGCGGTGGTCGTCACCCAGACGCTCGTCGAACTGACCGGGATGGTCGTCCTCATTCGGGTGGTTCCGAGATGGCTCGTTCCACACAGTCAGTGACGTTTCATCTCACTACGGGCGTCGAAGGTGTAGTTTTTCGAGCGTCATTTCGGAATCCACACGAGCGGCGCGTGATTCCACGCCCACCGTTCGTCGGGTTTCTCGGTAAACTCCCAGAAGCTTCGGGGCCAGGTGCCGATCGCGGCGTGGATCTGTCGATAGGAGAGTGTGCTTTCACCCTCAAGGACGAGACGGAACCGCTGTGCGAACCGATCGGGATCGGGATGGTTCTCTGGAGACGCCACGAGACGGCGATGGTGGGTGCGACCATTGCGATTGAGAATATCTTTCCTCAGACGATGAGGGAGACCGCTGGACCCCCTACCGTCCACCATCCAATAGTAGATACTACCATACAGACATCCACCAGCGTTTTGGCCGTCCACGGAAACCAAACCTGTATGCCAGGACCAGTATTTCTTCGTGGAGAGACCGTCACGCTACGACCCGCAGATGCGGAGGATCTCGATTTTATTCAACGGTGTATGAACGATCACCGAGTATGGCGGCCGGCACTCGACGTGTCTCCGACGAACTCCACCCAGGTGATGGAGTTCTTCGAGACCGTGATTTCCAGTCCGGACGGGGTTCACTGTCTCATCTGTGTGGATTCAGACCCGCTGGGGATCATCTCGCTCACAGAATCAAGATACGGTCCAGACGAGACTGCTCGCTCGCGTACCGTCGAGTTGGCCTACTGGCTCGCTCCGGAGTATCACGGCCAGGGATATGGCTCCGACGGGGCGACACAGCTGATTACCTACGCCTTCGAAGACAAAAACTACAGACGGATCGAAGCCGCAGTCGGGAGCTTCAATGAGCCATCCATTGGCTTGCTCGAATCGCTCGGATTCCAACACGAGGGAACACGACGGGAAGCGGCCTGGTATCGCGGGGAGTATCACGATATGCAGTTGTACGGGTTGCTCAGAGCGGAGTGGAGAGAACAGTAATAAAGGGGGTTACGGCTGCGAATCGCCACCGTCCGACGGCGATTGCTCCTCGTGGATCTGAATGGACGCAATCCGCGCCCCCGACATCTCGGCGACGGAAAGCACGTACGCATCGACAGTGATCTGGTCGCCGAGATCGGGAGCGCGTCCGAGCCGATCGAGCACGAAGCCCCCAATGGTATCGAACTCGTCGCTCTCGAACGACGCATCCAGTCGGTCGTTGACCGCAGAAACGGGGACTGCGCCATCAACACGGTAGCCATCGTCGAGTTCGTCGATGGAAGGCTCATCGGCGTCGAACTCATCGCGGATGTCGCCAACGACCTGTTCGACGATATCCTCTACCGTCACGAGCCCCTCGAACACACCCCACTCGTCGATCACGGCGGCCATCTGCGACCGGTCGCGCTGAAACTGTGCGAGGAGATCCGCAATGGGTGTCGACTCGGGAACAATCAGCATCTCACGGACGATATCACCGACAACCGGTTGCTCCTGGCCGTCGTCTGCCGATGAAACCGCCCCCAACACGTCCTTGACATCGACGAATCCGACGACCTGATCCGTATTCTCGGCGTCGAGAACAGGATATCGGGTGTGGTCCGCGTCGACAATGATCGAGTGTAACTCGCTGAGTGGGAGATCGTCGGTGATAGTGATGACATCTGGCCGTGGCACCATCACTTCACGCGCGATCGTATCATCAAGCGTGAAGACCTGTTCGATCATCTCGACTTCCGTCCTGTCGACTTCGCCCTCGCGCCCAGCACGGGTCAACACGGTCCGAATCTCTTCTTCGGTGAGCGTCTCATCGGTTTCTGAGGCTGGGGGAATGCCGATCAGCCGGGTGAACCGGTTTGCCGTCCCGTTGAAGACGATGATTCCCGGAATGAAGAGATAATAGAAGAGTTTCATCGGCGGTGAGACCACCAGCGCAATCTTTTCGGGTTTCACGATGGAGATCGTCTTCGGGGCGAGCTCACCAAAGACCACGTGGAGGAACGTAATCGTGCCAAAGCCGATGGCGAACGCGACAAGATGGAGCATATCCTGTGACAGCACTGGATCGAGGACTGGCTCGATGAGCGATGCAACCGCTGGCTCACCGAGTCGACCGAGCCCCAGTGAGGCGATCGTGATGCCGAGCTGCGTAACCGCGAGATAGTCGTCGAGATTATCGACGGCTTCCTGCAGGATCGACGATCCAGCGCGGCCCTCCTCAACGAGCTGATCGACGGCCGAGGATCGAATCCGCACGTACGCGAACTCCGCGGCCACGAAAAAACCGTTCAGAAAGACCAGAAAGAACGCACCGAGCAACTGCACAACGGAGAGTACGAGATCTGCCATTGCTCACTCACCCCTCGGGGTCGTGATAACATCCGGCCGTGAGCTGCCTCTGGCTGCGGTCACACGTGCGTCAGGAATGGCCATACGTGGCGTAGTTACTCAGGTCCCAATAATCTGCCCAATTCCACCGAGCTGAGCGGCTTCGATTGTCTGATGGAAACACAGTGTCGAGAAATTGTGTCAACCATCATACTTGAGGGCAACAGCCATTATTATAGGAAATCAATTGTATTCAAATAGTAATGATTCTAACTGGCCAGACACGCATCGAAAACCAACTCACCCAGACTGTCTCACGTCTGTAGCACAATGGAGATACTGACAGCAATTTCATATCTGGTGATTGGTGGGGTTCTAGGGTTCGAACTGAAACGGGCAGTCGGACATACTCAGTTTCCATCAGCGCTGATGTATCTGCTAGCCTTCCTTGCGATCTGCTTTCACCTGGTCAGCTCGCTTGCGCTCGATCGCGGTCTCTGGATTGACGGCGAACAGTTGTTTTCGCTGTTTGCATTAGGGTCAGGTGCCGTTGGACTGTGCAACTGGCTAAGGGCCAAAACAATCCAATCGGCGTGAGCCGTGGGTCAGCGCTCGGAGCAGACACAGACCGAACTCGCCACGATCGATCGGTCACCGATCACGGCGGCGAAGCTCACACTTTTGAATCGTCCACTGTACAAAAGCCCGAATACGGACAGACGAACTCGTCACGAATCAGCTGTTCGTCGACGATTTGCAGGCCGAGCGAATCAATTGCCTCGCCAATCCGATTGAGATCGTCGTGATCGGTCCCGATCGCGTTGACATACACGTTCCGTTCACCGGTCATGATTTCACGAACGGCCGTCACGCCATTGACCTCACGCGCCGCATGTGCTAGCTCCTCTCGTTCTGGAACCGGTGCCGTACAGATGATTTTGGTGTAGAGGGGAAAGCCCGCAAGATCGTAATCGATGTCGACGTGATAGCCACGAATGACGCCCCTGCGCTCGAGCTTGTCTATTCTGGTCCGAATCGTGCTGGATGACACTCCAAGCACCTCGGCGATTTCACTCGATGACGTTCCACGGGCGTCTTGCTGTAAGTGATAGAGGATCTGCTTGTCAATGGTGTCGAGTTCACCCCGTTTCATCACGATGGTACGTTGTAGAACTCCGGGTTTCAGTCTTCTCCCTCTGGGACAGTATCGAGAACGTTATCACCGTACTGTAGGCCATTTTGGACCGTCGGTAAGAGAAACTGTGAGTGGTGTCCAAAGTAATATTCGCCTACAACTTTGACGGTAACCATAATTGAAGACCATTATTTTGACGGATCGTCGATTAAATCCTCTTTCTTATATGCTTCCGTTACCAAGACCAGAGTATAACGACGTACCAGAGAGTCATGAATCACGACAACCTTCCACCAGACACACGCTCGTCCCGTCCATCCAGGCCGAGCGGACCGCCCGGCTCAGAAGGCGAGTACTTCGTTCTGGGCGGCGGCCAAATGGGTGAAACGATCGCGAAGCGACTCGACGCGTCAGGGTACGCCGTTTTGATCGTTGATCCGTCGTACGACACGGCCGAGATTCCTGGGATTCAGGGCGATCCCACGGATCCAGCCGTGTTGGACGAAGCTGGGCTGTCAAAAGACACAACAGCAATCGTTGCGACGAGAAGCGACCGGCGTAACCTGCTGATTGCACAGCTCGTGCGCGCTCACTTTTCATCGAGGGTCGTCGTTCTGGCAAACAACCCAGATCGAACCACTGCCATTGCCGACGCCGGTCACGAACCGATCTGTGTGACAACCGCCTGTTCCGACCGAATCGTTACAATCCTATGAAAGAGTTAGAACGAGACCTTGGCCTGCCGTCAGTGCTCGCTATCAGCATCGGTGCGATGATTGGGAGTGGCATCTTCATCCTGCCAGCAATGGCGCTGAAGATCGCGGGACCCGCCGTGATCCTCGCGTATTTCGTTGCTGGGCTACTGGTTGTTCCGGCAGCACTCTCGAAATCAGAGATGGCCACCGCAATGCCCGAAGCCGGTGGCACGTACATCTACATCGAACGAGGAATGGGGCCGCTGCTCGGAACGATCGCCGGCATCGGTACCTGGTTTTCCCTGTCGTTCAAGGGCGCACTTGCGCTTGTCGGTGGGGTCCCGTATCTGTTGCTCCTGTTCGATCTCCCGTTGCAACCGGTCGCACTCGGGCTAGCCGCCGTCCTGATCGTGGTGAACCTGATCGGGGCGAAACAGACCGGACGCCTGCAGTTGATCATCGTCGTCATCATGCTCGCCGCGCTCGGCTGGTTTGCGGCCGGGAGCGCACCGGGTGTTCAGTCGGCGAACTACGGCAACTTCTTCGCATCGGGTGTGGGCGGACTGCTCGCAGCGACCGGACTCGTGTTCGTTTCCTACGCTGGCGTCACGAAAGTCGCGAGCATCGCCGAGGAGGTCGAACAGCCCGATCGGAACATTCCCCTCGGCATTCTCGGCTCGCTTGCGTTCACGACGCTGTTGTACGTCGGTATCGTGGCCGTTCTGGTCGGTGTCACTGATCCCGGTTCGGTAGCTGGCTCACTGACTCCGGTTGCGGTCGCCGCCGAGCAGACTCTGGGTCAGGCAGGCGTGATCGCCGTCATTATGGCGGCGATCCTGGCGCTGGTCTCAACGGCGAACGCGAGCATTCTCTCATCGTCGCGCTATCCGTTTGCGATGAGTCGAGATAAGCTAGCCCCTGAGATGTTCTCATCCGTGAGCGATCGATTCGGAACGCCAGTGACAGCGATCACACTCACAGGGGCTGTAATGCTCTTGCTTATCGCATTCGTACCCATTCTTGAGATCGCAAAACTTGCCAGTGCGTTTCAGATCGTGGTGTTCGTTCTGATCAACATGGCTCCGATCGCGTTCCGAAACGGAAGCGAGGAGTACGATCCGTCGTTCCGTTCGCCACTGTATCCGTGGATGCAGGTCTTTGGCGTGATCTCTGGGGTGGTGTTGCTCACGCAGATGGGAGACATGGCCCTGATCGGTGCACTCCTCATCGCGCTCGGGAGCATCCTCTGGTACTATCTGTACGTGCGCCCACGCGTCAGTCGAGACGGCGTTGCGGCCGACGCAATTCGACGCCAGGTTGGAAAAGAGGCGATCGAGACGCTTGATAAGGAAGGATCCGACGACACACACCAGGTGCTCGTTCCGGTCACGAAACACAGAAGCGAGGCCTACGAACGGACGCTAATCGAGCTAGCGGCCGATGTCGTTCGACCACACGACGGTCTGGTTTCCGTCATCAGGTTCCAGGAAATCCCCGATCAGGCACCACTCACTGCGGATGTGACCGCACAGTCCGCTGGTGATCGAGCGTTCGAGGCGAGGGTCGAAGCCCTTGATTCGGAGATAGACGTACAAATCGAAGCCGACGAGGTTGTCAGCCACGACACGAAACACGCAATTGTCACCCACGCCCGGAACAACGATGTCGATGCGATTCTGGCCGGACACGAGCCGTTACGGCTCCGTTCTCGGCTGTTTGGGGATCCTATCGACTGGATCGTCCGGTATGCACCGTGTGATGTGCTCCTCGTGGATCCCCAGAACGATGCACACCCCCACCAGATTGCGCTCTCCGGTGACGACGTGCCGTACGCATCGCTTGCCGTCCAAGTCGCAGAATCGATCGCAGACGCCAACGACGGGAGCATCTCGTTGTTGTGTGCAAAACAGCAGACCAACACAGAAGAATACGGAGATGCAATCGCCGAATACGAGTCGGAGCTAGCTGAGCAACTGACCGTCCCACTCGTGTCTGGAGCCATCAAAACCGATGGCGGGCAGACCGCGATTCCAGACCTGCTCGTACGGGAAGGGGCCGACCAGCGACTCCGGAGCGTGCTGTTCGACAACCGGCCAGCATTCCCCAATCCCGGTTGCACTACCGTCACCGTCTATCCACAGACCGAACGCCGTCCGGGGTTCATCACCCAACTGTTCAGGACCACACTCTTCTGAACGCCACGCGAGTCAAAATCCCTGGACCATCGGACTAATTGCTCGCCCCCGAACTCAGTGACGGATTTTTACCCCATTGTCAAATAATTAGTATTGTATATTTCTGGTGGCACACCCGCGCAGTGACCACACTGTTCAAGGGATCAGGCGCGGTAGTATGGCCGATGACACCGATCGAAATTGGGATTCGCCTTTTCGCTGGTGTCGCTCTCATTGGGGCAAACGCCTATTTCGTGGCAATCGAGTTTGCGCTCACACGAGCACGCCAGTTCAGCGAAGCCGAGTTCGTCGGTGATGTTCCCGCGCTCAAGAAAGCGTGGGAGATGACTAATAATCTAGAAATTTATCTTACCACCTGTCAGGTTGGGATTACTGCATCCTCCATTGCGGTTGGAATCGTCGCAGAGCCCGCCCTCGCAGCACTGTTCGAGCCGTACTTCGCGAACACTGGGCTGGCGTCGATCGGTGTGGGATCGTTGCTTGGATTCGTGATCATCAATCTGTTGCATCTGACACACGGCGAGCAGACGCCGACGTATCTCGGGGTGGAACGATCCAGACAGGTCTGTCGATACGGTGCTGGAGTGCTCTACTGGTTTAACTGGATCATTTCGCCAGTGATCACGCTCGGTGATGGAATTGCCAAGGCAACGCTGGGGTTGTTCGGGATCGAGATGACCGGCGCGTGGCTCGAAATGGAAACTGATGTGCTCGAATCACGATCCCAGCTCCGAGCGGAGATGGATTCACTGCTCACGGAAGGAGAGCTCCCGAGCGAACGCAGAGAGGAGGTCCTGAACGCACTCGACATCGATGAGATCCCCGTCAGTGAGATCATCGTCCCGGCCGCCGAGATCGTTTCGCTCTCGACGACCGACTCCGACCGCGAGAACCTAGAACGCGTCAGAGACACGCCACACACGCGGTTTCCGCTGGTGGGCGAATCACTAACCGACTTTCACGGCATCGTGTATGCGCCATCGATCATCGACCAGTTCGAACGGCTCAAAGATGGAACCGTGACGTTCGCCGACATTGCCGCCCCTCCGATGACGCTCGCAGCTGACACCACCATCAGCGACGCCTTCGATCAGTTCCAGACGGAGGGCCAGGAGCTCGCACTGGTGCTAGACAATGGAGACGTTGCTGGGCTGCTCACCGCAACCGACGCACTCGAAGCCGTGATGGGCGAGCTCGAGGATCCACTCGACGAGTAGGGGATCGATCAGGAGTAATGACACAGTTCGATCGCCTCGTCGACCGCCTCTCGCCGACCGACGAACGTGAGATGATCGCCTGCCTGAATCGTTACGTCGTGTTCGGGGACGAGCGAGCCATCTGCCCGGCTGACGAGCGCGATGAGAACGCCTTCCGGGAGATACTCGTCGATTTCGGCAATCGTTCGCCCGACGAACTGCTCTGCGGTCACCTCAATCTCCTGAACGTCACCCGTCCGGCCGAGTTCGGTCATCCACGCCGATAGCGCCGGCCGTTCGATTTCATTGTCGATAGACTGGGCAATCGCCGCATCGACTGGGATCGACTCGACGCCGAGTTCTTCGAACGCCGGGGCGTTTCCTGGTCGGTTCACGCGAGCGATCACTCGTTCGGTGTTGAACTTCGAGTCGGCCAGTTGGCTCACAAGGAGATTCGTGTCGTCATCACCGGTAGCCGCAGCGACGACGCGGGCGGTGTCCCCACCAACGGACTGGAGAACGTTCGTGTCCGTTCCATCGCCGTGATAGACCGTGAAGCCGGCGTTTCGAGCCGCTTCGACCGTCTCCTGATCCGCTTCGACCATGATGACGTTCTCCTGGCGCTGTTCGAGGCGTTCGGCGAGACTCTGGCCCACCCGACCACCACCAACGATGACGATGCGCTTTGGCAACACCGAGAGCAGCTGGGCGATGTGGCGAGCGAATCCCCCCTGAAAGACGACCGTGGTGAGAATGACGAGAAAGACGGTACCGACGAGCACGGCTGCTGCCGTCTGGTTTTCAGACTGGAGTTCGAGCGCGAATAAGGTTGCCACGCTCGCTGGAATGATGCCCCGCGGGCCAACTGCGCTCATAAACAGCTGTTCGCGGGTGGAAAACCGGTGGCCGTGCGTGCTCAGAATGACTGCGAGCGGACGGATGATCACGGTCACGAACACCACGACGAGCAGTCCGCCAACACCCAGTGCAAGCAATGAATCGATCGAGAGCAGTGTCGCAAGCGAGATGAAGACGAATGAAAGAACGATGAGCGTGATATCACCTTTGAACGCCTCGATTTCGGATTCGTAGGGGAGATCGGCGTTTCCCAGCAAGACGCCCGCCGTTGCGACCGCGGCGATACCGGCCTCGGAGATGATCCCATCGGCGACGCCGTAGGTGGCTATCGCCGTGATCAACACGATAAGCCGTGCGTTGCGAACCGCATTCGTCGCAGCAATATCCACGTGTTTGAGTCCATAGGCGACGAAGATGGCCGCAATAATTCCCACGAGAATGCCAACGCCGAGTCGAATAACAAACGATTCTAGCAGTGCCCCAACGCCCGTTTCTCCGATGACGACGACCTCAAACACCGCAACTGCGAGGATTGCGGCGGTCACGTCGTTGACGATTCCTTCGGTTTCGAGGGCCGCCCCAACCTGATCGCGAACCGGAACCACGTCAAGAATCGGTGTGATGACGGTCGGGCCGGTAGCAATCAACAACGCACCGATGAGAAACGCAAGCCCCCAGGTCGTTCCTAGCGCAAAGCGAACGACGAGTACTGTCCCAAACAGCGTGATCGCCGCGCCCACCGTCACGAGTCGAAGCGCCTCCGTCGGTGACTGACGGAGTTTCGTGAGTTTCAGATGAAACGCACCCTCGAAGACGATGATCGCAACGCTGAGGCCAACGATTGCTGAGAGGGTTTCGTGGCCGCCAAAGGCCGAAACGTCGACAACACCGAGGCCTTCTGGACCAACAGCGATCCCGGCGAGAATGAGAAACAACACGCTCGGGATCTGCAATCGGTCTGCAAGCAGCTGTGCGAACACGCCAAGCCCGAGAATCGTCACAACCAGCAACAGCAGACCGGATCCAGCACTCATGTGTGTATTCGGCCGAACAACGCACGCATCTCAAATAAATCGTCGGTTATGGCACAAAGGATGGCGATTTTGTCAGAGAATGTGTAATATAATGGTATACAGATTGATAATAGGAGAAGTAGATGGAAAATTGGAACGAGAAAGACCCCGTATGACTGACACACCTGCCAACAAACGCATGGTTCGTGCGGAGTTCACGAAACAGGCTGCGACCTATGCTGCCAGCCCGGTTGCGTCTGATCCAGAAGCGATTGGCCGTCTCGCGCTCCATCACATCGAAATCCCAGTAGCCGTCGTTCGAGAGATGACACGCGTCTGTCGTCCAGCTGGAACCGTTGGAATTGCTGATCTCGTCGTCAGTGAACACGCAGAACGCGGCAAGTATCAGAATGAATTCGAGTGGCTCCGAGATCCCTCACACGTTCGCGCACTGCGGCGATAGCAGCGCATCCTCTCGGAAAGAGTCAGTAAAACTACATCGGTGCGCTTCCATTGATCGAGTACCTGTGACAGCAATCGAGCAACTCACCACGGAGTCGGACTACCGTCCGTACTATTCGGTAGTGGGACCGTTCTGGCCAATCGATTCGAAGACCGAGTATCTCGAGGCGATGGAGCGAATGACGGCGTCGGGCTATCGTGCGTTCGGTGCCAGCGATGGCGAGCCGGTTGGATTCGCCGGCTGGTACACCATGTTTTCACCATGGTTCGATCGATTCGTATGGCTCTTCGATCTGGTGGTTCGCGAAGATCGTCGCGGAATGGGGATTGGGACGGCGTTGATCGACGAATGTGAGGAGTGGGCGCGCACGGAAGGCTGTGCGACCATCGTCCTCGCATCTGCAACAGAACGGAGCGAGGCCCATCGATTCTACGAGGAGCGTGGGTTCGAGCACACGGAGTGCTGGTTTGAGAAATCGCTCACGCCAGCCGATGGGGGCTGAACTACCGAATCAGGCCAGTTTCGCTACGAACGGTTCGAAGGCATCCACAGCCGTCTGATAGGGGGCAGGCGTGGTGATGTCAAGTCCAATCGACTCGAACAGTTCCGTTGCCGAGTGTCGCCCCATATCGATGAGCAGTTGGCGATACTCATTGTTGCTCCAGCTCCCAGAGCGCACGCGATCAGCAACGACGAGTCCGCCAACGGCTCCCAGAACGTACTGGTAGTGGTGGAATGGATCGCGCTGAATGTTCCGATTGAGCCACTCCAGTCGGCTCTCTTCGACGAACTCGACGGTCGGTGAGAACGCGGTATGGAGTTCGAGATAGCGGTCGTCGGCGAACGCTCGCGTGAGCTGTCTGTCGGATTCCACGCGGTCAACGAGCGTCCGAACGAACGCAGCGTACCGGGCCTGATCGAAGAGCAGCCCGCCGATCGAATCCGCACGGTGGACCGCGCCGTACTCGCCGAGCAACCCACCCTGATCGATGCAGTAGCGATATAACAGCAGTTCGTGGGTGACGCTTGGAATCTCCTCAACGGCCCTGGGGGCGGCCGTCTCCTGGAGCGGTCGATCGCGGATCTGTTCGATTGCGAGTGCGTGGCCGAGTTCGTGGGCAATCGTGACCATCGACCGGAACGTATCGGCGTAGTTGCAGAGCACGAACGGTCCATCGGCGATCGAGGAATGACAGTAGCCGATAGCATTGTTCCGACCAGCGTGTGGTTTCACATCCGCCCGATCGTCCTCAAAAAAGCGCCGGGCCTGCTCTTGATAGGACTTCCCCAGTGGCGCAAGCGAGGCGATCACGTGCTCGATTGCCGTCTCGTACGGAATCGTCGGTGGTTCTGTGGCAATCAGCGGTGCGCGAAGATCCCAGGGTCGGAGCGTATCCACTCCCAGTCGCTCGGCTCGAAGCGCCTGCCATCGGTGATACGGTTCCAGGTGCTCCTGGATCGATTCAACGAGTGTGGCGTGAACCGCCGGATCGAGCAGCTGACGGGTGCCGTTTTCGGGAAAGCAACGCTTTCTGAGCTGTGCTTCGCACAACGAATCGTAGTGACGAACGGCTGCGAGCGAGCTGAGAGTGCGGATTTTCTCCGCGTACGCCTGATACAGCGGTCCACTGTGGGGTTCTAGCGCCCCAAAGTACGTTTCGTAACAGCGGCGACGGAAGATTCGATCGGTCGAATTCATCGCGGTGAAATATCCAGAGTAATCAAGCCGGTGGGTCTCGCCGTCGGGATCAGTAATCGTGGGGGATTCGAACGCGTCGTTTTTGATCGATCGAATGATGCGATTCGGTGCGGTGCATGCACTATCGACCGACGAGAGCAGCTCTTCCTCCGCTCTCGACCGACGGTGGCTGGCCTGTGCCCGAAGGTTCTGGACGTACGATGCAAGCGCCGGCCGATGTTCGGCGAATCGATCGAACAGTTCAGGACAACTCGCCTGAAGAAGCTGATCGACGTGGGAAAGCGCGAATTCGAGATCGCCCTCGATCGATCGGTAGCGCTCCAATCGTTCCGTGGCAGCAGGATCGTCGGTGATCTTCTGGCGAAGGGCGGCGTACAGCTCAAGACGGCCACCCGTTGCGAATGATTCGAGCACCAGCTCGATGAGCGATTCGAGAGCGTCGATTGACTCGATCGGCTCTTCGAACGCCGTGATCGAATCGATCGTGTCGGCGAGCGAGCGATACGAACGATCCCAGTCGTCGGGCTCGGCAAAAATGTGACTGAGATCAAATTTGTACGACGAATTGACGGCCGATCGTGTGGTGTCTGACATATGTGAATTTGGTGACGATGGTTCTCAAGGCGTGATACGACGGCCTCGCGTGGGGACGAGCAGACGGCGAACGGAAACTAGTGACGGGTCATCGTTCAGTCAGATTCATCCGTCAGTTGTGAGCCGAGTGTTGTATACGTTCGGGAGAATTGACACTCACTCACATCCAGTGTCTCCATCTGAAACAATCGAACCGTAGTGTGAGCTCTTCTCAAGCAGTTCTGCGTGCGTGCCAGATCGAACGATGGTCCCATCGGCGATCACGAAACACCGATCAACCCACTCCAGAACGTCCGACTGGTGTGACACCAGAATCGTCGTCCTATCGGCACAGTACTCCCGAAGCCGTTCGGTGATGATGGCACGCGTTTGGGGATCCACGTGGCTGAGTGGCTCATCGAACACGAGAACTGATGGGTCAGTAATGATCGCACGAGCTATCGCAATGCGCTGGCGCTGGCCACCAGAGAGCGTGGTTCCAGACGCTCCAACGTACGTGTCGTAGCCAGCCTCAAACGACTGAATCGTCTCATGAACACCTGCTACTCGTGTGATGGTCTGCATCTGCTCATCAGCCACTGGCTTGTCAACGCCGAGCGTGAGATTCTCCCCGATCGTTCCCGCAAACAAGACCGGTTCTTGCTCAACGGAGCTGACCAGAGCGCGACGCATTGGAGCGGTAACATCCGTCCGTTTGCCCACCGAAATCGTACCGTCGTCACATTCGTACAGCCCGGTGAGAAGGCGAACGACTGTCGATTTTCCTCCACCCGATGGACCGACGAGCGCAACGGTTTCTCCGGATTCGATCGTCATCGACACGTCGGTCACTGCCGGCGCTCCGGCCTGTGGATACGTGTAGGCGAGCGAGTCTGCACGGATTGGCCCGGAGAGATCAGTGACCTCCGTGGTGGTGACCGAGGAGCAATCGGTCTCAAGTTCGACGAGTCGGTCGGCGGCAGCTCGTGATTCGTGATAGCCATCGATCACGCCAACGGCGTTCTGTACCGGCAACGAGAGCCGTTCGAGATAGAGAACGAACGGAACGATCGTTCCGGGCGAAAGAATCGAATTGCCAGCACCCGGCCAGAGCAAGCTGAGTGTGAGGACGACGAACACCCACGCACCGACGAACAGCCGATTGACCACCCGCTGGGTGACCGTTTGCTCAAGCCGTTCGAGACTGACGGCCAGATAGTCATCAGCTGCGCGTTCCGTTCGATCCGTCGCGAACGACGACACTCCGAGCGCGTCGATCGTCCGACGGCCATCGAGTACGTTCGTCATCACGCTCGAGAGCGCTCCTCGGTTGGCACGCCGACGCTCTGTCACCCGTTCGATTCGGCTGGCGTACGAGGAGTTCAGCAGTCCGAGCATCGGCATGGTTACGAGTAAAATTCCGGCCAGAAACGGATCGAGCAGGGCCATAAAGGCAATCGCCGAACAGATCGACACGACGATCCAGATCAGCGCTCCACCGAGCGTTGACGCCACCGTTTCGAGCGTTGCAACGTCGTCGATCACTCGACTCACGAGATCGCCCGTGTCGTGGGCTTCGATCCGGTCCAGTGGCTGCTCGATGACCCCCGACAGTACTGAGACACGAACCCGGTGTGTGAATCGGCGAGCGAACAGGCTCCAGGAAAACTCCGCAACCGATCCACCGAGGACCGTCGTGAGCGAGACGACACAGAGAAGCACGCTGACGACCGCTAGCGTTTCGACGGGCGTCGTCTGTACCCACGCGTTCGGCAGCAACCAGAGCTCGAACGGTCGATCCGTGAATATGCCGTCGATCGCCAGTCCGATCAGATAGATATCGGCCATTCCGATGACCGTCTTTCCCAGCTCGGCGATCACGGCCAGACAGCCCCACTGAAACTCCGGCCGGCCGTGTGTTCGAAACAATCGCCAGAGCGGATTCATCGGTCCACCACCGGGAGCTGGTCAGTGGCGTCAGAGCGCCAGAGCGATGCGTATCGACCGTCAGCCGATAGTAAATCTGCGTGTGTGCCAGTCTCGACACACCGACCGTCATGCATGACCAGTAGCCGATCGCCATTGCGAACGGTCGCCAACCGATGTGCAACGACGACTACCGTGTGCTCGCCGGCGAGCGCCGTGAGCCGTTCGGTGATGGTATTCGCGCTGGCGCTGTCGAGGCCGCTGGTCACCTCATCAAGGACAAGCAGCTCTGGGTCGCCGTACAGCGCTCGTGCGAGGGCAAGACGGCGACGCTGGCCGGTCGAAAGCGCCATCCCATCCGCGCCGACTACCGTCTCGTAGCCTGCTGGCAGTTCACTGATCATCGAATGGACACCCGCCTTCCGTGTGGCACGCTTGAGGGCCGCCCGATCCGGAGAATCGTTCGTGGCCACGTTCTCGGCGACCGTTCCCGGAAACAACACCGGCGACTGACTCACGTATCCAACCGAGCGTTGTCCGGGCGTATCCGGTGAAAACTTCGCATCGATCGAGCCGGCTGTCGGCGTGTAGATTCCTGCGATGAGTGCTGCAAGCGTGGATTTTCCCGCTCCTGTCTCGCCAACGATCCCAACGAAGGCACCGGCCGGAATCGTTGTTGACACGTTCTGAACCACCGGCTCCGATTCGTACGCGAACGAGACCGACGAGAGGGTGAGTTCCCCAGCAACCGAACAAGCTGACCGTCCGGATTCGACGGTTTCGATCGCTAGCACCTCCCCGATCCGCCGGGTGGCAGCCCGTCCGTCTTCGATTGCGTCGACAACATCGACGGCGAGCCGTCTGGTCGGTTCGAGAAACGACTCTGCATACATAACGAACGTCACGAGCGTCCCCGGCGTCACTGTCGTTCCCGACGTGGGCTGGAGAATCCAGTAGCCACCGAGCGCGAACGTCACCCAGATCCCAGTGGTGCCAAGCGCCCAGAACAGCCCATTATACGCCACACGTAGCCGATCCGTTCGCCACTGTGAGCGCGTATACGCTGCTGCTGTCGTTTCGAACGACGAACGACGGCTGTGCGTTGCCTGATTGGCTTTGATCGGTGCCAGTCCCGTAATCGATGACTGAACGTGCTCGTGAACCCGCCCGAGCTGTTCTTTCACGGCATCGTAGCGAGGAGCAAGCAATCGTGCATACCAGCGACTGAGAAAAACGAGACCGAACGGAATGACCAGCAACACGGCGGTGAGCGCTGGTGAGAGCCAAAAGAGAATCACGAACGCAACACAGAGGCCGCCGAAATACTCCACACCGAGCCTGACCCCGGAGAACAACGATCCCACATCGTCTATGTCGTCGGTGAGCAACTGCTGGAGTGAGCCACGATCCCGGCGGTCGATCGATCGCGTCGGAACTGCCAGCAACTGCGACGTGAGTGAGACGTAGAGCGACGACTGCACGTCCAGGGCCACAGATTCGTAGATGATCGTCCCGTATCTGCGACAGATCGCCTCGACGACGACCGCGACACCCACTGTACCAACCAGCACGAAACTATGGATGGGCTGTGTTCCCGGTGGTGAGCTTCCAATGAGTGCATCGACACCAAATCCGACGAGTAAACCCGGAATCCGGTGACAGACGACTGCAATCACCAGCAAACAGATCCCACCAACAAATCCGTCTCTCTTTGCTCTCGTATACCGGGAGAGAACCGACCACGCGGATTGCTCTGGAACAGCCATACAAACAATTACTGTGAAGGTTTGACGGCACAGCTAAAAATCTCAGCAGCACCGCAGTACTGCAACGTAAATGATACAGTACGATCAAGTAAATCTAGAAGCTACGATCGATCGTGAGCGACGACGACACTGGACACCCGGACACCCACATGAGTGATCCGTTCGAGCTGTTAGGAAATCGTACACGACTCGAAATCATCCGGGCGTTGATCCAGGCGAATTCGTCACCCCTGTCATTTCGTACGTTGTTCGAGCGAACCAGCTGTCCCGACAGTGGAAACTTCAACTACCATCTCCAGCAGCTCCGTGGATTATTCGTTCAAAAAACCAATGGCTATGAACTCACACTGGCTGGAAAGCGAGTTGGTGGAGCGATTCTGGCGAACTCGTTCGCTCCAGAGCAAACAGTCGAGCCGATCGATCTCGACTGGCGCTGTCTGCTCTGTGATGGAACCAAACAGGCGAGCTATCGCGATGGAAGGGCGCACATCCGCTGTGTCGACTGCGATGGCGGTGCGACGTTCCCATTTCCGGCGGGAACGATCGAACAGTTCGAGCGAGAAGCACTCGGGCGTGCATTCGCCAGGTGGCTCCGGGTGCTCATCCAGCGCGTAACGATGGGGTTCTGTCCGGTCTGTGCAGGTCGTGTCACTGCACAGATTGAGCGGCTCCCAGGTGGGACGCCGGCCGATCCGAAGCCATCACGCGTGCTGTTCGACTGCCAGCGGTGTGTCAGTGGGTTGTATCTGTCGGGATCGTCCGTCGTCACCTATCACCCACACGTCGAGCAGTTCTTTTTTGCACACGGTCTTGAGCTCCACGAAGCCCACGCCGAGCACGCATGGGCAACGCTCGATCGATTCAACTCGACGATCGTCTCCAAAGCGCCCCCAACGATTCGCTTCGAGTTCGAATACGACGGCGATCGCATCGAGCCAGTACTGCACGCAAACGGTGACGTGCGTTTCGAATGACCACATCAGTGGGCCTGTGAATTTGTCGAAAGCCACGTGTCCGCGACCGAAGTGCCTGCACCATTCTGAACGGAGAAGGTCGGTGATGGGCTCTGTAACAACGATGATCACGCTACCAGGTTCCAGTCTGTGACACGGCTCGGATCGGCAATCCCAATCTATGTCGAACTAAATACTGGACGCTTCTTACAACTTCCAAACGTCGCTAAAAGCATATGTGTTCGGGATAAGATTACAATTAGTTTTGTACGCTTCCGGTCGATATCCCATAGCAGCTCGTGAATCAACACGGCTACGGACGGATACCTGTTCAGTCGGTGGCGACGTTGCATCCATCCACGTTGGCTCGTTAGTACGTTGATCGAGAGCGACTGATTCAGTGACAACAGTCGCGACAAAATGAACACTTATTCATATTGAGAGCGTTTCGATGTGTACTATGAACGACCACGGTGATCGCACCGATTCAGATACTCAGCGATCAGACAGGTCACACACCGCCAGCAAAGTTGGCCGTGTGCTCGTCGAGTACGATCTCGAGGGACTCGGAGAACGAATGGAAGCCAAATGGACGGGGGACGGCACAGAACGCCATAGTCTCCGCGAACTTGCTGACTGGCTGAACAAACAGCTCCTCGAAGTTGCAATGGACCGAGCTGGCCGACAGCCGATCGATGGCGAGGTGGATAACGTCTATCGGCTGCTCACCGGAGACGACGTGAGCAGTGGTGTTCGGACGCAGGCGCGAAAAGACCTCGAACACGATGGCGTTGCAATCGAAGCGCTCGAACGCGATTTCGTCTCCCATCAGGCGATTCACACCTATCTGACAAAATACCGGGGCGCACGACACTCCTCGCCGGAAACCGACGACAGCGACCGAATCGAGAGCGTCACACAGGCAATTCAGCGGCTCTCACACCGAACGCTTCGCGTGACCGAAGACAACCTCGCGACCCTCGAAAACACCGATCGACTCGACATCGGAACGTTTGACGTACTCGTAGACGTTACCGTCACCTGCCAGGACTGTGGCACCAGATACAACGTCGTCGATCTGCTCGAACGCGGTCACTGCGATTGTCAATAACAATAACTATATTCTGCGGGCGAGTGGCATGGCCGTTACGAACTTACAGCTGTAACCCCAGCGTCTATGATCTTCAAGAAACGATGACGAGTCTGAGGAGTTAAATAGAAGGACGTTCGAGAGGTATGTATATGGGTACATCGCAACTCGGGACAGAAAAGCTGCAACTCTCCGTCGAAAACATTGGCGGGATAGACAGCACGACCGTTGAGTTTTCACCGGGAGTAACCGCACTCGCTGGCAGAAACGCAACTAATCGGACATCTCTGCTCCAGGCGATCATGGCAGCGTTCGGAAGCGATCGGGTGTCGCTCAAGGGTGATGCAGACGCCGGTTCCGTCGAGATGCAGCTCGGCGAAGAGACGTATCGTCGAACGTTAGAGCGACGCAACGGGACAATCATCAGGGGTGGCGATCCGTATCTTGAATCGACGGAGCTCGCCGATCTGTTCGCCTTTTTGCTAGAATCGAACGAGGCGCGACAGGCCGTTGCTCGGGGTGATGATCTCCGAGAACTTATTATGCGACCCGTCGATACGAACGCGATACAGGCCGAGATCAAACAGCTCGAAGCCCGCCAGCGATCGGTTGAAGAGGAGCTTTCGAGCCTCGATTCGCTCGCAGACGAGTTGGTGTCGCTCGAAGAGCGACGCGCACAGCTCACCGATCAGATCGAAGCAAAGCAGGCGGCACTGACAGAAAAGGAGGCAGAACTTGAGGAGGCAGACACTGATGTCGAAGAGGGACGCGCCGACAAACGCGAGCTCGAAAGCGCGCTCGATGAGCTTCACGACGCGCGCGCATCGCTCGACGACGCCAGGTTTGAACTCGACACCCAGCGCGAGAGTCTCGACGCGCTTGACGAAGAGCGCGAGTCGATCGAAGCGGAGCTTGCAGAGCTGACCGGCGGCCCCGGCGGCGATATCGACGAAATCGACGCGGAGATCGACCGACTCAGAGAACGCCAGCGATCGATCGATGGGACCGTCAACGAGCTCCAGACGATCATCCAGTTCAACGAGGAGATGCTCGAAGGAACGAGCCCGGAGATCGCCCGATCGCTTCGTGGTGAGACGAGCGCAGACCCCGAGTCACTCACCGATCAGCTGATGGCTGATTCCGAGCAGGTGGTCTGCTGGACCTGCGGCAGTGAGGTCGAGAAGGCCGAAATTGAACAAACACTCGAGCGGTTACAGGAACTGCGGAGCGATCGGTTTGAGGAGCGAAACTCCCTGCGCGCGAACATTGACGAGCTTCAAGAAAAGCGCAACTCGCTGCAGACACACGAACGCGAGCGCGAGTCACTCGAATCCCGACTCGAGCAGATCGAACAGGAGCTCGACGAGCGCGAACAGCGCGTCGAAGCGCTCCAGGAGGACCGATCCGTGCTCGAAGCCGAGATTGAGGCGCTCGAAGCCGACGTCGAGGACCTCCAGGAAGAAGACTACAGCAATATCCTTGATCTCCATAAAGACGCCAACAAGATCGAGTTCGAGATCGGTCGCCTACAGACCCAGCGCGAATCGGTCGAATCCGAAATCGAATCGATCGAAGCCCGGATCGACGAGCGAGACAGCCTTCAAGAGGAGAAAGCAGAGATCGCCGACGAGCTGGCCGACCTGCGGACGAAAATCGAACAGATCGAACAGCAGGCTGTCGATCAGTTCAACGACCACATGGAGACTGTTCTCGATCTCCTGGAGTACGCCAATCTCGAACGGATCTGGATCGAACGGACCGAACACCAAGTTACCCGGGGGCGGCGGTCAGTCACCGAGCGCACGTTCGATCTCCACGTGATCCGATCGACCGACTCCGGTGTCGCCTACGAGGACACCGTTGACCACCTCTCAGAGAGCGAACGAGAGGTTACCGGACTCGTGTTCGCACTTGCGGGCTATCTCGTGCACGAGGTCCACGAGACGGTACCGGTGATGTTGTTGGACTCACTCGAAGCGATCGATTCGGATCGAATCGCCACGCTCGTCGAATACGTGGCCGAGCACGCCGAATTCCTCGTCGCAGCCCTGCTCCCGGAGGACGCCGCCGCAGTCGACCAGCAGTACGATCGAATTACCGAAATCTAAGCCCCTCACAAGAGAAGTATTTGTACAGGCTGTTTTCTCAGCAATGTGAGCCGTTCTGGTCGACGTGGATCGGTAGTCGAATCCGAATTCCTATTGTGACGCCGTTCATGGAGACTCCCAGAACCATGGACAACGCGAAAATCGACGGCCCTCTCCGGCTTTCACGCCGGGCATTGCTCGGAACAGTGGCCGGAGTGGTGGGCACAACTGGTGGGTGTCTCTCACTCGCCGGATACACTGATCCGTCGCCGATGGGGTTCGTTGCATCGTCGGCGTCGGTTGGCCACAGCCAGGATGCGGTCGTTGTCCGCACCGAAGCGGAGCTTCGGGACGCAGTCGGACAGGACGGAACCTCGGTGTGGCTGCCGGGGGAGCTTGAACTCGAGCTGAGCGGGCCGTTTCCGATCGCCATCGCTCCGAATGTGACGATCGCCAGTGACCGTGGACAGCAGAATCCGGGTGCAAAACTCTCCGTCTCGTCATATCCCGACACCGTTTTCGAGCACACCGAGGGCCACTGTCGGGTGAGTGGAGTGCGATTCAGGGGGCCAGAGCTCGACTTTTTTGATCCCCGTACGGCACAGGGCACCCCGGCAAGCTACTACACCCAGGCGTTCGATTTTAAGGGTGAACTGGCTGAAATCGATCACTGTGAGCTGGCGGGCTGGACGCACGCCGCCATCAGTGGAGGTGCAGCAGACGTTCCGACCACGACACGGGTCCACCATAACGCGATCCATCACAATCAGATGCAGACGCTTGGCTATGGCGTCAATCTCCGCAACGGCGAGGGACGAATCGAGTGGAACTATTTCGATTACAACCGCCACTCGGTTGCTGCGTTCGGGTCGGAAACGAACGGCTACGAAGCCCGCTACAACGTCGTCGGGCCCCATGCCGTCAGCCACGTTTTCGATATGCACAGCAAGGCCGACAATCTCGACGACTACAGTGGCAATCTGGCCGGGACGCATCTTCGAGTGCATCATAATGTGGTCGAACCCACGACCGTCCCAGGAGTTGGATTACGCGGCGTCTCAACAGAACAATCATTCGTTCGTAACAACTGGTTCCGGGCGGTGCCATCGCTCAGTTTCAGCGGGAAGGAGTCGATCATTTTTCAGAGTAAGGTCGATACGAACCAGCGGTTCGACGTTCGAGCAAACGAATACGGACCGCGTGCCACAGATCGCGGGCGCGACTGGCTCCGACAGCGCGCTGGAGCCAACACCAACACGCGGTCGTCCGTGCTGTCGTTAGCAGTGCAAGAGTGAATCAATCGAACCGATCGATGGCAAACGGATCGATCGGGTGCTCCGTTGCTCCGTCGAGCGCGAGCGAAGCGAGGATATCGCCAACGACGCTCGCGAATTTGAATCCATGGCCTGAAAATCCAGCACCCACGATCACTGATTCGTGATCAGGATGGATGTCGAGGAGGAAATCCTCATCGGGTGTGTTGGTGAACAGACACGTAGAGAGCCGCTGGGTGGGGCCGATTTCGGCCGATAGATACGAATCGGTGAATGACCGGAGGAGCGATTCGTCCGTTCGATCCGGCGTGTGATCCAGTGTTGATGGTACGCCCGTTTCCGAGCGGTGGTTGAATCGACCGAGTTTCACGCCGGGCGTCTCATGGATTGGAAAGCCGTAGTAGTGTCCCTCCGGCACGTCACAGACGAACACCGGAAACGCATTCGGTTGGTACTCACTGGGTGTGGCAGGCTGAAACCAACCCATCACCTGTCGTTCTGGCTCCAGCAGCCCGGAGAGCGACTCCAGCAACTGTCCCGTCCAGGCACCGGCGGTAACAACCATCGTTTCGGCGTGATACGTAGCCCGATCAGTTTCGACGCGAACACCGGACTCCGCTGCCGACCAGTATTCGACACGCTCTCTGGCCCGAATCGTGCCTCCAGCCGCGTGGGCACGCCCAACGTTCGCGATGATCGCCGCTTCACAACGGACGAAGCCGCCATCGGGTTGATACACCGCCCGGTGGTCGGGCGGGACGTCGTAGCCGGAAAATCGCCGGTTGAGTGCGCTGCCATCGAGCACTTCGTGTGGAATGTTGTGTTCTAAACAGGAGCGCTTCGAATCGGTGAATATACTCCCGTCTCGTGGCCCGATATCGAGGCTTCCAACCGCATGATACAGCCGTGTATCGATTGCAGATTCGATCTCATGCCAGCGCTCGATCGCTGCTTCGACGAGTGGAACATAGCTCAGATCCTCATACTGCGGTCGGCGAACGATGCGTGTGTTCCCGTGAGAGGAGCCGTTCGCGTGTGCGATGTCGTAGCGTTCGATTCCGATTACGTCAACACCCCGTTCGGCAAGCGCTGCGATCGTGGCACTGCCCATCCCGCCGACGCCGATCACAAGCACATCTGTCGTCTGATCAGCCATTTTTATGTCATTATTGACATGAGATGCATACCAGTTTCCATTACACCGTGTTGATTTCGAGACAGCACGATGTGTCCCGATCCATTCGCTTCGTGTGACTCTAGTGCTCCGTTTTCGCCCTTACAGTCCGACGCTCTCGGCAAGCAGTTCGTGTGAACGCAGTCCGATTTCATGTGTCGGTGTGATATGCTGGACCATCGCTTCCTCGACACCGACGCGATCTGTGAGTTGTTCGAGCAGTCCGGCGAGTGTCTCGGGACTGCCGGAGATAGCCCGTGGCCACTCGCCGTCATCAAGCGTTTCGGGCGTGGGGTCAGGAATACCCCCAAGTTCGTCGATCGCCGTTTCGATCGTGAGTTCACCACTGAGGTCACCGCGCTGCATCCGCTTATAGGAGGCCTCCGCTACGGCCCGGTATTTGGCTGCCTCCTCGTCGGTTGCACCACAAATGGCGTTGACGGCGATCATCCCTGCCGGCTCGTTGATTCCACCCGCGAGCGAGGAAGCCTCGAACGACTCCCGATATGCTTCAAACGCGGGTTCTGCAAACTGTGGGCGGATGAACGCTGCAAAACAGTACGGGAGTCCGAGCCTGCCGGCGATTTCGGCACTCGACGGGCTCGAGCCGAGTACCCACGGCACTGGCCGAGAATCGCCGGCCCGGGGGATCTGGAGCCCACTGTACGGATGGTCGTCCGGAAACTCGTCGTAAAGATGGGAGACGACCGATTCGATTTTTGCCTCGTGGTCCTGATCCGGATTCATGGCGTGGCGTTCGGTCCCCAGCGCACGATCGGCCGCCGGCGAGCCGTTTGCCCGGCCCAGTCCTGCGTCGATCCGGCCCGGTGCGAGCCCATCGAGCGCGCCGAACAGCTCGGCGACCTTATATGGACTGTAGTGATTGAGCAACACCGCACCAGAGCCAAGCCGAATCGAATCGGTCGCACCGGCAAGCCGACCGAGCAACACCTCCGGCGCACAGCCAGCAATGCGCGAAGTCATGCTGTGGTGTTCTGCCACCCAGATCCGCTCATATCCCAGCCGTTCGGCCTGCTGGGCCGTCTCGATCGTGTTCGCGTAGGCGTCGTTCGCCGTCCCATCGGCTGGCACGGGTGAAAGATCAACGATAGAGAGATCCATGGCTGGACTACGGTGAGGAGCCAGAAAACGATGCTCATCTGTCACTGTACGCGGCGTATCCCAACGCTATTGTCTCCTGTTGGTGAACGCAAGACATGTTTAGCCAGCGGACGTGGCGAATCGTGTTCACAACAGGGATCGTTCTCGTCTGTGGTTTTCTCATCGTGACGAACGCGGGTGCGAGTTCGTTCGTGGGATTGACCAAATCACAGGAACCAACTGCACAAACGCTTGCGCCGGGCGAGTCGGTTGCCCCACCCGCCGATGGCCCAACAGTCGTGAGTTCACACGACGACGGCGAGCTGTTGATCGTCGGGAAAAACGGGACCGTGACCTATCACAACACGACGTATGACGGCTACTGGGACGTCGATCCGGTCGACAACGACAGTGAGGAGTTGGTTTACACCGCGACCGAACGCTTCGATGACGACTCCTGTTCACCGACCGGAAGCCACTGCATCAAACAGCGGATCGAACGACTCAATCGCACCACTGGCAAGACGACGGTGCTGTACTCGCACGTTCAGCCCCGATATGAGGCCAGTGAATGGCACGATACGGATCGAATCAACGACACGCACTATCTCGTTGCCGACATGTATGCGGACTCGGTCTTTATGGTGAACGTCGAGACCGATCTGGTCGTCTGGGAGTGGAGCGCACAGGCTTCCTATCCCATTGATGAAGGTGGCAAATATCCGGACGACTGGGTTCATCTCAACGACGTTGAACGCCTCAACGATGGTCGGATCATGGTGAGTCTGCGCAATCAGGATCAGGTAGTGTTTATCGATCCATCGAGTGGCCGCCAATCGAACTGGACGCTCGGTGGTGAAGACGACCACGACGTTCTCTACGAACAGCACAATCCCGATTTCATATCCTCCGAGCGTGGCGGACCAGCGGTGGTAGTCGCCGATTCGGAGCAAAACCGACTCGTGGAGTATCAGCGCACGGACTCCAGTGGCTGGACGCAGTCGTGGATCTGGACCGATAGCACGCTCCAGTGGCCACGAGACGCAGACCGGCTCCCCAACGGCAACACGCTGGTGACAGACACCCGTGGTGGTCGCGTGCTCGAGGTCACACCCAACGGCTCGATTGGCTGGGAGTTTGCCGTCCAGGGCGGCTACGAGGCAGAGCGGCTCTCGACGGGCGATGAAAGTACGGGCGGACCGAGTGCAAAGAGCGCTGGGCTCACCAGCAGAACGGACACCACTGTGCCCGAGAGCGCCGGCCCAGTGGTTCGCGTTCGAACAACGATCGAGCAGCTGTTGCCGAACAAAGTGGTCAACGGCATCGCCAACTTTGGCCCCGGCTGGCTGCGGTTCGATGACCTGCTCGTTGGGCTCGTTGGCGGGCTTTTGCTCGCTTGCTGGTTGGCTGCCGAATGGCACTGGTCCAGCCTTTCGTTCCAATCGCCCATCCGGCGGGACTGATCACGTCTCGAGTCCGAAACTGACGCCCGTTTGTGCTTCCGAATGTGTCCAGAGCTGTCGCGCGAGTTCGGGGTCATACGAGCGCTCGCTCGAGACGACGTGTGTCGGGTTGCCCCAGAGTGCTTTGAAGCCGTCCGGACCGATGTACTGACCACCATCAACGGAGGAAGCGGTGGCCGCATACAGAGCCGGCAACGCGCCGTCGCTGGCCGGTTGTGCGAACAGTCCAACGATCGGTGCGCCGATCGCAGCCCTGAGCCAGGGAGTCTCCGTTTCGGTGTCGCCGGTGATGAGCCCGGATTCGGTGAGTCCTGGATGAGAAGCGACCCCAATCGTCGAGGATCCCACCGCACGAAGCCGACGGTCGAGTTCGTACGTGAACAACAAATTTGCCAGTTTGCTCCGTGCGTATGCCGCCTGTCGGTTGTACGCCGCCGGCCAGTCGCGTCCAGTGAAATCGATCCGTCCCTGTGCATGAGCGATGCTGCTCTGGGTGACGATCCGGCTCTCGCCGTCACTCTCGCGCAGGCGATCGAGTAACAGGCCAGAAAGCGCGAAGTGGCCCAGGTGGTTGACGCCAAACTGTCGTTCGAATCCGTCCGCCGTTGTCGAATATGGTGTCCACATGACGCCGGCGTTGTTGATGAGCACGTCGAGACGATCGAATGCCGAGAGAAACGAATTCGCAAACGATTCGATTGAGGAGCTGTCTGCCAGATCGAGTTCGCAAACCGTGAGTGAGGCGTCGGGTACCGACCGAGTGATTTCGTCTCTCGCGGTCGTCCCTCGGTCGAGACTCCGACACGCCATCACCACGTCACCCCCAGCACGTGCGAGTGCTTTCGTGATCTCAAAGCCGATACCGCTGTTCGCACCGGTGACGACGAACGTGCGATCCGACTGGTCAGGGATATCTGTTCCACTCCAGCCCTCCGGTGATGCTGAAAACATACAGCCCACTCAGGGACTCAGACTGATGAACAGTTGGGCGACAGTGACTGTGCGTTCAGTCCGTCGCAGCCCCGGCTGCCACCGTTTTCAGTATCTGTGGCAAGACAATCAGTTCAAACGCTGCGATTCCAAAAAAGATCAGCTGCATCGTTCCGTCGAGAAGTAGCCCGACGGAAGCGAGCAACAGGGCACTCATCACACCAATTCCGTAGTGAACTATCGGTCGTTCGAGTGGCGAGGACATACACGAATGTGGTGGCTCTGCGTGTTATTTTGTTTTCGTTTTTAGGCTGAGTGTCTGCCAGTCAGCAGTGACGACGTTCGCTACTCGATCGTCCACCACCATCATCCGAACTTGCCGGTGATGTAGTCTTCGACGCGGTCGTGTTCCGGATTTTCGAAGATGGTCTCCGTGTCGTCGTACTCTACGAGTTCGCCACCGGTGAGAAACACCGCTGTGCGATCGGAAATTCTGGCCGCCTGTTGCATGTTATGCGTGACGATCACGACCGTATACTCCTCGCTGAGTTCCGCGATGAGATCTTCGATCTTTGCGGTAGCGATCGGATCGAGCGCAGACGCCGGTTCGTCCATGAGCAACACGTCCGGATCGACCGCGATGGCACGGGCGATACACAGCCGTTGTTGCTGGCCTCCCGAGAGATCAAGCGCGCTTTTTTCGAGGGAGTCGCTGACCTCTTCGTACAGCGCCGCACGCTTGAGCGCCAGTTTCACCCGGGCGTCAATCTCCGAAGAGATTCCCTGAATCCGCAGCCCATACGCAACGTTGTCGTAGATGCTCTTGGGAAACGGATTGGGATGTTGAAACACCATGCCAATTCGCCGTCGAAGCGCAACCGGATCGACGCTCTCGTCGTAGACGTTCGTCCCCTTAAACGAGAGCGCTCCCGAAACGGCGGCGGCGTCGATGCGGTCGTTCATACGGTTGATACACCGCAAGAATGTCGATTTACCACAGCCCGACGGACCGATGATTGCCGTAATCTGCCTGTCAGGGATCTGGATATCGACCGACTCAAGCGCTGTCTCTGTGCCGTAGGTCACGGACAGATCGTGTGCTTCGATCGCTGGCCCGCGCGAGGCCTGCGTGGATTCGGTGTGTTCTGTCGTCTCAGCCGTCGATTGTACCGCTGGTGTGGATTCCTGGTTGATCATTATTGGGATCTCCGATCGAATCGATTTCGCACCACGATCGCTGCCGTGTTCATCAGTAACAACAACACCAGCAACACGACTGCCGCGGCGGGGACAATTCCGTGTCTGAATGCGGGATCGACGTTGCTCCGTGCGGCAAAAATCTGCAGTGGGAGGACAGTTGCACTGGAGAGGACGCCATCCGGCGGTGAGTATTTCGTCGTTGCGACGGCGATGATGACAAGCGGTGCTGTCTCGCCGATTGCTCTGGCGAGTGCCAGGATCGTTCCCGTGAGCATTCCCGGGATTGCTTCTGGCAACACGACAGTTCGAAGCGTTTGCCAGCGACTGGCTCCCATTCCAAACGCCGCTTCTCGCAACGAATCCGGCACCGATCGAAGCGCCTCCTGTGCAGAAACGACGACGATCGGAAGAATGAGCAAACCCAACGTTCCAGCCGCAGAGAGAACGATCCCGGTTGGAAACCCGAGCGCGTTCCGAAACAGCGCAAGGCCAAGCAGTCCATAGACGACCGATGGAACGCCAGCGAGATTCGAGATGTTCACCTCAAGGAGCGTCGCAAACCTGCCACTCCAGCCAGTCCTGGGAGCGTACTCTTCGAGATATAGCGCCCCACCGATGCCAATTGGGAACGCTAGCACGCCCATAACACCGACAGTAACGATCGAGCCCACAATCTGTGGGTAGACGCCGGCGCTACTCGCGTTCAGCCCGTGCCAGGACTCCAGCAAGAGTGTTGCGGTGAGATACCCATCAGGCCCATCGATTCCGAGTTGCCGTTCGACGGCGAGAAAGGCCGAAAGGCCACCGACGAGAACGAACGGACCAGCGGAGCCGATTCGACCAGCTGGGTCCGTCACACCGATCTCACCGATGACAACCGCAACAGGGATGACAAAGGCCGAGAGGACCACGACCCAGAACGACGGATCGATACCCAGACCGAGCGCGAGTGCCACGATGAGCAAGACCACACCGAGAGCGCTCAGTGCAGCGCGACGTGCGGTCTGTCGTGACCATCGCCGGCGTCCGAAAATCCACAGCCCGCACGCAACAGGCAGCGTGACGATACCAAAATACGCGATCCACTGGGCAGCGATCCCAACGATCGGACGAAGGAGATCGTACCCACCGTGTGCAACCGCCAGTCCGCCCACGGCGGCGAGTATGATTGTGAGTCCGGTCTGTGGCGTCCGCTTCGTTCGACGAACGATCAGCCAGAGAACGACCGGCAGATACCCACCGAACAACAAACAGAGAACCACGTCGTACGGACTCAGCGCATCAACGACGATGTACGTGCTGAGAGTGACTGTGAGCGCCCCACCAACGGCGCCAAATGCCTTCGTGTTCGCAGACCGAACGGCCGGTCGCCGTCGAGCGTACAGGGTAAACGCCGTGGTGGGCAAGACGAGCGTCCCCGCAAACAGCAGATACCACCGGATTGATGCCGTGAGTGGCCGAAAGGCGTCGAACGCGATGTAACCAAACAGAATACAAAGCGAGACGATTCCGAACAGCGTTGCACCGAGCAGGACCGCCTCAAACAGCGTGGCGTGGAGGCCCAAAAGCCGACCCCTTGAATCGACGCTGAGTGTCCGTTCAGTGTTGCCGTCGGCAGCCATCACTGATACACCTCTCGAAAGCGCCGGCGGACAAGTTCAGCAGCCACGTTCATCGAAAGCGTGATCAAAAACAGCGTCAGACCGAGTGCGAACATCGCCTCGTACGTGACACCTCCAAGCGAATCGGCACTGGCGATCTGAACCATCGCGCCGGTCATCGTCTGGCTGGATTCTGCGAGATTTCTGAAGACATTCGGGAAATACGGGAGCTGTGGGCTCATTCCCATCGCCATCGTGACCGCCATCGTCTCACCAATTGCCCGCGACAGCGCAAGCACGTAGGAGGCGACGATTCCGGACGTGGCCGCCGGGACGACGACTTTCGTCGAAACGTCGTACTTTGTCGACCCGAGTCCGTAGGCAGCCGCACGAAGCTCATCTGGAACCGATCGCAGCGCATCCTCGCTGATCGAGGAGACCATTGGAATGATCATGATTCCGACGACAATGCTTGCTGACAGGACATTGAACGTCTGCAGCGACGGAATCACCAGTGTGAACGCCGGCAAGGGATCCAGGCCCGGTGGGATGAGCCGAATCGACACGGGGAGTATCCCCTGAAACAGCGGCGTGATGTAGACGAGCGCCATGTAGCCGTAGATTACGGTCGGAACGCCAGCAAGAATTTCAAGCGCCGGTTTGAGAAAAGATCGTGTGCGTTCGCTTGCGTATTCGCTCAGATAGAGTGCGGCCGCGAGCCCCGTCGGCAGGGCAATCAGTGCCGAACAGACCGTCACGATGAGCGTCCCGCTCACGAGCGGCAACAGACCGTATTCACCGTCGATGATGGGGCTCCACTTCGTTCCAGTGAAAAACGAGAGCGGTGACACTGCAGACCAGAACGTCAGCGCCTCACCGAGCAGGGCAAGAACAATTCCGACGGTGACGAGAATCGTCAGGAATGCACTTCCAGCGATGGCCCAGGCGTAGAGTCGTTCGGTGCGGACGACGTGGTCGTTTCGTTGGAGCGATTCGCGAGCGGCATTCGATTCGGAGCTCATTTGAAAGGAAGATGGAATGTGTATCCTGTGCGCTCTCTGGCTAACTGGTCAGGCGCTCCACTCGTACTCGCCGTTGCTACCGGCCTCTAGATTCGAGAGGTTCTCATCTACCATCTCTTTCGTGCTTGGCACGTAGCCGATCTGTTCGGCGACGAAACTCTCGTCGGACTGGTTGATGTAGTAGCGGATGAACTCCTGGAGGTGGGTTTTTTCCTGGAGCTTCGATGCGTTGGCATAGAAAAAGAGTGGACGCGCCAGCGGGTAGTTGCCACTCTGTGCGCCTTCGAGACTCGGTTCGACGGGGTCGTCACCGCCATCACTGAGCGAGAGGGCCGTGACGCTATCGGGGTTGTTCGTGTAGTAGGCAAACGGAAGATACCCCATTGCGTGTTTGTTGCCCTCGACGCCCTGGGCGATGAGATCGTCTTCTTCTGTGCCTTCGAAATCGTCACGGATCTTTCCTTCCTCGCCGACCACCGCCTCGGTGAAGTAATCGAACGTTCCCGACGTTGTTGCTGCGCCGTAGAGATCGAACGGTTCGTCCGGCCACTCCTCGTTGATATCGGCCCACGTTTTTGGCGCACTATCAGGTGACCAGATCTTCTGGAGGGTTTCGATCGAGAGCGATTCGACCCAGTCGTTATCGTTGTTGACGACGACGGTCAGCGCATCCTGGGCGATGAAAAACTCGACCGGTTCGAAGCCGGACTCTCGACACTGCTCGACTTCCTCTTGTGCGATTGGCCGACTTGCGTTGTTGATGTCGCTGTCACCAGGGATGAAGACGTTTTCAAAGCCCCCTGAGCTTCCATCGCGTGTGAGATTGAACCCAACAGCATCGTTTTCCTTCTGGAACTGCCGGCTGATCTCCTGTGCAATCGGATAGACGGTGCTGCTGCCTGATATCCGAATCTCTCCGGAGAGATCGCCTGCGTCATTACCTGCTGTCCCGGACCCATCACCGTTTTCAGTGTCTCCACCGCTGTTTGAGTCCGCTGTACATCCAGCAAGTGTTAGTATTCCAGCAGTTCCGGACGCCACCAGGAACTCACGTCGCGATACCCCCGACGGCAGGCCCGCTCGATCGTGTGCCATCAGTTCAAACAGTGGGGATTACTACTATGAAGCTTGTTATGAGCAATATAGATTCGTCATAAGGTATCCAGAGCAGTACAGAGTGGTAGTTTTAATCAGTGATCTATATAGCACTCCTGATCGGACAGTACTCGCCAACGTTGCGGTTGTCTGTTCCTCCTGATTGCTATGATTTGGACACTGGACGCCGCTCACGGCTGTGGGGTTGAGCCAGTCATATCGCCACGTCATCGACGGCTGTGGCGGAATCCAAAGAGTGCGAGGGTGGTTCCGACGGCTGTCGTCACCAAACCGACGACCGTCCACGTCATCGACCGTTCGGTGATCGGTTCACAGTTCGAAACGCACAGAATTGGCTCGATCTGGACGATTCCGAGGCCTTGAACGATCCACAGGATCCCAAGAAATATGATACTAGTTCCGAGGATCGTCGTAATCGCCGCGAGCACTCGTCGGGGGGTGATCGATTGAATTGTCATCGAACGGAATACGGGCGACACCCTACTGGCAATTACGTCGGTCATGCACCCTATCTTTATGATTGCTGGGCTACTTCCGGAGGTGGATGATTGCAAAAAGTCAAAATCTCAACCGTTGGTCCAAAGCTGGTGACCAACCCCACTGGGGTAAGCAGTGACCGCGCTTCGATACATCACCATTATCCTCCGTCCTGAAGCATCCGTCCGATCGCAAGCGGATGGGCAGTTACGGAGAGATCCGCAGGATCTGCGAGAGATTCGGTTCGATGGAGAGCGCATAGCAAAACAGGTTGCGATCCAGTATCTCAACAGACTTACCGACGGGACGGTCGTTGGTGTTGCGCGGTTCCGGGGCGATTGCAGGCGGCTAGCAGAGATCGAAGCCGAGTGTTCACGTATCATTTCCAGTGCCGTGACTGGCGGTGAGTCGTGGCTGGCATTCGTCCAGTACGAACCCACAGCCCTCGAAGCTTCCGTGCTCGAACTCCTCGATGGTGAACCCGTAAGCATCAACTGGCCGATCGAAGAGACAGCCGACGGCCTTCGGGTCACGTTCGTGGGCGAGGAGTCAGCCCTCCAGGGGTTGATTGAGGGCTTTTCCGACGCGATTGTGCCCGTTCTCGAACGCACTGGAACGTATCAACCGGAGACTGTGGCTGGGACTCTCACCACCCGTCAGCACGAAATCCTCGACACGGCGATTGCTGCAGGATACTACGCAATTCCCCGTCAAACAACACAACGAGAGCTGGCGACCGAGCTGGGCATCTCACGAAGCACGGTTGGTGACCATCTCAGACGAGCAGAAGCGAAGATCATTCGATCGGTAGACCTGTGATAGCTCCACGCAGGGCGAGAGCGAACACGGCTGGCTGTGAATCTGCCGAACGGATCAAAGATGATATCCAAATGGCTTTCGATCAGTATCCATGCTCAATGTGAGTGTCTTGCTTGCGTTCATTCCGGCTGCATTCATGCTCATCATCTCACCGGGGCCGGATAGCATATTCACGCTAACTCGAGCCATCAGTGACGGCCGTTCGGCGGGAGTAATGGCCGCACTGGGCACTTCAACCGGGAGTATCATTCACACCACTGCGGCCGTTGTTGGCCTATCAGCACTCTTGCAACAATCGGCACTCGCATTCACCCTGGTCAAATTCGTGGGAGCAGGCTACCTGATTTACACTGGTGTCCAAACACTGCGAAGTGATGAGAAATTCGACCTAACACCAGAAAGCGACGGATACACACCCATCCAATCGTTTCGCAGTGCGCTGTTAATCAACGTCTTAAATCCGAAGGTGGCCCTGTTTTTCCTTGCCTTTCTCCCGCAGTTCGTTCGAACCGACGGAAACGTTCCCGTACAGTTTTTCACGCTGGGATTTATGTTTGCCGGGCTTGGATTCGTGTATCAGGCACTCCTGGCCATTTTCTCAGCGAATGCGAGACGAGTGATTACGAAAAACGAATTCGTGCAAACCACCCTGCGTGCTGTCAGTGGAAGCGTTCTTCTCGGATTCGGTGTGAAACTCGCTCTGGAGCGTCAGACAACGTGATCGGTATGTGAAACAAAGAGTTCGATAAAAACACTCCAATACAGGACGTGGCAAATGTCGCAGGGGGCCCCAACTATACACCATTTACCTTATATTTCGACACTCCACATCTGTAGTGGGTTATAGGCTGAACATATCAAAAATCTATAAAATGATGATGAACTCATCACCTTTTTTCAACTGGTCCGTCGAACCGTCGCCAGACAGATATGGAAAGTGATACTTCTGATGAAACTCTCGACAGGCGAACGCTTCTCTCCGGAACGACATCATTGTTGGCTGCAGGATCGATCGGCTCGATTCTGGCGGATCGTGGCGTTGCGACACCGACAGCAACCGAGCCAACTCAGCGTCCAGCGCCAGTTTCTGCAACAACCACGAGCGAGGAGCTCTTTCCACAATCGATCGCCAGCGGTGGGCCAACGCCGTCTGGGGTGCTCTGCTGGACGCGACTCGATCCGATACAGTACGCTGGCGGACCAGTGGCCCTCCAGATCGCACCAACGCCGTCGTTCGAGCGGTTGGTGTACGAACGATCGATTCCGGCCACGGAAATCGGACCAGCAACCGACCACACGATCACGGTCGACTGCACGGGCGCGCTCGCGTCGAACACGGAGTATGCCTACCGGTTCGTCGCCGACGGCGTGGCAAGCAACACCGGACGGTGTCGAACGTTACCGGCGACAGATGCCCAGATTGAGCGTCTCTCGTTTGCGGTCGCCACCTGTCAGGACTATCAGAACGGTTATTTCGGTGCGTTTAGCCACATCGCTGCAGAAGATGTGGACTTTCTGCTCCATCTGGGTGATTTCATCTACGAGGCTGCCGATGGCCGGTTTGCCGGTAGCGAGTTCGATGATCGAGAGCTTTCATTACCCAGCGGCAACGACGTGGCGCATACGCTTTCAGATTTTCGCTATCTCTACCGGCAGTACCGTTCAGATCGCCATCTCCAGCGGGCACTCGAACAGCACACCCTGATCGCCTGCTGGGACGACCACGAGATCGCCAACGACCGCTACTGGGACGACAGCACAGACAGTCCACGGCTGCCAGATCACCCACAGGGAATGCAGCCCGACGCCGCAACGCAGATCACGGCCGACGGAATCCAGGCCTGGATCGAAATGCTCCCAGTCCGTGTGACCTATGAGCCAAATCCCACGCATCCAGATCTTCAGAACGCGTTCCGACTACAACACACGCTCTCGTTCGGATCGCTCGTAACGCTCGTCCTTACTGACGAACGGCTGTATCGGGATCCGCCACCAGGAATTGGTGAGAGCGATACCCCGGGACGGTCGATGCTCGGGGACGACCAGCGGTCGTGGTTTCTGAATGCGATCGAGGAACACTCCACAACATGGACCGTCTGGGCCAACGAAGTGCTCTCGATGCCGTTAACGCTTGGGCCCACTGACATCGGATCAGTGCTGAACGGCGACGCCTGGGACGGCTATCAACACGAGCGCGATATTCTCACCAATGCGTTCGCAGACGTGGATAACCTGGTAACGCTCACAGGGGACATCCACACGGCAATGGCGGGCTATCAACAACGCGGTGACGACTTCTACGAAGACCGGACCCCCGTTGGTGTCGAGTTCGTCGCGCCCGCAATCACTTCGAAAAATCTCTCCGAGGTCGTTCCAACCCACGACGGGCTCACGACCAGCGACATCTCAGAACCAGCCGTGAAACTGGCGAATCCACACGTCGAATTTTTCGACTCATCGATCTGGGGCTACGCCGTCGTCGAATTCACACCCAACGGGTGTTCGTACACGGTTTACAGTGTCGATAAACACGCTTCTGAAGATCCTGCAAAAACTGAGCGCATCCATCTCCGGGTGCCGGCCGGAGACGTACAGATCGAGCGATAGGCCACTCACTCCAGCTGTTGGACGACGATCTCGTCGGCACATTCTATAAACGCATCGCGCTGGTCGGACGGAATTGTCGCTCCCGCCGCGATATCGTGTCCGCCACCGTCACCGCCGACCGCACGCGAGGCTTCGCCCATCACCGTCGAGAGATCGAGTCCCTGTGCCACCAGGCGAGTAGTTCCGCGGGCAGATACCTTGCTCTCGGTCGCAGTTTTCTTTGCAAAGCCGATTATCGGCCGATCGCGATCGATGTTTGCCGTGCCAAGCGCCATCCCGGCCACAATTCCGACGATCGTCTCGCGAATCTCCTCGCCAGCATCGAACCACTGCAGTCGCTCACAGCGTGTGACGCCGTTGTTCTGCACCCACTCGATGCCCGAGGAGAGATTCCGTCGGTGCGTAGCGAGCAGCGATTGGGCCCGATCAAGCGCACCATCCCGGTTGCCAAGACAGACAGCCAATCCGACATCAGCACGCTCGTATCTGGCCGTGGCATTGAGTAGCGTCGAAAACTCGCTTGCATCCCGCAACTCGGTGCCTTCGGGTTCAGTCACCAGCGTGTACGTGGTGCCGACGAGATCCTCGATGGCCTCGGGTGTGACTCCCCGTTCGAGAGCGTGCTGGACGAGTGCGCTGACGACGGTCTGTCGTTGGTCAGCCGATAGCTCAACCCACGTGCGCCACTCGCCGTCTGCCTTGAGATCGATCGATAGCGAATCGCAAAACTGCATGCTTCCGTGCCGATCGTTGGTGATTCCCGGAAGATGCACATCGTTCGAATACTGCAGCAGCTGTGGCAACGGACGGGTCTGGCGACCGAACAGGGAAAGATCGGGACGCTCCTCAAGGACGCCCGCCTCGATTCCCTCCTCGACGATCGTCGCGTTTACACCACCGAGCCCGTCATCCGTGGCTTGCATGTCGCCGACCGCACCGACGACTGCCAGCGCCGCCAGATCGCGGTTTCGGTCGCCACCGTCGAGCGCCTGTGCGAGCAGATACGCCACGCCCGCACCGGAGAGCGCGCTCGCCCCATCGATTCCCTCGAGCAACGGATTGCAGTGATAGGTTGTCGATCCTTCGGCGGGCTGGTGATGATCACAGATCACTGGTGTGAATGCGCCTGCGTTCTCGTGGTCGACGATTCGGTCAAGCTGGCCGCTGCCAAAATCCGTGAACAACACGGTGTCATAGCCCGTCTGGGCGATCGATGCTAGCGCTGCGTCGTCGAGTTGCTTTTCGAAGACGACCTCGAAGGGGATGTCGGCACGTTCGAGCGCCGTGGCCGCGATCGCTGCGCTCGTCAGTCCATCAGCATCGATGTGCGACGCGAGCAACACCGCCTCAGACGATCGAATCCGCTCGGCACACGACTGTGCTCGTGTGTTGAGCGCCGACAGTGATTCTGACCCAGTCACAGCAGTCATGCGCGATCTGTTCTGCCCCATCCGTGATAAAAGGTGACCGGATGCACGGCGTTATTCCTCGCTGGAAATCCGTGCGTAAACGGCCGCTGCGAGCGCCTCGAACGTCGCCGTCTCCGGGACGACCCCAACGTCGATTCCGAGCTCGGTGGCCGTCTCACGGGTGGGTTCGCCGATCGCGCCAACGACCGCATCGTTCAGTCCCTCGATCGCCGCAGTTCGTCGATCATCGTCAGTTGCTGTGGCCACGAAATGCTCGACCGTGAGCGAGGACGTGAACAACGCACCGTCGAGCGCACCAGCGGCGGCCAGTTCGACAGATCGGCCAGCTTCCGGCGGTCTGCAGAGTTCATACAGCACAGTTTCGTGGACGTACGCGCCGGCGTCGTTGAGTCCGTCGAGCAGCACCGGCGAGCCGTGATCGCTTCTGGCGACATCAATACGAACGCCGTCCACACGATCAGCAAGCGCCCCGACCAGCCCATCGGAGGAGAACGTTTCCGGAACGACAGCAACGGGGTAGCCCCGTTCGGAGAGGTGTGACGCGGTCCGATCGCCGATTGCGCTTATCGTCCCTGGTGGCGTCCAGTCGGCATCGTCCGCGATCTCCACACCAGTTCGGGAGGTGAACACGGTGTGATCTGCATCCACGCGCGGAGTTGCGCCCGTCGGGTTGATCGACAGCATCGGGTCCGCAACTGTTTCAGCGCCGAGGGAGTCAAGCGTCGATCTGGCTGATTCGAGGCGTTCGTCGTCGGGCCGAAAAACGGCGATAGATGGTGTTGTCATCGATCTTCCTCACCAATTGCTGTTGCAGGAGCGTCGCGAACCAGCCACTCTGCGACCGATTCTCGCGTCTTTGCAACCGGGCCGATAATCGTGATCGCTGGCGGCTCGATTCCTGCTCGATCGCGGGTTGCAACGGCAGTTGCAAGCGTTCCTGTGGCGATTCGTTCGTCGGACCAGGTGGCCCGCTCTATGAGCGCCAGGGGTGTTTCCGGATCCATATCGGCCCCAAGCAGTGCCCCAGTGTAGTCGCCGAGTTTGCCGACACCCATGAGCACGACGAGCGTGCCGCCGGTTGCCGCGAGCGCGTTCCAGTCGATCGCCGACTCCGCTTTGGTTGGATCCTCGTGTCCGGTGACAAACGTCACACTCGAGGCGTGTTCGCGGTGGGTGAGCGGAATACCGAACACGCCGGGACCCCCAACAGCGGAGCTGACGCCCGGCACTACCGTGAATGGGATCTCGTTTTCCGCAAGATGGATGGCTTCCTCGCCGCCGCGGCCGAACACGAACGGATCGCCGCCTTTCAGCCGGACAACATCTTTTCCCTCGCGTGCCAGTTCGACAAGGCGTTCGTTGGTGTACTCCTGGCGCGTCCGATCGCCACCGGCGCGTTTGCCGACATCTTCGGTTCGATCGTCGGGCAGTGACGACAGAATCGCTGGGCCTGGAAGTTTATCGTGAAGGATCACGTCGGCCGTTTCGAGCAATCGGTGCGCTTTGACCGTCAGAAGGTCGGGGTCGCCGGGGCCACTCCCGACGAGATACACCCGACCAACGGTATCGTCAGTTGTCGTCATTCCTGTCTGGATGGTGAGGTTGGTGTTTCTCTGGTGGCGCGTTCGATGAGCTCTGCGCCGCCCGCATCGCGCAGTTCGCTGGCGAACTCTCGTGCGTTCTCGAGATGGTTCACGACTGGAATATCCCGCGTCGCTTCGATTGTCTCGCTGCCGTCCTGGCTGAGCACGCGAACGACCGTGTTGACGTATTCGCCACGGAGACGAGCGAACACGCCGATTGGAGCGACACAGCCGCCACCGAGCGCTCCGAGTATGGTGCGCTCGACGCTCGCCGTCACGCGCGTTGGCGGATGATCGATAGATTGTCTGATCATTGATGCGTTCTCGGAAAGCGCCGTCACGGCAATCGTCCCCTGTGCGGGCGCGGGAACGAATGTCGTTGGATCAAGCGGCTGGGTCGGGACGTCGGGTGCCAGCCCCGAGCGTTCCAACCCAGCTGCAGCGAGCACGATGGCGTCGTATTCGGTGTCGACGGTTCGTTCGAGTGCCCGGCGTTCGATCTCAGCGAGCGAGTCAAACCAATCCTGGCTCTCGTCGTCGAGATCGATCTCGTCGTCATCATCATCCGCGGTCGAGAGCCGCCGTTCGTGTTCGCTCTGTAGCGACGGTGCCAGGAGTTTCTCGATCCGGGTGTCTACGTTGCCACGCAGTGGCGTTACCTCCAAGTCCGGTCGTTCGGCGAGCAGCTGGGCCTTCCGTCGGAGACTAGAGGTTCCAACCACGGCGTTTTGTGGCAGATCATCCAGCGTCCGCCCCTCAGGCGTGAGCAACATGTCGTTTGGCGACGCCCGTTCTGGCAGTCCAGCCACCACCAGTTCGGATGGCATCTCGGTTGGCATATCCTTCATCGAGTGGATTGCGCCATCGAGTTCGCCAGCCATCACCTTCTCGTCTAAGCTCCTGACGAACGCGCCGGTTCGACCAAGCCGGTGGATCAGCTCGTCCTGGATCTGGTCGCCACGGGTCTCAACCGTGACGAGCTCGACCGACCGGCGGCGATTTTCGAGGGCGGATTTGACCGTCGCCGCCTGCCGACGGGCAAGCGACGACCCCCGCGTCGCAAGCCGGATCGTGCGTTTGCTCATGTATACAGCCACTCCGACACCGTGCCTGAAAAGGGGTTCTATCGTGGTGGATGATGGGGGCTACGAGCGTTCCGATTCGGGGGATTGGCAGCTAATCAGGAGTGACCCTGTTTTCGATGCGTGTGGGGTCCACTGCCGGCCTCAATTGACGAGTGTTCCCGGAACTTCGAACGACTTCGGGGGACTCGCCTCGTTTCCGTAGCGTGGATATTAGAAATACCGCCGCTTGATCTCGTCTGCAGTGTGAAGCGCAAGCGCTTGGCCAGTGTTCGTTGGATTCACTCCACCGACACCGTTTGCCAGCGCACTGTGGTCGGCAACGAACAGCCGGTCAACGTCGAACGCCTCACAGGCGTTGTCGAGGACCTTCCCCATCGCCATCGTGGAATGAAGATGAATCCCCATCGGCGGTGCGTCGGATCGGTGGACGTGGTCTGCACCTGCTTCTCTGAGTATCCGTGCACCAATCTCCGCAAGGCGGTCTCGGCGTTTTCTATCGGCTTCGCTAGGAACGTAGTTGATCTGAGGGATCGGTCCGTGCTCATCAGTAATCCCAGGTGCAACCGTGATCCCATTGCTCTGCTTTGGACGGTCGTCCGTGAGGATAAACAGTGGAAGCATGCGGCGATAGTCCGAGAGCATCCGTTTGAGCCGTGTTCCGGCGATCCGTCCCATCGTGTCCCAGGGTGCAGCTGCGGAATCGTTCATAAACGCAAAGCCCGACCGGCTTGCGCCAAAGCCGATATACGTACCAAAACCGGGAGGGGATCCGGTCGGCTGAAGCATCCCGAGACCGGGGTAATCGAACCGACCACCACTGAACTGACCCATATACTGATCCACCGTTTTCGTTCCGATCCGTTGTTCGAGATCCCGTTCGGTCCACAGACCGATGACACCATCAAGGAGGTGGTGGGTGAGTCCCTTTCCAACCCATCCGTTGTCCGGAAGTCCAGTATTGAGCCACAGCCGTGGGGTCTCGATGGCACCAGCAGCAAGCACTACTACCTCGCCATGCACACGCTGGGTGTCACCGGACCACGTGTCACGAAACTCCACTCCTGTTGCGGTGGGCGTATCTCCCAGGGGTGTCTCCGTTAGCACATCGGTCACAAAGGCGTTCGGGCGTACCGTCACGTGGTTAGTCTTCAGCGCTGGAGGAACGAAGGCGACGTTGCTCGCGCGCTTTGCCTTCTCCTCAAATGGCGCATCGATCGGGTGGGGGTTGCCCACGACCTCTGCAAGTCCAAGCGTATCACCTGTTACGTCCGGATAGGTAAAATCGCCGCCGTACTCTTTCGAGACGTGGAGCTTCTCATCTGGCTCGGTGATGGCGTTTGGCTGTGGCCGGTAGCCAGGACTCGTAACGTTCTTTTCATCGATGAGATCCCAGCCCGCAGCTTCTGCCCCCCGGAAAAACAGCTCCTCTTTGGCAGTGATGGGTGCTGGCGAAACGTTCGTCATTTTCTCGATGCGCTGATAGTAAGGAATTAACTCCTCGTAGCTGAACGTGTCGGGCCAGTGTGGCTGTTCATCGATAGCAGCCGGATACGCCCGCGGGTAATTGCCCGCGTACATGAGCGATGTCCCACCGACGCCAGCCGCCTGGAGGACGATTCCATCTCCGGGATACTTCCGGGGCCAGCTCCCGCGTTCATGGTCGGCGGGACCCCACAGCAGCTTCTCGATCATCTCCATTTCGCGTTTGGTGAACTGTTCATCGAGGAGCGTGCCGCTGAGATCATCGATCGCTGACGAACGTTCACCCCCAGGCTCTTGGTGAGGGTTCGGCCACCGCTCGTTACCATGAAACGGACCAGCTTCCAGTAGTAACACGTCGAGACCGGCCGCACCCAGCCGCCATGCCACAACAGGACCGTCGGCCCCGGCACCAACGATCACCACATCGTACTGCTGCTGAACCATCAATCTGTCACCTTCTCGGTGTGCCCGCTTGCTTTGCTGCCGGCACGATCGGGATAGATTTCCTCGTAGCCGTCGGTGTTGTAGTCATTCTCTCGAAAGTGACCCGATTCGAACGTGAGTTCAACTGAACTGTCGACGCTCTCAATTTCCTTCCACCTGTCGCCGCTCCCAAGCGGACTGGATGGCGTTCCCCAGTAGCCACGAAGCGCGGCGTATCCGTCAGCAATCCCTGGATATCCGGTCTGTCGCCAGCTCTGAACGGCACTGGGATCATTCGTAAAGCCACGCTCACCGGGCGGTGCGGTGAAATCCTCGTATCCTTGCCACTCACCGTAGTACCCTTCGCCAGTGAATCCCACCACTAGCTGACCGATGATACCAGCATCACCTTCAACGAGCGGCCCAGGTAGCTCGTCAGTAGAAAACTGGATGGTATCCAGTATGTAAATTGCGCGCAGCCGATCTTGCCGTGAGAGCCGTGCGAACGGTCCCGCAAACAGTGCTTGACCCAGATCGAGTTGGAGCTCATCGGGCGCGAGCAAGTCGAGGGCTCGGGTTAGTTTAGGTGGCTGGCCGTTCGTACCGAGTGCAATGAGCTTCGTGGCTCCCAGATCGAGTACGGCCGCGACAATCTCTGCGAGCCGGAGGTTGCCGAGTCCACCAAGCTTTGGGAGACCAAATGAGACGAAGCTGTTCGTGAACGTGAGCAAAAAATCGTCGATGTTCACTGAAAGCCCACCAGGAACGTGCTCTTCACCAAGAGAATCCTCTAGAGACGGTGTTCGCGGCACGACTGCGTCAACAACTGCCCGAAATGTCACTCGGGTGTGGGGATCGGTCGTCGTTTCAGCGGCTCGAGCCGCTCTTGCCTGAGTCGGCAGTAAACGGCTCCCGCCAGCGATAGCCAACGCCTGTAACACGGATCGTCGCGATTTATTTTCCATATGCAATATATCAACCATCTATCTACGTATAAAAACTTCAATTAATGATAATATATTGATCTATTGGGATTCGACTTAGCAAGCTCGTCTTTGATTTTTCGAATAATACAAATCAATGAGATGAGCGATTATAAATGATTCTTGAGGAATACATTCAGTAGACGATGAAAGCATTCTAAGTGCGTGATGAATCCGAAAAAGGAGAATACAAACAATCGATGGCGCAGCTTGACGACCCACATAATCGCCAAGAACCGAAATTCATTCACGTCAGACAACACCCTCAGAGGAATAAAAGAGTATTGGCGATTACGGACGGTTGAGACAGCGCCACGCACCCACGCCAACGCCAGCGAGTGCGGAAAACAGACCGAACCCCGGACCGTTAGTGCTCGTTGTTGTACCCTCAGTGTCAGGAGCGTCTTTGGTGGCCGAAGACCGAGGAGGAGCGCTCTCAGTAGGGGTGTCGGTTTCAACTGTGAGGTCATCGGTTCCGTCGGGCTGTGATGGTTCCGTTGTGCCGGTGTCGTGTTGATCGGGGGTGCCTGGTTGGAGAGTCGATGTCGAACCGGTCTGTGTTTCAGAGCCCTTCATCACAATGAGGCGTTGATCCATGCCAACGTCTCTGAAGTACATGCGCCCGCCGGCGACGGCCCGTAACACAGTTCCTGCGGCTCTCCCGGGTCTGATTTTCTTACTCCACACGATCGATCCATCGGTCGGATCAAGTCCGACACTGCCAACGTATAACAGCTCTCCGACCCGGGCCATCCCGCTTTTTAGTACGTATTTTCCCGACCGGTTGTCCTCTGACGGTTGTGGAAGGGGTGTTCGCCAGCGTTCCTCGCCACTGGTCCGATCAAGTGCGACGACATCGTCCGTTTCGGCCCCGGTCTGGATGTACAACCGCTCCGCGTCGATGGTTTCGAGGCTCATTCGGGAATACTCGTACGATCGCTTCCACTGCTGTTCGCCAGTCGCCACATTGAGCGCGACAATCGATGGTCCACCCGTCTCCAGAAACAGCGTTCCATCGGATACCATGGCGATTGAAGCATCCACGTTGGAGAGCGCCTCCCAGACGACATCACCGCTGGTCGTATCACGTGCTCTGACACCTGATTTCTCTTCGATGATTACCAGCTCATCGGTAACGACCGGTGTGTGTCCCGGCTGTCCATCCCCATTGTTCGGCTGTGTACTCTCCCGCCTCCAGCGAACTGATCCATCAGCAGGATCGAGTGCGTACACGAATCGTCCCGTGTCACCGTCGAGATCCGGACCGGTCGTATAGATGGACCCATCAACCGCAGCCACATCAGAGAATCCAGCTCCTACCGGCGCGTCGATCCGCCACTCCTTTTCGCCACTGTCTGCGTCCACAGCGATCAGGGCAGCGTGCAGTGGATTGTCGTCGTCGAAAATACTCATCCGAACAGGAACAAACACAGTTCCATCCATCACAGTCGGACTCTTCGCATCAGAGACCGCCGCATCCCGAACGGAATCCGGATTCTCAGCGACGAATTCCCACTGTTTGCTCCCGTCTGCTGTGTCGTAGGCGGCCAGCGCATCGCCGGTTGCGTACACCGTTCCATCGACGACACAAACGGAGTCTCGCTCATGAAATCCGCCCATTGTGTCCGTCCACGCCGTCGTTATCTCCCCTGTTGGGCCGACGCTGGGAAATACGCAGTGGAAGCCGTGGTCCCTCGGGGATGTGTCCACTGCTCGTCCCCGATCGCATCCGATGTTGCTGCTACTGGTGCACTCATAGTGGAGAATCCGCCAACGGTTGCCACTGCAACAGCTGTGCCGCAAAGAAAAGATCGACGACCAATTCCATTTCTCTGATAATTCATTGTTGTGGTTCAGAGGTGGATGTTCGGAATATGTCTTCTGGCTCAATCTGTGCACTGGTAGACAGTACAATACTATGGTAGCGTCAGATGGCACTATTGCCACCTGTTCATACGTATTCGAGAGGGTCTTCTTACAACGGTGTTTGAGCGATCTCCAGGCTCCTCTTTTGGAGAATCTGAGTGTAGTGAGGGACTATCGGTAAGATATGTAATTGTATTCTAGAGTATAATAATTTCACATCAGGCTTTATCCGAAGTGATGCAATGACCCCTGTAGCGTGCCAAGAATTCATATAGACGTGATACCAGTACCCTCTCCATCAAAGCTGCTCGAGACTGTATCTAGTATGTATACACATGAGTACGTCAATCCGGGTCTCCGATAGCACCAAACGGATGCTGGAAGCTCGAAACGGGAGGACGAAACGTTTGACGAGCTCCTCGCCCGCCTCGCACAGAGCGAGCGGCCCATCGCCATCGGTGCATGGCGTGCGAACGAGGCCGACTACGCACGGACAGCCGTGAAACGCTCCCGGGAGAGCTTCGAACCCTTCCATCGGAGGTTTTCGGCTCCTATTCGATTGTACCAGGCTAATACAAATAATGTGATATCCTCCGACCTGAAGTCTACCATTCTCCTTTATGATTAATTGCTCCGATGACTACATTCATATGGCGTCAACGTTGATTAACGAGTACCAATGGAGTTTGACGAATTCAAGCAAGTCCTTGAAGAACAGATGGGCGACCGCTCCCAGCTCAGCAGGGACTCGCACGACATTGGGCGCAAACTCGCACATCTCCCCGATTAGCTACGCATTTTTTCGTAACCGATCACCGAACGCTCGTTTTCCATCGTCCGTTTCTTGCTGTAAGTGAGTGGCGTCAGCCGCTTCAAGCGCTGTTTCAACGAATTTGCGGGTTCGGTCGAGATGGCGATCGGCGTAGTAGCTCCGGTGATCCGCTCGATCGGTGTCGATCTCCCAGAGAGTAATCTGGATCCCTTCTTTGCGCTCAGCGCACTCATACCCGTACTGGTGAGCCCACTGCAGCAATGGAAGCTGATTTCGAAGGGTGAGGATTCGTTTTGAGTCGTAAATGAACTCGCGAACCCACTTGTACCACTGATCTTCCTCACCGGTAGCTGGCATCGCAAACTCTCCATCGTAAGAAGTGAGATATCGGTCAAGGAGTCCGATTCCAGTTCGGTGAGTCGAACATCATCGATTCGAACTCGATGAGCACCGGCGCGTTGTGATTATCTATATTTTCCAAAAATCCAACATTTATAACAGTAGTAAAGTATGATCATGGTGAAGAAACAACACTCCCAAACAAAAAATCCACACCGATCTTATCAATAACTCAATGTCCATAATTCGTCGCTGTATCCATATCGAAGTTTTATAACGTGGGAATAAATTACCAAGAGTATAGTGTAATATAACGGACGAAATAATTGGCCATCCTAAGAAAACACGAACAGCATCTACTATGTATATAATCCAATGCGATATTGGTTTAGTATCTGATATTCCGTCCGCTACTTCCAACATCAACGCGAGTATACAAACTACAAAGATTAGGACATTTGATGGAGAAACAAAAAATGGATATAAAATAAACTCCGAGGATTCACCAACCAGGAGTAATGAAATAATAATGGCAGAAGCGACATAACATCCCGCAGCAGTAATCGTTATCCAAAATGAAATATCGACAAAAGACGATCTTGTCAGTTTGGGGAACGTTTCCCTTTTGACACTCTCTTTTATATACCATGAGAGAGAATATATAAGCACGAAGAATGGAAACACAAGCTCTCTTCGTGGACGAAAAATTGATGCAAGATCCATACTAAACAATAACAGTTAACTAACTTACATCCACTACTATTTACATATAATAATCGATGTATGAACCTACAAACCAAACTGCTTAATTCACTGGTGGGCGGTCATATTGTGCTGTTCCAACACCAAGCCCACCAACGAGGAGATCGAACTTACATATTGAACAGTCCGGCCACAAGCAACAGCAGTCCCACGATTAAGCCAACAAATCCGATCACTCCCAGGAAGGGAGCCCCGCCATCTGAGGTGTAGAAGGTTGCCCCAGTCGAGAGCAACGCTGCACCCACGACCAGCCACTTCAGTTCACGAACGTCGTTCTCATCCATTGCTACGCGATGAACGGCCCACGGTGAACAAGACATCGAAATCACACATCATCTGGACCACACCCCCTCAGAAGATCCACACAGCAAGTGAACCCAAATCGATATTCCCAACGCTCAGCCGAAAAACGCCTTGTAGGCCTCAAGCGTGTCCTCGATATCGGCCGCTGTGTGGGCGTTGCTGATGAACTGGCTCTCGAACTGATTGACGGTGAAAAAGACGCCTTCTTCTTTCATTGCCGGCCAGAACAGCCGCTCCCACCGATCAGTTTCGGCGTTGGCAACGTCAGCCGCGGTTTTCGGACAGCCGCCATACCGTGGACACGCCTTGTCCTGCACGCAGCCATCATCGCACTCGCCGCTCTGAGCGGCCGTGTTGGCGCGCGTAAAGATCGTTTTGAACATGCTGTCGGTGCCGACCACCGTGTATTCGGGGGCGCGATCGGCGATTATGTCACGAATGCCGCTCCGGAGCTGCTCGCCGAGCGCGTTGATGTGGCTGTACACGTCGTTTTCGGCGGCGTATTCGAGCGTCGCCAGCCCGGCCGCCATCGTCACCGGATGCCCGGAGAACGTCCCGGACTGGAACACCTCACCCGCTGGCGTGAACTCCTGCAGGATCTCCGCGCGTCCGCCAATCGCCCCAACTGGGAATCCACCGCCGATCACCTTCCCGAACGTGGTGAGATCGGGCTCGACACCGAATTTGCCCTGCGCGCACTGAAGGCCACCAACGCGGAAGCCGGTGATCACCTCATCGAAAATGAGCAACGCACCAGCATCATCACAGAGCTCCCGGAGCGCCTGATGATACTCATCGACCGGCTCGACAATGCCGGCGTTGCCAAGAATCGGCTCAACGATGACGGCGGCGATCTCGTCGCCGCGCTCTGAGAGAACGGTTCGAATGGCTTCTTCGTCGTTGAACGGAACCGGAATCGTGTGCTCGGCAAAGGCGTCCGGAATGCCCGGCGAGGAGGGCTTCGATCCATCCGGCGAGCCATCGACGAGCGTCGAGGGCTGAGCACCGTGATAGCCACCGTCGATCATCACGATGGTGTCGCGATCAGTGTAGCCGCGTGCCAGCCGAACCGCCGAACTTGTGGCCTCAGTGCCGCTGTTGACGAATCTGAGCATCTCCACGCTGGCAACGTTGCGCGTGATGAACTCACCGAGTTCGACGCCCACCTCAGTCGGAGCGCCGTACATCGGACCGTCGCTCGCGGCCGACTGAATCGCGGCACCCACCGACTCGGGGAGCGTATGTCCGAGCAAGAGCGGGCCATAGCCCATCACATAATCGATGTAGCGATTGCCATCAGCGTCGATGACGTGTGCGCCGTCACCGCGTTCGACGAAAAACGGATACGGCCGAACGGCCCTGACCGACGAGTTGACCCCGTCGGGAAACACCGAAAGCGCACGATCGTACAGCGTCCGCGACTGCTCGTGGTTCATAGGCGGGCGTTCGCTCGAACTCCCTAAAGGTGTTTCTGGACGGGATCGTAGATTACGCCGGCAACGACGGTGCGAGTTGCTCTGCGAAATAGGAGAGAATGAGATCTGCACCGGCGCGTTTGATCGACAGCAACGACTCGTGGGCACTCGCCTCCAGATCGAGCCAGCCACGATCGGCCGCCGCCTGGAGCATGGCGTACTCGCCGCTCACGTTGTACGCCGCAACCGGCTGTGAGAATTCCGCGTCGATCTCGCTGATGATATCGAGATACGGAAGCGCTGGCTTGATCATGAGTACGTCTGCGCCTTGCTCGACGTCGAGACGGACCTCTTCGAGTGCTTCTGTGGTGTTTGCCGGATCCATCTGGTAGTGGCGACGATCGCCGAACGCCGGCGCGCCGTCTGCCGCGTCGCGAAACGGCCCGTAGAACGAGCTCTCGTATTTTGCGGCGTAGCTCATGATCGGCACGGACGCGTAACCGGCACCATCCAACGTGTCCCTGATTGCGCCAACCATGCCGTCGGTCATGCTCGATGGGGCAACCATATCCGCCCCGGCGTCTGCGTGTGACACCGCGATCTCGCCGAGTCGATCAAGCGTCGGATCGTTGGCGACCGTGAGCGTCCCATCGTTTCGTGCGTCGGGTTCGAGAATCCCACAGTGGCCGTGATCGGTGTACTCACACATACACACATCAGTGATCACGGTGGCAGTCGTCTCCGTGGTGATCGCACGCGTTGCGCGCTGTACGACGCCGTCGTCGGCCCACGCGCGTGTCCCCTCGGCGTCTTTTGACGCCGGAATCCCGAAGATGATCACCGTCTCGATACCACTCGAAAGGACCTCTTCAACGCGAGCAGTTGCCTCCTCGACAGGAACGCGCTCGTGGCCCGGCATCGACGGGATCGCAACCCGTTCGTCGGTGGTTGCGTCCACGAAAATCGGCGCAATCAGATCGCTCGCGTGGAGTGTCGTTTCGCTGACGAGATTCCGGAGACCATCCCGACGCAGACGGCGTGGACGGCGTGTCAGATCGTGCTCCATGTCGGGGGTACGCAGTCATTCCAGTTGCACCTATCGACTCGTTGGCGAGCTCCTATACGGAGAGGAGTCGCTTGATCGAGCTGGCCGCACTGAGCGCAGATGAGCGACGCCTCGCAACGTAATACTCCGTGGGCGTTGGATCAAACTTTGCCTTGTATCGACAGAGCCGCGGGAGATTCGCGCCAACGAGATCGTATCGTTCGAAGCCACGCGCCTTCGCGTCAGTCATGATCTCCCAATCGAGAATGGCGTTGCTCTCGAGCGGACCGTCCGGTTTCGCACCGCCCTGCCACCGATAGATCGTCTCGCCGTGAGCGAGTGTGATCATTCCGCCCACAGGCCGACCATCCGCACGAACCCCATAGACCGTCATGGCGGTATCCGGCAGTCGATCCGCAAGTCGCTCGACGAAATCGACCGACAGCGCATATGTTTTGCCCTGCTGGCGATGTCGGTCGGCCACGCCCTCGATGATGGTAGCGATTGCACTCCGGTCGCCCGCCTCGATTGAGACGGCAGCCGATCCAGACGAGAACGCTCGAATCGATTTGCGAGCGTCGCGACTGAAACTACCCAGAAGCGCATCCTCTGTGGGCGTGAGCGCGACGTGGTAGGTGTACGACGGCGTAACATCGAAATCTTTCCAGATAAACGGGCGCAAATCGTCGTATTCGGCGACCGTTCGGATATCGATGTACGCTGGCGAAAGCGTCGTGTCGATCCAGTCGAGGGCTCGTTCGACGAACCGTCGGTGACGTCGTTCGCGCTTTCGTTGGGTGAGCTGCGTCGCGTTCAACACCACTGGACCGAGCGAATACACCTCCAGTTCCGGTGGGGAGACGACGAATCGAAACGGTCCCACGGTTCGTTCGAACAGGGGGAGAATGCCAACTGGCTCCTGGCCTTTGAATCCCGCAAGCGTATAGAGCGTGGCGTCCGTTTCCCTGGCAAGTAACTCAAGGGCCTCGTAGTAGTGAAACGGCGAGGCATTCGGTGCTCGATCGACGTAGCTGTTCCAGTCCTCTGCGTCTGTCGCAGTCAGGGATGTAAGTTCAATACTCATGTGCGGTCAAGATAGCCAAGCGTTGCGAGTCGATCCGCGACGGCGCCATCGCCACCACGCGTGTCCGATTCATCCGTTTCGTACGGTGGATACGACTGGGGAGCAACCGGTTCGACAATCGGGAGCACGGTCCCGTCCATTCGATCTGACGGTGGAATCTCGAGCGCTGAGAGCACTGTCGGCGCAACGTCGAACAGGTGCGGAGAGATTCGTGCGTGTTCGATGTCCGTTCCCGCAGCGATGAATATCCCCTCGCGCTTGTGGTTCCACGGTTGCCCCGGTGGACCGAACGGTTCGGCGAGTAGATCGGCCGTGAGAAAATGGTTGTACTCGTTCGGAATGGTGACGATGTCGACCGCCTCGTCGGCGTACGGTCCATCGAAAAATTCCTCACGGGGGCCAACCCTCTCGAACACGGGCTCACCCCCTGGCGTCTTGACTCCTGACAACAGCTCGATAAGGGACGATCGGACCGCGTCGTACTCCTCTGGGGCGACGACGCCAGCAGGATCGCGCCCCTCGAGATTGATGCGAACCCCAAGTTCGATTCTGGCGCGCATAAACGCCCTCGACGACGGAAAATCGATCTGGCGCTGTCCCGCCCGAACGAGTCCGTCGGGGACGATCGACGCGACCGTGTCCGTCAGTCCAGCTCGATCAAGGAGCCGTCCAACACGTCGGGTCGTGATCCCCACGCGAGAGAGCGCAGCCCCAATGTGAGTGAGTAGTTCTGGTGATGCACTCGTATCATCTCCGCCAGAGCGGAGTTGTCCGTCACGAATCGGTTCCCACGAGGGCATCCCAGCGCCGCTTTCGGTCGTCTCGACGTAGCCATGCCGCTCTAAAAACGTGTTCATCCGAAAACCCACACCGGTGTACTCGCCGATCCCGTGATCGCTGACCACGAACACGGTGTTCGGATCGAACTGATCGAGCGTCCGTTCGATCTCGGTGTCGACGCGCTCGTAGATGGCTTCCACGAGCGTGTGATCACCTGGATGTTCGTGAAACACCGTGTCCGTCGCCTGAAACTGAAGAAATCCAAACGACGGATCGTACTGCTCGGCCAGATACCGAAACGCAGCGCCACGCTGGCCGACGAGTTCCGTGTACGCATCCGGATTCGTAGTGCCATCGCGGTCGGGATAGAGCTGATAGGGGCCGATCGCGTCGGTCACCGCTTTGAGCACGCCAGGGGGATGACAGTCCGGGGATTCGGGAGCCGTATAGCCGGGGAGCAACGCACCGTCGAACGACGATGGCGGGTGCGTTACCGGAACGTTCACCACCACACTGGTCTCGTCGTGGTAATCAAGCAGTTCCCAGAGCGCGTGTTCGCGGACCTGCTCGGCGCTGATGACATCCCAGTCGTAGCCCTCGTAGTGAAGAAAGCTGAACACACCGTGTTTGCCGGGGTTGACGCCCGTGTAGATCGACGGCCACATCGCGGGAGTCCACGGTGGGACGTGTGATTCGAGCGGCACGGCCACACCGTCAGCGAGCAACGACGAGAGTGCCGGGAGCCGGTCGTCCGCGAACAACGGCTCGAGAATCCTGCGACACGCTGCGTCGATGCCGATAAGGAGAACGTCCATCAGCACTCAGCGCCCGCATCAATCCGGACACGAAATCGCCCCTGGCAATGATCGCCAGCTCTGCTCTTTGCAATCCGGTCAGTCTCATCGCATAACAACAGCGTCCCTGCTCGTAAAGCGACAGCCATGACGTTGGTTCGTAGGTCAACCGCCGCGACTATAAACTATGTTACTGGTTACCATTCAGTGTGCTACGCCAACAGTGAGTAGCGTACCAAACTCCCTGAATCGCTCAACCATCGCCTCGCGAGTATCGAATTCCTCTGTCGGAAACGCATCTTTTGGTGGGATATCGGTCTCTGTGTCCGGAATCATGTCCTGCTGGGCGACCGAAAGCCCAGCCGCTTCGAACGCCGATCGATACTCATTGCGTGACCAGCGTGTCATATCGATGCTGATCGTTTCTTGCCAGTGGTGTGAATGGACGTTCTCCTCGTAATAATTGACTGCACAGTAGAACGTCCCACCGGGGGTGAGCACACGCTCGATCTCTGAGAGCGTCTGCTCGGGTGATGTGGCGTAGTAGAACGCCTCCATCGACCAGACGTGATCGATCGAGTTGTTAGCAAACGGGAGCGAATCGAAATCGCCACAGAGATAGCCAATCCGCGGATCGTCCGTATACGAACTGGCGTTCTGTAGCATCTCCGGTGAGCCGTCTAGTCCGTACGCACGGACGACGCCCGCGGTATCACGCAGAGCTCTGAGTGCGTAACCCGATCCCGTCCCAAGGTCCAACACCACACTGTCTGATTCCACAGGCAAACGTGCCAGTGCATGCTTTGCGGTGTTCCAATGTCGATCTTCCATCCCCCGGTCACGCCCCGCGGCGGCCCAGGCATCGAACTCCTCTCTGACACCCATGCGTGTGCTCGGGCTTTGGACGAAAAAACTCGTTCGACACAGCGTATATACCACCGGCCACCCCAGGACAGCTATGCCCAATCGTCCACCACGATACCGAGCGGCCGACACTGCCCAGCAGCTGATCGGTGGCTTTCTGCTCGCCGGTCCGTTCGTCGTCACTGAAGAGGTGTGGATGCTTGCCGTACGGATGGGCTGGCTCAACGGGCTGGGGACCGCCGCCGTCGTCGTCACGATCGGCTACACGGCGCTGTATGGTGCAGACGCCAAGAGAGATCCCGAGATCGAATCCGACCTCGGGGGCGTTCCGCTGCGATTCGTCTCGCTACTCGCCGTCGCATTTGGCTCGGTCATCTTGCTCGTCGTGTTGTTTGATGCGCCATCGACCTTTTTCGCGGCACTCGACGTTCCACCGGAACAGCGCCCTGGCACGCTCTTTCGAGTTATCTGTGTGGGGTCGGTGTTCAGCGTCGTTGGGGCGGCAACCGCCGACAGCGTCTTTTGATACCACCACCCACGTGGCGTCAAACCGTACCCCTTCGTTTCGAGTGGAATGTCTCGGTCCACTTAACACGCCAGCAACCAGAGTGGCTGTATGACCGGAGCGACCGACGAACTGATTTCAGCGCTCACTGATGCTGATGCGGTCAAGTTTGGCGAATTCGAACTCGCCCACGGTGGGACCAGCGACTACTACGTGGATAAATACCTGTTCGAAACGGATCCACACTGTCTCGACGTGATCGCAGACGGGTTTGCCGACCGACTAGAGGGGAAGCTGCCAGCCGGCGTGGCACTCGGTGCAGTGCCGCTGGTTGCTGCGACGAGCCTGAAAGCCCAGTCGCCGTATATCATCGTCAGAAAGCAGGCCAAAGAATACGGAACGGCAAACAGAATCGAAGGACAGTTCGAGGCCGGCCAGGAGGTCGTGGTGCTCGAAGACATCGCAACCACCGGAACGAGCGCGCTCGAGGCTGCCAAGGCGCTCCGAGACGCCGGCGCAGTCGTTAATCGAGTGCTCGTCGTTGTTGATCGCCAGGAAGGTGCGACCGAACGGCTCGCTGAAGCCGATCTCGAACTCGAAGCGCTCGTTACTGCCGACGCGCTGCTCGAGCAGTAACACTACACGAAGGTGGATATTTTTCGTTGTTACCGAATCGATAACCCCAAAGCTGTGCATTCCCGAGCGAGGCTATGAACCGCGCAGAGAAAGCGACCCTCCAGTTGCGTGCGGTTGCCGTGCTCAGAATGCTCAAAGAGACCCGCACGTACGACGAACTGGCCGACACCACCGGATTTCCGGCCGGTGATCTAAATCGATACGTCAACGGCCACGTGCTCCCCGGCGTTGATCGGGCACAGTCGTTGCTCGCCTCGATCGGCCCCAACGAGATAGCTCACGAACTAGAGCGCCGGATCGAACGCGACGAAGAAGGATACATCGATAACTCCGCCATCGTCTTCGATCAGCGACTGTTGGATCTGATTGCGCCGATTGCAGCCGAACAGTTTGCACTCGAATCGCCCGATGTCGTATTGACCGCCGCAACCGACGGAATCACTTTCGGGAGCGCCATTGCCCGATATTTCGACGCGAACATCGCGTATGCGAAAAAGTCCAAAGAAACGGCCGTCGAACAGTTCATCGAAGCCCGGTCACGACTCCAGAGCGGCATCGAGCTCACGTACTATCTCCCCGCTCGCGCCATCGACCGGGACGAACGCGTCCTCATCGTTGATGATCTGATTCGTTCGGGCGAAACACAGGAACTGCTGCTGGACATCGCCGAACACGCCCAGGCCACCGTCTGTGGTGTCTGTACGCTCATTGCTGTCGGCTCCGACGGCATCGACATTGCCAGGGATCGAACCAACGCACCAGTTGGATCGCTGCTCACCATCGAATAGTCCGACAACGCATAAATATCCACGAACGTGTATAGAAATTGCATTTTTGGATAGTAATATTTAACTGTCTTGTTTGACTTATGCTTATTCATCCAACATGGCCAGATCATCCGACAGTTCCTCGTTCTTCGATCTCTCGGGCCACGACACGGACGTGGGAACCGAGATACTCGCTGGATTCACGACGTTTCTGACGATGTCGTACATCGTCGTGGTGAACCCACAGATCATGGGAGCAGCGATCGATCTGGGACCGCACACCCAGGAGCTGCTCACGGTCGTGACGATGCTCTCTGCGGGGATTGCGTGTCTTGCGATGGGAATCGTCTCGAACCGACCGTTCGCACTCGCACCGGGGCTCGGACTGAACGCGTTTTTCGCGTTCACGGTTGTCAACGGAATGGGGATCCCCTGGCAGACGGCACTCGCGGCGATCGTCGTTGAGGGTGTGATCTTCGGGATTTTGACCGTTGTTGGCGCGCGTCGATACATCATCGAGCTGTTTCCCACGCCAGTCAAGCGCTCGGTTGGTGCGGGTATCGGGCTGTTTCTCGGGCTGATCGGATTGAAAGAGATGCACGTGATGGCCGGTGATGCGAGCACATTCGTTGCGTTCAATCCCGAGTTCGCTGCGGATCCAGTGGCGATCATCGCCATTCTCGGACTGTTCGGGACGTTGGCGCTCTATGCCCGAGGCATTCGTGGTTCGATCATCATCGGTATTCTTGGAACAACCGTGGTGAGCTACGTGGCGGCCGCGCTTGGCTATACGCCAGTTGCGAAAACGCCCGAGGGGACAACGCTCTCTTCGGTGGAGCTGGCGCCGATTTCGATCGACCAGCTCGCCACGGATCCACTCGCAGTGCTCGCGTACTCGACTGCAAGCTACGACATCACGCCACTGATCGGTGCGTTTCTCGACGGATTCGCGAACGTCTCTGGGCTTGGATTTGCGCTCGTCGTATTCACATTCTTTTTCGTTGACTTCTTCGACACGGCCGGTACGCTCACCGGTGTCTCACAGGCGGCTGGCTTTCTTGACGACGACGGCAATCTTCCCGGGATGGATCGACCGCTGTTTGCCGACGCAATTGGCACCACGATCGGTGGGATTCTTGGCACCTCCACGGTGACGACGTACATTGAATCCGCTACTGGCGTTGAGGAAGGTGGACGGACCGGGCTAACGGCGATCACGGTTGGACTGTTATTTCTCGCTTCGCTTGCACTCGTTCCGCTGGCAGTCGGCATCCCTAAACACGCCTCGCATATCGCACTCGTCGTTGTTGCGGTGTTCATGCTCCAGGGAATCACCGAAATTGACTGGGACGACTTCACACAGTCCGTCCCAGCAGCACTGACGGTGATCGTGATGCCGTTTACCTTCTCAATCGCCTACGGGATTGCCGCCGGAATCATCTCCTACCCGATCGTCAAGGTTGCGGCCGGAAAACGCGAGGATGTCCATCCCGGTCATCTCGTGTTGCTTTGTCTGTTCGTCGGCTACTTCTGGATACGGACAGGCACACAATTCTTCTGAAGACCGCTTGACATCGTCGGTATTTTATTACACGAGGCGGACGTAATCACACTGATGACATCGATCGAGCTGTACGAGCTGGAAGGCTGTCCGTTCTGTGCCAGGGTGAAAGAAACCCTGGACGAACTCGATCTCGAGTACGAGTCACACATGGTGTCACGATCACACGCAGAGCGTGAAACTGTCGAGGAGATCAGCGGACAGACCGGGGTCCCGGTCCTCGTTGATCACGACCACGGCGTTGAGGGACTCCCCGAATCAAGCGACATCATCGAATTTCTCGAAGAGACGTACGGCGACGAAGCATAACAAATCAACAGTTGTGGATAATAAGCTCCACAAGTGACTTGTAGGTATATCACTAATAGATAGTAGCAAATGAAGAAAATCCTGACGAGTATCGGTATCGGAGCCGCCACTGTCGATACCGTTTTACCCTCCACTACGGTGACACCAGGAACGACGGTCGACGCGGAAATCTCAATCGAAGGAGGCCAGGCACCGCAGAAGATTTCCGCAATCGAGCTGACGATCGAAACACGCTATCAGACCGATGAAGGATACGTTGAGGCAGAAATTGGGCGCACTCGGCTCGCCGAATCGTTGACGATCGAGCCCGACATGCGAGACGTTCGATCCACGCCGATTGAGATCCCATACCACACGCCAATCACGATCGGGCGGGTCGATGTTTGGCTCGACACCGACCTTGAGATCGACATGGCAGTCGATCCCGAGGACATCGACCAGCTCGTTGTCAATCCCACCCCACGCATGCGTGCGCTGTTCGACGCTGCCGAATCGCTCGGATTCACGCTTGCGAATGCGTCCTGTCAGGCCGATCCATACGGCCGATATACAAGCACGCAGTCATTCGTCCAGGAGTTCGAGTTTCGGCCGAAACAGGGACCGTTCGTTGGAGCCGTTGACGAAATTGAATTCGTCTGTCAACCAGGCCCGGACGCACTCACGGCATTCATCGAAGTTGATCGCCGGGGAAGTCTCTTCTCCGAACTAACTGACACAGACGAACGACACGAACAACTCATCATCACTGAGACGGAGCCAGAACAGCTCGCTACGAAGCTCGAACCGATCATTCACGATCTCGCCTGAGCAACAACTCAGCAAACGAGCTCTCGGACTGCATGCAGTTGCGTTCGGAAATTTCAATAATACTACTACAATTGGGATTGTTGTAAACTCGTAGGTATCTATACAAGCTATAGATCGTCTTGTGTAGCAACAAACCATCTCTCAGTCATAAAATATCAGTTTTTCATAGACTCTTCTATATCAGACATTACCAGAATTTACTTTGCAGATACTGTCGGAATGGATAGCGTGAGCACCGATGGTCGATAGTTCTAGTGGCACTCCATCATCGATATCTGCCGTATTACCGGTCTGCAGTGGAGATTCTCCCCGACAGTTCGATATGGCAATCAAAAGTATCGCAGAACAGACATATGTTCCGGATGAGTTGCTCATCATACAGGATGGGCCCGTCGGCGGAGCCATTGAGACGGTGATTCGCCACTGGGAGCTGGCGTACCCGGGACAGTTCCGGACGCACACGATCGAAACGAATCAAGGACTCGGCAATGCATTGCGCGTTGGCGTCGCCGAGAGCTCCCACGAGATGATCGCTCGAATGGACAGCGACGACATCGCCGTCAGCGACCGAATCGAACGGCAGCGTACGTTTTTGCAGTCGAATCCCGAGATCGATATCGTCGGCGGATATCTGGTGGAGTTTGCCGACGATCCGGAGTCACCGTATGCAGTTCGACAGGTGCCAGAGTCACACGAGGCGATCGAACGGCTCGCCCGATTTCGCAGCCCGATGAATCACGCCACGGTGCTGTTTCGCCGATCGGCCGTCATTGAGGCGGGAAATTACCGAGCGGTCGACCACATGGAAGATTACGATCTATGGGTGCGGATGTTGCAAGCCAACAAGCGATTTGCGAATATTCCCGAAGTGCTGTTGAAAATGCGGGCCGGAACCGCCATGTACAGTCGGCGACGTGGACTGAGCTATCTCAGGCGAGAGATCGAACAGCAGGTCGACTGGTACGAACAAGGATTCATCAATTCGCCTCGGCTGTGTCTTAACCTCTGCATGCGCGTTGGAATTCGGTGTGTTCCGTCCGTCCTCCAAAAGCGTGTGTACGGCCGATATCGCCAGGATGTGCCGGTGTAAGGGGTGCCGTTAGAGCGGTTTCAAGCTAAAACCTCGCTCTTCAGGGCGGGGAGGGTGTCAACGCTCTACTACCAGTTCACGTGCAGTTTCGACAACCGACAGCTCGTTAGGAAGATCCTCGGGTTCCGGTTCCAGTGGTTGTCTGCCATCGAATACATCATGAATCATATAGACGCTATCTGCAAGCGATTCCAGGCCATAGCCACCTTCGAGCACGAACGACAGCGGACACCCGACATCGCTTGCAAGCGAGCGGACCCGATCTGTGAGCACGCCAAAGCCCTCTGTCGTTACCCGCATTCGTGAGATCGGATCGCGTTCGTGGGCGTCAAATCCGGCACTCACGACGATGAGGTCGGGATCGAACCGCTCGATGGCAGGGCGAATTGCACGATCGAACGCAACGAGATATTCGGGATCGCCGCTGCCAGGTGCGAGCGGAAGGTTCAGTGTGGTTCCGGTCCCAGCCCCAGTTCCGATCGCATCCACAGCACCGGTGCCAGGAAATAGCCCCTCCTCGTGGATCGAGGTGTAGAATACGTTTTTGCGGTCGTAAAACGCGTCGTTGGTGCCGTTGCCATGGTGAACGTCCCAGTCGATGATCGCGACGCGATCAACGCGTTCGAGTGCGATCTCGGTGGCGATAGCAGCGTTATTGAAAAAGCAAAAGCCCATGGCATCGTCGGCGACGGCGTGATGTCCGGGGGGTCGACCAAGTGAAAACGGCGTGTTTCGACCACTGGCACCTGACAGTGCAGTTTCGATTGCCCACTCGGCGAGGCCGACGCTCGCAAGTGTGGCCCCCCAGGTGGCCGGAACGGCAATGGTATCGGCGTCCCACTGGCCGCCGCCATCGGCACAGAACGTTGCTACAGCATCGACGTACGCCGAGTCATGAACGAGTTCGCAGTGCTCACGCGGCGCCCTAGAAGCAGCGACGTACTCGACGCCGTGAGCCTTCGAAAGGCGGCGTCGAATCGCCCGCAGTCTGTCCGGTGACTCTGGATGGCGACGCCCGGTGTCGTGTGCCAGACACTCCTCGCGGTAGCCGAATTTCATCAGCAGTACGGTTTGATTTCGAAGTACAGTTCGATGTCTTCGGCTTTGATCGTCCGGCGGCCGGCATGGCGCGCGAACGCAGCACTCGCTCCAGCGATCGAATCCGCATACGCTTCGAGTCGGCTGGCCAGTGCGACGCGGGCGTCCATCGACACTCGATATCGGTCGTCGATGTCGAGACGGGCGATGCGATCGACGGGTGCGATTGGAATCTTTACTTCGGTGCGATCGACCGACGACACGTCGAAATCCTCGGTCATCAACGTCTTTCGGCCGTCCGCTGTGGCTCGTTCGGCGGCCTCAACCGCCAGGGCTGCCCCGTGGTTCTGTATTCGGAGTGCAAGCGCCTCTGCAGCATCCCCACTCACCCGGAGGTTGCCTGCGTTCCGACGGATAACCGCGTCTACCGGGGCAAACGGTAGCTCGACGCTCATAGGCACATACCCGGCTGTCGCAGGCTTAAACGTTCCGCGTTTCTGGACAGCTCAGAACAGTTCGTCTGCTGCTAGCTTCTCGCCGACCATTCGGCCACGAACGGTGATTTCCTGACCGAGTCGCACGTCTTCGGTGGTTTCTACGGTGAGCGTGGATTCGCCGTTATCGAGAATCACTGGCTCGCCCGTCTGGACCACGGTCCCGGTAAACTCCGTGTGTTCGCCCGACTCCGTATCGGTGTTCATGTCTGTATCCGTATTCGTCGATTGGGAGGACTCGCCCGTTTCGGTGAACGCTTCGAGCCCCTCGCTGTCAGTCGATGGGTCGCTGTCTCCATCGTCCAGTGTCGTGCCGGGATCGAGCGGTGAGACGGTCGATTGCCATCCGGCAGACGCTTCGATCGAGTCCTGCCAGCCGTCCTGGATCTCAACGTCGCCGAATAGCACCTCATCGCCCGGTGTGAGATCGAGATCTGCCTTTTCGCCCCAGAGCGCCACCCGAATGTCACCCGTCTGGTCCTGGATACGGACGTTGCGCACCTGCCCTTCGCTGCCGTCGTCACGGTCGAACGTCCGTTTGGGATCGCTCGATCGGACAACACCAGCGATATCGACGGTCTCCTCGATTTCGAGGGCTTCGATTGGCGTCGTGTCGGGAACGAACGAGATCTCTTCATCAATTTCGTCGATCGAGCCCCGCGAGCCAACGTGGAGCTCGAGATCGCCATCGCGTTCGCGGACATACCCGTCGACGATCTCGATCGATTCGCCGGTCGTCAGCGTTTCGGCCGTGTCGGCCTGGTCATCCCACAGCGTCACTCGAATTCGACCGGTTTCGTCACCCACCACCAGATTCGACACCTTGCCTTCGCTACCGTCGTCGCGTTCGAACGTTCGAACGGGTTCAGTGCCCAGCAGTCGGGCGGTAAGCGTCACATCGGATTGGCCCATTGAGAGCGATTCGATGGCGGTGGTGTCATCGGCTGAGACGTCGATCTCGGTGTCGGGTGCTGGCTCAAGGCGGTTGGCACTCACTTCGACGCCAGCGTAGCCCTCCTTTGGGCGGCCCTTGATCTTCAGCACCTGACCGCGTTCGAGCTCGTCAGTCGCGGCAATGGCCTCATCGTCCCAGAGCGCCACCCGGAGCTGGCCCGTTTCGTCGGCCACGTCGAGATTGATCACGTGGCCGGGTTCGTCTTCGTCGTCGCGTTCGAACGTCCGGAGATCACCGATGCCGACGACTTTGCCGGCAAAGGACACTTCAGCTGGACCGGGTTCGATCGCGGAGATCGAGCTGGGTTCGCCACCGCCAAGCGAGTGCGAAACGAGCTGTGCGGCCGTGGCTTCATCAGCCAGTCCCGCCATCTCCTCGACCTTCGCTTCGACGGCCTCCCTGAACTCCTCCTCGCTGATGTCTACGTCCAGCTCGGCGTAGATGTCCTCGATCTCGCTCATTACACTGCTCATGGGTCGTGGGGCGCTAATCCCTGTCGGTTGATCGATTCGGTACACATAGCGGGTGTGGCCCCGGTTTCGTATTTCAACCCTGGGATGGGGCCCGATCGGCCCGGCTGTCCGGAATCGCAACGGCTTTAGGGGAACCCGAGAAAGTACAGGTGAGTCCTGATAGGGTAGTGGACTATCCTCTTGGCTTGCGGAGCCAGGGACCGGAGTTCAAATCTCCGTCAGGACGTGATTTTGTTGGGGATACGTCGGTGAGTAACACGGTTTGGTCGGTTATTTCACGAAGGAGCTGTGGCTTTACAGTACTACCAATCAGCCCTTACTCCTCTGCATTGTCGTCATCTGGAAGTTCCAGAGCGGTGTCTTTTATTGGCACAGCAGACATCATAGAATAGTTATGACTCACATTTGCATATATAACAACTTCTGCTTCTTCATCAATTACTCTCACCGCACTTCTAGTCGGAAATTCATCCTTTACTTTGAATCCACCCCGTCGCTTGCGGGCTTCTTTTTCCTCTTTATCGCTGCCAAATAGTCCCATTCGTTAATTATATTGTAGTGTCATATATAGTAATTGTGTTTTAACTCATATTAGTTACTGAACAGCATCGAATAGAGTTCAGTTGCCACTTTTTGGCACCGTCCTGCATTTGAAGAGCCACGTATACCTACTTCGACACTGATACCGAGTTAGTACTTGCATACCGTTCGTGCCGCCAGGACAACCACCTGTTCATTTGTCCGAGGCAGCTGTCGTCGGCCGATCCAAAAATTCGTGTGTGCGCTCTTCGAACGCAGCACCTTAGTCGATGCACGCCAGCCCTCCGCTATGCTCCGGCTCGCTGTCACCACTAACGCCCAGACGTACGAGCGAATGCGCGACCCACTCGCCAGACGCGACATCCAGGTGGACTACGTCCAGCCCAAAGAGCGCATCATCGACCTCCAAAACAATCCATTCGAGAAGTACGACGTGGGCTTTGTCTATCCAAGTCGATTCCCGGAGGGGGGCGTCGTCGATGCGTCTCTCGACGTTCCCTGGGTGAACGACCGCGGGGCGATCTGTCGGTCGCGCCACAAGGCAGCAACGTACGCCAGACTCCAGCGCGCCGGGATCGAAATCCCACGAACGGTGATGGCCTCCTCACCCGTTGATCGAGCAGAGCTCACGGACGCGTTCGAATCGTTCGACCGACCAGTAGTGGTCAAACCGAACTCCGCAACCCGTGGTGCAGGCGTCACGAAAATCCACGACAGAGACTCGTTCTATGGTGTTGTCGATTACCTCACCCTGCTCCACGAGGAGCCAACGACCGCTGACAAATCGTTTCTCATCCAGGAGTATCTCCCCGAGGCGACCGACTACCGCGCAATGGTGATCGACGGCACCTACGCGGGTGCAGTCGAACGCGCCCACCCCGATGGTGAACGGTGGAAACACAACGTCCACCAGGGAGCACGCGCCAGCGCCACGAGCCTCGATGCACACCAGCAACGGCTCGTCGAGCGGGTGGCCACAACGCTCGACATCCCCTTTCTTGGCGTCGACCTGCTCGAAAGCGAGGGCACCACCTACGTCATCGAAACGAACGCCCGGCCGACGATCGACGATCCCGAAAAATACGAAACCGACTTCTACGACGAACTCGCGGCGCTGATCCGAGCGCAACGACGATGACTGACGAGCAGCAAGTGGCTAGATGTATAGCACCGTAGTTGCTATGGCAGCTATGGAAGTCAAATCGCGCCATCATCTGCGGAGTGACGCGATCGATCGCATCACCACCTCGATTGCAGACGCACTCGGCGTCGAGATCGATGGCGACAGCTTCGAACAGGTCGAGTTCACCGACAGCGATACAGAACTCGTGCTCGTGGACGGCGACCCGCTCGTCACCTACTTTCCAGCGCCCGACGGCGGCAACCCAGAGCCGTTTCTCACCGTCAACGGCGCAAACCGCTACCCGCCAACCGACCGCGTGGTCACCGTCGACGCCGGTGCCGTCTCGTTCGTCTCCGACGGGGCCGACGTGATGCGACCCGGGATTGCCGACGCAGACGCCGAAATTGCCGCCGACGATCTCGTCGTCATCGAAGAAGAATCACACGGAAAAGCACTGGCCATCGGCCGAGCGCGCGTCGATGGCGACGAACTGGTCGGCGACAGCGGCAAAGTGATCGACTCACTCCATCACGTGGGCGATGAGCTCTTTTCGCTCTCGCTGTAAGGAACTCGTTTAAACAACGACTTTCAACGCCTTTTCCGTTCCAAATTTGAGATGGGTATCATATTCGATACGCTTATCAGGAACGACTGCCGAGAGTGACGTATGGCAGAATCGGCCGGAATCGGGCCCGACGAGCGCGAGGTACTGAAACTGCTCGCACTCGATGGCGCGATGGAGAGCCGGGCACAGGTGACGTGCTCTGCGCTCGGCGAGCGACTCGATGTGTCGACACAGACCGTCTCACGACGGCTCCAGCGGCTGGAAGACGCCGAGTTGATTGATCGACAGATCGTCGCCGACGGACAGCTCGTGGGGACGACCGAACCGGGCGAACAGTTGCTCCGTGGACAGTACGCAGACTACCGGCGGCTGTTTGAACATCAGCCGGAGATCCGGCTCACTGGCACGGTTACCAGCGGGATGGGCGAAGGAAGCCACTACATCTCGCTACCGGGCTACATGCGCCAATTCATCACGAAGCTGGACTACGAGCCGTTTGCAGGGACGCTCAACGTCGAACTCGATGAACCATCCATCCACGCCAGAGCCGACCTCGAATCGATCGAACCGGTACGGATCGATGGCTGGGAGAACGACGACCGGACGTACGGCCCGGCCTTTTGCTGGTCGGTTGCCGTCGAGGTCAAAGACCAGGCGTACGAACCGGCACACATCATCGCACCGGAGCGGACCCACCACGCCGACGACCAGCTTGAGCTGATCGCTCCGGAGAAACTCCGCGCTGTGCTAGACATTTCGGACGGCGACGAACTCACCACTCATGTCGAAAAGTGAACCAGAACCCCGCCACGAGAGCAGTGTCGAGCAGACGATTAGCGCATTCAGCCGCGGCGAACCGGTGTTGATCCACGACGCGGCCGATCGCGAGGGCGAAACGGATCTGGTCTATCCGGCCACCGCAGTCACTCCCGAGGCAGTTGCGCGACTGCGCAACGACGCCGGTGGACTGGTCTGTGTTGCACTCAGCAACGAGCTCTGTGAGCGATTCGAGCTTCCGTTTGCGAGTGAGGCGATCGACCATCCGTTGAGCCGCGATCCCGATGTCGGCTACGACGACCGATCCTCGTTTTCGCTCACGGTGAACCACCGGGATACGTACACTGGGATCACTGACGCAGATCGATCGTTGACGATCGAGCGACTCGGGGCCGTGAGTGCCAATCCCGACGAGATTGATTTTCTCGAAGAGTTTCACGCACCCGGACACGTGCATCTGCTTCGCGGCGCTCCCGAACTGCTCGCAGACCGAGAAGGACACACCGAACTCGGGTTGGCGCTCGCCGAGCAGACGGCCCAGCCCCAGGCGGTCGTCGTCTGTGAGATGCTCGACGATGAAACCGGAACTGCGCTGACACCGGCACGGGCGCAGGCGTACGCCCGCAACAACGGCCTTGCGTATATCGAAGGGCGTTCGCTCGTCGATCGATTCGCCTAGGAGAGTTCTGCGAGCTCGATCGCAGCGAACGGAACGAGCTGTTCGTCTGGATGCAGCCCACCGTGAAACCCAACGAACGAGAGCTCTGGGGCTTCGCCGTGCCAGACGGTCTTCTCTCGCGGGATGAGTAGCAGATCACCACTGAGCCGTTCGAACGTCTCGCTGGGGGAACCGGGACCGAACAGCCCCGCTTCGAGCGCGGCCTCACGGGAGTAAACGAGCGCGGTGTCGCCAAACACCGACTCGAGAGCGCTCCTGAGTGCAGGGATATCCTCTGCCTCTGGATACAAATGAACATTGCGACCACCGCCACCGAGACGTGGCGTTCCCTGCTGATCGCGGTCGATATACGACGACAGCGAAGGGATCTCCAGCAGATCGACGTTCGTTGATGGATCGGTGTCAACCTGGCCGTGATCGGCCGTCACGAACAGCTGCGTGCGGTCTGAAACCGCACTCGGGAGCCCGGTGAGCGCCTCATTGAGCGCCGACCCAACCGAAGCAACCGTCTCGGTGTACGCCGGCGCGTGGGTGCCGTGTGTATGACCAGCGCCATCGACGTGCGGAAGATACGCGTACACGAACCCGCCAGTTGTTTCACGAACTGCACGCTGAAGCTCCATTGCGAATGCATCCAGACTGTCGTAGCGTCGCTGCTCGATCAGTGAATGATCTGGATCGACGGTGACGTGGCCCACTGGAACGACCTGCGTGGTCGGGACACCACCTTCAGCGAGCTGTCCAGCGACCGTCGCACCTGAAATGAACGCCCGTCGATCGACATCGAACCGCTCGCTCACTGCAGTGCCATCTTTGCACCGAAACGGCAACGACTCCACAATCGTTTCCTCGATCGGGACGTTCCAGCCTATCCGGCCGTGCTGGACCGGCGGGACACCAGTCGTGAGCGTGCCCATCGCAGCGGCGGTTTCGGATGGAAACACCGAGGTCAGTGGCCACACCGTCGTTTGCGTGGCAAGCGTGCTGAAAAATGGATGCGCATCACGATGGCGATCGAACTGCTCGAAACCAAACCCATCGATCACGACGAGGACGACCGTTTTCGAATCGCTATCGAACGCCGACACAGCGAGGGGCTCACCCGCAACCGAGACGTCGAGACGCTCGCCGACAGTCGGTGCAACGTTGGCAAACGAGTGACCATCATAGTCCGGTCGAACGTATCCCGGAGCTAGCGTCTGTTCACAGAGCGCCGTCGCGTCGTCGTGACGGAACATTGTCTATTCAGTGCTGGACAGATGCCCCCAGTGAGGACAGCGACTCGAAGAAGGTTGGATAGGAAACGTCGACGTGTTCGCCGTCCGTGATTGTCACCGGCTCGTCTGCGAGCAATCCGGCGACTGAAAGCGACATGATAATTCGATGATCATTGTAACTCTCCAGGGTGGCCCCGCTGAACGAACCCTCAGTGCCATAGACCGTAAGCGTCTCTGGTGACTCCTCGACCTCGACACCCAGCTTTTCGAGCTCCGTCGCCATCGCCGAAACGCGATCGGTCTCCTTGTACCGGACGTGCTCACAGTTCGTGATTGTGGTCGTCCCCGATGCCACGGCGCCGAGCACTGCAATCGTTGGGAGAAGATCCGGCGTGTCACCGACATCGACCTCGATTCCGGTCAGCGACGAGCGGGAAATCTCGATCGTTCCAGCCGACCGATCCCAGCTGATCTGTGCACCCATCCGATCGAGCACGTCAACGATTGCCGAATCACCCTGTGCACCCGGATAACAGCCTGCCACCGTCACTGATTCCTCGCCTGCAATTGCGCCAGCCAGCAAGGGATACGACGCCGAGGAGAAATCGCCGGGCACGGTGTATTTCCCGTCCGAAAGCGAATACTGCTGGCCACCTGGAACCGCAAAGCCCGCAGCCGTGCGTTCGGTCGTTACCCCAAACGCCTCGAGCAGTTCGCGGGTGATCGTCACGTACGGTGCAGATTTCAGCGGCGTCGTCAGCTCAATCGAGATCCCGTCCTCGGTGCACGCGCCTGCCATCAACAGCGATGTTACGTACTGAGAAGAAACATCTCCAGGAATCGACACGGACCCACCCTCGATCGGACCGTCGATCACCAGCGGGGCCTGTCCGTTTGCCCGCGTTGAACGCGCCGTCGCACCCAGCTGTTCGAGCGCTTCGAGCAAAGGTCCGTGTGGACGCGAGCGCAACGAACGATCACCCGTCAAGATTGTCGTTCCATCGACCAGTCCGGCAGCACCGGTGACAAGCCGCGTGGTCGTCCCGCTGTTTCCACAGTCAAGCACGTCTCCAGGGACCGCCGGCTGTCCGGCAAAGCCCGTAACAGCAACCGATTCAGACTCGATGTCGACACTCCCACCGAACTGACGGACCGCCTGCATCGTGGCCCTGGTATCTGCACTCACGAGTGGGCGTTCGATCGTCGCGCGATCGGCATACCCCGCGGCGAGGATCGCCCGGTGACTGTAACTCTTCGAAGGAGGAGCCCAGACACGACCCGAAACGGAGCCAGGCTCGATTGTGACATCCATACTCGCGTTGAACGCCCCGCCACCTTACGATTTGCGAGTCACCCACACACCGGCAGAGCAAACAGACAGTGATCCTCTGGGCAATTTTCGGGCGTTCGTACAATTCTACAGACTTCATAAGAATGAATTACACAAAAAATCACGAAATCCGGTTTGATCGTTCGGATTGAGTCCGGTTCTCACACAACGTTTATGATACAAACGGCAATACTTTCGGTCATGGACTCCACACGTCCCATCGCAAGCAGCACCGGTGACAAACGATTCGCTGTCGGACTCAATCGGACTGTAACACGGATGGGACTCGGAAATGATGCCACAATGGGCCGGTTTTACGCGTTTTCCAACGCGACGGCACGGCTGCGCCCACGGTATCGCGAAGGAGTGTCCTCGGCCAGTGAGTATGGCCACAGTGCCTGATCGATGAGTACGTCACGACATCCAATTGCGCTTCGCCTGGAACGCCACGTCGGTCCTGGAACCCGACTGCTCGCGATCGTTCTCGGGCTACCCTTGATCGACGGCATCTTCCCAGCGCTCGTCATCGCTGGCGGGCTTGATACGATTCCCGGAATTATCGAGGTGGGCTTGCTCGTCTTCGGTGGCAGCGCCACCCTGTCGGTGGTGCTCGCCGAAATGGATGGCACTCGTCGAGAGATTATCTCCTCAATTTTGCTCGTCGGTACCGGCGTGGTCAGTCTCGCGGCCATCGAAGCCGCGATCGCACCGATGATCGCCTCGATGCTCGTCCTCGAAACCTTCGAGCGATTCGCCGCGCTCGTGATTATCGCCATCGCTGCCAAAACGGCGAGCGCGACCATCGGCGAGTATCTTCCGTCGCCTGGCGTCATCATCGGCCTGGGCCTGCTCGCGAGCCTTGATCCGGGGAGCTTCCAGCCAGTGTTCACAACGGATCTGATGCTCATCGCACGGGCTACCACCGCCGCCCTCGTCGGTGTCGGCTTTACGCTCTGTGTGGCGCTGTTCGGGCCAACGCTCAGACGGTCGGTCTCGCTGGAATACTTCCGGTTCGGGAGTGCCGTGGCACTCGGTGTGCTCTCGCTGTCCGTGCTGGGAATCATCAGCAATAAGATCCCACTTGCACTGGCAGTGTTGGCCGTCACTGCACTCTTCTCGTTCGATCCCGAAACCACAGAAGAGGAGACGGACCTCGACGGATCCGTGAGCAACCCACAGCCCGCGACGAATCCAGAGCCCGACCGTGAAACGGACACAGATCCAACACAACAGGACGCCCCCTGGATCTGACGGGGCGAATCAATTGGATACTATTAATTAATCTATAGTACAAACGAATACTAAATTGTCTGCCCATATCACATTATACTGACTATTGCTTTTTCTTTTCTCCAACCAGATATAGTTTGTCTTAATTTAGATAGTGAAATAAAATCCAGGATGAGAAAACCTGGTGTCCTTCTCGTATAAAATCAGCCAGAGGTAAAAATTAGCAGACATATAAACGGATGGAATTGTATTGTTCCAGTATGGACGCCAAACGGTCATAAAACAAACGGATAGCTAATGATACCATCTCGCCAACAGTAATAGCAAGGCACCGGAGATACTCCGGCGCTGTCGGGCTACGGGCACATTGATCCAGATCGGGCACAAAATGCGATTGAACGAACATCGCAGCAAAAGCGGTGCTCTGTCGGTTATCGAGGAACCATCAACATTACAAACTGTTATATGGCGAGATAATTCGGGGTGTCAAACGGGCAACACCGGCCCACGTACTGATCGCCAATTGCCGAACCGAACCGAAACAACTGATGCAACGAGCATACCGAAACAACACGTCTTTGAACCGTTTGCGAACCGTCCACTCGTTCGACCGAGCAACCACTGGATGGGTGATAGATGAGAGAATCGGTCGATCACTGAGCGTACCACGGAGGCACAGATGGATCTAGCAACGCCAGTACGCCAGGACTGTCCACACTGCGGAGAGGGAATCACCGCTGATCCAAAACGTGGGGAGGCGGTCTGTACTGGCTGTGGGACCGTTGTTGACGACGAAACGGTCGATCATGGCCCCGAATGGACCGCCTACAGCGCAGCGGAGTATCAGGAGATCGCACGGACGGGAAGTCCGACCTCTCCAACGATGCACGACAAAGGGTTATCGACGATCATCGGTTCGTCCAACACGGACGCCGCCGGTCGGCAGCTAAGCGCGCGAAAGCGCTCACAGATGAGTCGCCTCCGGCGCTGGAACGAACGCTGTCGCACTCGTGACGCCAAAGAGCGAAACCTGAAACAGGCGTTCGCGGAGATCAATCGAATGGCGAGTGCACTTGGACTTCCCAAGTCGGTGCGGGAGACGGCCAGCGTGATCTATCGTCGTGCGGTCAACGATGGTATACTGATCGGTCGGTCCATTGAGGGGGTTGCGAGCGCGGCCATCTACGCTGCAGCGCGAAAAGAACACATTCCACGGACACTCGATGAGGTGACATCCGTTTCTCGAGTTGAGCGAACACGGATCGCCAGGGCCTACCGAACGATCGCCACGGAGCTAGGACTCCAGATTGAGCCAGCCGATCCGACCGCGTATCTCCCCCGGTTTTGTTCTGCGCTCGAGTGTCCACAGTCCGTCCAGCGCCAGGCGCACGATCTCCTCGAAACCGTTGCCGGCACCACCTTCACCAGCGGAAAACATCCGGCCGGGCTTGCCGCCGCTGCGCTTTATGCGTCGGCGTGTCTCACCGGCGAACGGATCACCCAGCAGGAAATAAGTAATGTATCAGACATTACTAGCATGACGATACGGACCCATTATCGTGAGCTGATGGCACAGGCCAACGGCACGGACTGCGTCGATTGACGGAAATTGCGGGCGATCGCGACCCTCGTGGTATGTGAGCACACGACCGCGAAATGATGGATGAGTGTGTTTTTATCGTTCGCCCGTGCATACATTGCTATGACCTTCGTTACGACCCTCCGTTTTTCCAGCGGCGACCGTCGTCTTCTCGATTCGGTCGTCGACGACATCAAGGAGGCAGCCCACCGGAAGGGCGTCGAGTTGAAAGGGCCACATTCAAAGCCACCTGACGATCTTCGCGTTCCACAGTCGAAATGTCCTGGTCACGATACGGCAACGTTCGAGCCGTGGCAGTATACGATCTACACGCGAACAATCAACATCATGGGCCACGGGACGTTTGCCCGCGAAACGACCGCTCGTGAGTATCCTGACGAAATCTACGTCGAGGCTGATGTCGAGCGGATTTCTGGTGCCGGATCGAATCGGTAGGAGAGGAGCTTTTACTCGCGCGCCACCACTCGAGAGGTATGGCAGTCGACGACGGCGTAGACCGACTCGTATCGTTACGACGCGACCTCCATCGGTTTCCCGAACCCGCCTGGCGGGAGTTTCGAACCACCGCCCGCATCGTTTCAGAGATCGAATCGATCGGCGTTGACGAGCTCCTCGTTGGTCGTGAGTTCATCGATCCCGATGACCGGCAAGGTGTTCCGTCGCTGGAAGCGATCGAGCCCTGGTATGTGGCGGCACAGGAGGCAGACATCGATCCGGACGTGCTTGAGGCGACTACCGGTGGCGTCACTGGTGCGCTTGCCGTCCTCGAACGCGGTCCTGGTCCGACGATCGGCCTTCGGGTCGACATTGATGCGCTTCCACGAACCGAGAGCGAGGACGAGGATCACAATCCCACAGCAAAGGGATTTCGCTCCGAGACGGGAGCGATGCACGCCTGTGGACACGACGCCCACATCACCTTTGGAATTGGTGTGTTAGAGGAGATCGCCAATGATGATTCGTTCTCGGGGACGCTGAAAGTCATTTTCCAGCCCGCAGAAGAGGTGATCGGCGGCGGACGGGCTGTCGCCGAAAGTGGCTGGATCGACGACTGTGACCAGTTGCTTGCTGCACACGTCGGGCTCGACCATCCAACGGGGGAAGTCGTCGCCGGGCTTGATGGCTTTCTCGCCGTTCATCACTTCGAAGCCGAGTTTTCAGGGGTGCCCGCACACGCGGGGGCCCAGCCCAACGCCGGTGACAACGCGATTCAGGCGCTTTCGACGGCGGTTCAGAATCTGTACGGAATTGCGCGACACGAAGACGGTGGAACCCGGATCAATGTGGGCGTTGTCGAGGGAGGGTCAGCGCCGAACATCATCGCCGAATCGGCGCGCTTTGTGGCCGAAGTGCGGGGGGAGACGACCGAGCTCAAAGAGTATATGCGCGAGCGGGCCACAACCGTCATCGAATCCGCAGCCGAAATGCATGACTGTTCGGTCGAGCTGACGGATGTTGGTGGAGCACCGAGTGCAACAAGCGACGAGGAAGTCGTCTCCGTCGTCGAATCAGTCGCAAAACGCGTCGATGGCGTCGATTCGATCCCTCGCTCGGGCTCGCTCGGTGGCAGTGAGGATGCAACGTATCTCATGCAGCGTGTCCAGGAACGCGGTGGATCCGCGGCCTACGTCGGCATCGGCACGGATCATCCTGGTGGCCACCACACGGCAACGTTTGACGTCGATGAGGACTCACTCGCCATCGGGGTAGCCGTGCTCTCGAAAACCATTCGCGAGCTGGCAGCAAACGGCACCGCCAGCAACAGCTAATCGCTTATTCGAGTGCTTCGATGAGTGCTGGCACCACGTCGAACAGGTCATCGACGATGGCGTAGTCGGCAAGATCCATGATTGGCGCGTTCGGATCCGTGTTGATCGCAACGATCGTATCCGAGCCTTTCATTCCAGCAACGTGCTGGACGGCACCGGAGATACCGATTGCGAGATACACGTCCGGCGTCACAACCTTTCCTGACTGTCCAACCTGTCGGTTTTTCGGCAACCAGCCGTTGTCCACGATCGGGCGCGAGGACGACAGCGTCGCGTCGGTGGCCTCAACAAGGTCTTCGATGAGCGGGAGGTTGTCTTCCTCTTCGATGCCGCGGCCGATCGAGATGAGAAAGTTCGCTTCCGAAATGTCAACGTCGCCGCCGGCGACTTCTTCGAAGCCGGTGACCGTTGATTTGACGGCATCTTCGTCGATGTCGGCATCGAACGATTCGATCGCTGGGTCGCCGGCGGCCTCGGTCGGCTCCCACTCGGCTGGTCGGACGCTCACTGCGGCGACCTCTGCGTCGACCGCAACCGTCGTTTCGACCTTCGAGCCGTACATCTCGCGAGTGACTTCGAGGCCATCATCACGACTAATTGCGATCGCGTCAGTGACCAGCGGAATGTCGAGTTCGCTCGCGACTGCCGGAGCGTAATCGAGCCCGTTGACGGAGTTTGGCAACAACAGCGTCGTTGGATCGATGTCCCCGAACAGCTGTGCCGTCGCCTGGGTGTACACGTCGTGGTTGAACTCATCGCCGTGGTCGACAGTGTGGATCGTCTCGACGCCCTCGAGCGAGAGTTCCTCGGCGAATGCGTCTACGTCGCCGCCGATGATTCCAAGGTGGAGCTCTCCACCCTGCTGGGCTGCGAGCTCGCTTCCAACCGTCACGAGTTCGCTGCTCACGTCACGCAGTTCGCCCTGGCGGTGTTCGGTGATAGCAAGAACGTCGCTCATCCTTCAACCACCCCCACGTCGCGAAGGAGAGATGCAAGCTCTGTTGCGGTCTCCTCAGCGCTTCCCTCGAAGACGGTCGCGTCGCCCTCGCTTTCTGGTTCGTACATGGCAGTGCGTGACAGTGGTGATTCGAGGTCACTCTCCTCAAGCCCAAGATCGTCGAGTTCGTGCAGATCGAGCGGTTTGCTCTGTGCCTGACGGATGCCACGGAGACTGGCGTACCGGGGTTCATTGATACCGGTCTGAATCGTCAACACAGCCGGCAGCTCGATATCGGTGAGCTCTTCGATGCCGCCTTCGAGCTCGCGATGAACGCTTGCCACGCCGGCCCCAGCGTCGAGATCGAGCGCGTTAACGACTGCGCCCCACTCGAAGTCAATCGTTTCGGCAAGCGTCACGCCGGTTGCACCGAAGCTGTCGTCGCCGGCCTGCACGCCGGTCAGGACGAGATCTGGCTGTTCGTCCTCGACGACTGCTGACAGCACGTCCGCTTTGGTCTTTGGGTCGAGCATGCCAACATCCGCGAACGCGTCGTCCCAGACGCGGATTGCCCGGTCAACGCCTTTGGCAAGCCCCATTCGAATCGTCTCTTCTGCGCGTTCTGGACCGATCGTGACGGAGACGACTTCGACATCGTCGCCGTCTTCTTTGATCTGGACCGCCTCTTCGATGGCGTACTCGTCCCACTCGTTGAGATCGAATTCCAGATAGCGTTCGTCGATGTCGAGCCCGTCGATGTCGAAATCATCCTCGGCCTCGGCCACCTCCTTTACGGTGACGAGTATCTTCATAGACACTATAAGCTCGCTACCGTCGTGTGATAAACGTTTAGGAACGATTGTGACCGTGATAACCGTGGTCAGTGGATGATTCGGAATCGGCTTCGTAGTCGGGGAGGCTGATCAGGTTCTCTCGACCCAATCTGAGCTTTTCAATCTGTTCGTCGTCATCCATTCCAGAAAGCAGCTGTGAGACTTTTGCGTCCGACCAGCCGGTCGACTCGACGATGGTCGCCTGACGCATGCGCCCGCCGTTCTGTCGGAGCAACCGGAGTACTTTCTCTTCGTCGCTCAGCAGATCCATATCGAGTGGTGCGTCTGGACCACTTTCGTCGATGGAAGCCGAGGGCTGTGGTGACACAGGAGAATCATCTGCTGAAGAGTCATCTGCTGGCGTCACAGTCTCAGTTCCACTGGGAACCCGATCGAGCAGTTGCTCTCGCTGGGTGAACGCGACCGTCGTGAGGACGACAACACCAATGAACGCGAGTACCTGGAGTACAGTCCCAGATGGGAGTCCACCCGTGTTTGCACCCGTTTCCCGGCCGAGCTTTACTGTGCCCGTAAACGAGGATTGTGGACCATAGACCAGGGTGTCACCGTTTTTCGTCGGCCCACCACTGAAATACTCGAAGTCGTAATTCTTCGGGCGAACGATCATGAGACGCTGATTCGAGTAGGTTCGCGGGAACCAGCTCCGATTGTTGATGACGAACGACTTCGTGAGGTTGACCTGCTCGCCGTGGGCTGGCATCCGCGTGAAGTTCGATACGGTGAACGTCTGATTCAGATAGCCAACGTCGTTATCGATGCGGGCGGAGTAGGTCTTGTTCGAAACCGCAATTTCACGGTCCGTCTCGCTGTTTTTCTGTTTTGCTGCGTTCTCAATGGCTTTCACTGTGCTGTCCGCATACTCCTTGCCACCGATTTCGCCGAATCCTTCCTGTTTCAAAAATTTCGCCGTATCGTTGAATCGGCTCTTTTTGGCGGGCGTATCGAGTTGATAGGTGAAAATAACGGACACATGGGCGTCACCCTGTGGCTGAATGTCGAACACGATCCTCTGGTCAGGCTGTTCGTCCACCTCACTTTGTGCGGCCGCTGGGCTGGCGGTCAGGCCAAGGGCAAGCAACAAGACCGCGACAGAGAGGGCAGTTGTGACCACGGGCCGCATACTATCTCGTGAAATCCCCGGTAGGAAAACACTTTCTGTCGGTTACGGAGAGGTCTTCAGGTTCACCAGGAGCTCTGCTCGAGTAACATATCACCATTATTTATAGACCTCTGCGTAGAAAATTCGTCCAATGAGTCGATCAACGCTGGTGGTTGTCGGGGTGGTCTGTCTCGTTCTATGTGCGACGATCCCCGCACCCACGAGTGGGCCAGCCACGGTTCCGGAGAGACCTGGTGGTGGAAAAGTCACCAAAGCAGACAGTGGTACGCTGCGATATCTCGAGATGAATCACACCGATTACGTGACCCAGACCGTGCAGTTACACGGCGATATTGCAGCTTCGGTTGCGATTTCGAAGGCAGACTTCGATGGGGACGAAATCGGGAATACAATCCAACGCGAATATCGTGCTGCCGAGGACAACGAGACGAACGGTGGTTTGAAATATCTTCAAAACCGCACTGCAGCACTCGAACGAGAAAAAGAACAACTCATTCAGCGCCAAGAAACCGCAATCAATAGATTCTACACCAACCCAACTGAAGAAAACGCTAGGCGTTTGCTGGTCGAACTCGCCATCGTCGATGCCAGTGCCTACCGGATCGGTGCCACTGCTGTGGGTTTAGAAGAGATTGGGCCAGTCAAGTCGGATGCCGACAATGAAACGTATCGAACCATTCACAATCGGACCAGACAACTCCAGGTTGTCGGCGAGATGCTCAGGGGTCCGGTGCGAGATGTTCTATTGAAGAATTTGCGCGGAGGCTCAAACACCCCAGGCCGGTACTACGTCCAGGCATCAAATCGTGGTGTCATCATTGCAACGACAGAGTACAACGAGAAGTTTAGGTACAAACGTGAGGCCTATCTCCCCACTTCAAGTTCATTGACCAACGGGACACCCCAGTCAGACACCAGAACGCGTTTTAAAAGCCGATATGGGGTAGAAAACTGGAATGTTCGCGGCTCGAACTGGTTAGAATGGGTGGACTACGATAACCCTGACCTGGCTCGACACGTATTCATAGGATCAGTTTCCTCTCGCGCCGTCGGCGAGCGGCTCATCGTCAACGATAAAAAGGGGCTGTTTGACAAAAACAAGACGAGTCAGGGACCGCTCAAAGTCAACTGGTGGTCATCGATGCGCGGAGGACCCATGCAGATTGAAATCACCCACGAGGACAGGAAAACACCACACGGGGAGGTGCACGTTGACGGTGAGTTGGTGAGCACCACGGTCAACGGTGAAACCACCATTCTGCAACCGGCGGCCACGGCGAATATCACAATCGTAACCGACAGCGCCACCTTCTCAATCGCACCAACCGGCGGTTCAAATGAGAGCCCATCGACAAACGGGAAAGCGACGCCGCGCCGAGTGCTACGGCGGTAGCCGGCGAACGTTTTTGAACGGAAACGGTACCACACGCGCACATGCGCGATCGAGGACAATCGTCGGTCCTGGGAGTCATACTATGTCTTGCGACCGTCCTCGTGCTCGTTTCGATCGCCAGCATTGCGTTTTTGGCATACGAACCCACGACACCCACTGGATCGTCGGTGGCCATTGTGGCCACAATCGATCCGACCGAGCAGACGATTGCGCTCACCCACCATAGCGGTCGGCCGCTCGAACCCGAACGGCTCCGGCTGCGAATCAGCGTCAACGGTGTCCCGATCGACCACCAGCCACCCATTCCGTTTTTCGCCGCGAAGGGATTTGTAAGTGGACCGACGGGCCCGTTCAACGCTGCCTACAGGGGTCGCTGGCACGCTGGAACGACGGCAACGATCGGCCTCGCCAGTACGAACACACGAATCCGCGCTGGCGATCAGATAACGATCCGTCTGTTCGAAGATGAGGTGATCGTCGAACGAATCAAAATCAGCGTGTGAACGGGATGGCTACGGCGTTGCAACCGTCGTGATGGCGATCTCCGGGCTGTGAGGTGGGCCCATGAGATGGTGTTCGAACGACGAAAAGCCCGCAGCCGAAAACATACGATCGGCTTCGGATTCGTCGTAAAACAGCATGATCAGATCGGCAAGTTTCTGTAACAACGTCCGATTCGGATAGTTTGGCCCAACGATCAACACCCGGCCATCCGGTTTGACCACACGCCGACACTCCTCGAGAGCAGTCACTGGATCTGGCCAGTACTCGATTGAGCCGGACGACCAGACGATATCGAACGTCGAGTCGGCAAACGGCAACCGCTCTGCGTCGCCGCGGTGGAACTGGACGGGCCCACGCTTGCCGAACTTTCCGTACGCCTGCTCTAGCTGATGGGCCGACTGATCCAGCCCATACACCCCATCGACGTGTTCGAGCAACCCTTCGGTTGCAAATCCCGTGCCACAGCCGACATCCAGCACCCGATCGTCCGATTCGATCTCGAGTAAGCCGAGCGCCTCGGTCCGCATCTGCTCGGTCCAGATGAACGTGTTCACCTCGTCATACACCTTCGAGAGATACTTGTAGAAAACGCGAGCGCGACCCTTGTTCTCGAGGATTCCCATCGTCCACCCTTCGCAACAGAGCAAATTAACGCTGCGGATTGACTGTGACTCTCGAACTGGTACAAATATCAATTGAATATTATTATGTAATGTTAGTAATGAGAGGAAATGGCAATGCTTTTTATCAATAGACAATACTTTTCGGGCTACGTGTGAAGATCTTGGGGGATAATCGTCACACAAACCACAATTATGAAACAGAGTAGACGCAGCTATTTGCGAAACGCATCGGCCGTCGTCGCATCGCTCACAGTCGCTTCAACCGGGGCATCGGCTACGGAGACACCGCCGGAGTGGGATCCTGTCCAGCTGTATCAGGTTGGCGCGAAGGTATCCTACAATGGGAGGGTCTGGGAAGCAGAAATTGCTTCTCGAAACGCTGAACCGACGCCACAATCGGTTTTCTGGGCTGCAGTTTCGGACTCCGGCGGTGACGGAACGGATGACCCGACGGTAACGGCGACCATCTCTGCCTCCCACGGCACGGTGCCGGTTGGAGAGCCGGTGACGTTCGACGCAAGCGGTTCGGACGGAGCGATTGAAACCTACGAGTGGACGTTTGGCGACGGTGCCACGTCGAGTAGTCCAACTCCAACACATCAGTATCAATCTCCAGGGGGGTATACGGTTGAATTGCGAGTGAGTGGCGGCGCTGATTCTGACACCACAACGACGTCGATAGTCGTCGAAGCAGAGGACTCCGGCGAAACGCCACAACCCGTTGACTCATCGCTTCCACCACAGGTGTTCGCACCGTACGACCACGTCACAACCAAGCGTGGTGTCGGGCTCACGCAGCTGGCAGACCGCACAGGAACCGACTACTTCCATCTCGCATTTGTCCTGGGAACCGCGTCTGGTGCGCCGGCCTGGGATGGTAGCAGTTCACTGATCGTCGGGGAAAGCGAGGTATCGGCAGAAATTGGGGCGTTGCGAGAGCGTGGCGGAGAAGTCGTCGTCGCCTTCGGCGGGGCTGCAGGTCCGTATCTTGCGGCGAAAAACGCAGACGCAACGACGCTTGCCGATCGGTTCGAGGCAGTCGTTGACGCGACAGGGGCAACGACGCTTGACATCGACGAGGAGCAGTTCGACATGAGTATCGTACGTCGGCGTAACGAGGCACTGGCCGAACTCCAGCGGCGACGGCCGGAGGTCTCCGTCGGCTTTACGCTCCCGGCAACCACGCGGGGGTTGAACTCGCAGGGGCGGTCGGTCATTACCGATGCGATCGACGCCGGCGTCACCATTGAGACGGTCAACATCATGACGATGAACTATGGATGGGTCGAGCCAAACGCTGACACCGTGATTCAGTCGGCGACGAAGCTGCACGAACAGCTTCAATCGCTGTTCAAGAGCAAATCAGCGAGCGAATGCTGGGGGATGGTCGGCATCACGCCGATGATCGGCGTCAACAACGCTGGCGGTACGTTCTACCAGGAGGACGCCAATCGTGTGCTCAACTTCGCAAACGAGCACGGTGTGGGTGTGCTCTCGTTCTGGTCGGTCGACCGGGACAGTGGCACCGGTTCTGGGATGGTCTCACCTACCCGAAGCGGGATCGAACAGAGTGAGTACGAGTTCTCCGAAATTTTTGCTCCGTACACCAGTGAGTGAGTGATCGACGGCGACGGACTCGCCGTTTGTGACGAGGGACTTCGCAACGCCCAAATAGCCGCTGATCCAACTCGTTCATGATATAACTATGGCCAGACCCGAGGTTCTGGATCGAATCAAACAGGCCGAAGGCGACGTAGACGACATCGTCGCGGAGGCGAAAGCCGACCGTGAGGAGATCGTCGCTGAGGCCCGCGACCGGGCTGCAGAGATCCGCGCTGAGGCTGACCGTGACGCCGAGGAGCTCGCCGAGCGAAAGCTCAGCGATGCGCGAGAAGAAATTGAGGCCGAGCGCGAATCGATCATCGAAGCAGGTACAGGCGAGCGCGACCGCCTCGAAGCGACCGCGAGCGAGCGGGAGGATGCAGTGATCGAAGAGATCCTTGCGACGTTCGAGGAGACCGTTCATGCTCAGACCTGAGCGAATGAGCCGGGTGTCGGTCACCGGCGCACAGACAGTAATGGACGACGTGATCGGGACGATTCACGACATGCGCCTGTTGCACATGACCGACTACGACGGCGCATGGGAGGGTTTCGAGCCAGGCGACCCGATCGAGGGAGCTGACGACGCCGCCGAAAAGCTCGTCACAGTGCGATCGCTCCAGAGCATTCTCGGCGTGGACGAAGAAGATGCGGGTCCAGGACGGCTCGTTACCGACGAAGCACTCGAGACGGAACTGGAGGAGATTCGCGAGACGATCAACGAACTCGACGACCGACGCAACGAGTTGAACGACGAGCTTCGCCGCGTCGACGAGCGGATCGACGCAATGGAGCCGTTCGCAACGCTCGGCATCGACCTCGATCTTCTCTCTGGCTACGACTCGATCTCCGTGGTCGTCGGAGAGGGTTCGGTTTCTGGCGTCGAAGCAACGCTCGCAGACGCCGGGATTTCGACGTACGAGCTGTTCGATGAGAGCGGTGTGATCGCCGTCGCCGCACAAGTTGACGATCTCGAAGAGCAGCTCGTCGGCTCCTCGTTCACCGCACTCGACGTTCCAGAGGCTGACAGCGATCCATCCGAGTACGTCGAGCAGCTACAACACGAGCGCCAGCAACTCGAATCGAAACGTCGGACCGTCGAGGGCGAGATGGAAAACCACCGGCTCGAACACGGTGATTTCCTGCTCGCGGTCGAAGAGAAGCTGGCAATCGACGTACAGCGAACTGAAGCGCCACTCTCGTTCGCGACAACCGAAAACGCGTTCGTTGCGGAAGGCTGGATTCCGACGAGTCGATTCGGCGAGTTCGTCGAGACGCTCCACGATTCGGTCGGCGATCGGATCGAAATCGACGAGCTAGAGCGTGCGTCGTACAACAGCGACGGACACATCGTCGACCGCGAAGGGATGGACGGCTCCGGTTCACACGGCGGCGCTGAGCCGACCGCAACCGCCACCGACGGCGGCGAACCTGCACGGACTGACGGTGGGACCGAAGCGACGATGAGTTACTCCGAACCGCCCTCAATTCAGAGCAACCCGAATCCGGTCAAATCCTTCGAATCGCTCGTGAATTCGTACGGGCGACCAAGCTACACGGAGCTCGATCCGTCGCTGATCATGTTCCTGACGTTCCCGTTCATGTTTGGCTTCATGATCGGCGATCTGGGCTACGGACTGCTGTACGCTGGAATTGGCTACTTCATTGCGAAGAAGTTCGACGGGATCGTCGCTGATCTCGGTCGGGTGGCGCTCTGGGCAGGCATCTTCACAGGTGTGTTCGGCGTCCTCTACGGCGAAATCTTCGGACTCCACCAGCTCGGTGAGCTCGTCTGGGGTGGTGATCCACCGATGCACAAGGGACTGATTCCAGCCCATGATAGTTACGCCAGCCTCTGGATCGTCCTCTCGCTCGTGTTCGGTATCGTCCACCAGAGCATTGGCTATCTGTTCTCGTTCTACGAGCACCTCCAGCACGGTGTTGGCGATGCAATCCGGGAATCCGGTTCCTGGTTCATGATGTTGTTCGGCTTTTGGGCCTGGGTGTTCGCAAACACGCCACCGTACGGTCTCACGCCGGATTTCATCGTGACGTCCGAGAGCGGTGTGTTCAGTGGACACCCACTGGAGCTTGGCTTTACGGGACTTCCAGAAACGGTTGGATTCATCGGCATCGGACTGTTTTTGGTTGGCCTCGTTCTCGTTGCGACCACGGAACTCGCAGAGTTCATCGAAGCAGTCTTCCTCAAAGTCGTTGCAGACATCCTATCGTACACACGGCTTGCTGCCGTGTTGATCGCAAAGGCTGGGATGGCGTTTGCTGCGAACCTGCTCGTGTTCGGTGCGTATACGACTGATCACGGACATGGTGACGTCTATCACTTCATCTTCTTCAGCGATAAAACGCCAGCCAAGATCGCCGCAGATCATCACGCTGAAATGATCTTCCCTGGGCTCGTGAACGGTTCGGGCGCAGAGCTTCTCGTTGGGGCCATCGCTGGCATCGCGATTTTGATCTTCGCTCACCTCCTCGTGCTCGCGCTTGGGCTGACGAGTGCCGGATTGCAGTCCATTCGTCTCGAGTGGGTGGAGTTCTTCCAGAAGTTCTACGACGGTGGTGGTGAAAAGTACGAACCGTTCGGCTACGTTCGGAAATTCACCAACAAAGAGTAGCGTCAAATTTTACATACCATTTCTATCATTTTCCGCTCCAGCAGTTACCGGTCCAGAACCGAAGCGATTCTCCCAACAGGTCGCATTGACGACCATTCGGCCGGCATGTCTATTGATTGTTCCAAATTTTACCACACACCACCGATATTTTGATAATAATCTTCAAAAACGATGGAGTAATTCATAATGAATCTACACTACAACGGCGCTAGGACAGGGATCGTTCATTTTTAGCAAAATCAGTTTGAGAACCTTTATGGGTTCTGTATAGCTATATCCGGCTGTTCGGAAACAAGCGAACCACTAGGACCACTCAAAACCATGATTGAGCTACAACTCACACTGGCGTTCATCAGTTCGATAGTTTCAGACGTAGCACTACAGGCCCAGCCGCTGCTCGAAAACAAAGGTGCCGCAGCGATCGCCTTCGGTTTGTCCGCGATTGGTGCAGGAATGGCAGAGCGATCGATCGGTTCGGCAGCAGTTGGCGCCATCGCCGAGGACGACGACATGTTCGTTTCAGGGCTAATTTTGACGGTCATTCCGGAAACGATCGTCATTTTCGGCCTCGTGGTCGTCTTCGTCGTCAGTTAAATTCCGCAGCCAACTTTCCCTACCGACATTATGAGCCTTGATACGGTTGTAGAGGACATTCGAGACGAAGCCCGCGCGCGTGCAGACACGATTCGAAAGGAGGCCGAGCAAGAGGCCGACGAGATCATCGCAGACGCCAACGAGGAGGCCGATCGGATCGTCGAGGAGCGCGAGCGTGAGGTCGAGCGAACGATCGAACAGGAGCGTGAACAGCGCCTCTCGAGTGCAAAGCTCGAAGCAAAACAGGAACGACTCGGCGTTCGCCGTGACGTACTCGAAAGCGTCCGAGAGAGCGCCCGTGAACGGCTCGCCACGCGCGAGGAAGGCCGCGAAGAGCTGACCCGTGCGTTGCTCAAAGACGGCGCAGCTGAGTTCGAGGACGACGAGCTGCGCGTCTACGGTCGTGGCGACGACCAGGAGCTGATCGAATCGATCATCGAATCGGAGTTCCCCGAATTCGAGTTTGCCGGCGAGCGCGACTGTCTCGGCGGTGTCATACTCGAAAGCGATGAATCGCGCGTTCGGGTGAACAACACGTTCGATTCGGTCTTCGAGGACGTCTGGGACGACAACCTTCGCGAGGTCAGCGAACAACTGTTCGAATCAGACCAATGAACGCGACAGTCGGCTCAGCGAACTACAGCTACGTCAGTGCCCGCGTTCGATCACGCAGAGCGGCGCTGTTCGACGAGAACGACTATCGGAAACTCATTCGCATGGGCCCGGGCGAAATTGCCCGGTTCATGGAAGAAACCGAGTACGAAACCGAGATGAACGCGCTCGGATCGCGCTATGATGGCGTCGATCTCATCGAATATGCGCTCAACGAAAATCTGGCGAAACATTTTGACGATCTGTTGCGATTTGCTGACGGCCAGCTGAACGAGTACATCGCCAGTTATCTGCGCAAATTCGACGCGTGGAACATCAAAACCATCATTCGTGGCGTCTACACCGATTCGGAGACCCAGGAGATCCAGGACGACCTGATCCGTGCCGGTGAGTTCTCCGATGCGATGCTCGATCGCCTCGTCGAGAGCACATCGATCGAATCGGTCGTCGAGCAGCTTTCGAAGACGCTGTATGGATCCGCACTTGCGGAGGCCTACGAGGTGTACGAAGAGACGGGCGTGCTCGTCGCACTCGAAAACGCCGTCGATCGCGCATTCTACTCGGACATGCTCGGTGGATTTCCCCGAGAGCCATCGGAGGGAACCGCGATGTACGTCCAGTTGCTCCGTGCAGAAATCGACTTCCGGAACGTCCGGAACGCGCTCCGATTGGCACGCAGTGGAGCGGAGATCGACCCGAGCGAGTATTTCATTCCGGACGGGCGGCTGTTTGATGCAGACCAGTTGCGCCAGCTAACCCAGAATCCGGACCAGCTGACGGAGTATCTCCGCGATAGCACCTACGGACGTGATCTGTCGGAGGCACTCGATGAGCTCGAATCGGCTGACGGCCTGATCGACTTCGAGCGTGCACTCGAAAAGGCGCTGCTCGAATACGCCGACACGATGACAAATCGCTTCCCGCTATCGATCTGTCCGGTGATCGCCTACATTCGTGCCAAAGAGCGCGAAGTGGACAATATCCGGGCAATCGCCAGGGGAAAACAGGCCGGACTGTCGACCGACGAAATCGAAGAGGAGTTGGTGATCGTATGAGTCAGCACGAATCCGCAAGCAAAGAAATCGGCGTGATCGGCAGTCAGGAGTTCACGACCGGCTTTCGACTGGCTGGCATTCGGCGGTTCGAAACCGTCAGCGAGGACGACAAGCCAGAAAAACTCGACGACGCCGTCGAATCGATGCTCGAAGATGATGGCGTCGGTATTGTCGTGATGCACGAAGCAGATCTCGACTATCTCTCGCGAAATCTTCGCAACGAGGTCGAAACGAGCGTCGATCCCGTGCTCGTCACGCTCGGTGGCGGTGCCGGAAGCGGTGGACTGCGCGAACAGATCAAACGCGCGATCGGAATCGATCTGATGGACGAGTCCTGATCGACGAACACATTTCACAGCGAACTACACAACACATGAGTCAGGCAACACAGGAACAGACCGTCGACGACGACGGTGTAATCGACAGCGTGAGTGGTCCGGTTGTGACCGCCACGGACCTCGACGCCCGGATGAACGACGTGGTGTACGTCGGTGAGGAAGGGCTGATGGGCGAGGTCATCGAGATCGAAGGAAACGTAACGACGATCCAGGTGTACGAGGAGACCTCAGACGTTGCACCGGGTGAGCCGGTCGAAAACACCGGCGAGCCACTGACGGTCGATCTCGGACCAGGGATGCTCGACACCATTTACGACGGTGTCCAGCGCCCACTCGACGTGCTTGAATCGCAGATGGGCGCGTTCCTCGACCGCGGTGTTGACGCGCCGGGCATCGATCTGGAAAAGACCTGGACGTTCACGCCGACCGTCGAGGAAGGTGACGAGGTCAGCGCCGGCGATGTCGTCGGTACGGTCGATGAGACCGTCAGCATCGAGCACAAAGTCCTCGTTCCACCAGGATACGAGGGTGGAACCGTCGAATCGATAGAAGAGGGCGAATTCACCGTCGAAGAGGCGGTTACGACGCTCTCATCCGGCGAAGAGATCAAGATGCGCCAGGAGTGGCCGGTCCGTGAAGCACGGCCAACGGTCGAAAAACAGACGCCAACCAAACCGCTCGTTTCTGGCCAGCGAATTCTCGATGGCCTGTTCCCGCTCGCAAAGGGTGGGACGGCCGCAATCCCAGGACCGTTTGGTTCGGGAAAAACGGTGACCCAGCAGTCACTCGCGAAGTTCGCCGATGCCGACATCGTCGTGTACGTCGGCTGTGGTGAGCGTGGCAACGAGATGACGGAAGTGATCGATGACTTCCCAGAGCTGCCCGACCCACAGTCTGGCAATCCGCTGATGGCACGGACGTGTCTTATTGCCAATACGTCGAACATGCCGGTGGCCGCGCGTGAGTCCTGTGTGTACACGGGAATCACCATTGCGGAGTACTACCGCGACATGGGCTACGACGTGGCGTTGATGGCAGATTCGACCTCGCGCTGGGCAGAAGCGATGCGTGAGATCAGCTCGCGACTTGAGGAGATGCCCGGTGAGGAGGGCTACCCGGCGTATCTCGCCGCACGGCTGTCTGAGTTCTACGAGCGCGCAGGCTACTTCGTCAACGCTAACGGCACCGAGGGATCGATTTCGGTTATCGGTGCGGTTTCGCCACCGGGCGGCGACTTCTCCGAGCCAGTGACCCAGAACACGCTGCGTATCGTAAAGACGTTCTGGGCACTCGATTCCGACCTCGCAGAACGTCGTCACTTCCCGGCGATCAACTGGGACGAATCCTACTCGCTCTATCGGAATCAGCTCGATCCGTGGTTCGAAAACGAGATCGACGCCGACTGGTCGGAGACACGCCAGTGGGCGATCGATACGCTCGACGAAGAGGGAGAGCTACAGGAGATCGTTCAGCTCGTCGGTAAGGACGCGCTGCCGGACGACCAGCGACTCACGCTTGAGGTTGCACGATATCTCCGTGAAGCGTGGTTGCAACAGAACGCGTTCCACGACGTGGACCGCTACTGTCCGCCGGAGAAAACGTTCCAGATCCTCACGGCGATCAAGGCGTTCAACGACGAGGCGTTCGAGGCACTTGAGGCAGGCGTTCCGGTCGATGAGATCACCACAATTGACGCCGCCCCACGCCTGAACCGGATCGCAACGACGCCAGACGACGAAGCCGAAGCGTTCGTCGCAGATCTCACCGACGAGATCGAATCGCAGCTTCAGGAGCAGTACTAAGATGAAAGAATACCAGACAATTACGGAGATCAGCGGTCCGCTGGTGTTCGTAGAAACGGACGAACCGATCGGCTACGACGAGATCGTGGACATCGAGACGCCGTCCGGGGAGATCCGCCGCGGGCAGGTGCTCGAAGCAGCGAGCGGCTACGTCGCAATTCAGGTCTTCGAGGGAACCGACGGCATCGATCAGGATTCCTCGGTTCGCTTCCTCGGCGAGACGATGAAAATGCCGGTGACCGAAGAGTTGCTCGGGCGCGTGCTCGATGGCTCCGGAGATCCGATCGACGGTGGCCCGGACATCGTTCCCGAAGAGCGCCACGACATCGTCGGAGCCGCAATCAACCCGACAGCTCGTGAGTATCCAGAGGAGTTCATCCAGACGGGCGTTTCAGCCATCGATGGGATGAACACGCTGGTGCGTGGGCAGAAGCTGCCGATCTTCTCGGCATCAGGGCTGCCACACAACGAGCTGGCACTCCAGATCGCCCGTCAGGCGACGGTGCCAGAAGAAGCAAGCGACGAGGAGGGCGAAGAGTCCGAGTTCGCAGTGGTCTTCGGAGCGATGGGGATCACCGCAGAAGAGGCAAACGAGTTCATGGACGACTTCGAGCGAACTGGCGCACTTGAGCGCTCGGTCGTCTTCATGAATCTCGCGGACGACCCGGCAGTTGAGCGGACGGTGACCCCGCGGATGGTGTTGACAACCGCCGAGTATCTCGCCTTCGAGAAGGATTATCACGTGCTGGTCATCCTGACGGACATGACCAACTACTGTGAAGCGCTGCGTGAGATCGGTGCCGCTCGTGAGGAGGTTCCTGGTCGGCGTGGCTATCCCGGATACATGTACACCGATCTGGCCCAGATCTACGAACGCGCCGGTCGTATCGACGGGCGTGAGGGCTCAGTAACCCAGATCCCAATTCTCACGATGCCGGGTGACGACGAGACGCACCCAATTCCGGATCTGACTGGCTACATCACTGAGGGACAGATCTACGTCGATCGTGCCCTCAACTCTCAGGACGTCAGCCCGCCGATCAACGTGCTGCCATCGCTCTCGCGGCTGATGGACGACGGAATTGGTGAGGGACTCACGCGTGAAGACCACGCAGATGTCTCCGATCAGCTGTATGCGGCCTACGCAGAGGGTCAGGACCTGCGCGATCTCGTGAACATTGTCGGTCGGGAGGCACTATCCGAGAGCGACAATCGGTATCTCGACTTCGCGGATCGGTTCGAAACGGAGCTCATCGATCAGGGGAGCCACACGGACCGGGAGATCGACGAGACGCTCGACATCGCGTGGGAGCTGCTCTCAATGTTGCCAAAGACCGAGCTCAACCGGATTGACGAGGAACTCATCGAGGAGTACTACGTTGGCGGTGCAGAATCCGAGCCGGTCGAAGCGGCTGCTGACTGACGATTCTGCCATCACTTTCTGTTGCTACCAGGATTTATTTTGCTCCCTCCATGAGTGTGACCCATGAGACTGCCCGCCAGTCGAGCACTCATGGTTCGGATGGTGTTGCTGGTGGGTGTGCTCGGGGTGTGCGCATTGTTCGTCGTTGCTGGTCCGACGCTCCTGTTCCTCGGGATTGGTGTGCTGTTGGTCGGCACCGGTGAGCTCGAGATCGTTGTTGGGCTCTGTGGTGCGTTCTGGCTTATCCTGCTTGCAAACACCGTGCTGGACACGCCCGTTGACACCACACCGGTCGTTGGGCAGTTTGCTGAGAATGCGCTCACGCCAGCCGAACGCGCCAGCCCAGCACTCCAGCAAACGGTTGATCGACTGGCCCACCAGGCGTCGATTCCAGCCCCGGCGGTGTTGATCACGCCTGATGGACCCCCCACGGCGTACACGAGTGGCATCGCTCGCGATCAGACCACCATCGTCGTCACGACAGCACTGATCGAGGAGCTCTCCGACGAACAGCTCCGTGCCGTTCTCGCCCACGAGATTTCCCACATCGTGAATCGAGATGTGGTGGTAATGACGATCGTTGCGATCCCGCACCGGTGGGCCTTCCGGCTCGGTGGTGGGGTTGAGAAACGCTATTCGATCCGATCGGAGAACTACGGGCTGTTGCGACTGTTTGCGGGTATCGTGCTGGTGTTCGAACGAATGGTGAGTCGAACGCGGGAGTTCGTGGCCGACCGCGGTGCGGTCGCGCTCATTGGGAGTCCAGCACCCCTGGTGGGGGCCATTCGAACGCTCGACGGTGTCTCAGGGAGGGATCCGCGGAGTGACGGGATTGAAGCGTTCTCGTTTTTCCCGAACGCTTCCAGCAGGCTGCGCGATGAAGATGTTGCTCTCGATGCTAACGGTGCGAGAACAATGAGCCGACTGTTTCTCCGGGTGATTCAGCTGCGGAGCCGACTGTACCGGACGCATCCGGACCCAGAGGAGCGGATTAAGCGACTACAAGCACTGGATCCAGATTACGGTGGCTAACTGAGCCATCCATTCTCAGTGGTACACGTCCCCTAGGACAGTCCATGGATGTTAATTGTTCACTGTCCTATAGCAATAGGTATGGACTGGTCGTACGATCGTGGGCTGCTGGTTCGGATGGTGGTCTCGATGGCACTGCTCACGGTGAGTGGACTGAGTGGGATTGCATTCACGTTTCTCTGTGTATTCATTTTCATTGCGGTGTGCGGTGAGGGGACGCTCTCGTTTTCGCTCACGCTCGGCGTTTCGTTCTTGTTCTGGTTGTTCATCGTCTCAGTAGCGTTCCGTCGATACGACGATCAAATCGCGGAAATTGTCCGCCCGCAACACCAAATGGAGATCGAAGCGGTTGCGGAACCGCCACCAGACGTTTTGCGGACGGTTGAACGACTCTCTCAGCAGCTCAATATTCCGGTACCAACCGTCGTCATCGCTGCTATGGAGACACCTACGGCGATGACGACGGGGTATACTCCCAGGAGCGCTCGAATTATTCTGTCAGAATCAGTATTACACGTGCTTGACGATGCGCAACTGACGGCGGTGCTCGCTCACGAGTGTTCGCACATCAAACACCGAGACACTGGCGTGTTGACGGTTGCGACGATCCCAGAACGGTTCTGGGGAGCTCTCGTCGATTTATCACAAACAGACAGCAACAAGAGCAAAGAATTGTCCTTGGGTCAGATTGCAGAATATGGAACAAAACCCTTCAGTCGTCTGCTCACACGTGATCGTGAACTTGCAGCAGATCGCGGGGCAGTAGCGCTGATGGGATCCATTGGCCCACTTGCTGGAGCGATACGAACGCTCGAAGAAGAACACCGTGAGGACCTGAGAACCGTCCCGGACACAATGGCATCATTTTCGTTTCTCCCACCAGAGCGAGATACTACGCCCGAAATTATGCTAGGGCCTGATGGCAATCGCCCACCAACCAGCCTTCGAACGGAGTACCCTCGAGCTGCCAAATTCTACGACAGGCTCCTTCGAACGCATCCCGAACCCAAAGAGCGGATCGAACGACTCCAAAAACTAGAACTATCCTCACTGGAGTAACACGAAATTGAATCCCTGTCTCAGAGCCGTTCGAGATCGTCGATTGTGGTCTCGTCCCAGTCGTAAAACGTCTCCTCAATACGGCCAAGTCGATCGACACAATCATTGTACGCAGTTGTTGCGTCGTCGACACGCGGGTGATCGGGATGCGATTCGATCCACGCACGCAGTTCTGACATCACCCGTGGCGAATAGGAGTCGAACGTCTCCTGTCTCTCCAGCAGTTCGAGCTTTCGCTCTTCGTCGCCGAGCGAGCGCACGAGGGCCCAGCCACCAACCCCCCACAATGCGACCATCGCGATGAGCAACACCGCGATCGTGCTTGCGGGTAGCACCATCACTGACCACCCCCGTTGGCGTGCTCATCAGCCCCTGGCCGCTCAAGAACTGCCATTCCCAGCACACTCACCAGGATGATGGCTCCAATGAGAACGACCCCACCGACGGTCTGGGTGGGATGGCTCATGAGATTCGAAATCACATAGTAGACCACGATCAACGCGATCACTGGTGGAATGACAAACTGGACGATCACGCTCCACCACCGGCCAACGTACAGATCTGTGGATCGATTCAGCTCTACGAGCCGGACCCACTCGAGCCCCAGTCCGGGATCGCTCCCCAGTTTCCAGCCGACAACTAGCATGACCAACAGCGCAGCCACCGGGAGTCCCCAGGTGCCAAAGATGAAATCCATAAGATTGAGTACGTCAACTGAGTACGCGCTTGGAAGTCCCACCAGCCAGATTGCCCCCGAAAACAGCACGACCACTGTGTTACGACCGAAGCGTGTCTCCTCGGTGAGAGTGGTGACACCCACTTCAGTGATGGCGAGCCCAGAGGTAAACGCCGCAAAGAAAAAGCCGAGATAGAACACGATCGCCCAGAAATACCCCCCTGCCATCTGCCCGAAGACGTACGTCAACGAAATGAACGTGAGGCTGGACCCCGCCGTGGGCTGGAGGCCAAAGGCAAACACCGCTGGAAACACGGCTAACAGCGCAAGCAAGCCAATGCTGGTGTTACCGAGTGCAGTGAACAACCCGCCGCCGAGGGCAACGTCGTCGTGGTCGCGCAGATAGCTTCCGTAGGTGAGTGCGATCCCCCAGCCGAGTCCGGTCGAAAACAGCGCCTGTCCGAGCGCTCCAATCCACGTTGCCGGACGAAGGAGAAACTCAATTCTGGGAGTGAACAGATACCGGACGCCAGAAAGCGCGCCCGGGAGCGTCAAACTCCGGATTGCCACTGCGAGAAGCGCAACTAATAGGGCTGGAAACAGCCATCGCACAATCCGTTCGATCCCATCACGAATCCCAAACAACAGAACGATCGCCACCAGTCCGACGGCGATCGTGTGCGTCGCAATAACCAACACCGTCGCGTTCGTATACGATGTCCAGAATACGAGCGGGTTAAAGCCTGGTTGCATGAACGTACCGAGAATTGAGTGATACACGTAGTAGAGAATCCAGCCGAGAATGGGCGCGTAGTAGGACATTAGCGCAATGTTCACCACCAGTACCACAACAGCGACACCGGTCCAGCCACCAGGGCCGGCAACCTGACGAACACTCCCGATCACTCCCCGATTCGTGTATCGACCGAGCAGCGTTTCGGCCATCAGTCCCGGAATGGCGATCAGATACAACAACAGAAGATAGATGAGCAAAAATCCACCACCGCCGTTGATCCCAGTGACGTAGGGCAGCCGCCAGATATTCCCTGCCCCAACCATCGCGCCGACCATCGCCATCAGGAATCCGAATCTACTCCCCCATTGTTCCCGCGACGTTCGAGCCCGCTGATTCGTCATGAACTACTATTCTGGAAAGAAACAGAAGTAATATTTGTGTCAGATCAGAACGGTCAGCAGCACGATCAAGACTGGCGTTTAAAGAGGAACTTCATGTCCCCGGCAAACACACAGTCACCATCCTGATTGCGAACGTCGGCATCGATAACCACCAGCCCAGCATCGTCTCTGCTCTCTAGCTCCCGGCGGTCGGTCACTTCGAACGTTGCAGTGATCGTATCGCCGACAAAGAGCGGATTCGGAATGTCCATGTAGTTCATTCCGAGAAACGCGATCACCGTCCGCTCAACGAAACCACAGCGCTGGACGAGCCCCGTCGCCATGATGAACGTCATCGGGCCGTGGGCGATCCGTTCGCCGTAGGGACCCTCAGCCGCGTATTCGGTGTTGGTGTGCAGTTCGGTCCAGTCTCCCGTCAGCATCGAGTGTGTCACGAAATCAGCCTCCGTGATCGTTCTTCCAGCACTCTCGAACGTTTTTCCGACGTCCATCTCCTCGAAGTAGTGGGGTTCGTAACTGTACGGCATAGCCATATATCAACGAACGATGGGAAGAATCTACCGGCGGACCACCGATCGGTCAGTCAGAACGAATTTGATCAACAATTATCTGCTGTGATCCAGTAGTGAAAGGAGATGACAGATGGATTGAACGCGATCAAACAATGGTATAGTCGAAATCCAGTCGGAGAGTTCCTGATTATGTCTCTGGTCGCAGTGCTGTTGTTTGGTGGATTTTCCACGGTCCACGTTATGATCGGCTGGATCCTTCTATTCGTCTTTCTCATCGATCGTGGAGCACGATTCTACGAATACTTCAAAAAATCCAGAACCGATGCGAGTCAAGTTGCCAAGAAAGAATTTCACGGTGATCCCCTGGAGGAACTCCGACACCGATACGCAACTGGGGAACTGACTGACTCAGAGTTCGAACGGAAGCTGGAACGGCTGCTTGAAACCGAAGGAATCGAGGTGAGCAATCCCGCAGCCGATTCAAACGAGATGACCGAAACGGCCTGAGTTCACGCTGTTTGGTGATTACAGTCAGAATCCATCAAACAATAGTAATCGGATGATATCATAGTATGATAAGACTATTATAAACCAGCTATTAATCACCAAGCGAAGATACATGTCAGAGATATTGCTTCAATCGGGAATCATTCGGCTCGTTGGGATCGTGGTCGCCGTGGGCATTGGCGTTCTCTCGGTCCTCGTGTACGCATCGATGATTCCCGCCGTGTGGCGTGGCGAGCACGTTCCCGAGCCTCGTGGTGGAAAGCGGAATGTGCGGATGAACAAACGCAATTGGCCGGTGACAGCCGCGGCATTTCTGTTGCTGTTTGGCGGTATTGGAGTGATGGCGGTGGCTGATAGCCTGATTGGGGACGGGATGATTGTCGGGCAAGTAATTGCAGGGATTGGGATCGCTGGATTGCTCGTTGGAATGTTCATCGATGCGGTGAATCGACCGAAATTCCTGGTTCCACCGGACTACCGAAATGACCGTGGCTGGTTGCAAAAGCGGTTCGGATCATCCCCACCATCCCCAGAGCTAACGAATGCGGACGTACAGGAGTGGTTTCACAATGATCCAGAACACAAATCGCGTCTCGAAGGACTCCTCGAAGATGATCTTGCAATCCTCCTTGAGGAAACCGACGAACGATCGCACTATGCAGTGCTTGACATCTGGTGGAGCGATATGGCCACAGACCTCGGATTCGAGGAACCGGACGAAGACGAATTCGTTGATTTCTTGATTGCAATCGCCGAAACCGACGCGTACCAGAAGTACAGTGATCTGGTGGGGGAGGTCCCTGAAATCGAGACCGAAATTTGTGGAACATCACCGTTCGTGGTTGATCACAGCTATGGCGATGACCAGTCTACTGTGACTCACAAGGAGGCTTCTCACCAGTAACGCGCTCGTGAGAATCGAACGACCACTCGACTTCGCCTCTGTATCATGCATATATTTGTACAATGATACACAAATATGTCCATGGAAGCAGACGAGAAGTTCACCGTCGATACGGAGTTTCTCCTCACCGGCCGCACACTCTGTGAGTATCGTGCGATGTTCGATCTTGAAATTGAGACGCTCGCGGATCGAACGGTGCTTGATTGTCCGTCGGGTGCGGGCTCGTTCGTCCGTGAAGCGGCCGATCGTGGCGCGGAGATAACGGGCGTAGACATGCTCTACGACCAGCCACCAGCCGTCCTCAAACGACGAGTTCAGGACGATTTTGGTGCTGTTGCGAATCAGCTCCCGGAAAAAGCGGACCTGTTCGAGTGGAATTTTTATGGGACGGTTGCCCACCGGCTCGAACTGATGGAGCGTGCAATTGAGACGTTCCTCTCGGATTATCCAACGGGACGGACCGAGGGACGCTACGTCTACGGGCAGTTGCCAACGTTGCCGTTCGCAGATGAGACGTTCTCGCTGGTGTTGTCTGCACACCTGCTCTTTCTGTACGGCGACCGGTTGGATTTCGAGTTCCACCTCACAGCAATCCGGGAGCTCTGTCGCGTGGCCAGCGAGGAAGTCAGGATTTTTCCGCTCGTCGGACTCGATACCGAACCGTACGATCGATTGGATGCCGTGATCGAGATTTTAGCAGAAGATGGCTATCAACCAGCACGAATCGACGTTCCGTTCGAGTTCCAGCAAGGGGCGACCGAACTCCTTCGCATTGGCGTGTAATCTCGGGAAATCTGACGATTCGAGTTTCTGGCAGGGTTTTGTGTGCATATCAGGCACACAATGCTATCGCTCCGGAATCATCTCATCAATTGTACCATCGAAATAAGAAGTACGGAGTTCCCGTTGCTCTATCGTATCCACTCTCAGTTCACGAACGAAGTGAGCAAAAAGGTATGCTCACCCGGGGAACTCGTGGTAGCTCAGTTCGTTCTGTTTCATTTCGGTCCGGCGGCGTTCGAGGAACGAGTACACCGAACCGTGCGGGGCCCCATCCAGAATCATCTCGGCCCCACGGCGGACGGCCTCGACTTCGTCGGGTCTGCCGATGATGCCCAGCGTCGTGCCATAAATCACGACCGACGCGCCGGTGAGCTCTTCCATCAGCTCTCGCGTCCGGCCATCCTCACCGATGAGACGACCCTTTTTTCGCCGGAGATCGTTCTTGTTGCGGGCCACAGCGTCGATGTCGACGATCTCGAACATCATCAGGTCGTCTTCGAGCAACCGCAGTGCGTCTTCCGGTCGGAAGCCTCTCCCGATTGCTTTGACGATGTCGGGACCTTTGAGTCCCTGCACGGGATCACCGACCGATTCGACGGCAACCGATCCGGTTTCAGAATCGATGTCGAGCCGAACCTCTGCTTTCGACTCGATCTCCCGCATCGTTTCACCGCCCTGACCGACGAGCACGCCGATGCGGTCCTGCGGTATCGTCACGTGCTGCATAATTGGTGTAATGGCGGATCACGCATTAACCATTCGGTGGACGAACTGGAACTGGTTGTTGTCTACACACCAGTTACAAACTCGAGTAACGACGACTGTGTTACATCCACGCCGAGCGCTTCGAAAAATCGTGCCACATTATGACAGTCGCGTTCTAAAAACTCGCGGCTGTTGGGATGATGGACAGTCACCGCCTGGCCAAGGTCGATGACGTACAGCTCACCGTTCTGGACGACCACGTTGTACTCGCTGAAATCCCCGTGAATCAGCCCGGCACGATACAACCGCTGCATATACTCTCGAACGACCTCGAACGCTGTCTGTGGATTCTCGATTTCAACTTCCGCCAGTCGCCGGCCACGTGATTCATCACCGAGATACTCCATCACCAGCACATTGCGCTCGGTGGTGATCGGATCAGGCACTGCCACACCCGCATCGCGAGCCCGGCCGAGGTTTGAGAACTCCTTTTTCACCCAGGCGAGAACTACCTTCTTCTTGTCGTTGCCGATTCCCTCGAACCGTGGATCGCCATCGAGATACTGGCGCATTTGGCGGAAATCGCTGGCGTTGATCCGGTAGATCTTCACAGCAACCGTTCCGTCAGGACCTTTCGCCGAGTACACCGACGCCTCTTTCCCGGTCGAGATGGGTCCGCCAAATGCATCGATGTAGCCGTCCTGAACTAGCTTATAAATTGCAGCGAACGTGGCGTCGTCGAACACCGACGCCTCAACTTTGAACTGATCTGCGTCTTTGATCCGCTTGCGAAAAGAAAGGAACTCGCGGTCTTGCCTTCTGGCGATCCGGTCTGACTCTGTGTCGCTGACATCGATTGCTTCCCACTCGTCACCCGGAACGGCGCTCGCATCCGAATCAATCAGCCCGTAGTCGTCGCTCATGTCCTACCAGCAACACCGTGGCACCCACCAGCTGGCGGGAGTCCGGCCACGGCCGAAAAGCGGTGGGGCACCCAGTCGAAACGAGACGCATTGAACATTGTAGTTGCGATCATGCTACATATCCTGGATATGTCCCTCCCGTCGAAGCTGATCTGCGTCCTGCTTGTTGTATCGCCAGGCCACGTCCGCTTTTTCGTCTTGCCAGTCCCACGGCTCGACGAGAACGACATCGTCCTCACGGATCCAGATCCGTTTTTGCATCCGACCCGGAATGCGGGCGGTTCGTTCCTTGCCATCCATACAGCGTACCCGTACCCGGTTTGCTCCGAGCATGTTCGTTACGACGGCGAACACCTCGTCGTCGTCGGGCATTCGCAGGCTCTTGCGACTCCCACTATCGCTCATACTCCGTCATTCGACTGGCGCACGGTTAAGTTTCTCCCATCGAGTGGCGAACACCACCATTGGTCACACCAACGGCGGGCGATCGAATCGAATCTTGCACACTGAAAAAAGCGTGGCCGCAGGTTAGCGGTGATTGATAACTTACACCAATGATTTATACAGTTGTAATCGTTCCATACAGTCACATGAGAGCAGTAGTCTTTCAGGGACCAGAAGAACCGATGACGGTCGAGGAGGTCGATCGGCCGGACTGTGACGACGACGGAATTGTCGTCGAAACCGAGGCGTGTGGCGTCTGTCGGTCAGATTGGCACGCCTGGAAGGGCGACTGGGACTGGCTCGGGCTGATGATGAAGCCGGGGCTGATTTTTGGCCACGAGCCGTGCGGGAAAGTTGTTGAAGTCGGCCCCGAAGTTGAGAACATCAGTGAGGGCGATCGGATCACCGCTCCGTTCAACATGAGCGACGGGACCTGTCCGCATTGTTTGCAGGGTCGGGCCAACATCTGTGAGCGGTCCGTTCCAATGGGGTTTCTCTCGTTTCAGCCCGGGGCGTACGCTGAAGAGTTCCCGGTTCGGGTGGCCGATCAGAACGCGATCAAAGTCCCAGATTCACTGGATCCAGTCGACGTGGCGGGACTGGGTTGTCGGTTCGCCACGGCGTTTCACGGCATTTCCCACCGGGTCGACATCGATCCGGGAGACACGGTCGCGGTCCATGGCTGTGGCGGAGTCGGGCTCTCGGCGATCATGACAGCGGACGCACTCGGGGCTCGTGTAATCGCGGTCGATCTCGACGACCGCAGTCTGGAGATGGCGGCTGAAATTGGCGCTGAAACCACGATTAACGCGGCCGAAGTCAAAGACGTTCCACAGGCAGTCAAGGGCTATACCGAACGCTCGCGTGGCGTGGCGGTGAGCGTCGATGCGCTCGGGATCGAAGAGACGTGTCGTAATTCGGTGAATTCCTTGAATAAAGGCGGCCAACATCTCCAGATCGGGATGACGACTGCTGATGAAGGTGGTGAGATCCCGCTGCCGATCGATATGATGGTACAGGATGAACGCGAGTTCTACGGCTCGTATGGTATGCCGCCACACGAGTACGATGAGATTTTCAGCATGATGGAGGCGGGCAAGATTGATCCAGGAAAGATCGTCAGCGAGACGATTTCGCTGTCAGAGGTGCCCAAGAAGGTGGCGGCAATGGACGAGTTCGACACGGTTGGAATCCCGGTCTGCAACGAATTCTAACACGCAGCTCGTACAGGAGTCCTTTTCAATTAGCAGGGGGCTACAGCGAGCATGTTCAAGCAACTTGGACGCTACGGCATCGCTGGTATCATCCTCGCACTCATCGGACTCGCAGTCGTTGCGATCGAGAGTCCGATCGTCGCCGCTGGATTGTTGTTGATACTCCTCGGAACGGCGCTCTTGCTCCGCGGATTGATCGGTTACGGACTCGAAGCGGTTGGGATGGGCGGAATGTTGTAATCAGCCGTTTGTTGGCTCACCCTCGTTCGCGCGGTGTTCGCTAATGAGCTGATCAACCATTGCCGCTGTATTCTCGCGGCGGCGCTGTTTTGCTCGTTCGTTCCAGGCGTCGATCGCCACCTCAACGTCGTGTTCGCGCGCAACTGCCAGGTCATCAATCTCCTTTATTTGGACGTGCTCGGCATTTCCAACGGGAACGCCGTGCTCAAAGAGAATCGTGTCCGCAACGTCGCTCAGGCCACCGCGTTTGAGCACGATTCGAGGGGCAGTCTCGGCCAGCCGTTTGGCCGTCCGTTTGCCGGCCCCACTGGCATCACGAAGCAAGAGCACATCGCCGTCGATTAGCCCGTAGGCAGTATCGGCCCGCTCGATCGCTTGCAAAGTGAACTGGTCGATTGGTTTGACTGGGACGAGACCCTGCCGATTCTGCGAAACGTCAGCGAAGTTCGAGTGATCGATCTTCCAGAGATCCTTGAGCCGTTCGAGTTTCGCAGTCAGCGAATCAATCTCCTCGCGCTGGGATTCGATCCGTCCTTCGTACTCCTCAATCCGGCGTTCCTTTCGGGTGACAGTCTCCATTCGCTTGACTGCCAGTCGTTCGTCCCGCCGGACAGAGCTGAGTTCGTGTTCGAGCGCGTCGATCGTCTCCTCTTTCTCGTCGATCGTCGATTCGAGCGACTCAATGTGGGATTCGAGCCGGTCAATACGCTCTGTAAGACGAGTAATTTCTTTTTCTTCTGGCGTCCGCTCGGTGGTGTCCGGTGGTTGTTCGGTATCGTCGGATTGTCCATCATCGGTGAGCGTTGCGACGGCGGATTCAATTGAGTCATCCCCAGCAAGCACGCGTTCGGCGACAGCACCACGATCGAGCTGTGCTGGGATCTTTGCACTGATCCGCGAGAGCTGGTCCTCATGGGCATCAAACGCGAACAGCGCGGCCGCCATCGCGTCTCGCTGGTGGTCATCCTCGTAGCCGGTGTCACGGGTGCGGTGTTGTTTCCGGTCGATCGGGAGATCCCGCTCGGGTTTCCAGCCGGCCGCATCGAAGCTCCGTCGGAACTTTTCGACCGTTTCAGGCATTGGCGTCACATCGCTTGCGATGAGTATCGGGCGGCCACGCTCAATGATCCACTCGATGATCGCCGCCGTGTCCGCAGTTCGTGTCGAGTGCACGTCAAGGACGGTTCCACCCAGGCCAACGATTGCGACTCCCGTAGTCGTCCCCGGATCAACACCCACGATGACACGATCACGGCGTTTTGCGAGCGGTTCGAACTCGATACCATCGTAGCGCTCGCGTTCGATTTCGATGCGAACGTCGCCCGATCGCATCGCACCTACCGGCAGATCTTCGGGCCGTGCAGAAACGGTGAACAGGGCCTGTGAGAGGCCACCGTATTTCTCGGTGCGATCGACAGTAAACGAGAGGCCAGCGTCCGACAGCTTTTGTTCGACCTCGCGCGCCGTCGTTTTGACCGCGCCGTGGATGCGGCGTGTGTACCGGTCCTCACTCCAGCCACCACTGCCGGTTGCGCGTCCCCTGGCTACTTTCACGGTGATCGTATCGCCAAATGCCCGAACCACCTGCCCGACGTTTGCGGCTGCCAGTCGCGCCGTGGCCTCTGCCTCTTTCATCGGCTTTTTGCCGTATTCGACGCCGTGGCGCGCGGCGACTCTTGAGAGTGGCTCCGGGTCGTGGTCTCCAGTCACCTGCACGAGTTTCGTCTCCGCAGGGAGCTCACGGAGAAAATGAATGAGGGCGTCCTTATCAGCCGCCAGCTCGTAGACATTGTCGACAGCGAGTATGTCCGGCGCTTCGCGCTGGAGCAGTCGTCGGAGCTTGCGTAATGAAACGACATCGCGGTCCGTGTTCGTGCCGTCGAACGCAACCACGGCGAACGACGGCGCGTCGCCACGGACATCACCGCTCTGGATGTCTACACCGAACACCACTGATTCGAGTGCACTCGCGCGCGTACTCACGGTCAATGGTATGCCCCACTGCGATTTAACTTTTGCAGGGTAAGTCCTCTTCCGTAAGGAGCGAACGGCGGCAGCCGCGATCAAGCAGCGAAAGGTAATTCACAGTTATAGAGCAGACAGTTTACCCTGATTCAAAGAGAAAGCCCCGTACTTCGCCGGATTACATCTGGCTGATCAGCCGAACGTAGTTCGACCACTTTAGCGCGGTCACAAGACACAAAACGTCCTGTGGGCCACCCAGAAATCTTTGATTTCTGGTGACGCCTTTCAGGGTGGGGAAGGTGTCAACAGAAGCAGCGTATTATATTTTCGAATGGCCAGTGGCTTACTGCTCGTCGTCTGAGCCAGGATTATCACTGGCCTCTATCTCGTCATCGGCCGCGTTGTCGTCGAGCCAGTGCGGAGTGTACCGATACCAGATATCGGCATCCTGGACGAAATACACCCCCGTGGATTCGTCCTCAATCACCCGTCGGTTCGTGTCGAACGCCACGTCCACGAGCCCCTCAAGCGAGTCGACCTCGATAGTGGTCTGTGGATCATCCTGTGGGACCGTCCCGATCGTAATCCAGTCCTCGAACTCCGACTGGATTTTGCTGTTCTGGAGCTCCGTGCGGACCGATTCCGAAACGACAAAGCGATCGTCCCACCGGCCATAACACAGTCCTCCAAGCGACACCAGTGAAAGGATCAACAACGCGATCGATCCCACCTGCGGAGCTGTCCCGGGTTGATTCGGCACAGTCGTCTGTTGTGTTACGCTCATTTGCTCGACCGGACTCCGGGTCGGTGACACCACGAAATAATCCATCGTGCTGTTGATCGGCAGCGTGTAGTTAAACTGTCGATTGACGGGGTGTGAATCGACCGTCCCGTTTATTGTCGTGGTAACGAACACCTGCGTCCTGATCTGTGAAATTTGATACAACGATTTGTGTCGCTCGTGTAGTCGCTTCGTTCGCTTTCGCAGCGCATCAGCATCGATTTTGAACGAGACGTTCTGTCGTTCACCAGGTTTGAGTGTGTCGTTTTTGACGTCGAGTAGCCGTCGCTCTTCCCAGATTCGCCGCTGAATAACCTCCTCGGACTCCTCTGCTTCCTGCTCGTAGTGTGCAAAATCGACGAGCGATACCCGCGTGTGAACGTCCGCTGATCCGTTTTCACCACCGAGTTTGAACCAGTACGTCGTGTTGAGACGTGGTGTCGAATTGGTGATGTAAAACATTCTGTTCTCCCGGGTTTCGTTCTTCTGGAAGATGAGCGAGTTCTCAACGACGCGTCCCCGGTGGTCGAATCCACCATCGACGGACCACGACGCCGCAGTCCGTTCTTCGACGTGCGTGCCAGGATCGACAACCGTCGAATATGTCGTCCAGCCGCCCGCAGCGACGAGAATGGCAAGCACCGCTGCAAACACGAAAAAGTAGTCATCTATCAGTACCTTGAGCCGTGTGAGTTGGTTCGTGGTCATGGTTATAGACTGCAGCGTTCCTTTCAGTACTTCAACAGGCGTTTGATCCGACGGACAAATCTACTGCGACTCGGCCGTGACCGAACGTATCCACGGCCGAGAAGCTTGGTCGTGACCGCCAGGAAGGCGACGAATACCAGGCTATCGATGACGATTACTGGCAGCCACGGGTGAATCCGGTAGAGCAGATCGATTAGTGATGGCGGTATAATAGTCAGATACCGGTGTTCGGCGACGTATCGTGGATAGTATCCTGTTTCATCCGGAACCGAGAAATCCACATTCATGGTTTGTGTTTCACCGGGGCCGACGATCACACTATCATCGGGTGTGGAAACGCCGTTGCCGGCCGGATCGAGATACACCTGCATCGGAAGGACACCCCCGTTTGGAACGGTGTAGTTCATCGATTCCGTTTCCCCGCTGGCGATCACGGTCGGTCCCGGTGAGTTGTACTGTGCGCTTACCACGCTGAACTCCTGAATACCGCCGGCAAACGTCATCGTCGCCGTCAGTGAGCCAACGAGGACGAGCCCAAGAACGATCGCCATCTGCGTGTTCGTGATCCGTCGTTTCCGGCTTCGTTTCCGACGGCGGCGTCTGGACCGGTTTCCACCGCTTTCGAAAAGCGCGCTCCCGGCATACAATAGAATGCCAAATCCAAGCAGAATGTACGCCAATCCCTGTGTTCCAAGTAGCGATCGCGTGCCGAGTGCAATTGCGATTTGACGCTGTATGTTCGAGATTCCCCCTCGTATTGCGCCAAATGCGCTCCCGAGGTGCGGGATGACAATCGGCTGGCTTCCAATCATGACGGCTTCGCCGATTACCTGACGGTCTTTGACTGGCGGTTCACCGGCATCCTGATCGGTGAACGGGTTGTTATCCCCTCGTGTAATCAGTCCCTCGTTGGTGGTTTCTTCTACGCGGTGTGTCGTAATGCCGCCAGCGTCGTCGTTCAGCGTCTTCGAGTTGAATACGATGATGTCGCCTTCTTCTGGCTCACCGGTCACGACAGCAGGGAGGACGATGAACCCATCTCCGGTCGAGATCGTATCCTCCATGCTGTTACTTGTGACGTACGCCAGCAACACCGGTTGGCCGATGAGCTGGCCGATCACGACTGCAACGAGGACGAGGACGAGCACGGACTGTGCAGTCGCTCCGAGCAAGCGTCGGTCCATTTATGCGATGGCACCCAGTTCAACCGACAACACTGTAAGTCGCTCCGAGCGTAGCGTCTCAGACCGTGCCTGCTCGTCGTCTGTCGCACTCATCGTTGCCGGAGGGAGATAGCACCGTTCGATTCTGATCCATTGGCTCCAGCTTCACCGGCACAATGGATGGTCGCCTGTGCACTCGTCGACACCGATGTATCAGAACCCTCCGCGGTGATTTCGATCGTCACGGTCGTGTCAGCAGGGGCTGTGTCTGGACACTCCACGGTGGCAACAAGCTGGCTCGAGCGATCTGCTTTCACCACGGGTTCGGTGACGGTGGGGTCTCGAACGGTGATCGCCGAGCTGTCAGGGACGGAGACGCTGAGATCAAACGAGGAGAGTGTCGATGAGAGTCCGTTGGTGATCGTTCCGAGGGTGACGGTTGTCGTGTTTCCGCCGGACGTTCTGAATGCGCCGACCAGTGCCGGCTGGCGACCAGCGTATTCGACGCCAGTTTTCGAAACCGTGGGCTCTGCACCCTCGAACGCGAGAAATGCCGAGTCCTCTGAGACTGAGACGGACACCTCTCTCTGTTGAGAAAGCGAGTCGAACGCTCCGGTGCCAGTGAACAGGACGACGATGGCACAGACCACGAGAACAATAGCGAACCGTCTGGACTGTGATCTCGCACGGCTCATGGGTCGTGGGTCACCTCCGGTGGGAGTTCGTGGCTCCCGAGCCGCATCGATCGTGTGCGGTAGGTGTGCACGATCGCAGAAATCGTTACGGTGAGACTGAACAGAATGGCCCATTCGTGGACCGACAGCGCCGTGACGGGCCAAGAATCGATCATCGCAATTGCCGACATCACCACACAGCCGGCCAGGCCGATACCAAGATAGTAGATACTCCATGGTATCGTGTTACTGGGCACGACTTCCAGATAGATATCCAGAGAATCGAGTTGGTCAGTCACCTCGATGACCCCCTCTACAGGACAAAACTCGATGACGCCAGCGTCATCGAGCGCGGGGAGGTGTCTCTGCTGAAGGGATGTGTAGGCGTATTTTCGCTGTTTCGCAGAGATTTCCTCGGGGGGGACGCCTGCCTCCCAGGCTGCGATCTGCTCTGCGAGCTCACTGAGCTGTGTGCGACCGTTGGCAGTGAGATATCTGATCGCCCAGCGTCGGCGGCGATTGCCGAGAAGAGAAAATAGCGCATCCCGTCCCAGTGTCGACTCCGACGGTTCAGTTCCGGTTTCTTGTCGTGCCTGCGTGTGTGATTGATTCATACATCTGCATGAAACGTCCTGACAACACTCATCAGGTGTCTAGAGGGCGACCCAACCGATATGGTATGTAACTCCTAACGATATTTGAATTAATCGATAGTTCAATCGGTTTCCGGTGGGTATCAATTGTCATACGAGCGGATCGGGGTGCGATCTATCCGATATTGGTTCGAACGCTTTGTATCGTCAGTTTTGAACGGAATTAAACAATCAGTAATGACTCGCTCAAAATCTTCTCGGACCCGAATACAAAGTACCTGTAGGATTTGGTATGGAGTAGGAACCTACATGCAGCGTGTAGGTACCGGATGAAAACATGTACGTACCACGAGGAAAGCTACTGGCGTTGATTACGATCGTCGTTGCGGCGGCCCTTGTTACGGGCTCGGGCGCGTTTTCGAGCGCTACGGTCGAGCGGACGGCGAGCGTGGAGGTAACGGGCGATAAAAGTGCGTATCTCGGCTTACAACCAGTCGAAAACGGGAACGGAAATTTCGCGGAGGTCGGAAATGATGGAAAGCTCAGTATAGATTTCACAAAGAAACATAAGACTAGTGATGGTGGAAAAGGTGTCAACCCTGATTCGCAGTACACGTTCGATGACGTGTTCCATATCGTAAACCAGGGAACACAGTCCGTGCAGGTCTCTGTGAAAGACGAGCATGAGGATAGGCTCTCGTTCTACGACAGTGAAGATGGTTCCCCCATCGACGGTAAGGAAATCGGAACTGGAGAGCATGTGTCTGTCGGCGTCAAGATTGATGCAAGTGGTCTCGGCACAGAGGATGATTTCGATGATGACTTCATCATCGAAGCAGAGAATTCCGACGCTGCCAAGAGTGTCGCAGGCAACATGAACGAGTCTGACGCCTCCAACGACGATAGCGACGAGTAGGCCGAATCGTCTCCCAGTGGGGAACCCAGGGCAGCTTGTTCCGTGATCCGTTCACGGAGTGTGATTTGCAGGACGGTTTCCTGACACGGCCGGTGCTCACATGTGTGATCGGTGTGGCCTCGGTCGTGGTTTTTCGATGTGAGAATTCAGTGACGACACTACCATTACCATGAATTTATGAATCAACTGCGACGCATAGCCATCTGTCTGATCGCCGTTGGGCTGGTGACGAGCGCCATCTACGCCACTGGCGCGTTCGACTCGGCCACGACCAAACGAAACGCAAACGTCAACGTGGTCGGCGACGCGGCGGGCTATCTCGGCTTGCAGCCAGCCGACGGCGAGAACGGACAGTACGCGACCGACAAGGGCGGGGAGCTTGCGCTCCGACTCGACGGAACACTCGAAGACGGCCCGGCCGGCAGCGGCGTCAATCAGGGGAGCCAAACCGTGATTTCGGATATCTTCACCATCACGAATCAGGGGCCCCAGCCCGTTGGGGTCTGGCTCGAAAACACGAACGACGTCGTCGAGTTCCAGCAGGACGGAACGCCGTTCGAGTCCGAAGAAAATGCCGTCCAGCTCAGTCCCGGCGACACCATTTACGTCGGCGTGGAGATCGATGCGACGGATTCAGGTGAGCAATCGCTCGAAACCGAACTCGTCGTGAATGCGGATGCGGATCTGGAGGGTGGAGCAACGAATCCGAATACCAGTAACTCGGACCGCACCACCCAGACAGGAACAGAAAGACAATCAGATTCGAACACCCGGACGACGCCAAACCAGGAGCCTGCTGTCAATGAAACTGAGCAAGGGCTCATTGATGGGCTAATGGATCTCATACAGAGCGGTTCCGAGTTCTTCCAGAAACACAAAGCCACACTCATACGAGCCGCTTTGCTCACGCCTCACCCAATCGGATACATCGTTGCGTGGATGCTTCTCCATCCGAAAGAAAGCAGGGAGATATTAGTGGGAGCTGCTGCAGGAGCGATGGGAATGCCCAATGGGATAAAACCAACCCAAGAAGCGGGAACAGTGACATACTTTGCCGGATGGATGATCACCTCTGTGGTTCCGATAGTCGGTATTATCCCGGATATTCGCGATACGATACAGGCAGCACTCAACGGAGATATCATCGGAAGTGTCATCGGTCTGGCGTCGATTGCACCGGGGCTAGGGACCGGTGGCGATCTCGCCCAGATTGGCCACTACGCGAAAATGTGGGCGAAGATTGGCGGCAGTAATATAAAAAAGGCCGTTTCATTCGTCAAAGACGGGATCTTATCGAGATTTCCGGACAGTATAAAGAGGGATATTCTCGACGGACTCTCCAAAGGGAAAAAGGCAGAAAAGATATCGGACTCGAAGATGCAACGCTATATCGACGACGGCTACAACCCCGCCCAGATTGATGATCTGGTGAAAAACTCCAAATTCACTAAGACAGACATTGATCAGTTCACCAAGAAGGGGGTGAATCTGGACAGGGTGCAGACGCTCCGGGGACGAAACATTCCGGCCGACGATATCAGATACTACGTCAAAAACGATGTGAGCCTCCACAAGGTCGCCGACATGCGAAATCAGAAGTTCTCACCGAAGCGGATTCGGAAGCTATCGAAGCAGGGCTTCGACTTCGATGCGGCAAAACTGTTGAAGCGTGATGGGTTCACCAACGACCATGTCATGGAGATCGCAGATACTGGAATCAAGCCATCGAAGGCCAGACAGCTGAAACACGACGGATTCACGCACGGTGAGGTCGTCGGACTTGCGAAGAAGGGAGCCAACGTCGATGAGGCCAGTCGGCTCATCCGAGGCGACTTCACCCACCGCGAGATCACTGGTATTGTCTCGAAAAGTGAGACGTCGTATCTCAGAACGGGCGATGTTCTCAAACAGGTCAGAAAGCGGTACGACGAAGGGATTCCCAAGAAGGATATCAAACACTACGTGGATGAAGGGGTCAGTCTCAAGCTCGTCGGGAAGATACATACTGGAGGTCAATCACCTAGAACGGTGAGAAATGCTATTAGCGAATATATTCGAGTAAACCCAGATACAACTAGGCAGATAATAGAGTCACTTTCCTATGGGCAAAGAAAAATAGCACCTACTATAAATACAATAGTAAATGGTTATGCATCCACAAAGGTGAGAAAAAACAAATCCGAGAATAAACATTCGCGGCAGATTATTCCTCTCTATCTATATCCACGAATTTAATCGTATAAATAATATGGCATATCAAAACAATTACTAAATATAGAATAGTGGCAGGCGAATTTGGATATTTACTGGGAGTTGTTGTTGCTTGAAACTCAAACATAGGATGTATGGTGGCCAATGCTGGCTGAACTACATTGAAATATAATGGCAGCGTTATTATTAAAATTATTATGAATCCTGCGGTTTTATTCTTATATATACTAGTATCCAATTTCATGATGTTTGTAACTCAAGGCAACCTATATTATTTGGAGAGGAGTATTATTGTTTCGGATAAATCGTGTCGAGAGGAGGGGCTTTGCCACACTATCAGTTTGTACTCCAGTAAGTCGAGGAAGATTCACATACGTTACTTAAGAGACCACAACCATCAACTATTCATAATCCACAAATTTTAAATTATAAATGAAATAGACAATGACTATCAAGGCCAGATAAATTAGATTCGAAACCGAATTCGGATATCTGCTGTAATTCATCGGGGGTTGAAAAGCAAATATTGGATGGATTGATGCCAATAGTGGCTGAATAATGTTAAAATAAACAGGTGTAACAACAATGAGAGCAACTACAAACCCCATATGAGAATTGTTAATGATCTTCTTAATCAACTTCATGTAAATTATCGAGTCATACTAAGAGTATAGAGTTATGGTTCCACTTTGAGCGGCGATAGGACCTCATAACGAACAATCTCTCCGATCCATGCGAATCACCGAACTCGTTAACGAGCAGACGGGCTACGAGCATTAGCCTGGGAGTGAGTGTATCACGGGCTATCGCGTGACGGGAGAAATGCTCGTGGTCGCGACGTTTGAAACGAGCAGATCGCAGTCTGGCTGTCCAACAGGCCTCGAAGACCAGCACCCCGCGCTGGCGCGCATCACCACGGACTAACGCTCTCCAGAAAGCAAGCGCCGACGAGAGTTGAACACGACGAGCAACGAACTGATCGCCATCACCGACTGAGGCCAGTCGTCTCATCCGAGGCAACGTTACCTACCGCGAGATCACTGGCATCGTTGTAAAGCGTGAGACCTCGTATCTCAGAAAGGAGATTCCCTCCAGTACGTTGGGAAAGCGATAGAGATATTCGATTCACAAAGCCCAATAGGAGATGTAACCGCTGAGCAACCAGTTGATAAATAATTAACGAATGATTGCTCTAGTATTGTCATTTAGGCATGGAGGACATATACCAGCGGGATCAAGGAACAATAGAACAGATTAGGGAGAATCATATCTGTCGATTACTCATAATCAACAAATACGGATCCAAATTTCATATAAAACACCATTACTGAAACCATATAGATCAGATGGGCCAAATCATTCGGGTATCTCCGGTATGATGTAGAAGCAGTTATTTCGAAAACGGGATGCAGTGATGCCAAGAACGGTTGAATTATAAGAAAATATATAGGAGTAACTACGGTAATAGAAATAGCAATCGCTACATATCTGTTGTTTAAAATTCCCATCAGCAGCTTCATATCTAGGATAGAAGTTGTATACCAATCCCACTATAATGTATCGTTCGGAAAGATATTACGATGAGTAGACCGGCTGTCTCCGAATCGCTCCAACTAACCAAACACTCATAATCCTAAATTTATAATTATGGTATTAAAATAGCCAATAGTTCGCACATATATTGGGTTATCTGCAGATTCAATTTAGCAAATCAAACTAATACATCGTAACTTTTGCTAGGTATCAATCCCCCATATCCTATTATCTTTATTTTATAGGTGAAGTGAAGAACCATCACTAATGAGATATATATTAGCCCAGAAAGAGAATCCGGATATCTACCAGGTGATCCAGACCGCGATAACTCAAATACGGGATGAATTGCTTCCAAGGCGGGTTGTACCACACAGAAATACGGTGGTGACGTAATTGCTACTATGAGAACTAATGCAAACCACCAATTTTTGTAAATAGGTCGGAAATTCACCTACGGCAGTTGTTAACGACGAGTAATAGTATTACTGTATCCATCAAACTCGCGCAGTACAACATTCATTTGCCCAAGATAAATTTCACCACTAACTCGCTCAGCTGCTCGGCGATGATGTCAGAGCAACCGCCGCCGAGAGTTGAACACAACAAGCAACGAACTGATCGCCATCGCCGCCGCCGCAAGCAATGGCGTGATCCAGCCGAGCACCGCAATCGGGATGGCGATCACGTTGTACAACGCCGCCCAAACGAGATTGCGCTTGATCCGACCACGAGTCGCCCGCGCCAGCTCGAACGTCCGCTCGACGCCCTCCAGTGAATCATCCACAATGACCGCATCCGCCGCATCCACCGCGAGATCCGTCGCACTGGCGACCGCAATCCCGAGATCCGCGCTCGCGAGCGCCGGCGCGTCGTTGGTGCCATCGCCAACCATCGTCGTCGTGCCACGCTCACGAAGCCCGCTGACGATCGCCCGCTTCGAATCCGGACGCACGCCAGCAAACACGTGATCGACCGCAGGATGGTCGCCAAAGCGCGCCGCAATCCGCTCATCATCGCCCGTCAACACGACGATCTCTCGATCGGCTGTGGCCAGCGAGCTGAGCACGCGCTCGTACTCCTCGCGGGGCTCATCATGCAACAGAATGACGCCATGAACCGCACCAGCCCAGCCTACGACCGTGGGATGTAGCCCGTCGTCGTAGGCGTCGTCGATCGTGGCCTGCAACGAATCCGGGATCTCAAACGCCCCAGCAAACGCATCGGGATGACCAACCCGCACCCGCTCACCATCAACAACGCCGGAAACCGAACGGGCCGAGCGCTCGAATGCCGTCGCCGACACCGTCGCCGCATCGGTAGCCGAACAGATCGCATCGGCGATCGGATGACTCGAATGGCGCTCAACGGCCGCCGCACGAGAACGGACAGCCGCTGGATCGTCCGCCACCACGTCAGCAACGCGCATCTCGCCAGTGGTCAACGTCCCCGTTTTATCGAACACGATGACCTCCGAGTCGTCGATCCGCTCCAAGATCGTCTCGTTGAGCAACAAAATCCCGTTGTCAGCGCCATCTCGACTGCCGGCCGACAGCGCAAGCGGCGTCGCAATGCCGAGCGAACAGGGACAGGAAATGACGAGAACGGACACACCGACCATGAGCGCCGTTCCGAGTGATTCGCCGACCAGCAACCAGCCCACGGTCGTTCCGAATGCGATCAACAACACGAGCGGGACGAACACCACGGCAAACCGATTGACGAGCCGCTGAACACCGCCATCACGGCTCTTGGTCTGCCACATGAGCGAAACGAGCCGATCGATCGTGCTCGTTGCTTCCGGTCCGACGGCCACCGTGAGACTGCTGTCGGTGACAACCGACCCCCCAAGCACATCGTCACCCGAACGCTTCGTTTCGGGGACGGACTCGCCGGTTATCAACGACTCATCCACCGCGGCCGTCCCCGCAACGACCGTCCCATCGACTGGAATCCGCTCACCGGGTCGAACAAGCAGCCGATCGCCGGGAGCGCATTCATCGATCGGAACGGTCTCGGTCTGACCATCGTCACGGAGTCGCTCGGCGTGCGTAATGCGCGTCTCCGTGAGTGAGCCCCGAGAGCCCGCAGCCGAGCGCTTGACACGTGATTCGATGTGATTGCCGACGGTCACCACCACCAGCACCATCACGGCCACATCGAAATACGGATGGGTGCCACCAGTGGCGACGGTGACGACCGAATAGCCGTACGCAGCGAGAACGGCGATTGCAACGAGCACGTCCATCGTCGGCTGTCCGACGCGAAGACTCACGTACGCACCCCTGAAAAACGGATAGCCAAGCCCAATCACGATGAGCGTGCTCCAGACGGCAAGCGGACCGAACACCATCGCCCCCATCGTCTGCCCAAGCAAAAACGAATCATCGTACACCCCAAGCGTCACTGGATAAATGAACAACAGATATGGAAACATCACCGGCATCGCGAGAATGACGGAAATGACCGAGCGATACCGATCAAAGGAGAGCCGATTGAGCAACGATGGCTCGTCCGTCGACTCCGGATCGCGGGCCTGATAGCCAAACTTGCTCACGGCGTCAGTTACCGCCGACTCGTCGAGTTCGTCGGGATCGTACACCACCCGAACCATCTCGTTCGAATAGCTGGCGTCTGTGGTGTACACGCCGTCGGTCTCCTCGGCGAGCAGCTCGATGAATCCCTCACACGTTTTGCAATGCATTCCATCGACCGACCGATACACCGTCTCTGCGCCGTCTGGGACGCTCATTGCATCGGATCCGGTCTGCACTCGATTGCGAATCCCCTCAATCGACACCGAAGACGATGGTTCCTCGATCAGTTCTGCGATCTCCTGACAGCCACGACAGCAGTAGACTGCGTCGCCATCAGTGATCGGCTCGCCGTCAATCGGTAGCTCACAGAGTGTACACGATTGCATGAGTGATGTGTTGTACAACAGAGAGCGGTTGATAGAACGGAATGTCCGGCAGCCACAGTCCGATTCCGAACCGTCGGGCACCCATGCCGACCATCACGTAACCCAGACCGATGAAACAGACGCCGAGTGCGCGATGGAGCAGGCGTCGGTGCCGTGGACCAACCGACGGAACGAGCGTACCGTAGACGAACACAGTCGGGATCGTACCGACACCAAGCGCACCGAGCGCGAGGAGCCCATACAGCGGCGATCCCTGCGCGAACACGTAGAGAAACGCGGGATACAACAACATGCACGGCAACAGCGCATGCATCGCACCCAATCCGACGATTCCTGTTCCGTTGACCAGTCGATCGAGCCGGCCAGAAACGACGGCATACGTGCGCGCAAAGATTGAGCCGACGCCTGTCCCCGAAATGAGTGCCTCCGCCGAGCCCTGTCGATAACCAAACAGTCGCGTTGCGCCCATTACCACGATGAGCGATCCAACGACGAGACCCATTGCGCCCTGAACGGGGCCGACGATCCCACCAAGTGTAACGGTCCCATAGAAGAGCGCTCCGAGCAGCCCGAACAGCCCTCCGAGAACGCTGTATCCGATGGTGCGACCGACGTTGAACAGCGCATGCTGGCGCACCTCGTGAATCGTCAGTGCGCCGTCCCACCCTTCGTCGCGTTGCATCCGTTCGCCGTAGGTCGTCACGAGTGGCCCACACATGCCGATGCAGTGTGCACCACCGAGCAGCCCGATCGCCAGAAAGACGAGGAGATCTGCGCCACCACTGATCGGCGAAGTCACTCCAGAAACCAGCACTGACGACGAAGCCACCACCCCAACGGTGTTTACTGCCACTAGATGTGATGCTAACGCCGGTGTGCAATTACCCGTTTTGATTTGGAAGTGAGAGCGACCCGGTTGCGACCCGTGACACCGAGCCGCCAACCTGCACCCCATCGTCGTCAGCGCGGATATACAATAGCGACGGTCGACCCATCGATTGTCCCTGTTCTATCCGTGCCTCGATCGGTTCGCCCCTCTGGTCATGGAGATACGCCGCCAAACAACCGTTCGAACTGCCAGTCGCCGGATCTTCGGGCACACCCAGTGCGGGTGCGAACACACGGACCGCGAGATCGTTGGCCGGCGACCGAGGAGAATCACAGTACACGAGCACGTTCTTTGCTTCGCGCGATTGCACCAGCGCCGTGTATGCATCGTCATCGATCGTGGCTGCCTCGAGGATCTCACGATCTGCGACCGGGACGATGATCGTCGGAAGTCCGGTCGAGACGACCTGCACTGGCCCAACAATGTGTTCTGAATCGACGCCGATCGACTGTGCCGCCTGAGACCGGTCGATCGTCTCGCCTATCGTGGGGGGCTGCTGGGTCATCCACAGCACGTCACCTGTTGGGGTCGACTCAACGTGAACCGGAACTGAGCCCACCGGCAGCGCAAGCGTTGGCTCGACCGCGTCAGTTCGATTACGAATGACGCTTGCTGTCCCCAGCGTCGGATGGCCCGCAAACGGGATCTCATCACTGGGCGTGAAAATCCGCACGTCGAAGGTCTCGAACGACTCGATAAACGTCGTCTCGGAGTAGTTCATCTCCGCGGCGATCGCCTGCATCTGCTCGGAGTCGAGTCGTCGTTCGCTCTCGATGACGGCAAGCTGATTGCCGGCATACGGATCCGCCGAAAACACGTCGACAATGTGAAATTGCACGCCAGCAACACGGTGGGAGTAAAAATAATTCTTGGGCACTCACTCGTCTGGAAATGGAACCTCGAGCTCATCGCCGTCGTCAGGCAGGTAGATCTCCCCGTCGAATGTGTCGGCCGCCTGTTGTTCGAGTCGATCGGTCGCCCTACCGTACCGGGTCGACACATGCGTCAGCACGAGCCGTCGAACGCCAGCACGACTGGCGATTTTGGCCGCTTCTCTGGCCGTCGAATGGCCCGTGATCGTCGCTCGCTCTGCGTTGTCGTCGGCAAACGAGCTTTCGTGGATCAGCAGATCTGCCCCACGAGCCGCAGAAACGGTCACATCGGTCGGTCGCGTATCACCCGTGTAAACGAGATGCCGTCCCGGTCGAGCTGGGCCGACAACATCATCGGACCGAACGACGGTGCCGTCCTTGAGTTCGACATCCTCACCGCGGTGGAGTTTGCTGAATTTCGGCCCCACGGGCACGCCCAGCGCTTCTGCGCGTTCACGGTCGAATCGCCCCTTCCGTTCGTCCTCAACGAGAGCATACCCCACCGAATTCGTCCGATGATCGGTTCTGAAGGCGCGAATCTCGAAATCGTCACCCGTGAGCACTGCCGTACCGGGCTGTGCAACGCGAACGGAGACCGAATAGGACGGATCCGTTCCGGCGACAGAGAGCAACGACTCGATACTGTCACGTGTTCCCGGTGGAGTGTGCACTACGAGCGGTCGCTGGCGCTCGTTGAAATCCCACGTCTGACAGAGTCCGGGCAGCCCGAGGACGTGATCGCCATGAAGATGCGAGAGAAAAACGTGCGAGACGTCAAAGCCCGTCCGAAACCGCATCATCTGTCGCTGGGTCCCTTCACCGCAGTCGAAAAGAAATCGATCACCCGACCGACGGACCAGCACCGAACTGGTGTTGCGCTCGGCCGAGGGAATTGCCCCGCTCGTTCCGAGAAACGTTACGTGCATATTGCACTAGTGGCCAGGCCCGTCGGATAGCCGCTTCGAAAGCCCGACGCGAGCGACACGTCCGAATCGACCCATTCTTACTTTGCAGGAGCGAGTTTCGTTCCATGGAGCCGCCGCTGTGGATCGAATCCCATCAGCCGTCGATCGAGGAGCTTCCCCAACAGAGCGTTCGGGAGTCGCTTACCACCGTCGTGGACGAGCCGATGAATCTGGTGCTTTCTGGGCCGGCTGGCGTCGGAAAAACCGCCGCCGTGCGTGCGCTTGCCGAGCGCGTCCACGAGGACCCAGAGAGTGATCTGATCGAGATCAACGTCGATGACGTGTTCTCACGGACGAAAACGGAGATCAAAAATGATCCCAGATTCGCACCGTTTCTCGTCGGCCGGAGCCGCCTCTCGAAACGTGACATGATCAACCACGTGATCAAGGAATCAACGGGCTACGCACCCGTTTCGGGAACGTACAAAACGATCGTCCTCGACAACGCCGAATCCGTCCGTGAAGACTTTCAACAGGCGCTGCGGCGGATCATCGAACAGCACCACCGAACGACGCAGTTCGTGTTGACGACACGCCAGCCCTCGAAGCTGATCGCACCGCTGCGCTCGCGCGCATTCACGATTCCGGTGCGGACGCCCACTCACGACGAAATTGTTGACGTGTGTACGCAGATCCTCGATACGGAAGGGGTCGAATACGATGAGGACGGCGTCGAATACGTCGCTGGCTACGCCGGTGGTGACCTACGAAAGGCACTGCTTGCCTGTCAGACGACCGTAGTCTGTCACGAGACGCTCACCATGTCGAACGCGTACGATACCCTCGGTGGCATCACACTGACCGACACCGTCGAATCAATGCTCGATGACGCAGAGGCCGGCGACTTCACGGACGCAAGAAAACAACTCGATGAACTCCTCGTCGATCAGGGATACAGCGGAGAAGAGATCCTCTCCGACGTACTCACCGTCGCACGATCGCGATACACCGGCGACGAACTGGCAGCCGTCCATCAACTGGCCGGCGAAGTTGATCTCGATCTCACGGACGGAACGAACGAGCGACTCCATCTCTCCCGGCTGCTCGCAGAGCTGGGGGAATAAGTAATCCGACAGATACCAAACGGTATCGACACCAGTCGAAGTGCGTGGGGTTCGAGATTACTGCTGTGGCTCGTATTTGACAGTCGTTGCCCACTCCTCGATCGTCTGTGTTTTTCCGTTCCCTTTGATGACGTTGGCACGAACCCTGACGGCTGCCTGCCCGCGAACGACATTCTCGTTCGTGAGCATATTATCCGTTATCTCGAACAACCGACCCCGACCGGGGGTGACATCGAGTTCGTCCGTGGTCCACTTGGCGTCGTTTACCCAGATTTCGAACATGACTTCGTCCGATCCCTGAATTGTTTCCGATTCCGTTACCGGTGGTGTTTCGATCGAGAACGACGAAACGTAGCCGTTGCCGTCCGGATCTTTGGCATCGACAATCTGGATCGAACCAGCAGCCGGTGTTGGCTCCGCTGTCGGCGTCGGCGTTGGGGTTGGAGTCTGTGTTGCGGTGTCTTCTTGTTCGGGTGTGTCGTCGTCATCGTCTTCGTCAGTCGGCGTGGACTGCTGTGGCGTATCCTGTGGCGTTGATGGTTGCTGTGTCGTCGCTTCACCAGAGCCCGCGTCGCCACCGCCTGACGACCCCGACCCAGGCAGTGGGATGCCGGTTCCGATCAACAATCCCACCAGCAAAAACAACACGCCCGCCCCCACGAGCATCATTTGAAGGAGTTTCTGACTGCTGTCATTCGAGGAAGTTCTCTGTCTCCCCCGTGGACTTCGACGTCGGCTCATTCGGTTTCCTTTTGGACTCATCCCGTATGAGCGCATCGTTGGCTCGATAGTCAAAAAGCCCAGTATGTTCGTTAGAATATGAATGCTGGAGAATAATCTTAGAAGTCGTCTCATAGGTCCGCATACCCCTGATTTCCCGCCAGTGTGTCGATCGAGACTAGTGAAAATTCTGTTGGAGAAATGGCCGATTTCGATACGTATTCCAGGAGCTGACCGATTTCTAAACTGGGGTGGCTGTGATGGGCCCTGCCGGATTCGAACCAGCGATCAATCCGTTATGAGCGGATCGCTTTGACCAGACTAAGCTAAGGGCCCGTGGTGGTAATTTTCGGTCAGCCCTCTTTAACGTGCCGGCCGACAGCGGAGCCCTTATCGTGTTTCAGCTGGCCGCCGTTCGACCAATACGCGACCAACCATCGACATGACAGTGCGCTCGTCCACAGTAACGGTTGTACGGGCGAGGACGAGACCGAGTTTGTCGCTCCATGGTTGTTTGTCTTCGACGGTTCCGGTGACGGTGAGCGTATCGCCTGGTCGGACTGGTTCGGGCCACCGGAGCTCATCGACGCCAACAGCACCCATCGCCCGTGAGTCATTCATTCCGTTTTCAACCATCACTCGCATGGTGAGTGACGCCGTGTGCCAGCCGCTGGCGACGAGCTCACCGAAGACGGAATCCTCGGCTGCAGACGGGTCGAGATGGAACGGCTGCGGATCGAACTGCTCGGCAAATTCGATGATCTCCGCCCGATCTACTGTCCTAGTTCCGAACTCGGTGGTCGTTCCGATCTCGATCTCCTCGAAGTAGCCCGTATACATACCACACACAATACTCTGAGCGTGGAAAACCGGACCGATATGCGCCGACGGGGAACATTTCATCCTGGGGTGCTATCTTTCCGTATGAGCACACCCAGCGAAATTACGCCAGCACTCCATGCAGGAGCCGCCATCTACAACGACGGACAGTATCACGACGCGCACGACGCCTGGGAATCGGTGTGGCTCGAACTCGATTCGGGCACAGACCGCGATCTATTACAGGGATTGATTCAGTTCACGGGCGCAATCTATCATGGAACAGATAAGAACTGGAAAGGAACGTCCGGGCTCGCCAGTTCGGCGCTGACGTATCTCGATGGACTCTCTGCAACCCATCGCGGTGTCGATCTAAAACCACTCCGGAGCTATCTCGACGCCCTCGCCAGCGCGCCTGAACGGATCGAAGACACCGACCCGCCGCCGATTCGTATCGATGACACGATCGTCACGTACGACGGGCTCTCGTTCGACGCAATTGCAATCGCTGTGCGAATCGTCTGCACCGACACTGACGATGCGCTCCTTGAGCAGGCCATCCAGTTCGGAAAGAATGACCGTGACGATGGGCGGCCGACCAGTCCGTTCATCACGCTGGTGATCGATCTGCTCGTACGCGATCAGCCGGCCGTGGTCCAGCAACGACTGTCCGAACACGTCCGGCGTCGTCGCTCGAAGGCCGATGACGTGAAAAACCTCTTCGAGTGATGCTCACTGGGGTGGTTCGACCTCAGCAAAATCGGCCGAGTTGTCTTTCGGTGAGTAGCCAAGGCGCTCTCGAGCTCGGTCGAGCGAGTAGAACTTCCGATCGTTGTCTGAAATCCCATAGACGATCTCAAAGCCAACGTCCGCAGTGATCGTACAATCGAACAGGTGCGCACAGTCGCGATACGAGAGCCACATCGCCTGGCCGCGCTCATAATCGATCGGCGGGTGGTCCTTGGTGAGATTGCCGATCCTGACGCAGATGACGCTGAGATCGTGTTCGTCGTGGAAAAAGCGACCAAGAATCTCGCCCGTGGCCTTGCTCACACCGTACCGGTTCGATGGACGGGGAAGTTCGGAACCATCAAGGCGATAGGAATCAGCAGTCCGATAAATCTCCGGGGTGCGACTGGTTTCGTAGTGGCCAACGACGTGGTTTGAGGAGGCAAAAACCACTTTCTCGACGCCAGTTTCGATCGCAAGCTCGTAAATTGTGTGCGCTCCGTCGATGTTGTTGGCCAGAACGCTGTCCCAGGGGGCCTCCGGTCTGGGGTCGCCCGCCAGATGAATCACAACATCAACACCAGCCATCGCCTCCCGGACAGCCGCTCGGTCGCTGAGATCCGCCACCGAGTACTCGTGATCAGAATATGTCACTTCATCCTCTCGTCCAGTCGGTGGGGGCTCGCGGTCAAGGAGCTGCCAGTCGTATTTTTGCCCGAGACCGCCGAGAATTGCACTGCCGACCCGCCCCGCAGCCCCCGTGAGCAACACCGACGTAGCCATTCAATTCGATAGATGGGTCTGTGCAGTAAGAATCGTGCGGTTTGCTCGGCGTTGTTTTGTAGAATAATTTTCAGAAAAACGAGACGGAAAAGTGACGAATCGAGCAGTGTCAGTTCGTAACCAGTCGAGCAAACGCAAGCGACCCAGAGACGTTGTCGATGTACGCTTCGACCACGTCACCTTCCTCTGCGCCCGGGACGAAGATGGTGTACTCGCCGCGTTCTGCAACGCCATCACCTTTGCGTCCAGTTGAGACGATTTCGAGCGTGTAAGTGTTGCCCTCTTCGATCGCCTCCTGTTTACTGGTTTGAGAGCTACTCTGTCGCTTTGAGACCGGACGGAACGCACCACAGGCGTCACAGCGCAACATTGGGGTGCCGTCTTCTGTCACGAGTCGTGTATCTGGCAGGCCACACTCCGCACAGAGAACGTACGATTCGACGTAGGCGTCGATGACGGCCGCAAAATCGCTGTCGGAAAACGAGCCGTTGTATCGGCCAACGCCGTCCGTAAGTTTGCCGTTTGTTCCAAAATCTCGCTGGATGAACCGATGTACGTGATCGGGTGGTCGCGAGACGGTTTGTGCGATGTCCTCGAGGTTCGTCAACCGGGTAAAAGCCCCATCCTTCTGGGCATTCGGATCGGGAATAGACAGCCGTTCGCCTTCAGATTGAATATCCGGAACCGCATCCATGGCTCTATCGAGACTCGATTCGTAATCCATACTGTACATGTGTACCTTTAGCCGTAAACCCGTTGCGAGATACACTGCCACATGGCAGGGGGCGAATCGCGCTCCATTTACTGTTGGAATCATGAGATAGCGTATGGATCCGACGGATCGGGAGACGGCCTGTTTCGAGGCCGGTATTAAATTTGGCACGTTGTATCATCAGTTTGCTGGCACGCCCGTGAGTGAATCCTCTGCTTCGAGTCTCGAAACAGCAATCGAACGGAGCATCGAGAATCAGCCGGGCTGTACGGATGCGACCGTTACCATCCATACGGATCGACTGGAAACGACACACGGCTACACCGAGCTGACGGGAAAGTATCTCGACGTGCGGCTCCGGATCGAAACCGACGGAGCGGTCGTGCATGCGGAAATGGCAATGGAAGAGGGCTACCCAATGATGAACGTGGTTGATGTGACCGACATCGAGTGAGTCGGCGTTTTCGCCAGTTTCGTATGCTTTGGGGGAGATATTTATACCGATAGACCGCAAACGCCCATCCATGAGTCAGGCGACGCTCGACGACGACGAACTGTTCGGCGAGGCCGCAACCGAAATTCAAGACGACGTCGAATCGAGTGTCACAGCTGCCTGGGAGGAACTCCCGGCAGTCGAGGCACTCTGGGAGACGAACGCAACAAACACGCTAGGTGTTCTCAATGGACTCAACTCCGCGCTCGAGACCACAGCGGCCACCGAACACCTCCGAGATGCGAAAAAGTGGTTCGTGATCGGACAGCGGGCAGATGCAATCGGAGAGACAGACGAGCTGGCCGCAGAGATCGAGACGCTCGAGACCACCATCGAAGCGCTCGACTCGGCACACGAGGAGGTCGAATCACTGACGCGTTCGCTTCCCGAGCTCAAGCAAACTCTCGAAACCGAGCACGAAACGGAGTGATCTCAGGGCACGTCAGGCGCTTTGAGCCCTCGTCGATCGACGGTTGCGAGCAGTTCGAGCAGTGCCTCGGTTGCTTCGGTGAGCAGCTGTTCACCGAGTGTCTCATCAGCCTGCGTTGGATCGCCAACGACGCCGTTGGCGGTGAATTCGATCGAATCGTACGCGAGATTCGTTCCTGACTGATACTCTCCCCAGTATTCGACACCTTCCTCAGCTGCTGTTTCGAGTTTCTCAGTTTTGATCGTCTCGGGCGCAATCTGGCTGATCAGTGCCGTCTCGAGCGTGCCACCATGGCCCATTCGTCCGGACACTGCCTCGAACCACGTGAATGGAGCCACGTACGCCGGATTATCACGTGTCAGCCGGGCACAACACTCCCGAAGGGCGTTCACGTTGCCGCCGTGTCCATTGACAACCACGACGCGAGAACAGCCGTGATAAAACAGACTCTCGATAGTTTCGCTGACGTAGGCCCTGAACGTTGACGATGAAACCCAGAGCGTACCGGGAAAATGACGATGTTCTTCGGCGATTGCGACCGGGACGGTCGGGGCAACTGCAATCTCACCATCATACTGCTCGGCTGCCGATTCGGCGATCGCCTCGGCGATGAGGCTATCAGTTCCGAGCGGTGCGTGCGGCCCATGTTGTTCGGTCGAGCCAACAGGCAACACGGCGAGATCCGGCGCCCCCTCCTCGACATCCGTCCACGTACTCTCCGAAAGCTGCATACCACTGTAAGGGGCTGCAGCCTGTTTAAACGAATGGGCCGATTGAAGAGTATTCTGCAGTTACATACCAGATGCGTTAGTCTGTGAGTTCTGTTCTTGCCTGTCGGCGACTCGCACGTTCGATGAATTCCTGTGGAAGGTCATCGATTTCGCCCGCCTGAACCCCCCAGAGATGCGAGTACAGACCGTTATCCTCCAGCAGTTCGTCGTGAGTCCCTCGCTCGACGATCTGTCCGTCATCGATCACGATGATCAGATCAGCGTCTTTGATCGTCGAGAGCCGGTGGGCAATCGCAAACGTGGTTCGATCCTCTGTAAGCCGATCGAGCGACCGCTGGATGAGCATCTCCGTTTCGGTGTCCACGTCGCTGGTTGCCTCATCAAGCACCAACAGCGTGGGATCTTTCAGGACAGCCCGGGCAATCGAGATTCGCTGGCGTTGCCCACCAGAGAGTTTCACCCCGCGTTCGCCAACTTTCGTCTCGTAGCCATCAGGAAGCTGCGTAATGAACTCGTGGGCTTCTGCTGCTTTTGCTGCTTCCACGATTGCCGATCGGTCAGCGTCAAACGAGCCATACGCAATGTTCTCTTCGACCGTGCCGTAGAAAAGAAACGTATCCTGGCTGACGTAGCCGGTGTGCTGACGGAGGCTCGGGATCGTTACGTCTCTGATGTCCTGTTCGTCGATTCGTATCGTTCCATCGTCGACATCGTACATCCGGAGCAGTAATTTCAACACGGTTGATTTTCCTGCGCCGGTCGGGCCAACGAGCGCGACCGTTTGTCCGCCCTCGATCTCGAACGAGATGTCTTCGACGATCTCCTCATCGCCGTAGCCAAATGTCACCGAATCGTACGCAACCGTTCCGTCTTCTACCGCAAGATCGTCCGCCGCTGGATCCTCCTCGATCCGGCTCGGTTCGTCCATCAGTCCAAAGATCCGAGCCGCGGACGCGTACGCCCGCTGATACATATTGATGATCTGTCCGAACTGCGCCATTGGCCAGATGAATCGCTGGGTGTAGAGAATGAACGTGACGAACTCGCCCGGGAGCAATCGTCCCGAGAGAAACCACGGTGCCGTCCTGGTCGTCTGGTAGGTGAGCACCCAGTATCCACCCACGACGAAGGTGAGAACGAACCCAATCCCGGCGATGACCCTGAGTCCTGGGAAGAATTTGATGCGGGTTTCGATCGCATCCCAGTTTGCATCGAAATACTCCTGGGAGACCCCATCAACGCGGTCTGATTCGTACGACTCGGTGTTCGTCGTTTTGATCACCTGGATGCCACCGAGGTTGTTCTCAAGTCTGGAGTTCACCTGGCCGACTGACGAGCGGACATCGGCGTATTTTGGCTGGATTGCTTGCACGAACTTGTAGGTGAACAGTCCGATCAGCGGCACTGGAAACAGCGCGATGAGCGCGAGCTGCCAGTTGAGCGTGAGCAAAATGACGCTGATCCCGACGACCATCACGGACAGCCGGAAGGCCGAGTTCATCCCTTCATTGAGGAATTTCTCCAGCCGATTGACGTCGTTCGAAAGGACGCTCATCAGCTCACCGGTCTGTTTGTCGGCGAAAAAGTCCATGTTCAGCCGCTGCATGTTGTCGTAGGTGTCAGTGCGGATGTCGTGCTGGATCGTCTGGGCAAACGAGTTCCAGCCCCAGTTTCGGATCCAGTGGAACGCAGCACCGCCGAAAAACGACGCGGCGATGAGTGTCGTCAACAACAGCAGTTGGTCGCTCTGGGCGGCTGGCAGCCACGACTGTGGGACGACGACCAGATCGAACGGTTTCGTGTTTCTGAAAACGGCATCCACTGCCAGTCCGAGCAACAACGGCGGGAGTAGATCGAGGATTCGAGCGGCCACGCTGGCTGAGATACCGCTCACCAGCGCCCGCCGATTTTGCCGCCCGTATTTGGCGAATAGCCGTCGCATTGGACTCGTTGCGTTTTCCCGTTGTTCTTCAAACGGGTCGTCGTCCTCTGCGGAAAAACTCATTGCAGTACGTAGTAAGGACGGGAGTAAAAGCGTTGGTTAGCCGTGTGAGGAGTTCCCACTCGCTTGCTGATTAACCCCGTAGTTCGTGACAGTCACGACAGCGTGCCTCGTACGTTTCTTCTGCACCGACGACAATCGTCGGGTCGTCGTAGTGGGCGGGATCGCCACCTACCAGTCGTTGATTTCGGGTTGCCGGATCGCCACACTGGGTGCAGACCGCCTGGAGTTTTTCGACGTATTCAGCCCGACAGGCAAGCGATGGGAGGGGTTCGAACGGTTCGCCACGGAACGTCTGGTCAGTGCCGGAGATAATGACGCGGTGGCCATCGTTGGCGAGTTGTTCGCAGACCTCAACCAGTGCGTTCGAGAAGAAGTTTGCCTCATCAATCGCGACGACCGAGTCGGGCACAACGTGATCAAGGAGCTCGCGGGGGTGGGCGTCGTCAACGACAGTCGCGGTCCATGTCGCGCCCGTGTGTGTATCGATCGTCGCCGTGCCGTAGCGGTCATCGATTGCGGGGGTGAACACATCGATCGATTGTGAGGCAATTTCGGCCCGTCGGATTCGTCGCAGCAGCTCCTCGGTTTTCCCCGAGAACATACAGCCGGTGATCACTTCGATCCACCCGCCGTTGGTGATCGCGTTCATACCGAGAGAGTGCGAGTCTGCCCAAAAAGACTGTCGTCAGAATGCCCGAAACAATCACAGTGAGCTGGCAGGTATACCGTTTACAGGCGGTCGAGGCGAATGCCCCGGGGCTTGACCCCGAGGCGATTCACACGTTGCCGTCGATCTGCACGCGGTCGCCGGTTGAGACGCCGTTTCTGGTGGTCCAGTTGTACGGCACTTCAAGCACGTATTTTCCACGGCCGGGGTACTCGAGCGTATTTCCGTCGACGCCAGGGTCGGGTTTCGGTGCATGATGGATCGTATTGATTCGGTTATCGGCCCCAATATAGACGATATCGATGCCAAAATCCATTTTTCGCATCACGTAGGTGTGGTTTTGCTCCTGGTCGTAGGTGAACAGCATTCCTTCGTCTGGTCCGAGCTGGTCAGTGTCGCTCAGTCCGACGTAACGTTTCTGTCGCGTGTCTGCAATCCGTGCCTCGACGTGGGGGGGTTCGCTGGCCGTGGTGTTTGTGATTGTGACGGTGGTGGTGTCGTAGTCGCCCGTTTGCGGGGTGATGTAGGGGACAGAGACGTAGCCCATTGCTCCAAGCGCAATGATGATGGCGGCGATCGTCACGATCGCTCCGAGCACACGGAGGCCCTGGCGCTGCATACCCAGCGTTGGTGGGATGTGGGGAAAGGTTTCCCGACATCCTTCTATTTGAAGTGACAGTTCGGTCGGCTAACCACGAAACAACAAGCGTTATTCCGGCGGGGTGTGTTGATTTGGTTGTTGGGGTCCGTGGTCTAGTGGTTTATGACGCGTCCCTTACAAGGACGAGATCGGTGGTTCGACTCCGCCCGGACCCATGCGCTCAGTTCCTTCGCGCGAATCGCAAGACGTGAGTAGGATGTATATAACCCTTTGGGGCAATACGATCAATTAATCCACCCACTCGGTGGTTCGGACCGACGCCGTGTGGCGGTTTTCGTTAAGTATATAAGAATAATAAGAGTTTCGGGATAACGAGAAGGGGGCTCTGAATAGTTTCTTTAAAATTCAGTGGTCCATTCAGGGGCTCGAATCGTGAGGGTGCAATTGGAACGTGTGTGCGTGTGTACCTCCCCCATGGTAATTAAAATCCTGATATATAATATATCTTGGGTTAGTATCTCCCTATAGTTTTATATATTATAATACTGTATATGGTAATGGCGGGATTCAATCCGGCCACGAACAGCAACTTACCTTAGGTCAACAAGCCCTTCATGGGCTTTTCGTATTATAGATATTATGGACCATTGAAGCGTAATCCTCTAACTCTGGCAAATGCCAATCATAGGCGAGTTTACTGTACATTTGGCGGTTAGTTCGTCGCTCGTGTTCTAATGCCTCAGCAATAGCTGTGGGAGATTCATCAAGGGACACAGGAAACTCATCAAAGGGATTGAAATCTAAGGCCAATTCACATTTTGCAACTTTCCAGTCACCAGTATCAATAGTAGAATATGAGAGCCCAAGATCATCGAATAAAGACGGCAGGTAGGCATTGGGGTCCTGATCCCAGCCATGGTGGACGGTATTGATACACGCGCCTCGTTTGTCATTCCCCAAAACACGGGCTATTTTCAAAGGATTAAAGGATATTACTTCATTCTCATATAAATCACAAATATATATGCTAAGACTACGGTGCTTTTGATCAGATAGGGCAGGTATTCCCATATCATGTTTCTATAATGGACGTTTATAGATGTGTGTACACCATGTTATTCATACTCATATTATGTCCATATATTCCTAACAGACAAGGTTTATACGTATAAACGTAGTTTATTAACATAAGAACAAACCCAAGAGAGCGGAAGAGAGAAAGGGGATTTAGGGGATAGAGAGATGGGGGCGGTAGCTGTTAACTGTGGTTGTTACAAGGTTGGTTATCCTAACTAAGGCTGTAACAAAGCTGTTAACCCTCTCCCCCTTCTCGTCGTTTCTATGAGTGTTATTAGGAATATTATAAATTAATAGCCCTGGTTATGCTGTTTTCATCAGAATATACAGGCGGCGAAGAGATTATCTATTGACGAGATATTACCTGGTTCTATGAAACAACCACGACGCCAATTCTTGAAAAAAATAGCTACAGTGGGTTCGGTGCCCATTATCAATTCAAGATCCATCAATAGTGAAACACATACCAGTAACTTCAAGATGGACTCAGGTATAACAAACAAATCAGACATGAATCGTAATTACACATTCATGCTTTTGCCGGGAGCTTCTCAAACAATGTTTATTTCGTGCCTACCTATTCTCTATGACACTGTCAATACTATCCTGATGGATAGCTACGATTTCAAGCGTCTCCAGGCGCAAGCGGCCACGCTACCGGAGGACCGCCAAACACAGATTCGGCTTTCAACGTTAGAGTCACTAAAACAGCGGGGGAATATCGAGACGATCGACTACGCACAGTTCTATTCAGAATCCGACAAACGACGAAACATAGGTCAAATGTGGGAGATTCTCAGAGATCTACCTGATGATTCTATCGAGGCAGCAGCGCTTGATATAAATCAGGGACATTTAAACATTCGTCGTGGAGATTTTCAAGAACGATTCAGATCAGCTATCGGCAACTTGGATATACACAAGCAACGACGGCAGAAACTTGAAAAGCAACAGCGTAAATTTAAACGTAGCGTCGGTGAACCACTGGAATTCTGTGAAAACGTGTTCGCACAATACCTTGCGGCTCTTGAAGTTCGAAGGGGTATTAACAAACACACGAATACATATGTGTCAGCTATAATCACCCACGGTGGAGAGCACGGACTTAGTCGAATTTTGAGAGATTCGGAGAAAAATCTCGATTCAAACGCGATCGAGCTTCGGAATGGGACTATCGATAAATTTGGGCACCCTTATCCTGGTCATCCAGCTGCAAGACATGGGTTAATCGATGAGATTGAAACCGTAACTAAGGAGTTCACAGGTATTGACGACCAGGACTTTTGCTTGTTGGGTGCCCAATTTTCTGTACCTATTCTTGACAGAGATATAACGGCTCGTGGGCATATAGAACTCTACGACACAAAGGGGGTAGCACGGGAAGCCCAGGAGGCTGTTGAGTATCTTAAAGCTAAAAGAGACGCACAGACCCCTGAAAGTCTCGACTATGAAGCAGAGTTTATCGCAGAAGAAGGACCCAACGCTCCAGGCCCTGTTAAAAAACGACTGGAAAGAATGGCAGATTTAGCGCATTATACCGACGAACTGCGCGAGCTCGCTGATAATGAAAAATTCTCTCACGGAGCATTACTCGTAGCTGCAACCGTTATCAGTGATCCTGCACGCAGATTTGAAGAAGACGATTTGTGGAGAAGGGCACATCAACTTTCTGTGCGGTCGAAAAACTCCGATATATCAAACGACGAAATTTCATTTTTCCGAAACAGAGAACAGATACGTCGAGGCGACGGGAAGGACACTGACTGGTACCACTCTCCCAATTCTGCGCGAAGTTAATATAGACCGCCAGTGCTCGGACACCGACGGAACCAAAAGTACATTTTACTGTACACCAGGATAGGTATTAAAGGTTGTGGTATTTCAGATATTATTGAAATGTATTTTTTCGATGGTTCTATGTATGATCGTATCACACTATCTTATATGCCGACTGAGCCTCGGAATCTATTCAGACACTATATTTCGTGTCATCAAGAATTTGGTGGTGATATTGGTGAACCACTACAAATGGCTCTCGTTATGGGGGGCAAAAAACCAGCAACGACGTTTGATCCACCTGAAGAAATGTTCTCCAGTTTTCCAGATCACAGCCCCAGCACCCTGGTTGAAAAATGGGGTCTTCGTTATCGACGTGTGAAGGGAGATTACGCCTTAATGGTGTCCCCATCAACACATTGGTTCGATCTACTTCCAACAGTTGGACTAAATAATGATACCGGTGTCCGCCGTCATGGCTTGTTTTTTGGATATCCATTTGAAGATATCGAATATTTTTTACAGGTTGAGGAGGCCATTCTTCCTGGAAAGAAATACGTTTCTGAAGGTGTATTCTCTGCTGAAGAAATGGCATATTGTGTCTTTACATTCTATCGTCCAGAATATTCTAAGGAGGGATACGACAGGGCAATTGAGATTGGGAAACAACACTACGAAAGTCTACACAGGCTATCTGATAAATGGGAACTCACAGAACTGGCTGAATTGACCGAACAACTTCACAGTGATTATATCAAGCGATATACAGCCGACCCGATTCTTGCCGATTGATTACAAATAGAATATAATAGAAATGTTTATAATACGTCTTTATTAATATTATAATGGTCCCAAGATAGGGATATAAAATTAGAATCCCTTGGTGCTCGGACATCGGACCATAACCAAAAGTACTATGGCAGTAAAAGATGGGGACCCATGTCCCCGCGAAGACTGCGACTGTAGAGTTGTAAAATCAGGCCCATGGCTTGACTGCATCTGTTGCAGTTGGGGCAAGCGCCTCTAACGGGACCAAAAGACGAACACGGTAAGACGATAATGTAGCGGGGATCACTCCCCACGATGATTTAGTTTCCGTGGCTGGAAACGACGAGAATATTGGATACTGACGACGGGTCGGAGACGGCTCACCTTTTACAAAAAAGATAAGTTTTCTGTCGGCCTATTCGTCAACGACTTGGGTGAGGTGGCCAGACTCAACAAGATCGTTAATGATCTTAATGTCTGCCTCGTGGCTTGCCCAGGCCATATCGTTGGGCTGGCCATCTGTGGCGACCATAATTCCACTGCCTGCGATCAACACCGTTATCTTTAGTTCCCCATTCTCCGTGGTATACATCGCCCGTTCAAGTTCTGACTCGTTGAAAATGCCACGGGCGGCGGCGAGATTCATTTTCTGCATTCGGTCCAGCTCTTCTATGACTTCGTTTACGGTGTCTGACATTGTTCTGTTGGTGTTTTTCGGTGGCGCTATTCGTTAACTTCACACATTATAATGACACGCTCGTACCCCTCCACTTCAGGGATCTCTATTTCGTTCTGGAAATGGTCCCATTCTTCGTAGTTGTTCTGGGAGTCGTCTACGATCTCGTCTAATTCTTCCAAAGCATCCCCCAGTTCTGTCCCTTTGTCGTCATCGAAAGATGTCGTGACATTTAGACGATCAACATCTCTTGCGTGATCTCTGAACGCCCTGCTATCAGGAATATACGCCTGCGTTTCGATGTACGCGTCCTCATAGCGGTAGATTGTGAACTCTGGATCGACTGGGAACGCACCACCTTTCTCCAGGACGATATCAATCATGTCCTTCACAAGCGCAGTGTATTTCGTTTCGATGCGGTTGTAGGAAATACTGGGAGACGGATCGGTCGTTAGTTCCGCATTCTCAAGCTCGACCACAACAGGATCTGACTGTTCCCAGTCATGATCTGTCCATCGTTTGGCTTTGGCGATCATCATCCGCCTCAAGGATACCAGATCAACGTCAGCGCTCTCAGCAATCTCGAACAGTTCCTCACCCGCTCCGTCGGAGAAGACTATTATTCGGTCACCATCTTTGACGATATCACCATGTTTGCTGTTTGTGTAGTGATCGCGGAGGACGTTTAGCGCGCCGCGAAGGCTTTCCTGAACTGCTTCCCACTCCTCGTCATTTAGAGTCGGTGTTTCAGTCATTATTTGTCCCTCCCTGCACGCAGCCAAACTCGCGCATACCGTTCTATTTTATCCATCTTGATCATTTCGTGTTCGTATCCGATACGGTTGTTGAGTCGTTTTTCCGGGAGTCCTGCCGAAACTGCATCCGGGTAAACCACTCTGCCGTCATGTCACGGTACACGTCGTCAGTTCCCATCATCTCACGTATCTTATCGAGAGTTTCCGATGAGTCAACATAACAGTGTGTTGGTTCTCCAAGGTTGATAGCATGCGTTAAGATAAGACACGCTGCGAACCCGAGATGACCTTCGTAAGACCCCATGACGGCGTACGCACTGTACGTTTCCGTCCCACCAATGTCGAGATCCCGATGGTGAACGGTGAATTTCTTCTGCTCAGCACCCTGCATCTTTTCATCGCTATGGGTCGTAAGTGTCGTTTCCGCTGCGAATTCGCTCAGCAGCTCCGCGAGTTCTTGATCTGGGGCGTATTCCGTCGATGTGATTTGACTTTCGCTCATTAAAATGTATCCACGACCTTGATCGCGACTGGTCCGTCAGATTCTACTCTGTCCTCTTTCTCGATTTCGACTGTTTCGTTTTTGACATTCTCATCAGAGCCGTTTGCACGCCTTATCGTCGCCATACCGTTGATCTTTATTGTTATCATTGATATTCTATGAGTTGGTATAGAATTCACTTATCCAATCTATGGGATAACCTTTTGGATTGAACTGGCTGCATCAACATCACTACCGATATTTTACACGTCAAGTAAACTTTGCTGTTCTGTTTGGTCATTGTCTTGATCCAACACTGGATCATTACAGTATGGTCCCAACATGTATGCAAGTTGTAACGCAATCGCGCCAGAATACTGTGCTCGAATCGTTGTCGAATCTGTCCCCCGTGGGAGGTTATGATCATGCTGTGTCCAGGTCTTATCCGGCAGTCGCCCGTTCGAGGGGCCTGTCTCAGGCGTTGAAACATCAAGACTGTCAATAAGCGCAGGATCGTCACGAATCGCTCGAATAACCGGAAGACCAGTTCCTGGTGCCAGTGCATGAATCTTCATCTCATCCCCAACATGTTCACGGACCTCTTGAAGTTTTTCAACACGCTCGGTCACGTCATCAAAGCTTAGCAGCCCGCCAACGGCGATGTAATCCGTCTCATCGAGGATTGTGATCTGCATTGGACCATGCGGCGTATCACGCTTGATCGGTTCAGCCATGTATTTGAGCGACTCAATATACGGCGGTTGGATCGGCGCGATTGCCTCGGCGTCATGGGCAAGGTCCCACGTCCCGAGGGACACACTATCAGCTTCGCGCAAGCGACGATGTTCAATCATGTAGTTAGCAACGCGTTCGATACTGACGCGCCATACCTCATCGTCAGAGACTCTCTCAGGGCACTGAGTCGGTGGCAGATCACGGCCGAGAACGTAATCAGCATCAGTCTTTGCAGCGGCATGAGCAGCTGCTAATGGCCCACAACGATTGTTAAGGCCAGGGTCGATCATCATCTCATCACAACTCGGCGGAACACTGGGCCGGGCTTCATTTGCCGCGTTCAACTTCCACGGCCAACTCCAGCGCGGGTTGATCGAGCTCGTGAACACTTTTATGGGACAAGCATCAATAATGTGTTCCCGTTCTCGTATTTCCCGAGCATACCGATCAGGAATCGTTATATTCGTTTTCTGTTCAACCGACGGTGTTGCCACTACGTTTTTGCTCATAATTATTACCTGGAACTAACGAGAAGGGGGAGAGTTAGTTCGGCCAAAACGTCGCACTACAATTAGGACAATAGATACGCTCATTCTGCCACTGAAGGGCAGTGCCACAATCATCACAAGTACGTTTGCAATGATCACAAGAAGTGCACCACAAGAAGGAGTCTGAAACTACAGCATTACAACCACCACACTTCCATGTCATTGTACAAAAGGCTCTAAGAACGGATCAAGTAACGTCGGGGCCGGGGGAACTTCTTTCCCCAAACAATCAGTAAATTCTTTAGCCACTCTTGTAGCCCAATGCCCCCCTTTTGGATTAGCGCTGGAGAAAACAGGAATAGTAACATCCCGAAACACGACCCAAACTTTATGAAGATATCTCCCACCAATATATTTGGAAGTTTGAACTATCGTATTTAATCCATCTTTATGGCAATACAGTGTTGCTGGGGGCGTTTCAACTTGTATCCAATTTCCAACTTGTTTGTTTTTCATTTTGAAAATCCAATATCAATTTATTAGTGAAGGTAGACTTCTAAGCTATCTTCATGGAAACAGATATTATCGTAGTCTTCAACATCAACTTCATATTTACGTCTATTAACAGAAGTGGCGTCTTCAAATGTATCACCACAAACCGGACAGCACGGTTTTACGACAGCACAACCAACGCCCGGAATATTATTAACTGTCGCAAGAGCCTGTCCTTCGTGTAATTCTTCACCATTAGCTACCGTAACGGTAATTTTGTATTTTTTAGTAGTCATTGTCGATATTTCATCATCCAGCCGTTAAGATCGTTCTTCAGCTCGTTGCGCGCGTTGTTTTGGAATTTAATTTTGGCGTCTTCAGCCTCTTCGATAAGATTGCGATACGTCATGATGTACCAATTGTGGAGATCGCTGTCTAATGTAGCGTTCTCTCCTGTCTGTTTTGCTTCGATCAAATTAGATACAAGACTGTCATAATCGCCATACCAAGTCGTTAATTTGGTAATGTCTGGCTCAACAGCCCCAGATCTTGTTACATACAGCGCCGCTAATAGTCCTCTAAGAGCGTACAGACAATGTTTCGCGGTCGGTTGATCATCGTAATTGGATTGATGATTCGACCGTGCCAGACCGATATATCCAGATGCCATATCCATCGGTAGATACCTATTAATGATATCCCACAGCCCGGAGATTTCCGAGTTAAACCCGTATATTGGATCGGCGGTTAGCCACTCAATGACATTAAAGTTCGAGTTGTAGACGTGTTGTGTGAATTTGCGCAATTCATAACTTACAAGTTCAGCATCGCACCACTCTTCAAATCCATCAGAGACTCCCCTTTGATTAATTTGATACCGAACTTGTGGCTGATCAAGCTTTAAATATCGAGATGGGGGAGTCATATGAAACCCACGAACATCGATATCCCCACCGACTTCCGGGGACGACGGGAACCCGTACAAGTGACTCCCAGACACAGCGTAGTATATCGGTAAGTCACTGGCTTGTTCGTCTATTCGTTTCTTAATCATTTTCTTGAGTTTATCGTTATTGTATTTCATCATTAGAAATACGCCTCCAGAGAATTTTGATGCTGTCCTTTCAGTGCTGCATTGATATCAACACCAACAGAGTCAAGGATATTTTCCAATGGGTTCACGATCAAAGTCTGGGTCATTTTTCCAGCATCAATCGTAATATCGTCGAGGATCGGTTGTAGATCACTCCCATCTTCATATCCGATTACATCAATCTCTTCATCCACAGCTTCGCTGTAGAACGGCTGTATATAGCATCGCATTGGCTTATCCCCGTTCCCGTAATTCGTACCCAGCAATTCGTTAGAATAACGAGCACCACGAACGCGGGGCATATCAGTTTCGTAATTATCGAGTGCCTTTCCAATACCGCTTGGAATACCAATCGTCTCCCAATCTGGGTCGTCTGGATCGAGTTTCAGCGCCGCTTCGTGAACGATCTCGTTACATCGTCCGGGTTCTCCGTCGAGAATAGCTTTGATGCAACCCTTTTCAGTATCTCGGGTAAGACGAGAAGCATCGGATCGTTTCGCTGCCGATCCCTTTATCGTCGTCTTTGGATCCGCAACTACGTCATCCATATCCATTCCCTCTTTCCAGGTTGCTCGATAAGCGTACTTCTTCTTCTTGCCATACTGGAAAAAGCGAGGCGTGTACATCTCTGGGCCGAGCGTCCACCGACATTCCTCAGCTGGTATCCCCATGCCTTCGGCAACGTCAGGATACACCTCTGTTTCCAGTCGATCACAGATCTTATGTGCATACTCAACACACTGTTGTTGATCCCATTCTGAAGGAAATTTAATATAGTTGGAATCAGTATCTCCGTATACCACAGTTCCTTCAGTCTCGTTTTCAACAAACTCAGCAGTTGCTTTAATTACTTTCTGACCAGCTAATGTAATTGCCTCAGCTGTTTCACGGTCATACAAAACAAATCTATCCCAACCGATAACTCCATAAATAGAATTAACAATTACCTTTGCCGCCATATATTGAATATCATATTTTTTGTACAATTCATCGTTTCCATTAGCAGCAGCTTCAGACTTCAACTCATCAAATTCTCGCTTGAGATTAATAGCTTCTTCAACAATCGATTTAAATAAACCAACTTTTTCCAACGAGAAAGAGACTCCATTGGGTGCAAAAGAAGCATATCCGGGCTTTGCATTCCCATTCTCGTCGTACATATGCTCTTCAGCATCGTTAAGGGAAGTTTTCATTTCCGGGCTGGCATTAAGCATATACATCGTCCACGGATATAGAGAATCAATATCTATACAAACTACATTCTCAGCGACTCCATTATATGGCTCAAATACATACGCTCCCTCATACCCTTCGGCATCTTCTGGATCAGCAGTTGGAGCAACCTCACCTCTCTCTTTTAGCTTACGGCGTACCATCATCTCGATGAAGTCGGAGCTGTTGAGCGTATCTTCGAAATTAATCCCAACTTGTTTTCGGAGTGTATCACGGAATCCGATCACGTCCCCCTTCTCGTTAATCCTAACAGTTAAATCAGTATCTCGGGCGTTGTAGTTAATGAACTTCGTTGGATCTTCTTGCCACAGTTCGTAGAATCCACGGTCATGTTCAATCTTCGACTCACCGAGTTCCTCGTTGGCGACGTAGTTGAGCGAGTACGACCGAAGGTTACCCCACGAGTTTTTCTTATACGCCTCAAGAATATCATAGACCGACCGACCAGCTACCTCGGCATTGCCTTTATAGTTCAATCCAGCATCTGCCAGTGGCGATAGGCGATCAGGATTAACGCCGATCTTCTCCATTCGAGTAATGATGTATGGAGCGTCGAAATCATCCATGTTCCAACCCGTCAGGATATCTGGATTGTGTTCACTCACCCAGCAGGCAAACCGTATCAACATCCGGCGTTCGTCAGGCTCGAAATGAAGCTTGTCAACCTCTTCTGGTTTCCCCTCAGGAAAGGCTTCATTCACTTCCCGACCATCAAGATCGATGAAGCCCACAATTTCATCCTCGAAACTGTCGTGGGCAACAATCGATGTAATCCTACGTTCACCAGCCTCGGGGAACTCACCACGGTCGTCTACCTCGATATCGAGTGTACAAACCCTTGGGGTAACGTCGGGAAAATCCCCCTCGACGGGGTTGATATTGTCAGGCGACGATTTCGATGTGAAACCGGAATCAAGAAGCTTCCCGTCAACAGCAATCGCGTCCTTCAGGCCTGTCTCAATCCGAAACCGATTCTCGACCGAAACATCAGCGCCGAACGTTTGGTGGAATAATTTTTTTGCACTACGAATGTTCCTGGGCTCCTCAACTGTGACCTTCATGAGCTCGCAATCGGTGCAGAACCCATCCCGATCAGACTCCTCGATCGATATAATACCGTTCGACCCAATCAACGAATGAACATCACCAATCTCCGATTTTGGGACAAAGAAGAACGGGGAGTAATCTTCTACCACAACTTCCTTTCTTTCATTATCGTTATCTCGACCGAATAAGTGAATGTCTGTGCCATCTTCACACGATGCTTCAACTTTTGTAACAAGAAACTCTTCTGTACTCATAGTTTGTTTTAGTTATCTTTCCAACTGTACATCACCACAAAAAGAGAGGCCACTACCACGGAATCGAACCGTGCTGTACCTACCAAGAGTAGTAGCAGGAGATATTGAACGATAGAAACAACAAGAACGTCAGTACAACCAGACTGTTACATCACACTGAGGGCAACGCTTCGAGGCAGTGTGTCCATCTCCATATGTTCTTAAATTAGTCTCACAAGTATTACATTCATAATTTCCATCATCAGGATCATATCTCGATGGGCTATAACCATATCTTTCTTCTTCAACCCAATCATCAGGTAGTTTCATTATTCAGCTTTGCAATTGAGTACAGGCTTCAAGCGGTCTACGATAGTAGCAGTTGGTTCAATCGCTTCTTCGATAACCTCAGTTGATTTGTATGCCATCGGAGATTCATCGAGCGTTTCTTTTCCCACAGATGTAGAGAAGATACCATCCATTTCCCGTGCAAATTCACCAGCAGACAACTCGTTAAAGGCTCGTGTTCGACTCATGATCCGACCAGCGCCGTGTGGAGCCGAGTTATTCCAGTCGGGATTACCCTTACCTTCAACGAGAAGGGTTCCGTCGCGCATGTTGAATGGAATGACCGCCTTCTGGTTTTCATGCGCCTGGATTGCACCCTTTCGGATAACCATATCATCAAAGTCGATATAATTGTGAGTCGAAGAGATGATAGATTTTCCAATAACACCCTCCTCAAATGTATCAAGTTCTGTGGAAATAGAATCAAGTATCATTTTTCGATTTTTCATAGCATACCATTGGGCGAACACCATATCAGCGAGGTATCCATCCATCTCTTCTCCTTCAAGATAATCAAGGTCGGTATTCCGGTCTTGATCAGGCCCTTCTACTTTTCGGCGGTTAATCTCATGCTTGATATCTTCGCCGTCGAAGTTTTCACGAATCGCTTCGTAATCAATCTCAACAGCCGCTTTCTCGTCCATTATATCAGTTGCTCTATTCTGCCAATACTGAGCAATAGAAAGGCCAAGCCCACGGGAACCGGAGTGAACAACAAGCCAATAGTCACCGGTGGTCTCAGATTGAGCAACCTCAATAAAATGATTACCACCGCCGAGTGTGCCGAGCGACTGATTGGCCCGCTTCTCGTCGTATCCAACCCTGTCTAAGAGATTGTTATAATACTCTGGACTGAGTTCAATATCTATATCCATCAAGTAGATTCTTTGATTTAAAGACACCCATGGCGCAATACTCTCAATATCAACGTCTGTATCGTCGTGAACATTAAACCGAATGGAACAACGTCACGAATCGTCTCATCGAGCTCGCGCAGATCATTGGGGATCTCAGAACCGATGTTAATAGCGTCAACACCACACCCGATATCGACGCCAATCGTGTTCGGAATGATCTTATCCCCAACCGGCATTGTGAACCCGATCACAGCGCCAGCTCCAGCGTGAGCGTCGGGCATAATTTTTACTGGCTCTGTAAACGCCTCGTGGTTGATTAGCTCCTGTATTTGCTCAAGACAATAGTTATCTACTTCTTCCGCTATTACTGTCGCGTCGGTATATTTTCCGTTAAGTTTCATTATTATTAATGAATATATTTATTATCGATGTGCAATTCTATGCCTTCCATTGGTGCCGGACAGTCTACTTTATCAGCAATGTTCTTTCGTTTTCTCATCAATTCACAACTACCATGTTTACACCACTTACTATCATCACTGAATAGATGACCGTTGATTTCTTCATACTCAGTCTCCTTTCCAAGCGCACGTTTTAGAAAGAATTGTGCAGGATTTCGATCAGACAGTCTCTCCAATGCCCGTTCTACGTCAGCTCGTTCTTCATCATTCATTTGTATACAGTCAACGTCTCATTTTCTCCACTAAGCGTATCTGGAGAGGCTCGACCAGCTATATACGACTCAAGTGAACAACCTCGTGAACACGGTATCTCAGTCCACTCAGCCATCTCTTTCTTACTCGATCCGTGGGAATCATCCCCTTCTTGCTGCACCAATCGTTCGTCAAAAACTGTGAATGTCTCATTACGATCTTCGTAGAAGATTAATTGGCAGTCGTTGTTTACGGCCCACTCAACGATTACCGTCATAAATGATGCCAACCCCTTGTACGAATACTCTTTTGCAACGAGAACGTAGCCACGGCCATCTCGATCCAGTTCAGCGCCGATCGTTCCGTTTGGATCATTGATTCCTTGCACAATTTCAAATTCCCCGTTTGTGCGGCGATACAACTCTTGTGCAGCTGATTTTACCAACGTCACCTAATGTACTGAAATAGGAATCGAACCTAATAGCTGATTAGGCTATTCACCAGAATCAGTAGTTAAATCTATCAATCGGAAACTTTCTTCGGTTAAGATTGGCAATTACCGATTTAAACAGGCTAATCGCAATAAAAACAATAACGCCAATCCATGGTGCAATAACTTCAAATCCAATTAACGCAAGGATAACCCACAATATTATCTCAATAGTCAATAGTGTGCCTATGAACGATACATCCATCTTATAAGCGATGTACTTTTCGTCTAACATTTTAACTTAGTCCGAGTTTATATTTGGCGTAATTAACCGAATCGTAACTACAGTTAAGATGAGCTGCTATTTCACCGTGGCTACAGCCATTAGCAACCATTTTCCGCACTGTATCACCGTGCCGTAATGGTTCACCCCACGAGCTGGAACAAATCCGGTAGTAAGAACACTCTTCATCGTCAGCTTCGCCCCATTTACACAACGGTTGTTCATCTGTTTCAAGATATACATGATCTTCCTCAATCGCAGTCTCAATGTCACCCATCGTTTGCAGCAGATCGGAACGACGAGAACGGGACGGAGTAGAAACAATCAGATCGTCGTTTTTCGGATAGTAGCCAGCGACAGCAGTTATATTATATTCATCTCCAAAGAGCATTGTATAGAATTCGCCCTGGAGATAGATGCCGTCGTCTCGATACTGCTCATCAGGCGTTTTTCCAGTCTTATGATCGACAATCACTTTTCCAGTGTCGAGCAACCCTGGAATCGAATCAGCATGGTAGATCACATCGACGTAGCCCATAGCTGGGATTGGATCATTGCCTTGATCAAGCGGGTCCTCAACCCACCCTTCAGCCTCAACCTCCACCGGCAGCCATGTCTCGATGCTCGATGCCTCTTCAAGTCGCCGGGCTTCAAACCGCAAGAAGTTGCTGATGAACGGCTCGACGTACGGTTGCCACCGCTTATAATCCGGCAAGAATTGTTGCAATTGCCCAACGGTTGGTGGGATTACGTACGTACTGACGTAATGGCTCACGTTGTGATAATAGTCCTCGATAGTTTCATGAATAGCTGTCCCACGTCGCATTGGATACGTCTCAGGCTCTTTATAGCCCTTGAGGTAGCTATACTCGAACTGCCGAGGACATTTCACATATTTAAGCACTCGACTCTTCGAGTGATATGGGTACTTCTCGTCGGATTCACGTAATTTTTCTACGCGATTGCTTTGGTCTGGCATAAACTATTCTGTTTTGTGTAGAGTGACAAATATTACAATAAAGGTTAGACAAAATGAGCCAAAGATAATAGGAGAAAGAAAGTATAATGCCAACAAAAGAAAAAATAATGGCAGAAGAATCATCGTTATAGCCAGAGATTCAAAAAGTAACTCTTCTAACTTATATTGTCTCATTCAGTTTCACCTTCAAGTGCCGCTACGTGTTCGGTGATTTCAACCACAGTAAGGCCATTGCTGGTCATCTCAAACGAAAGTATACATTTGCCCTCATCCTGGGCTTTCATTCCAGCGCGACCGATCAACTGGAGTACGGCCTTTAGCCCATCTACCGATTCAATTTCGTCAATAACCTCTGGGTCAATATCACTCATTGTCTATCTCTTCTTCTTCTATTACAGCAAATTTATCCCCACAATTGGTACACCCATGTACATAAAATGTTTGAATCTTCTCATTTACGAAGAGATTACCACCAAAACTAACATCTTCAGCAATTGTTTTGGAGAAAATATTTTGACCGTCAAATAGTCCCTCGAAACCGCACGATGGGCACGTTAGATTACTATCTGCACTCATTGTCTATCACAATTTCCTTCGCGGAGAAGGTCAATAAACGCGCGAACACCAGCACGAGCGTCAGTATCCGTTACACCAGTTGAGACATGGCGTAATGTGTGGTCAAATAGCTCACGCCTTGCGCTAATGATATCACCATCCGTATACTTGGCAACGGCACTCTCATCAGTAGTATATGTCTGACTGAATATATTTTTATCACAGGGATATAATTCACCTTCAACACCACGGATGAGAATATCACCACGCTCGGCTTCCATTGTTCCTTCCATCGTTTCGACCTCGAATGACATCATCAAAGGAACAGCTTGCACCTTGACTGGCTTCTTCCATGCGTCATCCCAACTAAATCTTTCAGGGTCAAATTCTATGCCGTTTATTGTTAGTTTTCTTTTACTCATTGTCTATCACCAGTGGACATTTTATTACGAATCAAAGTATGTCCCTTTTCTCCAGAAGAGATCTGATTTCCATGATACGCATACCCACAAACGTCAGAGTAATCGTCTTGATTATACGATCCGTCCTTTGCTCGCGCAATTTTAAGTAAGATCATCAAGTCGGCCACTTCCTTTGGGGAAATACGCCTTTCAAGATAGTCAGACCAGAAGGCTGCAATTGTGTCGAAGTTATCTTCCGCTCCATGCTTCTCAGTTCGTTCATAAATCGCTTCAGCCGCCTTCTCGAAGATTTCAGGAATCTCTTCACTCATTGATAAGCACAAACCGCCGCAATTGTTCACAGTTCGGACATTGACCCGTCCAGTTCGTTTCTCGTCGGTCAGTATAATGTGTCTGACAATGATTACAGACGAATTCGTTCATTAGTTATCGTCTATATTTTGCATTTTTAGTCGCGCTATCCGACCATGTTGGGTTAATCTCCTACTATCGTTATCGAACCACACTCGATTATCAGGATGTGTCATCGGATTTGTGACGCCTTCATATTTCGCCACCTCGTCGCTAAGTGTTGAATCGACCCAGAGCTTAACTCGACCATAAGCACCGAATAGCCATCCATCAACAAGCTCGCTTTCCGAATCAAAACCAACCACTTGTACTTTCTCTTCCGTTGCCTGGACCGCATCAGCAACATCAGTTAGCTTCTCAACATCTTCATCGGTTTTCAGTAGGATAGTCATCTCCTGATGTTTAGTGCCCCGCAAGCGCAGCTTGCGGGATTTCACCAACAAAAGGAGATAGAACTAACGTGAAGGGAGAGAGTTGAAAGTACTCAGGTCAACTTGATCTTCAACAGTATCCATAAGACAGCCATATTTATTTTTTAAGTTACCACCAGTACTATTTCTGTTCATCTCAGCCATATCAATAGCCTGTAGTAAATTATATGTCTCATTCACCCCGAGTCGAAGCGTCACCACACGATCGTCCAAGCTATCACTCATCGTCATCACCATGCTGCCAACAAGATTCATCGGGAGTGTCTACCTCTCTCGAACACGCTTTTCCATTATTGCGTTCATAATCACAATAGTACGTCTCCCCCTTATCGTCTTCAGGGAGTCTCACCAGGACATTGACCCCACGGGATAGTCCCTTCGGTGACGGATCAACATGCACGATCTCTCCATGAACAGTAATTTTATCATTTCTACCGAAATGATGGTATTGCTTTTGGTACGTAGTCATGGTCTTCGAGCTCGCTGATTGTCGCCTTGTTCAATTCGCTTCGAAACCGATCGGACCAGTTTAAGTGCCTCGTCAATTCGCTCAATTTCTTCTTCATCGTTTGTTTCGCCACGTCGAATGAGAATTTCAGTAGCCACATCACCTGACCATTGTTTCATTTTGTCAAGCATTGTGTGGAACTCCTGAGTTTGCTGCACGAGTTCGTCAAGCTGTTCATCGTCACTGTTCGTCTCATCGTCACTGTTGGTGTTGTTATCAGTCATAAGAATAACCAGAAGGGGCTATTGTACGTCCGGTTCCGGTTCGGTCGCTACAGACATCCCGTTATATACATCATAGCTAATTGGCTCTGCACCACCAGAAATAACCACGCCACAATTATCGTTAACACAACAAACATCGCCTCGTTCGTCATACCGCCCGATACTATCGCATTCAGGGCAAACTGCGGTTGAACATTGGACTTCTTTTATCAGCGTTTTTGGCCCGTAAATTCCCTTTGTAACTTCCCATGCAATTTCGTATCGCTGTGGATCTCCCACACACTTCTCATCTACGTCATCGCGGGTCACCAGGAATACATCTCCGCTATCTCCCCCCGGTGGTTTAGCGTATGAGTCTGATTTAATATCTGTAACTTCAACATAGTCCGCGCGACATTGCGTGTTATTCATCTAAGTGTCAACAAGTGAACAAACTCACTTTGGTTGGTTATTTGGCAATCAACATACCCATCCACTCATCCGATAGTTGCAATATACGAGTGGTTTACGCCCGATATTGCTTGATTGTGGTAGGCATACTATATTCTATATCTGTATATTATAAGTCTTCTCTATTATAACATTGCCTAACTATATGGAAAATTAATTGAAGTATACGAATTCTGACCATGCGAGTGGCTCTTTGTCCGTAGCACCGTGAACAATTCCAGCTGGACGACTTTTTGCAATTCCCAACGAGTTTGCGTAATCGCCAGACGGCTCAAGCGCCCCACCCATGACCACCGGCCGCCCCGCAATCGGCTCGATCTTAACTTCGTGGTAATGGCCCCGATAGGCAATATCCCACGGCTTGTTGTCTGGACTACTATCCATAGCGTCTATAAACCAAGTTTTCCACCTATCTTTGCCAGAACTTGTGCCAATATGTTCAAGCGAATCCTGGCCGTGTCGGATATATCCCCGATGATTCCTGAGATTGAACGCCGTCGAATTCGTATCCTCGTTCTGGATGAACGTTACGTTATCAATATCTGACTGCTCAATGGCAATATTGACCATTAGGAACATGAGATCGTCGGCGTTGGCTCCAGACGACTGGCCGCCCATCCGAAGTTCGCCGTGATTCCCGTGTTGGGTAATGACCGTCACCTGGGGAAACGCGGCAGCAAGCCTACTGATCGATTCAACGTAAATGCGGGCCGCTCGATCAACCTGCTCATCCAACGATTCATCAATATTGTGTGGCTGGCCCTCATAGATCGTTTCGTTAGTAACGTGATCACCGTCAAGGATCAGGTACGCACCATCGAACGTTGTGCCCATCTCTTGGCGTTTGTGTTTGATAGATAGCCCACGGTTGAAGTACCGACGAACGTAGTTCTCAGCGATGTCAGAGTTGAAGATCTCCTTCCCGTTCTGGTTGGTTTCAACCTGTCCAAAGTGATCGTCACTCCGGAAAAAGACCATACTCTCATTGCCTGGCTCAATCTCCTGATTACGATTCAGACCAGAATTAGCTGGAAGGGACAGTTCATTTGCTCGGTCCGTCAACTCCCGTTCGAGCTCGATTAGATGTGACTTTGCCGAGTTTGTGATGGATTGTTTTGTTCCTGATGACACTCTCGTCTTAACTGATCCTCCATCAGCTGCTACTTTTCCCCCTGGTTTCGAGTGGAGGAAATATTCGTTATCCTCGTTCTGGTCTATCACGTATCCATGCTCCCGAAGCCTGCTCACCGCATCATACACGCCGCTATAACTCTTATAATCGAGTTCATCTGCCAGTTCAGGTGTTGTAGCTGGCAAATGCGATACTACTCGCTCAAGTGTTTTGGTTGGTGCCATTAAAATTGCAATCAACAATCGGTTGCTTCGCTATTCAACAAGATACACTGTCTCAGAATCTGCCTTCAATAAAATAATTCTCATAGCACCACTTAATAGTTTCCATTTTTATTTGATGTATCTCTCATCTCATTATCGAATAGTAATCTCCGCGAATAATTTTGTCATAATGTTTTTCGCAAAGATGGATTGGTTCAGATAACTGCATATACTCTTGAACGGCGTCTCTCTCACACCGCTCGTCATATACATTTCCAGCCTTTGCTGTTCCATATTCACATTGCATATTTAGTGCTCATCGTACAGGTAGCAATCGCTTCCGATACAGAACTGGTACGCTTGATCCCATATCGTCTCACAAGCAACCGGATCATACTGTCGTCCGATGTACTGGTGAATTTGTTGTTTCGTATACGCCTCATCGAAATCGCTGTGTTGACTGAAATAATCAACCATCGTCTCGATTGGCACGTTGCGGTTAGTCATTTCAGTAATGACCTTCATTTCCATCAAGTGCGACGCCGAGCCGTGCTCGAAGGCATCATCACGATTGATGAACGTCTCTATGCACGGTCTATCGGAGAACATGAATGGTAGGTCATCAACGCCGACTGCACCATTAGACTGGCGTCTATACTCCTCGATAACGTCTGTATCATACCGTGATTCCCCCACTGTTCGCGTATTCGTTGTCGATGCCGTCCGAACAGCGATTGCAACACGATCATGGGCACGACGAGAAGGGGTTGGCATCATTTCTTCTGTGACCTCCCGACGGGATTTCGTGAGCTCGATATAATCTGCTGGAGTGATTTTCTCCAACTCACTCAAAGTTACTGGTACACAATACCGGGGTTCACCGGCTCTATCTGTCGCCCCACTATGGATAGTGTTGGGAACTCGCCGCATCCGGGCCATATCAGCAGACGAGATATCGACGTACTCATCAATGTCCCCAATGCCTGTTGCTGATTCCATCGCTGTAACAAGATTCGACGCATAGTCACTCAATCCAGCCTTAAATTGCTCCAGATATCCATTCGAGGCAGCCACTGGTGGAAAGGACACGTCAAGATGAACGCCCTTATTGCCCGATAGAGAAGCTTGCCACGCGCACGCGTTATCTGTTTTACTGATTACCCCCGCAATCTTTCGAACACGAACGAGCAGCCGACTCATGGCAATTTCCCACCGACTCTCCCGGTCGGGAACATCGAAGTCGATGAACAACCGATCAACCCGTGGAACATAGCCATCCGACGAATGGCCCCGTGGGAATGAATACGTCGAGATAAACGGAAAATCACCTGAGTCCTTCTGTGCCGTCCCTATGAGTGCTGCGGCTTGAGTTGGCGAGATTGCTGTCTGTTGGTGTTTTCCGACTCGTCGAGGATATGTCGATGCTACCAGCCGCAATGAGTTTCTTAGGTTTTCATAGTCCATTTCATTCGTCTTCCGAAAAGAACAAATTATAAATATCCTTCAATTCAGTTGGTGAAAGTTTCACGCTCTTAGTCCATCCAGAACCCTCACTCACACCAATGTCACTTTCAGTGATAACAATATATTCGGGAATTTGTGGCTCCAAATCAGAATCCGCAAAAATACCAGTGAAATTATTTTCTTCGATATCAGCCGAAACTCTATGTCCGATAATCCTTTCGTTGCTATATTTTTTATTTGAGTTCATTGTAGGGTTCCACCAGTTAGTTCCATGTTATCTGAGTCGTCACTGTCCTTGTTCTCGTCGTCTTCACTGTCGGTACCGAACATCGGCTCGTCAAAAACATCGGCCACAGCTTCCGTCTGACTGTCTACAGCCTCCTGGAGAGAGGCGTCTTCGGTGATATCGAGCTCCTCACCAGTGAATGGGTCAGTGACGAATGTCCCCGTCCCTTCACAATACCGTTCAACGTACTCATCAGCGACTTCATCAGAGACACCGTCGATATTATACACAACTTCCTTTGCTTCCTCAACAATTGCCTCGTAATCGAGGCCAACTTCAAAGTTAGTAATTGATGCGAATGGAGATAGCGAGAAGCTGTGTGGACTCGAACTCTTATCGACACGAACGTATCCCTTCTCGCGCATCGAATCCAGCGACCGTCGAATATCGCGGTCATTAATATTATATCCAGCTTCACGGAGTCCCATCTGGATATCTGCCTTGTCGCACATACTTTTCGATTCTCTAAGATACCGAAGCACGGCCTGATCCTCATCGGTAAGATTCAGCGACGAGAGAATCATCCGCTCACCGAGAATTTTCATCCCGTACCAGATATCGGTCGGCGTTGTAAGCATCTTCAGCCCCCGACCAGTATCAATCGTCATCCGATCAGCATGATTGAACAGCGTTGTCGTGCCGATGAACTCTACGAAGCGATCAACATCAAAACGAGCTTCGGGAAAGTCAGTTGGCATCATTTTTTGTTTGCCAATCTCGATAGCTGCTGGATTGACAATCTTATTATTAGGATGATCATTGAATTTTTCAACGGGAATATCACTAAGATACTGCCGTACCTCAGCTTTCTCTACCGCATCAACTTCCTTCTCAACCTGATCAGCATGCTCACGAAGCTTTCGCATGACAACTCGCTCTGTCTGTTGCTTTGAAGAATCAACAGACAACATCAATGCCCGTTTAAGCATTTCCGGATAGTCGTTCAGATCCACGTTCTCATTGTCAAGCGCGATCGTTGCAGTCGTTGTTCGTGGACAACTAAGCGTCTGTAGCTTAGTTTCTTCACCTTCCGGTGCCGAAATATCTGTTACATCACGCTCGGCATCTTTCCCTTCACCGAACGCCTTTAGGATCTTCTCCTGATGTTCCTGGACACGGGCCAAATCACCAAAATACTGAACTGGATAGCCATTAATTTCATCAGCATTGTAGAACGGAGCCGTCGGGCTTTCACCGGTCGGCCACTCGTACACGTAATCATCTTTGTAAAGATCAATCGCCGCCTCCATAATCGCATCTTTACCAGATCGGCTTACTCCGTATAGAATAATGAGTTTCCCACGAAGCATACCCAGCACAATTGTTAGAATGTTCTCTTCCTCGCCAACAAGCCCCGAATCCCGCACTATCTGTAGTATCGTGTGGAAATCTGGGGTATCAACATCTGGGCCAGCCGTCTGATACAAATCTATTGATTCGTTAGCGTTATCATCGGGTTCAGTTGTCGTTTCAGTACTTGTGTCGTCGCTGTCGTTGTTGTCTTCGTTAAAGTATGACATGTGTTTACTGTTAGAATCGACAAGAAGGGAGACGGTAGAGTCCAGACTTTCATTGACCTATTTCATGACCTATGGACATACTAACTAATCAGAGCGAAGATAGAGCAACAAAGTAGAAAAAGAGTGACCGGAATGAATAACACGGCAAAGGTAAATGCAATTGAACCACACACGATCATTTCAATCGTCTTTATCGCGCTTTTCGCGCATGAGTCGTTGTGCAAGGCCGCGGGCTACCATATCTTCGAGCTTATCGAGTGTTTCATCGAACACTTCATCCTGGTCGTCACCAGACTCAAGGGATACCGTAGCCTCAGTACTCACTTCAACTGGTTCAAAATCGTTCACCTGCTTTTTCTCGCTGTACGACACACTAAGATCGGTTATTTCACTCATTTTAAACCATCCCCGCAACCTCATTTTTGCCTCCCATTTTCTCAACCATCTCAATTACAAGCTCGTTTTGCGGATCACCAATGAGATCGTTCAGCAGCGCCAATTTCGACTCATCATCTTCCATATCAAGTTTTCTCGCTGTTGAGATGAAGTTCTCAACTGGTTCTGGAATATCATTAGAGCTATCAGCGGACTCTGATTCTTCTCCAGAGACTTCAGAATCTTTAGAATCAGCAAGCGTACCACTGTTTTCCACACTGCCACCAGCATTTGCAACTGGCTGCACAGGTTCCCCAATCGATGTTTTGATCAGCACCGGATAGTGGTATTTCCGATCCGATTCAGACGACGGTCGCTTATCGAGATAGTAATCAAACTCCTCGCCCTGGAGATCGTCACGAAGCCAGTTACTGCCAGATGTATCTCCAAGCCAGTTGTGACCGTCAGTTTCACTCAGCACATTCCCATTCGCGTCTGGATGAAGCAGCATACCAAGACGCAATGAGGCTGCCTTTGGCGTACTCTCCTCACCACTTACGCCGTACCACATGATCACGTTCCCATCACCGATCGGCATGGGATCGCTCTCGCCGTGAATGCGGGCATCAATGAGCTCGTAACTCTTCTCCGTTGTTCCATACGTCGTACTATAGATTTTTTGAGCGTCATCTTCTGTAATCTCGATGCCCTTGTCGTTTTTAGGCATTACACCACAAATTTCGCTCCAGGAAAATCCTTTGTAAACCTCTTTCTCCGTATCTTTATAGATACAGCCTTCAACAAGTCGCGTATTCTCAAAGACCAGACCGATCGACTGCCCCCAACTTTGATCTGTTCCGAATGCCCGCGCCAATTCACCACGGATCGCCACCTTCGGTGTGAGTCGCAGGTTAAGATCATCTGCGTTGTTACCGCTGTTGTTACCGCTGTTGGTACTCCCGTCGTTACTGCTATCAAAGTATGCCATATTGGTTGAATATAGTTGTCTCTCGCCGGTTCTGCAATCAACAGCACGCATGGTTATCGCGTGCCAAAAATTCCACCCAACGAAGTTGCACCGTTGGTACTCAAACTCGAATGGAAACAAAGGACCGATTATGGTTAAGCCGGCCCAACAGCTATCCCTTCAATAGAATAATTCTCATTCTCTCACTTAATAATACCGGTCAATTACAAATCCCATTCATCTTCAAAAAACTCTTTTGTATATTTAGACGATTTACCTCTATTATTATGCTCTCTGAATTCTTCCACATTCTTCATTACACTCAAAAAGCCTTCCTTCTCACGATGGTCTCCACGTTCCAGCGCTGGAATAATTCTATTTAACAATATATCTACTTGTTCTGTTAAACCCAGAATATAGGGTCTAAACGACTCTAATAACTCTTTAACATTTGTTGTACCGCTAATTTCCAAGAAATATGACCCAGAATCTCGATGATGCATAACAGTATTTATATTATACTCGTCGCAAAATGCATCGATCATTCCAAGTGGCGTGCGGGAAACATTGGTAAACCTAACAACTGGTGTAATTGTATATCCAATTTTATGACTTTTAGATTTTCTAACCTTAGTCCGTAGGCCAGTAGTAAAATCAAGTGCGCCACCCAAATATGGGTACATCCAGTCTTCGATATCTGGATTTGATTGGTTGTTCGCCATTACAACGACATTAAGAGGGGGTTGTGTTAAACTCATTGGTGAAATCCATATCTGCACGTTTTGTCAGCCACGCATTGGCTAAGGCTCTATTGAGGAATCGAACCCCAATACCTCACCAGATAGAGCGGTCTTCTATTGGTATGCTATCGAACCACATATTAAGAATAATAACTCCTTATAGACAAGCCTTAAAGGTATAAACGTAGTTTATCAGAATGAAGGCAGACAGAAAGCCGGAAAGAGAAAAACTACCAAGGAAAAGAGATAGGGGCAGTAGCTGTTAACTGTGGTTGTTACAAGGTGGTTATCCTAACTAAGACGGTAACAAAGCTGTAAAACCTCTTCCCCTTCTCGTCGTTTCTATCAGTGTTTTAACGGTGTTTAAAGAGTAAAAACAGAGATTTACAACTACAGCAAACCCTTACTCTTATCTCTATTATCTCTTTTCTCGTTCCCTTATTCATCTTTGAATAATTACAATACTTTTAAGTTTTGAGGTGAGTATTATACTATTGAAGGCAATTTAATGAGATGTATCTATGGCGAATTTTAATCTCTGATTAATTGTCTTTTTTGATCTACTATGTTTGACGAATCTGAAGGAGAACCGATTACTGACATGGATAGTCCGAACCAGACGAGTTTCAAAGCCAGTGATGTTTCTGGCCGACGACTCGATGGTTCAGAACTGAACACTGATTTTTACAAACGACTTGCCTCGTACAACATTGATCAGCGAACTGGTCAAGGATCTAATGAACCAGTCCGCTATCGACAAGACAACCTGGCGATCTACGATGCCGTTAGTTCTTCGCTTGAGCTTACTGATTATCAGAAGCGCCGAGGCCGCCAGCTCTTTGATGAGATGCCACTCGAAGATTGGGTTAACCAAATCATTGATGTACCGCTTGTAGCGTTCTGTGTTGCCGCTCACGCCGTTCGAGAGGATGGACGCATGTATCATCCCAGCCGAAGTGCTAAGAACAATGACGAGCTGTTCTCGGACTTTGCAGATGATTGTGGGTATCGTGCTCGATCCATTCGCAAGTGCTACGGCAAGGTAGATCACCAACTCGACAACCTTGATACATCGATCGAGGTGATGGACTGATGTTCACAATCTTAATCGACGATCGGGAGAAAAAGCCATATTCATTTCCCGATTTCAACACTGAACAGCAGCGTCTTGACGTTGGAGACTACGCTATCAAGGGCTATGAGCGCCATTTTGCCGTCGAGCGGAAATCTCTTAACGATCTCGCCACATCATGTGGATCGGAACGAGATCGATTCGAACGAGAAATTAAACGAGCTCAATCTTTGGCTCGCTTTGCTGTTATAGTAGAGTCAGATAAAGCCAATGCACAAGGAGGGAACTACTTCAGCAATATACATCCCAACTCCGTTATCGGCACTGTCGAGAAATGGCCGACCAAGTATGATACACTCCATTTCGAGTGGTGTGGTAGTCGAGATCGAGCCAGGAAACGCACTGTGGAATTGCTTACTGAATGGGATCGCCAATATCTTCGATAAGCTCAATATTCCTTAAATGTCGATAACAGCTCTTTCTCAGTAACCAAATTAAGGCACGATAGTAGGACTAACTCATCATCAACCTGTTTCTTAATCTCTTCATTTTCCTCTATTATAGTTAACACTTCAACACTAATGGTTCCGACCGTTTCTTTATCTATTGGAGTATCATAAATAATTCTTGCTTCCATACGATTACCGTCAACAACTGATTTGTTGTACTTGAGCCATCGTTTTACCATTATTATGAGCATAATAGGTGTATTAGTTTATAGTTGTTTCTGTAAGACCGGAAATATGCACTCCTATTTACTTTTATTAATTTCATCAATCAATAATAAGTTTAGTCAATAAATCTTTAAACTCTCTTTTAATGGCTTGCATAATCCCCACAAGGCGTGCCATTGTATGGAACGCACGATAGACAGTGAAATAGACGATGAGATATGGGATATATTGAAGTGGCTTTTTATTATTAAGAATCAATACCATCAATGCAACCATAATCAATGAAAATGCAGTTGTGCTAATGATTCCAAAGACGATCACTGCTGCGATCGTTGTCGTTAGCTGGGAACCAGTTGCAATATCATGTATCAGCTGTCCGATCTGGAAAACTGCACCAATCATTAGTGCTGTTTTCAGTGGCAACCCAATCAATCCCATTGCACCATATGAGGGGTTGAGATTCGATCGCCAGTGTAAAATCATCGTTGATAACCCCAGTCTCGCCCACCATGTTCGCTGCTTCCAGAGCCCTTGAATCGTTGTCGGGGCCTCAGTATGGGCGATCGCATCCTGGGCGAATCCAATCTGTCCCTGTTCACTCATCCTGATCGAGAGTTCGAAGTCATCAGCATACTTCGGGTCGATCTTCCAACCGCCGACTTCGTCAAGGACAGCCCGCCGGAACATACTGCACGATCCGGAGAGACACAGGACGTGATTAAGACGCGACTGAAACATCCGACCGATCGAGAACGACAGCGAGTAATCGAACAGCTGAGTTTTCGTTAGAACACCGGTATCGTTATTGACATTCACGTTGCCCCCAACAGCAACCACATCGTTGTCGAACTGTTTAACCATATTTCGAATTGTGTTGAAGTCAAGAACCGTATCAGCATCGAGACTCAGGACAAGCTCTCCGGTGGCATGAGCCAACGATGTGTTCCGGGCGACTCCAGGGCCAGCGTTCTCCTGACGGACTGTGTGAACGCTCTCATACGTCGCTGCTAACCAGTTTATGACTTCCCATGTGTTGTCAGTCGAGCCATCATCAGTGATCACTATCTCAATCGGCCCGCTATAACTTTGTTTAAGAACTGATTCTACAGTTTCAACTATGCCGTGACTTTCGTTATATGCTGGGATCAGTACTGATACCGACTGTCGGTTGTGATGATTCCCCTCCTTCTTGTTATCCCTATACCATTGATTTATCGCTAATAATGGCCGGCAAATATACCACCCAACAAGACCAATAATATATATTGGATATCTAAATAGGTAATCAAACGTAGAATACTTATAATAACCAAATATTGGAATATTCAGAAGAACAATACCTGAGATGGTTAACAGCGATGCAATACTAAGTTTGTTCCATGGTATTTTTTGTAAGGATGTCACTATTTCTTAATTAACTTTGATCTTAGGATTGTGTGTAATTTACAAGCTAAAAATTAACTATGATTGTGTGAATCCAGCGTGATAGCCTTCAGGATTAAGGTTTAGTGTACAATCCAGTGCATAGCGTTGCCACTCATCGCCTGATGTATTACCGGAACAATTCATTAATTATTAATTGTCGATCGGGGTTTCTTCACCGCACTTACCACAAACGTGAACCTTGAACGAGCCATATTCATTTGTCTTTTCAGTTGTATAACCGGAGGCATTTGGATGACATCTGTGCTGGGACATTGTTTCGAGTCTTATTTCGGGCATTGTCGGAGAATAGCCAAGCCAATATAATATTCTTATGGGTTAGAATTGGCATCATTAGTTATAGATGATCAATAGTTAATTCTACACCACCGAAACCACCATTGGCAGCTGGATAATAAATAAGAGTGAAAGCAAGTTTCATATGGATTGTTTCATATTCAGCTGGATGCCAATGAGATCCTGAGCTAACAAGTTTTGATCTGTGCGACTCTGTCTCGCCATGAAAGTGGATGCTATATTCTTCTACACTGTTTCCTGGGTATTTATCGATATGCTCGACGTAATCTTCTAATTCATAGATATTTGGCATATTTTTATACTCTTCATCACCAATGTTAATATTAACATTGTGGGAATCAAGCAGTTCACCAGCTATTGTGAATGCCTGTTTAATCAATACTTGTTTATCAATGCTGATCACATCGTCTGAATTAGTTTGTTTCAATGATGACATTGAAGTCACTTTCATCTAATGTCCCACAGGCAACTCGTTCACCTGTGGGATATCACCGATAAAAGCGAGATAGAACTAACGAGAACTGGGCTTCTATTCGTTAATGTCTACAGTCAATCCGATGTGACCACAAACAGTACATTTGTAATTCTCAGGTTGACGAACAACCTTACACTCCCGGTGTCGGTAATTTTCGTTATAGCAATTAGGACATCGGATCGTGTACTTGCCCTTTGAGGCAGGATCATCAGCATACACAGAAGTATCGAGCTCATCCATCCACTCCTTGAACGTTGGCCCGTGATCAGCCTCACCGTGATTGATGTATTGATGGGCATGAATCAATTCATGTCGGATTGTTTCCTGAGTTTGTTCCCAACCATTATTTTCGTAATCCGGCCAGCTGAGTCGAATTTGAACCTCATCATTTTGTTTTCTACACAGACCCCGACTTTTAGTCATGCGTTTACTGATATCGATTGTGAAATCATCTGTTGAAATCGGTAGGTCGTGAGTTTCAACGATTTCTTCTGAGTAGTCATCAGCCATACTGAGAAGTTGAGATGGCGACTTAGATTCGAGCTCGTATGGATTTGACACCGTCTCCTTCTCGTTGTCTTTTTCGTTGTTAATCGCTTGCACCATTCGATTATACTCCGCTTGTTTGTCGTTATGCATTATTGAATCTCTCCAGGTGGAGGACAGCCATTTTTATTTTCCCGCATCCATTGCTTTGCTGCCGACACAGCTAATGTTCGTCCGCTATTCCCACCACCACAATTTCCACGGATAGTATGTGTTCGGCTGTTGTGGAATGTAGTTGTGAAAATTGCTGACCAGTGGCCTCGACTCTTTTCGAGATGAGCGATAACGCGGTAGGGGCTATCTTTGTAGCCCCATTTTGTGAACGTCGAGCACTGATAGAGTCTGTGCCAGCCAGTATCATCGATTTGTAGCCTGGTCATGATGGTTGAAGAATGATGTGGAGCTCATCATCTCCATTACCTGTAACATCTTTAACCTCAAAAAATCGTGAAATTATATTGTAAGAGCTTTGGTGTAAATTTCCACCCCTGAGAATCACTTCATATTCATTATTGTCACTGTAATAATATGGGCCTTCAGTTACTTCTCCAGCTGCTGTTGCTATTAGAAACCCTTCAACCTTCTCCGTAGTCCACTTGATTGATATCATATTGTTACTCTTAGTCAAATACTTCACACAATTGATCAATTTTCTTTTCAAGTTCGATACAGGCGTGATATGCGGTACAAGTCGGGCAATTTCTCCCGTTTGTCCATACGTAGATATTGCCGCACTTTACACAGTAACACATCTCTTCCTTATATCGCCCACTGCTGCTGAATTCTCGCGGTGGCCCGTTCCAGTTCTTTAGTTTGTCTTTCATAGCTGGTGTCCCAACAGCGAATACAGAATCCACTATTGGGATTTCAACAGCCAATAAAAGAAGAGACCTTGATGATTAACTTCTATTCAACACGTCTTTCGAAGAACACGCCATTATTTTCAGGGTCCCAATCCAAATCAAGCTCCCACTCAGTATTACGGCAAAATTGTTCAAGTTTCTCTTCAATACTACCATTATAATTTGTAAAATATACTTCTACAACACACCATGATGAGTTCTGGCCACTATATTTATTATCGTGTGTTATTTTTCCATTAATAGATTTCAATTTAAGTTTGAGTGTTGTGCTATTCATTACTAATCTTTTCAAAATGGTGATTTCCAGAATCACTTTTATTACAGAATGTAAATGCATCCATCACATCTGGTTCAAACGAATCTACACCACAATGTACGCATTTGTATAGTTTATTCATTATTTCGAATATCGTCAATACACTCTGTACAAAGCGTGTTTCGAGTACTTGATCCTCCAGGGGTCATGTTCTCACAGTCTTTGAAGTTAAGACAGCTCCCTTTTGGTCGTTTCGGTGCTACTTCTCGCTCATCAACGAGCTTCATTTGCATAATTTTTTATCATTGAGTCGCCAATTTATCTACATCCAGCGTTGCTGTAGCAACAACATCCATGATTTCCCAATCAGACACTCGAAACAATACAACTGTTTTGCCATGTCGAACATACATTCTCTTATTATTGTTTGCGAATTGAACGTCATCAGCCCCATTTAACGCTTTAACAAGTCGTACCATTGTTTCTGTCCCGCGAGCCAGTGACTCACGGGATTTCAAAAACGAAGGGAACGACGAGAAGGGATCAGCTACGTCTTTGTTCTACAACTTGGACAGCATGGCCCGAAATATAGTTGTGCACCAAGATTAAATTCTCGACCACACTTTTTACACTCTACTAAATCGGAGTTCGCTCTGAATTCATTCTGATTCATGTGAAGATGGAACTTCTTCAAGACCTATCGATTGTAGAGATGTTGCCATCCTGTTGTATACCTGATCGTACCCTTCATAAGTCGTAAACAGCCGACTCCCGTCGATCATAAGATACGGTTCATCGATACCTGAGACTATTTTTGTATTCAATTTGGACCATTCATCAACAACTCGCTTGAATAGTCGAGGGAGCTTGGTCTCGGCAGTGAATGGGTCCATGTTCACATTAAATTCGTGATATTGGATCTCCCTCCAGCCATTTGCTTCGAGATGCTGTTCATATTTTGTCTTTCCAATTGCTTTTGCTCCAACGAACACCTCCATATCAAGGCTGTTGGAGACATCACACAATGGAATCCACAACGATCGGTCGTTATACCAATAGTCGTCAAATCGAACAACGCCATTATGCGTTGTAGCCCCTGTAATTTGATCCTCGCTGTTGTAGTCCGATCCTTCTGGCAAATGGAGTCGAATACTACCTCTATTGGTTTCTAAATTTCCAAAAGAATCTTTACACCGTTTACACATAAAATGATCTCCTGTTGCCTGTGCTTCTGGATCCCAAAAGAACCCATCAGTATCTCTGACGTTAGTAACTCTAATTACATCTCCATATTGATTCATTACGCCAAATTCAGAAGAGTCGGCGTAGAATTCAAAGTGGTACAGATCCGAACGACAAACTGGACATGTAGTTTGGTTAATGTCCATTGTATTCCGCATTTCAAGCACATCCCAACCTGCTTCGACGTATTCGCGGTATATCCCTTTGTGAACTGGCTCAGGAAGGGATTTATCGAACCGTTGTAGTACAAATGCCATTTCTATATCGTTGTATCGGTGCATATAGTAATCGACAGACTCCTTGTGGTAGTGATCAAAGAGGTTTTTGTAAACTATTCTGGCGTGTTCTGTTTCACTCATTGTATTGTATGGGCATTCTCGTTATTCACAGCTCGATCCAACAGGATACGCTAATGGCTACACTCATCAGGTGCTATCCACCACGATAACACGACAGCCAGCGCTGGCTGTTTCGGAATGATCAGTACCTATCGATCTTCCTTAATCTGTGCGATATCCTCATCTTCTAATCGACGTTCGAGGAATGTTTCGAGTTCTTCGAGTTCGATGCAGAATTGATCTCCGTATTGATCCGATGATTCATGGACTTTGAAGAAGTCGAACGCTTGAACCGTTTTGTAGAGCTCAAGCCGTTCACGGTATTTGCCGTGTTGTGCGATAAGATTCATTCCGTCGATGCATCTTTCAATACCGATCTGGAGATTTTCGTAATTCATAACTCACGTTATTCGCTAACTTCGTTCTTACAGCACTATTCGATAGAATTAACGAGAAGGGGTGTTCTAATTTTCAGTTCTCTCCTTTAGATAGACGTTGGTTGTGGTTGTATTCCCAGATGTATTGCCGATGAAAGCTATTTCCCAACCGAGATCTTTGATCTCCATTATTTCGACTGCTGAAAGAAGAATTGACTTTTCTTCGGAGATGCGAATCATAATCTCCCGATCTCTGTCGCCATATATTTCTTCGATGTGTTCACAGTCTTCAACGACTGCCTCAAGTTTATCGACGATAGTCGCCTTTTCCTGTTCTGGTTCAGACTCTTCTTCGACCTTCTCGACTAAAATGGTCTTCTCTTCGAATCGAACTTCATTGACATCAAAGCCAGCATTAAGAATATTACCTATTTCTACACTTGTGATAGTCTTATACTCGGATTCAATTTTGTACTTGTTGGATTGCACACGTTTAACTTCCTCAAAACTACTAAGGATATCTTCGAGTGTTTCTATGTTGTCGCTGTCGTTGTTAGACGTAGTTGCCATTGTGAAATTAGTTGCGTCGTTCTTGTTATTCACAGCTCGATACAATGGGTGTCTAATCAGGTGCTATCTAATCCAATCTACTGGCCGAATTGCGACGACTTTATATTCAGACTTCATGAATCCGTCAGGATGATTCACGTCATCAATAACGTACCCAACGTTGCTAAGTGGACAGACAATATCGTTACCAAATCTAACTTCAGAATCAATCTTGAACATATACCCTCCTTCAGTAGTGTGATCAGCCTGAATGTCGTAGGCTCCTTCAAAGATTTCTTCTATTTCTTCTTGTGAAATCTCATTGATTCCAGCGTTGTCTGGCTCTACGAGAATTGCATCTTTATCGAACAGCACACTCGAAATTTTAAATCCAGCATCATAGATTGGGTCGAGAACCACTGACGACATACTATTTTCATAATCGTCCAAATCCCCCTTAAGTTCAACACGGTACATCAACATATCAGGGGTGCCATATCTCTCAGCAGAGCAGATAACAATATGCTCACGGAGTTTCTCAAGGAATCTCTCAGAACGTTTTCTCATTGCATCTTCATCTTCACTACTTTCACTTTGGTTGGTTTCTACAGACATGGTTTATTTCGGCTATTGATTACAGCTCGATCCAACAGATACGCTAATGACTACCATCATCAGATACCACCCATCACAGTGGTATGACAGCCCTGATGGCTGTTTCGGTTATATTTCAACAATAAAGGGGTCGTCTGGTTCTACAATAATGCACTCTTTCTTGTAGAGAACGCTTGTAATTTTGAATCCTGCATCTCTGATATTATCTAACGTGGTTTCAATGAGATAATCAAATTCCTCTTTGTTTTTATGTTCAATTTTGAACATAAATTCATCCACTATTCCATACTGTCTAACGGTTATGAGACTGCTTGTTTGAGATTTCAGTACCTCAATGAATTCATTTGATATTGATCTCGCTGATTTAGTATCGATATCTTCGTCGTTGTTGTTTCTAATTTCAGTAGACATTGTTGTATTGGCTTCTCATCGGGTACCACCCACCACGGTGGTACGACAGCCAGCGCTGGCTGTTTCGATTTATAAATTACAGCCACATGCCATACATTCATTTTTATTTCGTGTCTCATGCCTCAACTACCTCTGAGTTTTCCATTTTCTTGTGGTGATCTTCAAGGGCTTTATCAAGAGCTTCTTGAGAAGCCCATCCAATAGCATCATTGAGAACATACATTACGTCATCTTCATTCTCGCCGTTTTCATACGCTGCTTCTATCTCACTGGGTGTTAGGTCAACTGTGGTTTTGATGAATACTCGTCGGAAAATTTCATTTCCAACGTAGACATTCCCTTTGATAGTTGTTCCACCACTTGAGCCATTTTTCATTTCCAGATCTTCCCATCGCCCTGGTCCAGTTGGCATATCCCTCCATGAAGCGGAATGCTCGAATCGTTTTGGAACACCCTTAACACGTCCTTCATTGTCTCGTGTTTGGAAGGTTGCATACCTGACTGGATCTTTATTAAATACATCTTTTGGGTTACGGACAATGAGACGGTGGCCAAGACGATCTAAGAGGATCATTTTTCGAAATACCCTACTGGCTTCACTGTGGGTTGGTTTATCGAGCGGAATTCGGTACGTGAAATTTCCTTGTTTTTCTTCAAACATCGGTGTAAGTTGATCTTTTGATTATGAAGCAGTGCCTTTCATAGATATTTCAAACTACGACAGAGAGTCTAAGTTAGATTATTTCATTAATATACATCACCACCATTATTATACACCGTTATGACATCGCCGTCCAGGGCAACTACCAAATTGATATAGTCTGAATTGAAGACTACACAATCTTCATTCTCCTCAGACTTCTCGATGGTTCCGTTTTCGATAGCATCACGGATTTTCCATCCGGCAACTGATCGTTTCCGGCGTTGTTGCTTGAAGTGTGTTGTTGGAGCATAGTCAGCAGGATCTCGTGAAACGTCCGAGAAATCATCACTGCTGGTACTCATTGTGTCGATACCCCGCAATCGCTGGACAAGATGGTTAGTTTTGCCATTGTCTGGAGATTTTTAATACACTTCTTGGTTAAGGAAGGAATCTGTTCATGCTGATAATTGGAATCGAACCAATCTGTAGACAACCATGTTACCAGCTAAAAGGGGAAGAAAGAGGGAAACAACAAAGGGAGTATGTAGGGGTTTGCGGTGCTGTTGCTGTAGTTGTAGTGATTAAAACAGCCCCCTTCTCGTTATTTATACCCTGTTTACAGCTATACCTATTACAGTGTTACCAGTGTAATGTATAGGGCATTGGAGCAAGGCTAAGCAGCTGTCTAACCCCTTCAATAACATAATTCTCAACCTATTATATAAAACCACATGGCACATCACAGAATCGAACCATGACTATCTAAGCGAAGATAGACTACCAGCTATGCCGTTACTCGTTAATTATTTCGCCGTTACGAGCTTCGTCTACTGCTTTGCCGAAAGACTGTTCCCTTTTTCGTTGTTCAGCCCACTTATTCGCAGCATTGTCGCTATCGTAGTTGCTCGACCACTCGCTATACTCGTCGTAGCTGTTGAAATTGTCATACGTCATTTTTCTATTCTCCAGTAACTGATTCGATGATTTCTTCCATGTTCAGTTCATCAGACTTTTCGATTGCAGCTTTCATAGCATCGACACAGTGAAGGGACAGTACGAAATCCTCGTTATTGCTGATATTCTCTGTGAACCGATCTCTTGTTTTTGAGCCTATACCTTTGGTATTTTTGGCAATGTTTTCGATATTATCAGTGATATTTTTAGCTGATGGTTCGACCTTTTTACGATACCGTAGTTCATCAGGTGATTCGAAGCTCTTGGGTAGATAGATCGGTGAATAGTCATCGGCAAATTCCTCTGCCATTCCCTCCACCTTAGTGAATTCGTCAGCATTGCCCTCGTCTACTTTTTCGTAGCTGTAGTCGGGGGTTCCGAACTGCTGTTTGTACTTGTGGAGATTCCCACCATATTCTTGTTTGTTGGATTCCTTCAGCCCATCATCTCCGTAAATTTCCTCGGTTTTCTCGAAATGAATATCAGCCCACTCCGAATAGCCCACCTCTTCTTTCACTTCAACGCCGAAATAATTGGCTACGTGTTCGACAAATCGACGGACAGATTGGGCTTTCCATTCCGTTTCAAAGGACTCAATACGATCGTCATACAGCCCGTCGTTATTCTTCTCGTTCTCGTTGTTTTCGTCGCCTTTAGTCGTGTACTTTGCGCCATTGTTGCCGAATTTGCTAAGATCAATTCCCATTGTTACAGAGTGTTTACCGTTAGTTTCAACTCGATACTACTGGCTGTCATCATCAGACACCACTCACCACAGTGGTGTTATAACCCGCTAAGGGGCTATTTCGACAGTTCGCACAAAGGCGAACTATAAACTGCTGTTTAGATGTCACATTTGCACATTCCCGCGAGGGAATGCCGTTTAGTAATGTACAGTTTTGTTCTCTTATCTCGCTACGCTCGCTGGAGTTTCGAGATTTCAGGTTAATTGTGCCAAAGATGATATCCTGTACAACCAGATTGGTAACGAGTATGCGCGTTCCGGCCATTTGTCCTTTATCCTGTACACTTAGCGATACGTCTAAGTTTACGATGTGACGGTAATCACCAGGGTGATGGATATGGCTCAAGAGTACTAACGCTATCTCTAAGGATAGTGTCGTATGACTCCAATTATTGTGTCACTTCCACATCACTTACTCGTGCTCGTGAATATGTCAATGACCCCCATAGATTCACCGCAGCTTTTTAATCGATCATCTCAGCATTTCAGCCTCCCGACAGAACTGCGAGCCTGCCGAGATTTCGAGTAGGTCACGCACAACCCGTACCAAGCCTTTCCTGGTCGGGTTTGTTACGTCCGATCATGTTTTAAGAACCATCATTACCCCGTTTCACCGTCATTAGTCCTTAACGCCGGACTTCAAGATATCGTGTATGGCCATGATCAATGTCTTAGACTCCCAGCGAGCTCGTGCAAAACCGGTTTTGTCCGGTCGAGCGGTCGAACCCGATCATGGAGTCACATGACCCTAACTATGGTCGATTTGCTAACTTACACACCGGGAATCGGTGTGTCTGGGTTTCTAACCCGTGATTTGCCAGGATTGGACTCTTTGAGTTTTTCCAGACACCCAGGGAGGGGGTTTATCGCGCCTTTATGGCGGTTAGTCATAGCCGATTTAACGGTCTCGAACCGTCTTAGCGACCACACAGCGCGTATGGCCACATATCGGGGCATTCAAGCATCCTATCCCGCTTTGCGGGGTTAGATGTATCTCAAGGCCGTGAATCACGGTTGCTTGGTCCCTTACTGGCAAACCACTTACAATAAGCCGCACTTGTGCCGTACAGGGGCTTGGCAACAAAGGCCGGTTGCCCCCTACGGGCATTGTGTGGCTTACATTCGCAAAACGCCTCGGGCTTGATCGCCTTCATCAGCTGACTACACCCTCCTTAGGTAGGGGCCACTCATCTACTTGTCTTTGACCTACAGAATTGCCGGTGAAATATGAAAACTGGCGTTATAGAGCCTATACACAGCTATTAGCATCCTCAATAATATCATAGAAACGACTATAATGAGGAATCGGTTTTGGGTTCCGGCAATATTTACGAAGCGAATGGGCCAGTGTACTGGGATTGAGTGCGTCGCTGTCTATCCGGTGAATATCGGCAGTATAGGCTCTGTACCTACTGGAACCAGAGGGTGCGCGCCAAGGGGTGGAACCGGTGATTATTGCTGATATGTGGCTAATAGTGGGAATTTGTGCAGTAGAGAGCTTGCGCTGCCTGTTCTTGTTACTTCCATGTTGTTTGCATGCTTGTTGGTGGCTGATAATAGCCTTGGCAGCAGGCATAGACGGAGTAGAGGGCCTGAAAGGGTGCTTTTCGGCCGTTTCAGCCACACAGAACGAATACAGCCAATCCGACCGGTATAAAATTACCTCTGGTAATATGATTTGGGTACAGCACCAGAAACATACGCACGCATTGGGGCATAGGCTGGGGGCATAGGCTGGGTGCAGGATAGTACCAAGCTGTTGACAGCTGGCTGGAGGCATGGCTGGGAGTAACAAGAACGGAGCCATGGCTGTGATCGATCAGGCTGGGATCAGGCTGGGAACAGCCTGGTGGCAGGTGGTGGGTACAGGTTGGAACATCACAATCGCGGCCGCACGGAGTAATAGAGGGGGTTGGCGCAAAAATTTTGGTGGAAAATCACGGAGCCGCGTTGGACTCCGGGTGAGTGTCAAAAGATGGTGAGCCTACCACAATCCAATAACACCCACCAATAAGAGCTGTAACTTACAATAGCATAATTGTTTTGGAATAAGCGTATCCGGATAACCAGTCCGGACATTTCCCAGATAACCAGTCTGAGATGATATTGTTGATTGCGGGATATCCAACCAAAGTGAATAGCCCATTTCCCTCTGTGAGCGCATAGAATATAAATTTACCTACTCCAAGATGAGTTACATTGTAACCGCGCGCCAGTATGAGTCAGAGAAGCAGTATACACGATCGTGAGTATTAGAATCCTGAGAAGAGAATAATATACACAATCATGCATAGATCCACCATTTAAATAGGGGTAAAGTATCACAAATTCCGAGGAGTTACTTATAAACCCCCGACAGGGTATATAAGGACTCCAGCCTTACATTGGTTGACGGGGAGAAAAAGAAAGAGGGGGTGCGGGGCGGAGCGGTAATCCAACCTGTATATTCTATATCCTCTCTTAAATTACCCCATTATATTCTATGTTGTAAACAGGGCTTAGTGCGAAGCACAAGAGGTGTTTAGAAGCCCGTATATTGACTAAACAACACCGTCCCCTTCTCGTCGTTTTAAGCAGTGTTTTGATGTTCAAACCGAGGAGGCGGTGAACCAATATAATACAACTTAAATACGAAGTATTCAGTAGATATTTATCAAATTAGATCATGATTGATACTTCGTATCATAGATATTTTACAGCCCCCTTCTTGTTATTTTGATGTTGCAGTTATTTTATCCTATTTTTATGGGCTATATCTATGGCTGTAAATAGTGTTACTGGAAAAACGAATGAAGAGCTCGAACGACTACGAGAAGAACATGATCATCCAACGTCGTTCGAAAAATGCTACTGTTTAGCAAAGATTCCCAGACAACCTGAGGACTACGATGGCCCAGTCCGGTATTGTGTATCTCGGAAGGTCATCCATCCACATTGGATCTGTAAGCATCACGGAGGTGCCGGCAGTACTGAAGGCCTGGACAAACTCGCTGGAATGAAACATGGTATGAACGCATCTGTTAAACATCTAATTGAGGACTTTAGTGACGCCGATCAGGAGTTGTACGATTGGATCACTCAGGAATGGCCTGAGGCATATGATATTGATGTTAGCGAAGATCCGCAGGCAAAGTATCGGTTTCACGAGCTCGCTGTTGAAATGGTTAGAAACGAGCGGGCCTCCGGGTACATTATTCGACAAGGAGAGGAAAACTCAAAGAAAGTCTTTGGGCCAAACGGAGAGGTTGAGTACGAAAATGTTCCTCACTATCTCTCTGATATGCTCCAACGTAACCGTAAACTCGTTATGAAGATGGAAGACAACCTGGGCATCTCCAGAAAAAAGCGTCTCCAAAACGAGAAAGAGGCCGACGCCACGGAGGTTATGAAATCCTTTGCTGAAGTCGGTGCCAGCCTTATCACAGGTGCCGATGAGGAGTATGATCCTGGTAAATGGGATAAGACCGATGCTTAGAACATTCTCAGCAGGATATTGGATGGTTCCAAGCCTTGAGACATGTGTGTACCCTGGCTCAGATGCGATTGTCGCTACCGACGTTTACTATGAGTTGGCGAATATCGTTGGTGAGCCGCTACTGGGGACTGTTGGTGGGTCTCACTTCAAGATTAAGCCTGACGGAACAGTTCCTGTAGATACGATTGCGGTTCCGGATGGTCGTCAGTACGCAGCACATGACGGTGATCCCCTTCTCGTCGAGAAAAACTCTGATTATAGCTGGTCGATGCCCCGATAAATTTGATTTATGAAGGTAGATAGCGATCTCCTGAGAGAATTTGCTGACCAACTGGGGGTCGAACCGTCTATCATTGAAGATCGGTGGCAAGGGCGACCAGATTTACTCGCTGAAGATATTTTCCAGATCCCGGATACAGATACGGGCGAAATAAAAGATTTAGAGCTATTCGATACCCAGCGCCGGGCAATGCACGCTTATTTTTACGGCAATGCCCAGACGATAAGTAATTACAAAGGCCGACGGATTGGGTACTCATTCATTTACTGTTTGTCGTATCTCATCCAGGGGATGTTCATTCCTCGGTCATTCTATCCTGTTGTTTCGAGGAAGAAGACACAGGCAGAAGAGCGTCTGTCTGATATTCAGACGCTCATTGACAACGCCAAAGTCGAGATTCCGACGAATACAGACAACAAAGGATACATCGAGCTGTGGAATGAAACGGCGTTCAAAGCGTACACAGGCGACCCTGACGGTGCCCGTGGTGATCGGCCCGCAAGATCTGTCCTTCTTGATGAAATGGCTTTCATGGAGAACCAGAAAGGGACGAAGCGGGCTTTTGGTGCATTCCTATCCCTTGGCAACGATCGAAAGATGGTACAGGTCTCGACGCCGAATGTGGACAATGACCTGTTTCTGAATACCTTTGAGCGGGGAACCGCGCAAGGAATGGACGGTGAAGAGGGAACAGACGAATATTCAACTGTTCTTTCAATCAAACAGCCGTCGTTCTGGAATGCAGATGAGATCGACATCAATACACCACTAACGGAACAGAGTGTTGAGCCAGTTCGGCCCGACATGAACATCCATCAGATTGAGGATGAGCGGGCGGCTGATCCAGCCGGATTTGGCCAGGAGTACCTCTGTCGTCCAATTCTTGACGAATATCGGTTCTTTTCTGCCGAATCAATCGATCGTGCAATGGATCGTGGCAGTAAGAGAGCGTATCAACACGGCCTTTCAGTACCAAACACTGCTGACACTCGGGCAATTGGTGTCGATGTTGGCATTAATCGCGATGATACAGTGATTCAGGTTTTCGATCACATTGATAACAAGCGGTTTCACCGGTATCAGGAGGTCGTAACAGACCAAACACTCGAAAATTTTGGATTTGTACGACCCGATCGAGGAAATGCTGATCAGATTGCTCAGTATGTCGCTCACATCTACAACCAGATGGAAGCTGACATAGTAACCATTGATCGGACTGGGCCTGGAGAAACATTTGCTATACAGCTCACAGACAGGCTTGGGCGTGCGGTCATCGACTTCAATTTCAGTGACCGAGACACGTTCAACGAGATGATGGGAGATATGAACGCTGGACTTCGGAATGATCGTGTTACTCTCCTTAAAGACGATCGGCTCAAAGAGGAGATGAACGCTATTGTCAAAGAGAAAAAGCGGGATGGTTCAACACCGACTTTCTCTGGCAAAGACGAGTCCGATACTGGTAAAGACGACACGGCAATGGCGGCGGTTCTGGGCGCATTTCCGCCGGGGTACGCGGTTTCTCCCGGACGAAACGCAGATCAGGAACAACGGTCACATGAACATCCTGTGGGCGATCGTGGCAACAAGAACGGGAGAGTAGAAAACACTGAACAGCCCGTTCCAGTTACTTCCAGTGCATCGTTTTCAAGTACACGAAATAAACGCGGTGGCAGTCGTAATAGCGGCCATTCAAGAAGAAGATATAACGGACGACATTCACGATAATGAGTACGGTAAAAGAAGGAATCATTCAACGAGCGGTAGCTGGCGAAATCGATGGGGTATCCCCCAACGACGCCAAAAGTACATTCGCTCTTGATAGTTCCACGGCGGTTGTTAAGCGGACAGGGAACAGTGGTACACCACGTCCATCTGAGCCGCCAACTCAGAAAATTCAAGATTATCGTCTAATTGCGGACACTGATCCTCACATTGGCGAGGGAATTAACACACTTGTTGATTATCTGGTTGGATCTGGATTTTCGATTCAACCAGCTAATATTGTTGGCACAGACCAAGAACAGAATGCAGAGGACATTTCGAATCTAAAATCACTTGTTGAAACCTCTAACTTTCAAGATGTTTTAATAAAGTGGGTCTGGCACGCTTTGGTTGATGGGACATCGTTTATCGAGATCGTTGTTGAAGACGATGTTTTCAAGCCCAAGGTACTTTCTGCTGAGAATATTTCGATTCAGACGGACGAATTCGGCAATACGACGGGTTATATTTATGAAACACCGGACAACGAAGAGATTGAATTTGGTCCATATGATCTTGCTGTCTTAAAATTCCATGAACATCCCGGTGAGGATTTCGGTCGTTCGCTTATCGAGAAATGTGAAGAGCAGGTCGATATGTTGCGAGATATGGAGATCGATATGGCGAGATTCATCGCCACTAAGGCTTATCCTCCTATAATTTGGCAATTGGGAACGGAAGATCGGCCATGGTCTGAAAATCAAATCGATTCGTGGCTATCGACTGTTGAAAACATTCAGCCCGACTCGATGTTGGCGGTTGGCCACGACGTTGATCACGATGTTGTTGGCGTTACGTCTACATCGTCTTCAGCTGGAGCCATGCGCTTGGAACCAACGTTTCAGCACTTACTGAAACGTATCTATACAGCACTTGGGCTTCCAGCATTTCTCGGCAATATCGATTCTGGAGGTACACGTGGTGATAGCGTAACGAATATGCCGAAATTTGACCGGCGTATACAGCGATATCGGTCAACTATTCGGTCAGCTGTTCGTAATCAGATCTTCGTTTCTATTATGGCGGGGGACGCAGATCCCGCTGAACTATCTGAATTGCCTCCTCAGTTTGAGTTTGGACAACACAGCTCAGAAGAAGAACGTCTCGACGCTGAAATGGCTGTTACGTTGGTTAACAACGGTCTTCTCACGTTCGAGGCGGCTGCTCGACGCATTGGAATTGATCCTGAGACAGAGTTGCCCCAGGAAGGCGAGCTTGATGAACATATTAGAAAGATTCAACAGCTCGCTGGAAAGGGTGATAATATCCAAAACCCCGACGGTGGCTCTCCAACTGATACAGGTGGCGGTGGTAATTCGGCTGACGGAGCGGTGAAAACCCGCCAGAACCCGGAGAAAGATACATCTGATTCTGACAGCCGGCCACAGCAGGACATATCAAACGAGTAGTGATGTATGAATGCCTGATGACGAAGAAGATGAAATGGCGGTGTGGCACAGAATCGATGAGCGAACCGAGCAGATCGACGACCGTCTTGGGCGGATGGGCGGTCGTATGGTAACTATTGAGGATAATATAGACAAGCAAGATAAACGAATTGATGAGATCGATAAACGTTCGAGCCGTAATCAGACAATTTTAAACGCTATCACATTTGGGATTAGTACCACTATTGCAGCGATTCTTTCTAAACTTGGTGGACTATTCAATTTTAAATTCTAATTATGTCTGAAAATGAAGTTTCACAAAGTGCGTGGCTGAACGTTAACTTCGCGCAGGTTGATCGTCTTGGTGATATTGACGACGGATTTAACGAATACGGCGTTCGTGAGCTTGACGATGGGTCGATTGATTTCACGTTTGCGGCGATGGAGCCGGGAATCAGACACGAAGGCACTCCCTTCGAGGTTGAAATCACTGAACAGTTCCTTCGAAAAGTTGCAACAAAGGATTATACAAGCCGTCTCCCGGTTCAGGATGGACACGAGAAGAACCAGCGGTCGAACGTTGGTTGGCTTCGATCGAATCGAGTGAAGTTCTCTGATGGCTTTCTGAAGCTGATGGGGCATATTCCCAATACCGGGAGTCAAGTTCGATCGGACTATATCTCTGACTTCACCCATGATCCACCGGCAATTCAGCACGGCAGTGTTGGGTTTGATCCTCGATCTCTCAAGGTCGAAACTTCCCAGGATAAAAACGAACCAGCAACGTTCACTGATGGGCGGCTCCATGAGTTTAGTCTAACGCCGTTCCCTGCTGGATATGACAACGGTGGATTGACAGCACAATTTTCTGGTGTATTCAACGATAACGGGACAGCTGAAGGCTCTATGACCCCCACTTGGGGCGAGAGCCGATTGGTTGCGCGTCGTTTGTAAGCGCGCACGGAATCTACAGCAATTCAAATTACTATTATGTACGAATTTGATCTAAAAGACGATATTGAAGAAATGGATGAGAGCAATCTTCGTTCGACGCTCTCTGATTTTATGAGTAAAGCTGAAGAAAATTCATCCGAATTTTCGGAGCTTGAAGAACAGATTGATGAACTTGAGTCTGATATCGAGCTCGCAACTACGTACTTTTCGGAGATGGCATCTGAGTACGTTCGGCTTGATGCAGAGATGATTGCTGATCGGTTCGAGTTCGAGGAGATTATTGAGATGGCTTCTGAAGCTGAAACCGACGAGAAGGAGGAGACGGAGTCTAAATTTGAGGACAAGCCCGAAAAGGCTCCTGTTGATGACAGTCAGAAGTCTGATTTTAGTGATGACGCACGGGCGGATCTAAAAAAGATGGGGTTTCTTGAATAATGACGCGTGTTAGACTTGCGACCGGCGCTGAACAGCCTATCAACCGCCATGGAGCGGTTAGTACTGTTTCTGGTGAGGAAGGTGATCCTGTTGGTATGGACTCGAATGGCCAGTGGGTAGCCGCTGATGCCGCCTCTGGTACGGCGGTGAATGCGCTTGGCGTGCTCGCCGCACCTGTTACTGATCCCGCTGACTTTGCCAGTGTTCCCGAAGTTCAGGATGTTATTGTGTCTGAACGGGAACTGGTTGGTGAAAACCGCATTGCGGCGGTTAAGAACGGGGTCATTCTTGTTAATTCCGACGAGGATTGGGGCTTCACTCCCGGACAGCCTATCTATCTGGGCACTGGTGGTGGATTTACTCAGACCAAGCCTTCCGCGAGCGGTGACATTGTTCAGATCCTTGGGGTTGCTATTAACGACGGGAACGAAATGTTCCTTGATGTTGACTACGGTTACGAGACGGTAGTCTAATTCTCCCGTTCTTGTTGACTATAGGTTACAAATTAATTATTTAAAGGTATTTATATTATGGCAAATTATCGAAAGACTGAGCTAACGACGAAAGACGACGTTCCACTTAGTGATATTCTTGGGTACGCGACTACGCTTATTGATGAGTATAGAGACGCTCCCAAAGGATTTCTAAATCAATTTACGCAGGAAGTCTCAAGTCGCGTATTTATGCAGCGTACTGGCGACATGACTTGGAATGAAGTTGCAGAGATGGAGCACGCCAAGACTGGTACGCTTGATAGCAAACAGATGGCGTTTTCGGTCAAGTCGTACGCTCGATCGCTTGGCTTCAGCCGTGAATTTATTGAGGATAATCCCTCTGAATTGCTTCGAGAAGAGCTTCGTGAACTTACTAAAGGTGCTGATACGAAGGACTTCGAAATTAGTTTCGATGTTGTGAAGAATGGAATTGCTGATGGGAGTCAGCTTTGGTTTACGCCGCCTGATCATGGCGCTTATTCGTTTACGGATACGCATAACCACACTTTCCCGGATACCAATACGCTGTTCGGGAGTACTGGTCCGTATACTGTATCCGAACACGTTCGCGAAGCGAACAAGCAGCTAAGGCACCATGGTAAAAGTCCATCAGTTGCGCTTGTAAGCTCTAACATTGCTGCTGAGCTGATTTCAGAACGCACTGACGGCACTAATTATTATATTCCGGAAGCCGAAGGTCTTCGTGAGGGTGCGCTTCCTGAACAAACCCTTCGGGAAGATGGAACCCATTTCGTACAGACCGCATGGCTTGATGGCAATGATGTGTTTATTATGTCTGATAGTAGGCCCATCAAGACCAATACTGTTCGTCCGATAGAGATTACGGACAACTCGGGCGTTCCGGTTGGTGGGTCGGGCGGTTCCTACGGTGATCCGGGTGCACTGATTGGTGCTTACGGGTCGTTCCGTAAAGGGGCCAAGATGGCTGATCCACTTGCTGGAGTCAAATTCACAGCAGACAACCTGGCCTAACATAATCTATGGTCGCTGATGATACTGAAATGAAGGAGTTAGTTCGGTCGCTAACAGACTACGACAGTAGCATTCTGACTGATTCTGAGTTAGAATCGCTACTTGTGTTGTCGAAAGACGAGTTCTGGGCCGACACAGACACATCAGCAAGATTCTATACTGGCAATAAACAGGCTGATCAGGCGTTGTTCTGGCTTCTTTGTTTATTCTCAAAGATCAAGGTTGGGGAACTGGATGCACCTGCATTTGAGATAGCAGAGATCCAAGTTGATGAAGCTTCAAACCCGGAAGAGATCAGTCGATGGCTTAAAAATTACCGCAAATATCGAGATAACGCCGTTACAGGGTCTAAAGCGGGAATTGGTCAAATAAGCCGTTCAGACAGAACATACCAATTCGATAATTAAGTTATGAGTAGAATTATCCCTGCACAACGGCGACGAGCATCACTGGCTATCAAACGTCTTGGAGAACTATGTACATTGACTGAACCTGGCGAAATTGTTGAAGATCCCTATGGGAAAGGTGATGTTCAGTCGTGGATAGCAGTATCTGAAGAAAATGTTATTCGCGTATATCGTAGTGCTGATAGCAATGAAGGAGAACTTGAACGTACAGTAGGTGGTCGGTATCCAGTTGATCATCCACTAATGATTTTTACTGGAGATTCGCAGATCAAGACTGGAATGAGAGTTAGTTATCTCGATAAAACCTACGAAATCGATGCTATTACACGGTATAGAACTCATCTTGAAGCCAATTCAACTCTTGTTACAGATGAGGGTGGGTGAATATATGGCAAAATTATCTGGATCAATAAATATTTCTAATACAGATATTGGTGAGAAAATCGGTGATGCTATTGATTCTGGCATCGATGACGCTGCTGATGATATTGCGCGGGGAATAACGAGAACGAGCGAAGATAAGATCAGAACTGAAGATGCTGTATGGCGGTATGAGATGTTAGAGGCATTTTATAACTCTACAATTACACTTTCCAACCGTACGCTTGTAATGGTTAACAACAGCGCTGAGCATGGTCCATACCAGGAACATGGAGTTTCTGGCACACAGAATAAGCGTGAGACACCATATTCGTACGAAAATAGTATGCCCCCATTAGAGTCACTAATTCCATGGATTGAAGACAACCTTGCAGGAACTGGGTTTGATCCAGATGGTTGATATTGATTCATTAGACCCTGAAGTGCGAATGTTAGCCTTCTGGTTACAAACTCATCTTTATGAACAGGGGGTTGATGGCATCCACTTTATGGAAGCTGGAGAAAAATGGGCTGAAGAAAATGCTGCTGATACAACAGCAGATGCTATTGGGAATGAGCTGCGTAAGTTATGAAAGAGCAAGATATAGTATTTAAATTGAGAAAGAAGATAAAAAATATACTTCCCAGTAAATTTGATGTTCGAACGAAGGGGGGAGATGAAAATGCTTCACCTCCAATTTGCATTTTACAATGGGAATCACAAGATATTGGAGTCGGTGGTTCAAGCCCGTATGCAGGCACTATCCGTGATTCTGACGGGAATGCCATCGGTCGTGAATTACATCGATATGGGTCATTTGTTGCAGAGATTTTACTACGGTCATACAGCGAATCTGAACGTGATGAACTCGGCCCTGATCTTGCTGATAACTTCATTCCTTATATGGATGATTCTAAGCTATTTAATAAAGATACATTCCGATGGGAAGTTGGTAAATTCGTTCCTAAAACTCAGTCTGTAGTAGAACGAGACTGGTATGAGGGAACCCTTCTCGTTAAATTCGGCTATGTAAAGCGCGTCGAGCATACGGTAGATACGCTCGAACAGGTTCAAGAGAACATCGGCGGATAGCGGTTTTGCGGTTTTAATTCTTTAATTATGGTAACTATAGGCGGAACTGCCCTACCGGGCATTAAGACAGAAGTTGAATCGGCTAACAGCACGAGTGTCAATATCGGGGCACCAGCTCAGATTGGTCTAATCGGCCAGGCAGATCTTGCAAATGGGACGGCAAACACTGATGAAGTATACGAGATTCGGACCCCAGTTGCAGCCAGGAACCTCTTTGGACGCGATAGTTCTCTAACTAAGAATGCTACAAACGCGCTTTCTGAGGGGGCATACCCGGTGTATTGTGTTGCCGCGAGTGAAACCACGGTAACCGCAGAAACAGTTGATGCACAAACTGGAAACTTTACTGAAACGCCTGTTATTGAAGACGGGTCTGAAATTTCTGTTACTTTGGACAGCTCAGTAACTGCGGTAAAAACGTTGGATAATATCGACAGTCTGACTGCTCAAAGTGATGAAATGCTCTATAATCCTGTTACTGGGAACTGGAAGCTGTCACAAGCTCCTTCAACTGCTGGGACAGTCGATTATACTGCATATGATTATCCTGGCGCAGTTGATGTGATGATGGCCGACCGGTCTGAAAGGATTGATTTTCTTGGTATCCTTAACGAGAACCAGGCAGCTGTCGAATACGCACATCAAGCCGTGCTACAGGAAGTTGAACGGTATAATTTCATTATTGTCTTGGCTGGTACAAGCACAAAGATCGCCAATACAGCAGACTATGCCAATAGTTTCGATAGTTCTCGCATTCAGCTCATTTATCCATCGAGGAATGCTGATGGGATGAATTTCGTTGGATCGGTTCTTGGCCTTCGGGGAGAGCTCGGTATTGATAACAGCCCGATGTTCAAACGCTTGAACACCGAAAACGATCTGGCTGTTACTCTCTCGAAGGGAGAGCAAACCGATCTATACAATGAAGATGTTGTTCCAATTGCCGATGAGGCTCGGGGAGCCAGGATCGTCGAGGATGTCACCTGCGTTGCTAACGACAATCAGGCTGAGTCGGCTATGTCTCAATCGCTTCATCGACTCATTGTGGATTACGTTACTGGAATCGTGCACCAAGCCAGTGAACCGTTCATTGGCGAACTGCACACCCAGTCAGCGCGGAATGCACTAAGGGCCGTAATTACTTCCGAGCTCGAACGATTGCGGACGACGCACGCTATTACTGCATTCACAATTTCTGTTGAAAAGGTTGACGCAATGACTGCTCGTGTTAATGTTGGTATCAACACGATCGATCCGCTTCGGAACATCATTGCCAACATCTCGGCTGGAGAAATCGAGGGACAATCAACTGGTGAAACTGAAGCATAAATAACCAGAACTCCCCGTTCTCGTTAGTCCAATCGAAAAGTAACAACTTTAACTAAATCTAAATTTATGGTAGAACGAAAAGAAAATACAGCAGATATTGTTGTCAATGTTGGTTCCGAAGAAGTTACCGTAGCCAACATGACATATACAAAGGACATTGATGTTAGTGCTATCTATGGATCTGGCCAAACTATCCCAAATGGATATACTATTGGCCATATTTCCTACGAAGGAGAAATAGAGTGCGAAGGAAATAAGCACGATATTAATGGCCATTTCTTTGATGGAAACGGAGTACCTCAAGTCCTTGATTCGATTACAGTGACTCATCTTGATGGTTCTGAAACTGCATTCTATGAAGTTTTGTGTACCAGTGAAGGGTATGAAGTCTCTGACGGCGATACAACGACAACGACGTATGAATATATTGCGATGCGGAAAGGCAGTGCCGGTAGCGTTGATACGAATCCACTATAATAAGTAACTGACTGTCCCACAGTATAACAGGGACACTTCTTATATTAATTATGTCTGATAAACCTAAAGGAAAATTGTACGAAATGTGCGTTCGTGGCGACGATTATACCGAAGATTATGACTTTGAGATGTTTGGTGAGGAAATTGCGGTTATTATGAGCCCAATTGTTGATAACGAATTTCTCCCTATCGCATCATTTCTAAAAGGACATCTCGACATGGACGAAGAAGAGGCTGTTGAACGAGTTGAAGAAGCCAAAGAGGAGGCTGAGGAACGAGGAGATGACACAGTTGACGTTTCTAACATGGATAAAGAATTTGTAGAAGCCATGCAGGATGCGGCCAAACTCGGTATTGTCGGATCATATGATGACGACGGAAATATGGTTGAGTATACCGAGGACGATGCAGAAAAGATGGTGTCGATGATGCGTGGCGGATATAGTGTCGAGCTTGGTGGCAAGGCCCTGGAGATCTCGGGCAACGTCCGTGATGTGAAGAAATTTCCGGGAAGTCGGGGGAGCCAGTAGCGTTTTAGCACTCCTTGAAGCTGGAGTGCCTCTTGTTGAAACGCAAGCTGATTTAACTCCGTTTCAGCGAATGGCGCTTATCGAAGCTATCGAAGAGAAAGCTGAGAGAGAGCAAGAAGCTGCAAGCGGTAACCAGCAGGGAGCTGGGCAGGTTAATTCACTCCGACAACCTGGAGGCGGTCGTGGGGAAACTACGATGTTTGTTAATACAGGAGAAGAGTAATGGCAGCATCTGAATCAATCAAGGTTGCCGTTGAAATTGTCGATGAGTATTCTAAAGAGCTGGAAAAGCTTGATAGAAAGCTTGACAAGATCGATGCAGATGACCTTGAAATCAACCTTGAAATTAACGATAATGGGAGTATTGAGCGCACTAAAAAGGCACTCAAATCTCTCGAAAAGCGTATCCGAACGACGTTGAAGGTTGCTGTCAAGGCCCGCAATGCAATGGCAAAGCGGGAAGCTCTTGAAGATGATCTCCACACAACGCTACACGTTGATGTTGATGAAGACGGCGAGCTCATCAATGACAATTCCCTTTCTGGTCCACCAACCCAGATCGGGGCACAGGAGTCCTTCAACTATCTAAAGGAATTAATTCGCAATGATGCTCAAAGCTTCACTCGGGGCGAATCTAATGTTGGGGAAAGTGTATCAAAGGTAGTTAGGCAAACTGAGATTGCAGAACCAACATTAGATAATGCTGTTGAATTCATTGAAAATTTCCATGCAGACACAATTCCCGAGTCTGAATACGAAACTCAGCGAATTATCGATGAGCAAATAGTTCGGACTATCAACAAGGGGGACACCGGGGAATTCATCATGCCAGGTTCAGAAACGGCATCAGAATTCCCTCCCGATTGGTCCGGTAGAGAATGGGACAGAGATAAAGTAAATCGAGGCGCTCAAAATCATCTCGAAGAGCTCCTCGACAAGCAGATCAAATCACTTGTTGACGAGCAAATTGCTCGTACAGTTAATCGAGTGGATACAGATGATTTCATCTATCCTGATACTGCTTCATTCCACCCAGATTTCTCAGCTCGTGATATTACCGATGATGTACAGCACGAGTTCTCTATACCGGATACAGACGAATTCAAAAATGGATTTGATCTTATCTTTGGGGGAGATGATGATAACGAGAAGGGGGGTATCTTTAAGTCTGCAAAAGATACTTTTTCAGAAATTGCCAATGTATCAATTCCTGAAACCGATAAAGCATTTAGTAAACTTGGTAGCACTTTAAAGAAATACCGGCCAACGATCCAGCAGTGGTGGAATCTGATTGCTTTGATGGCCCCAATGCTATTTACAGCTACGGCTGGGGCATTGGGTCTTGTCGCTGCGCTTGGTGCATTAGCTGGAGTTGGAGCTGCTATTGGCGGACTCGGTTTGCTCGGATACGGTGACGGGCTTGAAGGATCGATGGATGAGGCCAGAAAGCGTTTGAAGAAACTGGCCGAGTCTGTCTATGGGATTTTGCGGCCTGTTATCGCTACTTTTAATCCCATTGTGGAAGCCATCTTCTCTTCGATCCCTGGTGAAGTGCAGTCACTTGTTGGCCCGCTCGAAAACCTTAGCCAATTTGGAGGATTCTTTGAACAGGCTGTTGGTGGCACATTCGATTTCATCAGACAGCTTATCGTAGCTGTTAATAGCCTTTCTGGACCCCTTACTGAAATTGGAGGAAAATTTGGGAAAATATTCGGCAATTTGATCATTAAGTTATTCAAAGGGTTAGTGAAAGAACTACACAATAATCAAACTGCATTCTTGAGAATTGCAAAAATTATTGGTTCTGTTGTGTTCATTTTGTATAACTTGATGAGCGCAGTTTCGTTTGTCCTTACTGTCTTCGAACCTCTGTTCAATATCTTGGCTGGCGTTTCAAGCCTTCTGTCGAACAAATTCGTTGTTGGGCTTATGAGCGCCCTTCTTGTTATTGGAACCGTTATTGGAGCAGTTTGGGCATTGTCAGCGGCAGTTGCAGCACTTAACTCCCAGTTGTTTATCACAGCTGGCCAGGCCATGATTGCTGTCGTTAAAGGCCTGTATATGGTAATCCAAGCTGCGTTAGCCTCGATCCCTGCAATTGGATCACTAACCGGGGCTGTTGCAACGTTAGCTGCTGCAATTACTGTTGCAACACTCGGACTTGCTGCACTTCTCGGGGGCATGGCAGCTATGTCTACAATGGATTCAATGTCGGGAGCAGGTGGTAGCAGTGGTAGTGGTTACGGCAATGATCCTGGAGGCGGTGCTACGACGATTATTAATGTCGATGGTGATGTGAACAATCGCGCTTATCAACGACTTCAGGATGATCATTCGCATCTTTACGATAATGAAAAAGACATAGATGATAGAACAACCCCATCAACATAAAATATAATATATGATTCTTAGAGCTGGCGGTGGTAGTAGTACTTCAGTATCTGCTGAACAGTCTTCATTTCTTTTATCTGGGCCTGTAACATTTGCACCATATTATGTTCCAGAGCGTATATCAATTGATAAAGAACGCAAACTGGATAAAAGTGATAATTTCTGTGGTGGTCAAGATGTTATTGACACAGGATCTAAAAACCGCGTTATCCACATCTCTGGAAAACTGCGGGCTAATGAAGTTGGAGCATTCAATGGCTCACTAAACAAGAACGAACCGTTCGATGTTGTTACTCCAGCCTGGTCCGGCCAAGTTCGGATCGAAGCTGGGGAATTAGAGGGTCCGATTGGTTATGATCCAATAAATAAGATGCAACTTTACAGCTATAGTCTTGACATTGTATCAACTGGCATTGACGAAGGCGGTGGACAAGTTCCCAAATTCGGCATTATAAGCGGGTAATCTATGACTTGTGCACTTTCTGAAGGTGTCCGAATAACGTTTGAAAACTCCGGTGTGGTAGTGCAACCCGTTGAGTTGGACTCTCGATCAAAGCGCCGACATTACTCATATGTACAGGCAAAAGTAACTCGGCAGGCTGGAGAGCTCATTGACAACAAAGTCAAAGCATTCGAGCCTGTTACAGTCTCGATAGAGGGAGTTCCATTAAATCGGTTCTACGTTCCTCAGGATGGCATCACGTTAAACAACGATAATGGTATTATCAATCTTGATGATGCTCATAAAATTATGGAACGTGGTGCAATCACGAAAAACTTTGATGATTCAACGCTTGGAGATATTGTTGACTTCATTTACTCGAAGGTAAGCGATCCACTTGGAGCCATTAAATCAGTAGAATTTACAGCACAGACAGATCAATCAGAATCGATTCAGTCATATTCTGAATCACTACGGGGTGGGTTTGATGTCTCATACCCAGGGGTCAAGTACGTAGAAGGAGCAGCTAATGTTGTTGGAAACAGCATTCAAGATATTAATAATTTCTTCGCTCCTGGCCACGTAGATTCATTTGCGAGTCTACAATTTGATAATATATCGCCAAGAAAGGCGATGGCAAAAGTTGAAGATGAATTCGGGGTGGAATCATGGGTTGATATCCTCGGAACACTATGGGTAGGACATCCTGAATCACGGCCCGTAAATTCCCTTACTGTAGACCCACGGGGACATGGACTTCGAGTTAAGGAACTCAACATTACGAAATCTACAGTTCCTATAAAACGAGTTATTGCACGCGGGGCCACTGATTACCGGGGCTTCGAATTTCCGGAGATGGATGACATTTTCAGCATTGAGAAGATCTACCCGGTTGCCGAAGCATGGGTCTCAGGAGCAAATGATGGGCGCGTGATGGCGATCGAGGAACCATTGAATATCTACAAACAGAAAGACCTTGAAGAAGCTGTGAAAGGCTATCTACTCCGTGAGTCTATGGGAAATACCTCTGGAAATATTGCATTTAATGGGTTGGCCTCACAGTCCAGTAGTATTTTATCTTCTCTGTCGGTTGGAGACACAATTTCAGTCCCTTCAACAACGAGAACCGACGACTGTTCTAACTCAGCTGATGGTGGGGATTACATTGTTCGTGGCGTTAAGCACAATTTCAACCCACGGTTAGGATGGGAGTCTATTGTTGATCTCGGTGGAGTGCCTGATTCCATCGAATCTAAGTCGTATATTTACGACCCAACAGACTCACAGAAGTATGCTGATGTTGAAGCGTACAATTCAGGCAACGCACTTTAATTTATGAGCGATAGGAATCTTGGTACTCCAGAAATAAAGTACGGTCGTATCACGTCGATAAAGGTGGATTACAAGCGACGAAAGATCATGGTCAATGCGGTGATCGGACCAGACCAGGAGCCGCGAGAAATGGAATACATTTCACAAGGCAAAAACGAATGGATCGTCCCGAACGTCGGTGATATCGTTGAGATTCACTACGTCGATCGGCAGCCTACAGCACGAGCTGTTCGTAATCCATACACCAAGGATGATCCCAACCGCGAGAAAGAAGTTCCCTTTCCTAAGGAGATGGGCGAAGGAGACTATTGTTTCCAGTTCAACAAGGGTACAGGAATCCGTTTCAAGCGAAATGCAGACGATACGTATGATATGATTCTTGCGTGTGATGGTAAGTGCACGATCGTGAGCGACACCTATGAACAGAAGCTCGATCCAAAGGGTATGGAATCGCTGGAAACAAACTGGAAAGATTATCCTGACGCACCCAGTGCACCATTTGCAAAGGAAGACAAAACGCCGTCGAGTTAATCGCTGGAAATAACGAGAACGGGACTAACCACATATCCCCCCTTCTCGTCGTCTCTATCTATTGAATCTAATTATGGATATTAAGTTAGGAGAAGGATTTGACGTACAGTTTAGTGGGCGGAATGACCTTGAAACAATTACTGGACGAGAAGCTTTTGAGCAGCGTGTTGCAATTCGTGCTGTTGGGTATTTTCATGAAGTGATTGGTAGAAATTTGCCTAAAGAGCAGATTCTGAATCTCATACAGTTGGAAGCACAACGCGTCGCCAGCGATGGTGAATATTTGAACGATATCAAATCTATTTCAGCACAATTTTCACCAGATTCTGTTAATACAGTTCAGCTCACTATCGTCTACAATACAAATGAACAATTTCAAATTGATTTAACTGAATAATGGCTATTATAGACGGGCGGTATGAACCGCTCACAAAGGACGAAATTTTAGATCTTCTGATGGATTATGCGTTTGATGTATTCGGGCCGAATCTTAACCCGGACGATCTTGCTGTCATTCGAACGTTCTACGAACCCGTTGCGGTGATGTTGCGGGATATTCAGATGGATCTTAGAGAAGTTCTGAACGCAACACAACTGGAATATGCTCAAGACAGAGCACTCGATCTTCTTACCGCACTCATTGGAGTTCGGCGTAATAAGGCTGATTCGGCAATCGGAGAGGCTACATTTTCTCGTGATGTTGCTGCCAGCACTGATTATGTCATTCCCAAAGGAACGGTGATCCAAACCGATGAGATCGACGCTGTACGGTTCCAGACGACCGAGACAGCTATTCTTCCATCTGGTAACACACAAGTTGCGAATGTAGCGATTGAAGCTATTGAGCCGGGAATCGGCGGAAATGTGGGCTCCAACGCTATCGTTGTTATGCCCGACCCTCCAACCGGTATTGAACACGTCACAAATCCTAATGCGACCCATTCTGGCGAACGTCGAGAATCTGATGACGATCTTCGAGAACGGGCAAAGGATGAGCTATCTCAGGGCATGAATTCGACAGCTATCGGCATCTACAATGCGTTAGTTGATGTTGATGGCGTAAAATCCGTTTCACTATTCGTAAACGATACAAATTCCGAAGATGCAAGTGGGAGGCCAGGACACTCCTTCGAGGCGGTCGTTGAGTGTACATCAGATGTTCATGAAAACGTTGGAAAAACGATTTTAACTACAAAGGCTGCCGGAGACGGTACTGTTGGCGGAGCTCGGGGAAATCTTGTTTCGCTTGATTTGCCAATCGGTACTGGTCAAACTATGACTGTTGAATTTTCCAAACCGACTGTGAAGGGCCTCTACATAGATATGAATATTACGACAACCGATGTGTATGAGGGAGACAGTGAAGTTAAAGACGAGATTGTCCACTATGTCGGGGGTGTGCTGTCCTCTGGAGATGAAGAAGACGGAAATCTACGTGTTGGAGATGATGTTATCTATCGGAAGATAATTGGCCAAATTATGTCTGTGAACGGAGTGGCCGACGTATCGTCCCTTAATATCGGGTTCTCGTCGTCTCCAACATCTACAACCAATCTCACGGTTGCAGCGAATGAAATGGCATCGGTGAGCGCACTGGATAGTTCGATCACGATCACAAAATAACAACAAGTTATGGCTGAGAAATCTACGAACGAAGAGCTTGCCAGTCGTTTGCCGATATGGATGCCTAAGGACCCGGACTCGGGAAATTACCAGCTGTTTACGCCACTGGCAGACACAATTGATGATCTCAAAAGTGATCTTGATGATGTAAACGCTGCAACAATGCCCCAAACTGCCAATTCTGTGGAGGAAATTGAGCGATTGGCAATTATGGTAGATGTCCTGCCAAAGAAGGACGAATCACTCGAACATTATCGTGCTCGGGTTATTTCCAATTATCAGCTTGTCACGAGCGAAGGTACAATTTCAGATCTCCTTGGAGGTCTGGCTACGATGTTGAATGTTAGGGAAAATAATTTTGGTTACAGTGAGCCACACAATTCCACATCAGGATACGGAAGCGTAGTTGTCACAATTCCCCTTCCTGCACTTGATCAAACTGCTCTCTCGGGTTCTGAAGTTGCCTCAATGGCTGATAAACTTGTTCCAATCAGCTATAATGTGGATATCCTTACTCGTGGGACATTTACATACATTAACCCAACAGACTACAATAATAGCAATTTTGAAGCAAATAAGGCATACGATGGACTCGATTCTAACGGCGATCCTAAAAATAATGGCGGAACATACGCTGGACTTTTAGAATAATATATTATGACTACATACTCAAGTAATCTAACAGCATGGGGTGACTCCGGATCCGAATACCCCAGCGGATATAGCTACATTGAAGGAGAACAGCCAGTTGATGCATGGGACAATTTCTTTAACTCCAATGTTCAGATTGATATTGACCATTTGATTAATGTCACAAATGAACGGCTGGATTCGACAAGAAGCGATACAGCGCCAACGTCTCCAACTAAAGGCCAACAGTGGTATGACTCTACGAATGGCAATTTAGAATATTATAATGATGTTGATGGCGTGTGGAGAACAGTTGCTACTGAAAACTGGGTTAAAAATGAAGCATTTGATACCTCTAAATTTGCCACCTTAAGTGAAAACGAAACCATCACTGGGTCTTGGACATTTAATTCACCATTAAATATCTCAGCTGCAAGTGATCACATCCAACTCACTGAGACTGATGCTTCAAATAAACAATGGGTAATTGAATCCAATTCGGAGAAATTTAAAGTACGTGAATCTGGAGTTGGAGAGCACTTTGGAATTAATCCAGGTGGTGCTATTGATGTTGCTGATATTAATGTAGATAATATTAATGTTAGTGGTGATATTTCTGGAGGGAGATTTATATCGTCTAACTCCAGCTTAGTTCAATCCCGTAGAGGAGATCCCGAAGATGGCGTCATGATGGGGGCATACGATAATTCAAATGGAGGATTTAATGCTCACATAACTCCAGTTAAAGACGGCACAAATCTTTGGGGTAACAATATTACATTCGATAAAGGAACTGAAACCTGGACATTCAAATCTGCAAAATTCACCTCCAATGTCTCCATGGACGGAAATGCGATTAATGATGTCGGTGGAGTATCTGTAAATAGGATTAATTTAATGGATGTTGGTGGGATTAGAGATTCTATTATAGGGCACGCATCTGATTCCAGCTTCTTCATAGCTCCGGTGGATGATTCAAATAGTACAATTTGGGGAGATGATTTTCGCTATGATAATTCCAGTAGTAGGTGGATTTGTGGGACCGTTCTTGAGACAAAGGAGCACATTAAAACAGCACAAGGATACGGAGTTGTTTCGCCCTCTCAGCAGCGTAGAATTTATGTCGGAAATTCTTTCCCATCTGAAGCAGAAAACGGCGATATTCTTCTTGAACCAGCATAATGCCTATTAGATTGAATGGGGGTGGTAAACGCACCCCACATATAATGCAGAATAGCTCAAAACAAAATCTAAACGCTGCTTACGTACTACAAAACGGCTCAAAAACAAAGGTGTGGCCATCTCACCTCGAAATTGACTACTTTGGCGACGGAAATATGAATGAATATTGGGAAAATTCAACATCTGGACACGCAAATGTTATTTCAGGAAGTATTGGTCCCTCTGGTAGTTCCAGTCACTTAGAAATAGATAACAGGCGAGTTATTTCAAAAGATGGTGACGGGTTACCCAATTACCCACACTGGGGAGACACATGGGAATTTTACTTTAAACCTACCAACTTTAGAAATACTCCCGGAATTTTCCGATGTAATTTCCATAATAACCACTACAATACTGACGACTTATACAGAATCGAGTGGGAATCTGATCCTACGTCTGGTTCTGATATGTCCCTTGAGAAGCGCCTGAATGGCTCGAATGTTAAAATCCAGGCAACGGGAGATGGATTGGGTATCAAGACGGGAATAACATACCGTGTTACAGTTGAGATGAGGCAAAGCGATTACACAATTATTGTAAATTGGTATGATTATGACAATAACAATCACCTCAGACAATTAAGTCTCAGTGACTCATCCAACCCAATTTCGGGATCAGCAGTTAGTTTCTTCACAAATGCCTATGTGGTTTGTCAAATTGGTTCTGTTCGCATTCTCCCGTAACTAACAAGAAGGCGATGACCGGTATACCCGCGAGCGCACATATTCTTATTTATAACTAATTTATGGTACTTAATCATCAAGATCCCCTTGAGGGATACGATAAACGTATTGGTGGTAGTTTGGGTAAAGGTACGCACGGCGGTACTGAAACCTCGACGCCAGATGAATATCCCGATCGTAACGATTGGGACTACGAAGTTTCGACTACAGCCGAACTCGTCAACCGCATACAGGAAGACAACGTAATTGTCGGCCTCGATCCATCGGTTGATGAATTTATTATCAACGGATATAATGAAGTTACTCCTGGAGAAAACACAGCGCTCGTCGGTCACTACTGTAATCCAGATGTAGCTGGTCGTGGACCGGTTATCAGGAAAACGCACTACGAGAAGTGTTTCCTGAAGACTCGACAGCCGTTCCACATGTACGGAGTGAGTCTTCGAGGGCCTATGCGTGGCTATTTCGATCCCCGTAAACGAGCACAAAGCCCAGAATGGAACTCTGATAAGAAGGAGGATTGGCATACCGCAGGCGTTTGGGTAATGACGGATAAGCGTGAGCCTACGTCGAATTTTGTCGGGTGCGAATTTTGGGGCTGGACATGGGCTGCTGTTGTCCTTGGGGCGAAAAACTACCAGACTCAGGGTCGATTTTACCGATGCTCATTCCATGAGTGTATCATGGAGACGTTGGGATACGGTGTAACACAGTTTGATGGTCATGCCGAGCTCGACCTTTGTTTCTTTGACGAATGCCGTCACGCTGTTGCTGGATACGGCTACCCAACCGAAACGTGTCACATCAGACGATGTCTTGCTGGGCCTGGACCCTACTCCGGTCATGTTATTGATCGTCACGAACTGTCGGAGGATAATCCCGTTTCAGGGAAATGGATTCGAATCAACGATTGTACATTCATGAACGATATGAGTCTCGGTCCTAATGGGAAATATCCCGATGAATCAATCAAGCTTCGCGGCTTGCCCGAAAGACAATCTTGGGTTCGCAACTCACATTTCACAAAGAAAAATCAGCGCCCTGTTGGTGCCGGTGAAGACGGCGATGCATATCTACAAGAAGGGCGTGATGAACTGAAACGATTTAGCGCAGATAATAACATCTACGGACCGGAAATTGTTGACGGGCATGGTGCTCCTCGGTCGTCTAACCCTGGGGGTGAGACACCGGAAACCGGGGAGCAGATACTAACTATCCATGGTCAAAACATCGATGCTGAATACACAATTGAAGTCGATGGTGAAGTCTCCAAAACCGATGATATAGAATCTGGTTCTGATATCATTGAAGATAACGAGAAGGGGGGCACCACCATTCACGGAATTGTTAATCCCGCTAATGACTCCTACCGCCTTGGAGAAGACGCAGAGATCACTCGATTTGAAACAACGGGATTTGTGAAGGTGACACTCAATGGTGAGCCCGCAAACCTCTCCGTTCCCGTTATGCTCAGCCTTACAGAAAAGCTCGATAACGCAAGTATAGATTTCTAATCGCCTGAAATTGGTACGGTTGCCAGCGATGGCGCTAATTTCAGGATTGACGTAATACAGACTTAATATAACAATGATCGAAATTATTTCGCAGATTGGACAGACGCCGCCCAGTACAGCATTCATGCTCGGTTTTTCGATGGCTCTTGCTATTCGTCGTGGCCGAATTGGACAAGTTACTAACGGTATCTACAGTGCTGGAAGTGCTAACAGTACTAACAGTGAAGACAGTGCAGACAGTGCAGACAGTGAAAGCGTCCCTAATAAGAGTCGAGATACCGATTGGGAAGATAAGCAGATCGAAGGGTAATGGCAGTAACAAAGTCTGATAGCTTCCGAGTATTCGGGCCTGAATTCGGAAAGACAGACTCATTTGTAGATGTTTCAGTTTCTGCCATTGATAGTAAGGGTAACATCTACCTTTCCGATTCAAGCGGTAATGAATGGTCAAGAACAGATAGTGAAATTACAAAGTTGTTCGATGAGAAATTGATTATGGCGTCATCTAACGTCACGACCAATTCTCTGTGGGATGTTCTTACGACGCTCACTTCCGAACGCCAGAATACCTCAAACAACTTTGTTGACGCAGAACTAAAGAACGCTCAAAAATCGATTTTCTTAGCGGTTTTTGAAGCTTCGCGGTAATAACGAGAACAGCCGCTTCTTGTTATTCCGATCGCTCTTCTTTACGCAGATTCGAACTCATTTGGCGCAGTTCCTCTTTTTGCCACAATGGGAGATCATTTTCCGATATAAATTGATCAATTTTATCACACGCGGACATACCGGCAATTGCAGCCGGAACTATTTAAATATATGCGTTAATCAAAATATTTTGACTCTCTTTGTTTCCGTTTATCTTCGTGAGTTTGGTTGTTATAGTGTAATTCCAAAACTTTCGAGGAGACATTCATTCGCCCGGATACATCTGCGGTTTCCCATCCTGCATTAAGATGGAACGTGATCGCACTCCGACGCAGTGGATGGGGAGAAGTTGATGACGGACATTTTGAGGCTTCCTTATACGATGTTGCTTCACAATCCTCCGGATCACGATCATGGGGGCAGTCTTTCCCAATGTGGCAGGGGCGAGTAAGGGAGTATACCTTTTTTGTGATGGCTGTTTTATGCAGCCGCCCATTTTTACTGGTAATGAATGGTTCGCGCCCGTTCTCGTCGGTCACATCGTGGCGATGGACGCTCAGATAGTCGTCTACTACCTCTGAGACTGACGAACTGATGGTAATGTCTCGTTCACCATCCTCCCCATTCTTAAGTCGCGTGCCCGTTTCTGGGCGATGTCTGACGTAAAGGTACGCCCGCCCGTTCTCGTTGTTATAATCCCCTACGTCAAGGGACGACAGTGAACCGAGACGCATTCCAGTATGCCAGAACAGGAGTATAATAACGTGCCTGTGGGTTGCGTATTCGAATTTCTCACAGTACTCCAAGATATCTTCAAGCCTGTTAACGTCGATGTCATCATCTTTTGCCATCTCATTTTTAGAGATATTCATCTCTGGGACATTTTCAGCAAATCCATTTGAAACGGCATCGAGCTTGGCGCAGAATCGGAAGAAAACACGAAGTGTTGAAAGTTCGCTACTGACGGTGACACGGCTCACTTCCTCTTCTCGTTGTATTTTATATTCTAACAAGGTGATGCCATCGAGATCGGCGCTGGTTTCGACGTTGTTGTTCTCACACCATTGTAAAAACGTGTTTAAGTGACCGCTGTTGTTGTAGTACGTTGAGGCGGCGACTTCGTTACGCCGCGATTTGTTGAACAATTCGATCAGTTGGTGTAGGGGTTTGGTGGCAGGCATATATGCAGCTCTATACACGGCATCAGTCGCGAACGGCCCAGAGAGCGGCTGATTCGGTGGTTCGACTCCGCCCGGACCCATGTTGCGGTTTCGGTCGTGGCGATTCGAAACCCTTTTTCAATTACCCTCCATTGATCTGAGTAAGCCGCCTTAGCTCAGACTGGGAGAGCACTCGACTGAAGATCGAGCTGTCCCCGGTTCAAATCCGGGAGGCGGCATTTTTGGAATCGCGAACGGAGTGAGCGATGGAGAAAATGCCGGCGAGCGTGATTTGAACCAGACAAGACGCGCGCAGCGAAGCGAGCACGTCTTGGCGAGGTTCAAATCCGGGAAGTGATTTTGGCGAAATAGAGATAATCAATTCTCAAATCTCCTTACAGGTCATCTTCATCAAATATCAGTCTTGCACTGTTCTTTTCGAGCCATTCAGCCTTCGCTTTGTAGTCGGTGACGTATTCTCCAACAAGTTGCCAGAACTCTCGTTTATGGTGCTGTTCGGTAAGGTGTGCGAGTTCGTGAACAACAAGATAGTCGACGATTTCCGGTGGTGCCATGATAAGCCGCCAGTTCAGACTGATCGTTCCATTCGTCGAACAGCTTCCCCATCGCGTACGCTGATTACGGAGTTCTAGGGTCTTGTAGCCTACATCCATCCGATTAGCGTACTGATCAACGCGATCAGTAAGGTGGTTCCGTGCATGGCTTCGATAGAAGTTTTCTAGCACTTGTTTCACCGATGACTGCTCGACAGCACACTGTCGGAGTCGAATCGAATTCTCAGTTATCTCGTGTCTCCTACAAGATTCGATTACGAGCTCCCGGTCTGTACCCAGATACGGAAAGTAGTTACCAGCCTCGAAATTCCGATCAGGTGCTTGTTCTCGATAGCTGTCGTAGTTGCGTTGCTTCTCGATGACCCACGCTGCATTCTCTTCGAGCAACTTCGTTGGCTGAACGTCCTCGGCCTCGGGGATAACAACCGTCACGCCGTGAATATCGATATCGATCCGAGGATCCGTGGCGTCAGCACTATGACGTACCTCGTACTCGACGGGGATTCCCAACAAGTCGATTTCTCGGCATTGGAACCTATTCATAATTCTCGATGCAGTAGTTTCGCATCGTGTCTATGATTCCATCGTCTTCCCGTATCAAATGTCCCAGGTCGTAGTCTTTGACCAGTACGTCCAATAGAATACGCTCGATTTCTGTGATGGTCTGTTGGTTTGTCTTCCATCCGTGATACTTTCGGTCGACGCGTTCGTGGAACTGTGAGACGATCGTTTCAGCAACGGCTTCGGCCTGGGCTTCCGAGTCAATCCCTTTGGGCGTCTCTTCAGTCAAGTGCGTGTAGATGGCAAACTCCGCGTCGTCCATCCCCTGCTCTTCGGCCTCGTCTTCCACATCAAGGACCGCTTTTTCGACTGACTTCAGCGCCGCAACCGCCTCAGGATCTCCGATGGCGTCGCCTTGCCAGCGTTCGACGATATCAGTAACACGCTCGCTCAAACGCTTATAGCGGGGATTTTGGTTCTCACGTGGGTGCAAATGTTCTCGGGTCGCATGGGCAATCTGTGAGGCCTTTACGCCGGGAGTATCCAACCCTTCTACGTCCGCGAGGTACTCCTCCCCGAGCTTGTAGGTCGGAAAATCGCGCTTTATTTTCTCGATTTCGATATTTTCACTGATAATCTCCCGCGTTTTCTCTCGCATGTTCGCTTCGGGATCGTCGTCGCCCGCTGTCGTCCGTTTGAATGCAACGTGTATCCGGCTAAGCCACTTGTAGTTTCGCTCAATACCTTCGTTTACGAGTTGTTTGTCTGGAGCGACGGCTTCGTAGAGATTCTGAAGCCGTCGAAATCCTTGTTTGAATGTGCGTCGTTCTGGGTGAGTGCTGACGCGCTCGACGGCTGTGGAAACGGCTTCCTGGGAGTCATCTTTTGGTATATTCTCGAAGACCGCCATGACCGCCTCCAATTGCTCAATGAGCTCGTCATACAGTTTGTCCTTATCGCGGGCAGCGTAGGCTCTCGTTTCAGCGTCGTAGTCCAGAGCCTCATCTACGTTCTTGAAGACACCCTGGAAATCCACGATCTCGCCATTTTCCTTGCCCTCTGCGGGTCGGTTCGTTCGCGCGATCGCTTGCATGAGGGTGTGGTTTTTGATGTTCCGGTCCAGATACATCGTCTTCAAAATCGGCGCATCGAAACCCGTCAACAACATGTTGTGGACCACCAGGAGCTTCGGCGTTTTTTCATCCGCTTCCTCGTCGGTTCGTTTGAACGCTGTTATGATGTCGTCACGTTCCTCGGGGTCGGTCTGAAACTGCTGGATCAGGTCGGGATCATCGTTAGTTGAGGAGTAGAGAACTTTTACCTCATTCTCGCCACGACGTTCGATGAGTCGCTTACCGTACATTGCCGCCGATCGACGGCTCGGCGTGACAACCATCCCCTTCCAGCCGTTCGGCGCGACGTGTTCCTCGTAGTGGCCATCGATCTCCTCGACAGCGTGGTCAACTCGAGGCTCAATTTCAGCGAGATCGGTGGCAGTTACCTCTTTACGTATAACTGCTTGTTTTTCCTCGGTGGAGAGGCCCTGAAACTCGTGTTCGAATCTCTCATCGAGGCCCGATTCGTCGATGTTCCACTCCATATCGTGGCGGAGCGTAAAGTACACAGGGAGAATTAATTCATCATCAATGCCCTGTTTGATCGAATATCGGTGGAGGTAATCTTCTCCTTCGGGTGAGAATTCGCGGAACGTGTTGCGATCCTTGTGGCGTTGGCCTTCCCGAACTGGTGTTCCGGTGAATCCGAAGTGGTAGCTGTCAGGGAGTGCAGCATCGAGGCGACTTCCGAGGTCGGCCTCCATGAATCGATGGGCTTCGTCGCTCATGACGACCACCTCGTCGTTGCCCTGTGTGTCAGGCTCGACAGCCTGGAATTTCTGGATGGTCGTGAGGACGAGTTCGCTCTGGCCGTCTTCGATGAGCCGTTCGAGGTGGTCGATGCGCTGTGCCCTGGTCCACTGCTCTAGTGAGAGATTCCCCAGTTGATCGCGCATCTGGCTGTCGAGCTTATCCGTGTCCACGACGATGAACACCTGCGGGCTGTTGATGGCGTCTCGTGATAGCAGGTTCTTGGCGGCGTACAGCATCGTGAAGGATTTTCCCGATCCCTGGGTGTGCCAGACGAGACCGCGCTTGTGCTCGCCCTCACGGACGCGGTCGAGGATTGCGTTGACCGCGTAGTACTGCATGTAGCGCGGGATGATCTTCGCGTCACCACCGGCTCGCCGTTCATAAAAGACGAAGTTCTTCAGCAGGTCGAGGACGGCATCGGGATTACACAAGGCGTTGACCGCCTGTTTCATTTCGTTGTTATCTGCATGTTCCTCGGGTGCGTCGTTCCACGGTTCGTAGAACGCTTTCGGTGCGCCGACCGCGCCATAGCGCAGTTCCATCGTGTCAGCGGCGACATTGAACAGGCCGGGGACGAACAGCCGTGGAACCGATTCCTCGTAATCGTGGAGGTCGCTGACCGCATCGTGCCAGTCGTTGTCCTGTGTGAGGCCTTTCAGTTCCATCGTCACCAGCGGGATCCCGTTGACGAACAGGCTCACGTCCGGGCGGATGGTCGTTTCTCTGGAGATTGAGAACTGATTGACGGCGTGAAAGCGGTTGTTCTCGTGTTCGTCGTGGTCGATCAGGTGAATATACCGTGTTTCGCTCGTTCCGTCCTCGTTCGTGACTGTGAATGATTTGCCTTTCGTGAGCAAGCGGTGAAACGCGCGGTTCCCGTCCATCAGGTTCTCGGCGTCGAGATCGCGTTTGAGCGATTCGATGAACCGCTTGGCGTCGGCTTCGGAAATGTCGTTAATCGTGGTAATCCGTTCTTCGAGCAGCTCCCAGTAGATCACTTCGTGGCTCTGGCGGTTGTAGACGTCATCGAGAACCGTCGCGCCACGGCTGCCGTCCTGTCCGTGCGTTTCCCAGCCGCAATCAGATAACCATGATAATAATGATCGTTCGACACCACTTTCGGAGGGAATGCTAACCATGTTGCCTGATTTCGTCAGGCACCGCTATGGATGTGTCGGTTGTGCGGACTTTCCCAGAGAGAAGATCTTGCATGAGGGCTTGTTTAATTGACACCAAGTAATCTTTGTACTGTTCACTTTGTTCGATTATTGAATTTATATTCCTTATTACTTCAGATATTTTTCTCTTTTCTTCATCACTCAACTCAGCCACCCTCATTTTTTTAATATCCGTCACCGAGGTCTGTGGTTGTGCAGTGCCATAACTTGCGGCGCTAATTTGTTTTTGAAATATCCTAGAGCGAAAAAGATGGTAATAAAACTCAGGACAGGTAACTTCGCCTTTTGGCCTTAAGATTACCATCCCAGAATTAATCCTTATATGTTCATAGTCAACCGCCTCATCATAGTAGCCGAAGTTTCCGACGGTTCCTCGGGTTGTCATCACAATATCACCCCGAGATAATCTCCCATTTCGTAATTCTTTATCCTTTTTCTTGGATATGAACTCGGTCTCTCCAAATCTCAGACCTCTATCAGTCACATTATTAGCGCTCAAAAATAGACAATATCCATCGTCTTGGAAATCAGATTGACTTGGGTAGTTTTCCCCTCGATCTCCATCGATTATTCTGAATGATTCAGAAACACTCCCTAATTCCCAATCTTCAGGTATAGATGTCTTTACTGGACCGAGTCGTACATCTTGGGTTTCTTCGTGGTTGAAATACCCCGTGGTAAAAATATCTTGCACGATACCAGTACGGGACCTTCTTGTTTGTTTGATTATTTCCTTCGTCTTCTGAATCGCTTTATCAACGTTGTGGAGGACGGTGGCGATTTTGCGCTGTTCTTCCTTGTCTGGGACCGGAATATCTAACGATGTTAGATGGGAATTTGACAGTCCAGGGATTGCTGATCCTTCTGACAGCGTTTCCAAGAACCGTTCTTTTGATTTCATCGATTGATACAGATAATGAGGATTAACTGTGGAAACTGGCCGGAGTGCTTTGAGTTGACGACTAATACACGCCCGCTGGTCTGAAAAAGCCGCCTTTCCACAACCGGACCCTTTGACCGTAACCAGTGTATCTTCCGGTTCACAGTACTTCGTCGGTTCGTCAGTGTACTTTGTGACTGTGAATCCAAGTCCATCGAAGTCTTCTGGACCGGTTAGATATGGAGTACTAGAATCATCTCTGTGGACTTTATCGGACTTAACGTGTACTCCTGAAATCAACTCGATGTGGTTTTTAACCCTGGCCACGGGCCAGTTATCGATTTCATCATCTGAATCGTCTTGGTCCACGAATTCATCCAGCGTAGCCTCTTCACTCATAGTTCAACGCCTCCATGTGCTGGTCCATCTTCGCCTCGATTGCCGCCCGCTCCTCCTGCAACTCCCGCAACTTCCCAAGCTCTTCAGCAACGTCAATCTCCTCTTCCGGCTCGGTCGTATCGACATAAAGCGCAATGTTCAGGTTGTAATCGTTCTCCTCGATCTCCTCCAGCGGAACCGTCCGACTCACGCGCTCCTCCGTTTCCCACCCCCGAAAGTTCTCGATAATGTGGCTGAGACCCGCCTCAGTCAACTCGTTCTGATTCGATAGCTCATCGTAAAACGCCTCATCAGCCGCGTGAATGAACTGCACTTCGTCTTCACGCTCTGCAGGCTTGTCGGTATTCAACACCAAGATAGCCGACGGAATCGAGTTGTTCTGAAAGAGGTTCTCGGGTAACCCGACGATCGCCTCAACCAGATCCGACTCCAACATTGGCTTTCGATACCGTTTCTCGTGCTTTCGAAACAGCACGCCGTGGGGAATGACGATCGCCGCCTTTCCATCAGTGCCATCCTTTTCGGGCGTCTTCAACTGCTCTGCCATGTGCATGATAAAGGCGTAATCGCCTCGATCCGCACGAGGAAGCTTCTCGTGCCAGTTGAACCGCTCCCACGGATCGTCTTGCAACTCGCTTTTGGCCCAATCGGAGGAAAACGGAAAATTCGCCAGCACCCGATCGAATCGCGTGAGTTCCTCTTCGCCCGTAAATTGTGGATTTGATAAGGAATCCTCACGCTCGATCGTGCCGTTCAACCCGTGAATCGAGAGGTTCATCGTCGCGATCGCGGCGATGTCGGGATTGACCTCCTGACCGGTGAACGTCAGCTTCGAGGGGTCGCCACCCTGCTCCTCGCGATAATATTCGGCCGCCTCGATGAGCATCCCGCCCGATCCCACGGTCGGGTCGTGGAACGTATCGCCGTCCTCGAAATCATCAACCAACCGAACACACAGCCGAACGATGTGGGGCGGCGTGAAAAACTGCCCGCCAGATTTGCCCTCTTCTTCCGCAAAGTGACGAACCAAATCCATGTACGCTTCTCCGAGCATGTCCGGAGGCACGCTATCGCGGTCGAGATCGTGCTTCGAGAGATGTTCGACGAGCCGTCCGAGACGGTCATCGTCCAGCGCGTCGGCGTCGATATAATCCGCTCGGAACACACCGGCAAGATCCGGATTTGCCTCGGTCAGCGCACCAAACGCCTCGTTTAACGCCTGATCGACATTGTCGCTAACTGATCGAAGATCATCCCACAGATACCCGTCTGAAACGACAGGAATATCGTACAAATTCTCCCGACGGGCGAACTCCTCGCCGTACTCCTCGACGTTCTGCGAATACTGCTTTTCGAACTCATCAGAGATGGACTTGTAGTAGACCAGCGGAAGAATGTACTCCTTGTAATCCGTTGGATCGACTGCATCCCGAATTATGTCCGCACACTTGAACAAATGAGATTCGAGTTCATCGAGGGAGAGAGTCATACTCCAACTGTTTCAAGCGATCATGATATATTCTCCGAAACCGTGCCGAAGTGATCGAGCAGGGGGGCAACGCGCTACCTATCGTGCCATTTCAAGGGTGTCTCTTTGATAACATCCTACCGTACAACAACCGTCTTGGCGACCCTGTCGCCCAACCGTTGTTGTCGATCAGATAGAACAACAAAAACAATCCCGATAATATACACCAGTGGAAGATAATCAACGAGTCGCAACACGTTGCGCACAGCAGAGTCCCGCAACGTGAGAGGAGATCCATCAGCCGCCGTTACCTCAATTTTTACTAGGAATTTCCCGAGGGTTTTTCCAAACTGCCACTCCAGAACCATATGGTAGCCAATCGAAAGTAAAAGCCAGAGAAGTAGTGCAACAGTCGCGGGCGTTCCGGTCAGGTACGTTTCCGATCCAGTGGGTGTCGACTGCGTTTCTCCAGTGATTGCACCAACGATTGAGATGGCAATCATCAAAAACGCAAACCAGACAAATGTATCAATAGCCATCGATACACCACGAATACCAACACCACACTTCGTCGGCGAGGAAGAATCTTCGGCACTCATACAATTCTCAGTTTTCCTGTAGTGTGTATAGTACCTGTGGTATTAGAACACGCGCACCCAGTATTATCTCACTGCTCGGTGAACTAGCACCCGAGTCATGGCAGAGGGCTACGACACCGCAGACGTTGTGACGATCACGCACGAAGAAGATCCGAATCCGAATTCGGCCACTCGGTTTGCGTTTCTCACAGACGTGCTCAACTGCGAGGAGGTGCGCATCAACAGCTGTACGATCGCTCCGGGGGAGAAGGGCCCGTACCACAAGCACGAAACGCAAGAGGAGCTGTACGTCGCACTCGACGGTCCAGGACAGCTCGTCGTTGACGGGGAGGAAGTCGAGATTCCAGAGAACGGCGTCGTCCGTGTTCCAGCTGAAACTCCCCGCAGGTTCGACAACCGATCAAACACAGAACAGCATTGGCTGATGATCGGCGCGCCACCGGTCGGCTCTGACGACAACATGGGAGAAGCAGTTCTCGTCGAAGAGTAATCCTCTGAAGGAACCACTGAAACTATCAAGCAGTAATGTAACCACCATATATTCAGACGGAGGGTTTCAGTATCGATAACAAACAGCGTGAGTCACGACGGGAACGTGACGATAAGCGACGGTGCCTACGAGGTGACGTACCCCTGAACGAAACGAGATCCGCCGGTCAGGACACGACAATCCGTCCACCGACACCGTCGCCACAGAGGGTCGATTCCGACGAACGCAAACGGCTGGCCCCCTGAGAGAACGCACGATGGAACTCCGCTTTCTGGGTGGCGCAGATGAAGTGGGCCGCAGTGCCATCCTCGTCAACGAGACGATTTGCTTGGATTTCGGCATGGCCGCGGAGACGCCACCACGCTATCCGGTGGGCGACATCTCGCCCGATGCGGTCATCGTCTCACACGGCCACCTGGACCACGTTGGTGCCCTCCCGACACTCATGTCCGGCAAGGATCGCCCCGATATCCACTGGACGCCACCAACACGAGAGCTGGCACATGTGCTTGCCCGCGATACGCTGAAACTCCACGGCCACACGCCGAGTTGTCCGTTCACGAGCACGGACGTGGGCCGAATGCGCCCGCAGTCACACGTCCACGATTATGGCGAACCGTTCACCGTCGCTGACCACGAGATCACGCTGTTCAACGCCGGCCACATCCCGGGAAGCGCCCACGTGCTGGTCGACGACGGCGAAACACGACTGTTCTACACCAGCGACTTTCACACCGACGAGCAGCGTCTCGTCAGTCCCTCAACCGCCAGACCGGATGCCGACGTGGTGCTCTGTGAAACCACCTACGCCGACGTGGAACACCGCCCACGGAAGCAGGTCGAACGCGAGTTCGTCGAGTTCGTCCGCGCTCGAACGTACGATGGCGGCACCGTCGTCGTGCCCGTCTTCGCAATCGGGAGAACACAGGAGCTAGAGCTCGTCTGTGCGGCGAACGATATCAACTGCTACGTCGATGGGATGGGCGTGCACGTGGCCAAACTGCTCGGCGACTATCCCAATTTTCTCCGCGACCCAGCAGCGTTCGATCGTGCCACGTCGAACGCCAGGGTCGTAAATGGAACTGACGGGACGAGACGCCAGATTGCAGACGGAAATGAAACAATACTCACCACCGCCGGTATGCTCACCGGCGGGCCGGCGATGACCTACCTGCCGGCCGTCCACGACGATCCAACGAACGCGATCGCGTTCACTGGCTACCAGGTGGACGGGACACCCGGAAGACAGCTCATCGACACCGGTCGGGTTGCGCTCAACGAACGGGTGCTGCCAGTGAGCGCGCGTGTCAACCGATTCGATTTCTCGGCGCACGTAGACCGGCCCGGACTGGAACGGTTTTTGCACCACTACCAGGACGCGACAGTGCTCTTAAATCACGGCGACGATCCCGCTGCGTTTGCGAGCGCGCTCAGCACTGATGGATTCAACGCCAGCGCACCCGAGCTGAACGAAACGATCGTCGTCTAGGACTGCTGTGCGGATTCGACGGTTTCAGCACACTCGAGGAGTTCGTTGGCCAGCGTTCGGGCTTGCGCTGCAGAAAGCGTCACCGAATCGGCGTGGGCTTCGAGTCGATCGAGATCCGTGTTGTCGAGTTCGAGCTGTAACTCGACGTGATCCGGATCGGAACGTGGCGTGCTGACGTTGACGATTGCCATGGCCTCTTCCTCGAAGCCGTGACCTTCAGCCACGCCATCGAGAAGATCCAGCGTCGTAAACGCGTTGACCGTCATGATTCGATCGGGCATACGAACAGAAAGGATCGCCGAGGGTAAAGTGCCGTGGTCAGTCGTCGGCGGGGGCGGGCGCGTTCTCCAGTGCGTCGTTTTCCGCGTACGGATACCACGTCATCTTCGTGTTGTGCATGTATGGATCCTCGTAGCTGGTCTCTTTGGGCTCGGCCAGCGATTCGAGGGCGTCCGTTGCTTTCGAGGCGATGAACTCCCGGAAGCTCTCACCGTCGGTTTCTTCGGCGTACGTTTCGAGTAAGTTCTCGATGTAGCCCGGCACCTCATCGGCCGCAACGCGCATTTCAACCCACTCAGCGAACTGTGGATCAGCACCCAGTCCACCGCCAAGCCCGATATCGAAGGCTTCGACAGGCTCGCCGTCCTTGCGGGTTTTCATCCCACGAAGGCTCACGTCGGCGATCTGTGGCTGGGCGCAAGACGCCGTACAGCCCGACAGATGGATGTGGAACTCGTCGATGCCATCTGGCAACGACACGTTGTCGCGAAGCCAGCGACCATACCGAACCATACGATTTTTCGTCTCGACGATCGAGAGTGAACAGAACTCCGTTCCCGTACAGGCAATCGATCCGCGCATGAACGGATGAGGATCCGGACTGAACTCCTCAAGAAGGGGCTCTTCGAGGAACGTATCGAGATCCGACTCGGCAATGTCCGCAATGATGACGTTCTGGCGCTGGGTGACACCAATCAGCTCCGAGCCGTACGACTCGGCGAGATCTGCCAGCTCGATCACATCCTCTGCGCCCATCCGTCCAACGAGCAGACTCAGGCCGACGAAATACTGCCCGTCATGCTGTTCGTGCACGCCAACGTAGTCGCCAGGGGCGTCGTTTCGACCGGCGTTGTAATCGTACTGCTCGCGCAGATCCTCGCCAGCCGTCGGGAGCTCGAAGTCGACGAACTCCTCCTGGAGCGTTTCCCGGAGTTTCTCTGGACCCCACTCATCGACCAGGAACTTGATGCGAGCGTTGAATCGGTTGTCGCGGTCGCCATACTCCCGAAAGAGCGCGGAAATCCCGCCAGCGACCTCGTAGATCGTCTCCCGCGTGCAAAACACGTCGATGTCGCGGGCGAATCGTGGCTCCTTGCGAGCGAGGCCACCACCAACGCGGACGTTGAACCCATCCACCTCCTCACCATCGATCGTTTTGACTGCCGGCTCGAACGCGAGATCGTTAATGTCTCCCTGTCCGGCACCACGCGTGTCACCCGTCACCGATACTTTCCACTTTCTGGGCAAGTTCGAATGCTGTGGGTTGTTCTTGAACTCGTCATTGAGTCCCTCAATGACCGGCCAGACATCCATGTGCTCGTCGGCGTCGCGACCGGCCACGGGACTGCCAACGATATTTCGCCAGGAGTCACCACACGCCTGAATCGTTGAGAGCCCGTGATCCTCTAGCTTCTCGAAGATGGCTGGAATGTCTTCTAGCTGGATCCAGTGGAGCTGAATCGACTGACGCGTCGTGAAATCCACGAGACCGTCGCCGAATTCTGGATTTTCCACCGGTCCAGTAGCGTACTCCGCCGCAATCTCGCCGACGACACGAAGCTGCGGTGGCGTGAGACGACCGCCAGGGACGCCGACACGCATCATGAAGTTTCCTTCCTGGCCCTTGCGCTGGTGGTACAATCCCCACCATTTGAATCGCTCAAACCACGCATCGTGTTCGTCCTCCGGAATGGAATCCCATCCCTCTTCTGCAAACCGATAGAGGTGCTCTCTAATCTCAGAGCCGTACACCTCGTCTTTCCATCCCTCGACTTTACTCGGCATATCTTCTGTCAATAACTCCGTGCGTAAATCCCCACGTATTCCGACAAACCTCCCCCACACACCATAGACCAGGTAATATTTTCCCCTACCTAGAACCACCGGCTGGTCGGTGTATGCTGTTGGGATCGACCCGACGGAACGTTTCTGTATCAGGATCGACGGTGCCCATCGTGAGCCAGCCAGTGATAGCACTCTCACCGCAGTTGATACACTGACCAGCAAATCGCGCAGTCACCGTGGCACCCTCGACACTCACCTCGACGAATCCCTCTGCAAGCACATCAGCGACGTGACAGGCACAGAAATCGTGGTCATACAGCTGCCAGAGATCGCTGATGTTCATCTCTCGCTGGTCGTTGACGCTGATCCAGGCACCGTCATCAAGTTGGTGTACCGGCGTCGTCACAGTCCACCCTACGGAACCGACTGCCGTAATCCCGACGGTCTACCACGAGACGGCACCACACCAAAGAAACGATCGCTCACAATGGAGAAACCACTCCGACGACATTCGACACTGGCCCCACCGCATGCAACACAGAAACCGGCAATAAACAGCGACATGCGCAACTATGGGCCACGCTTACGGCGGAACACGACTTTATACATGACAGTAGCGTACGACTGAATGATGACAGACGCGAACCGACCGACCAACGAACGACGGTTCGTCCGACACGTGTGGACGACCACCACAGAGTCTCGAGGGACACGCCATGAGTAATGTCGAAGCCACAGATGGCGCTGCCTGCACGCTCGAGGATGAGAACGACCGAGTTGACACGTCGCATCTCGACGACGTTGAAGACGGCTGTGGCTGTACTGAAATCTGGGAGCACCTCTCCGAACAGCGCGAGGAGTGACCGACGCCGGGAAGTTTTTCTCGTTTGGCTTCGATGTATATGAATAATGAGTGACACCCCACCGCCGACCGATCGCGAGTCGCCGGTCGGTCAGCCGGTCATCCGTGGCGACCCCCAGTTCTCTGGGGATCGTGCTCCTGAGGCGGTGCAGTTCGATCCAGGTGACCCCGAAAGCGTCGCTGAAGCGGCCGACACTGTCGTGGCCTTTGCGAACAACACGGCCGGAGCCCCCGACAACATCTACATGCTCCGTGGGGCGGCCGCGTGTGCAGCGCTCGTTCGCGGCGAAGGATCGTATAAGCGCGCAGCCGAACGTGCTGGTGAGGATATCACGGTCTCGTTCATCAGGAAATGGGCCCGAGTACACGATCTCCCACGGCCGGTCCGCAAATACGTGGCCACTGGGAAGATCGCCCCGACGACAGCGAAGCACATCGCTCGAATTCCCGGTGAAACTCGTTATCAGCTTGCCTGGGCGGTGATCGATCACGACCTCACCGTTCGTGACGTTCGGTCGATCGCCACCGACATCAACGATGGCATGGATATCGAGACGGCACTCGAAGAACGAGAGATCGATCTCGGACGGCTCACGCTGTCACTCCCGGCAGATACGTATCTCACCTTGCGACGGCTGGCAGCACAGAACGATTCGTCTCCAGAGCAGGTGATCGAAACGGCACTCAAAGCGGTGGGATCTGAGGGCTGGTGACAGAGTCGGTTGCCGAGACACACCCATTCCGTAACGGTTTAACCGTGAGCGGTTGAATACCTGATGAGGGCTGGTAGCTCAGTCCGGCAGAGCGTCTGGCTTTTAACCAGACGGTCGGGGGTTCAAGTCCCTCCCAGCCCGTTTTTGATGAATCGTGAGATTCATTCCTGTACTGTGGTTTGCGACAGTGAGCTGTTTGCTTAGAAAGTTGACGACGATTACCCACGAACGGGCATATACGAGAGCGATACGAGAAGAATCGCCGTGAGTGCGCTCATCACCGCCACGGCTCCGAGACCGCCATTACGATGTGGCGCAACGTTCGCTGCTCGAATCGCGTACGCACCGCCGGCGATCACGAGAAAGAACAGTAAATACGTCGCTGTTGCTCGTCGTTGCATGTCCGAATCTTGGGGCACGCACGTAAAACGGTTGCTGTTCGCCCTACACTCCGGAGACGCCTTCACGGTACTCGCGAACCTGCTCGTACGCTTTTTCAATGGCTGGATCGTCAGTCTCCTCGTGAAGTTCCTGGAGGATCGTCATGTGACGGGCCAACCGTCCGTGATCGGGGGCCTGATCGCGTGCTGCAAGCTGGGCAAGCTGTTCGGCCTGTGTTTCGAGCCGTTCGCTGACCGGTTCAGGGGCCGATTGTGCAGCCGTCGCAAGCGTTTCGCTTGCTTCCGTGAGTTTCTCTCGCGTCATCGGATTGATCTTGGTGGCCAACACCTACACTCTGTCGGCTGCGATCACGGTGGAAACACGTCGTGGCGCGACAGTCGACAGGTTAGCCGGTCTGCATCGACGAGTTCGAGCGCATCGTACGCCGCCGCCTTCGACGCCACCGTCTCCTCAAACGCCTCCGGGCGAACGAGTACTGCGCGCTTTGCACCGTTGATGCTGCGTGCGCGTTCGATCGACTCGATTGAGGCCGTCGTCACCGTGCCACCGGGCGGGACGATCGATACCACGAACAGCTTCGAGCGAAAAAAGCCGCGTTTCTCACAGAGCAGGTCGATGCCGCTCTCACTCTGGGGACCAGCCGCCTCAACAGTAAAGCCATCAGCAGCGTACAGAGCGCCGACAACACGTTCTAGCTCTTCTGCGGTGAGATTCCGGAGTTCCTGAACGTCCCAGTTGTACGAAGATCTCGAGGAATTCGAGATAAGTAGTGAACTGAAATAACTATTGTCACTCACCATATGTTATTATACGAAGTAATAGAACAAACACCTTTCGGCACGCTATAACTGTCTTATATTATCGTTTCTATCGGGATTCAACCCGGTCACTTCACCAAACCATTTGTTTAATCTTGATTCTAATTAATGTGTAATGTATAATGGTAGTTATCTGGTATGTAAAATACAATAGCTGTTGAATCGTGACGTTGATGCGATGGACTGCGTACCGTTCAGACGTGGTCGTTACTTTCGATCTGTTCGGGACGCTCGTTTCCGTACGGCGCGAGACAGCGCCAGCAGCGGCTATTCGAACGTATTTCCTCGACGCCGGGTTCGCGGTGCCCGAGCGGTTCGAGCAGGCGTACTACGAGCCCCAGCTCGAGTGTCCACCTGACAGGGCGCTTTCGACGACCGAACATGTTCGGGCGACCGTCGCAGCATGTGACGTTGACGTGCCGACTACGCTATGTCGGCGCGCCGTTCGGGAAACGTTTACCGCCGAACCAACCCTCCGTGCCGAGACGACAGCGGCTATTCGACTGGCAGCCGACCGTGGACCGGTAGGTCTCTGTTCGAACTGCAGCGTTGTAGGGCTCGTCGAGGAGATCCTCTCCGAAACGCAGATTGAAGACGCATTCGACGCGGTCGTCACGAGCGTTGGCTGTGGCTGGCGCAAGCCATCCCCGAAGATCTTCGAGACGGTGGCATCACGACTCGGCGTGGATCCGGCGTCGATAACACACATTGGCGATAATCGCACAACAGACGGCGGGATTGAGACGGTTGGTGGAACGTTTATCAACTGCCAGGAACAGTCACTGCTGGCGTTCGCACAGAAGGACCGATGAGTCAGGTCTGGCTCGCGGTCGTGATAGCGGGACTGCTCGATCTGGCGGTCAAAGAGCCATCGAACCGGTTCCATCCGGTCGCATGGCTGGGGCGACTGATTGGCGTGTTCGACCGATCCTGGCCCGCACCCCGATACAGCGGAATTGGTATCGCGATCGTCATTCCGGCGGTGGCGGCGTTGTGTTCGTACGTCTTCATCGATTTGAGTGGCCAGCTCTACCCCTGGCTGTCGAGTGTCACCGGAGGAGTGGTGCTGTTCGTGTCGATCAGTTTGCGATCGCTGATCGACACCGCTCGGTCGGTGGTGACGGCAAGCGAAACCGATCTAGTGACGGCCCGCACTCAATTGCGAGCACTCGCTGGCCGCGATCCAACAACGTTGTCACCCGGGCAGATCAGGAGTGCAGCCATCGAAAGCGCCGCTGAGAACCTCGCAGACGGCTGGATTGGCCCCCTGTTCGCATTTGTTTGTTTCTCGCCGCTTGGCGTTGCCGCTGCTGGTGGCGCTGCGAGCTGGATGAAAGCCGTGAACACACTGGATTCGATGCTTGGCTACCGTGACCGCCCGCTCGGCACGGCGAGTGCTCGCCTGGACGATGCCGTACAGTGGTTGCCGGCCAGACTCACCGCAGTAGCGCTCGGAATCGACGCACCGTCCGCGATCACCACCCAGCGCACGTGGCTTTCGGGTGTCCCATCACCCAACTCCGGCTGGCCGATGGGAACCATCGCCGCCGTTACCGGCTGTAAACTCGAAAAACCTGGCGTCTACACGCTTAACCCGACAGCCCAATTGCCATCGGGAGAAACTGCTCAACTGGCGATCGATCGTGTCGCTATCCGTGGTGTATGGAGCTTTCTCGTCGGGATTGTCCTCGTCTGGCTCGGTGGGGTGGTTGTGTGAACTTCCACGCCGTTCGTGGTGCGATCGGGTTCTGCTCGCGCCTCCCTGTTGGAGCCGACGAGCGAGCATTCGAGGCGTTTACCGAAACACCAGGGGCCTTCGTGCTCGCCGCCGTTCCCATTGGTGGGATCGCCGGGGCACTGATCGCCACAATCGTGAGTGTGCTCGGTACGAATCATCCAGGAACCGTCGGTTTGGGAGTGGTCTGTGTTCTCTACGCTGTTGCCGGAATCAATCATCTTGATGGCGTGGCCGATCTCGGTGACGTGGCCGTAGTCCATGGTGATCTCTCCCGGCGACGGGCCGTTCTCACGGACACCACCCTCGGCGTTGGGGGAACGCTTTTCGTCTGCCTCGTCGTGATCGGAGTGACAATAGCCGGCTTCGAGCTCGCGAGCCTCCCATCGCTCGCCGTGTTCACCATCGTGCTGGCAGGCGAGCTCGGCGCAAAGGGTGGTATGGCGACGATCGCCTGTCTTGGTACGCCGTTTCGGGATGGCCTGGGTGCAACGGTGCTGGCTGGACTCGCCACAGCAGATCTTCGGAAGCCGATAGCGCTCGCGGCGGTGATCACAGCAGGGCTCTGTCTGCTAGCGCCAGTTGCGCTGCTGACCGTGTGTTCGGGATGGGCAGGTGCGTTGCTCGTCTGGCGATGGGCGAGACGGACGCTCGATGGAACCAACGGTGACGTGTTTGGCTGTGCGAACGAAATCGGGCGTCTGTGTGCGCTCCACGTGGGGGTGATCACGTGGACGCTCTGGTGATGTGTGGCGGTCGCGGAACCCGACTCGGAGCGGGCGAAAAACCCCTTACCTCGATTGGTGGACGCGTACTGGTAGATCGCGTCCTCACGGCGCTGGCCGAATCGCAAATCGACACTACCTACGCCACAATCTCACCACACAGCCCAGAAACGGCACGTCGACTCCGTGCTGATCCAGGCGTGACGACGATTGAAACGCCCGGAGCGGGCTATGTGAGCGACCTCAAGCAGGCGCTAGACGCTCTCGAACCACCCGTCCTCACCGTTGTGGCGGATCTTCCGTTGCTCAGTGGCGCGCTCGTCGATGCAATACTCGACCGGCACACAGAACGATCGCTCGCCGTCTGTGTTCCGATCGGCCGAAAACGAGCACTCGGTGTGAGTGTCGACGAAACGGCCATCGTGGCCGGTGAGTGGCTCCCGAGCGGACTCAACGTCGTTGAGCGTGCCGACACCACACAGTACAAGGCCATCGATTCCATCCGTCTCGCTGTGAATGTGAATCGCCCTCGTGACGCGATGATTGGGACGCGACTCCTTGAGGTGCTCGGCGATGGATCCTGACGGGATCGCCGAGAGTGCACCCATCGTCCACGGAAGCGATCCCGACGCGGCGCTAGATTTCAGCGCCAACTGCAATCCACGCGTGCCAGCTGACACCACCGCAGTATACTCGAGCGCGTTCGAGCGGGCCCAAGAGTATCCTGCTGACTACGGGGCGTTTCGAAACGAAACGGCCGCGTTCGTCGACTGCAAGCCCGAGCAGGTCGTCCCAACCGCCGGCGGCATGGCTGCAATCAGGCTAGCGATCGCCACCACCACGACGCCAGACGGCTCAGTGGCGCTCTGTCGGCCAACGTTCGGCGAGTACGCCAGAGAGATCACGCTCCAGGGCGCACGAGTAGTATCAGTACCCGAATCCGAAATCCTCCAGATCGATCCCAGGACTCACGATCTGGTGATCATCTGTACCCCAAACAACCCCACTGGCTGGCTCCCGGACCGATCGGCACTGCGTTCGTTCGTCGAGCGCTGTCGGGAGACCGACACTGCAGTGTTACTTGACGAAGCGTTTCTGGGCTTTACCGATCAGCGCTCGCTCGCCGGCACTCCAGGCGTGATTGTCGCCCGCTCGTTGACGAAGCTATTCGGCCTACCAGGGCTCCGAATGGGGAGCGTAATCGCCACCGACACCCACCTCGAACGACTCAAGACTGCCGTCACGCCGTGGCCATTGTCGGTTCCGGCGGCTGCAGTCGCCGTTCACTGTCTCCAGTCGAAAGCCTTCATCGCCGAAACGAAGCGACGCGTGCGTCGTGAACGAAGCCGGCTGCGAGAAGCACTCGCCGGGCCGTTCGATGTCCAGGGCTCACAGGCTCCATTTTTGTTGCTCGACGTGGGCACTCCCGACCGGGTTGGCGCGCTCAGTAGCAAACTGCGCGCGGAAGGGATCGCCATCAGAGACGCCACAACGTTCGACGGCCTCAACCACCACGTTCGGATCGCCGTCCGAACGGCCGACGAAAACGACCAGCTCATTGCAGCACTCACCGATGGTGTCGACTGAACGATCCGAGGGTGTCTGTCAAATCGCGCGACCAGCAACGCGCTGGCTGACCGCCGGCCCCAACGGTGGCTATCAGAACGCACCGGCTGCGTACAACGTATCAGTTCCAGAAGCGTGGGAGCGCGTCGATCTCACACAGTACGGAGCCGATCGTCGAGCGGCTGCTGGATTCGATCACGTTGGTCCCACCCTGTTCACCGGCGTCAACCAGCAACACGCACGAGTTGCTCGCTGTGATCCGGTGACCGTCGTTGCTACTGCCGGGCTCTCGAATCCGGCAACGCTGCCGATGGACCCAGAGGAACGCCCCAAATCCTCCGAGCACGGGCCACCCACGCAGCCAGGCACCGTCAACGTCGTCGCCGTCACAGAGGTCCCACTGACTGACGGCGGACTGGCGACCCTGCTTGCCACGGTCGTCGAGGCAAAGACCGCGACGCTGTGCAAAACGGCTGGAATCACCGGCACCACGACCGACGCGGTCATCGTCGGCACACCACGTCACGGCGAAAAAGAGCCGTTCGCAGGGAGTGCAACGGCGGTGGGGAGCGCATGCAGGGCTGGCGTCCGGGATGCCATTCGGCAAAGTCTCGACTCTCGGTACGAAAAAACGGCGTTCGATCCCAACATGTCACCCTATGGTGTGCAAACGACCCACCGAGCGACCGTCGAACCCGTTCAGGAAAGGTCCGGGACGAGCGGTTCGATCGAATAGCGCTCGTTTTCTGGCAACACCTCTGGACCAGATTGGCTCCGTCGCAGTACACCACCGTCTGGTCGAACGTTTGGGCGAGCCACGATCGGCACCAGCGGTTCGATCTCGTCTGTCGGTCGATCGTCTGTCATGGCGCACCACCGTATTCTTCATGGACGATCATAAAAGTTAATGATATATCATTTCTTGGCATAGGGCGGATTGGTACCAACAGCCAACCTGGAGAAAACGTTGATCAAGTAACAGAAAATACCTGTTCTCCGATAAGTATATTTACTGTCGTGAACAGAATTCAGTATGTCGATAGAGCCAGCGTTTGGACGGTTGCGAGATAGCCAGCACACTGGCGAGAATCGATGCCTTTCGTGTACGATAAACAACATTGCAATCACACTGGTTATTAGCATCTGGCTGTGGGTGGCCTGGCCACCAGCGGCGGTAGCATTCGGTGCGATTTCGCTGGGTGTGATTGCGTTTCGGGGCTATCTGCTCCCGAGGACGCCCTGGGTGGTAGCGGAGTACTTTCCGGGGCCAGCGCAGGCGATGGTGGAACTGCTCACCCCACCGGCGGGCGACTCTGGGGACGGACACACCGTGTCGATCGACACCGAACAAGTGTTGATCGAATCTGGGCCACTGAAGCCGTGTGCCGAGATCGACGACCTCTGTTTGACGCCGACGTTCCGGGAGGCGTGGTACGATCGGATGGAATCAATTTCGGCGGACGACGCCGAGCGAGCAGCACTCTTAGAGACGCTCGAAACGGACGGAGAGATTGCCTACGTCGATCACGGTGAGGCGTTTTCGGCGCACGTCGATGGAACGTCCATCGGCCAGTGGGAATCACACGCGGCGTTCGTCGCAGATCTCGCACTGGTTCGTGAGCTCCCGCGGTGGGTCCCTCAGTGGGAGACGTTCAACGTGGTCGAGCAGGGGACAATTATCCGTGGAATTCGCGTGTTTTTGGATCTCTGTCCCAGCTGTTCGGGACAGGTCACTCCCGACCAGGAGACCGTCGAATCCTGCTGTCGGGAACACACCGTGCTCACGCTGACCTGTGATGGCTGTGGTGCGCGTCTGTTCGAATCCGTCGCAGAGTCGAGCGATCGCGGTGTGGTTTGAACCGGATTGTGGTTTTTGTTGGACAAATGCAATTTCAGCGTGTGTACGTCGTACAAACGACTATTCCGTTCGCGAGTGATCGTCGTGGGGAACTCGAAGCCCACACGGAGACCCCGCACTACGAACGATTCACCGAAAATCTCCAGTCGGTCCTCGACGGCGAGATCACGACCACCCAATTCGAGAGCACAGAACCCCCACGACCGTCAGCTTCGACGGTACCGAGCTTGAGTAGATACTACAGTCCCGCAAAGATCGCGTACGGAATCGCAAACAGGACGACGGTCATCACGAGAAGGAGTGCGCCATAGCCGAGTGCGGTCCCGATTGCGGTTCGAAACGCCGGATGCTGTAGCCTGTTGAGCGCCATTGGTGGCTTCTTGGGAGCCCGCTAAATCAACCTGACGGTCGCGTCAGCCGATAATGTCTTGAATCCGGCGTGGTTCGCCTGTGAGCGTTGGATCCTCATCGACGATCTTGAGTACCTCGTGGTCGGTCACGTTGGGGTAGGATTTTTCGATTGCTTCTTCGATCAGCTCGCGTTCGAGACGAAATTCAACATCCTGATAGACGACATCGACTCCCTGTTCGTCGAACGATAGAACGGTCATACAGACCGTTGGGTACGACGAAATAAAAAGTACGCCGCTCTGGGGCGTCTGCCGTCCGTCATACGCTCCCAAGATGTTATACCCTCATCCTCGTAAGGTACCTGTGTGTCGATTCGAGGAGATGCACTCGACCGACTCGTCATTCCGGATGGAACGACGGTCGAAGAACACGACCTCGTTACCGATGGCGACGTGATCATCGGCGGATTGAGTACGGTCGAGTTCGGCGTTCGAGGACGCAGCGTCATCGTCGGTGAGCGCACGGTCTTCGGTGGGTCAATCGAGTCCAAAACGGACTGCAGACTCGATATGTGGTGTGAAGTCGACGGAAACGTCCTCGTTGGAGCCGACGCGTACATTGGCGAGCGAGTACACGTGAACGGCAAGCTGATGGTGTCGGGTGATCTCGACATCGGCGACGACGTGACGATCGATGAAGGATTCGAGGCAAGCGGCTGGATCGTCATCAGAAACCCGATGCCGGCGATCATCTATCTATTCATCTATCTTTCACATATGCTTCGGATCGGAGAAGAAGAAGCTGCCGGGGAGATGGCCGCGGAGTTTCTCGACGACGATCGACCAAAACAGTCCGCGCCACTCGTCATTCCCCGAGGCTCGCGCGTGAGTGACGATACCTGGCAGGTATCGACCGACGGCGTCATTGGAGACAACTGTCGATTACACGGCAACATCCGAGCCAGACGTCTCGATCTTGGGGCCAACAACGAGGTGTTCGGGAGCTTGCGAACGAAGCGGTGTATCTCGATCGGCGAAGGAACCAGAATTCACGGCGACGTTACCACCCGCCATGGGACGGTGACGATCGGCAAAAACGCCGAAATCCTCGGTGACGTTAGTTGTGGCGACCTGGATCTCCACGAAGCGGCCCGTATCGACGGCTCAATTCGTGCGACCGGGGAGATGTCGATTTCGAACGAAACCCCACTCAGCGTCGGACCGGAACTCGAGCCTTCATAACGGATCGAAAGGCATTCTCCGTTCGGTCACCCGTGTACAGCAAATGAGTGGCGGCTCGCTTTCGCTGGCGCTAGCTGGGAAACCCAACGCCGGCAAATCCACGTTCTTTCACGCGGCAACGCTCGCCGATGTCGAGGTCGGCAACTATCCGTTCACGACGATCGATCCGAATCGTGGCGTTACCCACGTCAGGACCGACTGTCCCTGTTTGGATCGCGAGCACCGCTGTGACAGCGAGAACTGCCACGACGGAATTCGATTCGTGCCGGTCGAACTGCTCGATGTCGCCGGGCTCGTCCCTGGAGCACACGAGGGTCGGGGACTCGGCAATCAGTTTCTCGATGCGCTCTCGAACGCCGATGCGGTGTTGAACGTCGTCGATGCCAGCGGCGGGACCAACGCGGAGGGAGAACCAATCGAGCAGGGCAGCTACGACCCCGTCAAGGACGTGGATTTCATCAGAGAAGAGATGGATCTCTGGCTTGCTGGCATCATCAACCGCAACTTTGAGGGTGTCGAGCGCCGATCGCGATCGCCGAATTTCGACCTCGAGGACGCCCTCACAGAACTGCTCGGGGATCTCGGGGCCAGCGACGCGGCCGTCGCCGCGACGCTCCGGTCGATCGACTATCCGGACGACCCACTCTCCTGGGACGATGACGACCGCGAACGGCTCGCTCGTGAGCTTCGTGCTCGGACAAAGCCGATTCTCGTCGTCGCTAACAAGGCAGATATAGCAGACCCAGCAACGATCGACCGACTCCGCGAGGCCGCTGATCGAGTGATTCCAGCAACGGCACAGGGAGAGCTCGCACTCCGGCGGGCGGCCGATGCCGGTGCGATCGAGTACGAACCCGGCGACGAATCGTTCACCGTGCTCGAATCGGTAACAGACGAACAGAAAGCCGGACTCGAACGGATCGAAACGGTGCTCGAGCGCTTTGGAAATACTGGCATTCAGCAGGCGCTCAACGAGGCCGTATACGAAATGCTAGAGTACTTCACGTCCTATCCAGTGCAGAACGAAAACAACTGGACGGACGGCCAAGACCGGATGCTCCCGGACGCGTTCCTCCTCGAAGAGGGTGCCACGCCACTCGATCTGGCCTATGCCGTCCATTCCGACATTGGTGAGGGCTATCTCCACGCGATCGATGCCAGAGAGAATCGGCGGATCAGTGATGGCCACGAACTCGATGAGGGCGACGTCGTCAAGATCATCAGCACAGCAAGCTGAAGCTAGTACCCCCAGTTCGACTGCAACCAGGTGAAGCTCCACTCGAACGGACACTCGGTCCATCCATTTCGAACCGTCGTCAACGAACACCGTACCGGATGATTCTACGAAAAATGTACTACAATTGTAATTTTATGGACTGGAAGTGATGGGCATAAGACTCATGCTGGTGTGTCTCGTACTGTCATAGTGGACGTCGGCCAGACCACCTGTGACGGTTTCATCCACACCAACACTTTCCAACCCCGGCGTCCGGTCGGGCGGACTCCGTCGAGCGGAGATGGACGCCACTGCGGTGGTTCTCATCCGTCGGACTCGACCACCCCGTTTTCTGCCAACCGATCGATTGATTCGCGGTCGTAACCGAGTTCAGAGAGTACACTAACGGTGTCTGCACCCCGCACAGGGACGCGTTCGTCAGTTTCGGGAAGGTCGGTCACGGCCGGAAAGCCGACGCGCGGTGACCCTCGTTCGTCCGTTATGATCCGACGTTGAACCCGGTCCTGTGCGATCGCTTCTGCGGGATCGAACACCGGATCGACCATCGCATCCGTCCCAGCAAAACGATCCATCCACTCCGCGCGGGTGCGTTCTGCGAACAGTTCGGTCAGTTCATCTTTGAGCGCTTCGGTGGTTGCGGGATCGGAGCCCAGATGATACTGTAACAGATCCGGACGGTCAACAGTCTCACAGAACGTTCGCCAGAATTTCGGTTCTAGAGCCGCGAGCGTGACGTACTCGTCGTCACTCGTCGCATACACATCGTACCACGGGTGTGCTCCAGTGAGTGGGGTGGTGCCCGCCTCAGGATCGTCGCCGGAAAACACGCTGGTGTAGACGGCCTGGCCCATCGACAGCACCACGTCCGTCATGGCGATATCGACGTACGTTCCGCCCGTATCCTCGCCAAACGCCCGCGAGCATAGCCCACCGAGGGCGGCCATCGCCGCAAACAGCCCGCCCGACATATCAGCAACTGGAAATCCTGGCAGCTGAGGCGTCGACGATGAATCCGTTCGCGTCATCGAAAGTAGCCCCGCACGCCCACAGTAGTTCAGATCGTGACCTGCCCGAGCAGCGAGCGGTCCAGATTGCCCGTACCCTGTCAGAGAAACATAGACGATTTCCGGGTTCTGTTCGGCAATCGTCTCGTAGTCAACGTTGAGTCGATCTGTGACGCCCGGACGAAACCCCTCGATGAACACGTCTGCGTCCGCAGCCAACCGGTGGACCACCTCCTGGCCGTCATCCGTCGTGCAGTCTACGGAAATCGATCGCTTGCCACGGTTGACCCCATCGAAGATAGCACCGACATCTGCGTCAGTGGTTGGGGGCATATACCGAGCGTAATCGCCACCGTCGGTGTCCTCGACTTTGATCACGTCGGCACCCATGTCTGCCAGCAACTGGGTTGCGTAGGGCCCTGGCAACAGCCGGGTGAAATCGACCACCCGAATGGAATCGAGTTGCATGCGTTGTGCAACCACCGGTCAGTGCAAAAATCCTTTCACGATCAGAACAGATCAAGTCCGAGCAGCTCTTCCTGGATCCGTTCACCCGCACGAATGTGACAATCAGATTGGGGGTAGGCGCTACACAGCAGTGCGTATCCATCCTCGATCTGTTCGGGTTCGAGCGCCATGCCGTCGCTCTGATCAATGGTCCCCTCACACAGTTCGCCGACACAGCTCGTGCAGTTGCCGTTACGACAGGAAAACGGGAGTGGAAGATCCGCGTCGTGGCCTGCGTCGAGTAGATACTCGTCGCCAGCCACCGGGATCGTCACCGTCTCTTCCTCGAACTCGAAGGTGATCTCGTAGCGCTCGCTCACGACCGATCAGAGCTTCTGTCGAAGTTTGTACATTTCGAGCGCTTCGAGACGTGGATCGCCGGTCGAGGAGTGGTCGTCCTCGAGACTCGAACCACTGACCATCTCGTTGAACGACGTGGAAACACCTCCTTCCTCGAACGTCGAGTCCATGATGTAGGCAACGTTTTCATGAACTTCTTCGGGAGACTGGCCGAGTTCGTCTGCGGTTTCTTCAATTGCCGCTTTGACTTCCTCGTCTGTGGCAGTGAACGATGCGCCACGGGCAAGTTCTCTGAGTTCGTCGTCGAGTGCCATTTCAGTTTCCTCCGTCGGCTGCAACGCCGCGTTTTTGCTGATACTGCTGTTCGTGTTCGGCAAGACGCTCTTCGATATCCCACTCGTTGATCTCCAGATATCGGTCGCGGACGACAGATATCACCTCCATATAATCGACATCCAATCCGAGCGTCTCGTTGTACATGCCATCGATGAGGTTGCCACCGCGCATCAACACTTCGTTGAAATCGAGTTCGAGCGGATCGTCGAGGGCGTCAGTGAACATGTAGCCGAAATCAGCCATGTACGGCACATCCTGATAGAGCGTGTTGACGATCGCCCGTTCGACACCCTGGTACTGTGGTTCGCCGGCGCGTTCGTGCTCAAGTAGCTCTTTGAGGAGTTCGATTCCGTGTGTAATGTGTCGCCCTTCGTCCGTGCTGATGAACTTGAACGCGTAGTTCAGGAGTGGAAAGTCCGCACGTGGCGGGAATCGACTGATTGCACTCGAACCGACGCGTGCGAGGATGCCCTCTACGTTCAGGTGGTAGTTCGTCGCCGCCTTCGCGATGTCAATCGGGTCGCGCGTGCTGGCGGCTTTGGCGGTCAACAGCCCCTGGTGTTCGAACACCTCACCGAGACCGGTCGCCCGGACGATCGGGATTCGCGTGCCACGGCGCGGATCGAGATCGGTGTAGTTGTCCGCGTCGTCCATCACCTCCTCCATGTACACGTCCAGAAACTGCGTGTGTTTGTGCTCGGTGAGCGTGAGCATCGTCATGTACATCTCCTTTTCCGTGTTCGATTCGAGACACGGCGACTGCATGATCCGCTGGAGATTCGTCGCTGCATCTCCTGCGACCTCGCGTTCGCCATCGAGAAAGCCAGAGAGGAGATACCGGATCTGGTCCCGTTCGGCCGGTTCGAGCGCTGCCCACGACGCCCGATCCTGCTCAAAGCCGATCTCGTCGAACAACTTCTCTACGTTCCAGGTGCCAAGCTCGACACCTTTCTGAAACAGCGTGTACCACCGGGACTGAGTGTTTACACGCTGGCCGGAATACTGTGACTGGAGCCCCTGTGTCATACGTCCAACATTCTTTAACCAACGACAATCAGGGTTTGGCCCCGTATGCTGGGTAATTTAAACGGATGAGAACGTGCGTAGAGTGTATAAATACTATTATGCAAATTCGAAATCTGGAGAGCCACTCGGTCGTTCAGAAAAGGAACGTCGTTTCGAGTCGTCCGGCAGTGTCACCCATTTCCTGGGCTGCTTCCGGGTAGATGATGACGTTTGTGATATCGCCGTCGAGCGACATATCTCGTGACATAACTGCCTCGATCACATCTGCGCCATCGATCAGTTCGGTCCACTGTTGGTACTGTGCGCTGAGCACGAATCCAGCCGTGGTAGTATCTGGGTCCTCGAGTACGGCTGCCTCGTTACAACGACCGTCTTCGAGATCGAGATAGGCATAGACGGTGTCGTCGTGTGCGTATCGATCGAGTTGATCGAGGAGATTCTCGAGATCGTCTGGCAGTTCGACTCGGAGTTCGGTAGAAACCACATCCGGTGCGTTGACGATCGCGGTGTCAAACAGCGCAGTAATGAGACGATCACGCGGGGGCTCTCCGGTGGCCTCATCGAGCCGTTGTGCCAGTGCTGGCGGCGCGGTCTCTCTGAGGGTTTCGATTCGTGCTTCGGACGCTTCGGTCAGTGCCGTACGGAACGGAGCCGTCAGTTCATCTGGGAGTTCACCGATGGTCGTTTCTGTCAGGGGGAGCCCGTTGATCTCGAAGATAAAACTTCCAAGAAACTCCTCACCCCAGCCGTCACTCGATTCGATGTAGTCCTCGTTGGCGTTGAGTCGCCCCTGGTAGGCCTCGAGCCACTCTTCGGACGGAAACCACCTCGTCATGTGCCGCCAGTCTGTGAGCCATTCGCAATAGCCTGGGGGCTTTCATCGCTGGGGATTTATTTCCCCGACCGGGACGAACACGGTTTTGTTTCAGTGGTTCGAAGGCTCATCCCATGAGTGAGAACCGCGTGGTTGAGGGCCGAATGGTGACGCCGGCGTCGCTGGCCGAGCGGATCGAAGGTGAATCGGTGATGGACGCAGAGCCGATCGAGGATGCCGAGCGGGACTGTCCGGAGTGTGGTGGCTCGGTCCTGTCGGTTGGCTATATGCCATCAGTGCTCGAGTTCGTCACCGGTTTTAAATGCCAGGAGTGTGCCTGGCAGACGACCGACCGCGAGTGATTGTACGAATCGAAACCGCTTTAGGGAAGATGGCCTTTTTCGGACACACGGGGACGTGGCCAAGCCAGGCATGGCGACTGACTCCAGAGGTCAGACGCCCGGTGATACCACGGAAACACAGACCGTGTTTCAGTGAACAATCGGACGCAGTCCGATGACGACACTCCAGAACTGATATACCGAGTGGACGGCTGATCACCGCCCACGATGACGACCCTCTGGAGTACCGAGGCGGGATCGGAGATATCAGTCGATCGGGGGTTCAAATCCCTCCGTCCCCATATTTTGTCCTGAACCAATGGAACTAGTGACATTGGGAGATAAAGATTTGAACCCGACCAGTCGCAGCGCGAACGCAGTGAGCGACCGTCTGGGCCTGGTTCAAATCCCTCCGTCCCCATGGATTTTTTGAAGCGCGTATCACACCACAGTGCCAGCGTCCCACAGCTCATCAAAGATTTCGAACGCCTGTTCTCGGTGAGGGGCATCCATTACCATCGTGCCTTTCGAACCCATTGATGGTGCAATCGCGTACCCGAATTGACCCGCAGAGCAGTAGCCATATTCAGTGAGCAGATCGTACAGTACGGGTTCGTTCTGTTCGAGTTCGTCCATTGCCAGGTTGTACATCGTACAGCCAGCCATCGTAGGCGTCTCCGTGATTTTGAACTCACAGTTCCGGTGGACGGTCGTTTCGTTCGGGACATTCTCGATTAACAGCGCACGAAACTCCTCAATGACTGGCTCCCAATCTCTGGTCCGTGCTGGAAGCAAATACCGATAGGACTGTCCACGGCTCAGATTCCGGACGACCGTCGGAAAATACTCTCCAGGAGTGCTACTCTCGTGATCGAGGAGATTGTATTCGAACGATTTGATGAACAGCCGGGTGGTTTCGCTGTGGCGTTCGAGAATCTCGATCTGCTCGTCGTTCATTGCTTCTGTGAACGGCCTCGACTCAGAGATCTCTGCGAGTTCCGATTCGACGGTCTCATCGATGAGCGTAGAGAGCCGACGGCCGACGTTGGCAACCGTGGCCGTGTGTCGTTCTTGCCGGAGTTGTGACTCCCGAAGCGAGTTCTGCAATGACTTGCTCATCTGTCGAATGATCGGACCGCTCTCGATGTGTGCGTTTTCTGGCCGTTCGCCGAACACGAGATAATCCAGGCTAACCTCAAACACCTCGACTATCGAAACGAGCGCCGAAAGACTCGGCCGGGCTTCCCCCCGACGGTATGCAGACAGTGTCGCCGGAGAGACCCCGATGTCACCCGCAACGTCTGCATTCGGTCGCCGTGAAAGCGCCAACAATTCCGTAAGCGTGTCTTCGATTTTTACACCAGTGTCGTTTGTTGAACCCATACTATAATTATATGAATTGAAATATAAAAACATAATCTAGATATTTTGTTACCTACTATTTGACGGCATTTGATCGTGGTCAGTGAAAATTGTGCCCCGATCCGTAGACGCACCAATACACACCGGAAGAACAGCCTCAACTCACTCGAGAAAGTATCGTCATCCATGCAGGGTGGACGGCTTCCCGGAACCGACACTCGCGATCGGATCGTCCTCCACGTAGACATGGACTGCTTTTATGCTTCGTGTGAGCGACGCCGCGAACCGTCGCTCCGGGGTGAACCAGTCGTCGTCGGCATGGGATACGCTCCCGGCGAAACGACGGGGGCTGTCGCCACCGCGAGCTACGAAGCGCGTGCACACGGCGTCGAGAGCGCCCAGGCCATCAGTCAGGCACTCGAGTTGCTCGGGCGCGCAGCGACGGCGGATCCAGACGCCGAACCCGTCGGATACTACCGACCAGTGGATATGGCGTTCTACGAGTCGGTGAGCGAATCAGTCCAGGAAATCCTCACGGCGGTCGCAGACACCGTCCGGAAAGTGAGCATCGACGAGGCGTATCTCGACGTGACCGAACAGCGACACTGGTCCGATGTCGAATCGTTCGCGTCCAATCTGAAAGCACGAATCCGCAAGGAGGTTGGTGTGCCTGCCAGCATCGGCGTAGCACCAAACATGGCCACCGCAAAGGTCGCCAGCGACGCCGACAAACCCGACGGACTCGTCGTCGTGCGCCCGGACGCTGTCGAATCGTTTCTCGCCCCACTTCCCGTCGAATCACTTCATGGCGTCGGTCCGGTGACGGCCAGCACGCTCAAGGAGATGGACATCGAAACCGTCGCAGACCTCACTGACCATCCGCGAACGGCGATCGTCGATCAGTTTGGATCGCGTGGAGCCGATATTTACGATCAGGCACACGGCATCGACGAGCGAGCCGTCGAACCGGTCGGCAACCCAAAAAGCCTCTCGAATGAGTCGGCGTTTGCCGAGCCAACTACCGATCGAACGACCGTGGCCAAACGGCTGTCCGCGCTGACCGAGCAGGTGACCGAACGAGCGACCAACCGAGACGTGCAGTACAAAACGATCGGCATCAAGGTCGTCACGCCGCCGTTCGATATTCATACGCGAGAGCGCTCACTCTCCGGACCAATCGACGACCCAGAGCTGGTTGGCTCGATCGTCACGGACCTCAGCACGGAGTTCGAGGGCGAACCGATCAGAAAACTCGGTGTGCGCCTTTCGAATCTCTCGTTTGACGCAGCCGAACAATCATCGCTCGATCAGTTCAACGACGAGACCGACAGCAAGGACCAACGACAGGGAAAACGGGGAGGCACTCGCCAGAGTAGCCTGTTCGAATTCTGCTGAGCAACTACCCAGCGATCCCATCGACGGCCGACCGAACGCGTGCCGTTGATTCGAGCAATCGCTCGCGTCCCGCATCGAGAACACTCTCCTCTGGAGCCTTATAATAGGCAATCAACGACCAGACGATCAGTCCGGCTGCGGCACCAATTGCGGCACCCATCAAATCCAGCGAATAGTAGGCCAGTCCCTGTCCTGAAAGGACCACGAGCGTCGGAACGCTCGTCGTGTGTGGGACAATAGCCTCCTCGTTCGTGATCGTCGGTACGAGACTTGCGATGGCGACAATGCTACCAGCGAAGATGAGTGTGTCTTGCCACATGATTACAGAATCCCCCCACCACACCGACATCCGTCGCATCGGTGTGAGGTTACCAAATTTAAAATTCAGAGCGTAGTAAATATTTCTGTTCTCGATGGCGATGTGATTAGGTGACAGTGATGGTGATCGATCCCACCTGACAGGGAGTCGTCTGACGGAAAGTTATATGGTCGGGGATGAGTGTCCGAACACAGACGAATGGCAGACGAGCCGATCAACATCGGAACGATACGCGATGGCCCGAACGAGGGAGAGCGAGTCTCACTGCCGATCGTTGACGTGCTGACCGGTCGCGGATTCGTGACTGGAAAGTCCGGAGCCGGAAAGTCAAATTCGGTGAGTGTGATCGCCGAGCGACTGCTAGACCGGGGCTACGCGCTGTTGATCGTGGATATCGATGGAGAGTACTTCGGGTTGAAAGAGCAGTATGAAGTGCTCCACGTCGGTGACGACGAGGAGTGTGACGTCCGCGTCGGACCGGAACACGCCGAAAAGCTGGCGACGCTGGCACTTGAGGAGAACGTACCGATCATTCTTGACAGCTCGTCGTATCTGGACGAATCGGACGCTCGCTCGTTGTTGACGGCGCTTACCCGCCAGCTGTTCGCAAAAGAACGAACGATCAAGCGGCCGTTTTTGCTTCTCGTCGAGGAGATTCACGAGTACATTCCACAGAGCGGTGGGCTCGACGATTGTGGGCGGATGTTGATCAAGATCGGCAAACGCGGGCGAAAGCGGGGTCTCGGAATGATCGGCATCAGTCAGCGACCGGCCGACGTGAAAAAGGACTTCATCACTCAGTGTGACTGGCGATGTTGGCACCGACTCACCTGGAAAAACGACACACAGGTCGTCCGTCGGGTGCTGGACGGGACGTACGCACAGGCAGTGGAGACGCTCGAAGACGGCGAGGCATTTTTGCGAACCGACTGGTCGTCAGATATCCAGCGCATACAGTTCGACCGAAAGGAGACGTTCGACGCGGGAGCAACACCAGGGCTCGAGTCGGTCGAGCGCCCCTCGCTGAAGTCCGTCGAGGAGACGGTCGTTGATGAACTCGAATCGATCGCGAATCAGGATAAAGATCGAAACGCGCGAATCGAGGCACTCGAAGCCGAACTCGCCGCCAAAAACGATCGCATTGAGCAACTTGAACGCGAGCTTCAACAGGCGCGGGATCTCCGGGAGCTGGCTGAACAGTTCACGTCGGCGTTCGTCACCCACGCTGACGAACACGAGAGCCGAGAGGTGGAGGATGCGGTGGCGAAATCCACGGCCGAAAATGGTGTCAACGGAGCATCTTCTCCAAAGGTGGACGATTTTGACACACAACGAGCGGCAACCACCGATGAAAACGGTATCACCGGCGACGGTGATGAATCGAGACCGGAGACCGAATCGGCACAAGCAACCGAATCGTCATCTGCCGTCGAACAGTTCGCCCAGCGACTCGAATCCCTGGATGAGGAGACACGTGCCATGCTCGCCAACTACTACACCGACGGACCGCTCACACCACTCGAGGCTTACCGTAACGCGACGGGCACCGCAGACCGGACGGCAGCCTACCAGCGAAACAATCTTCTCCGCAACGAATCGCTCATCACGCACGTGGGTCGTGGGACGTACACCTACTCCGCGCCGGCGGCGATCGCAGACGACACTCGTGGTAGCGACGATGGATCGAGATCCCTGGCAACGATCGAGTGGGAGCTGCTCGTGAAAGACACACAGACGTTCTGATTTACCAACCGACACTCTCATTTTCGCGTGTCGATCGACTGTTGATGTGGATCTCCGTGGCCCAGTACTCGATATCGAACCGACAGGTGGCGGCTCCAGCACCGGCGACGCCACCGTGACAATTCGGGCGACGCGTGCAGACCGGCGGACGGCGACGATTGCGATGGCCGATCGCTGGTCGGAGACAGCAGAGGTCCTCGAGCCCGGAATGGATCTGTGTGTGACTGGAGCCACCCAGCTAGGGGCCGGTGAATGGACGACATCGAGTGACTCCTATGTGATCGTCGAGCCAACGTACGTCGTTACGGTGACCGACATTCGTGAGTGGGTGCAATGTCCTCGCCAGTATTATCTGAGCAAGTTCACGAACGCATCACTCTCCTATCCACTCATCAAGGGATCGCTCGTCCACGAGGTGTTCGGTGATCTCCTCCGTGGTCGCGAGCTCGAGGCGTCGATCGATGACCGCGTCGAGGAGGCCGGCCTGGAGCTCGGACTGTTGGGTCGCGACCGCGAGAGCGTGCTGGCGGACGTTCGCGACCATGCCCAGGCGATCGAGGGCTGGCTGAACCAGGGAACGCTCGGTGATACCGACGAGTGGCGATCTGAGCAGACGCTGCTGAGTGACACGTTCGGAATCAGGGGCCGAGCCGACGCGGTCCGCCGTGGTGGTCCCGTAGAGCTGAAGACGGGAAAAAACACCAAGCGCGAGCCTCGATTCGAAGACAAGATCCAGGCGGCGTGCTATGCGCTGTTGCTCGGTGAACGAAACGAGACGCCGCCAGACACTGGAACGCTGTTGTACACGAAAAACGCCGCGCTGGATCGTGCCGAAACGCCCGGCGATCTCTCGCCGGCCAAGGAGTTCTCGATCGGTTCGGGGCTGTTGCGCTATGTCGTCAGGGCACGCAACGAGCTGGTGGCCACCGAATGTGCCGGCACGGTTCCAACCGGCTATGAGGCAGACGCGATCTGTGAGTACTGTTTCGAGCAGGACACGTGTATGGTGGTTGCTGGTCGGCTCGATCAGGAGTCGAAAGCTGGAGCGATTGGCTCTGCGCTCCCAGCGGCCGAACGACGCTACTTCGATGTGCTCTGTCAGGCGATCGAAACCGAACGGCGGGCGGTCCACCGGGCGTACGCACGGCTCTGGAAAGAACCCGCAACGGAACGAGCGGCGAACGACGAGGCGTTGATCGATCTCGAACCGGCGGGAACGACACAACAGCCCGATGGCACCTGGAACTGCCGGGCAACTGGCCAGAGCGCGATTTCGAAGATTAGACCAGGGGATGTCGTGCTAGCAAGCGATGGCCATCCCACCCGGGGAGATGCAGAGCTTGCGCGCGTTCTCTCGCTGAGCGACGACGGAACGCACACGACCGTCGCGATCAACACCGACGAACCGATCGAACTGCGTCGTCTCGACGTCTATCCGTCGGATTACGGACTGAATCGTCTGCTGAGCGGCGTCCACGACGCGATACTGAAGGGTGAGCCAGCCCGGCGCGATCTGCTGTTCGATCGGCGCGAACCAGCGTTCGAGCCGGTCGAGACGACATTCATCGATTCGAACGAACAGCAAAACACTGCCGTCCAGATGGCGGTCGGCGCAAACGACTGCGCGCTGGTCCATGGGCCACCAGGAACTGGAAAAACGTACACGCTCGCGCATATCGTGCAGGCATTGCTCGAACGCGACCAGCGGGTGTTGCTCTCTGCGTTCACGAATCGGGCGGTCGACAATGCGTTAGAACAGCTCCGCGAACTCGGCTGTACGGACTTCGTCAGGATCGGTACCGAACACGGCGTCAGCGAGTCGATGCAAGACGCACGGCTTGATCCCCGTGGCGATCCCGACGACCGGGTCGAGCAGCTCGAATCCGCGCCAATCGTCGCCGCTACCACCGCAACGTGTGGGAGCTCGCCGGTGTTGTCTGAGTGTTCGTTCGACGTGGCGATCGTTGATGAGGCGAGTCAGCTCACTGAGCCGGGGACGCTCTGTGCGATCAATCAGGCCGACCGATTCGTCCTCGTTGGCGACCACCAGCAGCTTCCACCCGTGGTGCGCGCCGATTTCGACGACGACGATCCCATTGATCTCTCCCGGTCGCTGTTCGAGCGGCTGTTCGAGGCGTTTCCGGACGCCGCGATCACACTCACCAGGCAGTATCGAATGTCACAGCGGATCCAGTGGTTTGCCTCCGAGGAGTTCTACGATGGAGCCTTGCGACCCGCCACGCCAGCCGTCGCGAGCCAGCAGCTCGACGATCTGCCAGGTGTCTCAGAGCAATCGCTTCCCGACCACCTCGACGATGGCGTGGTGTTCGTCGATCCAGACGGGAAGACGAGCGGTAACGTCAACCGGACGGAGGCAGAACGGATCGGTACACTCATCGAAGCGTATCGAGCGGCGGGCGTGCCAGCCGAGGACATCGGCGTGATCGCGCCGTTCAGGGCACAGGTGGGTGCGATCTCACAGCTCGTTGCTGATGCAATTACCGTGGACACCGTCGATCGCTTTCAGGGCTCCTCGAAGGCCGTGATCATCGTCTCATTCGTCGCGACCGACGAGCTCGAGAGTCCGATCTTCGAGGACAGACGCCGGATTAACGTCGCACTCACGCGGGCGAAAAAGACGCTCTGTCTCGTTGGCGACGAAACGGCCCTGCGGAGTGATCCGTTCTACGAGCGCATGCTCGAATGGGCACAGCGTTCGTGAACGACTACCATGACCGCACAAGCGATTTGTGCGACTGCGCCAACCGGGCGTATGGTCGATCCGAACGACGACCCGATCGAGCTACAACCATCCGCACACGAGCGGTGGCAAACAGCGTTTCACGACGAGCGCGAGCGAATTGAGGCCGTTGTCGGGACGATCGACGGCCCGATCGAACGGATTGAACACGTTGGATCGACGGCCGTTCGGGGGCTCAGGGCGAAACCGATTGTCGATCTGGATGTTGTGGTTGCCGACGACGCCGTCGAGCGTGTTTCTAGGCTGATCGCAGACGATCTCGGTGGAACCCGAATAGAAAATTCAGACGGGTGGCAGCCCGTGTTCCGTCGCCACGACGGCCAGCGATTCAACGATCATGTCTTCGGAATCTCTGATGTGGGCTGGAAAATTAGTGTCGTGACGCGTGACGTTCTCAGGGCAGACGAACAGCTACAACGCGAATACGAGCGAACGAAACGCGAGCTAGCCACAGAAACGGACGACCTCACGGAGTACTCTCGTGGAAAAACGCCGATCATCGAGCGACTCCTCGCGACTGCAGCCACCAGCGAGCGCTTTGCGTATCCGTTTGAGATACCGGTCCTCGACGCTCAGTCCTGACAGCAGCCGCCCGCCTTCTCACCGAAATCGACGGCCAGCGGCGCAGAAATCATCTTGTTGAGCTCCTGAAGCTCGCGTTCGAGGTCGGCTTGCAACTCGAGATACTCCGCCATAACGGGAATATCATGGAGTTGTTCCTGAGCAGCCTGGAGCTGCTGGAGGTCTTCATCCGTCGCGTTGCCGGTCTGGCGCGCAAGCATGAACTCCTCGCGGAGCTGTTCGAACTCGCGGACCGACTGTTGGGCCTCCTCGCTGTTCTCGACGCGCGCTTTGGCGTCAATGAAGGCCTGGTAGGTAGGAAGGTCGGTGATCGCCGTACCCAGTTCGCTCGCCAGTCTGGTTACCGTCGCTTCTGGCACGGAATCCGTCTCGGCGGCCGTCTCGGTGCTCATGCCATCACGTTCGAGAGCCGAGCGTTTAGGGATACCGAAACGAGGAGCTCACTGCTGGGCTGGTGGATCGACCTTTTCGGTTACCGAAAAGGTCCGCGGTGGTACCAACAGCCCAACAAACGCACCGACCGAGTGAAGAACGCTCACCAGCGGCAACAACACGACAGACAGCACTGCAATTGGAATTGACTCGTCGTGATAGCGAACGCCAAGAAGTATCCACACCATGAGTGCCACGACGATCAGGACCGAGAGTTCTTCGAAGACGGTACCAAAGATGACCGTATCCGGTGCAACCGTCGGCAAGAGCATGATCAGCGGAACGATTGCGGAGACGGCCCACGCCAAATTTCGGAAGGTGGTGATCGCACGATAGCCAGCAGAAAGCTGGCCTGCGTTCTGCCAGGAGCCGGCAAACCAGCGCCGACGCTGTCCGATCAGCGCGCGGATCGTCGGCGGGGCCTGCGTTCGGAACTGATCCGACGCAACCGCAAACTCCAGATCGTCGATCGCCCCAGCCGCATCCCAGACGAACGTGGTATCCTCGATGATTGACGGTCGATCCCAGGTCACGCGATCCTCGATCGATTGCCGAATGGCAATCCCGCCACCCCAGGCGTACAGCGGCACCGCAAGCGACGGAAACGCGCGCTGTTCGAGCTGCGCACCCATTCGATACAGTTCCGCAAGATAACACAACAGCGATCCTGTGCGCCAGGGCCGTTCGCGAAACTGAATGACATCCGCGTCCGGTAAGCCCGTGAACGTGCTCATATCCGTATCCTCGTCGAGATAGAGGACGAACTCTCTCGAACATGGCACGTTTCGACGTGCCCACTCGAGCGCGCGTCCCTTCCGAATGGCATCACAGTCGAACGAATCCGGGACGACGTGAACAGTAGCGCCGTCGATCGACAGCGGGGCTTCGGCGATGACGTGCCGGTCGGTCACCGACTCCGGAATCGCGTTTACTGCCTCCTGAACGACCGACTCGCTGTCGATCGTCAAAATTCGAACCTGAACGGCTTCGGGCTCGTGTTCGATCGGTCGTGACTCCGTCCGACGGCCCACAACAACCAATAGATACAACCAGTATCCCACCAGGCCAAGCGAGAGAAGCACGATACCCCACAGGAGGATTGATGTGATAAAATGAAATGATTCTCCTACGACCATTGGCAGGATAATGTGCTACCCCGAGATTAACCTTTTCACTGACATATCTACAATGAACGTTTGTGATACAACGAATTGTGTGCTGATAGATACCATGTCGGATGAAACCAATATTTGCTATTAATTATTTATCCCTGAATCATGGCCGATAACGGGAGGATTTGATGATATCTGGTTCGCTTTCCCAGTTTTATTACACAATCATTTTGCTGTACCGTCAGATTGCTCGTGGTGTTCGTATATACCTAATATCATACAGGAATTCAATTCAGGAATAATATTTGTTTTTGGATGTATTAGAATGAAGTAGTGCTATCCCGGCGGACTTCGATTGGTCAGTACTATCTGTACAGTGTTACTCGGTCGTTCGGATTCTACCTTCCCGTGGGAACGGTGTATTTACTAGAAGTTCGGGGGTTCGGTGGACTTGCACTCGGGATGATACAGGCTGCGTTCACCATCGGAATGGTGGGAGCTGAGATTCCGACGGGCTACGTTGGGGATCGGCTCGGTCGCCGAAACTCGTTGATCTGTGGCAAACTCCTCTCTGTGGCGGCGCTGTTGTCGTACGTCTGGATCGAGACACCAATTGGCTACATGGCGTTGCAGTTCGTCTGGGCAATCGGCTGGACGATGGCCTCGGGGACGAGTGATGCGTTGTTGTACGAGTTGCTCGCTCGCAAAGACGCGACCGATCGATTCGGTGCGATTGCGGGACGCGCACGCGCATTGATGCTCGGAACCTCGGCCCTGACGGCCGCCCTGAGCGGCTATCTTGCCGCAATCGACTGGCTCGTTCCGTTTCTCGCGAACGCTCTCCTGGTAGGGGCCGGAATCCCAGTATTGCTGTCTCTCCCCGAACCCGGGGGGAGAGCCGCTGATTCCACGCCGTTCACCGTCGAGCGGGCGATGTCGATCCTTCGAATGCAACTCGGTCGATCCACAATCCGGTGGTTTGTGGTGTACGCCGCAGTGATCTATGCGCTCGCCTCGATGACCAGAACGTTCGAACAGCCTGCTGCGCTCGCGGTTGGCGTGCCAGTGGCGCAGATGGGACTGCTGTATGCGGGATTCAAGCTCGTTTCGGCGGTCGTTGCCGGTGGGACTGACTGGTTCCAGCGCCGTTTTGGAATCCATGGCGTCTTCTGGCTAGTGATGCCGGTAATCGGAGGGATCTACCTCCTTCCCGCTGTCACACCAGTTGCGATCGTAGGCGTGTTATTTCTGAGCCGATCGCTCAGAACGCTGCTCACACCGCTGCAGAATCAGTATCTCAACGATCGAATCGGCGATGTTGGGCGGGCGACGATCCTTTCGGGCGCGTCGATGGTGTTCTCGATCGCAGCAAGCACCGCAAACGTTGGCGGGGGCCTGCTGGTCGATCGAGTCGGCGTCATCAATGCGCTCTCGGTGGCTGGTCTCACGGCCACAGTGATCTGTGGGCTGCTCTGGCAGACAACCAGTCCGGTCAGGAATGATCTCTCAACTGAAACCGAGACACACTGACTGAGAGGGACCCCCAATGATGATAGCCTTCGACAGAGTACTAACAGCATCTGTGTCGTCCGACACCGGCGGTTCGAACCCGTACGTCGTTTCACTCGCCAACGCGCCAGCCGGTCGCCTGCCAACGGCGGCCGTCGGCGGAAAGGCAGCGACACTTTCACGGTTGCTCGATGCTGGGATTTTCGTTCCGCCAGCAATCTGTGTGACGACACGCTGGTACACTGAGTCGCTTCGTGAGCTCCTCATCGAGGAAATCGATCGGCTCGATAGCTGCGACCCCGACGAAACGCAGTCGATCGCAGCACACGCCGAACAATGTCGAGAACGGATTCGCGAGCAGTCGCTCCCCGAGAGCCTCCGATCCGAAATCGATGACGCGCTCTCGGCCGTTCCAGGCGAAACGTACGCCGTCAGATCGAGTGGAACTGCCGAAGACCAGCCTGGACAGTCGTTCGCCGGCCAGTACGAGACCTATCTCGACGTAGAACGGGCCGACGTGATCGACCGGATTCGAGACTGTCTGGCGAGTCTGTTCACAGAGCGTGCGGTCAGCTACAGACTCGAACAGAATATCGATCATGACGAGATTGCTATGGCCGTACTCATACAACAACAGGTGCATCCAGAAAGCGCGGGGGTGCTGTTCACGGCCGATCCACAGAGTGGTTCGCGCTCGACGGCCGTGATTGAGGCCACACGCGGGCTCGGAACTGGCGTCGTTGCTGGCACCGAATCGACAGACGAACTCCGGTATGATCTGAGAGCGGATACCATCGTGGAGTATGCTGCCGTGGGCGACGAACCGATCCTTTCGGCCTCTGAGATCGACAAGCTCGTCGGAGTGAGCAAGCAAATTGAAGCGGCGTTGGGAATGTCTCAGGACATCGAATGGGCGATCGTCGAGGGCACGCCGATCATCCTCCAGGCCAGACCGATCACCACGCTGTTTCCCCGGCCCTCGCCCCAGCCGGATGACGACCAACGACACGTCTACATCAGCGTCGGCCACGGACAGGCGTACGCAAACGCCATGCCACCGCTCGCGTCTGCGTTCTGGATCGAAACCGCTCGCTCGATGGTGAGTGCGGATGCAGATCAGTTGCTCGTAAAAGCCGGTGGACGGCTGTACATCGACGTTACCGCGATGCTGTCGATGCCAGGTGGATGGCTGCTGATCGAACGCATGTTCGGGTCGATCAACGGCTCGATCGGTGCCGCGCTGTCGGATCTTCGAACGAGAACCGACCGCCCAAACAGTCGGTTGTCACGCGAGTCGCTCGGGCAGCTAGTGGAGCTCGCAACGGCGTTCGTTCCGATGTGGGGCTCGCTCTTTGGCGATTTTGTCGGTGCGCTCATAGGAGGGACCAGGCCGCCGGCCGACGAACACGCACGGTGGAACGAATGGGGTGCTGAGCTGGCCCGTCAGATGACGGCGCACGAATCGATCGATGAGCGTGTTTCTGCCGTGCTGGGGGACAGCGAAACGGCCTTCGACTATCCCCCGGTCGGCGCGCTCTACGCCGCCATCGCAGTCGATCAGTGGCTCAACTATCGGTTCGGAGATGATCCCGAAACCAGCGCGGCGGTGAACGCCGTCGGTCGTGGGTTTCCGGAAGAGTTGATCACCACGCTCACGGGCGAGCTAGAGGCCTGTGCCACGATCGCCGCCGAGCACCCAGAACTGGCCGATGCACTCGAACGCGGCGCCACGCTAGACGAACTCGAGACGAAACCAGGGGGACCAGCGTTTCTCGAGGCGTTCGAGTCGATTCTCGAGGAGTATGGCCACCGTGCAACCGGCGAATTCGACATCAGCAATCCACGATGGAAGGACGATCCGGAGCCGTTGCTGGCGACGATTCGCGCGCGAATCGACGAGGAACAGGAGCATGACCAACGGATTGAAGCGCTCCAGAAAGCGGCCGAACGTTCCCAGACGCTGCTCGAAGCACGAACCGGTGGCCCCATCCGGCGGTGGCTGCTGGCTCGTGCAATCAACACGTATCGCGGTGCAATCCAGACGCGAGAGCTCCCAAAACACGGCGTCGCACGGCTTTTAGACGTGGCTCACGACACGTTCGCAGAGGCCGGCGAACGACTCACACGAGACGGCACGCTCGAGAACCCGGACGATGTCTGGTTTTTGCACCCTGACGAACTGCGGACGGCACTCGCGGGCACGCCAATTGACGCGCCAATCAGTGACCGACGGCGGGCGTTCGATCGCCACAAACAGCTAACACCACCGCCCGTAATACTCAGTGATGGCGAAACGATCATGGGAGCAATCGAGCGCGACGACGTTCCTGATGATGCGCTGGTTGGCGTGGGCGTCTCCGATGGTGTCGTTGAGGGGCGTGTCCGGGTGATCACCGATCCCAGCGCGGAGACGATCAAACCGGGTGAAATTCTCGTCGCACCAGCGTGTGGTCCGGGCTGGACGCCGCTGTTCGTGAACGCGAGCGGGCTGGTGATGGCGGTTGGTGGCCAGCTCAGTCACGGCGCGCTGGTCGCACGAGAATATGGCCTGCCGGCAGTGGCATCCGTCGCCGACGCGCCAGACCGACTCGAAACCGGCGACTGTGTACGAATCGACGGGGAAAGCGGTGTCGTCGAACCGCTCGAGTAGGAACCACACCGGTTATCCGCCCCGATCCACTCCATTTGACAATGAGTCATGGATCGCCAGAATCGAATCCGACCGAGGGCGACCTCACGCGAACGGGCCTCTCGTTGAAACACGACCGCGAATGGGATTACGAACTCGACCGGATCGTCAGCGCGGTCGAAGAACGCGAGGCAGCAACCGTCGGATTGCAGTTTCCTGAAGGGTTGAAACGGCGTGGGCCGGCCGTTGCCGACGATCTTCGGACGTTGCTCGATGATGACGTTACGGTGATGATCTCTGGGCAGCCCTGTTACGGTGCGTGCGATCTCGACACGTATCTAATGCGTCGCACGGACGTGTTCGTCCACTTTGGTCATTCGCCGATGAAAGAATCGGAGAAGATCATCTACGTGCCGCTCTTTTCCAACGTCGATGTCGAGCCGATCATGACAGAGGCGATCGACGAGCTGCCCGAAACGGATGTGGGGCTAGTAACGACCGCCCAGCACATGAATCTGTTCGATGACATGCGCTCGTGGCTCGAAACACAGGGCTACACCGTCCATACCCGACGTGGTGACGAGCGACTCACTCACGAGGGGCAAGTGTTGGGCTGTAACTACGCCAGTGCCGACATCGACGCCGAGCAGATTCTCTACGTTGGGGGCGGCAAGTTCCACCCGCTGGGGCTCGCCATGGAGCATCCTGACAAACGCGTCGTAATAGCTGATCCGGTGAACAACGTGGTCACCATTGCCGACACCGAGCAGTTCATGAAACAGCGTTTCGGTGCGGTCCACCGGGCAATGGACGCAGAGCGCTGGGGTGTGATCTTCTGTACGAAAATTGGCCAGGGACGCTGGGATGTGGCGACCGATATCGTCGAGAACAACGATAACGCGTATCTGATCACCATGGACGAGGTGACACCCGATCGACTCCGGAACTTCGATATGGACGCGTTCGTGAACACCGGCTGTCCGCGGATCACCACTGATGATGGCCCACGGTTCCACAAACCGATGCTCACACCCGGCGAGTACGAGATCGCCGTCGGCAACGAGCCGTTAGAGTCGCTCTCGTTCGATACGTTCCACGGAACGTGGTGACCGCCGGCGTTTTCTGCATACCACGCGTAGGCGATCCATGCGACGGTCGCAGCTCGAACGGGAACTTTCTCAGCTTGCGGGTTTTGACGCTCCGACGGCGTCGCTCGAACAGTATCGAACGCCGGGCGACGTCGCGGCCCATCTCTGTCATCTCGCCACGCTCTATGACGACCTCGATCGACCGGTCGTCGATCTTGGCTGTGGAACCGGCGTGCTCGCGCTCGGAACGGTCCTCGCAGGGGCGAGATCTGTGCTCGGTATCGAGCGCGATCGAGACGCACTGGTCGTCGCACAGCGCAACGAGCGTCAATTGTTGCTCACATCCCCACCGCAGTGGATTCAGGGCGATGTCAGCTCGCCACCCATCGACTGCGATGGCGTCACAGTCGTGATGAATCCCCCGTTTGGCGCACAGAAGACGAACGTGCACGCAGATCGCCCGTTTTTGCGGACTGCTGCCGACATTGGAGCCGTCTCGTACTCGATCCACAACGCTGGCAGTAAGGAGTTTCTCACGGCATTTGTTGGTGAACACGGCGGCACGATCACACACGCGTTCTCGCTCGCGTTCGATGTGACACACAGCTTTGAATTCCACACCGAAGGACGCCGAACGATCGATGCCGAGGCCTATCGAATCGAATGGTGACCGACGAGTTACCCACAAATAATTTGCAATGAGATGGCATTGGTGTGATATGGAACGGAGAAGTGTGTTGGTTGGGTCGTTCATCGCCATTGGGATCGTCGCAGTGCTGTGGCTGGGCACCACTGGAATCGATGCCCTTTCGGGGGTGAGCGAGCCGGAGGTGACTACCGAGCGAATCAACGAAACCCACGCTGCGATCGCCTGGACCAATGACCAACCAACGACGGGCGAGGTACAGATCGTCACCTCCACCGAGTGTGACAGCGACGCTGGTGACGTACTCAAGCGGTTTCCGGTGACCACGAACCAACGAACCCACGTTGCGGTCGTGCCGGTGTATGCCGTTCCACAGACTGACAGTGCGGATCTCAAATGGTTCAGCACACAGCTCAAAGTCGACGGTGGCGGCGATGCTATCTTCAAGGAGGTCCACCGCGAATCACTGAGCGAAGCCTGTTCGTGATCGATTCTCGATCAGCACTCGTCCGTCGAGTAGTACTGGCCGTGTCTCGGATACGGAATCGGGTGATCAAGCGGGACGCGTGCCAGTTCGGTGAACGTTTCTCCGTCGAGGACGAGCACAAACGAACGCTCATCAGTACCATCGAGGACGAGCGAGAGGACCACACCATCGTCTTCGGACGCGGGAGTTGGTGCTGGAACAACCGTCGGTTCGCCGGGATATGTGGCTGGTTCGTGCCAGCAGGTCGTTCGACCGGTCGTTTCGAGCTTCAACAGCCGGTCGTAGAACGATGACGGATCGCTTTTGCCAACACCGTAGACGAACTGGTAAGGGTGAGTACGACGGTGCCCGACAATCTGTGGCCATTCGAGCGGTGATGCAACCAGTGTTCGCGAGGAGACCAACCAGTCGTCAATCGTGAGTCGAACCCGTCGGAGACGGCCCGACGGAATTGACATCCGGTCGTTTCTGATCGAATCGAGCGAAAACGCCTCGACGATCTTGGGGGTGGGATATGTGAGCAGATCCAGCAACAGCTCGCCCGGACGCTCGAACGCATTGACGTGGTGAAGCGCGAAGAAGGCGTCCATCCGTGGCTTTGCGAGCAACCGCCCAGAGGAGCGATCGAACACTAGCAGCCGTGTCCCTCGCTCCGGTCGCCAGTCGAACTGCTCGATGAACGGCCGGTCGCTGAGTCGAAAGGTGAACGGATTCATAGCGTACGGAAACTCCACCAGCACCACGTACGTCGGCGTTAGCGCGAAGCTATGCATATAACAGGGGCGATCGACCGCGATCGAAGCGATCGGCTCTCGCTTTCCGTCGGCTATCCGGACCACGGTGTAGCTGCTCTGTCGAGCAATTCGTGTCAAGAAGGTTATCGTCTCGTCGGCGATTGGATCGTACTGGGGATGTGCACACGAAACCTGTCCGACGAGATCGTCCTCGAACGTGATTTGGCCGACAGTCGAGAGCGTTTCCGGATCGAATTCGATCGCTCCTGGGGACTCCGATGTCACAACGTATCGGTCGCCATAGCGGGCGAGTGGTCCGTTTGCGTTGTCGGTCACCGACGGCGGCGCGAGCAGCGAGACCGCACGATCGAAACAGCTCTCAGAGGGATCAGTGGCGAACTCCCGGTAGCCCAGCGTTTCCGTGTCGCGTGCGTGGGTGTACGCACCGCTCTCGACGAACCGACGCCGATAGTGCACGCGGTCGCCGTCGAACCGAAATCGGTGGAGCATCCCGAAGCCGTCGAACCAGTGGCTGAGCGAGCGCTCTCTCGTCTCGAACTTCGCCGGGCCGTTCACGACATAGGTCCCGGTGAGCCACGATGGAATCGTTCCTTCGACCGTGAGCGTTCGCTCAAGCTGCTCGGGAGTAACGGATCGAAAGCCGATCGCGTGAGACGACTCACGGGGAGCAATCCGATTCTCCGTGCCCATACAATATATTCATTCTATAATCATATAAAATATATTGTGGGGAAAATGTTATAGAACAATAATAGATGGCAATAGATATTGGGAGTCTGTTGGAATGGTTCCCGTGTGAGTAGACGGTTCTCGCGGCGATCGATGCTGGCGATGGGATCGGCGGTTTTGATCAGCGGCTGTTCTCAGCCGTTTTCGGTGCTGAAAAGCGAGGGTTCGAAGTGTGAGCCAACAAGTGGTGCGTGGCCGATGGCTGGGTTCGACGCTGCTCGAACGAGTGTGCTTTCCGCTCAAGACGTTCCTGACACATCGTTACCAGCACAGGCGTTCGTGCCACAGTCTGCCAATTTCGTGACGAACGCACCGCCAGTGGTCACGGATGGCGTCGTGTACACTGCGGGATCGAATCGCGTGGACACACGCTCGTTGAACACCGGCCAGCAGTACTGGGAGGTCGAGATGGCTGGTGAGACCGAGGTCAGTCCAGTGGTGACCTGCGATTCTCTGGTCGTGTCCACACACAACGAGACGGTTGCGTACTCGCTTGCGGACGGCAGGGAGCTGTGGCGGACGGACAGTGGCTCGATCAATGGTTCGCCGGTGGCCCACGATGGGACCGTTTTCGTGGGCGAAACTGGCCGCGTGATTGCGATCGATGGTGGTACGGGCAAAAAACGATGGGAGCAATCGGCGGACGCAAACGGAATTGCGGTCGGTGAGCGCGTCTATGCAGTTGCGGGTGCCAACGATCGGGGAGCAGTCACGGCGATCACCCACCACGGCGATCGCTTCTGGCACACCGACGGACTCGAACCGCTCTATGCCACACCAGCACTCGGCAATGGGACGCTGTTCGCTCCCTCGAAAACGGGGACGCTGTACGCACTCGACACTGACGACGGCTCACTACAGTGGGAACAGCCAATCGAACAAGGGGTGTACGAATCGCCGGCAGTTGGTGCAAACGCCGTGATCGTCGCTGCAGGCAACGGCGAGCGAACGATCGCAGTTGACGCCACGACCGGCAAGCAACGGTGGACACACAGAACGGGTGTGAGCCAGAGCGGGCCGGTGATCGTCGGTGATCGGGTGGTCAGTGCTGGTGCAAACACCGGGATCTTCCTCCTGGATCTCCACACTGGCGAGCAACTGCGCCACTGGCCCGTTACTGGCGTTGGCTCGCAGGTCATCCCGGTTGACGGTCGATTGCTCTACCGGCGTGGGTTCGATAGCGTTCTGGTTGTCATCGAATCGAGGTGACCGATGAGTGGGTCAGGACCGATCGTCGAGTTTGGCCAAGGGATTTTTCACCGTTCCGTGCTCGGCTGCGTGTGGCCGGCCGGAGGCATCCGCATATCCCTCTCTGAACAGCCGATTGCGGTTCAAACAGAGTTTCGTGAACCGATCCTGGAAGAGATCGAACGTCTCGAACCGCTCTTCGAGCTCGGGGAATCGGTGTTGATACGCCCGAATCGATCCTGCGACGTGCTCCCAGAACCGCCGTTCCTCGTAGTCGTGGTGGGTTTCGAGAATCTTCACGAGATAGCGAAACACCCCAACAAATAGCCCGGCGAAAATGAACTGACAGAGCCCTTCCGGTGGTTCACTGCGGAGCACGCTCGTGAGCTCCGGAGAAAGCTCCTCGAGCTCAGGGATGGGCTGATCGCTGACGTTCACGTCGTCGACAAGATCCTTCACGGCAAGCCGGCTTGGCGCGTCGTCTTCGAGCAACAACATTGCGTTCTGGCCGTGTGGTGAAAAGACGGTCCCGTAGCGATAGAGACAGTGGATGAGCGGCGGAACGACCGTCTCACAGAGCGATTCGATCCACTCATCGAGGGTGAGCTCCGAGCGCTCGACCAGCGAAGAGAGCACTGGCTGGCCGTCCTGCACGTGGATGAGCGCAGCCAGCGTCATCGCGCGCTCGTCGTCCGCACAGTACTCATCGATCGATTCTCGCCAGATTGCGCCCAGTAGTTCGCGATACTGATACGGGCCGTCCTCGATGGCGGTGAAATCAGGCTGGCCAACGTCGACTGCAGCGATCTCTCCGGGAACGACCAGCCCACACTCCTCGCTGAGATACGAGTCGTTCTCGACGAGTTCGTGAACGAACTCCGTGACAATCGGTGCGACCTGCGTGCGTTCGCCCGGAAGTCCCCGCCAGACCAGCGTGTTGTGGATCGATAACGGCACTTTCACGTGGTGGCGCTCGGGTGAATCGACGTTCGTGAACGTGCGGATCGACTGCTGGGGCAGATACCGATCCGGACCTGGGCCGAGCAGTACGAGCTGGTCGGTCGCGAGCTCACGGGCGTACTGCTGGGCGATGTAGTTGTCCCATTGCCACTGATGGACGGGGAGCAACTGATACGCATCGGGATCGAGCCCCTTCGTTGCGAGCTGCTCTCGGAACTGATCGAGCGTCTCACCCAGCTCAGAGCGGAGTAGCGACTCGAAGGAGACGGCCTCGGTCGTGGTAGCCGTCGCAAGCTCACGATGAGCACCCACCCAGAGCAGGCGCTGGGGTTCGCTGCGTTCGGGTGCAAATTGGGCGTGATCGCTCGCTCCAAAACCCAACCGGCCCTTGTTGACGACGAGCCACGGATGGCCAGTCATTGCGCCCTCGAGCTGGGCGTATTCGAGTGTGGCCACGTCGGTTGAATCGGTCTGGTCTTCGATGACCGCATCGGCAAACAGGGTGTTGTTCAGCTCTCGAACGAAGTTGCCGAGCGTGATCGAATCGATCTCGATCGTTTCGCCGAGATCCCTGACGAATCCGATCGGATCGGTCGCCGGGGCGCTCGTTCCGTCGGTGATGCGCTCGATGGACGACGGATCGACGGTGATGCTGTCGAGCCACTGCTCCGTGGCGTCGAATCGGTAGGCCACTCCCGTCGCCATCGGCAGTTCATAGCGCGTTGATTCGCCGTCGGCCACGGGTTCGGGATCGATGATCTCCTCGTAGGTGAACTCCTCGATGCATTTTGCAAGAAGTCGACGACTGACGGTCTCAAAGACTGCGGCGTCGAACGATGCATTGTCAATCTGCTGCTGTTGGTGTTGGTGTGTCATTGGTGGTGATGTAGCCGATCGTCGTCAGTTCGTCGCGTGGACGCTGGCGTCCCCTCGAGAAACGCGTCCAGCGAGAAATCCTGGAAGACGGTGTCGGTGTCCTCTGGATATTCGGTGCGACCGAGCAGCTGGTTTGCAATCCGGCTGTTGCGATAACAACCCAGCCCGAGATCCGGCGTACCGACGCCGTGGGTGTGTAGCTCGGCGTTCTGTACGAACAGCCGACCCGACACGTCATCTATCGGGAGCCGGTAGTCCGCCGTGATTGCGAACCGACCCTGTTCGTCGGTCGCGATCCGATCGGACAGGGGGTCGTAAAACGCCGGCCGAGCGCGTTCGTAGCCGGTGCCACAGACGACAACGTCGCTCTCGTGGACGAACGACTCGTCGGTCAGCGTTCGATTACAGTAAAGCCGGTAGCCATCGTCCACGCGGTCGATCGACTGAACGGCGGTTTCTGCGAGCAATCCGATCGCCGGATCGCGATCGCCGATCGAGCGCTCGTACAGCAACTCGTAGATCGCCGCGCTCGTCTCCACGTCGATTCCTTTATAGAGCAGATCCTGCTCGGGGATGAGCTCATCCCGGGTTTCCTGGGAGAGTGAGGCGACGTACTGCGTGTACTCCGGGGTGAAATGCTGTAAGCCGAGCTTCGAATACTCCATCGGGAAAAAACCAGCCGAGCGGGTCAGCCAATCGAGACGGTATGCACCAGCAGGCTGGCGATCTAGCAGGTCCAGGAACACCTCCGCTGCTGACTGGCCCGAGCCAACGACAGTGATCGAATCCGCCTCAAGACACCGACCGATGTGAGACCGGTAGCTGGCGGTGTGAAACACGTCACTGGCGGGATGACCACGGAAGCCATCCGGCAACTGTGGGGTCGTTCCCACCCCAACAACCACATCATCCGCAACGTACTCATACCGGTCACCGGTGCTCGGCGAGACGGCAGTGACAACGAACTGCTCGTGAGCAGGCTCGAACTCGATCGCCGTCACCCGCCGGTCGAACTGCGGGCTCTCGAGCTCTGTCGCAGCCCACCGGAGATAGTCGTCGTACTCCCGACGCGGGATCTGAAACGTCTCGTAGAAGTAAAACTCGTAGATGCGATCGTGTTCGCGCAGATAGTTGCAGTAGCTGTACGGATTCGTCGGATCGGCGAGCGTGACGAGATCGGCGAGATACGGCACTTCGAGCGTCGTCCCCTCAATGAGCATTCCCTCGTGCCAGTGGAACGAGTCGGATTCGTCCAGAAACAGCCCATCCAGCTCGGTCGGTTCGAGCAATGCCGCGAGCCCGAGATTGAACGGCCCGAGACCTACCCCAATCACATCGACTGACTCACGCACGGTCCATCACCCCCTGCAGGGACTGAAATCGATTGCGAGAACACGCCATCACCAGCGCGTCTTTTTCCGGGAGTTCGATCTCACGAACTGGTTCGAAGCCACAGCGCTCAAACACGTGGATGACCCGGTCGTTGCGAACGTCCGGTTCGGTCAACACCCGTTCGGTCGCCGGATGGGTGAACTGCATCGAGAGCACTGCTCGTACGAGCGAGGTCGCATACCCTGCGCCCAGATACTCTGGTGGGCCGATCAGCAGGTGAATCCCCTGATCTGCTGGCTTCGTCTCACAGTACTCTGCGAGCACGTCATTTTCGGCCCAGTAACACTCCCAGTAGCTCATCGGGACGTGATTCAGCGAGCCGATGTACGGCGTCAAATGTGAATCATTACACTTTTCTATCATTTTTGCCCGAAACTCACTCAGGGAGTCCGGGAGCTGCCAGTAGGGCCGAACGTGCTCGCTGGTCAACCAGTCATGCAAGCGGAGGAGATCACGCTCGAGTTCGACGGGACGGAACGTGATCGTTCGGTCGATCGTCTCGTCGTAGGCCTGATAATCTCCCTCGGCAATCGCGTCGGTGGGGCCGCTCATTGATTGTCCACCTCCCAGAGCGGGTTGTCGATCTGCGTGTACACTGATTGGGCATCGATCGATCCCTCCAGTTCGTCCATGTCGTGCACGCGGGTGAGAAGATTCGCCTTACACGGCAGCGTTGGATGCTCCAGCAGTTCATCGAGCAAGGTGGACGTTTCTCGATCGAACGCGGTGAGCGCAGAGAGCACCTCCGCGAGCCGTTCGAGTAACCGACGCTCCTCGATCAGCCCGGCAGTTCCGAACGCGTTGATGACGCCGAAAACGTTGTTGCAAAACAGATAGTACCGGATCCGTTCGTCCACGACACCATCCCGACAGATCGTCTGTGCGCGATCACCAACGCCCGGAAGATAGGTATCGATCGCCTCGTAGGTGGATTCGGCGAAATAATACCCCTGGTTGTCACGATAGTAGCCACGGACAGGATAGCCGTCTTCGAGCTCCAGGACGCTGTTTTGCTGGTGAGCTTCGAGTCCGAGTCCGTGTTCGAGCAGTAACCACACCACGGGTCGAACTAGCACGTCGCAGTACTGGTCGAACCAGTCGAGACTGACCGCCGCCCGAGAGCGGTCTTCGCGGTCGGCGATCGAGGTGATAATCTCCGAAAGCAACGAGCGCGCGCGTTCGTCTGGGCCACCCAGGTGACCACTGTCTGGGTGGTCCTGACAGAGCGCAACGACCGGCATTGCCGTCGTCGATTCGTCGAACGGGTTGTCTCGCAACACCACCTCGAAGCCAGATTCTTGGCCTGAACCGATATCGAGCGTGAGATACGCCGGATCACGGACGATCTCGAAGGCTGGAAACTGTGATTCGAGCTGCTCGCCGAACTCGGTCTGGAGCAACTCTGCGATCGCCACGCCGCGTTCGAGCTCCGGGCGTTTGTTCGTTCGCAGCGAGTTCGTGATCTCGACGTGGAGCGACCCCTTCACCATAAACGGAGCGTCGGGGCTGTAGAGCGTTCGGACGGATGACGTTGGATAAAAATCCGGGCCGTGCTGGCCGAGATAGCTGAGTTCACCCGCCTCGATCGCCGTCTGGACGGCTGGCTGTGATCTACATCGCCTGGCCTGCCAGGGATGCATCGGAATGACGATCGAATCGTCGTCCGGGAGAATGGACGGATCAAGCTGCTGGCGGACCCACGCTGGTGCAGTTGTCTCTCGGGCACTATCGTGTGCGACGATCGACGGATCGGCCGCGACGTAGGTGAGCTGGAACGAGCCTCCAAGTTCTGGTGCGAATGTGGGGGCCTCGTCGGGGGTGATGCCGATCCGACTTTTCGGCGTCGGATGCAACAGATGGCCGAACGTCAGCGACTGTTCTGCAGCCCTGAACGATGGCTCGAGACCGAGAGCAGAATCTGAGGCGCCAACGTAGCGAGCGACGTTCTGACAGCTCTGGATGATCCGGCCGAGCAGGTCGTCCGTCCGGTTGACCCCGTCTCGCTCTGCCTCGAGTTGTTGACAGAGACAGGACGCCACCGTCGTGTACGACACCGGCGTCCAGTCGTCAGTGCCACGGAGATAGACCGGAAGCGCGAGCAGATGCCGGCCGGTGGGTGAGTCATAGCGCAGCTCCACGGCGAGTTCGACACCCAGTGCCGACAGCGGACAGTGAAGAACAGGAAACTCTCCCGAGAGCCCAACCGCGTCCGCTACCGTGCGCTCGGTGCCGTCGGTGTCTCTGTCATAGCAGTTCAACAGCGCGTGAACGGTGGCCGCCTCGGCGATCGAGGAGTTTGACCTGGTCGTTGAAGCGTGGTTGGTACTCATGATGTTGATTGAGTGGATTCAGTGATCGCACGACCCGCAGCGACGACCGCATCCAGCACCTCGATCACGTCGTCGAGTGACGTTCGCGGATTGACGAACGTGAACTTCAGATGAGGACTGCCATCGACGGCGGTTCTGGCGAGCATCGCGGTGCCGTCGGCTCGCAGTCGATCGCGGATGCGATCAGTCGTCGTATCGGTTGCGTCGTCATTCGATGGGGGATCGTAGCGGAACACGACCGTACTGAGCGATGGCCGGGCCGCAAGCTCTAGCGAATCGTTCGCTTCGATCAGTGTGGCGGTATCCGTAGCGAGCTTCAGCAGTGAATCGATGCCGGCTCCCATTGTGTCAGTGCCGAGCGTCTGGAACGTGACGTACGGTTTGAGCGCATCGAACCGTCGGGAGGTTTGCAATGACTTGCTGACGAGGTGGTGTGACGATTCTGCACCCGTGTCATCAGGATTGAGATACGCCGCCGATCGATCGATCGAATCATACTGCTCGCCGTCGGCGAGAAGAAACACCCCACACGACAGCGGCTGTTGACAGAGCTTATGAAAGTCCATGGCGATCGAATCGGCGCGCTCGATCCCGGACAGTCGATCGCGGTGCCGATCGCTGAACACGAGCGGTCCGCCGTAGGCACCATCGACGTGGAACCAGAGGTCGTGCTCGGCGGCGACAGCACCCAGCCGATCCAGTGGATCGATCCGCCCGAAATCTGTCGTGCCGGCGGTGCCGATCAGAGCAAACGGTTCGAGCGAGTCGTCGATGAGCCGGTCGATCGTTGATTCGAGCGCCTCGATCGAGAGCTGGTGGTCGTCGTCTGTTGGAATTCCAACGACGGCATCATCACCAAGCCCGAGCTGGCCTGCGGCCTGTCGAGCGGTGAAATGTGCCTCTGCAGAACAGAGAATCCGCAGCGACTGGGCAGCCGTCGGGAGTCCCGACCGTTGGGCGTCGTGGTCGAACCGGTCGGCGACGGCCCAGTTGCGCGCGAGCAACAGCCCGAGTACGTTCGCCTCGGTTGAGCCGCTGGTGAACACCCCATCCGCACCAGCTCCCAGCCCACAGACCGATGTCAATCCCTCGATGAGCGTCGATTCGACAGCTGTGGCCGCGGGACTCTGATCCCAGGAATCCATCGACTGGTTCATGGCCGAAACGATCAGCTCTGCTGCGAGCGCTGGAACTGTCGGTGGGCAGTGGAGATGGGCCATCGATTGGGGATGATAGACACCCACCGAATCGGCACAGACAAGCGAACTAACCCGTTCGAGAACGGCCTCGAGCGATTGCCCAGCCGATGGGAATGGCTCGGTCTCGGCAACGTCCTCGTGGATTTCGTCCGGGGTACGCCCCGAAAACGGTGTATTGCTCCCGAAATAGCCAGACTGTAACGCCGCGATCGCCAGCGACGTTGCGTTGCGATAGGATTCTAGCGTATCAGGCCCAAAGACGGCCGTGCCGGCGTCCTCAAACGACGATCCGCTCACGGCGACGCACCCCCAAACGCGGCCGCTTCCACGGCCGATTCGAATATCTCGGCCACCTCGTCGATCTGGTCGGCCGTCACAATGAGGGGCGGGAGAAATCGAACCGTCGCCGAGTGGCGACCGCCGCGTTCGACGATCAGACCGCGTTCGAGACAGCCCTGCTGGATCGACGCTGCGAGTTCGGGAGCTGCTGGTCGTGGCCCATCCGTCTCTACGTCGGGATCGACGATTTCCACGCCGAGCATGAGTCCCCGACCACGGCAGTCCCCGATCGTCGGGTAGGCGGTAGAAATTCGTGCGAGATGGTCCAGCAGCCTGGCACCCATCCGATCGGCGTGGCTAGCGAGGTCGTTTTCCATCACGTAATCGATCGTGGCCTGGCCGGCTGCCATCGCGAGCTGTCCGCCACGGAACGTTCCTGCGTGCGCGCCGGGGGCCCAGCTGTCGAGCCGCTCGTGGTAGACAACCGCCGACAGGGGCAACCCGCCACCAATCGCTTTCGAGAGCACAACCACGTCGGGCGTGATCCCGGCGTGTTCGAACGCATAGAGCGCTCCCGTTCTGCCAAGACCGGTCTGGACTTCATCGACGATCAACGGAATCTCTCGCTCGCGGGTGATACGGCGGATCTCACGAACCCACTGGTCGGGAGCCGGAATCACCCCACCCTCGCCCTGGACGATCTCCGTGAGCAATCCTGCTGGCGCGTCGAGCCCCGCGTTCGGGTCGTCAAGCAATCGCTCAACGTAGCCGCTCGCCGTCGTGTGGTCGCCGTCATCGCCGAACGGGCTCCGGTAGCTGTAGGGAAACGGAAGCTGCTGTCCATTCGATCGGAGACCTGGTATTCCCGCCCGAACTGATTCATCGCCCATTAACCCAAGTGCCCCCGCCGTCATCCCGTGATAGCCACCCTGGAACCCGTATACGACCTCGTTGCCCGTGGCGGCCTTCACCAGCTTCAGCGCTGCCTCAATCGCGTCCGTTCCCGCGGGACTGCAAAACTGAATCTTTGCGTGGCGAGCGAACGCCGTCGGAAGACTCTCGAACAGCGTGTCGACGAACCGCTCTTTGATCGGTGTCGTCAGATCGAGCGTGTGCAACGGCCGATCGTTCCCGAGCGCCCGCTCTATCGCCTCGGTCACCACCGGATGATTGTGTCCGAGCGCCATCGAGCCCGCACCGCTCAAACAGTCGAGATACTCCTCACCCGACACGTCAGTCACGATCATCCCCGACGCCGAGTCAAGCGCAATCGGAAGGTGGCGTGGATACGTTCTGGCGTTCGATTCCCGGTTGGCTTGCTGGGCCAGCAGTTGTCCGTTCGTCGTCACACCCGATCACCCGTGTGACGATCAACTGATGTGATGGGTAGATTGGTTTGCATTCATTTCTTTAGGCAAACCTAAACCACATAAAGGCTCCGAATTTTAGGCAGGCCGAAAAAATAAGAGGGTGAAAAGACACGGCGCTACTCGTTGCTGAGCGCACAACCGAACGGATAGTGGCGTCGCTCTCGGAGGAAGATGAACGGCCGACTGCGGCCTTATTCTATGGTGAAAACCGGTTCATCGACGTTTTCGCTCTTGCACTGGGGGCATCGTGAGGGGAGGTTGATGAGATCGTCAAAGCGATCGAAACCACACGCCTGACACTCGGGTGGGGCGACAAGCAGTTGCTCGTCGGTGGGACGAAGCGAGCGGGCAAGATGTTCGACATGGCTGAGCGCATCGCTTGAGCGAATGTCGAACTCCGTCGCGAGGGTCCCGGGCTGAGAGGGCGTTGTTCGAAGGTGGGCTGCGATCTGCTGGCGCGTCGTTTCGCGCTCACCGTGCATAGGGGTAGTAGTGGCTCAGCGGACAAACGAGTATCGGGAGAGCCGAAGTCGGAATTGCTATACACGCTCGTTGAGTGACAACCGGTATGCACGCAGTCGTCTTGGCTGGTGGGTACGCGACTCGGATGTGGCCGATCACCCGCCACCGCCCAAAGATGCTTCTTCCGGTTGGCGAGACGACCGTTATCGATCAGATTCTCACAGAGCTCGAAGCCGACGACCGGATCGAGCAGATCTATCTGAGTACGAACGAGAATTTTGCAGACGAGTTCGAGAAGCACATCGAAGCAGAAGGCTACGAGAAGGTGTCTCTCTCGGTCGAGGACACCACCGAAGAGAGCGAAAAGTTCGGTGTGATCGGCGCTATGGCCCAACTCGTCGATCGAGAGGGGGTCGACGATGACCTGCTCGTCGTTGCCGGCGACAATCTGATAGGCTTTGCGTTGTCGGATTTCCTCGATTATTTCGAGAACAGAGCCCAGCCCACGCTCGCGGCGTACGACGTTGGTTCACGAGAGAAGGCAACGTCCTACGGCGTGCTCGCGCTTGATGGCGAAGAGATCGTCGAGTTCCAGGAAAAGCCCGACAAACCGAAGAGCTCGCTCGTTTCGATCGCCTGTTATGCGTTCCCCGCCGACTCTATCCGGTTTTCGGAGTATCTGGCCGGTGATAATAATCCCGACGAGCCGGGCTGGTTCATCGAGTGGCTGATCGAACAGGAATCCGTCTTTGCGTATTCGTTCGACGAGCCGTGGTTCGACATTGGAACGCCAGAAAGCTACCTCGAGGCCGTTCAGTGGGCGCTTGATGGTGATTCGATCGTCAGCCCGAGCGCGTCGACAAACGGCTGTGAAATCGGTGAGAACGTCCACGTGATGGCAAACGCCGATCTTTCAGACGTTACCATCGAGGACGCCATCGTCTTTCCCGACGCACGCTTAGAGCACGTTGTGCTCTCCGATTCAGTCGTCGACGAGCACGTCTCGATCGAGGATACAGTCCTCGAAAACGCGCTCGTCGGGCCGTACACGCGCCTGTCCTGAGGACTATCAGTCAACCAGCCAGGCGTCCGTAATCTGGAGCCGGCCCCGAGTTGCCGACGGATCGAATTCGGTTTCGTAATCGAGTTCGATCGGCACATCCATGTGTGGACCATCGGTGACGAGCGTTTCGTACTCGCCGCCTTCGCCCAGCACGTGGACGCCATACTCCTCGTTGAGCGCCACCAGTTCGTCGATTGCCGCGTGATCGAGCGTTCGACCGAGCCAGGACTCATCGAGTCCGTAGGCTGCGACCTGAACGATCGTGATCTCGAAGCCGGCATCGATCATCGCTGTAGCCAGCTCGCGAGGCGGCTCGTGCCAGAGCGGTGCGTACACGTCTGCTCCAAGCCGTTCGCACATCGCCTGCACGCGATCGTTCTGGAAGTCGCTCTCGACTGCACCGACGGTGACGCCGCCAATAGGACCGATGTCGGCGGCGAGTTCCTTGAGTGTGCGTTCTAACGGGATCAGTTCCGCATCACCCTGCTCGGAGACGTCCTTCACGGACGACGTCTCGAAGGAGTCTGGACGAACCGCAAGCAGCTCAATGTCAATGCTGCGGGCAGCCAGTTGTGCCAGCTCGGTTGCGGGAACGTGATACATGTAGGAGTCGCCGTCCGGGTGGACGGTGACGAGTCGCTCGACGGGATACTCGTTTTCGAGCGCCTGATAAAGCGCCCACGACGAGTCCTTGCCCCCGGAAAATAAGCTCACCCACGGTGCAGTATCCATATCCGCGGTAAGGAGAGGACGGATAAACTGACTGCGATCGACGAACTCACTCCGGACAGTCGAGCGACCGTGAGCTGTACGCATCGAGCCACGCGTCGATCTCCCTGAACGCGGGCTCGAGGTCGTCGAGCATCGTCGTCGGTTCGTACTCCACGCGCGGTGGAATTTCATCGTACTGCGTCCGCTCTAGCAGGCCGAGCTCGACAAGCTCCTCGAGACGGCGAGAAAGCGTGTTCGGTGCAATATCGAGCGCCTCCTGGAGTTCGCCGAATCGAAACACCTCCCGCTCGTCGATCACGACCTGTTTGAGAATTCCCATCGTGTGAGCGCGCCCGAGGAGTTCGAACAGCTGCTCACCCTCAATGCTGACCGCCCCTGGATCAGTGCCATCGGCGATCGTCGTGTTTGCCATAGAAGCACTACAGATTCGATAGTGTTGGATGTTACGCCCGGAGCCAATCATCTAGCGGGTCACTTCCACCAGTGGAAGTTACATCCAGGGAACGAACGTGATCATTTAACTGTGAGAACCACTTCCTCTGGACACATTCATGCATTCCAATACGATTGCACGGCAATGCATCGGAGACCAATCAATGCGAACAGATGAGACGGTTGAACCGACGGAGGTGCGCGACTGATGGCGGTTTCTGGCGTCGTGTGGGCGGTGTTGCTGGTGGCTCGCGTGCTCTTTGGCGGTGTCATCGCGTTTACGGGGATCCATCACTTCCAGGGAACCGAAGAGATGGTGGGGTACGCCCAGTACAAGGGCCTTCCGGCACCGAAAGCCGGAGTGCTTGGCTCGGGCGTCCTGTTGGTACTCGGCGGGCTTTCGATCGTTCTTGGCGTGTTTCCCGCAGTGGGATCGTTCGCCGTAGCGATCTTTTTGCTTGTTTCGGCACTCATCTTCCACGACTTCTGGGCCGTCCCCGACGAAGAGCAGGCCGATGAGATGAATCACTTCTTGAAGAATGTGGCACTCGCTGGCGGCGCGCTCGCGTTCGGTGTGCTGTCAGTGACTGTCTGGGAGCCCATCGCGGCTGTCATTCAGTTCTAGCCCTTCTTGAGGTGTGATATCATACGACCATCGAAATCCCAAAGCCTGAGGAGCTGGTAGTATGGGTAATGGCTCAGTTGCGTCTGGCGCTGTTGAACGCCTCTATCACGGCGGCCGCGATCGAATCTACGGCTCGGAACTTCCGGCGCGAACTCGATGCGACGCTCACGGAATTCGTCGTCTCGGACGGACAGCTCCCGGAAACCTTCGATTTTGACGGTGTGGTGATCTCTGGATCGGCGGCGTCGGCCTACTGGGACGAGCCGTGGATCGAACAGACCCGCGAGTGGATCAAAACCGCCCACGACCGGGGGCTTCCGATTCTCGGCGTCTGTTTCGGCCATCAGCTGCTGGCGAGCGCGCTCGGTGGCACCGTCGAATCGATGGACGAGTTCGAAATCGGCTATCACGAGGTCAAACACACTGACAGCGAGCTGTTTGAGGGAATAGACGAACGATTCACCGTCTTCGTTACGCACGGCGATCGTGTAAGTGAGCTCCCACCTGGAGCCACCCTCATCGCCGAAAACGAGTACGGCGTCCATGGCTTTCGGCTCGGCGACGCGTTTGGCGTGCAGTTCCATCCAGAATACGACACCGAGAGCGCAACCGCAGTCACGAAACGCAAGGAGTTTCTCGGCGAGGAAACGATTCAGGCGGTACTCGATGATATCACCCCAGAAAACTACGACCGTGCCTGTGAGACGAAACAGCTGTTCGAGACGTTCACCACGCTCGTCGCCGACCGACAGCAGGCCCAGGCCCAGTGATTTTTTACCGGGGCGAACACCTTATTATCCGTGACACGTTCGGCGACAGTTGATTCAACGCTCGGTACAATCGGCGATCTGTTGATGGCGGTCTGTGGAGCTGGCCTTCTCGTTGGCCCGTTTGGAATGCTCGTTGGGCAGTGGGGACCCGAGTTTCCGCTCACGCTGGGAATAATCGATCCATTCGTTCTGGAAATCAGCGCGAACGGACTGTGGTTTTTGAGTTCGCTCATCGTTAGCTATCCGTTCGTGACGCGTCGGTGGTCGTTTCAGTCGCTCACGATACTGTTATCGGTGTTGTATTCCGTGTGGATTGTGGAACTTCTCGCCGTGTTTGGCCTCGTCGGCGGTGATGTCGAGACAAATCTCGTGCTGGTGGGCGTACTCACTGTCGGAGCCTACGGAGCCGCGGTCGGCAGTTGGACACTCTCCAACCGAATCGACACATCACCGACGTAGCTGTGGGCGAGCGTTTTTGCCAACGGACAACTGAGTGCTGGCATGCTCGATTATCTGGATCTCGACGCAGAACTCACGGACGAAGAACGACTCGTCCGCGATACGGCCCGCGAATTCGTCCAGAACGAACTCGCAGATTCGATCGGCACCCACTGGATCGACGGCACGTTTCCCACCGAACTCATCCCAGAGATGGGTGAGCTGGGCTTTTATGCGCCGAATCTGTCGGGCTATGGGTTGCCGGGAGTGAGCGAGACGGCGTACGGGCTGTTGATGGCAGAGCTAGAAGCGTGTGATTCGGGGCTGCGCTCGATGGCGAGCGTTCAGGGCGCGCTCGTGATGTATCCCATCCACGCGTTTGGCTCTGCAGCACAGAAAGACGAGTGGCTAGAACGACTGGGAACCGGGGAGGCGGTTGGCTGTTTCGGGCTGACCGAACCAGAACACGGCTCGAATCCGTCGGGGATGGCCACCCGCGCGCGCCCGGACGGCGACGGCTACGTGCTCTCCGGGACGAAAACCTGGATCACCAACGCACCCATCGCCGACATGGCTATCGTCTGGGCACGGGTGGGTGACGATGGGCCGGTACGCGGCTTTCTCGTCGAAACGGACCGTGATGGAGTGAGTACCCCCAAGCTCACCGAAAAACTCTCGCTGCGCGCCTCAATCACCGGCGAGATCGGATTGCGCGACGTGTTCGTCCCCGAGGAGAACGTGTTACCGAACGTCGAGGGAATGAAGGGACCGCTCTCCTGTCTCACCCAGGCGCGATACGGCATCGCCTGGGGAGCGGTTGGGGCGGCCAGAGATTGCTTCGAAACGGCTCGTCAATACGCACTCGATCGTGAGCAGTTCGGTGGCCCGATCGCACGATTTCAGCTCCAACAAGAGAAGCTCGCGGAGATGGCCACCCAGATCTCGCTTGCGCAGTTGCTTGCTCACAGACTCGCCGAGCTCAAAGAACGCGACGCGCTCAGATCCCAGCACGTCTCGATGGCAAAACGAAACAACGTCGCGATGGCGCGCGAACAATCACGAGTTGCACGCGAAATGCTGGGTGGCAACGGCATCACCGCCGACTACTCACCGATGCGCCATCTGACCAACATGGAGACCGTCTACACCTACGAGGGAACCCACGACATCCACTCGTTGATTCTCGGGCAGGATCTCACCGGCATCGCCGCGTTTGAATAGCTACTCGATCGGGGGCTCTTTGCGCACCAGTCGGCCGAAGAGACTCCGATTGTTCGCCACCCGACGGTACGCCCACTCACGCAACCGATCCCAACCGGGCAATAGATTGCACAGCCAGACCAGGATCGACAGCGTGGGATAGCAGGCGACGAACGCCTGTTCCATTGCCTCTCCGCAGGAGTAGACGGAGGACGACGTGAGTAGATGTGCACAGCGTTCATAGTCGTCAGGCAGACGATCGCGCTGGGCTGGCTCTAGCGCAGAGAATCCAACCGGTTCGAAGCCACCGCGGCGTACCGCCCACTGGGCACACCAGGTGCAAAAGCCACAGTCGTCGTCGTACACGAGAACTGAGTGGTCGGTCGCCATCAGGTGAAGTTACCCGTTTTTGTTTCACACACATTACAGACGGTGTGAAGGCAGTCATCGCCCGGTTCGATCGACTGTGGCGTGCGATCGGCACACGACGGACAGTCCCGACGAATCTCGGTTTCGCCCGACTCCTGGGGCGCACCGATTGCGAGCGCGCGAACGCGCTCAGTTCCCTCGTTGACCCCTTGCTGGAAGACTCCCGGTTCGAACCGGATTGCCGAACCTTCCTCAACCACCCGCTCGCCGTCATCCGTCTCGAAGGTCACCGTCCCCGAGAGAACGATGAAGATCTCCTCCTGGTCGCTGTGTCGGTGATAGCCAAACGCGAAGCTTTCCGAAGGCAATAGCTCGTAGTAGTTGATTGCGACATCGCTTGCGCCCAGGGCACGGCCGAGTGGTTGCTTTAGGGCAGCCGGGCCCATCCATTCGTCCACATCTTCGATGTGTACGTGTTCCATGGATGCTAATCGAGTGACTTGTTCGTAAATCCTCGGTGGGCGCTAGTGATTCTCGAGATCGAGTTGTTCGGCGAGGGACTCTAGCCAGCCCGAGGATTGGAGCGCCTCGAATCGCTCGCGGAAATGTCGCTCACAGAGCCACACCACGATCCCATCCTTCTCGACCGAGAGTGTTGCAGTCCGAGCGCAGTACTGACAGTGCACACTCATGGATACGTGCTTGAGGCTACTCAACGCTTCGTACGACAATTTCCCGGTAACATATGTCAAAGTGCGCCACACCTAATGCGGATGACGACAGGAAAGATGAATAGGGACCACGTGCCGCTTCCGTCGATCGGTATTGGATGCCATTCCACTCCGTTCGTCTGGTCCCGTCGAACGGAATCGGCGGCGACTGCCGTCGATTACCTGAATCTGAACGTCTCGAGATTCTTCGGTGCGAACGTTCGCATGTCGAATTTGTGATACAGCGCGGAGGAGAGATCCTGGACGGAGGATTCGTCGCCGTGAACGCACAGTACCTTCTCCGGGCGCGGATTCATCGTTCGAACGAAATCGACGAGTCCCTGTCTGCCGGAGTGACCGGAGAAGCCATCGACCGTTTCAACGTTGAAATCGAGCGCCAGCGTATCTGAACGACCGTTCCGGCCATTCATCGGAATTTCATCCCATCCGCTCTGAATCCGTCGGCCAAGCGTTCCCTGTGCCTGGTAGCCGACGAACACCATGGTGGTGTTTGGATCCGGACCAAGATGTTCGAGCCAGGACATAATCGGACCGCCGGTGACCATACCCGAGGTCGAGAGGATGATCGCCGGCCCGCCATCGGTCACATCACGACGTTCGTCCTCGCCCGCATCGATGTGATTGAACTGCGGTGAGAGAAACGGATTCTCATCGTCGTGGAAGATCCGATCGCGGAGATCATCCCTGAGATACTCGGGATACGTGGTGTGGATCGCGGTGGCCTCCCAGATCATCCCGTCGAGATGGACGGGCATCTCTGGGATCTTCCCCTCGCGCATCGCTTCTTCGATGACGAGCATGATCTCCTGTGACCGGCCAACGGCGAACGCCGGAATGAGGATCTTGCCGTCACGGTCGTGTGTTTCGTTGATGATCTCGATGAGCCGCTGTTCGGAATCTTCCTGGTCAGTCTGGTAGTCGTTGCGACCACCGTAGGTCGATTCCATCACCAGCGTCTCCACGCGCGGGAACTCGTTGACTGCGCCGTTGAACAGCCGGGTATCCTCGTAGTGAATGTCGCCGGAGAATGCCACGTTGTACAGACCATCGCCAATATGGAAGTGCGACACCGCACTGCCGAGAATGTGGCCTGCGTTGTGCAGCGTGAGCTTTACGTCCGGTGCGATGTCGGTTACATCGCCATATTCCAGCGGAATCGTGTGTTTCAGCGCTTCACGGACCATCTCACTCTCATACGGCGGCGTGCGGCCCTCCTTGGCCGCCACGTCGAGATAGTCCAGCGTCAACAGTCCCATCATGTCGCGGGTCGGTTCCGTGCAGTAAATCGGACCGTCGTAGCCGTATTTAAACAGGAGCGGGATGAGTGCGGAGTGATCCAGGTGGGCGTGAGTCAACACCACCGCGTCGATGGAGTTGAGCGGATTCGCTTCTGGTGCCTGGAGATACGGCACTTCGTCTTCCGCGCCGGGTTTGTCGCCACAGTCAATGAGAATGCGCGTTTCTGCGGTCGAGAGGATGAAACTCGCTCGGCCGACCTCTCGACAGCAGCCAAGCGTGCTGATTCGCACCCACTGTTCGTCGGCGAGTTCTTCGCGGTGGATCTGGCGGCCGACGCGTTCGAGAATTTCACGGCGTTCTTCGCGTTCCTGTTTGAGGAAGTTACGAACGTTCGAAACGGTGGCCGATTCGATCGGGGGCGTTCGGACGACTTCCGGCGTCCAGCCGATCTCCTGTGTGATTTCACGCAGCGTCGATCCGTGACGGCCGATCACCATTCCCGGTTTTTGTGCCTCAATAACGACCTCGCCGGTATCTGCATGGAAATCGAGATCGGAAACGCCTGCCTCATCAGGAATGATTGCGCGGATCTGTGCCTCTGCATCCTTCGGCCGGGCAAGCACGTCCGGGTCTGGACGCACCGTAATTCGTTTGCGAAGTTTGCCCGCGAGCGTCCGAATCAGATCGCCGTTCTGCGCGAATTTCTTGGGATCACGGGTGTAAATGACGAGTTCCGGCCCCTCGTAGGTCACGTCAGAAACGGAGATGTCATTCGGGATCTCGGCTGCTATCTCTGCTTTCAAATCGTCGAGTTGCTTCTCTACCGTGCTCATAGGTCACGTAGATGGGCGGGGTTCCAGGACAAGCGACGCCGCAGACGACAACCACATAACGCCGATTCAATCGGCCATGAATCAAGCACTGACGCCGAACAACAGGTCATACTGTTCAATCACGACCGTTCACGACGGCCCGGAAAACCCGCGTTGGTCTTGTGTACAACACGGGGATTATAAAACTCTTCGCAACGGTGCAGCCCATCGTTCAATACACTGCGGTCGGATGATTCGACATGAAGCTCACCCCTGATCGTGTTGTGGCCGAGTATGAGTTCGTTCGAAGCCGTCCAATCGCTCCGCTCATCACTGACGTACGCGAACGCCTCGCCGTCGCGTTCGACACGACTGTCGAATCAGTTTCGTCCGAACAGTATCGTGCGGCGGTTGACGAGGTGTTTGAAGACGGTGACCTCGCGGTCAATATCGCTGCCCTGGTCGCGCTGTTGCGTGATCTTGACGTAGAGGCCGATTATCCCGGGTTTATCGTAGACGAACTGCTTGGCCGAGAGCTCGCAGCCGCTATCGCTGGCGGCCAGCCGCTTGCGACGCTAGCACAGGCAACGTTTCACGTGGCCGATGTGTATCACCATCCGGACGGCACCGCCGGCCACGACGATCTGGATGCAGCGCTCGCAGCTGGTTTTCAGACGCGACTTCCAGGCTGGGAGTGGACAGAAACGGGCTCGCCGTTCGCGATAGACACCGACCCCTAAACCAGTCGTTCGAGGAAATCAGTGAAACGAGTAGTGTCTGCCCCTCGATCGAAGGTGGCATTGTGTCGTTTATACAGATAGATCAGGCCGAGCGGCAGATTCACCGCCCAGATGAACGAGAGGATCGAGTACAGCCACTCATTCGGCGACCAGTCGCTGTTTGCTGTCACGTGTTTACAGTCGTTGTAGAGGCCGATGGGAAAGAGCACCCACGAAAGCAACACGATCATTCCAAGAGGCGCATCTGGAATGAGCAGATCAAGCGGCGAGCTGACCACTATCCAGAGGAACAGCCAGCCGAGCCAGCTTCCGAGCACGACATAATACCAGCGCGAACTGGTGTCTTCGGACTCATCAACGGAGACCGTCGTGGTCGTGTAGGACTGCTGTTGGCTGTGGTGGGAGGCGGTTTCAGTGTCGTAGGTAACGTCCGCAACGTAGTGGGTGTCCGCCACCCTGAGCGGGATGTTTTCGCCGAGGATGTCTGCAAACGACGTGACCTCAACATCAACAGCTTCTAAGAGCTGATAGAGTGGCGTTTCTCTGGTGATTTTCTCCGGCCATTCCAGATACACCGACGTTCGGTCCGTTGAGGGCAGTTCCACGTCAAGTCGCAACAACTGCGCGGAGTCGAACTCGATCGGATACGTCTCCGGACACGCAGCCAATGGAACGCGGTTGGCACCAACTACCGAGCCGGCATCGTATCGATCGTCCGTTGCAACCGTTGCGCCGGGGACGCTTGATAGCTCATTTTCTAATTCTAGCAAACTCTCTGCCTGCTCGTCAATAGTGATCCCACCATCGGAGAGATCGTCGGCCACGAAGTCGTCGGGACCATCGGGCATCGTTTTCCGAAATAGTTCTTCTGTCGATATTATTGTTTGGTTGTGGATTCGATCAGTTCACTCAATCGAATAGTGCCTTTGCTCGTTCGATGAGCCGATCGAGACGGCCGATATCGTATCCTGGTGCAATCGTTGCCTCCCGTCTCTTTATCAGATAGATGATACTCGTTGGAATGCAGAAAAACGGGACCAATGTTGGGAGAAAATACGCCCATCTCGTTGGCGACCAGTCGCTCACTGCGTCCACTTGTTTCGAATCGAAGTAAATTCCGATGGGCAACAACAGCCAGCCACTGAGTACCAACAGTCCCTGCAGTCCATCAGGGACAAGTAGATCGATCGGCATCGAGGCAATCATCGCCATCCACATGGCCACGCCAGCGACTGTCAGGTGGAACCACATTTTCGAGGTGTCGACCGAAACGTCCACGGAGAGCTGCTCGACCGTCTGTTCGAATTCGAACGGGCTAGCGCTCGGATACTCGATATCAGCAACGTAGTGCACCCCTTCAACGCGGAGGGGTACCTCCTCGCCGAGGATGTCAGCGAACGAATTGACGCCGACACCGATTGCCTCGAGCAATCGAAACAGCGGTGTCTCATCAGCAATCTGATCCGGCCAGCCCACGTAAACTGATGTCACCTGATTGGACGGGAGCTGAACGTCCAGTCGCAACAGCTGTGGGGTCTCGAAACTGATCGGATACGTCTCGGGGAGGTCGCTGGCCCCGACGCGGTCGGCACCAACCACCATCCCGGATTCATACTGCTCCGAGTCGGCGATTTCCGCACCGGGGACCGAGCCGAGCTCATCCTCGAGCTCGACGAGCGTCTGGGCCTGGCCATCGAACGCTCCATCGAGCGATATCGGGCCCTCCTCCAGGCTATCCAGCTCGCTGGACTTCGTACCGTTTCCCATTGTGTTACTCAGTTTACGTAGTAGTAATTACATTACCTTTTTGCTACCATTTTCAGTCGGTGAACCGTCTCAGATTCCGATGACCGGGGGACAGAACATCTCACGCCAGACACCGGCGACCGTTTGAACAATAAATGAGCGTATTTCCACTCAATTGGGACCAATAACATATAATTGGTCATAGAACGCGTTAATAGGTATGCAAAGAACACCTATAGAGCGAAATAATAGACGTTTGATTGATTGTAGAGGGCGATCTAAACGTGCTGCTCACCCCTTTCGCACGCGATCCGGAGCGAGGTGCTGAGATGGCAACAGCACCAGTGGATCGGGAAGATCTCAAACCTGGCCGGTCCGAACGAACAGCTGGGGGACCACCACCCACGGCGGTCGAGTCGTTCATTCGTTCGGCAGTCGAATCGTCGGGATGCGACGGTGTGATGCTCAACATGAGCGGTGGGATCGATTCGTCACTCACTGCTGCACTCACTACAGCCGCAGTTGGACGAAACGCCGTGTACGGGCTCTGTCAACCGACGCTGGCGAGTCCGACCACAGCAGTTGCTGATGCGACGACGATGGCTAGCAGGCTCGACATTCCGTTCGACACGATCGACCTACAGCCGGTCGTCGATCTGTTCGAAGACGAGATTGCCCCTCTGATTGCGACCGATGGTGATCGCCACGCGATCGGCAATGCTGTTGGGAGAATCCGTATGGCGTGTGTATACTTCATGGCGAACGCCCGTAACCGGCTCGTCATCGGAACGACCAACCGAACCGAACGAACGCTTGGCTACGTCACCAAATACGGCGACAGCGCTGTCGACTGTGCACCACTCAGGGCGTGGGACAAATCGACGATCCGTCATCACGCGAACGCGTACAACGTTCCCACCGAAATTATCCAGAAACCCCCCACGGCTGGCCTCTGGGCGGGACAGACTGATCGCACTCAGCTTGGAGCACCATATGAACTGCTTGATCCGATCTGTCACCTGTTATCAAGATCAGACACATCACCGAAGCGTATCGCCGAAATCGTCGGCTGTGAGCGCTCACTTGCCAAGATGTGTGCCCAGCAATTCCACGAGACGGCGCACAAACGACGGCCACCACGTCACACAGGTCGGTCGATCCTTCCGGGTGACACGGTCCGTCCGCCAAACACCAGCCACAAAACGGCGACGCCACTGCGTTCGCGACTCAAGCGAGCGCTTTCTCGGACGCTCCGCACGACGGATCGATCGGGCTACGTCGTCCGAATGGATGGCCGAAAGCGCTCAAGTACGCTTACAGCGCTTGCAGCCAGCGCCGTCGGCCCCGATCGCATATATGGATTGATACTTCCATGTGGCGCTGAGGGCCAATCGAACACACACGACGCCGTCTCGGTCGCAGAAACGATCGGCATTCCACACACCACGGTCGATTGTGCCCCACTCGTTTCCCGACTGCTGGATGTGCTCCCCGACCGCTGGACGAACGGGGCAACCGAACGGACGCTCGAGAACGTCAGAGAACGTGTACGAGCTGTCTGTGCCTACCACGCGGCCAACACAACGGATCGGCTCGTTGTTGGCGATCTCAGCCGACCGGCATGGCTGCTCGGCGCGTTCACGAAACACGGCAACGGAGCCGCAGATTTCCTGCCGTTCACCGGCCTGTTCGAGACCGAACTGGACCAGCTCGCCCGAACCCTGGGACTGCCAGGAGCCATCGACCGATCGGTACCGCCCGACTGTGCCAGCGCTCTCAACACTGAGACGCTCGACCAGATCGTCTGGCAGCTCGTCGATGTTAATGGTGGAATCGACAGGACGGCTGCGGAGTGTGGCCTCGACAGAGAGCAGCTCGAACGGTGTGCCCGTGCCCATCTTGAGAGCCAGCACAAACGGCGACGCCCGCGAGGACCGACATCCAGCCACACTCCAAGAGAGACGTATTTTCACGAGCTCGAACTGCTGATTGGACAATGCTAAGCCAGAGAAACAACAATCAACCGATGGAACGATCAAACTGATGGCGAACACCGTGGTCAACGAGCTCTGCACCCAGTCAACGCTGGAGCAGGCTGTCGAGAACTCGAGGGTGCCAGCATGGGTCGAACAGCACTGGAAGACGTTTCGGGAGGGATTGCTCGGAAGCCGAAACGAAACGCCGTTTCCATGTTTTTTCGGTGCAAAATCCGTTCGAAACGGAGAGCCACTCTACACGGCCGTGCCATCGCTGACAGAAACTGACGCGCTGTTCGAACTTGGATCAACGCTGTGTTCGTATCTCGATTGCTATCAAGAGTACAGCGACCGTGCCTCTCTGGTGGCATTTTTCGCACCCGATGATCGCGTGGCGACGGAAGCGACCTATCACGACGCACTGTGGCACATCCTTCAGTTTTTGCACGTCCACGATCCAACACCCTGGCCGGAATCGATCCCGACCGATCCGGACCACGCTAGGTGGGAGTTTTGCTTCGGTGGAGAGCCCATATTCCCAACGTGTCGGGCACCGTTTTATGACCAGCGCAACAGCCGTTACTGCCCGGTTGGGCTCGAAATCACGTTCCAGCCACGCGCGCTGTTCGAATCTCTCAACGTGACGGCCGATACCGACGCTGGTCAGCACGCACGGACGATCATTCAGGAACGGCTCGAATCGTACGATGGCGTCTGCCCGCACGCAGATCTCGGCGACTGGGGTGTCGAGGGCGACCGCGAGTGGCCCCAGTATATGCTTTCGAGCGATCGCCAGCAGGCCCCACAAAAACCCCCAATCACGATCACAGACACACATCCGCGATCGACGCAGTGTATCGACGTGCCATCGGATGGAGCACCACGATGAGCGTCTCGGATACTGCAACGGCGCTCGTGCTGATCGACTTCCAGCGAGGATTCGACGATCCGCAGTGGGGATCGCGAAACAATCCGGACGCTGAAGATACCGCCGTTCGCTTGCTCGAGTACTGGCGCGAAGTGGGATGGCCGGTCATCCACGTTCGCCACGATTCGACCGAACCCGCCTCACCGCTTCGCGATGGCTGTCCAGGATACGAATTCAAACCGCAGCTTGAGCCGGCTCCGGGCGAACATACGATTCGAAAGCGTGTCAACGGCGCGTTCGTGGGAACGAATCTCGAACGGTTGCTCGGCGAGTGCAGTGACGGAACCCTGGTTATCGCCGGATTGACGACCGACCACTGCGTCTCGACGACGGCCAGGATGGCAGAAAACAGGGGGTTTGCGGTGACGGTCGCACGGACGGCCTGTGCGACGTTCGATCGGACGCTCGATGGAACTTGCTACGACGCAGACTGCATCCACGAAACAGCACTCGCACAGCTGTCCGGAGAGTTCGCGACGATACGAACAACTGATGCACTGCTCGAGGAGATCCGTTCATGACGGGATCCGCACAATCGATCGGCCGCGGTCACAACGTGTTTATCGATCCCGCGTGGAGGGCCGAATGATGGAGCTACTCGAGTTGCTCGAACGAAACGACCGCCACGTGAGTGAATTTTCGAACGACCGGTTCGATGCGGTCCAGGACGGACAGTCCCCGGGGCTGGTCACCGTCTGTTGTTCGGATTCGCGCGTGTTGCAGGACGAACTGATCACCAACGAGACGCCCGGCGACGTGTTTACCGTCGGCGTGATCGGTAATCGCGTCTGTGAACGAACGGACGACGGTGCGACCGTCTCCGGCGACGTGCTCTATCCGCTCGTTCATGCCGGAACGGCCACTGCGGCAGTGATCGGCCACACCGGCTGTGGCGCTGTCACCGCAACCTATCAGGATCTGACCGATGGCGTTGACGAGCCAGATGGGATTCAGTACGCGATCGATCTGTTGAAAGACCGGCTCGCACCAGGTGTCGACGCACTTCCGGATGGACTCGATGAGGAGAGCGCGATTAACCATCTGGTGGAGTACAACGTTGACCGGCAGGTCGAGCTGTTGCTCGAAAGCGATGATGTCCCAGACGATGTGCGTGTCGCCGGACTGGTGTACGACTTCCAGAACGTGTATAGCGACGACAGGGGACGCCTCCAGCTCATCAACGTGAACGGATCGCGAACCCCTGACGCGATCGAACGAAACACGCCAGCGCTTTCCTCCCGATTCAACCGGCTGTGGAGCTACTGACACGGGAGTTAGACACGTCGAGCTTATTAGGGGTAGCCGTCTCGTTCCTACATGACCGGCGATCAGGATCTCGGCATCACCGCCAGCAAAGAACACGAGACTGGCGAGTGGTACTCGCAGGTCGTCCAGAAAAGCGGCCTGGCGGATTATGCACCCATGGGCGGGTTCATCGTCACCCGGCCACGCGGGTATGCACTCTGGGAAGCCGTCCAGAACCACCTCGATGGATGGTTCAAAGACAGCGGCGTTCAGAACGCCTACTTCCCGATGTTCATTCCAGAGTCGTATCTCGAACAGGAAAAGGAGATCGTAGAAGGGTTCGACCCGGAAGTGGCGTGGGTGACCCAGGGTGGCCACGACGAACTCGACGAGCGGCTTGCCGTGCGGCCCACCAGCGAATCGATCATCACGCCATTTATTTCTCAGTGGGTTCGCAGCCACCGTGATCTCCCGATGCGCATCAACCAGTGGTGTTCGGTCGTTCGCTGGGAGGCAACCGACACGAAGCCGTTCTTCCGAACCAAGGAGTTCCTCTGGCAGGAGGGCCACACCGCCCACCACGACTGCGACGATGCCTGGGATGAAACGATGCTTCGATTGGATCAGTACGAACGGCTCTACACCGACGTGATGGCGCTGGCACCGCTTCGCGGAAAAAAGCCCGATCACGACAAATTCCCTGGTGCGGACACTACCACCACGATCGAAGTGATGATGCCGGACGGAAAGAGCGTCCAGGGCGCAACGAGCCACTATCTGGGCGAGAGCTTCGCCGAGGCGTTCGACATCACCTACCTCGACGAAGACGAGACCGAACAGACCGCCCACACCACTTCCTGGGGGCTTTCCTGGCGAGCGCTCGGCGCGCTGATCATGACGCATGCTGATGATCAGGGACTGGTGTTGCCTCCGCCGATGGCACCCACACAGGTCGTCATCGTCCCGATCTTCCAGGAGGATAACAGAGAAACGGTGCTTGGCTACGCAGAAGAGCTCCGGAAAACCCTCGACGACGACGGCGTTCGCGTCCATCTCGACGACCGCGACGAACGAAACCCCGGATTCAAATTCAACGAGTGGGAGCTCAACGGCGTCCCGCTGCGCATTGAGGTCGGTCCCAACGAAGTGGCCGATGAGGAAGTGTCGCTCGTTCACCGACCAGACGGTGAGACGACGACCGAATCGCGAACGGGACTGGCTGAGACCGTCCAGGAACACCTCGAGACGGTGTATGCGAAACTCTACGCCACAGCTGAACAACTCCGGGAAGAAAATATCCGTGAAGCAACCTCACGAAACGAAATTCTCGGTACCATCGGTCAACATGGCGGCTACGTGAAAACCGGCTGGTGTGGCGAGCAAGACTGTGAAACCGAGATCAAAGACCAGATCGCAGCCGAAATCGTGATGGTGCCGTTCGACGACGAACCGATCCACGAGGACTGTGGTGTCTGTGGCGAACCCGCAGAGACGACCGCGTATTTCGCCAAAACGTACTGACTGTTATAAATTTTCCATCAGTAATTAATTGATATCTATATTCATATTTGTGAAAATATACTGAGAATGCATAAGCTGGCGTTGTACTACCCCAGACGTGGGTACTAATTATATGCCCTTATGTGACTTCAACATGGCCTTACCCCTTGAGGGGAAATCACTTAAGAAGCTATCGGCCAGAGAGGGGTATGAGCCAGCAACAGCCAGCAACGTTCGCGAGCGGTGCCGGGCTCGCGGATCCAACAGACACCCGTGGGAGCTGTGGTGTCGGTGTCGTCATGGACCTTGACGGTGACACCAGCCACCAGCCGATTGCCGACGGGCTCGATTTGCTCGCCAATCTCGAACATCGTGGAACGACGGGGGCAGAGGAAAACACCGGTGATGGGGCCGGAATTTTGCTCCAGACGCCACACGAGTTCTTTGCGGCCACAGTCGATTTTGATCTTCCAGAGCAGTACGCGGTGGGATCGATCTTTTTCCCCAAAAATGAGACGCTCATAGAGCGCCTCAAAGAGACGATTGCGACCGTCTTCGATCGCCACGATCTGTCGGTGGTCGGCTGGCGGACGGTGCCAACCGACGCGTCGGGACTTGGAAAAACTGCTCGCGACTCCGAGCCCGCGGTCGAACAGGTGTTTGTCACCCCGAGTAACGATCCTTCGGACGAGACGTTCGATCGGCAGCTCTACGTGGCTCGTCGGGCAGTCGAAACGACGATCGACTCGCGCGAGCTCGATGAAACCGGTCGATTTTCCATCTGTTCGCTGGATCGGCAGACGATCGTTTATAAGGGACTGTTGACCGCCGAGCAGCTGTCAACGTACTACCCGGAACTGCACGATGAGCAACTCGCCTCTACGTTCGCGATGGTCCATGCCAGGTATTCAACGAACACGCTCGGTGCGTGGCATCTCGCCCATCCGTACCACAGGGTGATCCACAATGGGGAGTTCAACACGATTCAGGGGAACATCAACTGGATGCGCGCAAGAGAGAACGATCTCGCCGATCCGGCGTACGGCGACGATCTCGAGACGCTCTTGCCGATCATCAACGATGAAACGCAGTCGGATACGGCGAGCGTCGATAACGCGCTTGAGCTGTTGTTGAACACGGGGCGCGATCTCGGTCACGCGTTGCGAATGTTGATTCCAGAAGCCTGGCGTGGCGAGGAGACCGGTGTCGATGAAAGCCGCAAGGAGTGGTACGATTTTCACGCCTCGTTGATCGAGCCGTGGGATGGACCGGCACTCGTTGCTGCGACCGACGGCGAGCGGGTGGGTGCGGTGCTCGACCGGAACGGACTGCGACCGTGTCGGTACGATGTCCTCGACGATCGAACGCTCGTCATGTCGAGCGAAGTAGGCGCGCTCGAGGCCCAACACGACGCCTCCCGGATCGAAACGCGCGGCAGGCTCAAACCCGGCCAGCTGTTTCTCGCCGATCCAGAGGAAGGCAGAATTATTCCCGACGATGAGGTGTTCGAGTCACTCGTCGACGATCGGTACGGCGAGTGGGTGGCAACCGAACAACAGCGCCTGCCAGACGATCTATCCAGTGGCGCCGAAATCACAGCACCAGTCGATCAGCTTCGGTCGCACCAGGCACTGTTTGGCTACTCACACGACGAGCTGGACCATCTCATCGAGCCGATGGCACGCGATGGAAAGGACCCAGTCGGCTCGATGGGTGACGACACACCGCTGTCGGTGCTTGGAGAGACCAATCGACCGCTGTCGTCGTATTTCAAACAGCTGTTTGCCCAGGTGACGAACCCCCCGCTGGATTACATCCGCGAGGAGCTCGTCACCTCGATGGAGTGCCGGCTAGGCGAACAGCGGAATCTCCTCGATGAGTCTCCCGCACACGCACAACAGCTGGTGATTGACTCGCCGTTTCTCACGGACGCTGAAATGGCTGCAATCGCCGAACTCGATGGCACAATCTCGAGCACTGTCGTCGATATCACGTTCGATCCGGAGACGTCGCTCGAACGCGCCATCGAGGCCGTTCGCGAACAGGTGAGCGATCGAGCAGATGACCACGACATCGTCGTTCTCTCGGATCGAAACGCTGGACCGGACCGGCTTGCGATTCCGAGCCTGCTCGCGACGGGTGCCGTCCACCATCATCTCGTCCGTACCGGCCAGCGAAATCGGGTTGGAATTGTCGTCGAATCGGGCGATCCACGGACCGTCCACCAGATGGCGACGCTCGTGGGCTACGGGGCGGGGGCAGTCAATCCGTATCTCGCGTTCCAGACGATCGAGGATGTCGTCGCCGGCCCGGACGGGGCCGACCTGGAGACGGCGATTGAGTCCTATCTCACTGCGCTCGAAGACGGCCTGTTGAAAACGATGGCCAAGATGGGAATTTCGACCGTCGAGAGCTACCGTGGTGCGCAGATCTTCGAGGCGGTCGGACTGGACGCTGCGTTCGTCGCCGAATACTTCGAGGGAACCACCGCACGCACTGGCGGGATCGGAATCGATGGGGTCGAACGAGACTTGCGCCGGCGGTTCGACGTGGCATTTCCCGACGGCGAGAAGAGCGCCTCGCTAGAGCGCCAGGGCGAATTCGAGCACCGCTCGTCAGGAATGACCCACCAGTGGAATCCACAGACGGTCCGGACGCTCCAAAAATCTGTCCGAAACGGCGACTACGAAACCTACCAGGAGTTTGCCGCCCAGATCAACGAGCAGAACGAGAGCCTCCAGACGCTCCGTGGACTGCTCGAATTCAACAGCGATCGCGAGCCGATTCCGATCGAGGAGGTCGAACCCGTCCACGAGATCGTTACCCGATTTGGGACGGCAGCGATGAGTCTTGGCTCGCTCTCGCCCGAAGCCCACGAGAACAACGCCATCGCCATGAACCGTCTCGGCGGGAAATCGAACACCGGCGAGGGCGGCGAGCCCCCCGAACGATTCGACACCGAAAAGGAGTGCAACGTCAAGCAGGTTGCATCCGGCCGATTCGGCGTGACGAGTGCGTATCTCGCGTCGGCAGATGAGATCCAGATCAAAATGGCACAGGGTTCGAAACCTGGCGAAGGTGGCCATCTCCCCGGCGAGAAGGTAAACGAGATGATTGCACACGTTCGCTGTTCGACGCCGGGCGTGGGGCTAATCTCGCCGCCACCACTCCACGACATCTACTCGATTGAGGACCTCAAGCAGCTGATTCACGACCTCAAAACCGCCAATCCCGAGGCCGACATCAACGTGAAGCTGGTTTCTGAGGCCGGAATCGGAACGATAGCGGCCGGGGTCGCCAAGGCAAAGGCTGATGTCGTTCACATTTCGGGACACTCCGGTGGGACCGGTGCGTCGCCGAAAACCTCGATCAAAAGTGCCGGGCTCCCATGGGAGCTTGGGCTCGCAGAGGCGAACCAGCTGCTCTCTCACACCGGGCTCCGTTCGCGAATCACGGTAACGGCCGACGGTGGCATGAAAACGGGCCGTGACGTGGCCGTTGCCGCGTTGCTCGGCGCAGAAGAGTACGTCTTTGGCACGTCGAGTCTCGTCACCTCCGGCTGTGTGATGGCACGACAGTGCCACGAGAACACGTGTCCGGTCGGCGTGGCCACCCAGACGGAATCGCTCCGCGAGCGGTTCCCCGGCGAGCCACAGCACGTGATCAACTACATGACGTTCATCGCCCAGGAGCTCCGTGAGATCATGGCCGAGCTCGGCTTTGCAACGCTCGAATCGATGATCGGCCGGGTCGAACACCTCCGACAGCGCGAGGACGTAACCCACGAGAAGGCGCGCCATCTCGATCTTGGAGCGATCCTCGCAGAGACGGACGGGCCACGAACGAAAACGGCCGGGCAGTCACACGACGTGGACGAAGCGCTCGATCATGAACTAATCGAACTGGCAACGCCAGCGATCGAAAACGAAGAGCCGGTGTACATCGATGCGACCATCGATAACTCACATCGTGCAGTCGGTGCCCTGTTGGGCTATACGCTCTCTAGCGAGTACGGGCCGGGCGGGCTGGACGACGATACCATCACCGTCGATTTCGATGGCATTGCCGGACAGAGCTTCGGGGCGTTCGTCCCGCGCGGAGTGACGATGGCACTGACCGGCACTGCCAACGATTACGTCGGAAAAGGGCTATCGGGCGGGAAGCTCATCGTGTCGACGCCACCTGACGCACCGTTCGAGCCAGAAGACAACACGCTAATCGGCAACGTCGCGCTCTATGGCGCAACTGACGGCGAGTGTTACATCAACGGCATGGCCGGCGAACGCTTTGCCGTCAGAAACTCCGGGGTCAAGGCCGTCGTGGAAAGCGTTGGCGATCACGGCTGTGAGTATATGACCGGCGGCGTCGTCGCAGTGCTCGGCGAAACCGGGAGAAACTTCGCGGCGGGCATGTCCGGCGGTGTCGCGTACGTCCTCGATCGGAACGACACGTTCGATGACCGCGTCAACCGCGGTATGATCTCGACGACGCGCGAGCTTGATGAGAAAGACAAACGCATGGTGCGCCGGCTGATCGAAAATCACGTGGCCTACACCGATAGCGACAGAGGAGAGGCGATCCTCGAGAACTTCGAAGCGGCGATCGACAACTTCGTGAAAGTGATGCCCGACGCCTACGCCGACGTGATCGCAAACCGCGAGTCAGAAGATGTGCGCTCTGATCTGCCAGACAGCTCAACACCCCTCTGTGAGGACACCGCGCCCATCAGGGGCGGTGCCGACTGAAAACACGCCACAGCCTGCCTGTCGGTACTGATATCGGTTCTTTTTATTGCCACATTCCCATCATTAACTTTTATATTCATATTATCAACTGTAGCAACATTTTTATTATTGTGTGAGATACCTACGAATGAAGCGCGTTGCGCTCCGGGAGGATATTCCAGGACACACCGACGGACGAGCAATCCTAGACACACGCTAGTGGATTAGGAGAGCCACACCGGCTTTCCCCGCGTTGTCTACTTCGTGCATTCAGCGGTTCATGGTCAGTGGTTCGGGAGGTTGGTGCCCCTCCCCAGGCTCTTGGTCCAGTGAGCCATTTTTCACCAGTGCACCCGATTTGAACGGTTCTGTCGAAAGTTGCCTCGCTGTGACGTTTGAGAGGCTTTTTGCCGTCGCGCCCAAAAGCGGGGGTATGGCAATGGAGAGTTCCGAAGAGCACGGTGACCACCACCATCATTTGCCCGCAGTCGAGGACTGGCCGCGGGGATTCGGTGAGGCGAGCTGGTGGCCCTTCATCGCGGCAATCGGGGCTGCTGGGCTCTACATCGGTGCTGCACTGTATCTCCTTGGACACGGAGAAGAGCCACTCGTAGGGCCACTCGCCGGGCCGGGCGTTTTCGTCGGTGCCACGCTCGTGTTCCTGATTGGACTGTACGGCTGGTTGTATCACGCGTTTATCGTCGATTTCTGGAGCGGCGAAGCGACAGAATCCAGCGGGCGCGGGCTGCGCATGGGAATGTTGTTCTTCCTCGGCAGCGAAATCGCCACGTTCGGTGCCGGGTTCGTCTATTACTTTTTCGTTCGCACTGGCACGAGCTGGGCGAGTGCACACATTCCACACGGCCTACTCGGCACGCTCGTGATCGCCAACACGGTGATCCTGATCATAAGCAGTTTCACCCTCCACTTCGCTCATCACGCGCTGTTGAAGGGTAATCACTCTCGATTCGTGAAGCTGCTGTTCGTGACGCTCGTTCTCGGGGTCATCTTCATTGGTGGACAGGTGTATGAGTACTACGAGTTCATCAGCCACGGAGAGCTAACGCTCACCGGTGGCGTTTTCTCAAGTGCCTTTTTCGGACTCACCGGACTGCACGGGCTCCACGTCTCGCTCGGTGCCGTGTTGCTCGGAATCGTCTTCGTTCGCGCGCTCTACGGGCAGTACTCCCAGGAACGACACGTCTCGGTCAGTACCGTCTCGATGTACTGGCACTTCGTCGATGTGGTCTGGATCTTCCTCGTCGTCGTGTTGTACGCCGGCGCGGTCGTCGAACTGTAACCAAACTCATCTGCATTTTCGCGCCTTATTTCAGTTTTCTACCACTATTTTCGAGTGTCCACCACCACATTTCATAATGGAGAGGTTCAAACAGTTATATCGACGTATTCGCCATTCACACGAAGCGAATCGTCGGATATAACGAAACAGAACAATGACAATAAATTCGAAAATTCAGTATATAGCGCAGGACATTCTCCAGTTGAGTGATACAAGTGCGATCGGAGCAACGATCGTCGAAATTGTCGCGTACGTACCGCGGCTCATCGGTGCGTTGTTCGTTTTGCTCGTGGGCTGGATCGTTGGAAAATTCCTCGGAAGGATCGTGACGCGGATGCTTTCTCGGGCCGACCTCGGGCGCGTTACTCCAGGCGATCGATCAGCCAGCGAAGAAGCTGATCAGCCCGGCGGCGACACAGCTGGGCGAGCACCCACGGATACGGCCGGAATTGCGAGTGCTGTCGGCACGCTCATCACCTACTACGTCTACTATCTCGCGGTCGTTTCGGCGGCCGATATTCTTCGGATTCGGATCGTGACGGAACTGCTCTCAGATATCGGTGCCTACTTGCCGGTGCTATTCGGTGCGGCACTCGTTCTCGTCGTGGGTGTGATCGTTGGTCGGCTCCTCGAGGACGTGATCGTCGATCTTCTCGATGGGATGGGGATCGACGCAGAGCTAGCGGGAACGCCGCTCGAAAAGCTGACGGGAGATCGGTCGTTTGGCTGGCTCATTGGACGACTCGTCGCATTGTATGTGTATATTGTCGCGCTGCTGGCGGCTGCCGACGCGCTCAACATTGGCGTCCTTTCCTCGATGCTCTCGACGATAACGCAGTATGTGCCCCAGCTCATTGGCGGTGCAGTGGTGTTACTCGTGGGCATCTGGCTGGGTGATTGGCTTGGTGCAGTGATCGCCAGCGAAGCCAGTTCGTTTGCTCGCGCCGGCTCAATCGCGGTGAAAGGATTCGTCTACTATCTCGTGGTAACGATCGCGCTCCAGACAGCCGGCTTCGATGCGGGTATACTGAGTACGCTGTTGGTGATTGTCACCACGGCAGTCGCGGGTGCGCTTGCGCTCTCGTTTATCGTTGCCGTTGGCGTGGGAGGTGCACTCGGCTCGAAAGAGTATATCGCCGAGAACATCGACGGCTGGGTCGAATCAGCCCGCCAATCGGTCGCCACCGAGTGAACACAACCGATGTCGCAATCAGGATGTATCCGGGTTGTGTAGTGGGATGCAGTGTCCCTCTCAGACCAAGCCAAAGAGCGATTGGCCGATATCGTCGAGTTGCAACCAACGAAGAACAAAGAACTCCAGGAGCGCTGGGGGATCGATAGTGGAAGCGAGATTCACCAGTATCTCGAATCCGAGCTCAAGGAGTACTACTACCGCGACGAAAACAGCCTGATCAGGGCGACTCCGGAGGCGGCATCGATCGTCGGCGTCGAAACCGATGATACGGCCGTATCGGTTCCGCCGTTGCAGGCAACGATCGCCGACGTGCTCGCCGGGCCCGACGAATCGGCCCAGAGCGTCGTTTCCGTCTTGCATGACGTGGAGGCGACAGGCGACGAGACTGATGTCGATTCGGTACGAACGGCACTCAGAAAGCTCCAGGACCGAGGGATCGTTACCACCGAGCAGTCGACTGTGCCGCTGTTTAAACTCGCCATCGATCGATCGGAGCTAGAGATCGAGCGGATCGAATGAGCCATCATCACTCCAGACCGGGGCGGTGACGGCGACGCCGACGGTCGAGCAGTCGCTTGATGGCCGCCCCTGGCCCACCATTGATCGGCCAGCCCTGTGTTCGCCATCCTGGCGGTTCGGGTTCGAACGCCTGACAGTGCTGTCGACAGTGCTGTGGCGTGGGCGACCGCTCAAGTGCACGACAGTCAGGCATCTCCCGAACATCACCTGGTGAAAGTGTAAACCACCGACAGTCAGGGCGCACTGATTCGATGTAGCTGCGCCAGCCCCGTTCGTAGGCTCGCTCGGCGATCGCAAGCCGTTTCAAACGGAGCCAATCTTTCGCTACGTACTCGAATCGGGCGGCCCGCTGGGTGTGTTCATCGGCCACACCACGTTCTAGAATCCGTGTTCCCGTCGATTCTCTCAATCGTCGTGGTCGCCAGGAGACCGTTGCTGGCGGGGTTTCGTTCCAATCGAACGTGAGGATACCAGCCGCAACCGGCAGTGACTCCAACAACACTGGTTCGACGCGTTCATTGGTTGTCTCGGTTGCCACCCAGACGGTGTCTGCAAGCCCGAGCGCAACGTCAAACTCCAGCTGTTCTGTGAGCTGATCGGCCGCGCTCGCAGTGAGATCGGGCTTGTTTTCGATCGCCACGAGCCCATCGATCCAGTCTGGATACGGCCATTTTTGCCTTATCTCGATGCGACCGCCCCGTTTGCGCCGATCCAGAACGGCTCGATCGGCGGCCTCGTTGATCGTCTCGCGGATATACCGCCAGCTAGTCGGGGGATCTGCCAGCGCATCCCGGTAGTAGCACCACGATTCGGGCGCGTTGGTGAGCACGAACAGCTGGAGCTCGTTGAGACGCTGACGACCAAATCGCGCGCGAGATCGAAGTTTCTCGTCGGTGCTCTCGACGACGATCGTGTCCCACCGACGGTTGCGGGTGCCAAGCTGTCTGGCGACGATCGCAGCGTCTGCCGTGGCGTTCGCTGGCGGCCAGGCTCGTTCGGCCCACTGACAGACGCGGAGTTCGAACGGAAACTCAGACACGGCGCTGTCGGAGTCATTGACGTGGACGCCAAAGACCGTTTGGGCTCGCCAGGGGAGTCTACAGTTCCCCGTGGAGCCCTCCGTTGTTGAGAAACTCGTGGGCGTGTCTGAGCACTACCCGTGGCCCGTCCTGTGTCAGGGTATTGATCGCCTGGTCGTAGTCTCGCCACTGGAGATCGTTGTGTTCGGAGGAGAGCTCCGCGCTCGCCTCGAACGACTTGGCGATGAACAGGTGGACTGTCTTGTGAATCGTGTCGTTGCCCGCCTGAAAGACGTAGTCGTAATCTTCTCTGAAACCGTCGATGAGTCGAATGTCGTCGATGCCCGCTTCCTCGCCGACTTCGCGAATGGCCGTCTGCTGTAATTCCTCAGAGCCCTCGACGCCGCCCTTGGGAAACTCCCAATCACCGGTGCGGCTTTTAAGGAGCAGATACTCTCGACGGCCACGTGTATCACGGAACAAGATTGCTCCGGCGCTCGTGGCCTCAATCATATCGATTGATACTCCACCCTGGGTTAAGAGAATGTCGCCCTCTCTACCTTCTTCGTCAGAATGTGGTACGCGTTCGATGTAAGCTGGATTCTATCCAGTAGAACGTGAAAAAATGAACCAGTTTCGTTACGATGACAGCAGACTGGCTTCGCTGTCGTCAACTTGCACGCCGAGGACGTTAACACTGATGTTGTTTGCAACGTGATCAAGCTCGATGAGATCATTGTCCGAGACGACCGTCGTCTCGCCACTGTTTATTTCGGTTGTTTCTGCCACAGCGGGTCCCGTAGCGCCAGCGAGCAATCCCAACAGCAACAATGCGGTTAGTGCGGTTCGGAGTTTCGTTGTCATGGTTCGTATGGCTGGGGTCAATCACAGCACCCGATTGTGTGTGATTCGATTCCCAGTGGTGCTAGGTGCTGTCGAGTGGTGTATAAAGTGTCCCGGAGCCACAAATGCTGGATTGATTCATGAGATGTATTCGCAGTTGATCAGGCCACCATCAACCAGGAGCGATTCGCCGGTCATGTAGTCAGCCAACTCGCTCGCAAGAAACACCGTGCTCAGCCACCCACTACAATATTCACACAGAACCATCTGGAAATTTTTAAGAAATGGGAGATCTCACTCCCAGATCACGTCGGTGCCGCCTTCGTGGCCGTGAATCGCCTGTACATCCTCGATGTTGTCGTAGACGCCGACACTTCCAACGTCGGTAGTCCAGCCGACGACACATTTGCCGTTCGGTGGCGGGAACTGAACCCCGTACGCAACGACACCCGTTCCGGAGACGCCAGAACTGTCGTCGTGGCGATACAGCGCGAACTTTCTGAAATTTGGTGTCTGCGAAAACGGATCAGGCATCGGTCCACCCCCCGCTGTGTTGCTCCATGGGAGTGCGTACCCGCCAGTAAACAAACACCTTGTGATTGGACCACTGATTCCCCGTCAAGCGATCACTGGGACCTGTGAGACATGCTGTGAGCCGTGTGACCAAAACATATATATTTTGTAAATAATTGCTATTCATCATGGACATAATAGACATTCTTCTGTTGCGACAGCTGATGGGTAAAAACCAAAATCGGGAGAGAATAAAGACTCACGAAGGAGACTATGTGTGTGGTGGCTGTCGCTCCGTTATTGATGAATCAGCACATGTATGTTCAGACTGTACATCAAAACTATACACGATTCGTGGTCGTGCTGGTCGCCGCCTCGGGTTTGTAATTGGCCTTTTCTTGCTTGTCTTCTCAGGGTTTTCAAGCGGGATTGGCGAGCCGATCCTGCTCATCAGCGGATTGCTACTCATCTTTCTTTCTATATACTGGTATCTCACTCGCCCAGTTCACCAATTAACCTCGTTTGCCCCGATTACTGAGAAATTGTAACAGGAAGACAATTCGGATTGAACACGCTGATACAGCTCGAAAAGCAGGACCGCTATTCGGTGTAATAACACATCCGGTGTAGATTGCTCTATCAACTGGTAACCAGTGGGACGGACTGCAGGCAAAGCAGGGTAGTTACTGTCGCCAGACGATCTCGCCCATCGTTTCGATGCTGTCGTCGCCGTTCAGTAGCGGAACCGCCGGTGCGCCGATGTTCTCGGTGTCTGTGTACTCCATCATGGCGTATCTCACTGATTGGCTCCCATCGTGATAAACATAATTATTAATAATTCTAAATGCTTTAATCGCCCTAAAGGAATCCAGTGCCTTCGTGCGGTTGCGACCGCCACCACTTTAGGTGGTGCCGGATGAATCGGAGGGTATGGCCAATCGAAAGGGAGAGCGCCGGGAGCGAGAGCTCGTCAATCGGCTGGACGACCATGGATTCGCGGTGATGCGCGCGCCGGCAAGCGGGTCCGCTACCGACCGGGAGCTTCCCGACGTGCTGGCGGGCGATGGAACGTCCTTTTTCGCCATCGAGGCAAAATCGTCCAGCGGCGATCCGATCTATCTGACGGGTGAGGAGGTTGAAGGGCTGGTGTTTTTCGCCCAGAACTTCGGCGCAAAGCCCCGAATTGGGGTGCGATTCGACCGAGAGGACTGGTATTTCTTCCATCCGGGTGACTGCTACACGACCGATGGCGGCAACTACCGCGTCAAACGCGAAACGGCGCTCGCAGACGGTACGGATATCAAGGAGCTCACCGGCAACTCGACGAAAACGACGATCGAAGAGTTCTCACGAACAAACTGAACCAGATTGTGGGTGGTGCTGCGGATGTGTGGTGTGTGGCATAGATCGCTAGTATCGGTCAGTGGACGGCTGGGTGAGGTTTGCAGATTGTGACTGTGAGGAGTGAAAATTCCGATCATGAGCGCCCAAATTTGTCTGGAAGATAGCGGTCAGACGCTATTTGGTAACGACACAATTACCAGATACTACGATCATCTTGCGAAAAAAGAGCTAGAATTCAGAGCAGACGTCACACCGGAAGAGCTTACCAGTAACAAGCAGAGAGAAATCGCACTTGAAAGAATTGCAGACAAAGAGAATCCGAAAAAGCCTATCTGCGAGGTCTTTTCATCAGATATTCATGGTGTTGAGATGAGTGGTTTGTTTACACTTGAACAAGAGATCATCTATGGAGCGGACATCCGCACCTTCATCGATCGGTTGCGAACTGGAAAGCGGACAATGAAACGAGAAGGTGACCCAGAAGCATGGGAATCGCAGTTCGAACTCCGATTGATACCCCTCTGTGAGTTCGCCCTGAAAAATGATCTGGGTGTTCGACTGAGCGTCTGATGACTAGCATACTGCAATTAAAATCAGTCTAAAAGATCGAAACTGGTTGTCTTCCGGTGAATTCACATCATGTGTTTATACAGTATCTCCAGTCGAAACGAAGGGGTTGTGTGGAGCGTTCACGCGGGACGAATGCGCCCCATACTTCTCATTCGGTCTGTGAAACAGCAGTAGACGAATCGGAAAGCGAGTCCGCATACGCCACAAGCGGGTGTTCGTATCCATCGTGTTCCCCAGAGCAGATACCAGCCTCCTGGAGCATCTCGAAACTCGGTGGCGGATACGGCAGCGTCTCGCCGGCGAGTCGTTCGGTGGCGTAGACGAACGACTCGTCGTCGCGACCACAGCGCTGGACGATCTCGTCTGCGTCAAGACCAACCGCGCTACAGCAAGTGATGAGCGCAAACCGTTCGAGCGGATCGAGCGGTTCTGATGGTGCTCGCTCCAAAAGCGACCGAATGCACGACGGAAACGCCTCGGGCTCGAACCGATCAATCGAGGCTGGATAGGAAACCCCCGAAAGCTGTGTTTCGATTGCGGCCACGGTTGGTGCAAGCGCATCCTCGATCGTCGGCGGAACGTCGAACGGCAACCCCGCACGGACCTGGCGTTCGATCGTCCGACGGAGCAACTCGAGCAACTCCTCGCGAGCGATGGTGACGTACCCATCGGCCAGTTCGCGCACCGCGAGCGACCACGATTCATCGTCGGGCGCGAGTTCGAGATACCGCTCGACAGAAATGCGATACCGACCGGCGTCGCCGCTCGGCCACTCGATCGAGTCACCAACGCCGAGATCCGTTGCGATGGCCGCAAGCGTGATCGAGCGATCCTCACGTGAGCAATCCTCGCGAATGCGCTCATAGGCGGTGTTCGCTTCTGCCTCGGCGTATTTATCCATCGCACCAGGGACGTCGATCAACGAGATCAGCACCCGACCGAGGGGATACGATAGCAACTCAGTGCGGGTTGGTACCCGACGATCTGATTCGATGGTCCCCTCGGTCAGCGCGATCGTAACGCGATCTTGACTCCGGGCGACGGCTGGATCGTCCGCTCGTATGAGTGCGGCAAGATCCACATCCGCCTCTGCGACCGCCGTGCGAGCCGGGTCGAGAAACGGATAGCGCGCGTGGATCGCCTCCATACGCTCGAATTGGACGTGCCGAAGAATAAACACGGCGGTCCGAGCGCTCAAATCCGAACGCTTTCTGTATCCCACAGCGTATCCACGCTCGTGGCACGGTTCGAGTATCCCTGTCCGGACTGTCGAACAACGAGCAGCCTCCACGAGAGCGACTGTCGATTCGATGGAACCGACTGGACCACGATCGAGCGTGCGTACGTGAACATCTTAAGCACGCTCACTGACGGACCGCTCCGGGAGGGACACCTCCGTGAAGCCATCCCCGTTCGCTGGGATCGTCTCCATTCGGCCGCACTCAGCCGACTCCGACACGACCAGCGAATCCGAGAAACCGACAGCGGCGCGCTCGAACTCCTCTCACCCGAGGAGTTCAGCGAACAGGTTGCGGTGCCAACACACGATTCGCTCCAGACGATCTACGAGCACGGAAGCGTGCCGGGCTGTCATGACCACGCCGTGTTCGCACTCGTCGCCTACTACGAAATGGTTGGGCTTTCCTGGCCAGAAACACGCGAACGCGTTACCGACTGGCTGCGCGACTCCGGGACGTGGGACCGTGGCGGCTTCGAAGAAGAATCCCCGGAGGCAGTCGTCACTGGAAAACGACATGTTTACGTGCGGGGCTACGGCTGGAAGCAGGCCGCAGAGGAGGCGGCGAACGTAATCAAACGCCGTCGATGAACAAAGCCACAACAACCACGAAGTAAAAATAGGCAGGATTTCATATATTCCATATGGTCAGTCTTTTGCTCGTCTTCGGGATAGCGACGGCGGTGTTCGTCGGATTCAACATCGGGGGCTCTTCTACCGGTGTAGCGTTCGGCCCGGCTGTCGGATCGCGATCGGTGTCGAAACTGGGTGCGGCCACGCTGATGACTGTGTTCGCATTCCTGGGGGGGTTCACAACGGGCAAAAATGTCATCAAAACGATGAGCGTCGACGTAGTCCCCCGGGAGGTGTACACGCTTGAGGGGGCCGCCGGTGTTCTGTTGTTCGTTGGGATCGCGCTGCTCATCTCGAACCTGTTCGGGGTGCCGGCCTCGACATCGATGACGGCCGTCGGTGCGATTGCTGGCCTCGGCGTTGCCACTGAGACGCTCCGCTGGGCGGTCCTCGGCGAGATCGTCGTCTGGTGGCTAATCGCTCCGATCGTGGCCTTTTGGATCTGTGCCGTCATTGGTCGGTATCTTTATCCCCACCTGGCCGTCAGATTTCCACTTGATAACAGCGATGGGCCACTCATCGTGTTTGATCGATCGGGAGCGGTCCCGATCCCCAGACTTGGACCGAACACTGACCGGATGGAGCTACTGGGCAACGTGCTCGTCGTTGTGGTCGCCTGTTATATGGCATTCTCGGCGGGAGCATCGAACGTCGCGAACGCCGTCGCGCCGTTGATCGCTAACAATGCACTGAGCATGAACGTCGGTGTCGTGCTCGGATCGGTTGCCATTGGAATTGGCGCGTTTTCGATCGCCCGCAGAACGCTCGACACTGTCGGGAACGACCTCACAGATCTCCCAATACTCGCGGCGTTGATCGTCGAAATCGTCAGTGCGACGATCATCACGACGCTCTCGAATCTGGGGATTCCGGCTTCGCTCGCCGTGAGCGCCACGATGTGTATCGTCGGACTGGGGTGGGGACGCGCGACGAGAACCGTGACGCTCTCACACGTCGCAGCGGAAGCGATCCGTGATCCATCCAGTCACGGCGCACATTCAGAGTCGTCGGTTGAAATCGGTCCACGCGAGGTGCCTGACATCGGCGACCCTGATCCGAACACGTTCACCGCCCGAGAACTGTTCGATCCGTCCGCCACCGCTCGGGTGTTCGTCCTCTGGATGCTCACGCCGTCGTTTGCGGCCATCGCCGCGTATTTCGTCTTCAAATACGTAATCGGCGTGTGAGCGGCCATAACACGATAATTTCAACATTTTTTCGAAGCAACTTATCCAGTGTGAAGCCCTCTCCATCAGCATGTACCAGTTCGTCGATGGGGAGTGGGGCGATCCGGCGGCATTGACGGACGAAAATGGAGATTTCGAGCGAGAAGCAACCACGTTTCGGTCGCGGGTGTCGGCCGATGCGAATGCTGAGTTTCCGGTAGCGAGCGGTCGGTATCACCTGTACGTCTCACTCGCCTGTCCGTGGGCACACCGGACGCTCATCACACGAGCGCTCCGAGGGCTTGCGGACGTGATCAGCGTCAATGTGGTCGATCCGTATCGCGATGAAAACGGCTGGCAGTTCACGCCGGAAAAGGCAGGCTGTACACCCGACACCGCCACCGGAGCGTCATATCTCCGGGAGCTGTACGTGGCTGCCGATCCGAACTACACCGGGCGTGTAACTGTGCCGGTGTTGTGGGACAGGAAAACGGAGACGATCGTCAACAACGAGTCCGCAGAGATCATGCGAATGTTCGATACGGCGTTTGCTGAGTTCGGGCGCTCGTCGGTGACACTCTTCCCTGAGGGCTACCGAGAAGAGATCGATCGGCTGATCGAGTCGATCTACGGGCCGATCAACAACGGCGTCTACCGGGCTGGGTTTGCGACGACCCAGTCGGCCTACGAATCGGCAGTAGACGAACTGTTCGACGCACTCGATCAGTACAACGAGCTGCTCTCAACGCAGCGGTATCTGGCCGGCGATCGGCTCACCGAAGCCGACCTGGCAATGTTTACGACGCTCATCCGATTCGATGACGTCTATCACACCCATTTTTTCTGTAACCGGCGAAAAATCAGCGAATACGACGCGCTGTGGAACTACTGTAAGGAGCTCTATCAGCTACCTGATGTGGCACAAACGGTGAATCTCAAGCACATCCGAGAACACTACTACCGAACCCACACTGATATCAACCCGAAGGGAATCGTCGCCGTTGGGCCGGGCCACGATTTTACAGCGCCACACGATCGCGATCGCTTCGCGGGTGGACCACCCCCAGAGCTCACTCGGTAGCGAGCCAGCGATCGGAGTACGATTCGCCACACGTACAGGCCCCGTACGCGTGGATTACGTCACCCTCCGCGTAGATGCCGCCCACGTCCTCGTTCTGTGCTTCACCGAACGCGAGCACGAACCGAAGCTCGTGTGGATCGCTCGGGTCGGCCACGGGACAGTCCCCGTGCGTGCAGTCGTGTTCGATCGTTCCTTCCGTCTCCATTGCGCCGCTTGCGAACGTCATCGCCGGCACGCCAACCGCCTGCTCGAAAACGGTACGGCCCTTCTCTCCGGAGAGGACCAACACGACACCATCGTCGACGGTGTCGCCGTACTCTGTTAGCTCCTCAGCGTTCGACACCACCGCATCGGACAGATAGAGCAGTACGTCGTCCAGGCGCTCACCGGCCAGAAACGATCGTCGTCGCTCGTTCATACGAGCGCTACCGGTCCACAACGGAAAAGCCGACCTACTCGAGTTCCTCGGCAATCGAGGCAAGCGAGTCGTCGGGTTTTGAAACTGGGGTGTACACCGCAGACGCACCCGGCACCCGAATGCCGTACTGATGGCCGGGCTCGATAACGTCAATATGGACCGACCGACCGAATTCGAGGTCGCTATTGGCAAACCACTCACGGAGCCGATTGGATGCGTCCGGATCGCGACTGCGTGCGAGTCGTGCGTTGTCGTAGACGCTCCGAAGCTGTGGAACGCCCTCGAAGTTGTGATCGAGCAGTCCACGATACTGGCTGTCAGAAAGCGTCACGTGAATCAACCCCTCTGGAAAGAGCGAGGGCTCTTCGGGGAAGACCAGCCGTGGATGGGCTGTCGATCCCGCTCGTTCGATCGTCGCCCGGACGGTCTCAATCGAGGGATGATCGTGTTGAATACGCGCAGACACAATAAAAAAAGAAACTTACTCCTCGTCGTCGCCGAGCAGCTCGTCAATCGACGCGTCGCCGCGCTCGGTGATCTTCGCGTTGATCTGTCTGGTCTCTTCGCTGATCTCGCTGCCGCGAACGGTCACACGCTTGCGCTCGCCCTCGACCGACGGGTTGAATCCGACGCCGTCGGTGAGCAACAGCTTCGACAGACTCGATCCGGAAACGTCGGCGCGCATTGGCCGTCCGGCGTTGTCCGACCCGCCCGTGAGCTCAACCGAATAGCCATCGAGACCAACGGCACCGGCATCGACCTCGTCGCCGAGTTCGCGGCCAATAAAGCGGTTTGCAGTTTGTCCATCGACATCGAACTGGTAGGTCGCCCCGGCATCCGGATCAGCGACGGCAACCTGAAATTCAGCCATATCGTTCGTGAGTCGGTCAGGACCCAAAAGCGTACTGAAACGAAGCGTCAATGTGTCGTCAAAGACAAGAGTATGCTCTCCGAGGACGAGATATGGACCGCGATCGGCTGCAAAGCGCACTCGATGCGTTTGCCCCAAAACCGCCAGAACGACGCGTCGTCGTTCGACAGGCGATCGATCTGGCGGATTCAGGGCGGTATACGGCAGACACCGGCCACGAACTCACCATCTCGGTGATCGAAGGAAATCTGCGTGATGCACCGGAGGAGTCGCTCGTCGATCGGTGGAACTGGTGGATCGGTTCATTGACCGTCGCCTACGGTGGTTACGAACGGTTTCAGGTCCGAGCGATCGACGAAGCCTAACACAACGCCCGCACTCAGGCGACGAGCAGGTTCTCGCCACGCTCGACGACGATCCGGCATGGCGGTGAGAGCTTATTGTACGCACGACGGAGTGCCTCCTTGGCGACTGGTGCCTGATCGGGCTCACACCAGATCGTAAACAGCCGCTCGCCGTTTTGGATGCGTGCGGCCGTGCCAACGATCTTGCCGAACGCCTGGCGCATACCATCGGAAACACGATCTGCGCCGGCACCCGTCGCCTGTTTGTTCTCCCGAAGCACCTGGTGAGGGAACTTCCGGAGGATCATCTTGTAGTTTTTCTCACCAAGCTCTTTGATCAGATGTCGGTTCGCAGAGAGACGCGCAGCTTCCATCGAGCCGTGACGGACCTGCACCGGCTCTTCGACTTTGAGACTGATCTGAACCGGATACGACGCTGGTTCGGCGTCAATTGCGCCCATCTTATACTGTGCGATCTTCGAACCGGGAATGCCTGTGATGTACTCCCGTCGCGTGTACGACGGCTTATCGATATCCCGGTACATCGTGGCGGGCTTATCGGCCATAGTACGCTAGATCACGCCCAGACTGTGAATAAACCCTTCGAACCAGTCCGATATTCTGGTGGCCCCAACTGCCACTATACAATGAATTTCAGATTTTTTGATATCACAGTATAATTTTATAATTCATTTAAAATTATGAAGGTTGAAGTGGTTGCTTCTCATTTCCATGGATATCGTATGAGTGGGGATGCTGAAGAGTCGAGCGACGTAACCGAGGAGCTGGCACAGGCCCAGCAGGCTCGATCCGCGGATCGGATCGAGTTCTACGGGGGAAAATGGATGAGTGGGTTGCCCATCGCGCTGTTTATCGTATGGGCGATCGTCCAGAGTGGAATTTTGCGAATCAGCGATACCACAGGACTGGTAGCGGGGATGTTGCTCAGTCTGATCGCGGGGATGTTGTTCGTGCGTGGGGACTGGAAGACCTACGCCAACACGGTGTTCGATGGAATGACCCAGCGCGTGGCTGCGACGGCGATCGTCGCCTGGCTGTGGGCGGGCATGTTTTCGGAGACGATCCAGGTCGGTGGATTCGTCTCGGGGCTCGTCTGGGCGGCGGACGTGTTGAACGTCGGGTCGGCGCTATTCCCGGCGGTGACGTTCGTGTTAGCGGCGTTGCTCGCAACGGGGATCGGCACTGGTTACGGGACGACCGTTGCGTTCTCGACGCTTATCTTTCCGGCTGGCGTGCTCCTGGGAGCAAACCCGACGCTGTTGTTCGGTGCGATTCTCTCTGGAGCCGCATTCGGTGACAACCTCGCGCCGGTGAGCGACACCACGATCGTGAGCGCCGTCACCCAGGAGTCAGACATCGGTGGGGTGGTTGCCTCCCGATTCAAATACGCCATCGTTGCGGCAGTGCTGGCATTTATAGCGTATCTCGTAGCCGGGCAGTTTATGGGGGGTCAGGAGATCGCACAGAGTGCCCAGGATCTGTTCGTGCAAAACAGCGAGCCGATCGGTCTCGTGCATCTGCTCTCGATGTTCGTCGTGATCACAACGGCGATTATGGGCCGGCACATCATCGAAGCGATTTCCCTGGGGCTGATCGTCGCGATGATACTGAACGTGGTCCTGGGGCTCGCATCGATCAGCGACATGGTCGTGTTCAAAGTGTCGAATCAGTTTGCGCTCGGGCAGTCGCTTTCAGGATTGCCGATGGTTGAGCTGGTTGCGCCCGCAGACACCGGCGTCGGCGGGAGCATCTACAGTGGCGCTGAGGGCTTTTTCCCACTGGCAATGCTGGTGTTGTTGATCGTCGCTGGCTCTCGGATCATGATCCGCGGAGGCGCATTCGAAGCGCTCCAGGAGTGGCTGCTCACACGCGTGGCCACCACCGTCCGTCGGGCCGAGGTCGTGATGGTTATCGGCACCGGGCTGGTCAATGCCATGATCACGATCAACACGGCAGCAGAGATCACGATCGCGCCGTATATCGCACGGATCGGCGAACGATTCAACATCAACGGCTATCGGCGCGCAAACATCCTCGATGCAAACACCACGGCGATGGGCTACATCTTCCCGTGGGCGGGTGGCGTGCTCGTCGGCTACGCCGCAATCCAGAATCTCCCGGGGCAGTTCGACTGGTTTACCCAGTCGATGGTCGTCAATCCGGCGAAAGTTGTTCCGTACGTCTTCCACGGCTGGCTCCTGTTCGCCGTCTTTCTGGTGGCGGCGGTCACCGGCTTCGGGCTGGAGTACGTTACCGACCGTGAGTCCACGGAGGTGACCAGGGTATGAGCTTGCTCGAAAAATATCTCAAAGGCTGGCAGTTCAGAACGAACACGCCGGCGTTCGAGCCGGGCGAGTCGGTCGAGCTGTTCGTGTTCGATGTCATCGATGGGACGCCCGTTGCGAGTGTCGGCGATACAAAGCTGTTCATCGAGGATGCCCCACCCGAGCTCGCTGGCTCGCGGGCAATCGTCGAAATCACTAGCTTCGACGACCAGGAACACACTGGATCGGCAAAACTCCTCGAACGTCTCCATCACGACGCCGTCGAGTGAGCAGTAGCGAACGTTTTTGTCCATCAACGTCTGATTGTGTGCCTTGATGTGAGTGTGAACAGAGGAATTTGTATCCAGTCATTAAGAAAAATCGCGATTGTTGTTACCAGAGAACTTAAGTTGTATACGAATTACGATACATCCATAATGTCCGGTAGAGAATCAGTATCACGGCGAGGATTTCTGAAAGCAACGGGAGGTGTCGCAGCGGCGGCCGCACTCGCGGGCTGTTCCGGTAACTCCGGTGGTGACGATGATGGTGGCACCGACGGCGACGGTGGCGGCTCAAGCGGTCCAACCGATATCGGCGAAGTGAACGAGGATCTCGTCGTTCGAGCGAACAACTCGACGATCACGACGTTCGATCCGATCGCCGCCGCCGATACGGCATCGGGACGAGTGATCCAGCAGCTGTTTGATCCGCTGACGAACTACGTGAACGGGAAAAAGACAGCCGAAGCGCTGCTTGCCTCGGACTACGAAACGTCCGAAGACGGGAAAACCTACACGTTCACGCTCAAAGAGGCTACATTCCACAACGGGGACAAAGTCACCGCGAACGACTTCGTCTACTCCTTCGAGCGGCTGGCGACCTCGAAGAACTCCCAGCGTGCGTACTTCCTGCTCGACGATCTTGGCGTCACCCACGAAACCGACGGAGAGGGGAACTACAAGCCAGGAACCATCGGTGTCACGGCCAAAGACGAGACTACCCTGGAAATCAAGCTCGCACAGCCGTTCCACGCAGCGCTTCAGTTGCTTGCCTACACCTCCTTCGCCGCAGTCCCCGAGGGCGTTGTCGGCGACATCGACGGCTACGATGGGGAGATGAAATACGAGAAGTTTGCCTCGTCCAATCCGATCGGTGCTGGCCCATACCAGTTCGAAAAATGGAAACAGGGCACCGAAGCCTCCGTCACCCGCTACGACGACTACCACGGTGAGGTCGCCACGAACGCCGGCATCCACTGGACCGTGATCGAGGACTCCACTGCAAGTTTCACCACGGCGATGGAGAAGAAACACGACCACTTCAATATCCCAACCTCGAAGTTCGACCCGAAGAAGATGAACCTCGAGGGTGAAGCCGACGATCTCGGCCGAAAGACGGGAACGTACGAGACCTCCGAGGTCGACGAACGCGTCAACGTGATGGTCCGACCGGTTGTCAACACACGCTATCTGGGGTTCAACATGGACAACGTCCCCAAACCGGTTCGCCAGGCGATCGCCTACATCATGAACCATCAGGAGGTCAGCGAGAGCGTGTTCAAACAGCGCAAAACGCCAGGCTATCATCTGACGCCAAAAGCGGCCTTCCCTGGCGGTCCCGATTCGTACACTGCCCACGCCAAATCCGGTAAGGGCTCTGTCACCGAGTACGGAAAGGACGGCTATCCGTACGGCTACAACAAGACGATGATGAGCGAGGCGAAAAAGGTGATGAAGGACGCTGGCTACGGCGAGAACAACAAAGCCGAGCTCACGCTGTCCCATTACAAAGACTCCACCTGGAAAAACCTCGCCGGGAAAGTGCGGGATAAGGCGGCCTCGGCGTTCATCGACGTTACCGTCAAGGAAATGGAGTTCTCCACGATGCTCGAGAACGGTCTCAACGGCAATCTCGACATGTACACGCTCGGATGGGTCGCCGACTGGCCAGCGCCGGACAACTTCCTTGCACTGCTCTACCCGCCACGGACGGACACGAGCTCGGAAGCACCGTCGTCGTACATCAACTGGACGTCTGAGAACGGTGACGCGGCCGACGTGGCCACCAAGGCGTACGAAACGGTGATGAACAACACGGGTCCGGGCGACGAGGCACAGCAAAAGCGCGAGGAAGCGTATCTCGAGATCGAGGAGGCCAACTGGGAGGATGTTGGATTCATCAACTTCGCCCATGATAAGGGCTACACCTTCTGGTACGACTGGCTGGAGTTCCCAAAACCCGGCTCGATGGGAATCTCTCGACAGATGAAAAACCAGTACAAAGTTCACGAATCTGACGCACGGCCCGAATAACACCGGGCGCGTCGCGTACTCGTCTCTTGTAGTTCTATGATCGCTCAGTATCACACGCAACGGGGGAACAGTCGGTCCGGCAGTAGCAACGCTGTACTGTCGCATCACGAACAATCACGGGGGAGCAACACGCCATGAGTCGCCACCAATATCTCGCACGGCGAATACTGCTCTCATTTCCGGTGTTGATCATCGCCGGCACCATTGCCTTCGCGATGGTGTATCTGGGGCCAATTGATCCGGTAGTGGCAATTCTCGGCCAGCAGTACACGCCGGAAGCCGCGGCCCAAATCCGAGAAAATCTCGGGATGAACAAGCCGTTGTGGGGGCAGTATATTAACTTCATGACGAGCATGTTCACTCTTGATCTCGGACAGTCCTGGGTGATCAACCCGGGACAGTCGGCCAAAAACGTGATCTGGAGTTACACGCCACGGACGATCTGGCTCGGCTTCTGGGCCGTCCTCATCCCGCTGTTCATCGGCATCCCAATGGGATTTTACGCCGGATTAAATTCGAACTCGTGGAACGACTATCTCACCTCGTTCGGGGGGATCGTCTGGCGGGCCATGCCGAATTTCTGGCTGGCAGTCATCCTCATGACGATTTTGGCCAACTCTGAGCAGATGTTTGGCTTTGACTGGGCGGGATGGCTCGTCCCCACGGATATCGTGACCCCGCCGGATCTGGCGTTTCTCGCTTCGCCAGCTGACGCGCTGTTCGAGCCAGCGTCGTTCTGGTGGACGCCTGGCGACGACGGCTCGTTTGTGGGCGCGCTCAAGCAGATTCTGCCAGCTGCGCTCGTGCTCGGCTCTGCCTCGATGGGCAACGAAATGCGTATCGGCCGAACTGCAGTCCTTGAGACGATCAACTCGAACTACATTGAGACGGCCCGTGCGAAGGGGCTGACGCGTCGTGTGATCGTCTGGAAACACGTGTTCCGAAATGCAATGATTCCACTGGTGCCGATTATCACCTCCGAGGCTTATCTGCTGCTTGGTGGGTCCGTGCTCGTCGAGCTTGTGTTTGCCATCAACGGAATCGGCTACCTGTTCTTGCAGTCGATCATCTCGGGCGATCTGCCACTGGCTGGAACGCTGATCTTCCTCTTTTCAGTGTTGTTGATCGTGATCAATATCGCACAAGATTTCCTCTACACCGTGATCGATCCACGGGTGGGGTACCAGGAGGACTAACGTATGGGTGTCTCACACGCTTCATCGACGAAATCGCACAGCGAAACTGAAGATGACCGACGGCTCAGGGAGCGGATTCGGGAAAACCCTGGGCCGGCACTCCGGTGGGCGGCGGGAATGTTCCTCCTGTTCATCGCCGAGGCCGGCGCGCTCTTTCAAACGATCGGACGATTGCTCGTCGCAGTAACGGAGAATCTTCCCGGAACGCCTGGCGTCGAGACGGCAAACTGGCTCGCCTGGAAGGCTCAGACGGTCCCGACGCTACTCTCACGGGAGACGATTCCGAACCAGGGCCACTGGAACGGTTCGGAATGGGTTGGTACGTTCGCCGGCCTCGAACCGGCACAGGCCTGGGGTCTTCGACTGGCGTTGATCTATCTCTATGGCTGTCTGTTCGTGCTCGCGCTGTGGTATGGCTATCTCACCTACCGCTCTGCGTATCGAACGATGGATTGGACGCCCAGAGACGACCAGCTCCGGCGGCTCCGGCACAACAACTGGGGAATGTTCGGATTGACTGTCGTCATCCTGTTTTTGATCATGGCGGCGTTCGCCCCTGCGATGAGTCCGACAACCATCGATCAGAACATCCAGGAGCCCTACAGCTACGAGATCTCCTACTGGAACGACGATCTTGGCCAGGTATCGACGATCCTGGTCGGTGATGCGAACTTCCAGTCCGTATCGAAAGGAAATCCCAGCCAGAACGTCGGCATCATGCAGTCCGACGACTTCGGACGGTTCCATCCGTTCGGAACGATGAACAACGGGAAGGATCTGTTCACCATCATCGCGTTTGGTTCGCGGATCAGTCTCTTCATTGGTGTGACGGCGATCTCCATCGCGGGAACGATCGCCACGCTGCTCGCGCTCGCTACCGCATATTTCAAAGGACTGGCCGATTTGACGGTGGTGCTGGTGAGCGATTCGATCCAGTCAGTTCCCTCGCTCATGTTGTTGATCGCGGCCGGGTATTTGTTCTCGGACACCTGGGTTGCAACGCTGTATGATGGTGCAGTGTTGCTTGCCCTGCTGTTTGCGCTGATCTACTGGCCGGGAATGTGGCGAGCAATTCGCGGACCGTCGTTCCAGGTCGCCCAGGAAGAGTGGGTTGATGCGGCACGGAGCTACGGCCAGCGGCCGCTGCGGCTCATGCGAACGCACATGCTCCCCTACATCATGGGGTATCTGCTCGTGTACGCCTCGATGAGCTTTGCCGGCGTCATCATCAGCACTGCCGGGCTCTCGTTCATCGGATTCGGCATCAACGCACCGACGCCATCGTGGGGACGGGCGATCAATGCGGGACAGCCGTTCGTCGCACAGGCCTCCTGGCACATTTCGTTGATTCCCGGTATCCTGATCACGATCCTCTGTGTTGGGTTCAACGCGCTGGGTGATGGCATTCGCGACGCGATCGATCCAGAAAGCGATACTGATCCCGGCGAGGGTGAGGGCGGCGCAGCAGGCGGTGGTGCCTGAATCGTAATCAACGAACGTCCAGAACCCTTACCACAATCGTTATCAAATAACCATCCATGCCAGAAATCTCCGAGAACGACCAGACTGAAGCCATCGCAAAGAGCGCTGCCCGCAGTGGCGACGCCTGGCAGCAGACGCTCGAGGATATGGACGGGCTCGCCACCAGACGAGAAGAGCTCGGCTGGGAAACCGTCTGTATTGCGGCCGGCGACACCGGAACGGAAACGCCAGACGCCGGCGACACCGATCGGTACGGGCTTGTGCACGTCATTCCGGGCAACGAGGCGGACGCGTTTCGGGATGCGTTTGGGCGCGGTGAGTTTCCCCGATATGACGTGTATCGCGGGACCACCGAATCGTGGGCGTTTCTCGTGACCGAGCTGCTCGATCCGGGGACGGAAACCGCAATCTACATCGCGGGGAGCTTCATGGCGATCGAGGCCAGAGAGCTCGCCGTCGAAGCGCGTGCCCGAGAGCAGATGTACACCCACGTGCAAAAACTCGATGGAACACATCTTGGTTCGTTCGAACACGACGGCTACGAGAAGTTCTTCCCCGAGGCCGATCGCATCGTCGAGACGCTCGGCGACGAGTAAGCCTACGGTGGTTCATACGTTGCGACGCGAACGCGGGTGTCATTTGTCATCGCGAACAGCGAGTCGTTCGTCCGGCTGAACGTCAGCCCGCCGGCAGTTACCGATTCGTTCGGTTGTGGGAGCAGTGTGTGATCGATCGCCGTGCCGTTTTCGATCACGCTGAGGCTGAACCGATTACCGGATGAAATTCTGACACGCCGACCGTCGATAACGGGCGACGCCGTACTCGGCGGTGCTGTATGAACGAGTTTCTGGGTTGGGCCGCTTTTTAGCATCACCGTGTACGTCGAGCGATTGCCAACCGGCGACCACGCGCGACGGGAGGCAGTAACCGGTGTCTGCCAGCCAACGTCACCGATCCGGATCGTCGTCTGGCCGCGATGAGCGAGTTCTCGAGTCGTTCGTTCTGGCCACCAGAGTTCTTTGTCCTGATTCACGACGATCACGCCACCGGTGGTGACGTTCGCGAGTTGCCCAACGAGTGGGAGTCGAACGCTGTTGATATACTGGTGTGGAACCTCCTCGGCGTAGCCGATCGTGTAGCCATCCACGTCGACCGAACTGTTTTCGGTGAATCCGGGAGTGCCTGCTGGCACTGACGTGAACCCGTACGGAACCGCCATAAACGCGAGTACCACCAGCACAGAGACCACGAGTCCCGAACCGACAGAGCGATCCCAACGGGCCACAGCGGTGCGATCGACCGCCAGCGCAAAGAGGAGACCCGCTAGCACGCCTCCGGCAACGCCGACGGCGCGATACAGCGTGAACTGGCCCCCACCAACCGGTAGATAGAGTGCCCATAGCCCTTCCATCGCGGTGAGAAGCAACGTTGCTCCCCAGACGACGACCGGTCGAGTCGTGCGATTTCGTCGACGGACCACCCAGAGTCCCAGCACGACGCCGAGAAACAGCCCCAGTAGATGGCCATGAATCGAGATGCTCGCCCACCACGGCGTGACGTAACTGGAGTGGCCACCGCTGGTCACCACGGGTGACACGATCGCCCGGTAGAACAGATCGAGTACACGACTGCTCAGTAAGGCCAGCACCGTCCCGATCGGCCGACCGAGCAGGGTGAATCCAACGTATGCGAAGACGACGCCTGAGTAGCCAATCGTCGGTCCGAGTGAGAACAGACCGGAGAGCAGTCCAACGAACAGTGAGCCACCGATGAAACAGCAGATTCGCCCCGGAACCGTGCCAAAGAGCCAGCGCCGGAGCCGACCGCCGGTTCGGTGTGGCCGCCGTGAATAATGACCCCAGTGATACTCCGCAAACGTTCCGACCGTGAGGGTTCCCAGTAGATTTCCCAGCAGATGGCGAACCGAAGAGTGTGCAAACGAGGAGCTAACCATTCCCTCCGGATCGAAATACGACCATGAGCGAAACGGAATCGTCGTTGGCGGGGTGGCCCATCCCTGCTGGACGGTCCAGTAGAACACACACAACCCCACCGAAAGGCCCAGCGTGCCGATCGGGACGCCCCAGAACAGGCGCTCACGGCTGTGGCGATGGATCGTCCACCCACGGCGGCCAACGGCGACACCGATCGAGCAGACGAGCACAACAGCGAGCAGCGCGAGTGACGCGCTGTCAGCAGACCAGTCCCCGAGCTGCGCTGCCATACTACGGGGATCGGGTTCCAGCACGGAATAATCGATGGTGGCTCAGAGTGGTTCGTCGCCGTCGATGATCCGCTGGGCGCGAGCTGCAAGCTGGGGGACACCGTCGCGCATCCGTGGATACATCGGATCGTCGGAGTTACCTTCGAGATACCGACGGAAGAACATCTCACCCAGCGCGGCGAGTTTGTACACGGCAAGTGCACGGTAGAACCGATCGTTGCCGTACGTAAAGCCGGTAGCCGACTCGTAGCGCTCGATCAGTGCCTGCCGTGTGGGATATCCCGGATGGTCCATGAACGTATTCGAGAGCGACTCGGTCGCCGTTGGGGGCGCTGGATCGTCAGGGTCCCACCAGTATGAGAGCATCCACCCCAGATCCGTGAACGGATCGCCCAGCGTGCTCATCTCCCAGTCGAAGACGCCGACGATCGTCGGATCATCGCCAGGACCATACATCACGTTGTCCAGCTTATAATCGCCGTGAACCAGCGTTGACGGCGTTGTTTCGGGGACATTCGCGGCGAGCCACTCGCCAACGTCCGTAAGCGTCTCGACCGCTCGTTCGTCGGCCGTCACCGCGCGTGCCCACTCGATCTGTTTTCGCCACCGATGCACCTGTCGCCCGGTGAACCCGTCGGGTCGGCCAAGCTCCGAAAGGCCAACCGCCGCGGGATCGACCGAGTGAATCGCGGCAAGCGTATCGACCAGTTCCGTCCCGAGCGCCTCGCGGGCAGCGTCGTTCTGGAACCGATCTGGGACTGTCGTTCGCAACACGTCGCCCGAAAGGCGTTCCATCACGTAGAAATCGCTGCCGATGATATCGTGGTCGGAACAGGCCGACACCGTTGAAGCCACCGGTACCGGCGTCGCAGAGAGTGCATCGATCACGCGATACTCGCGAAGCACATCGTGGGCGGTCTCTGCGGTCTCGCCCGGCGGCGGGCGACGAACGACCAGCTCGTGTTCACCCCATGTCACGAAGATTGTCTCATTGGAGTGACCCTCCTGGTGGTGTTCGAGCTCGTATCGGTTGGCCGGGCCGAGTGTGTCGGTAAGATATGCTTCGAGGCGATCCGTATCGACGAGACGATCGAAATACTCCTCACTCACTGGAAATCTCCCTCTATCCCACCTATGCCTCTACGATTGAATAGCTTCCCATCCATGAGGAATATCACCATGATAGAAACTCACACTGTCCGATAGATGTTTGGTGTCGTGGGTGATGACACGCACCATGGGACATGATTGCTCGTTTCTTTCGGCACTCGACGTGTCGTCGTCGTTCGATTCTGACGCCAGGGATCGTCACAGTGCAGATTTTGGGACGGAGGCCATTGGCGAACGGTCTACACCCGACGCGGTCGTTCGCCCGAAGACGACGGCCGAAGTGGCGACCATTCTCGAAGCGGCGACCGATCACGGTGTCCCGGTGACGCCGTACGCTGCAGGGACGAGTCTCGAGGGAAATCCAGTGCCGACCGAGGGCGGGATCAGCATGAACATGATGGCGATGGATGACGTGCTCGCCATCCGGCCCGACGATCTCCAGATCGACGTTCAGCCCGGAGTGATCGGTTCGCGAATCAATGAAGTGGCCGCCGAACACGGCTGTTACTTTCCGCCGATGCCGGCAGCAAACGACATTGCGACGATCGGTGGAATGATCGCCAACGATGCCAGCGGGATGACGACGGTGCAGTACGGCGAGGTACACGACTGGATTCTCGAACTCGAGGTCGTCCTCGCTGACGGCACCGTGCTCACGGCCGGATCAAAAGCGAGCAAGACATCGAGCGGCTACAATCTGAAATCGCTGTTCGTCGGAAGCGAGGGAACACTCGGGGTGATCACTCGGGCGACGCTTGAGCTCACGACCGAACCCACACAAAAACGGGGCGGGCGGGCAATATTTCCATCGCTCGAACTGGCGAGCACGGCGGTCACTGCGGCCGTGCAGGCGGGAATCGACGTGGCAACACTCGAGCTGATCGATTCGTTGAGCGCGGAGATAGCGAACGCACACGTTGGTGCTGGTCTGGCTGACAACCCGATGGTGTTTTTCGAGTGCCACGGCGTTGCCGGCAAGCACGCGATCGAGCAACTGAAAACGATCTTCGAGGAGAATCAGGCGAACTCGATCTCGCTTGCGAGCGAGGACGAACGAATGAGCGAGCTCTGGGCCGCACGGCGAGAGCTGGCTGTTGCCATGCAAGTGTACGATCCCACGCTGCGGCCGTTACATCCCGGTGACGTGACCGTACCGATCAGCCACTATCCCGATATCATCGCGGATGCGAAATCGCTGGGGGAAAAATACGAGCTACTCGTGCCGTGTTTCGGCCACGCTGGCGACGGCAACGTTCATTACACCGTCTTCGTCGATCCGGACGACGAACGGATGGTCGAGCGGGGTGAAGCGCTCTATCGCGAAATCGTCGAGCATGCGATCGAATACGGCGGCACTGCAACGGGAGAACACGGGATCGGGATCGGAAAACGGCCGTTTTTGCGGACAGAACACGAAGCTGAAGGTGTCGAAACAATGCGGCGGCTCAAACGAGCACTGGATCCGACGAACACGCTAAATCCGGGGAAAATCTTTCCAGACGATTGAGCACTCCGTGTGGGAACCGTCTTCAAACGGACGTTACTTGCCGAGCCCTTCGGTGATGTCGGCGAGATAGTCGGGGCCACAGTCATCGACGCGTTCGGCCGGAATTCCCACGACCGTACAGTTCGGCGGGACCGATTCTAGCACCACCGACCCCGAGCCGACGCTCGAGTTGTGACCGACCGTGATCGGGCCGAGCAGGGTAGCGTTCGCCCCGATCGTAACTTCGTCTTCGAGTGTTGGATGGCGCTTTTTTGGCTCGAGCGAGTCGCCACCTAACGTCACGCCATGATAGAGCATGACATCGTTGCCAATCTCTGCGGTCTCACCGATCACGACACCCATGCCGTGATCGATGAAGAATCGGCGACCGATCCGTGCGCCCGGATGAATCTCGACGCCGGTGAGAAACCGCCCAATCTGCGAGCACAACCGCGCTGTAAAGGTGAATCCTCGGTTGTGCAGCCAGTGGGCGATGCGATAGATCCAGATGGCGTGTAGCCCCGAATAGAGCAACACGACCTCCGCAGTGCTCGTTGCGGCCGGGTCGCGATCGAAGGCCGTCTGGATGTCTTCGCGGATCCACTCGAGCATGACAGTCTGTTACTGGGTTGCCGATGCATATAGCTTGTCGGTTCGATTCAGTCGGGACAAAACCGACCGATGGGGTCGACCTACGCGTTCTCGTACTCCTCGGGCGTGTACGTCGACAGTTCGAGCGCGTGAATGTCGGTCGTCATGTGTTCGCCGAGGGCGTCGTAGACGAGTTGATGCTGCGCGACGAGGGGCTCACCGTCGAACGCGTCTGCAACGACCGTCGCCGCGAGATGATCGTCGTCGTGTTCGCCCCGCTGGCGACGTACCGTCGCGGTCGCACCCTCGATACCCTCCTCGATGAGTTTCTCGACTGCAGCTGGCTCCATAGCCGTTTCCAGACACCGGTGACAGATAACATCGATGGCTACGGCCGTGACTCGTCCGGCTGATCCGTGTTGTAGCCCGTGATTTCACCGCGATAGACGACGCCGCGCTCTGCATCGAGCGTAATCTGGTCTTCGAGCGACTCGATCGCTGCGCCGCTGATCATCGGCACGCCGAGTTCGCGGGCAACGATCGCCGGATACCCGGTCATTCCGCGTTGTTCGGCGATGATTCCGCCAATCTTCGAAAGATCACCGGTGAACTGTCCGTCGAACGACTCCGGTGTGGCGACAATCGATCCCGCCTCGATCGAGGAAAGATCGCCGTCAGTAATGCGTTCGACCGTGTTGATGACAGTTCCTGCAACCACACACTGGCCGGTGGTGAGCACCTCACTGGCCACGTGGAGTTTCAGCAGGTTCGTCGCGTCCGTTCCTGGAAGGTCGGTCATCATGCCTGACAGCACCACCACGGTGTCACCGCTCTCGACGACCGGCGTGTTCAGTGCGGTTTCGACGGCCCCCTCGATGATCGTCTGGGCACCGCCAGTCGTGTACTCGGTTGCTCTCGGAATGATGCCGCGATACAACAGCAGCTGCCGTCGGACATCTGCATCTGGAGCCGAGGCGATAACGGGCACGTCCGGGCGATATTTCGCGGTTTTGCGCGCCGTGTATCCGGACTCGCTTGCGACGACGATCGCACGCGCGCCCGCATCCCGTGCCAGATAGCGTGCCGAGCGCGCAAGCGCGTCCGTGCTGGTACCGTTGGCCTTTGGAACGTGCTGTTCGCCTTTGACCTCGCGCTCTGCGCTGCGGACGATCTGGTCCATCGTTTCGACGACCTGGACGGGGTGGTCGCCGACGGCGGTCTCACCGGAGAGCATGACGGCGTCTGCGCCATCAAGCACTGCATTGGCAACGTCTGAGGCCTCCGCGCGCGTCGGACGGCTGGCAGAAATCATCGAATCGAGCATTTCGGTCGCGATGATGACCGGGATACCCGCCTGACGGCACTGTCGTACCAGTCGTTTTTGTATCATCGGGACGGATTCGATCGGACACTCCACACCCAGGTCGCCGCGAGCGACCATCACCGCAGCCGTTACATCGAGGATCCCTTCGATCGAATCGACCGCCTCCTGGCGTTCGATTTTTGCCACAATCGGTGTGTCAGCACCACGGGTTTCGATCGCTTCGGCGACGGCCATCACGTCGGCCGCGTCTTTCACGAAGCTCGCAGCCACGTAATCGACGCCGGCATCGAGCCCGACATCGAGGGCGGTCTCATCCCGCTCGGTGACAACCGAGCCAGCAAACGAGAGTGCGGGTGCGACGAGGCTTTTTCTCGAGCCAAGAGTGCCACCGCTTGTGATCCGAACGGTTGTGGTCAATTCGTCGCCGTCGGCCGTGAGCGATTCGACGACACCTTCGATACGACCATCATCGAAGAAGACACTCGCGCCAGCCTCGCCATCAACGATCGGTCGAGAGAGGCCAATTTCGTCGACAGAGAACGCTGTGCCCGCCGAGAGATCAAGGGTGTCTCCTGCAGTGAGCTCGACCGACTCCTCTGTGGTTGCCGTTCGGATTTCTGGACCCTGCAAATCGAAGATGATCGAGAGCGGGCGGTTGAGACGCGATTCGACGGCCCGTACGTTCTCAATCGTTTCTCGGTACTGTTGTGGATTGCCGTGGCTGGTGTTGATCCGCGCAACCGCCATGCCGGCGTCAGCCAGCGCACGGATCGTCGATTCGTCGTTCGATGCGGGGCCAAGCGTGCAAACCAGGGACGTAGCTCGCATACATATGGCCCATGGTCTCACAGAATAACGCTTTTTTCCCGTAGCATGGCGTGGATGGAGGCGTCGATTCCTTCCCGGCCGATGCCCGAATCTTTGATCCCACCGAACGGGATGTCACCGATCCCGTGGCTCGGTGGACCGTTAATGCGGACGGCACCAGCCTCAAGACGGTCTGCAATCGAGAGTGCGCGATCGTAATCGGCAGTGAACACACACGCATCCAGCCCGAGATCGGAGCCGTTTGCGATCGCCAGCGCCTCGTCCGTATCAGCGACCGATGCGACCGGCGCAACAGGACCGAACTGCTCTTCGTGGATGATGCGCGCGTCGTGTGGAACGTCTGCCAGCAGGGTGGGTTCGTACATCCGGCCGTCGTACTCGCCACCACACACCAGCTCGGCACCGCGATCGAGCGCGTCCTGAACGAGTTCGTCTACCCATTCGGCCTGCGATTCGGAGATCAGTGGCCCGATATCGGTCGCTTCCTCGAAGAGATCGCCGGCCTCCCATGTTGCCATCTCCGTCGCCATCATCTCGACGAGCTCGTCATGGACGGAGTCCTCAACGAGGACGCGTGACACGGCCGAACAGCGCTGCCCGGCGTATTTGAGTGCGCCTTTCGCACACGCGGGAGCAACTTCGTCGAGATCTGCATCCGAACAGACGACGGCTGGCGCATTACCGCCGAGTTCCATGTGCAGTGTCACCATTCCACTTACATCGGCTACGTGGTTCCCTGCACCCGACGAGCCGGTCATCGCGACAGTGTTGACGCGGTCGTCGCCAGCGAGAACGTCACCGATCTCGCTGCCGTGGCCGGGGACGAAGTTGAACGCACCAGTTGGCAGCTCGATTTCGCTGATCACGTCCGCGAGCATGGCCGCACTGACAGGCGTCTTCGAGGAGGGAGTTAATACCACGCTGTTGCCGGCGGCGAGCGCCGGTGCAACCTGGAGTGCAGTCGTTCCCAGCGGATAGTTGTACGGCGTGATACAAAGCACCGTCCCGACCGGCTCGTGTTTCACCAGCGCCTGCCAACCCTCGTGACCGGCGGTCGTTCCCTCGCGGTATTCGCCGTGCAGATGACGGATCTCCGAGGCCGCTCGATCGAAGCGCTCGGCTGCACTCTCGACTTCGCCGCGCGCGCTCGATATTGGCTTTCCCGCCTCACGAACGATGATCGTCGCTAGCTCTTCAGCCCGGTCGCGAATACCATCCGCTATTTGTTCACACCAGGACGCGCGCTCTGGGATCGTCGTCTCGGACATCGCTGCCTTCGCGCGATCGGCGGCTCGAAGCGCAGCCCGAGCATCATCAGCGTCCGCGGCTGCGACCCGCGCGAACGTCCCATCCTGGGCCCGGTCGGGAACCGAAATGTGGTCCGGGGTGCTCTCCCAGGCACCATCAACGTACAGGTGCTCGTCGTACCGCACAGAGTGGGTGGCCATAGTTGACACTCACCGGCCAATCTACAAAAGATTTACTCACATTGTACTAAATGGATCTGGCACCATTTCGAATGTGATACTCCATCCTATATTGTTGAAACGAAGATGATTTTCATCTATAATCTTATTTTTTATAATAAATTAACCTAGAAAATGATTGTCTGGTTGGACAGCAAATAACGGCATATGGTACGAGTGGCAGATCGACGAACGGTACTTCGGATGGTCGGAGCATCGATGGCGCTGGGTATGGCAGGATCCGCAGGAACCACCCCGGTAGCCGCCAAAACGACGGCACAGACACCGACGCTCGGAACTGACGTCACCTTCACAACGCTCTCGTTTGCTTCGGAGGGGATGTCTGGAAACGTGACCGGCGGTGTTACCGTCCAAGACGCGAACAACCTCATTACGGCAGGTGTTCAGGCCAGTGGGCTCATCACGAATCAATCCGGGCAAGTGTTTGGATTGCTTGGAACAGCCGTGGAGTTCAATGGAAATGGGAGCCAGGACGCACAGATCACATTTTCCGGGTCGTACAACGGTGAGCTGAAGGCCGGACTCGGACTGAGTGGGTCGTTCGTCGAGGTGAGTGCGGTCACCGAGTCGCCATCAGGCACACAGGAGTCTATAGTGCTGAACGATCGCCGTCGATTCGGTGCTGAACAGTACAGGTCTGATTTCCAACGGACACAAACGACCACACTTGAAGCAGGGACGCAGTATCTGTTCTACGTGTCGGCCACGCTTGGCGCGAGCGCAGAGGTTGGGACGGCCACGGCAGACTTTGGCCCACAGATCGGGGGCGCACAGACACCCAGCCAGGGAGTTGCACTCGACTCGATAGATGTCAATTTTCAGTGATCGTTCTCCAACAGCGACGCAAGATTCCATCGTCGGGCTCGCAACTGAACGGTCTGGCGGGTGGTTTCCTGGAGCGCCCTGATTCGATCGCTATCCTCGAGAAACGAGACGACGGTGTCGGTGTTCGTCGGTGCAGTGTTTGATTCGCGTTTCGAGTGGCGGCGTTTAGTTCGCTGGAGTAGTATCGAATCCCCGTCGAGCTGGGAGGCAGGGAGCGTTGGATCGACGGTTTCTGGGGCGCGATCGTGGATGCTACGGACGGTTGGACGAGAAAGCTGATACAGATCCACGCGACAGGGTCGATACGAGGCTATTCGTGAGAGGGCTGCCGTGGAATCCCACGAGGTCTGTGGGTGATAACAACAGCCCGGAACCCCGCCATCGAAGGTGATGAGACCGCGCGGAGCCCGTGGGGTTTCTGGCATAGAAAAGACGCCATACCCGGTGAGCGACAGATCAAGCGCGAGTGCGAGCACCGAGCTGACCGTCGAGACGACAGTGGAGCGACAGAGTCGACCCTGTGGGAGCCACATTATGGCTGCTCGGGAATGACCGCGCTCTGGAATCGATCGGCGATCGCCGTCTCATCACCTGGCCGGATTTCGAGTCGATCGGCAGCCCCGCGATAGGCGTCTGCAACCGATGACTCCGGGGCGTGTGCCAGCACCGGCTTTCCAGCACGCCGTGCTGCCTGTGGACTCGGTCGTTCGGGAATGCGTCCGATGATCGGCCCGTCGAAATACCGGCTTGCGGCCTCGCTGATCCGTTCGATCGGATCGGTCGGCTGAACGCGATTGAACAGCACGCCGGCGATCGACGTTCCGTACGCGGTTGCGTACTCCTGAACCTTCAATGCGTCCGAGAGCGACGGAATAGTCGGCTGAACGACGACGACGACTCGATCCGCGAGCACGACCGGTAACACAGCGCTTTTGGCACCCAGCGCAGGGGCCGAATCGAGTAACAACACGTCCGTGTCGCGCGCAAGCGTCGCTACCACACCCCGAAGGCGATCCGGATCAGCACGGCGAAAGCCCGACAGACTCGTCCCACACGGAACCACACGCATGCCAAACCGCTCGTACACCGCATCCGAAACCGGCACGTCGCTCCCGAGCACGTCGTGGAGCGTTGTCTCTACACCATCCAATCCCGTGTGAAAGAGCAGATTCGCCATTCCAGTGTCCGCATCGACCACCGTCACGTCGTAGCGATCGGACAGCGCCATTCCGAGCGCAAGCGTGCTGGTGGTCTTTCCAACCCCGCCTTTGCCACTCGCTACCGCGAACGCTTCGACCATTGGACCCGTCTGGACCCGGTTTCGTATTTAAACCTTGGCCAGAATCGACGGCGCTTTTCAGCTGTCCAGCCGAACTGTTCACACACATGGATGCGTTGGAGACTGCTGTGGTGATCGTCGGCGGAGGCGTTGCAGGTCGGGCGGCCGGGCTGTTTACTGCCCGCAACGGACTGGAGACGATCGTGCTCGACGACGGATCGTCCTTGCTCAGACGAAATGCCCATCTCGAGAACTATCCCGGCCTACCGGGCGGAATCAACGCTAGAGTGCTTCTCGAGCGAATGACCGAGCAAGCAGCCGATGCTGGCTGTCAGTTTGAAACGGCGACAGTCGATGCCCTCGAGCGGACGGCCGATGGGTTTCTCGCCACAACGGCCGCAGGCGAGCGCTACCAGGCGGAAAATGCGATCGTTGCCACGAAAAACGAGGTTGGCTATCTCGATTCGTTAGCAGGAGTCGAGATCGTCGATCGAGGGAAGTCGTTTGTCGCTACGGACGGGCGTGGTCGAACGGCTGTGGATGGGCTGTATGCGGCGGGTCGGCTGGCCGGAAAACCACACCAGACGATCGTGGCAGCCGGTCACGGGAGCGAGGTGGCTATCACCCTTCTCGAGGACCGTGAGGAACCGTTTTACCACGATTGGGTTGCCCCAGCGGGTTATTTCACTGGACGCGGACGAGATATGCCACCGGGCTGTGAGGAGATCGACAAAACGACGCGCCTCGAACGCGAACACGAGGGGCGACAACGCCGACAGCAGTTGCTCGAAGCACAATTGTCACCGCCGCCAGAACAACATCCGTCCGTCGAGCAGTAACGGTTACTCCTCGGAAGCCTCGAGCTCTCTGAACGCACTCAACGCCAGTCGTTTGGCTATGGCTCCCCGTGTCGTCCAGTGGTGGGCATAATCGAGCATATCGTCGTAGATGTCCGGTTTGCAGCCCGCGGCCTTGGGATGGCCACCGCCACCGAGCGTTGCCGCCACTTCGTGACAGCGTTCGAAATTATCTGTACCGCGCAGGCTCACCGGACCGCTTGGTTTGACCACTACGGCCGCATCAGCCCCCTGTTCGCGGAGCCCTTCGGCGACTTCGTTCTGCGAACAGCGCCCATAGGTCACGCCCACGGTGACAGTTCCGGTGCCGACGGACAGTTCGTGGAGCTCGGCGCGCTCGATCGCTTTGTCGATCAAGCGTTCTTTTTCGATCCGGCGCTCGGTGATGTACTCCGCCACCGCATCCGGAAACGAAACGCCATGACGGCGCACCGTTGCGACGTAGAGCTCCGGCGGCGTCCAGTTTGCAAAATCCGCAAGATCGTCGCTTCGAGAATCTTCTTTGAGCCAGAGGTCGTGATCTCGCGTGAGGGCTGCCAGCTCTGCAAATGATGGTTCGAACGAGGTTTCGAGACTCCGGAGTGTAACGTCAGTCGAGCACTCCTCGTCCGACTCGCCGAGCACGAGATTCACGCCCGCCGCCTCGACCTGTGTAACGTACGAAGGGTCCCACTGGTGGTGGTCAAACCAGGAAACCTGGCTCGCGTGCTCGACGAGTTCCTCAAGGGGTTCGATGTCGGAGTCGCGATCGGGCGCGAGATCGCAGATATATACGGCCACGTCCGCCGGCGCGTGCTCAATGATCTGCTCTTGGGACTCGGTGAGGCTGTGTGGTGCTCCTGGAATCAGTGCCACCTCGTGGTCGGGAAGTTCCTCGGTATCCATCTCCGGGCTGATTTCATCCGGAATTGGATCGTCGTACTGGGTGCGGATCAACGCCGCACAACCCAGTCCGTCGGCGTCACTGTCAGCTATGACGACGGCACTGGCCGCTTCGAGCGCGGCCACACGTTCCGGAGAGAGCTCGTCATCATCGTCGTCAGGAGTGAAAAAACCGGTGCCGGGAAGCACGGATTTGCGCTCCAGCCCCAAGGAATCAGCATCGATAAGCGACTCGTCCATATCCACACGAGGGGGGTGTCACCAATGAAGGTCGTGGTTCGGGTACTCAGTTCGCCCGTCCACGGACCGTCAACACCGGAATTGGGGAATCAGCAACGACCGCTTCGGTCACACTACCGAGATTGTACTCGTAGGGGCCATCACGACCGCGGACGCCCATCACGATGAGATCTGCAGCCGTCGTCATGGCGTACTCGATGATCGTCTCTGCTGTTGGACCGCTACGCACTGCCCTGGTGATCGGATGGTCGACATCACCCGTCAGCGCCAGCAGTGTCGACTGCGCAGTTGCTCTGGCCCTGTGATCTCCTTGTGCCACCACGGAGACGACATGGAGGCTGCTCTCGAAGCGAGTGGCCAGATCGATCGCCGATTCGAGTGCCCGCTCGGTCGGCTCACTGCCGTCGGTTGCGACCACCACCGTCTCGAACATGGCGGGAGGTTGTGGCGGCGTGGCCAAATACTCCGTGGGTTTTTCCGCTCGCTCACGGTACGGTCGGTATGGAGATCGATACGGTGCTGGTCGCGCTCGCGGACGATATCGACACCGAGCGCGTCGTCGATCACGGGGTTGGGTTAGCGCAGGGCTACGACGCGACGCTCCATCTGTTGCTCATCGTTGATCACGGCCGCACGGATCCCGAGGCAGTCGGAAACGCGCTACTCGAGCGGGCACACGACTGCATCGACGAGAGCGCAATCGACACCACTCACTCGTTGATGTATGGCTTTTCTACCGAACAGCTCCGCCTGCACCCCGGAAGCGTCGTGCTCGACGTGCGATCGGATATCGGTGCAGATCTCGTCGTGGTGCCCCGCGTCAGGGCTCCCGCCGTGCTCGGTGAGGTCGCCGACTACGTCGTTCGATACGCGTCAACGCCCGTCGTCACTGTCTAGCACTGAGTCGAAGCGACATCTCGAACTCGAAGCCATCTGCGTCCGTGGGCTCGAATCCAACGTTTCGGTAGAGCGCACGCGCCGCGGCGTTCCACCGCTCAACGGAGAGCCACACCCGTTCGACACCACGGTCCTGACCGGCACCGAGCAGACAGTATATCAGCCGCGTTCCGATACCGGACTGCTGGTAGGCTCGCAGCACGAAAATGGCCAGCTCGTACGCGTCGTTCCCATCCGGAACGAGCGTGGCATGGCCGATAACGCCACCGTCGTAGGTGGCATAGACGTTAACCGCGTCGTCGATGAGTATCCGATCGAGCCACTCGCGAATCCGTGATTCGTTCGTCGGCGGGATTCCCTGTGCACGATCGGCCGGTTCGAACGCCAGATACATCGTGACGAACGGATCGATTGGCCCGCCGTCGTACGTCTGGATCTCGATTTGTCGATTCTCGGCGTCCGTAAAGACTACCGGCGGTGGATCGAACGGGCCGGCTGGCGTATCGGGGTAGATCCGGGTCATCGTATCAGTGTGACCGTCATCGTGGCGTTCAACAGGACGAACTCGGTGAGTGCAGCAAGCTGAATCTTTCCCAGGGGACTCCGCCGGCCGCCGTCGATAACCAGTCGGTCGAATCCCTCGCGTTCGGCTAGCTCAACCAGTTCACTCCCCGGATGCCCAGAGAGCGAGGTCACCGTCGCGCCGAGCTCGTTTGCATCGACGTACGCCGTCACTGCCGTCTCGAGTTCGTCGATCGACGCCTCGTCTGTGGGGGTAACCACCGCAACAGTGAGTGAATCGCCGTCCGAGAGCCGCTGGCACGCCCCAGAGAGCACCGGCGCAACCCGGTCAGACTGATCGATCCCTACCAGGATCCTCATTACTGGTGGCTCGCCCGCGCTCACCAAAAGCCTCTCGCCATCACGCTTTTTCGTCTCTCCCGAGTCACCCACTGTATGGACGACGACGGACGGATCGACGAGAAGACGCCAGGGAAGCCAGCCAGCAATTCCAGCGACCCCAGTCCCGATACGGGGACACAAGCGACGCTCAACGCACCGACAGCGGACCACGAGGATCCGAACGACGGTGAAGTAGACGACACCAAACCGAACGACGACGGATCAATTGACGAGAAAGCGAATGACGATGAGGACGCGCTCTCGGAGGAGATTGCCCAGTACGATCGATTCAAGAAGATCGATGGGAGTCAGTACGACCGGGCGAACGAGTTCCTTCGCGATCGAACATATATTACCGCGCGTGAGTGGGCGATTGCCCGGCTCTGTTCGGATTTCCGGACTGAAACCGGCGTGGAGATGACGAAGATCGGCGAGAATCTCCCCGAACTCGTGCCGTTTATGGAAGACACGTACACACCGCAGGCGGTCAATCAGGCGCGCGCCGCGTTCGAAGAGAAGATCAGAACGGCCGGTGCGACGTTTCTCTATGGGGCGATGTGTGATTTCTTCACGGCCGAGGAGCTCGACGACATCATGTACGAATCGACGGAAGTGGCGAAGTTCTTACTCGAGGTTGAAGGGGTGGATCTCACCGTCGAACAGGAGCTCGAAGCCGAAGCGCGAATCTCGGAGATTATGCGAGAAGTCAGAGCAGCGAGCGCAGAGCTCAGAAGCGAGGAACTAACGGACGACGACGCGGACGACGATGACGACGATCAGGCCGATTGATCCGCGCGGTCGGTGAGCTCCTCGGGAAACAGCGGATCGGGGTCGTGATATTCGATGGTGACTGCGCGATCGTTCGTCAGCGGTCGAATCCTGGTAACGAGCCCATCAGTGGTCGTTTGGGCCAGCGATCGTGCCACAGAAGCGTCGAAATACAGCGGACAACAGACCGCCAGTTCGTTCTCGCTGTCGAACGTCACCGAGAGAACGAATCGTGTGCCGCCGTGGGTGGCCCCGAACAGTTCGGTGTCGTCGAACGCCGCACCCTCGACCGCCGTTTCGAGCTGTGCAAACTCGTTGTCGGGAACGACAACGTCGAAGCCTGCCGGCTCATCCGTCGAGCCGGTGACGTCTCCGGGGTGGAGTTCGATCACCGTCCAGCCGGCCGCCCGATACTCGTTCGCCGTGGCCTCCATGTCGTCAATGACAGCCGTCCAGTGGTCCGTGACGGCCTCATCTGCGGTGTCCATACCCGCCACAACGGATCGACACGCAAAGTGATTGCCCCTCGCGGTCGTCAGGGACGCGGTGAAAAATACCGGGCGAGTGCGCCCTCGAACTCCGGGAGAAGAGCTGTCGTTGCCGGTCCAACGAGCAGTTCGTACTCCGATTTGAGCGTCCGTTTGACGGCCGCGCCGAGCTTTATTGAGAACAGTTTCGCTTCGATCAGCGCGTCGATAGTCTGGATTTCTCGGGGGCGTTCTGCCACGTACCGGTTGCCGTCAATAAACGGACCGTAGGCGTCGCTGTCAGCGTATTTCTCAACAAAATCCGCAGCATGCGAGCCGACATCCACGGGTGGGCCAGTGTGTCGCTCGATCGCCGGGAGCGTCGCGCGTTCACATTCTACGAAGAGCACGGCGGTTTCGTCAGCGAATGTGGTCGCACGAATCGGCTCGAAGCCATGGCGCTCAAGTGCTGCGTGGAGTCCTTCGAGTGATCGCTCAAGTTGTGGATAGAGCTGGTCGTCCACGATCGACGGTGCGTCGAACCGGAGTGCCACCGGGATCGTTCCGCGGCGCTCGATATGTGCGCTGTACGCCGCTGTTGTCAGCGGTTCGGGCTCGGCGGGATCGAACCGATCGACGCTCGGGTCAGATACGAGCGCTCGGGTGTGATGAATCAGTCTGGCTACGTTCGTGGTCGAACAGACCGACGCGACGTTTCTCGTGGGATCGGTCGGGTCGATCACTACCAGCGGATCGTCGAACGTCTCGGTGCCGTGCGATTCGGGATCGAGCGCCACCGGTAGTTTCCAGTCTGCGACCGCTTGACAGAAGGCCTCGAAGCCACCGTACTCGATGACGAGCAACTCGGTGCAGTAGCCCGAGAGCCCTTTCGTCCGGAGATCGCTCCCATACACGCCGATTGCTTTACAGAATCCCTTTGCGAGTCGCACCTCACCAGCGAGCTCGGAATCAAGACGCTCACTGACGTAGGCATTGTGGAACGGAGTGCGATCGACGGCAGACTGGATTTCAGTCGCGGACTCGACCGCAAAGCAGGGGACCACATCGACCGCAAAGCCGTCGTACTCGCCGGTAACGTAGGGATGTTCGGCGTACTCCTCGCGGCCATCCGGAAGCACCGACCAGCCAACGGCCAGCCCGTGCGTTTCGAGTGCAGATCGTGAGAGAGCGGGTGGGAATCGGACGAACACGTCGATATCGCGGTCGCCGCTGGTCCAGGTTTCTCTCGCCGTCGAGCCAACCTGTACGACATCAGCCGACACTGGAAGCTCAGAAACGCCGCGGCGGGCGCGCGCTCGCAACGCATCCGCCGCCTGCTCCAAGCGGGCACGCTCGTCTGGATCGGGATCGAAGCGGTCGCGAACCCGATCGATTACCGCCCCGAACTGATCGCTCATAGCGATCGAACGCTCCTGTCGTGGGTAAGGATATCGGAGTGGAAAACGAAAGGAATTTCAAGGGACTGCGAGTACCTTCGGGTGCAGTTACGGGCCGCCATAGCTCAGCTGGTAGAGCACCTCGCTGTTAACGAGGTTGTCCCAGGTTCAAGCCCTGGTGGTGGCGCTCATTCTGTCATTTTCATCACCACGCGCGCTCGAGAACCGTCTCGATCTCTGATTGTGAGAGTTCTAGTCCGGGGGGCGTGTTCGCGATGAGTCCGTCAGTGGCGATTGTGGCTGCGACGGCCGAAAGATCCGCACGGTCCATATCATCGATCGAACGGAGGTCTTGTGCAAGGCCGAGTGCGTCCCGAAGCTCGGTGACGGCATTGACGACCGCCGTGGCATCATCGTCAGACACGTTCGCGACGCCGAGTGCGCGGGCCAGTGCTGTTCTGTTTCCATCGATGCGTTCGAACACCGCCTCAAGGACGTGCGGTGCGACGATTCCGTGTGCTTCTCCCTGTTGGATGTCGAAACCGCGATTGACGCCGTGGCCAAACGCATGGATGACCGACAGCGTCGATCCATCCGCGCGCGAGACGCCATACTGGACCAGTATTGTGCCGACGATTGCGTCGTGGAGGGTGTCGTCGTCGCGTTTTCCAGACCCTAGCGCGGGAAGTCCCCGTGAGAGTAGTTCCAGTCCGTGGGCTGCGGTGGCGTCGGTGATTGGCGTGCTGGCTGGCGAATAGAGCGATTCGATCCCTTTATCGAAGCCGTTCATCGCAGACGCATACAGAACCGTCGAGGGCGTCGTTTCGATGAGCGCCGGATCGTAACAGAGCGCATCCGGCATGAGCCGGGCGTCGTAGCATCCACCCCGGATCACCCCATCTTCTGTCTGTGCGTTGATTCCCGCTCCCATCGAGCAGTCCGCGCCGGCAAGCGTCGTTGGAATCACGATCAGGGGGAGCTGTGGTTGTGCGTTCACCGAGAGCGTCTGGTTCCGTTCGAACGCCTCGCGGATCGTCTCCGGGTCGCGGTCGTCAGCCGAGAGCGCGCGGATCGCCGTAGCCACATCGAGACTGCTGCCCCCTCCCAGACTCACGATCGCGTCGGCTTCTCTGGTGCGGGCGAGAGCGCGGCCATCGAGAACAGTTTTAAGGCGCTTTTGTGGCGTTGTTTCATCGAACACGGGCCCGATACGATCTGCGCCGCCATCGAGTACCGGATCGATGACCGCCTCGGTGGTGCCAACAGTCTGGCCGGTGACGAGCAGGGCGTTCGTGGCGTCCTGTTGGGCGAGTTCGTCGCCGAGGGTCTCGACACAGCCACGGCCGTATCGGATGGCCCCCGGCGCGTACTCGAATCTGAACGCGTCAGTCGACATACCAGGATGTTAGTGGGCAATCACCAAAGCCCTCTGCCCGCCGTCGCGCGCGATTCAGTCCGCCCAGACGCCGTCGTCGAGATCGATCGAGCCGGTGAGTTTGCCGACGAGCGTCGAGACGGCGAGATCGCCGGTGACGTTGTTCATCGTTGCGATGCGGCCCAGAATCGGATCGACCGCAGCCACAAAGCCGACGACAGTCAGCGGGAGGCCTGCCTGCTGGAGCACGATCGTCAGCATGATCAGTCCGGCACCGGGGACGCCAGCCGTACCGATCGAGACGAGCACGGTAATCAACAGGATAGCTGCCTGATCGCCCAGCGCCAGTGGCTGGCCAACAACGTTGGCGGCGAAGACCACCGTCACGGCCTGTCGGATCGCCGCGCCGTCCATGTTCGCGGTCGAGCCAAGCGGGAGCGCAAAGCCGTACACCCGTTCGTCGATTCGGAGCTGTTCTTCTGCGTCGGTCATCGTCACTGGCAGCGTTGCGCTTGAGGAACGGATCGAGAACGCGGTCGTCATCGCGTTTTTCGCCCCGCGGAGGAACGCGATCGGTGACTCACCGATGAGACCCAGCACGATCACGAACAGGTAGGTGACGACGATGTGGACGCCGATGGCGAGTGCAACCACACCAACCAGCGATCCCAGTGCCAGGATTGCTCCAACGTCGCGGCCGGCGAGTTCGGCGGCGACAAGCGCGAACACACCGATGACGCCGAACTCCATCACACCCCACACCAGGGTGAACATTGCTTCCATTCCCGCCTGTGCGATCGCAAACACCGTGCTTGCGCCTGCTTCGACCGTATCATCGTCAGTTCGGTCCAGGACGAGCGCGAGTGCAATGCCAAAGACGATCACGAAAAAGATAATCGAGATGAGGTTTCCTTCGGCCAGCGCGGTGATCGGATTGGTCGGAACGATTCCCAGCAGTACCTCTTTGATCGTGGGAGCCTCGGCTGATTTCGCCGCCCCACCGGTGAACTGGACGCCACGACCTGGCTGGAGGAGATTCGCCAGCCCGAGTCCAATGATTCCGGCAATCGTGGTGGTGATAGCGTAAAATCCGACGACGTACACGCCAACGCGACCCATCTGTGCGGGCGAGAGTCGCCGAACGCCAGCCAACAGGCTGAACACCACCACCGGAACGACGATCATCTCCAACAACCGCAAGAAGAGATCGCCGATCGGCGCGAGGCGCTCGGCTGGGGGCCCAACAACGAACGCGACAATCACGCCGAGTAAGAACGCCACCGCCAACCGATACACGATCGGGACGGACCGATACCGCGAGAAGAGCCGTCCCAGAGATCCATTTGTCGCTGTCATCCACGGGCCTACAGTTCGGAGAGATATGGATGTGTTGGACGCTGACACCGGTGATCAGTTACGCCACGTGTGGTGGACATCTTATTGTAAACTACCCCTAGCTCAAAGAATGAGCACGTCAGCGCGAGCGGGTAGACAGGGATTCATTTATATTCATTCCATATGAATTATACACAAACACAAAATATTAGCCCGCCATCTTCCCGTTCGAAACGCCACTTATCGATCCGTTCCATCCCTTTACCTCACTATTGAGCACGCTGTTTTCGAAATACACGAGCTCCGAATCATACGTGCGATCGGTGTATTCGACAAAGAGCTGCAACGATGAGCTGTTGCTGGCGAGCGACCGATAGGCCTCGCCATCCACGAAGACGAGCAGTCGATCGTTGGTGAGCTGGACGCGCTCAGCGGAGATGACACCCGACGTTCGGTTCTGAATCCGCGCCGTCGATTCGTTGACGGCCGTTACGCTCTCGGGAACCGAAAACTGCAGTGGGACGACGCCACGCGGTGCACCGCGTTGTTGTCCAGGCGCGATTTCGCGGTCAACGCGGCGAATTCGATCCTCGGTGGGTGGATCGATGGTTCCCATCGAGGCGATGTACTCGGCGACGGCCGTCCCGTAGAGCGTGTAGTCGTGGGCCACCGTCGGCTGCGTGCTGAGATCGTCCCAGCCGGCCATGTAGGAGTTAACCGTCACAGTGTAGGTCGCGTCCGGATCGATCGGCTCACCACCGACGGTCACATCACGAATCCGATTGGAAACGTTCGCATGCGCGATATACTCATAGCGAATGCCACTGACCTGCAGTGATGGCTCCTGGCCGTACCGTTTGCCATCGGGTGAATCGAGCGTGACGAGTTGGCTTTCAAGCAGTGACCGGAGCTCCGTTCCAGTCAACTCTTTCGTGACGAGCGTGTTCCCGAATGGAAGCGACGTGTACACGTCATCGTACGTGATCGGCCCAGGCTCCATCACGAAATCGCCACGAATACCGCCTGCGTTCGTTACTGCCACGTCAGCACCCGTCCGATTACGGAACGCATCGGTGATGAGATTCCCCCAGGCGGTCTCGTCGTGATAGTTGGCCGTGAACGTCGAATCGAGACGCCCGGTCGTCGTGCCGATCGTCTCGTCCAGCTGGCGGGACCGAGCGTCTGCAACGAGCTGGCGAACAGTATCGTTCATCGGCGCGTCCGTCCCACCAACATTGAGCAATTGACCGTCCTGCATCGACACCGACCCGTCTGCTCCGACCGTGAGATTGACCTCGGCGAGATGCTCACCGCGGGCCTCTGCTTCCATTATCACCGTCCCGGACGTTTCTTGTGGCGCATACTCGATCTCATCGTCTCCCGTGACGATCACGTCGATGTGCTCGGACGCACGCGCGAGTTCCTTCGATTCGGGAACGCCAATATGCGCCGCCCCAATCACCACGTCCACGTCGTGCTGGGTTTTGAGCTGGCGCGCGAGTGAATCACCCCGCTCGGTGAACGACTCGATGCTGTATCCCGCTTCGTCGAAATCAACGGCCGTCTTCGGGTCAATCGCCCCATCGACCACCCCCACCACACCAATCCGCACGCCGTCGCGCTCGACGATGGTGTAGTTCTCCGTCCCATCGACGGATTCACCCGACGAATCATGGACGTTCGATAGCAACCACGGGAACGAAGAGGCGTTCGCAAACGAAGACACCGCACCAAAACCATAATCCAGATCGTGGTTTCCGATTACCTCCGCCGCGGGATCGATGGCGTTCAACACCGCCACCGGAACCGTCCAGTTGCTCACCGGCGACAGCGAACTCGGACTCACCTCGTCACCACCGCCGACAACCACCGTCGGATTCGAGTGCACAGCACGGCGTTCCTCAATTGCACCCACTAGCGCCCCCATCGCCGACGGATCCGACATCGCCGTCTGGATGTCATTGTAGGAAATAACGGTCACTGTGGTCGTGTCCGTCGATGATGCTTGAGTTGGCATAGCAGTCGACGCACCTATCGGTTGCACCACCACCAGCAACGCGATCAGAACGGGTACTGTCGTACGTGTCAATCGTGCTTGCTTCACAACAATGCGTTCGACAGCAGGGAACCTCCGTAGCAGTTGGTATGGGAGATCCGAATGAGAATATATCTCACTGTTCGATAGCCGAACCTTCGATGGAGGATGATTCTCCAGACCTCAGAATCACAAAAACATAGTTACGTAGTAAACATATTTACAATCATATCATAAAGATAGCCAACTATTTTAGATTTATTTATCAGATAGACGCACAAACACCAGGTAAGAATGGTGCGGAATATCGATGATCTCGCTGATGATCGGACACAGAATCTAAAATCAGCCGGAGAGAAATTCCACGATTCGTTTCTCATCGACCGCCCGAAAACGGAGTGGGCCACCTACATCGACGAGATCGCGAAGGATCTGAGTGCGAACATTCAGATCAGTGATCTGAATCTATCGAAGACGAACTTCGGTCGGGAGCTGGGACCTTACTACCGTCGCGGCGTGAAAACGACGACTGGAACCCACACCGACGTTCCGTCGGTACTCGAGAACGTCTCTGACCGGACGATTGGCGGACTGGTGTATGAGTTGAACGATCTTAGCTATCGATTGACGACAGCGAATCTCGATATTGCGGACGTGCAGACGGCAACGGGAGCAGTGATCGAAAAGTTGCTCCTGAAACACGGGGGGAGATCGCTCACGGTCACCGGAGGGACGGTTGCAGATGTCACTACACGGCTGTTTGGAGACGATGGGGTGATATCGGTCATCGATCGAATCGTTGACGGGATCGACCTGAGCGACACTGCGGAGTTGCGCGCTCTGATTGACGAACCCCAGATGATGGTGCCGTTGTGGGATCACCAGCGGACGGCACTCGCGGCGTGGTGTGAAAACGATGGGCGTGGCTACGTTGATATGGCAACCGCCACTGGAAAAACCGTCCTTGGGCTCGGAACGATTGCGCTTGCCTACGGCGAACTCCATCCCACAGACCAGACTGCAGACAGCCTGCAGGTGGATATTGAGGGAACCGACGTACTGGTCGTTGCCCACAATGAGCTGTTGCTTGAGCAGTGGCGACGGCTGTTTGCAACACATTTGAACGTCCCTCTGGAACGGATCGCAGCCAACGACGCCACTCTCGCGTGGGGAACAATCCACTTTCGGACGCCACAGGGACTGCTTGATTCCCCACGGAGCGACGACGACATCGTTTTGCTCGATGAGGCACACCACTACGCAACGACCAGTGGCTGGGGGTCGCTGCTTGAGTCGTTCTCTGGAAACGTACTCGCGCTGTCTGGATCAGTCGGGACGGCTGGGGACGACAGCAACGCGCTCACAACCCGGCTGTCTGATGGAGTCGGACCAGAACTCGGGCGCTACACCGTCGCGGAAGCCAGAGCCGACGGCATCATCCCTTCGTTCGACTGGGAAGTGCAGTATGCGCCGTACGAACTCGTCGGAACGTCGCTCGAGACGCTGACCGACCGCGTCACATCGGCGTTCAAGACGGTCCAATCGACGCTTGAACGCGAAGATATTGATGGAACACCAGACACACCGTTGCGCACGTTCGACGACGTTCGACAGTTCTCACACACGAACGCTGGTAACGAGTTGAAACGAAACGACGAGACGTTTCGCAATCTCGTAACGGGACTGTTTTCTCGACAGACCAAGCGGTGGAATCTCACCCCCTCGTTGGATGCGATCGTCGATCTCGTCGTCGAACACGCAGACTCCGAAAATGTCGTCGTGCTCGCCGACAGCAACGCCGGAGTCGAGGCGCTCGAAACGCGGCTACAGGACGTGCTTTCAGATCCCGAATCGGTCTTTCTTGTGACGAGCGCACAATCCGGCGACGAACAGCGAACGGTGATCGATGCGTTCGATACGCCAGCTTCCAATAACGTCCTGCTCGGCACCGGTGATCTCCTCGGCGAGGGAATCGACATGCAACACGCATCGGTCGCGATCAACATGGCGACGGGAGGCGTTAACCCGGCGCTCGTCCAGCGGATCGGCCGCGTACTCCGAAACCCCGCCGATACCACAAAGCACGCGACATTCTACAACGTGGTTGGCGTCCCACCAACGCGTGAAGCTGCCGTTCCGAGAGAGGACGGGAAGCGTCTCATCGAACACGCAGCCGCTTTCTGTGCGCTCGGCGACCGGTTCGAACGCCTGCCTGGTTTTTCGATGGCAGACGGACTCGATCCCGATCTGTTCGAGTCGCTCCTTACCGATGGCAGTGCGTTTATCGACCTGCTCGAACGAGATCCGGCCGCTTCATGGGAAGTGACCCCCGATCGGCGTGCTCATCTCAGTGCCTTCAAAAAAGCGTGTGAGACTGACACCGCTGATGCGACCGCGATGCTCGGCGCATGGACGGAGTACACCTGGCAACACGACGGGCGTGACACGACAGACACGACGAACGATGGCGAAACGGCGATCGAGGGGCCAATTCCGAACGCGCTCGAAGCGACTGCCGTCCCACAGCAAATCATCCAGCGCGTCACAGGGACAATCGAAGAGGAAATTAGAGCGCTCAAGCAGGTCGTTGCAGACCACCCACCCGACGAGATCGAGACACCACAAGATCAAGGAAATCCATTGCAGGAACTCCACGAGGAGGCGCTAACGATCATTGCAGATGCAATCGATGACGACCCTGCAAAGTTGCTCACGAGAGAGGTAATCATCGACCACGCAGCCCAGACGGCACCACGGGTTGCAGAGTTCTTCGAGAACGTGAACACAGAGACACCCACCGAACCGGAGCCACCGGACGCACAGCCAGCTGACGACCAGCCGACAGCTACAGACGACCAAGCGCGCAGTCCACTCGCCGAGCATTATGAATGCTTCCGGCTCTTTCAGACTGCAGTACAGTACGTCGTGACACATCGTGGACTTCAGGAAGAAGACACCCAGTCACAGCCAATCGTGGCGTGGCAGTCCGACCTCGAAGCGCTCGTCTACGGTGATGGCCTCGACGGAGCCACAACTGGCTACGGCGACCAGCAGCGTGATCGGACTGATTTTACGATCTCCTCGTATCGAGAACTGTTCGGCGACGGCAACAACGTAACCGAGTTTCAGTGCATCGACACGGTCCCACTCACCGAAGACGACCTGGCTGGGATCGACACGGCACAGCTACCTGCCAGTCCGGTCCGCCCGATTGCGCCGGAATCGAGCGAACCGTTGCCGATCACTGTCGATACAGCCGACGAACTCGCGGCTGCTAGATCGCTGCTTGCAGAGTTTCCCAGCGAACCGGCCGTCGATGTGGCGTCCGAAACCGAACCACCGACGAATGAGGATACAACCGAGCGGTTCTGGGACGAAGCGGTCACACCAATCTCCGAGGTCACACCAAACCGTCCCCAATCGGCACCCGATACAGGCGACGACGCAGTTACTGCACTCATTGAGGAAGCCCAATCGCAACTGCTCGACCTCTCTCGGCGAAACGATCTGATCTCGTTTGAGCCCTCAGATACGCAGCTAGTGTTCGAGGACGCGAGGCCAATTCCGGTCGCGAGGGCGCTCGAATCGGACGGTGAGCTGTGGATAGGCAACTCGACAACCGAAACGGGCGATGGGAGCTCTGATGTAATCGTAGACGCAGCGCACTCAAGCGGGCTGATAGATGAGAACGTGGCTCGCGCGTTGCCAACGATCGAACGCGCTACCAAACGACACCGTCGCGAACGCGGCGTCGAATCGCTCTATCTCGCACTTGGACAGCTATGCTGGGTCCCCAACGGGAACGCTACCGAGACACGGTCGCCGCTGTTTCTGGTGCCGGTTGATCTCTCTCGATCGGACTCACAGGAACACTCCACAGTCGAGTTCGTCATCGAAACCAGGGGTTGTGGACTCCAGTTGAACCCAGCGCTCCGAAAGAAGCTGGCCACAACCCACGACGTGGAGTTGCCAACAGACGAGGCGCTTTCGCTTTCTGTGATCGACGCGGCGTTCGAATCCGTCTTTCAGGCACTGTCCAGTGTCACTGACGTCTCGATCGAGCCGACCGTCGTGTTGGGCTGTTTTGACTCCTCGAAATTCAGCCTCTACACCGATCTCGAGCGCAATCGAGCGCTGATCGCGGACAATCCGGTCGTGCAGGCGTTGGCCGGAAACCAATCGCCCCTGCTTTCGGCCCATGAATCGATCGATCCGCCCGCAGTAGCCGAACTCGACGACACAGTCGATCCTGCTGATACGTTTCAGGTGCTCGATGCTGATTCGAGCCAGCAGGCCGCAATCGAGGCCGCAAAGCGCGGGACGAATTTCGTCCTCCAGGGTCCTCCTGGCACTGGAAAATCTCAGACGATCGCCAACATCATCGCCGAGAAGCTCGCTGCTGGCGAGCGCGTGCTGTTCGTGAGCGAAAAACAGGCTGCGCTCGATGTGGTAAAACGCCGGCTCGAGGAAGTGGGACTCGATCAGTTCTGTCTCGAAGTCCACGGCAAGCGAGCGAACAGAGAGCAAGTGCTCGAAACGCTCGAAGCGGCGCTCACCACCGCCAAAGCGGAGCCCAAAGTGGACCGAGAGAGCGCAATCGAGCGGCTTAGCGAGCACCGAGCGGCGATCAACGCGTACGGCGATCAGCTGGGATTTGCTCCAGAAGGGTGGGATCTGACCGTCTATGAGGTGTTTGGCATTCGCTCCGGTCGATCTTCGGCCCCACGAATCGACATTGGTGACGTCGAGCCGCTGGCAGTTTCACAATCAGCCGTGACGACGGCGATCGACGCGCTCGCCACGCTGGCACGATACGACGAGGAGATCGAACGCTATGAGACGAATCCGTGGCGACACACGCGGCTGACAGAATGGGGTGTCGAAACCGGGACAAAGGCCCAGCGCGCGCTCGAAACGCTCAGTGAGACGATCAAGGAGATGGATGCCGTACGCGAATCGATAGCGGCGGCGATCGGTCTGGAGGTAGAAACCGTCGATACGCTCAGAACGGTCGACGATTTGCTCGCCCATCTCGACGATCGACCACAGCTCCCCTGGCGGGACACGCTGTTCGATGAGGCATTCGTCACCGACGGATCACGACTCAAGGCGCTTGCGACGCTCGAACGGGCGCGAAAGAGCCAGACCAGAGAGCTCGAAGCAAACTACCGGCGGAGCTTTTTCGCACTGGATGGTATCGAACTCACCGACGAACTGGCGGCATTCGGCAGCCTTCGGTCCGTTAACCCCACGTACCGATCACTAAAGCGAACGATCACGAATCATGCGCGCGATGGGTACGAACCGGATCACGAACAGCTTCTCGACGATACGCGACAGCTTGCAGAGATCCAGCGAATCGAAGCCGAGCGCGAGGAATATCGCGACGTGATCGATCGGCTGGGGCCACTCTATGCAGGAGCAGATACGGACTGGGAAACGCTCATCCAGGCCCAGCAGTGGATCGCTGGGCTAGAGGCGTTCGATGACGAGCTGATCGTCCCCGTTCGAGACCGGCTGTTCGACGATCGACTCGCCGATGTGAAAACCATCCGCCAGCGGACCGACGAACTGCTCAAGCGGTTCGAAACGGCATACGCAACGTTCGATACAATGATGGATACGAGCGAGATCCGAATTGACGGCGAGAAAATACACAACGCACCGTTCTCTTCGGTCCAGTCATATTTCGAGGGGCGTCGCGATGACGTACCAGCACTCCAACAGCGCATCACGTTCGAAGCACAACTCGAAACGGTCCGCGAGACGGTGTGTGCCGACTACGTCGATCGGTTCCTTGAGGGATCCTACGATCCTGACGAGCTCGTTCGGGCATTCGAAAAGGGATTTTACACCGACTGGCTGCATGGCGTGTACGAGCAGACCGATCTCGGCGGATTCAGCGTTGCCGAACTCGAACGGTACATCGAGTCGTTCAGAGCACTCGACACCGAACAGCTTGAGCTAGCACGTGCGGCGATCCGAAGGCGCGTGAGAGACCGCCAGCCAACGTTCGACGAACGACACACACCCGGAGAAGAAGAGGTGATTCTCCGTCAACAGATCGATCAGCAGAGTGAGCCACTGCGTTCGCTGTTCGACGCGGCAGGATCGTTCATCACGACGCTAACGCCGTGTTTCATGATGAGTCCGCTGTCTGTCGCACAGTACTGTCCGTCGTCGTCGATCAAATTCGATACGGTCATCTTCGATGAGGCGTCACAGATCAAGCCACACGATGCGGTGAGTAGCATTGCTCGTGCCGAGCAGGCGATCATCGTTGGCGACCGGAAGCAGCTTCCACCGACATCGTTTTTCACGGCCGAGAGCGCGACCGACGATGCGGTGCGCGAGGACAGCCCCAGCATTCTAGAGGAGGCCACAACGGTTCTTCCGGAGCGAACGCTCCGTTGGCACTACCGGAGTAACGCAGAGGAGCTCATCGCCTTCTCGAACGAGCAGTTCTACGACGGTCGGCTGCAGACGTTCCCGGAGAATGAGCCGACGGATTCGACCGGCGTTACCTTCGAGTATGTCGAGGATGGGGTGTATGATCGCGGCGGCACGCGCCAGAATCGTCCCGAGGCGGTTCGTGTCGTCGATTGTATCGAAGCCCACGCACAAACGCGACCCGAAGCAAGTCTCGGCGTGGTCGCGTTCAGCAGCGCACAACAGCGGGCAATTCAGGATGAGCTCGATCGCCGGCGTGCGTCGAACAGCACGCTCGATTCGTTCGTCGCCAGTGACGACGTGCTCAACGAGTTTTTCATCAAGAATCTCGAGGTCGTTCAGGGTGATGAGCGCGATCGTCTCCTGTTTAGCGTCGGCTATGGACCAGACAAAAACGGCCAGCTATCGATGAATTTTGGCCCGCTCAATGAAGCTGGTGGGGAACGGCGGCTCAACGTGGCAATTACCCGGGCAAAATCGCAGGTCACCGTCGTCAGTTCGATCCTGCCCGAGGAAATCGATTGTTCACGGACAGACAGCAAGGGTGTCGAGCTGTTTAAGCGGTATCTGACGTACGCTCGCGAGGAAAGCGAAAATGGTGGCCTCAAGCATACTGACGGCGACAGTACCGATCTGTTCGTGGCGTCCGTCGAGACAGCGCTCAAAAACGAGGGCTACACCGTGGTTCGACCAGCTGATCGCACTGGCTACAGCGTTGATCTGGCTATTGTGCACCCAGAACGGCCGGGATCGTACGTGCTCGGCATCGAATGCGACGGCGTGGCGTATCGCCACTCCAATACCGCCCGAGACCGGGATCGATTGCGCCGTGAAGTGCTAGAGGAACTGGGCTGGACGGTCCACCGTGTGTGGTCGCCGAACTGGACGACCAACCGCGAACTGGCGCTTGACCGGCTCACCACCGCTATCGACGAGGCGATCGAGTCGTCGTAGGGCACCCGGTTCGAGCAAACTCCATCTGGACGCACGCGCTATATGGACGTTTTAATCCTCTCAAGACTCATGGAAAGATACAGACAGTTGTCAGCAGAGTGATTCGCGATGAGGACGCATTGAATCTGGCGAAGCGATTTAACGGGTGGTTTGTCAATCAATGTCATGATGATCCGCCCACGCGTAGAGAAATTGAAATGCGGGATCGAGTTCCTCTGCCATACGCGTCGGTTCGTACTCAACGTGGGGCGGGATCTCGTCATAGGACCGCCGGGTAATGAGTCCCGCATCGCCGAATTCCTTCAATCGTTGAGAAAGGACCTTCGGGGACGCACCTGTAGCAGCTTCGATTTCGTTGAAACGGAGCGCATCATGTTCGCAAAAGAGATGAAAGAGGATATCCATAGCGTATGCCTTCGTGAGCAGTTCAAGGAGGTCGCTCACTGTTACATGCAGCTCCTCAGGCGTCTGGTCGATGGGAGGCACACCGTCGAGAAGGTGAAAATACTGGGTAACAACATCCGCAGAGCTGTGTTCCTGCGAGCGAGCGCCCCCCTGATCGGGTGTTGGCGAGGAAGAATCGTCCTCGTCTGATTCTACCATGTGTGACAGTACGAATGATGGTTGTATATAGCCGCGGACGGAAGCGCCGAATTGGCAACCCGCTTACCTCCACGAAAGTCACTTTCAAAGCAGAAATTTGACATTATTTCCCGCTGCCAGTCGAAGAACGTTCCAGGATATGAGCCAACGTACTCCACCAAACATCCTCGTTACGGGCGCAAGCGACGCCACTGGCTGGGAGGTCCTTGAGCGGCTCCGGGAGATGATCGTTTCAAAACGGACGGCAACGGTAGCTCGACATCATGGAGAGGATCCATGGCTGGACTGATCGGACAGTCGGACCTGTTCCTCATTGGGTTATTTGCCACGTCAACCGTCCTGATTGGGCTCATGGCCGGTCTCTTCTTCGCCTACTCGGTGAGCGTGGTGCTGGCCCTCAACACGCTCGGGGAGTCGACATACACGCGAGTGATGCAGTCAGTCAACGAGAAGATTCTGAACCCAGCATTTGGAATCGCCTTCGGTGGTGCGATCGTCGTCCCGGCCATCGGTACGCTTGTAGTATTCGTCGGTGGACACTGGATGCTACTGCACGGCCAGTTGTTCATCGTAGCGTCACTCGTCTACCTGGTCGGGACTGTCGGCGTCACGTCGAGTATGCATATTCCGATGAACGACGCCATCGAAGCGTGGTCCGTCGAGTCGCCCCCAAACGACTGGCGGTCTATCCGATCGCGGTGGACACGATGGAATCACGTTCGAACGGTGGCTGCCGTCGTCTCATTCGTGTTGTCGCTCGTTGCGACGGTATCGATCGCGTGAGTGAAAATCATAGGCAATGGACGCGATAGTCGTTCGATTGATGCATTATTCGACACTCGAACGGCTGGTTCCCGGCGCAATCCACCTATCTTCGATCACGTCGTAGGGTGCTTTTGGTGGGCTAAGAGCACATAACTGATCTTCGGGGGAATTCTGGCGAAGCGGGCGCATCATGGGATTCTCCTGAACCAAACAACTCTCAAAGAGTAGTGTGAGACAACGCTCCTCGCTTACGAGGAGCGATAATACCCTCTCCGTCAGTCTCGACTCGTGATCACGCGACGAGTTCGATTCGCATCAAGTCCGAACAGCAGTCCAGCCAGAAACAGCAGTTCATTGCTCTGGTAGTATTGTGAGACGATGAAATCGATGATTTCGACGTTCGGAGTTGTGATGCCGAACACGACGAGCAACAACGCCCCTACTGCGGCGATTCCCGCAAACTCCCTAATGATAATGCCAGAAACCAGGCCGACAAGAAAGATCACGATTGCTGTGAGCAAACTCATCGCTATTGCCTCCCTGACGGTTGTCCACACCGCCAAGCAGCGTATCGCCCACAGACCGCACAGTGATTGCAATCCGGCCCAAAACACAGGGATAGCGTGACTGGCATACATCGATTATTCTTTCCAGAAATATAAACATTGCAATGATAGTAAATGGAGCGTAATTCGTGTTTGACATCCCAACAAGTAAAGTAATAGGGGATACGAAGACAAGTATGTCGCTGGATATTTCGGACACGTTGAGCCAAGGAATCGATCACACCTTTTCCGATGCTGGAGCCAAGCTTATCGGATTAGTTGCAATTCTAACATTTATCACATCACAGATCGGGGCAGGAATCGCAGTCTGGGCAGTCAAGCAGCAAGATACCTACACGCCCGCGATGGAATCAGCAATGGTCGAACCATTGTTTGGCGCGATTCATCCTCTTACTGGACTCCTCTTCATACTCCTACTCGGAGTTGTAGGACTGATGGTAAACATGGGAGGATACCGAGCGTTCATTTCCGATGGACCAGATCAACTCGATAGTGATGACTTCACGGACAATTTTGCGTGGATATTGGTGAATATGTTTATTGGAGGGTTAATCACCAGTATTTTGATTTTTGTGGGCTTCATTTTGCTTATCATTCCAGGATTTTTCCTGATGGTTTCACTATTGTTCTTCCCAGTGTTCGTGATCGTTGAGGGCGAAAACGCCATCGAAGCACTCAAATCGAGCTGGGGGCTCGCATCCGGAAATCGGATTCCGTTGTTCATAATCGGCGTACTAATCACCATTGTCTTTGTTATCCTCGGATCTATCAGTTCGCTCTTTGGTATGGGACTTATCGGTCAGATTATATCAGCCCTCATCGGTGCGCTCCAAGGAGTGCTCCAGATAGCATTGATCGCGGCGGCATTCGAACTGCTCATTGCAGAGAGTGAAACGATCGAAGCGACGGTCTGACTCATCATCGCTGGCGTTGAAAACTGACGACGGATCCTGATTCGATGCCCCAGCAGGACAGCTCATGGCGGAAACAAAATAACGAGTTAAGAGCACCCATCTTTGAATGTCGTTCCAATTTTATTCTCCCGAGTGCTTAATATACATAGCAGAGTGCATTCAACTAGATGGTTGAACGCCAGTCAGATGATCTGGATTTTATCGTGAGTGGTTCGACGCTTGGACACCCAATCGATCGAGAACCAGCCTGCCAGTTCGTCGCTGGTCAGCAGAGCTCCAGCGAGCTGGCCATCCATCTGGAGACAGTAAAGCGATGACAACTCCTGACGCAGACGACACAACCGAGATCGAAACGAGCGAACGATCACTCACAATCCGTCGAACGTTCGATGCCTCCCGCGAGCGGGTCTGGAGGGCGTTCACCGATGCTGATGAGCTCGAACAGTGGTTCGTCCCCGAGGGGATGGAGGCGACAGTCCACGCGAACGAACTCGAAGCGGGCGGTGCGATGGCAATCACCTGGACCGACGGCGAGCACACCATCGAAAACGACGGAGTGTACACAGAAGTCGTCGACTACGAACGGCTCGGCACCCGCGAAGAAATTGAAGATGGTGAGCTCCGGCTCACCTACGAATTTAGTGACGCCGGAAACGGAGCTGTCGTGGTCCTCACACAGGAGTTTCCCGAGCCGCTACCGGACGGTGTAGTCGAGGGCTGGACGAAGATGCTCGACACGCTCGAGGAACGCCTTTAGGGAACTACGATTTTTACGAATCGTTCGGAGATTTCTCGGAGCTGTACCGAACGAGACCAACCAACGGCCACACCACATCAGCTGTTCTGATCACTGGGTTGGTCGACACGACGAGATCAACGAGGCAGGTCTGGTGATCAGATATACCTTCGTTCCGGACACCAACAATGAACCAGGAGTCATGTTTGGACTCGCTACTCGTGAGTCCTCGATACATGCCAGACGGTGGATATACAGCGGTAACATACCTCGAACACACTCCAGCAAAGGTGTATCACCCGATGATATACAACCGACATTATTAATACAGTTAGAATACATGTGATGATTGAGAGCATTCTCGTGCGATAGCATCGAGACGCTGTGGGGTGAATGCGACCTGCTGTGTCTCTGCGCGCACGCGATTGCTGAGATCGTGGCCGTCGAGCTGGAGTGATACTTCCACAGGTGTAGCGCGGGTTCAAATCCCGCACCACTCTGGCGATTTTCCGGCCACACTCTCATTTCCGATGTGCACCAGATGATAGTATGGAGTTTAACGCACCAAAACAGACGATAGCCGAGGCCACGCGGACCACCAACCACGAGGGGGGTGAGGCGTTCGCGCCCGTCGATCCACGACTCGCGCTGTATAAGCGGACGGTCAACCAGTTGCTGGAGGGTTCGTTCTACGAAGCTGATGACGAACAGCTCACGGCGCTCGTCCGTCGGTTCGACGCGGTGGCGGACACAGATCCCGAATTCATCCTCCGACTCGCGGCGTTTGCGCGCCAGGAGTGCTATCTACGCGAAATCCCACAGGTGTTGCTCGTGCTGGCGGCCAATGATGAGCGGTTCAAGGACAATTCCTCCGAATCGCTCATCCGCGAGTGGGCATCAGCGATCATCCAGCGGCTGGACGAGACTGCCACTGCGCTCGCAGTTCACGACACGCTGTTCGGCGGGACGGCACCGTGGCCGCTCCGGCGCGGGATCGAGGACGTGCTCGTCGCACAAGCCGACGCCTACACGCTGGGTAAGTACACGCTCTCGCGCCGTGAGGTGACGCTCTTTGATGTGTTCAACCGCGTGCACCCAACGCCGATTGATGACGAGCAAGCGAGGCTGTTCGAGCGGTTCATGCGTGGGGATCTTGACGACTATCCCGGCGTCGAGCCGCTGGCGTCGCCCAACACCTGGGAGACCGTCATCTCCGAGCGCGGCAACACCCGAGCCGCATGGGAGCGGCTCATCGAGGACGAGACGTACTCTCTCCCGCTCTTTGCGTCGATTCGGAACCTCCGGAACATGCTCCAGGCGGGCGTCCCCGAGGAAACCATCGTTGACCACCTGGAGTTGGATGCGGTTCGCAACGCGCCGCTCTCGCCGTTTCGGTACTATCAGGCCTACGCCGCGCTGGCAGAGGACGGGATTCAGGCCCCAGAAATCGAGCGCTGGTTGGAGGCCGCGATCGATGTGGCCGTTGAAACCATTCCTGACGACCTTGACAACACGCTCGTCGCGGTAGATCTGTCCGGCTCGATGGATATGTTTCTCACCCAACACAGCACGCTAGGAATGAAAGAGATCGCCGCGTTGTTCGGTGCAATCCTGGCCGATGAGGGTGCCACCGTCGGTGGCTTTGGCGATGCGTTCCAGCGCATCCCCACACACGTGGACACGCCCGTGTTGCAGCGCCTGGACGCCATTCTCGGAATTGACGAGGAGGTTGGCACCGCCACGAACGGCTGGAAGGCGATCGAGCACCTGCGTGCGTCTGAGCACGTCGTCGATCGGATCATCATCATCACCGATATGCAGATCTGGGACAACACACCGTTCACCGAACGCGATGAGCACTCCGTCAAATCCCAGTTCGACGCCTATCGGGATGAACTCGCGCCCGATGCTGCGCTCTATCTGCTCGATATGGCGGCCTACGGCGACTTGATCACCCCAGAGGGCTATGAGAACGTCTTCAATATCTCTGGGTGGTCAGAGAACGTACTCGCGTTCATCAAGTGGGCTGAAAACCCCACCGCCACAATCAAGCAGATCGAGGCGTTCGAGCCGCAATGAACGCCACAACAATGCCCGATGCAACTGGTGGGATCCAGGCGGGTTCACGAACATGCGCGGTCCACACGAGCGACAACACTCATCAGAACGTTCGTATCTAGTCCTCAATCGCTCCAAGGGTGGCTGTAAGGGCGTCGCGGTACGAATCCCGGTCGTGTCCGATTCGCGAGAGCCACACCGCCTGATAGGAGGGATGTAAAATCGGAAGCACCGGATAGCCCAGCGTTGGACACTCAATCGGCTCCAACACCAACTTGAGGAAGCCATCAATCTGTCTGCCCTCGATTGCGAGCAGCGACTGGGTTGCGTGCTTGCCAGTGGCGACGACACACCGCGGTGTAACCTGTTCAATCTCTTCGCGGAGAAACGGCCGGCAGTTGTCGCGTTCGTGTTGTGTTGGCTCGCGATTCGAGCCGTCACCATCGCTCGGAAAACATTTGACGGCGTTCGTATAGTACGCATCGGGGTAACCGACGTCGGCCATGAGTTCGCGGATCAGCCGCCCAGAGTGACGCGCGGTGTAGGCCATCCCGGTCCAGTTGCCTCCCTGCCAGCGCTCAGCGTCGGGAGTACCCGCCCCGGGTGCTTCGCCCACCACGACGATCTCAGCATCGGGCGGCCCAACGCCCCACGAGATACAGGTGCGCGCGGCGGTGAGCTCTGGACACCGCTCGCACGAAACGGTGAGTGGATTCTGAAGGGATGAATCAGGAAACGCGGGCATAGAGCAGATTCGTAACAAATCACGGTGAATGTATCGGTCCAGCAGTCCCAAAGCCATCACAATCCAACGCCACACGCAAAACGAACATAGAGAGATGTCAGTCGTCTTTGACCAGCACCCGATTGGGAATCATCCCTAATGGGCACCACAACCGAGGACAACACAGCGTGTTCGGCGAGGGTCTACAAGACCAGCGTGCAAAGAGATCGGCTGAGTGTCACACGTTCGAATCGTGGAGACGTTCGCCGCTTGCATCGTGGGGTGAGCAACACCGAGACTGTCGTCACCGCTGGTCGTTGTACCAGGCGAGCGTTTCACCGTATCTGAGCCCAGCTGTCGGAGTCTCGATTGTGATTGCGGTGTCTGTCTCGTTCAAAAGCGGGATGAGTTCGTCGTAGTAATCGCGGCCAGTGTGGAACACGAGCCGCGATTCGTGGGTGAGTACCCCAATCTCACAAAGCTGCGTGAAGACGGTTTGTGCCCAGTTTCGTTTCCGTTGGATTGGAGCACCGGTCAATGTTTCATCGTACGGCTCGATACGGTCGCCAGTGGGTTCAAGGAGACCGTGTTTCGCCGAGAGGATATACCACGCCTCGTGGTTCGCCATAGCGAACTGGCGCGCTTTCCTGAACAGGGCTGATTCGTCGTACAGATCCTTCGGCCGGGCCGATCGGTCGCGCTTGTGCTTTGTGCAACTCACAAGACCAATTTCCATACCAAACGCTTGCGGGCTTGTGAAATAGCTCGTGAGGATCATCACCCAAATCGCATTAATACACGATCGTTTCCTGGGTAACCGACTGTTGTAACGCCCACTCGTTGGAGAGTACCTCTGTTTTCTTGTCTGTCCCACCGCGTGTGACGATACCGACGTGGCGCAGGAAATGCTTAAATTGGAAGTGAATCCCTGTTTTGTACACGTCTGGGTCGGTGAGCGTGGACACATCAAGCTCGCCGCCGGCGGTGAGGACGCCATCACGCCGGCCATGGGCGAAAAACACCTCAACGGTGAGCGCTCGATTGCGCTTGAACGCCTCTTGAACCACGTCGTCGATCGTTGCGGAGGTGACACCCCGCCCGTGGAGGCACTCAAGCGCTTCGACGATGAGTTGCGTTGGTTCGTACTGGATGGCAATCGAGCGCGAGAGTTGCGCCCAGTGTGAATTGAGCTCGGTGAACCGCTTTTGTCGCCCCTTCCACGACGCGAATTTCTCAAGCGCTTTCGCGACACTCCCTTCCTCTGCACGGGCGAAGCGAACGACTTCTGCGCCGAGGTGGGTAAGCGTCTCTCCCTCTGGGCCATCGTCGATGAGCCCGAGTAAGATTGCACCATGGCGGCCAGCAGAGGGATCATTGATCACGTGCCTGGAGTACATCTCGTTCGTCTCCTCAACAGCCACGTGCGCGAGCACATAGCCGAGGTAGTTTTTCGGGTGGTTCACCGGAAAGCTCGCGTCGGTGAGGTGATGGGGAGTCGCTTGAAATCTGATCGCATCGATCGTAGTGGAAAAGTCGCCGCCGCCGGTCACACGAGCCGGTTCAAGGAGGGTAGCCTCCGTAGGCTCCACCACACCAATTACACCGACGTTCAGCTCGCGCGCAAGCGACCGCTCGTAATCTGAGATACTCTGGATGGGCGCTGCGACGTATCCAAGGTTGACCTCCGAAAGATGACTGTGAGCCTGCGTAATGCCGGTGCCAACGTCTGCAGTGCTCGGGTCACTGTTATGGCCCTTTGCTTCAATCACGGTGACCGGAGTCGTTGTCGCCTCACTATTCAGCACATCGAGAGCCGGCATGCCGATGCCGAGAAGGTCCGGCTCACCCGCTGCGAGCTGGATGGTGTTGAACGGCGCGAGGCGACTGCGCACGGCTTCTGGAATCTCCCACCCACCCCACGTCCGGGTCGTGAACTGCGTTTCGGTGACTGCATACTGGTCCTGGCTGCGATCGAGATCCGGATAGAGGCACTCTTTGGCGGCAGCGAGAACGGTAGGTTCGGCAAGCATGACAGACATTTCTACTAATACGTTCAATACACATTCATTAACATAGGCATTCGGGGGTCATCCTTGGTGTAGAGCCACTCTGCTAGCCATCGTAACCACACATAAAAATCGGAAGCCAAGGGCCGGACTTGAACCTCAGTCACTCCATTCACTCCGTTCATTTCGTTCCCTGGCCCACCGTACCGGTGGACCGGCGTATAGTCGCCCTGCTGGCGACCGTATCATCACTGAAAAATCGGAAGCCAAGGGCCGGACTTGAACCGGCGTATAGTCGCTCTGCAGGCGACCGCGTAAGGCCAGACTCTGCCACCTTGGCGCTAGCTATGGATTTCGGATACAACGAGATAAGGGTAGCGATGTGGCAGTCGCTCTCCAAAATGAAAATAGCCCTGAGCAACGAAGCTGTTGCTCAAGGCAAATATGAATGAAGTATGAATGGAAAGGCGGCGAACCACCAGTAACAGGCGTCGACAGTCTGTTCGCTAATTCCACCGGGACGAACCCTGCGTGTACTATAGCTGGCAAACCTCGACCTGCACTTGGCCACCCTTGCGGGTCAGTTTTCCCAGAGGCTCTCGCACTCAAGTACTCGCTGGAACGCAGACGGGCTTATCTTCCGTGTTCGGGATGGGTACGGGAGTTGACCCCGCCGCTGTGGCCGCCTCAATGCCGATCTACGGAATCGAACCGTAGTCGAAGACCACGATCGGTGTATTACGCGTACGTGCAATCCAGTTTGCGCCCGGACCCGTTCTCGAGTCCAGTACGAATAAGTGGCTTTGATCAGTTAGTGCTCGCGGGCTGAACGCCTCGTTGCCTCGGCGCGCACACCCCAAGTCTATCGACCTCGTCTTATACGAGTGATCTCTGCGGTGTCTCTTTTCTATGTGGGTTTCGGGCTTAGATGCATTCAGCCCTTACCCCGTGTCGCGTCGCTGCCCGGCACATGCCCTTTCGGACAACCGGTACACGAGTGGCGACCAACCGTAGTTCCTCTCGTACTATACGACCGTTCACATCAGACACCAAACACCCCCAATAGATAGCAGCCGACCTGTCTCACGACGGTCTAAACCCAGCTCACGACCTCCTTTAATAGGCGAACAACCTCACCCTTGCCCGATGCTGCACGGGCAGGATGGAGGGAACCGACATCGAGGTAGCAAGCCACCGGGTCGATATGTACTCTTGCCGGTGACGACTCTGTTATCCCTAAGGTAGCTTTTCTGTCAGCCATTGCCCGCATCAAGCGGGACCAATGGGTTCGCTAGACCACGCTTTCGCGTCAGCGTTCCTCGTTGGGAAGAACACTGTCAAACCATCTTTTGCTCTTGCGCTCTGCTCCGGATTCCCGACCCGGATGAGATGGTCTTAGGGCGCGCTCGATATCTTTTCGAGCGCGTACCGCCCCAGTCAAACTGCCTGGCTATCGGTGTCTTCCTCCCGGAGTGAGGGTCACAGCCACTGACGGGTAGTATTTCACTGGTGTCTCGGTGGGCTGCTAGTAGCAGCTACCTGTGTAACGACTCCTACCTATGCTGCACATCAGCGGCCATGTCCCAGCGACAGCCTGCAGTAAAGCTCTATAGGGTCTTCGCTTCCCCTTGGGGGTCTCCAGACTCCGCACTGGAACGTACAGTTCACCGGGCCCAACGTTGGGACAGTGACGCTCTCGTTGATCCATTCATGCAAGCCGCTACTGAAGCGGCAAGGTACTACGCTACCTTAAGAGGGTCATAGTTACCCCCGCCGTTGACGGGTCCTTCGTCCTATTGTACTAGGTGTTCAGATACCCGCACTGGGCAGGATTCAGTGACCGTACGAGTCCTTGCGGATTTGCGGTCACCTATGTTGTTACTAGACAGTCGGAGCGTCTAGGTCACTGCGACCTGCCCCATTCCGGGGCAGGCATCCCTTATCGCGAACTTACGGGACTAAATTGCCGAATTCCCTAACGTCGGTTGTCCCCGACAGGCCTTGGCGTTCTCAGCCACAGACACCTGTGTCGGATCTTGGTACGGATGTTGTGCTTGCCTTTTCACGGGCTCTAGGTTGGTCTGAATTGCTCTGTCTCGACATTCGTCCGCTTCGTGCCATTACGGCTTCCACGGATTTCGACGATTCGACCGGGCGAAGGCCCGGCTCAGACGACCCCAAAGCGTCGGCGTTTACTGCACAACAGCACTGGAATATTAACCAGTTTCCCATTTGTCTCATTCGAGTTACGGTGAGACTTAGGGCCGGCTAACCCTCAGTTGACGAACATTGCTGAGGAACCCTTGTCTGTTCGGCCGTCGGGATTGTCACCCGACTATCGCTGCTACTATGGCCAGGATTTTCGTCACCGATCGGTCCATATGAAATCTATCCCATACTTCCACCCAATCGGAGCGCCAATCTACGGAATCACGTTCTAACACGTGTCGCTAGGTCTCGGTGGTGGATTTGAGCCCCGATCATTTTGGGCGCCTCGAACCTCGGCCGGTAAGCTGTTACGCTTTTCTTGGAGGGTAGCTGCTTCTAAGCTCACCTCCCGGCTGTCTAGGGCTCGAGACCACCTTCAAATCGCACTTAATCCACACTTGGGGACCTTAACCCAGCTCTGGGTTGTCTCCCTCATGGTGCACAGGCTTACCCCGCACACCGGACTCCCTGCATCCACGGCGTCTGTCGGTTTGGAGTTTGACAGGGGCACTGACTCCTCTCGGAGGCAGACACCCCAATCGGTCGCTCTACCCGACAAACTACCTTAGCAGAGGTCATGCTTCGACATGTTTCGATTGGAACCAGCTGTTACCGAGCTCGATGGGCCTTTCACCCCTACACGTAGATCACGGGAGGGTATTGTAGGACACCACCCCTAACAGGCTTCCACATAGCTTTCGCCATGCTTCACCTTGCCTACGCGTAGATCGCTCGGATTCGGGTCGTACCCATATGACTCCCCGCGCTTGAACACGGCGGCCCTTGCAATGCTGCGGCCTTGTTGGTTTCCCTGCGTCTCCCCCGATAATCGGGTTAGACTCGCCACATAGGTACACTCCCTGGCTCGTTTTTCAAAACGCACGATAAGACGTCGGCTCCGATCGATTCCTACAGTGGGGTCGCCCCCAGGTCGTTTTTCGATCGGCCTTCTACGCCCCATCGCTCTATCACCGCGTGATTTCAAGCCCTATTGCACCTCCTTTCTCAGGGTGCTTTTCAGCGTTCACTCACGCTACTTGTCCACTATCGGTCTCGAGTTGTATTTAGTCTTGGCAGTAGATGCCTGCCACATTGGCGAGGGATTTCCGACCCCCGCTACTCAGGGATCTGGTCCCCAACGGTGCTTCTGCGATACGGGGTTGTCACCCTGTATCACGCTCCATTCCAGAAGACTTCTCGCGGAAGCTCCGTTGTTGTTGACCAGCCCGTACACCACATTGCCCGAAGGCTTCGGTTTGGACTATGTCGCGTTCACTCGCCGTTACTAACGACATCCCTTACGGTTTCTTTTCCTGCCCATACTGAGATGTTTCAGTTCTGGACGTTCCCTATTGCGCGAAGCAATTGTTGTAGGGATTCCCATTCGGAGATCCTCGGTTCGACCCCTCCATGCGGGTTCCCGAGGCTTATCGCAGCTTGGCACGTCCTTCGTCGGCACTCGAGCCGAGCTATTCACCACGCGGCACAGTAGCCACGACGGTAATAATAACTGGAACCCGGAGAACGGGTCCAGTGAGCGCCTGGATTGCACGTACATACAGTCTCATCAACCACTCGGCGGTTTTGAGTGGTTATCGACCCTTCCCATCCTCGCTTGGCACGAGATGGTGCATCTGTCGTTACCCGAACGAGTGCTGAGTCCCACTTAAGGGAATCGATCTCGGTCGGGTGAACATGGACCCACTGGGATTCGAACCCAGGGCATCCTCCTTGCAAAGGAGGCACTCTCCCACTGAGCTATGGGCCCTACCTGTTAGCCCTGATAGTTCTGAAGTGCTCGGTTGGACGAACCGAACGTCCGCGCTGCAAATGTGGGCCAGGTCATCGACCTGGTCCCGGTCTGTGGAGGTGATCCAGCCGCAGATTCCCCTACGGCTACCTTGTTACGACTTAATCCCCCTTGCGGAGCCCAGATTTGACCATCGGAAATGGCCTCATCCGGACCCCACTCGGGTGATTTGACGGGCGGTGTGTGCAAGGAGCAGGGACGTATTCACCGCGCCCTGCTGAGACGCGATTACTACCGAATCCAGCTTCATGCGGGCGAGTTTCAGCCCGCAATCCGAACTACGACCAGGGTTAGGAGATTAGCGTCCCCTTTCGGGGTAGCATCCCATTGTCCTGACCATTGTAGCCCGCGTGTTGCCCAGCTCATTCGGGGCATACTGACCTACCGTTGCCCATTCCTTCCTCCGCTTTGGCAGCGGCAGTCCCCCTAGTGTACCCAACCATCGCGAGATGTTGCTGGCAACTAGAGGTGTGGGTCTCGCTCGTTGCCTGACTTAACAGGACGCCTCACGGTACGAGCTGACGGCGGCCATGCACCTCCTCTCAGTAGCTCGAGCAAAGACCATCAGCCTGACTGTCATTACTACTGTCGGAGCTGGTGAGATGTCCGGCGTTGAGTCCAATTAAACCGCAGGCTCCTCCGGTTGTAGTGCTCCCCCGCCAATTCCTTTAAGTTTCATCCTTGCGGACGTACTTCCCAGGCGGCTCGCTTCGCGGCTTCCCTACGGCACAGCGCAGGCTCGTAGCCTGCGTCACACCTAGCGAGCATCGTTTACAGCTAGGACTACCCGGGTATCTAATCCGGTTCGAGACCCTAGCTTTCGTCCCTCACTGTCGGATCCGTCTTCCTGAGGCGCTTTCGCCACCGGTGGTCCGTCCAGGATTACAGGATTTCACTCCTACCCTGGACGTACCCCTCAGGTCTTCCGGTCCCAAGCCGGACGGTTTCCGCTGGACGCCCACTCGTTAAGCGAGTGGATTTCCCAACGGACCTGTCTGGCAAGCTACGGACGCTTTAGGCCCAATAAAAGCGGCCATCACTCGGGCTGCCGGTGTTACCGCGGCGGCTGGCACCGGTCTTGCCCAGCCCTTATTCGTACACCGCCCTACGGTGTACAAAAGCGAGGACTATATGCCCTCGCACTCGGAATCCCCTTATCGCACTGTCGTGCAGTGTAAAGGTTTCGCGCCTGCTGCGCCCCGTAGGGCCCGGACTCGTGTCTCAGAGACCGTCTCCGGGTTCTCACTCTCATGACCCGTACCGATTATGGGCACGGTGGGCCGTTACCCCACCGTCTACCTAATCGGCCGCAGCCACATCCTACAGCGCCGGAGCGTTTCACGCTCATAGCATTCCAGCAGTAGAGCGCTATTTCGGATTATCCTCAGTTTCCCGAGGTTATCCGAATCTATAGGGTAGTTTGGCCACGTGTTACTGAGCAGTTTGCCACGGGTCTAAACCCGTGCGACTCGCATGGCTAAAGCGGATTCCGATAGCAATAGCCTCCGGCAGGATCAACCGGAATGTTGCCCCTCAAAATGAGGGGCGAGGCGGGATGCATGTCGCATCACCATCTATCGGACGTTCGGGAATACTCGACCAACCGAGTATCACCGAACTATCAGGGCTAACATCAGATCCCATCTGTACGGCGGACCGTAGGGGTGGAATCCTCATCTCCTTCGGATCTGATCGTAGGCCATTGAGGGTATTAAACCCATCGAAGGGCCCGCATCGACCGATCCAGGCAATGTCCGGATCCAACGGACATTGCCTCCGTCGTATTTAATCCGAATGCCCCTATATACATAAAGGCATCGGATCGAGTTCGAGTCCACAACGCAGACCCGATCTCGAAGCGTATTTCATCCGATCGCCCCTACATATTTAAGGGCGTCGGACCGAGGATTTCGACCCCCCGTTGGGGTCTTCATCTCGTCGTTCGCATTCTATCGGAATGGCACCACCACCTTAAGGCCGTCGAACTACAGGCGCTACGTCACGCGATTTCATGGATACCGTTTCCATGCAACCATATCCCAGACACACTTCGTTGGATACAGCAATGGCTGGGGGCAGTAATATTGCGCGGCTGGAGACCGGCTCCTCATCCCACGCACGTACGTATGGTCAAAGCGAGTGAGTGCCGCGCAGTTGTCCATTCGTGGTGGTCACTATTGGATCTTTGTGACCACCCCGTTCAGGTGAAGTGGCAAAAAATAACGTCCGACTGCAGGGTCCTAAATCTCCTCTAGATGTTCGATGCCCTGTTTCGAGACGTTCGCTTCTGTGATGCGGTCTGGCATCCAGTCAGGCTTATCATCAGGTGCAGGCTCTTCCCACGCCCAGCCTTCGTAGATGTGGACCTTCTTCGTGCCTTTTTCTCTGAGTTCGATCGGCGTTCGATCGGCGTCTTCCTCCGATGATGCCGGTTCAAGTCGACGGGCTGCTTTCAGTGCTGCCTGTCGTGGCGTTCGACCGGAGAAAACACTCGTCTCCTTTCCCCCCGTCTCACGAAGGGCGAAGTTTCGTTTGTCACTCGTACTGCGTGCCATGATTTTCACACCTCCATGTCACATCAGTACATACCGTCATATAACTGTATCCCCAAAATCGACAGCAGAGGCTCAATAACTTTATATACGAGTTTTGATGAATGTAATGAATCCGAAGAAACGACGGGCACGCCAGACTTATGTATATCGTATAGCGAAGATTGTAATACGATAGCGCGATGGTGCGAAAGAAAAAGCTCAGTCCGAGCGGCGCGAAAGACGAAAACGGCGAGTATCACAACGTTCACCTGAATCTCCACGAAGATGAACTGACGGTTGCCGGCATGGAGATCGGTGATGAGGTGTTCGTTCGCGTGCGTGATAACAAGATCATCATCCAGAAGGCGGATGAGGACGACGATCTCGAGCACGAATTCTGATGGATATCTACGACGTAGCAAAGCCACTTCTGTTTCAGTTGCCACCGGAGACAGCCCACGGTCTCATAACACGGGGATTGCGTGGCGCACAAACGCTGGGGCTCGATCGGGTCTACGCCGACCGGCTCACAGCGTCGGATCCACGACTGACTGTCTCGGCGTTCGGTCAGACCTTCTCGAATCCGGTGGGGCTTGCGGCAGGGTTCGACAAGAACGCAAAGATTCCGGCCGCAGTGGGGCGGCTTGGATTCGGCCACGTGGAGGTCGGGGGCGTGACCGCCGAGTCACAGCCAGGCAATCCTCGGCCACGACTGTTCAGATTGGCCAGTGATCGGGCGTTGATCAACCGGATGGGATTCAACAACGACGGTGCCGACGCGGTCGGTGAGCGGCTGTCGCGAACGCGCGTACCGGTGCCCGTTGGAGTGAACATCGGGAAGTCAAAATCGACACCCCTGGAGGATGCCCCCGAGGATTATCGATACACGTTCAATAGAGTGAAATCCAGCTGTGAGTACGTTGTCGTCAACGTCTCGAGTCCGAACACGCCGGGTCTCCGGAAGCTTCAGCACCGAGAGCATCTCACGGCGATTCTCGGGGCACTCGCCGAGGCCGGGGCAGACCCGCTGTTAGTGAAACTGTCGCCGGATCTCAGCGAGGACGCAATCGAAGACGCACTTGCGGTCGTCGACGAGCTCGATCTCGACGGTGTGATCACCACAAATACGACCACGGAGCGTCCCGAATCGCTCGAAAGCATCAACCGAGTCGAAATGGGGGGCCTTTCCGGCGATCCGATCGAAAAACGATCCACAGAAGCAGTCAGGTTCGTCGCAGAGCGAACTGACGTTCCGGTGATCGGCGTTGGCGGGATCTCCGATGCGAAGGGTGCCTACGCCAAAATCCGAGCTGGTGCGTCGCTGGTACAGCTTTACACCGGGTTGATCTATGAGGGGCCAACGATCGCGAGAGAAATCAACCGGGGGCTCTTGAAGCTGCTAGAACGCGATGGCTTCGATTCAATCGAAGCGGCTGTCGGCGTGGATCTGGAGTGATCGGCGCTACGGAATTCGTTCTGTGGTTCTCATAGCAGAGACGAGCACCAGCAGCGTGAATCCTGCCGCGCCGATGATTGCAACGAAGGCTACCATTCCGTGGGTGGTGTCCTGCCAGAGAAACGCCACGAGCCAGCTCGCAATCACCAGCCCCACCCACTCCAGTCGAGGGTAGTCAACGCTGATAAACTGGCCTGCAATCGTGAGCAGGCCAAGTATAGACCAGCAGCCACTCCAGAGCAAGACGGCCAGCTCGGAGAGTTCTGTGTCGATAAGTATGGCACCCAGTCCGAGTGCCAGCTCGGAGCCACCCCAGAACAGCCCGTCGATCCGTTCGGGGAGACTCGGCGGAGACGTTTGATCCATTCACGCCACACAACAGTTCCGAGCTGGAAAAATACCGCCTCTATGCCGACAGCGCCGCGAGATCGAACTCGAATCCGACGACCGGAAGCTCAAGGTCGTGCTCAACGAGCACACGAGGATGTAGTTCGCCAACCACGCCGGCAGGCTCGCCATCGAACTCGATCGTGGCCGTCCGGCCGTCGATGAAGCTAGGGTGCTCGGTGGCGGGCGTCGAGAGCGCGACGCCAAACGCGGTAGCGATCGCCTGGAGTCGCCCCCTTGCGTCCTCGTAGCTGGCGTTGGTCGCCCCTAGCACGCCTGCCACCGTCTGTCGCTCTGCCACCTTCGTTTCTACGGACTCATCGATGGTCGCGGCGAGACCAATCTCGGAGAGCGCCTGGGGATAGCGCCGATGCGTGTTATTTTCGAGCACTGTCAGCAACGATGGGAGCGCCCACGTGCGAACGATGGTGTACTCCTCGCTGTACGGTTCGACGATCGTCGCCGGCCGACCGCCTCCGACCACCGATTCGGCTGGTGGCTCGAGTCCCATCCGTTCGAAGCAATTCTCCACGTTGCTGAGATGGAAGTTCAGCATGTCCTCGAATCCCAGCCCGACGAGCGTCTCTCGAAGGGCGTCTTCGAGCTGGGTTCGATCGTGGGTGCCACCGATCGTGCTCACATCGGGATAACGAGGCTCGAGATCGTTGAAGCCATAGGCACGACCAACGTCGTCGACCAGATCAATTGGATGCAACACGTCGACGCGATAGGGCGGAATCGACACCTCGTACGCACCTGCCTCGTGGTCGGCGTCCAGTCCGGCACGCTCGAGATAGTCGATCACCTCCTCGGTGGACAGCGCCACGCCGATGACGGATTCGATCCGGTCGTGACTGATCGTCTTCTCTGTCACCGAACAATCCGGGCAGTCGAGTTCGGTGCCGTCCGGATACTCCACGGTTACACGCTCGACGCGCCCACCGCGTGCGTCAAGCGCATAGCAGATGATCGTACACATCTTGTCGATCGTCCACTGATCGGTGCCGGTGAGTTCGACGAACAGATCCCGAGAGTCCGTCGTGACCTCCGTGCGCTGGCCGTTGATCACTGGCGGGAACGAAAAGAGACCGATGTCGTCGTAGATCGCTGGATAGCGGTCCATCCCCGCGAGGAGGTCGGCATACTGCTCTCCGGTTGGATGGGTTTCGAGCACCGTCGCCGGTGTGGCGTCGGTTTCGCCGTCCAGCGGAACGAAGCGATCGCCCTCGGGATCAATCCCGCGATACGTGATCGATTTCTCGCGGTCAGTGGCGATCGATTCGCCCTTCATCAGCGTCAGGTCGTGAATGCCGATCGCGCCTTTCGCTCGGCCACGTCCCATCGTCGCATGGAGTTTCTCCTGCAGTTGGATCAACGACTCCAGACCGGCGTCGGTCAGATCGAGTCCCCGGACGACCGCCCCGGTGACGTACGGACGCTCGTCTGGAACGGACTCATCGACCGCAATCGTCCACTCCGGATCGTTCATCGAGGGGAGATAGACGCCCCGATCGGTCCCCTGCTGGTAGCGAAGCGACCGAGCAACGCCCTCGACGCTCAGCCGATCCAGACGATCCGGTGCGAACTCGAACTGTAGCTCACCGTCGTCCGTTTCACCCTCGAATTCGAGGCCGAGACCGAACAGCTGGGCTTTCAGTTCGTCGTCAGTGTCATCCGTGCTCGCGAGCCGGCGTAGTTCGTCCGTATCGATGTCGACGACTGGCATCAGTGGGTCACCTCCGCTGTCCGCAAGAAATCAAGGTCCGCGAGTGTTCCGTGGAGATCGCGGATGTCTTCAGCACCGGTCATGAGCATGGCAAGCCGTTCAAGCGCTAGTCCCCACGCCATCACGTCACACTCGACACCGAGCGGTTCGAGTACCTCCGGGCGGAACAGGCCGCTGTTGCCGATCTCGATCAGCTCACCCGTCGTTGGATGGTGTCCGAACAGCTCGAAGCTGGGCTCAGTGTATGGATTGTAATGTGGCTTGAACTGCACGTCGGTAATGCCGAATCGTTCGTAAAATGCCGTGAACGTCCCCATTAGATCTCGAACGGAGAGATTCTCGGCCATCACCCAGCCCTCGATCTGGAAGAACTCAAGCAGATGGGTCGCATCGAGCGTGTCGTTGCGATACACCTTCTCGACGCTGAAATACTTCTGTGGCGGTTCGAGCTCGCCGACCTGGTGGCCAGAGAGATAGCGCATCGACAGCGAGGTGGTGTGACCACGGAGCGCGAGTGCGCGGGCGAACTCCTCGTCCCACGGCGAGTGATATCCCTCGCTCTCTGCACCAATGCCATTTCGATGGGCGCGTTCGACCGCGGTGACCAACTCCTCTGGAAGTTCGTCGATCCGGTCAGGTTCCGCAAGCGCGAATCGATCCCAGTGTGTGCGTGCGGGATGGTCCTGTGGCATGAACAGCGCATCGTTGATCCAGAAGTCTGCATCCACGTGCGGACCGTCCATCTCCTCAAAGCCCATTCCGACGAGAACGCGTTTGACGCGGTCGCTGATCCGTCGAAGCACGTGTTTGCGACCGCTCGGGGTCTGTTCGGCGTCGGCCGCTACGTTGTATGGTGTGAACTCGACGGACTCGAACTCGCCGCTGGTGAGCAGCTCTGGGGTCACTGCGCCGACGGTGTCAGCCACGTCGATGCCCTCCATCATTGCGGTGACGCCCGCGTCGGTAAGCTGCACCGACCGATCGGTGCTCGATTCGCGCTCGATAAGTCCACGACGCTCCAGCGATCCTATTGGTGTGTCATCTTGTGGCTCGCCAGCTGCCAGCGCCACGAGCGCCTGTGCCTCGGCGTCTGCGTCCGGATCGGCGTCGGGATCAATCGAGATGACACCGGATTCGATCTGTCCATAGCCCTTTCTGGCGAAGTTCGAGAGCGCGATGTCCACGGCCGGCCCGCCAAGGTCGGCCGCCTGAATGAGATCGCCCATCGGTACTGGATCGGCGTCTGCGCCAGCGGTGGCTGCGGCCCGGTAGAGACGGCATTCGGGGAGTCCATCCCGTCGGTACTCCTCGCCCTCCTCGGTGAGCGAAACCGAATCACTCGTCGATTCGGTGACCGTGATGAGTCCGTGGTCTTCGAGTTCGAACGCTGCACGAGTGACGGCAGCTGTCGGTTCGTCGATGTCAGTGGCGATCGTTTCGATCGGCGTTGGTGCGGACGCACTTGCCGATTCGAGAACGTTGGCCTGTGTTTCTGGAAGTTGCATGGTGTTATCGTCGATCGTGTCGGTCGATCAGCGCACGTGATTACCGCGTGGGGCATCGGTTTCGAAGAATCGAGCTGGTTGTTGCTCGACCCCGCTCCACCGTCGCCTACGCGGAAAAGAAAGGACCCCTGGAGCCGCCGCGTGCTCGCAGATCGGTTCTCACCGACAGGGGTGTTTCTGCCATACGTGCCTGTGAACCATCGATGGAGAAAAGCGTTCTGGGTCGGACGTACGCCAACAGCCTCCCTAGGTGAGTTCGGCTCGTTTGAATCGCAGATAGCCGACCATTGGCACCACAACCGTCCAGGCAAGCTGAATCAACACGTAGTACCACCACTGATCGATGAGATCGTCGCCGGCGGGTGCAATCGCCTCGATCGCCGGATAGCTCTCGAAGACACCGGAGTAGATCACCCGCGTTGATCCGAAATACGCGTTCACCGGCGAAAGTCCCGCTACGAACTCGCGAGTCGTCTCTGAAACGGTCACTCCCAGCGTCGAGGCCACGGCGTCGATGAGCGTCTGCAACGAGAGGACCGGCAAAACCCCGCCCCAGAATCCAACCAGAACGAAATACGCGATGAATACGCCCATCATCGCCCGGGAACGTCGGTTCGTCATCGCCGAGATGCCAACGAACAGACCCGTGAGCGACAGGGCATACACCATCGAGACACCCAGGAACCACAGAAACCGTCCGGCGTCGGCACCGTTTTCGAACGTCACAGCCGCGATAATGAAGCCGACAGTGACACCGACGACCACGGTCGCCACGCCGATAACCGCCCGCGAGAGAAATGTGCCGGCAAGATACGCGGCCCTGCTGTTCGGAAGACCAAGGACATACTGAATCGTTCCCGTATCGACTGCACCGGCGACCGAGAGATAAGTCATCGACGCGATGAACAGCGGCAAAATGAACGCGACCAACGCCGATACGTCGAAAATCGTCCGATAGGCGTCGGAATAGATGTCGATCTCGGCGAGAAAAACGAGCCCGACCAGCACCGAGAAGACGCCGATCGTCCCTGCGATGACGTACGAGCGCCTGACGTTCCGAAAGTCGTCGCGAGCGACGGTGAACGTGCTCATTTTTCAACCTCTGTCGGTGGTTGGGTGGTTCCATTGGCTGCGAGTGCGTGCCCGTCCGACGCCGAGGTGTAGGCCTCGAAGATGGTTTCGAGCGAGCCGTTTTCGATGTCAATATCCAGCACCGTCGCTGCGTCGTCAAGCTGCCGGAGGATCTGCATTTTTGCTGTTGGCTTCGTACACCGGACGCGAACGCTCGTGTTATCGATCTGTGTCTCTGCAACGCCGTCGATGGCCTCGAGATCCACGCCAGTTGGCCGGTCTGCGAGCGTCACATCGATCACGGATTCGATCGAAAGCGTCGCGCGAAGATCCTCGACGGAATCGACCGTCTGGAGCGATCCATCGTGCAAGATCGCCACCCGATCACAGACTCGTTCGACCTCATCAAGGATGTGCGAGGAGAAAAACACCGTCGTCCCTCGGTCGAGTTCCGCATCGATGATCTGTCGCAGGCGTTTCACCCCCGTCGGATCGAGACCGGACGTTGGCTCATCGAGAATTAACAGCGCTGGATCGCCGACGAGTGCGACCGCAAGTCCCAGTCGTTGGGCCATTCCCTTCGAGTAGCCGCCCACGGCCCGCCTGCTCGCGGACGGATCCAATCCCACCCGCTCGAGAATCGTATCCGGATCGTCATCAGCGCCTTTTGTTTCGATTGCAGAGACAACGTGTTCGCGACCAGTCAGATTTTCGTAGGTGCCATACCCCTCCGGAAGAATCCCGATCCGCTCGCGGATGGCGCGTGAGTCTTCGGTTACCGAGCGTCCCAGCAGACGGGCCGATCCAGCCGTCGGCTCAAGAAAGCCTAACAGCATGTGGATAGTTGTCGACTTGCCCGCGCCGTTTGGACCCAGAAATCCAAAAACCTCACCTTCATGGACGGTAAGAGACAGCCCATCAACCGCGAGAACGTCACCGAACCGTCGGGTGAGACCATCGATTTCGATCGCGGGAGTGGAACTCAAGCGACATCACCACGTTCGAGACCGCTCCGTGGAGGAACCAAATCGAGGACCATACCCAAACTACCCCACAGTAGATAATAAATTATTCCATTATTAAATAAATCTGGAGTAGAAAACGAGAGTCAAGTCCGTATCTGTGCTGTTTGCGTGGTGCTACAGCCCAATATCCAGCGAATCGAGAAGTGGTTCAACCTCCTCACGTTTTTCCTGGTGGTCGTTGAGAAACTCGCGCATGAGTACTGCGGCCTGTTCTTTGCAGTCGCCACAGAGTCGCTCGCCGGTGACACACTCCTCGTAGACGGTTGTTGCCAGATCATCATCGTCGTCGGCCAACAGATACGCGTACAGCTCGTACACCGGACAGTCATCGGCTTCACCGCCGAGCTCACGCTGTTTCTCGGCGGTGTCGCGGCCACCGGTGGTCGCCGATTTTACCTTCTCATAGCCCGTTTGCGGGTCGTCGAGCAGACTGATGTGACTCGCCGGGATCGAGGATGACATCTTTCCACCCGTGAGTCCCGTCATGAACCGGTGATAGATCGAGGACGGCGGATAGAAGCCATAGCCGCCGTGCTCGACTTCGATCTCTCGAGCAAGTTCGTGCGCATCCGTTCGGCCGAGATCGAACGCGTCGATGTGTCCCTCATACACGCGTTTTTCGCCATCGATCGCATCGATCAGCGCCGTGAACGTCTCCTCGTCGGCGTTTCTATCCAAAAACCGCACCCGGTGTCTGAGCGGCTCTTTGCCCGCTGCACGAAGGCTCGATTCGAGTTCGGGCGCAGAGTACTGTTCGGCGACGAACTCGGCAGCCGCTTCACACCGAACGACCGCTTCATCCTCACCGTCGAGCTGTTCGTACACCGCACCAAGCAGCTCGCGGTTTGACTCGTCGGTCTCGAAGCTGGCATACGCCTCGGTCACTTTGAACGTACGCATGCGTGCTGCCAGATCCCGCGCGAGCCGGACGTGTGGATCCTGATCCGGGCCAACTGGAATCACCGTTGGCCGGGGCTCTTCGAGCTGTGGGTAGAGAATATCGGCCATCTGCGTGACGACGCTCTGCATGTGAGACACGTCGGTCTCGCCGTCGAAGCCATAGATTGCTTGGAGCTCGGAGAGATTCGTCTCGATCCCGAGCTCGAACGCCAAATCCTGGACCTCGCGGTTTTCTGATTGGCGATAGAGCTCTCCAGCTTCGGGGTCGAATCCAAGCGCCAGCAGAGACAAGATATAGTCACGAGCGTGAGTCTCGATCTCGTCCCAATCAAGCCCGCGTGCGGAGTGAGCCTCGAGATCCGCAATCAATGAGAATGCGTCGGCACCGTGGCGCTGATGCCAGATGATCTCATCGAAAACAAGCTTGTGACCGATATGCGGATCACCGGTCGGCATGAATCCCGAAAGAACCGCCGCATTGTGGTCTGCCATGCCTTCGAGTACGCGCTCGTACTCCCGGTGGCCGAAGATCACACCGCGTCGCATCAGATAATGGGGCTGTGACACTGAATCGAGCACGTCATCGAACGACTCGATGCCAAACTCCTCGAACAGCTTGCGATAATCTTCGACCGTCGAGGAGCCCCAGGGATCGAGCGCAACGTCGTCTGTGCCCCCGGCGGTCCCGCCATCCGTCCGTTCGACTCCGTCTGATTCGTCCATCGAGGCGTCGTGTTCGTGCCCGGTCATGGTGTGAGACGACTGACCGACCGCCAGTCTATCTCGCCTTTCGCGTCGGTCAGAGCAAAAACCATTCGCTTACGGACACCGTGGGCCATCCGCACGTCCAGCGCCAGATCCCGCGTCGACATCGCTTTTCCCGACGGACGGACGCGAACGAGATCGTTCGAGTGGGGCAGCGAACCAACGTGCTCGACGTCGTCGTACGTCCGGAAATCCGCGCCATATTTATAGCCCGTCTTCGGGACGAGCTGACGGTCTCTGAGTTCGCGATACACCGCCAGCCGACGGTCGAACCGGTCACCCACAACGGCGCGGCCTCGCTCGACGATGCCGTCCGTTCCCGCATCGATCCGAATGATGCCCGCATCGGCAAGATACGCCGCCTCGACCAGCGAGCACTGAATCGACAGCGGGTCGTCATCGTCCGATGGGCCATCACCGAGTGCCTGTCCGAAAAACGCCCGCTCGTACAGTTCCGACGGACAGTCCCACAACACCACGCGATCGGCGAGCAACATTCCCGGCACGTCGGCTGGAAGATCGTGAGCTGTCGAACCCGCCAGTGTTGGCTGTTCGACGCTGAAGTAGGTGATCTCGCTTTCTTCGTCGACAACCGCCAGCGTCCCCGAAAGCTCCGTCAGAGAGATCGGTTCGCGCTCGCCCACTACCTGCACCGCGTACTCGGTGACACCGTCCCAGGGGCCGTTTCCGCGCGGATACACGACGAAATCTGCTCGTTCAGCCACGTCCCGTCCGACCCACCCATCCCGCGCAGGAGACAGATAAAATCCACGCTCTCTGAGGTCCTTGTACACGAGAAACGGAACGAGCGCGTCCGTCGTCGCCAGAAACGACTGAAATCCCTTCCCATCCACTGCGTCGAGATCGCCACGATACAGCAGATGAGCGGCCTCGGCCGGCGACAGCGCGAGCCCATCACCCCGTGGATGACCGTACCCCCGACTGTCGTAAAACCGTTCGCGAGCGGGCGACGGAACATGTACCGTCTCCCCCTCCATCGAGCCGTGCATACCGCTACTGGACGGGCGACTGCCAAAGCCACTGTGATTGGGTCCAACGAGAACGAACCAGATACATTCCAAATTACCTTACACGTTAGATGAGCCACAAGACCCTTATATTTCTCCAATAGTTCAACTCTAATGACAGGTGATCGAAGATCGATACCCCGGCGGTCGGTGTTACGGACGACGGCAGTAGTGGGGGCCGGTTCGCTGGCGGGCTGTTTTGACTGGTCTTCGGAGGAAGGGTCGACGGAGCCGAACGATCGGCCCACGAGCAATCTGGAGCGTCCATCGGGGCCCTACGACGCACCGCGGCTTTCGGGGCCGCTTTCAGAGCGTCCAGAAAAGGGTTCTGCGCCGGGGCAAGAGTATTTCGTCACGCATCCTCCCGAACAGGGGACGCTCTACGTCTGGATCGGCAACGACTGGCACGCAATGGGTGTTTCGGGGCCAGACGGAGGGTTCCAGCGGACGAACGGCGTTCGACAGGCCGCACAGTTTGCGACTGACGGGCATGGAACGAAAGACGATCCATGGATCGTCGATTCGTCGGTGGTACCGGCCGGAGGACACGTTTCATTCGAGCCTGGACAGTTTCGCGCGTCGGGGCTGAAAACGCCGTCCGATGGCGACTACGAGAACGATGCGGTGTATTTCTCCGGTGCTGGCGTGCGAGCCACCGTTTTGAACGCCGCCCCAAAAGACGGCTCGGTAATCACGTTCCAGAGCGTCGAAAGCGGAAATTTCGGTGGCGTGAGCGATATGAGCGTTCTCGGGACGTTTCCGAACGGTACCAGATCGTCCGGCCACCTCATCGAGGGCGACGGCAACATAATCGACACGGTGTATGAGAATCTGATCGTTCGATACTCCTGGGGCGACGGGATGCGCCTCGCTGGCTCTACCTCAGGAACACGAATCAGAAACTGCTGGATCGAGAACAACCGGGGGTGGAACGTTCATCTCGGGACGGGCACCCGGCTAAAGATCGACAACTGCCACCTCATCAGTGCAAAGAAGGGCGGGATCTACAGCAACAACTCGACGAGTCAGTTCTCGAATCTCTCGCTGTACAACTGTTCGCCCGGCATCGAGCTCCAGGGCGTCAACAATGCCATCACCAACGTGTATGCCGAGGGGACGGCCGACGGTGCGGTGTTCCGCGAGCGATCGGTGAGCGGCAACGTCGTCTCGAACGCGACGGTCAAAGACTCACAGCACGCGGTCGTTTCCGGCGCTAGCCAGTCACAGTACTCGACGATACGCGCCACGAACATTGGTGGCTCGGTCGTTCGGCTCACGGGATCGAACACGGTCGTCGATGGGCTCGCCGTCGATGGCTTTGGAACGAAAAAGCAAAGCGCACCGGCCATCAGACTCGATGGAACGGAACATCACGTTTCGAACGTCCGACTCGGTGGCGCAGACGGGAGTCGTGTCAGTGCGCGAATTGCGGGTGCAAAAAACGTGCTCTCGAATGTGGTCTGTCAGGGCGGTCGTTCCTGGCAGCTCAGGGTCGAGGACGGCGCTGTCGAGACGGTACTCTCGAACGTGCAGGGCCTAACACGCGATGGCCTCCGGGATAACGGCACCAGAACGCTGTTCAACGGTCAGGCCACCAACAGTGGCGATCCTTCAGCAAGCGGCGAGTGGAACGGACACGCCGACTACGCACACGCCACGGGAGCACTCGTCTGGAACACGGCAGTGTCGCCGTGGATCGGCTACCGGGCAGACGGCGCTGGAAACTGGAGTCGCGTAACAAGCGGGCTCTAGACCACACGAACCTCTTTTGACTCGACAACCGGCACGAGCGGGAGCTCCGGAAAGCTCACGGTGATCGTATACTCGAGCGTTTCGACATCGCCGCCGAACACGCCCACCGGAACCGTCGTCTCGCCCAGATATGTGGTCGTATCGGTCATCGAGACGTCGTTGACGGTGACGGCGATCGACGCACGTGCGCTGCCGGCAGTCGTCTGAATCGTCACTTCGCGGAGATCATTCTCGCCCGCCGGGACCGTTTCTGGAAACGCCCCCCAATCGATTTCGACCGCCGGCAACGAATGAGCGCTTTCGAGCACACGCTGGGCGACGCCATCGGAGAGTCCGGCATCGACGAGTCCTTCAAGGTCGGCTGCTCGAACGTCCGCTGGCGTCGACAGTCCAGCTCTGGCGAGCGTCTGTGCGCGACCGGTGCCAACGCCATCGATCGCGGTTAGCCCGACCGCATCGTCGCTGATTGCGTTCTCGATGCGGGCTTCAACGCGGCGGGCGACGTTTGCCGCCGGCGGATCGCCGAATCGATCCAGAAACGCGCGCAGTGCCGCAAGCAACCGAAGCGCATTGTGTCGAATCACCCACGCGTCGCTCTGGAGCGCGCTCGGTGTCGAGCCGCTCATGCTCGATTGCAGGATAGCAAACACTTTCCGGTGGCTCAAATCGGTCAGTCCAGGCTGTCCGGACACGACGGCTGCAATCGCTTCGCGCTCGCTCTGTCGTGCTGCCACGCTGTCGAACTCGCTCGCGCGGGCGATCGTCGCCAGCACATCATCAGCGTCGATCGCAGACTGCTCGGCAAGTCGAGAGAACGTTCGTGCCGTCGGCAATCGAAGGTAGAACCGAGAGGTGAGCTGGCCGAGCGGCGTCGGTTCGATTTGTCCATCGTCGTCGATCGTCACAAAGCCGTCGTCGGCTACGGTTTCGAGCGTCTCCACGGCGATTTCGCGCAGCTGGTCTGCATCCGCTCGGGTTGTATCGGCAGTTGTTCGAACGAAATAAAACGTCGTTTCGAGCCACGACACAACGTCGGCCACGTTATCGACCGTCTCCAGGGCAACCTCGGCGTTCAGATGCGCGGGCAGATCCTCCGCGAGACGGGATTCGATCGGCTTGCCGTCTGCAAGCAGCGTTCGGTATCGGTCGGCGTCGGCCTGATCACAGACCACGTAAGCGTAGCCGGCGTCGTCGTAGCCGGGCCGACCCGCACGACCGAGCATCTGCAACACGTCCAGCGGACTCATGTCCACTTCTCCTTCTAGGGGATCGTGGAGCTTCGTGTCTCGAATGACGACACATCTGGCTGGCAGATTCACGCCCCACGCCAGCGTCGAGGTCGAAAACAACAGCTGGATCTTTCCTTCGCGAAACCAGCGCTCAACGAGCGTCTTATCGTCGGTCGATAGCCCGGCGTGGTGAAACCCGACGCCGTCGAGTACTGACTTTCTGAGCGTTTCGTTCGAGAGCTGCTGGGTCTCGGTGTGAAAATCATATTTGCCGCGGGCACCCATCGGGACATCGCGCTGGGCCAGTTCGTCGCGGGCTTTCTCTGCGGCCTGGCGCGTATCTGAGCGCGATGCCACGAACACGAGCGCCTGGCCCTCATCCCGGATGTGTGGCTCGGCAAGATCGAGCGCGCGATAGAGCCGGCGATACTTGTCTGCAAACGGATTATCGCCGTGTGTGTACGTCTGGACAGACGCCGTCAGCGGAATCGGCCGATACTCCTCATCGAATGTAAATGTTGTTTCCGGTGGCGCATCGAGCCACTGAGCGACCTCATCGACGTTCGCCATTGTCGCCGACAGCGCGACGATTCGTGGCTCACAGAGCCGTCGCAGCCGGGAAATCGTTACCTCAAGGACGCTCCCTCGTCGTTCTGAGTCCAGCAGATGGACCTCATCGATGACACAGCAGTCGATTTCGGTGATAAACGAATAGCGCCCCGAGTCGTGTTTTCGTGTCGCAGAGTCGACTTTCTCCGGTGTCATCACCAGAATGTCGGCGCGTTCGGCCCGGCGGGGATGTAGTTCGCGCTCGCCGGTTACGACGTACACCGAAAAGCCAAGCTCCTCAAACCGTTCCCACTCGCGCTCTTTTTCGTTCGTCAGCGCCCGCAGCGGCGCGATGAACAGTGCCGTGCCGTCACGGTCAATCGTTCTGCAGATCGCAAGCTCTGCAAGCGCGGTTTTTCCAGACGCGGTTGGTGCACTGACGACAACGTTGTCGTCACGCTCTAAGATCCCGCTGATCGCCGTCGATTGCATCCGATTAAACGACTCGAACGGAAACGCGTCGGCGAATTTCGGAATCCGCTCTGCGACGTTCACAGACGAGAACGGACGCGATGGGTCAAAGGAATTTCTCATTCTGCCTGCGGTGGGGTGTACTCGATCGAAATCGTCCCACGATCGGTTGAATCCTCCGCGACGACCTCCTCCTGGTGAACGATGGAGACGGTAAGTGTCTTTCTGGGATGTGCAGTCGCCCATACAGTCACAGTGAGCTTCTGTGGCTGTTTCATATCGACATTGATCGTCGTCTCGCCGTCGCCGTTGATCTCCTCAGAGTAGCTACCGGCAGCAAGCCGTCCAGACCAGGTGTGGTCGAACTGAATGGCTACCGTCAGCGTGATCGGTTCGTCCGTCCCCGGCGTTTGTGTCGCCGTTGGTGTCGGTGTCTGGGTCTGTGTCGTCGTTGGTGTCGGCGATGGCGTCTGGGTTGGGGTTGGCGTCGGCGTCGAAACCACCGTCCGTTCTTCCCACGCCGTCGAAATCAGCGCAGATTTCTCCAGCGATCCGCCGAGATGCTCTCGAACCCGCTCGTTCGAAAGCGTCCACGTATACCACCGATGGCCCTCAGCATTCACCACGAACTGTGCGTTTCGTGGCTCATCCTTCGTACGAACCAGGTCTAAAAACGCACTCAGAAACACTCGAAACAGTCGTTCGTGTGTCTGTTGGCCTGCAGCATACGTGATCGTCACCGACGATTCGGTCATCGACAGCTCCCAGTCGCCCTGATAGCCCCCAGCCTGGAGCGACTGCTCGTACGACGAAACGAACGCCTCCTGTGAAAGCGGCGTAGACGTTCGTGTCAGCGAGGTCGTTTCGGTTGACGTGTCCGTCGGCGTCCGGGTTGGAGATCCTCTTGCCGGTTGTAATTCCACCTTCACTGGCTCGGCCCTGGTCTCGGCGTTCGACTGGCCGGTCGGCGACTCCCAATCGGAGCTCTCGGCCCACACACAGCCAGATAGCATGGCCGTTAGCGAAACCGACCCCGCGATGAACCGCCGGCGTCTCATTATTATACCGAGACGGAATCAAACAATATATCTTTTGGCATATATTTTGCTGTAATTCATTGCCTGGATCAAGCCACTACAGTTTGGAATTTCAACGCCGGCCCCCGAACAGACCGACAGACAGAACGGTTGCACACCCACCCTGGTCGGTGATCCACAGGCTTTACCCGCCGAAGCACTACGATCCAGTATATGAGTCGTGCGCGAAAGCCCGACTGGTTGAAGATGCGGCCGCCATCCGGGCGTCGCTTCACCGAAATCAAGCAGGTGCTTCGTGAGCACGATCTGCACACGGTGTGTGAAGAAGCCAACTGCCCGAATCTGGGTGAGTGCTGGAGTGGTCGCGACGGGCCAGGAACAGCCACCATCATGCTGATGGGTGATCGGTGTTCACGTGGCTGTAACTTCTGTGACGTGCAAACGGGCGGAATGGAGCCATTAGATCCCGACGAACCAGAAAACGTTGCCGCTGCGATTGCCGAGATTGGCCTGGAGTACGTTGTTTTGACCTCGGTTGATCGGGACGACCTTCCGGATCAGGGGGCCAATCACTTCGCCGAAACCATTCGCGAGATCAACGACCGACACCCAGAGACGCTTATCGAAGTGTTGATCCCGGATTTTCAGGGCGAAAAGCGGCTGATTCAACGGATTATCGACGCCGGACCGGATGTCATCGCGCACAACATCGAAACCGTCGAACGGCTCCAGTGGCCGGTTCGTGACCGACGAGCAGGCTACGAACAGTCGCTGTCGGTGCTCTCGACTGTCGCCGATCGCTCTGATATCTACACCAAAACGTCGCTCATGCTTGGCGTCGGCGAGTACGATCACGAAATCTACCAGACGCTCGGTGATCTCCGAGAGATCGACGTGGACATCGTCACGTTCGGACAGTATCTCCAGCCCTCCAGACGGCATCTTGAGGTGACCGAACACGTCCATCCGGACAAATTCGACACGTACCAGCAGATCGCACACGAAGAGTTCAACTTCGCCTACTGTGCGAGTGGCCCGCTCGTCCGCTCTTCGTACCGGGCGGGTGAGCTGTTTATCGAATCCGTCCTCAGGGATGGTGACGATGTTGCGGCCGCTCGACGCCGAGCTTCTGCCGACGGGAATTCAGCGTAACCACGACACACCGATTGGCGTTCTTCGACGAAGCTGAGTAGTTGGTGAGAACCACGCCACGATCCGGCCGGAACCACCAGGTGTGAACGGATCGAATCTGACGAAACCAACGCCGGTAAGGCAAGAATAGCAACGAAGAAAAGATTTTTACGAAAACACTATACGGTCTGCGGAAAAGTTTCGAGTATGGTACGGAGGGAAGTATGAGTACGTTACAACGCGACCCCGACACGCGAGTGGAGATTCTCGACGAGGACGGCCGCGTCCGTGACGGGGCCACAGTGCCCGACCTCGACGAAGCACAGCTCGTGGAGATGTATCGCGAGATGCGACTGGGTCGGCATTTCGACCAGCGCGCGGTGAGTCTCCAGCGACAGGGTCGAATGGGGACGTTCCCGCCAATGTCGGGCCAGGAGGGCGCACAGGTTGGCAGCGCCCACGCGCTGAGAAATGACGACTGGATCATTCCGTCCTACCGCGAGCACGCTGCCGTCTACGGCAAGGACGTTGGACTCGCCGAGACCCTACAGTACTGGATGGGTGATGAGCGCGGCAACCAGATGGACGGCAAGCCAGTGTTTCCAGCAGCCGTTCCGATCGCCACGCAGATTCCCCACGCGACGGGACTGGCCTGGGCGTCGAAGCTAAAAGACGAAGATCGAGTGTTTCTGTGCTACTTCGGTGATGGGGCAACCAGCGAAGGAGATTTCCACGAGGGGCTGAACTTCGCCGGCGTCTTCGATACCCCATCGATTTTCTTCTGTAACAACAATCAGTGGGCGATATCCGTCCCCCGAGAGCGTCAGACAGCGAGTCAGACGATCGCCCAGAAGGCAACCGCCTACGGCTTCGATGGCGTGCAGGTTGATGGAATGGATCCGCTTGCCGTGTATAAAGTAACCAGGGACGCCGTCGAGAAGGCACGAAACCCCGATGGTGATGCGCCACGGCCAACGTTGATCGAGGCCGTCCAGTATCGATTCGGCGCACACACGACCGCGGACGATCCGAGCGTCTACCGCGACGACGAGGAGGTCGAACAGTGGAAAGACCGCGATCCGATCGACCGGCTGGAGAAGTATCTTCGCGCGGAAGGAATTCTCGATGACGAACGGATCGAGACGATCACCGACGAGATCGAAGACGAGGTGGCTGAGGCAATCGAGGCGGCCGAATCGACCGAGCGGCCGGATCCCGCTGGGATCTTCCAGCACGTCTTCGATCAACAGCCAGCACGGATTGCAAACCAACAGGCCGCGTTCGAGCGGCTTCGTGACCGACACGGCGACGAGGAGCTTCTGGAATGAGCGCAAACGACACCACAGAGACGGACGATCTGACGCTCGTACAGGCAGTTCGAGACGGACTGTACGGTGAAATGGACCGCGATGACGAGGTCATCGTCATGGGCGAGGACGTTGGCAAGAACGGTGGCGTGTTCCGCGCGACCGAGGGCCTCTACGAGGAGTTCGGCAACGATCGTGTGATCGATACGCCGCTGGCCGAATCCGGGATCGTCGGAACAGCCATCGGAATGGCAGCGTACGGTCTCAAGCCGGTGCCCGAAATCCAGTTCATGGGGTTCATCTACCCGGCATTTGACCAGATCGTTTCGCATGCCGCTCGCATTCGGACCCGATCGCGCGGTCGGTTCACCTGTCCGATGGTGGTTCGCGCACCGTATGGCGGTGGGATTCGTGCCCCAGAGCATCACTCCGAATCCAAGGAGGCGTTTTTCGTACACGAACCCGGACTGAAGGTAGTCGTTCCTTCGACGCCACGAGACGCCAAGGGACTGCTCGCCGCATCGATTCGCGATCCGGATCCAGTCGTCTTTCTGGAACCAAAGCTCATCTACCGGGCGTTCCGTGGTGACGTGCCGACCGAGCCCTACACCACGCCGCTGGGTGAGGCTGCCGTCCGCCGCGAAGGATCGGACGTTTCGGTGTTTACCTGGGGAGCGATGGCTCAACAAACCGTTGAGGCCGCCGACCAGCTCGCCGGCGAGATCGACGTGGAGGTCGTCGACCTCCGGACGCTTTCGCCGCTCGACACCGACGCTATCGTCGAATCGTTCAAAAAGACCGGCCGAGCGGCCGTCGTTCACGAGGCACCAAAGACCGGCGGACTCGCTGGAGAGATCACCGCAACCATCCAGGAAGAAGCACTACTCTATCAGGAGGCACCGATCAAGCGAATCACCGGCTTCGATACGCCGTTCCCGCTGTACGCGCTCGAGGATTACTATCTTCCAGAGCCAGCGCGGATCAAAGACGGCATTCGAGAAGTCGTAGAGTTCTGAGGATGACAGACACGCAGCTACCCGCATGACATACGAGTTTGAACTACCCGACGTTGGAGAAGGCGTCGCAGAAGGCGAGATTGTCAGCTGGTTGGTGGAGGTCGGCGATGCGGTGACCGAAGACCAGCCGGTTGCAGAGGTTGAAACGGACAAGGCAGTCGTCGACGTTCCCTCACCGGTCGATGGCAGCGTCGCAGAGATACGCGCCGACGCCGGTGAGATGGTACCGGTCGGTGATGTGATCATCGTCTTCGAGGAAGAAGGCGAGGAGACGGCCACGGACGAGGAAAAATCGGACGTTCCAGATTCGACCGGAGAGTCAGAGACCGAATCTGAGAGCGAGCGCGTGTTTGCCCCACCCAGTGCGCGGCGACTGGCACGCGAACTCGACGTGTCGATCGAGGCCGTCGAGGGAACGGGCCCGAGCGGACGCATCACAACGGCAGACGTGCGCGCACACGCAGAAACTGATGAGAGCAGTTCGGAGCCGACCCAGGCGATCGAGTCGGTCGATACTGACAGCGTGCCAGAAACCAGCGCAAGCCGCGAGACGACACTCGCCGCGCCGGCGACTCGGAAACTGGCCGCTGAGGAGGGAATTGATCTGAACGCCGTCCCCACCGATCAAACACAAGAGGGCGAGGCGTTCGTCACGCCAACGCAGGTTCGCCAGTACGCACAGTCACAGCAGGCCGCTCAGGCAGCCGATGTGGCTGCGATCGGCGCGCCGAGCGAGCGCGAAGAGCGGATTCCCTACCGAGGGGTCCGGCGCACGATCGGCAAGCAGATGGAGGCCTCGAAGTTTACTGCACCGCACGTCACCCACCACGACGAGGTCGACGTGACGCAGCTGGTCGAACGGCGCTCAACGCTCGCCGAGGCTGCAGACGAGCAGGGTGTCTCGCTCACCTACATGCCGTTCGTGATGAAGGCAGTCGTCGAGGGGCTCAAGGAGTTCCCCGCACTCAACGCAACGCTCGATGAGGACGCAGAGGAAATCATCCTGAAGCATTACTACAACATCGGCGTCGCCGTCGCGACCGACGCCGGGCTGATGGTGCCGGTCGTCGATGGCGTCGATCGAAAAGGGATGTTACAGCTCAGCTCGGAGATGAACGAGCTGATCGAGAAGGCACGCGATCGATCGATCGCGCGCGAGGAGATGCAGGGCGGCACGTTCACCATCACCAACTTCGGAGCGGTGGGAGGCGAGCACGCCACGCCGATCATCAACCATCCCGAGTCGGCGATTCTCGGGCTGGGTGAGATCAAAGAAAAGCCACGTGTTGTCGACGGCGAAGTCGTCGTTCGCTCGGTGATGGGACTCTCGCTTTCGATTGATCACCGGACGATCGACGGTGCCACCGCCGCCCAGTTCGCCAACACGGTCAAGCGCTATCTGGAAACGCCGGAGCTGCTACTACTGTAATCTATGGTTGTTGGAGACATTGCAACTGGAACTGATGTCGTCGTGATCGGCGGCGGGCCGGCCGGCTACACGGCCGCCATTCGGGCCGCACAGCACGATCTCGACGTGACACTCATTGAAAAGAATGCGTACGGCGGCACCTGTTTGAATCACGGGTGCATTCCGTCGAAGGCGTTGTTACACGCCACTGATATCGCCCAGCAGGCGACCAACGCCGAGCAGTTCGGCGTGTCGTTCGACGAGCCGGAGTTCGATCTGCCGACCATGATCGACTGGAAGAACGATGTGGTTGGGCAGCTCACCGGCGGCGTCGAGAAGCTCTGTAAAGCAAACGGCGTCAATCTGATGGAGGGTCGCGCCGAGTTCGCCGACGAGAATACCGTGCGGGTCATTCACGAGGGGGCCGGACAGGGTGGTGAGACCGTTGAGTTCGAGCACGCCATCGTCGCGACCGGGAGTCGGCCGATTGAGGTTCCAGGCTTCGAGTTCGACGGCGAGCTGGTTCTCTCCTCGCGGGGGGCACTCGCCCTTGAGACGATTCCGGACGAGTTGCTCGTTGTGGGTGCCGGTTACATCGGCATGGAGCTCTCGACGGTGTTCGCCAGGCTCGGCACGGACGTGACCGTCGTCGAGATGCTGGACGATGTCCTCCCGGCCTACGAAGACGACATTTCGCGTGTCGTCAAGGGTCGTGCAGAGTCGCTCGGGATCGAGTTCAACTTCGGCGAGGCCGCAAGCGAGTGGACAGAAGACGGCGACGGCATCGTTGTCACGACCGAGACCGAAGACGGCGAGACCACCGAGTACGCCGCTGACAAAACGCTCGTTGCCGTCGGTCGCGAGCCCGTCACCGACACGATGAATCTCGAAGCAGCCGGTCTTTCGACGGACGAGGACGGCTTTTTACAGACCGACGAACAGCTGCGCACCGACATCGATGGCATCTTCGCCGTTGGCGATGTGGCCGGCGAGCCGATGTTGGCCCATGAGGGAATGCACGCTGGAGAGATCGCGGCCGACGTGATCGCCGGCGAGCCCGCGGCGTTCGACAACCGGGCAGTCCCGGCGGCGGTGTTCACCGAGCCGGAGATCGCCACCGTTGGCCTGACCGAGCGTGAGGCCGCAGATGACGGATTCGAGCCGATTGTCGGCAAGATGCCGATGCAGGCAAGCGGCCGTGCACTGACGATGGAGGAATCCGACGGCTTCGTACGGATCGTTGCCGACGAGGAGAGCGGCTTCGTGCTCGGCGGACAGATTGTCGGTCCAGAGGCCTCCGAGATGATCGCCGAGGTTGCGCTGGCCGTCGAAATGGGCGCAACGCTTGAGGATCTCACCAGCACGATTCACACCCATCCCACGCTCTCAGAAGCCGTGATGGAGGCCGCCGCCAACGCGCTGGGCGAGGCAATCCACACGCTGAATCGGTAACTGAGGCAGCTGTTCTGCGGCGGTCTTCCTGGCGGTGGAGTACGTGGGAAGCGGTATTGGTTGTAGTGACAATCTACGGAATTGATTATTGTTGGATAATCAATATTTCGATCGGATTTAGGGGTTTGAATTAGTAAAAAGTCGTCAGTGAGTAGTAGTTAGCGCTCAATCCAGTAGATTACCGACGAGTTTCCAACAGCTATAAGTCAGCCTGCAAAAGACACCCCTCCATGATTGTCGATGCGTTGAAATATCCATTCAGGGGCGACGACAGGGCACGGACGTTTGGCATTGGGAGCGCCCTCATGATACTCACCGTTCTGCTGGTCCAGGTGGGGCGATCACTCCCATCAGCGATATTTCTCCTCGCATTCGTGGTCATACTCACCCTGCTGGCGACTGTGTTCGGCTATCTCGTCCGCTGCATGAGCCAGGCCCAGGGAGCCACCTGTGATCCGCCCGCCTTTGCGCAGCCGAAACGGTTGTTGATCCAGGGCGCGAGTGCAATCGCCATTGCCCTGGCGTATTTCCTGGTCCCGTTCGTACTGATCCTGCTCGAAGTGGTGCTATCGGGCGGCGCTGTAACGGGACTCACTGTGGGGATGACGTTGCTCACGTACCTGCTGCTGTTGATTGAGATCTTCTTGCTGCCCGTCGCGGTCACGAACTACGCAATAACCGATGATATCCGAGCGGCGTTCGACTTCAAAACCATCGCGAGTGGTGTCGCCACGGGAACGTACGTGGTCTCATTCCTGATTGCATTCGTCTGTACGATTCTCATGCAAATAATGGAGTTTGTCCGCGGCGTCATCCACATCAACTTTGGCGGCATGGGCGTGCTGTTTCTCGTGTTTACGCTCATCACCACTCCGATCGCATTCTATCTATACATGGTGAACGCACGCGTGCTCAGCCGCGGCTGTGCAAACGCACTCTCGCCATCAAATCCCGAAGAGCCATCGGATGAAACACCAGCCGGCGACGGTGTGGCTGGTAACTAGTAACGAGGCGTTCAACGAATGAGCACACCGCCAAATCTCCAGAAACTGTTCCGAAATCCAGCATCGTTTTTCGCCGAGCTCGATGAGGAGCCAGCACGAAACTGGCCGATGATCATCATAGGGGGACTCGCCCTGTGCTACGTTTTCGGCAACTATCTCTCGGTTCGATATTTCTTCGATGGGCCAATACTGGTGGGTACTCTGTTCGGCACCGCATTCGCACCGCTCATCATCCTCGGCTGGTTCGCGATCGGATTCGTCGTGATCAGCCGTCTCCAGGACAACGAGGGGTCGTCTCGTCGTATCTGGACGATAACCGCCTACGGACTGCTTCCGGCGTGGATCGGCGGACTGCTCACAATCGTCGCAGCACTCCTTGCGACGCCACCAACCACCACCGGAACAGAGACGCTAGTCGAATTCCAACAGCTCACCACCAGCTACTACGATCAACCGGTGCTCCGTATCGCCGGACTCGCAAACTCAGCGACCTTTCTCGTGAGTGGATATCTCTGGATCGCCGGCCTCCAGTGGGCGAACGACTGCTCGCGACGAGACGCGACAATAGCCGTGGTGGTGATGCTCGGGCTCTCCGGGCTCTATCAGCTTTCTACCGGCCAGCTACTCTGATCGGTCGAGCCGTCTGCTGCCGGCTCCGACGTGCTTTTTGGTGGCGAGTCACTTGCCGTGGTAATGGACGCCATCACACTCGGACCGGCCGGCACCTACTCCCACCGGGCGACGCGTTCGATCGCCGACGAGATTGAATTCACTGAATCAGTGACAGAAATCGTCAGACGTGTCGAATCTGGAGCCACCGACCGGGGCGTGATCCCGATCGAAAACTCGATCGAGGGATCGGTGACCGAATCGCTCGACGCGCTGGCAACCCACGAGGTGGCCATCGTTCGAGAGATCGTCACGCCAATTCGACACGCCCTGATCGCACAGGGGCCATCGTTCGAGACGATCGAAAGCCACGCCCAGGCGCTTGCCCAGTGTCGGGCCCATCTCGCCGCGGAGTATCCCAGCGCAGAGCTCGTCCCCGTCTCCTCAACCGCCCAGGGCGTCGAACGCGCTCGAAGCGATCCAACGGCAGCCGCAATTGCCCACCCCGACAACGCCGGTGCGGAGCTGACGGTGCTCGCCGAAGGAATCCAGGACCGCTCCTCGAACGCCACGCGATTCGTGGTGTTGGCCCCGGAGATCGAACGGACCGACGCGGGCGGGAAAACGTCACTGATCGTCGCACCGGACACCGACCACCCGGGACTGTTGCTCGAACTGCTCGAACCATTCGCAGAGCGAGACATCAATCTCTCCAGAATCGAATCCCGACCAACCGGCGACCGGCTTGGTGATTATCTGTTCCACATCGACATCGACACCGGCCTGTACGAACAACGAACCCAGAACGCCATTGCAGAGATCGAAACCGAGGTCGGTGCTGGAAGTATCCAACGACTGGGATCGTACGACACCGAACACGTCGTGGAGTGATTGTGGGACAAAGTCGTTCGAACCACCGGATGGGTGCTAGATTTAACCCCGAAGAGAACGTATCCCTCAGCTATGACATCGCGAAATCCCTTCGAAGAGATCGAGCGCATGTTCGAACAGATGGACAAAGGCCTCCGCTCGTTCGACACGAATCTCACCCAGGGTGTACCGCTCGACCTCCTCGATGAGGGAGATCGTTTCGTCATCACAGCCGACCTGCCAGGCTACGACAAAGACGACATCGAGGTGCGACTGTCGGGGAAAACCCTCCGAATCGAAGCAGAGCGAACCGCCGAAACCGAAGACGAGGAGGGCGAATACGTTCGGCGCGAGCGATCGCACGAATCCATAAGTCGTACTGTCCGACTCCCCGAGGGCGTCGTCGAAAACGAAACGGACGCGACCTACACGAACGGCGTGCTCACGGTTGCACTCTCGAAAGAGACCAGCCAGGACGGCGGCCAGTCGATCCCAATCGAGTGATCGCCCGACAGCGAGCGTACGTCACAACGAATTGTATACTTCTTTAGGCGGGCCGCCCATTCGTAGCGCCATGACCGAGTACGAGCCGGATACCATCGAGTCGCGCTGGCGAGAGCGCTGGAACGAAACCGGTCAGTTCGAGGCAGAACCAGACGGCGACACCACGTTCGTAACGGTGCCGTATCCGTATCCGAACGGTGGAATGCACGTTGGTCACGTGCGAACGTACACCGTCCCCGACGTGTTCGCTCGATACCGGCGGTTACAGGGCGAAAACGTCCTGTTTCCCATCGGCTGGCACGTCACTGGAACGCCGATCGTTGGTGCCGTAGAGCGGCTCAACAACGACGACACGGAACAGCGCGAGATCTTGACCGACACGTTTGACGTTCCCGAAGCGACGCTCGAAGATCTCGATTCGCCGATGGCGTTTGCCCAGTACTTCATCGACACCCACTACAAAGCGAACATGGAAGCGCTCGGGCTTTCGATCGACTGGCGACGAACGTTCACCACGACGGACGAGCGCTATCAGCGATTTATCACCTGGCAGTACGAGACGCTCAACGATCGCGGACTGCTCGAACGAGGCCTCCACCCGGTGAGCTACTGTATCGAGCAAGACACCCCCGTTACAACACACGACATCCTCGTTGGCGACGACGTGGAGTCCCAGGAGTACACGCTACTCAAATTCGAAACGGACGATGCCATCGTTCCAATGGCAACGCTTCGTCCGGAGACGATCCACGGCGTCACGAACGCGTTTGTCAACCCCGACGGACGCTACGTCCGAGCAACAGTCGATGGCGACACCTGGATTGTCGCCGCCGACGCCGTCGTCAAACTCGAACACCAGACACACGATGTCGAAATCGAAGCGCAAATCGAGGGCGAAGCACTTGTCGGCGAGACGGTGACAAATCCGGTGACGGGAGCACAGATGCCGATTCTTCCGGCATCATTCGTCGATACAGCGAACGCGACGGGTGTCGTCATGAGCGTGCCAGCACACAGTCCTGACGACTGGCTGGCGCTCAAAACACTCGAAAATGAGCCCGAGCGCCTCGAGCCATACGATATTGACCCCGAAATCGTCGCCGAGATCGAACCGACTGCAATCGCAGACGTTGAAGGGTACGGGGAACTGCCGGCTCGCGATGCGGTCGAATTCCGTGCTATCGACTCGGTCGAGGACCCAGAGCTCGAGACGATCACACAGGAGCTCTACAGCGCCGAGTTCCACAATGGCCGGCTGCGAGCAATGTACGACGACTACGAGGGTGAACTGATCGGAGAGGTTCGCACGGCGTTCCGTGACGACCTCGTTGCGGATGGGGTCGCCACCACGATGTTCGACTTTCCGGAACCCGTGATCTCACGGGCAGGCGGAAAAGTAATCATCGCTGAACAGGAAACCTGGTTCCTGCGATACAACGACCAGGACTGGACCGAGAAAGCGTACGACGCACTCGATGGACTACAGACGATCCCACCGTCCACGGCCGACCAGTTCGACCACGCGATCGACTGGCTCGAAGCGTGGCCCTGCATCCGCAACTACGGCCTTGGGACGCCGTTGCCGATGGATGAAGAGTTCATCATCGAGCCGTTGTCGGATTCGACGCTGTATATGGCCTACTACACCATCGCACACCGACTCGAAGATCTCCCCATCGAGAAGCTCACACACGAGTTTTTCGACGCCGTGTTTTTCGGCCCGGGTGCGGTTGACGATCCGGACGACACTGCTCGCTCATTGCACGAGGAGTTCGACGCGTGGTATCCCGTCGATGTCAGGTGTTCCGGCGGCGATCTCGTCCCGAATCATCTCACCTTCTATCTCTATCACCACGCGGAGCTCTTCGAGAAACCGTACTGGCCAGAGACCGTCACCAGCATGGGAATGGGATTGCTCGATGGATCGGCAATGTCCTCATCGAAGGGCCACGTCGTGCTTGCCGGCACCGCAATTGAGGAGTATGGCGCGGATACGGTGCGGTTTTTCCTCCTGAACAACGCCGAACCGTGGCAAGATTTCGACTGGCGCGACGAGCGCGTCGAAGACACACACCGACAACTCAAGCGATTCTACGACCGTGCCCAATCGGTGATCGATTCGGAAATTCCTGACGAGCGCCCGGAACTCGAACAAATCGATAAATGGCTCCTCTCGAAGCTCCAGCACACCGTCCAGCACGTGACTGATGCGCTCGAAGCGTTCGAGACCCGGACGGCCAGCCAGGAGTGTTTCTACCGCTTTGAAGACACGCTCCGATGGTATCGACGACGGACCGAGACGGACCGACCAGGCGCACGATGGACGCTTGCGACAGTTTTAGAGACACGACTCAAACTGCTCGCACCATTCATCCCGCATCTGGCCAACGACTGTTACGAAGCACTCACAGACGAACCAGTCACCAACTGGCCAGTCGCCGACACTGACGCCATTGATAGGGGTATTGAACTCGAGGAATCGCTCGTTGATGCGCTCACCGACGACATCACGGCAATTCAGGAGGTGATCGAAAAAGACCCTGAAGAGATTTCAGTTTACGTTCGGGCACCGTGGAAACGCGAGGTGTTCGACGTGTTCGTCGAGGCGGGACCCGATCACAGCGACGTGATGGACGTGGCGATGGATCAGGAGAATCTAAAATCTCACGCAGAACAGGTCAATGACCTCGTTTCCGAACTGGTTGATCGCTATCGGGGAACCGACGAGGGGACGCTTGAGCGCTTAGAAGCAATCGATGAGGCGTCGGTGTATTCGAGAGCAATCGACTTTCTCGAGGACACCTTCGACGCCGACGTGACCGTCGCACAAGAAGCTGACGTCGAAGCAAGCGAACAGGAGTACGCCAGCGACGCGACGCCGTTTAGACCAGCCGTTCGGATCGAGTAGGCCGTCGGAGATCCTTTTATTCGCGGGGGCACGTAGTTATGTGTATGGCTGTGACAACCGATGATGCCGGCGAAGAGCCAACAGAGAGTGTGACGGAACTCCACCTCGGTCGTCCGGATCTCGAGATGGACGCGATCGGCTGGCTGTTGTTTATCGTCCTCGGCGTGCTTCTCATTCCACTGTTGCCGTTTATGATCATTCTCTGGCTCATCGATCGGATCGGGCCCTCAAGTGACTAATAGCGAGGGCGTCGCTCACCGAACGGATTCCATCGACTCATCGCGGCGTTCGAGCGTCGTTCCAAGCGACTCACGAAGGTGACCGATGACAGAAGAACACACACCCCAGACAGCGAGCCAGAGGAGCCCCATTCCATCACCAGCGGTGAGCGATTGAATTATGTCGACACCCATCACGTCGATCAGTAGTAAAAACGGCCCGAGACAAAGCAAACCACAGATGATCGAAACCGTATCCGGAATCGATTCGCGGAGGGCGCGAACTATCGGAGAGACCATATCGTCCAATTGGAACGACCAAAACAAATACCTATTGGACAGCAACTACCGGGATCAGTCGGTCGACTGATCGACCAGATCGAACGGCGTTCCGTTGTCTGCACTGCTTGCCGCTTCGTACACCACGTGTGCGGTGGCAACGTCCTGGATTGCGAGCCCGGTGCTGTCGAAGACAGAGATCGAGGTGTCTGCGGTGCGTCCCGGAACCGCACCGACGACGATCTCTCCGATTTCTGCGTGGATATCGTCGTCGGTGAGGGTCCCTTCACTCCACGGCACGTTGATCTCGCCCGAATGGGTGGTCTGCTCGCGGTCGTCGATGACGATCGTTGCCTCCGTGAGGATCTCGTCTGAGAGCTCGTGTTTGTCCGGCGCGTCGGCACCGATCGCATTCACATGAGTGTGCTCGGCCAGCATCGAGCGCTCTACGATCGGATCAGTGACGGGCGTCACGGTCGAGAGCACGTCACACGCTGCTGCGTCACCGATCGAGCCGGTCGTGACCTCGAAATCGTCCTCGTAGCGAGCCACGAATCGGGCCAGTCGGTCGTCGTCGAGATCGCTCACGACAACCTTCTCGATCGGTCGGATCTGTGCGATCGCTTCGAGTTGAGTGTATGACTGGACGCCAGCACCCACAATCCCCAGCGAGGTTGCACCCTCAATGGCCAGGTGGTCTGTCGCAACGGCTGCTGCCGCACCGGTGCGCAGTCGGGTCAACGTCGTCCCGTCCATGATCGCGAGCGGGAACGCGGTTTCTGGATCCGAGTAGATCATCGTCCCCATCACGGTCGGAAGATCGTAATCGCGCGCGTTATCCGGATGAACGTTCACCCATTTGATTCCCGCCGCATCCCACGTCTCTGCCTCGAGATACGCCGGCATCGAGCGGAAATCACCGTTGTACTGCTCGAGTTGGATGTAAGACTTGGCTGGCATCTGGGCGTCGCCGCGCTCATACGCAGCGAACGCGTCCGAAACGGCCTCGATCACGGCAGGCATCTGGGCATTCGCCGCGACGGCGTCGTGGTTTAACAGCAGCGTCTGCATACTGGCAACTTTTGCGCCAGCCTACTAAATTGGCGCGAAACGACAGGCGTCCAGCGCGGGACGTCGCAATAAATCAGTAGATTCAATTGGTTACTATTTGCCATCTACTACATGGACTGTCGAGCCCCGCTCATACTCGTCGCTGTCCTGGTTCTCGCCGGCTGTTCGGGTGGACCGTTTCAGGGTTCGGCCGATAGTCCGACCGTCACACCGGCACAGATCCCAAACAGCTACATCGCCCCTGGTGTCACCGAGCGTGGCATCGAAAACGCCTCCACACTGTTTCGCGCCCACCAGCAGGCACTGAACGGATCAACAGTGCGAATGCAGTTTCGATCGAACCACACGTATACGAACGGCAGTGTAAAAACGCAGTACATCGGTTCGAACTGGTTCTCTATCTCCGGAGGGCCGTGGTCTGCGACCCGTACGCAACGAATACCGGGGAAGGGGACACTACATAACTCCGTTTGGTTTCAGGAATCGAAGCAGCTACACCGTGTCACATTTCCAAATGGGACCGTTCGATACCCCAATCGGAAAATCGACGGTCGCCACCGCTTCCAACAGGTCAGCGGACTCGGTGAGCCACTTTCGAACACTAGTTCCCAGCAGGTAGCATCGGTGGAAACGAAAAATGACACGGCGATCTATCGGATCACCGGCTCGTTCGTTCCTGCCGACAATAACGTTCCAGAAGCGACACACCGCACACCGAACAGATCGTTTGCACTGACCATCACGAAAGCGGGTATCATCCGTAACATTACGATGCAAACCGAGCGGACGGAACGCTATGACAGATCTATCAACATGAGCATCACATATCGCTTTGAAACTGGGGTAGAGCTCCCATCGAAACCCGACTGGGTAGCGATGGCAAAAGAACACAGTACGAATCGGACGACGCCATGACGAGATCGAAGCCGCTCATTGCCGTGAGTATGCTCGTCGTGGTGCTTCTCGCCGGTTGTAGTGGCTTTACGCCAACCGGCGACGACATCAGGGTAACCCCCGCGCCAGTACCAGAGGAGGGGCCAGCAAACCAGATCGCTCCAGGAGTGACAAACGAGACGATCGTCGATGGCAACCAGCTCGTCCACGCACACCGATCCGTTCTCAATGAGAGCCCCGTGCGGATCACACATCACACGAAATACGCGTTCGAGAACGAGACCACCCCCCAAAGACAGAACACATCAACCGTGTTCTCTGCGAATGGATCGATCGGCTACAGCAAAACGGGGCTAGTAGAAAATAAAAGCCTAGAGCAGTGGATCGAAGACGGCCGGAGTCTTCAAAAGCGAGCGCACGCAAACGGCAGCGTCGAATTTCACGAACGGCCCGCCATGGAACGCCAGCGGTTCCGAATGATCGGAACGCTGAATAAGACGCTCTCACGAACGGGTAACGAAACGATCAAGCCGATCGATGAATCGTCGAACCGGACGCTCTATCGAATCAACGCCACTATTATGTATGCCACAGAGGAGAACAACGTCTCCGGGGAGACCCAATCAGCGACGATTCAGTGTGTAATCGACGACCGCGGATTCATCCGGAACGCAACGGTTCGAAATCCGGAGCTGGGATCCACTGGCATTTACACCGCGACAATTACCTACGAGCGCGCAGACACACCACCAACACAGCCAGAGTGGGTACCAGACGCACGCGAGCAGATCGATAACCGAACGGACGAATAAGCCATTCTGTGTCGCTCGTACGTGCGGTGCCATGTGTTCTGCTGGTGGTTATAGCCGGGAGGATGCGCTTGCCTGGGCAGTGATTCGAACGCAGAACCATCAGTGACGCCGGCGGTTCCATCGCCCATCCAGGAGTATCCACCAGGACTGTACGAGAGCGACATCGGAATTCTGGCCTGTTGTTCAACGTAAATGCAGACGCTGCCCAGAACCGAACGACGAAGTTCACAAGCAACGCCCAGACCGTTCTGGCGAAGGGCGTGGTCTACGACGAGCGAACGAAACGGTCGTGTTCGGTGGAAAAGCTGGTCTCCAGGGCAGCCGATATCTTCCGCACAAAAGCGCAACGACACGGTCGACAGATGGGCCATCCCGAGCGGAACAATGTACCGGCGAGTACAGAAGAACAGTTCGACGGCATATTACCAGGACCGATGGTGAGATACGTCACACCGGCAGGCGCTATGATCAAGGAGCCTCACGATTCGAAAACGACGTTCGAGTGAGAAACTGAACGGGCTGGATAGCTCGCCGAGCTTACATCGCGCCGCCCATGCCACCCATACCGCCCATGCCGCCCATACCGCCGGGGGCACCGCCTGGGCCGCCGTCCTCTTCGCCCTCGGTGGAGAGATCTCCGGCCGAAATGATGTCGTCAATCTTCAAGACGAGATTTGCTGCCTCAGAAGCGCTTGAAAGCGCCTGCTCTTTGGCGTGGGCTGGCTCAACGACGCCTGCCTCGAACGTGTCCTCAATGGACCCGCCAAACACATTGAGTCCGGCGTGTTCGTCGCCGTTCTCGTGGGCCGAGCGGAGATCAACCAGCGTGTCGATCGAGTCGATGCCGGCGTTCTCGGCGAGCACACGCGGAATGAGCTCAATCGAGTCGGCGTACGCCTCGACTGCGAGCTGTTCGCGACCGGAAACGGAGTCGGCAAAGTCACGCAGACGGCGGGCAACCTCAACCTCGATTGCGCCACCACCAGCGAGCACGCGACCATCAGCAACGGTCTGGGCGACCACGTCAAGTGCGTCGGTGAGCCCACGCTCGAGTTCATCAGCAACGTGCTCGGTGGAGCCACGGAGCAACAGCGTCACGCCGTGAGCCTGCTCGTCGGTCCCCTCGACGTAGAACAGCTCTTCGTCGTCGTCGCGGGTGATCGAGGCAGTACCGAGATCCTCGCCAGTGGCCGACCCGAGGCTCGAAACGATCCGCGCGCCGGTCAGCTCTTTCAGGAAGCCGATGTCGGATTTTTTGACCCGGCGAGCAGCGAGTACGCCTTCCTTGGCGAGATAATGCTGTGCGAGATCATCGATTCCTTTCTGGCAGAACACGACATCCGCGCCGGTGTCGACGATCTGCTGGACCTTCTCTTTGAGCTGGGCCTCTTCCTGGTCGAGGAACTGCTGGATCTGGTCCGGACTGTCGACGCTGAGCTGCGTGTCAACATCGGCTTCTTCGACTTCGATCGGCTCGTCGACGAGCAACAGCGATGCGTCCGAAAAGTCAGTCGGCATATCCGGATGCACCGGATCCTTGCTCACGATGGCACCCTCAAGGAGCTCGGATTCGCTCGCCGAGCTACCCGTCTGGGTCTCGAGGTTCACGTAGTCCAGATCAACCACGTGCTCGCCCTCGTCGTTCTCAACTGTCACCGCTCGAACGGCATCGACGATGAGCTGGCTCAACAGCTCCTTGTTGAGCTCTGCGCCCTTGCCCGTCATCGAGGTTTCTGCGACCTTACGAAGCAGCTGCTCGTCATCAGGTTCGACTTCCGTTGCGATCGAATCTACCTCATTGCGGGCCTGTTCGCTTGCCATGTGGAAACCGCGAATCACGGCCGTCGGGTGAATGTCGCGCTCGAGGAGATCCTCGGCAGCTTTCAGAAGCTCACCCGCGATCGCGACCGCCGTCGTCGTGCCGTCACCAGCCTCGTCCTCCTGGGTCTCGGCGACTTCGATGATCATCTCGGCGGTCGGATTGTCGATGTCCATCTCCTGCAGAATGGTCACACCGTCGTTGGTGACGGTTACATCCCCCATCGAGGAGACGAGCATCTTGTCCATACCCTTCGGTCCGAGCGAGGACCGAACGGCCTCTGCTACCGCTCTCGCGGCGGCAATGTTGTGCGACTGTGCATCGCGATCTTTCACCCGCTGGGCATCGTCTCCGAGGATGACCATGGGCTGGCCCATCTGCTGACTCATAATCACTCAACCGTTGTTTGCGATTCTATATAAGTTTGTATGGTCTGCGAAGGGATGCGAAATTGTACCATATGAAGAACAACAAACATAAATCGCCAGCAATGAGCCACTTCCCCGGTAATCCTCGTGCGTTGATCACACGCAAGGACACACGTCACGGTATTCATCGCTTGGGGTTAAAACCGTGCTGGCAAAAACTACGAGTTGTGACGCCGGGACAGGGATTTGAACCCTGGATCCCAGAGGGAACACGCTTTCCAGGCGTGCGCCTTACCACTCGGCCATCCCGGCTCAGGTGAATGTAGTTTTACCGGCCGTTAAGCCTTTTCGTTCTCAGTGGCGTCGTCGTTCGATTCGGACTGTTCTGAGAGTCGCTTCTTGAGGAGCTCTGTGGTGACTGCCGAGCCATCATTTCTGTATCGACGATAGAGTTCTGACGCCCAGCCAACGGCCTGGATCGAATCATTCGTAACGACCGCGCTAAGTCCGTTTTCAGCGTACAACGCCATCATCACGACGGGATTCTCATCGGCAACCGGTTCAAAGATCGTGAGTCCAAACGGGGGAATCGTCGGCCGGTGATACAGTTCGAACCGATCGCGTTTGACCGCTTCGAGCAGCCACTCGGCATAAGTATCGAGCAGACCATCGAACAGTTCCGGCGTGATCAGAAATTCGAACTCCAGGTCGTGGAGCATTACTCGCTCGTAACTCGTGGTGACGTACTGATCGTGAATGACGGGAGTGAACCCATACGTTTGTTCTGCCTCGGTCAACAGCGTGAGGATCGTCCGTGTCGGTTTTTCGGGCATGTGTGGGTCCGGAAGGACCACATCACCGCCTCTAAACATTACCAGTTCGCCGAACTTGCCGGTTGGTATCGGAGTCTGCATCGATTGTGCCTCCGCAATCGATTCGACCGTCGCAGTGTACGACCGCTGGAGTCGATGGAGAAGACCGCCAAACGCTGTGAGTCGAAATCCTTCGGTGGTTCGTTCGACGAGTTCGACCCGTTCGAGTTCGGCTACTCCTCGATCGATCGTTGACCAAGAGACCCCAGTTGCAGAGCAGAGTTCGGGCTTCGTCAGTGCTTGCCCACAGAGATGTGGAAGCCACTCCTGACGCTTGCTTAGAATTTCGACGACATCTGCAGGAGTTGGCATACCAGGGATCTTCGACCATACCACAAAAAATTTACTGGTCCGTTCGAAGAGCAATCAGTCAGGAGTACCATTTCCACCGCTCATTAGAACCAATCGACGAACAGACCCTCGATTAACGTCGTTTTTTGCCGGTTAATGTACTCGGTTTGCATCTCCCAGACGGCCTCAACGAACGGTGCGCCATCATCGAGCGCTTCGCGAACACGTTCGTGTTTCCAGCGCGCCGGTGAGAGTCGTCGTTCGAACCGCTGTCTGAGCGGCGTGACGTACCGATCAATTTCGCGTTTGTCGAGTCCGCGAAGGGAGAGCCCATCGCGCGCGTAGTCGAAGAGTTCATCATAGATTCTGTCCGTATCAGTCGTCTCGACGCCATCGGCGGTGAGCCAATGGAAATCACCCTGGAGGCCGTTGCGAGCTGCCGAATAGAAGTTCGCCTCGGCTTTTTGCCAGTCGAGCCTGGTGACAGGATGTTCTCGTTTCGTGAGGCTTTCGAGCAGACCGGCGTACGTTGCCTGGAGACAGATTGCATCACGGACGGTCGGCTGGCCCGGCAGCGGTCGGAACTCGATCCGAGCGTTCGCGTGTGATCTGGTCGGGCCGTCGAACACTGGACGGACCCACCGCCAGTAGGTCCCATGTTTGTGTCTGAAGTGAGCGAACTGATCGTCGAATCGGTCGCCGTTCTCGAACAGCATTGGGACGACGGTCCGATCGATTGCAATCCGTTCAATCGCCTCCTCGACCGTCTCTAAGTCCTCTGGAAAGCAGACTTTCGGCTGTTCGGGCGGGTTCAAGATTGATTCGAACACCAGAATTCTGTTTTCCAGCCAGCCGTCGTTCATGATCGTTTCCGTCGATACGTCGTCATTGTACAGTTCTGGCGGGAAAAACGGCGAATTGACTCCGAGTGCGAGCAACAGTCCGGCAATACGGATCGCATACTGGAAATACGAGGGCAAATCAGGAGCGTGTGACACCTGATAGTGTGGCTGAATCGAGGTGATCAGGCTTTCAGGCATCACCGTGTCGGCCTCGAGATCGACGTGGGGCGCAGACAGTGAGAGGTCAGCGCCGAAATCGACGTTCGCCATTGCGTGATAGCGCTCGGCCCCGCTCATGTTGGTGGCGATTGTGATACCGTCGTCGTCGACGCTGCCGGTCAGATACGACGAGGCGCTTTCACCAACCGGCGGCACCGTCCAGAGCCCATCGCTGACGAGTCTGATACCGGATGAGTTCGATTCTCTGAGCGCCGCGTCGAGTCTGGCCTGGACTTCGGCCTCCTGGGCCGCCAGCCCGTACGTCGAGAGGGGCTGTGGGGTGGTCTGCATCTCGGCGTTGTGTAATCCGAGTTCTTTCTCGAAACCAATGTATTCGAGCAATCGTCGGGGAACGCGCTGGAGGGCGTCGGTCTCCTCATCAACGCCGTAAAACTCGTACTCCAGCCCCACGATTCCCTGTGGATTGTCGAAGACACCGTCCCGGACCGCCTCCTGTAACCACTCGGTTTCGCGTTCAACTCTGGTTCTGAACTCCTCGTGATCCACCGTGAGCAGGTCAGCCACACGCTCTGCAAGATCCGGTGCGGACATACAATTACCATGTCACCAGGGTTTTTCAACTATACGGTAGCTATAGTTCGTTTATATCCAACCAGAGTTGAGAGTATTATCCAAGAGCCACCACCAGCACGTAGAGACCGTCCGGTCTGTGATTGACCGCTGAAGAATAGTCCCACCAGGATTCGAACCTGGGTCTCGGCCCCCAGAAGGCGGAAGGATTGGCCACTACCCCATGGGACTGTGATGTATTCTGGTCTATTCGGTACACCGTCTTAATTGTTGTGAACCCTCCCTGGCAACCGGATCGCCACGTATTAGTTCGGATATCTGGGAGTCACGAGCATGTACGTTGGTCGCTTCATCGTTGCTGGACCTGGTATTGGTGCGTATCGCGTTTCCTCACGGTCGTTTCCCCACCGGAAGATCGTCGACCGAGACGGCGTACTCACCGTAACCGAAACCGAGGACGCACCTCCAACCGACAACCCATACATCGCGTACAACTGCGTACGAACGCCAAACGGGCAGGCCGTGCTGGCAAACGGCTCGCACGCTGACCCTATTTCCGAAAAGATAGACCGAGGGTATCCCGTCCGCGATGCGCTCATCGAAGCATTACACGCACTGGATTACGAAAAGGACGACTACAATACGCCCCGGATCGCGGCCGTCGTTGGGTCACAGACAGCGTACGTCGGGACTGTCCGACACGACGCATTACTCGTCAAAGAGATCGATGAACCAACGATCGTGGCAACCTACGAAATAGAGGCTCCACAGCCGGATTCGCTGGATGCAACAACCCCAATCGACGCCGCTAGAGCGGTGTACGATCGCTCATTCGAACACGCAGTGTGTGCAGCTGGTGTTAGCGTCGATGAGAAAGGAATCGAGACTGCAATCCACAACGGCTGATCAACCGAACTTGCCCGTGATGTAATCTTCGACCCGCTGGTGTTCGGGGTTCTCGAAGATTTTCTGCGTGTCGTCGAACTCAACGAGTTTCCCGCCCGTGAGAAACACGGCCGTCTTATCAGAGATCCTGGCGGCCTGTTGCATGTTGTGCGTGACGATCACGACCGTGTACTCCTCGGCAAGTTCGGCGATGAGATCCTCAATCTGTGAGGTCGCTACCGGATCGAGTGCGCTCGCGGGCTCGTCCATCAACAACACCTCTGGATCCGGTGCGATCGCCCGCGCAATACAGAGTCGCTGTTGTTGACCACCGGAGAGCTCCAATCCCGACTCGTGGAGGCGGTCCGACACCTCATCCCAGAGTGCAGCCTCGCGCAGCGCATCTTCGACGATCGCGTCGTAATCGCCGTCGATGCCCTGCATCTCCAGCCCGTAAGTCACGTTGTCGTAGATGCTCTTGGGAAATGGATTGGGCTTTTGGAACACCATGCCGACGCGACGGCGAAGCGCAACCGGATCGACATCCTCGTCGTACACGTTCTTCCCGGCGAGTTTGAGCGTTCCATCGACGCGTGCGTCGTCAATCAAATCGTTCATCCGATTGATACAGCGCAAGAACGTGGATTTCCCACAGCCAGACGGGCCAATGATAGCCGTGACGTTGTGTTCGGGCACCGCCATTGAGATGTCTTCTAACGCCCGGTCGTCATCGTACCAGACGTTGACGTCTTCGGCCTCGATGATCGTTTCACCAGTCGGTGGTGATTCAAAGCCCGCCGAGTGCGTTTTGAGTTCGTCCTCCGAGTCGTCAGTCATCGTCGCTGAGTCGGTTGTGGCGTTCGGTTCGGTCTCCGCTTCACTGTGTCCGTCAGTCATTGTTGCCTTGCCTCATACTTGTTGCGTACGATTATTGCGATCGAGTTGATCACCAGCAGTACCACGATCATCACGACCACGCCGGCCGCCAGCACCCCGTGGCGGAACGCGGGGTCGGGTTCGAACGCCCAGGAGTACACCTGAAGCGGGAGTGCAGTTGCCTTATCCAGCAGCCCACCAGGTGGCGAGGACGAGTAACTGGCCGCAAGCACCATGATCAACGGTGCCGTCTCGCCGACGGCACGCCCAACTGCGAGAATTGTTCCCGTCAGAATGCCCGGGATCGAACGCGGTAACACCACGTGCTTGACGGTTTGCCAGCGGGTAGCGCCCATGCCAAACGAGGCCTGTCGGAGCGAATCCGGCACCGAGCGAATCGCCTCTTGCGAGGAGATGATTACGATCGGCAGGATTAACAGCGATATCGCCAATCCGCCGACGAGTACTGACCCGGTCGGCATACCACTCAAAGTAATCGTCCGGCCGAACAGCGATATCGTCTCGCCGCTCATGCCACCGAGATTGATGAACAGCCCAAGCCCAAGCAGTCCGTAGACGACCGAGGGAACGCCAGCGAGATTCGAGATGTTCAGCTGGATCAGACGGGTGAATCCGTTGTCTGGGGCATACTCTTCGAGATACACCGCCGCCCCCACACCCAGCGGGAACGCTGTCGCGATCACAACGACCATCAACAACAACGAGCCCACGAGCGCGGGGTTCAGACCGGCCGATTCGGCGTATCGTGTCGGCGCGTCCTGTAAGAACTGTAAGTCAACCCACGAGTTTGGGCCACTGATCGACAGTGCCCAGATTGCGAGCCGACCGAGTCCAGCACCAATGAGCACGGTTGCCGGAAATGCGAACTGCAGGCGATCGTCCGGACGATCGCGCCACTGGGTATACCAGTACCACGCTGCCGGGACGAGAACGGTTACCACCAGCACGAGCGCCACGTAGGTGTAAACCACCGTCTGGAACAGTACCGACAGGCTGGCTATGGCTACCAGACCGGTGGCCGCCAGCCCTGCGTTGAATGATTCTCGCTTTCGAATCTGATGGCCAACCAGCAGGGCGACCGGCAACGCAAGCGTGAGCAGATACGTCAGGTAGTAGTTCGGTATCGAGTATACCTTGAGCTGGATGTACGCCGGAAGCCCCATCACCAGTGGTCCGAGTACGCCCGTGGTTGAAACGTCCACAAGTGGGAGCCCAAAGAGGGACACACCCCCGAATATGAGTGTGAGCCCAGCTCGTAGCCGTCCGCTTGTGCCAGCCACACTGGAAAGCAACCAGATCGCAAGGGGAACGGCAATACCGACAGCCCAGGCGAACCAGACGTTGAACGGGAGGACTTCGAACAGCAAAAACAGCGCCCCAGCCCCAAACAGCCCTCCAATCGGGACGAACAGCGCCTCAATCCCACCCACGAGGAGCTCGTGACGACGCAGCACCCAGCCAACGAGCAGCGTCGGCAACACGAGCGTACAGAGATAGACCAGATACCAGCTCGGATCCGCGCTGAACGGTGCGAACGCATCGACGGCCACGTTCGCGAGCAACAGGCCAAGCGACGCGAGCGCAGAGAGCGTGGCAACCAACAGCACGTATCGGAACACGATACCACGGGTTCGGCTCACCGTTGCGGTGTTGTCTGCGTGGTCGGTGGCCATTATCGATACACCTCCCTGTATCGACTCGAAATGAGCTCACTCACGACGTTCATCGCCAGCGTGACGACAAACAGCGTGAGTCCGAGCGCGAACATGGCGTGATAGGCCGCCCCCTGCGCCGAAATGTCGCCCGTTGCGAGCTGGATCATCTGTGCCGTGATCGGCGAATTGGGACTGAAATACGCCACTGGATTCAGCGGATTCATCACCGTCGATTGACTGCCGGCTGCGATTGCCACGGCCATCGTCTCGCCGATCGCCCTCGAAAGCGCCAGAATGTACGACGATGCGATTCCTGAAATCGCTGAAGGGACGACAACGGTCGTCGAAACGTCAAACTTCGTTGCCCCGAGACCATAGCCAGCCTGCCGAAGCGAATCCGGCACCGCATTCATCGCGTCTTCGCTGATCGAGGTGACCATCGGAATGATCATGATTCCAACCACGATGCACGCAGACACCATGTTGAACGTTCCAACGCCCAGCGGAACCAGCTGGTCCAACAGCGGCGTGATATACACCAGTGCGAAAAATCCGTAGACGACAGTTGGAACCCCGGCCAGAATCTCGAGTGCCGGTTTGAGAAACGACCGCATTCGATCGCTCGCGTATTCGCTGAGGTAGATTGCCGCCGCGAGCCCAAGTGGGAGTGCAATGATCGCCGACCCGAGCATGAGCATGACCGTCGCAGAGAGCGGCGCGAGCAAGCCAAACTGCTGGGGTTCACTCCCCGGAGTCCATTTCCCCTCAAGTAGATACGACGAGAGCGAAACGGTGTCTCCAGGAGCCATCCCGAGTGCGACGCCGGTCGAACGGAAGAACTTGAGCGCACCCAGAACGAGTACCACGACGATACCGATCGTGACGACGATCGATATCGCCGCACAGGCGAAGAAAAACCAGCGCGCAAGCCGTTCACGGGGCGATTTTGCCGTCCGCGTCGTCAAATCAGACGTGATAGATGACATCGTTCGACGCCTCCTCAGGGCCCCGTGGATTCCATCGCGCTGTTCAGTTTCTCGAGCATTTCGTTTTTGGTGGTCTCAGAGTTGGGAACGTACCCAACCTGATCGGTGACGACCCCTTGATTGGTGCTCTGTTCTACAAAGAATCGGGCGAAAGCAGCCACTTGCGACTCCGACAGCGACTCTTTTGCGACGTAGGTGAACAGCGGACGCGATAGTGGTGTGTACGAACCGTCTTTTGCGGTCTCGATCGACGGTTTGACACATCCATCACCATCATCAATGGCAAGCGCCTTGATCCGATCTTTCGAGGACTGATAGTAGGCAAATCCCATATAACCGATCGCGTACTTGTTCCCCTCTACCCCCTGGACGATGATGTTGTCCTTTTCCGTTGCGGAGTAATCGTCAGTCTGAGACCCTTCTTCTCCAACGATCACATCGGTGAAATAATCGAACGTTCCCGAGGTATCGGCCGCCCCGTACCGTTTGATCGGTTCGTTTGGCCACTCAGGACGAACATCACTCCAGTGTGTCGCCCCGTTTGGTTCCCAGATCTGTTTCAACTCGGCTACTGTCACGCACTCAACCCAGTCGGCATCCGTGTTGACGATCACTGTCAACGCGTCCGTCGCAATGCGGAGTTCAAGCGGAGTGACACCGTTGTTCTCACACTGTGTCCGTTCTTCTTGCTTGATCGGACGGCTCGCGTTGTTGAAATCGGTTTTTCCCTGGCTGAAAAAGTTCTTGAATCCACCACCCGTTCCGGTGGAACTCAGTGAAACGTCCACATCCGGGTGTTCGGAATTAAACTGAATAGAAACGGCCTCTGAGAGCGGATACACCGTCGAACTCCCCGCAATATCGACGTTCCCCGAGAGTTTTCCAGGCCCATCGGAACCATCACCGGGCTCTTTGAGTTTCGGATTTGCCGTACACCCCGCAAGCGCCCCGACGCCCGCCACCCCTGTTGTAGCGACGAACTGTCGACGTGTTACGCCGTAACCATGAAGCCTCTCGGCTGGCATTACCGGAGAATTGCCGATTAGCTCGTATGAGACTTGCGGAAATAGTATGTAGAATCTCCATCTCTATATATTCTCATCCGTATTCATCCATCGACAACAATTGACATACGGAGTAAACTGTCGGTTCTTTGGAAAATGTGGTCGAACAGAACGATACAGCCGGATCGAAGATCAGTGTGTGAACTCGTTTTGTACGATTTCGAGTGCTTCTTCGCGGTCGTCCCAGTCGATAAACAGCGCAACACTCGTTGCACTCGTGATGATGTCGTGAACGTTGATGTGGGCGGTAGCGAGCGGCTGGACGATTTCGCTGATGACACCGGGTTGATTCGGCAGTTCGCCGCCAGTGACACGAATCACGGCGATATCCGTCTCAACGGTGATCGATGAGAGCCGATCATCAGTGACGACAACATCGTGTAACAAGGTTTCGACACGCTCTGTGAGATCCTCATCCACGTAGAATGTCACCGAATCCATGCCGCTTGCGACGGCATCGATGTTGATCTCCTGTTCGGCAAGTGCTCCTGAAAGCTGTGATAAGACGCCTTCCTGATTTCGAACGGATCGGCCGGCAAGCGTGATACACGCCAGCGATTCGTCTCTGAGATCGATCAGGTTCTCGAACTCGCCTTCGATCGTCGTCCCACCAGAGAGGAGATCACCGTGCTGGTAGTGAACGACACGAACGCCGAACTCCTCGGTCTTATATCCCAGCGCGCTGGGGGCGATTACCTCGGCACCGCGGAACGAGAGGTTCCGCAGTTCGTCGACAGTGATCTGCCCAACGTTTCGCGCACCCTCAACCACGTGTGGATCGCCGGTCATCACACCCTCAACGTCCGTGACGATGACGACCTCATCTGCGTCCATATAATTGCCCAGCATGACGGCGGTCGAATCGCTACCGCCACGGCCGAGCGTCGTTGTGTTTCCGGCGTGGTCCTGTGCGAGAAAGCCAGTGATGATCTGAACGTCGCTGTCGAGTCTATCAGCGAGTACCTTCGCGCGCGCTTTCGTTTCCTCGACATCGACCTCACCCCACGCGTTGGTGATTATCGGCCACTCTTCGTCACCAGGCTCTAAAAACGTGGCATCGATGCCACGGGCAGAAAGTGCTGCCTTGAGCATTCTGACGCTCGTCCGTTCGCCCATGCTGACGATTTCGGCTCGATCGGCTTCGTCGGCGTCAAACGTGATCGAATCCAACAGATGGTCGGTAGTCGAACCCATCGCGCTTGCGACCACCGCGATTTCGTGGCCCTGCTCAACGACGGCCGCGATAGAATCTGCCGCTCGATTCACTCGATTCCCGTTGCCGAGGCTCGTCCCCCCGAATTTGGATACAACACGCATTACTCAACTCCCCCCTGCACATTCGTGTAGCTCATTGTCGGGGCTACCGACCGGCGGGCCATAAGTACCCTGTATACCCGAAACCTTGCCGATCAGGTGTCACTACCGATGGGGCTTTATACTGATAGAGAACCCTACACCAGATATGCAGATACGGGACGCCACCGAAGCCGATGCAGACGAACTCGCCTCGAAAACAGGGGCACCACGCGATGTCATGCGAAACCTCGTCCATGATCGTACCGTGCGGGTCGCTGCAACCGACGACACCGTAAAAGGATTCGTCAGTTTCGACGCCCGGCGCGATACGGTTCACATCACACAACTCGAGGGTACCGAAGACATCTGTGAAGAGTTGCTCGACGAACCGATTCGATTTGCCCACAAAGAAGGGATGGCCGTAGAACTGCTGGTGCCGGCGACTGACTCACAGACGAAAGAGGCAGTCGAAAACTCGGCATTCGAACGGGACGGCAACGGACCAACCTTCGAGGGAACCAAAACACTCCGGTATCGGCTCGATCCCACCTAACACCGCTCGAACCCCCGTCATTCGCGACCGTCCCGACTGTTTAGAGCGGCGTCAACACCCCTTCGTTTCGTGTGGAGATTTGAAATGAGTCGGCCTATCCTACCGGCGTTTTTACAATTATTTCACATCAATTGAACGTTCTCTCCTGGAATCACCTGCGGGTGGAGTGACCAGAACCCAGAAGCTTCAAACGAGATGAGCCACATTGGGAGGTAATGGCAGACCCCGGTGATAACGACGGACCAGTCGGCGCACTTGGTTGGCTAAAACGGGTGTGGAACGCAGAGGGAGGGTTTATTGCATTCATACGAGAGATCGTTAGCGCAGTTGCGATCGTGGTTCTCGTCGGTGGCATTCTCTTTGGAGTGAGTGGTGTGTGGCCACCGATGGTGGCAATCGAAAGCCCGAGCATGGAGCCCCACATCAACACCGGCGATCTCGTCTTTGTGACCGAAGAACACCGATTTTCGGGTGACAACGCAGTCACTGTTGACGGATCGTCCACCGGCGTCGTTCCCTTTCAGGTGGCAAAAGACGATGAGTACAAGACGTTCAATAGTTACGGCGACGTTATTATTTATGAGCCGGACGGAAACGAGTTTGAGACGCCGATCATTCACCGCGCACGATTCTGGGTAGATGCGGGTGAAAACTGGTATGATAAGGCAAACAAGGACTATTTGAACGGTGCTCAAAACTGCCAGGAGTTAGCGAACTGTCCTGCACCCCACGCCGGATTCATTACCAAGGGGGACAACAAAGTCGAGAATGACAGATACGATCAGGTTGCAGGGTTGTCCGAACCCGTCAAACCGTCATGGATTATCGGCACCGCAAAGTTCCGCATCCCGTATCTCGGCGAGATTCGACTGCTGTTGAAATCGATCACCGCAGGGCCAATTGGAACCACGCCAGCACAGATTGGTGGTGGGGCTGGCATGCCTATCCCCTGAATCACTCGTCGAATCGAGCCTGAACGAACGGCTGGGCCTGTTCTACGTCCGCGAGTCGTGAATCACTGAGCAAGATCGTCTCCGTATCCTCAAGTGGAACGGAGAGGCCCATTTCTTTTGTGCGTCCGTAGCGACCTTTGCTCACCACCACTGCGTTGACGATCCCAAGCATATCAAGTTCGCTGATCAGATCAGTGACGCGGCGCTGTGTGAGCACATCGACACCGATCTCGGTGCACAGCTGTTTGTAGATGTTGAACACTTCGCCGGTGTTGATATTTCTGACACCCTGGCGCTCTAGCAAAATGATCGCGTAGAGAACCAGCTTCGATTGGGTAGGGAGCGTTCTGACAACTTCGACCACGCGGTCAAGTTCGATCTTCTCCTGGGCCTGTCGAACGTGGTCTTCCTGGATGGAATCCGTGCGGTCTCGTTCTGCAAGCTCGCCGGCCGTGCGTAGTAGATCAAGCGCACGACGGGCATCACCGTGTTCCTGGGCGGCAAACGCAGCACACAGCGGAATGACCCCATCAGAGAGCGCTCCGCTTTTGAAGGCCACCTCCGCACGATGCTGGAGGATATCACGGAGCTGTGGGGCGTCGTACGGAGGAAATACGATCTCTTCTTCGCCGAGTGATGATTTGACACGAGGGTCAAGAAAGTCAGTGAATTTGAGATCGTTGGAGATACCGATGATCGAGACCCGAGAGTTTTCGAGTTCAGAGTTCATTCTGGAGAGGTTATACAGGGTGTCATCACCGCTTTTCTCGACGAGTTTGTCGATCTCATCGAGCATGATCACGACCACGCGTTCGTCGTACTCGACGGCCTCGAAAAAGGTGGTGTACACTCGATCGGTCGGCCAGCCAGTCATTGGAACGCTCTCGAAGCGTTCACGATCGGCTTCTAGCTCTGTGATTCGGTCGTCGATCTCGTTCACCGAATCGAACGCGGTGTCTGCGAGTGCGTCTGTATTCTCACTCGCGCGTTCATGGAGTGCAGAGAGCGTCGATAGCCGTTCTTCGATGTACTTTTCGTTTTCGTCGATGAACGTGTTGGCAAGCTGTGCGAGCACACGATACTGTGTGTCCGTGACCTCACAGTTGATGTACTGCACGTCACACGGGACGGCATACTTCTCAGAGGTGCTTTCGAGTTCCTCGCTGACGAACTTCGCCGAGGCCGTTTTTCCGGTTCCGGTTTTTCCATAGATCAGAATGTTCGACGGCGTCTCACCACGAAGCGCGGTTACGAGAATCGTGGCCATGTTGTTGATCTGTTCTTCACGGTGCGGAAGTCGTCGCGGTGTGTACGAGGGACGGAGTACCTCTTTGTTCTCGAAAATTGGTTCCCCACTCAATAGATCGTCAAACAGTCCTCGTGAAGCCTCCTGTTCGCTCGGAAGGCCATCAAAGAGCGTATCTTGTGCTGTTGGCCCGGTATCGTCATCTTCTGTAGACTGAACGGACGAACTTTCGAACAGTGGCTCGGTTTCGCCGTCTCCATTAGTCTCGGTCATTCCTTACACATACCCCTTCGTTTCAGGTGGAAACGGGACGCGCAATCTTCATATCCGTGGTAATGTATCGATATAGCGTGTCTACACCGTGTCGGTTGAACACCCAATGTCCACCTGACGCAGGGGAACAACAGGTAGAGATCCTAATTAAGCGTTATGGTTCGGTCGGTTACAGTTGGTTCGAATACAGATCCATCCCCCTCGATATTTATGTTGATGACCCAATGTCGGTAGCCCAACTCTCATCAGCATCTGGTGTCAATTTGGGAATATCATCACGATTGGTGAATATCCGAATGAGGACAGTGAGTGTTGATCGTGTGTGTTTTTCCCTCGACGTTTGGTAACAATGTTCTCTAGACCCCCCCACCCCTTCGTTTCTACTGGAGTCGAAATCAACGGGGGTGGGGGGTCCCCCCACCACCCACGATGCTAGCTAGATAGAGGAATCTTTATTAGATAAGAGTCTAAACCACAACCGTGGAAGAGAAAGAAAATACATTATTTTGTTTTCTTTGTTTCTAGGCTGCTTTCTAGCTAGTTCGTTTTTTCGCTGAACTAACTAGTGCTAGTTCGTTATCTTTCAACGACGAACCTTCTGAAAACCCACTAGGCACCGTCATATACTTCCGATATCCGTGGATCGAGGAGACGGCTGTGAGCGTTCCAGTAGAAACGAAGGGGTGGGGGGGTTACGGTGAGACATCACAATAACTACAGATCACCTGTCGGCACAACTGAATACAGATCGACGACAACAATCTTTGGGACTACACGACCTGGACCACTTTCAGGTCCACTGAAAACCAACTGATAATACAATGGCTCCCGAGCAATTAATCGAAGGCAGCCCGATTGAAATAGGACCACATATGAAACGTAGCAAATATAATACCAAAGCTAAAATATGGTTGTCTGACGCACGCTTAAGTACATCGGCTTGGGTATTGGGGTATACGCGGCCGCTGGCCGTGGGAGGAGCGCGTTAGGATGGGTCTGATAGCGAGCATCAAAGACAGTATTTCACGACTGTTCTCGGGGAGCGAACCGAGGCGGATAGGCATCTATGGGCCACCGAACGCAGGAAAGTGCCTTGGAGCAACTGAGGAGGTGTTGCTCGCAGACGGCACCTGCACCCCAATAGAGTCGGTGTTCTCAACCGTCGAACGACGGTGTCCGGATGCCACCGATGTCAGCACCGCCCCCAACGAGACCTGGCTTTCCTGTGCGGACGCGGGCGTTCGCGTCCCAGCGATGACCCAAACCGAGCAGATCGTTCCGGCGACCGTCTCGCACGTGTTCCGTCAGTCCTACGACGGCCAGCTGTTCCGGGTTGAAACACAAACGGGCAGAGAAGTGGTTGTAAGCCCTGCACATCCGTTCATCGTTGCCGGTTCTGATCGTCCTACGCAGACGCCAGCCAGCGAGCTAACCGTGGGGACAACCGTGGCTTCGGTTTCGACGCCGCCATCACGACTGTTCACCGATGGTGGTGTTGTAGCCCACTCCTCGCGCACAGACCCTGTCGCGGACCTGTCGCTGACCTGGGACACCGTGAGTGCAATAGAGCCCACATCATACACGGGGTATATTTACGATCTGACCGTCCCCGAACACCACACGTTCACCACTGGCTCTGGGCTCGTGGTTCACAACACGACGCTCGCCAATCGAATCGCGCGCGACTGGACGGGCGATGCGGTCGGTCCCGAAAGCCACGTTCCACACGAAACCAGGCGGGCCCGCCGCAAGGAGAACGTCGAGATAAAACGCAACGGTTCGACAGTAACGATCGATATCGTGGACACACCGGGCGTCACGACAAAAGTCGATTACAATGAATTTCTCGAGCATGATATGAACAAAGAGGACGCCGTCCGGCGTTCTCGTGAGGCAACTGAAGGCGTCGCAGAAGCGATGCACTGGTTGCGCGAGGACGTAGACGGCGTGGTGTACGTCCTCGATAGCACGAGTGATCCGTTCACACAGGTGAACACAATGCTCGTCGGTATTATCGAGAGTCGTGATCTTCCGGTCTTGATCTTCGCGAACAAGATCGATCTTGACGATGCCAGCATTCAACGTATCGTCAATGCGTTCCCACAACACGAGGTGGTTCCACTGTCTGCACTAGAAGGAGAAAATATGGAGGAGGTCTACGATAAGATAGCGGAGTACTTTGGGTGAACTAGATGGCTGACATAACGATGACTGACGGGGTGCAGATCGATCTCGTTAGTCGAGAGCGGATGCAGAGTCTCCGGAGCATGGAAAAAATCCGGTTGATAATCGATGGTGTCCGCGACGGCAACATCGTCATCCTTGAAGAAGGACTCTCTCCCGACGAGGAGTCAAAGCTCATCGAAGTAACGATGAATGAGATCAGTCCCGACGAGTTTACCGGGATTGAAATCGAGAGCTACCCCCAACAGGAGAGTCAACCAGGACTGTTCAGCCGTCTGTTCGGGCGCAACCCGCCGAACAAACTGACCGTGATAGGACCAGCGAACCGCATCGAGACGCTTCACAAGGACGAAAACTTGATTCGAGCACTCGTAACACAGTAAGAGACGAACCGAGCGCTAATGGCACACCAGTGTACGAACTGCGGATGTGTATTTGGAGATGGTTCAAAGGAGATGCTGTCGGGCTGTCCGGATTGTGGCGGCACAACGTTTCAGTTCAGGCCGGAAGATTCGGACGAAGATGGCGTCACCGAAGAACCACCCCAACCCAGGGGAGGAGCCGTCGGTACCCACGTGGGCCGGGCCACGTCGATGATGCGAGAGTTGATGACTGGACAACCCACCGAGTCCAGCGACACTGCGGACACAGAGCAATCGGAGTCTGCGTCCGCTTCTCCCGAACAACCCGAAGATTCGGCACAGGCAATGGCTCGATCCGAGTTCGTCCATCCTGATCAACTCCCCGAGACTGACGATTCCCCACCGACGGGGCCATCACCGCCGCCGAGCGACGGGCGCGTGATTCGCGAACCGACCGGCGAACAACCCGATCTCGCCGAACTCAGAGCAGAGCTCAACGATCAGTTCGAGTCGATCAAGATCCTCGAACCCGGGCAGTACGAGCTCAATTTGATGGAACTCTACGGCAGAGAAGAGTATATCATTGCCCTCCAGGAAAATGGCCATTATGTCATTCAGATGCCCGAAACCTGGCTATCGAACGAAAATTGATGGTTCACAACCTCGATCACGGAAATAGACAGCTAACCACGTTAATTCCTGCCACACCCAGTAACACCGGGACGATCGTTGGCAACAGCGCAGCAAGAACCGAATAGATCCCCCCACGGGCCTGTCGACGGCCGTACGCCGGGGCGGCTTTGGTGCGACGGATTCCGTCGCTCCCAACCAGTTCAGTTGCACCCGCGTTGTCGACGCCCATCATCAATCTCAGAACTCCTTTGATGATCAGATACGTCGATATCAACCCCAGACCGATTGTAATGAGCTGTGCAATTGATATTGGCCCGCTACAGAGCACTTGTTCTGCCTCCCCCACGCCGATCTGTACGGGCGACCCAACGACCACGAACCGGGTGAACCCACACAGATTCCGATCACGGACGGACGACAACGCATTCTCACTTGTATCTCTCATAGGTATAGTAATACCAATAACGTATAGTATGAAAAACTACCTACGAGGACACACGATCGAGGGTGGTGTCGAACCACAACATAGTTAGCCGCCAGGAGTGTGAGTTGGGCGTATGAGCATGGCAACGAAGGTCGTACTCGGGACTGTCTGTGGATCAATGATCCTGTCGCTCGTCGTCGTTGGAGTGCTGTTCGCCTGATGTTTGACCGGCGAGACGTATCGCAATCAGTAGACGCCGTCAGATCGTCGATTGCACCAGGAGCACTCATCGTCGACACCCCAGATTTCCAGACGCTAGAAACTGCCAGAGCGGAGGAGCTGGGACTCCTGGTTGAAACAATCGATCCGATCTCCTACGATCCATCGTGGCTTCCAGAGAGTGCTCCAGCACAGCTCCGAACCACGCTTGAAGAGCCGTTTGCGATCGGTCTCCCCGGTGACGGTGGTGTCGCCTGGACGAGTCAAACGGATCCACCGGTCGTCTTCGTAAAGGCCAGACTCGAAGGGTCTCCAGCGTCGTTCGTGGAGTTTCTGATCGCCGAAGCGCTTTGTGAGATCGGCCAGTCCCTGCCGGAAAACTGTCTGGGATTTTTCCGCGAGTCGTATCTCGATCTCGACGCGGCAGTCCCGCTTGGACCAACCGACACCTTCCAGTTGGCCGTAGCACTCTTCGATGCCTATCGGGGCCTTTACACCCAGTCGCAGTTCGAACGCTTCTCGGACGATCACCCCGCGCTGTTTGGGGCCTGGCAGGATGCCGGCGAGCGCTTAGAACCACGGCTCGACGACCTCTCTAGAGAGGTTGCCACCGGTCGGACGAGCTTTACTGACGCCGCAGAGCTCGCCTGTAGCGCCATCAAACACGACGTGGCCATTCCAACCCCGTTCGACGTGCTCGACAGCGCTGCTTACCGAGAAGGAGGACCTGAGTATGGAATCGTTTGGGCCGAAAAAACCTTCGATAAACTTACATCCTAGGAATGGCGTAGTAACTGTACGCCTCGTGAACGCCCACCTCCGAAACCGAATCGATAGAAAACACATCTGATTGACAAAAGGTTAATGGGGTGGCGATCAGGTACGACATTATGGATTATCGACTCGCAATAACGGCCGCACCAGAAACCGTCCCGGCAGGAACGAGCCTGATGTTGTTACATCCCAGCACAGGAGAAACGGACCGCGTCGACACCGATTTTTTCAAAACCGACACCGACCATCTGTTCATCTTATCCACTCGGACGACCGCACGTGAGGTAAAACAGAAACTGGACCACTACGATGTCGACGCTTCGAAGGCGGTCATTCTCGATACGCTTTCGATTGAGCGTGGGTATTCACGCCGCTCATCGTCCAACGTCCGATACGTGCCTTCACCCGAAGATCTCGATGGGATGATCGACGCGATTCAGACCTTTCTGGAGGCCCACGATGGAAAATTACGGATCAGCATCGACTCCGTCACGGAGATGGCCTACTACTCGAACGAACAGCGCACGGTGAACGCGATCGAACGGATCGTCTCGCTCATCGATCGCCACGACGCTGTTGGGCTGTTTCACGTTGCAGCGTCGGTACACAGCGATGCGGTTGTCGATGAGTTCAGCGAACTGTTCGACGGCTCGATCCATCTCAACGACGATGGATCGGTCAGCTGCGATTTCTAGGGACGCCCGATCGTCCACAGCTTTTACCCTGTAGTCAGTCAACTGAAAGACATGGGAGAGAGCGAGTCGTCGGACGAACCAACAGGGAGCCCAACTGGTCCGCCATCGGTGAGCCGCCGGCCGGGTGACGGTACCGTCTCGCGGTCGGCGCTCGCGCGCGATGCAACCGTTCGGCGGTGGGGGCTCGTCACGCCGAGCGCAACACGCATCGGCCGTGCGGACAGTCCAGATGGCGATCTTTCGGACGATATTCGCCGTCTTCACGAAGAACGCCATCCGGCGATGGAAGGCTACAGCGAACGGGCCCACCGTCTCGATAAACTCCGGATTACGCACGCACTAACCACATCGCTGTCGCTGACGCCCTGGCAACGCGATCGGGCAATCGGCGTCATGATCGAGTTGGACCTGACGGCGTTTGGCAGCCGTCGTGCGATTGAGACCGTCGCGCTCGTCGTGATTCGACACGTCGTCGACACCGACCGCAAACGGTATCTTGGACTCGATGACACCGACTGGATTCAGGCACAGAGTCCAGAACGGATGGCCACGCTGTACGAGCAGTTCACCTCGCTTACCGATGATCCAGCGTTTCGGCATCTCTGTGAGCAACAGGATCTCGACACCACGAGTCTCAATCGTCTTCGCCGGGTGCTCAAAGAACAACTTGACGAACAGGAACTCCACGGCGTCGCCTACGGTCGCAATCCAGATCGGGATTCGTCGCTTCCGGATCTCTGATCGAGCGCTCGTTCCTTTAAGTGGCTCTGGCGATAAGGTGAAGATATAGACGGAGTTAGTCCGTTCAACAGACGGGTTTTGGATTGACTCCCATCGCTTCTAGCTGTTCTGTGTACTCATCATACGCTGCAGTAATTGCATCGCTCGCAGCGTCGAACGCTCGTTCACGTTCGGATTCGTCGCACTCCTTGAGCAGTGTGGCTCCACTTTCGAGCTGTTCGTCCAGGTCTGATCCCATCGATCGGAACGTCTGCGCGGTCTGTGGGTCCGCCTGGCCGACGAAAAAGCCGGTTACCTGCTCTTTCGATTTTTCGGCCACGATTGTCCGACCGATGAATGCACCGATCCGTTCGAACGTGTCCGTTTGTTCGCGCAGCGTTGCCTGCAGGGCGGATGGCTCACTCGCCGGTTCGTGTTCCCCGTCAATTGCATCGATGACTGTCTCGTAGTGATCGCGCTCCTGTGTGGCAACCGCCGAGAATACCGATGCCACTGCGTTGGATTCCGACGTTGCCCAGGAGTCAAACGTCTCTGTGGCCGCATACTCTGCGTCGGCAACCGCAGCGAGGACGGTCTCTGCTTCCATCTCGCCGGCAGTATCGGCGTACAACGCCTTCGAGGAACCAAGCCGTGAGAGTTCGGTTGCGTGTTCGTCGCGAAGCTCGTCTTCGAACGAAGCGTCTGTCATGCCAACAGTTACTGGCGCGCCTTTCTTGTAGCTGCCGACCGCGACAGCTACAGATCGACTCGCTCGAACCGGATCAGCGCAAGCCCGACCATCACGACGATCCAGCCACCCAGCACCAGCAGGCCGAACCAGTCCTCTGTGAAGACGCTGTCTATTGCACTAGAATTTCCGACCAGCGAGGCGATCACGTTCGCGTACGCGTTCGTGGGATTCAGATTCTGCAAGAACAGATACCAGTCTGGTGGGATCTCTCCTGGCTGCAATCGATCCATCAGGTTTGCCCTGATGGCAAGCTCACTGGCGATCATCATGACGACGTTCCAGAGGAATAAAAACACCATCACGAGCGCGATTGCCCCACTGGTTGCAATCGAGGTAGATTTCGTCACCGAGGAAAACGCCACCGCGACCGCGACGAACGTGACCCCGAGCAAAATTGTCGTGAGGACATAGCCCACGAAGACGGCCGGATCGAACGACGACGTGGATGCGAACAGCAACCCACCGCCGACGATGAAGCCACCTAGGACGGCAACAGTAACGAGCAATCCCCGCCCGAGGAACTTTCCAAGCACTACATCTCGCCGGGAGTGTGGAAGCCCGAGCAGGAACTTCAAACTCCCCGAATTTCGTTCTCCAACGATCGATTTATACCCAATCATTGTGCCGATGATCGGCAACAGAATGTAGGTTGGAATAATCATTAGATCCAGAACGCTCGCCATTTCGATCGACTCGCCGCCAGCAGTAACCTGCGTCATCCAGTAGATGATCCCCGTCTGAAACAGCGCAAACACCACAATCAGCCCAGCGAGCAGTCGCGACCGGGCTGCATCCTGGAAATCCTTCTTGGCTACAGTGAGCGTGCTCATGCGCGCACCTCCGTCTTCGCAGCCGACTCATCGTCAGTGTACGACATGAACAGCGATTCGAGCGACTGTTCATCGAGTGAGAAGTCCTCGACAGTCGCGCCAGCTTCCTGGATCGTGTTCAGCACGTCGATTTTCGCCGGTGGCGAACATCGGACTGTCACCGTGCCGTTGTTCGTGGTGACACTCGAAACCCCAGCGACCGACTCAACCGCCGAAATCGCTCCAGACTGGCTCCCGTTGGTTTCGATCTCCAGCACTGAATCGCCACCCATCGACGACTGCAGCTCGTTGATCGGGCCCTGGGCCACAAGCTCTCCATCGCGAAGAATGCCAACTCGATCGCAGACGGCCTCGACCTGATCCAGGATATGACTCGAGAAAAACACCGTCGCGCCTCGGTCGACCTCCTCGAGAATGATCTCTCGCATCGTGCGGACGCCTTCTGGGTCCAATCCGGACGACGGTTCATCCAGGATAATCAGCTCCGGATCGCCAATCAGGGCTGCACCAAGCGCCAACCGCTGTTGCATTCCCTTCGAGAAGCCCCCGACTTTCCGGTCGATCGCGTCGGGAATGCCCACCCGCTCAACGATCGCTTCGAAGTCGATTGCATCAGATGGTACGCCCTTGGACTCGCGAACGAATTCGAGGTGCTGGCGCGCAGTCAACCGACCGTACAGATCGAGCCCCTCGGGCAACACGCCAATTCGCTCGCGGATCGCCTGACTCTCTTCGGTGGCGTCCATTCCGAATACCGTCGCCGTGCCTGCCGTCGGTCGAGCGAAATCAAGAATCACGTTAATCGTCGTGGATTTTCCGGCACCGTTTGGGCCGAGAAAGCCATACACCTCACCTGACTTAACCGATAAATCCACGCCATCGAGAGCTGTAAGCTCTCCATACTCCTTACGCACGTTTTCGAGACGAATCACAGACACAGTTAATCACATAGGATTACCTCCAAGAGATGAATAAGAGTTTCAATTTCATCTGGGATGATCACTATTGATGATATGTATGAAAAACTTCTCGAGTAGCTTCCAAGCCAGGCTTTTGCGCCCGGCCATCGTTGAGGCGATCGAGATGAATCGGCCATTGAGTGCTGTCGCTGGTGGTGTTGCCGGGACGGCAGTCCTCTCGTTGCTCATGATTCTAACGGAGGTACAGACCCGAAGCCAGATCGGAACGTTCGACGTGATCGCGCGATTCGTTGGTCTCCCTGGAAAGGTTTTTGTCGGCTTTGCACTGTTTGTTGTGGCCGGTGTACTGGCGTGGCCACTGCTGTTTGTCGCCCTTGAGCAATCGATGGGGGATGATCGGGATCCGGCCACGAGAGGCGTCTTTCTGGGACTCGTGCTCTGGGTCGTGTTCGTCATCACGGGAAGTGGCAATCTCGAGTTTCCCCTGTTGGTCGTCTTTGGTGCGCTGACACTCATTGCACACGTCGCGTATGGATTCACCCTGGGTGTCGTCTACGCCAACCTCCGGGAGACGTCCGAGTGACACCATACCAGCGCTGTGTCACGTCCGAGTGATCGCCACAAACCCATCACATCCACCAGAATAAAATAACAAAAAATAAACTAAAAGTACGTAAAACGCACAGATATTTCTACTATGGTCGTGTATTTTTTGAGAACCAGTCAGTGACAGTTATGATCGGAAACGCTACCGTTCCTGGGGTCGTCGTCAGTTGTTTCGTGCTGGGTCTGCTCTGTGTGCTGTTGGTCTTTCGGTCCGGGTGGCGGTCGGCCGGGGTACGCTCAGATGGAGGTGTTTCGGCTGGAACCACAACACCGACGGTGTCGACCAAGCCGACGGGTCTCCGGCGGTGGCTGACAACGGTTGATCACAAGGATATCGGAATTTTGTACGCAGTGTTTGGGATTGCAACCGCGATGTGGGGAGCCATCGATGCGATCATGATTCGGACGGAGCTGCTCACGCCGGGTGCTGGCCCCTGGGAACCAGGGACGTACAACGCGCTGTTCACCCAGCACGGGCTGACAATGCTGTTATTTTTCGCAACGCCAGCGTTCTACGCGCTCGGAAATTACTTTCTTCCACTGTTGATCGGTGCCGACGACATGGCATATCCCCGGATCAACGCGATTGCGTTCTGGATACTCCCACCGGCGTATCTGCTCGTTCGGGCGGGATTGATCACGGAGGTGATCGCAAAGGGACTCGCGCTCGGTGGCATTGATATCGCCGTGTTGTGGGCACTCGAACCACCGGCGTTGGGCTGGACGCTCTACACGCCGCTATCGCTTCAGTTAAAAAATCCACAGATCAATCTCCTTCTGTTAGGGCTCCATCTCAGCGGGCTGGCGACCGTCCTCGGGGCGATAAATTTCCTGGTGACGATCTTCACCGAGCGCGCAAAAGCGGTGAACTGGGCCACACTCGACATCTTCACCTGGACGATGCTCACGACGAGTTCGGTGATTCTGTTTGCATTTCCACTGTTGGGATCGACACTGATCATGCTGTTGCTGGATCGCAATTTCTCGACGACGTTCTACACTGTCGATGGCGGTGGGCCGCTCTTGTTCCAGCATCTGTTCTGGTTTTTCGGCCATCCCGAGGTCTATATTCTCGTTCTCCCGGCGTTCGGTCTCGTGAGCCTGATACTCCCGAAATTTGCGGGACGAAAGCTGTTTGGATTCAAGTTCGTGGTCTACTCCACGCTGGCGATCGGCGTGTTGTCGTTTGGCGTCTGGGCACACCACATGTTCACCACCGGGATCGACCCACGAATTCGAGCCAGTTTCATGGCAATCTCGCTGGCGATCGCGGTGCCGAGTGCGGTCAAGACGTTCAACTGGATGACGACGCTCTGGAACGGTGATATCAGACTGACCGCGCCAATGTTATTTTGTGTCTCTGGCGTCGGCTTTTTCATCATCGGTGGGGTGACTGGCGTCTTTCTGGCGTCAATCCCCATCGATCTGCTGTATCACGACACCTACTACGTGGTCGGCCATTTCCACTTCATCGTGATGGGGGTGATCACGTTCGCAGCGTTTGCGGCGAGCTACTACTGGTATCCAATTCTCACGGGCAGAATGTACGATACGCTGCTGGCGAAGGCTCACGCCTGGCTCAGCATCGTTGGCGTGTTGCTCACCTTTGGCCTGTTGTTGCTTCTCGGTCTGCTCGGACTCCCACGCCGGTATGCCACCTACCCAGAAGAGTACGCACTCATCCACCAGCTCGCAACCGCAGGCTCGTATCTTCTCTTGTTTGGTACGGTCATCTGGCTCTACAATATGGTCCAGTCCGCTCGCATCGGCCCGATCGTTCTCGATGCCGACGTGTGGAATCTCAAGTCAATCGATCAGTTCACGCCCGAGTGGCAGTGGTTCGAACGGCGACTCGAACAACGGCGTGCCGAACTCGGTGGCGACTAGGCGTTCTCTGGAACGGTTCCGGTCGTCACGTAGAACGGGATCGTTTCCCTCCGATTGTAAGTCTCGTTTTGCATCGCTTTGACGACCGAGCGGCCCATCTCCCGCCAGTCCTCTCGGAGCTGTTCGTAATCCTGAACTGTCATCCCGCCCGCGAGCAACGTCTCTCTTTGCGTTGCGAGCCGTGAGGCCGTCGCCTTTCGTTTGGCCGCGCGGATCGCTCGTTCATCGTATGGCGGTTCGATCGTTCGAACGAGGTTGTATCGACGCGTCTCTACGTTTTCGAACCCGGTATCTTCGAACAGTGTGCTGGCGTCACCCAGGGCCACGTCCGTCGTAACTCCCGTAATGTAGTCATCGCGCGCGTTTCGGGTGAGCCGTGTTTCTGCACCGACGGACGATTCGACGTGAACCTGGCTGTTGTCCGGCTCGATCGCGCCAACGCGGTCATTGCTACACCGCTTAAACTCGCCGAGTGCACGCCCAGGATCGGGGAGATTGATCAACAGCGCCTGACACACCACCAGATCGGCCGTGTCGTCTGCCATCCCGAGCGCCATCGCGTCCGATTGCACCCCGGATCCGTCGAACGATTGTAACAACGACCGATCGCGATCGACGGCGACGACGGTGGCCGGACTCTCTTCTGTGAGGACGGCGGTGAGCTCACCAGTTCCTGCGCCAACGTCGACGATCAGCTCGTGGCTGTCGAGTTCTAGGGGAGCGAGTGCGTCTCTCGAACCATCCCACATCCCTCGACGAGTGTCTTCGAGATAGCGTGCGGAAAACCGTCGCACGAGCCTAGTTACGAAGGGCGCGAACCCGGTCGATGTTCCACTCGAATCCTTTCCCATCTTCGGAAGGTGTCTCTAACACGAAGGGGATCGTTTCGAGTGCAGGATGATTGATGAGTGCGCGCATGCCGTCTTCGCCGATCTCGCCCTCGCCGATGTGCGCGTGTTCGTCCTTGTTGGTGCCAAGTGCGTGTTTCGAGTCGTTGAGATGGATACAGCGCAGGTGTTCGAGCCCCACCACGTCGTCGAACGTTGCGATCGTCGCATTGACGGCGTCCGCCGAGGAAAGATCGTAGCCCGCGGCAAACGCGTGGGCAGTGTCGAGACAGACATCGAGCTCCTGCTCGGATCGTTCGAGCACCGTTGCGAGATGTTCGAACTCGCCACCAAGCTTCGTTCCGCTCCCGGCGTCGCTTTCGATGAGCACCGTCACGTCATCGGGAATCGATAGCTCATCAAGGACGGAAACGGCGTTTTCGAGTCCTGTATCGACGCCTGCGCCGGTGTGTGCACCGAGATGAACGTTGACGTACTCGATGTCGAGCGTGCTGGCTGCATCGATCTCGGCCTGCATGCTGGCGGCAGATTTCTCACGGAGGTCGGGTTTGGGCGTACAGAGATTCACCAGATACGAGCTGTGGATTACCCACGGCCCGTTGAGCTCCGCGTCGGTCTGAGCTCGGAACCGTTCGGCTTCTTTCGCTCCGATATCGGGGTCCTGCCACACCTGTGGAGAGTGGGTGAAAATCTGTCCACAGTTCCCACCGACATCGAGTTCGTTCCCGACGGCGTTGTCGACTCCGCCGGCGATCGAAACGTGTGCACCGACTCTGATCATATCCGCAGTAGCCACTGAGTGCGGTTATCCGCTTCGTTGTGTGACGGTATCGGCCAACGGATCGGTCCCCGATCGGTTCCAGGCGTCGGCATCGAACTTTTCGTTTGCAATCGTGCGTGCTCGATCAAGTTCCGTATCACTCCAGGTCCCGACCTCAGCGTGTGCCCATTCGCCGAGCGCGGATTCGAGTGCGCGCACACAGTCTTCACGATCAAGCCCAACGTGTGCTTCGATCCCGGTAATTCGCGATTCGACAGCCTCAATCGACGTGGCGGGCTCGACGAAACACGACCGCGTTCGCTCTGGTGTCGCCCGGTAGGTGAGTGAGCCGTGCTGGATCACGCTGTCGCGTCGTCGATACTGTGCGTTGCCGCTCAGTTTTTTCCCGTCGTAGACGATGTCGTGGGCCGGATGGATATCTCTGAGATAACACGCGGGTTCGAAGAGTGCTTCTCGTGGTTCTTCGGCGAAATCGGCTGGCACGCCCATCGACGCACACGCCGTCAACAACGGCTGACAGAGCTGCTCATAACAGGTCATCAGATCACCGGGCAGCTCGTCAGCCGGCGCAATGATCGAATAGGAGATGTCACCATACGCGTCGTGGTAGATCGCCCCGCCACCGGTGGGCCGTCTGGTGACGGTGATGTCCTGCTCTGTACAGTACTCCCAGTCGATAGTCGCTTCGTTCTGGTGGTATCCAAGCGAGAGCGTTGCGGGCTCCCACTGATAGACGCGAACGGTCCGTGGACCCCCAGCGGCCGCCGTCTCGGCCGCGACCGCGTCCAGCGCCATACACATCGGCCCTGGTCGGCTCTCTTCGGGGATGAGTCGCCACTCCGTGGCCTCGGTATCGAGCATGGAGCGCATACGTCGGCCCAGACAAAAACCCTCCTGATCGATCCACCCGCTTGCTACAGAATATTTTAGCGAGTCCTTTTCCGAACCGAGCCACTCCCTTCAGGTATGCAATCCAATGATGGATCCGAGACACAGATCCAGAAGACCGGAACGACGACGGTCGGACTGGTGACGGCCGACGGTGTCGTCCTGGCTGCTGACCGTCGCGCCAGCCTTGGTGGGAAGTTCGTCTCGAACAAACAGGCCATCAAGATCGAGCAGGTCCACCCGTCGGCCGCGGTGACGATGTCTGGTTCTGTCGGTGGTGCCCAGTCATTCATCCGCCAGCTTCGCTCGACGGCGAATCTCTACGAGGCTCGTCGTGGCGAACAGATGGGGATGGATGCGCTTGCACAGACGGCCGGGCGGCTTCTCCGTGGCACACGGTCGATGCCTGTGCTCGGCGGCGTCGACGAATCGGGGCCGCGAATCTTCTCGATCGATCCAGCAGGAGGCGTCACTGAAGCGCCCTATACGGCCAGTGGCAGCGGCATGCAACTCGCGATCGGCGTCCTTGAAGGGCGGTTCGAGGAGGGCCTCTCCATGGACGAGGGGGCAACCGTCGCCGCCAAAGCAGTCGAAAGTGCCACCGAACGGGATACCGCAAGCGGTAATGGTATCACCGTTGCGCGTATTACCTCCGAAAACGTGATGATCGACTCGTACACGGAGTCTACGGAGGTGGCCTAATGCGGGGACAGGATGACCGGCAGGCGTACGATCGCGGGACGAGTCTCTTTTCGCCCGACGGTCGCTTATACCAGGTCGAATACGCCCGGGAGGCGGTTCGCCGGGGCGGTGCGAGCGTCGGCGTTCGCGCGACCGATGGCGTCGTTCTCGCCGCAGAACGACGCATTCGCTCGCCACTGCTCGAACCACGCAGCATCGAGAAGCTTCACAAAATCGATGAGCACAACGGCGTTGCCAGCGCGGGTCACGTCGCAGACGCTCGCCAGCTCGTCGAAGAGGCGCGACAGACCGCACAGATCGAACGACTCAGCTACGACCAGCCGATCTCGCCCGAACAGCTCACCAGCGAGATCAGCGAACACATCCAGGAGTTTACCCAGGCCGGACACACCCGCCCGTTCGGAGCTGCCCTGCTCGTCGGTGGCTACGTTGACGGACGTCCACAGCTCTTCGAAACCGACCCGTCGGGTACCTCCTATGAGTGGCAGGCAATAGCCATCGGTGGGAGCAGCGACGAGATCGAATCGACACTCGAGACGGAGTACGACCCAGAAGTCAACACTGACGAGGCTGCCGAGCTCGCCGTCTCCGTGTTGCTCGATGATGAGGACGATTCGATGGACGCAGAAAACGTTTCGGTCGCCGTGATCGACGAAGATGGCTTTCGGACGCTCGATCGCGACGCTGTCGAAGCGCTCGTCTGATCAGACTCCACTCGTTTCTGTGACCGAGACGACGGTCGTATCCTCACCAACCAGCAACGCGAGTTCGTCGCCGTCGATCGTCGTGGTCACCTGGACACACCAGGGATTATCGCTGAGCACGCGCTCTCCCCATTCGCTGCCGACGTTCCACAGCGGTCGATTCTCCAGGGTCTCGCCTCGTTCGTAGTAAAATGAAACGACGGCCGGGTGATCGAGCACGGTTGCCGTCACCGGACAGTCGATCTGATAGCCACACCGCGTACAGGCCAGATGGACCTGTGCGCGCTCTAGCTCTCCGACGGATCGGTGGTTCATCGTTGCCTGCGCCGTTGCCCCACACGTCGGACAGAACCCATCGCAGAGCGTGTTGATCCGATGGCGATACAGCCGGTTGACGGCCGTCGGGATCGTTTCGTCCGTGTGGGTGCGGTGACCTCCCGGTGGAAATGCCAGTCGGAGGAGGCTGGCCTCACAGGACGAACACCGCACAGTGACAGTGTTGTCGTGTGTCTGAGCCTCCAATGCGCTTGCGTCACAGAACGGACAGGGGTCGTCGATCTCCGTTGGCGATCGATCGATGCTTTCGGTGAACGCCCCGGATTCGATTGCCCGTGCAACCCGGACCCCGGCGTCGGTCAGCGTATAGCCGTTCTCCGTTTCTCGGAGATAATGGCCGGTAAGCTGCCGGAGATGATAGGCGAATCCGGCAGTCGTGTCGGCCTCGATTGCCTCGGCCAGCGCAGAAAACGATTGCGTCTTGGGGCCGTCGTCGTACAACGCCTCAATCACCGCCGTCCGCTGTTCGTTTCCAAGCGGCTGGAACGCCTCGCTCGATGAGCGGGTCTCACCCATTGGATCTCGTTGGTGTTCAGGCTGGTTAAACTGAACGGGCCCGTTCGTGGGCTATCTCGCTGGCCACCGTCTCGGCTGTCGTTTCGTCGCCCAACCGCTCGGTGAGATGCAGCGCAAGATCGATCCCCGAAGTGACACCGCCGGCGGTGAGCACGTCGCCCGCATCAACGTAGCGGTCGTCGCTCACGGTGACGGCCTCGAACGCCTCGAGATCTTCTTTTGCCGTGTCGTGTGTCGTCGCCGCTTTTCCATCGAGCAAGCCTGCGTGCGCGAGAACCATCGCTCCAGTACACACCGACGCGATCACCGTCTCCTCCTCGTGAAGCTGGACGAGCCGGTCGCTGAGCGCACCGTCTTCGACCTGCACACGAACGCCGCCCTTCTCGTCGCTCCAGCCGCCACCCGGAACCACAACCACGTCCGGAGTGCCAAGCGTCGCCTGCGGCTCGATCGTCGTGCCGTGGTTTGCTCGAATCGGAGCCGTCGAATCGAGCCCGACGAGCGTCGGTTCGATCGGTGCACCAGATCGCTGGGCACACGAAAATACCTCGTATGGCCCGAGAACGTCCAGTTCGTCGGCTCCATCGAACAAACAACAGTGGATGGTGGTTGAACGCATCACGCAAAATTGAACGTGAGTCGAATAACAGCTGTTGGTCGGCGCAATGATCCGTCTCAGTTGTACGCCGGCAGGTCGGGATCTTCGAATTCGAAACGAACCGTGTCGCCGTCGCGGATCGTGCTCTGGCTGGTGAGCTGCTGGGAGCCATCAGTGGAGGTTCGGATGGCAACCGTATCCGAGCGAAGCCGGTCGCCCTTCAACAGTGCTGGACGAATCTGCGGGCCACATTCGCGTTCCAGTGCCTCAACGATGTCAACAGGCGTCGCTTCGTCCGGAACCTCAACGCTCGATCGCTCAACCCCAGTTCGTACGGTTAGCACGCCGTTCAGTTCGACCCGCACACACATACACCTCTGTAAGGGCTCCTGGATGAAATAATTTACTCACGATCGAAAAACTCGTTCCTGTGGGAGATATTCTCTCTGTGGGTCTTCTCTGTCCCAGTGTCGTTGTTTTCTCCCCGGAAATGCAACAAACTGAGAGGTTGTGGCCAACCTATGGAGACCGACGTTGTGCCACATCCCCGGAGATGGCCCGATAAAGACTCCGGAGATGACAGTACGAGCAACCGCAACACCTCATTCATTGTCCGATGACACCACACCCACTGGCAATATCCGCCACAACCCTTCGGTTTGCTGTAGCGTCCGCTGGGCGGCCATACGACCGATTTTTATGGTGGTAAACATAAATCCGATACATGCCTGCGGAAGCCTATGATGTAATCGTCGTCGGTGGTGGGACGGCGGGGGCATTTGCTGCAGCGACTGTTGCCAGCGAGGGGCTGTCGGTTGCGCTGTTAGAGCGCAAGAGCGAGGACGAGCGGGGGCACATAGCTTGTGGCGATGCCGTCAAGGGAAAGAGCACGTTTCCGGACACGATCGATCTCGATCACCTCCGCGAGGAATCGTTCACGAACGAGTCGATCACGAGTGCCCGGTTCGAGAATCCACAGAGCGGCGAGTCGCTCGAATTCGGCTTCGGTGGTGTCACTGGAGCGGTTGTCGATCGCAAACGCTACGGCGAGGTGTTGCTCGAAGAGACAGATCGTCAGGGTGCCACTATCAAATACGACACGGTCGTCCACGACGTCATCCAGGACGACCGCGTCCGTGGTGTCAAAGCAACGCGCAACGGATCGGTCACCAACTACGAGGCGGACATCGTCATCGATGCGGCCGGTGCACTCTCGTTGCTCCAGGAAAAAGTTGATTTTTCCGATTCAACCTTCGACACCAACGTCAACTACACACAGTTCTGCTCGGCGTATCGCGAAGTTATTGAGCTAGATGAGCCCGTCGACTGGGCCGACACGCTTGTGTTTAAACCCACCGAAGAACTCGGCTATCTCTGGTATTTCCCGCGGTCGGCCACCGAAATCAATGTCGGGCTCGGCTTTCAGATGAACAAACCGCCGATGAAGCTCGTTGAGGTGCTCAAAGACGATCTCAAAAAGCGCGCCGAGTTTGCTGGCGCGCGCGTGAAAAACAAACTCGGTGCGGCACTTCCTACCCGACGGCCGTACGACTCTGCTGTTGCGCCCGGTTATCTCGCCGTTGGCGATGCGGCCGCCCACGTCAATCCAATCACCGGTGGTGGAATCCCCGGCGCCGCAAAGGCCGGCCACTGGGCAGCCAACGCCGCAATTGAGGCGATCGCAGCGGGCACGCTCGACGACGAAGACGCGCTCTGGGAGTACAACCACCGCGTAATGACCGGTTTCGGCAAGCGATTTGCCGCAATGGATCTGTACAACATCTGGGGGAGTGGCACGGAACTCGACGAGATTCTCGACGTGGTCACGAAGCTTCCGGCCGAGCATTTCGCCGAAACCGTAGCCAAGAGCGGCTCGACGGCGATGGGCATGGCTACGAAGGTCAAAACGGCTGTCAAGACGTTTGGTCACTGGGGGATGCTGTACGATCTCCACCGCGTTAACCAGAAAGCAACCGAACTGAAAGCAATCTACGACGACTATCCGACGACCGCGAGTGGGCTAGCAGACTGGCAACAACGCCGTGACGACGTGCTGGATGAGGTGTATGAAATCACGGACGCCGATCCGAAATACTGACATACTACACCCACGCCTTCAAGCGATTGTCGCCCAGCGGACGGCACTCGCATCCATAACCCCTTTTTTCGCTCCACCCGAAAGATTCCTGCATGACTGCCGATTCAACTGGCGCTCCAATGAGCGGCCGTACCGTCCAGACGCTGCCACCGCTCGGTCTTGGCACATGGCAGAACGAAGATCCCGAACAGTGCACCCAGAGCGTCAAACAGGCGCTTGAGTTGGGCTATCGCCACATTGATACCGCACAGATCTACCGCAACGAGGCCGCTGTCGGTGCTGGCATCGAACAGGCCGCCGTCGATCGCGACGATATCATCCTGGCAACGAAGGTGTGGAACGACAATCTCGCCCACGATGACGTGATCTCCTCAACCGAAGCGAGTCTCAATCGACTCGGCGTTGAGTACGTCGATCTGTTGTATGTCCACTGGCCGGTCGAGAACTTCGACCCGGAGAGGACACTGTCGGCGTTTGCCGAGCTGAAAGAGCGAGGACTGATCGAACACGTGGGACTCAGCAACTTCACCCCTGAGCAGCTAGACCAGGTCCAGGAGGCTGCGTCCGTGGACATTGACGCCGTTCAGGTTGAGTGTCATCCATTGTTACAACAAGAAGCACTCAGAGAGTACTGCTCGCGCCACGACATCGAGCTGGTGGCCTACTCACCGCTCGCACGCGGCGACGTGTTCGACATCCCAGAGCTCACCGATATCGCCGACGCTCATGGCGTCAGCGAGGCACAGGTTAGCCTCGCCTGGTTGGACGCACACGATGTCCGCTCGATCCCCAAGGCAACGAGCCGCGACCACATCGTCGACAACTTCGCAGCAACGTCTCTGTCACTCGATCAAGAGCAAGTGCGTACAATTGACGCGATTGACCGCGAGGACAGGCAGGTTCATCCATCGTTCGCTCCCAGCTCCTGGTAACCCGCACAACCCTTAACCAGGATTCACACAAACGACAGCCATGGAGTTCACACAGACCAACGCAGTCGGTGCGCTCGTCGTGTTGTTGGCACTGTTGATCGGCGGTACAATCACGAGTCCAATGGGGACGACCCTCTCGTTGATGATCAGCGCGGGTCTGCTCATCTTCGGTGTGCTGGTGTTTCTCATTGGGGTCAAACACGGCGAGTATCGGGCAACTCACTGACCGGTCCGGAGCTTGAGTAGGCAGTTTTGTTACGGTGGTTCGAGCACCACCACCATGACCAAACTCGACCGTTCTTGCGAGTCGCTCCCTGTAGACATTGACCTGCTTCGACTGCTGTTTGTGACGCCAAACGGCGTCGTGCGCGCGGAATCGATAGCAGGTGCAGAGGTGGCAGCTGCAATCAGTGACGGCGTCGAGATTGCCGAACGGGTTCACTGGCAGACCGCTCTCGGTGACACAGTTCCGGATGCTCCGAACCGGACGCTGTCGCTACAGCCAGCCGTACAGACGTTCAGACAATTACCGTTCGCCAGTAACTGCGGCGGACTGGTGTGTACCGTCCGACTACCGGATGGGACGCCCTGGCCTGGCGATCCACGACGTGTTCTTCGACGGTACGCTCACACGGTGACAGAACGCGGCCTTCGACCGACTGTCGCACTCGAAAGCGAGTTTCATCTGATTCGCGACGAATCGGACGACGACGCACACCACGAAGAGTCCATCCCACTCACATCCCACGAGTTCGTCACTGCGGTTAGGTCAAGTCTCGACCGGCAGGGAATCTCCGTAGCGGAGTATCGTCCTGAGTGGGGAACGGACGAACACGTGCTCTGTCTCGGTCGTGAGCCAGCACTCGGGGCAGCCGACCAGCAAGTGTTTGCAGAAGAAACGATCCACTCGATCGCCGCCAATCGTGGCTTTTCGGCGACGATGTTGCCCTATCCAACGAAAACGGCGACCAACGGCTGTCGGATCAGGCTCTCGCTTGGAGACGAATCGAACGATCGGTTTGTGTCCTCTGGACGACCGAGTCGGCTGGCACACGCGTTTCTCGCCGGCGTGCTCGATCACGCACACGGACTGCTCGGACTCACTACCGGGACCGTGAACTCTTATGCACGGTTTCATCCTGCGGGTGATGGTCCCACGCACGTCTGCTGGAGTCGTGACGATCGACGAGCCCTCATCCGACTTCCTGCTCAGTTACCAAGCGACAGCACGACACTCGAACTCGAATTCAGGGGTGCAGATCCAACGATGAATCCGTATCTGGCGATTGTAGGGCTGCTGCGGGCAGGAATTGACGGCATTGAGCGAAATCTCACTCCACCACCACCGATCGACGCCCCCCATAACACCGGGCGTGATTCCGAAACGGCTCCCGGTGACCGACTCCCAGCAACGATGATCGAGGCCCTTACAGCACTCGAGTCGGACCCGATTCTCACTGACGTGCTCGGAGAGACCCTCACCGATTGCTATCTGGCAGTAAAACATCGACAGTGGCAGGCCTTTACCGAGGCGACTGCCAGGTGGGAACGCGAACGATTCAGCCGCGTCTACTGATTATACACCTGCGCCGTCTTCTGACAGCCCGAGAATGAGTGCACCGGCTGCCATCGTCAGTGAGGCCACACCGGCAATCGGGGCAGGGATGGCGCTTGAGACGGCGACACCCAGAATCAATGCGGTGCTCGCAGCGATGAGTACTCCACCGGCTCCGATGCGTGACAGTAGGTTCGACATTACTGTACACTCTTCACTTCGGACGTATAAGCGTCACCAAATTGATTCGACATCAGTGTCGAGAGGGTTTTGGCGATCGACTGGCTGGTGTCAGTATGGACGGTCAGGAGCGACAACGTCTGCAGACAATTGCTGCGTATCAGTTCGGTGCAGGGGCGGGAACCACACTCTTTCCCGACGACGAGACGCTGTCTGTCCTGCGAACCTCTTCTGGACGTCCCCAGCAGATTTCGGCCGCCACCGGCGAACGGCTCGTTTCCTACGGTGTTGATGGTCGGTTCACGCTCGGGATAGCTGGTGGGCGTCGGTTGCTCGGGGCACTCGGTGGGCCGGCTGTCGCGGTCGGAACCGAATCGATTCCATTCGTCACGGAGGGAAAAAACGCATTCGCAAAATTCGTCCAGCGGGTGGATCCAGCCGTTCGTCCGGGTGATGAAGTACTCGTCACCTGCGATGAGTCCTTACTCGCCGTTGGGCGTGCCGAACTCGATGCCGAAGCGATGGATGCATTCGAGACGGGCGTTGCGGTCTCCGTTCGCGCCGGTAATCCGGACGTGCGTGCCGACTGAGAGCAGTATGTTTTTGGCACTCCCCCCGCTCGGGATAGATATGTTTGGTGGAGGCGGTCTCGATCCGCGAAAGATGCAACAGATGATGGAACAGATGGGGATCGAAACGGACGATATCAACGCCGAGGAGGTCGTCATTCGGACGGCCGACGAAGATCTCGTCTTTTCGAATCCTGAGGTCCAGCGCATTTCCGCACAGGGCCAGGAAACCTACCAGATCGTGGGTGAACCAAACACCCGCGCGGCCTCCGAAACTGCAGACGATGACGAATCGATTCCGCAATCTGACATCGACATCGTCGCCGAGCGAGCGGGTGTGAGCGAGTCGGACGCCCAAAATGCGCTCGAAGCAGAAGACGGCGATCTCGCCGCGGCAATTGCTCGCCTCGAGTGATTCGTCTCGTTTCCGACAACCGGGAATATCTGCTCTCGCCCGGTGAAACCTTAGAAACTGATCTGGGCGTCCTTGAGGTACCAGACGGCGTCGAACCCGGTGACATCGTCGAGACGCATCTCGGGACTGAATTCACCGCACAGGCACTTCGTGGGCCGGATCTGTTCACCCATTTCGATCGGACGGGTGCTCCGATGATGCCCCGGGATATCGGCCTCGTGATGGGCCACACCGGAATTAGCGATGGCGATCGCGTGCTCGATGCCGGCACCGGCACAGGTGTGTTGAGCGCGTATCTCGCTCGCGCCGGCGCGAACGTAACGAGCTACGAAACTGATTCGGAGTTCGCCGATGTCGCCCGTGAGAACATGGCGATGGCTGGCGTTGCCGACGGCGTGACGATCAGAACGGGTGATGTGACGCAAGCGCTCGATACGCTCGTTGCAGAGCCCCCGTTCGATTGTCTCACGCTCGATACTGCGGACGCACCGACGGTCGTCGAACAGGCTCCACAGCTGTTGGTTCCAGGAGGGTTCGTCGCCGCGTACGTTCCGTTCGTGGAAGGGACCCGCGACGTGGTCGAAGCGGCGCGCGAAGCTGGATTGCAGTCGATCGAGACGTACGAAACGATTCAACGGACGATGGACGTTGGCGACCGAGGAACCCGCCCGCAAACGGCCGGCGTCGGTCACACCGGATATCTCGTTTTCGCCCGCCGCTGAGCGTTATTCTTCGAATACGAGATAGCCAACCTGCTCGGTGGCGTGTGCCGTCTCAGAGTCACGGCTGGTCTCTTCTTCGGCCATGAGTGCAACACTTTTGCCAGTGAGATTCTTCCGTCTGAGCCCCACGGCGTCTCCGCCGATGGTGGTTTGCATACACGCGACGAACACCGGCTGTTCGTAGGATCGATCGAAGTTAACGGTCGTCCAGCCATCATCCACAGCAACGACCCCCAGCTCTGCGGGCCTATCTCCAATCGCGTTGGTTGCCGGTTCGATGGCGATGTAGCCGATCGATTCGGTTTTATGAGTGCCTTGAGCCTCGGATTCTTGCACTTTCACGTCGAAGCCAGAGCGAGAGACGTTCCGGACTCGTGTGACGATTGCCTGTCCGCCCTGGACAGTCTCAGCCTGACAGAAAACGAGCGGCGTGGTGTCGAAGTCGTGGTCGAACGAGACTGACCGCCACTCGTGATCGGTGACAGTACGGCCCGCCTCGGCGTATCGACCGCTTTCCACTTCGTGAACGCCGGCCTCGATCGTCACGTGGGAGGCGGTCTCTGGGTAGTGGACGCCGTTGAGGTAATCCCATTCCTCGATCCGTGCGTCGAATCCATTGCTTCCAACGTTTCGGAGCCGCACGTGACACGGTTGTGAGCCCGCATACGAAAGCGGCGAACAGGTCGTCACAGGAGAATCGAATGATTGCCCAAGCGAGTAGGTCTGCCACGGATCGTCGACGGTGAGCGATCCACCTTCGACGGCAGTTTTGTCAATCGGGGGTAAAGCTATACGCTCGCCATCGACAGAAACGGTGACATCGTCCGCGCGCCCGCGATCGATCGAAAATGTAGTCAGATCTCCTTTGAATAGATACTGGTCAGTTCCTCCCCAGACCCCCCCGCTAAACTTATCGATACCAGATCTGTCCGAACCGTTCAAAAGGGGTGTCGGGTACACTGTTTCGGAAACTGTGCCGCTGTAGTCGACCCGATCTCCAGTTGAATTGATCGATAGGGTGTGAACTGATGAAGGATTCAACGAACTAACCGTCTGATCGTTTCCGTCTACCATGAGCTCCACGTTCGACTCGTCGCCAGAAACGATCTCGAACGATAAAATCTCACCAGTAAACCGGTACAAATCGACACCGGTAGTCACCGTTCCTACTGCTGTTGGTCCCTGTATATGGTATTCGTCCGACATAAAGTCCGTAGACTTAATCGTTCCATTTACAGTCAATCTATAGGTTGTTTTTCCAGCACGCCCATTCACGAGAAGCTCGTGAGAGGGCGTTTCGTCGAGATCGTCGATCGAAATGGGTGATCCATCGAGGGTAAGCTCCAGATCGGATGGATCTCCCTCAGTCACGTCGAACTGATCGAGATCGTACGCGAATTCGTAGCTGTCAGGAACATCAGCAACCTCTCCGTACGCTCGATCTTCGAACACCCACCCGTTGGCGGACTGCTGCACCGAGATAAATGGCTTGTCAACGCCTAATTGATACTCTACAGGCTCGCCGGTCGAACGGACCGTCAATTGGCTGGTATCGGCCGGTGTGAGCTGATTAACCGATTTTGGCTCACCATCGAGGCGAATCTCGATAGCCGATTGATCGCCGCCAGTGATCGAGAAATCAGTGAGACGACCGCTGTATTGATAGTAATCGGTTCCACCCCAGACAACACCAGAAAACGCCCCATCACCAACCGTGTCTTCATTCCCAAGCATATCCGTTGGTGTGATCGTTCCGTCAACAGCACCCTCGTACGTGACTTTCTGGCCAGTACTCTGAATTGCCAGCACGTGGTCTGGCTCGCCGGCGTCGTGGGTTGTGGCTCGAACGTCAAGGAGTTTTTTCACCAGTGACGTATGGTAGTGTACGCGATCGGATCGGCCCAGATCGACGTACGTTTCGATCAGATACGACGGAATCCCGAGTTCGAACGCCGTCCGTTGGACGAACACACCGTGTGGATACTCGGCCGGCGAGGGCAACAGCCGTTCGTGAAACCGATTGTTGGTCGCTCCGATCGTCTCGTTTATGGTATCACAGGCGATCGTCGCAGCACCACGGAGGTTCCGAACTGGCGAATACGCCACCGACTGTCCGAGGCCTCCGTTCACGAATCGACTCCACGATTCGTGCAGATCAATGATCAGATCCGGCGAAAACTCCGTGACGACATCCCAGATTTCCCGTGCAAGCGGCGTGGTTGGCGTCGATTCCAGTGGAAACTGTCGGTTGAGATCTCCATTTGGCTCGCGAACGCCGTCTTCGACACCCTTTGCGTTCGCCCGGGGAAGCACGACCAGCCGCCCGCTCGATGGCGTCCAGTTCGCGATCTCCGTGGCAGCAAGATGACCTGCCGTTTCGTTGCCGTGCATCCCGCCAACAACCAGTGCAGTCATCCCTGGCGTCCCCGAATCGTTTACGTAGAGCGGCGTTTCTTCCTCGGTCCCCGAACGGAGCAGTCGGTCGGGCTCACCCGCAGGAGCAGCCGCTGCAGACTTCGATCCCGAAACCACCGTTCCAGCCCCCGCCGCACCCACCGCCTTGAGGACCGACCGCCGACCAACTGAAGAACGCTCGTCACTCACAGCTGCCTCCTGCGTCTGAACCACTCGGGGCTACTCGCTCAACACGATGGGAGAAAAAATTCGGAATAATGTCCATTATTGATAACAGGTATCGAAGTGGCCTGTAATCAAAATGTCGGTTTGACGGACGAATTTGTTGACTCGAGAGCGACCGTCAGTGGTCGTCTTCCCGCCAACGGTGTTCACATTCAGTACAGATGAAAAATCGTGTTTCGGACTCATCAGCAGAACGAATCTGTTGCATGTAGTAGTACGCCCGATCGTTTTCACACTCCGGACAGACGACAGACGTGGTTGGAAGGCCTTTGTCTTCGGCGTCGCTCACGTCGATGATCCCGTCGTCTTCTTGTTGCTCTGTGGTGATCATTTGGGCCTCCTCGGCTTTGTCGCCCCCCGTTTCGAATCCGCAGGACCGACACTTCCAGATCTCGCCATCTTTGTGCATGATCGAGCCGCACTCGTCGCAGAACTTCATATCAGTCAGCAGTTGTTCGGACTGTATAAACGCCTGGATTGTGTGTCTTCAGCCGACAGAACGACACCGCTGTCGGTGGAATGCTATCAATGAACACTGGAACGGGCAGTAGTAGACAGTGATCTGGTGGTTTCAGTATTTATGGCTCGGTGTACAACGTTTCCTCCGGTGGTACTGATGGCTGATACGACGCAATTCGAGGACGATCTCAGTCGAGGAGAAGTTGCCAGGTATCTGCGCGATATCGCGGCCGAGTTCGATGATGAGTCGTCCCCGATGCGGGTGACCGTGGGGAACAAGGAGGTGACACTGCAGCCGTCGCCGACAATCGACTGCGAAACGGAGGTAACGGAACGATCGCGGATGATCGGCAAGGATAGCCAGACGATAACGCTGACGCTCTCGTGGGCACCGGACGAAGACTAAGCGGATATTGCCGTGTTTTTCCGATTCCAGTATCGTTTTACGCTCCCTTTTAGTACCTGTTGTATGCCAGCTTTCGACACGGTGATGTCGTCAGATCGCAGATTCACCGGCGTTCTCAGGGTGGGGATTTCGCTCGTTGGTCTCGGTCTCGGCGTGGCGCTTGGCTGGGCGTTGTTCGTGAGCCTTCCCGGTAGGACGACCGTGTTCGGGGTGGTGCTCGTTATACTCTCGGGCGTGCTCGTTGGGCAACTCGCCAGCCGCATTGCCGGCGGATTTTTGTCGACCTACAACGTTGCGGAGGTAGCGGTCCGCGGACCGATCACCAGGGATGGAGTGTACGGTTCGATGCCAACGGGCTCCCAGACGGCAGGTGCCGATGCGATCGTCGAGCAGATCGAACGCACTGACGCCGACCGTGCCGTTGAGGCGCTAATCGTTCGGTTGAACACGCCCGGTGGAGAGGTCGTCCCGAGCGAAGACATCCGGAACGCAGTGTCATCGTTCGATGGGCCGACGATCGCGTATGCGACCGACACCTGTGCCAGCGGAGGCTACTGGATTGCCAGTGGCTGTGACAGCATCTGGGCACGCGAAGCGACGCTGATCGGTTCGATCGGCGTGATCGGCTCAAGAGTGAACGCAAGCGAACTCGCAGACCGACTCGGTCTCAGCTATGAGCAGTTCACTGCCGGCGAGTACAAAGATGCGGGCATGCCACTCAAGTCGCTTGATGACGACGATCGCGCGTATCTCCAGGGGCTAATCGATGACTATTACGATCATTTCGTCGATCGTGTCGCAACTGGACGCGATCTGGATGCGTCGGCCGTTCGCGACACCGAAGCGCGGGTGTATCTCGGCAGTGACGCCATCGAACGCGGCCTCGTCGATCGGCTCGGCACGCGCAATGTGCTGCTTGAGGAGCTCGAATCGGAGCTCGATCGTTCTCCGGTCGTCGAGGAGTTCACACCAGGGTACGGGCTTCGTGATCGCCTCCAGGGTGGAGTCATGGCAACGGCGTATGCGCTCGGTGCCGGGCTGTCGGGTCGGTACGATGACGCGTTCGACATCCGGCTATAAGCTTTTGTTTCGGTAGACCCTCTCCTCGCACGTGAGTACGCTGGTCGTCTGTGTCGATCGAGACGGCGATTTCACCATCGACCAGCCGGTGGTCGGAGAGGAATCACTATTCGAGCTGTTGCGGACGGCCGGCCTTGAGGATCCAGAGGACAGTCGGGTCAACTGTCTCCTCGAAACCATCAGCGTCGCCCGTTCAATGTCGGATTCGTGTACCCAGGCGGTTCCAGTCGTTGTTTCGGGAGCCGGCGAGTCGGTCGGGGTGGACCGTGCAATCGCGACCCAGCTCGACGATCTCGTTTCGGAGTTCGATCCAGACGCTGCCGTCGTCGTTGTTGACAGCGTTGCCGATGAGCTCGCAGTTCCGGTGATCGAAAGCCGGCTCCGTGTCGATGCGGTCGATCGCGTCATCGTCCAGCAAGCCCGTGACATCGAATCGACCTACTATCTCCTCAAACGCCTTGTCGTGGATGAAGAGCTCCGTCGGACGCTGTTCACCCCAATTGGTGCCGTGCTGTTGGCGATGCCGGTGATTCTCTCGGTCACTAACACGGTGACGGTCGCCGTTGCCGTTATTGCGGCCACCGTTGGTGGCTACTTACTTTATAAAGGCCTCGGCCTCGACAATGCACTCGCTACAGTACCAGCCATGGTTCGTTCGGCGTTTTACTCCGGACAGGTGTCGTTCGTCACGTACGTCGTGGGTGCTGGACTGGCACTCATCGGCTGTTTTCTGGGCGCAATCGCGGTTCAGGAGTACGAACCAGGGCTCTTCATGGTGGTTGCGTTTCTCTTCAACGCAATTCCGTGGCTCACCCTCGGTGCGCTAACGGCCACGACTGGACGGCTGTTTGACGGGCTGTTCGGACACGAGCAGGTTCGTGCGACGCTGTTCAACGCTCCGTTTGCCATTCTGGCGCTCGGACTGGTTGGCAGGGGATTCAGCGCATTTTTGCTGGAGAACCAGGCGCTGATAGCGCCGCTGATCGTTCCGTCGATGGCAATCGGCCCACTCACCACGACGACGGTCAGATTACTCGCCCGAACGCGGCTGCTCGTATTCGTCTTTGCCGGCGTGTTTGTCAGTCTGCTCGGCGTCGTACTCACGTCTCGGGTCTACACGCCATCAAACGACAGTTCTACTGAGTAACTTACAGATCTGCGTGTGATTCGAGAAAACCAACGAGCAGATCGTTCGCGTGGGCTGCGTTTTCGATTCTTGCCATGTGTTTTCCGTCGATCGGCTCGAACGTGCCTCGTGGGAGTGCAGCTGCCAGCTCTCGTCCGGCATCGACTGGCACCACCGGATCTGCGTTCCCGTGAACGATGAGTGCGTGCTGATCGATGTCGTAGGGACGATCCAGCGAATACGCTTTCATCGCCGCCAGCTGTCCGTCACGAACGCGTCCTGTCGCGTCGTCACTTTCTCGCCAGTGCTGGATCTGTGCGTTGATCTCGGGCGCACTCTCGAGTGTCTCTCGGTCGAGACACGGATCGAGCGCAGACTCGTCTTGTGCACACATCGTTTCGATTGCGTCATTGACGATTGTGTCTCCCGATTGGGTGGTCCCGAACAGCACGAGGCTTCTGGCACGGCCAAACTGCCTGGCGTATTCGAGTGCCACCATGCCACCTAGTCCAGCCCCAACGAGATGGACGCGTCTTGCGCCATGGTCTGCGAGCACCGTTGCCAGGTCGTCGACAAATTCGGCCACCCTTGTGATGGGCCCCCCGGTCGAGTCTCCCGCTCCGCGGTAATCGAACGCTAGCGTTTCGAACGGCCCAGCGAGCGCTGGTTGCTGGAAGGCCCACTGCCAGACGCCAAACGACAGGTCGTTTACAAAGGCGACCGTCGGCCCGCTTCCTGTCGTTTCGTACCGGAGCTCGCCACCATCAGTCTGGACCCTGGGCATAGGGCTTACTGCACGTTCAACTTCCGTTCGAGTATCGACGGTGCGTCTTCGAGTGCAGCCTCGAGCGCGGATACGTCCGGTCCGCCACCTTGTGCAAAGTCCGGTGGGCCGCCTCCGCCACCGCCGACGCGGGATGCCAGCTCGCTGACCACCTCGCCGGCATTGACGCCAACGTCGTCCGGAACGGCGACGACGAACTGTGCGCTGTCGCCACCGCTTGCAAGAACGGCCACCGTTTTGTCTTCTGCGATGGCCGTTGCCGTCGCTCTGAGCTCGTCTACGTCACCATCAATTCGCTCGATGACGGCCGTCGTTCCGTTGCCATCAATCGTGATCTCCTCGGTCGCACTCTCCGATGCGCGCAGCTCGGCCAGCTCTTCTTTGAGCGACTCGATCCGTTTTCCACGGGCTTTCCATTCGTTGAAAAATCGCTCTGCTGTTTCGGGAACGCCTGCCGGTGACACGTCAAGTACGTCGGCGGCGGCCGCCAGATCGGCTTCCGTTCGCTGAATCGCCTCGATGGCGGCATCACCAGCTCCAAAGACGATCCGCTCGATTCCATCCTGGACGCGTTCGGTGCCGAAAATCTTGATACAGCCGATGTCGCCGGTCCGATTGACGTGCGTTCCGGCACAGGCCTGGACGTCATCGCCAACGTGAATCAGTCGGACGTTCGATCCTGGTGGAATGCCACCCTGATAGATATCGAAGCCGTACTGCGATTCGGCAACGTTACGGTCCGGCCATTCCTGCACGACCGGTATGTTCTGCTGGACGATGCGGTTTGCGAGCAACTCGATTTTCTCCCGGTCTGCGCGGTCGATGCGTCGATAGTGGGTCACGTCGAATCGCGAACTATCGATGCCTTTCTGTGCGCCGGCCTGTCGGATGTGGTCGCCGAGCACTTCTCTCGCTGCATGACCGATGATGTGGGTGGCAGTGTGGTGGGCCATCAGCTGCCGGCGTCGCTGTCCGTCGAGCTGTCCGCTGACGAACTCGCCCTTCCCGGGATCGCCGTTCGTTCGGTGGAGAATCACGTCGTCTGTGCGCTGGACGTCGAGCACGTCGACCGAACTGTCGTCGGTGCTCAGGGTACCATGATCTGCGGGCTGGCCACCCCCTTCCGGGTAGAACATCGTCTGATCGAGCACCACGTCATACCCCTCTTCGCGCTCGATCACGTCGAGGACGACCGCCTCGAACTGCATACGATCCTGGTCGTCGTAGTAGAGCCGTTCGGTCGGTGGTAGCTCGCTGATTCGATCGTCGACCGACGCTGTGGACTTCGATGGCTCGCTTTCGGCCTCGCTCTCAGAGCTGTCTGTATGGCGTGCGGCAACTCTCGCGAAGAAATCATCAGGAACGGACACGTTGGCCCCCTCCTCTGTGGCGATCTCTGCGACCATATCGGGCTGGAGGCCGTGTGAATCGTACAGCTCAAGGAGCTGTGCCGTCGAAATCGGTGCATCCCTGTCTGCGTGCTCTTGGGCGAGCTGTCGAACTCGTCGCCCGCCTCGCTCTAGCGTTTCGGTGTATTTTTCGAGCTCCGTCCGGACAATCTCCCGGATCGTGTCGCGGTTGGTGTAGCCGAGCCGGTCTGCTTGCATGTCGACCAGTTCGTCGATCGGTGAACTCACGCCGACCGTATCTGCGAGTCGCTTCGTCCGGCGCAACACCATCCGAACGAGATAGCCAGACTCGACGTTGCTCGGAACGATCCCGTCGCCGAGCATATACGCCAGCGTCCGAGAGTGATCTGCGATCGCGTAGATCGTCTCTAAGGGCTCCATCAGCTCGCTCAGCCGGTCGCCATCCACACCGAGCTCGGTTGCAATCTCGGCTCTGGCACTCTCCATGTCCTCGGCTTCTTCGATGTCGAGAGCGCCTGCAAGCGCCGCCGCCTCGTGTACCAGTGTCGCCTCCGTTTCGCTGAGCTCAATCCCAGCGTTCGATTTGAGGTAGTCAATCATTTCGGGATAGACCGCCTCGTACACCGTAGGCGTTCCCTGGCTCACCCACGTCCAGCGCTCTAACCCGTAGCCGGTGTCGACGACGTACGTGTCCATCTTCGAGTACCGGTTTCCGTCTTTCATCTCGAATTCGCCGTCGGGATCTTGCTCCATCGACATGAACACCAGCGTCGCCAGCTCCACGCCACGATAGATGACCTCGATTGCCGGTCCGGCGTTGCCCCCGCCGACCCACGGATCCTCAATGTAGACGATCTCGGAGAGATCCGCCCCCATCGATTCGAAGAACTGATCGCAGTATTCGACGGTCTCGTCTTTCCAGTAGACCTCGCCGTGGTACGCATATCCTTCGGCGTCCGGCTGCGTGTTGAACGCATGGTGGGCCATCATCTCGAACGCCATCGTGTGTCTACCCGTCTTCCCGACGTTCTCGATGTCGTCCATCCGAATTGAGGGCTGGCTGATACAGAGCGGATTCGCCGGTGGCGGTGCCTGACCGCTGGTCACGAGTGGCTGGAAATCATAAATAGAAGCCTGTGTCAACAGCACGTCGTCGCGCCAGCGATTTGCGGCAACAGGGTATGGATCTATCCGTTCGTGGTCGTGCGCTTCGAAAAACGACAGAAACGCCTCGCGCATCTCCGTGAGGCTATACGCCTCGTCGAACCCCGGATTGTCAATGAAACTGTACTGTTCGCAGGGTGGCTCACCACACGTCGTCCGCGACTCATCGCGGGTCCAGAAGTGGGCGCCACAGGAAGGACACGTCTTCCGTGTGAACCCCTCACGCTCGAAATACTCGAGCTGATACTCCTCGTCGAGTTCACTCATTGGATTGCAATTGGCCGACCACCGGGTAAAACCCTTCCGAACAACCGTGTTAGACGAATCTTTGTATTATATTTTTAGATATATCTATGAAATATGTGGAAACATTGGTTTAACGTATGAATTGTGTGGTACTATCACACAACCGTGTCTACTGTTCGAGCGCAAGACTTGCGAGCATGGCTTCGAGCTGAACGCGTTCGTTCGCACCGATTGTGAGCCGGTAGTCCGCTTCGCCGATGCGGTCCATCAGCGCCACTGCCTGCTGGTCGTCGAGGTCGTACTCCCAGACAGTTCGATGGAGCTGATCGATGATGTCGTCGCCAGAGATCCCTTCGTCGGTGAGCAATCGTTCGCAGATCGACCGTGCGGCGGTGAAGTCGCCATCGATTGCGAGCGACACCATCTCTTCGATTGCTTCGGGACGAGCACTGCTGGCGATCGCAAACACTGCGTCCTCATCGACCGTATCGTCGAGCACACCGGCTGCCTGGAGATCGTTCACGGCCGTTCGCATGTCGCCGCCGGCCGCGTAGATCAGCGCTTCGATGCCGTCTTCAGTAAGGGCAATTCCCTCGGTGTCGGCAATCGACCGCAGTTGGCCGGCGATTGCGTCATCAGCCAGCGGGGAGAACCGAAACACCGTACATCTCGATTGGATTGGATCGATGATCTTACTCGAGTAGTTACACGAGAGGATGAATCGGGTGTTGTGTGAAAACTGTTCCATCGTCCGACGAAGTGCGCTCTGGGCATCAGAGGTCAGTGCATCAGCCTCATCGAGAAAGATGATCCGGTAGTCGAAGCCACCAAAACTCGATCGGGCGAAGCTCTTGATTCGATCGCGCACCACGTCGATTCCACGCTGGTCGGAGGCGTTCAGCTCAAGGAAGTTCGCCTCCCACTGTTCGCCGAAGATTTCCTTTGCGATGGCAACAGCACACGTAGTCTTTCCGACGCCGGCGGGCCCAGCAAACAACAGATGTGGCAGCTCATTGCGCGCAATGTAATTCTCCAGCCGTCCGACGATCGATTCGTGGCCGGCAACTTCCGCAAGTGACTCGGGACGATATTTTTCGGTCCAGACCTCCCGCCCCTGGGGTGCGGTCTCGCTCATACGCACCCCAGAGGCCGTTTGGACTTAACTCACTTGCAGTCTCTTCGGTTGGGTTCGTGGCTCCCGATACCCTTTAGCGTTCGCGGGCGGTTTCACCCAGTAATGACCCAGGCCGCCCGTACGCGCGAGCTCATCCCTGTCATTGGGCTCGAAGTACACGTCCAGCTCGAAACACAAACGAAGATCTTCTGTGGCTGTTCGACTGACACTGCGGACGCCGACCCGAACACACACACCTGTCCGGTCTGTCTCGGACTCCCGGGGGCGTTACCAGTGCTCAACGAGGCCGCCGTCGAGATGGCAGTGAAAGTCGGAAAAGCCCTCGACGCTGCGATCCCAGAACAGACGCGATTCCACCGGAAGAACTACTTCTATCCCGATCTGCCGAAGGATTTCCAGATCACGCAGTACGACAACCCGATCTGTCAAGACGGTGAGCTCGAAATCACCGTCGAGGACAGCGACCGACTGATCGAGATCGAACGAGCACATCTCGAGGAGGACCCAGGCAGTCTGAAACACGCGGGCGGCTCGATCGATCAGGCAGAGTACACGCTGGTTGATTACAACCGGGCGGGAATGCCCCTGATGGAGATCGTCACGCGTCCGGACTTTCGTGGTCCCGAGGAGGTCCGTGCCTTCCTCGAGAAGCTCACCGAGGTCCTTGAGTATCTCGGCGTCTTCGATGCCGACCGCGACGGCTCGCTTCGCGTGGATGCGAACATTTCGATGGTGTCTGCGGATGCGGTTGCCGAGGACGACTCGATTGCTGTGGCTACCCTTGAAGACACAAACCGGACCGAAGTGAAGAACATCTCCAGTCACAAGGGCGCACAAAAAGCACTGGCGTATGAGATCACCCGCCAGCGCAATGCAATTCGCCGTGGCCGTGCCGTCGAACAGGAGACCCGCCACTGGGACGAAAGCCGTGGCGTCACCGTCTCAATGCGCTCGAAAGCGACAGAAAAGGATTATCGATACTTCCGCGAGGCTGACATTCCACCACTACGCGTCGCCGGCTGGAAAGAGCAAATTTCGATTCCAGAGCTTCCCGACGCCCGTCGCGAGCGATTCGGCACGGAGTTCGATCTCTCCGATGAAACGGCGAGTAAGCTCACCGCCACCAAAGCGGTCGCCGATTTCTACGAATCACTCGTCGGTCAGTTCGATCCCGATTTCGTCGCCACCTGGACCGCCGACGTGTTGCTCGGTGAGCTCAATTACCGAGACCGCTCGGTCGAATCGGTTGATCGCAAAGCGTTCGCAGATCTCCTCGAACTCGTTGCGACCGAAGCGATCACCGAGAAAAACGGCGCAGAGGTCGTTCTCAGATCGATGCTCGACGATGGTGCCCATCCGGAGACGATCGTTGAGCGCGAAGGGCTCGGAAAAACCGACGCCGATGCCGTGGCAACAGCCGTTGCGACGGCGATCGACAACCACCCCGAAGCAGTAGCTGACTTTCACGCCGGCGAGGATGGAGCACTCAACTATCTTGTCGGACAGGTGATGGCAGAAACCGGTGGATCAGCCGATCCACAGACCGTTAACCAGCTACTCGAAGAAAAACTAACCAGCTGAGCTATCGGTCCGAACGGAAATACTTACCGCAACTATTTGTATTTGCAGCGAATATTGGCAGTTAATGTCAGGGCTGTTGCCGACTGGCACGAGCGCTAGTTCGGAGCAGAATGGCGAACCTCGGACGCTCTGGTTGGACAGTGATGATACTGGTGCCGTGTTGTCTTCGCTCTCTTCGGACACTGCCCGTGCTATTCTCAGTGAACTCCACGATGGACCAAAAACTGCCTCGGAGGTAGCCACTCGTGTCGACACCTCCTTACAGAATGCTCGTCATCATCTCTCGAAGCTCGAAACGGTCGGTGCGATCAGGACGGCAGACACCCGATTTTCGGAAAAGGGCCGTGAGATGACCGTATACGCCCCAAGCGAAGAGCCCCTGGTGGTGTTTGTTGGCCGCGAAGACGGAAAACAGGGGTTTTTTGACTCGCTTCGGCGTCTCATTCCGATTCTCACCGTCCTCGGGCTGGCGAGCGTGCTGGTGGAGTGGTTCGTGACGCCAACGATCGACCGCTCCACCTCCGAGCAGCTCCCGCGTGTTGGAGATGCCGTCGGGCCGTCCGATGCGACGGCCACGACGCTGTTCGGTCTCCCGCCGGGGCTAATCTTTCTTGCTGGTGGCTTGCTCGCCGTTGGCCTGTTCGTACTGGGCCACAGACTCCAGGGATCGAGACCACTCAATGGTTGATCGTCGCCGGTGGTGGTCAAAACCGTCGATGGCCCGTTTTGAGCGGCGATGACCCAACGCCTGGTGCGGTCCGCGTTCGTTCTGGTCGTCGTCACGACGGTGTTACTCTCATTTTCGCTTGGTCCACCCCAGCAGCTCTCGGCTACTACCACTGAATGGCAGTCGTTCGGTACCGATCCATTCGATCGCACTGGCCTTCTCGAGCACAATTCATCGGTACCGGCGGTTGATTCACGCGTCGATGTGGCCATCACGACAGCGAGCGAATCGGGCGTGCTCAAGAGCATTTCGAACGGTGGCTCGCCGCTGGGCACGTTTCAACTCCATCGGATCGTTCAGCACAACGACAAGCGCGTCGTCTACGGGTCGATCCCGATGGACTCGATCCGATCGTTCATGCGAGCAACGAACGCCTCAACAGTGCAGATACGCAATGGACCCAGGCGAACGAGTGGACGACAGGCGGCGGGGATAGAGCGCGTGAACGCCACCGCCGTTCACGAGCACTCAATTACTGGCGAGAACGTCACCGTCGGGGTCATCGACAGTGGATTTCGCCCGAGCCATCCGGAAATCGCCGGAAAAGTCAGTACGTACGCCAGATTTGGACAGCCAACCGACGCCGAACACGGCACTGCAGTGGCAAGCGTCGTCACGGACACTGCACCGAACGCGAGCCTGGCGCTGGCAGCTATCGGCGAGGAGACGACGCCAACCGAGTATCAACGCGCAGTGCGTTGGCTCAACCAATCGGGCGTGGACATCATTATCGACGCCGGCAGTTACTACAGCCAGCCCGCCAACGGATCGGGAGCGATCGATCAAATCGTCCACTCGACGGCCGATGATCTGCTGTTTGTCACTTCCGTTGGCAATCACCGCCTTCGGTACTGGAACGGCACACACACCACGGGAAAATGGGTTCAGATAGCAAATGACACGCAGGTAAATCCACTCAACGATGGTCGATCGTTCAGTGGCTCAGTTTCGCTTACGCTTCGCTGGAATCGGAGTGCTCCCGAGTACGATCTGTCCTTGTATCGCCGCCAGCCGGGCACTGATGCGATGGTGGCAGAGACGACGGGGAGTGACAACGATTCAGTTGCACATCTGCAGACGACAGTTCCACACGGCACGTACTACGTCTCGATCGAACAGACAACGCCGATGGCGAACGCCACCACTCCCACCGAACTCGAGCTGTTTGCCACCCGCAGACTGGGCTACCGATCACCGTCACGACCGGCGTCGCCGGCGACTGTTGAAACCGTTCTCTCCGTTGGGAGCTACACGGACGAGTCGATCCCAGATCACAGCGTCTCCAATCCGTCGCTGGTTGCGCCCTCCTCGGTCGCCGTCGATGGGCTTTCTGTCACCGGTGGCACCTCGTTTGCAGCGCCGTACGTTGCTGGTGTTGGCGCGCTCGTGATGGCAGCTGACAGTTCGATCGAACCCGCAACCGTTCGCACCCGACTGTTGGAGAGCGCAGACGATGTCGGTACACAATCGAACGATCCGCGGTCTGGAATGGGTCTTTTAAACGCAACGCGTGCAGTGGGCTGTTCGACGGCCACAGACGAACTGTCCTGTCCGTCAGAGTGACGCAAAATCGTGGGAGAAACTCCCTCTCACGAATCGGCGAAAGGGTTAGGTAACGACTCAGCTTAGCCCAATGATAACGAGAGGGAACAGCCAAGTGGAGCTTATCATCACTGAGAAAGAGAACGCAGCCCGTCGAATTGCAGAGATTCTGAGCGACGGCAGCGCCACCGCAGAGCGCCACAACGGCGTCAACGTCTATCGGTGGGGTAACCGTCGCTGTATCGGGCTCTCGGGACATGTGGTCGGCATTGATTTTCCGTCGGAGTATGCCGACTGGCGGGACGTCCGTCCCGGGGAGTTGGTCGACGCAGAGATTGTCAAAACAGAAACCAGAGAAAACATCGTCGCCGCACTGCGGTCGCTCGCACGCGACGCAGATTCGGCCGTGATCGCCACCGACTACGATCGCGAAGGTGAGCTCATCGGCAAAGAGGCCTACGAGCTCATCGACGAGGAAATCTCAGGGCCGATCGAGCGGGTTCGATTCTCCTCGATCACCGACCGGGAGGTCAAAGAGGCGTTTGCCAGCCCGGAATCGATCGATTTCGATCTCGCGGCCGCCGGAGAGGCCCGACAGATCATCGATCTGTTGTGGGGCGCTTCGTTGACGCGCTATCTATCGCTGTCTGCAAAGCAGCTCGGCAACGATTTCATCAGCGTTGGTCGCGTGCAATCGCCAACGCTCAAGCTGATCGTCGATCGAGAACGCGAGATTGAGGCGTTCGACCCCGAGGATTACTGGGAGCTGTTCGCCGATCTGACGGCCGGCGAATCGTTTGAGGCCCAGTATTTCCATCGCGAGGATGGCACCGAAACCGAACGGCTCTGGGACGAGTCGCGGGCACAGACCGTTGATACAGAGCTCCGTGAGGCTGGTGGCGCACTCGTCGAGACGGTCAGCCGGCGAACCCGAACCGACGATCCACCGGAGCCGTTCAACACCACACAGTACATCCGTGCGGCGGGCTCGCTTGGTTTTTCGGCACAGCGGGCGATGAGCCTCGCCGAAGAGCTCTACACCGCCGGGTACGTCACCTATCCACGGACCGACAACACCGTCTATCCGGACGATCTCGATCCAGAAGCGCTTCTGGAGACGTTTAGTGCCCACCGGATGTTTGGAGACGATGCCACGGCGTTGCTCGAACAGGAGTCGATTGAGCCGACGGCCGGCGACACCGAAACGACCGACCACCCACCGATCCATCCGACCGGCGAGTTCCCCGATGATCTCGGTGAGGATGAACAGCAGATCTACGAACTGATCGTCCGTCGCTTTTTCGCAACGGTCGCCGAGCCCGCAACCTGGGCACATCTGAAGGTGGTGGCGCTCGCGAACGACCACCGCTTGAAGGCTAACGGCAAGCGGCTCACAGAGCCCGGCTATCACGACGTCTATCCGTATCATTCGACGACGGAGAACTACGTCCCGCCCGTCGAGGAGGGCGACGAACTCACGATCGAGGACGTTCGTCTCGAGGCGAAACAGACCCAGCCCCCCCGTCGTCGCGGACAGTCGCGGCTCATCGAGACGATGGAGAAACTCGGCATTGGGACGAAATCCACCCGACACAACACGCTCCAGAAGCTCTACGATCGTGGCTACATCGAGGGTGATCCGCCACGGCCAACCGCGCTGGCGATGGGGGTGGTGGCCGCCGCCGAGGAGTTTGCTGATCTGATCGTCAGCGAATCGATGACGGCCGAACTCGAGGACGACATGACGGCGATCGCGAATGGGGAGGCGACGCTCGATGACGTTACTGACGAGTCGCGAGCGGTCCTCGAACGCGTGTTTGAGTCGCTGTCGGGCTCACACGAGGAGATTGGCGACCGATTACGAAAATCGCTGAAAGCCGATAAGACGGTCGGGCCGTGTCCCGAAAGCGACGACATGTTGTTGCTCCGTCGCTCTCGACACGGTTCGTATTTCATCGGCTGCGATGGCTATCCGGACTGTGATCACACGCTTCCGTTGCCCAACCGGGGCGAACCCGTCGTCATGGACGAGGTGTGTGAAGAGCACGATCTCCACTACGTGAAGATTCTCGACGGCAGGGACACGTTCGTTCACGGCTGTCCACAGTGTGCGGTAGACACGGCAGAAGCCACCGAAGATCGGATCATCGGCGACTGTCCGGCCTGTGGCGAGGAAGACGGTGGCGAGCTCGCGATCAAGCAGCTCCGGACCGGCTCACGGCTAGTCGGCTGTACGCGCTATCCCGACTGTGAGTACTCCTTGCCGCTGCCCCGCCACGGTGAGATCGTCGTCACGGACGAACTCTGTGAGACTCACGATCTTCCGTTTTTGGAGGTGCACGACGAAGACGACGGCGAGGACGACGATCCGTGGGAGCTTGGCTGTCCGATCTGTAACTACGAGGAGTATCAAGCGCGTCATGCCGTCTCATCGCTCGAGGATCTCGACGGCGTTGGCGAGAAAACCGCAGCAAAACTCAAAGCGGCGGGCATCGAATCGCTCGAGGATCTCCGCGACGCCGTTGCCGACGAGCTCGCCGGAGAGGTATCTGGCGTGAGCGAAGACCGCATTCGGGAGTGGCAGACACAGGCCGCGGTGTAGCCCAAATCCAACGGCGCGTTCGGTTCCGGTGCGCACAGAATGAACTCTTGCTAATTGCTACCATCAAACATTCTCATTGACAGTTCGAAGTGTTAACGTGATTTCATCCCAGAGTCTGTACTAATGGCTGCGCGTGAGGCGATCGTCGGCGCCGATTCGGTACCCGATGAGAGCACATTTTTGTTCACTGTTCGAGAGGTTGACACTGACACACAACGTGAGGCGATCCTGGTGCGGACTGGTGATGGGATCGCCGGCTGGTTCAACTACTGTCAGCATCTCACGGATGTGGCGCTCGATAAGGGCTCGGGAGCGAGTATGCGCGACGACGAGATCGTTTGTGTGAACCACGGCGCGATGTTCAACGCCGACTCTGGTGAGTGCACGTATGGTCCGTGTCCGGGGGCCGTTCTGGAGTCGATCGACGTGACGACCGACGACGGCACCGTCTGGTTGACCGAGGCGGGCTATGCGTTCGATCACGCCGGCCCGATCGAAACGGATCCGGCGGCGCTAGAATCGAGTTCGAACGTTCAGTACTGAGCTATCGAACCAGCTCTCGGAGCATTCGGATATTGTTGTTGCAGTCTCTTGTGTCGATTCAGATATTCGGATTGTAGAGTCCATTTGAGATGGAGTCTGATCTGCATCAAGTTTCTGCCTAAAATTTCCAATTTTCTGGGTCAACTTTTCGACGGCTATCGGTGAAGAAAGTAATAGTATGGGTTCAATGTCAACACAATACGCTGGGCTGAGAGTGGCTGTCGTCGAATCATTGTCTAGGCTAACAACGATCTCGTACGGTTCCTCGTCGTCGCCGACGAACTAGTCAGAGCCACGACTGAACTAATAAGGTCTAGGTTCGTTGTGGCGGTGGCAACCCCTCATGTGAGATACTCTAGTTGTTTTCATATATGATTCACTAATAATGCAACTGTGTCGAACAGCAATTATAATCTCTCTGTAGATAAATATGTGGAATTGGATGACTTTCGCACAATTCTTCTGATAACAGACAAATTTCGGCACCAAGATTTATTAGATCATCACTTTTGGCCAATATAGATTTTAAACACTCGAAACGTCACCGCCTACAAACGCAGAACGGGCCGCAATAACTCAGTTGGTAGTGCACCTCCTGTTAACGAGATCTTCATGTTCGAGTCCTGGTGGTGGCGTTGTTACGATTTGAGATGATTTTATATGACTTCGTGACAACCTTTAGGCATGGTGGATACGCCTAGAACGTCTGGCAACGGTAACAGCGTCTATTACTGGACAAAGCTTCTATCCGTCTTTGTCATAGGGGAAGTGATTTTAATTCGCCTCGGATTTGTCCCAATTATATATTTATATTCTATAATATGCATGATAATATTCACATACGAAGTGCTAAGTAGAGGAGGTTTAGAGCCGATCGTGGAGCAACTAAACTTGTTACGCGACGGGGAGAATCAGAAAAAAGAACGATCTGAAGAAGAAATCCTGTCAATTGTTCAAGAAAGGTATGCTCAGGGGGAAATCAGTGATGAAGAATTCGAACATCACATCGAGCGTCTACTCAACACTGAACTGAGTAACGAGGTGGGGAGTGAGCAAAGAGAGCTTCAGCCGAGCATGATAGATCAAGACGAACTATCCAGTAAGAACACATATGATAAAAAAAATAAACTTAACATATAAGAGTCTATCTGTTAGTTAGGCATGACAAAAATGCCCAAGCTAGACCGAAGAGCAGTGCTGAAAATTGGGGGAGGAGCCATTGCCTCCTCTGCCCTCTCAGGGGTGGTTAGTGCGCAACCACAAGACGTGCCACGCAAGGCGGTCACTGGTCCAAAAGGGAAGAAACACCGGAAAATAAATGAGTTTACGCCCGATACATCGGCAATTCGAGGATTGGAGTCTGTAAAGGTAGATGTCTTCAAAGGTGGGCAACAACGGGTTACAGTAACTGGTAGCTACAACCCCCAAATCAAAAACTCGGCCGACGACTTCAGAGTCAATTTAGAAGAAGGGAAGGGTCGTAACCAAGTTAACCCAAAAATCAGTAAAATTCTAGATAATAAAGGTAAGTCAGGAAACTACGATATGGGGCAAGAAATAGAGAGGGAGCAAGACAATGGGAAGTGAAAGCAATTGGGATTATGATGGCAATTACGAAGGAGGTGTAGTAGTTACTACTGAAAGGACCTTTCTTAACAGGTGTGTGACAAAATTATTCGCAAACTGGACAGTAGATAATGGAGAGGTGGATTGGGTTGACCGATATTGGAGGACATGGTGTGATACCGGATGGATGAAAGAGTCTGCCGGTTTTGTCGACAGCAACTTTAACGGTAACGACTACTATCTGAAGAGCCATGCTGACTACCATAAGTCATTACAAGATATTGACGTCTTTCACCGGATTAAAATCTGGTGCAAACCAGACGGAGATATGCGTTGGGAGGCAATATTTTGGCATGAAGGAGCTCAATACACCGGCCACGACGCCCGCATGACGTATACGGACAATCGATAGGACTACCAATCTGTTGGAGTCAATACTTCAGCTTCGGTTCGTGAAGTATGCCGACCCAGAACTTTTCAACGAATTTTTGAAATTTTTCCATCGTCTCTTAAACATAGGTGGGGATCTCTGACGGCAGATATTCTATTTATCGAGAATTTCCTAGATTCGATAGAGTGCCGCTGCATACGACGGAGCGAATTTAGATCTTCAATTCAAATCAACGATAATCCATAAAGATCTCTGTCCCTTGAACGTCCTCGTGACGATCGATTCGACGTCAACAATCAGTGCCATAGTTGACTGGGAGGATGTCATGGTTGGACCACCGGAACTGCAAATCACGATCGCTGTCACTTTGCTTGATCGGCAGCTTTTGGCCCTTGATACTCTCACGATCCAAGACTGGTTTATGAACGGCTATCGGTCAGTTCGAGAGCTCCCACTGGGCTATGAACAGCATTCGAAGAAATTGTCGGGAACTAAGATTCGATCTAATCGTAATTTTGGGACTATACACCCTCTACGTTCGGACAGCTAGACAACTTCCCGATCTTTCTGTCCATGTGTGGCTGGAGGTACTGGGTGGACTAGCCGGTACGTCCTATCACTGTGTACGAGTCAAACTACACGCAGTGTGACGATGGTTATGAAAACCAGTAATTCTTACACCACTACGGCGAGACGTTTGTCAACACCACCAACGGCACCGATGAACTGTGCCGAGTTTCATCATACTGTGTGCAATCGCGTCGCAGAAGAACGTTCGCAGGGTGCGGCGTTCACGACACACCGACCCACAGCTCCACTGGAAACGAACGGGTCAGGCGCTGGTGTCCTCGCGACCGCCTTCGATCCGAACGAGCTCGTCAACGGGCGGGAGATCTGCTTTCGCGTCGGTGATGATCTCGATTCGCCGGCTCGTTTTCTCGGTGGCGTATTTGGTCAGCGCCTCGTTTGAAACCGCAGGCTCCTCAAGCTCCTCTCCGGCCTGGAGAATGCCAACGACGTGTCCCAACAGCTCCTGGAGTGTGGTCTGTACCACGCCCGGATCGACATCCTCCTCGCCGATCAGTCGCTGGACTTCGTGCATGCCAAACCCAACGTGGCGGCCCTCATCGCTGCGTACGCGGGTGATCCCCTCGATCAACCCATCAAGATCGATGTGGTCCTCGCCAGTTCGCTCTGCACCGGTCGGACTGAAACTCGATTGCAGTCCGTAGTAGCCCGTCTGTGCCAACACGCTCTCGACGATCAGGTGGTAATGACAGTACGCACGCGCCCGGTTCGTCGGGCTGTCCTCCGTCAACAGCCGCTCCATCGCCGTCGCGGTTTTCTCGAACAGCGCCACGTAATCCTCTGAAAAGTAGCGCTGGTCGGTCGGATTTGTCACCTCGAATCCGCGTTCACGTGCCACCGGATCGATCACTTCTCGCCAGTATCGGTCGAAAAACTGCGTGTGCTTCGCTTCTTCGTAGAGCTGTGAAGTGAGAAACAACTCCCGATCCACGTCCGACGTCACCTGTAACAACGGCGTGAGATCCTCCGTCACTGCCTCCTCTCCGGCTCCAAACAGCGCGAGCGTCCGACGAAGGCTTTCGAACTCCGCCCGATCGACATCTTCCTCACTCAAGCGGGCCCGATCGTTTTCGAGCAACGTCTGGGGAACGTCCTCGTATGGATCCCAGTGGCGATACACCGCGTTTCTGAAATATCCGCCGGCAAACGAGTCCGGATCAAGCCGGTAGTTTCGGGTTGTGTCCTCAATTTGTGGCATCAAACATCTGTATGTAACGAACAACGAAATAGGTAATTGATAGAAATTGGCAATCGATTCAGGCGGTTGTGAGCTGTTCCATCCGGTGGCCAACGTGGTAGATTCCACCGAGACAGAACAACACGGCACCGAACACGACGTAGGCCGCGCTTGGATCGACGTTGTAGTGAATCGTGACGTACCCCCCGGCAAACATCAGCGCACTCAGGGCCGAAACAACTGCTCGATCAGCGGCTGCGAGCACTGCTCCCAGCAGGGCAATCAACAGGATGCTCCCTGTAGTAGAGAGCGGACCGACACCGAGAAAGCCGAGCACACACAGCGAAGCGGGGAGGGCCAGAACAGCAACAGCCTGGGTCAACTGGATGGTCTTGGATACGACCATAAATACTCATTCGTTTGCTATTTAAAGTAATTTTTTAATTATAGCATAGTAGTGTATACTATACGATGGCAGTTGATTTTCGACCAGAATCAGATACCGCTTCGGTGATTGTCTCTCTTAATTTTCGATCAGAGTAGGTATTATTCACTCCCGGTAGTGTGTGGCCTCGATGGCCGCCTGGAGTGTGAATGCCCTCTCATACAGTGCGGTTCCGACGACGACAGCGCCAGCGGTGGTTTTCGAAAGCGCTTCAATGTCCTCGAGTGTGGAGACGCCACCGCTGGCAATCACGGGGATGTCGACGGCACTGGCCACACGTTCGACTGGCTCGGTTCTGACACCTTCGAGCTGTCCCTCGACATCGACATCGGTAAAGAGAATTCCGGCAGCACCGAGCGATTCGTATCTGCTGGCGGCGGTTGCGGGATCAATCTCCGTTCGTTCGGTCCAGCCCTCGACGACAACCGCTCCATCGCGTGCATCTACACTCACCAGCACGCCGTCTGGATACTGCTCGCTGATCGTCTCGACGACTGTGGGCTCTTCGACGGCGAGGGTGCCAAGTATCACGCGATCGACGCCGGAATTGAGCAGTGATATCGCCGCCTCTGGACTCCGGATTCCCCCGCCAACCTGGACCGTGGCTGGAGTGTCTACAATCGCCTGAATGGCGGCTTCGTTCTTTCGCTCGCCGTCGAACGCACCGTCGAGATCGACACAGTGGATCGTTTCTGCACCGGCGTCGATCCACCGTCGAGCAGCCCGTTCGGGGTCGCCGTACGTCGTCTCAGTGCCGCGTTCTCCCCCGACAAGCTGGACGGCCTGTCCGTCCTGGATGTCAACGGCCGGAATCACTTCGAATGCCGGAAACATGACTCGAACTGGGTGGCCCCTCGAAAAAAGCAGTTGGATACGGCCACCATTTGCTCGGACCGTTCAGTCGGCCACTCGTCAGTCGGGCTCAATTCCCGATTTGTTCATTTACAACCGTTAGCGTTTGTGCACCTGCAACAGCAAGGCCTAACACGGTGGCCGTCAAACCGCCGTTTGATGCCCACTGTCGAATACCTGAACTACGAAGTGCTCGACGACCACGGCTGGTCGCTCGAGGACGACGATCTCTTCGAGAAAGCTGCCGGTGAGGACTTCGACGAAGAGGACTACGGAACGATCGACGTTAACGCAGGGGAGTACATCCTCGAAGCCGCAGAGGCACAGGGCTACGACTGGCCGTTCTCGTGTCGTGCCGGTGCGTGTGCGAACTGTGCGGCTATCGTCACGGAAGGCGACATCGACATGGACATGCAGCAGATCCTCTCGGACGAGGAAGTCCAGGATCGCAACGTCCGGCTGACCTGCATTGGCTCGCCAGCAGCCGATGAGGTCCAGATCGTATACAACGCAAAGCATCTCGACTACCTGCAGAACCGCGTTATCTGAGTCGGTACACCGTCGATATTACGTCGGCTCTGCGAACCGCTTTTCACAGGATGCTCTGTTTTGAGCGCTCGCTGAAGTGGTGATAGACAGACACACCCCTATCGATTTGTTCTGGTTGGAAATTGCAGCTCAGGTGTCGATGATATCGATGAGAAGTGTCTAGTAGCAAGAAAAACACAACGCTTCGCCTACGGCGACGAAATTGATTGGCGATCTGATTCAGTTCTCTAATGGTAATCAATATATAGACATATTAACAACTTGTTATTTATGGGTATAAAACACGAATTTTCGGAATACGGGATTGCTGTAGAACAAATCGATAGGGGTGTACCTACTCTATCTGGAGATAGATATAATTTGACTAATAGGTGATTAATGACCCATATCTGCAACGCAAACCCTCTATGCTTAGATCCCAGTGGAGTAGCGCAAAATCCCGCCAATCCCTCCAAAGGCGTTCATCAACTGTTCGCCCTCCTCGAAGTCCGTTGAAATGAGCTTCGTCTCGGTGCCGCGCTGTTCGGCGATCGCCATCAGATGTTCAATGACATCCTCACGCGTCCCGTCCTCGGCGGGCACCACGTCCCCACACTCTTCACATTCGTGGTCGGTGGTGTTCTTGCGCCGGTCGATGAGCTCTCGTTCCTCGTGGTCGTTCGCACAGACGTAGGTGACGACATCCTGACGGAGATCCTCGCTGAGCAACAGCCGATCGACGGCACCCATGATCAGATTCTGTCGGGTTGCCCCAAAGCCGTAGGTAGCAAGCTCTCCCTGGTGAAGCTCTTTGAAGAACTCATCCATCTGGGTTTTGTCCTTCATCATCTCCGTTTCGGCCAGCACGTCTCCTGCCGCATCGACGAGATCCGAAAGCCCAGATTCGTCGGTGTAGGAAACGTCGAACTTGCCGAGAACGATGTCCTGGAGCTCGTGATGGAGATACTCGCCATCGAGGAACTCGTCTTTCGTGGGTGAGGGACCACCAACGAGGACGCCGTCCATCTCGTGGCGCTTTGGGACGAACAGATCGTTTGCCATCCCGGCAACTTCCTGATAGAAGTTGTCGATTGCCTCAAGTCGCAGGCGGGCGAATCGCTGGGCTGACTGGCCACCTTTGCGCTGTTTGCCTGGAACCAGCGATGACGCACTTTTGACCGCCTCGATGCGTTTTCCTTTCAGCCATCCAACGTTCGCTTCACGCCTATCAAGCACGACCAACCCGAACAGTCCCTTGTCGCCGAGCATCTCTGCGAGTGGCTCGGTCAGGAAGTCAGAATCACAGTGATAGATGAACGACTGAATCGGCTCAGGGGGGTTCTCAAGCACGCGCGTAACCATGTCTGTCTGGCCGCCACCAGCGTCGATCGCCCCGGAAAACAGCACCATTCCGTTTTCCGGCGGATTATCGTAGTAGCGCAGTCGATCTTTGATCGACGTGAGTGCGTCCTGGACGGCGGTTCTGGTCTGTTTCGATTTGATGTTTGCGGCTTCTGAGTGCTCTTGAGTGACGTGTGCGACCACGTCGCTGAGCTGTCGGTCTGGGGGAACGTAGATGGAGACGAGCTGCGTGCCCGAACCGGAATACTCGGTCAGCTCTTCGATGACCTTCCGGAACTCGTATTTCCGACGGTCCGACTGGGCGTCATCATTCATTGGTGGGAATAGACGGATCGAGCCTAAGTACTCTTTGCACCGTGGGAAGAGTTTTGTGTCTCACTCACTGAGAATAGCATAATATGAGTGGGCGGGTTTACGCGATCGCGGGCGGAAAAGGCGGCGTCGGCAAAACGACCACCGTCGCCAATCTCGCCACCGCGCTCTCGGCAGCCGGTTACGATGTCGTCGCCGTAGATGTCGATCTCGGGATGGCAAATCTCGGACCGGTTCTCGATATTCAACCTGATGATGGAGCGACCATCCACAACGTGCTCGCGGGCGATGCGGGCATCAAAGAAGCCACCTACACGACCGATCGTGGCTTTGCGGTCATCCCTGGCACGCAGGCGCTCGATGAGTACGCCAGTGCCGATCCATCTCGCTTGCAGTATGCAACTGGACCGTTGACTGATGAGTATGAGATTATTCTGTTGGATCTGAGTGCTGGTTTGTCGGAGGAAGTCATCGCCCCATTGCAGCTGGCCGACAGTGTGGTGCTCGTCACGACGCCGGATGTCGTGGCGATCCGCGACGCAGCAAAGACAGGAGAACTGACAGCTCGCGTTGGCGGCGTCGTCGAGGGCGTTGCCGTCAATCGTGCGCGCGATGATCCACAAACGGAGGAACTGATCGATGAGCTCGGCGATGAAGTACTCACTGCGATTCCGAACGACGAGCGGATCACGATGTCAAACATTGTCGCTCAACCAGTGAGCGAGGCGGCCCGTTCGTTTTCTGATCTTGCGGCGACGCTCCTCGGCGAGGAAGCACTCGAAGAGATCGATGGGCAGTATGCGACACAACAGTCCGTTACAGAAGCTGCAGAATCCGAAGCCACCCCAACGGAAACGGAATCTGAAAGCGAAACCGACGAACAGAGTGGGTCGACCTCCACCCCCGAGCAGCCCCCAGCCGAGGAACCTCCCAGCGCCACTGCGGACGGGTCCGGAGACACCGCAGAGAGCTCCACACCGGAGCCAGTTTCTACTGCGTCACAAGCGGATGAATCGTCACAGGAGTCTCCATCAGCCACGGAATCGGACGAACCGATCCCCGATAGCGGTCCAGTGGCGACGGCGGCCTTCGACGAACGACGGTCTGATGGCGAGGCATTCTTCAGTGACGAGCGCCGGGAAGAAAAGCGAGCGAGCGCGCTGGGTCGACTCCGGAAACTGTTCGACTAGTTCGACTCCGTTCGTTCGGTTTCGACGCGCTCGGCAACGAGATCGCGGAGTGAATCGCCATCATCGATCGCTTCGATCTCTTCTCGCCGGATGAGTGCCGTTCCTTCGACGGCTTCGCGACTGGTCTCTTCGACGACGTAGACCGATGTTGTTTGCGTGACGCGTCCAACCGAGCTCATGATGCGAGCGCGCTTTTCGGCCGTTCGGGTGAACGCCGAGTGGCCAGTGAGCATTTTTATGCGCTCGCCATCGTGTTCGGAGACGGCTTTGAACGGCGATCGGAGCGTGGGATGCACATCGAAGCCCACGCGTGTGAGCACTGACACCAGCGGCTGATCGTCTGGGTCGGCATCAACATCTTCTGGTGGCGAGTCTTCCTCGCGAACATCATCGGGTTCGAACACGTCGACCGGATCCGTGAGGGGAGCATCGAACAGATCTTCGAGCTGGATCGCCACCTCAACGCTTGCGTTCATCCCGTCTTCGTATTTTGAAACCGTCCGCCGGGAGACGCCGAGTTCGCTCGCCAACTGTCCAAGGCTCAAATCCAGATCCTCGCGAGCGTCGGCAAGGACACTACCATCGATGTTGACGTATAGTCCACCCGGAGCTGCGTAAATCAACGGTGGAACTTCTTCGACGAACAGATCCATTGCTGTGTCCGGACTCAACACGGGAACGCCGTGACGGAAGTAGACGACACCCGGTTCGAGCTGTTCATCTCGCGTGCGAAGGCCAATTACCAGTGGCGTGGCATCGAGATACAGCCCGAGCCGTCGCATTTCCGTCCCGATGGCTGTGTCGAACGAGTCGATGTTGCCCAGGATCTTCACCAGAATAACGTCGGCTCCGCGTCGGGCCGCCACATCGAAGCTCTTTGGTCGCACAGCACACCGATCGCTCACGAGAAAGCCCGCATCCTCAAGCATGGCTATCACGTTCCCGACCAGTGCAGACCGAGACATAGATAGGTGTAGGAGATTCGAACCATATATGCGTTGTGTCGCCGGCCGTAATTCACCGATTTTTCGCGGGTAACGGCCATGGCGAAACCCGTTTGAAGAGCGCACGCCAAGCAGAGGTGTGACGGTTATCGGGATTGATGATACGGATTCGCGCGCTGGTGGGATGTGCACGACGTACGTCGCCCACCGGCTCATAACGCGGTTGCGAGACGAAGAAGCCACGCCACCGGCTGTGCGACGGCCATTGCTCGTCAGGTTGAATCCTGCCGTCGAGCACAAGACACGCGGCAACGGCGCGCTCGCAGTTCAGACCACGCTTGATCCCGATCCTGCACAATCGATTGCGACAGCACTCATCGAGGAGCTGGCTGTCGTCGACGATCCACGGACGAACCCTGGCGTCGTTCTCGCACCCAACGGCGATTGGACGGCGCTCGATCCCCACGACGCGGTGGTAGCGTTCGCCCGGTCGGCACTCACCGAGCAGCTGACCATCGCCGACGCAGAGCGAGTGATCGAAGTGGCTGGCTATCGCGCAGCTGGTTGGGGTAACGGTCGCGGTCGGATCGGTGCGCTGGCGGCGATCGGTGCGATGATCGCTCGCCAGCAGTCGATCACCGAGGGTGTGCGTGCTCTCCCGCCGTTCGACGAGTGGACGTACGAGTGTCTCTCTTATCGCGAGCGCGATCGCTGGGGGACTCCTCGCGAGGTTGACGGTGCGTCGGTCCGATCTGCTGTCGAGGGCGCATATCCGTCGGTCTGGGACACGATCGATTCGGACGGCGACGAGCTAGTCTGTGTTCCACACACTCCGTGTCCGATTCTACACGGCATTCGCGGCGACGATCCAATCCAATGCGAACGCGTCGCCAGCGCAATCGAGAGCGAACCCGTCGCTGCGCGGCGGCTGTTCGTGACGAATCAGGGGACCGATGCGCATCTCCAGGATGGCAGCTCGATCGACGAGCTCGGCGATCGTCACGCCTATCGAATTGACGGCACGATTGATTCTGCACCTGAAACGAAGCGCGGGGGGCACGTGTTTACGACACTCATGGATGAGACCGGAACGATCGACTGTGTGGCGTTCGCTCCGACTGCGCGGTTCAGAGCGCACGTCAGAAAGCTTCGGGTTGGCGACGATTGCACCGTCTGCGGGGAAGTTTCGGGTGGAACCCTGAAGCTAGAAAAGTTCGCCGTCCGGTCGCTCACAGAAACCGAACGGGTGACGCCCACCTGCCCCGACTGTGCGCGACGGATGAAAAGCGCCGGTGCAGGCCAGGGCTATCGTTGTCGGAACTGTGGAACGAGCGCGCCCGGAAAGGTCGAACAGCCGATTGATCGCGACCTGGAGGAGGGGTGGTATGAGGTGCCTCCAAGCGCTCGCCGACATGTTGCCAAACCGCTCGTTCGCGGTGGATTTGACGGGGTGACCCATCCCGAGCGGTGATTACTTTTTCAGTCCGCTCACAACACGACAATCTCGCTGTTTGTTGTGAGTAGCAGTGTCTGGGAATGGTAGTTGTTCGTATCTCGTATTAGTCAATGTCGACCTGGGGAGAATCTATGAGATATCCTTCTGTTTCCCATTCGTTCACGACCTGTGCCAATCCTTCCGTACAGGAGGGAAATTGTGGCTCCCAGTCGGTCTCTGCTTTGAACGCGTCGTTCGTCGTGGCCATCGGGTGTGTGAACAGATCGACGGTGATCTCACCCATCGCGGCGCTGGCCGTTTCGGTCGAAACTCCGTCGGGTCGAGTACTGCCGAGTTTTCTGGCGAGCGTCGAGACGAACTCCGCATCGCTGACCGGTGTGTCATCAACGACGTGATACAGCCCGCTCAGTGAGTGGTCTGTGGCCGCACGGAACGCACTCGCCGCATCGTCAACGTGCAGATACGACAGTGCAACGTCGTCTGTGCCGTCGATGATTGGTCGCTCTCCATCGACGATTCCGGCTCCGTCAGCCCGTGTGTAGTACGAATCCGGGGCGTAGAAGTAGCCACACCGGAGTACAGTCACGTCGAATCCGTACTCCTCGCCACCATCTTGTGCAATCAGTTCGGCGTCGAGCGCGGACTGTGTCCACGATTCGGGATGTGTGTGGGACTGCTCGTCGTAGCTGCTACCATCAGGCTGGCGGGCAACCCACACGATGCTCTGTTGGAGCAACTGCTCTGCTCCAACCTCGTTAGCAGCTCTCACGAGCGCCCGAGCCCCATCAGTCCGAACGCGATCGTTGCGTTCCCAGGCCTCGGGCGTGGGCGAGTCTGTCGGGATCGCAGTCGCGGCGTGAATGATGATATCCGCCCCCCGTGCGGCGTCGACGATCGAAGCTTCGTCGAACAGATCACCACGACGGGGTTCTCCGCCGCGTGATTCGACGATCTCGTCACCCCGCACATCCCGTGTGAGACCAACCACGGAATAGCCGTGTTCGGAGAACTCTGCAACCAGTCGTTTGCCGAGCACGCCAGTCGCACCAGCGATAAACACTCGCATTGTAGCTCGTGTTTGGAGGGCCTGTGACGTAGCGATACTGCAAGACTGCAACGTGGGGTTTAAAAGGTGATGCAGCGGAACCACTGCCATGAAACACCTCCGCCTGACGATCGAACCGGTCGGCGGGCGCGATGAGAGCCCTTCGATGTACCAGGTGCTCGCCAGTGCACCGTATCTCGACCACGTCGTTGGGCTCCATCTGAACGCCTCGGACGACCGTCTTGGACTGTTGATCTACATCGAGGGAGATATCGACGCGTTTCGATCGCAGATTTCAACCCATCCGTCCGTCCTGGATTTCGAGTTACTGGCAACCGGAGCGGGTAGTTTCTACACGTATTTCCACAACGAGCTGACGGCGGCGTCAAAAGAACTCTTTGCAACGCTCACGGCTGGTAGCCTGCTGATGGTTCCACCGTACAACTACGGCGATGGCTCAGTGACGGTCTCGTTGTTTGGACCAACCGAGGAGATACAATCGGCACTTGAGCACGTTCCTGACGCGTTTGCGGTGACGGTTGAGCAGGTGAGTGGAATGGGCGCGCTACCGGGTGTGTCCGAACCGCTGCTCTCCACACGCCAACGGCAGGCGCTCGAAGCCGCGAAAGCAGTGGGCTACTACCAGCTCCCTCGCCAGGGCTCTGTCGAGGAGATTGCAACACTGATCGACTGTGCACCGAGTACGGCAGCCGAACACCTCCGAAAGGCCGAGTCCAAAATTCTCCAGACCACTCGTCTGTAGCAGCCCTGGCGAGCAACTGTGCGTTTTCCGGCTACTTTTTCAGTCCGCTCCCGGTCAACGGCACGACAACGTCGTCGTCACTCTCGAGGGTGCCCAGTTCTCGATAGCGTTCGAGCCCAGCAACCGCCACCGCACTCGTCGGTTCGACGTAGAAGCCGTTTGCATGGAGCCCCTTGAGCGCACGCTCGACGGGCTCGCGTTCGATCGCGATGCAGTCTCCAGCAGTCGATTCGATCGCATCGAACAGCTGGTTGTTGCGGACGGGTTCGGTGATGTGGATCCCATCGGCCACGTCGTTGTGCCCGGAAACAGGGTCGTGGAGCGCGTCGGCTATTGGCGCATAGCCGGCTGCCTGCACGCCGAGCAGCCGTGGAACGGACTCGATCAGCCCTGCGGCCTGCAATCGTTCGAATCCACGATGGACGCCAAGAAACAGCGTCCCGTGGCCCACTGGAATGACGAGCGCGTCTGGGAGCGACCAGTCGCGCTGGATGGCGATCTCGTAGGCCATCGTTGCTGTTCCCTCGAAAAACGCGGGGTTCCAGGCGTGACTGGCGTACCAGCCAGCGCCGTCTTCGACAGCTCCAACGCAGGCATCGACCACGTCCTGGCGCGAGCCCACAACACGCTTGACGGTGGCCCCGCTGCGCTCTATTGGCCGAATTTTCGATTCCGGAGCACTCTCTGGGACGTAGATGGTACAGTCCAGCCCCGCCCGCCCAGCGTAGGTTGCGACTGCGCCACCGGCATTGCCTGAGGAATCCTCGATGAGCGCATCAGCACCGACGTCCACAGCGCGAGCGATCACCGTGGTCGCACCGCGATCTTTGAAACTTCCCGTCGGAGCAACGTACTCGAGTTTGAACTCGCAGTTCCAGGGCGATTCGACTAGCGGCGTGGCACCCGCACCGAGTGAGACGGCTTTATCGACGGCTAACAGCTCCGAGAATCCCCAGACACCATCGGCAAACGAGAGGGACCCGCGATCAAGCGGTGATTGTGAATACGCAAACTCGAGCGGGGAGCGACAGTGCTCACACCGCCAGCGATCATCAACCCGTTTTTCACAGGATGGACAGCGCAGTTCAGTACTCATCGAGATCAGTCCCGACAGAACAGACGTACTCGCCGGTTGCAACCTGCGGAAGCCGACGTGCCCGCCAGAACACGCCCTTCGAATCGGCGGTGATGGTGGATTTCACTCGCCCGAACGGATCAGTCACATCGAACAACGGATTGCCTCGATCGACGTGTTCGCCGAGCTCGACATGAAACCGTGTCAGTCCGCCCGCGGGCGCACCATACTGTTCGAAGCCATTGGCGCGCGTCTGTGGATTGATGTCGACCGTCCCTTCGAGAAAGCCGTAGTATTTCAACACGCGCTCGATGCCGCGCAGCCCGCGTTCGATACTATCCTGATCCCAGCCGACCGAACCGCCAAGCTCCGGATCGATCGTGGGGACGCCCTCGTTTGGTGCTGCCCGTGCGAGCTGGCCGTCGGGTCCTTTCTGATCGAGGATGAAGCCACAGTCAAACACCTTCGCCAGCTCAAGACAGTCGCTGTGGAGCCGATGACGCGAGCCACAGCGCACTCGCGTTTCGTTGATCATGCGACTGGTCGAGCCCTGGTGGAGATCGAGTGCGAGATCCGCGCGGGTGGCCGCCTGAAACGTGGCGTGTGCGATCCGTTCGGTGGACATCCCGTTTGGATCGCCCGGATACGCCCGATTCATCTTCGTGTCGTCGATCGGATTGCGGTGCTGGCTCACGTGGAACGCGTGGTAGTTGACGATCCCAACGATGAGAATCTCGCCATCGATTGTGTCTGGGTCGAGCTGTGGCACCAGTCGCTGGATCACGCCCAGTCCGTTGAGTTCGTCACCGTCGCTTACAGCCTGAATGTAGAGCGTTTTACCGTCGTTTTGTCCATTGATCACCGCAACCGGGAGCGAGACGTCGCTGCCATCGCGAGCTTCACCGACGGTCAGCTGTCCCGTGGCGATCTCACCGGGACACGCGGTTGCGGTGCCGAGCGTCGTCATTGTGTATAGTCGGTAAATCCACACTCTTAGACCGTTCGATTTTATGGACCCGAGTTCGCCATCAAGCAAGCGAATCTCTGGTTTGATTCTCCCTGTCGGATCGTCCCAAAGCGCCTATTTGATCGCTCAGCGTACACCACGTATGTCCAGCCGATCGACGGAGTCCGCTCGTTCGCCGGCGGTGGCCTTTCTCGACGCAATCGGCGTGTTTCAGAACGCGGCCATCGGCGCAATCGTTGGCGTCGCGTTCGCGCTGTGCTGGTGGGCGATTCGTGTGTTTGAGCTGCTCGGTCCGGCTCCAGAAGTCGGTTCGCCGCTGTTGTACGCGAGTCTGGCGTTCGTGCTCGCGTTCGGGACGTTCGTGCTGGTTACCACCGCGCTCACAGTCGTGACCGCTGCGCTGGCTGTCAAGCGGATGGAGTAGATTTCTGATTCACAAGCGTGAGTCGCCCGTCGATGGATGGGTCGATTCCACACTCTCTGGCATATTCCGTCAGCAGTGTGTACTGCAGGCCGAGGCTGCGCTTGGCGGACACGGTTACCGGAAACCACTCCAGGCAGTTCTCTGGCATCGCCACCGTATACTGCTCGTCTGGGTTGATCGGTTTGCCCCCGACCGACAGGTCAGTGATTGCACGGTCGGCGAAATCAAACGTCACCGTTGCCCCACTCACGTGCAAGAACCAGTACTCTGGGTGCTCTGGAACGAGGACTTCGCCACCGAATACGAGCGTCTCCCGAAGCTGTTCGCCTGTCATCGTCGTCACGACCACCTCGGTGTCAAACGGAACGACACCGATCAGCTCTGCGACTGTGATCTCCCCGCCGAGATCAGCACCCGGACGCATCCCAGGGCTGTGCTGGAGCGCCACTGTTGTCGAGCCATTCCATCGATACGCGTCGGCCACAAAATTCCCCAGACGGGACTCGCCGAAAAAGACGGTTTCGGACGATCGTTCGATCGGTTTCTCGACGGTGGCGACCACCTCGTCCAGACCTTGCGCCGTCCGGAGCTGGTGATATGTGCGCTCGATTGCCGTTGCTGGCGCTATACCGTCGCACGAAATTCGCTCGGCGCTCCACTCACCGTCGTACGTGAGGACGTTCACGTCGATGCCAGTTCCTGCCGTGCGACAGAGGAGCGACCCATTGTTCTGCTCAATTCGCGGCTGGCCGTGTGTGTGGCCGTCGCAGATCACGTCCACGTCGGTCTGCTCGGCAAGTGCGTCTACTTCGCCCTGGCCGTGATTCTCCTCGTCTCCGAGATGCGCCAGACAGACAATTTCATCGACCCCAGATTCCTCTAGCGCGTCGATCGCTTCATTGACTGCCGCAATCGGATCGGTCACGGTCAGGTCAGCGGCTGGTGGTGATTTTGCGGCCGTCAACGGGTGAGCAACGCCGACGATTCCGAGTCGAACGCCATCGATTTCCGTCGTCGTCCAGGGGAGAACGCCCGACTGCGCTCCGAACCGACCGCCATCGGCGTCGAACACGTTGGCACAGAGAAACTGCTGGGGAGCCTCCGCGATGGCTGTCGTGAGCGTCTCGGTCCCGTAATCGAAATCGTGGTTGCCAATGGTGTCGAACGCCACGGCACAGGCGTTGAACACCGGCTGCACGGCCTGACCGTTAGTACACAGCGAGATCGCACTCGGTGCAACGTTGTCGCCGACGCCAACGACGAGCGACGGATCGTCGCTGTGCGCTTGAACAGTTCCAACGAACCGGGCGATCTGCTCGGGATCGTCGTATGCAGACTCCAGGTCAGCGAACTGCACCATTGAAAACGACATGTGTCAGCTGTTGGGGATGGCTTGCAATTGTTCTTCTGGCTATCTGTGTAACTATCATATAGTTAAAGTGATCGGTACGAATTGTTCTGACTGAACACCTACTCGTGGCGTTACTCATCAACGGCCACCACCTCGCCACGAAATCCGGCTCGTTCTCCAGAATAGACGGCTTCTGCGATCTCGTACTGCCGGTCTGCAATCGCTGCGAGAACTGGCAGTTTCCACGATTGGGCCAGCTGCTGATACCGTTCACGTAACCGACGCCCACACGCGATCGCACGCCGATAGCCATCGACCGAATCGTCGAACCGATGGCAGAGAAACGCGGTGTGGGCCACCTCCGCGGGCGTGAACGTCCCCGCCTTGACCCGCGCTCGTGGGCCGATCCACTCGCGGTCGTCCAGAAATCGTCGAATGTCACACGCTGGATAGCCAAACACCACGCCGAGACGGCGGTGCCACCCAGCGTTGCGGGCCACGTTCCAGGTGGTCGGCAGCAGATCGAATCGCCCGCGAGCGTGCCCAACGATCCAGCCGTGGAGGGCAGAGATCCGCCGCGTCGTACAGCCGAGCCGTTCGAACAGCCGAATAAACTCTCGTTCGGTGCTAAACGGCGAGCCCGTACAGTTCCACTCGGCCTGCACGACGGTGGCGGGTTTCTCTCCAGCGATGACGAGCGCAAACCGCAACAACGGCTGCAACGGCCCATCACCCTCGAAATACGCCCCGAGAAACGATCCGAATCGATGCCGCTCGGCCGCGGGCAATCGATCGATCGTCACGGGTGGCGCTGCGTACATACGCCTCTCTGGAGCAGCCCCGTTCATGAATGAAACGGCGTCACCCCTGAGCCATCGCTTCGAGTCGATCGCGTCCCGTCCGGGTGCCCTTTGCGACGACAACATCACCCGCCTTCAGTCGCGTCGATGCCGTTGGCGATACGATCCACTCTGCGTCTGTGCCCTGTCCACGACGGACCGCGATCACGCGCATTCCCGTTTCGGTGCTCAGCGTCTGCTCACCGAGTGTCGTCCCCGCGAGGCGACTTCCGGATTCGATCGTCGTCCGCACAAGGATTTCGACGCTTTCGCCGACGGCTGCCTCAATGACGGGATGGGTCTCGAGACCGCGCAACACGCCGTCGCTGATCTCCAGGGCCGCATCGGAGATCACCTCCGTGGCGCGAGCGAGATGCATGAGTCCGCGCAGTTCGATCGGATCGTCGAGCTGTCTCGCCGCGCGCAACGTCCAGGCCTCGAGTCGCGACTGCAATGCGTCCATCTCAACTTCTAGCTCTCGCACCTCTCTTGCGAGCGATTCGTTGTCGAACAACACGGAGCTGTAGGCAAGATCGACGGCCAGTTCGCTCATGTTCTTCATCAAGATGATCGTATCGACCGCACGATCGACGTCGTCGATCGTTCCCGGTGGTAGTTCGGGCGGTTCGTAGGCATCGCCAGTAAACTCCGTGTAGACGGATCCAATCCCTGCCGTTGGTCCGCGCAACACCACCCGATCGCCGGTCTGGATGACGGTCTCGTGGTCCGGATTCAACAGCCAGTCGCCTCCTCGATTGATCGCAATCACGCGCACGCCGGTGTCCGTTTCGAGATTGCGATCGCCCAACGTCTGTCCGGCGATCGAGGAATCGGAATCAACAGTCGCCCGTACCAGCGTTTCGAGTGCATCGGGGAGCGTGGCCTGTATCGCCGCGGGAATGCCGATTGCTTCGGTCACAATTTTTGCAATGTCGGCGGCCGCATCGCTGACCATCTCCGTGGCCGTGACGACGCCGAGAACGGGGGCCAGTTGCTCTGCATCAGTGGGCCGTCTGGCCGACAACAACAGACTCATCCGCGCCTGAAGCTGGAGGGTGTCAACGTGGCGTTCGAGCGCCAGGACCTCCTGTGCCACGGATTGGCTTCCGAACAGCACCGACGAGTAACAGAGGTCGATCTGTAACTCTGCCGTGTCTTTCATTTCCGCGAGCAGCCTGCTCACTGGGACGGGCTCGTACTCCACAGCGTCAGGCGTCAACTCGGTCTGCTCGCGCTCGTTGTCCATAGCGTCAGTTGGCAATCTGGAGCGAAAAACGTACGGGGCGATTCATTCTCCTGTTCGGAATGAAAGGTCCAGAGCGGACGCGCTATGGGTAAGCGACCCCATGGAGATCACGTCCACCCCAGTGGCGGCGTACTCGGGAACGGTTTCGATCGTGATTCCGCCGCTTGCCTCGCTCAGAACGTTTGCAGGTAGTTTTTCAACACCGCGCGCGACGTCGTCCGGTGTCATGTTGTCGAATAGAACGATATCGGCACCCGCAGCCGCTGCTCGTGGGCCATCGCTGGGTGATTCGACTTCAACCTCGATTTTCGTGGTGAACGATGCGCGATCGCGCATGGTCTCGATCGCGGTTTCGAGTCCCATCTCGGCGATGTGGTTGTCCTTGACCATCACCATGTGGGAAAGATCAAGCCGGTGGGTATCACCGCCACCGGCGACGATTGCGCGCTTTTCAAGCCGGCGGAGTCCGGGTGTTGTCTTTCTGGTTCCCGCGATCGCCACGGACTCTGAAATCTCCCGAGCAGCGGTAACCGCCCGGTGTGTTCGTGTGGCGACACCGCACGCGTGACCGATGGCGTTGACCACCACCCGCTCGCCACGAAGCAGCGATTTGGCCGGCCCACGCGCCGTGAGCAGCACGTCGCCGGTAGCAACCTGCTCACCATCGGATACCGCCGGCTCGACTGTGATCTCAGCATCGAGTACGGAAAACACCGCGCTGGCCACATCGATGCCGGCGACCACGCCGTCGTCTTTTGCAACCAACTGTGCGGTCGTTGTCCCCGGAACCGCGTTCGTCACGTCGTGGTGACCGAGATCTTCGGCCAGCCACGCCTCAATCTGCCGGCGTTCAATCAGCATGCGCTGGCTCCGTCAGGTAGTGACATCCTTTCGAGCGTTCGTTTTCCGCGGCTGCCCTGGCGATCAACAGCGCAGAGACGCTCTTACCACGGAGTTCGTACAGCTCTCGGGAGGTACGGGTTCGGATGTACGCGTCCACCTCACCTTTCAGCCGGCGGAGCACGCCCGTTGCACGTTTGAGCCCCTCCGGAGAGCGCTCGAGACCAACGTACTCGTCCATCACACGGCGTAGCCTGACGGATTTGTCCTCACCGAATCCCTCTGCGAGCGGCGGATCTCTGTCGAGCAGATCGGGTGCCTCGATTCGTTCCGGTTCGAAGCCGGCCGCCGTTTTCCCCGCTCGCAGCCCCCAGACGAGTCCTTCGAGCAGACTGGTGCTGGCGAGGCGGTTCGCGCCGTGGACACCAGTTGCCGAACACTCTCCGACCGCGAACAGCCGATCGAGTGTGGTGTGTCCCTCGGTGTCCACCGCAATGCCACCACAGAGAAAGTGTTCGGCGGGCGAGACTGGAATGCCCTCGCGCCAGTCGATCGCTCGATCGTCACACATTGTGGCAAGATCTGGAAATTCATCCTCGAAATCGAGCGGTGAGACATCGAGGCGAACGCCCCCGGTTCGTTCGTGTTCGTTGGCCACTGCCCGGGCGACCACATCTCGGGGGGCAAGCTCTGCGTCGGCGTGAATCTCGGGCATGAATCGCTCGCCGTCTCCATTCCGGAGGAAAGCGCCTTCCCCACGGACAGCCTCGCTGAGAAGGAACGGATCGTCGCCAGTGTAGACGGTTGGGTGGAACTGGACGTACTCCATATCGCGGACACGAGCACCAGCAAGCGCCGCCATAGCGATTCCGTCGCCGGTCGATCCGTCGGGATTTGTCGATTGGGGATACAGCTCACCAATGCCGCCGGTTGCCAGAACGGTCGCCCCGGCAAACACCGGCTGCACGTCGCCGTCGTGTTCTAAATATGCGCCGTGGACGCGCCCTTCGTGGGTCAACAGCTCGAGTGCGGCCGTATCCTGATGGATCGTCACCGATTCGAGTGATGCGAGATGGTTGAGAAACGGCCCCAGAATGTGCCGGCCGGTCGAGGCATCGACGTGGAGAATCCGCCGTTTCGAGTGTGCGGCTTCGCGGCCGTAGGCGTACTCCCCGTTATTCCCGTCGAACGGAATCGAGAGCGTCTCGAACAGCACGTCCTCGACGGCCGGTTTCGCGTTCTCGACGAGCAGCTCCACCGCCTCGGGATCGGCCGTATCGTCGCTGGCAGCGAGGATGTCGGCTTTGAACGACTCTGGATCGGCCCGCGTCACGGCGATCCCGCCCTGTGCCCACCACGAAGCGGCGTGTTCGGGCTCGGTGGCTTTCGTTGCAAGCGTCACCTCTGCCCCTGCTCTGGCGGCCGCAAGCGCCGTTGCACAGCCGCCGATACCGCTGCCAACCACGAGCACATCCGTCGTCTCTGTGATATCCATCAACTTACACCTCCAGCATCCGATCGAGTGCGACCTGTGCGAGCTCTGCCTCATCGGGTGCGACCGAGATCACGTTCCGTTCGCGGTCTTCGAGCAGCTCTTCGAGCACCCAGGTGAGATAGTTCGGGTCAATCTGGCGCATCGCATTGCAGTCCATACACGAGTCACCACACAGCGGGATGACGTTCACGTTGGGATGCCAGCGCTGGAGGTGGTTCGTGAGGTGAATCTCGGTTCCGATCGCCCACGTTTCACCAGGCTCTGCGTTCTCGATCGTCGAGCATATCGTTGAGGTCGATCCGGATACGTCGGCTGCCTCGACGACCTCACGTCTGCACTCGGGGTGGACGATCACGTTTGCGTCGGCGTGTTGGTTGCGGACTTCCTCGATGTGCTCGACGCGGAACCGTTCGTGCACCTGACAATAACCGTCCCAGAGCACCACGTCAGCGTCGGCAACATCGCCATCGGTGCTTTCTGGTGCCCACGGATTCCACTCGACGGTCGAATCTGCCATCCCGAGCCGGTGGGCCGTGTTCTCCCCGAGGTGTTTGTCCGGCAGGAACAACACCGTCTCACCGCGATCGAACGCCCACTCGAACGCTTTGTGCGCGTTCGAGGAGGTACAGACCAGTCCGCCCTGCTCGGCACAGAACGCCTTCAAATCCGCGTACGAGTTCATGTAGGTGATCGGAATGATCTCCTCGCCGGGAATCTTCTCAGTGATCTTCGCCCAGGCGGCGTCCACCTGGAGCGCTTCTGCCATTCCGGCCATCGGACACGACGCTTCCATGGATGGGAGGATCACCGTCTGTTCGTCATCGGTGATGATGTCTGCGCTTTCTGCCATGAACGTGACGCCACAGAAGATCACGTAGGAGGCGTCTGCCTCGGCCGCGCGTTTCGATAGCTCGTAGGAGTCACCGATGAAATCGGCGTGCTCGACGATCTCTCGGCGCTGGTAGTTGTGTCCCAGGATGATAACGTCATCACCCAGGAGTTCTTTGGCCGTTTCGATGCGATCAGTCCGCTCGTCGGCCGACAGATCGCGGTACGCCGGTGGGAGGCGTTCGAGCGTATCGTATTTGAACAAGCTGAGTTCCGTCTCGAACCCCGTGGTTTCCATTTCTGCCATTGGTCGGCACCGAAGTTACTCATTCATGGATCGCTTATATTGATAAACTTTTTTCTTCAATAACCGGAACCGTGGGCAATATTTCGTGATAACCGCGTTCGAGGCGGTCTGTGGTTACCTGCTCTTCTCGAGGTGGTGACCGACCGCGTCGAGAAATCGATTCGGTGCGGTAATTGGTCCCAGGTGGCCCACACCATCGAATTCGACGAATTTGCTGTCCGGCAGGCGCTCGTCGACGACACGAATGGAGTCTCTGAGATGCTGTGGGCCCTCGCTTCCCGAGAGCAACAGTGCCGGCGCGTCGATCTCGAGCGTGTCGTCGAGTTCGAACGATTCGAGTGCTCGATCCATCCGGAGATTGTTTTCGACGAATGTGACGCTTTTTGGCCATCCTGGCCACTCCTTGAGCCACGCCTCGAACTGTGGAACGTCGCCACCATGGATCACCTCTCGGAGGTGCGCCTTCGCCGCCGCGCGCGGTCGACCATCATCGAGATGGCGTTGTATCGTTTCAGAGAGCGACGCTTCGTTCCGGTATTCCCCGACCAGATACGCCGGTTCGTACGCAACAACCGATCGGACGGGACGACGCCTTGCGGTCTCTAACGCGAGGAGTCCACCGAACGAGTGTCCAATGAGCACTGGTGTCCCGTCAATCGCATCGAGGACCGCACAGCAATCTTCGATCTCTTGTTCGATGCTGTAGGTCGGTCCATCTCCGCTGTCACCACGGCCGCGTCGATCCGGACGGATCACCCGGTGGTCTTCGGCGAGCGCGTCGGTCAGTGGATCCCAAAAGCGGTGGGTTCCCCCGCCATGGAGACAACAGAGCGGTGATCCGTCTCCCTGGCTGTCGTAGGCGATCGTCGTTCCATCTTCTGATTCGACAGTTTGCATGGAGTCGTCCTTGTTCAGGCCACCGGAAGTGGCTTTCTCGCAGTACGACGGGCTTTTTTACCGGGGGAGTGGTGGCCAGCTCGTTCCGATGGTCGTTTCGAGCAGGTGTTTTTGTGCACGACGGAGCCGCTCGGAGCATGATGATGGCGCAATATCCAGTTCTGCGGCGATCGCTTCGAGCGTCGTCTCGCGTGGCACCGCAAAGTAGCCGCGTTCGTAGGCGACCCGCAACGCTTCGTGCTGGGGATCGGTCAGCCCGTCGCCGGCTGTGGCGGCCTCCTCAATTGGAGTGAGTCGTTGGACACTAATCGCACCCTCGCGGTTCCAGAACGAGACGAATGCTTCGACGGTTTTCCGGTCGGCGAACCAGCCAGATTGACGCCAGCCCGTGGGTGTCACCTCGATGCGTTCGATCGTCGCGTTGGCGCTGGCCAGTGCTCTGAGTCCATCGAGATCGTCGATTTTCCTACTCAGTTGTTCGGTTTCGCTACGGGCGGGTTCGATCTGATAGCGGCTGGTTTCGCCAGCCGTCCCGAGATGAACCGATCGATCGACGAACTCACTCGTCTCGAACGCTCGTTCGACCGCTGGCTGGTCGTCGTGGGTAACCGTCACCACGAACGGCGGCCGCCGGCCGTGGTTGTACTGCATTTTCAGTTGGATCGTCGCTTCGGGAACTGCCCGGGCAACGTCCACCAGTGGCAACGCCGGACAACTGATGTCGAACTCGGCGAACAGTTCCATGTCCGATCAACGGCTGCCACACGAATTTGCCGTTCGATCGATCTCTCTGCTTCTTCGATTGTTCCATCGATCTGCGTTCTCAAACACGAGCAGCGAATAGATACGGTCGTTCGGCAACTGCAATGAATCATGGACCAGCATTACGAGGCGATCGAACGAGCGTTCCCCGAACTGGCATCCATCGAGAACAGCGAGCTTCGCGATAGTGTTCGCGAGGCGTGGGCCATCGCGATGACTGACAATGCTATCGCCGACATCGAAGCCGTGCCATGGTTCCCACCGGTTCAGCGGTCGCTCGATCTGTCCAACGAACGGCTCGTCCCCCACATTCGAGACGTGACACAGGGGGCGCTTGCTCTCGTTGCGACGCTCAAGGAACGTCGGTCAGTGACACTCTCGGTCGATACTGTGATCGCTGGCGCGCTGCTCCACGATGTCAGCAAGCTCTATGAGTTCGACGGGATGGAAGCGACCACCATTGGTACTCTGCTCGGTCATCCGTACTATGGGGTGTCTGTGATCGCGGCAGCCGAATTGCCGGTCGAACTCGCACATATCGTCCTCTCACACACGCATCGAACGAATATCGAGCCGGCGACGCTTGAAGCGACGGTCGTCCGACAGGCCGATGCCGTCGCAGCGGCTGCAATTCGTGCACAGGCTGACACGGATTACAACACGACATAACCCGGCCATTCCACCGTCGAAGGGCTCCTCGACGGTTACCTCTCTCGTTCGAACACGACGTTTCCATCCACGATCGTGTGGGTCACACCAATATCGGCGATCACTTCAACTGGTACGTCCCACGGTGATCCATTGAGAACGACCAGATCGGCTCGTTTTCCCGCCTTGATCGTCCCCAGACGATCCGCAGCAAAGCCAGCGTGGGCTCCACCAGTGGTGTAGGCCCGAAGTGCCTCCGTGACGGTGAGTCGTTGACGTTCATGTGGCGCGGTGACAGCCTGCTGGACGCCAAACAGCGGATTCATCGGCATGCAATCGCTCCCAAAGGCGAGCACGACGCCCGCATCGAGCAGCCGACGGAACTGGTTCGTTCGTGCCGTGCGATCGACACCGAGACAGTCCTCGTACAGGCCGCCCTCGCGGGCCCATTTCAGGAAGTTGGGTTGCGCAGAGACGACCACGCCGCTCTGTGCGATCGCATCGATCAGCTCCGCCGTGAGCAGTTCAGCGTGTTCGATCCGGTGGCGCGCGCCAGCGGGATCTTCAGTCCTCTCGAACCGATCGAGCACGGTTTCGATTGCCACATCGCCAATCGCGTGCACGGCGTACTGAAATCCACTTGCGTCGGCTCGTTCGATCAGCCCTTCGAGTTCGTTGGGGGCGGTGACCCATTGTCCGGTGTCACCATCCTCGTACGGTTCGGAAAGCTTGGCGGTCCGTCCACCGAAACTGCCGTCGGCGAAGGATTTTATTGCACCTGTCCGAACAAACTCCGAGCCGTAATTTGTGCGCTCGCCGAGTTCGATCAACGCATCGAGATGGTCGCTCCAGTAGTTGATCCGCACCCGGAGATTCAGCGCATCCGCGAGATCGAGCGCCCGATACACCTGTGGAGCGGTGGAATTCCTGACAAAATCGTGAACGCCGGTAATTCCGAGTTCGTGAGCGCGATCACGGGCGGCCTCGATCAACGAGCGCATTGCAGTCGCGTCCGGTGTCGTCGCCTCGTGAATCACGTTCAGCGCATCCTCGACAACGACGCCAGTTGGGTCGCCGTTTTCACGATGAACGTCGTGTTCGGGGAATTCATTGGCAAACTGATCGAACGCCACCGAATTCAGCGATCCCGTGTGAAGGTCCTCCCGAAATGCGACCACGGGCCGATCCACACTCACCTGATCCAGATCTGCCATCGTGAGCCGTCGTCGCTCGTCCCACTCGGTCTCGTCGTAGCCATAGCCACAGATCCAGCCCGAATCTGTCCGCTCACGCTCTTCATTGAGCCGGTCGATCGCGTCGGCGATGTCGTCGGTCCCGGAGAGATCAGCCTGGACGAGCCGCCGACCGAGCTGTTCGAGATGTGTGTGTGCATCGATGAATCCCGGCAGTACGACTGCACCATCGAGATCCAGCACGTCCGTCGTCGCTCCACGGAGAAAGTTGATCTCGTAACTCGATCCGACTCTGATGATTTCGCCGTCACGAATCGCAATAGCCTCGTGGATTTCATCCGGCTCTGTCAGGCTGTGAATGCGTCCATTGGTCAGCACCAATCCTGCGGGGTCGGTCATGACCGTAGCCAACGGTCCCAACGCAAAATATCGACTGGACTCCCTGTTGTTTCGCCTTGCTACCAACGGGTCTTAGTCGATTGACTGCCGATTGGATGGCATGACCACGCCATCGGCGCTCGCCGAACGTGTTTCTGCGGGTGAGATTGCCCTGCACGAACTCGAAGCGCAGACCGACCCCGACACCGCCGCCGCTGCCCGGCGGGAACTGCTCGAATCGACAACTAATGCTGACCTTTCGGCCGTCGGTTCGTTCACTTTCGACGCCGATGTGGTCCAGTCGGCGATCGAAAACATGGTTGGTGCCGTTCAGATTCCGGTCGGCGTTGCCGGCCCGGTTGCCATCGACGGTTCGAGCGCGTCAGGCACCAGTTATCTGCCGCTGGCGACGACCGAGGGCGCGCTCGTCGCTTCGATCAACCGTGGCTGTTCGGCGATCCAGACGGCGGGCGGTGCAAACGCACACGTGCTCGATTCGAAGATGACTCGAGCCCCTGTCTTTCGGGTGGAAAACGTCCATGCGGCGAGCGCGCTCGCCGAGTGGGTAGACGAGAACTTCGACGCGCTCGCCGACGCTGCCGAGGCGACGACGAATCACGGGAAACTGCTTGACATTCGCCCGTACGTCGTCGGTGATTCGGTCTTCTTGCGGTTTGCCTACGACACGAAAGACGCCATGGGGATGAACATGGCCACGATCGCCACACAGGCCGCCTGTGAGCTGATCGAGGCCGAAACCACGGCTGACCTCGTCGCACTCAGTGGCAATCTCTGTTCGGATAAGAAACCCGCGGCGATCAATCTCATCGAGGGACGCGGTCGAACCGTGGCAGCAGACGTTCAGCTCACGGCATCGCAGGTCGCCGACCGCTTCGATACGACTCCAGGGGCGATCGAGGAGGCGAACACCAGAAAGAACCTGCTCGGCAGCGCACGTGCCGGCAGTCTCGGTTTCAATGCGCATGCGGCCAATGTGATTGCCGCGGTCTTTCTCGCCACGGGCCAGGATCCCGCACAGGTCGTCGAAGGCGCGAACACAATCACCAGCGTCGACGTTCGCGACGGCGATCTCTACGCCAGCGTGACGATTGCCAGTCTCGACGTGGGAACGGTCGGCGGCGGAACGAAGCTCCCGACTCAGTCCGAAGGACTGGAACTGCTGGGTGTGGCTGGTGGTGGCGATCCTGCGGGTGCCAACGCGGACGCGCTCGCAGAAGTCATCGCCACGGGCGTGCTCGCGGGCGAACTCTCGCTGCTCGGCGCGCTCGCCTCGGACAATCTTGCGTCGGCGCACGAAGAACTCGGGCGGTAGTCACTGACCTGGCCTGAGCGGACATTCGATCTATTCAACTGTATTGTAGTACGTCGATGCGCTTGACTGCTAGAGAACGCAACTGACGTTTCACTCTTTGCGAAACACGTCACTGTTGCGGGCTGATTCAATTTCATCTCTAGCCGTCTCCATATCTTCTGGACCGAAACGCAGTTCAACACTTTCTTCTCGGAGTATGTTTCGCATCTCGAATCGATTGACGCCGGCAAGCCGTGCCAAGGGTACTGTCACCTGTGGAATACAGCGACACCGCAGCTGCAACCCGTGCGTTCTGATTCTCGGTGAAATACTCACGGAGAACATGACGGATCGCGTCGCTTTTGTTTTCGAAGATTCCCGCTCTAACAGCTCCCTCCAGTAGATCGGTGAGATCGTCCGGAATAGTAGCAGTGGTTCAGGACATGCCTTCACTCAAGCTATGGACTTCATACAGTATTTGAATTTTGGCGAGGACAGAAAATGATAAAAACTGCATAGAAGGCTGCTGAGTCAGATGGTTTTTTAGAAATCCGGATAGCAGGGGCCGAGTCGACCTACACGTCTTTGAAGTGACTCACAGCACAGCGTGAGTAGGTCAGCTCCCGACCGTCGGCCTCTGTAGGCGCTGGGTCGCCACAGTAGTTTTCGGTCCCGGACGAACCCATCACCGTTTTCATTGTCCCTTCTGGCCGTTCGTGCAGCCCGGCCAGATCGTGGTGTGTGGGTTCACCAACGATCAGATTGTGGCCGATCTCGTGGAGTGCTCCAACGAGACCGGAGCGATCGCCGACCCCCTCCGCCGCGAATGGAACGTACTCCTCACCGAGTCGTGCTATCGATCGCCCGCCGGCATAGGTGCCCACGTTCGATCCAACCCAGCTGAGCCCCCCGCCCCCGCCGTCGAAAAGGACGAGATTCGAGTGGGGTACTGGCTCGCCCGGTTTTCTGTCGGAGCGCAGCCACTCCGTGTAGAAATCCAGGGGATGCTCGTAGGTCGTCTGGCCAGTGCCGTCGATTTGTGGACCGGTGAACGAGTCAAACGGTCCGACCTCCACGGCCGGGACAGCAATACTCGGCAACGTCACGTCTACAGCGTATGGAACGTGCGATCGTGCGAAGGCCTCCTCGATCGCCGTCTTCGTCCGTTGCTGGGCCCGCCACGGATCACCGAAATTGCTCTGTGACCAGCTGGTAAGGCCTTCCGAAAGCCAGACAGCGATTTCGAAGGTCCCCTGAACAGGGGTTGGATCGGGCTCTGTTTCCGTTCCATTTTCTGGTGGCTTCGTGCACGAACCGCCATCACTGCCGTCCGAAATCCGCTCCCAGTACACCGATGAATCGGATGGAACAGCGTTTCTCGAGTTGATCGTTGCCTCCCAGATCGCCCCCTCATGACGCACCGTATCACCAACCTGATACAACGTCTGCGCGTCCCAGTCAGTAACCGTCCCTTCTGCTGTGGCGCTGGAACTCGCCATCGAACTCACTGCGCCCGTACTGGCTCCGGCTATCGCCAGTGATCGTAGCATTGACCGCCGATTAATCCCTCCCGCTTCTCTCATCTCATCAGACATCCAATTGGTATGTCTCTGGAAATATCTATAAGAATTCTTCGATTTTGAGATGAGGTCGGTAAATGAACCAGAAAACGTCAGCGAAAATCAATCGATGTCGTACAGCTCGGCGTGGTCCACACAGAACTCGGGGTCACGGAGCTGTGCTTCGATCACGCCTGGATGGCGGTGTCGGTCAGCCAGCCGACAGTGTCCGACGTCACAAAAGGCTGTGCCGGTGTCGAGAAAGTGGAACGCACTCAGCGCGTAGCCACAGAGCGCGTCGGTCGTCCGCGGGTCGTCTTCGATCAGGAACTCGCCTTCAATTTCGGTTTCGAGCACCTCGCGTGGGGGTGTGTCGCCGGAGATGAGCGCGTGGCGCTGTTGTGCTTTGTAGTATTGTTCGGGTTTGGCGGGCGCTTCGTACAGTCCGGGAACGGAGATGAGCGTTGGCTGGCCGAGGATCGAGACGCGCTTGTGCCAGCGCCCGTCGTGGTCGCCCCACGTTCCGAGCACGCGATCGATGAGAATGATATGCACATTGGACAGTCCGCGTTCACCGTCCGGCAACCGCTCCCGGAGCGCGTCCTGGATCGCACGTCCGTCGTAGAGAACGCCACCTGCCCGATCGGGGGTTTCGAGCGCGCGCTCTTCATAGCGGATGATACCGAACATCTCCGAGCCGGTGGAGCGATCGTACGGGCCGTTCACCCGCGCCCTGGCGAACGCCCGCGCCAGCTCATCGTCACCGTGTCGGGAGCAAAATCGGTCACGCACACTGACGCTGGGTGCAATTCTTGGCGCGAGCCAGTCAGCGATCGCGTCGCTATCTGCGACGGTCGTGGGTGCTCGATACAGCGACAGTGCTGTCACCATTGTGGGACCTAGTCGTCAGCAGGGGCCGCGTTTGATTTGAGCTCGACGGGTTCGGCGTCAACACCGAGTTCGTCGAGTGCAACCTGCGCTGCACGTTTGCCCGAGAGCAACATGGCACCGAACGTCGGGCCCATTCGTGGAAGACCGTACGTGGTTGCAACGGCCATTCCCGTCACGATGAGCCCGTCGTGTGCCAGTCCAGTGTGCTCGACGACGGCGTCCTCGCTCTTGCCAACCCACATCGAGTCGTGGCCGGGCGAATCGTGCCCTGGAGCGCCGTACTGACCGTCCTCGGTCTGGTCCATTCCGGAGTTGGATTTTGCACTCTCAATTCCCGGGGCGTTTAGCACGCCACGCTGGTCGAGCTTTTTGATGGCCATCGCGTCGTGACCAGTCGCATCGATGACGAGCTTCGATTCGACCGCAATCGGGTCAACACAGGTGAGCTCTCGCGGCAGCGCGTGGACTGGCGTCCAGTTCATCACGATCCCGCCGATCCGGTGGTCTTCTCGAATGACGATATCAGTAAACTCCGTCATGTTCTGGATTTTTGCACCGGCGTCACACGCCGCCTTGATCATCGCAGAACAGGCGTGTGGCCCGTTGGCGACGTAGAGCCCGTCGCTTTCTGCGGCCGGTTTGTAATCCACGTCGAACTCGTCGAACACGGCCTCGGCCGGCGATCGAACCGTCACCTTGTTCATCAAAAAGCCACCGAGCCAGAATCCACCACCCAGGTAGTTGTTCTTCTCGACGATCATCGTCTTTACACCGCGCGAGGCGAGCTCCGTCGCCGCCATCAACCCCGATGGTCCCCCACCGATGATGATCACGTCGCTGTCGGAAAAGTCCATGAACTCGTCGGTCCACTCCTGACCGATCGCCCGCGTCACGTCTGCTTCGCCAACATCACTGAATGAGCCGAACTCTGAGTCGGACATACAACTCGGTGGTATTGCCGAGTGGTGATGGATGTTTCGATTTTTCATACAGAGGAAACGACACCATAAAAAACAATGATAGACTGCTCAGCAGCTCGGTAGGGATCACAATCACTGTGTTTCAAAGCGGTCGATGATCTCCTGATACTGACACCGAATGGTCATACACGAAACGTCAGCCACGTTCGAGACTTCACGCTGGGTGATTCGGCGTCCGGTGTGCTGGCCGGCGGCGTACAACGCTGCGGCTGCGACGCCGACCGGACTCTTTCCGGAGGTGAATGCGGTTCCGGCGACGAGCTCGCACATTGCCGTTGCCCGACGGCGGACGCCGTCGTCACAGCCCAGCTTGGACGCAAATCGAGGAATGTAGGCCGTCGGATCGGTTGGTTCGAACGAGAGTCCAAGCTGACTGGTGATCTCCCGGTAATCGCGTCCAATCCGTCCGTATTCGACTCGGGAGACCCCTGCCATTTCGTCCAGCGTTCGGGGGATTCCCTCCTGTCGGGTGGCAGCGTACAACGCCCCGGTGGCAACACCTTCGATCGATCGCCCACGGACAACGTCGCACGACAGCGCCCGACGGTAGATCACACTGGCCGTCTCTCTCGTGGATTTTGGGAGCCCAAGCGCGCTGGCCATCCGATTGATTTCGACCAGTCCCTGTTTGAGCGTTCGCTCGGGGCCGTTGTACGCTTGACAGCGGTTGTTCCACGTCCGCAAGCGTGCAATCTGAGAGCGCTTTTTCGAAGACAGCGCGTTCCCATTCGCATCAAATCTTTGACTACCTATCTTTGTTGATAAACCTTTGTCATGTCTGATCTGTGTGGTCGGTGCGCCCACTCGAGATCGACGATCATTTTCTTCGACACTGTACGCCTTCCACTCCGGACCACGATCGACCACGTCCTCCTGTACGATGGTTCCACAGTCTGAACAGGCGTATTCGCCGCGTTTTGGATCTTCGGTTACTCGCCCCTCACACTGTGGACACGTCGAACGAGTTGTGATACCACTCATCTGATTTAGACAGTCTACATTCCTATCTCACAAAAGCATTCCCTAGCAATTTTTAACAATTTCAGTAATTATTGGGCAATTGACTGTCCTGGGTCGATAGACGCCGTCGTTTGGTGGACGGCGTGTGGCCCAGGGTCGACCGAATCACCCGTCTTGCCGGTGCAGTTCGATCGCTCCGTCGGGAATCTCGTAGCTTGCGAGCAACTCAGGTGGGTTCTCCGTGTCGTTGGTGTTCTTATCGACCCCATAGACCGACCAGGTCGCTCGGTCGCGCTCGAGGTCGAGGATCGCGTAGCCGTGGGCGTACCAGTCGAGATACGCCAGATGCTCGTTGTGGTCTCTGGCGATTTCCTCAAGCAGTGCTTGATCCCAGTCACTGGGAAAATCGATGACATCGGCGGCGTTGGCGCTCGTCACCGGTGGTGCCATCAGTTCGACACCAACACGATCGAAATCCCACGACACCTCGCCGTATCCGGCCTGCTGATAGCCAGCCATCGCCGCGTGGAGATCACCGGTCACAGAGATGAAGTTCCGAACGCTGCTGTCTTCGACGTGCGCTAGCAGTTCCGCGCGCTCTGCCTGATAGCCGTCCCACGAGTCGTGGAGAAACTCGATCTGGTTTGCACCATCACCGGCCGTTAACGGCATCGTTAGCACTTCATTGGCCCACACTGTCCAGCGGGCATCGGATTCTTCGAGGATCGTTTTGAACCAGGCTTTTTGCGCAGCTCCGAGCATCGTCCGGTCGGCTCGCTCCTCTGTCCGGCAGGTAATGGTTGCATCCGGACACGGCTGGGCGTCTCGGTACAGCCGTTCGTCAGTGATCATCCACTCGGCAAGATCGCCGAATTCGAACCGTCGCCAGAGCTGGAGTCGTTCGTGGAGTTCGTTCGCAGACGGATCGTACTCCACCCGCTCTGGCATAAACTCCACCCAGGCCTGAATCCCATTGACGGTCACCTCCGTGGCGAACGCTGGATCGTCGCCATTTTCGTGCGGTGGCAACACCGGTGCCCCCGTCTGGTCGTCCCAGTAGCGGTTGTTTGCTATCTCATGGTCGTCCCAGCCGGCGATGAGTGTGTGTCGTTCCAGGGCACTCTGTAAGTGCTGATCGCTCCGGTACGTTCGGTGCAAATACCGGAAATCTTCCAGCGTGGTGGCAAGTGAGTTTCCACTGGGCAACGACAGCTGTCGGTCTTCGAATGCGGGACTTGATGGCGATCGATACCGCCCGTCGGCTGCCTCGTAGATAAAATCGCCCAGATGCAGCAGATAGTCTACATCGGTGTTTGCGAGGTGGTGGTACGCAGGGTAGTAGCCGTTCTGGTAGTCCTGACAGGTCAACACGGCCAGTGTGAGCCGATCGGGGCTCGCGTCATACTCGGGGAGCGTCCGACATCGACCCGTCTCGCTTGCGACACCGTCGTAGACGAACCGATAGTGGTAGAATCGATCGGATTCGAGTATCCCGTCGAGATCGATCGTGACGGTGTGGTCACTCGCAGGCCCAACCGACTCGTCCACAACGCCACGATACACCAGAGTATCCGCTCCGAATGATTCGTCGGTTGCGACTTCGACACCAAGTGAATGGCCCTCCTCGGCGATCGACGGCGAGAGCCGTGTCCACAACAACACTCCCGACGGCGTGGGACCGCCGCTGGCGATAGACTGGGGAAAAACAGTTCCCGCGTCGCCTCCGGTCGTGGCGAACGGTTCGTCTCTGGGGCTCGTTCCGGCGGGCTGTGCGATCGCGCGCTGGCTCAACGCGTCTACCAGTCCCCCAACGAGTGCCGACGAAGCTGCTCCCTGGAGAAAGGCGCGGCGGTTTATCGGGCGATTCGACGGCTCGGTGGCGCTGTCCTCACGGCGCTCCATCGACCTTATCTGTTGAATAAAAATACAATAAAGTTGCTAATAGTTAGTATATATCTGTAAATAACAATACTATCTGCTCTCTTCTCACAACGAGAGAATCGTGGCGTCAGGACTCGGTCCGAATCGTCCGTTCAGCGTCCTCGAGTGCGTCGTCCGGATCGAACGACTCGACGATTGCTTGCAGCTCCGATTCATCTGCGTCGGCGAGCGCACGTGCGTGCTCGGTGATGTTGGGGACGGCCCGGATGACGTTATCGACGATCGGAATGGCTGCAGCCTGTGGCGAGCGCGAAAGTGGGTTCAGATCGATGACGATCTCCGTCTTTCCCATCTCGGCGAGGGCGCTTGCCCGATCGCCGTCTTCGAGTGGGACGAGCACCACGTCGGCGTCGTAGATGCCGTCGGCGTCCACCTTCGCGCGTTCGTGGTCCAATCCAGGAATCCGCTCGTCGGCGGCAGTTCCTTTGACGGTCTCTGCGCCGTGTGCTTTGAGATGGTCGACGATTCGCTGGATTCGTTCGTCCGTCCGGTTGAACAGATTCGCCTCGAGATCAGCACCGGTGACGGATGCGAGTTCGATGAACTCCTCCGGGACGATCGATGCCACGTTGCCGTTGACCGACAGCACCGGATGTCGAGCGAGCAACAGCTGTGCCCCAGCGGCTCGGGCAGCCTCGTCAGCGGATTGAATCGTTTGTTCTCCAAGCAAGTAATCGAACGCCTCTCCGCGACCGTGTGCGATCAGCCCCTGGGGGCTGGCAATCCCCGCTTTGACCCCCCGCTCGATTCGGTGCCGGATGAGCAACGATTCGTAGCGTGGGTGGCTCTCCGGCACGTCGATCTCGGTCATGCGTCGTGGTTATCGGAGATTCAAAAAAGCCTTGCGTTATCGTCGGTGGGCACCGGTGGCAATTGAGCAGTGTCTGGCGTCAAAACCGGCAGCCGTCAGCCCGTCGTCGAGCGCGAAGACGGATTCGCCGAGCATCGCCATCGTTGCCGTGCCACCAGCGTCTTCGACGCGCTCGATCACGCTGTCGATCTGTGCGGTGAGCAGTTCGGCCTCGCGTGCGAACTGCCGGGACTGATCCATGAACCGCTCGATCGTGGGATTTTCTCGGAGTCGTTCGAGTGCTTGCTCGCCAGCCCGTGAGAGCACGTCCGTGTCGCCAGTGATGATTTCGGCGGTGTCGAGCTCGCCAAAGGAGACGTACTCGATCCGGCGACGTTCGATGAGCCCATCGACCGTTCCATGCGGTGGGCCACCGGGTTCGAGTCGGATCGGAACGCCGCCGTAGGCCTGGCCCACCACATCACCCAGTCCGGTGCCAGCGTCGACCTCCGCTGCGTGGGCAATCGCCACCAGCTCGCGCTCCGTTCGGTTCGTCCCGGTGAATGCGCTCGCCGTGAGTGCCGTTCCGAGCGCACACGCACCGGAGACGCCAAAGCCGGCGCTGATCGGGAGCGACGTTTCGGCCTCGATCCGTGCGTCTACCCCGAGTCGGTCCAGCACGCCATCAACGGCCGCCATCGAGACGGTTTCGCCGTTCAGCGTGAGCGAGCGCTGCTCGCCGTCGCTTGCACTGACGGTAACGCCATCTGACAGTGCAACACCCGCGCCGCGTGAGCCGGCACGAACGGCGTCGTTGGCCGGGTGTGTGCTGAAAAATCCCGTTACGTGGCCCGGCACGAACGCCTCTGGTCCCCTCGCCATCGAGTCTCACTCGGTGAGTCCTCGCCTTGAACCTGACCGTTTGGGGATCATCTCCATTTGGGGTGGGGAAAAACGCAATTTTCTGGAAAGAATTACCACGAACATGATCCAATTGCAAGTCCCTGGTGGCCCAGAGATGCTCATCGTGCTCCTGTATGCAGTGCTTTTGATTGCGATCGTCTACATCCCATACAAACTGTTCGAAACCTACAGAGTACTCCAAAACGATCGGGATACCGGTTGACTGGCTTCGATCGACTCGCACCGATCACCCCGTCTGAATCTGGTTGTGGGCCATCACGAGTTCATTTTGTTATTTGTTTTAATGGTGTCAATTGTGTTGTTTTGGATCCCGTTCAATTCGGCGACAGCTATATTACTGTCTACGTCGTATTACAACGTACACATGGCAACAATAAGTGCTCGGCTCTCAGACAGTGAAAAAGAGGCACTTGATGAAGTTGCAGTGCTCCTCGATGAAGACCGGAGCACGACGATCCGGAAAGCCCTTTCAGAGGGACTCACCGATCTTCGAGTTCGTGTAGCAATCAAGCGGTATCAATCTGGAGAGATTTCCGTGAAACAGGCGGCCGAGATTGCCGATGTCAGTCTGGGAAAGTGGCTCTCGATCGCACGCGAGAATAATCTCACGAGCCAGCTTTCTCCCGAAGAGCTGGAATCTGATGTTGAAGCTGCTCGGGAACTATGAATATATATCTGGATGCGACCACGCTCATCGCCCTAGGGACGGTCGGATCGCTGAACCTTCTCGAAACATTTAACGGAACTCCTGTTGTCGTTCCTGCGGTCCAGTCGGAGATTTCGACGGAACCTGCTGAGACGAACTGTCACCGATTTTTTGAATCGGAAACCGTCGTCCAGACCATGCCTGCAGAGGAATCCCACGTTAGTCGAGCCCAATCTATCCTCGATACAACTGTCGTCATCGGTGACGTCCAATTGCTTGCTTGTGTGCTGTTTCATATCGGCCACGATGAATCAGTTGCAGTGGTCTCCGACGATCGTCGTGTCCGGACTGTCACGGAGGGGCTTGGGGCGACTATCACTGGAACTATCGGTGTGCTTGTCCGTGCTGTCGAGGAAGGCTACGATCACGACCAGGCGCTTGACCTCCTCCAACGTCTTGACGCGAACGGCCTACATATGACGGGCGAACTCCGTGTAACGGCTCGCCGACTCATCATTGAGGCTGCAGAAGCTTGCCGGTCAGAGTGATGAAGTTTCAGTCGCTGTGCATAATTAGGCGGTCGCGTGTGCTACAGGTCATGAGAGCGAAGCTCTCGTCCGCCAACCAGAACTCCTACGCAGTTCTGGGTGGGTCTTTATGTGTGAGAGAGGCAATCAGGGCGAGAGCCGCTGTCGATCCCGTGGGAACAACACGGCCTCGCGGATGTTGCCCAGACCGAGCATCGTCATCACGAGCCGCTCGACGCCGTACGCCCAGCCGGCGTGCGGTGGCATGCCGTATTTGAACATCTTGGTGTAGTACTCGAACGCTTCAGGATCGAGGCCCTGCTGTTCGAAGCCTTCCACGAGCGCATCGTAGCGATGCTCACGCTGTCCACCGGAGACGAGCTCCATCTCGGGATGCATGAGATCGAATCCCTTCGAGAGCTGTGGATCGTCGTCGCGATCCTGGATGTAGAACGGCTTGATCTCGCTCGGCCAGTCGGTGATGAAGTAGTGGCCACCAACGTCCGCGCCGAGCGCCTTCTCGCCCTCGGTCGGGAGGTCGTCGCCCCAGAGGAGTTGCTCTTCGAGCTCGCCGGTCGCGTTGATCCGTTCGATCGCCTCCTCGTAGGTGAGCCGTGGGAACCCGGCGTCCGGCACTGCAAACGAATCGCCATAGCCGAGCACCTCGAGCTGCTCCTGGCAGTTCTCGGCGACCGCTTCGTACGCTGCAAGCAGTGTGCCCTCACAGACATCCATCGCCTCGTTGTGGTCGATAAAGGCGCTCTCGAAGTCGATCATTGTCGCCTCGTTGAGATGGCGCGGCGTGTTGTGCTCTTCAGCCCGGAAGATTGGGCCGACCTCGAACACCCGCTCGAGTCCGGAGCCGACCATCAGCTGCTTGAACAGCTGTGGCGACTGGTTCATGAACGCCTCCTGGCCGAAGTAGGTCAACGGGAACAGTTCCGTTCCACCCTCGGTGCCCGTCGCAACGATTTTCGGCGTGTTGATCTCCGTACACCCGACCGAACGGAAATACTCCCGAACGGCACGCAGGATCTCTGCCCGGATCTCAAAGATTGCCTTGCTCTCGCCCGCCCGCACGTCAAGCGTCCGGTTGTCCAGCCGCGTTGAGAGATCAGCATCGACTTTTCCCGACGGATCGAGCGGCAGCTCCGGTTCTGCCGGGGCCAATAGCTCGACCGATTCAGGAACGACCTCGACGCCCGTTGGTGCCCGTGGTTCCTCTTCAACGGTGCCAGTCACGCTGAGAACGCTCTCTCTGGACGCGTTCGTCCCCGCATCAACGAGTTCGTCGTCCATCTCGTCGGTCGCAAACTTGACCTGAATCTTTCCCGTGCGATCGCGAAGAATCAAAAAGGCGATACCACCGAGATCGCGGACCTCGTGCACCCATCCCGCAACGGTGACACGCTCGCCCGGCTCGGCGTCTGCTGTGTGTGTTCGATCGTCCATACCGACACTGCACGGTCGGTCGTCTTAAACTCGGTTCTTTTCTCCCGCCCGACACTGGTCGGCGTCGACTGACCGACACCTCAGTCAGAATGTGCGTCTTTCACGCCACGGATGGTCTCTGCCACCGCCTCGATCCCCGCATCGTGAATCAGATCGCCAACGATGATCGTATCAGCATGCTGTCCCATCGTGTACGCGGAGTCGTAATCGTGAATCCCGCCGCCGTAGAACAGCGTGGCTTCGTCCAGCGCGTCGTGGGCAGCCGCCACGAGCTCTGGATCACCGAGCGTTCCGGAGTACTCGACGTAGACGATCTCCTGGTTGTACAGCTGCTCGGCGACCGTCGCGTAGGCTCCGACTTCATCGGCACTGAGCGAACAGTTAGCCTCCGTCAGTGTCGCGACGGAAGAATCCGGATTCAACACGATGTACGCCTCGGTGACGGTTCGGTCCCAGTCGATCTCCGGATCGAGACGCACCCACTCTTTGTGCATCCCCGTTAGCCAGGAAACCTCACCGGCGTTCATCACGATCGGAATGGTATAGCCGTCTAGCACATCGGAGTGAACGACGACGCCAGCGCCGCTTGGTTCGATGTACACTGGGACCGAGAGGTCGCTACACGCCTCGATCACCTTTTGCATCTTCGTTTCTGTCATCCCCATCGTCCCCCCGACCATGACGGCGTCGGTGCCCGTTTTGGCAACATCTGCGACTGACTCGCCGCCAAGAAGCGTCTTATCGGGATCGATCTTTACGATGTGATCCCACCCGTTCCACGGCTGCATATGCCCCCGCACCCGACCACCGAACTAAACCGCTTCGAAACGAAAAGCCACGACGGTGCCCACGATCCACACACGCGGTGCTACTGCTGGCGCGGGACTCCGATATTCTGGAGATACCCCCCACAGCTTGAACAGAGCCGACCGTCCGGTTGTTGGTGCTCACGGCGTCCACAGTCGATGCATTCGTAGTACGGACTCCCCGATGGGGCGGGATCGTGTGGCATGGTTTATAACAGTACACCTACACATATAAGTGTTACCACGACACACACTACTCCGGGTTGCTCACTCCAGAACGAGAATATGCCGATCCAGTGAGGCGTGTACCCGCCGTGTGAACGTTCGCTCGATCGACCAGCCGGCATCAGTTGCCTGCTCGTTCCATTGTCGATCGGCAACGAGCACGACCCGTGGAGCGATTCGTCGTACTTCGGCGAGTGTCTGGCTAACGAGCCGTTCGAGATCCCTGTCAGTCGATCGTTCGTCGTCGACGATCTTCGATTGACGCCCATACGGCGCATCGAACACGACGCCATCGAACGAATCGTCTTCGAACGGGAGATCACTCGCCGATCCTGTGATGGTAGTTGCGTTCACATCGGCTGCCCATTCAACGTTTTTTCGCGTCCCGGCCGCCATCGAGTGTTGAACGTCCAGTCCAACAACAGTAGCGCCACAGAGTGCCCCTTCGATGAGCAGGCCACCGGTGCCACACATCGGATCGAGAATGCGTTGACCGGGAGCTGCCCCAGCGATGTTGACGAGCGCTCGTGCGAGCAACGGCTCCATGCTTCCGGGCTGGAAAAACGGCCGGTCCGTCGGCTTTCGCTCGCCGAAATCACGAACGCTGGAGCGATCGAACCAGCCCAGCAGACAGCTGTCGTCGGAAAATAACACCCGGAGCTCGTGATCGGGGGCGTCCAGATCGACGGCGTATCCCCGATCGACCAGGATCGCACCGAGCTGTCGCTCTGCTCGTTGGGTGTCAACCCCCGCGGTCGATCGCACGTCGCGGGCGCGGACGGCGACCGTTCCCTGTCGGTCGATCTGCTCTGCAGCAAGCACCGATTCGGCTGCGTCGATTGATGCCGACGTCTGGCCGAGCAGCTTGCTCGCACGTCGCGTGTACGCGAGCGTCTCCACCCGATCGATCGCTGACGCCATCCCAATGCCCGGCGCGACGACCGTCACGTCACTCCCGTGACTCTGGGCCTCGTATGCGGCGAACGCATCGTCTTCCCCCGCCAGTTCCAGGACGTACACACCTCCCATCGCCGCCCACTCCCAATGAGTACACCGATCCCTCGCAGAACGGAGTGATCGATCCAACCCCCGTACCTTTATAAGCCTTAAATACGTTCTTTAAGTCGAGCGATGACAGATCCAAAGGAAACCATCAATATCGAGAACGTCGTGGCGTCTACGGGCATCGGTCAGGAACTCGACCTCCAGAGCGTGGCAATGGATCTGGAGGGTGCAGATTACGACCCCGAGCAGTTCCCTGGGCTGGTTTACCGGACGCAGAGTCCAAAGTCTGCGGCGCTGATCTTCCGTTCTGGGAAAATCGTTTGCACTGGTGCGAAATCCACCGACGACGTTCACGAAAGCCTCCGCATTGTTTTCGATAAGCTTCGTGATCTCAACATTCAGGTCGACGACGACCCGGAGATCGTCGTGCAGAACATCGTTACGAGTGCCGATCTCGGTCGGACGCTGAATCTGAATGCGATTGCGATCGGTCTCGGTCTTGAGAACATCGAGTACGAACCCGAGCAGTTCCCGGGACTGGTCTACCGGCTCGACAATCCCGACGTGGTTGCGCTGTTGTTCGGTTCGGGCAAGCTCGTCATCACTGGTGGCAAACAGCCCAAGGATGCCGAGGAAGCGGTCGATAAGATCGTCTCTCGGCTCTCGGAACTCGGCCTTCTCGACTGACGGAAGTCGCAGAGGAAAAATAGCGTCGACACGAATCCGATCTATGACTATCGTGATCCAGACTGCGCCTCCCGGTGGTAGCTTCATAGCGTATCTGGTGACATTTCTGCTCGGGTGGGGCTACTATGCGATCACGTTGCATCTCGGTGTGCTCTATGTGCTCGGCGAGACTCCACACCAGAGAGCGGCTGCCGTCGGCATCGTTCCGGCAGTGATCTCGATGCTGTTTTCTGTCGTTCGATCGCCGCTCATCATTCTCGCTGTTCTCCTCGGTGATGCCGTGGCGATCCACATGGTGTATCGACTGGAACGACGCGGGACTGCAGTCCTCCTGGTTGCACATTTCACCATTGCCACGATTCTCGGCGTGGCGCTGTTCAATCTCAGCTCGCTGGCTGGACTCTGAGGCCCCTCGCAAACAGCTCGCCGTCCCACACATTCTTGCGCATTGAACTCCATCTGCTGGCATGGTCCTTGCAGTAACTGCGACCTCCCTCACGAGTGCTGTCGGATTGCAGCTTCGTTCGTTACCGTCCGAGATCGGTATACTCGCTCCTCTGTGGATTATTGGTCAGGGGATCGTTCTCCTGCTCGTCTCGGTGCTGCTCGCGAAAGGGTTTCCGTCTCGGACGGAGCAGTCGCTCGAAGCGATCAGAACCCGACCGTTTCAGCAGTTGATATGGGGTGTTGTGGTCGGCGTGCTGGTGGCGTTTGGCTTTCTGTTCGTGTTTTCGATGGTGCTCGCACCGCTTGCGTTTGTGTTGGCACTCGCGTATCTGCTTTTCATATATCTCCCTGGGCTTGCGCTCATCGCCCTGCTTGTGGGCACGACGCTCACGTCAGGCGAGTCGTCCGACATCTCGACAGCGATCGTTGGATCTGTAGTGATCGTCATCGTTGGTGCCATTCCGGTGGTCGGCTTGATCGTTGTCGTTGGCGTGTTATTCGGAATTGGTGCATGGATTCGGTCGATGGTGAGCTGAGCTCACTCCACCAGCCGTTCTATTTCGGTGACGAGGATGTCGTGTGCGCCATGACTCCGGAGCTTGGCGATCGTTTCGAACACCTGCTCTTCATCGACCACAGCGTGGACGGCAACGTCATCCTCGCCGGCGATGTTCATCACGGTTGGACCGCCCATCCCAGGGATCACCGCCCGGATCGTCTCGAGTTCGGCTTCGGGGACGTTCATCATGAGATACCGCTTATCGGCCGCGGCGAGCACTGACTGCAGGGCGGTGCGGAGCTGTTGCACCTTCGGTTTGTTGGCCGCGTCTGCCCGCCCGAACAGCCTGACGGAGCTCTCAAGGACGGGCTCGACGATTTCGAGCTTGTTCATCCGAAGCGTCGTTCCGGTCGAGGTGATGTCGACGATCGCATCGGCAATGTCGACGTGTGGAGTGAGTTCGGTGGCTCCTGACACCTCAACGATGGTTGGCTCGACGCCTCGATCTGTGAAAAATCGGCGGGTGACGCGTGGAAACTCGGTGGCCACCGTTTTCCCCTCGAGATCGGCCACCGTCGAGATCGCGCTTGCTTCGGGCGCGGCGAGCACGAGCTCACACTGCCCATAGCCCAGCTCGAGCAGTTCGACGAGCTCGGCGTCTGCTTCTCTTGCCTGGTCGAGACCAGTAATGCCAACCGCTGCAGCACCGTCTTCGACGTAGGCGGGAATGTCGGCCGCACGAGCGAGCAAAACGGTGATCTCCGGATCGACCGTGTCGGCGTACAGCTTGCGGTCCGCACCGTCGACCAGCTGGAGCCCCGCCCGTTCGAGCAGCTCGACGGTCGGATCGTGCAATCGTCCCTTGTTGGGCACGGCTACGCGCATCGTTGGAGGGTGCACGGCCGTGACCCATTGGTGTTTGCATTCTGGGTCGGATCCGATGGATTGAGGACGAACCGTCAGGAATCGACACCAATGACGACGCTCGGACTCACTGGCGGGCAGGTGTTGCGACCGAACCACTCGATCGAACGCGCAGACGTGCTCATCGATCAGGAGGACGGAACGATCCTTGCCGTCGAGCCAGCCGCCGGCGAGCGCGCCGATGAGACGCTCGATGCGTCCGACTCGCTCGTGATTCCGGGACTGATCAACGCCCACTCACACGTCGCAATGACGCTGTTGCGTGGCTATGCTGACGATAAGCCACTGGAGTCCTGGCTTCGTGAGGACATCTGGCCGGCAGAGGGCGCAATGACGCCGTCAGATGTGGCCACAGGAGCCAGGCTGGGCGTCGCAGAAATGATTCGCTCGGGGACGACTGCGTTCTGTGATATGTATTTCGAGGTGCCGACGATCGCGGATGTCGTCGAGACGGCGGGACTTCGTGCGCGCCTTGGCCACGGCGTCGTCACGGTCGGAAAATCCGAGGCCGAACGGGATGTCGATGTTACGACCGGCATCGAAGTCGCCGAATCGCTCAGTAGCGATCGGATTTCGACGGCGATCATGCCCCACAGTTTGACGACGGTGGCGCCCGATTCGATCGAGCGTCTCAGTGCTCGCGCCCGCCAGCTCGACTGTCCCGTCCATTTCCACATGAGCGAAACGACAGCGGAGGTGACGCCGGTCATCGAGAACCACAACGTGTCCCCGGCAACGTTCGCTCGCGAACACGGCTTGCTCGAACCGACGGATTTCGTTGCCCACGGCGTTCATCTCGACGATGCCGAAATCGAAACGCTCGCCGAAACGGAGACTGGCGTGGTTCATTGTCCGGCCTCGAACATGAAACTCGCAAGCGGAATGGCTCCCGTTCAATCGATGCTCGATGGCGGCGTTACCGTCGGTCTTGGAACGGACGGTGCCGCTTCGAACAACGATCTCGACATGTTCGATGAGATGCGCGATGCGGCGATGCTTGGCAAACTACAGGCTGATGATGCGAGCGCAGTCCCAGCATCGACCGTCTTCCGGATGGCGACCGAGGGAAGCGCAGCCTGTTGTGGCTTTGACAGCGGTCGAATTGAGCCCAACGCGCCAGCCGATCTCGCGGTGGTTGATCTCTCCGCGTTGCATCTGACGCCACAGACGGACCTCATCAGCCATCTCGTCTACGCCACCACTGGCGCTGACGTGCGCCACACGATCTGTGATGGCAAGGTGCTCATGGAAGACCGCGAGTTGTTGACGCTCGATGAAGCCGACATTAGAGCCTCGGCCAATCAGCACGCACGGGATCTATTCGAACGAGTCGCCTGATCAACCGAACACGTTCGTTCGATACCGTTTTCTGCCGGGTAACGCAATCATACGCCAATGAGTGCGTCACCGATCACCGACCTGCTCGACGATCCCGAATCACAGGTCGAGTCCGGCCGACAGAAGATCGACTGGGCACGCCAGCACATGCCCATCTGCACAACTCTGGAAACCGAATTTGCCGACACCGAACCGTTCGCTGGTCAGCGAATCGGGATGGCGATGCATGTCGAGGCCAAAACGGCCGTGCTCGTCGAAACGCTCGCCGCCGGTGGTGCTGAGATCACCATCACCGGCTGCAATCCACTCTCGACGCACGATGATGTGAGTGCAGCGCTCGACGCCCAGGAGAACATCACCTCGGTCGCGCGCCGCGGGGTGGACGAAGACGAGTATTACGACGCGCTGGAGGCCGTGATTGCGGCCGAACCGACGATCACGGTCGATGATGGCGCAGATCTCGTCTTCAGAATCAATGAACAGCACCCGGAGCTGATCGACGACATCATCGGTGGCTGTGAGGAGACGACCACCGGCGTCAACCGGCTGCGCGCCATGGATGAGGACGGCGAACTCGACTACCCGGTGTTTGCAGTGAACGACACGCCGATGAAACGGCTGTTTGACAACGTCCACGGAACGGGCGAATCGTCGCTCGCCAACATTGCAATGACGACAAACCTCTCGTTCGCCGGAAAAACCGTCGTCGTTGCGGGCTATGGCGACTGTGGTCGTGGCCTGGCAAAGAAAGCGGCCGGTCAGAACGCCCACGTGATCGTCACGGAGGTCGATCCCCGCCGTGCGCTCGAAGCACACATGGAAGGCTATGAGGTCTGCTCGATGCGTGAGGCAGCGCCGCGCGGCGACGTGTTCATCACCGCAACCGGCAACCGTGATGTCATCACCGAGGATCATTTCGAGCGAATGCAAGATGGCGCAGTGCTCGCCAACGCGGGCCATTTTGACATTGAGGTGAATCTCGACGATCTGTCTGCGCTCGCCGATTCGATCACCGAGGTAAGAGACGGTGTTCGGGCGTACGAGCTCCCGGACGGCCGCCGGCTGAACGTCCTCGCAGAGGGACGGCTGGTCAATCTCGCAGGACCGCTCTCGCTTGGTCATCCGGTCGAAGTGATGGATCAGTCCTTTGGCGTCCAGGCCGTCTGCGTTCGCGAACTGGTTGGTGCTGCCCAGACTGGGCTTCCAGATCGGCTCCTCGGTGCTATTCGCGACCGATTCGGTGGGGGTTCGGGCCATAGCGCCGTGGCGAATCACAGCTACCAGCCAGGGCTGCATCCGGTGCCGGACGTACTCGACCGGGAAGTCGCACGCATCAAACTCGATGCCGAGGATATCGCTATCGACGATATGTCGGACAAACAAGAAGAGTACGCCAACAGCTGGCGTCACGGTACGTGATCACGGCTCGAACAGCGCATCGAGATCGACGTGTTGCTCGAACAACGTGGCCAGTCGGTCGGCTGCGCTGTTGACATCTGCTCGCGCCGTCTGTTCGCCGGCAGGGGGTGCTTTCCCCGCGTGGTTGTACACGGCCCTGAGAAACGCTTCGCGAGCGCATGCGTTGTCGAACAGTCCATGGAGATACGTCCCAAGCACCTGCTCTGAGACAGCCCCGCTCGATTCGAACGGCCGATCGACCGTCTCACACGCCGTCGTCTCTCCCATGTGGATCTCATAGCCGGTCACCTGACCACTCCCGCCGGCGAGTGGGCCACAGCCTTCGAGCGTCCGCTCAATTGGTACAACGCGTTTCCCGCTCGAAAAACGCGTTTCGACGGGCAACAGACCGATTCCACTGATCGTTTGTGTATTCCCAGTGCCCTCGAGATGGGCGTCAAGAAGGCGCTCGCCGAGCAGTTGATAGCCGCCACAGATACCGACTATCGGTCCCGAGAACGTCCGGAGAATGCGATCGAGCCCGGCATCTTTCAGTGCGAGCAGATCGTCAACCGTGTTTTTCGTTCCGGGGACGACGATCGCGTCGGACGTCGCGAGCTGATGTCCGTCATCGAGACCACAAAACCGGAGACGAACGCCTGGCGTTTGCAACAGGGGGGTCAGATCCGTGAAGTTCGAAATCCGAGGGAGACGAACCACGCCGACCGTGACGGCGTGTTCGGGTCTGACGCCGTCGTCGTCGCCAAGAAGTGTCGCTGAGGACGGAAGCGAGAGGCTGTCTTCCGGGGGGAGTCCCACCTGTTCGTACGGCAAAACGCCGAGAATCGGAACGCCAGTCCGTTCTTCGAATGATTCGATTCCCGGCTCTAGCAAGGATCGGTCCCCTCGGAATTTCGTGATCAGACAGCCAATAATCCGCGCTCTGCAATCGTCGGGCAGCAACTCGAGCGTACCATACAACGATGCAAACACGCCACCGCGTTCGATATCTCCAACGAGCAGTATCGAGGCGTCCGTTTTTCGCGCCGTCTCGATGTTCGCCAGATCACGATGATGGAGGTTGATCTCGGCGATCGATCCGGCCCCCTCGGCGATGATGTAGTCGTATTCGCCGGCGAGTCGATCGTGGGCATCGAACGCCGCCCGTTTTGCTCGCTCGAAGTGATCGTCGTAGTATGCGCTGGCCGAAAGATGGGCGATAGGCTGTCCAGCGACGACGAGCTGACTCTCGGCATTGCCTCGTGGTTTGAGCAATACCGGATTGTGGTCGGTTGTGGGCACCACATTGGCTGCTCTGGCCTGAGTGTGCTGTGAGACACCGATTTCGCCGGTCTCGCCGTCCGGCGTTATCACTGCGCGAGCGTTGTTCGACATGTTCTGGGCCTTGAACGGAGCGACGGCAACGCCGCGGGACGATAACAGGCGACAAAGCCCTGCCACAACGGTTGATTTCCCAACATGGCTTTTCGTCCCTGCGACGAGGAGCGTGTGAGTCATGGGGTGTGGGTGCGTCGCTCCGATACGCTGGCCGGACGCGAGAGGACCAGCGGGTGCGTGCGCCGCCCTGTCCTCCACCGCAATTCGATAACGGAGCCATATTCAACGTTTCGCTTTTCGCCGCCTCATTCGCCAGTACTGTGTCGTTGCAACTGTCAGTTGATTCAGTATTCGGTTCCGCGACGTGCTCTCCGTCCGTCATCGAACGGGTGTGTATTCTTTGCGACATTGCTAAGGAGGTCTACATAGCCTTCCAGAAATGCCGGCCGTTCGTGACCGCCGGTGAGCACCAGCTCGAGATTGGCAGGTTTGTCTTCGATGAGTTCGATCACGGTCTGCTGATCGAGCAGCCCTCGTTCTGCCACATACAGCAATTCGTCGAGAATCAGCATGTGCACGCCGTTTTCCGGTGGACCATCTGGTTCGAGTGCCTCCTTGAGCGAGCGCTCATCGATCGCATCGAACAGCTCGCGAGTGCGTTCGAGTCCGGCCCGTGCCTGGCGTTCGTGGTTGGCATCGTCTGAACCGTCGTTGAGCGCGTGCCAGCCGTAGTGACCGAGGTTTTCGTAGCTGAATCCATCGAGCGAAGCGATTGCGTTGTACTCGCCACGGACCGCCTCTACGCTGTCAGCACCGCCTTTCATGAACTGGAGAAGATGGACTCGATAGCCGTGACCGACGGCGCGCAGTCCCATCCCGAGTGCGGCGGTGGTCTTTCCTTTCCCATCACCCCACCAGGCCTGCACGAGTCCGAACGACGCCGGGGCTGCTGGTGTAATCGGCTGAGACGTTGGTCTGTCCCCGCCACCAGGTGTGTCACTTCTCATACCGTCAGTTGTTACTCCAGTGAAATAGTTGTAGCGTCGTTTCAGCACGCACTTGCCACCAGATCGACTGGCTCTGATATGGACTCCGTACTGATCATCGGCGGCACGCGGTTCATCGGCCGGCACACCGTCTCCGAGTTCCGTGATCGTGGCTATTCGGTGTCGATTTTCAATCGTGGACATCACGAGAACCCATTCGCCGAGGGCTCGGGGATCGACCACATCGAGGGGGATCGAACGGACGACAGCGCACTTGCTCGTGCACAGACAGTCGTCAACCCTGACGTGGTGGTCGATTGCACCGCGTATCACCCCCACGATGTCGAGCAAGCAACGTCGATCTTCGACGACGCTGACGCATACGTCTACATCTCTAGTGGCGCGGCATACGGCGAGGAAGTCGTTCCAAAACGCGAGGACGAGACGCCGCTCTGTGCGTGTACGCCGGCACAGGCGCGCGATGAAACCGCCGCCACCTACGGCAACCGGAAGGCTGCCGGAGATCGAGCGGTGTTCGAGGCAGCTGCTGATGGCGTCCGTGCAATGAGCGTTCGTCCCCCGATCGTGTTTGGTCCGCACGATTACACCGGCCGATTCGACTACTGGATCGATCGCGTCACACAGTTCGACGAACTGCTCGTGCCTCACACGAAACTGCGACAGCTCGTTTACGTCCGCGATGTTGCGAGCGCAATCCGCACGATCGCCGAGTCCGGAACCGCTGGCAACGCCTACAACGTTGGAACGCACACGATCCCGACGCTCTCGGAGTGGCTCGAGCTGATCGCAACAGCGTGTGAAACTTCTGTCACGCCCGTCTTCGTCGATCACCACCGGCTTGCTGCAGTCGGGCTCGACCCCGATGTATTTCCGCTCTATCGCGATCGTCCACACGTCCTCTCGACGGACAAACTCGAGGCACTGGGCTGGAAGCCGACGCCACCCGAAGATGCAGTCACAGCGACTGTTGCGCACGTTACAGCCACCGGCACCGAGAGCGAGGTCGGTCCTGATCACTCCGAAACGCAACCGGTTCTCGAGTCAATCGTGCAGTGAGCTACTGGCGATGAAACACAGTTGAAGCTGTATGAATCGTTTTTTAACCCGTCGAAGTGAATCGCCATCCATGTTCACGGCTATCGTGAGTTCGGGGACGCTGTTGGCTGCGCTCGATTCGGTGAGTGTGTTAGTCGATGAGTGCAAGATTCGTCTCGACGAGGATGGGGCCACGATTCGGGCCATCGATCCGGCCAGTGCTGGCATGGTGGATCTCCGACTGGAGGCAGACGCGTTCGAATCGTACGAGACTGACGGCGAGACGATCGGCGTCAATCTCACGCGCCTCGAAGATATTGCAGGAATGGCGAACGCAGACGACCTGATCAACCTGACGCTCGAGGAGAAGACTCGCAAGCTTCAGATCCAGATCGACGGCCTGGAGTATACGCTTGCGCTCATCGATCCGGATTCAATCCGGCAGGAACCGGACCTCCCCGATCTCGATCTCCCAGCGACGATCGCCATCGAAGGTCGAGACATCGACCGTGCGGTGACGGCCGCCGATATGGTGTCCGATCACATCGCGCTCGGTGTGAACGACGCCGAGGAGTTTTTCTACGTCGATGCGGAGGGTGACACTGACGACGTGCATTTCGAACTCGACCGCGACGAACTGATCTCGCTATCGGCCGGCGACGCCCACTCGTTGTTCAGTCTCGATTACCTCAAGGAGATGAACAAAGCGATCCCCAAGGACGCAGAGGTGACGGTCGATCTTGGCGATGAATTCCCCGTCAACCTTCAGTTCGAGATCGCAGAGGGCAATGGCTCGGTCACGTACGTGCTTGCCCCTCGCATTCAGGGTAATTAACTGCCTGATCGACGCTCTTGCGTCGATCCACTCACCACGCGTTTTCGGTGTGTACGGCCACCGAACAGTCAGGTTCTCCCGAGAATGTTCGTGCTTCCACACTCCGGACAGCGCATCAGGTCCCCGAGCGGTGGGACCGAAGCGGAGTTCCAGTCTCCGCCATCATGTGGTGCCTCGAAACCACAGTTCAAACACCGCGGTACACTCGAAAGCATGTCGCTATCTACCATGCCTTTCAATACCGTGTGAAACGGCATAATCGTTTCCAACAGTACTGTCATTCATCGTACCGACGAGCGTCATCGAGTTGTGCAGACCAGTCGAAACGCTCGATTGCGTAGCCGCCACAGTCGGGACAGACCTGATACTGAAATGAAAATTTCTCACCACACCGACGACATTCGTAGGGCTCACACTCTGTGTCGCGGGCGAAAAATACATCGCTGAGTCGATCGATCACGCTCATTGTTCGTCGACTGTGAGCCAGTTCGTTCAAAACGCGCCCACGTATAATAATTACATATCATATCCATATGGATATAAACTTTCTGTCGGCTGATTGCGATCATGTGAATGAACTGCAAACCGATTGATTGATACGACCGTTGGCAAACAACCAGCATAGGGTGTCTGGAACTGTTACTCACGCCGACGGGACGACTCGCCTGACCGAACGTGGGAGGCAACTGTGTTCCCATCTGACCAAGCATCTGTACGACAGCTCGGAATCATCGCCATACGAGACATGGAAACAGCTCACTGCACTGTACGGTTTCGGGTGGAGTGTGGGCTCGGGCAATCGGGTTGCCGGTCGCCTACCATCCGTGCTTGATGGCGAGCGGATCGTTGCCGGTCCACACGACTACGTGTTGAAAATCGAATTCGGCGTCGATCCGGCCACGCCTCGAACGGCGATGAGCAACTGGGTGGAAGCGATAATCTACGAACAGGCCAGAGATCGTGGTATTGCCCACCGTTTTGCCCCCGTTGTCGATCACGCAGACGATTACCAATGGCTCGTCATGGAGGAAGTCGAGACGATCGGCTACGATTATCCCGACGACGCCCAGCCCGAATCAATGGACCAGCAGGAGTATGAACGCCGAGTGGCCGAGTTTGAACGGGAACTCAACGAGGCTGGGCTCGGACTGGGGATCGACGACGAGGGCCAGATCGGCATCGCGCGTTCGGGGTCGATCGTGGCACTGGATTACGAGCACGTCACGGATGAGACCTCGATCGATCAGAAGGCGTGGGTCGGCAGCTACAGCCGACAGCGCGGCGAACGACTGACCGCCCAGGCAGTCGCCGAACTCGGCGGTCGTCGCGACCGTCTTCGGCGGATCACCACCGGTGCCAACGGCTCGGTCACCGGACTCGGGATTCGGTCACGACTGCACAACTGGCGGTAGCCACATTTTTTCACCATCCGTTCAGAGTACTTTCCATGGCAACCGTTCCATCCGAATTTTCGATCGGCGGCGAATTCACTGTCAACAGACTCGGATTCGGTGCAATGCGGCTGACGGGTGAGCGAATCATCGGCCGACCGACCGACGAAGCAACCGCTTGCACCGTACTCCAGCGCGCCGTTGAGCTGGGAGTGACGTTCATCGACACGGCAGATTCCTACGGACCGGGCGTGAGCGAACGACTGATTCGTAAAGCACTCACACCGTATCCGGACGAGCTGATTGTTGCAACGAAAGGTGGACTGCTGCGAAACCGTTCGGGCGAGTGGCTACCGTGTGGCGATCCCGATTATCTCCGCGATGCGGTGCTCTCGAGTCTGGACCGTCTCGGTGTCGAGAAAATCGACCTGTATCAGCTCCACCGGCCTGACCCCGAGGTTCCGTACGCCGATTCGATCACAGCCCTGGCAGAGCTGCAAGACGACGGCGTCATTGGACAGCTTGGCGTGAGCAACGTCACGGTCGAACAGCTCGAGGAGGCCCGCTCGATTGCCGACATCGCGACGGTACAAAATCGCTACAACGTCGCGTCGCGCGACGACGAGCGCGTGCTCAAAGCGTGTGAAGACGCTGATATCGGTTTCATTCCGTGGGCACCGATCGATGCCGGCACACTGGAGGATCCCACCGTCGAACAGATCGCTGCAAATCACGATGCAACCCCGTATCAGATTGGCCTCGCCTGGTTGCTCCATCACTCGCCCGTAATTTTGCCGATTCCAGGCACTTCGAGCGTCGATCACCTGGAGGAAAACGTCGCTGCCCGGGAGATTAAACTCTCAGATGCTGAGTATGACGAACTGACACACTGAGCGCGTCACATACAAACCGACAGACAGCCTACACCGTCGTATGACCGAGAAAGCGACGTTCGGTGGTGGCTGTTTCTGGTGTACGGAGGCAGCGATGAAGCCCCTTGAGGGCGTCGAATCCGTCACGTCGGGCTATGCCGGTGGCGACACGGAGAATCCAACCTACGAGGCGGTCTGTCGCGGTGAGACCGGCCACGCAGAAGTCGTCCAGGTCACGTACGATCCGGACGTGATCGGCTACGACGATCTTCTGGAGGTCTTCTTTGCGACCCACAATCCGACACAGCTGAACCGACAGGGTCCTGACATCGGTACACAGTACCGATCGATCGTTCTGTATCACGATGACCGCCAGCGTGAGCTTGCCACATCGTATATCGATGCGCTCGACGCCGAGTACGAGGCAGACGTGGTCACAGAGCTCGAACCGCTGGAAACGTTCTGGCGAGCGGAGTCCTATCACCAGGATTATTTCGAGAAAAATCCCTCGGACGCCTACTGTCAGATGCACGCCCAGCCGAAGATCGAGAAAGTCCGAGAGCGGTTCGAAACGCTGGTTGCGGAAACGAATCGCTGATCAGATCAGCCGATCGACGGTGTAGCCCCGCGATTCGATGGCGTCGATGATGTTTCTTGCGTGCCCTGCGCCGCTGGTCGTCACCTCGAAGACGAGATATGCCTCTCCGACGTGGAGATCCTCGACGGCGCGGTCGTGTCGCACCGACCGGATATTCGCGCCGAGATCGCCGATCACCGACGAGAGCTCGCCCATCGTTCCGGGCTGGTCGTCGATCCGCACCCGGAAGCGAATCAGTTGCTCGCGGTCGCTGAGCGCGTGGGTCAATACGGTCTGAAGCATCGAGATGTCGATGTTTCCACCGCCAAGCACTGCCACGACGGTTTCGTCGGTTACGTCCAGCTCGTCCGAGAGCAGGGCTCCAACGGAGGCGGCCGCCGCACCTTCTACCAGCTGTTTGGCACGCTCTAAAAGAAGCAACGTGGCGTTGGCAATCTGCTCGTCGCTGACCAGCACCACTTCGTCGACGTACTCCTCGATCAGTTCGAACGTGAGCGTTGAGATCCCGCCGGTCGCAATGCCGTCTGCGATCGTTCGGGGATCGTCGATACCGACGGGGAAGCCCTTATCGAGACTCTCCGGAACGGTCGCGGCGGCTTTGGCCTGCACTCCAACGACACGAATCGAGGGATCGAGCGTTTTGAGCGCGGTCGCCACGCCACCGATCAGCCCACCACCACCGATCGGTACGACGACCGTATCGATGTCCGGGCCCTTCTCGTGGATTTCGACCCCCAGCGTTCCCTGTCCCGCAACGATCGCCGGATCGTCGTAGGCGTGAATGAACGCTATGTCGTCGTCGGCTGCCAGCGACTGTGCGTGCTCAAGCGCCGCCTGAAAGTCGTGTCCTTCGAGTACGACCGTCGCTCCGTAGCCACGTGTGGCGTCGATTTTTGCCTGCGGAGCGTTTTCTGGCATGACGATCGTCGATTCGACACCAACTTTCGTCGCCGCGAGCGCGACTCCCTGGGCGTGGTTGCCGGCGCTCGCTGCAACCACGCGGTCGAACTCGTCTGCGATCTGTACCAGCTTGTTGTACGCACCACGGGTCTTGAACGAGCCGGTTCGCTGGAGGTGTTCCATCTTCAACCACACGTCTCCCCCTGAAAAGCTGCTCAACGACCGACTCCGTTCGAGTGGCGTCGTCCGTACCACCGATTCATCACTGCAACGGTCGCGGGCAGCCTGCACGTCCGCGAGTGTCACCTCGGGCATACCCGGACCACTATGTGGCCTTTCAAAAATTGTACGAAACACAACGCTATTCTAGCAGCAACTGACTGATCCGTTCGCGTCTATGATTTATCCGTGTCGTCCTCGTTCTGGTCATGGTCCGAGTTGGTTCCGTGATCATCGCCATCGCCCGCTTGACCATCGTCAACGCCGTCGTGTTCTTGGGCCATGTCGCCGTGTTCACCCACCGACGGTCCACCGATTGCCGTGTCACTGTCGGTCTCTCTTGGACTCGGATCGGGGATCGGGTCGGCCCCGATTGCGCCGGGTGTCAGCGGATCGCCGTGAATGAGTTCGGGAACGACGATTCGTGCCAGGTGAACGATCAACACGAGAAGGAGCGGGCCAAGAAACAGCCCGTACCAGCCAAACAACAGCGGACCGAGCATATAGGCGAACAGCACGAGCCCAACGTGGAGATTCCGTCCGGAAATGTACGGCCGGAGAATCAGCTCAGTAAGTCCATCGATGATAACGACCGAAACGAGCAAAAATGCGATCGGAAACCAGAGCTGATCGATGTTCGTCAGCCCTCCCGTCACGAGCATGTAGATACCGACAGGGACGTAGACGATTTTCATACCCACAACCGGTATCAGACTGGCCGCTCCAGCGAGCAGTCCGAGCAGTGTGGGAGTGGGGATCGCACCACCAGTCGGAGCAATCAGATTCAATGCGTTGTACGCAAAGACGGAGGTGAGTGCAACGACGAACGCATTGAGAATGTTTCCGAAGAAGATGGTCTTCAGATCGGTGTCGACTGCAGTTCCGTATGCGATGAGCGTTTCGTCGTCGCGGCCAATAGCGTGTCGCGCCCAGTGGGCGAGTTTGTGATCGTCTCGAAGCAGGTAGAACGCGACGATGAGCGCGATAAAGGCTTTGAGAGAACCGGAGGCCACCATGCCGAGATACGCTCCGAGTGATCCTGCGACGTTCTGGATCGTTTCGGGTGCGATGATCGACGTTATCTGGCTCGGATTCGTCGTGAGAATCGTGATAAGGTCCTCTGGTGAGTGAATCATGCCGCTGTCGATGTACTCCGCAAACGCGTTCTGGAACGGCCCCAGTGAGCCGAGCTGGCCGCCAAACGCGGAAATAGCGATGGCAAGGGTGTAGCCGATCAACAACAGCACTGGCAACGAAATCGTTAACAGCGCAACAGCTGCGCCGACGTTCGGTGATGGAATCCGATCGCCAAAGCGCTCGTAGATTGGCCGAGTGGCGTAGTAGATGAACACGCCCAGAACGAACGAACCGAGAAAGGCGTAGATGACGAGAGCGAGAATGGCACCAAGAACCAGCGTGAGTGCCCACCACGCGATCCGTGAGCGATGTTGTACCATCATTGGGTCGTGATTCATACCCGATGGTGGGTGGTTTACTACAAACGCTTTTGGGCTCGTTTGATCAGGCGGGATCGAACAGCGTCTCGCCAGTCACCATGTGTTCGGCGACGGTGTCCAGATCAAGCGTGATTCCGAGACCAGCTCGTTCGTTCAACTCGATCATGCCGTCCTCGATGACGGGCTCTTCGACGAGATCCTCCCACCAATCAAGCTCGTAGGAGTGGTATTCGACGGCGAGCACGTTCGGAATCGCCGCACCGACGTGGGCACCGGCCATTGTCGCGACGGGGGATGCAACGTTGTGCATCGCCACTGGGATGTAGAAGCTATCGGCCAGATCGGCGATCTTTCGGGTCTCGCGCATGCCACCCACCTTTGGAAGATCCGGGGCGACGATGTCGATCGCCTGCTCTTCTATGAGTCGGCGCTGGCCGTGTTTGCGATAGACGTTCTCGCCGGCGGCGATTGGCGTGGTCGTTACCCGGGAAACCTCGCGCTGAACGTCGATGTTCTCGGGAGGAACAGGGTCTTCGAGCCACCAGATGTCACAATCCTCGACTGCTCTGGCCAACCGTTTGGCGCTCCCAACGGAGAACGACCAGTGACAGTCGAACGCAACGTCTGCGCGATCGCCGACGCGCTCGGTGACGGTTCGGACGATTTCGGCCTTGTGGTCGATCTGTGAGTCGGTGAGATGCCGATTCGCCCGGTCGGTTTCGCGCCCGCCGGGCACATCGAGATCGAACTTCAGCGCAGAGTAGCCAAGCTCTTCGATCACGCGCTCTGCTTCATCAGCACAGGCTTTGGGATCTGCTTCGTCCTCGGTGTGACAGTCACAGTACACCCGAACGGCGTCACGGTATTTCCCACCGAGCAGTTGATAGGCTGGCACGTCGAGGATCTTTCCCGCAACGTCGTGCAGTGCGATCTCGATGCCAGAGATCGCGGTGACGGTGACGCCGGCAATCGAGCCCTCACCGGACATCTTTTGAACCAGGTGTTCGTACAGCCGATCGATATCAAGGGGGTTTTCACCGATCAAAAACGGCCGCATCCGCTCGATTAGCTCCGGTACGCCAGCACCCCAGTATGCTTCGCCCGTCCCAGTCACGCCCGCATCGGTGTAGACGCGAACGAGCGTCCAGGGAAAGTTCCCGTCGATCATCGTCGTTTGTACGTCGGTGATAGACACGTCGCGTGTCTCTCCGCGCGATCGTGTCAATTCCATCGTCTCCCCCGAGAGCTCACGCATTGTGTATTCTGCGTTCGGATCGTGGAGCTCGTCGTAATTAATACCCATATCAGTGTTTACTCGACACGGAGTAAATGATTATCGGAACGAGAATGCTACCAAACACCTCGACACTTGTGAACGATCACCACTACCCGAGTAGATCGAGCTCTGCAAGTGCTGATTCGAGCGCACGCTCTTGTTCGGTGTTCATACGGCGCAACGGCGAGCGAAGCGGACCGCTCTCGAAGCCACGGAGTTCGAGCGCGGTTTTAACGCCAGCCATGTATGGTCCACGCTTGAGCGCGCGTCGAACCTCAAAAACCGTCTCCTGTAGTTGCTGTGCCCGTTCGCGCTCGCCGGTGACATAGCTGTCGTACAACTCGACGACGAGCTCGGGAACGACGTTTGCGACCGCGCTCACGAGACCCACACAGCCAAGATCGAGTCCCGGAACGAGCAACGAATCCGATCCGGCGAAGTAGCTCACATCCGCACCGTCGGCGATTACCTGGCCGAACAGGGGAATGTCCTTGCTGGAATCTTTCAGTCCGGCGATCCCGTCGAGTTCCGTGAGTTCGACCAGCGTCTCCCTTGAGAGTGCGTTTCCGGTTTTACTCGGAATGTGGTAGACGTATACCGGGCTATCGACAGCTTCGGTCACCTGCTGATAGTGAGAAACCGCCCCGGTCTTATCAACTGGATAGTAGTACGGCGTCACGACCACGAGCCCGTCAGCACCAGCGGCTGTGGCGCGCTGTGCGTGCTCGATCGTCTCTCGTGTGCTCGGTGCGCCGACACCAGCGATCACCGGCACAGCAGAGCCGACCTCCTCGACGACTGCTTCGATTGCACGCACTCGTTCGTCTGGGGTCAACAGCGCAAACTCCCCGTTCGTGCCGAGCGGAAACACTGCTGTCGCGCCACCGTCGACCACGTATCGAGCGTGGGCAGCCGTCGTCGTTTCATCGAGCGATTCGTCCGCCGAAAACGCCGTGATCGTCGGCGGAATGACGCCCGAGAGTTCCAGTGGGTCCTCATCTCCTGGGGTTGGTGTGTGTCCGTCCATCATTTTGAGCGTCCGAGGCCGACAACGTAAGCCCTCGTTTTCACCCTCACAAAGATTTAACTCGGGATAGAATAACTATTTTGGCATGCAAACTTCGACCATGGACGCCATCGCGGTCCCTGCAGGCGGTGGAGCGCCTGCGTTGACAACGATGGAGCGCCCAACACCCGGACCGGATGAGGCGCTGGTCCGCGTTTTGCGCGTTGGCATTGATGGCACCGACCACGAGATCCTCTCCGGTGAGCACGGTGAGCCACCGGCGGGTGCCGATCGTCTCGTGCTCGGTCACGAAGCGGTCGGCGTCGTAGCGCACTCTAACGCGGCAGGGCTCTCGCCCGGAACCGTGGTGGTGCCCATGGTGCGCCGCCCTCCGCCATCAGGATCGAATCAGTACTTCGAACGGGGTGAACCGGATATGGCACCGTCGGGCGCGTACGTCGAACGCGGGATCGTGGGGGCGCATGGCTACTGTTCTTCGTATTTCACTAGTCCTGCGGAGTATCTCGTCGAACTTCCCGAGACGCTGGCCGAATTCGGATTTCTCGTTGAGCCGGCCTCGATCACTGAGAAGGCACTCGAACACGCGCTCACAACGCGATCAGCGTTCGAATGGGAACCCGAATCGGCACTTGTCCTCGGGAACGGTTCACTCGGGCTGTTGAGCACGGCAATGATCGCCCAGCGCTGTGATCGTGTCTACTGTCTCGGCCGACGTGATCGACCGGACCCCACAATCGACATTATCGAGCGGTTGGGTGCAACGTACATTGATTCCCGGGAGACAGCACTGGCAGAGATTCCGCGTGCGTACGAGCCGATGGATCTGGTGTATGAGGCGACCGGCTACGCCCCGCACGCGTTCGAAACGATCGAGGCACTTGCGCCCAACGGTGTCGGCGCGCTGGTTGGCGTTCCCGGTGATCACGCATTCGAGATCGATGGTGGCGACCTTCATCGGGCACTGGTGATGGAGAATAAGGCTCTGGTCGGTTCGGTGAACTCCGGTCGCCCACATTTCGAGCGCGCAATCGAGACGCTTTCGTCGCTTCCCGACTGGCTGTTCGATGCGCTCGTGACGACCGTCGCTCCGGTCGAGTCGTTTGCCGACGCGTTCGTCAATACCGACGAGACGATCAAAACCGCAATCGAATTCGAGACGCCCTGAGCAGTTCGCTCCCCTTCGCGTCTGCTACTCGTATGTGGTTGTCGCTGGTGGATCTCGTGATCACTTTCTGTACTTCGCCGGATTATCCGGTCTGGAGTGGCCATCCGCGAGCAACGCGCTTGCGAGCGCGCCGTGGACGACCACCTCACCGGAGAGCGAGGTAAGCTGCACGTCGGGAACGTTCGTCAGAACCATCTCGGGAAGGCGTTCGTTGATTGGCTCAAGGATCAGTTCCGGATTGTTCAGCGCGACCGCACCACCAATATTGATCACGAGCGGTGCGTACGTGTGGACGAGATTGGCCATCCCGATCGTGTTCCACTCGGCAATCCGATCGATGACATGATCGACGAACGCATCCGATCCGGCTAGCCCGAATAGATCCGCTGCGTCAAACGCGACCGGATCACCGGGAGCGTGTTCGTGGACCGGAAGTTTCGTATCCATGGGATTGGACTCGTAGAGCCGCTGTGCGTAGCGCGGAATGTTGTTGCCAGAACAGTATGCCTCCCAGTGGCCATCGTTCCCACAACCACAGGTCATCTCCCCATCGGGATCGACGAGAATGTGTCCGATTTCTCCGGCGTTGCCGTCCCAGCCAGAGAGCACAGTGCCATCAACTGCCACGCCCGCGCCGATGCCACTCGAGATGGTGACATAAATCATATCGTCGGGCGAGTACTCGCCGTAGAATCGCTCGCCGAGCAATCCGGCATCTGCGTCGTTCGTCAGGACGACTTGCTCGCCGCCGATGAGTGATTTCACCGGTCCTTCGAGCGGAATTACGTCGATTGAATCTGGAAGATTGGCGGGATTTTCGATCCGTCCAGCCGCCAGATCGAGCGGGCCGATCGAGCCGATTCCGGCGACGATAATATCGGCCGGTTCGATGCCGGCATCGTCACAGGCACCACGAATCACGTCGAGCACTGTTTCGGTCACTGCAATGCCGCTCGGTCCCTCGGGAGTCGGTTGTTTTGCCGAGCCCACAACCGTAGCGGTCGCGTCTGCGATCGCAGCTCGCGTGTTCGTGGCGCCCAGGTCGACGCCCGCGTAGTACGCCATCGGTTACAGAACCGGTCCGACGTTACTTAATTGCATAGATTCACTCGAACGTGAGTGAGAACCGCACAGTCACGCATACCGATTCATTGAGCCCGTTCTAGCCGGTGGCGAGTGTTACTTTCGTCACCTACAAACCTCCCCACACGAATGATATAAAACGATGGAGTATCTGCAGACTCGGCGGGACCGCGTCGAGCGACGGATGGAATCGGTCCTCGACGACGTTGCTCCGGAGTCGCTCGGCTCGGAGCTGCGCCACATCTCGCTGGCTGGTGGAAAACGGGTTCGGCCAACCATCACCGTTCTCGCGTGCGAAGCAGCCGGTGGAACCGTCGAGTCGGCACTCGATTTTGCGGTCGGTATTGAACTGGTTCATAACGCGTCGCTGGTGGTCGATGACATCATCGACGACGCAGAGCTTCGCCGTGGCGTGGCCAGCGCCTGGTCGGCGTTTGGCTTTGGCCCGGCGATCATTGCTAGCGATGGGCTGCTTGGCGAGGCGTTCGGACTGTTTTCTGGAGACGATACCGCTATGCAGGTGGTTGCAGAGGCGATGGTTGAACTCGGCGAGGGCGAGGCCTCAGAGCTCGTCAGCCAACCCGAATCAGAAGCGGAGTATATGGTCCTTGCGCGGCGCAAAACCGGCGCGCTGTTTCGGGCGGCAGCAGAACTCGGCGCGATTGGGGCCGCCGCGGATCCGTACACGGTCGAGTCGTTCGGCCAATATGCAGAGCGCGTGGGGATTGCCTTTCAGATCCGGGATGACGTGCTTGATGCCACCGGACAGACCGAGGCGCTTGGCAAACCTGCTGGACAGGATGCCCAGATGGAGCGGCCATCGCTGGTCCAGGTGGCAGATCTCACGCCAGAAGAGGCCAACCAGCGAGCCCGGGAAAAAGCTGATGGCGCACTCGATGCACTCGAAACGGCCACAATCGAGACGAATCCCCACGGCCAGAGCGAGGAGGCGATCGGCTGTCTTGAGGAACTCGCAGAATTCGTCGTCTCACGAAACCGTTAGCCAAACTGCCAAGCCGTCACGAGCAACACAGCAAAAAAGAGGTAGGTTCCGCGGATCAACAGCATCGTTGCAACAGCCACAGATCGGTGGCGTGCGACCAGCACGATCGGTGTGAACACCACAATGGCCAGGAGACTCTCTATTGGTATGACTCGAACGTGGCCACTGACTGCGAGCACGACCATTCCCAGCGCGAGAACTGCGGTGCCGAGCTGCCGTGTCTGACGGATGCCGAGCACCACGGCCGCAGTTCGTTTCTGAATCGAGCGATCATACTCGACGTCTGTACAGTCGTCAATCAGCTTGATCCCGACCAGGACGATTCCGATTACGAGCGCGTACACGAGTACTGGCGTGGCGAGCGTCGTCGTCTGGACATAATACCCACCACAGAGCGAAATCCCGATTCCGAACGGGTAGCCACCGGTAGCAGACAGCGGATGGGTGTCGAACTGCGGTGCGTGAAAGTAGGCCACGACCCAGCCCGGCAACAGAAGGACGATGACGAACGGATCGACGAGCACGGCGAGCAGCCCACTCGTGACGGCGACGACGAGCGAGCTTCCGAGGAGGCCCACCCGACAGCCACGCGGCGTCAGCGGATTGTGATCGTCCTCCTGCCGGAGATATCGATCGACGTAGCCGTCTTTGAGATGCGCGGTGTAGAGCTGGGCACAAACCACGACTGCATGAAACAGGGCCAGTGATACGGTGACTGATTCGGCCAGTACCGCACCGAACAGACTCGCTGTCAGCGCCGGCAGCATGAACACCGGATGAATCTGCGAGCGATACGCACGAACCACGCCGGAGATCCCCCGACGGTGGGCGAGTGCCATAGATCAGCGAGGACCTACGCTACGATAAAGGGAGGTGACAGTTCAGGATCGGTGGGCGGTGCGCAGCTCGACCGCGACGCCCGTACCCGGTACGGAGAACGATGTCTCCGCCTCTGCGAGCGAGTGGGCGTAGGCGAGTGCGAGCCGTCCGAGCTGGATGACAGCGAGGAGGACGAGCCCGATCTGGGCCGCGAGTACCGGCTGTTCGACGGCCCACAGGGCGATCGGCGTTCCGAGGATAAATCCAAGCATGACCAGCAATGACTGCGGGCTCGAATGAAGCGGCTCGACGGGCGTCCGTTCGGACTGGGTTGGGGGGGCTATTGGTATCATTCTCATTCGTACGTATACGACCCAGGTACTAAAAACTTCACATTTTAGAGGTGTTTAGAGAAGAGATACCAATACCCATGGTAATCTCTACACTCCCATGATTTAGCATGTTCAACCGGTCTGTGGTGATGAATGAGTATAATTATAGTTCTACTGCTAGTTTTCTATCTATATTTAGATATAATTGTCGATCGGGATGGGGGCCGTTCACAGTGGTGTGATTACCTAGCGTGATTGTTCATCACGAGGGACGTTTCTGGGCGAGTGTCACCGTCGCCCGAAAGACGGCAGCCGCGTTCACGACCGTTGCACCGACTCTGAGCCAGTGGAGTCGCTGGAACGTTTTTGCCGTCGTTTTGAGCGTCTCGGCGGAGTGGACTGCAAGTCCTTCGGAGAACATGATCGTGTTTCGCGGCCAGAAAACGGTGGCCGAGAGCACGAATTCTCCCAGGATCGCCACGACCAGCCCGACGAGCAACCAGTTTCGGATCCTTTTGAACCGCCAGCTCGCCGCAATGGCACAGCTGCTGGCCACAATCGAGAGTGCACCCACGGGTGCGAAAAAGTCGTGTGGCCCAACAGCCGCCATAAACTCCACCGACAGTTCCAGTGATGCCGGAACGTCGTGGAAGATATTCGGATACATGACGACGGTTTCGAACAGCAGTGCGCCGAGATGAATCATGGCGATCCAGAGCGCGACCGACGTCGCGCCGAACGCGAGCCGGCGTCGGTTCATGCGGGCACCTCCTGTGTAATGAGCTCATAGCCCAGCGCAACGAACGCGATCGAGAGCGGCGCTTCGATTGCCAGTGGCGGAAAGCCACTCTGAATCAGCACGCCGAGTCCGAACAGTGCTGGCGCACAGACGATGAACAGTCCGGCGGTCACCCGTGAAACGTTGGTTTCGTTCCAGAGCAAGACCCCATACCCACTGGCGACGATCCAGACGAGCAGATACGCGGTCCCAGCAAGGCCACCGAGGGCGAGCATAAACTCCCATGATGGAGCCAGCATCACCACCATCGTGCTGGTGGCATACCCAAGCAGCCCGAGTCCCAGTAGTGCCACGGCGGTATCAGCGCTGTCGGACTGGACCATCGTCACTGACGCGCCAAACGCGCCCACTGCGAGCAACGCAAACTGCAGTGCGTGTGTCACCGGCGCAACGGACCCAGCCAGCTCGCCGCCAGCGATTGCAAACACGACGGGACTGGCGAGCCCAAGCAATCCTCCGGCGATCCCAGCAGCGCCAACTCGTTGGGGAGCGAGCCATGACCAACTCACTGTGACCCCTCCGATCGCACGACTACCGCGCCTTTCATTCCCATCTGGCGGTGTGGACTGCAGTAGTAGGTGTAGGTTCCCGGCTCCGTGAACGTGTGCTCGAAGGTCGCGTCCGATTCTGGTTCGCCGCTGTCGAACGCGTCGGCCGTGTCAACCACGTTGTGGTAGCCATCGACCCAGTTCCACTGGATCGTGGTGTCTGGGCTGATTGCGATCGCTACCGGAGTGAATCCGTTTGAGCCGTTGTTTCCGCTCACTCCGACGTCAACGACCACCGACGACGCTCCCGTCCGGTCTGTGACCCCGTCGAACGAATCGGTATCCGACAGCCATGCGTCGATGCTTTCGGGCTCCTCGGATTGCTCATCACCGGAGAGACAGCCCGCAAGCGTACTCGCGAGCAGTGTGGTGCCGATCGATCCAAGCACGGCACGGCGCGTTCTCTGGTGGTCAGTCTGTGTGGTTTGGTTTTCTGTCATCGTTCTGTGACTGCTCGTAGTGCCGGACCGAAGATAACCCACGAAGCAGAGCTCGCGCCCTTGCAGTCCGGCGAAACACTTATGTCTGGTCGAAGAGGCCCATCCACACGGCTTAAGCGGGCCCCGCCAGACGATACGAACTGAGTCAATGGAGTTGCCCCCTCGTTCGTCCGTCCGACAGTGGGTCAGCCGTCTGGTGCGCTCGCCGCTTCGAGTGCAGTCGTACCGCAATCTCTGTTATCTCGGGGTGTTATTCGTGCTAGTCACGGTGTACACCGCCCTGTTCTCGGCCATTATTGCGGTGGGGTTCTCGTTGCTGGTGTATCTGGTTGGAATTGTCGTGCTGGGGGCCATTCCACCGCTGTTTCACTGGATTGCGGCCATAGAGCGGCTGACGATCCGGTTGGTCGTCGGTGTCGATATTCGACCAGCAACTTCGACGATCTCCTCTGGGTCATACTGGCAACGATACCGACGACTGCTGACCGATCGTCAAACCTGGGGGGTGGCGGTGTATCTGTTCGGTGCGTTCTGGCTTGCGTCGCTGTCGGTGGGCGTGCTTTTGGCGATGATAGCGACGGGTGTGAGCTTTCTCGGTGCGCCACTCTACTACCAGCACGCGCCGGTCCTGGCGTATGGACCGATTCCACGGACGCCGATGCCTGTCGAGTTGCTGTTCGGATGGGATTCGCTGCTGGTTGGATTGCAGACGACGCTGACGCTCGGCTCGTTTCGGGTAGATTCGTTGTGGGCTGCAGTTGCCGTCTCACTCGGTGGGGCAGTGATTCTCCTGGTGGCACTCGAACTGGCCTCGGTGCTCACTACTCTCTGGATGCGGGTGGCCCAGCGGCTCCTTTCGACTGAGCGTTACTGGGAGCCCCTCCGCGCACGGTTCAGGCGCGCGTGAGCGCATACAGTATCGCCAGCACGCCACCGAGATGTGCGAGCGTGACCGCCAGTAAGATGATCGCCGGGGTGGCTGGTGTCAGCCAGTCGAGCCCGTACTGGACGACGACCGGAACGGCCGTCAACAGGGCAATGGCGAGTGAAAGTACACCCATCGGTCGGCTCTCGTTCCGTCGATAGCCACGATAGGCCAGCCACGCGACGTACAGGCCGACGATCCCGACGACTGCGGCGTAGGCCGCCATCAGCATGGTTTCAGTCGGTCCACTCATCGATCGGTCCTCCGTGGGACGACGTAGATTGCATACACCATCGCGGCCAGTCCACAGAGCTTGCTGGTGTTCGCCACCGCAGCACGACCGAGCGACGACACTGACGTGGCGTTCGTGAGCACGAACTGGCTCACGATCGGCCCGGCAGTGAGCAACACCAGTCCAATCGCCAGAAACAGCCGTGCAGAATCCCTGTTCTGACGATAGCCCTTGACGATCAGCCAGGCGACTACGAGTGAACTGACAGCGGTGACAAACAGCAAGACGATCGTCAGGGTGACGACAGCAGGATCACCACCGACGGCCGTCTGGAGCGGTCCAATCATGTTATCGCAATCCCTCGAACAGATCGGTGAACCGATCGACGGCGTCGTCCGGCTGGTAGTCGATCGTGACCTCGAAGGCACCATCCTCGAGTTCGATTTCGATGCGGTCGAGCCGTGCCCGATAGGTGGTGTAGTGGTGGCCCTCCCGATCGATCTGGAGCTGTTCTGCGAGCAAATCGTATTCCTGGAGCCGTTCAAGCCGGCGATAGATCGTCGAATCCGACGCTCCACAGGCGTCGCTCAGTTCGCCTGCGGACATCGGTTCTGTACTGGTGTGAACGAGAATCGCATGTGCGTATTCGTCTTCAAGGAGAGCGGCGATCGCTCGGACCGGCGGCTGCTCTGCTGGCGGGGTCACAACGTCAGCCCTCTCTCGGCCACCGGCAAGATCGATCGATCGCAGCCCATCCGTCGGATTCAGACGTGCTGGGTTGCTCGGTCCATTCGTTCGAGCGCTTCCTTGATCGTCTCAACGTCCGTCGCGTACGATATCCGCGCGTGGCCGGCCCCGTTGGCTCCGAACGTCTCGCCGGGGACGACGACCACATCGCGCTCGATGACGGCATCTGTCCATCCATCCGGAACCCGTGGCATGGCGTAGAACGCGCCGCTGGGCGTTGGCGTCTCCAGGCCGATCGCTTCGAGTCCATCGAGGAGCACGTCACGACGCCGTTCGAAGGCCGAAACCATCTCCGTGACCACGTCCTGTGGGCCAGAAAGCGCGGCCTGGGCGGCGTACTGAGCCGGCGCACTGGCACAGGCCTGGGCGTACTGATGGACGCGCAACATTCGCTCGATTCGATCGTGGCTGGCCGTCACCCAGCCCAGTCGCCAGCCGGTCATCGAGTAGGCCTTCGAACAGGCGTTGATGACGATGACGCTGTCGGTTTCTGCGAACTGTGCGGGTGAGTAGTGGGCACCGTCGAAAACGATCCGTTCGTACACCTCATCGGAGAGACAGACCACGTCGTGTTCGTCGGCGATGCGGGCAAACGCCTCCATGTCCGCTTTCGACTGGACGGCCCCCGTTGGATTTGCCGGACTACAGACGACGAACGCGGCGGTGTCCTCAGTGATTGCCGCCTCGACTGCGGCTGGGTCCATCGTCAGATCATCGCGGAGCTCGACCGGTCGGGGTGTGCCGTCGGCGAGTCGCGTGAGTGCCTCATACGAGACGAACCCTGGATCGGGGATGAGAACCTCCTCGCCCGGATCAACGTGGGCTTCGATCGCCAGATGGAGCGCCTCGCTCCCACCGGACGTGGCGATAATGTTCGACGGATCAACCGTGAATCCGTTGTCACGCTCGTGCTTTGTGGCGATTGCCTCGCGCAGCGCTTTCGTTCCCTTATTGGAGGTGTAGCCATCGACCGCCCCGTCCTCGATGGCGTCGATTGCAGCCGCTCTGACGTGTTCGGGCGTTGGAAAGTCGGGCTGTCCGAGTCCCAGATTGATTGCATCCTCGCTTGCAGCCTCGAACACCTCGCGAATGCCACTGATCGAGACGGCCTCGACCCGCGATGAAAAGCCTGCCATAGCTGGACACCAACGCCGAATGGATATATGTGTTGGTGGTTGTCGTTCACACGGCGAGCCCGATCGCTTCGGCGAACCGCTCGAATTCCGCCTGATTGAGGCCTGCAACGCCCAGATTTTGATCGTGTGCGTCGCTGCCGCCCGTTGGAATCAGCTCGTAGCGCTCGATCGCCCGCACGAGGGGGTCCAGATCCACCGGATTCGTATACGGGTATCGGTACTCGACGCCATCGAGCGACGCTGCATACTCGAGTGCGCTTTCAGGATCAGCATATCGTAGTGGATGCGCCAGACTCACGAACGCACACGATTCGGCGAGGAGTGATCGACCCCGCTCGAACGAGGGGACGTCCCGTGGGATGAAACACGGTCCGTCGTTGCCGATCAACTCCCTGAATGCGCCCTCGAAATCGAGCTCGATCGGACTCGCTGCGATCGCCCGCGCGATGTGTGGTCTACCCACCCCCGGTTTCGCCTCGAAATCGAGCTTGACGTCGGTTTTGGCCTCGACGCGCTCGACGATCGCTCGCGCGCGTTCGATTCGATCCGCCTGGATCCGTTCGAGCTCTGTGGTCAGTGCGTCCGTCGGCTGGACAACATAGCCGAGGAGATCAAGTTGCTGGGTTTCAGTTTCGACGCGGAGCTCGATCCCGGATAGCAGAGTGAGCCCCTCGCGTTCGACGACAGGCTTGTCGAGAAAGCTTGCCACGCAGTCGTGGTCAGTGATAGCCACACAGGTTAGCCCCGCCGCGCGTGCCGTTTTTGCGACAGCTTCGGGCGCAAGCTCGCCGTCCGATCTCGTGGTGTGGACGTGCAGATCCGCGACGGTCATAGATTGCGTTCGCAGTCTGGCGATTTAGCTGGTGGGGCCAAACGAGTTCGCTGGCGATACGAATAATTCGACACGGTCCTTAATGATCATTAATGGTTTGTAATCTATACCAGGGGATTCATACTGAAAGTTTATGAAGGATTGTCAGCTATGTATGTCCATGCAGCTCTTCACCGAGGCCGACGAGCGGATTGAGACGCACAGCTTCCCGGCGACAAAGCGGGAATTGATCGAGGCCTACGGCGACGTTGAGATTTCGTTGCCAAACGGATCGGAAACGGTTGGGACGGCGCTCTCGCGGCTCGGTAAAGAAACGTATCCGAACGCAGAGGCCGCACGGCTCGCGGTCTACGGTGCGGTCAGCGATAAGGCAATTGGCCGTAAATACTACTCCGATCGCGATCCCGTGGCGACCGGTGAACGGGGCTATCAGCAGGTCTCGTTCTGAGCGGCTAGATGAACGGGATGAGCTGTTTTCGTTCGATTTCGAGTGTTACTGACGGTTCGAACGGTTCGAAGCCGTTTCCAGCGTCGTATTCGAACAGCGATTTGCTCTCGAAGCCATAGAGTTCGTACGTACCATCGAAGGTGATTCCACGGCCACCGATCTCATACTCCCTGGTGATGGTTTTATCCGGCTGGATCGCTTTCTCGGTGAATTCGAGATCAATTGATCTGGGCTCGTTGATTGCCGAGACGTTGATCGCTTCTGAGTTCTCGTATTTGTTTCTTACAGGTAACACGTCGTAAAATGAGTCGAACCCATTGTCGCGTGTTGTGTTGGTATCCCCGAACTCTTGTTCTCGATCGTCCTCCGAGAGCGAGAGTCTTGGGACGCCGAACGGCCAGAACGTTCTGCTTTTGATTGTGATGGGATTGGACTGGGTGTTCGTCAGCGTTAGCGTTAGTGTTCCGGAGCTATCAACCGTGATCCCGCCGCCATCAAGCGTCGCATCGAATTCGAGCGGTCCGCTCGCACCTTTCGCGCTGAAATTTGAGAGATTGTACTCCGGCTGGCCCATACAGCCGGCCAACCCGGCCATTGACGCACCGACCGCACCGAGGAACGCGCGCCGTCTCATTGTACCACCTCCTCTTTGACCGCTCGAACGGAGTCGTCGGTGTACTCGACGAAGATCTCCTCGATCGAGTCCTCCTCGTCGGCATCGATACCGTCTCTGAGATCCTGAAGCGTCCCCTCCGTGATGAGCGCCCCCTTGTGTAAGATGCCGATCGTGTCACAGACCAGCTCAACCTGACCGAGGACGTGACTGGAGAAAAAGACGGCTGCGCCGCGTTCGCGTTCGGTTTCGACGATATTGCGAACCGTTCTGACGCCGTGGGGGTCGAGCCCGGAGAAGGGCTCATCGAGAACGAGCAGATCCGGCGCGTCGACGAGCGCCATCGCGAGTGCAAGCCGCTGTTGCATCCCCTGTGAGAACTCACCGGCCTTTTTGTCGATCGCATCCGTCAGTGCGACTCGTTCTAGGAGTTCTGCTGGATCATCGTCTGCTCGCTTGGTATCGATCACGAACTCCAGATGTTCTCGTGCCGTAATGCCGTCGTAGAGGCTGTATGGATCCGGGAGATGGCCCATTCGCTCTCGGACGGCGACGCCATCTGTTTGTGGGTCGTTCCCGAACAGTTCGATGGTTCCCTCCGTTGGTCGGAGGTAATCGAACAGCATACTGATCGTCGTTGACTTTCCGGCACCGTTCGGTCCAAGAAAGCCGTACGTTTCGCCCTGTTCTACCGTCAACGAGAGGTTCTCGACCGCAGTTGTGTCGTCGAACCGTTTTGTGAGATTCTGGATGTCGATTGCAGGAACACTCATAGTACATCACCTCGGGTGAACGTCACCCACGAAATTGCGAACGGAACCACTGCCCACAGCACGAGCCAGACGACGCTGAATCCCTCGTGGAGCACGAACGGCACGGAGTCGAAGGCAGTGGCAACGATGTCGCCGCCGCCAAATACGGCTTGTTCAGGATTCGTCGATGCAAGTGCGCTGACCGCACCAGTCGATGCGTTTCCGGCGTCGAGAATCCAGTTCGTTACCACCTGAAAGTTCCCCATCGGTTCGAATCGATCGATGAGATAAAACATCGTCTCCTGGTTGCCCGAGAGTTGGGTTTCTGTGCCACCCCCTTGCTCGTTCGAGACCGGGAGCAGGCGGGTTCGGATCTCCGCCACCAGGAAATTGTCCCAGAGCACAAACAGTGGGAGATACAGCAGGAAGGTGCCTGCGGTTGCGGTGATCGTTCGATCAAAGACCGTCGAGATCGCCGTCGCAATCGACACGATGACGCCGACGAACACCAGCGACAGCACTACCATCCCGACGAACCCCAACGGGGAAAACAGGCCGTACTGATAGAGGCCAATCCCGGCCATCAGCAGGTCCGCAACGAGCACGACCGCGCCGACGCCGGCCGTGCGCCCCGCGATCTTTCCGAGCAGTACGTCAGTTCTGGTGAGCGGCAGTCCGAGTGGGAACTTCAGACTCCCGGAGGATCGTTCTTTGAGGACGGTCTGATAGCTCAACAACAGTGTTCCAAGGACGAGAATTGGGCCCGTCATGTGCTGGAGGTAGACCAGCGTGATGTCGCTTCCTAACACGTCGTAGGCCAGATAGTTGGGCTGATAGCCCCAGAGCAGCAAGAACGGGACCAACAGCCACGTCGCTTTGTATCGGACGACGCCCCGAAACTCCTTTTTGGCGAGTGGCATCCATCGCATGCCTGATCGATCTCAGAAAGCGGTAATAAGCCTGTTCATATCTGGATGCTATCAGCTCCTGCTACAGGTTAAAGGGCGTACAACACACGTCCTACCCGGAGAATGACGACCACAAAACAGATATACCTTCGCGAGTATCAACAGTTCGTCCAGTTGAAAAACATTGCACGTCCGTGATGCTCACTCGGTGAGCCACAACAGCGCTCGGTCCAGATTCAATGGGAGCTCACCCACGGGATAGCCCTCGATTGCGCCGTTTGGTCGCGCCCGGAAAATGACTGCAGGCTGGTGGGATACGGCCGGTCGTTCTGCACGAATTGTGTTCCATTCGTCATCACGGAACGACGAACAGTCGACGAACAACAGCGCATCGGGATGTGCAGCCAGTTGATCGTCGGTTTTTGCGCCGGCGGTCTGTTTCAACGCGCCGATCGGGGTGTCGACCGAGCGGTCTTCAGGCCGTAACGGTCGGGTAACCTCGACCAGCGTGTTCGCGGTCGGCACCCGAAAGTCGAGTGCGTAGCCGCTGTCGAGTTCGACCTCCGGAACGAACGCATATTCAGCGTCGTTCAACAGTTTTGCAACCGTGAACTCGCTCATCGCTGCGCTCATCCGGACGAGATCGACGTGTGAGCTGGTTCCGACCTTGCCAGCCATCGTTTCTCGATACGGATCGAGAATGCCGGTCTCGAGAATTCCATCGTAAAACGATAGCGCAGCCGATTGCTCTGCGTCTGGAAACCCGGCCGCGTGATCGCTGAAAAACGACCGCGTGCTTTCGCGGCCATCTTTCGAGAGCAACACCGGGAGGAAAAACCAGCTCAGATGCTCGTACGATTCGAGCCACGGCGACTGCTCGTACAGTTCCTCTAGTAACAGCTCCGTCGCCCACTCGACGAGTGGATCTGGAGCGCCTTCGAATCCAACCTTCTCGGTCCGCCAGAGCGGCTCTGGTGTCACCGTGTTACCCAGCCAGTAGGCTACGTGGGGCGTTCCTGGCTCGGTTCGCCAGCAAAACAGCGCAATGTCACCGTTGCCCATATCGATACGACACCCTTCGAACCCACCCGGAACGACACAGTCGCTCATCGTCGCCCCGAATGAGTCGTCGAGTGGTGCGAGAAGCTCCCGGCGAACGCGGTCGCGAGACCACGAATCGTTCGCCATACGAAACCGAAGGGGTCCTGCCACATCCTCCCTAGCTGGTCGGCGAGTAAAGCGATTGTGCTCTCCCGAACGAAATCAGCGTATAACTCGTACGCAATTCACCATAGATCAATTAACAGTCTTCATTTTTAATGTGTGTCACCGTTACATTGATAAGCTTCAATTCGTAAGGATTATTCATACCATGTCAATGGGTGCCTTTGACGAGGACGAGTACGAACGTCGTGAAGCCAAAAACGGGGTGGTCGATGCCGACTTCGACGACGAACGGGTGGAGTATCACGGGACACTCACGTACGACTCCGGTGACTCGACGGAGGTACTGCTTGATCAGTTCAAGCAGATTAAATCGCAGTAGGTGGCCCTGCATCAGCGATCTGTTTACTGAGCAGCACAACCGACAGTCCAGTGACGACACTCACCGCACAGACGTGTGCGACCAGTGCCGTTGCGAGGACGGTGTGATTCGGCAAGAACGGGAGCAAAACCAGCTGTAAGACGCCGAATGAGATGTTTTCGATGTCTGCACGCCGAAGGGCGCGTGCTGTGTCGGCTTCGAACGTCCCCCGGTAGTAGAGCGTTCGCCACAGGGCGGTAACGGAGGTCCACCAGCCCGTTCCGATTCGGTAGCTCACGTCCCAGAGAATCAACAACAGTAGATAGACGACGAGCACCGGTGGATTCGGCCCGAGTAGTTCGTGTAACAGCTTTGCCTGATCGAAGACAAACAGGTGGGTGAGGACGGCGACAAACGTCAGAACCCCGAGGACGACCTCGATACTCGAGCCAAACAGGAGTCGCCGATACGGCTCGGGCATTTGATTGCCTCTGACGAGCGTAGAGATTCGAAGCATTTCGACGCTGCCGACGGCAGCCACAAGCACGGCGACAGTACCAGCACCCACCGCGCTCCAGAGATCGTAGTACCATGCGCTGAGCAGAACGCCACACTCGAACAGTCCGATTTGGATGGTGATCGCCACCGGTGTGGAGATCTCGATCCCTGGAAGTGCCATCACAATCGATTCGTACACCCACGTCTCACCGAATTCGGGCGTCGAGCTCATTGGGCTGGAGTGTGACAGGCGCGTTTGATCGCCTCGTCGAGCGGGGTTCGATCGACGGATAGCCGTTCATGTAACCGATCGTCGGTGGCGACCACTGGATCACCGAGGCCGTTGACGAGTGCCGTTGCGATCGATCGTTCTACGTCCGTCAGCAGGGCAACTGCCCAGCCAGCAATCGTCGGCGAGAGGCCTGGCACGGTGATGAGACGTGGTGGTTGGCCACGGACAGCTGCTCCGACACGTTCGAGCAGTTCCTCGTAGCTCACCACCGATGGACCGCCAATTTCGTAGGTGTCGTTTCTTGTGTCGTCAATGTCGATAATGCCAGTGAGATACGCTATCGCATCGTCGACACTGATCGGCTGACAGCGGGTTGTGATAATCGGCGGCACCGGAATGATTGCCAGGCGTTCTGTGAGCTGTTTGATGATCTCGAAGCCGGCGCTTTCTGCTCCGATCACGATTGCTGATCGACAGACTGTCAGATCATACGACCCATCGGCGAGTATCTGCTCGACCTCGCGTCGGGATCGAAGATGCGACGACGGACTCTCGGGTCCTCCTCCGAGCCCACTGAGGTAGATGACGCGGTCTACGTTGTGGTCTCTGCTGGCCGCAACGAAATTTCGAGCTGCAGTTCTGTCGCAATCGACGAACGATGCGCAGTTATTCATCGAGTGCACCAGATAGTAGGCGAGATCGATATCCTCAAGCGCCGTTTGAAAGCTCTCACGGTCGAGCAAATCGCCTCTGAGGACCGTCGCGGCGGCTGAAAGATCGTCGGCTCCGTTCCGACAGAGCGCAACCACGTCGTGTCCATCATTGAGCAACCGCTCGACGAGTCGGTGCCCAATGAAACCAGTTGCTCCTGTGATGAGTATTCGCATGTATGATGATTGTCTACGCATCACGACCCCGCCGAGCACCAAAACCGTTTGCCAGCCCACCGCGTGGAAAAAGCGCCGTCCATCAGAGGGCAAACATCTACGAGCGAATCGACGAAACCATCGCTTGATGACGTACGTGCTTCCAGCAACAGCCACAGAGTGGATCGCGGAGTATCGCAGCCGACTCAACGAGAGCGACGCATTCGCCTCGGCAGCAGCGGGCTGGGGCGTCGATTTCGATGGCTCGTTTCGCTTCGACGTTCTCCCGGACGACAACTACGACGGTCCGACGCTCTCGTTTTTTATTGATGTTGTCGATGGAAACTGCGTCCGGGCGAGCTATCTCGATGCTCCCAGAGAACAAAGCGCAGCGTTTCGGTTCTACGGGCCCGCCACACAATGGAAGCGACTGCTCACGGGTGATCTCGATCCTGTCGAAGGCCGACGCGAAGAGATGTTCGAACTCGACGGTGACATCCAGAAAGTGCTCCAGTACGCTACCGCCATTCAGCTGCTGACCGAAACGGCAGCAGAGATCGACACGGCGTTCGACTACTGAGACTATATCCATGAATTAAAATACGTTTCGGCAGATAGGTCACAGCATGGAGACCCTCCATCCACGAATCCGCTTCGTGTGGTCGATCCTGTCTCTGGTTTTGGCCCTCGTCTGTGGCGTCGTCGTGGTGTTCGTCGATCGAATGGTGTTGAACATTGGCAGTTGGCCGGCGATCGTGGTTGCGGTGCTGGTTTGTGTTCTCGGCGTCTCGTATTCCTTTCTGCGCTATCGCCGATGGGGATTCGCTCTCAGCGACGACGCTATCGAACTCGAGTATGGTGTCGTCACGCTCGTCGAGAGTGTGGTGCCGTACGTTCGAATTCAGCACGTCGACACCCAGCGAACCGCGATCGACCGCATGAGCGGTCTTGCCCGCGTGGTCGTGTACACTGCGGGGACGCGCGGGAGTGACGTGACGATTCCTGGGTTATCTCCCGACCGGGCTCGAACGATCCAGCAACGGCTACGCGAACGCGCGCGTACGGACGAAATTGACGCCGTATGAATCGACTCCATCCACTGAGTGCGGTGTCCACGTCGCTCAGGCTGGGTATCCAGATCGCTTCTATCCCGTTCACGGTGGTGATGTTTCTGAACTTCATCACCGAGATTGACTTTATGTACGGGCTGTATCTCTTTCCGGTCGGATTCGTTGGTGGCGTCGGCTACGGGCTCGCCCACTACCGGTTGTTTCGCTACGACCTCACCCCTGATACGTTCGATGTCGAATCCGGGGTGATCAACAGACAAGAACGCGACGTTCCGTATCACCGGATTCAGAACGTCGACGTTCATCAGTCCCTGTCACATCGCCTGTTCGATATGGCGGTCGTCTCCGTTGAGACGGCTGGCGGGTCACAGACGGAGATCGAACTGGATTTCGTTAGCAAATCGGAGGCCGATCGACTCCAGTCTGCGATTCGCGAGCACAAACGCGACACCACAAGTGCGGATGGATCAGAATCGGCCGATGATACCACATCTTCGTCGGCCCAGCCTACAGCGCTGTTCGAGCTCACCCTGCCCAAGCTGCTGGTCCTTGCGCTCACAGACGTTCGGGGTGGCTCGGCGATGCTTTCTGCGATCGCGCTGATTGGCGTTCGCTCCATTGCAGAGCGAGTGGTCCTCTCCGTTGCCCAGCCGTTCGGTGGTCCGACATCGCTGGCACTCGAGTCGCTGACCCCAGACAACGCGCTGGTTCTGCTGGTTGTCTCGATGGTGTCGGCCTGCCTCTGGATCTGGCTGGTGAACGCATTTCTCGTGTTCGTCGGTCAGTTCGGCTTCGTGCTTGGCCGTGCGGGTGAGGATCTACTTTATGAGTTTGGATTGCTCAACCGCTCTAGTGGATCGATCCCGCAATCGAAGATCCAGACGCTCACGCTCACCGAGCCAGTGCTCGCACGCCTGATCGGCTGGGCCGGACTGAAAGCCGAAACCGCCGGCTACGCGCCCGGTGGCGACGGCCGCGGTGGAACGGACTACGTCGTTCCGATCGCACCGCGCGAGCAAACGCTCAGGATCGCGACCGCGATCGAATCGTTCGAAACGCCTGCCATCAACCGGCCACCGAAGATCGCACGCAGACGATACGCGGCGCGGTATTCGATCATCGTGAGTCTGTTAACGCTCGCGAGCTATCTCGTCGGGGCGGTCGTTGGTGGCTTCGAGCTCTGGTATGCGCCGGCCCTGCTGTTCGTGCTGGTGCCGTTTGGGGCACACGCGAAATGGGCCAATCGCGGCTATCGGATCGAAGACGATCACATCATCGTCCGCGATGGTTTCTGGCGTCGAACCACCCGGATCGTCCCGTATCACCGCCTCCAGACGATCCGACTCCAGCGCTCGGTGTTCCAGCGACGGCTCGGGCTGGCCGATCTCACGGCCGACACCGCGAGCGCGACCGTGCTGTTCAGCAACGACGCGACGGCGTTCGACATCACTCTTGAGGACGCACGCACCGATGCCGACCGCTGGCGCGAGCAATTTCGAGCGGCGCTTGAGCGGTAACGGCGCACAGAAAGCGCACCATATTTCGACCCGGGCACCGAACGTCTGCGTACGGTCGCCCGACCGCTGCTTTGCGTGGTGACCTCCCTACTCGTGAATCCAGATCGCATTCCAGCCGAGTTTCCCGCAGCCAGCTATCGGGGTGCCCAAAAAGGGGCGATTCGTGACATCCAGGCCGCCTTCGAGGCGGGTAACGATATCGTCCTTGTTCGTGCACCAACCGGGAGTGGCAAGTCCTTGCTGGCACGCGCAATCGCTGGCAGTGCTCGTGGACCCAGAGATGCTGGTCCCGAAGAGGCCTTTGGCGCGTACTACACCACGCCACAGGTCTCACAGCTTGATGACGTAGCTGCCGATCCACTACTGGATTCACTGAGCGTCATCCGCGGGAAGGGCAACTACTCGTGTGTTCTCCCCGGTGAGACGACGACACCGGTCGATCAGGCCCCGTGTGCGAGAGAAACCGGCTTCGATTGCCCGCAAAAACACCGCTGTCCGTACTTTTCTGACCGCGATCTGGCTGCTACCCGCCAGATCGCAGCGATGACGCTGGCGTATTTCATGCAAACGGCCGGCTCTGAGGTGTTCGGCAAGCGCGACGTACTCGTGATCGATGAGGCCCACGGACTGGCCGATTGGGCGGAGATGTACGCCACGATCGACCTTCGTCCCCAGACCGTTCCGGTGTTCGAACGGACGCCGCCACCGGCGATCGATGGCGTCGACGATGCGATCGAGTACGCCAGGACGCTCGCTGCGGTGTGTGACCGACAGCGCCATGAACTTCAGCGCGAGCCCGAGCTCACGCCGGATGAAGTGAAAAAGCGCGATACCCTGGCGTCACTCGTGCGTGATCTCAACTGGTTTGTGGACGATGCAAGCGACCACGAGAGCGCAACCACCTGGGTGACAGACCAACACGGCGGTGAGAACTCCCCAGTGACGATCAAACCCGTCAACCCCGAGCGCTATCTCTCACACACCGTCTGGGATCGAGCGAACCGGTTTGCACTCCTCTCGGCCACGATCCTCAACGCAGAAGCGTTCTGTTATCAGACCGGCCTCGACCCAGAGCGAGTCGCGTTCGTCGATGTCGAGCACACGTTCCCCGTCGAAAACCGGCCGCTGTTCGATGTCACCCAGGGAAAGATGACCTACGACGCTCGTGATGAGACGATTCCGAAGATCGCACGGCTGTTGGTCAGACTCATGGCTCACCATCCTGACGAGAAGGGCATCGTTCACTGTCACTCGTATGCGATCGCAGAGCAACTCGAACGACAGCTGACGGAGTTTGGCGTCGGCGACCGGCTTCGGAGCCACGATTCGGAGAACCGCGACGCCGTGCTGTCGTCCTGGAAGCGCGATGAGACGAGCGTGCTCCTCTCGGTGAAAATGGAAGAGGCCCTCGATCTCGCGGACGATCTCGCGCGCTGGCAACTTCTCTGTAAGGCTCCCTATCCAAACACCAAAGATTCACGCGTCGCCCGCCGGCTCGAGGATGGCCAGTGGGGATGGTACTACCGGACAGCACTCCGAACCGTCATTCAGGCGTGTGGCCGTGTTGTCCGCTCGCCGACGGATTACGGCGCGACGTATCTCGCAGACACCAGCCTCCTCGAACTGTTCGATCGAGCAGCCACCGACGTTCCGCCGTGGTTCCAACAACAGCTCGATCGAATGCAAACCCCAGAGCTTCCGCCGTTTGACCCATCCTTCGCTGTCGATTCGGCGGACACTGCCCCTCGGCGATCTTCCAGCAGGGACAGCAATGCCTCCCATCCCCTGGATGATGTCTGGCAGTGAGTACTGTCACGACATGAAGCCCTGTAGCCCGTCGATTTGAGCGCTGATACGAACGTCTGTTGTTTCCCTTGATCCCAAACTGAAGATCAGAATGATTATATTTGAATTCCCCGTGGAAGATAGTATGAGCGGCGAGACCCTCCGGCGTGCAGGCATCCGACTGGAGGAGGCGAGTGAGACGGTCGAAAACGTGGTGGTCAGCGAGCGGCTGGCCCGGCTGGCCGATCAGTGTCAGCACCTGGCCGAGCGCGATCCGGACGCCGACCAGCTTGCCTCTCTGGAGACGACGATCCGGTCTGCCAGCCGCCGACTCGACGGCGACGTTGCAGTGACGGTTCGTCGGGCGGGCCAGGATGTGGTGGTGTATCGAGACCAGCAGGAGTAGCTCGTTATTCGGTTTCGATCGCATCGGACGGAAGCACGTAGAGGTTACTCCCGACGGCAACGACGTGAACGGTGTCTGCGTCCGGATCAAGATACGACGGCCGGGCGATGGTTTTCGCCTCGAACGTGTCGGGATCGAGTACCTGCACTGCGTGTTCGTCTTCGATCGTGACGACAGTCGTTTCGACAGCGTCACCGACGGTGCCCACCCGCTTGACATCCGGGTCGATTCCGTCGTCAGCGTCGGCTTCGTATCGGCTACCGGTGGTGAGTCGCACTCCTTTCAGGTTACCGTGTGCACTCTGGACGAGGACGGGGTCGTCGTCGACCGGCTCGACGATCGTGCCGGATGGATACGGCGGCAGTCGGACCGCGTAGGTGACGCGATAGACCTCGTTCCCGTCTTCGTCTTCCGTGATGAGCGTTCGCGAGTCGGTGATCTCCCCACCGAGCGCTCGCTGGATGTGGTCTGCGATCGCACGGCCGAGCTGTGTCGTCGACAGTCGGATGTCGATGCCATCCGTGTCCTCTGCAATTTCGGTGATGAACGCGTTTCTGTCGCCGGTATCCTCGCGCTTTTCGACGAGTTCCTGTGCAATCGTGGTCGCGCGCTCGCGTTCTTCGTCCGTCGGCGTTCGATCGGTGGCCCGCACCTGGACGGTGCTGGCGTAGTAATCCCCAGCGATGCGCGAACAGCGGGTGCACGTCCCGCGATTGAACCGTACTTGCACCGTCGTTTCTTCTTCGAAGACCGTCTCGCGGACGATTCCTCGAAACAAACAGTGCATTTTGATCGTATTCTGATCGATCTGTTCGGGTTCGACACCCCACTCGATCTCCTCGGCCTGGACGTGCACCGAGAGCGCTTCGGTCGTTTCCTCGATGGCCACGTCGGTGTAGTCGGTCGCGCCTACGTCCACCCACTCCGCGCCGCGCTCGACGGCTCCACACTGGGCACAGGTGTGGACAACAAGCTCGTCGGGTGCAGCCACCAGCTCGAACGAATCGAAGTAACACGCATCGCAGAGGGTCGCCTGCTGGCCGGTTGGATTACCGGGTAACGATCGATCTGACCGCTCGATCGGCTCTCCACATCGTGGACAGAACTGCCCAGAACTCATTGTCAGACGATACTCCGTCGTGACGTATAAACGACGCTGCTCGGAGTCGTCAAACACCATTGTGTGCCATGATACCATAGAACCGAAACGGTGGTGCTATATGTTTCTACGCCTGTATTCCCTGTATGGAGTGGAAACCGGATTGGAACCTCCGTGGACGCATGGTCTTCACGATGTTCCTGCTGTTCGCCCTCTATCTCGTGTTCGGAGCGTACATGGCGAACGCAGGAATGTTTCCGTTTCTCGCTGCCATGGGGATCTTCATGGTCGCCCAGTTCTTCTTCAGCGATAAGCTGGCGCTTTATTCGATGGGTGCGCGGGAAGTCTCCGAGGACGAGTATCCAGAGCTCCACGCGATGATTGGCCGGCTTTCACAGCAGGCTGATCTCCCAAAACCAACGGTCGCCGTCACTGATTCGCGCGTTCCGAACGCGTTTGCAACCGGGCGGTCGAAAAAGAACGCCACCGTCTGTGTCACCACTGGGATCATGAACACCCTCGATGAGGACGAACTCGAGGGTGTGATGGCCCACGAGCTCGCGCACGTGAAAAACCGCGACGTGATGGTGATGACGATCGCGTCGTTCCTCTCGACGATTGCGTTCATGGTCGTCCGCTGGGGCTGGTTGTTTGCCGACGACGACAACCCGAGCGGGTTCATCGCCGTGATTGCCTCGCTCGTCGTCTGGATCGTTTCGTTCTTCTTGATCCGGGCGCTATCGCGCTATCGCGAGTACGCCGCCGACCGTGGTGCGGCCGTCATCACCGGCAATCCCGGCGCGCTCGCCTCTGCGCTGATGAAGATCTCCGGGCGGATGGACAAGGTTCCCGATCAGGATCTCCGCGATCAATCGGAGATGAACGCCTTCTTCATCGTCCCAATCAAGAAAGGCGTCATCGCGAATCTGTTCAGCACGCACCCACGCACGGAAAAACGGATCGAGAAGCTCCAGGATCTCGAACGCGAACTCCAGTACGCCTGATCGGCCATCGTTTTTCGGGGGAAACCCACAAGCCCTCCCGTCACCGTGAGTGACACATGGGACTGCTTGATTCGCTTCGTGCGATGCTCGGAACCAGTGCCGAAACTGACGCCACCCGCGCGGCAGATCCTGACGATCTGTTCGGGATGAGCACCGCCTATCTGACGATGGCCGCCGATCTTGGCTTCGATCCCTCCGGAGAGGCAGCACTTTGTTTTTCGAACGTTGATAGCGCCTCGTTCGAACAGGCCGAACAGGAAGTCAAAGAGATTCTTGAGGCCGGTCGCGAAGAGACTGGCACCGAGGCCAGTTTCAACACCGATTCACACGGCTATCAGTGGGTTATTCTTGAGGATCCCGAGTTCGAGGATCTGATCACGAGCATGCATTTTGCCGCGGATACGTTCGTCGAGAAGGGGTTCGGCAGTCGACTGCTCGCTGCAGTCTTTGCCTTTGAGAAGGATTCGCCGGTCTACTGGGTCTATTCGTTCCGCCGGGGGTCGTACTATCCGTTTGCTCCCCAATCCGGTCACGAACGCGATTCGACGACCGAGTTCAAACTCCAGAGCACGCTTGATGGCGAACTCGATGTGGAAGATGAAACCGATCACTGGTATCCGCTCTGGCCCGACGGACGTGGGCATCCGTGGGAGTAGACGCCCGTTTGTGGCATTCTCCGGATCTGTCGCTTCGCTCCGTTTGTGATTCGACAACGCACTCTCATGATGGGTTATTGAAAAACCAAAAAGCGTATTACATGGGACTGTCTGGACGCTGATATGGCAAACGCAACGATCTCATCAGTCCCCGGCGTTGCGGCGTTGATTCGCTATCGTGAGTGGGTGGATTCGCAGTCTCGGATCGTGCATGTTGGATTGTTGGTTGCAATTTACGTCGCGTTAGCCGGTGCCAGTCTGACACAGGGAATGATCTATTCGACCGTCGGCGAAATTCCGACACTGATCATCGGGTGGGGCATCTTCCTGGCAGGGATCTATACTGCGTATGCGATCGGCCGATAACCCTGCGTAACGTACTTTTGGTTTGAATACGATCCGCATAGCAGGCGGTGATATTTCTGGAGCCATTACAATGTCTTGATAGGCCCTTGTGGGTGATGCTCCGATGCGAGGGTTTGCGAATGGATGGAGGTGATGAGGCAGCAGCACTCACATCGCCAATAGCCAACCTTCGCTCTGATCCTGCACCCCTGGATACGTTAGTACCGAACTCTTCGAGAGCTTCATAGAAAACAGTCAGAATACCCCGGCACGAACAGCGTCAATCTTATTACTCGGGTAACGGTTATCGTCAATATACTATGGATAACTCAACAATTCAAAACTCTGTCGGTTATCAGCTAGCGTATGCGTCGAAACACCACCGGAATTACTTCACCGCAGCGCTTGACGAACTAGGACTTCAAGGTGGACAGGAACTCGTCCTTGCCCAGCTGGCAGAAACCAACGGATGTTCGCAAGCTGATTTGGCTGAAGCCCTTTCTGTAAAACCACCCACAATCACCAAAATAGTACGAAAACTCGAAGATGCTGACCTCATCGAACGTCAGCAAGATCCAGACGATGGCCGCGTTCAGCAAGTCTTTTTGACAGAAGATGGAGAGGATTTGATAGACCCGATTGAAGCGTGTTGGAATCGTGGAGAAGAGATACTGCTGGACGGATTTACGACCGAAGAACGACTGCTATTACGGCGAATGCTGATACAAATCCAAGAGAATATCGACATGCCGTATGAAACAACTGAATGAGATATATTTTCACTAGTAACTATTTTTGGTTGGTGTCTCTGATAGGAGCTCCCCTTTTCGGTTTAATAGATTGCAAGGATCACTGGCCAATTCAATAGGTTCATTCTCGTACAACGAGAAAATTCGGACATAAATGGCGCTATACTCCCAAGTTAGGGCAATTGGGGATTCCGATTGACTAGAGAATTATTGTCGAATCTATTGGGTGCAAGAAAAGAGGATGGCTGTTTTTGACTAGTAGAAAAGTATTTAGCCGGCTAATGGTTACTAGGCTAATGATATGGTGCGAGACACAGGGTCCAACTGTACAGTGGCTGAGAGACTGGGAGCCCGACGATGACTGACCAAACCGACTCAATAGTACTTGTTGCGGGAGGTGCAGGCGAAGTTGGTGCGGGAATCGCTCGAGCATTTCTTGAAACAGGCGCGACCGTAATCGTTCCTTCACGGAGTTCCGATCACCTTGATGATCTTCACGGACATCTCGAATCGTCTGGAGTGGCGACCGACCAACTCACTCCTCTCGTTGGAAATATTGGTCAGATAGACGGAGCGAAGCAACTCCGGGACACCATTCTTGAACAGTTCGGTTACGTCGATACTGTTGTCGCATCCCTCGGTGGCCCACAACCTATTGATCGATTGATTGATGTTCCACTGGAAATATGGGATCAAGTCATTGATAATTTCATGACAGCGCAGTTCGTCGCGGCGCGCACATTCCTTCCAATCCTTGCTGAACGGGTCGATAGCACCTATACGTTGGTTAACGGATTGTCGGGTCCGACAGGAACCATTGCTGCTCCGGCAGCCAGTTTGATGGCTGTCGCATCAGCGGGAGAGCACATGCTCATGCACGCGCTGGCGAAAGATGCCACGGAATACGGAGCGTCTGTGCGAATCAATGAACTCGTTCCGTTAACGCCCCTCATAACACGATCCAAGACAGACACTGATCCAGAGTGGCTGCCTGCTGAAGCGTTCGGCTCGGTCGCAGTAGCACTCGCCACTGACAGCGACCACCATGGAGAGACGATTGGGGTGTATAGCCGCACGGATGTTCGACGGTGGGAAGAGGGATCTGGTGAATGGACACCGGTCTAATTAGGACGACCATGTGGATACCGAATCAAAAGACGGGCGCCGGACCAGAGAAAGGATTGGCGAATGAAGTGGCACAGGGAACAATTGCGGTGAGGAGATGATCCAGCGAGCAACGAACTCGTATCGGATTATACTCATTCTATGGGTGCTTGCATTTGTTTCTGGGAGTCAGGTGCTCATTATGTCACCCCTGCTTCCACACATCAGCGAACAGGTAGCCGTCTCGGAGTCTCTTTTGGGGACACTCATCACCGCGTATGCGGTGTTCGTCGGCGTCTTTGCGTTTATTGCTGGACCCATCTCTGATCGAATCGGCAGACGTCGAATATTACTCATCGGAAACGCGATCATGGCTGCTGCGCTTATTCTCCACTGGTTTACCTGGGATTTCGCATCGCTCATCGTGGTACGAGCACTCGCAGGCGTTGCAGGTGGAATTCTTACCGGTGCGTCGCTTGCATACATCGGCGATTATTTCCCCCGCGACCGTCGTGGATGGGCAAATGGTTGGGTAGGAAGCGGAACATCTGCCGGTCTAATTGCCGGGATTCCTATCGGCACGATTGTCGCGGAGCAGTTCGGATACCGGTGGCCATTCCTCGCGTTCGGAATTCTCCTCGCCGTAACTATCGGCTTCCTCTGGCGATACGTCCCACAGCCCGATGTTCAGCGCACGGACCACTTGTCAATTCATAGCGTTCTTGATGGGTACACAACAGTACTGCGGCGACGCGAAGGGCTTGCGGCAGTTGTGATCTTTGCGATTATGTTTAGCGGCAGTTCACTGTACATGACGTATCTTCCAACGTGGCTTCAGACGACACTCGGGGTCGGCGGTGGGGCGATCGCGACGATGTTCTTCTTCGGTGGGCTTGGAACGACAGTAGCCGGCCCCTCCGCTGGAACACTGTCGGATCACTTCGGCCGAAAACGCTTCATTATTTTCGGATCATTCGGTCTTGCTGGCCTCATGGTACTGACAACGTATTTTATCGTCAGTATGTGGGTCGCCTATGGACTGTTCTTTAGCGTGATGGGGTTGTACGCAGCCAGGGGGACGCCGTTCCAGACATTGCTGACCGAAATCGTCCCCAGCGACAATCGAGGAACGTTCATCAATCTCACTATTGGGGTCGGACAAATCGGTTCTGGACTCGGTGGAGGGCTTGCGGGTGCTGTCTACGCGCGCGTGGGCTATGCAGGAACGACACTGATAGCAGCCGGTGCGATGGTCCTCACTGGAATATTGATCTGGGTATTTCTCCCTGAAACAGCTTCTGGGTCTGCGGATCGTTCGCCATCGTAGCTCAGCACATACCGAGTTTCACGATAACGGCGCAGCGAAGCCTTTTGTGCTCATTTCAGGAATCGTTTCATTCGTGGCTCTTGCTGCACACTGCCATTGGAACTGATTGTCCGTTTTCCTTTAAGTGGTTCTGGCGATAAGGTAGAGATATAGACAGAGTTTTTGTGGCTACTGTTCACCAGAGTAGTAGCCTGTCGTGAGGTCATTGTCAGATGAAATACGATGAACTACAGCAGCTGTACGCACAGGACGAGTACTACTGGGGAACGGAACCAAACGAACTCGTCAAACGTGCCGTTGAACACGCACCCGATCAGAACACCCTCACAGCCGTTGATGTTGGTGCAGGAGAGGGCCGTGATTCCGTCTATCTCGCAGAGCAGGGGATCACCGTAACGGCTATCGATATCGCTCCGAACGGACTCGAAAAAGCTGAGCAACTGGCCGAGGAGAAAGCCGTTAGTATCGAGGTCGCGCAAGGCGACATCAACACACTCACACTCACGACGCCGATCGATATTTTCTATTCGATCGGAACGATTCAGTATCTCCGACCCGATGAGCGACACGATCAGTTCAGCCACTTCAAATCGCAGACTCGGCCCGGTGGCATTCATGCGCTCTTCGCATTCGTTGACAAAGACGAAATTCCACCTGCTCCAGACTGGGGTGACAATGAATATTTCTACGATGAAGGCGAGCTCAGTACCTACTACGAGGATTGGGATTGTCTCTACGCTGATGACGTAGTTTTCGATGACGACTCCGGGGGCGAGCCACATCAGCACGCTGGGACTGAGGCACTCTATCAAAAACCATCATCTGGATAGATAGTTGCGGATGGGCTCTTGTGGGAGAAGTATGGTGTGGTGTTCACTAATTCGGTGCTGTAGCCAATGGAGAGATGCTACTTAGACTAACTCAACGACGTGGCAGGATCGAACAGTCGTCCATCAGTTGTTTGCTCGTATGGCAGTGAATCCGGCGCTTCGAGTAGTTCAAGCATCAGCCCCCAGTCAGTCCGGCAGAATACGTACGTGAGGCCAGCTGTGGGTCCGTCGTCATTAGTTTGGGGTTCATCTAGTACTTCGACATCCTCACGATTGGAGAGCACCGATAGCGCCCGATCGATCGACCCGACCTGGATTCCAATGTGTGTTGCGCCGTTATCAGCGAGAGTGGGAGCGGTCTCGTCCTGGTCTGGAGCGTCCCACTCGAACAGTTCCAGATTCATCGCGGGACCACATCGCACCATTGCGAGTTCGGCGACGGCATCCGGATGCACACCGAGACGCCGTTTCATTGAATCACCATCTGGATCACCAAACGGCCCCTTCCGATACAGTTCCTCACAGCCCAGCACCTTGACGAAGAAGGCAACCGCTTCATCGAGATCGGGGACGGTAAGCGCCGTATGATGGACGAACTCTGCGGTGGGAAGCGGATCGGAATCGGTCATAGAACTGAGCTCAGACCGGGCGGAGGGTAAGGGTTCGCACCAGGACCATCACTTGCCGAGAAGAACGACGCTTTCGCCAAGCGTGTTCATGGCTAAATACAGCGACGAGTGTCTTCTTCTCATTCAAGCGTATGCGGTTATTTCATGGTGCTGTGTTGCGCTAACATCAAATACGTGAATTGATAAGTATCGATATTCATTATTCCTGGCTGATTGACGCTCATATATTCGAGACCGAGGAGTCTCCGACATTTTATCCTCAAGAGATAAGGTTGTGTCATGAGATGCGAGCTTCTCGTCGATTTCCTTCCAAACAGCATTGATATCAAGCTGACTATAGTCTTCTGATTTAAAGAATATAATAATTGAATCAAATAATTGATGCTGGTAGTATGTATCGAGCTGTTCAAGTGGTTTCTTAACGTTATATTCAGCACCAGTATTGTCTTCTGTCCAATATTTACACTCACCGATATAGATGACATCACCATTATTATCTTGTAGCCGGATATCGGCTGGCCCTCGCCCTGTTTCTGGTTCACGGACCAGGTTGCCGTCGATTCGCTGACCAATCGTGGAGGTGATGACACTTCGATATCCCTCTTCATTGAGCCCTTTGAAATCGCCCGCTGAAAGCTTCAGGGACCGGCCAGCCTTGTCGATCATCTGAACCAACCTCTTGAAGCCGTCGTAACCAAAGCTGCCATCAACGATAGATGCTGGCTGTGTTTCCGTACCGACCGTGTCGAAGTAGGCATTCAGTGAACTCCGAAATGCATCTGGTGTCTCTGCAGTTTCTAGCTTTTGTTCGATATATCCCTGAATCGCGCCGTAGGTGCTTGATGCGATTACACCCTTGAGTGAATTGGCTGAGGACGTTTTTGAGACCGTGCTGAGTCCAATTAAGAGACCCGCAGCAGTCATATACTGACGGACTAGGGGAAGTCCATCATTAGTCGCTTGGTCGTACAATAGCTGGAGTTCGTCCCTCCTTTTCGTGATAGAACCAGCATCAATATTAGGGAACACGAGGGTATAATCTCCAGATTCGAACCGCAGATTTTCATGTTCCGGAACGTCTTGATGTGAGGCAAAGTATAGACGATATTGCTTATTACTGGTGATAGACCTGATAATCTTATCTGCAAACTCTTGAGTCAGCACACCATCGTCGTTATGTTTGGCGAAGACGACATGGCCGTGGTCAGTTGCTTTCTCACATTTCCGTATCGTTGAGTCTGAGAATTTAATCTCCGTTCTGGACTCCTTGTAAGTGTTCTCCTTGTTTACAAGGTGGCGGTAAACACGTTTGGATGTCAACCATCCATGTTTGTGTTTGAAATATTCACGTTCAAATTTCCAAAGTTTATCACATCTCAACAAACCAAATCGTCCACCATCGAATGTATAGTTATAGAGGCGAGGCTTAGCATCATGCTGTTTTTCAATTGTGAATGTCTCTGAATCAGAATCAAGACGAAGCGACCCGTCATCAAGCATTTCGATACATTGCCATCGCCCGAAAGAGTATCTGACCGAGTAACGTCCGTCATATACTGGCTCCCCATTGAGATAGACCTCTCGATCAGGTATTTCCTGTAATATATCATCTGACAAGACGTTGAAAATCTGCATGATCGTTGTAGAATCGGTATAGTAATCTGCATTGACTACAGAGACATCACGATTGCTGGCCGATGCCTCAAGCGCAAACATACTGATAACACTATCCTTATCAACCCGATCACCACTGATGAGTATATCTGAATCCTTTACCCACCCCTCGTTTTCCCGGTAATGTGCGATCAGAACTTCGGAGGAAGTGCTATGGAACAACAATCCTTTATTTGCCTTTTGGGCTCCATGGAGACGCTCTGCTAGTGCGACAGTGTGTTTTTGGATCTTTTCTGAATTTTCATTATCTTCCCATGCCAATTCGCAGATGTTTGAAATCTGAATCCCTATTTCCAATTCAGACACTGAATCTAGATCGTTGCCGAATGTTCGCTTGAGTTCCCTAATGAAACCAGGTTCAACTTGAACTTGAGTTGCCACCTCTTCTAGTTTTGGAGAATTATTCTCAACAAGTATATCCAGATCAAGTATGAAGCTTGGCATTGATATGGGTCTGTTATCTGGTTATACCACTTTTCATTATATAAATCATACTAACTTGCATGCCTTCAGATTATAAAGGGATAACACTCAAATTATAATATATTAATAAATTATTTTCTATATTCGATTAATGGTATTGATGATACACCATCACTATCACTGATTGGCCTCAACTATACGATGCGATTCTGCAGCGGATTCCCCGCAACGAACGCTCGGTAGTTATCTGCGACAATCGATGCACAGCGCTCCATATATCGTGGCGTCAGGCCTGCCATATGGGGAGTAAGGATAACGTTCGAGAGGTCCCACAATGGAGAATCACCGTCCAGCGGTTCATCTGCTACGACATCAAGCGCCGCACCGCGTATCCAATCCCGTTGGAGCGCCTGGACCAGTGCTGAGTGCTTGACCAACCCTCCGCGAGCGACGTTTAGTAACACTCCATTGTCATTCATTGTCTTGAGAGCGGTTCGGTCGATCATATTCCGAGTTTTATCGGTGAGCGGACACGCAAGCACGACATGATCTGATCGCACAAGGAGCGATTCCAATCCGTCGGGACCGACCAACTCATCAACCACATCACCACCAGTGGAGAGATCGCGTTTCAATCCGATCGTCTCAACACCGAACGCACTGGCGAGCTCGGCTACCCGTTCGCCGATCGACCCCAGACCGACGATCCCGACAGTCGAGTTGTGGAGCTCACCTACATCGTAGCGTTCCCAGACGCCGCGATGCTGGTGACGAAACGCCTCAGGAAACCCGCGCTCGAATGCGAGCATGTATCCGATCGCCTGTTCGGCTGCTGGCTGGGCATGGACACCCGACACCGTAGTGAGTTTGACGCCCCGCTGTTCGAATTCGTTGACGTTGTACGTGTTCACACCAGCGCTGAGGGCCTGCACCCAACGGAGTGATTTAGCGTACGAGAACAACTCGTCAGGAAACCCAAACGCTACCACGATCGGTGCGTCGATGAGAGCTTCCTTTGTTGCTGACGGTGTCGCGTGGTATTCGATAGACACCTCTGGGAGCTCAGAGTGCAGAGCGTCGAGTAGCACGCTAGCCTCCTCCGAATCAAGCGTATACGGAAGAACTATCGGCCAGTCTTCTTCCATACTACACACCCAGTCATCGCACGACCCTATCTGTTCTCAAAGGATATGATATAGCTGCCGCAACTAATATTGAACTATACAGAATATGTAATATAATGGCTAGTGAGTGGAGAACACAGCCGAGCGGATTAAAAACGACACGGCGGTCGGTCATCAAGTTGACCGGTGGTTTTCTCACTCTAACTACGTTAGGACAATTGATGAAAGAAAATAAAATTATAAATTGGGTACAATATAACGCGAGACAATCAATGGACAGTCAAAAAAATACAACCGACGGTAAACGGTTAGCTTATGTAGCTCTCCCTGGGTTATCGATGGCTTCTCTACTGGCCAATCTGGCGTATCTCCAATATGGTTCCAGTAGATCGAGTCCCGTGATTCTCTTAGATATCCATGATTACAACCGGTTGCAGGCTATTGCTTTGAAAGAAAAGCAATCGCCATGGAATCAAAGCCTCGCCATGGCTTATGGACATCTTTTTCGGAGGGGAGTCGTCCAACTGATTGATTATTCAAATTTCTATATGGCACACACTCAGAAGAGAATAGTCAAACAAAACCGAGATGTACTTGATGCAGTTTCGAGTGACACCCAACAACGCGCTGCGATTGACGCAGCAAAAGGACGCATAAACTATCAGCGAGGGGAGTATCAAGAGAGCTTTCGTGAGAAACTCGGTGAGGATCTAGACATTTTCATAGGAGGCAGAAAAACGGAAGAATCACGGCAAAGAAAGCTTAAGCGAGGAATTCTTGATCCTGTTGAGTGGAATGTGAAAGTTCTGAATCAATATGCAGCAGCTCTAGAAGTTCGGAGCACTGCGGACGAAATTTTTGAGCATCTAAATGTAAGGTACGTAATTGGGGAAGGGGAATCTGCGATAGCTGGGTGTGGGGGAATCGTAGGATCAGCTATCCACCTTCCAGATCAATCTCGTATTCTGGACCATAATCCGAGAGATCTCAAACATACACGAGAGGCTTTTGAGTCAATAGGAGAGGTTGTAACAGAAATAACTGGGGTGCAGCATGATGATTGGGTGCATTTCTCGCCAACCTTAGCCATACCCCAGTACAACAATCTATTCGACATTTATACAATCCAGAATGAAATTGAAAGTGGACTCAACAAAGAAAGGGTTTCCAGGGAAGTAATTGAAGTTATAAACATTCTGGAACGATTGGGAGGCGGAAATCCAGACATGTCCTACACAGCTGAATACCTCGCTGAAAATGAAATAATGCCATTTGCCAAAACTCCTGCCCGAAGGCAAGAGATTATGAAAATCACTAACCATGCCGCGACTCTTGCGAGGGTGTCTAACGAGATACGACCGCTGATCAGCAGAGGAGACATCTCGCAAGTTGCTGGATTGATCGGTGTTTCACTTGTCTGTGAGCCAAATCCACACGATAACCTTGAGAGACTATACCAGCAGGGAGAAAGCTTGATCGACAAACTTCACCCGCCCTCCATTAATCAAACTCGTCTCACAGCCATCCGCCGCAGGAAAAAAGAATGGGACAGTACCCTCGACTGGTATGAAAAGATCGACAGAGCCCGATAATTGACGATTTTTCATCGATTTTGGTGTCCTAATGAATCTGTGTGGCCTGGAGACATCGGATACAACCCACTATCGGTTTGAATCATCCACACCAACTCTAGACCAACATCTTCTCCATATTTCTTTGCAGCTTGATCAAGAGACGTTCTAAGCTCGTTTATTGATGTCTTTTCGTTAAGTGGAAGAATGGGGCCCTCTCCTGTCTCAGGGGCATAAACCGGCATCACGTGATCCGATGCAGCTGTGGCATCCTTGATAACATCCTTCTGATTAGAGCGAGGGGGGTCAGTGCTAAGGACTTCTTCCCTCTCCATTTCATTCTCGGACGAGTTTTCTTCCTCAATGTGGTGAACTAGTTCGCTTAACAACCAAGCAAGTTGATGCCCCTTATCAGTTAAATGGATAAGGTCATCCTCCAGCCTCACCACTCCAACGGCCTCAAATCGATTTTTCACAGTACGACGGATCTCTTCCTTTGTTACACTCTTCCCCATGTCATCTAGTCGCTGCTCCACATCTCGAACAATATTGGCGAATCTAACAGCTTCTGGTGACCCGATAGGACCGTCAATCCCACTCCTGTTGCCAAGTGCCTCCAGAACGAAGATAGGCCGATCGATCTGTGAATCATGCAATGGGGTTAGGAGATCATCAATTGTTGATCGGGAGGACCGACTGGACCAGTCCAAAGTCCGCAAATCAACACCGGATCGGCGGGCCACATCATTGATCAAGCTAATGACTTTTCCACCCGTGCCCGTAATCATGTAATACCGACCTTTAGCAACTAACGGTGGGGAAAGTGACGACAATGATTGAATATAAGAAGAAATAGTTGATTGATTGCGTCCTATCAGATCCGAAAGCTCCCCTTGAGTCTGCACTTCATCATCACAGATAACTAGGAGTAATCCCACTTTTGAGGGATTTAAGGATTGAAGAAGATTTGCTGCTGTGACGAGATCCGATGTGGAATACTCAATGGACATGGGTTACGCGGACAGGCGTTACATCACTTTTAGCGATGCACGAATATGTAAATTGGCCCACCCGACCCCGATATCAGGTCTGGCCCCAATATTTATGCGCATATAGATAGAATACATATTTAGTTGAGTATCACAACTCAGCGTGATAGTCGGATCAAGAAGATAACCCAGAGAAAACCTGATAGGAAGGCCCTGGGCAATCAGTAATCGAACGCACGCGCCCTCCATAGGGTGGTAGGCCACCTTGGGCTTCGGGATCCCTAGTCCCGGTACGTTCGGCGCTCGCTGATTGTCGTATCCTGTCGTACCGCGAAAGATAACGACCAACCGTGATCACAATGTCACAGCGAGCAAATCACTCTACGGTCGCACAGTTCCTTGACTGTGACGACCATCGTACTGACGCACCATCACATGAACGGACAAACGGACCCTCTGTCGATTCATCACACCTGTTCGGAAACATCCCCAAGACCCCCCATATTCCAGCACCGTGCCGTGATACCCCCCGATTACACGAGATAGCTTCCCACCGACAGCCACTCGAAAAGCGAGGTGGTCAGTAGTGCCATCGCAGACACGGTTCGGTGATCTCCACGGAGTCGAACGCGATCTGTTGCTCATTCTCGCCGGTTCCGGTCCGCACTCGCCGTCATACCTCAAATCAACGGTCAGCGTAGGACTCTCGACATCGCTCACCTACCGACGGCTCTATTCACATCTGAACGGACTGCTCGAAGCGGAGTTGGTGGTGGCGAACGAAACGACTGACGGAGTCAGCTACGCGATCACGGATGCTGGAGTAGCGACGATTACCAACCACCACACGTGGCTACCGAAACCGCAGCCACACACTGATTCGGCCCGCTACCCAGGCGATACGTGGCTCGAACACCTGGGCCGTGGCCATTCAAGGGCGATCGCGCCGGGGGAAGATAATGGGTGAGAACGCCGCCTTCGATCGATTTGGCGAACGCCATCGCTGCCGGGAGTTCACTACTGACCACCGACTCGTCCCCCAGGACAACGCCGTGTTCGGCGCGGCGGTTTGTCCACACGAGCGCTGTGCGCACCCGAATCCACTCCATGGAGATCCAGACGCGTTCGAGAACGTGGTGTTCAGATGCCTTGGCTGTCGGCGGATCATTCTCATTGAGGCGATCCCTGATGGATTGTGACGAGCACACCGTGACAAATCCCGAAATCGTCTCCGTGGAAGATACTGCGGTGACGATCGAAGCCGAGTGTGCGAGCTGTGGCCGCCGGCTCTGGTCGTCGACGAAACTCAACCCAGTCGCGGATGTGTCCGTTGGCGATCGATTTCGTGGGCCGGATGGCAACACGTGGACCGTGATGGATGATACGCGGCCTGGCCACAAACACCAATCTGGCTCCCCCATCGCTGATCTTGACGATCCACTGGACCAACGGAGGGTCGGCGTTCACATCGAAACGTATGATCTAGCCCTCTGGTGGACGACAGCACGGTTCGAACACCTCCGTGGCGACATCTACCAGGAGTGTGGATAATTTATCCCAGCTCATTTTATTATAATATCTATTCGAACAATATTGATCCATATTTACGACAGAGATGGTTCTGTGGCTGAGACTTGCTTTCCATTGGATGCATACCACAGCTCCACCTCCTTCCCACTGTTTCACTTTCACTCCGCTGTTAACGAGCGTTTATGAGTGGTGAGGGACAAGCCGAGTGCATGGCGACAGATCTCGAGAACCTCCCGGGCGTGGGACCGGCCACGGCCGAGAAGTTGACGGACAACGGCTACGATTCGTTTCAGGGCATTGCGGTCGCGAGCCCCGCCGAGCTTTCGAACACCGCAGATGTGGGTGAGTCAACGGCCCACGATATCATCCAGGCCGCGCGTGAGCAGGCGGATATTGGTGGCTTCGAGACGGGTGCGTCGGTCCTCCAGCGACGCGAACGCATCGGCAAACTCCAGTTCCAGATCGACGAAATCGATGAGATGCTCGGCGGCGGCGTCGAGACCCAGTCGATCACGGAGGTGTACGGCGAGTTCGGTGCGGGCAAATCCCAGATCACCCACCAGCTCGCGGTGAACGTCCAGCTGCCAAAATCGGTTGGCGGACTCGGCGGAAGCGCGATCTTCGTGGATTCGGAGGATACCTTCCGGCCCGAACGGATCGACGAGATGGTCCGGGGACTCGATGACTCACTGATTGAGGCCGCAATGGAAGACCGCGATATCGAAGGCAGCGCAACCGACGAGGCCGCAGTTGCGGAACTCATCGACACGTTCCTGGATTACATCCACGTGGCCAAAGCGTTCAACTCGAACCACCAGATTTTGCTCGCCGAGAAGGCCCAGGAAATCGCCAGCGAACACGAAGACAGCGAATACCCAGTGCGGTTGGTCTGTGTCGACTCGCTGACGGCACATTTCCGTGCTGAGTACGTCGGACGTGGTGAGCTCGCCAACCGCCAGCAAAAGCTCAACAAACATCTCCACGATCTCGATCGACTGGGCAATCTCTACAACGCGGCCGTCCTCGTCACCAACCAGGTGCAGTCGAATCCGGACGCCTTCTTCGGCGATCCAACGAAACCGATCGGTGGCAACATCCTCGGGCACAAATCCACCTTCCGCATGTATCTGCGAAAATCGAAAGCGAACAAGCGGATCGTCAAACTCGTGGATGCACCAAACCTGCCCGATGGCGAATCTGTGATGCGCGTCGAAGGTGCCGGACTGAAACCCGAGTAGGCACTCACCCGAGCGGTAGCTGTCTGAAAACCAGAACGAGACCGATGCCGGCAAGCATCGAGTAAAGGATATTTCCCCACCGGTAGGCAACGAACAACACGCCCATCCCAGCCACGAGCTTTTCTGGCCCGCCAGTGGTGAGCTCTGGCACGACCAGCGACGCCAGCACTGCTGCTGGAACGTATTCGAGCCACGCTCTGGCCCTGGATGTCAACTCGAACCTACTGACGAGCCAGTAGCCACCAATTCGTGTGAGATACGTTCCAACGGCCATGCCTGCAATCGCGAGCACGCCGGTAGCGTTCATTGGTGTTCACCCAGTTCGTCACGAACGACACCGGCGAGACTCCCGGCGAGTCCACCAATGATGATATGCCAGCTCCCCGCAAGAATCATCGACGCCACGAGTGCAACGCCACCCCCAACGGCAACGGGAACGGCGTCCGACCGACCGTCCCAGACGCCCACCAGCAACGCAATGTAGACGGCCGCAAACGCCATATCGAGGCCGAACCGGGTGGGATCACTGATGAGCCCACCAGCAGTGAGGCCAACACCAGTTGCGCTCACCCAGGCAACGAAAACGAGACAGCCACTCCCGAGAAGATAGGCACCATCCGTTTCACCGTCCGAATGGGCACGCATCGTCAAGCCCCACGATTCGTCGTTCAGAAAAAACAGCGTTCCATAGATTCGTCCGCGCTTCAGCCGGGAGAACCAGGGCTCAAGTGCCGCTGACAGCAACAGATGGCGAAGATTCACGGCGACCGTCGTGATGACAATCGGGATAACAGCCAGCGGTGTGCGCCACAGATCGAGCACGACAAACTGCGCGGAAGCTGCGAAAACGGTCACGCTCATGAGCAGTGTTTCGATGGTTCCCAGCGGAGTCTGGCGTGCAAGAACGCCAAACACGACACCGTAGGTGAACACCGCAACGGCGATGGGGACGCTCTCATGGAGGCCACGAACGAACCCATCGGCTGTGAACTGACTGCTATCGGTCTGCTCAGTTGCCCCTTGCATCTGTCACTCTAGCATATAATAAGAGGTTCTTGTGATCGTGTGTTTCGTTTCGGTATTCTGGATGGGGTGGATCTCGCCACTCCCAGGAGCTCACACAGTCGATGGGCAGTTGGAGTGACGACAGCAGTTCACAGAATTGTCTATAATTGCTGATGAACATATATGTCGTCGAATAGTTGTCGTTGCGGTATTCGTATTCGCATAACGGACCGTAATCGGCGATCAGTTCGCCGTTGGTTGCTGCGTCGTCGCCATCGATTGGCATGTTAAAAATCACGTAGCCGCCCGTCTCGGTCACACGCTGCAGTTCACGCAGGACGAGTTCAACGTCGCGAAAATGCGTGAGTGCATCGAGCAGTATCGTGGCTCCAAAGGGCGACGTATACGGCAACGACCGGATATCGGCCTCTCGAATTGTGGCCTGTGAGCCCGCCCGCCGTTTGCAGGTCTTTAGTGCGTCGGCACTGATATCACAGGCGTGATATTCCGACACTGTCTCAGCGAGCCGTTGTGTGTTTCTCCCTTCGCCAGCGGCTGCTTCTAAAACACGCTCGCAGGATTCTTCGGAAAGGATGGCTTCGATTTCGTCAACGAACGGGAGGGGGTCGGTCGGCATCAAACAGGCGTCGCTATCGAGCGTTTCACTGTACAGTTCCGTCCATTCTGCACGACTGGGTCCCGACATAGGTGAATGTGGAGGGACTCGGGGAGTGACGGGGGCATGTGGACCGAATCTCCCACTGCAGAAGACAATTGGCCTCACATGGTCGGGTGTTTTCGTTTTTCGGTCTGCTCGCCACAGAGCAGTTGTCGCTCAGCACCCCGCAGGTGCTCAAGGAATGTGCTTTTCGAGACCGAGAGCTCGGCTGCAAGATCCGTTGCACTCACACCACGAGGCCATTCGTAGTAGCCACGACTCCGTGCGAGTTCGAACGCTTCGCGCTGTCGCGGCGTGAGGTGATCGACGGACGGGGAACACGTGTCGGACCGGTTTCGTTCGGCAGCTTCGAGCCTTCGGAGATCGATCGCCGCGTCGTATTCTGTTCGCAACGACTCGAGTTTGCGATCGATTGTTGACCGATCTGTCGCTATGAGCAGTGGCCACCGCTCATGTCCGTCGGTCATTCTGGAACTACGATCCAGAAGAAAACCACGCGCTGCGAATCCTGGTCCGATCCCTTCTGTCGTGTCGTATTCGATGACAACGTCCTGGACGAATCGACCGATGCCTGCGGTGTCCCCCGCGCGCTGGCGTGGTCGTGGGTGGAGTGGATGAATGTGTTCGATGCGTGCGGACTGATCTGCGACCGACCACGCTGTCTCGACCTGCTGGGCTGACTGGCCGTAGATCGTACACCGCTCGCTTGCTTCTTCACCGGTTACCATGCTTCCGTGGCCCAGCACTCCTGCACCGGTTTCTTCGTTCAATTCCGTCGTCCAGCAGTCCGGGTGCCACACGTCGAGTTCCACCTGCAGTAGTTCCGTGTTCGGATCGGACATGACACTCTCTCTGGTCAGTATGTAGTCGAGACGGTCGCACTCGTTCGTTTCGGCAAAAATAACCGCAAAGTGCGTCGTTACTCGGTTTTCGTCGAGTCGATTTCAATTTCACCGGTGTGGATCTTCGCGCCGTCCTGTGCGACTTTCTCCGCGAGGACCGCGCATTTGACCCGCATCGGGCTGATGTCGACGCCGAGCATCTCGATCACGTCGTCGCGATCGAGTTCGTCGAGGTCCTCGAGCGTCATTCCCGTGAGCATCTCGGTGAGCAACGAGGCGCTTGCCTGGCTGATTGCACAGCCATCGCCGGAGAACGCCACCCGTTCGATCGTTTCATCGTCGTCGGCCAGCACAACGTCCATCTGGATCGTGTCGCCACACGTCGGATTTTCGCCGGTGTGTGAGAACGTTGGGTCCTCGAGTTCACCGTAGTTGCGGGGATTTTTGTAGTGATCGAGGATCTGCTGGCGATACATATCTGAGCCCAGTCCCATCGTTATCCTGGATAGTCGCTACCGCCGGAAAAACGTATCGTGCTGTTGAGGCGCAACCGGTTTTTTAGGATCGACGCCAGCCGAACAGCCCTGTGAGGAGAAGGGCGAGAATCGCAGCCGGTCCTGTAAAGCCCGGTCCGAACAGTTGCGTGGCGTCGGATTCGGTGGATGCAGTCGCAGTACCGGTGTCAGTATCTGCTTGCTCGGTGGCCGTTTCAGTGCCTTGTGCCGTTTGTTCGGTTGTGGAAGGCTCTTCGGTGGATGTCGAATCCTTTTCTGAAGGGAGTGGTTCTTGGCCGAGGCTTTCCACTTCAAACGTATAACTCAGGTTTTTATCGTGGTCAATCACATCACCATCCACTATAAATTCTAATCTTCCATCTCGTTTAGCTTGCACAACTGATTGGCCTCTCCTATTCTCTTCACTTAGGTATATATGATCGGCACCGATAGTCTCCCCATCGTGATTTACTGAATGTATTGTAGCTCCATCTAAATTATAGCCATTATTCTTTAATTTAAGAAGTATTGACATCTTTTCCCCCTTCTCGGCCTGGATTACGTATTCGTCTCTATCTCTATCATCGGTTAACGTCCCCGAGACCTTCTTTTTCGTTACTGGAATTGCATTTGAGAGGTTATCGTTCGGCTCTTTTTCCACCAGCGTTTCATCCGGTAGTTCGACATCTGTCCTTTCTTTACTACCTTCATAATTCGTATGCACTGTGTAATGAGAGTTCTTGACGTCGCTTTCAGCACCCTCGATTTTCACCCCATACGTACCTGATTCTGGTGCTTTTGCTGAAAGGACAGCGATATCCACACCTTGCAGGGCAGTGGTGTTATCCAACTGTGTTCCGTTTTGGCTGTGGAGTGACATTTTTTGTCCCCGGTCCCAGAGTGGTTTGGTGATAACGATTTCGATGGACTCTCCTTTAGCGTACTCTTTTGCGAACCAGTCGGTTCCACCGGATATTGAAATCTCACCGTCTATGGAATCACCCGTTATCGGTGTAGCGGCTCCCTGCGCGTCATTCGGTTCGTTTGGCTCTTTGTCGCCTGCTCCAGCACCCAGCGGAACTGCCATTCCGACGAGCACCAGCAGGACAATCGTCGCGGTTCCAATACGTGACAGTGACTTCTTACTATCCATTAGCTAATTTCTATGACTCTGTTCTATTAGAAGAATATTCTGCATTCCAACAGCCGGCCAGATGATACAATCTGATCGGTAGTTGATCAGGTGCTACGCCTCAATTACAATTGAACAGGATGGCTTTTTCGACCGGTCCCCGATCGGCAGATATGTGACGCTAATCGCCCGACATCAATCTTGATTTCGATTTACCACCTCGGTATCTCAGCGAATGCCAGCACTTGTGCGATACAAAGACAAGGGATTCAGGTACGACGCCAGCCAAACAGCCCTGTGAGGAGGAGCGCGAGAATCGCAGCAGGTCCTGTAAAGCCCGGTCCGAACAGTTTTGTCATCTCCGAATCAGTGGACGAATTCTCGGTGTCTCCTGATTCATCCGATTGACCATTTGACTGTTTGTCGTCAGACGGTGTGGATGTTCGACCCGGATACGAAACATCGATTTTGTACTTCACCAAATTTTTATTAATAGTTCCTCTCATTTTCACTAGCATAGTACCACTCCTTTCAGGGGTAACGACGACCTGAGAACGTGGGTCATCATCGAATTCACCTTCTGCGATTTCACTGCGGTGGCCATCTAGATCTGCGGGTGAATACATCTCGTATTTGACCCAATTTTCATTATTTATATTTTCAATCAATATTGATACCTTTTCACCTTCAGTTACTTGTATGGCATATACGTCCCGATCTTTATTATCATTAATAGCACCACTTACGGATTTTTTATCGACTTTTTGTGCGTCGAATGAGCCGTTGTTTGGCTCGGAGTCGCGAACCATTCCGGAGGGGAGGGATACTTTGGTTGGGTCCTGTTGCTTATCGGGGTCGGTGTGGACGGTGTAGTTCGCTCCCTGACGATCTGGTCCGATTCCCTGAATTCTGACAGCGTGGAATCCAGCATTCTTTGCGGTCACTGAGACAGTTGCAATATCGACGCCCTTTCTGACAGTGGTGTTGTCCAACTGTGATCCATTCGGCCCGTGCAGTGACACCTTCAATCCGTGGTTCCAGAGCGGCTTTGCTACGGTAAAGGTGACTTTCTCTCCCGAATCATATTTTTTCCCAACCCAGTCCTCATCGCCCTCTGTACTGATTTTTCCGTCGATGGAACTGCCTGAGATAAGGGTTGTTGCACCTGGAGCGTCATTTGGTTCGCTCTCTTCTTCACTTGCGCCTGCAACCGGTGAAACAACGAGGCCGACTAGAATAATTGTCACTACTGTAATAACGACAACCTGTGTTTGTGATATATTACTATCCATTTACTACGTATTGCGTCCGTCTGCTATTATATGAGGATTCTGAATTAATTCTGACGAACTGTATGGTTCTGATTTATTACTATACTTCAGAGTGGGTCTTCAACTGCGGGTTTGAGAACCGTCAGGATCGACGCCAGCCGAACAATCCGGAGAGCAAGAGCGCAACGATTGCCCCAGATCCCGTAAAGCCTGGTCCAAATAGCTCTGTGGTCGCAGACTCACTGTTTGGGGATTCCGAGTCTGCCCCTGACTGGATATCAATACCCCCTTGCTTGGACGGAGTTTCAGTGGCTTGCTCCGTTGGTTCGGCGGTTGCGGTAGCCTGAGTGGGTGTCGGCTCTTGTTCTGAAGGAAGCGGTTCGTGACCGAAGCTTGAAACTTCGAGTCTGTAGGGTAACGGCTCTGGACCCGACCATTTGTCTCCAGTAATTAATATAACTACTGTGCCATTTTGTTTTGCGTGTATAACGCTCTGGCCGCGAGAATCGTCGTCCTGCAGTATTACCTGGGAGTCCCGTACCAAAAGGTCATTATCGGCTTCTCTCGGTTGATACAGAGACATGGTCTCCCTGTTACTGTCTACCGTTTTACGAAGTAAAACTGATATTCTTTCACCTTTGTCGACCTGAATGGCATAATAGTCAGGCTTTTCATCCGCAGAATTGTCGTGTTCTATCGCTCCGACGATTTCATTTTTTGTAATTTGAGTTGCATTTGAGTTATTATTATTTGGTTCTGATTCTTCCATCACACCGGATGCGAGTTCTACATCAGTTTTGACTATTTTTTTACTGTAGTCGGTATGGATTGTGTATTCAGTACTTCTCACTCCATCATGCATACCAGTGATCTGGACACCGTATCGACCTGATACTGGTGCGTCCGCCGAGAGCTGTACAATATCAACGCCACGTCGAATTGTACTGTTGTCTATTTGTGTTCCATTTGGTGCATGTAGGAATGTTTGCAATCCTTGCTCCCAGAGTTTCTTCGTAATGACAATATTGATTGTTTCTCCTTTGGTGTATTCCTTCGAGAACCAGTCAGTGCCACCGGTCATGGATATCTCCCCATCGATGGAATCACCCGTAATCTGCGTGGCGGCCCCTTGCGCGTCATTTGGTTCATTGGGTTCTTTTTCGCCCGCCCCAGCACCCAGCGGAATCACCATTCCAATGAGAATCAGTAGGATGATCGTCGCGGTTCCAATTCGTGACAGTAACGGCTTACTATCCATTAATTATTTTCTATGACTCCGTTCTATTAGAAGAATATTCTGCATTTATTCTATTTCGCCCCATCTTCGAGGCACAATTCGGACTACTTACAGTTTCATTCGAGAACGCCCACTGCCACAGAATGAGTCACCCGAAATTTCGGTTTTTCCTACGGGCTGATGTATCGTCGTAGTTCACTGCTCACGCAAACAGCTGTCTGGCGTCATCGATTGCCTCGATCAGGACGTCGACCTCTTCACGTGTGTTATAGAGGTAGAACGATGCACGCGCGGAGGCCGCAATTCCGAGCGTGTCGTGCAGCGGCTGCGTACAGTGATCACCAGCACGAATTGCCACGCCGTGGTCGTTGACGATCGATGATAGATCGTGTGCGTGAACGCCATCGACGTTGAACGAAACGAGCCCAGCGCGATCGTCGGCTGGCGGGCCGTAGATCTCGATGTCGTCGAACGACGAGAGTCGATCGTGGGCGTACGCTGTGAGCTCCTGGCCATGAGCCTCGATGCGCTCCATGCCGATTGCATCGAGATAGTCACACGCTTTGGCCAGCGCAATTCCCTGTGCGATCACTGGCGTTCCTGCTTCGAACTTCCAGGGGAGCTCCTCGAAAGTGGTCTCCTCGTAGGTCACCTTGCGGACCATCCCGCCACCGTAGAGGTACGGCTGCATCGATTCGAGGAGTTCGCGTTTGCCATACAGCACGCCGATCCCCGTCGGCCCACACATTTTGTGCCCGGAAAAGGCAAAGAAGTCCGCATCGATCGCCTCCACGTCGATCGGCTGGTGTGGTGCGGACTGTGCGCCGTCAACGAGCACGAGCGCGCCGTGATTGTGGGCGATCTCGGAAATCTCTGCAACCGGGTTGATCGTTCCGAGCGTGTTCGAGGCGTGTACCACGGAGACGAGTTTCGTGTCGTCGGTGATGCACTCGCGTGCGTGGTCCATGTCCAGATAGCCATCATCGTCGATTTCGACGAATTTGATCGTCGCTCCCGTCCGCTCGGCCAGCTGCTGGAAAGTTACAAGCGAGGAGTGGTGTTCCATCTGCGTGGTCACGATCTCATCATCAGGGCCGAGCGCTTCGAGTCCCCAGGCGGCAGCAACGATGTTGATCGACTCCGTGGTGTTTTTCGTGAAGATGACCTCCTCGCGGCCGCCGGTCGCACCGATGAACTCGGCAACCCGATCGTGGGCCTCTTCGTAGGCGATCGAAGCCTCCTGACTCAGCTGATGAATCCCCCGCTCGACGTTGGAATTTGTGTGGCGGTAGTACCCTGCGATCGTCTCGACGACCGGCTCGGGCGTCTGACTCGTCGCAGCGTTGTCGAGATACACGAGCGGCGTCTCGTTGACCTCCCGCTGGAGAATCGGGAAGTCTGACCGGATGGCCTCGATATCCAGCGACTCGGTGGTGCTCGCTTTCATTACCTGAACGAAAGTCCCCCAGACAAAACACTGCTTCGGTCAGTCGAGGACGGCTGGGTCGATTTCGACGCCGAGTCCTGGCTCACTGGGTGGGGCAATCGTCCCATCCTCCTGCGTGAGCGGCTCGGTGAGCATGAAATCGCGGACGGCTGGCGTCCAGGGCGGTTCGATAGAGTACTCACACCAGCGTCCGCCAACGGCACACACGAGATGGAGATTCGCAACGAAGCCGAGCCCGTTCGTCCAGGTGTGGGGGACGAATTCGACGCCGTTCTGGGCCGCGTGTGCCGCAATCTCCTTGCCCCCCTCAATCCCTGTTGCCAGCGCTGCATCGGGCTGGATGATGTCGTACGCCCCGCGCTTGAGCGCTTCGTGGAGCTGCCAGACGCCATCATCGAACTCTCCGCCGGCAATCGCGATGTCAGTCGCCTCGCGTAATCGAGCATAGCCATCGAAATCGTGACGATCGAGCGGCTCTTCGAGCCACGCGACACCACCGATCGATTCGAGATCACGAGCAACGGCCAGTGCGTCGCTGTAGCTCCAGGCTGTTTCGTCGTCCATCACGCGCACGGCCCATCCCTTGTTCGCATCGACCATCAGCGTCAGTTCGGGAAACGCCTCGCGAATTTCCCGGACGATTTCCGTCTGTTCTGGCTCGGTGATTCGGAGTTTCACGGCCTCGAATCCCTCGGCGATTCGCCGTTCAATGTACTCAATCCGCTCGTCTGTATCCATCACTTGACCGGTCGATGCGTACACAGGAATCTCGGCATGTTCCCCACCGAGCAGTTCGTACACTGGCTTTCCGGCATCTTTCCCGATGATATCCCACAGCGCGTGCTCGACGTGCCAACTACGTGGCCCGATCAGCCCAATGGACTCGAGTTTCTTGCGGATACCGGTGATATTGTGTGGATCTTCGCCCAGCAGAAAGTACGAGAGCGGGGCTTCGTAGTCGAGTCCGCCGGCGAAACTCGGACTCGCCGCGTACCCCGTGATCCCGTCGTCCGTTTCGATCTCGAACAGCTCACACTCGTGGACCGATTGTGGATACTCCGGAATCCACGTTGGGTAGAAGGGCTCGTCCATAGGGTGTTCGAGGTGATACTGGGTGACGTTCGCTATCTGCATGGGCTATCCGGCGGGGACGAACGGTTAGCCGTTTAGCCTCGGATTCGAGGCCATTCTAGAATACACCGTTTTGTTGTTACTGGGGTCCAGACTGGGTGCTCAAGGCCGGTGATCTGTGGTAGAACGACACTGGCCGGCCGTTTGTTCGGCCAGCACCGCTATCCAAGAATGTACACGACGGGTCGGTAGTACCCATCGATTGGTCTCCAATCACTGGCCAGAGACCATGTTCGTGTTTGACAGCTACAGTCAAAAGCCCATCGGCGAGAACAACAGGGTAATCAACCTATTACCGCCGTCTGGTGTGGGGTCGGCCGGAACGGAGAACCGATGGTGAAATTGCAGTCTCACCCGAACCGCAACCAGTAGCGCATGAGCAGGTGGGACGTTTTTTCATCCATCATGACGTTACTACCATCCATGGAACCGTCTATCAGTGGGTCGCTTGGCGTTCAATCCGCTCTCGTCGTGACCTTCCTCATCCTCTGCAGTGGCGTCTGTGTCTCGCGCTGGGTCTCCCATGACGTGGCCGCCCGTGGCCAGCCACATCCTGAGCGCTGGGGGTCGGTGTTTTTCTTCTTTGCTCCGTTTGGACTCGTCTATCTCCTCGTCCGCCATCGACTTGGCCCGCGAAATCAGCCACCATCACGACGCGAGCGGTTACTCGGGACGCTCGGACTTCCACCGGTGACGGCGTTGCTCGTTGGAACAACAGTCCTTCCGCCAGATCCGTTCGTACAGGTTTTTTACACCCCCGGTATCGTTCTTGCGTTGCTACCGATCAGCTATCTGCTCGTCTGGCATGGTGGCTACGCTCAACTCCGCCATCATTTCGGGTTGGTGCACCCAGACGAACAGACGAACGATTGAGAGCTGTGAACCTTCGGTCGTCGCTTTGGACAGTAATCATAGTGGACTAACACTACGCGTCAGCGGCCTCGAACAGCTTGATGAGTCCAATCGCTGCGAGAAGACAGACGAACGGCAACAGGAGGACTACGTAGTCCAGATACGTTCTGATTACCAATGGAATGGTCGAAGCGACGGTGAGCACCACTGCATGGGAGATGAGAGAACCATCAGCAATCCGCCACTGCACCGTTCGAAGTGCAACCCCGACAGGAATGAGCAGCGGGATGAGAAAGCCCAGGGCGTGGCTCATCTCCTCTGCCCACTTGCTCGGGTTGGTGAACAACCACAACCCACTGGCGTAGGTCGCTGGCTCGGTCGTAAACGATTGGACTGGCGCACTCGTGACACCGGTCGGCAGCCCAAACGACCAGTGGAGGCCAAGCAGTGCGCTCCGTGGAGACCAGAGGAGCGCTACGCCCAGAAACACCAGGCCTACGGTTACGAGTCCGCCAAAGCAGTAGTACAGTCCACGACGAACTGGCGTGTGCCTATCTTGAGTGAGTCGCAGGCCGAACACGACAGGGACGAGCAACACGGCATACTGATAAAATAACCCAGCAACGGCGATCCAGACGCCACTCAGCATCGCCCGATTGGCGTGCACGGCGAGCAATACGAACAACACGGTGTACGACCCAGCCTGAATGAACTGTCCATCGAACAGTGGCACAAACGCCAGATACAGCACCCCGGCCAACACGCCAGCAAATTCGCGGTCATACTGTCGCCCGAGCCGCCAGAGCACAACGGCGACGAGACCGTTGATGAGGCCCGTGAGGAGAATAAACGCCCCAGCGTGTGACGGTGCAAAGCCAGTCACGATATCGACGGCAAGAAACAGCGGTGGTTTGTTGTCCGCAACGCCGGAACTGTACAAGGGAGCGCCTGCGAGCACTCGATCGGCGAGCGGTTGCCAGATTCTGGTGAAATCGGCTGCCGGTTTGCCGGACGGATTCGTTCCTGTGACCGTCCACAGCCGTGTGAGTGCCCAGATGAATGCCGTTGAGAGAAATACCGCTATGAGGACCACAGCACGCCATCGACGATCGATGGCGTCGCGACGAGACGAAGAGAGATCCATTCCCATGGCTGAACTGGTGATAGCCGGAGTAACAGTGTTTCGCAATCGCTTGCTTTCGCAGTCAATCGTAATGAAGAATGCCCGGGGTGGGCTCCGAACCCACGATCTCCGCATATCCCAGGTATGGGGTTGCGACGGCAACCCCAGGGAGGCGGTGGTACCGCACGGTGTTACCCTATGAGTGCGGCGCTATGTCCAGCTAAGCCACCCGGGCGCAGTAATCCCTTACCCCCTGTTGGACTTTAACCTTCTCAATTCGATGCACTCAATCGCGGCCCGTCACCTTCCGGATGCACGTCGAACCAAAGGGCCCGTGTTCGCCAGCAGGCAACTGCATGAAATAGCCCGTCGAGATCGTCGTCCCACACCGACGACAGTCAAATTCTCCCGTTTTGGTGATCACATCGCTCTCGAACGAGAGAAACTGCCCACTCGTTGGCCGTACAGTGTCGCCGTCGCGTTCGATGATCCCCCTGGTTTCTGCGGTGTCGAGGATCGCCCTGGTGGTGGCGGGATGGGTGGTAATCATCTCGAGTCGGTCGATGAGCTCGGCCAGCGAGAGCTCTGCGTGCTCAAGTCGCGCCAGCAACTGCACTCCCAGTTCCACTGGATCCTCGGTCACACCCGTGATTATCGACGGTTGAACGTAATACGTTGTGGTTGGTCGAAGCGTCCAACCGGGGTATTGACGAATAGAGCAACTACTCGACGGTACACTGTAGCTCGGTCAGTCCGTGGAATGTTGGCCGAGGTGATAGTGTCGAGAGTGTTGGCTCGATCGTTTCGAATCGGTCGAGCAACCGACCGATCGCAACGTCGGCTTCGATACGCGCAAGGGGAGCACCAAGACAGTAGTGAATCCCGCGTCCGAAGGCAAGATGTGGATTTGGATGTCGAGACGGGACAAACTTCGATGGATCGTCGAATCGATCGGAGTCGCGGTTTGCCGAGCCAATCCATGGTGTCACTCGATCGCCGGCAGCAATCTGTTTCCCTCCAAGCGTTAGGTCTGTCGTAGCGACTCGGCGCAACAGCTGTACCGGTGAGCGATACCGTAACACCTCATCGATTGCCCGCTTTCGATCGAATTCGCCCGACTGCACCGCATCGAGCACCCCTTCCTCGGCGAAACACCAGATCGCGTTCGTGATCAGATTTGTCGTTGTCACGTTCCCTGCAATGAGCAACAGGATACAGAACCCGATCCGTTCGTCACGAGTGAGGTCGTCTGCGTTCGCTGCGAGCGCCACGAGATCCGATCTGCTTTCTCCATGGCGTTCCTCGAGCAATTCGCCGAAAAACGACCGCATTTCGGTCCAGGCCTCATAGCGCCGGTGTGCATTCCGCTCACGAGCACCATTGGTCGGTTCGGTTGGCCGCGCTATGAGTGCGTCCGACCACGCCTTGAACTGTGCTCGGTTTTCTGTTGGAATGTCGAGTAATTCTGCGATGATAGTGACCGGCAGTGGATACGCGAATGATTCTACCAGATCGAACGTCGTGTCTCTCTCGAGGTCGTCAAGCAACTCCTCGGTTCGGGTCTCGATCCGATCCCGATACTCGCCAATCGCTCCCGGCTGGAACCGGTCGTTCACGAATCCGCGGAGTCGCTCGTGTGCTGGTGGATCTGCCCGCAACATCGTCGTGGTTTCGTCGCTTCCGATCTGTGGTGACTGGACAGCCGCGAGCGTGAGATCCGATGCGAACGTCTCTGGATCCCGCAGGATTCGATCAACAGTCTCGTAGCGAAATACGTCCCATGTCTGTCGGTCCTCGTCGAACCTGACCGGCTCGTTCGAACGCATCGTAGCGTACCATTCGAACGGCTCAAGCTGTCCCTCGGTGGTGTTGATTGCAGCCGGTGGCGTGATGAGCGAGACTGCCTGGTCAGTCGATGGCATTACTGACTGAACGTTCGGTGGGCTTGTAGAATTATGGGTTGGATTCAAGCCGGAACTTACTTCTTTGTGACATCCCATTCGACCGATATCATGTCGTTCTCAGGTGACTCTCCGGAGGATTCTCAATCAGCGATCATGGCGGCCACGTACACAGCGCTGTGCGAACACGGCTACGCAGCGCTATCGATGGCGAAAATCGCCGACGAACTGACAATGAGCAAGTCATCACTATATTATCACTATGACGACAAGGATGACCTGTTGAGTACCTTTCTGGGGTATGTAATCGAAGAGTTTGCGACTGACGTGTCCGTGGTAGAAGAACAGGACGCAAACGCACAGCTCAGGGCCTTTTTCGACCGGGTACTTCCTCGCGACCTCGACGAATCGGGATACGAATTTCACGTAGTTCTTCTCGAACTCCGTGCGCAGGCTCCCCACCACGAGTCGTTTCGCGAGCAGTTCGATCGGATCGATGGGTTGCTCAAAGAAACTATTGCGGGCTTTATCGAAACCGGTATCGAGCAGGGGCAGTTCCGCGCGGTTGATCCTAATGAAACCGCCAGATTGCTCGTCGCACTCATTCGTGGTGGGCGCGTTGATCGAGTCTCACGAAGTGATCGTTCGCTCGGAGAGCTCAGAGACGCACTTGATGCGTATCTCGACAGTCACTTGCTCGCGTGAGCTCACCAGAACGTGTCCGAACAGTCGTATACCACGCCGTGAGCTGGACAGACATATTTGCAGTGGCGATGGGCCATCGGACGCTCACAGAGTGGACAGGGTCGGCCAGCCGGCATGGGAGAGATTACGACCCGTGTCGTTCAAACGATTGCGGTCGAATCAGCACTCCGACCAGCCACAGCTCTCACAGGTTTTACACCCTTCGCTGAAATACAGCGACATCGAACCGCAGTCCGGACACTCTGGACTCTCACCCGCATCGATCAGTGATTGTGTGTCCGAGTGGCCATCCTCATCGCTCGCCTCGGCCACCTCCGTCAGTGGCTGTTGTTGTGGATAGGGCTTATCGATCTCGTCGTCGAGATAGCGACGCATCGCTACACCGATCGCATCCGGAATGGAGTTGATCTGCTCGCCCTTATCCCAGGCGACTTTCGGACTGCGAATTCCCTGGAGATCCTCGGCGATCTCGTACGGATCCACGCCAGAGCGGAGCGCATAGCTGATCGTCTTTGCCAGTCCCTCGGTGAACGAGGCGGTAAAGCCACCGGAATTACCAATCGTGGCGAACAGCTCGAACGGCTCGCCGCTTTCGTCCTCGTTGATGTTGACGTACATCTTTCCGTAGCCCGTATCGATGCGCTGGGTCACACCACTGAGCACGTCAGGTCGTGGCCGTTCGCGGGCGTAGGCGGTGCCCGTGCGGCCCTTGAGCAGTTCCTCGATATTCAGCTTCTGTGTCTCCTGGACGGTCTCGTTCTCGAGGAACGTCTCGATGTCGCCAAACGCCTGCTGAATCTGCTCGACGATGACGGCGGCAGCCTCGTTCTCGTCGGCGAATTCAGCATTATCGGCGCGTGTGGTCAACACCTGCTTCGAGCGCGTCCCGTCGCGGTAGTAGGTGACGCCTTTCCCACCATGATCGTAGATGTACTCGAACACCTCACGAGCGTCCGCCTTCGTTGAGTCGTGCGGCGCGTTCACCGTCTTCGAAATAGAGGAATCAACGCCAGCCTGACACGCACACTGGACGGCAGCGTGCTCTTTGGCAGAGATGTCAGCGGTGACGACGAACAGCTCGCTGATCGCAGCCGGAACCGTGGTGAGCGAGTCAATCCCGTCGAACTCGTTGGCTGCCATCTGTTCGATGGCCTCCTCTTTGACTGCATCCACGTCGATGTCGTTTGCCTCTAACACGCGCAGGAAGTAATCGTCGAACTCGACGAGCATCTCATCGCCCTGCACGTCGTCGGAGACGTTCTTGTAGTAGGCGACGTTGTAGATCGGCTCACAGCCACCCGTCGTGTTGCCAACCATGGAGGTGGTGCCGGTTGGGGCAATAGTGACGGTGTTGTGATTTCTGATCGGGAATCCATCCGCCCAGTCGTCGGCCGAAAGGCCAGTGTGGTGTTCGAACCACTCGGCGTAGGCGGTCGGATTGGCGTACTTCGAGTCGTACCAGTCGTTGAAGCTGCCCCGTTCTTCGGCGAGCTCGTGGGAGGTCCACTTCGATTCGTGGTTGATGTGGACCATGATCTGGCGAGCGATCTCGTTGCCCACATCGGAGCCATAGCGAACGCCGAGCTGGATGTAGAGCTGGGCCAGCCCCATGATTCCCAGTCCGATCTTTCGCATATCGCGGACCTTTTCTTCGATCTCATCAACAGGGAAGTCCGACATGGTCACGACGTTCTCGAGGAACCGGGTTCCGATCTCGATGCGCCGGTCGAACTCCTCGGTGGCAAGCGACGCCTCGAGGAACGCCTCGACGGCGGCTTCCTGGGAGTCGTACGCCTCACCGTGCTCATCGTTCCAGACACGCCAGTCCGGCGCATCCTCTGCAGCCAGCGTGGAGAGATTGATGTGGCCGAGGTTACAGGCCTCATACTCCTCCAACGGCTGTTCACCACAGGGGTTTGTTGCTAAAATCTTATGGTCTGGGTTCTCGGAAATATCGAATGAATGCTCTTTGTTCACCCGTTCGAGATAGATAACGCCGGGTTCTCCGTTTTCGTGTGCGCCCTGGATGATGCGCTCCCAGATGAGTTCAGCAGGAATGGAGAGTTCCTCACCAACCTCGACGTACTCACCCAGATCGTAGCGGGCGTACATCTCTTTCGTTTCCGCGGTAGCAATGTGTGGCTCTTCGGTGCGTGGATTCGTGAACGTGAACTCCTCGCCGGCGTACAGCGCGTCCATGAAGCCGTCAGTAACGCCCACAGAGATGTTGAAGTTGGAGAGATGACCCTCGACAGCGTTGCGGAGGTGTTTGGGAACGCGGCCGTCTTCATCGATGAGGCTACGGGCCTCCTCAAGCGCCTCGCTGAAGGAGGTGTACGTGTAGTCGTCCGGATCGTTCAATCGAAGACAGTGGGCCAGTGAAACGTCCTTGTTTTTGGAGTGGATGAACTCGATCACGTCCGGGTGTGAAACCCGCATCACGCCCATCTGTGCGCCACGACGGGTTCCCCCCTGCGCGATCGTTTCACACAGCTGATCGTACGTTCGCATGAACGTGATCGGCCCCGACGCGATCCCGCCGGTCGAGCCGACTGCGTCGCCGTACGGCCGGAGCTGCCAGAACGCATAGCCACAGCCGCCACCGCTCTGGAAGACTTCTGCGGCGTTTTTGGCGGTTTCGTGGATGTCGGTCAGATCGTCGTCGGGCGACATGACGAAACACGCAGACAGTTGCTGGAGTTCGTCGCCGGCGTTCATGATCGTCGGCGAGTTTGGAATAAACGAGAGCCGTTCCATCTGTTCCTGGAACGTTTCGGCGGTCGTTTCGACGTGCTCACGAATCTCTGCTGGAAGCTCTGGAACGACCGTGTCGTAGGCGAACTTATTGACGTTGTAGACAGAAAGCGCGGTTTCGGTATCGTCGCCGATTTGCACGCCAGCACCGAACACGTCGCTTGCAAGCTCATCGCGACGAGGATGGTCGGGTTTGAGCTGGTCCGGCGTCACTGCGATTTCGGTGTCGCGACGACGACTCTCGAAGACGGCTTCTGCCAGGGCGACGTTTTTGGCGATCCGCTCGAACAGCTCCTCCTGGGACTCGGTCAGATTCCCATCAGCGTCCTGGCGGAGATATCGCGCGGGCAAGATGTTGTTGTAGGCGTTCTCGGTCAGTCGCCCTTCGAGGGTGTCCGCCTCGGTTCGTTTGATCGGAATGGTGATCTCTGCTGCGGACGCGGAGTGGTCTGGCTGGCTCATACTCCACTCCCCGCATGCGGTTGTACCGCTGCTACTGGCTGGTCTCGGTTTCGGGTCATCGATGAAAAGCGAGTCCGACTGCGAATCATTTCAACGCTACGGCTCAGGACGTATGTGATAGTGTGATCACACGTAGCTCTACGGGTGATAGATTGCACGTCCTGATCGTCTATTGTGGGTCTCAATAACGATTGTTGGACCGGAGTGAAAGTGAACGTTTCGTCCACTATGCGGCGATGGGCGTTCGGTTTCGAGACGAAATCGTTGGGTGGCAACGACACTCCTCGTCGATCGATCGGTATGTTTTACGTGATCGAGCGACAGCAAGATGCATGGACACACTCATCACACTTCAGCCAGTGGTGGATCAGAACTTCTTCATCACGCTGGCCGTCGTCGTCGCGGTGTTGCTCGTCGGTCGTTTTCTGTTGAATCTTGCGATGAAGATCGTGGTTATCGTCGCCGTGATTGCTGGCGTGTTGTGGCTGCTTGGATCTGGTGCAGTAGAGTCCGTCCTTACCACTGGGACGATCGTTTTCGGCGCTGGTGGAATCTGATTAGTTCGATTTGGTGGTTATCTCACAACCATCTTCGGTGACAATAATCGTGTGTTCTTTCTGACTCACTAGCGTGCCGGCGTTTTCTTGCAACACCGGGTAGCTGTGGACGACGTTGGCACGCTGGAGCCGACGGATGGCCATCGTGGGGCGATCGACATCCAGCCAGCGGACGGCAAATGGGAGGGTTTTGAACTCCTCGGTGATCTGTTCGAGTGCCTCTCGCGCCCGTCGATTCCGCACGGAACGCTCGTGTTCGAGCGCGAAGATTTCTTCGGTGGAGCCTTCGTTTACCTTCCCGCCACCGTCGGTGGCGAACGGCTCGATCGCCACAACGTCACCGACTGAAAGCTCGACACCGGAGTCGACGCCCCGGTTTGGAATGTTCGGCGAAACGTGTTGTTGCCAGTGACCCAACCCGTGACCAGTGAGATTGACGACGGGATTAAAGCCGTAGCCGTCGATAATGGACTCAATTTCTGCCCCAATCTCACCGGTGTGAACGCCTGGCTCGACGATCTCGAGTGCTCCCTCGAGTGCCTGCTCGGACGCCTCTGCGAGCTCGTCGTGTCCTGAGAGATCGACAGTAATCGCCGTGTCGGCCAGCCAGCCATCGATGTGCACACCAAGATCCAGATTCACCATCTCCTCGCCGAATGTCGCCTCGTCATCGACACCAGGCGTGGCGTGTGCGGCCTCGTGATCGATGCTGATGTTGACCGGAAATGCTGGCTTGCCGCCGAGCTCGCGGATCTCGTTTTCGGCCCATTGGGCCACCTCGAGATGACTCGTACCGACCTCGACGCGTTCTGCGGCGCCCTCACGAACGGTCGCCAGAATCTCGCCCGCCTCGCGGTGTTTTTCGTACTGCTCTTCTGTGAGATCGACATCGCTCATAGGTGTCCTGCGGCCGAAGCGACGAAAGGCGTTGTGCTCTCCAATCAGTCACTGGTCGAGTCAGTCTGCATCATCTCCGTGTTGAATGCGCTCCCGGCGTTCCCATCGCGATCCATCACGATGACGCCGGCCAGTCCGCCGGTAATGTCTTCGAGCTCTTCGATCGCGAGCGTCGCCGCGTCGGCCGGATCACGACCCAGCTCCAGGTGGTCGACGGCACGTCTGGCAAGCGTCACCCGGGCGATGGCCTCGCCCTCGCCGGTTGCACTTGCGCCACCCGCGTGCGTGCAGTAAAACCCAGATCCAACCTGTGGTACGTCACCGACGCGTCCCGCCAGTGCACACCAGCGCCCGCCCGTCGAGGTACATGCGGCGATCTCCTCGCCGTCGGCCGCTACCGCACCGACAGTGTCGTGTCCCGCAAACTGCTCGCGGACGAACGATAGCTGCGCTTCGATCGACGATCCCGGCGCGTCAAGCTCGTTCCAGCGCGAGCGCGTTCGGTCACACAGCAGTTCAGCGTCGGTGTCGATCCCTGCCTTTTCTGCCAACGATACGGCTCCCTCGCCGGCGACGAGCACGTGTGGAGTCGTTTCGAGGACAACCCGTGCCACTTCGCTTGCGTGTGCGACACCAGCCATCGAACAGGCCGCTCCAACGGATCTGTCGTTGGTCATGACTCCAGCATCCGTCCGGACGATACCGTCGGACTGGATGGCACCCCCCACGCCGGCGTTGAACGAGGGAGCCTCTTCGAGTACTTTCACGGTCTCGATCGCTGCCGAAAGTGCTGTGGCTTCGGTTCGTCCAGTTTCGACTGCGTTTTCGAGGACAGCCGCCCGTTCGTTCGGGTTCTCGACCGCGCTACCGGCCCCACCGTGTGCTATAAGCTCCATACCCATCGGAAATGGAGGAGTGGGTAAATGGTCCACTATCGGCAGATGGAGTTTCTATCGCAGAAAAATTGGTTGTCGTACTGTCTTCTCTGGGTAGTGCTCCAGTCGTCACCGTCCAGCGAAGAACGGATAGACAACACCGAGCAACACGCCGTAGACCAGATGAGGTACCAGACTCCCCGGGAGTGTCCAGTCCGGAACGGCAGGCGCACCAGCGAACCCAATCGTCTGGAGCCAAACTGGCATGAGTATCCCAGCAGCGACCACCCAGAGCGCACCGCCGTAGAGAAGGCCTACCACGCCAGCCGTAACGACGGTGTCACCGAGTCTGTTCAACAGTGGCATCTGGAGGAAGGCAACGAACACCAGCCCAAATATCGCACCGTGGAGCAGATGGGCTACCCAGCCGACTGCTGGTCCTTCAAGCGTGTACATCGCGGGAATTGCACCGTCGAGTACTGCTGGATTTTGCAGCCAGATCATTGCTCCCATCACAATGGCCCCAACGAGACCGCCGATCACTCCCCCGTCCCAGCCCTGATTGGTCACACTATTCACCGTCTCCGTTCGTGCTTGTGCATCAGCACCCATACGTGAGATAGTACCACGCATGCATTTATATATGTATTCCAAATGTGAGAAATAACTACACAATCGCTGAAGTGGTTGAGTAATAGTGAAATTTCATATGAATCAATATTGTGTATTGGACACTTTTATGAATTGTCCTCCGTCAGCCAGTTTATATCGGCGCTGATGATACCGAATCCATCGCAGAGTGCACTCTCCGTCGACTGGATATCACACCGTGGGGTGTGGAGTTTCACTGTTGCCTGGAGATCCACCCGGATGTCGGTCGCCGTCGGCCGAAAGCCAGTGACTTCGAGCGCATCAACCCCAACGACGGGACCAGCGTCTTTGAGGACCGTCATGGCACCGGCCCGCAGGTCGCCTGTCGCTCCCCGCCCCACCCAGAGGGTGATTTTTGCGCGGACAGTGACAACGAGAACTCCTTTCTCTATTGTCATAGGTTCCCGTCGAGAATCGAACTCGACCGTCGGCCGTATAAGCCGCGTCCGTCCAGGCACGTCGGGAACTACGGTGTATGGAAATCCAGAGAGCGCTCCCTGTGAGAGAACGATCCTGGCAAAACACCCGTCAATTTGTGGCCCATCGCGAAACGATGGCCCGGGTGGCCGCGATCAGACCGCGGCAGTTGTTGGTGTATTCCCGGAGCCGATGGTGAACACAAACATAGACCCTCCACAGCCTTCCCTACTGGATAGTTCCAGCCCGGATGGCTGTGGGGCGAAAAGTCGGCGTGAAGTGTGGTTGGTCACCATCGAAGACACCTGAACGGTAGCTACTACCCGTATTTTATCGGGGATATATTAGTTTTACCGCTACAGTGGTATATGATATCAATACCCTTATTTTGAGTTCGATGAACCGTTGTCCGATTGGAACAGCTGTGATGGCGTGACTACGTCTACCTCTTTCGAGCCAACGTGATCTGCGACCTTTCGAAAGTCATCGAGTGAGAATCCATCGTACTCCGTTCCAACGCGGTGGAAGTAGATGACGGCCAGCTGATTGAACTCGTTGGCCATATTCACGATACGTTGTGTTCCCTGGATGTCTTCGCCGTTGACTCGAGAGATGAATCCGGGATTCGATGGCTGTTTCGCGTTGTTTGGTGCGCCGCCCTGGAGATACGCCGAATCGAACAGCTCGTTGAATAACTCGAGTGTCGTGCCGTTTACCCGGTTATACGGCGCAATGAAGTGATTTGCCCCCTTTTTGAATCCCTTGACTTCGAGATACTGTTTCGTTCGCTGGAGAATACGACGTTGTTTCTCGCGGGAGTGTTTTGGCAACAGTTCACTGGCGTGTCCGATCATATCCCAGCCGTTTTTCCCCATTTCGCGCATATGCTGCTCGGTGATCCGATCGTCAGCACCGACGGCGTCGGGGATGACACCGACCGTTCCGGACCAGCCTTTCTCTTTGAACACCGGATACACGGTATCCCGGGCGCTGATGTGGCCATCGTCGAACTGGAACATCACTTTCCCCTTCGACGCCGCGGGTACCTTCCGCAAATCGTCGATGAGCACGGTAAACGGCTTGTTGTTTGGTGTTGGACCGATCTGGATGTTTAACTCGGCCACGTTGTTCATGACTGGATCTCCCTTCTTGCTCGTGTATCCAATGTCGAATCGAACCCAATCATCGAGCTCCTTTGGGATGTATCGAGTGGATTGTAGCTTCGAACTGTCTGCCGGAGCAATGATTTCGGCCTTGATTTTCACGGTCTCTGGTTTTTTGACTTTCACCGCCAAAGAGAGATTGTGGCTGCTCAGATCGAGAGCTTCGGGATAAAACGATCGGGTAATTTTGGTCACGGTCTTTTTCGCGCTCTTTTTGGACTGGAGCACTAGCGATTGTGACCCCTGATAGACATCCTGCTTTGTCGTCGACAGCTTCCCGTAGCTGACTCCCCAGTTCGACTTGACGTTCTCGAACGTGTCCACTGATTTGCCAGGCCCTCCTGGAGCGTCTTTCGTTTCGGCTTTCGAATTTGATTCTGGAGTTGTTGTTTTATTGTTATTATCGCCGCCCATTCCTCCAAGGATGGATGAACAGCCAGCTATCGACGTAATTCCAACAGTTCCTGCGGTGGCGATGAAGGCCCGACGGGTCGATATCGGTCTCATTGTGGCGACTAGCCCAACAATCGCCCCACCCATAATAATGCTGGTAGCACGATTTTTATTCGTTCAGATTTCATATGAGACGACCAACGACAAGGTAATCTTGTCGAAATTATCATTCTATATATAATATAATGAAAATTGACAAATATACTGTCGTTGTTCGACATTCCCCCGCGTTTGCTGTCGGCTGTTCGGTCGCCTCACGGGTCGTGGGAAAAATACTGGTTACTTGCTCGACAGCGGTGCGGATCCACACGGCCGTTCGATCGTCAATCAGTCGATCGAACAGGATCGTGGATCGCCGGACAGCCCAAGAAACACCAGAAAGAGGGCGATGCCACCAAATCGAAGGAGACTCTGCTGGAACGGAAGCACTGACATAGCACCCGTGATACCGAAGATTGCGTAGAGACCGGGCCCACAGCTCGCACAGCCGGCTGCGAACAGTCCAGGGAGGATCCCGCCCACATTGGCGATGCTCCCGATCTGCATCATCCGAAGCTGGGCGATCATGTTCGTTATCGCAACGCCTGTCAAAACCGCATAGATGCCGTTAATGGCCACGATGAGCACGGATTCGTGATAGATCGTGGTGAAGTTGATCATGAACATCTGTTCGAGCCAGGTGGGGGTGATAAACTCCGGATTTCTGAGTACCGTCATCAATCCCTGGGGCTGTGCGAACAGGATGAGGAAATAGAACGCCACGGCACCAATGCCGAGCGTGAGCGCAATCCGGCTGATTCGCTCGAAGGGATAGCGCAAGGCCAGCACCAGTTCGTCACTGAACGACCGTAGCTCTTTGAGTCCTGTTTGGCGATAACTGTCGAAATCTACACTCATGCGTTGTTTCGTAGCTTGTAAATCTGCGTTTCGAACGTGGTGTAAGGCTGGGCGGCCATCAGCGGCGGCGAGGTTGCTTCAGAATCGCGATGGTAGATGACAAAGCCGGGCGTCTCTTTGATTCCCTCTTTTGTTCCACGTTGTTTCTCGGCGCGAATCGTTTTTTCATGGCCCGTGCGGTTTGCTTGCATGCACTGATCGAGCGAAGGGGCGTCGATCCCGTTAATGTTTCGGGCATATTGCAGAAGGGACGACCGTGAGGACCAGGACTCCTCAGGAAGCTGCTGATTATTGAAGACGGTGTGGTGCCACTCCCAGAACAGTTGGGGATCGTCGTCTTTGACCTGTTCCCAGAGACATTTTGCCATCACGGCTGCCGTCATTGAGTTCCCACCTTTGTGTGGGTAGTTCTGCATGACGATCCGAGCGGTTTTCTCCCGAACGTCGTTGGCCACCAGATAGCCAAGGGCGTTTCCCTCAAACTTTTTACAGAATCGGCACTGATAATCGGTCCACATATAGATATCAATCACCGGATCATCAGTCGCAGCGATAACTGGTTTGTTGTCGAGTTCGATGTTGTAATCTGTTGTCCCAGATCCAACACGAAATGGCGGAGAAAGGGGTTGTTTTGGCTCTTTGTCTTTGTCGTTTGGGACCTGTGGTTCGTTTTGTTCTGCCGTCTGGACGTACGTTCCACTCGAATCCGTGGCCGTCGTATCGGTTCCTTGTCCTCCAGTTCCTCCTCCAGATCCGCGGTCGGTTGCCTGGGGTTTGTCCGTGTCACCACTGATACATCCCGCAAGGATCCCGATGAGTGCTGTGGAGGTCCCACTCAGGACGGCTCTCCGTGTAGACGACTGCTCTTCAGATTTCATATCAATGTGCGACGCCGGATTGACGGTTCTCAGGCTGATTCGTAACACTCATTCCGTTCAACTAGTAGTACTGTCGGGTTATGGTTTATGACTTTTGCTGTACGTCGCTCTAATCCACATGATACTCCGGTTTGACACGAAGAAAACAGCCGATATATCTGACCTTGGAGAAAATTGTAGATCCTTTGGTAACGGATTGGGTGGGTTACTCGCCTCGTTCGATCGGTGCCCGGATCGTGTTCCCCCACTCGGTCCAGGAGCCATCATAGTTTTCGACGTCATCAAAGCCGAGCAGTTCCGTGAGCACAAACCAGGCGATCGACGATCGTTCGCCAACCCTACAATAGGTTACGACCGCCTGATCCGACGTAACGCCGTGCTCTTCATAGATCGATCGTAGCTCCTCGGCACTCTTAAAGCGCCCATCATCCTCTAAGACCGTGGCCGTCGGGACATTGCTCGCCCCTGGAATGTGCCCTCCACGCTGTGCGGTTTCCTGGAGGCCCTCTGGTGCGAGAATCTCTCCGGTGAACTCTTCGGGTGAGCGCACGTCAACCATTGGAAGTCCGCTATCCATTGCGTGTTCGACATCTCCTTTGTATGCACGAATTCCCTCGAACGGCCCACGTGCACTGTAGGTCTGTGGAGAAAACTGCGGTGAGTTGTTCGTGAGTGGATACTCCTCGTTTACCCAGTAGTCTTTGCCTCCGTTGAGCACTCGCGCGTCCTCGTGGCCGTAGTATTTGAACTCCCAGTAGGCAAACAGCGCAAACCAGTTGGCAACCCAGCCGTCACCGTAGAAAACGACCGTCGAATCCTCCGTAATCCCCGCATCTCCGAGCGTCCGTTCGAACTGCTCTTTATCGAGGATATCACGACGGACGGGATCAGAAAGATCTTCGTCCCACTTAAAGCCAATCGCGCCACGAATGTGGCCCTCGTCGTATCGAGACGGAAAGTCGTCGTCTGGCGACTCCGGGCTGTTCACTTCAATCAATCGGAGTTCTGGATCGTCGGCTTCGAACTCGTCAAGTCTTGCTTCAACCCAATCTGCCGACACCAGCACGTCGTTCGCGTAGCCTGCTTCGGTTGAACTCATACCTGCTAGGCCGTATTTTGGCCACTGTAAAGTATCCCTTTGACAGCTGATTGGTCGTTATTCCTAACAATGATTTCGAACTGATATCGGTAGGCTCGAATGGGTATTGCGGTGTTCTTTTGATGGTGCACAAGACAGCTCAACGTATGGGTCACAAGCGCGAGAAGTCTACACGTGTCCACGATAGCACCGATGACAGACCGTCGTCCTCCCGCACAACTCGTTGGGTGCACGCCACGCTGTTACTGATTGGTGGAGCTCTTCTCACCTGTATTATACTTATTGCAGTCGTTTCAATCGGCAATTCGATGGTCTAATCGTTGTTTTGGCGGTCCACACCGAGAATATTGTTGGATTTTATGTATATGTCTGACGCAATTTTATACGCTTTGGGAGGCGCATACCGATATGGGCGACAGCAACCGGGTCGAGAAGCTGGAGAACCAGGTTCGGGAGTTAGAGGCCACGGTGACGGGGCTCACCGACGAACTCCTCGAATGTAAAGAACGACTCGCGGAACTGGAGGCGTCGACCGAATCGGATACCCAGCCCACAGATCGGTCGACGGAGTCTAGTTCGGATACGATCTCGTCGCTTTTGGACGAAGTCGATAGCTATTCGTCGGACGACGAAGAATCGACAGCAGAGACCGAAACGGACTCGGACGAGATCATCGTCGCCTGACCGTCGGCGTCGGTCTTTTATCACAACCGATGCACATTAAAGAACTCGTACTGGACGATTTCAAGAGTTTTGGAAGGAAGACGCGAATTCCGTTCTACGAGGATTTCACCACGATAAGCGGTCCGAACGGGTCGGGAAAGTCGAACATCATCGATTCGGTGCTGTTCGCGCTCGGACTCGCGCGCACCTCGGGGATTCGCGCAGAGAAACTCACGGACCTGATCTACAATCCTGACGACACTGACGCCACACATACTGGCGAGCGCGAGGCAAGCGTCGAGGTGGTGTTCGACAACAATGACGGGACGATCGATCGATCGCAGGTGATCAACGCGGCGGGCACTGACTCGATCGGCGAGACTGACGAGATCACGGTCAAGCGGCGAGTGAAAGAGACCGCGGATAACTACTACTCGTACTATTATCTCAACGGCCGCTCGGTGAATCTCTCCGACATCAAGGATCTGCTCGCGCAGGTTGGCGTGACGCCCGAAGGATACAACGTGGTGATGCAGGGTGACGTGACCGAGATCATCAACATGTCGGCAGGCAATCGGCGCAGAATTATCGACGAGATCGCTGGCGTCGCGGAGTTCGACGCCAGAAAGGCAGACGCAATGGACGAACTTGAGGTCGTTCGCGAGCGGGTGGACGAAGCCGACCTTCGCATTGAAGAAAAACACGAACGGATGAGTCAGCTCTCCGATGAGCGTGAAACCGCACTCGAGTATCAATCGCTCAGAGACGAGAAAGAAGAGTACGAGAGCTATCTGACGGCCGCAGAGCTAGAAGCAAAGCGCGACCGTCTCGAGAGCACCCAGTCCTCGATCGAACGGGTCGAGAACTCACTTTTGGAAAAACGCACGGAGCAGTCGGATAAGCGCCGTGTAGTCCAGCGTCTTGAGGAGGATCTTGAGGATCTCAACGCCGAGATCGAGCGCACTGGCGAGGACGAACAGCTCCGAGTGAAACAAGAGATCGAAGAGATCAAAGGTGAGATCTCCCGGACGAAAGACGCGATCGAAACTGCCCGAGAGCGGGCAGAAGATGCCGAAAATGAGCGATCGAAAGCGTTCGTGAAACTCGATAAAAAGCGAGAAGCGCTTGAAGAAATCGAGGCGACCATCAAGACGGCGAAAGTCGAGAAGGCCTCGCTCAAGGCCGATGTACAGGAATCACAGGCCGAACTCGACCGCGTCGAGACCGAGATTGAGGCCGAAGACGACGAGTACGAACGGCTGAAAACGGACCTCGAAGCAAAACGAGAGCGCCTCGAAACGATCAAATCCGAGAAAAACGACGTCCAGCGCGAACAGGATCGACTGCTCGATGCTGCGAGACGCCGATCGAACGAACTTCGCGAGCTAGCAGAGTCGATTGCGGAACTCGAAGCGAAAATCCCGGAGCTCGAGACCTCCCGGGAGGATCTCAAAGATGAGCTGGCGGCCGCAAAGGAGAACAAAGCCACCGTTCAGGAGGCTGTCAACGATGTTCGCGACGAAAAATACGAATACCAGCGCGAACTCGACGAGCTCGAAGACGAGCTCGAGTCGTATCGACAGGAGTACGCCGAGCTCGAAGCCCAGACCGACGACAATCAGGAGCGTTCCTACGGGCGTGCGGTTTCGACAGTTCTGAACAGCCAGATCGACGGCGTCTACGGCACTGTCAGCGAGCTCGGGAGCGTCTCAGGTCGATACGCAGTGGCGTGTGAAACGGCTGCAGGCGGGCGAATGGCACATGTTGTGGTTGAGGACGACGGCGTTGGCCAGCAGTGTATCGAGCATCTCAAATCCCGAAACGCCGGCCGTGCCACATTTTTACCGGTCACGAAAATGCGTCGCCGATCGCTCGGCTCACTTCCCGACCACGACGGCGTCATCGATTTCGCGGTCAATCTGGTGACCTTCGACCGGGAGTATGCTGGCGTGTTCGCGTACGTTCTCGGCGATACGCTCGTCGTTGAGGACATCGAAACCGCACGCGAGCTGATGGGCGAGTATCGTATGGCGACGCTTGGCGGCGATCTGATCGAGAAAAGCGGCGCAATGACTGGTGGTTCGAGCACAAGCACGCCGTTTTCGTTTTCTTCCGATACCAGCCGTCTCGAGCGTGTTGCAGAGCGGATCACCGAACTCGAAGAGCGCCGACGCACCCTGCGTGAATCGCTCCGTGACGTGGAATCAAAACTCGATGACGTTCGCGACCGGCAGTCGAAAGCGACGGATCAGGTTCGTGAAATTCACAGCGAGATCGACGATGTTGATGACGAAATCGATCGGATTCACGACGAAATCGAGGCCAAAAACGACACACAGGAAGAAATCGAGGCCGAGCGCGAGGAGGTCGCAGACGAGATGTCTGCGATTGAGGCGAAGATCGAGGCCAAAAACGACGAGCTAGAAACCGTTTCCGAGGAGATCGAATCGCTCGAAACAGAGCTACGAAACTCTGCGGTGGCAGAACTCACCGAACGGGCCGAATCGATTCGGGAATCGATTGCGGACACTCGCGAGGAGATGCGTGAAATCGACGATCAGCTCACCGAAGCACAGCTCGAAGCGGAGTACACCCAGGAGACGATTGCGGAGCTCGAATCGACGATCGAACGCGCCAAAGAGCGCACGAAAAAGGCAACCGAGCGGATTGAGGAGCTCGAATCGTCGGTCACAGAACACGAGACACGCCTTGAGAAAAAACACGAGCAGGTGGCCGAGCTAGAAGAAGAACTCGCCGAACTGAAAGCAGAACGATCAGAGCTCAAATCGGAGTTGAACGAAGCGCACGAGGAACTTGACAGTGCGAGTGATGCCGTCGATCGGACCGAGAGTCGCCTGGAGTCGCTCACCGAACGGCGCACCCGGTTGACCGAGGAGGTCACTGAACTCGAAAACGCCGTCGAGGAGTACGATCCTGAGTCGATTCCAGACCACGATACGGTCGAAGCAAATATCGAACGACTCGAACGTGAAATGGCGGCACTCGAACCGGTCAACATGCTTGCGATCGATGAGTACGACCGCGTCGAGGCCGAACTCGAAGAGCTCGAAACCCGCAGAGAAACTCTCCTCGAAGAGCGCGACGGCATCGAAACCCGGATCGAGTCGTTTGAACAGAAGAAAAAGGCCACGTTCATGGAGGCCTACGAGGCGATCAACGAGCAGTTCGAGACGATTTTTTCTCGGCTATCCGATGGATCTGGCACGCTGTTTCTCGAAAATGAGGAGGATCCGTTCGATGGTGGCCTGACGATGAAGGCCCAGCCCGGTGATAAGCCCGTCCAGCGGCTTGCTGCGATGTCGGGGGGCGAAAAGTCCTTGACTGCACTGGCGTTCGTCTTTGCAATACAGCGCTATAACCCCGCTCCATTTTATGCGCTCGATGAGGTTGATGCGTTTCTCGATGCGGCGAATGCCGACGCCGTCGGTGAGCTGATCGACGAGCTTGCTGGCAAAGCCCAGTTCATCGTCGTTTCACATCGCTCGGCCCTGCTAGAGCGCTCTGAACGAGCGATCGGGGTGACGATGCACCAGGACAACGTGAGTGCGGTCACGGGCATCGATCTGAGCGAGGAGTCACCGCCCGAGGTTCCTGCGAATGACTGAGCTGATTGATGAGAGTGATGGGACTGATGAGCAATCTTCGGATGATGCCGATGCAAAAGCCGATGAGACGTCGGTTGAGCCGGTTGAACTACTCGTTCAGCTGGCAGAAGACGGGGAGATCGATCCGTGGGACATCGACATCGTAACGGTCACTGATCGATTTCTCGATGCGGTTGAGTCGGCCGATCTCCGGGTTGGGGGGCGAGCACTGTTCTACGCCAGCGTGCTGTTGCGGATGAAAAGCGACGCCCTCACCGAACCCGAAGCGCCAGAGGAAACAGAGGAGTTAGAGCCGTGGGAACAGGCCTGGGAGGAACGCTCTGGCTCTCCAGGCGCTAACAGTGGACCCCTTGACGACAATGATCCGTTCGATACGCTCGAACGGGAGATGGATCGGCGACTCGAACGAAAACGTGTGCGCGGCGTTCCACAGACGCTCGACGAACTCGTCAGGGAGCTTCGTGATCGGGAGGCCGGCACCCGCTGGAAGGAGTCCAGAACGTACGACACTAGCGACTCACCGAGTGGCTACACGCGAGGCACACAAACGCTGGACTATCACTCCGCGGATGATCTCCGGATGGACGATGAGCCGACTGAGACCGATGTTACCGGCACCGCACATTCGGAGGATATCGAGACAGTCATCGATGCCGTCGAAACGAGACTCCGAGCGCAGTATGATCGAGGCCGTGCAGAGGTACTGTACGCCGAAATCGCAGAGAGCGGTGGCTCGCGCGTCGAAACGTTTCTTGCACTGTTGTTTCTCGCCCATCGTGGCGTCGTCCGCCTTGAACAGGACGAACTGTTCGAGGATCTCTGGATCCACGCAACCGAGGAAACGAAGACAGCACCGGAACCAAATTAATTTCTAACAGTTGTAGTTATATTATTTCATAGTTCGTTGTGGGTAAGATTTATATTCTACGAATTGCTATGTCAACCCATGACACCCGATCGAATGAGAGAACGACTTGCGGAGACGGAGGGGCGTGTGGATCCCCAGGAGCTAGCACAGGCGCTGTTGTACGTTCGAGACAGCGGTCGCTGAGGATTTTCGCGGTCGGTTTCGTCTGATCGTATGATAATTGATAATTAGAGACCACTGCAATTTGTTGTTTTACCAGTCTCTTTCTTTCTGTAGCTGGTACTGAACGCGTATGCGAGTTCCACCACCTGTTCGTTCTGGATCGCAGATTGCAATCGTCGCGGTATCGAGTGCAATAGCTCCGGCAGCGATCGAAATCGGCTGTGAGCGTTTGCGTTCTCTGTTCGATTTGGAGCCGGTGGTGTCCGACACGTGCCGCCGTGATGGTGAGTGGTTGCGGTCACATCCCGAGGCGCGTGTTCAGGCGCTTCACGACGCGTTCTCGTCGTCATCGATTGGGGCAGTTATCGCAGCAACCGGTGGTGACGATCAGCTCACGATCTGTGAGCACTTGGACGATACGCTGCTCCGAGAGAATCCGACTCGATTTTTCGGGATCAGCGACAACACCGTGTTACACTCCTATCTCTCCTCAATCGGGCTTGTATCGTACTACGGTGGACAGCTGGTTCCCGGGCTATCGCTCGATTCATCACTTCCTGCGTACACAGAGCGCTCTCTCCGACGAGCGCTGTTCGGGCAGACGATCGGTTCGATTGAGCCAGCTGAAAAATGGACCGACGACGTTGCACCATACGGAACGAGCCGAATGTGGGAATCCACGAACGGCTGGCGGTGGCACCCAGGTGACACACCTGTGGTTGAGGGGAGAAGCTGGGGTGGCTGTTTAGAAGTAATCCAGTGGCTGCTCGCGGCGGATTGTTGCGTTCCCGAAACGATCGATGGGGGTGTCCTGTTGCTCGAAACCTCCGAAGAACTTCCTTCGGCGACGACCGTTGAACGCGTTCTTCGCTGTCTTGGTGAACGTGGGCTGTTGGCACAGTTTGATGCAATTCTCGTGGGACGGCCCAAGACCCGTCATCGCGAGTCACGTTCGAACGAAGAACGCGTTACCTTTGCTAGCGAACAGCGCCAGGCAATCCTCGCAGCTCGCGACCGGTACGCACCTGCTGCGACGGTGGTGTGTGAGCTGCCGTTCGGACACACCGATCCACACGTTCCCATCCCGGTCGGTGGCACGATCCGAATAGACACCGAGAATCGTGAGATCATCTGTGTAGACGATCGTGAGTGAGTGCCGTCCACACCAAAGGCTACGTCCGTCGCGATCGAGCAACCGCCATGGGAACACAGCCACCAATTCTACTGGGATATACGCTCGATGACGAGGAGGCAACGACGCTCACGAACGTGCTGCAATCGACGTTGGGAGACGTGTCGGTCGATTACCGTCCGACGCCTGCTGGCACGCGATCGGCTATCGAGAGCGCAGAGATTCTCGTCACGTTCGGACTCACAGACGAGCTGCTAGAACGAGCGCAATCGCTCGAATGGATACAGGCGCTGAGCGCCGGCGTTGATTCCTACGACGTTGCAACGATTGAATCGCGTGAGATCGTTCTCACCAGCGCCTCTGGCGTCCACGCCCAGCCAGCCGCCGAACAGGCGATCGGCTACATGCTCGCATTTGAGCGCAACTTTCCGGCTGCATTTTCAAACCAACAGCGTGGCGTCTTCGAACGCTATGCTGTTGGCGAACTCCACGGCTCGACCGTTGGCATTGTCGGCCTAGGAGCGATCGGTCGACGCGTCGCAGAGCTAGCAACGCCGTTCGGTGTCGAGACAATCGGGTTGAAACGCGATCTGTCCACCGGCGGCGATGTGGTTGACGAGCTCGTGGGTCCCGAGGATCTCGAATCACTGCTGGTCCGTTCGGACCACGTCGTTCTCTGCTGTCCGCTCACCGAACAGACGCGGAAGATGATCGATACGCAGGCGTTGCGGACGATGAACGACGACGCCGTCTTGATCAACGTCGGCCGCGGCGGACTCGTGGATGAACCCGCGCTCGAACGGGCGCTCCAGCGCGACTGGATCGGCGGAGCCGCACTCGATGTGACCGCAACCGAACCCCTCCCCGGCGATTCAGTACTGTGGAAGCTCTCGAACGTGCTGTTGACGCCCCACACCGCCGGTGCGACGCCCGCGTATATGGATCGCTGTGCGTCGATCGTTGCGAAGAACTACCGTGCATACGTGGACGGCGATCTCACAGGACTAACAAATCGAATCGTCTGAGGAGCACACGGTGATCAGCGGCGTCGGTCAACCCAGTGGAGCAGATACAGCAGATAGACACTACACACAACGAGGACCCCTCCGAGACCAACCAGTCCCAGCGATACCACTCCTGACGCCGTGGTACCAAGCGCCACGAGACCGATACCGGACAGCAGGCAGAAAATTGAGAGTACCGACCAGATGGCAATCGAAAGCACTGACCGAACGCCGTCGACGATCCCATCACGAACGGCCTGTCGAACGACATCTGGCTCTGGAGATCCGTCTGTTGACATATGTTGTATTCTCGTGTGAGAACGCATAAAAATGCGTGCTGGTGGTGAGGTGTTCCAGCTCAACGAACCGCGCTACTCCAGATACTCGCCGACGAGCAACTCGGTTTTCGCCTTCGTTTCGGGTGGAATCGCCTCTGTGGGGGTGTTGATCGTTCCGTCCAGTGCGTGCTGACACTCACAGTCGTGGTCGTCGGGCATCGTTTCGATGGCGCGCTCGATCACCTGCTTGATCGCCGCTTCGTTGGCTGCGGCGTTGTCGAGCACTTCCTGAAGTGACACCTCGGCGTCACGCTTCCACACGTCGTAATCGGTGACGCCGGTGACGGTCGCATAACAGAGCTCTGCCTCTCTTGCGAGTGCTGCCTCGGGGATGGCCGTCATCCCAACGACATCCCAGCCGTTCGATCGATAGAACTCGCTCTCGGCTCGCGTTGAAAACTGTGGCCCCTCGATACAGACGTACGTCCCGCCCTTGCGGAGGGATGCACTGGTTGCGTCTCCACACTCCGTGAGATGATCGACCATATGCGGACAGTACGGCTCGGCCAGACTCAGATGAACGACAATGCCGTCTTCGTAAAACGTTCGCGGACGATTGCGTGTCCGGTCGAACAGCTGATCCGGAACGAGCAGCGTCTGTGGAGGGAGATCCTCGCGCAGACTCCCAACGGCGTTGCTAGAGAGCACCCGTTCGACGCCGAGCTGTTTCAACGCGTGGATGTTCGCCCGATACGGCACCTCGCTGGGCGAATATTCGTGGTTTTCGCCGTGGCGTGGCAGAAACGCAATCTCCGTCCCGGCGAGATTCCCAACCGTGACTGGTGCACTTGGCTCGCCAAACGGCGTCTCGACGTGTTCGGTGTGACTCGCTTCGATTGCAAGCGATTCGTAGATGCCGCTCCCACCGATGAATCCGATCGTCATACATGCTCTTTGGGTGGTGGTTACGTAAAAACGAGGTGCAAAGCCTCACCGTGCACGGCTGGGAAGATATCACGGACAGCCCCAGTTCAGAACGAAGACTCAAACGGAAGCAACGAGCGTATACTGGCCGTCAGCCTCGGTGAGCACCTCGCGGCGTTCCATCTCCGTGAGCACTTCCTCGAGTCGATTTGGCTGGGCAATCTCCATCGACATCCGATCCACGTCGTGAAACGCCTGGAGATAGTGTCGAACGTCTGCTTTCGTGAACGTCTCCTGATCGGCCTTTTTCATCACGCCACCGATCAGCTCGATCATGTCCTCAATGAAGTTCCACGGATAGACGACCCACGCCCATTCGTCGAGTCGCTCGCCGACGAAATCCGGCTCCGCTTCGCTCGTTTCTAGCAACTGTAACGTCGCCGTCTTCACGGCTGCCGGATCACGATCTTCGACGTACTTGCGTGCGTGTCGAATCGACTCGCCGGTGTCTGCGATGTCGTCGATGATCAGTACGTCCTTGCCGGCGACGCTGCCTTCGGGCATTGGATACCGAACCTGCGGTTCGTCTGCCTTCTGGGCCGTGCCGACGTAATGTTCCATTTTCAAACTCGTCAGATCGTCCAGCCCGAGAAAATCACAGAGACAGCGGCCACCAAACCACCCACCCCGGGCCAGCGCAACCACGACATCGGGCTCGAAGTCAGCAGCTTTTACCTGTTGAGATACCCCTCGACAGAGATCATAGATGTAGTCCCAGGTGGTGATCGTACACGGAAATTCCTCGGGAAGTTCGCTCATATGCTGGTTCTCACCACCCACCACGGATAAAAATTGCCAGAGGTGGGTTCCCACGGCAACTCTCTATCGTGCAGATGGCCGTTCTTCTGTGAGTGATGCCATCGATTTACAACCGTTTTCGAAAAAATCAAGGTGTCTGGGACCATGGTAATACATAACTACTCGCACCCAATCGATCTCATTCAAGCAATTAGCTCTGTCCTTTCGGGCAACACTCGGTCCAATCTACAATCCACTTTCGAGTGAATTCTATTCGCGTCGGTCGGAAGGTTCTTTATTCGCCTTGGCGAGCTATCGAATACGCAATGGCTGTACTCTGGCTGGATACGATCGGGTCGGACGACCTCGATTCCGTTGGTGGAAAAGGGGCGTCGCTCGGCGAACTCACGGGGGCCGGTCTGCCTGTTCCCGGAGGATTCGTTGTAACGGCGGGGACGTATCGGTCGTTCATCGAGCAGACGGGGATCGATACGGCACTGTTCGAGGCGGTTGACATCGATCCTGACGATTCCTCGGCGCTGGCGGCGGCCCAGGAGCGGGCGGCCGAGCTGATTCTGGAGACCGAACTCCCCGAGGATATCGCTGATGGCATCGTGTCGGCGTACGACGAGCTCGGTGATGGCGATTCTTTCGTTGCCGTCCGCTCGTCTGCCACCGCAGAAGATCTCCCGGACGCAAGCTTTGCTGGTCAACAGGAGACCTTTCTGAACATTACCCGCGAGGACCTCCTAGAGCGGGTCAAACAGTGCTGGGCGTCGCTGTTCACCAAGCGCGCGATCTACTACCGCGAAGAGCAGGGCTTCGATCACGATCTGGTCGACATCGCGGTCGTCGTCCAGCAGATGGTCGATGCAGAGAAAAGCGGCGTCATGTTCACCAGCCATCCATCGACTGGTGCCGACGAGATCATCGTCGAGGCGGCGTGGGGCCTTGGCGAAGCCGTCGTCTCCGGGTCGGTCTCACCGGACAACTACGTCATCGATCCCGAGACGGCCGAACCAACGACCGTCACGGTTGCCGATAAGAAGGTGCAGCATGTGAAAGACCCCGAGACTGGCGAAACGGTCGAGACCGACGTGCCAGAGGAAAAACGAACCGAACGGGTGCTCACCAACGGCGAAATCGAGCGACTCACTGAACTCGGTCAGCTGGTCGAAACCCATTATGAAACGCCACAGGACGTAGAATGGGCGATCATCGACGGCGAGGTGTTCATGCTCCAGTCACGACCGATCACGACGATCGCCGAGTCCGAGACGCCCATCGCTGGGGAAGCAACCGATGGTGGTGGCGTACAAAAACAACAACAAAAACAGCAGGCCGACGTGCTCGTCAAGGGACTGGGCGCGAGCCCTGGCGTCGCGACGGGACCGGCACAGATCGTCACCAAGCTCGACCAGCTCGATAAAGTTGGTGAGGGCGACATCATCGTCACGGAAATGACGACTCCAGATATGGTGCCAGCAATGAAACGTGCCGATGGCATCATCACCGACGAGGGAGGAATGACCTCCCACGCAGCAATTGTCTCCCGTGAACTCGGTGTTCCGGCCGTCGTGGGGGCAACCAGCGCGACAGCGGAGATCTCTGATGGACAGCTGCTCACCATTGACGGTGATAAAGGGACTGTCGAAGAGGGCAAGACGAAAGAACCAGAACACGACGAGCAGTTCGCTGATGTAAAACCACAGAATCCGGTCAAGCCGATGACCGCGACGGAGGTGAAGGTGAACGTCTCGATCCCGGATGCGGCCCAGCGCGCAGCAGCGACGGGAGCGGACGGTGTCGGACTTCTCCGGCTCGAGCACATGATCCTCTCGACGAACAAGACCCCCCGACGATACATCGACGATCACGGTGTTGATGCCTACATCGAGGAGATCGTCAGCGGGGTTCGCCACGTGGCAGATGAGTTCTATCCACGGCCAGTTCGGGTTCGCACGCTCGATGCCCCAACTGACGAGTTCCGCCAGCTCGAAGGTGGCGATGACGAACCAAACGAACACAATCCGATGCTTGGCTATCGTGGCATTCGTCGGAGTCTCGACCGAACGGAGCTTTTCGAGCACGAACTCGAGGCGTTCCGCCGCCTCTTCGATATGGGCTACGACAACGTCGAGATCATGTTCCCGCTCGTCAACGACGCCGAAGACGTCTATCGGGCGAAATCGCTCATGCAAGAGGCAGGGATCGATCCCGATATCAGGTCCTGGGGTGTAATGATCGAAACACCAGCCAGCGCGCTCTGTGTCGATGAAATGGCAACCGCTGGCATCAAGTTCGCGTCCTTTGGAACGAACGATCTGACACAGTATACGCTCGCCGTCGATCGGAACAACGAGAACGTCGCTGGCCGGTTCGACGAACTCCACCCGGCCGTGTTACAGCTCATCGGCGATACGATCGAAACCTGCCGGGAAAACGGCGTCGACACGAGCATCTGTGGACAGGCTGGCTCGAAACCACGGATGGTGCAGTATCTCGTCAACACCGGCGTTAGTTCGATTAGCGCCAACATCGACGCCGTCAGGGACGTACAACACGAGGTCAAACGCGTCGAACAGAAGCTCTTGCTCGAGTCTGTCCGCGAGTAGAGTCTAATTGTATCTGCTTACTGTTTGAATCCGTTTACTATTTGTATCCCCGATCTTGTTTCAGTAATATTTTCATTCTACGATGAGAGTACGTTCAGTGTATGGCACAGAGTGGCGGTGGTCCACTGTTGTTGTTTGGGCCAATCAAGCAAGGAAAGGGGTACGCCAGCACGGCGAAAAAATATGGCGAGTATGGCCGGTATGGATTGTTTTTGCCGGGTCGCCACGATATTTTGCTCTCGCTTGGTGTTTCGGTGGTGGTGTACACCGTGCTCGTGGTGTTGTTCGGTGTCGGGCTCCTCGTCGAAGTAAAGGCCTCGGCGCTCTGTACGGGTGATGCCATCTGGGTGTTTCGTCGGTGTATTCAGCTCGTTATCAGCTACTTCCTGTTGAAAGGGATCCTCCGGTTGATGCTTACGGTCTCGCGGTCGGGTGATATCTCACTGGACGGTGTGCTCTCGATCGTAGCAGCACTCGTTCCAGTCGGTCTCCTTCCAGTGGTGTCGATGGTTTACGCCCCCGCGATCGCCTGTTTCCTCGGCCAGCTATAGCACAATCAGCTGGTATCAGCGTCCTCCGTAGCAGATAGTGAAACGACGTTCGTCTCCCATCCGGAATCTGGAATCACGGCTTCTACTTCGAGTTCAATGTGCATCCGCTCGTCAGCAAGCGCAGAAACTCCGACCATCGTGCTTGCCGGACGGTGTTGGGGTGAAAAGAATTCGTGGCGGAGTTCGTGGATTCTGACTCTCGTTTCCGTGGTGAGTTTCGACTCCACCACGAAAAACCGGGTGACCGTTATGTCCTCAAGCGACCCATCCAGCTCGGTTTCGAGGAGTTTCTCGAGAAATTCGAGTATCGTTCGCGTCTGCGCCGTGATCGTTTCGACCCCTGGGTACGCCAACCCCGAAACGTTCACCGCCCGGTGGTCGTCGTGGTGGGTGATGACTGCCAGCGAGGAAGCGGTCGTCTCGTAATCACTCCCCGGGAGGTCGGCCAACTCTGGAGCGAGGATGGTCTTTTTCACGGACAATTGTTACTATAATGGAATAAAAGGGTGACGGAGACAGACATCGATTGCCAGAGACGCCGCTTTCGGGCTAGCTGATGGGTTCGTGCTCCGACAACGATTTTATCTCGTACAGTGGACATTCCACTGTGCGCGAGTTTCAGGTGGATCCGGCCCGGCTGCACCGATTGACAACGCTCAGCGCCGTGTTCGGTGGCGCTGTCTGGCTGATTTTGGGTGTACTTGGCGCATTCACACGATTCGAGTGGCTGTTGTTGCTTTCTCCGCTGGTCGTCGTGGCGCTGCTCGTACACCAGCTCGACCGGTCGTTTCGGTCGCGCTTCCAGCAGTACGCCCTGCTCGCACAACCCATTGGGGCGGTGGCGCTGCTCGTCTCGTTCACACAACCGGCAGGAGTGATTGCGTCTCTGCTGGCGCTTCCCTGGTTTTTTGTTACGGTGCTGGTGGCGCTCTGGGGCGTCCAGCGACTCGGGTATCGTGGCTTCCGGCCAATCGCTGCGCTGGCCGTCGACGCTGGATTGCTCTATTTGCCCGTGGGCGGTGGCTGGCTACTGCTCAGCCGCGCGGGACTCACGCCACTGGGTTTTGGCCCAACGATCGTCTTTTTCACCGCGGTCCATTTTCATTACGCTGGCTTTGCGGTGGCGACGATCGCCGGGCTGGCCGGTCGGACGATCGATCATTCTCGACCGTCCCGTCGCCGTCTGTGGTACAGATGGAGTACGCTCGCGATCATCGTCGGCCCTGGGCTGATTGCCGCCGGGATCACGCTCTCGCCGGCCGTCGAGATCGTCTCGGTGTTCATTCTGACAGCCGGAATCGCAAGCTTCGGTCTGGGTGTTCTGGCGTGGATCGTCCCACGCCGTGCGCACCCGGCACAACAGCTCTTGCTCGCGATCGGAGCGATTGCCGTCTCGGTATCAATGTTGTTTGCACTCACGTTTGGCCTGTCCATCTTTCTCGAACGCCAGCTCTTCGGGCTGACGATCGAGAAGATGGTCCGGCTCCACGGACAGCTCAACGCGATTGGGTTTGCCCTCCTGAGTGCAATCGGCTGGACGATCGATCCCCCGCCGACACTCCAACCCGCGACGGTTTCGCTGAGTTCGCTTTCCTCGAGTGGGCGTGTAGGCAGTGACTATCTCTCTCGCAACGATCTCGAAGGTCCTGGTTCGCCGATCGGACAGCTGCGTTCGCTTGAGGCGTACGAACGCGACGATTTTGATCCGACGGCCGTCGATCCAGCAGTTCGGCGCTTCTACGAGCGGACTGCGGAGTACGAACTCGAATACGAAGTGACCTACCACGCAGGCTTTCGACAGCTGGGTCAGCTCGGCACCCGGCTCACCACCACAATCGGACAGCTCGCCCTTCCTGGCCCCGACGCTGGCTCTCACCGGACGAACAGTCGGATCGTCGACGTAGACGACGACATCGATGGCCGCGATGACGTTCGAGCCTGGATTCGGGAAGATATGACGTCTGGCGACGCCGTATTCGTCGCCGCCTACACCACCGATCGGAGTGATGATGGAGCGACGATGTCGATCGGCCTCCCACTCCCCTGGAGTACGCTCTCTGCGGTGTTGTGGATGGAGCCGCTCCCGGATAGCGCGGGACTTTCTCTCCGATCTGATGGCCCGACGACCGACACGGGTATGTTCATTCGCACGCCGGTCGGTCCCCTTCGACTCCCCCTGCACGAGACGTTCCGGATTCGCCCAGCTTTGGACCAATCGATCGAATGCACCGCAGAACACCGGATGTGGCTGTTTGGACGGCCATTTCTGACGATCGTCTACGATATTTCGATTGAGTGACACCCTTCCCATCGATCGCTGGCGGAAATACACAGAAAAACTGACGGGATAACGCAATGGATAAAGCCACGAGTTTTATAGTGTAGCCATGCAGCGGGCCGAACCGCAGGATTTTGCTCGTGTTCTCTCGTCGATGTGTACGGTTCCCCATCCGGCCGCCCGCGCCGCCGCAGAGCGGTTTCTGGCCACTAATCCTGGTGATCCGGGGACCTACGAGACTGTCGGGACACTGGAGACGGAGGCGGTCGAACTGCTCGGTGAACTTGCTGGCCACCCAGAGGCGGCTGGCTACATAGCGTCGGGTGGAACGGAAGCGAACATTCAGGCCGTCAGGATCGCTCGAAACCGGGCTCGAAACAAACAGACAGGCGGGGAGCCGAACGTGGTGGTGCCCGAAAGCGCCCATTTCAGCTTCACAAAGGCGGCGGATGTGCTCTCGGTTGAGCTCCGTCGCGCGCCGCTTTCGGACTACCGGGCCGATCTATCGGCAATGGAAACGTTGATCGATTCGAACACCGTGCTGGTTGTTGGTGTTGCGGGAACGACCGAGTATGGGCGCGTCGATCCCATTCCGGAGATTGCGACGCTCGCCCACGAGTACGGCGCGCTCTGTCACGTCGATGCGGCCTGGGGCGGGTTCGTCCTCCCGTTTACCGACCACGACTGGAACTTTGCTGACGCCGAAATCGACACGATGACGATCGATCCACACAAGATGGGCCAGGCGGTCGTGCCCGCAGGCGGCTTGCTCGCACGCTCTGGTGCGTTGCTTGATCCGCTGGCTATTGACACCCCGTATCTTGAATCCACCTCACAGGTGACGCTCACCGGCACGAGAAGTGGGGCGGGTGTCGCAAGTGCCGTCGCCGCGATGGATGCGCTCTGGCCGGATGGCTATCGGTCGGCCGCCGAAACCGCCCAGGAGAACGCCGAGTGGCTGGCTGGTGAACTCGCTGCGCGGGGCGTTTCAGTGGTCTCGCCCGAACTCCCACTCGTGTCGGCGGACCTCCCTGCAGCAACAATCGCTACCCTGCGCGAGGAGGGCTGGCGAATCTCGAAAACTGGAGCTGGCGAGCTTCGTGTCGTTATGATGCCCCACGTTACTCGAACGATGCTTGAGGCGTTTCTCGACGATCTCGATCAGGTCGCCGGCTGGTGAATGACAACTTATAATCAATAAACTGTGGTGTAAAGCTAAGTGCTCTCACGAGAGAGCCTACAGAGTATGTGGGATCTAGGGCTCGGATCACGTGACTGTGTCACCTGCATCAGCTGTGGGTCGAGGGTCTCCCGGTCGTCCGCGCGCGAGTACGACAAACAGGGTGATCGCTGGAATCGACGAAAGAAATCGTTCGAGCACCTCTGTAAGCCGTGCTACCGAGAGATCGACCACCACTCCCGCGAGCGCCTAGAGCAACTCCTCGTCGCCGTAGAACAGTCGTCGGTCGGTACGAACGCCGAGTTTATTCGGCGGTACTATCAGCTGGTCACCGAATTCGAAAACCAGTCGATGCAGTTCGACGATCGGTAGTGTTCCCACCGCGAAAGCTAACTATCCCTCTCCTGTACGTTCGATATGAGCAATCCTCAGGATCAAGCCGCGGCCGGGACGGCCGAAGGCCAGGGGCCAGTCACGATCGACGCTGAGCTGGCACGCCATCTGGAAAACAAACGCGAAGAGCTGTTCGAGAAGTTCGAAATCCGGGATGCGTTCCCGCCCGAAGTCATCGAGGAAGCAACCGAGCGAACGGACAACGTGGGAGCAGAAATCGAAGGGGAGATCGACGATCGAGTGGATTTACGCGAGAAAACGACGTGGACGACCGACCCCATTGACGCGCAGGATTTCGATGATGCCATCAGTATCGAACGGACGGATGAGGAGTTCGTTCTCTGGGTTCATATCGCGGACGTTACCCACTATGTCCACCCAGAAAGCAGCATGTGGAAAGAGGCGATTGAACGGGGCAACACCGTCTATCTTCCGGCCTACACGATCCATATGCTCCCGCCGGTGCTCGCAGAGACGGTCTGTTCACTCGTTCCCCAGGAAGATCGTCTTGCACACACCGTCGAGATGCATCTCGACCCGGAGACGCTCTCGTATGAGGAGATCGATATCTACAAATCCGTTATCAACAGCGACGAGCGACTCACCTACAACGAGTGCGAACAGCGCCTTGACGATCCGGACGCCCCGTTGCACGAAGAGTGTGCGCTCGTCTTCGAACTCGCCGATCAGATGCACGAACAGCGGAAAGCCGACGGCTCGCTCGTGTTGAATCCGAGCCGCGATCGCGCACACACCATTATTGAGGAGTGCATGCTCAAGGCGAACAAAGCCGTTACACACGAGCTCATGTGGGATCGTGGTGTTGAAGCCATGTATCGCGTTCACCCACAGCCCTCGCCAGACGAGTGGGATAAAGCACTCCGCGAGATTCAGGAGCTCAACGGCGTCTCGATTCCCGGTAGCTCGTGGGACGACCCCCGCAAGGCGGTCAACGCGGCGCTTGAGGCAGCTCCAGACAGGCAGCTCAACAAAATACAGCGCGCGGTGATGCGCGTGATGCCACGTGCAAAGTACATGAACGATCCGTTTGGCGGCCACCACGCGCTCAATTTCGAGATTTACGGACACTTTACCAGTCCGATTCGGCGGCTTTCGGATCTGATCAACCACTGGATCGTGTATACGAACGACGTGCCCGTTGATCTCCTCCAGCTCTGTGATCGCGCCTCCGAAAAACAACAGGCCGCAGAACGCTGTGAACGCGAGTACAAGCAGTTCCTCGAGGAGGTTGGCCTCGATCCGTACGCTGTCAACAATCGAGGGCTCGAGATTCTCGAGGAAGAAGAGTAGCCGGCCCACAACATTCTCGTCTACTGCGACCGTACTCTGTGGTATGATCACACACGTCGTTCTCTCCCATCCCGACGAACTGAGCGGCTGGGGGCGACTACAGATCGACCAGCCCCATTTCAGGGCCTGGTTGCGTCGCTCACACGAGACGCTCAGCGAGGGTGAACAGTTCGAGGAATTCGTCGATACCGGCTGTTGTGGCGGCGCACACTACGTCTCGTTCGTCGTTGAGGCCGTCCGCGGGGATGGCACGCTCACGGAATCGACCACAATCGAATACACGACCCATCCGGCTGCGGATGCGACCGGTGGCTGGGGCGCGCAGGAATCGATAGAGTGAGTTGGCAGTCTGTTGCGTTCAGTACATCCCGGCCTGTTCGGCCTGGCGCATCACGTTGATGGCCATCTTTCTGGTGGCCTCATCCACCATCTCGCCGTCGATTTTTACGGCACCGGATCCCGCGTCGGTTGCGGCCTCGTACTCATCGACGATGCGTTTTGCTCGATCGGCCTCCTCGCGGCTGGGGGCAAACACCTCGTTTGCCGGCTCGATCTGGCTTGGATGGATTGCCCACTTGCCGTCACAGCCCAGGCGAGCCGCGTTCTGACAGGATTCTCTAAAGCCTGCTGCGTTGTCGATGTCGGAGTATGGCCCGTCGATCACCTGCATTCCGTGTGATTTGGCGACGTGTGCGATTCGTGAGAGCTGATACTGCCAGTAGTGTCCTGGATAGCCCTCGCCCGAGCCGATCGTCAGCCCGGCCGCATCCACGCTTGCGGTGTAGTCGCCGGGGCCGAACACCAGCGACTCGATGCGGTCCGACGCCTCTGCGACCGACTCGATCTTCGTCATTCCCTCGGCGTGTTCGATCTGACACTGGAGTCCGATCTCACCCACAGGGAGTCCGTTGTTTTCCTCAACGGCCGTCAACAGGTTGTCGACGGAGGCGACCACACCGGGATTGTTCGCCATGGGAACCATGATGGTGTCGACGAACTCGCCGGCCTGTGCGATGACCTCGACGATGTCGTCGTACCACCACTTGGTGTCCACGCCGTTCATCCGGTAACATGGGAGCGTCTCCGACCAGTCGTTCTCAATCAGCCCCTCGATGACGTTTGCACGCGAATCGACCTTCTTGTTCGGTGCCACAGAGTCTTCTAGATCCAGAAACGCCTCATCAGCCCCCGAGGTGGGCGCTTTCGCGATGAATTCTGGATTGCTAGCGGGCACGGCGAGCTGCGAGCGACGGAGTTTGATCTCGTCTGTCATTGTCGCGCCACTCAGTCGTCGTCCGAGGAGATCGGATCGGATTTCTCCTCACTGAATCCTTCGGAGGCCTCCATTCGGGCTTTGGCCTCTGGGTCGAACTCTGCCTCGATCTCCTGATACCGACTCACGAACGAGAGTTCGTGGTGGCTCTCGGTTTCGTGACCGAGATATTTCCCTTCAAGGTCGAACTGGGCCTCCTCGTCGTTTTCGGCGATGTTGGCGAAGTCTTCGTACACGGAGTGGGCACCCGAGTGCAGGCCGTACAGTGTGATGAAGATGTAGTTGTAGCCCAGCTCGCCGAGCTCCTCGAATGTGAGAGGATCTTCTTCTTCTGACCAGGCGAAACTCGAAGAGTAGTTGAATGCGAGCTTCAGGTCTGGGTGCGTCTCGTGAATCGTTTCGGCGTAGTTCACCGCGTCCTCACGCGATGGATCTGGCATCTCCGGCCAGACGAGATCGACGCCCGCGTCGGCGTAGATCCGACCGCGCTCTAGGTGTTCTTCCCAGTCGCCGTTGGCCGATCCGTACGCGTCGGTGCGTGCGATAACCACCGTATCGTCGGATTGCTTGGCGTCGACAGCGGCCGAAAACCGCGATTCGGCCTCCTCACGCGAGATGATCTGCTTGCCTGCGATGTGTCCACACCGCTTTGGTGTGGTCTGGTCCTCGATGTGGACGGCAGCCACGCCGGCCTTCTCGTACTCACGGACTGCCCGGCGGACGTTGTGCACGCCACCGTAGCCCGTATCACAGTCGGCGATGACCGGCAGATTCGTCGCCTCAACGATCCGTTTTGCGTTCTCGACCATCTCGGTCATCGTCACCATCTCCAGGTCCGGGAACCCAAACTGTCCCAGCACCGTGGAGTAGCCGCTCATGTACGCAGCGTCGAGCCCAGCCATCTCGGCCAGTCGGGCGTCGAGCGCGTGGTACAGACCCGGCGCGAACACGTAGTCCTCCGAGTTCAACAGATCGCGGAACTCACGTCCCGCCACGTTGTCAACGTCCCGAATACTTGCTTCTCTATCGTTCACGAGCTGTTCGACCTTGTCCTCTCCTGTATCCTTGGTCATGGTTACTCGATCCGGAGTTCTCCCGCCGGATCACCGGGGCCATCGTACCGTTGTGCGCATTCATCGATGCCATTGCAGCAGTAAAAACTGTTATGATTTATAATGATAATATTCATTAATGGCTTTGGAGCCTCAATATGCAGTGATAGGATTAAAGGGAGTGTGAGTATCTAGCAGGCGACCGGCCGTGGATAATCGCATGCGGGGAGTCGAATCGCGCATGTAACTATTCTTGAATGTGAGTGACAACGGCAAGGATGGGGGTGGTTTCTGTTCGTTGTCCCATGCGGTAGAGAACCATCTCACGCATCGTCAGAGTTCCATCCAACTCATATCGAGTTGCCGTTCAGAGCAACCGATACGCGCCGTCAGTAACGGTCAGCTCGCCGTTCTGACGAAGTTTCTCGAGAATTGACTCGGCGGCTTTTTTTGGAACGCCGTTTTCGGTGGCCTGTTTGATGATTGTCCCACGGGTGGGCTTTTCTTGCGACCGGATCGCTTTTTTAACGCGGTCGGTTCGATTTCCCGATCCGCTCTCAGTACGGGCTGAGACTGGAGTTGGAGATTTTTCACCACCTCCCGCGAGCTGTCGATACGCTTTGGGTGAAATTCCGGATTCTTCGATCTCGGTTTCGAGTGCTGCGAACGAATCGACGCTTTCGAACGCGTCGGCGTGGCCACTCCGATCTGCGAGCAACCGACCCCGTATCTCCCTGGCTTTGTCTGGATCGTCGGACTGGTAGATTACCCTGAGCTTCTCGAACGTGAGCCGTTTTCGACACCGTGGACAGCCAGTCGTTTCCGGGCGGTCGGCAACGACGGTGATCGCTTCACACTCGGGACAGCCGACGACGCTGTACATGATTGTGCGTAGCGTTAGATCAGATATAAACGATCCCCATCGTGTCATCCATAGCCCCAACCATGTGAATAAAATCAAAAGATATACAGCAACAACTGGTGACGAACTGCATGTATGTCTAGACGATGGAAATTGGTCCTCGGGGTGGTGGTACTCGTCTCAGTTGCTGGCTGTTCGTCGATGAATCCACTTTCGTCCGGACCGGAGTATCCAGATGGCTACGACGACTCCGGCATCACCGATCCACAGACAGCGGCGTCGGATCACTACGGTGTGCTCAACGATTCGGATAGCTTCACGATGGAGATCACCTTCGGTGGCCTTCCGAATCGAACGTCTGTTGAGATGACTTCACAGTTCGATCTCGCGAACGAAAAGGGGCTCAGCACGGCGGCTGTCAAGCGTGATGATTCACAGGTTCTCGCGTACGAGGAGTATCAGAACGGGTCGACGCTGTACGAGAAGGCCGCGCTCGGGATTTTTGGCACTCAGTACAACACCTCCGAACGCTCGTTTGACCGGCTGGTGGCTAACAACACGAACACGACCGACATGAAAGAGTGGATGGAGTCGCTGAACGTGACTCCAACGGACACCAGAGAGATCGATGGGACGACCTACCGGGAGTTCAACGTGACCAGCTATGATGATTCCGGCGAAATCATGCCTCAGAACCTTACTGGTGACGTTCCAGACACCACACTCAAAAACGGGACAATGCTCGTCTCACCCGACGGCGTGATCCGGTCGTTGCGACTGCAGTTTAGCTACGATGGCGGTGACCAACAGGCCGAGTTCACCTACCGGATCTCGAAAGTCGGTAACACCTCCGTATCGCCACCGGAGTGGCTCGAAGAAGCGAAGTCGTCTGCACCGAACTGATCGGTCGATCCTGTCCAAAATTTTCGCAGAAAGCAAAATTGAGCGGTGCCGACGGTTCAGGCCAAGTCCTGGATCGTTTCGGCAACTTTTCCAGCGAAGTCGCTGGTCGAAAGCTTTGTGCCGCCGCTGATCTGGCGTTCGATGTCGTAGGTGACCTGCTTTGAAGCGATCGTCTTCTCGAGTGCGTCGCGAACGAGTTCTGCGGCGTCGTGCCAGCCCAGATATTCGAGCATGATGCGACCCGAGAGGATCATCGCCGACGGATTGACCTTGTCCTGCCCGGCGTATTTCGGTGCGCTTCCGTGGACCGGCTCGGCGAGGAACAGGCCATCGCCGATGTTTGCACCGGGGGCGATGCCCAGTCCGCCGATCTGTGCACCACACGCATCCGAGAGATAATCGCCGTTGAGGTTCGGAAGCGCGAGCACGTCGTACTGTGACGTGCGCGTGAGCACCTGCTGGAGCATGTTGTCTGCAATGCGGTCATTGACGACGACGGCATCTTCTGGTGGTTCACCGTCACGCTCTTCCCAGAGCGTATCCTCGGTGATGACCTCATCGCCGTACTCCTCTTGTGCGACCTCATATCCCCAATCACGGAACGCGCCTTCGGTGAACTTCATGATGTTGCCCTTATGGACGAGCGTCACCGAATCGCGGTCGTGCTCGAGTGCGTAGTCGATTGCCTTGCGGACGAGCCGTTTGGTCCCGAACTCGCTGATCGGTTTGATGCCAATGCCGATTGGGCCGTCATGCATCGTGTCGTCGTAGCCCATCTCGGATTCGACGAACTCACGGACTTTCTTGACGCCCTCAGTGCCCGATTCCCACTCGATACCGGCGTAGACGTCCTCGGTGTTCTCACGAAACGTCACCATATCCATCTGCTCTGGACGCGAGACAGGCGATGGAACGCCATCCAGATGGAAGGTCGGACGCATGTTCGTGTACAGATCGAGCTTCTTGCGGAGAGCGACGTTCAGACTCCGAAAGCCAGCGCCGACTGGCGTCGTCAGTGGTCCCTTGATTGAGACCTTGAACTCCTTCATCGCCTCGACCGTGTCAGCAGGGAGGTTCTCGTCGTATTTTTCGCGCGCCGACTCGCCGGCGTACAGACGCATCCAGTGAATCTCACGGCCGGTCGCCTCGGCAGCGGCCTGCAGGACCGTCTGGGCAGCTGGTCCGACATCGCTTCCGATGCCATCGCCGTAAATGATTGGAATAATTGGGTTGTCAGGAACATCGAGCTCGTCGGTCGCCGGGTCTACGACCTCGATGGGTGCACCGTCCTCTGGAACTTCAACTCTATCGTAACCGGAAGCCATACCAAAAGTTCCGTCGTCAGGCTAAAAATTCTGCCGTTATTCCCCTGTAATCGTGAATGAATGATGAGGATGGACTTTTCTGAGCGGCGAAATCCACGGAATCAGCCCTTCTCCTGTGTCGATCGTGCGAACCTCCTTCGATGTGTGATCTGCCACAGTCGACACAGTCACTAAATTTCTTGTGTCGGGTGCTTGCCTGCGTTCCCACAGTCTGGAGTCTGTCGTTCGTCCGTTCACGACAACGAATTAGCGAATGAGTGCTCGGCGTACGGTTCCCACGAGCGATTTGGGGACGTGTGTGGCCGATTCAAGGGATTCGACGGCCGCTCGTAGCGCGTCATGATCTCCAACGAGAACGTCCGATTCCCCCAATGAGAGCACGGTGGCGTCGGTTTCGCTGACTGACTGGCGCAGCTCCTTGCGTGTCTCGTCTGTCAGCTCCTCGAGCTGGAAACAGTACTGGGCAGCCCCGGAGATAGTTCCGTCCTCGACGCCTGCCCTCGATTCGAACCGTTCTAGCTCACGGCGCGAGAGCTGTTGTAGCTCGACGATGCGTGGATCATCGGCTTCAATGCGTTCGGAACGAAGTTCGTGAGCGACTGCCACGACATCAACGGTTTCTGGCACGTCATGCGTTCGAATGATGTCGACGCCACGGTCAACTTCGAGTGTTGCAGCTGCGAGACTGACGAACAGTTGCTTTTCGTTCTCGAGTTTTCCGGCGAGCGTGCCGAGAAAGTCCTCTCGATTTGTCGCCGTGAGCAACGGTCGGCCAAACGCCCGAAACTCACGCAACCGACGGAACATCTCCCAATTGTCCTCGTATGTCCGTCCGTCGTACCATCCACCAAACGCCGGATCAAGAATCGTTTTCTCGGTGAAGCCACCACGTTCGAGGGCTTCGAATACGTCATCAATCGTTTTGAGATGCCCCGGCTGTTTGATTGATGGCGGACTCGCCATTTTGACCACCGGCGCGTCGTGTTCTTGACACACCGCTGGAAGCTCCGGGTCCGCAAACCCACAGACATCGTTCACCAGATCGAATCCACCAGCAAGCGCCCGGTCTGCCACCTCGCTGTAGCGCGTTTCGATCGAAAACGCGGCCGCGTCGTGACCGATTCGATCGATCACCTCCAGCGCTTTTGCGAGTCGGTCGAGTTCGACTGCCACCGGCTGCCAGTCGTTTTTCGGGTTGGCAGATTGTAAGCCGATATCGACGATGTCAGCGCCGTTGTCGATCAACGTTTCCTGCGCCAGTGTTGCTGCGTCGGCCGACGCCGACGCAACGTTTGGCTCCCAGTTCGATTCGACCGACATGTTCAACACCCCCATAACCCGCGGCTGATGGCCAGTACCCACAGCAAAATCGTCAATATCGACGGTTCGCATGTGTGCTGACAGGGGAATGAGCACTAAAACCGCTCTGGTGACACCATGTCATGCGATCCAAAGTAGAAATTTTTTAGTTGAAATGGAAATAAAACGATTTAAGTTGTGTCTCTTTCAGAGCGATCCCTTTCCGTTGGCGTTGTGATCCCCGCCTTCGACCCGGATTACGAGTTGCTGTCGTCGTACGTGCAGGATCTTCAGGCCGGGGTGGCCGACGTGGTTCACGTCGAACTCGACGCTCCCGACGGGCCACCAGCGGGAGCACTCGAAACGCCAGATAGCCACACGATCGTTCGACGGCGTCGTGGAAAGGGCCAGGCAATCACGGATGGGTTCGACTCGTTGGAGACGGACGTCCTGGCGTTTGCAGACGCCGATGGAGCAACGCCATCGTCCTCGATCGACGCAGTTGTAGCGCCAGTTCGTGACGGTGCGGTCGAGCTGTCGATCGGCTCCCGTCGACATCCGGCGTCGACGATCGAATCGCACCAGACGCGTTTCCGTCGACGGCTGGGTGACTCATTCGCCTGGCTTGCCCGCCAGCTGTTGCCAATCAGTGTCTACGATTATCAGTGTGGTGCCAAGGCGCTGACGGCAGATGCATGGGAGCAAATTCGGCCGTCGATCACGGAAACAGGGTTCGCGTGGGATCTCGAGTTGCTTGGGCTGGCGGGTCAGCTCGGAATTTCCCATCGAGAGGTGCCTGTTCGCTGGAACGACCAGCCCGGCTCGACGGTGGATCCACTCGGGGCTACCTATGAGATGGGAACTGCATTATTTGCGATCCGACGACGACTCAACACGATCGAACCCTCCGTGGCCGACGACGAACCGATCGAATCGAACGTTTCGCCGACGGATTCGACAGGCGGTGACTGATCGTGGGTCGGTTTGGACCACTGCTTTCGGTCCGGCGGATCGGACAGTTCGTTTCGATTGGCGTCGTGGGTGCCCTCGCCGAGACGGCCGTCGTCCTGGTTGTTACCACGATGTACGGGCTCCCACCCCTTCTCGCTAAGGGATTCGGTGCGGAGCTGTCGATTTCGCTCATGTTTTTGTTGAACGATCGGTTCACGTTCGCCAGCGATGGACAGTCATCGCCGCTTGCCGTCTGTCGTCGGTGGTGCCGGTCGCATCTCGTCAGGATTGGCGGGCTATCGGTTGCGTTCGTGATTCTCTGGGGACTCACGACGAAGACGACGATCACCGTCGTTGTAAACGGTGCTGACCTCTGGCCGACGATCGCGAATCTGATCGGCATCGGCTGTAGTCTCGTGTTGAACTACTGTGCCGAAAGTATCTACACGTGGAAGGTAACGGACTCGAATCCTGGATGATCAGCCCGCACTCCTCCGGTTAAAGATACTGAGTCACAATCCGGTGATGAACGGTTAGACCCACGCGTAGCTATGGTGAAGTTTCCATTAACTGGTTCAAAGAACATCTTACGAATCAGATACAGCAACCGGAAGAGAAAGCCTAGGCCGGGATTTGAACCCGGGCTCTCGTCCTTACCAAGGACGCGCTTTACCGCTAAGCTACCCAGGCAGGCTGTGTTCTGCGTCCGTACTCACTGTTATTCGTGATCTGTCTTTAGGCGTTTCGATTCACGAATCCACGGACGCGCCGGCGACCGACTGGGTGAGCCGATCGGCAACGCCGTTTGAGAGAAACGTTTCGGGTGCGGGAAAGCCAGTCCCATCACAGGATTCGACGAGGTCGGTGGCGATGCGATGAAGATCCGTGTGCATTCCGGCCGACTGAACTTCATCGACGACGCTCGTCCCAGTGATCAGGGCGAGTTCGAGCACGTCGCGTTTGAGAGCACGCTCTGTTGCTTCTGGCGTCGTATGATCGTCCTCGAACTCTTTGGCTTCGTTGTGGCCGAACGATCGGACGACATCAACGGCAGCGGTGCCTGCACTGGTGTGTGAAAGCAACGAAAAGCCCCGTGCCACCAGCACGTCGGCCACCAGAATCTCCATATTCCCTCGCTCTCGTTGGCCATCGACCAGCCACGGTTCCGTGTGAGCCAACTCTTTCGTGAGACGGAGTCCGTTGTAGATCAGCTGAACGCCCGCGGCCGGCCGCTCATGGTCGCCGTCGGGGTTCGAACAGAGACGGGCGGTGAGCAACGCCACTACACCGGGCGTCAACGAAGTTGAATCAATGAAGCCCAGCAGAGAACTCCGGAGGCGCTCGGGCTCGACATCCTCTACTGTCGCCCTCGCGGCGCTACGCACAGCAGCGGCTTCGTCCATCAGGGAAAAATTGATTCGCAACGGGCAAAGACCTTTGGACTCACGTTCAGACGTGATTCAGACGGACGACGACGGACCAGTCAGAACGGTCACGCTCAGGCGAGAAGACAAACGTAACGCACTCACACCCTCCGCACTCGAGTCGCTCGCTGGTGCCATCACGGCGTCTCCACCGCCGGTCGTTCGACTCCGTGGTGCAGGTGAGGCATTTTCTGCAGGAGCCGATTTCGAGACGATCCAGACGCTCGCCAGTGCGGCTGCGAGGGGTGACACCGACCCTGCCTACCGGTTCGCAAGAGCAGGACAACAGCTCTGTGCAGCGATCGAACGGAGCGACACGATCGTTGTCGGCACGGTTGATGGTCCCGCACGCGGGGGTGGTATGGAACTTGCTCTGGCGTGTGATCTCCGCGTAGGAACTCCCAGAGCAACGTTTGGCGAACCGGGCGTCAGATTCGGGTTGTTCGGTGCCTGGGGTGGCACACAGAGACTCATCGAACTCGTCGGCCAGACACAGGCGTTCGATCTGGCGCTTTCGGGTCGCACCATTGGAGCCGAGACTGCTCGCTCGATTGGGCTGCTCTCTCGTGTCACCGACGATCCAGCAGCCGTCGTTGCAGAAATTGGGGCCCACGATCCAACGACGCTCGAACACATCCACTCGCTGCTAGCAGGTTCGCGACCGTCCGATCGCTCACGACAACACGAGCGTGAAGCAAACGCGTTCGCGTCACTCGTTGCCCAGCACGCCAGCTCGCTACAGCAACTGGATCGCTAGAGATCGATCGGCGCGGGCGCGGCAGGAAGCTCTCGTTTGTGCGCACTCGCTTGATACAGCTCACGAACTCGATCGACGGCGGCGGCTTCGATTCCCAGCGTTTCGACGGTAGCGCGTCGAGTAAGCGGCCCGTCGATGTGAAGGGCGAGTACCGCATCGAGCAGGTCGTAACTCACGCCCATCTCTTGTGCGTCCGTTTGGCCGTGCCACATCTCAGCGCTCGGTGGCTTTTCGATCAGTGCCTCCTCGACCCCGATGTGGGCGGCAAGCTGGCGAACCTGCTGTTTGTAGAGATTGCCAATTGGGTTGCAGTCAACCGCCTGATCGCCGTATTTCGTGAAGTAGCCCGTCAACGCTTCACTTCGGTTGCCAGTTCCGAGCACGATTTTGTTCTCGGTGTTCGCAACGAAGTAGTTCAGTACCGCACGAGTCCGAACGCGAACGTTCCCCGCTGGCGTCTGTTCGTCTTTCCCTGCAGGATACGCATCGAAAAACGCAGAGACGATGGGGCCGATTTCGATCACATCATACTCGATGCCGAGACCGGAGGCGAGTCGTTCTGCATCGCTCATGCTCTCGTCGGGGTTTACGGCGCTTGGCAGTACGAGCCCGTGGATCTGGTCTGGTCCAAGGGCCTTTGCCCCAAGCGTGGCCGTGAGGGAGCTGTCAATCCCGCCGGACAGCCCGATTACAGCACCATCTGCGCCGGCCGATTCGACAACAGACTCGATGAAGGCGATGATTTGATCCCTGTGTGCGTCGAGCTCATCGCGTGATAGAGACAGTTCGATCGGTCGGTCGCCCTCAGGAAGCGTCATGATGTCGGCCATGCTCCGATTGTACGGCGTCGGTGACTAATAGTCCAGCGTCTGGCAACGGTGAACTACCCCGCCCCACTCACTCGCCGCAGACACGGCTCGTTCCTTGAGGGCGGGGCTTCCTGCTTCAATGACGCGCTTTGCAGATACAGGCGTATCCACAGGGAGCGCAGTCTTCACAGGCATTGATTCGGAGTATCCCACTCCTATGTATTCGAGGCCGCTTGAAAGGATGTTCCATGCGGCGTTCGCGTCCCTGTCCGCCGTAAAGCCACAGGACGGGCAGGAGTGTTCGCGGACCCACAACTGTTTGTTGGTTTTCACACCACACGCCGCACACGCTTTGGTGGTATCTTTCGGCTCAACCGGAACGTAGTGCGTTCCTTCGCGTTCGCACTTGTATTCGAGCATCCTGAGAAAAGCACCCCATGCGGCGGATGCGCGGTTTCGTGAGCTCGAGTCGAACTGCATCATTCCGGATACGTTCAAATCTTCGACCGCCACGAGATCGTACTTCCGAGCGTAATAGTTTGACAGTTTGTGGAGGAAGTCGCGGTGCTTTCGCTTGAGATCAGCGTGACGCTCAGCAACGACCTTCCGCTGTTTCTCCCAGTTGTTGGAGCCGTGTTGCTTGCGCGAGAGGTTACGCTGTGCACGTTCCAACCGTTCCCGTTCGTCCGAGAGATCGAGCGACTTGACCGCCGTACCGTTGGTGTCGTGAGCGTACTTCAGGATGCCCACGTCGATACCGACGCACTTCTCAGGGTTTTCAGGTTTTTCTGACGGAGCTTCGGGCGTTTCGACGCCGAATGTGGCGAACCACTCTCCCGTTGGTTCCTTTTTCACCGTAACCTGTTTGATAGTCGCGTTCTCGGGGATCTCTCGGTGGAAATGAACGGGTATTTCTCCGATCTTTGAAAGCCGTAGGACGGTCTGGCCACTCGTGTTCTTGAGCTCGAACCCAGACTGTCGGTACGTGAACGATCGGTACTCGGTCGGTGCTTTCCACTTGAGTAGACCAACCGCACGATCATTATCCTTCGCGTCTTTGAGTCGTGAGAGGTTGGTGTATAATCTCTCAACGACGTTCTGTAGCGTTCGGGAATACAGATCAGTGAGGTTGTCCCACCACTGCTTTATCGACGGGAGCTGATTGATCTCACCGTATTTCGTCGTCCCGTCATTGTGATTAAGACGATAGAGAAAGTGGTTGTACACTTGCCGATACAGATCCCGATGCCGGTCCAACGTCTCTCGGTGAGTGTCGGACGGGTCGAGCCTGTACCGGTAGTTGTAGTTCATCTATGAGTTCGTCCAATTAATCGCGGTTGAATGAAGAGAGATGCAGACGATTCCCTGAATCCACTCGTCCTGGTCACCGCTGATGTTGATTGGCTTCCGCTTTACTATATGTATGTGCCGAATGGAATATGTATTAAATACTTCGATTATGGGGGGCCGAGCGTCGAACGTGTAAGTGAACTATGCAGTACTGTATCCCTTCCCTACCTACTCACTCCGCTCATTTGTTGAGGAAGGGGGCTTAACTCCTATCTTCTGATAACTGAACATTCAGACGATTTATAAGTGAGAGGTCCCCCGATCTACAGAATCACAAGCGAGTGTCTCAGTGCTTGCCCACGAGGTGGTTCCCGATCGCTCTGCTGCTGATTATCGACTTCGAACCGCAGGGGAGAACGCCAAGCAAAACCGTGCCAAATGGTGTAACTTCCCAAAATCTTTTTATATAATATGTTTTTTCTTAGGGTGTCATGTCGTTTGGAACATCGCTGATTGAGAACGACGGTCACCGTGCTGGGGTGGTTTTTCTCCTCGCGTTTGTTGGGGTGCTCGCTTTCTGTCTTTCCAGTAGCGTTACGGTGATCAGCAGCGTTCTTTACGCAGCCACGGTGGGGGTAGTTATCTCTGTTGCGAGTCTGGTGTGATGGTGGATGGACGCTTCACACCGTTCTGGCGCCTCGTGAGTCGCTACGTTCAAGTGGGAGGGGCAATGACTGGCAAATGAACACGTCCGCGCGCTGGTGGTCTAGTGGTAGGACATGAGCTTCCCAAGCTCATAGCCCGGGTTCAATTCCCGGCCAGCGCAGTGAGGAGCGAGTTTTTTGGAAGTGATTGGTCGCGCAAAGATCACACCAACAGTCGTTTCCCTTTGAGCGGCCCGCTCACCGGTGCTGAGTGGGTCGTTCTGCCAAAAAATGTGCAATCCCCAAATGTGGGGATGGTGACTGGTGGATCGTGCCGACAGTCCTGCTCAGTTAGCAGGGTTTCTCTTCGTCACTTGAGTCGTCGTTCGACTCGGTATCGTCTGACTCATCTTGTGATCCGTCATCGGTGTTGTTGTCCGAATCGTCACCCGCGCCATCGCTGTCGTCGTCTGCCGACTCGTCGTCGCTGTCGTCATCCGTTGGGGTGTCCGCCGGAGTGTCCGTTGGGGTGTCCGCCGGAGTGTCCGTTGGGGTATCCGTCGGAGTATCCGTTGGGGTATCCGTCGGAGTGTCCGTTGGGGTGTCCGTCGGAGTGTCCGTTGGGGTGTCCGTCGGAGTGTCCGTTGGGGTATCCGTCGGAGTATCCGTTGGGGTATCCGTCGGAGTGTCCGTTGGGGTGTCCGTCGGAGTATCCGTTGGGGTATCCTCATTACCGTCGTTCGAATCATCATCTGCCGACGTGAAATCGAAGTTCACAGAATACTGTGTCCCCTCGATTGTCGCAATCTGCACGTAGTAAGTACCCTCCTTGGTCACACGGACAGAGTCGTCAACTCCATCGTTCAGGCCAGAATCGGCCTCAACGAACAACTCGTTGGTCCCTGTCTCAGATATGACATTTCCAATAACCGTTGCCTGGCTATCATCTTCGATAACCAACATCCCAGGCCCATCAACTGAAACCTCATACCAGTCACCGTACTCCGCTCCATTCTCTGCTGATAATTCATCAAGACTATCGATGCCCTCGACCGATCCACTCACCGAATCAGTTGGCGAGATGGAGTCCTCGATAGAGGGAGGCGATAACCGCTCCTGAATTGGGTTTGCCTGTGCGTGGTGTGGAACCGTCCACACCAAACCTGTAACTACGCCTACTGCTACGACGAATGTAACAATAGACAGCAGTCTAGGGCGATGTGAGGACATCAAAATAGACAATAAACGATTATGTCTTAAACATATCTTTTGATTACTTACTATATTGATATAAAAAATACGACATAGCAGGCATATCTACCTGTGAGCTGTGATCACAATCCCACTCCTCACGAAATCATATTGATATGTAAACAGAGGCGTGACCGATACATTCAGCTCGCCATCATCGGTCGTTATCAATCCAGATGGATACACTCAAATATAGCTAACATTTTGATCCAATACGTTCATTCAATCCAGTCTGTCTCCTTGAGATGAAACTAATTTTTGTTAATGTGTAGTTTACCTATGAATCGATTTTTCGAGCAATGCTTGAGCAAATTGCTCAGGTGATGAGTGAACAAACCACACTCCACACTACAAATGAACAAATCCAATGAGAGGTAAATAATAATGGTATTATAAGTAGGTGGCTTGTAATGTTGAGCAGTGTGAGCTGAACAATACCGCTCTGACAGCGAACGGCTGTACACCGTCGGCCAGCAGTGAGCTGGATTCCGGGTGAGAAACGCATCTCACGCTGGCCAGGTGTGATCGGCTGGTAATACCGTTCGCCACATTCGTTCCCGTGCTGGGCGGCGCTGACGGGGAGGGCGTGGCGTTCGGGGCTGTGAACACGCCATACCACCGATCACACCTGTCGTGACGGTCTGTAGAACGATAGGATAGCATACAGAGGCATCTACAACGAACCGATGAAACACGTTCACCAATGAACACAATAGGGCAACTCCGAGCAGCAGAGCATCACACCGTTCGAATACCGCGTGACAACGTTGGTGATCACGATGAGTGACGGGCTCGTCGTCGAACCAGAGGGTCACACAGAGCGTGACCGTCACTGCACCAACTGTGATCGGGGGTTCGTTCCACAACAGGCTCACCGCATCGAACGCCAGGAAACGACCGCTACGTACACCTGTCCATGGTGTAAACAGACGGTCGTTGCAGACCCACCACGGGAACCGGTCGAACGGCCACCTTCGATCGTCACCCATTCGATCGTGACCGACGAGGATGGCCACTCCATCGCACGATTGTTCTTCGAGGGGGGGTCGTGGCTGCAGTTCAGTGAGACTGGCGATGGTTGGGTGCGTGAAGAAATGTTTGACGCAGACGGCGTCAAAATCGAGTCGTTCGCTGCAGATTTCAACCGTGACGCGTGTGACACACCAGAGGCGTATCTCCATCAGGAGATCGTTCGGTACGATACGTACACGGTTGCGGGATTGAAAATCCAACGACCCCACGTTGCAACGGTGCTGCTCAAACAGGCATAGGCGCATAATTCTTCGATTTTGACCGACTGAGGCGTTTTTCCCCGATATTAATATATGTACGAAAATAGTTCCGGAACTATTTTACAATATGGCTGTGAGTTCAGTACCGAGCAGGAGACATTCCCCCCTCTCTTGCTCATTTGACCCCACCGATCCCGTTGGTGGGAACTCGGTCCTCGAAAAGATAGCTGCTATTCCCCCGGTGTCAGACGGCACCGTCCGGCAGTAACACTGGCTCAAGCAGCGATACGTGGATCATTTTATGATTGATTGGCTCGAAGCCTGATGATTTTATCATCAGTTGCGTTTGGGTTTCCTCGGCCATCCCGGTTCGACGTCGTGACACAGAGCTGCTGGTCCGGTCCCATAAACGGTGTTCGGAGTCGTCCGAATTCCCCCTCATAAAGGGGCTCATTTTCAACGATCGTGTCGTTGTCGAGTCGAATTCGCCGGAGGTGTTCGCCGGCCAGCGTTCCAAGAAACAGATCTCCCTGCCACTTGCCTAGCGGGCCGTCGTAAAACGTGCCGCCGCCTGGCGCGATAATATCGGAAAACGTAACGACTGGATCGACGAACTCCTCACTGTCGCTCTCACCAGTTCTCTCCGGCCAGCCGTAGTTTCCACCCGCAGTGAGCCGGTTGACCTCGTCGTCTTCATCGGGGCCGTGTTCGATTGTATACAGAACACCGTCTCGTTGTGTGAGCCCCTCTGGGTTCCGGTGGCCGTAGGTGAATACGGCGTTGTCGAATGGATTGTCGGGATGTGGCGCACCATCGAGTGTCAGCCGGAGGATTTTGCCGTTCAGTCGGTCTGGATTCTGAGCCCCACCGGCGTTACTCGCGTCACCAGTGGTGACAAACAGCGCATCGTCATGGATGAACAGTCGTCCGCCGTCGTGGATCGTTCCGCCGGGAATTCCATCGAACAAGACGGTCCATGACCAGCCATCAGAAATGTCGTGTTGGAGAATTCTGTTCGCTCGACCGGTATCTGTCTCGTAGGTCTGATACGTGTAGGCAACGCTCCCATCGTTTGGATGAGCCACAAGCCCCAGCAGTCCGCCCTCACCCCCTGTTCTGGTAGAATCTTCCAGACTGGCAACCTGTGTGGCTGTTTCATTCTCAATTCGCTGGATTCGGCCGGGCCGTTCGGTGACGAAGATGGTCCCTTCACGGACTGTGACTCCCCATGGAACAACCAGTTCGTCGACGACTGTCTCGACGGTGATTTCGGGTGCGTCGGTGGTGCCATCTGTGGGAGTTGGTTGGTCGTCTTCGTTGGTCTGACAGCCGACACTCCCGAACACCGGCATCGTTGCGACAGTCGCACAGAACGTTCGTCGGTTCATCTACGGGCGTTCATAGCCACTACAGGAAGTTATTCGGTCGGCGGTGTCCGCGTTCGTCCGAACTCATCGAACACCGTCACGTCATCCGGGACGGTAGAGGGAATCACCCGCTCGTCACGATTGTCGATCATCTCTCCGACGGGCTTTGCCACGTCCTCCCAGCCAGGTTTGATACGGATTGAGTTCGCGGGCGTTCCCGCCGCGATGTGATGGTCGGGAATGTCGCGCTGGGCGATCGATTTCGCCGCGAGAATGCTGTTTTCTCCGACGCGAACGCCTGCTCGTACCATCGAATCGTAGGTGATTCTGGCGTCATTCTCAATGATGGTGTGATAGTTAATCACATCTGTCTGATCGATAACATCGTGATCGTGTGAGTAGACGTGTGCGTCATCCGAGATGCTCACGCGATCGCCAATCGTGAGCTTACCCCGGTCGTCGAGATGCACGTCGTCGTGGATGACGGTGTTGTCTCCGATAGTGATGTTGTGTCCATACGAGAACGTAACTCCCTTGAAAATCCGAACGTCCTCGCCAACGTCGGCGAACAAATGCCGAGCTAGCATCCGTCGGAATCTGAGCGCAAACTCGATGTTGTCGGCCATCGGCGTCGCGTCGAACTGTCGCCAGAGCCACTGCAGATGCTTTGAGTGCTGGAAGGTCGTTTCGTCTTTTTCAGCGTAATACTCGCTTTCGAGCGTCGAGTTACACGGGTCGTACCCCTGGAGCCGTACACGGGTTGCAGGCGAAATCGACTCCCCGCTTTGCCACCGTTCGTACGCGTCGCGATCACCGTATAGATCGATCAACACGTCCTCGACGACATCACAGGTGTCCTCCGAGCCGGCCAACCGCTCGTCAACCTCCTCGATGAAGGTTCGCAACCCCTCTTCTGCGCCGATCGGTAGCGACACGTGACGTTTCGTCATGCCAACGTATTCGACGTGCGGCGGCATAGAAGTTTCCGTCGGCGTACCATTTGGGGGCGCACCGCAGACGTTCCCTTCGATGGACACGATACCGGGCTGGATAAGTGCGCCTGGGCCCAATTGCGAATATGCACTACCGAACGCTCGGAAAGAGCGCCGTCGAAGTCAGTGAAGTTGGCTTCGGGGCGTGGGTCGTGGGAACGGACTGGTGGGGCGATCGGACGCGTGAGCAGGCGATCAAGATGGTCCAGCACGCCGTCGACCAGGATATTACGTTCTTCGACACGGGCGACGTGTACGGACACGGCAACAGCGAGGAGCTACTCGGTGCGGCCCTGGGGGAGGTTCGCAATGAAATCACTCTCGGCACGAAAATCGGCTACGATTTCTACAACAATCCACAGGCTGGTCACGGTGAACTGCCAAAGGACTGCTCTCCGGAGTATCTCCGCACGGCATTCGACCGATCGCTGGATCGACTCGGCGTTGACCACGTCGAACTACTTCAGTTGCACAACGCAAACGTTGGCGAAATAACGCCTGGGGTCCTCGAGACGCTGGATACGCTCCGCGAAGAGGGTCGGGTCGAAGCGGTCGGTCTCGCGCTGGGTCCGTCGATCGGCTGGCTTGCCGAAGGCGAATTCGCCGTCGCAGAGGAGTTCGACGCGGTTCAAACCGTCTTCAACGTGTTCGAACAGGTTCCTGGTCAGCATTTCATCGACGAGATTCGCGAGCAAGACACCGAAACGAGCCTGATCGCACGCGTGCCACACTCGTCGGGACTGCTCAACGAACAGGTTACCCCATCAACAGAACTCGAGGAGGGTGACCACCGCGCGTATCGTCCAGACGCGTGGTACGAGACCGGCTGGGAGAAAGTCGATGCGCTCAGATTCCTAGAACGCGATGGCGAGCGCACCATGGGCCAGGCAGCAATCCAGTGGCTCTTGAGCCACGACGAAGTCGCAACTGTCACACCGACGTTCCGAACGACAGCCGACATCGACGAGTGGGCGGCTGCCTCCGAAACGCCACCGCTCAGTCCGGAAGAGACCGAACGCGTTCGCGGACTCGTTGAGGCCAACTTCCACATCGATCGTGACGATGGGATGGACAGCCTCCGCTCGTCGGTCGGCGGTGACGATCTCGTGGACGTAGAGAAAGGCTACGCTGGCAACTGATCGCTTTTTTGCCCTTCGCTCGAAGGACTTTTGTGACCCGACGACGCGTTTCGAGCGACACTGCGTGGGAATCGGCCGTTGGCTATTCACGAGCAACTCGCGTTGGTGATGTGGTGCACGTGGCGGGAACGACCGCAACGGACGAGGACGGCGAGCCGATCGACGGCGGTCCGTACGAACAGACGCTGTGCTGTCTCGATCAGATCGAGAACGCACTCACGGAGATCGGTGCATCAATCGAGGACGTAACCCGGACCCGTCTGTTCGTTACGAATATCGACGACTGGGAGGCGATTGGCCGGGCCCACGCAGACGTGTTCGAGTCGATTCGTCCGGCTGCAACGATGGTTGAGGTTGACCGGCTGATCGATCCGTCGCTCTGTGTAGAAATCGAAGCGGACGCGATCTGTGAGTAACTCACTCGATGGATTCGACTTCCATCTGCTCGCGCTGTTCGCGGAGCTTTCGGAGCGTGATGACGTAGTAGGCCATACCGATCGACCCAACGACGATCACCGCACCAAGAATCCCCGCGAAGATGTAGAGATCGCGAGTGAGATACCATTTGATGGCGATCGAGTTGGTCGTCACCTCGTCCCAGCGGATGTGCACACGGCCGTTTTCGGTCGTTGTGGTTGCACCTTGTGGATGGACCGAGCTAACTACCGGGATGCTGACATCCGTGTCTGGAGGGAGGATAACCTCGTAGGATGGCTTTTCTCTCCCGAGATAGACCGGCGCGATGAACTCCTTGCGGTGTGAGCGGGCCTGAAACGCGACGGTGCCATTTGCTTCGGGCACGGTGATCGTCGTAACGTCATCGTTGGATTCTGTCGTCAGCTTCGGATGATCGTCGATGACGGTGCCATTCGAGTAGCGATAGCGGACTGCCTCGACCGAGACTGGCTGTCGTCTGTCGATTTCTCCGCGATAGTACAGCTCGATCGTTGTTGTATCGAGTTTATAGACCGACCGGTAGGTGTCGGCACCGATCGTGATCGTCGCGTCGGTGTCCGTCTCCCAGTCGTATGTGACGTTGCTCTGCTTTTCGTCACCGAACAGCTGAGCGACACCATCGCCTTCGTCACCTGCGTTGGCAAGCGAGAGACAGCCCGCCGAAACGGCGAGCAACGCGACAATGACGAGTGCGAGGGTTCGTTTCATGGCACAATACAGAGCAGCTCTGCCGGCAACTGGTCACCGATGGCGGCGAGTAGCCCCGGCGGATCAGTGTTTTCGGTACAGACGATCGACTGCTCGAGCAGGCCCTGCCGTTCGACGGTGATGATATCGTTGGCGTGGCCAGCACGATTGACGGCTGCCCGGACCTCGGCACGGGTCGCGCTGTTTACGTTGACCCGACCTGCTCCGCGGCTCCAGTCGAACAGCCGATCTCGGGTTTTGTCCGCCAGGCGCGGTTCCTGCTCGTCGTAGACGAACGCGAGACCGAGATGCTGGACGAGTCCAAAGCGGGTTCGGATCTGCTCGGGAGTTCCTGGTCCGAGCCCAAGCTGGTCCGTTTCGATACGCAGTCCCCCATTGTCGCTGATCGATGCCGGAAGCTCCGCGCCGTCGCCAACATCGAGGACGATTCCGTCTGCATCCCAGGAATCGAGTGTTCCAACGTACGTTTCGCCGGATTCGAAGTCCGGCGTGATCGTCCCCCAGCGATCGGCCAGCACGTTTCGAGCCACCGTCGCGTCCGGTCCCGAAATCGTCACCGAGGGAAAGTCATCATCACGAACGCCGATCGTCCAGTCGACCTCGACGCCACCGAGATCGTTGGCCACGAGTGAATCGAGCGAATCGATGGCACGTTCGCGCGCAGTTCCGTCTACGTACAGTTTGGTTGCGAGAACGACCATCGTTCAGGCGTCCACGTTGAGCTCAGATCGCAGATCGTCGATCCGCTCGTCCATTGCCTCGACGAGTACGTCGTTGTTCATCGGCTCGAGTTCGGAACCACACTGGGGGCATTCGAACTGGAACTCGATTGCCTCCTCGAATTCGAAGCGAATCGATTCTTCCGGACAGAGATAGAACTCGTGGGTCGCTTCGTATTCGCGGCGTTCATCGAGCGCGTCGAGCAGTCGGTACATCTCCTCTTCGAGCTGTTCTGGGACGTTTTCGTAGTGGAACGTCCACAAATAGGTCAGCCATCCCGAGTCTTCGTCTCTGAGCCGACGGTAGCTCGCCAGGTCGTTCTCATAGAGGATGAACAACGCTCGCCGGACGTCGTTCAACTCGAGACTGAGCTCTTCTGCAAGTTCCTCGTCGGTCACCTCTCCGTCGGGCGGGGCAGCTGCGACAGGCATCCCCGTCGGACCAACGAGCTCGTGTAGATATTTTTGAATGACGGGGTCATTCAGTAACTCCTCGAAAGCCATTAGCTGCATATGTGCCGGTGTCTCGGGTAAATCTTCCGCTCCAGTGGTCCGAACAGATCGCCACTGTACTGAAACAAGGGATGCGACCGGCGGTGATTTGACTAGCACACAGCGACATGGTTGGGGGAGACGGGAGACCTGTCGCGTTGTGGCTGACACCATCCGACAACCAAGATTCGTCACACGCCAAATGTCCTCGTCGCCAGTCCGCAATAGGCACTTGCTGGTGGACGCACCTGTGAGTGGTGCTTGTCAGTTCATGCTTTTAAGTTCGTTATGTCCAACACGTTGTCGAGCCGTGGTTCGTTCCTCGTCTGTGAGCCGATATCGTGCGAGTTCTGTCTCGAGTGGACCGAGCTGTGTTTTTCGTTTCTGGTGGGCGGTGAGGAACTCGTTGATGGCGTCGATGGCGATCGATTTGAGTTCGCCGCTGAGTAGTTTGCCATCCCGGTAGTCACGTTCGATTTGCGCGAGCCGTTCGTCGTCTGGTTCGAACATCGCCTGGAGCAGCCCGAACGGAACGTCAACAGTTGGGTCGCCGCCGTGTTTTCGATGCGCTGCTTTCGAGGCTTGGCCGCCGGTGACCGCGTGGGTGTGAATCTTCGTTGCGATCGATTCCCGGTCATCGTTGAGGGTGATGGTGGCGTGTGCGTCGCCGCTGGCGGACATCTTTCCGGGCCCATCGAGTCGCGGAAGAAATTTCGAGAGCAACGCGGCTGGTTTTTCAACCGGAAAGCGGCGTTTGCTCGCCACATCGCGGCTGACCCGGACGTGTGGGTCCTGATCAATGCCGATCGGGACGAGCGTGGGATGGACGCCATGGATGAGTTGTGGCAGTAGCAGGTGTGTAGTCTGGACGGCGGGATAGAACGAGTGGCCGATGTTTTCGGGCTCGCCGTACGTTCCGTTGAAGGTCGATTGCGTGATGGCGTCCCCGAAGGCCACGGCCAGCGGGTAGATCACGTCTGCATCGTGGGTGTCGATAATGATTCGCGTTCGTTCGGGATCGAAGCCGACGGCGAGGAGTTCTTCGAGGTTATCTCGGGTTTGCTCGCCGATCGTTTCGAGCGTTCGGTCTTTCACGAGGAATTTTTCGTCGTCGGAAAACGGGATGTACACCCGCGCGTTCGTTTGTTCCTGGACGTATTTCGCGAAATAGAGCGGAATGATGTGGCCCAGATGCATCGCTCCGGAGGGACCCCTGCCGGTGACGATCGAGTGGGGTGTTTTCGCTTCGATCGCATCACAGAAGCGATCGATATCGCGGTGGGCGTAGAACTGTCTGCGCCGGAGGAGTGGATGGACTGGGTTCGGAAATCGGTTGATCTGTTCGTCGGTGAGTCTGTCTGCGCCGAACTGTTCGAGCAGTTTTTCGTAGTCGATCGTTCCCCGAACATCGTACGGTGTAACCGTGAAATCTGTCATTGATTGGTTGTGTGCTGGCGTACCGACCAGGCGGTGGCTGACGCGTCGATTCAGCACGAAAAAGCGAGTGAGCACCGACGACGGATCGGTCGGGGAAGTCCGAGCCGGCCCGGTGTGTCGTTACTTGTCGCTTCCCGAGGACGGCGAACGCCACGGCCAGGAGCTGGCCCGTCGGGAAGCCATTGGACGTGTTACTCGTTCGATCTACTTAATTCGGGTGGCTAGAAGTGTTCCTGGTGGGGTTGTGGGGGTACTCATGTGATGGGTACCATTATACGGAATAATTACCGTTGGCGCATATGTTGTCCAACTCGTCTTTCACTCCATCTGTATCCCCTCAACCACACGACATTCGATCGACAGACAGCAACAGGATCTTAACTGGCCACCAAGAATGGGTGACAATGATTGCCCTGGACTTTCTGGCGATCGTCCTGGTCGCGTCGCTCGCCAGCCTGTTCATGGCGTGGACGATAGGCGCAGGATCGAGCGGCTCAACGCCGTTCGCACCAGCCGCCGGTGCGAACGTTATTTCGGTAATGCGTGCGGGATTTCTCGTTGGCATTCTCGGCTTTTTCGGTGCGGTGTTGCAGGGCGCAAACGTTGCGGGGACGGTCGGCACCGGACTGGTCCGTGGGATTACGCTCACACCGGGAGCAGTGGCCGTCGGGCTGTTCGTCGCCGCCGCACTCGTCTCGATTGGGATCTTCACGGGCTATCCAATTCCGACGGGATTCACGGCAACTGGTGCGGTGATCGGCGTCGGACTCGCGCTCGGTGGACTCCCCGCCTGGGGGAACTACCAGATGATCGGCTCGATGTGGGTGCTCGTTCCCTTCGTCGGGAGCTCGGTGGCGTATGCAACCGCGCGATTGCTCCGGGACGGACGCATTCCAGAGCGGGTGAGCGTCGCCGTGCTCGCTGGCCTGGTCGGAGCGATCATCGCAAACATGTCGTTCGTCTTTCTGGATAACCAGTCGATCGCGACCGTTGGGGCCAGATGGGGCCCGCTTTCGAGCCTTCCCGGTGGGGAAATCGTGGTGACGCTCGCGCTCGCGCTCCTCGCCGGCGCGCTCGTCGCCTGGGATATGGCGGATGCCGATCGCGGACTCCGACACTTTCTGCTCATACTCGGCGGACTGGTGGCCTTTTCTGCCGGTGCGAGTCAGGTCGGACTGGCCGTTGGTCCCCTTGTCCCACTGGTCGACCGGCTTCCGATTACGTTGCTCGCGCTGCTGGTCGGCGGCGGAATTGGTCTCCTCGCCGGCTCGTGGATGGGCGCACCGCGAATGATCAAAGCCCTCTCACAGGACTACTCCTCGCTGGGACCGCGTCGATCGATCGCCGCACTGGTTCCGTCGTTCGCGCTGGCACAGACTGCTGTCCTGTTTGGCATCCCCGTTTCGTTCAACGAAATCATTCTGAGCGCCATCATCGGCAGCGGATTCGCCGCTGGCGGGAAAAGCAGTGTGAGCCAGTCGAAAATGCGAAACACGGTCGTTGCGTGGGTACTCTCGCTGACAATAGCCATCGCCGGCAGCTACGGCGCGTACACTGTCGTGACAATGCTGCTATGATTCGAGTGTATAGGTTGCGAGCGTCATCTCCGTGTCGTCACCGTTGAAGAGAACGCCACACGCGCTACAGAGATGGTTGTACGCCGGATGCCAGGTGCGTTGGGTTGGCGTCGAGCGCTTACACACTGGACAGACCGGATCGTCGGAACGAACCATATGAGCTGAACGTCAGTTTGTCGGATGAGTTCATTGCATGTATTATCAGGCCCTTAGATAGGGGTGGGTGTCGGCGATTGATTAGAGCTCGTAGAGCTCAGAGTACTTCTCCTCAACGTATTCGAGGAAGTAATCGGCCGTGAACGGCTCACCGGTCGCGACTTCGATCAGCTCCGGTGTGGTGTATCGCTGTCCGTGCTGGTGGACGGCGTCAGTGAGCCACTCATGGAGCGCATCGAACTCGCCCGCTCGGAGCTGTTCGTCGAGCCCGTCGATCTCCGCGGTCGCACTCGCAAAGAGCTGTGCGGCAAGCACGCTCCCAAGCGAATAGGTGGGGAAATACCCGAAATTGCCGTGCGTCCAGTGTATATCCTGCAGACAGCCCTCTGCGTCCGTTTGCGGGCGAACGCCGAGATACGACTCCATCTTCTCGTTCCAGAGCTGGGGAATCTCTTCGACCTCGATCTCGCCGCGGACGAGTGCCTTCTCGATTTCGAATCTGAGGATGATGTGGAGATGATAGGTGAGTTCGTCGGCCTCAACGCGGATGGTGTTGTCCGGATACACCTGGTTGATTGTTTCGTACACGTCCTGTATCGGGAGATCGCTAGCAGTGGGAAACGTCTCGGCGACGACCGGGAGCACGTTCTCCCAGAACGTCTTCGAGCGCCCCACGTGATTCTCCCAGAGCCGGGACTGCGATTCGTGGACCGAAAGATTTCGTGACTGGCCAAGCGGTGTGCCATAGCGCTCTCGAGGGAGCCCGAGCGTGTAGGTCGCGTGACCGAACTCGTGAATCGTTGAGGTGATCGCTTCGAGTGGTGCGGATTCGTTGTACCGCGTCGTCACCCGCGCGTCGAACTGCGTACCTGTCGAGAACGGATGCGGAGCGGTATCGAGCCGGCCGTGCTCGAACGGATAGCCAAGCGTATCTAAGAGATCATGACAAACTGTGGCTTGCTCGTCGACGGGATAGCTCCCCTCGAACGCGTTCGTTTCGATCGTGGCCCCGCGGGCTTCAATCGCATCGATCAACTCGACCAGTCGATCACGGAGTCGATCGAGAATTCGCGTCGTCGTTTCCAGGTCGAGATACGGCTCGTACTCGGCGAACAACACCGCGTATGGATCCGCGTCGGGATCGATCTGGGCTGCGTACTCGCGTTTGAGCTCAACGATCCGTTCGAGCGTGGGTGCAAACGCATTAAAATCGTCGTTATTTTTCGCCTGCTCCCACTCCGGGAGTGCTTCGCTTGTGGTTTGTGAAATGGCTTCGACCAGTGATCGATCGACGCTTGCGGCCCGGTCATACTGGCGTTCGATCTCTCGAACGACGGCCATCTGTTCGTCATCGAGCGTCCCACGATCGAGTTCGTCGAGTGCTGTAGCGGTCTCATCGCTCGTCAACAGCTCGTGGTGAATGGACGATAGCGTCGAGAGCTGCTGTGAGCGAGCGGGCGTCCCACCCGCAGGCATCATCACCTGCTGGTCCCACGAAAGAACCTGACTGGCGGTCCCAACGTTGGTGAGTCGTTGCACGTGCTCGATGAACGCGTCGTACTGGTCGGCCGTTGCCATACCAGTGTCAGGATCTCGGACGGTATTAATCCATTTGTGACAGTCGTTCGATGAGCCCCAGATAGATCCGATAACAGCGTTCGAGTGCCTCCATAGAGACGCTTTCAGTGGCGGTGTGGGCTTCACCTGGTTCGGCGGGGCCACAGACGAGACAGGTCGTTGCTTCCTGGGCGAGCCAGCCCGCATCAGTGGCGTGGGGTTTGGTTACCAGTACTGGAGACTTCGGCTGGACGGCTCGCGCCCTTTCGAGTGCGCGCTCGGCGAACGAATCATCGGTACACGCGAACGGTGGCAGGTCCTGGTCGATCGACCACGAACACCACGACTCGCTCGTGCAGTCCTCAAGTGGAACACGGTCGCCGGGAACGGTCCGTTCGTCCACCGTGATTGCACACCGATCGGGAATCACGTTCCAGGCGTCGCCGCCGTCGATTTCCGTCACGGCGAGCGTCCCCTGGAGTTCCGACCCGAGTATTGTCGCCGCTGGAGGTGTCACCGCTCGAAGCCGATCGACAATGGTGCTCGCGCGGTAGATGGCGTTCGATCCGGCTGTGGGTTCGCTCGCGTGTGCGGCCGTGCCGTGGGTGGTGATGGTGCTGGCGCGCCGGCCGAGATGTGCAACGGCGATATCAGTGACTCCTGGTTGGGAGTAGCCGGTCGATCCCTCACAGACGACGGCGAACGCCGGATCGAATCCATCGTCGATGGCACGTCGCACGCCGAGTCCCCCCTGCTCTTCGCCGCGGAAGCTGGCGAGCGTACACGGCCCGTCAGCGTCACAGAACGCTCGAATGGCAGCAGCGAGTGCTCCTTTCATGTCTGCACTGCCGCGACCGTAGAGCCGACCATCCCGAATGGCAGTGGTGTAGTCCTCGCCATCGAGCTGGCTTTCGTCGGGAGCCACCACGTCGTGATGACAGACCAGCGCGAGGGCTCCGCCACCACCGCGCCGGGCGATGATTCCGGCGTCGCTTCGCTCGATTTCGACGCCACGTTGTGCAGCTAGCTGCTCAACGATCACGGTTTCAACTGGGTTCGGATCGTCGTGACTCGGAATCGCAACGAGCTGCTGTGCAAGCGCGGTGAGTGACACAGTTCTAATTGGCTGTGCTTGATTGTAAGGCTGGACGATCATGACAGTATCAGAGACTATCCCCTGGCCAACGGGTGTCTCGGCTGGTGGACACTCTTATAGCGCCGGGGGGCCGTAGCCAGAGTATGAACGTCGTTCCGGACACGAGCGTAGTGATTGATGGCCGCGTGTCCGAGCGCGTCGACCCGGACGCCACGGAAACCGACTTCACCGATGCCCATATCTACATCCCCGAAGTGGTCATCGGCGAACTGGAGTCCCAGGCGAACGCCGGGCGAGCGATCGGATGGCGGGGTATCGAAGAGTTACAACGACTCGTCGAGCTCGAACACGACGGACAGATCCAGGTGTCCTACGTCGGATCACGGGCGACGAACGAACAGATCGAGCGAGCAGCACAAGGGGAAATTGATGCCATCATTCGCGACATTGCGCGCGAATATGATGCCACGCTGTTGACCAGCGATCTGGCCCAGAGCGAAGTCGCAAGCGCCCAAGACGTGGCAACGATCTATCTCGAGCCGTATCAGACAGAGATTGGTGCGCTAGAGATTGAATCGTACTTCGATGACGAAACGATGAGCGTCCATCTCAAATCCGGCGTCCGCCCAATGGCAAAACGAGGCGACGTGTCCGAGGTTACCTACGGCCCGATTGGCGAGGAGATTCTCGACGATGAGACGCTCAGAGAGCACTCGAGTGAGATTCGCAACGCAGCCCAGAGTGCAGAAGACGGCTTCATCGAACTCACCGAGCCAGGAATGATAATCGTGCAGTTCCGGGAGTACCGGATTGCGATGGCCGAACCACCGTTTTCCGATGCACTCGAAATCACGGCCGTTCGGCCGCTCGTCCAGACGGAGCTCACGGATTACAGCCACGACGAGGAGCTCGAAACGCGGCTGCTTGACCGCCAGCGCGGCGTGTTGATCGCCGGCGCGCCGGGTGCTGGTAAATCCACGCTGGCCCAGGCAGTCGCCAATTTCCTCTCCGAAAGCGGCAATTCGGTCAAAACGATGGAGAAACCGCGCGACCTCCAGGTTGGCCCGGAAATCACGCAGTACACCGAGCTTGGCGGCCAGATGGACGCCACGGCCGACTCGTTGTTGATGGTCCGTCCGGATTATACGATCTACGACGAGGTCAGAAAAACGAGCGACTTCAGCACCTTTGCCGACATGCGCCTGGCGGGCGTCGGCATGGTTGGTGTGGTCCACGCCACCCGGGCGATCGATGCCCTCCAGCGACTCGTTGGACGCGTCGAGCTTGGATTGATCCCACAGGTCGTCGACACCGTCGCCTACATCGATGCCGGTGACATCGACACGATGTACGACGTTTCTACGCGCGTGAAGGTTCCCGAAGGGCTGATGGAAGAAGACCTGGCCCGGCCAGTGATCGTCATCAAAGACGTGGAGACCGAACGGCCGGTGTATGAGATGTACACATTCAACCGGCAGGTCGTGACGGTTCCGATCGACGAAACGAGCGAATCGGAATCTGGCGTGGGCAAAATCGCCAAACAGGAGATCGAACGCGAGATTCGATCGGTGGCTCGCGGCCACGTGCAGGTCGAACTCCAGGGGAACAACCGGGCGATCGTCTACGTCGAAGACGATGACATCTCGGCTGTGATCGGGAAAGGCGGCGGGCGAATCGCCCAGATCGAAAACAATCTCGGGATCGACATCGACGTGCGCTCGCTGGAAGACCACACACCGTCCGCTGGAGCGAATTCCCACTCGAACGACCACACAAACGAAAGTGGAGCACTGGTGACCCCCGAAATCACGGCCCGCCACGTCATCATCCCGCTAGAGGAGTATGCGGGTGAGACCGTCGAAATCGCTGCTGATGGGGAGTATCTGTTCACGGCAACGGTGAGTCGCGGTGGCGAGGTCCAGGTGTCTCGGGGCAGCGCGATCGCCGAAGAACTCGAGCGGGCGATCGACAACCGCCGTGAGATAACCGTCCGGACCTAGATCGACGATTCGTCGTACGAAGAGGGGGGCTGTCCGGCTTCGTCGACAACAGTCTCTTCGAGTTCGATCGGACAGTCTACGCGCAGCGCGATTGCGATGCCGTCGCTTGGTCTAGCGTCGAACGTTCTGGTTCGTCGCTCACCGTCACGGTACTGCTCGGTGTGGATCTTCGCGTAAAACGTCTGTCCGGAGAGATCGTCGATGCAGATGGTGTCGATCGCCGCCCCAAACTCAGTTACCATCTCGACGAGCAAATCCTGCGTCAGCGGTCGGTCGAACGATTCGCCGTTCAGTGCGAGCTGTATCGAGCGGGCCTGGTCCGGACTGATGTAGATGGGCACTACCTTCTCAGTTGCGTCCAGCAGCACCACTGGGACCTCCTGGCCCTCTTCGGACATGCTCACACCGACCCCGTGAACGGTGGCGGTCTGTACCATACCATACATTCAGCAAGGAAGTATGAAAAGCTAACCCGGTGAATGATGCACAAGACACAGATCTGGGGTGTGAGCTGCCAAAACCGTTTTAGGATTTGTTACCAATACACACAGTATGGGCGTGTATATGGCGCTGGTGACAGTGAACGAAGCGCGGATTCAGAACGTCCAGGAGCTGACGACGATCTGGGCGGATCTCCGTGCCGAGATCGCAGAGAACGGCGGGACGGTCACGGAGTCGTATGCCATACTCGGTGAGTACGACTTTCTGGTGCTATTCGAGGCCAGAGACAGAAATCATGCGTTCCAGGTGGCGTTGCTCATTGAGCGACGAGGGCTTGACGTCCAGACGATGGAGATCGTTCCAGTTGCGGAGTTCGGACAGCTGGTCGACGACATCTAGGCTACATCGCGGAAATTCGGCCGAGACGAAGCGCGTTGGCCGTCACCAGCAACGTCATTCCAACGTCGCCGATGAGAATGACCAGATACACCGGGATGATGAAGATGGGGATCAACAGCGCAAGCGCCCCCTTGACCGCGAGGCTCCCGAAGACGTTCTGTCTGATCGCTCCGGTTGCGCGTTGAGAGAGACGCGTCAGATACGGAAGCCGATCGATTGCGTCGCTCAACAGCGCAATGTCTGCGGCTTCGATCGCGGTGTCTGAGCCAGCTGCTCCCATGGCAATGCCGACATCGGCTGTCGCAAGCGCGGGCGCATCGTTGATTCCATCGCCGACCATTGCCACGGCACCGTTTTCTCCGAGTCGTTCGATCGCGGCCACTTTCTCTTCTGGTAGCAGCTCGGCCCGGTATTCATCAACACCAACACTCTCGGCGACCGCACGAGCGGTCCGTTCGTTGTCGCCGGTGAGCATCACTGTCGTGAGCCCCTGTTTCGAGAGCGCGCCGATCGTATCGCGTGCCGATTGTCGAACCGTATCGGCCACGGCGATCAGTCCTTCGAGCTCCTCGTCGGTCCCAATGAGGACGACGGTTTTCCCCTCGTCTTGCAGCGATTCGATCCGTTCTGTGATCGATTGTGTGACCCCGGCAACCGGGACGGACCGGTCGAGATCGACGCCGAGTTCGTCAAACAGTGCTGGCGAGCCAGCGTAGTGGGTGACTCCACCAAGCTCTGCTCGCACACCCTGTCCCGTGAGCGCTTCGAATCCGTCGATTCCACCGCCGTGTGTCGTTCCGGATGCTTCGTCAGTTGCTCGGTCGGTAATCGCCGTCGCGATGGGGTGTTCACTCCGCCGTTCGACGCTGCGAGCACAGCGCAACAGCGACGCTTCTGAGTGGCCATTCAGCGTAACCACGTCGGTGACCGCCAGATCACCGCGAGTAAGCGTTCCCGTTTTGTCGAACGCAACGGTGTCGATTGCACCCATCGCTTCGAGGTGGTCGCCGCCTTTGATCAGTACTCCCTCGTTGGCCGCGCTGGTGAGCCCTGAAACAACCGTCACCGGCGTTGAGATCACGAACGCACACGGACAGGCGATTACCAGCAGTTCGATTCCTCGAATGAGCCACTCGACCCAGCCCAGTCCAAACACCAGCGGCGGGCCGACGCTGATGATGAGTGCAAACGCCACCACCACCGGCGTGTAGTAGCCGGCAAAGCGATCGACGAACTGCTCGTGGTCGGTCTGGCGCTCCTGTGCGGATGCAACGAGATCGATCACGCGTGCAATGGTGGTATCATTGCTCTCTGCGGTCGTTTCGATCGACAGAAAGCCGTCGGTCGTCACCGTTCCGGCGTAGACGGTGTCACCCGAGGCTTTCTCGACCGGAACGCTCTCTCCGGTGACGGGCGACTGATCGACCGCGCTCTCACCATCAATCACTACCCCATCAAGCGGGATTTTCTCACCGGGTTCGACGTGGACGGTTTCACCCACTGTGACCTGCTCGACTGGCACCTCCTGTTCAGTGCCATCACGCGCTACGATCGCCGTTTCAGGCGAGAGTTCCAGCAGTTCTGAAAGCGACCGGCGGGCGCGTCCGACCGAGTAGCTCTCAAGGAGTTCGGCCACGTTGAACAACACCGCCAGTGATGCCGCCTCGAAATAGAGCTCTCTTGTTGTCAGTGCGGTGATCGCCAGCGCACCGAGGATGGCGCTGCTCATCAACAGATCCATATCCAGCGATCCCACCCGTAACGACCGATATCCCTGGGTGAGAATTACCTCTCCACCGACGGCGACCGCGCCAAGAAAGAACAGATCGGCTACCGAGATCGGAGTCTGCCCAACCGTCAGAAGTAACAGGTCGACCGACGGCCCGAGCACGGTGACAACGAGTGCGATCGTCGCAAACAGCGCGCTTACGCCGGTCTTGATCGCTCGCGGTCGTCTGTGCAACGGTGTTGGCGTCGTCTCTTCGCCGCCATCACTCATCACCTCATAGCCGGCGTTCTCGATTGCCTCGACGACTGGAGCCGCAGTGTCCCCAGCAGTCGTTTCTACCATCGCCGTCCCAGTTGTCGGCTGCAAATCGTACGATTCGACCACAGAAACTCCCTCTAACGACCGACCCACGGTCTCAGCACACGACGGACAGTCCATCTGTGGCACGGACAATCTGTGTCGCTCGCCGGTCGCTCCGTCAGACGCCACCGGCGATGTCGCATCACAGTCCGTCTGCGAACAACACGACGCTCGATCACTCATTACGAATCGGTACTCGTCACAGTATTATTAATCCGGCTGTTACAAACCCCGGATTTTGAATTAATGATTATTAATAGACGGCCATTTAATTCACAAATCGACGATCAGTGATAACGCGACGCTTTTTGTGGCCGCTCGCAGAGCTACGATGTGACCGAATCAGAGCAAGGACTGTCGCGGGGTCGCGCTGCGCTCGCTATCGCTCCGTTTCTCGTTCTCGGACTGTTGAGCGTGTCGTTTTTGCTCCAGTGGGGGCTCGATCCACTCTGGGGAGTGATGATCATGCCGCCGATTCTGTTCGTAACGGCGTTAGGATGGATCGCGTTTCGATCGGGACTGGCATAAGAAGATGACGCCGGAGGAGAGATTTGAACTCTCGAGTCCGTGAGGACAGCAGATTTCGAATCTGCCGCCTTGGCCAGGCTAGGCTACTCCGGCACAGTTCCCAGTACAGTAGCCACCACTTAGTCGGTTTCGGTTTCCATCCTCTATCCGCGTGATATAATTGATATGTCATGAATCAACGTTCGTGATGGTGACACGGAGTATCGGCAGCTTTTCAATCCAGAACTCCAACAGGGCCTAGAGGACTCCAATCGATATGTCGGACTATCAGCGAACGTGGAGGGGATACGGATGAGCGCAGCCGGTGATCCGATGGGTCCGCTCATCGTGGCGATTATTGCGCTGGGCGTCATCGCACAGCTGCTTGCGGATCGATTCGAAGTGCCGAGTGTTTTGTTTTTGTTACTGATGGGACTGGGAATCGGGCCAGAGGGCCTCGGCATCCGCCCGTTGGAGCTGTTCGGTGTGAACACTCTGAGCACGATTGTCGGGCTCAGCGTCGGGATCATCATGTTCGAGGCGGCGTTCCATCTGAAGATTCAAAAGTTCCGAGAGGCACCGAAAACGACCATTCGGCTGATCACCGTCGGTGGTGTGATCGCGTTGCTTGGCACTGCAGCGGCGGTCAGGATCTTTCTCGAGGCCGAATGGACGACGGCGTTTCTCATCGGGGCGTTGCTCGTGGCGACCGGTCCGACGGTGATCACGCCGTTGCTTCAGACCGTCAAACTCCACGATCGAGTGGCAGCAGCGCTCGAAACCGAGGGCGTCATCAACGACGTGACAGCAGCGATCCTTGCCGTCGCCGTCTTTCACTTCATCGTGAGTGAAGGCGAGCCAACATCAGCGATCATCAGGACGTTTTTCGAGCGGCTTGGTGCAGGCCTACTCGTCGGGCTTGTGCTCGCTGCCATCGTCTGGTATGTACTCGAACACATCGAAATTGCGTCGGATGGTGGCTCCCAGCTCGCTCGAATGCTCGCAATCGCGAGCGCACTCGTCGCGTTTACCGTCGCCAATACGATCGCCGAAGAGGCTGGCATCGCAGCGGCCGTGACGATCGGGTTCGTGCTCGGCAACGCGAATCTCTCATTCGAGGAGGATATCGAGGCATTCAACGGTGATCTCTCGCTGTTGGTGCTCTCGTTTGTCTTCATTACGCTTGGTGCACTGATCGAGTTCGAGGAACTGTTTGCACCCGGTCTCGGTGGACTCGCCGTGGTGTTCGCCGTGGCCGTGGTGATCCGACCGCTGATTATTGGCATCTCCACCTACGGCACCTCGATCACCAGAAACGAACGGCTCTGGATGGCATCGGTCGCACCGCGTGGGATTATTCCGGCCAGCGTCGCCACGTTGTTCGCGATCGAACTCGAAGCACAGGGACTGGGGACGGCTGCGACACTGCTCGTTGGGACGGTGTTCCTGGTCATTCTGTTAACCGTCGTGTTTGAGGGTGGTCTCGCACGACACCTTGCGGAGTATCTGAATGTGATACCAATGCGTGTACTCATCGTTGGCGGCGGCCGAGTTGGTCGCGCGCTTGCAGAACGGCTGGAGGATCGTGGAGAGAACGTTATCATCGTCGAGGAAAACCCCGAGGTTGTCGATCAGTTGCAGGCCGCGGGCTTTTCCGCACAACAGGGCGATGCAACCGACCTCGATACGTTACGCGAGGCCGGCGCGGAACACGCAAAAATCGTGGCCGCAGCCACTGGTGATGACGATGCCAACCTCCTGGTTGCACAGCTCGCACGAACCTCGTTCGACGTTGAAGATGTGATTGCGCGTGCGAACAATCGCTCGAACGTCAACGCCTTCGAAGAACTCGGCGTGCAGACCATCTCCTCGGGGCTGTCGGTGGCGTGGGCGATGGACAATGCGATCGAACGCCCTGCGCTTTCAGATTGGATGAACGAGCTCGGACGCAGTGGTGACGTTCAGGAAGTCGAAATCAAATCACAGAAGCTCTCTGGCGTTCGGATTGCGGATCTGGGGTCGGATTTCCCCGGTGGCTGTATCATCGGCCTGGTGAGCCGTGAGGGCGAAAACGTCGTTCCAACCGGCGATTTCGAGCTCGAATACGGCGACCATCTCACCATTATCGGCCGCAAGGAATCCGTCCGAGAGGCGATCGAGCTCTGTGATCCGGACCTATCTGCAACCTGAGGGGCAATCACAACACCGAAGCCATTGTGTCACTGTCCCACAGTATGGATCAGGCGACAAATTCGCCCTCGGATTCCGAGACGGAAACGATGGCACTCGAGACGGCGACTGAGCATGCCACGACAGTTCTCGAATCAATTCAGTCGGCAGTGATCTGTGAACGCCGGTTTCTCGAAGAGCTACTCGTTGGATTTCTCGGCCGTGGGCACGTGCTTTTAGAGGATGTGCCAGGTACCGGAAAAACGCTCACCGCTCGCTCGTTCGGAACCGCGCTTGGGCTTTCGTTCTCTCGCATTCAGTTCACACCAGATCTGTTGCCAACCGACATCACCGGGACTGAACTGTACAACGAACGGACCAATGAGTTCGAATTTCGCAACGGGCCGCTGTTTGCAAACGTCGTTCTCGCAGATGAAATCAATCGAGCGCCACCGAAAACGCAGAGTGCCCTGCTTGAGGCGATGGCCGAGGGACAGGTCACCGTTGAGGGGACGACCCACCAGCTCCCGGAGCCATTTTTCGTCATCGCCACGCAGAATCCGATCGAGATGGATGGGACCTTCGGGCTTCCCGAGGCCCAGCTGGATCGATTCGCGGTCAAAACGAGCCTTGGCTATCCAGATTTCGACGGTGAAGTTGAACTGCTCTCCCGGCGGCTACACCGTGCTGATCGGACGCCGGCCGTAGAGCAGGTGCTTGCAGAACCGACGGTTCAATCGATCCGGACGGTTCCGGAATCGGTGACGGTCGATCCTGATCTCCTGGAGTATGTGGCCTCAATCTGCCGTGGGACTCGTGAGGATTCGCGGGTTGAAGTCGGGGTGAGCCCGCGTGGAACACAGCGACTCCTTGAGTTACTCAGGGCGCGAGCGGTTGTGGTTGGTCGGTCGTACGTCACTCCCGACGACGTGCGGAGGCTTGCCGAGCCGGTGCTTTCACACCGACTGGTGCTCACGACCGACGCAATGGTCGATGAGGTCTCACGATCAGCGGTCATCGACGGCGTTTTCGACCGGGTTGCAGTTCCAACCGTCTAAAATCACTCTTCGAACGTCGAGCCGGCGTGTGTGGGTTCATCACCTGGCCGGGTGATGAGGTTCTCCCGCCCAACGCTGATTTTGCTGATTTCGCCGTTGTCTTCCATCCGAGAGAGTAGCCGGCTCACTTTCGATTTCGACCAGCCGGTCGATTCGACGATGTCAGACTGGTGCATCCGCCCGTCGTGTGTGCCAAGCAGCTGCTGGATGTGGTCTGCATCGGTTAGTGGCTCGGCAGGCTGTTGTTCGGGTGGTTCGCTCAGTGGCTCGTTCGGGCGTGGCGCTGGTTCGACGGGATCTGTATTCTCTGTGGCACGGCGTCTGTAAACGAGCCCGCCAACCCCAATCACGAGTACGGCGAGTGCTGTGACCGCCGTTTTCACCGGATTTTCTAGCGGAGCAAACAGATAGAACGGCTGTGGATTCGGATCCGTGCCACGTTCGAGCTCGGTGAGATCATCAACCCCGTCGCCATCGGTGTCCTCCTCGGTTGGGTCCGTGTTGTGTTTATGAACTTCGGGTCCGTCCTTCAGACCATCACCATCGGTGTCGGGCTTTGTCGGATTCGTGCTGTGATCCATCTCCTCCCCATCAGAGAGCCCGTCGTTGTCGGAATCAGCTTCTTTCGGATTCGAACCAATCCTGATCTCTTTGTCGTCGGCCAGTCCATCATCATCGGTGTCGGGTTTCGTCGGATTCGTCTGGTGGTCGTTGAGCTCTGCGAAATCGGTGAGGTTGTCACCGTCAGTATCGACCTTGTTCGGATGCGTCTGGTGTTTGTTGATCTCGACGGTATCATTCAATCCGTCTCCATCAGTGTCGTTTTTTGTCGGATCCGAAAACGGCTCTTCGACTTCGACACCGTCGCTTAACCCATCGCCGTCAGTGTCCTTCTTGGTTGGATTCGACTTGTATTCCCGAATCTCTTTAAAATCCGAGAGCCCATCGCTGTCAGTGTCTTTCCGCATTGGATCAGCGTCGTTTGACAGTTCGTCACCAGTGATTATCCCGTCGTCGTCCGGGTCACTTCCCTTCTTGAGCACTGTCACCTGCTGTGTGGCAGTATCGATCGGTGTCGAGGAACTCCCGTTCGCGTAGAGTTCGATTCGGAGCGTTTCGCTCTCGCTCACATTTTTCGGAAGTGTCTGCTCAGTAAACCGGATTGACTCGGTTTCTCCTGACTGCTGGATAGACTTACAGCTAATCGATTGTTTTTGCAGCTCGTTTCCAATGCTGAGACAGACGTAGTACTCACCCGTCTCGCCGTTCACTGTCGAGTTCACCCCCAGGCCTTTCCAGGCTGCAATGTGTGCTCCATTTGCCTCGGTTTCGACGCTCGAGTCCGACGCGACCGACACGTCATCGATGGCGGCTGATGGCGCACTGCTCACGACACCCACAGCCGATCCGAGCAGGAATAGCCCTAAAAATATCACCAGGCTGATCACGCGCCCGGGAGACTGATATCTCGACATTCTTCTACCAATATCATAATCGATTCGGTCCGTACACATAGACCTTTTTTTGTTCATCCGAGTACAGTGGCCGTATCAGTCTCCGAGAGAAACGATGTGAAACGATCGTAAACAGTTATGAACTGTGATATCTCCGCGTTTATCGCCCGGATTCGAGTCGATCGCCAGTTTCTGAAGGAAGCCCAGCAGCCTTGATTGCATTCTGCACCCGGTCGATATCGTAGGCCACGCGGTGGGTGGTGACCGAGAAATCGTCGGTGTTGATCACGGCAAATCCAGCGCGTGGATCGCTATCGCGTGGCTGGCCAACGCTCCCGGGATTGCAAATGAGCGTCTCGCCGACGCGTTCGGTGTGTTGCATGTGAGTGTGTCCGAGGATGAGCACGGCTTCTGATCCCAGGTGTGGTTCGAGCGAGGAAAACTGTGCCGGTCGGACGTACTGATCCCTGTTGACTGGATGGCTGTGTACCATTCGGATTGCGCCGTCAAACAGCGTCCGTTCTTCTGGCAACGAATCGAGCCAGCGGAGCTGTTTTTCACGCAGTTGTTCCTGGGCGTAGCACAACCCCGCATACGCCATCCGATTCGACCGATACGGTTCGGGGGCGTCAACCAGCCGGTCGTGATTTCCCTGCACGCAGATCATCGATTCCTGCACACGATCCACACACCAGGCTGGATATGGATTGTAACCGACGATATCGCCCGCACAGAGGAGCCGGTCGACAGGGCCCATTGCCTCTAGCACGGCTTCGAGCGCCGGTCGATTGGCGTGAACGTCAGCGATCACTCCAATCTGCATGGCTCACCTCCGTGCCATCGATCCTTGAATGTTGGGTGTTGACATGTCGTTACATCCATAGTGGTGCAGTTATCAGTGTGAGTGTGAATCGCGACCGTCTCCGCGCTATTGGGCTGGCCGCACTCCTTGCGCTCACGATAGCGGCCGCAGGGGCGACGGTACAACAGCCAGCGACACCAGGATCACCGGGTGAGGGAGACGGAACGTCGAGCGAGCAAGTGATGGCCCAAAATAACGAGTCTCTCACGTTCGATGTCTCGAACACCGTGCTCGATGAGCTCCTGGGAGCTGTCTTTGGACTCCTTCTCATCGTGGGGCTCTGTTTGCTAGCGATTACGCTGTATCGCGAGGGACTCCGTTCACTGCTCGGTCCTGTTGCCATTGCGATCGTCGCCGTCGTCGTGGTGGGTGTGCTTCTTTTGTTCGGCGGCTCTTCGTCGCTCACGAGACCAACTCCAGCACCAGGTTCCACGGCGACAACGCCCGGTGGCACTGGTGGTGTGGGTGGTGGGTCTGGGAGCGCAACTGTCCTGCCTGAGCCATTACTCGTCGCGGGGGTGGTGCTCGCCGTCGTGGTAGGTGCACTCGTTTTCATCCTGTATGGCACTGACCGATTCGGTTCGCTTACCATTCCGACACCATCGGGTCAATCGGCGACCGCTCCCACGGAGTCGACGATCACCGGCACGCCCGACGAACAACCGGTCGCGGAATACAGTCCGGAGACGCCATCGGAGAATGCGATCACCGAGGCCTGGCGGTCGATGGCAACGCAACTTTCGTTGCCGCTCGAAACGACGACGCCACGCGAGTTTGCCGAGGCAGCCATTGAGGCGGGAATGGATCCGGCGGCTGTCGAAACGCTCACTGACCTGTTCGAAGCAACACGCTATGGAACCGAATCGGCGACCTCAGCCCGTGAACAGCGGGCGATTGACGCACACAGACGAATCGACGGCGACGATCCAGAACGGAACGGTGACTGATCGATGAATCGAGGATTACTGACAGTCGGGATACTCGTTTCTCTTGGCGGCCTGCTTGGTCTCCTCAATCCTGCCCTTCTCGGGGGGATTGCTGGTCCACGAGAACTGGTGGTTGCAATCGGGCTGGTGGCCCTGTTCGCTTCGATGTTGCTCGCCCACGCCCGCTACGGTCGCAATCGCAATCGGTCGGCCGCTCCTGACGTTGAACATCGGCAGGTTGCCAGGGTTCCAGCACCGGAAACCGAGATCGATGCGTTCGATCAGCCACGCCTGTCGTATCGAGCACGGCGGCGTGCTCAAAAGCAGGGGCGAAACGCTGTTCGCGAGCTGGCGATCGACGTGCTCGTGCGCTATGATGGTGACTCGCGCACACGCGCGAAGGAACGACTTGATTCGGGAACCTGGAGCAGCGATCCACAGGCGCAGGCATTTTTCGCTCCCGATGCGGTCGAAATGCCACTTTCCGAGCGACTCGCATCGATTCGAGCCCCCGATGATGTTTACCGGCATCGGTTGAACCGTGCGATCGCTGCGCTCTCTGCGCGCATCGAACGGGGGAGAACCGATGGCTAGTGCTGGCGTCGTACAGCGGACGAATCGCTGGTATGGGATTGCTGGGGTGTCGTTGTGTTGCATTGGAGCTGGTGTGCTGGCTAGCGCTCCGGTGCTCGTGCTTGCCGGCGTCGTTGCGGTCGGATTCGCCTTTGCCGACCGGATCGACAGTGAACCGAACCACGCGATCGAAATCAGCCGCTCACTGGCAACTGACACCCCAACAGCAGGCGAGGAGTTGACGGTCACGCTGCAGATTACAAATCGTAGCGATTCGATCTGTTATGACTGTCGGACGATCGATGGTGTCCCACCCGCCCTCACCGTCAGCGATGGATCGCCGCGGCTGGGTCGGCCACTCGCTCCGGGTGGCACTGTCACGACGGAGTATACGATCACAGCAGAGCGTGGTGTTCACGAGTTCGATGACTGCTGGGTTTCTATTGGTAATGCGACAGGAACGCTCGTCAGACAGCTTCGCGTTCCGGCAACCGGCCAGTCGTCGGTCAGCTGTGTTCCCACCGCGCCCCAGCCCGTCGAGTGTGCCCTGTACGGACAGGCGGTTGGATCGACCGGTCGAATTGCAACACAAACCGGCGGGAGCGGCACCGAGTTTCACGCCGTTCGTGAGTATCGCCGTGGAGATCCGCCGAGCCGCATCGACTGGAACCGGGCGGCCAGAACTGGCGAGCTCTCCACGATCGAATACGTTCGCGAGCGAGCAGCCACCGTGGTCGTGGTGGTCGATGCCCGCGCACCGGCGTACTGTAACGCTGATCCCCACGGCCAACCGGCTATCGAGCGAGCCATTGACGGTGCTTACGCCATCACGGAAGGACTGTTACGGACGACCAATCGCGTCGGTGTCAGTGCACTCTCTCCAACGGATTGCTGGCTTGAACCCAGTACGGGTGACGATCACCGCAGTCAGCTCCGGAAACTGTTTGGCACCCACCCCGCGCTCTCACCGACGGCACCCACGGAGCCGTATCTGCCGTTAACGATGCTCAAGCAGCTTCGACATCGACTCCCATCGGATGCACAGGTCGTCCTCTGTACGCCACTGGCCGATTCGTATCCGGCACTGGCTGGGAGACGACTGACGGCACATGGCTATCCCACGACAATTGTAAGCCCCGATCCGACCCTGTCGATCGATGATGGAACGGACGATCCACGAGTTGCAATTGCTGCCCTCGAGCGCGCTGAACGTGTGCGCTCGCTTCGTAATGACGGCATTCGGTGTATCGACTGGCGGAATGAACCGATCCAGGTGAGCGTCGAACGTGCAATCCGTCGGTGGTCTCGATGAGCGCGTTCGACGATCGGCCACCACGTGCTGGTGTCGTTCTCACCGGCGTCTTTTCGCTCGGCGTCGTGCTCACGACCGGGTTTGGGGCGATTGTGGCGCTCGTTGGTGGTTTGGCGCTGGTGGCTGCAACGCATACCCGTCGTCGAGTGCTCGCTGGCGTCGGTGCGGTCTGTCAGCTCCTCGGGCTCCTCGCGGCAGGAACTGCTGGCGCTGGGCCGGTACCCATCCTCGCGGGAATGGTCTTGTCGATCGCCGCGTGGGATACCCATCTGTACACAATCGATCTTGCTCGTACCCTCGGCCGTGCGACGCCAACACGGCGATTGCTTGCCGTCCATCTGTCGATTACCGTGCTCGTGGCCACACTACTCGGGGCGACTGGCTATGTGATCTACAGCTCGATCGGCAATGGCTATCCGATTGGGACCGTGCTCTCTCTGTTCTGTGGCGCGGTCGTTCTGCTGTGGCTCAGTCGTGGGTAGTCTCCCCAACGGCAAGCAGCGGGGCTGATCAGAACGGTTTTCAGCGAATCTTCTGAATAGCCCGCTATGGGCACCTGGCGCAGACGCGTGTCAAAATATCTGGTGTTGATTCTGTCGTTAATGGTGGGGTTCACGCTTTTGTATCATTATGGAATGATCTATTTTGAGGGCGATCGCTCGCAAACGATATTTGAATCGATTCATATGATCGTCCAGACGTTCACGACCACCGGCTACGGTAACGATGGTCCTTGGACGACGCCACTGATGCTCATCTTCGTGAGCGTGATCGATATTGCCGGCGTTGCACTGATTTTCATTGCACTTCCGGTGTTGATTGTGCCGTGGTTCGAGGAGGCGCTCTCGGTGACGGTGCCGACTGCAATTGAATCAGCTGTCGACGATCACGTCATCATCTGTGGCTACACCCCACGGATTGAGACGTTGATCGCGGAGCTGACCTCGTGGGGACTCGAGTACGTCATCATTGAGCCGGATCGAGAGCTCGCAACGACGCTGTACGAAGGAGACCACAGCGTTATTCACGCCGATCCAGAGTCCATTGAGGCGTTTTCGGCGGCGCGGGTTCGCTCAGCCCGCGCGGTCGTCACGGACACCTCCGATGCCGTGGATGTGAGCATCGTTCTCACCGCAAAGGAGGCGGCGGATGGGGTACGAGTGATCAGCGTCGTTGATGAGCCAGAACGCGAGACGTATCACCGGCTGGCGGGGGCTGATGAGGTGCTCTCACCAAGAGAGCTGCTCGGCGAATCGCTGGCAACAAAGGTGACGACCGGCGTGTCGACTAATCTCGACGACGCTGTTGACCTTGATGAGGCGTTCGACATCGTCGAGTTACCGATCCAGCAACACAGCGAGTTGATCGGTCGGACGCTCGCCGAAAGCACGATTCGCGAACGCGTTGGCGTAAACGTCATCGGCGCGTGGTATCACGGCGAGTTCGAGACGCCACCAGCACCCAGTACGGTGTTGCGACGAGGAACAATTTTGTTGCTGGCGGGACGCCACGACCAGCTCGAACAGCTCAAAGAGTTGACGCTATCCGACGTTCGTCGCCATGAACGCGGAAAAACCGTCGTTGTCGGCTACGATGAGGTCGGTGAGAGTGCGGTCAGCGCGCTCGCTGGTGCAGGATTGCCGTATACAACCATCGATACGGAGGACAAACCGGGCGTTGATGTTGTGGGTGATGCCACCGATCCCGACGTGCTGACTGGGGCAGACGTAGACGATGCCCAGTCGGTGATTCTCGCACTACCGGACGACACGGTCGCACAGTACGTCACGCTCGTCATTCGAGATCTCGATCCCTCCGTTGAGGTGATTGCCCGCGCCGAGGAGTCCGAAGCAATGGCGAAGATGTATCGCGCCGGCGCGGAGTATGTGCTCTCGCTTGGAACTGTTACCGGTCGGATGCTCGCATCAACCATTCTCGAAGACGAAGAGGTGGTTTCGCTCGATACGCAGGTAGAGATCATCCGAACGAGCGCACCACGGCTGGCCGGCTACACGCTGGCGGACGCCAACGTGCGAACCCGAACCGGCTGTACCGTCGTCGCCGTCGAGCGCAACGATGCTGTCATTACGACGCTCCCGCCGGACTTTCGCATTCAGGCCGGCGATACGCTCATCATTGCCGGCACTGATGAGGACACGAACCGGTTTACGGAGCTCCTTTCAACCTAGGCTCAAAGCGGTAGGGTGGTTTTAGAAATGGTGTGCTGAGAGCTGTTGCTCTAACAGTCTTTCACGTTTATTCCAAAATAACTTTATATGCAATCGGGAAGGCATTGCAACACGAGAGCACAGGTGCGCTGCGGAGGCGTTGCGCGTTCGTGTTGAATGCGCCGGGTGGTAAGGACACCCGACGCTGGGCTCTCAAACGGAAGATCACCCATGCAATGGGAGAACACAAACGAACGTAATTGTACCGGCTCGATGAACTACTACAGCCACAGCTGCGTCGTCTGTCGCCGACACCTTCGTGGCCACCGCGACCATCATCTGGGCTGTCCGCTGTGGGGGCAACGATGACGCTGCCGCTGTTTCTCTTTCGTGACGAGGATCGCAACTGCGTGAACCTCTCGACCGTCGATTCACGCGATGAGCTCTCTGAGGCGGAGCTCTATCACGTGGTGGACATTGGTCAGGGAACCTGGTGCCGTCCATGCCAATCCACCAGCTGCCCACACGCAACCAGAATCGAACAGATCCTCACAATGGCCGATCTCGCGAGCGAACGAACTGCCTACGAACATCTGCCTGGGATCGAGCGAATCACGCGCTATCGCGCAACGGGGGAAACCGTCGTCGCAGTGACCTTCGATACGGGTGCAAAAGTTAGATACCACGAAACGAGAACTGGCGAAATCCACCAGCTTACCTTTCCCCCGTCTGATCCAAAATCACCGCTCGAAACGATCGATCGACCAGGCTGTGCGAGCGCAGCCGATGGGCTGATTGACCTGCTCGATTCCTACGGGCGCTATCGCAGTCTGGGCTGTCCGACCGGCCTCGAAGACCAGCACCCAGCACTGGCCAGAATCACCGCCAGTGAGTAACCCGAAAAGCTCGATGTGGTCGGTGGCTAGAGCAAGGGTCACCCATCTCAGTGGGGTGGTGATCCCGTTTTAGCAACATCGAACTATCTACATAGAAACCATTATTGTCCAATCAACACAACACATACGTGACAATGGACAGACGCCAGTTCCTCCGTGTGTCGGTTCCAGTGGGTCTTAGCGTGTCACTCAGCGGCTGTCTTGGCTCGATGGAGTCTAGCTTTGCGTCGGTGTGGGATAATTTTCGGTCGTTTTCGACGGATGAATCCACTGATGACGCTAGCTATGATAGCGACGAAGCGCTAGAATACACCGCTCAACCAGATTCCATCACTTCTACTCCGGTGGCAACCGACCAACAGACGCCCCATCCCGCAAACCAGCTGGAACTGCTCGAACACAACTTTTTCACGAATGACTACTCCGCTGGCGTTCGCGGAACGATCGTCAACAACGCCGATACGATGATCGACTACGCCGAAATCAAAATCCACTATCGAGACGCCGATGACGAGCTGATCGGTGATGGAATGGCTAACACGACCGATCTGGGTGCTGGCGAAGAGTGGCTGTTCAAGACACTGTTCAACGGCGACGACCCAGCAGCCGTTGACAGCTACGATGTGAAAATCAACGCCGAACGGATCTGAGAGCAGTGGGCACTGTTGTTCATGATTTCCCGTGGGCAATCGATTTCCGGAGACAGCTCGCCGTCGCCGGACAGAGTGCGTCGAACTGATCCGTCTTCTGAATGGCAGGAGGGGCCGCTGATCTGTCGCAGGTTTCGTAGCCGATCGCCTCGAAAAACGTCGCTGCCGTGGTGGTGAGCAGATACAACTCCTCAATTCCCCGCTCTGTCCCACGGCGTTCGAGTGCCTGACAGAGCGCACTGCCGTATCCCTGGCCACGGACGGCTGGCTCGATAACCACTGAGCGAACCAGTCCGTACCCATCGACTGACTGAATCCCCCCGACACCAATACGGCGGCCATTGCTATGTGCCATATACAACCAGTCAGGAGCTCCACGAATGTCCTGGGTGGGCAATCCGGCGTCCGAAAGCAGCGCTGTGGCGTGCTCTACTGTCTCGTTATCGACTGGTTCGAGTCGAACTGCTGATCTGGACATGGGGACGTGATCGAACTGCGCGCCGGCCAGTCATACCGATTGGGGTGAGCAGATCGATGGTGATCACTCCGTTTCGGTCCCAGCAACGAGGTCGGTAACGGCTCCGACATTCATCGCAATCGCCAGCGCAACTGCCACCACGAGAAGAATGATGGTAGAGATCGCGTTCATCTTCGGTGCAGCGCCGTATTCAATCATCGAATACATCGATGTGGTGAGCAGATCTGTGGTCCCGCGAACGAAAAACGCGCGAATGAAATCCTCGAACGACCGGATCCACGCGAACAGAAACCCCGCGCCGACGGCCGGGGCGATAATCGGCAGCGTGATCTCCCGGAAGACAGAAAGCGGCCCAGCACCCAGATCCCGCGCACTCTCTTCGAGCGTTTCGTCGAAGCCGTAGAGTCGTGCCGTTACGATCAGTACTACGAACGGCAATCCGTAGACGCTGTGGGTCAAAATCACGGCGAATACACCAGTATCGAGGCCTGGAACGACCGTGCGCACGAACAGTAACATCCCCACGCCGAACACGATGCCCGGCACGATCATCGGGAGAATGAGCCCAGTGCGATACGTGCCTTCGAACGGAAGCTGGTGGCGAACGATTGCAATGCTCGCGGGCACGCCAAGAACGGTTGCAATCCCGGCGGCGACCGTGGCGATCTGAACGCTCCGGAACGTCGCTACCAGCAGCGACCGATCGGCAAGCGCCGCGCGCATGTGATCAAGGGTGACGCCCTCGAACGGAATGAGCGTGCTCGGATTCTCTGAAACCGACAGCATGATCATTACCAGCAAGGGCACCCAGAGAAATCCGATCATCACGATCGTGACCGCCCAGAGCGCATTGGATGATCGCTGTTCATGGGAGGGCCACCACTGCGACAATGAATGAAGCCGTCGTCGCACTCAGACCGCCCCCAGCTCTTCGGGATCAACGACCTGGATAACAACTACAAACACCAGAACGATCGCAACCACGATGAACATCGCGGCGGCGCTCCCGGCCGCAAGATCAGCAGCGCCCAGGATCCGCCCCTCGATGAAATTACCAATCATCTGGATCTTTCCTGCTCCAAGAATGTCTGGCGTGACGAACGCGCCAAGCGTCGGAACGAAGACGAACAGCCCGCCGCTGACCATCCCCGGAAGGGTTAGCGGAACGAGTACGTCCCGAACGACAGCCACCCGAGTTGCTCCGAGATCCCTGGCCACCGCAACCAGATCCATGTCAATTCCGTCGAGACTCGCGTACAGAGAGAGCAACATGTACGGGAAATACGCGTGGGTCAATCCCACGATGATCGCCGGCAGTCCGAACGTAAAGAGCCCAACTGGTCCATCAACGAGACCGAGCGCCTCGAGGGTTGTGTTCAACACCCCGGATTTTCCGAACACCAGCATCCACGAGTACGCTCGCACCAGATACATGGTGAAAAACGGCAATAACACCAGAAAGAAGATCACACGCACCCATAGACCCTCCCTGCGAGCGAGCAGATAGGCAACCGGAAAGGCAGTCACCAGACAGAGTAGTGTCGTCACAACAGCCACGAACACCGAAATCAACAGCGCATCGACGAACGGTGCCGTCCAGATTGGATCTGCGCTGAACAGCGAACTGTATCCCGCAAGCGTTGGTGACCAGACCAGCTGGTAGGTCTCCTCGCTGACCGTAAGGAAGCTCACAACGACCATGTACGTCAGCGGCGCGAGCAACAACAGCCCAAGCCACACCGCCGCCGGCCCGGCGGTGAGCCATCGATTCCGGCGAGGTGTGTACAACAGTCGCCACAGCTTCGTCCGCGAACGCTCTTTTGTCATACGATCACGCAGCCTTGATTGCTTCCCAGGCCGTCTGCCAGGCGCCCTCGTTTTCGACGGTTTTGAACGGCACCATCCCCTCCAGTCGAGACGGATCGATCGCCCCAAAGCGATCGTTTTCCTCGCTTGAGAGCTCCGATTTCGTCTCTGGATTTACGCTCGGTGAAAAGCCGGTTTTGGCCAGCGTTGCCCCGTTTTTCGCGCCGATGTATTCGTTGATCACCTCCCAGGCCTTCGTTTTCGAATCTGATGCTTCTGAGACGACTGCGGATTCGAACCAGGCGAGTGCGCCCTCTTTTGGGGTGGCCATCGTCGCCCAGTCGGCTCCCTGGTCCCACAGTTCGACGATCTCGTTTCGCCCGGACTGGCCAACCAGGAAGTTCCCCTGTTTGAACTGCTTGATGTATCGGGGATCCTCCGCAATGTAGCCCTGGAGCGTTGGCTTTTGCTCGATCATCGTCGTTTTGACATCCTCGATTTGCGACGCTGAGAGCGTCACTTTTGGGCCGGAAAACGCATCACGAAAGCCGAGATAGAGTGCCGCCGCGCTCATTGCCTTGAAGTGGTTATCGTACATGACGATCTGGTTTGAGAGGTCCACCCCCTCGAACGTTGGCGAAAAGAGGATCTCGTAGCTCTCTTCGTGGTCTGGAACTGTACGCGAGTCATACGAGTAGCCATACCAGCCAAACCGAATCGGCACCCCATACATCGAGCCGTCCTTGGTGAACTGATTCTCAGCAAACCCTGTGAACGTCTCGTAGATCCCATCGAGGTTCGAGACAACGTCGCGGTCAACCGGGGCGATCATTGGGTTGCCATCTTTTGTGGCAGCCAGCATCTTCGGGACGTAGTTATTGTTTGGAATCGCAATGTCGTACTGTTTGTACTCGCCCTGATTCCACTGGTTGAACATCTTTGCCGAGGAGGTGGATTTCGTGATCTCGAGTGTGACGCCTACCGTCTCTTCGATCCGTCGTTTGATGTCGTCGTTCGCGTACTCCTCCCAGGTTAACACGTGAATCGTTGGGTCCCCACCGCTGCTCGTTCCACCGAACAGATCGGATGCCAGACACCCGCTCAACGCGATTGCTCCTGTGGCCCCGCCGATTTCTAGCAGCCGGCGTCGAGACGTGGTTCGTGTTCCGTCGCTGGTAGCTCCCGCCATGGTCTGTATGTATCAGTATTTCAATGGCATAATTCCTGTGGCTGATTGCTAATATAATTTCAATTAACAGGACTCAATATGGGGCAACCGTCGAATGTGTGTTCACCATCACATTCAAGTAGGTTCGTTGATATCCCTTGAGAATGACCGACACCACCAGATCGACCGGTGATCCCCTGGTTTCGCTCGTTGGGGTAACCAAAACGTACGGTGACGTAACCGCAGTGGACGATATCGATCTAACGATTCGACAGGGTGAGTTCTTTTCTCTGGTGGGACCGTCTGGCTGTGGGAAGACAACGACGCTGCGGTTGATCAGCGGCTTCGAGCAGCCCTCATCCGGGTCCGTTCGGATCGCAGGCGAATCGATGGCTGACGTTCCACCGGAGCATCGGGACACGAATCTCGTGTTCCAGCAGCTCGCCCTGTTTCCTCACATGACGGTCGCAGAGAACGTGAGCTACGGCTTACAGCAATCGGGTATCGATCCGGCGACGATCGACGACCGGGTCAAGGAGTATTTATCGCTCGTCGATCTCGAGGGCTTTGGCGATCGACGGCCATCGGCGTTGTCCGGTGGCCAACAACAGCGGGTTGCACTTGCTCGCGCGCTGGTGAACGAGCCGAGCGTGTTGTTGCTCGATGAACCCCTCTCATCGCTCGATCGGAAGCTCCGCCAGCAGATGCAGGTAGAACTGCGATCGCTTCACGAACAGACGGCGGGCGGATTTTTCTACGTGACGCACGATCAATCGGTGGCGATGACGCTTTCTGATCGGATCGCCGTGATGAACGACGGTCGGATCGAACAGGTTGGCACTCCCGAGGAAATCTATCGCGAGCCAGCCAACGCGTTCGTTGCGGATTTCGTCGGTGATACGAATCTGCTATCGGGAACAGCAGCACCGACCGATGACGGGGCGATCGTAACCCTTGATGGTGATGGGTCGGTATCGCTTCCGATAGAGCGTGAGATGACGGGATCGGTAACGGTCTCAATTCGCCCAGAAGCGCTATCGATCGTTGATGACGGACAGTTCACGGGGACGGTGACCGAGCGATATTTCCAGGGCGATCGAACGACGCTGACGGTGGTGTCTGACGGCGTGGCGACCGATCCGATTTCGGTTGTGGTGCACGGCCGACAGGGCCAACTCGACCGTGGTGTGTCGGTAGAACTCTCCGTGCCAGCGTCCGCTCCAGTGGTGTTTCCGGAGTAATTGACGAGTGTAGATCGATTTATCTCGTCGAAACGCCTTCGGTCCTGCCTGTGGATAGTGGAGACATGCGTCCTCGGTCAGCAATCGACTGGATCGCCGTCGTGTTGTTGCTGGTTGGCGCGCTCTCGTGGGGTGTCTTTCTAACGGGCGATCCGCTTCTTATGGACCTGTTTCAATCACTCTGGGCACCGCTGGATGAGCTGCTAATGTTGGCGATCACCCTGGCGGGTGTGTACTGGGTGTATCGGCTGATTACGGCTGATTCGTAGTCCTACTCCTCCGTTACTGCGCATTCGTTATCGACCACTGACCCAACGCCGGCCCACGCATCGGCAAGCAGCCCAAACCGTTCGGCATCAACATAGCCGCCGTTGGCGAACTGTGCATCTCTTGCGGTTCCCTCGTGGACGAAGCCGAGTCGTTTACAGAGCGTTCGGGCATCGTCGTTGGGGGCCATCGTGGTTGCCGAGATCCGATGCAATCGAAGCTGCTCGAAGCCGTACTCGATGAGTTGGGCGCTCGCTTCGAGCGCGTATCCGTCTCCCCACACGGATGGGTGGAACCAGACCCCGAAGTTCGCAGAGCCATCGGCTTCGTTCAGCGGATACAGCTGCACCGAGCCAACGGGTTTGCCCTCGAACGCTCCCGATTTCGGGGCTGCAAGCAGCGTAACCCCCGTGTCGTCGGTGTCAATTGGCCACAACTCCTCTCGGTAGCGCGTTTCGCTGTACGGTCGTCTGAATACCCCGATGTACTGGCGCACCTTCGGGTGATTCACTCCCTTGAGCAGGAATTCGATGTCGTCTTCGTCAACTGGTTGGAGGTCGATACGGTCGCCGTCGATGAACGTTGGTCCTGACATCTGTCTTGTTTTGCTATGGTCTGTAATCACAGAGCAAACGCGAGCGTGGTCACTGGAAAGCATTGCTGGCCCCCAGCAGTGGGCTCAGAACGGGAATGAGTGGGTCATCGGACAGCGCTCTGATTGTGTGTCAGGATGGACTGCCAATACGATTTTGGGTGGCGTGATAACGGTAAACGATCGGCTTTCAGCACCTGTCCACAGTTTCGCTTGCTTCCCATGGACTGTCGAGAACCGAGAGCGCACTGCCAGCTCGGGTTCTGCAACCAACGGCAGTGTGGCCCCCAAGAGCGAGGCGCTACCGTCCAACTGGGACGCGACGCTAATTCACGTCGGCCTGTATCCCCGCCAGTGTAACCGATACCAAGCGGAACCTGCCCCTCTAGATGTAATGGGCAATAGTGGGAGAGATTTAAGAGCGTGTGGGCCATAATGGGTAATAGGAAGATGAACGTCGAAGTCGACGACATTCGCACGAAGGAGGCTGACGACCGGGGACGGTTGTACCTTGGCACGGAGTACGCGAACAAGCGCATTACCGTCGCCATCGTCGAGGTTGCGGAGGATCAACCGAATGAGGACGAACTTGCGGCGGCCTACCGCAATGCGGCCGAGTCTGCCCGCGAGATCACTCGTGAGTTCGAACAAGTTTCCGACGAGGCGTGGGAGTCGCTTGGTCCTGCACCGGGCGTCGAAGGCTACGACGCTGACGGCGGAAACGATGAGTAATAACGCGCCGGAGGTCCGACGTGGAGACATCGTTATCGTCGCGCTAGAACCGACACGCGGTCACGAGATGCAAATGACCCGCCCGTGCGTGGTCGTCCAGAATGATGTCGGCAACCGCAACGCGCATACGACCGTCGTCGCACCCGCGACGACTACCCACCACGGCTTTCCGTTTGAAGTGTTGGCCACGGCTGCTGAGAGCGATTTTGAGGAGGATTCGTCGATTCGGCTCGATCAGATTCGGACGGTCGATATTGCCGAACGCATCCAGTTCGTCGCCGGACGGCTTCCGGCGTCGATCATGCGAGAGGTCGATAGCGCGCTGAAGCTTGAACTGGGCCTTGAGTGATTTTCAGAACGAGTTTTCCACCCACACCCGACACCGTGGCACTGGTGATGGCGATTTCTATCTCAGTCATACATGAGAACTCTACCCAAACGCCTGATCTCTGGGGCTGCTTGATCCAACTCTATATAGCGACATAGGGTGTACGACCAGTTCGCGAGAGTTTTTTGCACCCCTCTCCTAGGGGCCAGTGATGAAGGTGTTCGGATCGAGTGGCGTTCGGGGGGTTGCCAACGAGGAGTTAACCCCAGCGTTCGTCAGTCGCGCCGCGATGGCAGCCGGCTCCGTGTTCACGGCGATGGGACACGATCGGGTCGCGCTGGGGCGTGATACACGCAAAACGGGGGAACTGTTCAGTGATAGTGCGGCAAGCGGGCTCGCAAGCGTCGGTTGTGACGTTGACGATCTCGGAATCTTGCCCACGCCGGCGGTCCAGGCCTACGCCGAGCGAAATGGCGTGCCAGCACTCGTCGTGACGGCGAGTCACAACCCGCCGGAGTACAACGGCATCAAGCTCATCGGCGCTGACGGGGTTGAGCTGGTGCGCGAGACGCTAGAGCAGATCGAGGACCGACTGCTGACCGAGCGCTTTGAAGCCGTGTCGTGGGACCACACAGGCACTCGTACCCGGATCGAAAGCGCAGACAGAGAGTATATTGAGGCCGTGATTGGGGCCGTCGATCGGGAGAAAATCGCCAACGCGGGGCTGACAGTGGCGATCGATCCCGGCCACGGCGCTGGTTCGATGACCTCTCCGGAGCTGTTTCGCGAACTCGGCTGTTCGGTCGTGACAGTCAACGCCCAGCCAGACGGGCAGTTCCCGGGTCGCGACCCCGAGCCAGTCGCGGAGAATCTCAGCGCGCTCAGACGGCTCGTTGGGGCCTCTGATGCGGACCTGGGGATCGCCCACGACGGTGATGCAGACCGTGCGATTTTCGTGGACGAACGGGGCAATCACATCGAAGGCGACGCAGCGTTCGCGGCGCTGGCGGCCGCAGAACTCGAATCGGGCGATACGAGCGTCTCTGCGGTGAACGTCTCACAGCGACTCGTCGATGTGGTCGAAGACGTTGATGGCACGCTCGAACGGACGCCGATCGGGAGCACCAACATCGTCACGCGAATCCAGGCGCTCACGGCCGAGGACGAAACCGTCCCAATCGCTGGTGAGGGCAACGGCGGGATTCTCTTCCCGGAGTATCGGCTCTCTCGCGATGGAGCCTACACGGCAGCGCGCTTTTGCGAGCTGGTGGCAGAGCGGCCAGCAAGCGAAATTATCACCGAGCACAGCGGCTACGAGAACGTTCGACGGAACCTCCACTACGATTCGGATGTCGAACGCGAGCGCTTGCTCGAAACGGTCGAAGAGACCGCCCGCGATGCCGATGCGAGCCTCGACACCACGGACGGCTACCGCCTGGATTTCGACGATGGCTGGGTCCTCGTCAGACCAAGCGGAACGGAGCCGCTCATCCGGATCTACGCGGAGGCTACGTCCCAGGAACGGGCCACAGAGCTTGTGGCCTGGATTCGTGGCGATCTCCCGACGCCAGTCTGAACCGACCTCACCAGAACGTCTTGATCGATTCGAACGAATCCGCTCGCAACGCAGCTGCGAGCTCGTCTGCCGGCGTCTCCTCGAACTCGCTTGGATGTTTTCGCTTGAAATAGCCCACGAGATTACGAACGTCTCGTTCGAGGAACTCGTCTGCGTTTTCGTGGGTCGTTGGCACCGCCTGTGGCCAGTCGAACAACAGCACACCAGATTCGGCGACAGCAACGTTGTACTCGCTCATATCCGCGTGCACGAATCCTTCCTGGTAGGCGTCGGCGAGCTCGGAGAGTATCAGATCACAGACGCCCACGGCCTGATTGTCATCGATTGTGGCCCGTGAGAGCTCGACGCCGTCGAATTTCTCCATCACGATGGCGTGGCGGTTGTGATCAATCGGCCGGGGGACGCTCACAGTCGGGTAGACGGTTTCGAGCGCCTCGTACTCGCGTTCTGCGGCTTTCCTGGCGGTGTAGAGCCAGGATACGTGCTCGTGGTCGGCGGTGTACTCGCGCTCGCGCTGGACTTCACGGAAGTTCGTGTAGCCTTCGCGGTGGTATTTCAACGCCAGTGCTTTGTATGATTTGACCTCGTACACGTCGCTTTCCTTGCCAACGCCCAGTGGCGCGCCAAAGCCCTCAATCGTGCCACGCTCGACCAGCGTGTGCAACGCGAGGATGTCGTATCCCTCGAACGTGAGCCGAAAGCCCTGATACTGCATCGTCTTGCGTTCGATCAGCCCACGACGCTCGCATCGATCCAACCGGTGGGTCACCTCCTCGTCGTCCAATCTGGCGTACTCCGTCAGTGTCTCCCGATCGACCCACTCGCTAAACCGCATCCCGTGTTCGACGCCCGAGAGCAAGTAGAAATCCTCCGACTCCAGATCGCGCATCTCCCCGGCGACGTTCCGTACCATGGGGCTGCTACCCGGTCATGGGTAAAAAGTTCCCCGCGTCAGGACAGATATATCGTATGTCGCTATATGGATTGTGGGCTGTGTGGGTACAAAATCCGCGGTCCATTGTTCTGGTTGTAACTTGTCTCTCTCGATTGCCTCTACTGTCGTTAGATTGCTATCCGTCGAAGGGGCTCCAGATTCTGCCTTGCCCGATTACAGAGACGTAGGGCAGCACTACCAACCACAACATGTATTAGTAATCTACCGAATTCCTACATACGAAAAGTGATCAGAATTGCATTTTCTAGAAAATATTCCCAATAAAATATCAAAAATTAAAGATAGGATAGCTAGCCACTGGCTGCTGTCAGTGGGAATTGTGCTCACTATTTTTCATTTAGTTATTTTTGTGATGGTGGTACTGCAACCGGGTCGTCTACCGGTCCGTCCGGACAGCGGAATTTTTCAATACGCGGGCTGGTACATGGCACAGGGAGGAACGTTGTATACCGAGATTTGGGAGGTGAAATTGCCTCTGGCGTACGAGATACCAGCTCTCCTTGCGCTTCTCTCGGGAGGGAATATTCTTGTTCATCATCTCTTAAATGTGATGATAACGATCATTGCTGCCGTTGGCTCAGGTCTTCTCGTTTCCCTTCTGGTTCATGATCTCACTAATGATCGAGGTGCTGCCCTCATCTCGGGGGTTAGCGTTCTTCTCCTTCCGGGGTTCTTCTATCTCCCTGCATATGGATTCAAGGCGAAGTTCTTTGTTACGATCACGGCACTCCTGTCGATTTATAGCGCTCGAACAGAGCGCCCAATGCTAAGTGGTGGAGCAGCAGCAGCCTGTGTTGGTTTCTATCAGGCGGCTGCAATCGTTCCCATACTCGCTGTCGTATTGAGCTATCAGCATGATAAGGTTCGTGGGGCGGCACGTGCTGTTGCTGGAGGTGTGGTACTAACTGCGATAATGGTCGCTCCAATCGTTTTATCGGGAGCCACAAGCGCTATGATTACGGAAGCGATTTTGACGTTATTTATTATTGATACTGGACATGTCAGTTTAATTGATGCGTTGGTAAGCGGAGGAAGGTATTTTGGGGTAGCTGCCCCAGCGGTGTTGCTCGGCGGTATTGGAATCCTATTTTCGATTTCTGATTACAATTGGCGGGACACGTGGTGGATTACCGTTGCTGCAGTATGGTTCGGCTTCATTGTCTTTTTTGTTGACTATGATTCGTATCCGGACCTGATTCCCGGCCTTGTCATAGTGGCTATTGGTGTTGGTATCATATATGATAAATTTAGTTGGAAACATGGTCGAGCAGTCATTGCTGGGGTAGTCTCCATTTGTATTGTTGTAAATCTAATACTGGTGCTGTCTGGTGGCGTCATCGCAGGAATCCCTTCGATTAAAAGTCCACAGCCACTTGACGATTTACAACAAAGGACCTACCAGAAATTTGGAGAAGATGGAGAGAAAGCTCAGATACAACGTCCTACCGTTCAGTATCTCTATTGGAACCAAATCGAATCTAACACGTGCCATATTCGTCTCTCTGGCACCGAAATTCGATGGCTCCATATGACAAATAAACCATGGATTGACAAAAACTGTGGCGATCTACAGACCGCAACTGAGCACATAGGATAACCCGGTATCTACATTGTTCGGGCTAGAACGAAGCTTGAACTCTGTTTGACACTGAAGACATCCGCGATTATCCTGTGTATCGAAGAGATTCCGGCTGACCCGACAACCACAATTTCTTCTTCCAGTGTGACGATCGGTAGTACGGCCCTCTCGACGCGTTCGATCCCGTCCAGCACGACCGCCGTGTAAACCTCCACGTTCGTTTCGAGTCGTCGATCGGGATGGTGGGCAGCCAGTTGCTCGTGAGCGACCGTCCCAATCGGTTGGTTCACAAGATCGGTATCGACATCGTGCTCTCACAACGCTTTGACGAAGCCCGCGAGATCTGCGAAGGACCGTCCGAGACGATCGAGCTCGCTGACTGGGCGCGATTCATCTCCAACTTGAACGGGCTAAGCAGACCTCTTCCGTCGTGTGAGATCGGATGCTGAGTGGCAGCTCTCTCCAAACACGATCGCAGAGAGCCATTTTTACCACATACTAATTGAATAGTAACTATATTCCCAAAGGATCCTTCTATAGATATACTCTCACTCATTTACTATGAATTAACGTATTTGAGGGTCAGAGCACGTTTACACTCCGACGTTAGGGGTCTCTACGCTACGGAAATGAATTGGACCGAGTGAGTCCAATCCCTGCTATCAGGTGGACGACAACCCCGCCTCCCAGATACAACGCCCACATAGGATCACCGTTGGCGCTCGCTACGAACGCTTTGATGGGCCAGTAGGCAGGAATCAGCCCTGCTACGTACTGAAGTGGTGCTGGCACCACAGCAATCACCAGTGCTGGTCCGAGAATGACCAGATTGACGAGTTTGCTGAGAGCGATTCCCTCGATAGTGTTCGAGGTCAATGTCCCGAACGCAAACGCGATGATCGGGCCTCCGAGAGCACCGACTGCAGTCGTTCCGAGCAGTACCAATGGTGGGATATCCACGAGATTAATGACAACTACCGCGGGAAGGGTTGCCGCCAGACTCAGGGCGTACGCTGTCGCCCCTCGGTACAGGAGATACCCACGAGACGACAGCGGGCTCGTACGGTATGCGGCGAGCATACCTTGTTCGCGGTCCTCGAGGATGAACATCCCAACAATGAATCCGTAGATCGACGGACCGAACACCACCATCGATCCAGCGATCACTGGATAGTACTGCCGTAACACAATTACAGGAGCCAGCATAGTCGAAATCGTTGGGGTCCCAGATCGAATGATCACCGCGAGCACGAACGGACCAACGGCCCCAATAGCCAGCATCGGATCTCGCACCCAGTTGCGGATGTCTGCCAGTATCAACCCAACAACGGGCGATTGGGACCGATACCAGCTCCCGTCGGTTCTTTGCTGGGCTTCTGGAACGTCCGTCCGTCCGAGTTGATCGCCGGTGTCGCCACCCCGAACGATATGCCGTCGGAAGGATTTTTGTGCCCACAAGTAGGCGATGGCATTGGCAACAACCAGGTAGCTGACGCTATAGGCCACTTTCCACGGAACCACTGGACGGAATCCTGCCTCAATGAGGAGCAACACTGGTTGAGCAGGGAGGAGATAGAAGAGCCATGTCTCAACGAATCCAACGTAGCCAAACAACGGCAGAAAGAGGATGACACCCCAGCCAACGGCACTTATGAAATATTCGTTGATAGAATCGAAGCGTGCGACCGCCACGAACCCGATAAGTATGAAAAGCGACGCGGAAAGGCCGACGCCGCCGACTAACACTATCAGTCCCGCCGTCAGTCCATGTCCGAAGGCGGCGACCACAACCGAGGCGACGACCGCAAGCAACGAAAGAGAGGCCACTTTCGCGGCGAGATAGCCACGGTCGCCAAGCGGTGAGGTCACCAGGGCCGCCAGCACGCCTGTTTCCTTCTCAAACAACACCACTGCGGCGATGAAGTAAAAACCCAGAAGTGTCGTATCAGTAGCGATCAACAGCACGGCGATGTCGGTTCGCAGTGCTGGCCCTATTGCTCGGAGCCCACCGACGAACGCAACCGTGAGGAGTGCGTAGACAGCATAGAAGCCATAGCGGAACTGGAGTCGAACGTCCCATAGCAGCATCGACCAGAACGCACTCATCTCACCGCTCAAGTGTACGAATCCGAGGCGTTGAGTGCCACCTCGCTTTGTATCGTCCGTCACGTCAGTTTCGCCCCGGTGACTGCGATAAACACAGCTTCGTGGGCGTTACTGTGGGTGATTTCGGAGAGAATTTTCGGGAAAGGGCCATCTGCAACAACATCACCGAATAGCGACCGGCCAACTCGGCTTTCCATACCATTCTATTACTTATCGGGAGCAATATCGCCTGCATCCCCAACCCGACCGACAAACAGGATGGCGTTCGTCGGTTGGTGTCGAATACAGAACAGAAACGGCCGATCGACAGTCATCTCGTACGGATCGACGGGTGCCGAGGTAGTACCTATCGATACACCAGTGGCAGCGGCTGCTTCGGTTCCGCTCTCATCAACTGCAATGTGCGTTTTGTGCTTGATGTCATCGATAAAGAGATTCCCATCGCTCGTTTCAGATTGATACATCCCTGTGAAATCTGCGTTCGATCGATCGAACGCGTTCGCCATTCCGAGTGACGACAGGGTCTCAGTGAGGCCAACGGACGTCTCAAAGCTGAATTTTGGGAGCGAAAGCGTCCCACCCGTCGGGGTCAACGAATCGAATATCGACTGCAGGCGGTCGGCATCGAGCTTCTGCTCGAACGATCTGAACTGGCCCGCCTCTGGCAGAAGAATCACCATCCCCACAGCATCCCCCACATAGGGCAGCTCCACGGCCTGGACGCCGTTTTCCTCGGCGTAGGGCAACTCGTTGGCAGATTGCACCATCATCGGGACGGTGCTCGTCTGGTCATCAAGTGCGGTGAATGGCTTGTTCTCCGTTCGGTCGTTCGCGAACGCATGCTCCCAGTTTGCGTGGAAATAGACCGCGTTTGTAAGCACGAGCCGGGTGTACTGATGCAGCGATCCACGCGGAAACAGCTCCTGAATCTTCCCTGCTGTCTGTTCGCTCACCCACTCGTTGATCTGCGTACGAGCTGCTTCATAATCGTTCTCGAAATCAACAACGTTGAGCCCCGCCCCGTAGAATTTTGCCAACGTATCGAGATAGGTGTCGCGCCACGGAAATCCACGCTGGCCCCAGACGGAATTCACCGTCTCAAGCGTGAACGGTGTTCCATCCCCGTCGTTGCTTGTGGTCTCCGTTGTGGGTGTTTGTGCGGGCGTTGCGGTCGATGCTGGTGGGTCTACCGCGCCAGAAAGCGTCGCAAACGAGTGGTGAAGCCGGTCGTCATTGACCCTGAACTGGAGCGTCTCTCGGATCTGCGAGCGGGTTTTCGCGTTGCTGCCGGCGTAGGTCATTGCCAGGGCGACCGAAATGCTGTGTGGCGAGAGGAGGAAATTCGTTCGATTGTCCGCTTCGGCGAGTTTTTTGTGGAGCGTCAGTGCGAACGCCGTATTTCCACGAACCAGCCGATTGCGGGTGGACGAATCGACCGCAGTATCGATTGCGTTGCTATCCGATTGGAGAATGTTCATGCCTGCTGGATTTTGTTGTGTGTTGTTGTCAGTTTGTTGGCTATTCTCCTCCGTATCATGATTCTTCGATTGTTGACCACTCAGACAGCCTGCAAGGGCTGTTCCGGCGAGAAGACTACCGGTGGCGTAGAGGAGCGACCGCCGCGTCGGCAAGGACATATTTACACGATAACAACTGTTGGCACGAGGGTTTAGGTTTTGGGTGGGTTGATCGAGATTTCCGTTACGAACTGGCCTATTCCGTGATCACGTAGTGTAGCTGCCAGCGATCCACGCAAAATACAGCCTTCGCCGCAGACGGAAGCTGACGCAATGGTCATCGGTCGACAATTTCTCCACCGGTGGAATCAGCAGTTCATTTAACCAAAGTGTTTAATATACCTGCTGCTGTATGTTTAACTGGATGGTTGAACATCAGTCGGACGATCTGGACCTCGATGCCATCTTCCAGGCATTGGCCCACCCGATCCGCCGGGCAGCCTTAGAACAGGTAGCCGACGGTCCAAAGAGCGTCAGCGAGTTGGCTGCGCCCCACGACGTTTCCCTGGCTGCGGTTTCGAAACACCTGCGAGTCTTAGAGGACGCGGGCCTGCTCGAAGTGGAGCAGGATGGCCGTGTCCGTCGGTGTCACCTGGCGGCTGCGCCGCTGAGCGAGGCATTCGGCTGGCTCACTCGCTACCGCGTCTTCTGGGAGGATCGACTCGACGCGCTGGAAGACCATCTGGAGGAAGATACAACATGACCGACAACGACCCTGCTGACGACACACCAGCGAACGACGCACAGAGCAGTGCTGACCGAAGCGTGACGATTAACCGCGTGATCGAGGCCTCCCCCGAGCGAGTGTATGAGGCGTTCGTCGATCCCGACGAATACGCTGCGTGGCTCCCGCCAGAGGGATTCTCTGGTGAGATCCACGAGTTCGACGCCACCGAAGGCGGGACCTTCCGGATGACGTTCAACGCCGAAAGCGAGGAATTAGAACCGTACGCCAGCACGTTCTACGGAACGTTCGAGGAGTTGATTCCGGGTGAGCGAATCGTCTACACCGAACAGTTCGAAGGCGATGAAACCGGGATGGCTGGCGAGATGACGACGACGATCACCTTCGAGGCGGTTTCCGGTGGAACCGAGCTCGTCGTGACGCAGGCCGGGATTCCCGAAGCAATTCCGCCCGAAGACGCCGCCGAAGGGTGGAACGATTCCCTCGATAACCTCGCACGGATCGTCGAGTAACTTCACCATGAGGAAACTCATTGTTGACAACAAGATCACGCTCGATGGCGTTTTCGACAACCAGGCGGAGTGGCTCATGGATTGTTGGGACGACCCAGACGACCTGTCGCGGCAGGCGAAAGGGTACATCGACGAGTTCGATGCGCTGTTGCTGGGTCGGGTAACCTACCAAGGGCTCTCTGCGGTCTGGCCTCAATCGACGGATGACATCGGATTCGCCGACTGGATCAACGACGTTCCAAAGCATGTCGTCTCAACCACTCTTTCCGAAGACGACCTCTCGTGGAACGCGCAGTTGCTTTCGGGAAACGTCGTCGAGGCAGTCACCGAGTTGAAAGCGCAGTCCGGTGGGGACATCCTGCTGGTTGGAAGTGGCGAGCTGTTGGAGACGCTCATAGCGCACCAGCTCGTGGATGAGTATCGGATCTGGCTGCATCCAATTATTCACGGGAGTGGGACGCAGCTGTTCACCGATACGATCGAGCCGACGCAGCTGGAGCTGATCGATGTGGAGAGAACGAGTGCAGACGCCGTGATTCTCACATACCAGCCAACGAATACCAAAGGGTCATCCCCATGAGTACGGTGGTCCTCGATATCAGCATCTCTCTGGACGGATACATCACCGCGGATACCCAGAGCCCGGAGCAACCCCTCGGGGAAGGTGGCGCTCAACTACACGACTGGATAGACGATGAAATTGGCAGCCAACTCCTTGCGGAGGCGACAGCCAACCTGGGAGCGGCCATCGCTGGCCGCACGACGTACGATAGTTCGCTCCCGTGGTGGGGGGCAGATGGCCCGACTGGTCCTGCCCGCTGTCCGGTGTTCGTCGTCACGCACGAACAACCGTCGGATCCGCCTGCTGATGGCGTGTACACGTTCGTAACCGATGGCATCGAAAGCGCGCTCGATCAGGCAACGGCAACCGCGGGTGCGGAGACGGTCAGTGTGATGGGCGGCGCGAGTATCTGCCAGCAATTTCTCGCTGCTGGCTGATCGATGAGATTATGATCCATCTCGCGCCGGTGCTGTTGGGTGGTGGAACGCCGTTGTTTGAGAATCTGGATGGTGAGCGGATCGATATGGATCTCCTCGACGTGACCGAATCAGCCTCGGCAACCCATCTTCGATTCCGTGTTACCAGTTGATGGGATTGCTCTCCTATCTCGGTTTGGCCATCAGGACTGAACGCGTCCCAACAGTTATTACTCAAATCAGAGGCGAAAGCCACGCTATACGGGTACCGTAGCAGTTCGACGCTACCGATTCTCTCGTCGTCGATCACGACGCTAGTTCGGAACCCGCCGGTCTGTCGCCGTCACTGGGTCCAGAGGCGCTCGCTATCGATCCGATCGTGGGGTCCACCCTCGATCTCGTTTTCCAGTGTACCGTGCAGTGGGACGGACGAGCTTTGGATCTTCGAGTTCCTCCAGACAGTGTGTCGTCCAGCCGACAACGCGGGAGACAGCGAACGTGGGGGTAAACAGCGCCGGCGGAATGTCGATCCCGTCCAGCACGACCGCCGTGTAAAACTCCACGTTCGTTTCCAGTCGCCGATCCGGATGGTGTGCGGCAAGTTTCTCGCGGGCGACCGCCTCGAACGAACTGGCGGTTTCGAACAGCGTCGAGCCGTCGGTGTGTGTATCCAGCCGTTCTGCCACGCTGGCGAGCACGGCCGCACGCGGATCGCGGGTTCGATACACCCGGTGGCCAAAGCCCATCAGCCGATTTCCAGACTCGAGGACGGACTCGACAGACGCTGTGGGCGACCCTGTTGTTGCCACCGTCCGTAGGGTTTCAAGGACTGGACCAGGCGCACCACCGTGACGCGGTCCTTTGAGCGCGCCAACGGCCCCCGTTATCGCCGACACCAGATCCGACTCCGTCGAGACGATCGACCTGGCGACAAAGGTTGAGGCGTTGAGCCCGTGGTCGATCACTGCGATCAGATACGCCTCAAGCGCGTCGACGACCGCCGGTTCGGGTTCCGTTCCGGTGTGCATGTATAGATAGTTCTCGGCGTGGCGAAGCTCCGTCCGCGGCTCGACAGGAGCCTCTCCCGCTCGATATCGCCAGTACGCTGCGACGATCGTCGGTAACACCGCCACCAGTCGAACGGCCTGTTCGGCTGGTGGTTTGCCATCAAGATCGAGTGCGGCCACGCCCATACGGACGGCATCCATCGGATGGACCGCCTCGGCGGCTGCCCGAGACAGCAATGTCGATACTCGGTCCGGAAGTTGTCGATGCTCGGAAAGCCTCTTCTGAAACGTCGCAAGCTGGGTTTCAGTCGGCAGGCGATCGTTGAACAGCAGATAACAGCACTCTTCGAAGGTCGCATTGTTCGCCAGCACCTTGATCGGAATGCCCCTGATGATGAGCGACCCGTTCTCACCATCGATATCGCTCAACTCAGTCTCTGTGACCGCAATGTCTTCGACTCCACGATGCAGTGAGTTGTCAACCATCTATATCTATTTGGCGGACGGGGAGGCGAGAAATAATGGTTTGGAGAACGTAGATTCTCTAGGCACATTGCACGCTTTGAGGCTACATCGTGAAATCAGTTCAGAGGGCTCCTCTCGGTGGTAATCTTCTCGAAACGCTCACAACGTGAGGAGAATCACGCTTCCCCATCACAGTCGGTCGTCTGCCCGACTGACGATGTGATATCGCCATCCAGCAATCGTTCGACGATCCGTTGGCCAGGAGCCCGCAAGGTGTACGTTGCCCCAACGTTTGCGATGAGCGTTCCCCGAAGCCGTCTGAGATGGTAGTTGAACCGCCCCTTGTCCTGGATTGAGCTCCGTTCGCGAAACGCCGAATACGAGAGCGGTTTGCTTGCCTGATCGAGAATTGCGAGCAGTTCGAGACGGCTGGGTTCGGAAAGCAGTTCGAAGGCGTTTGCAAGCTCGGCGAGCGTGTCGGGATTGAGCTCCTCATCCGAAATGGCAGCATCACGATCGGCTCGAGACACCCAGGATCGGGGTTTAGGACCATCGTATTGCGACCGTGGCCTGAGCAGGGTCTCGCTTTCGAGCTGTTCGAGATAGTGTGCCATCCAGCCGGCCGTCCGTCCGATTGCGAACATGGCTGGAAACAGCGGTGGTGACACCGCAAGCGCATCGAGCAAGACGACGGCGTAGAAATCCACGTTGGGAGTCCGCGGATGCTCGGCTCCCGCACCCACCTGGTTGTGAACGGCCGTTTCGAGTGCTGTGGCGGCTTCGAGAAGCGACGTGTCGCTGTGTCCCTCGAGTACCGTTTTGGCGCATTGTTTCAGTATCTCCGTCCGTTGATCGCAACCGGTGTAGACGCTGTGTCCGAAGCCGGGGATCGACTCACCAGCTGTTAGTCGCCGTTCGACGAACGTTGTCGGAGATTCCACAGCACCCACGTGCTGGAACATCGCGTGAATTCGCGTGAGTGCGCCACCGTGGCGTGGTCCCGTGAGCGCACCGACCGCCGCGGTCGCCGCGGAGAACGGATCTGCGCCCGTCGATCCAACGATTCGAGCGGCGAATGTCGAGGGTGTAACGCCGTGCTCGATGATCGTCGTTAGATACGTCTCAAGGCCGGCGACGGTAGCGTCATCCGGTTCCATCCCGGTGAGCATATACCAGATATTTGCGGTGTGTGAGAACGCAGCGTGTGGTTGAATGGGTGTGCCTCCCTCGCGATATTGCCAGTACGCTGTAACGATCGTCGGACAGATCGCAACGACGCGGCTGGTTGCGATCAGCGTATCGTCACTGTTCACGGTCGCTGTGGCGAGTCCCATTCGGAGTGCCTCCATCACCGACCGGTTCTCTTGAGCAGCCGTTTCGAGCACTGAGTGCACTGGCTCAGAAATCGACCGCCGATTCGCTAGCTCTGTCCGAAACGATTCGAGTGCGTCGGTCGTTGGGAGCCGACCGTTGCGGAGTAGCCACGTGGCCTCCTCGTAGCTGGCTTTTGTAGCGATCGCTTCGATCGGATAGCCCCGAACGTGGAACGTCCCGCCGTCGGCGTCGATATCGCTACAGCTCGTCTCTGCGATTGCCGTCGCAGTCAGGCCTGGATCGAAGATCGATGGTGTCACTCTCTGTATGTGATCGATCGGGTGATGGCAAGGGTGTTTGGGTGTGCTTCGAAGCGGGCAAGCAATTGTTGCTATGGAACCATCAGAGGCAATTTGGGAAATGGGTATGGCCAGAGTCACGACATCAACAATGCATGCAGTTCGACATCACTCACCGCTGTGACGATCGACACGCGAACGAGCGGTGAGAGTCTTCTGGACGCCGCCAAATCGGTGGTTGGTGGTGAATCTGCCATCACGAACGAGTTCACGATCAGGGGTCTCGACAGGTTTACCGAATCGATGGAGGATGCGCTCTCGATCGGCAGTGGTGACTTCAATATCGACCTCTGAACGGTTTCTCAATACTGTTCAACATTTTATGTCTCAAAACAGCTATCTTTTGGCATGTTCACATTCGATCATAATTGTTTGAATTATTATATAATGATCTCATTCGGTTGGTTCGAGCGCCGAAAATGACTGAGTGCGAACGAATTTTGCATTGGTTGTGAATTATATACCATGGTATCACTTCGACATACTGTCTCATAATCAACACATATTTGAGCGACTCAGAATTTGTTACTGTATGAGAATTAGGGGGACTCACCCAGCGGTTTTGGCAACGGCGGTTGCAACGTTTGGTTCCTTTCTCGGTATCGGAATTGTCGATCCGATTTTGCCAAGTATTGCCCGCGAGCTGGGCGCGTCACATTTCATGGTGATGTTCTTGTTCACGAGCTATCTGCTGATTATGGGACTTGCTAATCTGGTGGCGGGCGCGCTTGCCACGCGGATTGGTAACAAACAGACATTGATACTCGGACTCGCCATCGTTGCCGTGTTTTCTGGTGCGTGTGCACTCGTTTCGACGGTCGAGTCGCTGACCGTGCTTCGAGGGTTCTGGGGGCTCGGCAACGCGTTGTTCACGACAACGGCGCTTTCGATCATCGTTGGTGTGGCCGGCAAAAACACAGAGCGGGCAATTGGATTCTACGAAGCGTCGCTCGGGTTTGGCATTGCCTGTGGGCCACTGCTCGGTGGGGTTCTGGGTGCAAACTCGTGGCGACTCCCGTTTGTCGGTGCCAGTGTCATCATGATCCTCGCAATCGCTTTCGTGGGGATGACTGTTCGCGAGCCAGCCACAGAACGGAAACAGGGCATTCGTGATGTCGTTGTGACCTACCGCCATCCCGGCGTGCGCACGGCCGCAATCGTTGGAATGCTGTACACGTTCGGATATTTCACGCTGTTTGCCTACACCCCACTGATTCTGGGAATTGGAACGGTCAAAATCGGTCTTGTGTTCTTCTTGTGGGGTCTGCTGTTGGTTGTCGGCTCGACCACCGTCTCACCGAGACTTAATCCGCGGTACGGAATTACGAAGGTCACCAGCTTCTCGCTCGTGCTGTTTGGTGCCCTGTTGGCGCTCATGGGGGCTTCGACCAACAGTATGGCCCTCTCGGTGCTTGTCGTCCTTGGTGGTCTTCTCTGTGGGATGCTAAACGCAAATCTCACGACGCTCGCGATGGGCGTTTCCGACCACGGCCGATCCGTTGGGTCAGGCGCGTTCAACAGCTTGCGATTCATCGGTGGTGCGTTCGCGCCGATCACGGCAGGCTTGCTTGGCCAGACGTACGGCGAAACCGTTCCATTCGTGTTCGCTACAGTTGTGGTGCTCACTGGGGCGTTCGTATTGCTAACACGGTTCGATACGTTCGCGGTTCTCACGTCCGAACCAGTCCACTGATCTCGCGAATGCGATCGTTGGATCGCCTTTTTCACGACGACTCAGTCGATGAGATCGAAGTAATCGAGTACCCCACGCACCGTAGCCTGATGCCAGTCGATTCGCTTCTCGAGGGGATTGTTCCAGTACGTCTCGACGATGAACGACGGAATGTTCGCGTCGTATGTCGCCTTTTCCGTCAGGAGGCCGATTGGTTCATCATCGGGTGGACCGATCGTCCCGCTTTTAAATGCAAGTTTGGGCTGGGATACCAATCTATTCGCACGCCGTACCGCCATTCGTGCTGCATCGTACCCTTCTTTTCGTGGCGAACAAAACACGGTCTGGCCCACACCAGATGGCTCTCCACCGTAGATGCCACGCGATTCGTGTAAACTCACCAGGGCGTCTGGATCGATCCTCTGGACGAAATTCCAGATCGTTCGTGCGAGTGGCGTCGTTGGTGTGTCGTCTGGAACGAATTTCCGATTCAGGTCGCCAGTGTCCGTCGACCGACTGTCGTCTGCGATTGCGCCCGGATTCGCCCGCGGAAGCAACACCAGCTTTCCGGCTTCTGGCGTCCAGTTGACGAACGATTCTGCCGCTTGATAGCCAGCGATCTCGTCACCGTGGACTCCCCCAACAACCAGCGCTGTCAGCCCACTCGTCCTAGCTTCGGTCGTCATCACTTCTAGCGTGTACTCTGAGCCCGGAACGGACAACTCCCGCGTTGCCATCTGCCCGGGAGTGTGTGCCCTTGCAGGGTGTGAAGCGCTGACAGAGACCGCTCCAAGGCCCGTCCCTGCGATTGCTCGTAGTACGGCCCGCCGTCGCATGACTGTCTCTGCCATATCCTCTTTTGACAGCAACTGAACAGATAAAGCCAGAAGACCGTTGCGTTGGAGTTGAATACGATTACACTGCAGATATGACAGTCTAATTTGTTTATACTAGACTATTTGTTCTTCGTGTAGTAGTCGGTCGCCGTCCGGTAGTGGCTGGGTGGCGGAATAAACAGTTCGGTCATGGATACTGTTCGGTCGGATCTGTTGGCAGGGGCACGCTTATCATCTATCAGTCCAACAACAGACAATTGTGTCTGATCGTTCGACTCGACGGCAGTTTCTCGATTTCTGTGCTGGTGTCGGTGGACTGCTTACGGCTGTCGTGACGAATCCGATGGGAAGCGCACTTTCCCAGCCAGCTGTTGCGAACGACACTGTTTATGTTCCGGTGTCTGAGAGCGACACGCTCCACCGTGGCATTGTGGCACTTGACGCCCAAACAGGGACGCGCCGGTGGTCGTTCTCACCTCGAACGGGATTGGGGTCATTCTCCGCCGTCGCAATCGCCGGTTCGACGCTGTTCACCGCTTGAAACGGCCATTTCTACGTCCTGGAGGTTTCATGAGCGAGCAGTCCGCCGAACGATCACGAATCGGCTTTCTTCGAGTACTCATGCAGGCCATTCACGGACTCAGGGACGACAAAATGGCAGTCCTCGTTCCGATGGCTGCTGGGGCGGTCGTCGCCGCTGTCGATCATCTCAGGCGTGGCGATCCGATCCCGGTGACCGACTACGTCGGCGTTCGGGAGCTCCGATTTGCGATTTCACTTGATGTTCCGGTGACCATCACCGGAACCACGACGACACAGCTGAATGCGGTCGGTGGCTTGCGAGCGCAGTGGGTTGCGTGGCTGTTCGTTCTCCAGCTCGCTGGCTTTCTCGCCAGCGTTGGTGCTGGCCTGTTTGTACTGTCCAGGGTTCGAGCGCGGCCACTCACGAATCGAACTGCCGGTCGCTACGTGGTGTTTGCCTTCCTTGTGTCGTTGCTGTCCGTGCTGTTCGAAATCAGGAGTGTGTGGATCGTAATCCCTCTGTTTGTTATCGGGATGTTCGTGTTCGTTCGGCTGTTTCTCGTTTCTGGATTGATCGTGGATGGAGCGACGATTGTGGAAGCGATTCAGAAGAGCTGGCGTCGAACACGAGGATATGGCCGGACGATTCTGGCCATTTTTATCGTTCTTGGATTGTGCCACCACCTACTGTTGAGCGTTCCACTGGTTGGGCCCGTTGGCAGTGGACTGATCGTGTCGATTCATGGCGGCTCAATCGGTGTGATTCTCGAACGGACTGCTCACTCCGGAACGGAAAACACCAGACAGTAGGAGTGATCAAACCCATAGCCGTACCGTCCATCGGTCGCGTCCTCGGTGTCTTCCCAGACGATCACCTGCTCGCCATCGAACGAGTACTGATTCGACAACCGATCAGCCACGTCCCAGGCGAGCGTCGTCACCCGCCCTTCGTGTTTCATATTCACGATGTCGAGAATCACCCGTGCTCCGGGAACGAACACTGATCGAAGCCGTTCGAAGATGTTCTCGATGTCGTCGAGATACGAAGCATAACTGCTCGTACCTCCATAGTTCTCGAACGGGTTCCGACTGTCTGTTTTCTCCATAAATGGCGGCGATGTGAAACAACAATCAATTCGTCCGAGCGAGCTCGGATCAATCGTTCGGAGATCACCCTGTCGGATCCGTGTCGGATCGTCGAGATGGTTACGGGCGTAGGCCACCCGTTTGGGCTCGTACTCGACACCGAAGGGTACGCGATCCATCGATTCGGCTACCGACAGCGTCGTGCCATAGCCAGCGAACGGATCGAGCACGCGATCTCCCGGCTCACTCCACCGATCGAGGGCGCGACGAGCCAGCTCGTGTGGCGTCCGGAGATCGTATTCGTCCACCGGAAGCTCGCTGTCGTGTGTGTATTCAAGCGACCAGAAGCTGTCCATGCGTGTCCATCTGCTGTCGAAGTTTTTCCACGTTCTGCTCTCTCGGCAAAACCAAACCCCTTAGCGGGCTGATCACCTCTGTTCAGTCAATGGGTCTGATTAGAATCGTCTGGGGAACAGCGACGGCCCCGACAGAAAAGGCCTCCTACGATGGGGCGCTTGCGGAGGCGAATATCCACAACTACAATCTCGTTCAGCTATCATCGGTCATCCCACGGAGTGGCACACTCGAAGTTGTCGGCGCTGCACCCGATCTTGGCCCAACCGGAACACAGCTCACCGTCGTGCAGGCGCGTGAAACCGTCACAACTGGTGATGCGGTCGCCGGTCTCAGCTGGGCGACCGAAGGCAACGGCCGCGGTATCTTCTATGAAGCGAGCGGCACTGATCCAGATGCCGTCACCACGAAACTTGCCGATGGCATAGCGGCCGGTCGCGAACTCCGGGACTGGGATTTTTCCGATACCGGACAGAAAATCGTTGGCGCACCAGCACAACCGGGTGACACCTACACCACTACCGTCGTTTGTGCGGTCTATGGCAACGCTCGACCGATTCTCTGAACTATTGAAACGTGGTTGACAACCTGGCGAATCAGCATCATTTATATGTCTCGTTCCCATTTACCGGTCGAATGCACGGCAATGCACCCTATGCAGATTTTGCCGACGAGGAGGAACTTTCTTCGGAGCAGATCACCACACTGCGCGAAGATGTGGCAACGGTAAGCGAACGGACGCGCGCGCTGTTGCCCGATGAGTTCGTCGTCGGCTCGGAACTCAGAGCGAATCCCGACGGTACGCACGGGGCTGTGAGCGTCCAGCCTCCCGTTGGACAGGCAATCTCCACGGGAATTCCGATCGACGCCAGCGAACAGGAACACGACACGCTCGCACACGAACTTGCGGCCGGTGCTGCACTCCAGGTCAAACGCGCGCTCTCGGATGTCGAGCCGACAGCCTGTTAGTCTGACCTATCCTTTCGGCGGCGGCGCGACGAACAACGCGTATCCCAGCACCAGCAATGACGGAATCCCACCAATTACGAGCCCTACCGTCGCTGATACACCTGTTATCGCACTTATCAGTAGTCCTATCACCACTGGCAACGCCATCGCGGCAAGCACCACATCGTAGGAACTCACGAAGGCGCTGATCATCTGGATGAAACGACGGCACCCACCTAATTAATAGTTATTACCTCAAACTGTTGTGGTCCGCGAGTTCACTTCCCCCAGAACGGGTCGACGGTCCGCCGGTTGTCGAGATAGCGCCCGAGTGCCTCGCGTTCGTCGGCTGGAATCTCGTCTTTGAGCTCCTGTTCGAGGATTTTGGCGTGTTTCTCCGGAATCTCCGTCCACAGATCGTCGCCCTCTTCGATCTGCCTGCCGACAGTCGGGCCATCGATGGAGACGCTGACGCGTTCTCCAGCGCGTGCGGAGTCGATGTCTTCGCCCTGTGATTGAATCCCTTTGAGAATGCCAACCCGGGTGGGCTCATTGCCATCGAAGCGAACGACAGGTGAGTTTCGATAGAGCGTACCAGACATGATTTCGACGCCAACGACGGCCGGATCGGATTGTCTGAACGTGTGATCGTCGAGGATTCGGAACGTACAGGGATGCAAAATGTTCTCGAGAACGGTGTCTTGTTGTGCCCGCTCGATCTCATCGACGAACTCCTCATACTCCTCGACGAGCTGGTAGATCACGTCGTCAGAAAACAGACGGATCTCCTGTTCGTCGGCGCGGTCCAGCGCATCGTCGAGGATGTCGACGTTGAACGCCAGAATTGCCCGATTGGTGGGCTCTTCGGCGGTTGATGCGACGGCTACGTCGCGTGAAGCCACGTCGCCGACCTCCGCGCGAACGATGGGAATCTCCACCTCCTGGAGCGTGTTGGCTATTGCCTCGAGACTACCGAGTGTGTCGGCTTTGACGACGACACCGCTTTCGTCTGTCGAAACGGCAAACTCGGCGAGTTCGGCTTCGACTGCCTCAAGGACGGCCGCCTGTGACTGATCGCGAACGACACGCACCGGTGCACCTGCAATCGCGTCCCCAAGGTCTGGGGCAGCGATCTTCACACCCGCGGCGGCCGTGACTTCATCAGTTTTCTCAAATTGCTTTTCCGTCCGGATTTCGCTGAGCTCGCGCGGTTGCAACAGCGCTCGAACGTCGGTGACGATCGGTTTGTGTGATCCCCCAACGACGATCGTATCATCGGTCCGGATCGTTCCGTCGTAGAGGACCACATCGAGCGTCGTGCCAAAGCCGCGTTCGTCGGTCACCTCAAGGACGGTTCCCGATCCCGGTCCGGTGGTGTCTATCGCCATCTCGTTTTTCATATAGCGCTGGGAGAGTCCCATCAACACCGTGAGCAGATCCGGAATCCCTTCGCCAGTGAGCGCGCTCAGGGGAACGAGTCCTGCGTTCTGCTGGAAATCCCTGACCTGCCAGTACATGTCGGCCGAGATGTCGTGATCGCTGAGCTCGCCGATCAACTCATAGAGCGATTCGTTGAGCCGCTGGCTCGTTCGGTCGGACTGGGCCTCGAGACTCTCCTGTACGGGGCCGGGCTCCTGTGTGTTCCAGCCAGGTGTGGTGTCGATCTTGTTGGCTGCGACGACGAAGGGCGTCTGTGTGCGCTTTAGAATGTCGAGCGCCTCGATCGTCTGTGGTTGAAAGCCGTCGTTTACGTCGACGACGAGAATTGCGATATCGGCCAGTGCACCACCACGAGAGCGTAGTGTCGAAAACGAGTGATGCCCCGGCGTGTCGATGAACAATAGGCCTGGGAGATCGAAATCGTCCGGATTGACGAGCTGACCGGCGATGTCGGAGATGATGTCAAGGGGCACCGCCGTCGCACCGATGTGCTGGGTGATCGCACCGGATTCACCCTGTGTCACCGCAGACCCACGTATTTCGTCTAACAAACTCGTTTTTCCGTGATCGACGTGTCCCAGAACGGCGACGATTGGCGTGCGGAGGTCGCCACCCTGGGCGTCGGTATTGGTATCCGTATCAGACATAACTCACCCGGAGAGAAACTCCTTACAGGCCAGTAGCCGCCTGCCGGGTTAAGTCTTAAGACACCAGCGTCTACGTGGTTCCTCCGGACGTTCCCCCGCCTTTATATACTACCCTCTGGTATGTCGAATATATGCCCACGATCCTCGCCGAGAACCTTTCGGAGAAGGCAATTACGGGTTCTGACGGCACGTACATCGGCATTCTGCACAACATCACGATGAACGTCGATAATGGGAAACTCGAGAACCTCATCGTCGATCCAAAAGACGGGGGGAATGAGAACTTCGCGACGAACGATTACGGCCACTATCTCATTCCGGTCGATCGCGTCACTGCTGTGAAAGATCATGTCATCGTCCGACGATAACGAAATGCACGTTCTCGACGCTTCTGCGTTCATTAAAGGGTACGACACGACTGACAGGACAGCGACTGTTCCACGTGTCCGTGAAGAGCTTACCGACGAAAACGGCTATCGGTTCGATGCCCTGGAGGGCAGCGGGATGCACGTCCACGTGCCCGAACAGGCTGCTATTGAGCACGTCGAGCGGACGGCGCGCCAGACGGGTGATTTCGGCACGCTTTCGGAGACCGACATTCGGCTGTTGGCCGCTGCTGTCGAGCTTGATGGTACCCTTGTTACCGACGATTACGCCATGCAAAACGTCGCAGAACGGCTCTCGATCGCCATCGATGGGATCGACCAGGAGGGAATTACCGAAGAGCGCGACTGGCAGTTCATGTGTGTCGGCTGTGGGCGTGAGTTCGATGAGAACCCCGGTCGCTGTCCCATCTGTGGGAGCGAACTTTCGAGAAAACGACCGTGAGAGTTGCAATCGTTGGTGCCGGTGCGGTAGGCACGACCACGGCTGCAGCACTCGCCGACCGCGGCGTTTCAGTGACGCTGTACGACCGGACCGAGATCGGAGACGACGCTGCAAGCAGCGGTCGGGCAGCTGGGCTCTGTTATGACGCCTACACTGACCCGCTCGATGCCCGTCTCGGTAGCCGGTCGATGGAGCGGTTTCGAGAGCTCGACGGAGCTGGCAGAATCGAATTCACCGACTGTCCGTATGTCTGGCTCGTCCGTGCGGGAGATACCGAGGGGCGTGATGCCCTTCGTGATGGCGTCGATCGGATGCGTTCGAACGGGCTGGCCGTATCAACGATCGACGGTGAAACACTGGGCGAGCGCTTTGACACGCTGGCCGTTGAGGACGTTGCACTCACAGCCTGGGTGGAAAACGCCGGCTACACCGATCCGGGTGCATACACGCGTGCGATGGGGTCGCTGGCGGCCGACCGTGGTGCGACGATTTTCGAGAAGACGCCTGTGGGTATCGATCCCAACGGGACGGTCAGCACGCCGGCCGGCCGAGAATCATTCGATGTGGTACTGGTAACGGCCGGTGCACACACGCCCTCGCTACTGGCTGATGCCGGCCTGCCAGTTCCGATCAAGCCCTACCGCGTCCAGGCGCTCACCACCGACGCAATCGACGGCGACGTTCCGATGCTGTTCGATGCAACGGGTGGCTACTATCTCCGTCCAAACGGCGATGGGTTATTCGTTGGTGATGGCACCGAACCGATCGAGCGCGATCCGGAGACGTACGACCGAGCGGCCGACGACTGGTTTTTGTCGGCCGTCGATGGGTATCTCGAAACGGCGATCGATCGAACGCTCCCTGTAGAACGGTCATGGGCTGGGCTGTGTACGGCCACCCCTGACGGCGATCCGCTCGTTGGTGCGCTCACCGACACTGTCTACGTTGGCGCTGGCTGGCAGGGACATGGCTTTATGCGCGCGCCAGCGATGGGTGAACGTCTCGCCGAGGCCATCTGTGATGGCACACCGTCTGGACCGTTTTCACCGACGCGGTTCGACGGCGACGAAGAGTTCGAAATCGTCGAAGGGATGGATCTCGATTGAGCTACTCGATCTCGATTCGACGGACGAATTCGAGCGACTGTAACTCGTTGAGCAGCTCTCCTGGCAGCTGCGTGTCGATGATTACGGTCAACGAGGGCATGTCGGCAAACTCCGGATCTTCGGTAAACAGCTGTCTGATCGAGATGTCGTGGCTCGCAATGTGGTCGATCATGTCAGCTGCGATCCCCGACTCGCTGGCATCATCGACGTAGACAGTGAGGACCGTCAGATCCAGCACGGGTGCGAGATCTTTGAGCGACGGCACGGCAGAGATGTTCTGAAAAATCCGTCGCAGCGTTTCATCATCCAACAGCTCGTCGGTTGTTGCATCGACAACCCGCCGGTCAACGTCGATTTCACGGGCGATCCCGGTGTTTGGGATTTCGATTCCGCCCGAAACAACACGCCCGTCGTCGTTGACAGAAAATCCTCGTTCGAGCAACAGCCGCACGACGGCCTGCTGGCTCGGACTGTTCTCGAATTTCTGCATGATCTCGTCGAACATCTCAGAGCGCTCCCTTCGTCGATGGCGTATCAGACCGACGGTCATCGATCCGCGTGGCGTCGTCGAGCGTGCGGGCAACGCACTTGAACAGCGCTTCGATCTCGTGGTGGGCGTTCTCGCCTGTAACGTCTGCGTGGACCGTGAACCCGCCATTCATTGCGACCGACCGCAGCCAGTGGGCAGCCAGCTGGCTCGTCATCTCACCAACCTGCTCCTGGGAGAACGTTCCCTCGAACGCACACAGTGGACGCCCGCTCAGATCGACCACGACCGATGCGACGGCTTCGTCCAGGGGAATTCGTCGGTCTGCAAACCGGTTGATTCCACGTCGGTCGTCGAGCGCCGTATCGATAGCCGAACCAAGGGCGATTCCAACATCCTCGATCGTGTGGTGGTCGTCGACCTCCAGATCGCCCTCTACACGGACAGTGAGATCGAACAGTCCGTGTTTGGCGAACGACGCGAGCATGTGATCGAAAAATCCGATTCCCGTATCGACGGTCGCATCACCGTTCCCGTCGAGATCGAGCGTCAGGTCGATCTCGGTTTCTGAAGTAGACCGCGAAATTGCTGCGTTCCGATCGCTCATAGTCGGATCTCACGGTGCTCGTACAAGGTGGTTGCGCTGTTTTTCCGCCGATGGATTAGGGGAGCTGGTCGATCAGCGTGCTCATCCGTCGGCTATCGTACGGCGACCACCCGTTGTTCGTGGGGATGCCATCGTGTGGCCCTCGTCTGGTGGACAGTTCCTGAATCACCCCTTTCGTGAGCGATTCGTGGTATCGCTGCCGGTCTGTGAGCTCGAGTTCGCTGTACGTTTCGATGAGAAACGCGGGAATCCGCTGCTCGAAGGCGGCCCGTTTTACAAGCACACCGGATGGGCGCTCGCTCGGTCTGGGGAGTGACCGTGGATGGAACCGATTTTCGGCCCGATCGATCGATCGGTTCTGGCGACTGACGAGTTGACTGACTCTCGATCGAACCCCTTCGAATGGCGGATATGCGATCGACTGGCCGAGCTTGCCGTCGATATAGCGTCCGGACGATTCGTGGAGATCGATGATCACGTCGGGCTGTGATCGCTCGATGAGCCCCCAGAGTGCTCGTGCTAACGGCGTTGTCGGGCGTTCGCCGATTGGAAATTGGCGGTTCAGATCGCCGTTTGCCTCTCGTGTCTCGTTTGCGACCGCAACTGTGTTAGCTCGGGGGACAACGATCGTCTCGCCCCGAGTCGGCTTCCAGCGAGCGAGTCGTTCGGCTGCGAGATACCCGGCGCGTTCATTGCCGTGGACACCACCGATGATCAACGCGGTCGGTCCTGGTTCCCTCGCGGAGTTTTGAAAAATTGGTGTCGCCTGTTTTGTTCCTTTTCGGAGCACCACGCTAGGCTTTGTCCGCGTAGCAGCTCCCTTCCCAGCGGTACAGAGCCCGATAACGCCTGTACTGATTGCTTTCATAAACGATCGCCGACTCGATCGACTCGATAGTCCCAACACCTGCATTATTGTACTAAAATCCACGACTAATTAATATCGATTACCAAGGCTAAAATTAGTACAATATATTAAAAAATAAATATTACTGGGATAGATACAGATGGAATGAGGGCCCACGAAAGTAGCCGTACACGATACAAACTGTGACTCGAGTGGCTACCAATAGAACGTTATGTCTCTTTGGAGAAATGAATATGATGGGTGTGTTGATATTACCCTGCGCATTCTGGTGCGGGAAACTCGAGTCAAGCGAATTGAGGATTTGTGAACCTCGCAAACCTTCGGTTTGCTCAGCGTTGGGATATTAGGGTTTGCAGTCTACCACTTGTTCCCTCGGTGAGAATCCACAGAACAAGTCATGAAGGTAAACTCTGGACTGTGTCGCCAGACTACGTCTGGCTACTAACCAGAAACACGAAGCGTTTCTGGCGAAGTGGCTGAACGAAGTTCTGCTGATCAGCCAGAAATGCAAAGCATTTCTGGCGAAGGGGCAGGTCTTCTCCTTGATTTCGTATAACTTATCTCCGGAGATGTTTTCCTAACGGACGAGCGTGTCGCACTACTCGTTCGATACATCGACACACCGAACGTTCTATGACTGACAAACAATACACACGACGGGCGGTTGTTGGTATTGCGTCCATTGGAATCGGGAGTTCGCTTGCCGGCTGCACGGACATCTACCGCGATATCGGTGCAAGCACGGGCGACTCGGACGACGCTTCCTCAGGAGGGGAGGGCCAGGGTGACAATGGTGGTTCCGGTGGAAATGATGGTGGTGGTTCCAACAACGGCGGTGGTGATGGCTCCAATGATGGTGGCAATGGCGGCTCAGACCCATCGGTACCGGATGAGCCATGGGAAGAGCCCGAACCGATCAACGGTCCGATCGATGAGGGTGATTTCGACGATCGGATTAACGACGTTGACATCATCAACACGATCGAAAATGGCGATGGCTACGCAGATTTCGACGTACAGGTTGGTGCCAACAGCTGGATGAAGGATGTTGATCCCGAACCGGATGAACCGGGCGAGCCGTATTTCGCCGTGAAGATCAATGACGTTCTCGTGACGCGGTCGGACACTGTGGCCTATCGAAAACAGGGCTCCTGGGAACTCGACATCCCCACGGGGGCGCTTGAGCAGTTTGATGCTGGCGAGCTAGAGGTCAAAATCCTACTGCTAGAGGCGGATAAATCGCGTGACGATCTGTTCGGCAGATGGACTGGAACCGTCACCTATCAGCCCTGAGCGCCCAACGTTTTTATCAAACAAACCGCTGAATACGCAATACCTGGAGTCTCTCCTGGAGCACTGCCTGCGGGGATCGAAAGCGATCGGATTATAATACTATCAGTATCACATGTAACTGGTAACGAACGGGAATCGCTCCGTTCGATTTTCGCGATTGAGCGATCAGTGTATGACAGACCAATATTGTTCTCGACGGACGTTGCTTGGTGTGGTTTCAGCAGGTGTAGTGAGCGTATTTGCGGGATGTACGGATCTCTATCGGGAGATCGGTGCATCGAGCGATACTGGTGGGAGTGGTGGTCAACACTCCGGTGATGACGGTTCGAGCGGTGGTGGACAGTCGTCAGGTGGTGGCGGCTCGGGTGATGGTGATTCAGACAGTGGTGGTTCATCCGGTGGTGGCGAGAAACCGACGCCGACATCGACGCCTGCAGACTCAACGACGCCTGCAGATGTGACGACGCCCGAAGATGCGACGGCAACTGACACGGCCACGGACATGCCGTCGTCGACACAATCTGATGGACCATCTGTACCGGACGAATCGTGGGAAGCGCCAGAGCCGATCAACAATCCCGATCCGAAATACGACGACCGGATCGATGATGTGGAGTTCATCAACACGGTCGAGAACGGCGACGGCTACGCAGATTTCGACATTCGCGTGCATGGAAACACTGTAATGGAGGATGTCGATCCCTCGCCGGACGAGCCGGGTGAGCCAACGTTCGCGGTGAAGCTCGATGGCGTGCTCGTCGCTCGTACCAGAGAACTCGATGACATCCCAGACGTCACCTACAATATCGACATTCCAACCGGGGCGCTCAAGCAGTTCGAATCCGGCCAGCTGGCGGTGACCGTGTTGCTGTTCGATCCGGACAAGAAATCGGACGATCTCTACGGTCGCTGGGAGGGGACGGTTATGTATCGTCCGTAGGCTGCTGTCGGTCTTTCCGTCCTAGTTGTCGGTCGTAATCCGCCCAACGGCGGGATGTTGATCCTCGAGCCCGGTTGGGCAACCAAGGCTGCGATAGCGCCCATAGGAATCGAGAAGCTCGATCAGTCCATCAGCCGCACTCGCACAGCCCGGCCGGTCGATCCGTTCGAGTGGTGATTTTGGATCTTCAGTGGGGAAGGTGAGCTGATGAATCTCGCCGGTGGCGTGATAGCGCGTGATTCGCTCGATTCCGGGCAGTGCTCGTAGCTAGTCCGCTCGCTTGCGAGATCGGCCATTGTGAGGATCTGTTCGATTCTGGTGGCGTGTGGACAGCCCGTCGATTGACAGGGCCGACACCAGGTTCTGGTGCCGATGTCCACCACGTGATAGAGCTCGGCCTCCGAGAGCTCAGATCGTGAATCGACCGTCGAGGGGTTCACGCAGTTACGATCCTCGTCTCTGAACAAAAATAGGGGAAGCGTCATCGTCGCCCCCACAGCGGACAGCCAAGATGATGATCACGGTGGCCACGAAGCTGGCGGCGACAGACGACACAGCTGTGGCTATAGACGTTCATCGAGTCGGTACAATTACGGTCGCGTGTGTTCTCCCATGGCATGGGCAATCGCATCTCGTGAGAGCCCAGCGTCGGGTGACCTAACCACCCGGCACATTCAACACGAACGCGCAACGCCCCGTGGCGCAGCTGTACCCTCGTGTTGCATTGCCTTCCCGATTGCTTATAAAGTTATGTAGGAATAATTGTGAAAGACTGTTCAGATTACAGATTATCGCTGCGGTGATCCACCAGCTTCCAAGCTAATATCCAAAAAACACTTCAGGAGATAGCACACCGAACGAGTATGCCAACGCGTCGCCGTGTGTTACAGCTCGGCTGCTTCGCGGCTGGGGGACTCGTTGGGAGCGCACTCACGAGCAACGGCGCTGGAACGCCAGCGAATTTTGGAGGCTCCATCCAGCGTCTGCCCGCAAGCGTTGCGCCCACGGCTGCATTCGTCAGACGATCGTCCGAGGACTGTCCCTACGGAAATCTGGGAGTCGAAACTCGTGTCCAGGAGTATGACCGTGGCGACCAACGATTACTGGCGTGCACCACAGAAGTGCGGGTGATCACCGGTCGTTCTGGCTGTTCGTCTGGAAAGGGACACGCAGGGGTCGATCTGAAACACACCCTGCTGGGCGAACTGGATCGCGTTCCACCGAATCCAACGCGGCGCTCGACGGTCGTTCCCACCGACGAGAGAGACTCCCACACGGCGCTGTTGAATGAAGACCACACGGAGACGACCAGCTTCTGGCGTGTGCGTCTGCGGTCTGGCCAGAAAAGCACGACCTCCTACACCTTCGCGACCACGTTCGAACGACCAGCGGATGTGACCGCCCGAACGCCGCTCCTCGATGTTACGGCCGAAGTTCCGGTTCCAAAGCTGGTGTATGGAACCCACACAATGCAACTGACGGCGACGCTGAGATACGACGAAATCGAAGAGGCATAAATCACGCGAGTTAGATTCGCTCAGGAGCCGCCACCGGACGCCATGAACGCGTGAACGAGCCGGCTTTCGGTCCGATGGCGCAGCCGACTCAGCGCGGAGGCGTTGATCTCCAACGCCTCGGCGAGCTCAGTGAGCGTACACTCCCGTGGCGTTTCGTAGAATCCGTGCTCGATCGCTACTGCGAGAAACTCCTGCTGTCGATCGGTGAGCACCGTCGCCTGTTCAGGTGAATCCCTGACCGAGAGCACCTCAAACGGAATGTTCGCCTCCCTGAGGCCAGCTACATACTCGTCGATCCGGTCCTGGTCAGCACTGAACTCGTGGGTGTACCAGCCGGCCTCAAGATGGACTGGATAATGTGGTGGGATGCCGGCCCGTCTGAGAACGGCGTACGTCTCCGAGATTGGAATCTGAAACTGCACTAGCAACCGCCGTCGCTCCCGGTGAAGGACATCATGCGACGTGACGTGTGCATCTGCACAGAGTCGCTCGACGATCGTCGCCGGCGACTCGGTTCGAACGTCGATGATCTCCCTGAGCGTATCGCCGGAATCCTGGCTGGCAAGCAGCGTGAACTGGGCGTTCGCCATCGACTCGGAGAGACCGGCAAGCCAGTCCTCGACTGGACGCCCGTCGATACGAATTTCCACACGAGCCATTGGTCCTCTTCGAGGACACTGCCACAACTAGCTTATCCTCGGCTGTTCGCTAGTGCCATTCTGCAGCGCTATTTCCACCATATGATAAACGTGTAATCATCTACACGCTGTTATATACTGCTCTCCAGCAAGACAGTTTGGTATGGACTATCACTTACGGTCACACATTGGGGGAGCGATCCACGCATGAGCCACCAGCCCACTCGTCGGGTGACGATGTCGTTGTTGCTCGCCAGTTCGCTCACGGTCCTCAGTTCGACGCTGCTGTCGCCAGCGTTGCCGGCGATCGAATCGACGTTTCATGCGACGCCAAACGTGGCGACGTTGTCGCGGTTGGTGCTGACGTTGCCGGCCGCGCTGATCGTCGTCTCTGCACCGATTGCTGGAACCCTGGTCGATCGGCTTGGCCGGCGGTCGGTGCTCTGTGGCGCAATCGTGGTGTACGCCGCTGGGGGAACGGCTGGCTATCTGGGAACGGAACTGTGGCATCTTCTGGTTGTTCGGGCGATTCAGGGCGTCGGTGTTGGAGCGCTGACGGTGGCAACGACGACGCTCATCGCGGATTACTTCAGCGGTGACCGGCGCGATACGGTGCTCGGCTGGCAGGGAGCGACGTTCAACATCACCGGCTTTCTCTCGCTCGCGGGTGGGGGCTCGCTTGCGGCGCTGGGCTGGCGGGTTCCGTTTTTGGTGTATGGGGCCGCTATCGTGCTCGTTCCACTCGTGTTCGTCATCATCGACGAACCGGAGACGACATCGAGTTCGGATGCACTCTCATTTGATCTGCTAGAGTCCACACCGGTGGGGCTGCTGAGTGGGGTGTATCTGCTCACGTATCTCTGTGCAACCGTTTTCTATTTGCTCACGGTGCAGTTACCGTTCTATCTCCAGGGCGCTGGCGCGATGACGGCCACCGGGTCGGGACTCCTCATTGGATCGTACAACCTCGTCGCTATGGTCGTCGCGCTCAGGGTGAGCTGGATCAAACGCCGGGTTGGTCCGACTGGATTATTTGTCTCGGTGTTCGGACTGATGGGTACTGGCTATCTCATCATCGGGGAGTCCTCCAGCATCGCCGTTATTCTCACCGGACTGGTCGTTGCCGGCCTTGGATGGGGGCTGATGCTCCCGACGGCCAATCTCTGGATCGCCCGGCTGGCTCCCGAACGAATTCGCGGACGGGCAATGAGTGGCGTCACAATGACGCTGTATCTGGGGCAGTTCAGCACGCCGCTGGTGAGCCAACCGCTGATCGAGCGGCTCGGCTACGCCACGACGTTTTCGCTCGCTGGTGGGCTCGGAGTCCTCGTGGGAGCTGTGGTGGTGCTCTGGGGTCGCCGACTCTCACAGGGAACCGTCGAGACGCTGGCAACGGATACGGTGTGATATTTTCAGCTATGGCTGCTGAAGACGCGGTTTTGTTGCTCCGCTCTAGAATGACGACACCGAGATTGCAAATAGAACGCAGGGTGAGTTCAACTACCGATGAGCGAAATACCAGAGAATCTTCGGTACGATAAAGAGCATTGGTCCGCCAAACGCTAGATATCCAACGCCTCGAAGTGACTCCACCATCCGTACTCCACCGGCGATGGCCACAAGAATACCGATAACCGAAACGGTCGTCGCGCCGACAATCCAGCGATTAAGCTCCTGGAGTTCGGTCACGTCGTCGGAGAAGTCAAATGCCCGAACGAAGGCTTCCGGCTGATTGATCGGGCCGATCGTCCGCTCGCTCTCATCGTCCCAGCCCACGGTTACGTCGATCGTTCGTGTTCCCAACAGCCGATCCGCCAGTGCGGAGTTATCGGCCGCAGCGTTCCGGAGCGTCTCAATCGAGGCGCACCACTGTGGCTCGCCTGTCAGTCGATCGATCGCAACGATTCGGTCCTCAAGACGCTGATATCGCATCCAGCCGGTTGCAAGCACGCGCTCGATCAAATTACCACAGAACAGCACGCCGAACAGCGTTACCGCAACAATGACACTCATAAGCAAAATATTTCGGGGTGGAATTTCACCGACAATAAAGACTGTCCAGCAGAACCAACTCACAGAAACGGTACTGGCATAACCGAGTCCTGTCTTCGTGATCGTCCGCCAGAGTGCGGTGGCGACCGCTGCTCGTTTGTCCACGTCAAACGTTGCTGTGGGTGCGCCATCGGGCACATCAATTGGCGCAGGCGAAACGGCTTCATCCGGTCCAGCGAGCCAGCTGATGAGTCGGCCACCACCGTTGTCTTCTGCGCGGACGGCAGCCCAATCTGAGAGCGTTTTTACGCCCACAAAGCCCGCTACCACCAGCGTACCGGTACTGTCAATGTCTGCGACGAAGGTCAAGACGATAAAGAGAACGAACACCATCCGGAATGGCCGCTCGACGACGGCGTACGGGGAGGCTTCGACGTACTGTTTTCGGTGAAAGTAGCTGTAGCCGGTGTCTATCAGCTGTCCGGCAACGAGCGAAAGGCCGCCAGTGAGTACTGCTGGTTGGGTGAGTGTCGACTCAAGAGGAACAACGCTAGCGATACCGACCAGCAAAAAGACGCTGCCAAACGTGCCCCGTTCAAGTATTTCCAGTGAAAATGGAACGGTTCGCAAATGGATCGGCGGGAGCCGGTCATGAATTCTCACGCTTCCGCGTTTGTCTTTGAGACCGCTTTGGAAGTCTGTCTCTGCATCGTCGTCACGGTCTTCTTCCGGTGGCTGCTGGGCGAACAGCGCTTTCACCGCAGCGAGTGGGAACAACAGCAGAAATTCAATTCCGTAGATGACGGCGAGCGTTCTAGGATCCCAGCCGAATTGGAGGACACCAACGAGTGGAACTAAATTGCCAGTCAGCACGGGGAGGTGCCGTATCGACTGGGGAAGGGCTCGGCCATTCTGCAGCGCTGACATTCACTCTTGCATGATTCTCTCTGCTATAAACGGGTGACGGAAACGCATAGTGAAGCCAACGCTGTCGTGCTGTTTTCGTCGCAGATCAGTCGAGATTCGATTGCCGATTCTGACCAGGAAATCACTGTGAGGGGGCCTCACGACTGAACGATCCGCTCGCCGGCCTGCCCTGCTTGCTAGCGCTCAGTGGTGATCCGAGCAACTGCGGGATGTTGATCTTTGAGGCCGGTTGGACAGCCGAGACTGCGATACCGGCCGTACGCATCGAGCAGGTCGATCAACCCGTCTGCTGCACTGGAACAGCCCGGTCGGTCGATCCGTTCGAGTGGTGATTTTGGATCGTCAGCGGGGAAGGTGAGCTGATGAATTTCGCCGGTGTTCGTCTCGTGATATCGGACCTTCGCGCCAGTGTCGAACGTCGCGGCCACGACCGTCTCCCCAGTCGCGCGATAGCGTGTGATCCGCTCGATCCCAGGCAAGTGCTCAAAGTTCGTCCGTTCGCTCGCCAGATCTGCCATCGTCAGAATCTGCTCAATTCTGGTGGCGTGCGGACAGTTCGTGGACTGACATGGCCGACACCATGTTCCGGTGCCGATGTCCACCACGTGGTAGAGCTCGGCCTCCGAGAGCTCAGATCGTGAATCCACCGTCGAGAGGTTCACGCAGTTGCGATCCTCGTCTCTGAACAAAAATAGGGGAAGCGTCATCGTCGCCCCCAGAGTGGACAGGCAAGATGATGATCACGGTGGCCACGAAGCTGGCGCCGACAGACGACACAGCTGTGGCTGTAGTAGGTTAGTGAGTCGGTACAATTACGGTCGCGTGTGTTCTCCCATTGCATGGGCAAATCGCCTTGACGAGAGCCCAGCGTCGGGTGGTGTGCACACCCGGCGCGTTCATACACGAACGCACAACGCCCCGTGGCGCATCTGTGCTCTCGTGTTGCATTGCCTTCCCGATCGCTTATAAAGTTATTTAGGAATAATTGTGAAAGACTGTTTGAACAATAGGTTACCCATGAGCAAAATCCCAGAGAACATTCGGAACGATGACCAGCAGTAGTGTGCCAGCCACGAAAAATTCAACGCTACGAAGTGATTCTACCATCCATGCCCCACCGACGATAGCCAGGATGATGCCGATAGCCGCCACGACGGCAGTGCCAGCGACCCATCGATTGAGTTCCTGGAGTTCGATCACATCGTCGGAGAAGTCGAATGCCCGAATGAAGGCGTCCGGCTGATTGATCGGGCCGATCGCCCGCTCATTCTCGTCGTCCCACCCCACGGTTACGTCAATCGTTCGTGTACCCAACAGCCGATCCGGGAATGCATACTCATCAGCCGCGACGTTTCGGAGGGACTCAATCGGGGCGCTCCACTGTGGCTCACCCGTCAGTCGATCGATTGCAACGATTCGGTCCTCGAACCGTCCATATCGCAACCAGCCCGTTGCGAGTAGTCGTTCGATCAGATTCCCACAGAACAGTACGGTAAACAACGTTACCGCGACGATTGCGCTCATAAGCAAAATTCTGCGTGATGGTATTCTGCCGAAAATAATGGTTATCCAGCATAACCAGCTAATAAAAACTAATATCACATATCCGATTGCTGACTTCGTGGTTGTCCGCCAGAGTGCGGTGGCAACCGCTGCTCGTTTGTCCACGTCAAACGTTGCGGTGGGTGTGCCAACGGGTGGTTCCATTGGCGCAATCGACTCGGTTTCGTCTAATCCCGCGAGCCACCTTGTGAGTCGGCTCCCACCATCATCTTCTGCACGGATGCCTGACCAGTCCGCAGCCATCTTTACGATCACGAAACTCGCTACCAACAGTGTCCCGTTCGAATCAAAATTTTCGATCAGCATATAAACTAAAAAGTGAAATAACACCAACCGGAACGGACGTTCGACGACGGCGTACGGGGAGGCTTCGACGTACTGTTTTCGGTGAAAGTAGCTGTAGCCGGTGTCGATCAACTGTCCGACAACGAGCGAAAGGCCTCCTGCGAACACTGCTGGCTGGGCGAGTGTCGTCGCGAGAGGAACGATGCTACCGATACCAGCCAATAAAAATGAGCTTCCAATCACACCCAGTTCAAGTATTTGCAGCGAAAACGGAACAGTTCGTAAATAGATCGGCGGGAGCCGGTCATGAATTCTTACGCATCCGCGTTTTTCGTTGAGATCGCTTCGAAGCTCAATCCCCTCATCATCATCGCCTGGATCTTCTCCCGGTGGCTGCTGGGCGAACAGTGCTTTCACCGCAGCGAGTGGGAACAACAGCAGAAATTCGATTCCATATATCACGGCGAGCGTTCTGGGATCCCACCCAAACTGGAGAATGCCAACGAGTGGGACCAGATTGCCGGCCAGCACGGGGAGGTGGCGTACTGATTGCGGCGGGATACGGCCAATCTGCGAAGCTGACATTCACTCTTGCATGATTCTCTCTGCTATAAACGGATGGCGGAAACTCGCGGCGATGAGCAGCTGTGAAACCAGTGCTGACGTGTTGTTTCCGTCGCAGATCAGCCGGGATTCGACCGTAACAGCGTGTCCGATCAGCGCTCGGCTAACAACTCCTCGGCGATCGTCGCGAATCCCCCACCAGTGTATCGAATTGACGACCAGCCAACAGCGTTGGCACCAGCGATATCCGCATCGTCGTCACCGACCATCGTGTATTTTTCTGTTGGTAAGCGCTGTTCTGCGAGCCGAAACGGCGCAGGATCTGGTTTGTGCGCGCCGGCCGCATACGAGGCAACGATCACGTCAAACCGCTCTTCAAGATCGTAGGCACGAAGCTTCTCGCGCTGCCAATCGGGAACTCCATTCGTTACCACGCCAAGCTCGAACTCGCCAGCCAACCGGTCCAGTGCCGAATGGACGTCTGGAGACGGCTGACAGGCCGATACCTCCTGGTTCTGTAGCGCCTCCACAAGCAGTTCGGTTTCATGTGCAACGTCGATCGCGTCGAACGCACGCCGATACGGTTCGGGCTCGCACGCCTCAAACGCCTCGAAAAAGGCCTCGCTGTAGCCATCAACCCAGGCCCGTCGCGACTCACCACCAACTGATCGGAACGCAGCCGAGAGAATCGAACTATACGCCCGATCGAACTCTAGCAGGGTTCCATCGAGATCGAAAAATATCGCAGCCATCTCCACAATTACGGATCGGTCTGCAAAAAAGAGTTTCTATACTATCACTTGACTGCTGAAACTGACTCACTCCAGCAGTTCCAGCACGGCATCCGCGTCGTTAGCGACCGGTTCGGGGTCGTTGCCGGCTGTGGCTGCAGCGTCCGGGTCTTTCAGTAGATGGCCGGTCGTCAGACAGACCACATCCTCCTCGGATTCGACGACTCCATCGGCACGCAACTGCCGGAGTCCGGCGACGCTGGCAGCGCTGGCGGGCTCAACGCCGATACCTTCCTGAGCAAGCGAGCGCTGGGCGTCCGTGATCTGCTCGTCGCTCACGGCGACGGCAGTGCCGCCGGTTTCGCGAATGCCGGGGAGTGCCTTCGGTGCGTTGACGGGATTGCCGATTCTGATTGCCGTGGCGCGGGTTTCGACCGACTCCCAGCGCGTGACGGTGTCGCTATCAGTTTTGATCGCCTCGACCATCGGTGCGGCTCCTTCAGCCTGCACCCCCGTGAGCTTTGGAACAGAGTCTGCATCGAGTTCGCCGGCGGCAACCAGCTCCCGGAACGCCTTGTACAGCGCGGCCGTGTTTCCGGCGTTGCCGACCGGCAACACGATCCGGTCTGGGAATCGTCCTTCGTCGGCATAGAACCGCTCTAGGATTTCGAAGCCGATCGTTTTCTGGCCCTCAAGTCGGAACGGATTGAGCGAGTTGAGCAGATACGCCTCACCTCGATCGGCCAGTTCGCGAACGATATCGAGACAGTCGTCAAAGTTGCCGTCCACCTCCAGAATGCGTGCGCCGTGGAGGCTGGCCTGGGCAACCTTCCCGGCGGCGACCTTTCCGGCTGGGAGCAACACGAGCGTTTCGAGCCCGGCGCGGCCGCCGTACGCTGCTAGTGCAGCACTCGTGTTGCCCGTGCTTGCACAGACGAGCCGGTCGACGCCGAGTCGCTGTGCGACACCGACGCCGACGGTCATGCCTCGATCCTTGAAACTCCCGGTGGGATTCATCCCTTCGTGTTTGATTCGAAGGTTTTGGACGCCAATTTCGTCTTCTAACCGGGGGACGTGATACAGCGGCGTGTCACCCTCCGGAATTGACACCCCCGAATCGAACGGCAACGCCTCGGCGTATCGCCAGACGCCACGGCCCGAAAACGCCTCGAATCCCGGATACTCCGCGTAGCGGACCTCGAGCAGATGGTCTTCCTCTGAGGTGTATCGAATCTCCTCGAACGGCGCGTACGTTTCTCCCGTCTCGATGCATTCGAGCCAGACCCCATCCGTGGCGACATCGGGCACTCGCTCGGTGAGCGCAAGGTTGGTCATTGTCGGCTCTTATTCCATGGGACGCATAAGCAAAGCGGTCCGGTGCGAATCGGTGTCACTGTCTTTTTCATCCACTTACCGGGAGAACAGCGCCTGCAGAATTTTGGATTCGGCCTTTCGAAGGTGTTCGGCAACCGTACTCGGTGCGCAGTCCAATTCTATGCCATGACAACACGCTTGTGACCGGGGCGACGGGAACGCTCGGAACTGCACTCGTGAAGAAACTCACTGCAATGGGCCACACCGTCCGATCGGCGAGTCGTTCACCCCCGGACACGGCCATCGGCGGCTGTGAGTGAATCCAACTCGATCTTCGTTCGAATGAGGGAATTGAGGCCGCCCTGACCGGTGTCACGGGAGTGATCCATGCGGCTACCGCACCAATGGGTGCGACTGCATCGGTCGATGTGGAAGGGACCGAACGACTTCTTGATGCAGCCCATGGGGCTGGTGTCAGCAGAGTTGTCTATCCGTCGATCGTTGGCGTAACGCAAATTCCGCTTTCATACTACGAACACAAACGGACTGCGGAGACAGTGGTCGCCGAAAGCCCTGTTTCCTCGGTCATCGTTCGCTCAACGCAGTTCTACTCGTTTCTTGGGACACTTTTCGAATCACTTTCGAAACTGTCGGTGTGGCCGATCCCATCCAGGGTGTCACTACAGCCGATCGCCGCTGCCACGCTCGCCGACACGATCGGTGGGCTGGCGACCGACAACAGCTGTGATCGGACTGTCACCGTTGGAGGCCCGACGATCAGTACTATCAGTGAACTGGCTGCAACGTTCAAAGACCATCGCGGACTTCGTCGCCCGATTATTCCTGTTCCGGCCCTTGGGGCGACATTGCGTGGATTTCGAGCCGGCCATGCTACCTGTCCGGATCACGCCGCTGGGACGGTCACCTGGAAGCACTGGCTCAACAACCAGTATCCAGAGGACGAATGAGTGCAACCCATCCGTATATGCCACTATATATCTCCATTAGCAACCCTTGAATCAATATGTGATAGTGGGTTAGCTGTCGATGAGGACACCCAGACTGAACCGACGGGAGTTCGTAGCTGGCACAGGCATGACGCTGTTCGGCGCGCTCGGAACTGCAAACGCCCGACCCGACGATCCCGATTCGCCATCGCACTGGAGGCCATCGATTGTCGCCCACCGTGGTTTCGCAGGGATCTATCCCGAAAACACGGCGCTGGCCGCACGCCGGGCCTCCCGTGGACCACACTACTCGCGCGCGGCGATGATAGAAATCGACGTGATGCCCACTCGTGACGGTGACGTGGTTGTCTTCCACGACGATCGGCTCTCAAGTCGGGATGGCGGAGAGCGTGGTCTCACAGACGAATCGGGTGTCGTCTGGGAGACACCGACGGATGTGGTCACCAGCGCCAGCGTGCTCGACAGCAACGAGACCGTCCCACTGTTATCCGACGTTCTCGCAGAAATTCCACCACACGTCGGCGTCAACATCGAGTTCAAAAATCCAGGCTCACACGACGTGGTCTTTGGACCTGCAGGTGATGCATTAGAGAATCAGCGTGCGATCTGGCGACCGTTCACCGAGCGCGTTCTCGAAATCTGCTCGGGGGTTGACAATCCGGTGCTCGTCTCCTCGTTCTACGAGGCTGCAATAGCCGAAATTCGCGAGCAGGCACCGGGGCTGCCGGTCGGCTTTCTCCTCTGGGACTCCATCGTGGACGGACTCGAGGTGGTTCGTCGCTATGATTGTGAGGCGATTCATCCACCGAGAAATATGATCAAGAACACGCCGTTTTTCGGCGATGAGTACTACACCGATGGCCCTTTCGCCAACATCGATCTCATCGATGTCGCACGAGAAGAACAGCGCGTGGTCAACGTCTACACCATCACTGACTGGTATCAGGCCACACAACTTGCCAACGCTGGCGTCGATGGACTCATCTGTGATTATCCGAATCTCATTTCGCATCCTGGACGAACAACGAGTAAAAACTCAAACACATATCAATAGTTCTGGTAGAGAGGGTGTATTGTGTGATTTGAATGCATATTCTAATATCACTCTACAGATAGATCGAAGACAATATATATTAATCCATCCCAGCAACAAGGGAAGATGTCACAATCAGACACGCTCGATAACGAGCAGCTGGACATCGACACTGACGATCAGGTGTCAAGCTCTCCGGTTTTCGGCGTTGTGGGACTGTTCCCGCTTGCGCTGGGAATGGGTGAGCTCAGCCTGCCAGTCACTGAGGCAATCACGGTAACGCCGATTGGACTTCTTGGCGGCCTCCTCGGGATCGCACCGTTGGGTCTCATGGGTGACCTCTTGGGAAGCCTTCCGCTAGGTCTCCTTGGTGGTCTCCTGGGAAGTGTTCCGCTGGGCCCCCTCGGTAGTATTCTGGGGATCATTCCGCTAGGTCTCCTCGGTGGTCTCCTGGGAAGCCTTCCGCTAGGTCTCCTCGGTGGTCTCCTGGGAAGCCTTCCGCTAGGTCTCCTCGGTGGTCTCCTGGAGAGCGTTCCGCTGGGAATCCTTGGTGATCTCCTGGGAATCGTTCCGCTTGGAATCCTGTAACGTCGATCAAATTTCGGCCGATTTTTCGGAGAACCAACCGATCAGCCACCGGGCTATCCACCCATCCGGCGCGTGAGAGCGGGCCAGCCACTGTCCCCCGAGAAACCGGTGAGAAAAACCGCGAACGTTTTTCACCCAGAATGAACAAGGGTGGATCGTGGCAACGCCATCGTATCTCCGGTTCTTTCCATACGAGACGCCGTACGACCACCAGCTGGAAGCGATGGAAACGATCGACGACGCGATCGCGTCGGGATCGGACGTGCTGTTCGAGGGGGCGTGTGGAACCGGCAAAACGCTGGCTGCCCTGGCCCCCGCACTGGAACGGGCCAGAGACGACGACAAAACCGTCGTCATCACGACGAACGTCCACCAGCAAACCCGCCAGTTCATCGAAGAAGCCAGGGCGATCGTGGATGCCGAACCGATTCGAGCGGTCGTGTTTCGAGGGAAACTCGACATGTGTCACATCGACGTGGGCTATGAGGAGTGTCAGGCACTCCGTGATACGACGCGGGAACTGGCCGAAACCGAACAGGAGCGCCAGGAACTGCTCGAAACCCAGCGCGTGCTGATCGAAGAAGCCACCGATGAGAACGCACCAGCCGTCGTCGACGGACAGGACGCGGTCGCCGACGAACTCGACGCACTTGAGGAGACGATCGACCACCTCGAAGAGCAGACGATCTGTGAGCGATACTACGCGAATCTCACCGAAGAAACTGATGCGTTCTACGAGTGGCTGTTCGATGATGTCCGCACGCCAGATCAAATCTACGACTACGCCGAACAGGCTGGCCTCTGTGGCTACGAACTGTTAAAAGAGGGAATCGAAGGCGTCGATCTCGTCATCTGTAACTATCACCACGTGCTCGATCCGATGATCCGAGAGCACTTCTTTCGCTGGCTGGGTCGTGACCCAGAAGACGTGGTGGTGGTGTTCGATGAGGCCCACAACATCGAATCGGCGGCCAGAGACCACGCAACACGGACGCTCACCGAGCATACTGTTGACAGCGCGCTGAATGAACTCGCCGAATTCGAAGACTCTCGCGTCGAGCCCACCCGAAACGTGCTTGAAGCCTTTCTGCGAGCCCTCCGTGAGACCTACGACGAAACGCTCGGCTTTGGCGAAACGGAATCCGTTGGCGATGAGTGGTACGACCTCTCAATAGCCAACGATGACCGCCGCGATGCGCTAACGCTTGCGTTTCTGGACACCTACAGCGGCAACGGAATCCACTCCGATCTCGAAGCGGCCGTCGAACTCGGCGAAACGCTCGATCAGGCGTACGAAGACGCCTACAAGAACGGGGAAAATCAGTCGCGAAAGGAGTGTCGCATCCTCCAGGCGGCCTCGTTCATCGACGAGTGGCTGCTCGAGGGAGGTGCTGAGGGAACCTACCCACTGCTGAGCGTCCGTGACGATGGCTCCGACACGGGGGTGTATGGGCGTGCCGAACTATACACCTGTCTTCCAAGAGAAGTGACCGAACCGCTGTTTGCGGAGCTCCACGCGAGCGTGCTGATGAGCGCGACCCTGCGTCCGTTCGACGTGATCGCGGCTGTACTCGGGCTCGAATCTGATGATGACGTGGCGACGCTAGCATACGGACCACAGTTCCCAAAAGACAGACGTCGGACGTACGCCGTGGACACCCCGGCCCTGTTTGCGCGACGGCGTGACGAACACGAGCTCCAGGTGTTGCTCAGCGGCATTCTGGAGGATGCGATCGAGTTCACGCCCGGAAACGTCCTCTGCTTTTTCCCGAGCTATCGGGAAGCACGCCGGTATCACGACCGACTCGTCGATCACGTTGATGCCACGTGCTACTGTGATGAGCCGGGAACGGCCGTCGAAACGCTGAAACAGTCGTTTACCAGCGACGACAACGGTGTGCTGTTCAGTTCGCTCTGGGGAACCCTCACCGAGGGTGTCAGCTTCGATGGGGACGACGCCCGAACCGTGGTCGTGGTTGGCGTCCCGTATCCACGGCTTGACGATCGAATGGACGGCGTTCAAGTGGCCTACCAGAACGCCTTTGGCGAGGATGATACCGATGCCGGCTGGGAGTATGCCATCGAAGTGCCTACCGTCAGGAAAACGCGCCAGGCGCTCGGCCGCGTCGTTCGCTCGCCAGAGGATTTCGGGGCGCGACTGCTCGTTGACGAACGATACACTGCTCGGGGCTACAAGGAGATGACACAGTACAGCGTCTTGGAAACCTTCCCTACCGAAGAACGACGCGAAATGATCGACATCGAACCGAAGAAGCTCAAATTCGGCCTGCTGAACTTCTACACCGACATGGATGGCTGGGTCGAAGGACCACCAACGCCGTGAGCAAAACGAGTGGTACGCAAACCCACATCACAGAAAAGTTGCCGGGCCAAAAGCGTTTAATAGCACGCTCGTAGTAGACGGAAGTACATGCTCACAGCGCCCACCACTCACGCCGACGCCACCGTGAGCCGTGGGCTCTCGACGCTCGTTCTCCGACGACGACGACCGGGCCGTTAGGCCCGACTCTACACTTTCCTCACAGAATTTGCACTGAAATCGACCACTGACGAGCATCGTCAGTCTCATCTCCACCACAGCAATAATGTCAGAAAACACAGAAACTGTCGCGCTCGCCTTCTCTGGGGGGCTCGATACGACCGTTTGCGTGCCGCTGCTCGAATCGGAATACGATTACGACGAGGTTATCGGCGTTACCGTCGACGTTGGCCAGCCAGACGAGGAGTTTTCAGAAGCCAGAGAGACCGCAGACGCGCTCGGGCTCGACCATTACGTTGTTGACGCTCGCGAGGAGTTCGCAGAGCTCTGTCTGTCGGCCGTGCGTGCGAACGCGGACTACCAGGGCTACCCGCTTGGAACGGCGCTTGCCAGGCCAGTGATCGCAGACGCCATCCTCGAAGTGGCCCAGCGCGAGGGCTGTACGGCGATCGCGCACGGCTGCACCGGCAAAGGGAACGATCAGCTGCGCTTTGAGGCGGTCTGGCGGGCCAGCGAACTCGACGTGATCGCGCCAGTCCGTGAGCTGGGACTCACCCGCGAGTACGAAATGGAGTACGCTGCCGAACGCGATCTTCCGGTCGAGGGCGGCAATGAGGGTGCCTGGTCGATCGACACGAACCTCTGGAGTCGCTCGATCGAGGGTGACGACCTTGAGGATCCGAGCTACGTGCCACCGGAGTCGATTTATGAGTGGACCAGCTCGCCGGGCGGTGTCGAGACCGAACTCGTCGAAATCGGCTTCGAAGACGGCTACGCGACGAGCATCGACGGCGAGCAGATTGAGCCCGTTGCGCTGATCGAGACGTTGAACGAACTCGCTGGCGCACACGGCATCGGTCGGACCGACATGATGGAAGATCGCATGCTCGGGCTGAAAGTGCGCGAAAACTACGAACACCCCGCGGCGACCGTGCTCGGCGTTGCGCACGAGGCACTCGAAGGGCTGGTGTTGACCGCCAACGAGCGCGCCACGAAAACGACGATCGATCAGGAGTGGTCAGAAAACGCCTACCAGGGGCTGTTGTCCGCACCACTCGTGGACGCACTTGAGGGATTCATCGACACCACCCAGACCCGAGTAACCGGTTCTGTCACGGTCAAGCTCGAAGGCGGCCACGCACGCGCGGTCGCCCGCGAAAGCGAGTACGCCGTCTACTCCGAGTCGGCAGCGTCGTTCAACACCGAGACCGTTGATGGGATCGAACAGGCAGACGCCACCGGCGTTGCCAAATATCACGGCTATCAGGACCGCCTCGCACGCGGGGCGATTGCGAGTGACGATCAGGACGCAGTCGTTTCACCCACCCACTCTGACGATGACTGACCCCACCGGCGCGGAGTCGACAGCCCACACCGACGGCACCGCCGTTCGTGGTGATCGGTTCAGTGGCGGACCTGCCCGTGGGTTTCTCTCGTCACTGGGGGCCGACGCCCGGATCTTTGAAGCGGATATCGCCGTCGATCGTGCGCACGTGGTGATGCTGGCAGAAACGGAGATCATCGACGCCACAGCGGCCGGAACAATCTTACAGGCACTGGATACGATCGCCATCGAGGGCCACGATGCGCTCGAGGGAGGTGAAGACGTGCACGAAGCGATCGAATCCGCGGTGATCGAGCAGGTCGGACCAGAGGGTGGAAAGATGCACACGGCACGCTCACGGAACGACGAGGTGGCGACCTGCATTCGCTACCGGCTGCGTGAGGATCTGCTGGAGGCGATCGACGCCGCGATCGGGCTCCGCGAAGCGTTCGCCGCGGTGGCAACCGACCACCGCGAGACCGTCATGTGTGGGTTCACCCACCTCCAGCCGGCACAGCCGACGACGCTTGCCCACTGGGCAGTGTCATACGAACGCGCGCTTACGCGCGATACCGAGCGGCTCTTCGAGGCGTTCGACCGGACGAACCAGTCGCCGCTCGGATCGTGTGCGTTCGGTGGGACGCCGTTTCCGATCGATCGCGAGCGGACGGCCACACTCCTTGGATTCGACGGACTCGTCGAGAACGCGATGGACGGGGCCTCGAGTCGCGACTTCCTGCTCGAGGCGACGACCGCACTTGCCGGCCTGGCGACCACGCTGTCGGGCATCGCAGAGGATCTCGTCATCTATGCGAATCGTGGCTTCGTTGAACTCGACGACGATTATGCCTCGACATCCTCGATCATGCCACAGAAGAAAAATCCGGACTCGATCGAGCTCGTGCGATCGACTGCTGGAATTGCCCACGCCGGCGTCACTGGACTGTTGAACACGCTGAAGGGACTCCCACGGGCGTACAACATCGATCTCCAGAACGCGACGCCCCACGCCTGGGACACCGTTGATGCGGTGACCGAGGCAACAACTGTCACTGCTGGAGCGATCGCCACGGCCACATTTCAGGTAGAGACACTCGAGGCGGCGGCTGGAGAGGGCTTTACCACTGCGACCGGTGTGGCTGATCAGCTTGCCATGGGCGGTCTCCCATTCAGAACTGCCCACGAAATCGTCGCTCAGGCGGCCCAGCACGGGAGCGATCTCGAGGCCATCCGCGACGCTGCAGACGAAATCCTCGAGGAACCGCTCGAGACCTACTGCAGCGAGAACACGATCGAGAAACGTCTCGATCCAAGCCAGAGCGTCGCCGATCGGAGTTCGCGTGGCGGCCCCGCACCCGCGGCGATCGACAGCCAACTCGAACTGCTCACGACCGAACTGACCGAGCACGAAAACGAACTCGAAGCCCGGAATCAATCGCTTGTGAGTGCCCACGAACAGCTCGCAGAGGTGACCCACCAGTATGTCTGAACCGCGACGACCACCGATCCCGTCCCCCCTCGGGGACATATAACAAACTCGTGATATTCAATTCGAGACTGGCGCTAATATGCCCTAACACACCGTTAGCATAGCGTCTGCAATATATTTGTTTCCTGATAAGTTCGATGGGTTTAAGTAAATCGACAATCGACTGTGTGTCACATGGCAGAATGCATCGAGTGTGGGGCAACTGTCCAGCTCCACGACGACGTAGAGAACGGCGAAATCATCGACTGCGGAACGTGCGGGAGCGAGCTCGAGATCATCGAGACCGAACCCGTTTCGCTTGACACCGCGCCCGAGCTCGAAGAGGACTGGGGCGAGTAAGGTGTCGACCCGGCACACACCAGAATCCATGACCATTGGAGTGCTCTACTCACGGATACGCCACGACGAGAAGCTGCTGTTGAACGAACTGCGTGACCGCGACCACGATGTGGTCAAGCTGGATGTTCGCAGTCTCCGATTCGACGTGGAAACGCCAGAACCACCGCTTTCGGAGTGTGATCTCGTGGTTGATCGGTGTCTGGCCACGTCGCGAAGCATCTACGCGAGTCGGTTTATTGACAGCTACGGGATTCCGGTCGTCAACGGTCCCGAGACTGCGGCTGTGTGTGCCGATAAGGCCAAAAACAGCCTCGCCCTCGCTGAGGCGGGCGTCCCGACGCCACGGACAGAGGTAGCATTTACAAAAGAGAGCGCACTCGAGATCATCGAGTCGTTCGGCTATCCCTGCGTGCTCAAGCCGGTTGTCGGCTCCTGGGGTCGGTTGATGGCGAAGATCGACTCCCGGTCGGCGGCCGAAGCGATTCTCGAGCACAAGGCAACGCTTGGTCACTACGAACACAAGGTGTTCTACATCCAGGAGTTCGTTGCAAAGCCAGACCGTGACGTGCGGGTGCTCGCCACGGACGGCGAGCCGATCGCGGGCATGGTTCGTTCGTCGGACCACTGGCTGACCAACGCGGCACAGGGTGCCGAGACGGCCACATTCGAGCCTGACGAGCGCGCTCGTGAGCTAGTGGCCGCGGCGAGCGACGCGGTCGGTGGTGGGTTGCTCGGTATCGATCTGATGGAGACCGCAGACGGAGACTACACCGTCCACGAGGTGAACCACACGGTCGAGTTCAAGGCGCTCGCGGAGACAACCGACGTTGACGTGCCAGCCAGGGTTGTCGATTGGCTTGAGCAGCAGGTCACTGCGGAGGTGATTGCCTGATGGCAGCCCAGACTGCGAGTGTCGTCGGCGCGAGCGGCTTTACCGGTGGCGAGCTCTGCAGGTTACTCGCCGGCCATCCGGAGCTGTCACTCACACAGGCCACCAGTCGACAGTACAGCCGCAAAACGGTTGGCCACGTCCACCCGAATCTGCGGGGGATGGAGCTGCGCTTTAGCCCGCCCGACGAGCTCGAATCTGTCGATGTGCTGTTCGCGGCGACACCACACGGCGTTTCGATGGACCGGATCGATCGGTTCCGCGACGTTGCGGACACGGTGGTTGATCTGAGCGCTGATTTCCGGCTGAACACCGAGGAACAGTACGAGCAGTTTTACGACGGCCACAGTCGGCCGGAACTGCTCTCTGAGTCGGTGTACGGACTCCCCGAACTGACGCGCGAAGCACTTCCCGGTGCGTCGCTGATCGCGTCGGGTGGGTGTAATGCGACGGCCACGATCCTCGGGCTGAAGCCCCTGGTCGATGCGGGAATTCTCGGCAACGACGAACGGATCGTCGTTGACGTGAAAGTCGGCTCTTCGGAGGGCGGTGCCGGTGGTGGGGAAAGCTCATCACACCCCGAGCGGTCGGGGGTTGTCAGGCCGTACGCCCCGACCGGCCACCGCCACGAGGCCGAGATCGAGCAGTTTGTCGGTCCGGTCAGCTTCACCGTTCACGCGGTGGAGATGGTGCGTGGTGCAAGCGCGACCTGTCACGTCTTTCCCGACGAGCCGGTGACGACGGGCGATCTCTGGGGTGCCTTCCGCGAGGCGTACGACGATGAGCCATTCGTTCGGCTCGTTTCCGGTGGTGGTGGCGTCTACCGCTATCCGGAGCCAAAGGCTGTCGCCGGAACGAACATCGCGGAGGTTGGCTTTGAAATCGATCCGTCGAATGGCCGGATCGTGGTGTTTTCCGCGATCGATAACATGATGAAGGGTTCGGCCGGGCAGGCGATCCACGCGACGAATATCGCGCTCGGCTTCGAAGAGCGTGCAGGATTACAGTTCCAGGGGCTTCACCCCGTGGGGGCACCATGACGGTTGTCGTGAAAATCGGTGGTGCGCGGGCGGTCGATCCGGCTGGCGCGCTCTCCGATATCGCAGGGCTCACCGAGGACGGAACCGATATCGTCGTCGTTCACGGTGGCTCCACCGCGGTCGATGACACGCTCGAGGCGCTCGGGGAGTCCCCGGAGTACGTCGAAACGCCATCCGGCGTCGTCGGTCGGTTCACCGACGAGCGGACGATGGAGGTGTTTTCGATGGTGCTTCCCGGCAAGCTCAACACGTCGCTGGTGACGGAGCTCACCGACGCCGGTGTAGATGCAGTCGGGCTCTCGGGCGTCGATGGCGGACTGCTGACCGGACCGCGAAAGTCAGCGGTTCGCGTGCTCGAAGACGGGAAAAAGAAGATTCGCCGTGGCGATCACTCGGGGCGGATCGACTCGGTCAACGATACGCTGCTCACCACACTGCTCGACGATGGCTACACGCCGGTGGTGACCGTTCCGATGCTCGCGGATGACGGCGTGGCGGTCAACGCCGACGCCGACCGTGCGGCTGCAGCGATCGCTGGCGCACTCGGTGGTGAGCTCATCTTGCTCACCGACGTGCCCGGCGTCCTCGAAGATATCGACGATACGTCCTCGGTGATCGAGACGGTCGAAACGCCAGCCGGCTACGAACGGCTCACCGAGGCCGCCGAGGGGTTCATGACCCGGAAAGTGATGGCCGCGACCGAGGCGCTGGATGGCGGCGCTCGCAGTGCGACGATTTCGAGTGCGAACAGTGACGCACCGGTCGGTGATGCGCTGAAGCGTGCGACTGGAACAACAATCTTCCCGGAGGCAGTATGACGGCTGGATTCGTCTTCAACGAGAAGCCACTGCGGATCGACAGCGGCGAGGGGCCGTATCTCTACGGCGAGGACGGCACGGAGTATCTCGACGCTGGCGCAAGCTACGCTGTCACGCCGATCGGCCACAGTCATCCGGCAGTCGTCGATGCAGTGACCGAGCAGGCACAGTCGCTCACCTACGTGCAGGGGTCCTATCCCATGGACGTTCGGGATCGGCTGTACGCACAGCTTTCGGCGCTCGCACCGGGCGATATCTCGAAGGTGTGGCTCTGTAATTCGGGCACCGAGGCCAACGAGGCCGCCATCAAGTTCGCCCGGAGCGCAACCGGCCGCTCGAAGATCATCGCTGCCCAGCGGAGTTTCCACGGGCGGACGCTCGGTGCGCTCGCCGCAACGTGGAAACAGAAGTATAAACAGTCATTCGAACCGCTGGCCGGAGACTTCGAGTTCGTTCCGTACGGCGACGAGGCAGCGCTTGAAGCCGCGATCGACGAGGAGACGGCGGCCGTGTTGCTCGAACCCGTGCAGGGTGAAGGCGGCATCAACCCTGCGCCGGACGGCTATCTCGAACGCGCACGCGAGCTAACGACTGACACCGGTGCAGCGCTCGTCCTTGATGAGATTCAGACGGGGCTCGGTCGCACCGGATCGATCTGGGCGACCGAGCAGGCCGATGTCGTTCCGGACATCCTCACCACGGCGAAAGGACTCGCCAGTGGGTTCCCGATGGGAGCAACCCTCTGTCGGGAGTGGATTGCGGATGCCCCAGGCAATCACGGCTCGACGTTCAGCGGAACGCCCGTGGTTTGTGCAGCTGCGAGCGCCACGATTGACGTCCTGACCGAGCAGGCGCTTGATGACCACGCAGCCGAGGTCGGCACGACGCTCCAGGAGGGGTTGGTCGACGCGATTGGCGATGACGTGCGCGACGTTCGTGGTGAGGGGCTCATGATCGGAATCGAGGTAAAACGCGGCGCGAATCGGTTGTTGCCGACGCTCGCACTCGAAGAGGGTGTGCTTGCGCTCCCGGCCGGCCGGTCGGTGGTGCGGTTGCTCCCGCCGCTGATCATCGAGAAGCACCACGCAGAGCGGATCACAGAGGCCATAACGGCGGTGATCACATGAACCAGCACGCCGACACCACAACGAAAACCACGCCGCGCGAGCTGTTGCAATCGATCGTTTCGATCCCCTCGGTGAGTGGCGAGGAACGCGAGTGTGCACAGCGACTGTGTGAGTACTTCGCCGAACACGACCGGGAGGCCTGGATCGACGATGTCGGCAACGTGCGCGCGCCAGCCGACGATAGCGTGTTACTCACCTCACACGTCGACACGGTGCCCGGCGAGATCCCAGTCAGAATCGAGCCGGCCGCTGAGGATGACGTGCCCGCCCTGTGGGGTCGGGGGAGCGTCGACGCTAAGGGGCCGCTCGTCGCGATGGCCGTCGCGGCCGTTTCGACCGGCGTGAGCTTCGTTGGCGTTGTCGGCGAAGAGGTGGACTCCAGGGGCGCGCGCCATCTGATCGAGAACCGGGAGGAGCCCGGAGCCGTTATCAACGGCGAGCCAAGCGGCTGGGACGGTGTGACGCTTGGCTATCGTGGGCTGCTCGCGGGCACATACGTGGCCACGAGCGAATCTGGTCACACCTCTCGGCCCGAGAATAACGCCATCCAGGACGCAATGGACTGGTATCAGGCCGTTGGCGACGCGTTAGCGCCCGATGAGTGGACGCCTGTCTTCGAGCGCGTCACCACCAAGCCGATCGCGGTTGAGGGCGGCACCACCGACGATGGGCTTTCCGTCGAGGCGACGATGGACGTGCAGTTTCGGGTGCCACCCGCACAGACGACCGAAGCAATCCGCGAGCTCGCCGACGCACAGCTCAACGGCGGAACCATCCACTGGTACGACGACGTGCCACCCGTGATGACCAATCCACGGACGCCAGTCGCACGTGCGTTCCGGGTTGCCATTCGCGAGCAGGGTGGTGAGCCACGACTCCTTCGGAAAACCGGGACGAGCGACATGAACCTGTTCGCCGACGCCTGGGACTGTCCGATGGTCACCTACGGACCCGGTAACTCCGAACTGGATCATACGCCAACCGAACACCTTCCACTGGAATCGTTCGACAACGCCATTGCAGTGCTCGAATCCGTCTGCACTGCCCTCATAAGCGACTGAGATGACATCACCAGACCACTTCCTCCACATCGACGACCGCACGCCAACCGCGCTCACCGAGCTGCTCGATCGGGCAGCCTCGTTGAAAGCCTCGACACCGTCGACGGCGCTCGCGAACCGAACGCTGGCCATGCTGTTCGAAAAGGAGAGCACGCGAACGCGACTCTCGTTCGAGACCGGCATGACTCAGCTCGGCGGACACGCCATCTTCGTCAGTCCGGACGACACACAGCTCGGTCGCGGCGAGCCACTCAAAGACACGGCCCGGACGGTCAGTCGCTATGTCGATGCGATCATGGTTCGTGTCTTTGACCACGAGGACGCCCGAACGATCGCCGAACACGCAAGCGTCCCCGTGATAAACGGACTCACTGACGTTTCTCATCCCTGTCAGACGCTTGCCGATCTCCTCACGATTCGCGAGGCGTTCGACTCGTTCGACGTGAAAGCGGCATGGGTCGGTGATGGGAACAACGTTGCCCAGTCGTTCGTGCTGGGCTGTGCGATGGTCGGAATCGACTGTGCAGTGGCCACGCCCCACGAATACGGGATCGACGAGTCCGTGCTCGATCGGACGGCTGCGTTCGACGGAACGATCACCACCACCACGACGCCACACGAGGCCGTCGCAAACGCTGATGTCGTCGCGACTGACGTGTGGGTGAGCATGGGAGAGGAAGCCCAGCGCGAACAGAAGCTCGAAGCGTTCGATGGCTTTCAGGTGAATGACACGTTGCTTGACGACCAGCGCGTGTTACACTGTTTACCCGCCCATCGTGGCGAGGAGATCACCAATAACGTGCTCGAAAGCGAGCGCGCGCTCGTCTTCGAGCAAGCAGAAAACCGCCTGCATGCACAGAACGCGCTGTTGACCACGGTGATCGACTAGGGAACGTCCGTGACGTAGATGTAGCCACGCGCGTCGATCCGGTCGTCAAAATAGGTGCTGTGTCGCCAAAATCCCATCCGTTCGTAAAAGTCGATGGCGCGCTGGTTTCCGGCGAGCACGCCGAGTCGGATTCGGCGACCGTTTTGTCTTTGGACCGCTCGCTTGATGCGAGCGAGCAGGCGCGTTCCAATACCACGCCGCCAGTGGTCCGGATCGACATACAGCCAGCTCAATCCGTACACGTCAGCGGCGTCGTTCACCGGAGCGACTACCGCAAATCCGGCCACGCCCGTCATCGTGACCGCCACGATGAATCGGGATCGATCGGCCACTACTTTCTTTTGAATCGTCCGACGGTCGTACTCGGATTCGAAAAACGACTCACCGCGGTCCCCACCGAGCAGCGGAGCGTGTGCGGCCCGCCAGGAGCGACGCGCCACCGCACGGATAGCAGGAACGTCGTGTGTCGTTGCCGGTCGGATCGTTACCATCGATCACACACCACCACGGCGAGCAGGAAAACGCCAGCGGAGCCGAATGGAAAGCTATTTTCATCGCGAGAGTTACTCGCTATCTGAGTAACTAATGAGCATCCTCGTAACTGGTGGCGACGGGTACATTGGCTGGCCGACTGGGCTTCGTATCGCGACACAGACTGATGAGCGAGTCGTACTGGTCGATAACTTCGCCCGTCGAGAGTGGGTGGAATCGGTTGGCTCGACGAGCGCACAGCCCATCGTGAGCATCGACGAGCGATTGGCGGCGGCGCGAGACGTTCACGGCGTTGAGAATCTCTCGTTCGTTGAAGGCGATCTGACAGAGCGGTCGTTCGTCGACGAGTTGCTCGCGGTTCACGAGCCCTCCACCGTCGTTCATACGGCTGCACAGCCCTCTGCGCCGTATTCGCAGCTCAACGGCGAGCGTGCGAACTACACCCAGCACAACAACATGCAGGCGACTCGGAATCTCGTCTGGGGACTCCACGAGGCTGGGCTCACGGAGACGCATTTCATCGAGACGACAACCACTGGCGTCTACGGCGCACCGGAGTTTCCGATCCCCGAAGGCGGGGCAGTGATGGAACACGAGGGCGAACGTGATTCGGTTCCGTTCCCGGCGATGGCTGGGTCGTGGTATCATCTGACGAAAAGCCACGACGCGGCGAATCTCCGCCTTGCGAACACGCAGTTTGGGCTCCCGATCAGTGACGTTCGGACAGCGATCACCTACGGCACCGAAACGACCGAAACGAGCGCGGACGAACGGCTCCGGACGCGATTCGACTTCGATTACTACTTCGGCGTCGTGGCACACCGCTTTTGCGCCCAGGCAATCGCTGGCTATCCGCTGACGGTGTACGGCAAAGGCGAGCAGCGAAAGCCGTTTGTGAGTCTTGAGGATGCCGTCGAGGGCCTCTCTCGACTCGCGCTGGAAGATTCCGAAACCCGACCGGACGAGCACGTGGTGTACAACCAGACAACCCGTCCGATCAGCATCGTCGAAATGGCCGATACGATCGCGAACGTGGCCGACGAGTTCGACCTCGACGTGGACGTTACTCACGTGGAAAATCCACGACAGGAGGACGAAACCCACCAGATGGAGATCGAGAACGACCGCTACATGTCGCTCATCGGCGAACAGCGCCAGTCGTTCGAAAGCGGCGTCCGCGATATCGTAGCAACGCTCATCGAGCACCGCGAAACGATCGTCGGACACGAGGATCGGTTCCTGCCAGACGTTCTCGAAGAATGAACGTCCTGGTTACCGGAGGCTGTGGATACATCGGGAGCGTCCTGCTCGAGCAGCTCCGCACAGCGCCCGAAATCGAGCGGATCGTCGTGCTCGACGACTGTTCGTCGGGCTCTCCGCGCGCGCTGCTCGGTTCGCTCGACTCGACAGTGTCGTTCGTTCGTGGTGACGTTCGCGACCGTGCTGTGGTCGATCGTGCGATCGAGGGCTGTGAGACGGTGATCCATCTGGCCGCCGTGACTGGCGCAGAACGCTCGAACGATCGGCGCGAACACACCCTTTCGATCAATCGCGACGGCACCGAGACTGTCCTTGCGGCCAGTGGTGCCCACAACGTGTCGTCGTTCGTGCTTGCTTCGTCGTGTAACGTGTATGGTGCCATCGAGGGAGCAGTTGATGAGCGAACGACGCCAAACCCACTGAATCCCTATGCGGAATCGAAACTCGAAAGCGAATCGTTGCTGGTTGAAGCCGGCGACACCCATGGTTTCGAGACGACAGCACTCCGGCTTGCCACCAACTACGGGCTCGCACCGGGCATCCGGTTCAATCTCGTCGTCAATCGGTTCGTGTTTCAGGCGTTGACTGGGAGTCCGATCACCGTCTACGGCGACGGAACGAACTGGCGGCCGTTCATTCACGTCGAAGATGCTGCTCGTGCGTACGCCCACGCCGCGATCCATCCCGACGACTGGGAGCAGCCAGTCTACAACGTTGGCGATCCAGACGAGAACTACCAGATCAAAGAGATCGCCTCGCTCGTTGATACCGCAATCGGTGGCTGTAACGTGACGTATCTCGAGGACAAACAGCCCGGTCCGTCGTACAACGTTCGCTTCGATCAGCTCCAGTCGACAGGCTTTGTGCCGAAGCGGACGCTACGTGATGGCATTGCAGAACTCGCCACAGCGTTTCAAGCCACACCCAGGACCCATCATCCAACCCCACAATGAGTTCACACCCACAGATCGCTGTGACCGGCGCGGCAGGCTATATTGGCAGCTGCGTCATCGATCAGCTACAGACGATTCATCCGGAGTACGAACTGACTGCAATCGACAACTTCTATCGCGGGACCGTTCGACAGATCGGCGACTGTCCGGTCGAGCACGTTGACATTCGACAGTCTGAATCACTCGCCCGTGCGCTTGACGGTGTGGATGTCGTGATTCATCTCGCTGCCATCAGCGGTGTTGAAGACTGCGATGATGATCCCGACCGAAGTTTCAGCGTCAACGTTCAGGCCACCAACACCATCGCACGGTGGTGTCAGAACCACGGCGCTGCGCTTGCGTTTCCGTTCTCGATGGCCGTTCTCGGTGATCCAACCACGTTCCCCATTACCAGCGACGCGGTGCGGACGCCGTTGAACTGGTATGGCAAATCGAAAGTGCTGGGCGAACGCGCCGTCGCAACCTTCGCTGATGGAGCGTTTCCCGCGCATCTGTTCATGATCTCCAACGTGTATGGCACACACCAGCTGCCCGATCGGACGGTTTCGAAGTCGGTCGTTCTCAACTTCTTCGTCGAGCGAGCGCTCGCTGGAAAGCCACTGACGGTGTACGAACCGGGAACCCAGGCGCGAAACTACGTCCACGTCAGCGACATCGCACGTCTCTATGTTCGCAGCACCGAGCGATTGCTCGAAAAGCAAGCGGCCGGAAAGACCGGCGCGACTCGATTTGCCGTTGGCTCCGATGAAGATCCCTCCGTCATGGCAATCGCAGAGCTCGTTCAGTCGGTCGCAGCCGAACAGCTCGGTCACGACGTGCCGATCGAACTCGTCGAGAATCCACGCAGCGCGGAGACGCTCACCGACACGTTCACCGTAGATACAAGAAAAGTGACAGAAACGCTCGGCTGGGAACCACAGCACAGCCTGCGCGAGTCCGTTGTCGCCGCGTTCGATCGGTGAGTTTCTCGCCAGAGTGGCCCCGTGCTTCGTAACTACTAAGCCCTGCTCTCGTAATGAAGTATGTAGTATGTACACGTATGACTGGCCATTCCGGCTGTGGAATGGAGAGTGGGTGGATGTAAGATGAGTGATAATAGGCGGACGACGACTCGTCGATCGTTGTTGGCGGCGACCACGGCTACGTTGTTGGGAGCGACTGCAGGGTGTCTCAGCGATTCGGAGAACGTTGCACGAGCACCGGGTCCGTCGGGAAATGAGACGTACGTTCCATCGACGCTCGATGTTGGGCCCGCCGGCGGTCCACCGCCGCAGTCGGGGTGGACGCGGACGGCTCAAGGGCAGGGCGGGAAGACATCGACAGCCACTACACAGCAGTCTACCGAGACGGCTTCTGCCACCACAACGCCAGAGTCGACGGCGACTCCGACGGAGGCATCGCCTTCGACGGATTCCGAGACGGCGGGTGAGACACCAACGGAAACTGCTACTGAGACGGCCACGGAGACGCCACAGACGCCGTCCGATTTCGCTCACCCGTATCTTTCTGCGGGTTCGGGGACGGCTGCCCTTGGTGTCGACCGGTCTGGGTATCCGGTGATGGGTGCTCCAGAGGCACCAGTGGAGATTCTCTACTGGAGCGATTATCTCTGTACATTCTGTTCGACGTTCTCGTTGCGGACACATCCGAAGCTGATCAAGCAATACGTTGCTCCAGGGACGGTACGATTCGTCTTCTTGCCGTTTCCGTTCAAGGGTGACAACTCCAAGCCGGCATCAATGTTGGCAGGTGCGATCTGGCAGACGGTGAAAGGGCGTTCGCCATCACAGTTCTGGCAGTGGCATCATCGGGTGTTCGAACACCAAAAAAAGCCCGACAGTGGCTGGGCATCGATCGAGAAGCTTTCTGCACACGCCAGGGCGGTCGGCATCAATATGCAGCGCGTACAGCGCCATTACAATCGCAACACGCAGTCGCTCTGGAACGACATCAAGGCCGCAAAAGCGGCCGCTCGCAAGAAATGGCATCCGCCGGGAACGCCGATATTCTACGTGTACAATCGGGAGACGAATGCGGCGACGAAGGTGACGGGGACGGTCCCGATATCCAACTATAAGGCCGCTATCGCCGAGGTGCTCTGAGCGCCCGCCATCGACGTGGTGAAGGCGCTTGCTCTCACAAAGCGAGTATGCGCCAGTTCATCGTGCTCGCTCACGAGGCGCCGACGACGCCGTCATTTTCGCTTGCGGATCTCGCTGGCGGTGCCGGTCGGCTTGATCTCGTCTGTCGGTGTTGCAACGCCGCGTTGTTTCGCTCCCATGGGATTCGGTCGGCCGTTCGCATCGATATCGTGCTCGCCGACGAGTTGACGATTCGGTTCGACGGCAGCGAGCTTCGCGGGTTGCATCCAGACGAACGCTCTACGGCGGCACGAATCCGGAGCACCCTCGAGGATCGCGACCGCGCTATCGGTGCGATTCCGGCCACGCCTTCGCCCGGGGTATCGCTGTTCCGGCGCGACACCGAGGCGACCCTGCGATCGGCTGCTGAGAACGGATCGATCGTCGAGTTGCACGAGGACGGCGAGCCGTTAGCGTCGGCTTCACTCCCCGACGATCCGGTGTTCGTTCTCTCCGATCATCTGGATTTCACCGACGCGGAGGTCGATCTGCTTGCGGAGCTATCGAGCGTGCGAGTGTCACTTTCTCCTGAGCGATTGCACGCCGATCACTCGATCACGGTCGCGCACAACTATCTGGACACCGACGGCTTCACGCGATACTGAGCCATCAGGTCAATCGAACCCGGAAGCGTTAACAGGTTCGTGCCCGCACTAGGAACTGCGGGCCGGTGGGGTAGCTTGGCATCCTTCGGCCTTCGGGTGGCCGTAACCGCAGTTCGAATCTGCGCCGGCCCACTTCCCGCCAACCTTTTTTAGACTCGGGTTCGCTCCGCTCACCACTCGTCGAAAAAACGTTGATGAAAAAAAGACCGCTCGCTCCGCTCGCGGTGGGTTATCATAGTCATATATGGTTTCAAAAAATCCCGTCGTCGTGAATAGTCGGAGTGCACGGATGAAACAAGGAAAACAAGGATCGTGGGAAGTACCGTTATTGATCATATTTCATAAACGATGGTATCTAGCAAACAGCTGGCAGCAGACTCTGTCTCGTGCTACATCCTATTGAGATCTCACCAGTAGTTCGCTCACGATCGTCGTGAGCTAGAATCTAGATGGTCGTTATTCGACCAGCAATAGCTAGCAATATCCAGCGTACGACTTCTGAAAGGAAGGACGTTTGCTCACACCTGCTGCTACCACTCCTCCGACCGTCATTCGTGCTGAAATGTGTGTCCTGTATAGATCCCTATCGGAGGGCGCTTGCTCACACCTTAGCTGCCCGTTCTGGGAGTGACGCTCACAACATTCGTGAGGACGCTATCGACGGCCTCAGCAGTGAACTGTTCAGCCGTCTGAAGTCGTCTCGCGAGCCAGTCGTCGAATATCACGGCTTTTCCTTGGCCGGTGTGGACGACCTCCGTTCGATCACCACCGAGGCGATCAAGGAACGACATGACTCGGGCGACCGTCTGGTCGTGAGCCGATCCATACACTTGTTTGAGCTCCTGTTTGATCGTCGTTGAATCCAGTCGCTTTCCTTTCGGCACTGTCGTGGCCAGTCCGCCGATTTCGGAGGCGATGGCTCGCGCTCGTCGCTGGTTGGCCGTTAGTTTTGCCTTGTGGATAATTTCCTCCGGCAATCGGACGATCTGCTCCAGTGGGGTTCGTTGCTCGCTTCCATCAAGCGTCTCGACCTTCCGCGCAACTGCTTCTGTGTGTTTCTCTGAGGCCTCCGTCTGGCGTGCGTTCTCCGTCACGTCCTGTCTGATATCGGCCTTGTCCCGTTCGTTCGATTCGCGATAGGATTCTAGCTCGTCTTCGAGATCGGTAACCCGTTCGTGTACCTGCTCGATTGTCTCGTCTTTCTCCGTGATCTCTGCTTCCAAATGGGTGATTCGCTCTCCCTGCTGAGCAATCGTCTCAAGCAACTCTGTCTGCTGATCGCAGAGCTTTGAGACAATCTCGATGACATCGCTGGTTCCATCACAGTTAACTATACTCCGTCCGTCGATTTCGTTGGGTTTGAACTTCATTTTCAGTCCAACCCATCCTCGGACGTGGGTCAACACGTCTGGGGAAAACCGGGCGACCGGTTTTGTCCCAGTCGGATGTGTATACCTACCACATCGAATTACCACTATTAGTATGTGATGGAATTCCTATAGAAGTGTTAGAGGAGATTACTGTCGTACTAGTTGTAATCTGTGGTTGCGCTCATGCCAGAGCTGCTGGGTGCTCTGATCTCCTTCTGGTCTATTTCTCAATCTATTTAAATTCTGTTATGTTTACCAACGTCGACGCAACAGACGCTGAACAGTATTTCGATCGATCTGGGTCGGTGGGAATCTACAGGAAAATCATTTGTTCATCTATCGGCCGTTTACCACAGACCTCAAATAGCTACTGTACCCCCAGGGTCTCTGGTTAGACTGTCCTGTTAGTACTAAGTATAGTCTCTGTATACCGATGATTGACAACGTTACAGAACCACCCTAGTACGATTGAAGCAGACTTACTCCAATGCTATCGCGATGGATGATTTGAAGATGCTCCACCCGTCCGATTTAGAATTATTTAGTGACTCACTCGTGGCGAATAATTCTAACCACATACGGATTCAAAAAATTCCGTAGTTGGGGTTAGTCGTCGTGGGCTGGAGAGACCAACAGCTGGAGGATCACGGGAAGTTCCTCGGTCGACCGAGCCTCACAGAACGGAACAACAGCCTCTAGCAAACAGCTTGCAGCAGACACAGCTTCATCCTGCGTCTGCGCCCGTGCCGGATCCTCCGGCCGATCTGGAGAAAACGCCAACAGCGTAACGTCACCGCTTCGTTGCTCGTGCGCCCGCAACCGAGCATCATTATCGAACCAGGCGGTGTAGATCGTCTCGCCCTGCGAGCGAAACCGCGTGATCCGATCGAGCGACGGAAGCGCATCAACCCCCCCGCCCGAGCGCTCGCTCAGATCAGCAATCGCGAGCACCTCCTCCACCTGACGACTGTGCCGGCACTCGGTTGACTGACAGGGCCGACACCAGCAGTTCTCGGCGATATCCACAACGTGATGCAACTCAGCAGAGGAAAGCTCCGCACGATCCTCGATCCCCTCCAACGTGCTGATCTGCCCATCGACCGTCCGGAAACTGAACTGGGGAAGACTCACGAGCCAACCCTCCACGACGGACAGCCCGTTGCGTGCGCCCGTTGGCGAGCCACCGGCTGGCCACAGCGAGCACACCGTGTGCTAGTCATTGACGATACGACAGGATTACAGTACCGCGGTGCATTTCCCTTCATGGGTTTCTGTCCGCATGGGAACCCCAGCGTCGGGTGTTATGACCACCCGGCGCGATTTGATACGCGCGACCACATCTCGGGCTGGCATTCCCAATTGATTGTGCCAACCCACTGGGTTATAAAGTTTCGTATGTGTTGGATTTCAATGGCGTTGTGTGATCAATCAGAACCGTCCCAATGATCTTCATTCCAGTGGTGACACACTTTTGGCTGCGGATCAGTACTGAAAGTGACTACTATCTAACTAATTCTGGTAAACGAGTGTTCGTCCGCAGATTCACTGGAGCTACGCAACTCTTGTTGCAGTACCACCGTAGTAGGATTGAAACGTTCAGAGGACGCTCGCAACGATTGCAACGTAGATGAGCGATCCACAGAAAAACACGACATCTCCCGGTCGAATTTCCATCCCTTCCAGTTGCAGCTCCCGACTCGCATCGCTGTCGAGTGAGCTCGAGAATCCGCGGGCTTCCATTGCTTCGACGGTAACTCGACTCCGCTTTGCAACGTTGAATATCATCGGATAGAACGCTTTCATCGAGAGTTTGAGCAAGTACCGGTAGTACCGCCACCGGAATCGTCCCGGTGAATCTGGAACGGCACTTCGGAGTCGTAACGCATTCACGAGTTCGTGATACTCCTGGAACAACACCGGTAACATGCGATATCCATAGGCGATGACAAACGTGAACTGCCGAGGGACTCCGAGACTCAAGAGCCCACGAGCCAACGTTTTCGGGCTCATGCTTGAGAACACTGCGAGACTCGATATCGAGATGATCGTCACCTTGACCGTGAACGGCAGCAGGGCTTGGATCGCCGCAATCGGATCGCCTGTGAACGCCGTCACAATCGCATAGGATGTGAGACTCGTCACGACGCTGAACGCCATGATGGCGATTAGATACACGCTGACACGGGACAGAACGGCGAGGACGGAGACGAAAACGAACAGGGCGAGCAATACGTCCATCTCGTAGAACAGCCACGGCACGAACAGAAACACGACGTACCATAGCAACAGCACTCTCGGATCAAGTCGATGGAGGAACGATCCGTCGTTGTCGTAGGCAGTCCGCAGGAGATCGGTCGTGACCGCATCAACTGACGCAGCATCCCGAAGGGAATCGAGTGCGGTCATTGATGGCTCGCTCCTGTAGAGGCAGTGGGTCGCTCTGAAGTCAGGTGACTGACCAGTTCATCAGTTGAGAGAGCGACGGATGTACAACCGAGCTCCTCGCTCAGTCGCACCACTTGCGGTGGTTCGAGATTTGCCTCCGCCAGTACGTCTGTCGCCGCGAACACTGTTTTTGGCGGTCCGTCCATGAGAATCTCTCCATTGTCGAGGACGAGTATGCGATTGGCCCACTCGGCGGCCAGCTCAAGATCGTGGGTTGCCATAATGACGGTTTCGACGCGCTCACCGGCTCTAGAGATTGTTCGACCGATTTCCATTCGGCTCGCAAGATCGAGGCTCCCAGTTGGTTCATCGAGAAGAATGATCGAGGGAGCGGTGGCCACTCCGATCGCAAGCGACGCCCGACGCTGCTGGCCGACACTCAACAACCGCCCGTCCCGATCTTCAAGCGCCTCCAGATCAAGAAATGAGACGACGTCGTCGGTTCGAGCAGCCACATCCTCCAGATCTCGCGATTGCAGGTAGTGGGCGATATCTGCCCGGATCGAGTCTTTGACGAACATCGATTCGGGATTCTGTGGCACGTACACCACGTCATCTGCTATCCGCTCGGGGAGCGTCGTGGCTGTGTCTGTGTCGGTAATCGACACTGTCCCTTCTGTGGGCGTTTTTAGACCAGTTAGCAGTTCGAGAATCGTCGATTTGCCGGCACCGTTACTCCCAACCAGTGCGACGCGATCACCCGAATACACCGCCAGATCCAGCGCATCAAGGACCTGCTTGTCTTCTCCACGGAGCGTTGGATACGTGTGCGATACGGACGAGAGTCTGATGAGTGGAGTTCTTTTATTGTCCCGAACTGGCAGGTTTTCTCCAGCATCGGCCACCGTCACTGATGGTGAGTGCATAGTGGTCGAATCGAGCACATTCCTGAACCAGCGACACCCCTCGTCGAATCCAATCGGCAACCGTTCGTTCGTATCACTAATCTTCGCAGCCGTCCGGGTGATCTGTGGTGGCTGGATATCGTTTCTGCGAAGATCTTCGAGGCGATTGAGTGCTCTCTCGACCGGCGCTTTCCACGCTACTCGGCCATCTTCGACGAGCACCACGCTGTCACAGTATTCGGCGATGAACTCCGTCTGGTGTTCAATCGCGACGATGGTCATGCCCTGTTCGTGGTTGAGGGCAGCAAGATGATCGTAGGTCTCACCAGCATGGACCGGATCCAGTTGTGCAGCCGGCTCGTCAACCACGAGAATGGAAGGATCGAGCGACAACACGGCGGCTAGTGCGACGAGATGTTTTTGTCCCCCAGAGAGTTCCCAGAGAAACCGGTCTTCAATCCCATCGAGATTGAGCAGTGAGAGCGCTCGAGCAACTCGCTCGCGATAATCCTCAAGTCCGTGATTGATTGGTCCGAAGGCCACTTCGTCGGAGACCGTTGGACTGACAAGCTGATTGTCGAACTCCTGGAACACGTAGCCCACGTGCTCGGAGAGCTGGGAAACCGTCGCGTCGGCGGTATCGATCCCCCCAACGGTGACACGCCCGTCAAATGAGCCGTCGTAGAAATGCGGAATGAGACCGTTGAATGACTTACAGAGCGTTGTTTTCCCGGATCCATTTTTCCCGATCACTGCAACAAACTCACCAGCATCGATCTCGACAGTCGCTCCGTCCAGGACGTATTCGTCGCTGCCTGGATACCGAACGGAGAGATTGTCAACGGATATGCTGGCGTCGTTTTGGGTGTTCATTGGTGGTGTTCAGGCGTCCTGACGGCTGGCGCGATACCAGACGACAATGGCAACGATGGTGGTGACGATAATCGGAACGACGATGAAATTCTGACCGTACAGTTCGAGAAACTCCGGGCTCCACACCACGTTGATGAAGCTCCCGGTTTCACTGGCCGCTTCGGCCACGAATGCGATCGGAAACGCCAACAGGATGAGCGACAACTTTTGTATACTAATACCTCGCCAGATCGATGCCCCACGCTCTCCCTCGTATGGCTCCATTCCGAGTAATGGTTCGATCTTTCCGTGGAGTTTCGGATACAGGTACAGTGCAGGTATAACGCCAAAGATGATTCCAGTGATGAGCATCTGGGTGGCAAAATCAACTACCTCAAGGATAACGATGCTCTCTGGCAGTCCTGGAACGGCTTCTAGTTCCTCGACCCCAATCCAGACTTTTCCCATATCGATGAACATCGCGAAAAATTCCTCGATCGCCTCGGCGAGAAAGACAACGATTGCCAACTGAGTCCGGTTCTCGGGGTCCTGCAGCAATGTTGTGGCGAAGTAGTACGCGGCAGTGATCAGCAACAGCCCTTCGATTGCTCCCAGTCCGTTAAACTCTCCGAGGAGTATCTCACCAAAGACGATTTCGCCAACCGGAACGGCCAGTGCCGACCACACTGTCCGGAAGAGAAGCACCAACACGATGGGAATAAACAGGAACTCACCAACACCGAGCTCGAGTGGCCCAACCGTGAACTCGGGGAGTATCTCTGTAAACGCATTTTGCAGTCCCGATAGAGACATGATCAGAATGAACACCATCATGTCCTGTCGATCGAATGAAACTCCCTTGAATCCGGTCCAGGTTGCTGTAGCCATCTACAGCGGAGGATTCAGAAGTGATCAAATAGAGCATTTATATGAGATGTATATGTCCCACGAACCTCGCATGTATATGTATTTATAGAGCAATATTCATAATTATATGAAATATTCATCAATACATCTCATAGGAGTGATTAACAAGAACACTATCGGACGATTGTTTGATGGAAACAGGTAGTCTCCACCAGTCCTCATTCAAGTCGAAGCTCATCGACGGTCGGTCACACATTCCGGGTGTCCCTGAACCTGGTGACTACGTTGTCATCGATGTCACTCACTTTTCGACGACGGTCACCGAATTGCTGGCCAACGGTGCTGAATACGTACACATCACTGACGAGCGTGGCGACGAGTTCGCGTATCAGGCTCGCCATCCAGAGGCGCTTATCGGCGGTGGAAAGACTGAAGCGTACGAACCGGATGACGGATACGATTTTTTCAATTCGCCGAGCTACGTACAGGATCTCCCAGTTTCCAATCGGCCAGTGAGCATGACCTCGAAGAACGGCGGCACAGCCGTCGCACGATTGCGACGCCGGGGCGGTGACGACGTATCCGTGTTCGTCGGCGGATACACGAACGCGCAGGCAGTTGCCGAGCATCTCCGTGACCGTGACCGACCGACCTTCCTAGTTAGCTGTGGTTCGAGTGGCCATCAGACGATGGACGATCTACTCGGGGCCGTGGTGATCGATCGATTTCTCAACGACGAACCGTTATCAGCAGTCCAACGAGAGCACTTTGCCTCACTGCTGGTGACGAGCAAGGGACCAGGGTACGCCGAGAAACACGAGACGCGCCAGCGCGACCTGCACGAGTTTGCGACCGACATCAACCGTCGGGATGTCGTTCCGGTCCTTCGAGATGACCGCCTCGTCGATGCCACGGACTGCAGTGAGGATGAGTGCTGAGTCCCCTCGCTTCGGAGCGTCGCTCGATGTCCGATTTGAGGAGTCAATAGCGGAGTTTGCCTCGTTTCTCGAGCATCATGGATTGAACCATATCGAGGTGCGCCAGGGATACGTCGATGTTCAGGATGGCGATGTGCTGGCCCCCCTTGAAAACGTTTTGGCGTCGCGAGATTTTTCAGTGACGTTTCACGCGCCTCACATCGACTGTGCGATGGGAAATCGCAACGAACGACTTCGAAACGCCGCAGTGGAGGGGGTCAAACACACCCTCGATATGGCCACAGCGGTGGATGCAGGTGGCGTGGTGGTTCACGGTGGCAGCTCTCGTGTCCGGTATCCTGCACACGTTCAAGCACGCAGCCGAGAGCAGGCGCTCAGGTCGATCGAGGAGTGCACGCGGTATGCGGCCGACGTTGGTGTTCCGCTCTGTCTGGAAAATAGCCGGGATAAGTCATCTGAACGGCGTCACACGGCGACACCGGATCGGATGGCTGCGTTTCTTTCAGATCTCGATATTGATTCGGAGTATCTGCGATTGACGCTCGATGTTGGACATGCCAAGGCCAGCGGCGTTCCCTACGAACGCTTCGTGGATCGGTTCGGTGATCGGATTCACGTTCTACATCTTCACGATAACGACGGCACGGCCGACGATCACGAGCCACTTTCAGGATACAGGGAGATTGCAGCCCACGTGGGCGCTACGTACAACGTTCTCGAGATGAAAGCACTTTCAGACATAGCTGCGTGCGTAGCGTAGGGCACCGATATCGTGTCAGTTGGTACCGTTGGGCTCTGTTGGGAAACGAATAGTATCCTGTGTACCGACGTGTCAGCTATGCAATTTTCCGAGACGGTTCGCATGGAGTCACTGACGACGACGGAGATCGAGCGAGCGCTGTCCGATGGCGTTCGAACAGTTATCGTTGGAGTGGGATCGATCGAACAGCACGGCCCACAGTTGCCCCTCTCGATGGATGCCAGCTACGGCGACGAGCTTTCCCGACGAATTGCGCTGGAACTCGGTGACGCACTCGCTGCCCCCGTGATTCGTCCGGGCTGTTCGGGCCACCACATGGATTTTCCCGGGACGATCTCGATTCCACCGGAGACGCTGATGGCAACGATCGAGGGCTACTGTCGCTCGCTTGATGAGCACGGATTCGGGGAAATCGTTCTCGTTCCGACTCATGGCGGGAACTTCGCACCGATACAAACTGTTGTGCCCGAGCTCTCACGATCGATCGACGCGAGCATACTTCCGATCGCCGATATTGATGCCCACATGGAGATCCTCTGCGATGAATTCAGCGCGGCAGGGATTGAGTACGAGCAGACCGTTCTCCACGCGGGGGCCATCGAAACCGCGATCATGCTCGCAATCGATGCTGGACTGGTCAACACGGACGCGTTCGAGGTCGGCCACGAGGGCGACGTACCAGTGAGCACACTCCTCAGCGACGGGATGGCTGCGATCACCGAAAACGGCGTGCTCGGAGATCCCCACCCGGCAACCGCCGACGCTGGTGAACTGCTGCTGGACCGTGTCACCGAGGAGTACGCGGCGATGATCGAAGAACGAAGAGCGTGATGCGTACCGCGAACGGATCGAGAAACCTATTGTTCAAACAGTCTTTCACAATTATTCCTACATAATTTTATAAGCAATCGGGGAGGCAATGCAACACGAGGGTACAGCTGCGCCACGGGGCGTTGTGCATTCGTGTTGAATGCGCCGGGTGGTTAGGTCACCCGACGCTGGGCTCTCACGAGATGCGATTGCCCATGCCATGGAAGAACACACGCGACCGTAATTGTACCGACTCGTTGAACTACTACAGCCACAGCTGTGTCGTCTGTCGGCGCCAGCTTCGTGGCCACCGTGATCATCATCTTGGCTGTCCGCTGTGGGGGCGACGATGACGCTTCCCCTATTTTTGTTCAGAGACGAGGATCGTAACTGCGTGAATCTCTCGACGGTGGATTCACGATCTGAGCTCTCGGAGGCCGAGCTCTACCACGTGGTGGACATCGGCCAAGGGACGTGGTGTCGGCCCTGTCAATCGACCGGCTGTCCGCACGCAACGCGTATTGAACAGATTCTGACGATGGCCGATCTCGCGAGCGAACGGACGAATTACGAGCACTTGCCCGGAACCGAGCGAATCACGCGCTATCGCGCGACTGGAGAAACCGTCGTGGCCGCCACCTTCGACACCGGCGCGAAGGTCCGCTATCACGAAACGAACATTGGCGAGATTTACCAACTGACCCTCGCTTCGGATCCGAAGTCGCCGCTCGAACGGATCGATGCTTCGGCAAGTCAAAAAGCTACAGTCTGATGGGATTCCCAGGAGTGATATTAAATACCTACCCCCACGATGATTCGAGTAGCCACCTAAAGATTTCCTGATAAACAATAACTGATTGAGTAAGAACGAGATTTGATTATAAATCAGATCAAACTATGAGTGTAGCCGAAGAAATAATCGATCAAACCGTCTCTGTCACACGGAGCGGTCAGGCTACAATTCCCAGGGAGATACGGGAGAAGGTAGGAATCTCAGCGCCAGGAAAAGTCCGTTTCAAACTGGATGAGCATCAGGAGCTGACGGTAGAGAAGGTCCCACATCCATCAGAATTCAAAGGAATGGGAGCAGATTCAACGGAGGGGCCGTACGCTGCAACTCGGGAACTCCGCAGTGAACGGCAAAAAGAAAAAGAGCGAGACGATCGGCTCCTCGGTGATGATGAGTGAGCAGCAATCGGGTCGTTTTCGATACAGAGGCATTTATCGTCCACTATTTCGATGAACCCGGTGCAGATATCATCGATGGGTGGCTGGACCAGATATACAACGGCGAGATTGCCGGATTCGTACGTACAGCAACACCTGCAGACGTTCGCTATATCATCTGCCACATTGAAGGTGTAGCGATCGAAGCGACTGATGAATACGTCGAGCAGGTACTGTGGACGAACTTCGAGGAGATCACTCCCAATCCACGGGACATTGCCGAGATCAAAGCAGAGTATTCGATCGCTCTTGGAGAGACGTTTGTACTGGCGACCGCTGCTAGTCTCGATGCGCGCCTGATCGTGGGTGCTGATGATGATTGGGAAGGCCCAATCGAAGATGGATTTGATATCGAGCGGTTCCGATCAGAACCAGCCTAAACAACCCGAACGCCATCTCCTCCCCACAACTCACTCCACTAGCTGCTCGACGATCCACTCGGTCTGTTCGATCACGTCCTCGGGCGGCTGGGTTGCATCCACGCGAACGAATCGCTCCTCGTCGTACTCAATCAGCTGTTCGTAGTTCGACTGCACCGCTCGAAGATACTCGGCGCTCTCGAACTTATCGGTCGCTCCCGCCCGCTGTGCGCCCTGTTCTGGTGGGATCTCGAGATAGATCGTTGCGTCTGGCTCGCGGGTGAACGGCTTGTGAATCCCTCGAATGTACTCCATCGGCCGGCGAATCTCGCCCGCAAGCGCCGCCCCCTGATAGGCATAGCGCGAATCGGCATACCGATCGGAGATCACGACCTCATCGTCTTCGAGTGCCGGGCGAACTATGTCGGCGAGATGCGCGGCGTGATCGGCAGTGTAGAGAAACAGCTCCGCCAGCGGATCGGCGTCATCGTCGGCCACCGACTCGCGCACACAGTCGCCGTACCACGACTGCGTTGGCTCGCGGGTGAACTCCGCATCGACGCTGTCATGCAGCGCCTCCCACACGGTCGTCTTTCCCGCCCCATCGATCCCTTCGAGCGTGATGAGCATGGCCGGGCTTTGCGGGCGAGATAGAAAGCACCGGGGATTGTATTTCGATGCGCCGTGCCTGTAGGCTTACCACGTCCGAGAACGAACACTGTGGCATGAACGTGCTTGTCACGGGCGGCACTGGCTTCATCGGCAGCGTGCTTTGTACCGCGCTCGCAGACCGCGGTCACACGGTGACGGCACTGGCGCGAACGCCAACCAACACCGACGACGAGATCGAACTCGCCGTGGGCGACGTGACGGCCTACGAGTCGATCAAACCCGCATTCGAAGGTATCGACTGCGTGGTGAACCTCGTCGCGCTCTCACCGCTCTTTCGACCGCGCGGCGGCAACGACAAACACTTCGACATCCACCTGGGCGGGACCGAAAACGTCATCGACGCTGCCAGCGAGCACGGCGTCGAAAAGATCGTCCAGATGAGCGCGCTCGGTGCTGATCCGCACGGCCCAACGGCGTATCTCCAGGCGAAAGGCGACGCCGAAGTCGCCGTCGAATCGGCCCCGATCGATCATGTCATCATCCGACCGTCGATCGTCTTCGGCGACGGCGGGGAGTTCATCCCGTTCACCGAACGACTGATGACGCCGTACGTGACCGGACTGCCCGGCGGCGGACACACACGATTCCAGCCGATCTGGGTGAAGGACATGGTCGAAATCCTTGCTACGGCCGTCGAATCGGAATCGCTGACGAATGACAGCTACGAGATTGGCGGCCCAGCAGTCAAAACACTCGCCGACGTGACGCGACTGATAGCCAGATCACAGGGTCGAACCGTCCGAATTATCCCGATCCCGATGGCACTCGTCACCGTTGGCCTGTCGGTGCTTGGCCACATTCCATACGCACCGATGGGACCGGACCAGGCAAAATCGCTACAGCTGGACAACACGACTGACGATGGTGACCTTGCGGCCTTTGACAGGTCACCCTCTGAGCTGCTGACGCTCGAAGCGTATCTCGGCGTGTGAGTCCGGGGAAGTAAAATAGCCAGACGAAGTAGTACTGAACGTGTCACGACAGGTGTCGGCAGTCGAATGCCTGTTTCTCCACGAGCGCGCGGACGACTTTGCGGTCGTCGTCGAACGCGATGGCGAACGGCTCTTTCAGGCTGTCCTCGAACTAAAATCGACGAATGCTGGCCCACGACCCGCCAGACTCAGGGTCAAAGAGGGCGACGACGAGGACCTCCGCCCGCCCGAGGAATTCGTCGATATCGCCCGTCGGGCCGAACGAATTCGGATCTCAGAACAAACCTCGAAAGCGGCCCGCGAGCGCCTCACGTCGATGCTCGCTGGCTATCAGCTCGAGGCCACTGCCGTTCGGACGTGCCGTCGGTGTGCGAACGCCAATCGCTACTCGCCACTGACGAGCGAGACAGCAATTCGGGCCGACAACGAAGAGATCTGTCTCTCGTGTGCGAGAAAGGAGCTGGATTCAGAGCTGAACTATCGGAGTCTTCGATCCGGTGCTCGCAATCGTCTTGAGGAGTTACTGCTCGAAACCGGTGATCTCGATCGAATCATCAATCTCCTCTCCGGACAGCTCGATCCCGAACTCACGAAATTCGACGAAATCAGCGCAACGGTTGACGCGATTGATCCCGTGCCGACCGATGAGCTGGATATCCATTCAGAACTACAACCGAAAATCGCCGGGCAGTTCGACTCACTGCTACCGGTGCAGAGTCTGGCCGTGAACAACGGCGCACTCGATGGAACGGATCAGCTCGTAGTGAGCGCAACCGCAACGGGAAAAACGCTGATCGGCGAACTGGCCGGTATTGATCGCGTGCTCCGTGGCGAGGGAAAAATGCTGTTTCTCGTTCCGCTGGTGGCACTCGCCAACCAGAAACACGAGCAGTTCACCGAGAAATACGGCGACATCGTCGACGTGACGATTCGTGTCGGTGCAAGCCGGATTCGCGATTCGGGAGCGCAGTTCCATCCGAATGCCGACGTGATCGTTGGGACGTACGAGGGGATCGATCACGCGCTTCGGACCGGCAAAGAGCTCGGCGACATTGGGACAGTGGTGATCGATGAGGTACACACCCTTGGCGAAACCGACCGGGGACACCGCCTCGATGGGTTGATCTCGCGGTTGAAACACCACTGCGAACGGGCTCGTGGCGACACCCAATGGGTGTATCTCTCCGCGACCGTTGGCAATCCCCGCGAGCTTGCTGGCTCACTTGAGGCGACGCTCGTCGAGTTCGAAGAACGGCCGGTGCCGATCGAGCGCCACGTCACCTTCGCCGAAGCGAGAGAGAAATCACACATCGAAAACAAGCTCGTCAGACGCGCCTTCGATACGAAATCCTCGAAGGATTACCGTGGGCAGACGATCATCTTCACCAACTCCCGCCGGCGCTGTCACTCGATCAGTCGATCGCTGGAGTATGATAGCGCACCGTATCACGCCGGACTCGATTACAAACGTCGCAAAACTGTCGAACGGAAGTTCGCCGACCAGGAGCTGGCGGCGGTCGTCACCACGGCAGCGCTGGCAGCCGGCGTCGACTTTCCGGCCTCACAGGTGATTTTCGACTCGCTGGCGATGGGTATCGAGTGGCTCAGCGTCCAGGAGTTCAGCCAGATGCTGGGCCGCGCTGGCCGACCGGATTTCCACGACGAGGGAACCGTCTATCTGCTGGTCGAACCGGATGGCGTCTATCACAACTCGATGGAGATGACCGAGGACGAAGTGGCGTTCAAACTCCTGAAAGGAGAGATGGAGTCCGTGATCACCCGCTACGACGAATCCAGCGCGATCGAAGAGACGCTCGCCAACGTCGTCGTCGGTGGGACGAATGCGAAACGACTGAACGATCGAATGATCGGTGACGTACCGACCAAACACGCGCTCGGAAAGCTTCTGGAGTATGATTTCATCGACGGAATCAGTCCGACGCCGCTCGGTGAAGTGATCTGTCGGCACTTTCTGGATCCGCACCGGGCGTTCGTGATGCTCGATAGCATCCGACAGGGCGATGATCCGTACGAACTCGTCGGCGCTGTCGAGCTGCTTGATGAGTGAGCACTGCGACTGGCTCCGAACGACAGCTTAGTCGTCCTGGTGATGGTCGTCGAAAGGCAATGACTCTGAAAAACTCTCTTTGATGAGCGTCGCTTCTGCTCGGTGGAGCACCCCGCTAGCAGCAGAGGGATTCACACCGAATTCATCAGCCAGTTCCGTGAGTGTACACTCGCGTGGACTCGCATAGTAGCCCTGCTCGAGGGCTGCAGTGATGAACTCGTGCTGTCGATCCGTGAGCAGTTCACGGGGATCGTAGGTCTGTGTAATCGACTCGATTTCGTAAGGAATCCCTGCAGCAGCCATTTCTTCGGGTAATTGTGCCAGCTGCTCGTGGGAGCCGGTGTGTTCGGCACGCAGCCAGCCATCCTGCAACGTCGCCGGAAATCGTGGCAAGACACCCACAGACCGAAGGATTCGATTCGTCTCCGTTGGTGGGATGAGATACTGTATTGCGAGCGTCTGGCCGTCCTCGTACAGCAACTCGTAGGTTACCGACGATGCGTCCTCGAACGCCCGTTTGACCATTTCCGGTGTCGTGGTATCGAGTTCGATGAGACCAACAATTCCATCGTCGGTTGGGTGACTCGAACAGATCGTGAACACCTCATCAGGCAGTTTCGCAGAGAGTGCTGCCAGCGGATCTGCACACGCTGTGGCATCGAACGAAAATCGAACACGGGCCATCGTGCGATACACTCAGCGGAACTACAAAATCCTTTCACGGACATCTCGACAATCCGCAGTACAACACCGTCCGTCGACCACGAAGGTGAATATATTCACGAGAATCTACACGGCTGAATAGCACCACGTTTCATTCATGGTGACAGCAAGCAACCACCGAACGGCACTGCCATTCGACCGACAGCCGACGCCAGTTTCACCGCAGGAGGGAGACCAATGAGTTCGATCGAACAAGAAGTTCGTGAGTGGCCTGGCGTAACGATCCGCGAACACGACCGCGGTGGTCGTGAGTTCACACTCGACGAACGCGAACTGGGTCACATTCACGGCGAGTCGCTCCTCGACATTCCGTTCACCAAACGCATTCGAACCATCCTCGTCTCGGAAGGACGGGCCGAAAAACACCACGTGGTTCCCGACTCCGGGTGGGTGTCGTATCGCATTGACGACGACGAGGACAGTACGGGGGCGATCTGGCTGCTTCGACTTTCGTATTGCTATCATGTGCTCGCGACGGCAGACGAAACGTGGAAAGAACGAATCGATATCGAAGCAGAACTTGACTCGCTGGAGCCCAGCGACGAGCTGAGGAACGTGTTCGAGGCGATCGGTGACATATGAGCACCCGGACGGCGCTCTCTCGACCGCGGCTCGCACAGGGGACGTTGTTGCTCGCCAGCATGCTCACGATTATGGCTGGCGCAACGATCGCCCCCGCGCTTGTAGTCATTGAGCAGCGATTCTCAACCGCACCGAACGCCGAGATTCTCGTTGGACTCGTGCTCACGATGCATGGGCTGTTCATCACGATTTGTTCGCCCATCATGGGGGTACTCGCCGACCGATACGGCCGTCGGTGGGTGCTTTTGGGATCGACCGTCGTCTACGCCATCGCGGGTGGATCTGGACTCGTCGTGGATTCGCTGATCGGTATTCTCGCCGGGCGGGCCGTGCTCGGTGTCGCCGTTGCAGGCGTGATGGTGACGGTGACGGCACTCATCTCCGACTACTACGACGAACGCAAGCGAGAAACCGTGCTCGGACGGCAGGGCGCGTTTATGTCGCTTGGCGGTGTCGTTCTCTTGCCCCTTGCTGGCGTTCTTGCCGATATTGGCTGGCGGGTTCCCTTTCTCGTCTACACGCTGGCGCTGGTGTTGCTCCCGGCGATGGCAATTGCACTACCGGAACCAAAAACGCATGAGTCCACTCCCGAAGCTGTCGATTCCAACCACAAGCGAACAGGGGCGTTTCCACTCGGCACGCTCGGTGTCATCGTCGCGCTGGGATTGGTTGGCCAGATATTCTTCTATATGATTCCGGTACAGCTCCCGTTCTATCTCGAAACCCAGGCTGGTGCAAACGGATCACTGATCGGTACCGTCCTTGCGGTTTCGGCTGGGGCTGGTGGGATCGCCTCGTTGTTGTACGGCCGACTCCGCAGAACGCTCCGTGTGCTCGATATCGTCGTGCTCACGTTCGGGCTCATGGGCGTTGGCTACGCCGTGATCGGAACGAATGATCCTCCTCGGTATCGTCACGGGCGTCGCAATCGCCGGCTGTGGCAGTGGGTTTCTCATCACGAATCTTAACGCCTGGATCGCGACGGTCGCACCAACACACGCACGCGGGCGAGCACTCAGTGCACTGACGAGTGCCACTTTTCTCGGGCAGTTTCTCTCACCGCTCGTCGTTCAGCCACTCCGCACCTCGCTCGGCGTTGGCTCCACATTTCTCGGTGCTGGACTGCTACTGGGAAGCTGTGCTTTCGCCATTGGCCTCCTGAATCAGTTTGGAGGGAGCCTGCCCAGTGCAGATCGTGAAACTGCCTAACGTTGCTCAGTTGGCTTTCGCCTCGGCAAGCCAGTCCGGTTTGGCCACGTTCGTTTCGTTCAATCCGGTGAATTTGATGAAACCGGACCGAGAGTGGGTCTTCCCTGCGGATGTTGTGTATGTTATGTCGTACTCTGCAGACCGAATCAATCCCTCGCCGTCGACGATCGTCGTCATCGAAAACGAATCGACGGTGGAGTCATTCACCATCGGTGGAATAAAATGCGTGGTGTCGTTCGCATCGATAGCAGTCGCTTCGAATTTGAACATCGTCTCACCGTCGCGGACGATCCGTTCAGATCCGGAGAAGTGAACGGAGCTGATTGTGTAATAAATGGGGCCACTCTGTCCAATTGGCGTGTTCGTGAAAAAGGCGACGCTGCTCTCGAACGAATTGCTATCCGAGCTGTTGTACGATGGACGTCCCGTGAGATTCGCGATGTAAAGCTGGTTGTCGGTCTGATACCAGGCACGGGCGATCGATCGAGACCCATTCAACGTACCCCGTTCGTGACGATAATACGTACTCGCAGAGAGATCGTACGCGCCGGTCGATTCGACCGTTTGATTGGGATACAGATATTGCATCGACACGTTCCGTGTGAAACTATCGTGAGCAAACAGTGCCCGGTAATGGCTCTCATACGCCGCCATTATGTCAGCAACCCCCGTCTCGTTCCACCCATCGGGGTGCTCGATCTGTGCAGGTGTCATCGTGTCTGTGCCCGTCGTTGTGTGCGTGCTTGTCCCTGCAGTCGTCTCTGTTTCGGTCGATCCAGACAGATCGAGTCCGGAACAGCCAGAGAGCAACAACAAGGCGATAAGTCCGATCGAAACCGCCACATTTCGTCGCATAAATGGCACTCATTCTGAACCACTGACAATCCTTCGATACGCCGGCCAGATTGCTGTCTAAATGTGTGCTGTGAAGAACGTGTGACGATTAGCTGGCCGCTTTTGCGTCCTCAAGCCAGTCGGGCTCGTTCACGGTGGTGTCATCGAGCTTGGTGAATTCGAGGCGGCCAGTGCGGGTGAACGTTCCACGACCCGCAATCGTGTAGGTGATCTCGTATTCGATGTGGCGAATCATTCCATCACCGTCGACGATCGTCGTCATGGAGAACTCCTGGGCAGTCGTCTCGCCTAACACCGGCGGAACGAAACTGAGCGTCCCGTTCGGTTGCAGCTCGTTCGATTGGTATTCAAACATCGTCTCGCCATCCCTGACGATCCGTTCGGCACCGTCGTAGTGGACGTCGCTCACGGCATAATACACCGGACCGCTGCGCGCATACGGCTTGTTCGTCCTGTGTTTCATATAGGAGTCGTACGAGTATCGCTCCGCATGCTCGAAGTTGCGCGAATCAGTGCCATTCATGAAGTAATACTGTTTTTCTGATTGATACTCGCCCTGCTCCATGATGGTCGAGCCGTTCTCCGTCACATTGTATGCGATGTCCAGTAGTTTTGCGTCCTGGTCGTAGCGACCGATGCTGGATAGCGTCTGATGGGGCTCTAGATACGGCGAGCGTTCGATACGCGTGAAGCTGTTGTAGGTGTACAGTGCCTCATAATGGGCATGATACGCCTCCAGGCCGTCTGCAATACCCGATTCATTCCACCCGGATGGATGGTCAATAGAAGCCGGCGTCAGTTCGGGCGTTTGCGTTGCCGTGGCAGTTTGCCCGTTGGATTGTCCCGTCGCAGGGCCGTCAGTGCTCGATGTGGCTGCTGGTGTGCCAGAATCACCGCTCTCGAAGGCAGCACAGCCAGACAGGACGACCAGCGCGACGAGACAGAGGGAACCAACTGTCTTCAGGCGGGACATAGCCGCCCTTCACGCTAGTAGTAATTGATAGTTGTGGTTATCGTACCATTTGTGGTTGACACTCACGCGAGGGGTGTCCGTTCGACGACAGTTCCGTTGACGGTCGGATACTGCTCGACGATCTCACCCTTGGCTGTGTCTCCGTCCTCGACCATCTCCTCGAGGAGCCACCACGCGAGTTCGACGTGCTCCGATTTAACAGCATAAAACTCCTCGGGAACACCAAGCGCCTCGAGCTCGCTCTCTGAGAGCCAGGTTTTCCCGTAGACGAGCGTGCCGTCGTCGGTCACCGTATCGAACGGCCGGCTGATGTTTTTGGCCATGCGCTTGAGCCGGTTGCGGTGCTGCGCTGCGTCTTTGAACACGCTGGTGCAGAAATAGACGCGTTCGTGGTCCGCCATCGTCTCCAGGACGCCGTGACTTCCTTCAACGGCGCTCATGTGGCCATCCCGGAGTTCGTATCCGGCCTCTTTCATTCGCTTGGCATTGCCATCGCTCATTTCGAACTCGTTGATGTTACAGAACTCGGCCGCCCCCTCGTCGAGAAACTCCAGAAATTCGGGTTCTGCACGGATGCCAGGGATCTCGAACGCCGGCGTGAGCCCTTCTTCGCGGGCAATATGGAGGATCTCTTCCCACTCGGTGCCGTGGAGGTCACCCCACAGCTCAAGCGGCGGATGAAATCGAATCTCATCGAGTCCGGCCTCGCTGAGCCGGCGCATGTTCTCACGACCACCGGTGATCCCGGTGTACAGATGCGTGTGGTGATCCTCACCGAACTCGTCTTTCAGCAGCGACAGATATCGACAGGTTCGCTCCATTGCCTCCTGGGGCTCACCGCCGGTGATCGAGGTGCCAAGCGCATCCATTCGGTGTGCTTCCTCGAGTACGTCGGCGTCCGATTCGACTCGCCGTTCGTTGGCGTACACATCGGTGACGTTCTTTCGATTCTCCCCAAGCGGGCAGTAAAAACAGTCACGCTGGTCGCAGTAGCCATAGACGAACAGCACCATCTTGCCGCCCTCGGCGCACTGTTCACAGCCCTTCGAAATCATTCGTTGAATGGCCTACTCCGTGGAGCCGGAAAAGTCGACCGTTTGGCCGGTTCGACGGTCATACGTGGCGGAGATTTCGGCACTGCTCCGCTGTTGTTCGCCGATTGCGTTCATGACCGCCCCACGGCCGGCTTCAGACCCGAGCTCAAGGCGAGCGCCGAGCTCGTAGAGACGAAACCGATATGTGGTGGCAAGTGGCCGGTCGGTTGGACACGGGCCGGCATAGCCGATCGTGTCGCGGTGGTTGGTCCCCTGCACGAACGATCCTTCGGTTGCACTTCGTTCGAGGGCCGGATCGGGCGTGAGCAGCGACTCAGTAACGGTCGGTCGCTGTGGAATTCCGGATGGAATTGTCGCCGTCTCAGGTGGCAAATTCCATACCAGCCAATGGGCACTCGGATCGCTGGCCGCATTTGCGAGCGCATCGACCACGAGCGCGAGCGAATTCGTCTTTCGTGATACGTTCGTGATCTGAATTTCGGGCGAGTGATCGCCACCGTCGCAGGTGTTGTCAGCCTGAATTGTTCCCTGCTCAAGCGACGGCACGAACAGCCCCGGTGAAGACGCCTGTGAGACCGACCGATCGACACAGCCGCTGACCACCGTGGTAGCGAGGGCGGCTCCGAGAAACTCTCGTCGCGTTCGCATAGCATCGTGTGCGTCCGGAACGCCCATATACTCTCGTCCGCGCTGGTTGTCGTCGCCCGACACATTAGTTAGTCCCCGCTTCTCTAGTCCAGATAATGCTGGTGGTCCTCTGTGTCGATCTCGATGACGACCTTGGCCGCAAAACCGACGTGCAGACGCCGGTTATTGGCCAATCCGATGTCGAGGCGGCAGCCGTCGCGCTTGCCACTGCCGATCCGGAGGATTCGGACGTGAACGTGCTGTTCGAAGGCGTCCATCTCGGCGAAACGATCGAGGATGAAACCGTGACTGTGGCCGCCGTCACCGGCACGGACGGTGGCGACGTGGCAGCCAATCGGGCTGTTGGCGAGGAGGTCGACACCGTGTTGGCCTCGCTCTCGACCGCAGAAGACGTCCACGCGATCGTTGTCACGGACGGCGCACAGGACGAAAGCGTGATTCCCGTCATTCGCTCGCGCGTCCCAATCGATAGCGTCCGGCGGGTTGTCGTCCGCCAGGCACAGGATCTGGAATCGATGTACTACACCATCAAACAGGTCCTCGCTGACCCCGAAACGCGAGGCACCTTGCTGATCCCGATCGGGATGTTGTTGCTCATCTATCCCCTCGTCGAGATCACCCGACAGTTCGAGCAGATTCCGAATCTGACGCTCGGCGTGGCGAGTGGTATTCTGGGTGCGTATCTCCTCGTGCGCGGACTCGGACTCGACCGGACGCTCGATACCGCCGTCGAACGGATTCGCCGGGGGCTGTTTACCGGTCGGATCACCGTCGTCACGTACGTCGTTGCGCTCGCGCTCGTGCTCATCGGCAGCGTCAACGGCGCTGAGGATCTGGCGATGCCACAGACGACCGCCGAGACGATCAATACTGGCGCACGGCTGGTGTATGGCACCATCGTCTGGATTGCCGGTGCCGGAATCATCGCGAGTCTGGGCCACATTGCCGATGAGTATCTCCGGGATCGATTCCGCTGGCGGCATCTGAACGCGCCGTTCTACGTGGTTGCGATCGCTGCGGTGCTCTACAGCGTCGCTGGCTACGTCCTTGAGGCGCTCTCGCCAACCGCGCTCGCCATCACCCTGACTGCTAGCACGCTTCTTGGCGTTTTCAGCACGCTCGTGTTTGCGATTGCTGAATCAAAGCTTGGGACCGACGGTGCTCGTAGCGATCCGCGCGACGCCTCACCCTGACGAATCCGTAACGGCCATCTCACAGCCGACGCCCCACAGCGCGCCGCCGAATCCGATCATCAACCAGACGAGCGTCAACCCAACGCCCGATCCGATGCCCAGCGAGCTGTGAATCCCGAACAACGGCACCACGAGCAAGAGCACAACTGCGAGCGCTTCTGCGGTGCCCGAGCTCTCAAGCCAGATTTTGCGGTGACGATAACAGAGCACGCCCGCGACCGCGACCACAATCCCGACCGCACCAACCAGTCGCACTCGAAACGGATCGCCGAGCGCAAGCATTCCCGCGACGAAGCCGCCACACAGTATCCCTGCCAGAAGTTCACGTGGTTCGATCACGTCCGATCATAACTTTGTGGTGACATAAAATCACCGTCGGTGTCTGATCAACCGTCCCAATTAGGCCGGCTGCTCGCGTGCGCTCATTGCACAGGCAACACCCCAGTTGAGCGCACAGCAGCCGATGACAAACCACAACAGCATCATTCGCAGAACCGGACCGATTCCGGGTTCGGGATGGATGGCCGACATCGAGAGGCTGAACATTCCGGCAAAAAACACCTCACTCCACGGATGACTCTCGAGCGCGATCATTTGGTGCCGAAAGCAGAGCCCTCCCGTGATGGCAAAGACGACACCGAGAACGATGAGCGTCTGGGAAACACTTTCTCGTCGATAACGTGCAGTCCAACGACACTCCCGGCCGTAATCGCGCCAGTGAGCAGCTCTCCGCGTATGATTATATAGAACATTTCAGGCCAATAACCAAAAATATCACACCGATCAGGTTGCCCTCGCCGCGTATTTCGCCACCAGATCTGCCTCGTAGTGAAGCCGGTCACCGGGAGTGGCACTACCGAACGTCGTTCGGTTCCGGGTTGCAGGTACGAGCGCCACGGAAAACGTCGACTTTTCCACGGCCACAACGGTCAGGCTCGCCCCATCGAGCGCGATCGCACCCTTCTCGACGAGCCACGGTTCGAGTCGCGGTGGAGTCGCGATCGTCAGCCGTTCGCCGTCGATTGCCCTCAGTTCGGTCGTGCCATCGACCGTTCCGGTCACGAGATGCCCGTCGAAAACATCATCCACGCCAACCGGTCGCTCAATGTTGAGCACAGTCCCCGCATCGAGAGCTCCGAGATATGTGCGTTCGATCGTTTCTGCCGAGCAAAACGCTGTGAATCGCTCGTTGTCGACGGATTCGGCCGTCAGACAGACCCCTGGACGGCGATCGAATCGCCCGCTGACAGTCCCGTCGTTTGGGTCGCAATTTCTAGCTCGTGGCCTGCTCCACGACGTTCGCTCCGCTCAACCGTTCCCATCGTTTCGACGACACCCGTGTACATGCCACCAGATCGTATCGATCGCATTTCCATAGACGTTACGAATTCCAAAACTGTGACGATGGTTCAAATGATCATTAGATCCACCAGTATTCTTATCAAAACGCTGGCCATACGAATCCATGCCGCAGAGAGGAGATAACTCGCATACCCATCTCTCTGTGGGTGCATCACCCATCGGTTCGTTTTCGGCCCCGTTTTTTCACGAGTTCGTATCGGTCAGTCCCCGATATCATCATTTTATCAATTTTCTCCCACAACGACCATTTCCACCACGCCCGTAGCACACCCCATGAGCGATCCCGAAACGGTAATCACCAGACTGTACGACGCAGTGTGGAACCGAGCCGATCCAGTGCTCGCAGACGAGTTGGTCCACGAAGAGTACCTCATTCACGACCGCGAACTGGCCGAACAGCTGCGTGGTCCAGAGCTGTACAAAGCGCTCGCGAGCCACACGGAAGCAGTATTTCCGGATATGGAGTTCACGGTCGAGGAGACGATCACCGCAGGAGAAATGGTTGCACTCCGGTGGACAATGACGGGAACGCATCAGGGTGAACTGTTTGGAATTCCACCAACCGACCAACCAATCGAGCTCTCGGCCATCGAAATCAACCGATTCGACGGCGGTAAACTGATCGAAACCTGGACACAGAGCGATCAGCTCGGACTCCTTCAGCAGATTGGCGTCTCGATCGAACCACCCTGATGTGCGCTCAACAACGGCCCATTCGAATCAACCAGGGGGACAGTTCACGAGCTACGACGTTCTTAATACAGATAATAACGATCATTTCTATGAATATTGTAAAAATAATCGCGATAGCTCGTCAGATGTGCGGTAATGATTCTCAAAGGGCGGTCTAAATTCATTGGATGTCCAAAGGTACAGGCCAGATATTCACTAACTCAACAAATACTGTTTTAATAGCTGTCTTCGTATCCATAATCGATGGCATACAATTGTGTTTCAACATTATTAACAGCCATAATCGATCGAGTGTTCAGTAATCAGCCCAGCCATGAGGTGTTACAGGGATGAGTCGCTGGGTGCAGACGACGTGCATGCGATGTGCGGTTGGGTGTGGCCACCTCCAGCGTGGTGTCGACGCGGGCTACGGGCTCGATGTGGTTCGGGGCGACGCCCAGCATCCGACGAACCGCGGGCTCGCCTGTCGTCGCGGCGTTCGCGAGACTGCATCGCCGGCGGGCACATGGTTGAGTCGGCCGCTCGTCCGCAAGGACGGCGAACTCGTTCCCACGACGTGGGACGTGGCGCTGACACGGGTGGGCGACCGATTCAGGGCAACTCTGGAACGGTCACCGGACGCAATCGGTGTGCTCGGGAGCGGCCAGCAGACGAACGAAGCCGCCTACGCGCTCGGGAAGTTCGCCAGGGGTGTACTCGGGACGCGCTACTACGACGCGAACACGACGCTGTGTATGGCCAGCGCCGTCGGAGCGTACTATCGCGCGTTTGGCTCGGACGCACCGCCGCCCACATACGACGACGTTCCGAAGGCCACGACACACGTGGTGTGGGGTGCAAATCCTGCAGCGGCTCACCCGGTGCTGTTTCGCTGGATCCGCGAAAGCGCTGACGAGGGAACGCTCTGTGTCGTCGATCCGGTAACAACGGAGACTGCCGAGGCGGCCGATTGCCACATTGCTCTCACTCCAGGCGGTGATCTGGCGCTTGCCAGGGCTGTCCTCGCGTTTCTCGACTCGACCGATCGAATCGATAGGTCTTTTGTTGGGGCTGCAACGAGCGGGCTCTCGACGTTGCTCGATGATCTTCCTGCCCTGGAAACGGCTGCGAAAGCGGCCGGCGTCGACCCCGAAACGGTTGCACGGCTCGGCCGACTGCTTGACGATCGAACGATCGTCTACTGGGGAATGGGGATCAACCAGTCCGTGCGCGGAACGCTGAGTGCGCACGCACTGATCGATCTCTGTCTGGCCACCGGAAACATGGGTCCGGGAAGCGGTCCGTTCTCGCTCACAGGACAGGCCAACTCAATGGGAACGCGCGTCTGTTCCTCGAAAGGCACCTGGCCCGGCCACCGTTCGTTCGAGAAGTTACCAGCTAGACGAACCGTGGCAGACCACTGGGACGTGCCACTTGAGCGCCTTCCTACCGACAGCGGTCCAGGACCGGTGGGCGTTGTTGAGGCGATCGAAACTGGGCCCGTTGAGGCGCTCTATTGTGTTGCGACGAACCCTGTCGCCGGGCTTCCCGACGCTGACACAGTCCGTGAGCGACTCGACGATGCGTTTGTCGTCGTTCAGGACGCGTTCCACACCGCGACGACCGAGTATGCAGACGTGGTGTTGCCCGCCACCACGTGGGGCGAATCCGATGGCACCGCAATGAACATGGAACGGACCGTCTCTCGGGTGCGCCCAGCGACGGAAACACCCAGCGGGGTTCGCTCCGATCTCGCGATTATCGATGCTATCGCCACGCAGCTCGGTGGGCCGCTGTTCGAAACACAGTCGGGGACACCGACACCGGACGCGGTGTTCGAAGAGTTCACTGCTCTGACGGCAGACACACCAGCTGATTGTTCTGGAATTTCCTACGAGCGACTCGACAGAGAGCTCGCCGTTCGGTGGCCAGCACCAACGAAGACCACGGCCGGTGGCTACCGGTATTACGACGATGGATCCTGGTCGTTTGCTACTGCGGACGGGCGCGCTCGGTTCTCGAGCACTGCCTTCGGCGATACGCTGCCAGAGCCCTCTGATGAAACGTATCCGCTCGTTCTGACAACTGCCCGCGAGAGTGACCGCTACAATACGGGCGTTCGATCCGGTCCCACTGATATCGTCGAAGGGCGCATCAATCCGGTGACGGCAGACCACAGCCCGGAGGACGTGCTCACGATCGACTCAAGACGCGGCGCAATCCGGGCTCGTCTCAGATTCGACAGTTCAATTCCGGAAGGGATGGTGTGGCTCCCAATTCATCATCCTGATACCAACCGCTTGACGATCCCCGAAACGGACCCAGACTCGGACGAACCGAACTACAAGCAGTGTGCGGTGCGACTCCAGCTGTCTGAGGACGCAACCGCCCAATCTACCGAACCGTCGGAGGCCAACGCATAATGGGTATCCGAATGACGAAATGGCGGACGCTCGCGCTGGCAACCGTCGGATTCAACGTCTCGTTTCTGGTCTGGTTTTCGTTCGCACCGTTTACTGAACAGATCGGTGGGGCGTTCGGCCTCGGTCTCGCACAGATCGGCCTGCTCACGAGTGCGGCCGTCTGGATCACCCCACCCGGGAGATTCCTGGCCGGTTGGCTCGCCGATCGCTATGGAGCCCCACGCGTATTCGCCGTCGTGTTGAGTTACGTTGGGATTTTCTCCGTCTGGAGTGCGTTTATCACCAGCTACGAGCTGTTCTTTCTCACCCGGCTGGTGGTCGGCTCGGCAGGCGTCACGTTCGTTGTCGGTATCCAGCACATTGCACAGTGGTTTCCCAAAGACCAGCTCGGCACGGCCGAGGGGATCTATGGTGGCATCGGCGACGCCGGGGTGGCCGTTGGCGCGCTGTTGTTGCCACGGCTGTTTGCCAACTGGTCTGGGCCACTGTTCGAGACCGGCTGGCGAGCCGCATTTTTCTATTCGGGGATTCTCGCCGTGGTGGTGGGTGTGATCTACGGACTGTGGGGTGAATCCGCAGCGACCAAAGCGAAAGCCACCAAGGCCCGCAAATCGGCCGGGCTAAAGCAGTGGCTCCACACCGCGACACGGTACGGCGTCGTTGCGCTCTCGCTTGGCTATCTGATGAGCTTTGGTGTGACCCTCTCGTTGAACGGCTGGCTTCCGACCTACTTCCAGGAAGGCTTTGGCGTCGAAATGGTGCTCGCAAGCACGTTTATGGCGACGTTTTCGCTCTCTGCTGGGCTGTTGCGACCGCTCGGTGGCTGGCTCAGTGACGTGCTCGTCAGACGGGAGCTAGATCTCCTCCCGGTCTTTCGCGGCCGCTATCGAGAGCAGTGGACCGTCATCTGTCTCACTGCTGTGGTGCTGTCACTGGTTGCGTTCTGGGTCGCCGGACGCACCGGAAGCGTCTTGCTCACCGTCGGTGTCGGGCTGTTCGTCGGGCTGTGCTGTGGCTTTGGTGCCGGCGCAATCTTCGCGCAGCTCCCGGCGACCTTTCCCCACCGCTCTGGCTCTGCTGCGGGCATCGTTGGTGGCATCGGAACGGTCGGAGGAATTGGCTTTCCACTGCTCTACTCGACGGCTGGTGCAGTCGGATTCATCCACGCTGGCTATCTCATCGTCGCGCTCGCCGTGTTGCCTATCGTGTTATTCAACGCCTGGCTCGCCATTCCACGCCGCGCTGTGAGAGCACACGTCGACGGCGTGCTTTCGGTCGGCGTCGAACAGCCACAGTCGGTCTCCGACGACGATCGATCGACGACGATCGAGTGAGGATACGGACTGGACTTTTCGTCTTCTGTACGATATAACTATTTTCTGCGGCTAATGGCGCGAAAACTCGATATATACATCCTTATATTCCCAAAGCAACTTTCAATTCGGAACGTTCGTCCCATTCTACCCCCATTGATTCCGAGATATTCAACGATTACAACTATAGGTCTATGAACTAATTGTTCTATCGCACAATGAATTTTGAATGGTCAGAAATTAGCTTGAAAGTTGGACTAATGAATTCCATGATGGTTCGATGACACACAAAAAAGAAGCGTACAAGGCAGACTGTTATGGTGATGCGCTCCGTGAGCGGATCATCGAGTTTGCCAACGCCGGATTCGATTCGATCCCGGCAGACGAGCGCGAAGCGTGGTTTTCGCGGTTTAAATTTTGGGGGCTGTTCCACCAGCGGAGTGGACAGGAGGGCTATTTCATGCTGCGGTTGAGCAACTGTGGTGGTGTGCTCACGCCGGGGCAGTTGCGTACCATCGGTGAGGTGGCAGCTGAGTTTGCGAGCGGGCCGGTCGAAAATCCCGTGTTCGGTAACGGCTACCTCGACCTGACGACTCGACAGTCCGTTCAGCTCCACTGGCTCGAACTCGAGGACATTCCGGCAGTGTTCGAGCGGTTGGAATCAGTTGGGCTCTCTTCGCGGTCGTCGGGGGGTGATTCAATGCGCAACATATCGGGCTGTCCCGTTGCTGGGAAAGACCGCCACGAGTTTCTCGAGACGCGCCCGATCCTCGATCAGTTGCAGTCCGACCTCCGAGGCGATGACTCGCTCTGCAACATGCCACGGAAGTTCAACATCAGTGTCACTGGCTGTCGCGAGGGCTGTGCGCAGGATTCGATCAATGATGTGGCCTTAGAGCCGGCACAGACACTCATCGATGGCGAACTCGTCAAAGGGTTCAACGTGCGGGCTGGCGGGGGACTTGGCGGACGAGAACCGCGTCGTGCTCGCTCGCTCGATGTCTTCGTCCCGCCCGACCACGCCTACGAAATCGTCCGCGCGTTCGTCGAGTACTACCACGAAACCGGCGATCGAACGAATCGAAACCGGAACCGGGCTCGCTTTTTCGTCGATGAGCACGGCACCGACGCGATCCGTGAGCAACTGACAGAACGCGTCGGTTTCGAACTCCACCGCGCCGGGACGAATCTCCGCGACGAGTACACCTACAACGCCGGCAGATCGAGTACGGCAGGAAAATACGACCACATTGGCGTCCACAAGCAAGCGGATGGACGAAACTACGTTGGCCTGAGCGTGCCGTGTGGTCGACTCCACGCAGACGAAGCCATAGAACTTGCCACGCTTTCTGATCGATACGGATCCGGTGAAATCCGGCTGACGAGACGCCAGAATCCGATCGTGATGGACGTTTCCGACGATGCACTAGACGCGTTGCTGGCAGAATCCTTACTCGAGGAGCTGCCACCCGAACCGAGCCCGTTCAGTCGGGGCGCAATCGCCTGCACGGGAACGGAGTTTTGCCCGCTGGCACTGACAGAAACGAAAGCAAGAATGGCAGTGATGCTTCGGTGGCTGCGTGCGAACGTAACACTGCCGGCGGACGTATCACAGCTCAAGATTCATTATTCGGGCTGTACGGCCGACTGTGGGCAGGCGCTGACCGCAGATATCGGTCTGCAGGGAATGCGAGCACGAAAGAACGGGGAGATCGTCGAGGCGCTCGACGTAGGTGTTGGTGGCTCCATCGGTACGGAGCCGTCATTTATCGAGTGGGTCCACCAGCGCGTGCCAGCAGACGAGGTGCCGGGGCTGTTGAAAAACCTCCTCGAAGCGTTTGGGGCCCTTCGGAGTGATGGTCAGACGTTCCGTGAATGGGTCGATGCCACCGGACACGAGACGCTGATCGAACTCGCACACCCAGAAGAAACAGATTACGAAGACCCCTGTCTCTACGACGGAAAGCAGTCGTGGTACCCGTTTGCGTCGGACGAACGGCCGGTCGGTGACAGACCGGCTACCGCAGACGACTGACCTTCTCTCAGTGCTCGATCTTCTTGAGCGTGACCGGTTCGTTCTCGAGGATTGTCTCGTGGACGATATCGGTGCTGCCTGCCCTGATGGCCGGATCGCTGAGCATTGACTGGACGCGCTCGCTCATGGTGATTGAATCCGGAAACCGACCAATTGCGAGCAGGTCGAACTCGCCAGTCACCTCATAGCAGCTGATGATGTAGCGGTCGGCTTCGAGTGCTTGCGTGATCGATTCGGTGACCTGATCGACGACGAGCTTGAACACGACCGTGAGTTCGAACCCCAGTTGGCCGTAGTCCACGATCGATTCATAGCCGTCGATCACCCCTTCCTCGTCAAGCCGTTGCAGTCGCTTCTGGATGGTTGTCGCTGGGATGTTCGTGCGGTCTGCGATATCCAGAATCGTCGCCCGGCCATTGCCCTGGAGCGCATTCACTACGGTTCTGTCTATTGAATCGAATTCGGTCGTCATCTGTGAAAGCTCGAAACGATCGGAAACAATACGGGCTGTCTACACGGCGTCGCGGCCGGTTTTGTCGGTTCGAATCTGGCGTGCGCTCTCGACCGGCAGGACGAACACCTTGCCATCGCCAGGATCACCGGTCTGTGCGGCCTCGCTGATCGCCATCTCGACATCTTCAGCCGGGATGTCCGCGACGACACACTCGATTTTTACCTTCTGGTGGAGATCGACGGTGTACTCCTCACCACGCCATTGGCCCTTTTTCGCCGGCTGTGAGCCACGGCCAGAGACGTTGGTGACTGTCAACGACGGCGCTCCAACCTCTGCGAGCGCGCGTTTTACGTCGCCCAGTTTGTCGGGCCGAATGTAGGCCATCACCATTTTGATCTCGCCGTCGTTTGGCTCGCCGCCGTCGGTCCGCAGCCGGCCGCCGTCTGTGGCGGTGGTGTTCTCGTGGCCGAACTCGGGGTACGTTTCGACACCGTGTTCGCTCACGTCAAGTCCATCGCGTTCGTGTGACTGTGAAACCCGGATCTGGCCGAGTACCTTCAACGAACCGAAGACAGCGCCAGTCGTGGCGATCGTCCAGAGCGCGATGACAGCCACACCGACGATCTGTGCCACCATGCTCACCTCCGCGCTGGACGTCGTCAAAAATGGTACACCCATCAGAATCGCACCGAGAACGCCTGCACTTCCGTGGACCGAAAACACCGCACAGACGTCGTCGATGTTGAGGTTTTTCTCGATGAACTCGAAGACGATCGGGAGCTGTGCGCCCGCAATCCCGCCGATGATTAACGCGCCATACCAGGTGATCAGATCCGTGTTCGACGTGATCCCAACCAGGCCCGCGAGCATCCCGTTGGCAACGTACAGCGTATCAACTTTCTGTGTTTTGTACAGCGAGACCGCACCAGCGCCGATCGCCCCGGCAGCCATCCCGAGCGTTGTCGTCAGCGCAACCCGGCCCACGGTCGCAAAGGAGCCAAGACCGCTGGCATCCGACAGCAACGGCGTTGCCGACGTGCCGACGTTGAAGCCATACCAGCCAAAGCAGAGGATCAGCGTTCCAAGCACCGCGAACGTGATCGAGTGGCCGGGAATGACGTTCGCACTCCCGTCGTCGTTGAATCGATCGATCCGCGGGCCGACGATCCACGCCGCCGTCAGCCCTGCGATGCCGCCCATCCCGTGGACGATCATGCCACCGGCGAAGTCACCGAACCCCAACGCGTCCAGCCAGCCGCCACCCCAGGTGAGCCCCGTCACAACCGGATAGATCACCGCAGCGAGCAACACCGTGTAGGTGATGTACGCCCGCAGTTTCATCCGGCCGGCGACAGCTCCGCTGACGATCGTCGCCGCTGTCATCGCGAACACCGCACCGAACAGCCAGTTAACCCATTCTTGCGATCCAGCACTCAAAGTGCCAAAGAGCTCCCCGACGCCACCACCTGTCGTCAACGATGCGACGGCCCCACTCACACCAGCCCCGATGATAAAGAAAGTGATCACACCTACCGACCAGGTGAGCATGTTCTTTGTCAGCTGGTTGGCCACGTTCTTCGAACGGACCTGTCCGGCCTCCAGCATCGCAAAGCCGGCGTGCATGAAGAAGATGAGAAACGTCACCGTCAACACCCACACCATGTTCACCGAGTTCGCGATCGCTCCCGGATCCACCGCCAGAAGGTGCGTGTTCATCCACACACCTCCGTGATTACGGCAGCACTTTGTTGATGTTCGTCCACCATTACGCCATTCTGCTGTGCAAACCAGTAGCGTCTCACGTCGAAATACCACGGAATAGTCACACATAAAGCTTGAGTTGAAAATATGTGGCTTAGACGCTCAGAATCGTACGGTCGTCACATTTACTGCACACTGAAGAGAATATAAGGTTGTATTTTGTCCAATCCTTGCACGATTGGCCATTGGTTTCTGGACGGGCGTCCACTGCAAAAGTTGCCAGACGGCGCTGTAAGCCTCTTGCGCGCTTCGATTCTTGTGGGTCATGCACATGGGTGGAAAACTGCTTTCCAATGATGGCTCTGATGGGTTGTATGGCGGAAAAAACTGCTGTACGGGAGGGCTACGATCAACTCGCCGAAACCTACACCGAGAGTCGAACGATTATGTCGCCGGCAACAGAGATTGCTCGATCGTTTGCCAGTAGTTTTTCGTCGGCGGATCGGGTGCTTGATGCTGGTTGTGGTGGTGGCGAGCCAGTGCTCTCATTGCTCACCGAGCACGCCCGCACGGTCGGCGTTGATTTTTCACGGGCACAGCTTGAGTTCGCCAGATCGAACGCCCCATCGAGTGAGCTGGCGATGGGTGATCTCACACAGCTTCCGTACGCGGACGATACATTTGCGGGAATCGTCTGTTACTGGGCGTTGATCCACGTTCCGCTGGCCGAGCATCAGACTGTTATCGAGGAATTTGCGCGACTGCTCAACCCCGGCGGACGGCTGCTTCTCATCGAAGGAACGAACGCGTGGACCGGCGAGAACGAGGGATGGCTCGAGACGGACGTTCGGATGGAATGGGAAATCGCGGGCGAAACAACAACAGCAACGCAGCTCGAACGCGCCGGATTCGAGATCGTCGATCAAACGCGGGTTGCAGAAAACATGACAGACGATGATTCGGATGAACTGCCCTGGGTCGTATTCGAGGGTGCGTTAGTGGATTACTGATTCCCGGCGTACTCCAGATACCCACCAAATCCACTCGTGATGAGCCCACCGACCAGCACGAGCACATGGAGTTCAGTCACCCAGAACGGGAGCGCAACCACGTGTCGGGCACTGTCGAGCAGATAGGAAACCACCGGGATCGAGGTTCGAGCGTTCCCGTTGACGGATGAATCTGAGTTCGAGAGCACGGGGCCAGTAGCGCTCTCACCAACGCCGACGTAATCTGCCTCGTAGGGCAGGTAGTTTGCCTGGTGGCTCCAGAGTTCCGTTCCGTTCTGATCAACCATGACGACGCGATTGTTCAGTGTGTCCGTGATGAGTGTCCGGCCATCGGGGAGTCGGTCGGCATCGCGTGGCCAGTCGAACGGTACCTCACCGGTGTCGTGGAGCGTCCACCCCGGCGTCCATTCGCCGTTTTCTTGGGTTAGTTCGACGACGCGGTCATTGTGGCTGTCAGCGACGAGCACTGCGTCCTCGGTCAGTTGCTGTGGGTTGTGTTGCTGATTCAGCACGCGTTTCGATTCGTCAGCGTTGATCACTTGCTGGACGCCAGCTCCGCGTTCGATGATTACCAGCTGATTTGCGTTTCTGACGCTGACGAGAAAGCGATCGTCGCCAAGGTAATCCACGTCATTGATGTGGAGCCAGTCGGTTTTCGTTGGGTCCGGGGGCGCGTCGTATCGACTCGATGCGTTCCAGCTCCAGGTAATTTCGTCGCCGTTCACGGTGAAGACGCGCTCGCGGTCCATATCCGTCAGCACGACCTCGCCGCTAGACAACAGCTCCACGTCGTGGACCTCGCTGTTCACGTCCGATCGGACCGGGAACGTGTACTCACGGATCACGTGTGGCTCTGGGTCGGGCTTGATCAGTCGAAAGCCGGTTTTCGAACATGGCGTGTCGTACGGCTCACAACCCGACTCATAGCCCTTTTTCATGAACGCGGTCAAGACCGTACCGTTGTCGAGAACGGAGACGTCGAAATACGCGTGGGCGTCGCCATACTCCCAGAGTGTTGTTCCAGTGCTGTTTATCATCCGGACGTGTGCTTCGTCCATCCCACCGAAGCCGTTCGTTCCGGACTGCAACCCGATTGCCACCCTGAACGAATCGTCGTCCGTGCTGTCGGTACTCGATTGGGCCGTGATGTCCGGCGCTGTGAGTGCAGAAAACGAAAATGCCAGTACGATGCTCCCAATTCCAAGCAGCAACAACGCTTTGCTAGTCCACTCGGGCACCGACCGACGGGTCATTATACGTTACTCAGCTGGCATCTACGTATTAGGGTTGTGGTCTTTCCGAATGGCCAAGGAGATGGTTTTCGTAGATAAATACGATTTAGATAAGTAGTTATTCATGGTTGGTAGCTACGAAAGAGCCGGTCCGAATTCTGCCGGCTCTATCATTATGCTAAGGGCCACTGAAACACAGATTGAGGCCGTTGCCCGTGAATATCGCACTCTTATCAGTGCACAGTGTGAGTGATCGAGAAATCCTGGATCGACAATAGACTCGCTGGGATTTGAACTGAGTAGGACGGTCGCTCACTGCGTTCGCGCTGCGACCTACGTGTTCAAATCCAACTCGCCATCTCCTCACTTCGTTCGTCGATGGACTCGCTGGGATTTGAACCCAGGGCCTCTTCCTTGCGAAGGAAGCGATCTGCCACTGATCTACGAGCCCGCAGTCCGACCAAGTCTCCCATTGCGGTTAACACTTTCCGTTCACGCGCCGACGCGAAAGATGCGCGTGAGATACGACCGTTCGTATCAGCACCGACCGTCTCTAACGCGATTAGTCCTCGAGGACGATTTCGATGCTAACGTCGTTTGGGACCTGAATCCGCATCAGCTGCCGAAGCGCGCGTTCGTCGGCGTCAATGTCGATCAGCCGCTTGTGAACGCGCATCTCCCAGTGCTCCCACGTTGCCGTCCCCTCACCATCTGGAGACTTCCGACACGGAACGCCCAGCGTCTTCGTCGGCAACGGCACTGGCCCCGAGAGACTCACTCCAGTCTTATCGGCGATCTCTCGAACGTCGTCGCAGATCGTGTCGAGATCGTTTGGGCTGGTTCCCGCCAGCCGAACGCGTGCTTGTTGCATTTATGTTATCGCTCCTCGACGCTCCGGACCTGCCCCGCTGCAATGGTCTGACCCATGTCACGGATGGCGAAGCTCCCGAGCTCGGGGATCTCCGACGCTGGCTCGATCGAGATTGGCTTCTGTGGCCGAACCGTCACCATCGCGGCGTCGCCGCTCTTGATGAAGTCCGGATTCTCTTCTTTGACCTCACCGCTGGCCGGATCGAGCTTCGCGTCAAGCGACTCGATCGTACAGGCGACCTGTGCGGTGTGTGCGTGGAACACTGGCGTGTAACCGGCCGTGATCACGCTTGGGTGCTGCATGACGACGATCTGGGCCTGGAACGTCTCGGCGACCGATGGGGGTTCCTCGGCCGGACCACAGACATCTCCACGGCGGATGTCGTCCTTGCCGATGCCACGAACGTTGAATCCAACGTTGTCGCCCGGCTCCGCTTTGGGCACCTCTTCGTGGTGCATCTCGACGGATTTGACCTCACCGGAGGCATCGCTCGGCTGGAACGAAACGTTCGCGCCAGCCTCGAGCAGTCCCGTCTCAACACGACCGACCGGCACCGTACCGATGCCCGAGATCGTGTACACGTCCTGGATCGGAAGTCGGAGCGGCGCGTCCGTCGGTGGCTCGACTTCAGGCAGGTCGTTGAGTGCGTCGAGAATCGTCTCGCCGTCGTACCACGGCGTGTTGTCCGACAGATCCGAGACGTTGTCGCCCTCGAACGCCGAAGTCGGGATGAACTTCGTGTTGTTGGCGTTGAACTGGACCTGACTGAGCAGCTGAGTGACTTCCTCTTTGACCGACTCGAAGTCGTCCTCGCTGTAGTCGACGAGGTCCATTTTGTTCACTGCAATGATCAGCTCGTTGATACCGAGCGTGCGCGAGAGGAAAACGTGCTCCTGGGTCTGAGGCTGAACGCCGTCGTCCGCCGCCACGACGAGCACTGCGTTGTCTGCCTGGCTCGCACCAGTGATCATGTTCTTCACGAAGTCGCGGTGACCCGGCGTGTCCACGATGGTGAAGTAGTAGTCGTCAGTGTCAAACTCCTGATGGGCGATGTCGATGGTGACACCACGCTCGCGCTCCTCTGCGAGATTATCCATCACGTAGGCGAACTCGAAGCCGCCTTTGCCTTTCTCCTCTGCCTCTTCGCGGTACTGTTCGATCACGTGCTCCGGGACACTGCCTGTCTCAAAGAGCAGTCGACCGACGAGCGTACTCTTCCCGTGGTCGACGTGACCGATAATCGCCAAATTCTGGTGTGGTTTGTCTGCCATTGATATCTCACGCGCAAAGCGCTGTAGGGGTTACTACCGGGTGAAACTCATAAAACGATTTCGAAACCATGCCCCGCACACCCGCTTCGCGTACAGCGGTTTGACAGATCGTCACACGATTGACAGTCCGTGGCCATACAACTAGCCGTGCGCAAGGTCGCCGCACTTATTCAAGCAATCCGACATCTCTCAACACGGCAGTGGCGGTTTCGTGACCGCCGGCTCCCCGGCCACTCACATTGAGTCGGCCGGCGTGTTGGGTCTCTATCTGTACGATGTTCTGTGTCCCGGAGACGGCGAGGGTACCGGATTCTGGGACGAGTCGTGGTCCAACGAGAATCCGCTCGTCGGCAACGTCGCCGATGAGGCGGATCGTTCGTCCGTCTTCGGCAGCGAGCGAGAGTGCTGATGCGGGCACGTTCTGAATCCCCTCGACGAGGGCATCTTCGATCGTGTAGCCACCGCCATAGAGGACGTTGGCAATGATCACACATTTGAGCGCGGCGTCGGTCCCATCGACATCGAACGTCGGGTCAGCCTCTGCGACGCCGAGATCCTGGGCTTCTGCGAGTACGTGTTCGTAGTCCAGTGAGTCGGTCGCCATTCTCGAGAGGATGAAGTTCGCCGTTCCGTTGAGCACGCCCCTGACGGCCGTCACGGAGTCCGAATCGAAAGCTTCGATCGTCGAAACGACCGGAATCGCTCCACCGACAGTGGCATCGAACAGCATGGTCCCCTCGCTTTTTTGTTCTACCCGTCGAACGTCATCGTATCGTTCAGCAACTGGACCCTTGTTCGCGAGAACGACGTGTCGGTCGCGTTCGAGGGCGGACGTGACGTGACTGTATCCAGGTTCGGCATCGCCGAGCGTCGTCGGTGTCGCTTCGATAAGAACGTCGTACTCTCCATCGAGCAGGTCCTCTGGAGCAGACCGACCAACCGTGTTGTTCGTTCGCTTTCGCTCGAGAACGGCCCCAACGTCAAGGCCGTCGGGATCGACCGCCGCACTTGAGGAGTCTCCAATGCCGGTTACGGTGTGGTCGTACGTCGAGGCGAGTTCTGCGACGCTGGTACCAACCGCCCCCGCACCCATGATGGCGAGTTTCATGCGGACTCACCCCCAGCGAGCGGTGAGATCACCTGGAGTTCCTGGTCGTATGCCACTCCGCGAACGGCATCCAGAGCGGCGTCGCTGGCCCCGGTGTGGACCGCAAGACGAAGGCGTGCACTCGAGGGATCTGTGGCTGATTCGCCGATCGACAGGGTGACGTTTTTGATCGAACAATCGGATTCGGATTCGATTCGTGAGAGCGTCTCGGAGAGATTACTCTCGAGCAACGGCCCGACGAGCACGACCGTCAACTCGTCGCCATAATGTTCCGTGCCGGCCTGAACGACGTTGACACCTGCGTCGCGCAACGCAGCCACGATCCGGTCAAAGCGCTCGGGGGTCGCCTCGACATCAACCGCGACGGGAATCTGCCCCCGCGGTGTCCGATTGCCACGCTCGTGGAAAATCGAGAGCAGATTACCGCCGTTGTCGGCGATCGGTCCGAGTGCGTTGAGCAGTTCGCCCGGCTCATCATCGAGTTCGAGCCGAACGGTGTGAGCACGGACCGGATCTCGGTCGCTCATCCGGCCACCTCCGTGCTGTCTCGCGTCGATAGCATTGTCGTGACCAATCACGAGAACACCTTAATCACCTCGTTCGTCACGTATGCTTGCCGGTGATTCGATATGGACAGACTGCGACCAAAGACCTAAATCAAACATCGTAATAATAATAATCGTAATGTTGTTCCACGACCGTACTGACGAATTGACAACACTGCGAGAACAGCACGATCGAGATTCGTTGAGTATGGTTGTGATCTATGGCCGTAGACGGGTTGGAAAAACTGAGCTCGTGAAGAAAGTATGTGAAGAAACAGATAGTATATATCATCTGGCAACAAAGGATGCTCCAGCAGTCCAGCAGAGAAAGCTCCTTGAAGAGCTTGCAGCATTCGACGAAAGCCGGGTTCCACGTCATTCGGATTGGCACGACGTGATGGAATATTTGGGGGAAATTCTTTGCAGTACGTCTCCACTCATTGCTATTGACGAGTTTCCGTACCAGATTGAATCGGACGAAGCGGTGCTCGGTGCACTCCAAACGGTAGTTGATGGAATTCGGACGCAAACTGATGGAACACTGATCCTATGTGGCTCATCAATCGGGGTCATGGAGTCTGATGTTCTGGGCCGGGAAAGCCCATTATTTGGCCGCCGGAGCGGTCAAATTGATCTTCAACCGTTTTCGTTTTCCACAGCAAACGAAGTAATTGAGTACTCATTTATTGACAGTATCCGAACGTACGCAGTTGCTGGGGGGATGCCAATGTATCTCATGTTGTTCGATTACGCGCAGCCACTAGCTGACAACTTGCTTCAAAACCACCTCTCAAAAACGTCAATTCTGTTCTCTGAACCCGAGTTTTTGCTTCGATCGGAGCTCCGCGAGCCATCGCGTTATATGTCAATTTTAGAATCAATAGCGCTTGGAGCGACAACTCCAAACGAGATGGCTGGACACACAGGGATAGACAGCACGCAGCTTCCGAATTATCTCTCCCGATTACAACGCCTTAGACTGATCGAACGAAAAGTTCCGGTGACTGCAGAACAACAACGATCGAAGCGATCACTGTACTCGATCAAGGATCCGTTTCTCAGGTTCTGGTTTCGATTCGTTGAACCAAATCAATCAGGAATCGAGCAGGCTCCGGAACAGGTACTCACCAATCGAATTCTCCCAGAACTCGATCGATTCGTTTCGCAGACGTTCGAGGACGTCGCACGGGAGTGTGTCTGGGAGTGCATCCGTTCTTCTTCGTTCAGTGGAAATTACGGGAGCGTTGGCAGCTGGTGGTACGGGGGCGAGGAGATCGACATCGTCGCACTCGACGATCGAACGCCTTCGGTGCTGTTGGGTGAGTGCAAATGGACGACTACCCCCGTCGGGATCGATCTCGTGGACCAACTCACCGAGAAAGCCGGTCATGTTCGCTGGAAAACCGGTGCTCGTGATGAAGAGTATGCTATTTTCTCGCGAGCAGGTTTCGAAGACGGCGTTCGAGCACAGTGCGACGATCGGTGGCATCTATTCGATCTTAACGACATGCAAGCCGTGTTCGAGGCCCAGTAATCCGTCACGAATCGGGATCGACATACAGCCGAACCAATCCACACTCCGGACAGACGTACGGCACGGCGGTCTCTTTTTCGTGCTGTCCGAGCTTCCCGAGTATCCCACTCCGTCGCTCGTCAGAGACGACCTGTAGTTGATCCGCGTAGCTTTCAGTCCGAAGCGTCAGCTGATCGAGCAAGACGTCACAGTCAGGACAGCGTCTGGACAGATCATCCATACCACACGTACGTAGCGGTCGCCATTAAGAATCACCCACCAATACCGCAAGCCGGCGGCTCACCAAATGAAAACCACACCCCGTGAGCGAGAGTTAGAAGTAATCGACAGTCACGGGAAGTTCGGTTTTCATGCCTTTACGCTCGCGAATCTCCATGATCGTCTCTGTCTGGAGGTTGTCGGCCATCACCTGGAACCCGGCGTTTTCGGTGTTCCAGGAGGCACGACCCTCGGTTGCCGAACGAATGTCGCTGGCAAAGCCGATCATTTCGTCCACTGGCGCAATTCCTTCGACGACCATCAGATCGCCTTCCTGATACATGTCATCGACGCGGCCACGACGACCCTGCAGTTCGCCCGAAGCAGCACCCATGTGCTCGTTCGGAACGTCGATGCGGACGTTCTGGATCGGCTCGAGCAGTGCGATCCGGCCGTCGATGAGCGCGTTGTGTGCGGCTTCACGAACTGCCGGGATCACCTGTGCTGGGCCACGGTGGATGGCGTCCTCGTGGAGCTTGGCGTCGTGCAGACGGATGAGCGCTCCTTCGACTGGCTCAGCAGCAAGTGGGCCATCATCGAGTGCCTCGCCGAGGCCTTCGATGACGAGCTCCATCGTTTCGTTGAGGTGCTGAATTCCCTTCGTATCGTCGATGAGGATGTTTGCACCGTGAATGTGCTCGACGTTGAGCGCGGTGTCTTTGTCCATCCCAGCCTCCATGAGAGCCTCACGGCGCTCGAGCTCTGGCATGTCGTTGCTCGCATCGCCCATCTTCAACAGCTCGATCAGCTCTTCGCTGAGCGGCTGCACGCTGATGTAAAAGCGGTTGTGTCGGTTCGGAGAGATCCCCTCAACAACGTCGCTTGCATCGCGTGGGAACTCACGGAAGACAACGATCGGCTCACCTGTGGTAACCGGAATACCCTGATTGCGCTCGATACGCTGGGTAATCACTTCGAGGTGGAGCTCGCCCTGTCCGCTGATGAGGTGCTCGCCAGTGTCCTCGTTGATCTCGATCTTGATCGTTGGGTCCTCTTTGGAGACCTGCCGAAGGGTTTCGATGAGCTTTGGCAGATCGTCCATGTGCTGTGCCTCTACGGATTTCGTGATCACCGGCTCGGAGATGTGTTCGATCGACTCAAACGGCGTCATCTCGACGCTCGTGACCGTCGAGCCAGCGATCGAATCGCGCAGTCCGGTGACACAGGCGATGTTGCCGGCCGGAACGCGCTCTACTTCCTCGCGTTCGCCACCCATGAAGATACCCACCGACTGGATGCGGTTCGTGCCGGCAGTGCCCGAAACGTAGAGATCCTGCCCGCGCTCGAGTGTCCCCGAGAACACACGCCCGGAGGCGATCTCGCCGGCGTGTGGGTCCATCCCGATATCGGTGACCATGAAGACGACCTCGCCGTCTTCATCGACGGCCTGCATCTGATTTGCGATGTCGCTGTCTGCATCGCCACGCCAGACGGTTGGGATGCGCTCTGGCTGTGCATCGAGTGGGTTCGGGAAGTGCTCGGCGACCATATCCAGGACAACGTCCGAGAGCGGCGACTGCTCTTTTAGCTCGCGGATGCCGTCCTCACCACTGCGGTTGTATTCGATGATATCGCCGAAGTCGATGCCCGTTGCCTGCATCGATGGCAGCGAAACGGCCCAGTTGTACAGTGCCGAGCCAAAGGCGACGGTGCCGTCCTCGACGGAAACCCGCCAACCTTCCTCTTCGTATTTCTCCTCGGCCATGCCGCGAATGAGCTCGTTGACATCCTGGATGACGCCCTGGAGGCGCTGTTGCATCTCCTGGGGACCTTCCTGGAGCTCGTTGATGAGCCGATCGACCTTGTTGATGAACAGCGCTGGCTTGACACCCTCGCGAAGCGCCTGTCTGACGACCGTCTCGGTCTGTGGCATCGTCCCTTCGACAGCGTCCACGACCACGAGCGCGCCGTCGACGGCACGCATCGCACGCGTCACGTCGCCACCGAAATCGACGTGGCCAGGCGTGTCGATGAGATTGATGAGGTGGTTGGTGTCTTCCCATTCGTGGGTCATCGAAACGTTTGCTGCGTCGATGGTGATCCCACGTTCCTGTTCGTCTTCCTCGGTATCCATTGCCAACTGCTCGCCAGCGAGATCCTCAGAGATCATTCCCGCACCCGCAAGCAGATTGTCAGTTAGCGTCGTCTTTCCGTGATCGATGTGGGCGGCGATCGCGATGTTCCGGATGTGCTCCGGCTCGTCCATCAGTCGCTCACATTCCTGTACGATCTTCTTACGTCGGCCCATTACCCCGCTATATCAGCAGGGCAGTGAAAAGCGTAGTGTTTCGGTTGAGCCCTGTGGTTCCGGGTGGCAGAACCCCCCACCCCGATTCGCAGAGCTGTTCGACGCCTGATCACTCGATCGTGAGCGATCGAAGACGACCAACCGCATATCGGTAGCCCGCGTACGGAATTACCGTGGTGAACAAACCATACACCACAAGCCCGATTCCGAGCCCCAACGAGAGACTTGCAGTTCCGGTTGCAAGCACCCAGCACACCCAGAGTCCGATCACGGTTCCACCGAGAACGATCATCTCATAGACGTACAGCACCCCAAACGACGGTGAGATCGCTTCCGTACCGAACACCTCGCGTTCCTCGAAGATCGGATACAGCGATCCCAGCCCGAGCGCGAGGCCAGTCGCCGGGAGACACAACACTGCGCCAACGAACGCAACACTGATCGCCGCCAGCGGTGGGGTGCCAATGGCAATCGTGAGCAGGGATCCGATCACAGCAACCGGAACTGTGAGCACGAGCCCGGCAAGCATGCGACCGCGAGCGAGCGCTCGTGGCGTGACATCGGTGAGAAACAGGAGCGTCCCCAGTGGACGGTCATCACCGAGCGGATTCGCACAGAATGCAGCCCCAGCGACCTGCGTTGCGGCGATACAACTCAACGCCGCAAGCAATCCTCCAGAGAGTCCGGCCTCAAACACGAGCGGACCGGCCATGATCAGCAAGATCCCCTGTTGCTGGAGATGGGCAAGCTTCTGTGGCGTTCGTTTTGCCCGCAGGAGCAGTCCCCACGCCACGTGGCCGGCACGCGACCGGTCGAGTGGCCACGGCGGTTCGAATTCTGTTGGTTTCTGTCGGTCAGAATGTTGTTTTGGTGGGGCTCGGTCACGAAACCAGAACGACCTCGCCTGGTGGGTGCTCACACCGAGTCCTACTGGGATTGTGAGAACCAGCACGGCCAGTATTGCCAGCCCGTCAAGTGAAGCCGACCCACCGACTGGCGTTCCAACGAACGTCAGCGCTCCGAACGAGGCGAACGGACCGGCGTTGAGTATCGCCGCCAGCGAGTGGAACGGCCGACCGCCAAGCCCGCTCACTATCTGACGACCGATAAACTGAGAGGCAAACAACACGGCGACGATCACAACCGCCCAGAGGATTTTCAGGAGTCGCTGGAATCGTGGCACACGGCGCAGCACTCGTAACGTTCCGATACCCAGCGCGTAGCCCCAGACGGCCGCCCAGCAGAGCACGACCAGCACGAGCGTCCCACCGACGAGGAGGGCGGACGGAACGTTGGCACCGAGCATGAACGAACCGCCGACGAGCCCGGCTGGGAGTCCAAACCAGAGCAACAGGTGGATACATTCTGTGCCGAGCAGTCCAAGCAGGGCCCCACGTGGGTGAACGATCATCAACACGAGATCGCTCGCCTCGATCGTCGCGATTCGATCGGCCGAGAGCAACGCCATCATCCCGACCATCCCGGGAGGAAACAGCGTCCACAACACACCGAAATAGGGGATCGAATCGAGTCCAGTAACACCCTGGCCGATCGTATAGGTTGCCGGAATCGAAATCGACAGAGTGAATAGATAAAATACGATGGTGACGAGCAACCCGATCAGTCGCCGTTGGTTGGTGGTGTACGATCTGAGCTCCCGGCGCAGTGTTCCACGGACAATCTGGACACCATCTTCGAAATCTGCCCAGATTGTCATCATTCGATCACCGCCGCAAGCGTGATCGATTCGAATCGCCGAACGGCCGATCGATAGGAAGCCAGTGCGGGACCGACGACCACCACGCTGTAGCACACCAGCCCACCCACGACGACCGGTGTCACCGTCAGCCAGCCAGAGAGCATCAGCCAGAGCACCACAACGCCGATCGTCGCGCCGTCCCAGACGGTGAACAGGAAGACGATCTGGGCTGCGATCGATGGGGTGACCGTCTCAGTTCCCCACTGCTGGGTGGTGTCACTCGAAGGTATCGCCGCCCCCAATCCAGTGGAAAACAGCGCCGCCGCCAGACAGAAGACGCTGCCAACGAGCCACACCAGAACGAACGACCGAAGGTTGAGGCCGATGGAAAGCGCAAGCAGTCCCACGCTGGTGAGAACGACCACTCCAGCCGTCGTAGCGCCGATGACACGCCCGCGAAGCAGCGTCCGTGGAGAGAGCCGGGTGAGCAACACCAGTGGGAGCTGCTCTGTGAGCTCCCCGATCGGGTTGAGCACGAACAGTTCTCCAGACAACACGGTCGCCAGGAGCACCCCACCGAGCGCGAGTAGCAGACCGTGCTCGCTTGCTGGAGCGTTGGTGTAGACTCCCGCGAACGGCGCGATCGCAATGAACGCCGTGAAGACGTGGCCGTGGTTCCGCGGTTCACGAATCGCCCGAATGAGTGCTCCCCATGCGACGAATCCTGCGGGCGACCAGCTGAATGGGATGGGCGGCGAGAACCCACCAGTCGTGACGTGTGACCGGTTCGTGGTTCGTTGATCGTCAGCCAGCCAGTGACGTGTTGCTAGCCTGGTAGAAATCGAGAGTGCGAGTGGCGTGCTCATGATCACGAACAGTCCAACGATGAGCGGACCACTTCCAATCGGATCTGCGAACGGCGTGCCGACGAATGCGAGCTGCGCGTACGCAAACAGCGGTTGGATGGCGATCGCCTCTGGCGACAGCGCTGTAATGGCCCCGGTGAAACGACTGACGTACAGCTGCGAACCGATGGTAACGACGAGAAAGACGAGCACACCACCCACCGCGAGCAACCGGCGATCGAACTGGAGTCGATCGTCAAGCACGAGCAGTCCCATTCCACCAACGTAGCCAGCGACGATCGTCCACCAGAACAGTGGCGTTCCAACGAGAAACGCAGTCAGTCCGAGCCAGGGAACGCCAGCGCCAACACCGAACGCGGTGAGGAGCACGCACCCGATCACTCCGACGGTGAACAGCTGACGGACCCACTCCGCAACGGTGAGGCCGATCACCACCGCACGCGGATGAGCGGTGGTCAACACGAGTGCATCCTGATCGATCGCCCCGACGGCACTCACCGTTCGATAGACCGCGAGAATAAGGAGGCCAATCGTGGCTACCGTGACCCAACCGGCCACTGGTGGGAGTGCAGTACTCGCTCGCACGCGCCAACCTTCGCCAATGAGAACCGGGACCAACACCAGCAATGGTAGGCAAACGCTCACGGCGACGACGGCGACCTCTGCGAGCCGGCGGCGATCACTGCTGATCGACCGGACCGAACGGCGCAGCTCAGCCCTCGCGATGGTCGATCCCGTCCGTAGATCTTCTCGCCAGTTCATCGGTTGGCCGAGGGCTCGCTCGTCACGGCCAGGAACGCATCCTCAAGCGTCGCGTCGCCGTCGGCCTCTGCCCGTTCGGTTACGGCATCCGGACTCCCTTCGGCGACGAGCTCGCCGTCATACAGCACGCCCACCGTGTCCGCAAGCTCCTCTACGACCGGCAGGATGTGCGTCGATAAAAACACGGTCGTGCCGCCTTCGCTGCGTTCGGTGATTGATTCTTTGAGCTGGCGAGCTGCCCGTGGATCGAGACCAGCGGTCGGTTCGTCGAGCAACAACACCGGTGGATCGTGGAGAATCGTCTGGATATATGCAACCTTCTGTTTCATCCCGGTGGAGTAGCCACTGATCCGCCGATCGGCATCCTCGGTCAGATCGAATTGGGCAAGCAGTTCTTCGATACGCTCTGCGGTTCGATCGGCGTCGAGCGTTCGCAATCCAACGACGTATTCGAGTTGCTCACGCCCGCTGAACTCACCGTACAGCGGTGGGCTCTCCGGGAGATAGCCGACGAGATCGGCGATCGAACGGCGATCATCTACCGGCGTCCCGCTGAGGCTGGCGGTACCACTCGTAGGGTCTGAAAGCCCCGTCAACAACCGCATGGTCGTCGTTTTCCCCGCACCGTTTGGCCCCAGAAAGCCGTAGATCGACCCGGATTCGATCGAGAGATCCAACGACTGGAGTGCAACCGTGGTCCCGTAGGTCTTCCGAAGGGCGTCGGTTTCGATAGCAGGAGGACACATTGAATGTGGCCAACTGTTCTGTTTGTATGCATATCAGTTGTGGTGATTTCAGACTTGAAAGTAAACGACGTTCATCAGCAGAACGATCGTCAGAAATTAATACGACTCTATCGTCAGACACATCCGGTATGTGGCAATTTAAAATCACGGTAGTGCTCACGGAGGGCAAGCTGCTGTGAGTCGGATGGTCCCCGAACTCAGTATAATTGTTTCCCAACCACGCGCTCGTGGCACAGCTGGTGCACTCTGTGTCGCCACAGGCGGATTCATCGCAGGGCTACTCGGAATTGTACTCCTTGGTGTTGTTTTGCCTGCATGGATCAGGGAGACGGTCGCATTCCGAATTGCAGCCCAGCACCAGATCCAGTTCGGATTCGCCCTGTTCGGGGGAGCACTGCTCTACTTCCATACGCGTCCTGATCAATTGTGCCGGATTCGGTGGCCCACATTCGGTGATATCGCCTGGATCGCCGTGTTACCGCCGTTAATGGTGGCTAGTGGGGAATTTGTTACTCCGATGCTTTCTGCGGTTGGGCTCTCACCGCCGTCTGTGGGCAGTACTGGTGCCATCGATCTGGCCTCAAACCCTTCGTTCTGGCCGCTCGCGTTCGTCGTCAAATATCTGTTCGCCGCTCCGGCCGAGGAGTTGCTCTACCGCGGAATCGTTCAGGGACTCCTTCGCCCGGCGTTCGACAGACTCGGCATTGTTCTCATCAGCGGGCTGCTGTTCGGACTGTTGCATCTGCTCGTTGGCATCATCCAGTCTGGAGTTGGTCTCGAAAGTGCGTTGTACTGGGGTCTCTCGACGACAGTTCCTGGAGTGATCTGGGGATACGCATACGAGCGAACGGAGAATCTTCTCGTCACGATTATAGCACACGCGATGGCCTGGACGGTTCCACTGGGGATTCTCACGCCGTTCGTCTGAGCTCTGTGTGGTTGGTCGAATTTCCGTCTGAATGCGCGTAAAAAACGAATCAATCGCGGCTTCCTCTCGACATCGTCCGCAACCCCATCCGACCGATTTTCTTTCACCAGTGTTTCCATCGACACAAGAGTCATGACAGTTGCGCGCGTGATACTTACACACATGGACCTCCGTGTGCTAGGCGATGGTCCCTCAGAGCCGTTTTTGAGCGCCAGAGATCTCTTCGAAACGGAGTATGATCTCGAAAAAGACGTTCGGGTTCGGCTTCGGGATGATCCTGACGAACGGACCTGGACAACCCACGGTGATGAGTACCATCTGTTGAACATGGCCACAACGACTGCGACCAGTGCGATGGCCCGCGAGCTCGCCCTCCACGAGTTTTCGCACATGCAACGCAACGAACAGGCCCATCCATCACACACGCAATCGACCACCGAGGCGGTCTATCTCGCGCTCGCGGGCCGGTCAGTCGACCGCCAGACGCTGACCCACTGCTATCAGATCGCCAATCACATGAAAGACATCTACGCCGACGACATCACACTCGCCATTTCGCCGGCGAATAAGCTCATCACGTTCCTCGAATCGGCGCTCGCAAGCGCCGTTCGCAACCGAGCACGATCAGTGCCGAGCATGTGGACGCGATGGTCCACCGCCGCGGACCCGAACATTACGGCCGTGAATGCGGCGTTTGCACTCGCACTGTGTGAACGCCATTCGCTGGTTGGCGCTGATCACCTCCTCTATGATCTGGCACACGCTGCCGCCAATGACGCGCCGAATATTGATATCACGGCGTTCAAAGACGCGTTCCGGTCGCTCTCGATCGATCCTGAAAAAAGCGAATACAAACAGACGTTGATGGACATCACTCGGCGATACGCGGAGTGTACGTCCACATAGAGTGAAGAGAGATTATCGCGCGGCAGCGGCGACGCGCTCTTTTTCTTCTTTCTGGTTGATCGCGTAGGTCTGGACGTTGTAGTTGGCAGCACCGATCAGTTGATCGGCGAGTGCCTCCTCAACGTCGGTCGCAGTCTTGAACGACCCGGAGTGTGTCCCTTCCGCGATGAACTTCAGTGCCTGATCGACACGGCGCTGTGGCGCAACGTCGACGGCCTGTGGCACCGAAATGCCACCGTATTTGAGCCGAACGGTCTCCTCACGTGGCGCGGCGTTCTCGACGGCCGTCACGAGCACCTGCACCGGGTTCTCGTCGGTGCGCTCGTTGACGATATCGAACGCACGGCGGACGGCCCGCGTGGTCAGCTGCTTTTTGCCCGTGTTCTCTTCGGTCGCCATGAGCCGATTGATCAGTCGCTCGACGATGCTGATCTCCGATTTTTTGAACTGCTTCGAAGAGTGTCGCCCCATCGTGTGAGCGACCGGTGTAACGGTGATATACCGTTCTGTCGAAGGATCCTCGTATGCGATCTCGTCGACATCCCACTTCGTAAACAGCTTTGCATCGACATCGAGATCGTCGCTGCCAGCGGGCTGGTCTGGTTCGGGGGTGTTCGTCTCACTCATACGTTATCGCACCGGTTTTTCAGCGTTCCCACGGACGAGTTCGATCATACTGACGCCGTTGACCTTCTCGACCTTGTAGTTCACGCCGGAAAGGTCGCCCATCGCACGACCCTTCGCACCGCCAATGCCGGCGATCGTCACTTCATCGTGTTCGTCGATGAACGAGATCGCGCCGTCACCAGGACAGAACGCGGTGACCTGTTTGCCGTTTTTGATGAGCTGGACCCGGACACACTTCCGGATCGCCGAGTTGGGCTGTTTTGCTTCCACGCCAACCTTTTCCAGTACAATACCTCGCCCCTGCGGTGCGCCTTCGAGCGGGTCGGATTTCTCACCGAGTCCGCGTGCGCGTCGCGCGTACTTCGAGTCGGACCACCGGTGGTTCTGGCGGTCCTTCTTGAGCTTCCGCGCGGCGTACTTGCCGTTCGCCATAGTACGCCCGAATACCCGACCGAGCTACGTAAGCGTTCCTTTTCACAAATCGCCAGGAGTACGCTCTTTGTCCGGGCCACCGTAGGCCTGATCCATGTCGAACCAGTCGGATGACGACGGCGCAGTGAGCGGTATCAAACAGTTGCTCACCGGCGTGGTCGGCAAAGCCCTGCTCTTTGTCATCGCGTTGTATCTCCTCGGAAACCTGCTTGCCTATCTCGCGATCGAAACGGAGATGCTAACGTACACGCCGTTCATCAGCCTCGCTATTGGATTACTCTACTCGCTTGCACTAATCATTCTGGTCATCGTGATCGTGGCCTCCATCACCGCCTACCTTCAGTAAAAACGACGCATGTAGAAGGCTTACTCCGATGGAGCACTCGCGCCCATGCGAAGCGTTACGTCGCCCGTTCCGAGTTTTATCGGCTTGCCAATGATAACGTTCTCGGTGACGCCATCAAGTTCGTCGGATTCACCGTGAACGGCCGCATCCAGCAGGTGATTGACCGTCACCTCGAACGCTGCGCGGGCCAGAACACTCTCTTTGTTGCCGGAGATGCCGTGACGACCGATCGATTCGATCTCGCCGTTGTTGGTCATGATGTCGGCAACGAGCATCAGGTGACGAATGTTCACATCGTCGAGTCCCTGCTCTGCTAGCGTATCCATCGTCTCTTCGATAATTCGCTCGCGGGCGGCCTCAACACCGAGCACACGATAGACTTCGTGGATATTGTTCGTGGTGGTGCGTGAAGCGTCTACGCCCTCAATCTCGAGAACTTTTCCGAACGCTGCACCCTCGGTGTGAAGTACGAACTCCTGTTCGTCCTGCCCTTCGATCTCTTCTTTGCGAATGACGACCCGAGAAATGTCGCCGATTCCTTTAAAGACGATGTCACGCAACTCCTCGACGAGCTGGAGGAGATCTCGGTAGCTCGGCTCGTCCGGGCCGAATTCTACGGTCGTTCCCTGATGATACGTTTCGACGCCCAGCTCGCTCTCGATCGTCTCGGAGATGTCGTTAACGATCAAATCGAGGCTGTCAACCGTTGGCCAGCGCTCGCGCAGCGTTTCTTCGTTCAGATCGATGCTGACCAGCATGTCGGCCACGTTGGTTGAGACGTCACCGAGCGCAAGGATGCGCGTCGCCTCTATCTTCCAGACGACTTCGTGTGCTCGATCGCGGTCGTTCGCGAACTCTGGCTCGAGATTCACCTTCATCGTCGGGGTGTCGGGCGTCTTTCGGGCGTCCACCAGCTCGATCAGCCGTGGCAACCCCTGCGTGACGTCGATCTCTGCAACCCCCGCGTAGTGGAAGGTGTTCATTGTCATCTGAGTGCCAGGCTCACCAATCGACTGTGCACTCACCGTTCCCACGGGATCGAGCGGATCAACACGAGATTCGACGTACTCGTGTTCGACACGTTGTGCGACCTGATCTGCGGTTTCTACATCAGAGATGCCTTTCTCGTTGAGTACGCTGTACACCTCGTTCTTGAGACGTCGCGGGAGCTGTGTGTCCTCGACGACGAGTTCGATATCTTCGGATACTGCCATCAGTCATCACCCTGTGCGGTAATTGCGTCCATTCGCTCGGAGAGATTCGTTCGCGTGTCTGTCTCGTCTCGAACCTGTTCTAAGAACGTTGCGCCGCCGTCCTCGAACTCGGCGTCGAGAACGCTGTCGGCAATCTCTGCAACGTCCACTGCGTGGTCCACATCGGAAGAGACCTTCACCGGGCTCGTGCCGTCCTCACCGAACTCGAACTGCACAATGGTGTCTTTGGTGTTGCGCACGGTTCCATCGTACTGCGTTTCGAGCTCGCTGAGCGCGTTGATGAGTCGGCGCTGGAGATACCCGGATTTCGAGGTCCGGACTGCGGTATCGACCAGCCCCTCGCGGCCACTCACTGCGTGGAAGAAGAACTCACGTGGCGTCAGCCCGCTACGATAGGACGACTCCACGAAGCCGTGGGCGTCTGCGCCGAGATCGTCGGCTTTGTAGTGACTCAGGGTTCGATCCTCATAGCCACGATTGATCCGCTCGCCACGAACTGCCTGCTGGCCGACACAGCCGGCCATCTGCGTGAGGTTCAACATTGACCCACGCGCACCAGACTGGGCCATCACAACTGCCGGGTTATCGTCGCCGAAGTAATCGCTGACGATGTCACCGGCCGTGTCACGCACCTTTCCGAGCGCCTGCATGATCTTCATCTCGAGCGTCTCCGAGACGGTCCGTCCAGGGAGCGACTCGAGATCGCCGTTCTCGTAGATCTCGATCAGCTCCTCGACCCGATCGTAGGCGTTGTCGATCGTCTCGTCGATCTCTGCGCGTGCCTCGCCCGGAATCGACTCGTCGTCAATCCCGATTGAGAAGCCAAAGTGCATGATCGCACGCATGGCCAGCGCAGCAACCTCGTTGATGAACATCCGCGCACGGGTTGTGCTGTACTGCTTGCAGATCGTATCCACGACGGTGCCACCGAACGCGCCGACACCGTCCTCGTCGATCGTCCCCTCGATGAGTTCGCCGTCTTCGATCAGCACGGTGTCGCCGGTCGCACTCGTGAACTCGAGATCCAGTCCGTCCGGCAACAGTTCCGAGAACAGGGTTCTCCCCGTCCAGTACTCGATGTCGCCGTCGATACGGTCTGGCTCTGGAAGTTCGTCAACGCGCGTGGCGCGGAGGAGATCTAGCGCCTGCGTCTCGTTGAACTCGGGGTTCTCGTGGGTCAACAGATACGTCCCCGAGATATGGTCCTGAATCGCGCCGATGATGTTCTCACCGAAGCGGGGGCTGAGAATCTGCTCTTGTACCCGCATCAACACGCGGGCCTCCGCACGAGCCTCCTCGTTCTGGAGGGCGTGCATGTTCATCTCGTCGCCGTCAAAGTCGGCGTTGTACGGCGGACAGACCGTCGTGTTCAGCCGGAACGTCTTATATGGCATCACCACGACCTCGTGGGCCATAATCGACATTCGGTGGAGCGATGGCTGTCGGTTGAAGATGATGATATCACCATCAACGAGATGCCGGTTGACCTCCCAGCCGACTTCTACCTTTTCTGCGAGCTCTTCGCAGTTTTTCTCGGTTACCTTCAGTCGCCGACCGTCGGGTCGCTTGACGTAGTTCGCACCAGGATGTGTGTTCGGCCCGTTGGAGACGTACTGTTGGGCCTGCTCGCGGTTGCGTTCGGTGACCGTCATCGTCTGGGTCATCTCTTCTGCCACGCGGTCGGGAACACCCACCTCGTTCAGCGAGAGCGTCGGATCTGGCGAGATAACCGTCCGGGCGGAGAAGTTCACCCGCTTGCCAGAGAGAGAGCCACGGAAGCGACCCTCCTTGCCCTTCAGCCGCTGAGAGAGCGTCTTCAGTGGCCGACCGGAGCGATGGCGAGCCGGTGGCGTCCCGGAGATTTCGTTGTCCATGAACGTCGTTACGTGATACTGGAGCAGCTCCCAGAGGTCCTCAATGATGAGCTGGGGTGCACCAGCCTCACGGTTTTCCATGAATCGCTGGTTAATCCGGATGATATCCACCAGCTTGTGCGTCAGATCGTCCTCGGAACGCTGGCCGTTGTCCAGCGTGATCGACGGTCGAGCCGTCACTGGTGGCACCGGCAACACCGTCAGAATCATCCACTCCGGTCGCGAGTGGTCCGAATCGATTCCCAGCACTTCGAGGTCTTCGTCGGGAATGGACTCAAACCAGTCGCGAATGTCTGAGGCCATCAGCTTGTTCATGTCCTCCTCGGTCAGATCGACCGACAGTGCCTTCTCAATTGCCTTGCGATCTTCCGGGCGCGGGCGGAACGTCCCCGATAAGATTTCGTTGATGCGCGATAGCTCGATGCCGGTCTCATTTGCCAGTTCGTCTGGCGACATCGGATCGCGATCAACGTCGTCTGGATCCTCATCGCGAACCGCATCGCCCTGCATTGCCGCCGCGATCAGTTCCGGAAACTCGTTCGTCAACACGTCCTGGACCTCGTAGTAGGTCGTTGGCTTCTCGTGTTTGATGTCGAACTGCTTTTCCCCGCAGTGTGGACACTGATCTTTCTTTCTAGCCTGGCGGATTGCCGCTTTCATCACGTCCGACTGATCGTCGCCGAGTTCGATCGTCCGCTCTAGTCGGTCGAGAAACTCACCGCGCTCTTCGGACGTCAACAGCAGCTTCGAGCAGTTCCGACAGGTGCCACGCAGCAACCGGCGAACACGCTTTGAGAACCCAACGTGAATCACCGGCGCGGCGAGTTCGATGTGCCCGAAGTGTCCCGGACAGGAACCAGACCGCTGTCCACACGTTGGACACTCGAGTCCCGGATCGATCACACCCAACCGAGGGTCCATCAACCCCATGTCGATGGGGAACCCATCGTCATCGTAGGTGTCTGCCGTGATCACTTTCGTGATCGACATGTCACGATACGTCTCGGGATCCATCAGCCCGAAATCGATCGAGCTGATGTCTTTTGGCGTTTGAATTGACATTATACTGCGTCCTCCAGATTGAGTCGTGGTCGAATGCCGAGCGCCATCATCTCATCGAGCAACAACTTGAACGCGTAGCTGATCTCCACCTCGTGGATGTCTCCTTCGTCGCCAGTAAGCGGGTCGTACACCCGGTGCTGGTTCACGTCGTTGACGGCGACCATGCCTGTTTCGGCGCTGATGTACACTTTCTCGCGGTCGGATTCGTCCAGCAGCCGTTCTTTGAGCGCCATCGCTGCGCCGTGACCGATCAGCACATCGCGTTCCATCTCTCCAACACGCAGTCCGCCTTCGCGGGCGCGACCCTCGGTGGGTTGGCGGGTCAGCACCTGCACCGGCCCACGAGAGCGGGCGTGAATCTTGTTGGAGACCATGTGATAGAGCTTCTGATAGAAAATCACGCCGACGAAGATCTCCGCGTCAATCTGTTCGCCGGTGACACCGGAGTACATGATTTCCTTGCCGCTGGACTCAAAGCCGTGATCGACGAGCGCCGACCGCAGTTCTTCTTCGTCCTCGCCCTGGAACGCGGTTCCATCGACACGTCGGCCTTCGAGTGCGCCGACTTTGCCACCGAGCATCTCCAGCACGTGGCCCACCGTCATCCGGGAGGGCAAAGCGTGAGGATTGAGAACCAGGTCAGGAACCACGCCGTCCTGTGTGAACGGCATATCCTCCTGTGGTGCGATGTGACCGATCACACCCTTCTGACCGTGTCGGGAAGCGAACTTATCGCCAAGCTCTGGAATCCGTTCGTCACGGACGCTGACCTTCGAGAGCTTCGAGCCGTCTTCGCCTTCCATCAGCGTGACCGTATCGACGACACCGTTCTCGCCAGAACGCATCGTTACGCTGGTTTCACGGCGTTTCTGTCGGCCGAGTCCGCCCATGTCGTCGGGCTCTTCGAGAAATCGTGGCGGGCTGGTCTTACCGAGCAGGACGTCATTCTCGTCAACGTCAGTCTCCGGATTGACCAGACCGTCCTCGTCGAGGTGTGCGTAGGCTTCCTCACCGCGTGCGCCACGCACCTCATCGTCCGGAATTTCGAAGTGGTCCTCCTGGCCGCCCGGATAGCGCCGTTCTTCACCCTCGTACGTTCTAAAGAAGTGTGATCGCGCGAGTGCGCGATCGACACTCCCCTTGTTCAACACTAGCGCATCCTCGATGTTGAACCCCTCATACGACATCACGGCAACGACGAAGTTCTGTGCAGCAGGCCGGTCGTCATAGCCGATCTGTTCGGTGGTCTGGGTTTTGACCATCGAGAGCTGTGGGTAGTGCAACAGATGCTGGCGGGTGTCCGGACGAATTCGATAGTTCGCCGACGGCAGCCCCAGCGACTGTTTGATCATTCCCGAACCCATCGTAATACGCGGCGAGGCGTTGTGTTCGGGATATGGAATCATGCCGGCACCAATGCCGAACATCAGCTGTGGATCGATTTCGAGGTGTGTGTGGTCGGTCGTGAGGTCGTCCTCATCGACGGCGACGTAGATGTCTTCTTCTTCCTCGGCGTCGATGAACTCGACCGCGCCGGTGTTGATGAGATCCTCGAACTCCATCTCATCGTTTTTCACCGCTTCGATATCCGCATCGGTGACCCGTGGTTCGCCGTTCTCAACGACAATGAGTGGGCGCCGTGCCCGACCCGCATCGGCGTTGATGATTACCTCGCCCGTGCGCTTTTTGACGGCAACGTTCACCATCTCGCCGATGTCACCGCGCCGCCGTGCTTCGCGGATGTCGCTCGCGAGCCGCTCTGGCTCGGGGTGTGTGCCGATCAAACTCCCGTTAACGTAGACTTTCGCGTCTTGTCCCTGACTACTCATGATTCGGTGTTAGTCGCCCGCTGCGGAGCGTTCGAGCGTGTCGAGCCCGGCGATCCCCCTGACACCCATGGCCGACAGCTCACGTTTGAGTGTGCGTTCGTCCTCGACGTTCTGTGACAGCTCCATTGCCTGTGCGAAGTTTTTCACCAACCCACAGTTTGGCCCCTCAGGCGTTTCTGACGGGCAGATCCGTCCCCACTGGGTGGCGTGTAGATCTCGTGCCTCGAAGTGGGGCTGGCTTCTCGAAAGCGGGCTTCTGAGCCGGCGCAAGTGAGAGAGGACGCCCATGTAATCCGTCCGGTCGACGAGCTGTGAAACCCCCGATCGACCACCGACCCAGTTGCCCGTAGCGATCGGATGTTCGAGCCGCTCGGTCAACACGTCGGACCGAACGACCGTGTTCACCGAAAGCTGTCGATTACGCATGTTCGCACGCTCGAGCTGGTATTTCACGTCGCGTGCGAGCTTGTTCAGCGCGGTGCGGAACAGATCACGCATTAGATCGCCAGACACCTTCAGGCGCTTGTTCGCGTAGTGGTCTTTGTCGTCTGCCTCGCGACGACCGAGCGCGAGTTCGAAACACGCTTCTGCCATCCGACAGAGGTAAAACGCCTTGTTGAGCCGAACCTCCTCTTCGTCGATGCCGTCCTCATGGAGATGTGGGAGGAGATAGCGATCGATGACGTAGTTGGCGCGTTTGAGCTGATAATTTTTCCCCTGGCCCTGTGCGACGCGCTGACCGAGTGCCTCGATGGCTTCGGTCGTCGATTGCACTTCTGCGGCCTCTAGGTTCTCCAGCATGAATTTGACGACCTCGGGGTCGTCGCTGACCCGGTGGACGATCTCTTCGTCCGATTCGAGCCCGAGCGCTCGCACGAGCGTCACGAAGTTGATCGAGCCAGAAACAGAGGGGAACGACACTTCGAGCAGTCCCTCCCTGTTTCGCTCACACAGCACGAGCGCGCGATAGCCACGGCGCTGTGAGAACGTTTTTGCTACCTGAATTGTTTCGCCGTATTTCGTGTCTTCCTCTGCAAGAATCTTATTCGGTGCCAGATCCTCGGAGGTCATCAACACCCGTTCGGAGCCGTTGACGATGAAATAGCCACCAGGATCGGCAGGATCCTCGCCGATCTCGATCAGTTCTTCATCGGAGAATCCAGTGATGTTGCATTTTTCTGAGCCCACCATGATCGGCATGCGTCCGACTTTCGTCTCGGACTGATCGACGATGTGCTCTTCTTCGTCTGCACCGCCGCGAACGATGGTCATCTCCATGAACACCGGTGCAGCGTACGTTATGTTTCGCAGCCGTGCTTCCTGGGGATACTGCAGCTCTTCGGAGCCATCGGCTTCACGCACGCGCGGCGTGGTCACTCGGACGTTGCCAAGCTCAACCCACACTGGCTCCTGGCCTTCCTTATCCCCGATGTCGGTGTCGATCGTCTCCTTTTCATCAACCACTTCCTGCATCCCCCGGTTGAGAAAGGCGTTGAACGATCGGAAGTGATGCGCTGCGAGTCGATCACGAGAGAAATATTCCCGAGAGATTGCGCGTCTACTTTCCCTGTTCATTCTATTACCAGTCGGTATACGATCGCGGTGTCAGTGGTTCGTGAATCACGTTCGATTCGAATGACGTCTCCGGCTTCTGCATCGACATCCCGAAGGGCCGGATCAAGTCGTTTTATTTTTGGAAGATCTGTGCGGTCAATGTTGTACTCGTCAAGGATTTCTTCGAGCCTCTCCTCTTCTACGAGGTGATGCTCTGGGACGAGCTCGTGTTCGGTTGCGTCTACCATGTGTGTCTCTGGCCAGTGATGGAGAAGGCTATCTCGAGATACTACAGAGGCATATCGGACCAACCGGCATAAGCCTTACTACCGACGGTCAGCAGCCCGCTCGCTGGCGATATACCAGTTTTTGGCACGCCAGTCAGTACCAGCACACGATCGATTGGAAAGCCTTAAATGGAAGTCGGGAATACAATGGAATGCAGGCAGCCCGGGTGGTGTAGTGGCCCATCATACGACCCTGTCACGGTCGTGACGCGGGTTCAAATCCCGCCTCGGGCGCTTCAATTCCTTTCGCAGTAATGTTCTTAGTGTGTAGTTCGTATGTTGCCGAGCAATCGATCAGCGACTGCTGTCAATTCTACTGTGCACAATGGTGAGCCATCTATTCGTGAGATCTGGTTAAGAGAGTTACATCCACGCCCAAACTCACGTCAGTTACGCACCCCACTCCGTGGACCATTTCCCAACCGACCTGTGTAAACGAGCAGTTGCAAACGGACCTTCCAATTGATCGCCCGGAAGGAAAAGCCGGTCGGCCCCCTTCGCGCCTCATTACAGTACCACATTTAATCAACACTCTAACAAGAAGTAATAATATGAAGGGGGTGATTCCATCGCCATATCCAGTGATTAACCGGCCACTTGGAGGCATTTTGACAACCACAATTTAATCAGTGCAAAAGCTCCGCCGTCTTGCGATTAAACAATCGTTTGCAACAGTTGCAACGGTCTGAATTGGCCTGAAATGTCGGTAAACGACCGGCCCCCTTTTTAGTCCTGTTCGGAGGAGTGTTAGCCGGATGAAGCCATCACGTCGAAAGTTCCTGGCAGTTACTGGCAGCGCTGCGGTAACAAGTGTCGCTGCCGGTGCTGGTACGGCGAGTGCTAAAACCGATGTGCACAACGCGCCTGTTCCAGACAACGCATCGTTTCTCTACCCAACGATGGGAAAGAGCCCGGACAACCCGACGGCAACGCTGTACGGGAACTTCAAATGTCCGTTCACACAGGAGTTCGTCAAGAGTGTGTTGCCACACATCGTTGATGAGCTCGTACAAACCGACAAGCTGAACTTCCGCTTCCGTACGATTTCGTACGACCCATATGGGCGCGGAACGACTCACGGCACGTCGGGAGGATTCATTTCCTCGAGCGACCCAGAAATCAGCGCAACGACGCTCGGTGTCTGGGAGGAAGATCCCGATTCGTACTGGACGCTCTTCGAGAACATGTTCGACGACCTGGTTTCGGGTACAGTGACGCCGAGCTCGCTCGAAGGACGCATGTCCCAGGCTGGCGTAGACAACATCTCCGAGGTCGTCGCTGCGGCCGAAAACGGAAAGTACGACAGCCTCGTGAAAGATTCGCACGCTGATTCTGAGGACCTGAAGATTCCACACACCCCAACGCTCGAGATCGGTGGGCAGACTGTGGTCGGTCCACAGAAAAACGGTGCCGAGAGCACGATCGATTTCATCGCGGCAAATATCTCTTCGGCTGCTACCTACAAGCCAAAGCAGGACTCCGAGGAGGTCACGAAAGGATCGACCAGCAGCTCTGGAAGCTCGACGAACACGATCACGCTCGACGGCTCCAACGTGCAGGGCTGGGCAGACTATCAGCTCACCGTTTCGGGCGAATTCGAACAGAGTCGTGCAATGGACTCCTCGCTTGAGGACTCCGACACGATCGACGGCTCGACCGCAAAGGGCGGCCTCGGTCCGTGGGAAGACACCTACACCTACACTGGTGAGGTTACCGATCTCGTCGTCACACAGCCAATCACGGTCGTGAAAAACGGCTCCGAGGTCAGTCTCGACGACATCGGTGCAACTGTCTCGTCCAACACCATCGAGGCAAAATCTGCATCCGCAAAGGATTCGAGCACTGTCACCGAAGACGCAATCTCCGGCGTTTGTGGACGTCGGTGAACGACACGATTTTCGCGTTCTAGCACCGAAATTTCCGGTGTCCCCGTTCAGGAAAGTCCAGTAGACACTGGACCGTTTGCTGGGGTATACTCGATCGTTCCGTTCCAGGAGTCGTAATGATCATCGTGGGCATGATCCACATCGTAGAGCCCAACTGAGACCGAAAGCGTTCCCGCAGAATGGGGAGTGAGTGCCCTTACTGGCACTTCGAGACCGAACGTGCCGTTGTCGCGGTACGGAACGCTCGCCCGGCTCACACCGTTGCCTTCAACGGTGACGTAGAAGTACGGCTCACCGTCCACGTCGGGTTCTGGGTCCACATTTCGCATCGTCGTATTCGCACGAACGAACAGATCGAAATCTGCGTATCCGCTGCCGTTTGGAGACGGTTCACGGTGACTGAACCGAACGGAGTGAATGCGCGATTGAGGTTTTGATTCGGGGGATTTCGGCGGTGTTGGTCGTTCAAACTCCGATGTGTTCGTCGCCGGCGTCAGCGGTCCACTCTCTGCTGTCGATTCAGTGTTACCCGCTTTGGTTTCTGCAGGTCCAGGGGCTGTCGAATCGACCGATGTGGGTGTTGGAGTCCCAATGCTTTCATCATCTATCCCTCCACTGGGTGCGTCGGGTTGAGGAATCACACTGCTACAGCCTGCGATCATGATTACGAGTATCAATACAAATACTATTGTCCGTGAGTCGTGCACAGCTATCGGTGTTCAGGCCACCAATTAATCGTTTTGGAAGCTCTACACCGACAATTTACTGTTCGAACAGAAATACATTAGAACGAAATAATTAGTAGCTTGAGAGTGCTGGGACGAGCCAGCAAGACAGAAAACACCTCCTCAGATCCCCAGGGTTTGGGCCTGTTCGGGAAGTTCGATCGCTCGCGGATCGACACCGAGATATTCGGCGGCGTGATCAAGTGCCATATCCAGTGCGTAGTAGCGCTCCAGTTCGTTACCGCCTGATCGGACCGAACAGATTGCATAGCCAGTGGCATTCTGTGCGATCGTAACGCGCTTTTCACCGTGTGAAATCGTCACCCGGTGTTCGTTTGGCGTGGATTCGTACTGCGCGGTGATCGTCTCGGTCGGCATACCAACACAACAGGGGTCCAGCGGTTCGAACCTATCGATTGCGCTCAGAGCAGTTCGTTTGCGATCGTGTTTCGCAACACTTCGCTGGTGCCTTCATAAATCTCGTTCAGTTTCGCGTCTCGATAGAAGCGCTCTGCCGGAAAGTCAGTCGTGTAGCCATAGCCACCGTGGATCTGAATGCCTTCGTTGGCCACTTCTCGGGAGACTTCGCTGGCGTAGAGCTTTGCCTGTGCGGCTTCTTTGATGAACGAGTCGCCGCGCAGCTTCAGATCGGCGGCCTGGTGCATCAACAATCGAGCGGCGTTCACCTTGGTGTCCATGTCGGCGAGTTTGTGCTGGATGGCCTGGAACTCACTGATTGGCTGCTCGAACTGCTCACGCTGGGTTGCGTACTCGATTGCCTGATCGAGTGCCGCCTGTGCGATGCCGACACCACGGGCAGCAATGGTTATCCGGCCGCCATTAAGCGTTTTGAGCGCCTGAACGAACCCCTCACCTTCCTCGCCCAGTCGGCGGTCGGCTGGAAGTCGAAGCTCCGAAAAGCGGAGTTCGGCGGTTGGACAGCCCTTATCACCGAGTTTGTGCTCCGTTCCTTCGACGAAAAAGCCATCATCCTCGCCAGGTCGAACGATGAACGATGAAATCCCCTTCGACTCCGCCGCAGGGTCGGTTTTTGCAAACAGCGTGATCGTATCCGCAACCGAACCGTTCGAGATCCAGAGCTTGCCACCGTCGATCACGTACTCGTCGCCCTCGCGCTCGGCGGTGGTTTCCATTGCTGGCACGTCACTTCCCGCCTGAGCCTCAGAGAGCGCAAACGCACCAACGTCGGTCCCTGCCGCCAGCGGTGTCAGATACTCCTCTTTCTGGTCTTCGGACCCAAATTCGTACAGCATGTTGCCGGCCAGCGATGTGTGGGCCGCAACAACCGTGCCGAGTCCACCACTGCCACGAGCAATCTCTGCGAGGCCGATCGCATACGAGTGATAGTCCAGACCCGCGCCGCCGTACTCCTCGGGAAACGGCATGCCCATCAGCCCGAGCTCGCCCATTTCGCTTACTAACCCTGTTGGGAATTCGTCGGTGGTGTCGATCTCATCGGCGACGGGAACGATCTCCTCGTCGACAAACTCCGAGACCATCTCCTTGATCTGTCGCTGTTCGTCTGTCAAACGAAAGTCCATGATTGATGTGGGTACTACCCACTCTTGATAGTTAGCATCACGATTGGCGCGGGAGTGGTGCCTACTCGTAGCTGTAAAAGCCCGCTCCGGTCTTTTTACCGAGGTCACCGGCTGCTACCTTTCGTTTGAGCAGATACGCCGGGGTGTACCGATCGCCAAGCTCCTCGTGGAGCGTTTCAGTCGCATCGAGGCAGATATCGAGACCAATGTGGTCGGCAAGCTCAAGCGGGCCCATCGGAACGTTCGTCCCGAGTTTCATCCCGCGGTCGATGTCCGCTTTCGTGGCAACCCCCTCGTCATACGCCCGAATTCCCTCGTTGATCCATGGCATCAAGATTCTGTTCGAGACAAAGCCCGGTTTATCGTCCGACAGCCAGGTCTCCTTTCCCAGTTCCTGGGCGAATTCATCCGCAAACTCGACGACTGCATCGGTCGTGTGTGCCCCAGAGACCAGCTCGACCCCTGTCATCACCGGCACCGGATTCATGAAATGGAGCCCCACAACAAGTTCGGGACGGGCCGTTGCACTCGCAATCGAAGTCACCGACAGCGTGCTCGTGTTTGTCGCCAGTATGACGTCCGAATCGAGCGTGCTGTCGAGATCGGCGAAAATCTCCTGTTTGATCTCCATATTCTCGACGGCAGCCTCGATCGCCAGATCGCAGTCGGAAAGCGCTGAGAGCTCCGTCGTGCCGGTGATTCGGTCGCGTGTTGTCTCCGATTCCGTGGCTGTCAGTCGATCGCTCTCGACGAGCTTCGAGAGACTCGATTCGATCGTTTCGAAGCCGGCTTCAACGCGGTCGGTGTCGATATCATAGAGTTGCGTTTCATAGCCCGCCTGGGCGACAACCTGTGCGATCCCACTTCCCATCGTCCCAGCGCCGATAACCGCAACGCTCTCGATCTCCGTGCGAAACTCCATACCTTCGCTCTGCGATCCGCCGGCCTAAACCTACCGTGTTTTCACGCCAGGAGAACCCATTAGCAAGCAGATACTTGCAAAAGTGAGTAAATATTTTTCTGATCGAATGCCGGTACACTGATTACGCCGCTCCGATACACTCGAACTATGATCCCGATCGACGAGACGCCTCTCACACGGGACGGCAAAGTACTCATACTTGCGTACGATCACGGTCTCGAACACGGGCCGGCGGATTTCACCGGTCTCCCCGAGAGCGCAGATCCAGCCCGTACGTTCGAGGCGGCAACACATCCAGCAGTGACCTCGATCGCCGTGCAAAAGGGGGTTGCCGAGGCGTACTATCCTTCCTACGAAGACGACACCGATCTCCTGTTGAAGCTCAACGGTACCTCAAATCTCTGGATGGGCGAACCCGACAGCTCTGTCAACTGTTCGGTCGAGTACGCCCACGAGATTGGTGCCAGCTCCGTTGGCTTTACGCTGTACGGCGGATCGAACCACGAGGTCGAGATGACCGAAGAGTTCCGTGAGATACAGGAAGATGCGCGTGCGCACGACATGCCCGTCGTGATGTGGTCGTATCCGCGCGGCCAGGGGCTAAAAAACGATACGAAAAGCGACGTCATTGCGTACGCCTCCCGACTTGCGCTCGAGCTTGGCGCAGACGTTGCCAAAGTGAAATACCCCGGCTCGAAAGCCGGAATGGAACATGCCGTGCAGATGGCCGGCAAAACGAAGGTCGTGATGAGCGGCGGGTCGAAAACCTCCGATCGGGAGTTCCTAGAGAGCGTGAAGGCGGTCATCGACGCTGGGGGGAAAGGACTTGCCGTCGGACGCAACGTCTGGCAACGTGAGAATCCGACGCAGATTCTCGATGCACTCGAAAAGGTCATCTTCGAGGAGACGACCGTCGACGCCGCACTCGAGGCATGACACTTTCACCGATCTTCGAGGTCGTCGCCGAAACGGCCAGCGAGATTCGATCAAGTCTCGCCGGTCGGCGCACATACGAGGACGGCGTCAATCCGAGCGGTGAGACACAGCTCGAAGCCGACGTGTACGCCGACAGACTCCTCGAAGAGCGGCTGTGTTCGCTGTCGAGTGTCGGCAAGTACGCCAGCGAAGAGCGCGACGCCGCTGTCGGCGACGGTGAGGGCTACACCGTGGCTGTGGATCCTCTCGATGGCTCTTCGAACGTCAAATCCAACAACGCGATGGGGACGATCGTTGGGGTGTACGAGGAGTCACTTCCAACGACCGGTCGATCGCTCGTTGGAGCCGGGTACGTGCTCTATGGACCACTCACCACGATGGTGGTCGCAGACGATGGCGTCACCGAGTACGTCATCGAAGACGGTGAACCAACGGCGGTTCGTGAAGATCTCTCCATCCCGGCCGATCCGGTGGTGTACGGCTTCGGTGGCCGAAAACCCGACTGGCCGGCCCCATTCGCCTCGTATGCTGAAACGGTCGCAACGGAGCTGAAACTCCGATACGGCGGTGCAATGATCGGTGACGTGAACCAGGTGCTCACCTACGGCGGAATTTTCGCGTATCCCGCGCTCGACACACATCCAGACGGGAAACTCCGGTTGCTGTTTGAAGGCGCACCGATCGCGCATATCATCAACGCCGCCGGCGGCAGCTCATCCGATGGATCGCAGTCGCTGCTCGACGTGGAAATTACCGATCTCCATCAGCGCGTTCCCGTACACGTCGGAAACACCTCCTACATCGACCGGCTCGAAGAAACACTCGCAGAGTAATTATTTGTTGCAGACACCACAACACATACTTCATACTATCCACGTGTGTACGTATGGGGCTCGGGTCTGCGCCTGCCGTGCCGATTTCGGATGGAACGCTCACCACGGGAACGTTTCGGGGGCAGTGTGAATCGCCAGTTGCGCCCGCGCAATCGCGATTATCGCATTCGCGATTCCTGCCGTGGCGAGGTGGTCGGACTCTGCTACGATTCTGGGGGATAGACAGATCACTCGTTCTTTCGGGAACCGTGATCGACGACGGTATCGTTGGTGTCACCCGGCTCTGGGTGTACGACCGGGACCAGGGGTCCGTGCTGGTCGATCGGTCACGCCTGTTGCCGCCGTTCGTCTGTCATGTGCCGCCTGAATCGCTGTCTGATCCGATGGCCGTCGGCAGATTTCTGGACAGTCGACTGACGATCGAGCTTCGTGGACGGACAGCGAGGCTCTCGGGTCGGATGGGGAATACACGACTCACCGTTGGGTTCGACACCAGTGACGTCGAGCCGGTGACCGAGATTTTGGGCTCGACTGGTGACTCCGGGATCGAGTGGTATCGTGTCGTCGAGCATCGACCGGCGCTTTCGCTCACCGGCTGGCTGGACGTGGATGGGAATCACTTCCGGCTCGATGAGGAGGCGACCGGAAGCCTTGCACACGCCTACAGCGAATTCGATCGCCACCGGCCGGTCGAACACAGAGAAGCGCTTGGCCGATCCGATGGCGGGCCGGTTGCCGTCGTCCCAACGGTTGATGGCGTCTGTTTCTGGAGCGATGGGACGCCAGAACTGCGCTCGCACACGGAAGAACACCAGAGTGGGTCATTCCCCACCGCACTCGAGTACCACAATCACCACACCGGATCGCACACGGCTTCTTTTGGGCCGGTTACGTACGACCACCACCACGATGTGGGAATCTGGACCGGGGAGATAGCATCGCACTCGTTCGAGAACGCGGACCTGATCGGACTCACAGACCGATTCGATCTGGGGCGATAGCGACCGATCTGCGACGGAAGTTCGCAAAGCCCTATTAGGTCCGTTTAAGAATATTATGTATGAAGGTACGGATCGATGCGGACGCCAGCGAGGAGGAGGCCAGGGCGACCGCGGCGGCACTCGCCAGACACGCCGTCGAGGAAGTCGAGGTGTACGTCGGGGACGAAGAGGCCCCAGCTGTCGTTCACACAGCAGACGAAGTTGGTACTGCGGTGCCGGCCGATGATGTGGGCCCGACGGACAGAGAGATCGAGCTGCTCGAAGAGATCGCTCGTATCGAAGGAGGTGGCCCAGAGAAGTACAAAGAACGGCTCGATGAGCAGGGAAAGCTGTTCGTTCGTGACCGACTCGATCTCTGGTTCGACGAACTGCTGTTCGAGGACGGACGATTCGCCGAATTCGACGCTGATGATCAGCTGCCGGCGGATGGACTCCTCACCGGCGGAGCCGAGTTTGAGGACCGGACCGTTCATTTCATGGCCAACGATTTCACGGTGAAAGCCGGATCGATGGCCGAGAAGGGCGTCGAGAAGTTCCTTCGAATGCAACAACGTGCGCTCGAAACCGGTCGGCCGGTGTTGTATCTGATGGACTCCTCGGGCGGACGAATCGACCAGCAGACGGGCTTTTTCGCCAACCGAGAGGGGATCGGGAAGTACTACTACAATCACTCGATGCTCTCCGGGCGCGTACCACAGATCTGTGTGCTGTATGGCCCGTGTATTGCGGGTGCAGCGTACACGCCGGTGTTCGCGGATTTCACCATTATGGTCCGTGATATGTCCGCGATGGCGATCGCTAGCCCTCGAATGGTGGAGATGGTGACCGGCGAAGAGATCGACATGCAGGCACTCGGCGGGCCAGAGATTCACACCAAGCAGTCCGGGAGTGCAGACCTGATTGCTGACGACGAAACGCATGCCCGCGAGCTCGTTGCGCAGCTCATCTCGTATCTGCCGGACAACTGCGAGGAGACGCCGCCACAGGCTGATCCCGTCGCCCCATCGGTCTCACCGTCGCAGCTCGATCGCGTCATTCCAACGGATCCGAACAAGGGATACGACATGCGCGAGCTGCTCGACTGTGTGGTCGACGCCGACTCGGTCCTTGAGCTGAAACCAGAGTTCGGACCGGAGATACTCACTGCGTTCGCCCGGATCGACGGGCGGCCAGTCGGCGTGGTGGCGAATCAACCGGCAGCACGCGCTGGTGCGATCTTTCCGGACGCAGCCGAGAAGGCCGCCAGATTCATCTGGAAATGCGATGCGTTCGAGATTCCCCTGTTGTATCTGTGTGATACGCCGGGCTTTATGGCGGGCTCGGCCGTCGAAACCGAGGGTATTCTTGAGAAAGGAAAGAAGATGATCTATGCCACCTCCTCGGTGACGGTTCCAAAGCAGTGTGTGGTGGTGCGCAAAGCCTATGGTGCAGGGATTTATGCGATGTCCGGGCCAGCATACGGTCCCGAATCGACTATCGGGCTTCCGTCGGGTGAGATCGGTATTATGGGGCCAGAGGCAGCCGTCAATGCGGTGTATGCCAACAAGCTCAACGCGATCGACGATCCGGACGAACGGGCAAAGCGTGAGCAGGAGCTGCGAGAAGCCTACCGGGAGGATATCGACATACATCGAATGGCAAGCGAGATGGTGATCGATGAGATCGTTCCGCCATCGTCGCTTCGCAGTGAGCTCGCCAATCGGTTTGCGTTCTACGAGACGGTCGATAAGGATATTCCGTCCAAAAAACACGGGACGGTCCTCTGATCAGTCGGCTTCGATCGCGACTCTAAGCTGGCGTACTTCCTCGGCAATTGCCGTCCACTCCTCGATCGTTCCGGGTATCTCCGGTTCTGTGTGTTCGATCCCCTGGATCGACTCGATTCTGTCCAGAATCTCACGTGGATGTCGAATGTCCGAAAACGTCAGCGCGCCGGCCACGCCGGCGGTGTCGACTCTGATCGAGCCGTAGTTCAACAATCGACCCAATCGGCCCTGGATGAGTGTGCTGTTCTGGATCATCCGGTGACTGATTCGATCGACACGGGTGGAAAAGACGCCGCGTTTGCTGTACACCGCTTTGTCGGTGATTATGAACTGAGTGTTGAGCAACACCACGTAGTTCCAGATCGGTATCGCCAGACCGAGGACAATCCCGACGACGGCGATAAGAATCGCTCCCTGTGGGATGGTAACGATATCACGGAGTTGAATGATGAGTCCCAGCGAACTCAGTGCTATGAGTGCAACGCCCGCAATGGCTGGTCCGGTGATGCGCATGCGCCGTGGATGGCCGAGCCACTGGACGGTTTCATTGTGCTGATTCGGAAGTATTGTCTCAATGTTATTCATGGCGATTCGTCGATCGTTTCCGTGTCGCCGTTCGACGGATCCGAAATCCCGATCGTTGGTTCAGTGTCCTCGCTCACAGTGCGCCGAATTGCAGTGAGCTCTGAGAGGATCTCTTCTAACACGTCCTGTTTTTCCTGGGTTGACTCGTCTCCACCGGTGTCAGTGCTCTGTTCGTTGATTATCGACTGAATCGTTCGGGGATTGGCCACGTTTCGAAAGAGCAACTCCACGCCACCGGTTCCGGCGGTTGCAACCTCAACCGTCCCGTAGCCGAACTTCGATCCGATGAACGTCTGCTGATAGGAGGTGTTCTGTACCTTATCAAACTCGATCCGTTTGACGTTCCGCGAGAAAACGCCCGTTTTCTTATACACTGCCTGGTTCGTCACCACGTAATGCGTGCGCGTGTGATCCAGATACGAACTTATCACGAGTGGAATTCCAACGAGTAGTAAACAGAGCGGGAGCCCGACCGCAACCGATACGTAGAGACTCAAACGATGGGGCGTCTCGCCCCACAACAGTTCCTCATCGGTCTCGAGCGTCAACCACTCAAACCGATCTGCCGACGGTGTATCGCCCATATGAAACCCAACTTCATTGAGGATCATAACTATTGGGTCTGATGTGAAATAAAATGGGTGGGGCTGGAGCCGAAGAACGATATCTCCGGCATTTAATAGGTCGTCATCAGTGAAATGGCAAGGATCTCACCGACTTCGAATTCTCAGATTCTCGTTTGTGTTGCGTTCTCAGTCCTGCGCCGAAGGAGACACCGTCGTGATCGGTTCTTTCACGACTGATTCATCGATAACGATCTGCTCTCCGAAACCATTATTTTGTGGATCTATGTTGGAGAGTCTGTACTCGTTCCCTGGGACGAGTTCTTTCAGGTGAGTACTCTGCCAGGCAACGAGTGGAATTGAAAATCCATCACAGAAGAACATGGCTTCGAACGGTTTGGGATCACCGTGTCCGAGGTTGTTCCAGGTTCCAACGGTGCCAGTAAGGTCCCATGTGTCGGATCGTTGTTCCTCAAGATGATGATCAATGTCAGACAAATATCGTGACGCGTTGCCGTGTTCAGTGACGATGTAAAGCTCGCGCTTTGTTCTTGTCATTGCTACGTAGAACACACGCCGTTCCTCTGCGAAGTGGGACGCCTGATTATCAATTACGGGATCGAGCAATCGATTTTCCCTGTGGGGTTTCGGCAGCCCATTGTACGTCTGCTCCCGTGCGTTCGCGAGAATTACCACCTCGGCTTCAGTGCCTTTCGATTTGTGTATTGTCTGGACTGTTACCGCGTTATCCCCGTTTCCGTGGGGGATCGACCGTTCTTCGAGCGTTTCCCTGATAGCATCCGTGAACGGACCTGCAGTGTCAGTTGGAGAGAGGACCATGATATCACCGGTATCGATATCGGGTGCAGTACGTGATTGTTCTACAATATCGACGACCGTACTCGGTAATCGGCGGTCGTAAACGCCGCTGAGGGTGCGCACCGTGGGTTTTGATTCAACGTCAGAGTCGGCTGTGACGTCTTTGTACGTCAATTCGTCTTCGCTGTACTGCATCAACTCTGTTCCAGCCTGAACGATCGCTGGAGGACAGCGGTAGTTGATTTCGAGCTGGGTTTTCGCATTGTCGGGGAACTGGTCGTCGAAATCGATGAAAAATGACGGGTCGGACCCCCGAAAGCCATAGATGCTCTGCCAGTCGTCACCGACGGCAAATAGGCGCGTATCGCTCGTTTCTCCCATGAATTGTTTGACGAATTTTATGATCATCTGGTTTGCATCCTGGAACTCATCGAGAAGGATATGCTGGAACATCGCCTCGAACCGCACTGGATCACGTTCGCCAGCTTCGATCGCAGATTCTAAAATTGCCGTAAAGTCTGCAGGCCCCCCAATCGAATCTGCGTATTCGAGGAAGGCTTCTAGTAACCAGGATCCAGCGGTACAGAAAGCCTGCTGGATCTCATCGGTGGAGTCCGTCCGATCACGAACCGCTTCGGGTGAAAGTGCAAACGTCCTGGCGTTTTCGAGAAAGTCAGTGTACTTATCGATGCAGTATTCGTGTGCGGATTTACCGTACCTGCTTGTTTCAATATATTCCGCACCAATGGTCAGAAACCGCTGGTGAGCCTCCCTAAACTGGTTGACTGTCCCTTCATCACACTCTGGGAGCGACGGATCTGCACGCAGTATTCGCGACACGAACCGTTCGTGGGGCTCATCAAGATCGAACGACGAAGATTCGAACTCATCACCGACGAGATTGATGGCGAACTGATGATAATTGAAAATGTTTAGCCGTTGATCATCAATACCGAGTGCATCGCTGATTCGATCACGCATCTCCGCAACGGCGTCGTTCGTGTATGTTACGGCGACAATATCATCAAGCGGGACTCCCTTGCGATGGAGATACAGGAAACGATACGTGAGAGTAAGCGTTTTGCCTGTGCCAGCACTGGCGTCAACGAGATTGTGACGGTCGTTTTTGACGATTGCTTCCTGTTGTGCCTCATTGAGCGATCCGTGTTCAGTTTCGAAAAGTTTCGAAAATCGCTGCTTTTCGCTCTGAATAAACCGTTCGTTGTAATCGCTGAGGGTGTCGGCATAGGCGTTGTAGGTAGCCAACCGTTCGTTGGCCCACTCTTCGTTCTCTTCGGGAAGAATCGAAAGCTCCAGCTCTCGGTGAAGGTCACGAAGGTCCGCCCGTATTGCTTCGCATTCGTCGGTGAGAAACTCCTCATCCGGCGAGGTCATGTACTGCTGTTCTCGCTCGTATGGTTTGTATCTGCCATCGAACGTTTCCATTCGATTCGTGAGTGTGATTTCGTAGGAGTTGAACTGTTGGAGTTGCTGTACGTACGAGGTGGCGTCTTCCAGGGCGTGTCTCGTTCGATATAGCCATGTCCCTCGTTCGAATGGAAGGTACTCCTCATCGATCGAATCCGAAAGCGCGGCGTAATCATCCATTGCTTCTTCGAGTTCGATCTGGGCTGCCCCTAGCTCACAGCGTGGCCGTTCGCGTTCGTACCGACCCGCAAGGACACGCTCGACCGTCGATCCGTAGGCAGCCTCGAGCTGCTGGAGCCCCTCACGACAGCGCTCATCTTGCGTATCCATCTCGTCGTGAATCTCCTTTAGATCACGGAGATAGCTCATCCGAAACAGCTTTGCGAACACTTGATCGAGGTGGGGAGGCGTTCGTTCGAGCAGCTGTTCGACGGCATTCGCGTCACTTCGGTGGTCTTCGAGCGCCGCACAGCTAGGCGACTCTTCTTTTCCGGGAAGTCCGCCGCCGAATCGTTGGGTCGCCACGATTGAATCGTCAGCATCAGTTTTTCGGACGTACACGTCCCAGAGATCCGTCGTCTCCAGGTCCTCTGCATTCGTTTGTTCCGCTGCGAGAGTTCGCCAGCGCTCGAACGGCTTTGTCTCCCCAGCTGCCATGTGATCGAAATGTTCTTGAAATAGCTGTCTCACAGCCGATTCGTCGGCCTTTGTCTGCGATTGGGCCCCAATCGAGAACCGACAGTCATCATCCGGGCAGGCCAACGCGCGGACGTGCTCGTCGGTCCCTGTTTTTGCGGTTCCATAGATGTTCTCTCGGAGTTCGGTCGTCTTCTCATAGGTTCGATCGTCAGCACCAATTGGGGTGTTCGGCCGATCGAGAGCCCGCTGTGTGATGGTCCGCTCGATTAGCCCAACCTGACAGAACGGACAGAGTCGTTCAGGCGTGGTAACACGATCTGTAGTTGTGTAACTCGCTTTCCACTGACAATCTCCGTGTTCGATGATCCCGGTGACAATTGGTTTCTCATCCGGAAGCAATCGTGCTTTCCATGCATTGAATTTGGCAGCCGCTTTGGTCCAGAAATGGTCAACGGTATGCCATACGTAGGCCACAACCGTGCCGATCACCACGACCGTTCCGGAGAAAATCCATGGATTCGAGAGTAGCTCGAACACGTCAAAGACCAACGACACAGCGGGCGAGATCGCCAGAATACGTCCATACGTTTCGAGAGCACTCCAGAGCAGTCCGATAACGACAATTATCGCAAATACACTGGTGGTTCGGACACGTCGAATGCGGTCGATAAGTCCTGAAATTTTCACATACAGTTGCACACAACAGTTCGTATTATATGTTGGTGATCTATGTCTTTAATTTTCATCTGGACGTTTCAATGACAGCGCAGTCCGGTCGAATTCACAGACAAGCGTTTCGGACTCGCCGTTGACGGTGAACGCCTCGACGTGCATGGTGACGATCCCGCGTTCGCCATCGGAGGTTTCTCGTTTGTCGGTGACGGTCGATTGTGCACGGATCGTATCGCCAACGAAGACGGGATTCGGGTGTTCGACGTTGTCGTAGGAGAGATTCGCGACGATCGTTCCGTCGGTCGTGTCACCGATCGTGAGCCCAACGGCAAGCGACATCGTATACAGGCCGTTGACCAGCCGACGTTCGAACTGCGAATCAGCAGCGAACTCTGCGTCCAGGTGCAGTGGTTGCTGGTTCATCGTCATGTCGCAGAACGTCTGGTTGTCCGCCTCGCTGATGGTCCGGCGTTTTTCGTGTTCGATCGTTTCGCCCACTTCGAACTCCTCGTAGTAGCGTCCCGTCATGCGTTGATCGAGCGGCCACAGCCAGTAATAGCACTCGGATTTCGAGAATGGATTCATTGTCACTGAGCGACTAGAAGGGGACCATGTGGCGACGGTCCTCACCCAGTCGGTTCATGAAATACGTCTATCTGTTCGTTCTGGGTGCCGTTCTCGTCGGTTTTGGGAAGTCACTGCTCAAAGCACAGTCGTTCGAAGAATCACTCGAGCTGCTCAAATCGTTCCTCATTCTTGTGCTCGTTCTGGCCATCCGGCTTCGGTGAGAGAATTTGTTACTGAATCCGTCTTTCACAATTATTCCTAATTAGCTTTATAATCGATCGGAAAGGCAATGCAACACGAGAGCACAGCTGCGTCGCGAGGGCGTTGCGCGTTCGTGTTGAATGCGCCGGGTGCTAAGGACACCCGACGCTGGGCTCTCAAACTGAGGATCACCCACGCAATGGGAGAACACACGCGACCGTAATTGTACCGACTCGTTGAACCACTACAGTCACAGCTGTGTCGTCTGTCGCAGACAGCTCCGCGGTCATCGCGATCATCACCTGTGCTGTCCACTCTGGGGGCGACGATGACGCTTTCCCTATTTTTGTTCAGAGACGAAGATCGCAACTGCGTGAACCTCTCGACGGTCGATTCACGATCTGAGCTCTCGGAAGCTGAGCTCTACCACGTGGTGGATATTGGCCAGGGAACGTCGGCCCTGTTCTCCTGTCGAACGGATCGATCGACCCGGCTGTGCGAGCGCGGCTGATGGACTGATCGAACTGCTCGATTCCTATGGGCGCTATCGCAGTCTCGGCTGTCCGACTGGCCTCAAGGAGCAACACCCTGCCGTCGCACGGATTACGACCGGGTAGAATCGGTCGTTGCACAATGCATTAGACGGCAGTCGGTTAGCCGCGCTCTTCGAGCAGTTCGATCTCGTCATCCCCCGCCGGCACCGCACAGATGAACGCACCTTTGGTTTCGCCCTCGTTTCGGTACCAATGGACTGCGCCGGCGGGAATGAACAGCGAATCACCCTCGCTGACGACATACTCTTCGTCCTCGATGCCAACGACGTACTCGCCAGCGAGTACGTACTGTTCGTGCTCGATTTCGTTGGTGTGTTCTGGAACGGTCGCACCCGGATCGAGCGTGAACCGTCGAATCGCAAGATTCGGAGCGTTCTGGTCATCGCCGATGAGCACGCCCTTTTCCATTCCGTCCGCGGCTTCCACCGTTTCGTACTCTACCTCAGCTGCGCGTCGAACCACCGGTGAGCGATCGCTCATGCCTACCCGATGTGGCGCTCGATACTAAGTGCTCTCGAGTTGGCCCACCATTAAGCCGATCGTCGCTGAACGAGGGGTCATGAAGAGCGTCCAGCTCGGACGGATTGCCGGCGTGCCGATCAGGGGGGACGCGACGCTCCTGGTTGTTCTCCCGCTGTTGGCGTTTCTGATTGGCGCTGAAGTGCCGTTCTGGGTGGCGCTGCTCGATTCTCAGTTCGCCCTCACAATCCCAGTCTCGGTGCTCACTGATTCCAGCCACGCCTACGCAATCGGCTTTGCTGCGGCAATGGGGCTGTTCGTGACCGTGCTGGCACACGAACTCGGCCACACGATCGTCGCCCAGCGACTGGACTACCGGATTACCGGGATCACGCTCTGGCTGCTTGGTGGCCTGACGAATCTCCAGGAGCTCCCACGAAACTGGCAAGATGAAGTCGCAATCGCCGCTGGTGGCCCGGTCGTCAGCCTCGTGATGGGTGTCGTATTTTTCGGTGCGTTCCGAACACTCCCCACGATGGTTCATCCCGGAAAAAGCATACTCGCCATCAGTGGCGTCTTTCTCTGTGGATTTCTCGCCGTCACGAACCTGTCGCTCGTCCTTCTCAATATGCTGCCTGGCCTTCCACTGGACGGTGGCCGAATCGCTCGCGCAGTGCTGTCGATCGCGGTTCCGTACGACCGTGCAACCCACTACGTCGTTGAGCTCGGCAAACTGCTGGCTGTGGTCTTGGCAATCGCCGGCGTGCTCACGGGTCTCAATCTCGGGCTGGTGGCGATCGCGTTCGTCATCTATCTCGGCGCAACGGCCGAAGACGCACGGACGACCGTCGCGCCTGGCTTCGACGGCCTGACGGTTGGCGATTTGCTGACGAGCAGGGCCGCGGTGGCAACGATTGAGCCGGATCGAACGCTCACCGAACTGTTCGATCGCATCTACGCCGAACAACAGACCGCATTTCCGGTCGTTGAAGACGATACGCTGGTTGGGCTGGTGACGCTGGGATCGACGCCAACTGCAGACGAGTTCGAACGCGGACGCCTTCTGGTCCGCGACGTGATGGATCGGTCGCCACACACAATCTCGCCGGATACTGCGGCAAGCCACGCACTCAGATCGATCCAACTCGCCAAGCTGGATCTGCTCCTCGTCGTTGATGACGGCGCGTTCGCTGGCGTTCTCACCCGAACGGATCTCATGGACGCTATCGAGGTGGCCGGTGATGATATCGGTGTTACCACACCAATTACTGATGAGAATCGCTGGTGAGTTCCACGCGTTCGGATAGCCACGCAACCGCATCGGTCAGCTCCGCTGAATTGGTCCCGGTGAGTGTGAGACGATTGTGTCCAGCAGCGTCGTCGGGATAACAGCCAACCGAGACGGCAAACGAGTCGGTAACGGCTTCGAGCGTCTCGATTAACTGTGACTCCGGATCGGTCGTGTACACCGTCCGCGTCCGTCGCTCGCCGCTGAACTCGTGGGCGACCGACGCAAACATCGATCGCATCTCCGATGGGATTCCGGGCAACACGTACACCGACTCGAGCACACAGCCGGGTGAGAGCCCCGGTTCGTTCAACAGCACGCGTGCGCCCTTCGGAATGGACGCCTCGCTCTCGATGTCAATCGAAATCGCCGCGTCTGAATTTTCCGCCTGATACGATCGAATCGCGGCGGTCACGTTCTCGCGTGCGCGCTCGTTCGGAACGAGTGGCTGCTCGAACGTTTCTGCGACTGCCGCCATGGTGAGATCGTCAGGGGTTCCACCGAGCCCACCAGTGACGATCGTGGCATCAAAACGATTGGTGAACCAGTCAACGGTGTCAGCAATGGTCGCAACCTCGTCCGGCACGACAGTGATGCGACCGACCGATACACCACGATCGGTGAGCTGTGTGGCCAGCCAACTCGCGTTCGTGTTCTCCGTTTCGCCGGACAGCAGTTCATTTCCGACAGTCACGATGCCAACGTTCATGCGGTCACTACTGGCTCGAACGACGTAGCTCGTCCGTTCGGCGACCGCTCAGGTTGCCAGTGGTCCCCGAGCAACGTCGAGATAGAACAGCAGATCACTGATCGGCCGATCGGACCGAACCTTCGAGAGCCCTGTCGGAGTGAACGACGGCTCATAGCCCAGCATCTGATTGATTTCGTCGGTCTCTACGTCCAGCGTGTCGTCGTATGCTTCGACCGTGAACACGTTGTGCGCACCGGCGTGCCAGTACTCCTCGTCGAAGTACGTGGTCTGTGTCTTGGTCCCCAGCCGGCCAAAGCCGATGTACCGATCACGGTCACGCTGATAGATCAACAGTGGATCGCCAGCAGCCATCGCGTCCCAGTACTGCTCTGCGTGCACGCCGTTGTTCGTCTCTGCGTCTGCTGTCACCCCCAGCACGCGCGCAGCGAACGGAAATTCGACCGTTCGATCGTCCCAGTCCGCCATGTCGATCTGGGTGTCGAGCGTTGACAGGAACACCGACTGAATCGGAACGATCCACATCATTTTCGGGTTAATACCATTTCCAGGGATAAAATACTAATTCGAGCGGTGTGGAAATATCGGCCAAGGAGCTAATCGGTAGCGACAGGTCGACAGAGAACAGTGAGTTCAGCTGTACGGCATGAAAAACCAGTCCGGGTGCGAGAATCGAACCCGCGTCTCAGGCTCCACAAGCCTGAAGGATAGCCATTACCCCAACCCGGACACAGTAAGTAGTATCCGATGCGGATTTGATATAGGTTACGACTCTATTTTGGTGTCGAGCAACGCTGCGACGATTTCGATCGGATGCGGTGGCTGCTCGTCAGTGAGATGTTCGATCTGTGCTCGACAGGAGGTGCCCGGAGCGATCGGGCTCCCATCACGAGATGCGAGCTGGTCGTGTAGAATCGAGCCGATAGCGACGCTGAGATCGTAGTGTTCGGCTTCATATCCAAAGCTTCCGGCCATCCCACAACAGCCACTATCGATGACCTCGACAGTCAGCCCCAGCCGACGGAGCATCGCCACCGCATGGTGGTCTTTTTTGATCGCTTTTTGATGGCAGTGACCGTGATAGACGTATGTCTCTGGACTCTGCGATATCGTCATCTCCGCAACTAGATCGAATCGGTTCAGATATTCACACAGTCCGTAGCTGTGCTGGGCAACCGGTTCGGCGTGTTTGCTCCCGAGAAGATCCTCCAGGTCGTGCTGGAACAACACCGCGTCGGACGGTTCGATCGCAACGACATCCCAGCCAGCATCAACCAGTGGGGTGAGCCGATCGACCGCATCTTCGGCGACTGATTTCGCCCTGTCGAGCAATCCCTTCGAGAGCGGTGGCCGGGCGCTTTCGAGCGCTGGTAGCACACGAACGTGGACGCCGGCGGCCTCAAGCACCCTGACGGCCGCTTTTCCCACGGCGGGTTCGTTGTGCTCGACGGTTGCGTCAGGGACCAGCACGGCCGACCGGATACCATTCTCCTGGGACACCGCTGGCTCGCGATCTGCCATCCAGTCGGTGAACGTCTTGCGTTCGAACGTCGGGAGCGATCGCTGGGGTGCAATGTCGAGTACGCGTTCGGCAAACCAGCTCGATCCAGGCGCGTTGAGCAGCCAGTTCGACAGCGGCGCGCTCGCGCTGGCCAGCGCAAACGCGTCGTCAATCCGTCCGAACAGTCGATCGCGAACCGTAACACCGTTGCGCTGGTGGTCGGCGTGTTTCACTTCGGCTTTCAGTTTTGCCATATCAACACCGCTGGGACAGTCCCGGAGACAGCCCTTACAGCCGATACAGACGTCGAGCACTTCTGAGAGAAACTCCTGGTCGAACTGCTCGTCCGGTCGGAGCTGGCCGCTCATCGCGGCTCGAAGCATGTTCGCACGCCCGCGTGTGGACTGGATCTCTTCGTCTGTCGCCCGATACGTTGGACACATCACCCCACCGGTCGTCGTCTGCCCTCCCCGACAGCCGCCACAGCCATGACAGAGCTCGGACATCCCCTGAAATCCGTTGTCACAGTCCCATTCGAGCGCTGGCTCGAATCCGGCGTCAAACGCGTACTCTGGATCGAACCGGAGCGATTCTGTCATCGAGACGTCGCCACAGACGCTTCCAGGATTCAACAGCCAGTCCGGATCGAAGCCGGTTTTCAGCGCCCGAAACGCGCCCCAGAGCGTCTCGCCGTAGAGTTTTTCGTTCCACTGGGTGCGAGCGCGCCCATCGCCGTGCTCACCGGAGACGCTTCCATCGAGTGCTACTACCAGATCCGTGATCGCGTCGGCGATTGCTTCCATCGTTTCGATGCCGTCGATCGTCTTCGTGTTGACGAGCGGTCGAATGTGGAGGACACCGGGCCCAGCGTGTGCGTAGTAGCTCGCGAACGTGTCGAATTCATTGAGTATCTCCTGGACGCCCGCGACGAATGACGGGAGATTCTCGACGGGCACCGCTGTGTCTTCGATGAACGCGATGTGTTTTTCATCAGCGGTTCGCGAGAGCAAGATTGGAAGACCGGATTTCCGCAGCTTCCAGAAGCGCTGGCGACGAGCCGGTTCGTGAGCCTCTAATGCGTGGCTCGCACGCGAATCGGGACCGAGACGGTCTGTGAGCAGTTCGTTCACCTGGCGTTTTCCGTCGTCGTCACTGTTTGCGTACCACTCGACAAGCAACACGGCGTTGGCGTCGTCAGGAAGCAGTGACACCACGTCTGCGAACTCCTCGGTGTCGGCGGCCAGCCCGAGCAACACGTCGTCCATCACCTCGACGGCGGCGGGGTCGTGCTTGAGGATTGGTGCCACGTCTGCGACCGCATCGCCGATCGAATCGTAGGTGAGCAACGCCACCGCCTTCGTTTCGGGGATCGGTTCAAGTCGAACAGTGGCCTCGGTGACGATGCCGAGCGTTCCCTCGCTGCCGGCGAGCAGCTGAGCGAGATTGACCGTGTCCCCACCCAGCAGGGCCGGGAGATTGTAGCCCGAGACGTTTCGCTTGAGATCGGGATAGCGCTGCTCGATCGTGGCTGCGTGCTCGTCGATGACATCACAGACAGTGGCGTAGATCCGCTCGATGAGCTCCTCGCTCGATGGATCTGCTCGCTCACGCAGCGTCGTGCGATCGATCTCCCCGAAGTGAGCGACCGAGCCATCCGCGAGCACGAGCTCACAGGATTCTATGTACGCGTCAGTCTTTCCATAGACGAGCGAATGAGACCCCGTCGAGTTGTTGCCGATCGCACCGCCGACCGTGGATTTGTCTCCCCAGGCCGGATCCGGCGCGAACTTCAGCCCATGGGCTGTGAGGCTATCGTTCAGTTCGGCGAGAATCACGCCGGGCTGTACCGTTGTGGTCTGGGTGGCCGGATCAACCTCAAGCACGTCGTCCATTGCGGCGGTGAAATCGAGGACAACGGCCTCATTGACTGCCTGTCCGGCGAGACTCGTCCCGCCGCCGCGTGGCAAGACGGGAATCGACTCCCCAGCGCAGTAGCGCATGACGGCTGCCACGTCGGCCGTCGATTCGGGAAAGACGACGCCGATCGGAACGTCCGCGTACGCGCTGGCATCTGTTGCGTACAGCTGTCTGGAATAGGTGTCAAACCGAACCTCGCCGTCGATCAGCTCATCGAGCACTGCACACAGCTCGGGCTCGGCGATGGCATCACTCGTGTAGTCGAATCCCCCACTGGCCGCAGGGTCCGCCAGCTGATCGCTGCTCATGGCTCACCATCCGTCTCTGGAACCATCTGTTGTTCGCTCGGGATAGCCAATCTCCTGTGCCGGTCACGGATTCGTTCCGGTTCGTTTAATCGGCCTGCGTTCGTGGTTCTTTCCAATGAGTGAGAACAGTTCGGTTCCTGATGAGAGCCCCGACGAGGAGACTGCCTCCGAGCCCCCAGAGAACGAGGCGTCCACCGAGGAGGACTCGGAGTCATCCACTGCGGAGGAGACCCCGCCGGCCGAGCTCATCGAACGCATCGAAGCCACAGATCCGACGGAGATCGCCACCGAAATCGACGACCTGGAGTCGACGATCGAGGAACAGGAATCCGAGATCGATGCGCTGGAATCGAAGCTAAAACGCTCGCAGGCGGACTTTCAGAACTACAAAAAACGGATGCAAAAGCGTCGACAGCAAGAGCAAAAACGGGCTACGGAGAATCTCGTCTCCAGGCTCATCGACGTTCGAGACAATCTAAAACGCGGGCTCGACCAGGACGGTGACATCCGTGAAGGAATCGAAGCGACGCTTTCGCAGTTCGATTCCGTCCTTGAGAAGGAAAACGTCGAAATCATAGCCCCAGAACCAGGCGACGACGTGGACCCACAGCGCCACGAGGTGCTGTTGAACGTCGAATCTGACCAGCCAGCGGGAACGATCGACGAACTCCAGCGCGAGGGGTACGCGATGGCCGAGAAAATCATCCGCGAGGCGCAGGTCACCGTCAGCGAGGAGTAGGCCTGGATCGACAGCTCCAAACACGGTGACACCGTACGATCGCATAATGGCCGAGGAGACGGTGGATCCGAGCGAAATCGGCGAACAGGACGCCCCGCCCGTCGATCAGAAACCGTATAAGCTCATCTTCGAGGCGAACAAATGCATCGCCGCCGGAAAGTGTGCGGAGGTGTCCGATAACTGGGAGATGGATCTACTCAGTGGCATTGCAAAGCCACAGACGTACTTCTTCGATGACGCCGAGCTCGCACACAACGTCGAGGCAGCGAACGTCTGCCCGGCAAAGAAAGATCGCGGCGTGATTCACGTCATCGATCGACGGACGAACGAAGAACTCGCCCCGGATCCACACGGTGACGGCACGGTCAGCGTGGACTGGTAACGGTTTCGCGGATCGAAACCACTTTTCGTTCGACCGACGATATCCGAGTGCGCGGAGGTGGCCGAGTCAGGACAAAGGCGGCGGACTTAAGATCCGCTCTCGTAGGAGTCCGTGGGTTCGAATCCCTCCCTCCGCATTGTATCGAGCACAACGACTTTTCGGCTCGACGATCTAGACGTGCACAATGCCGGCCGAGGAGACCATCAGAGACGCGTTCGACCGTCATGAGCGGTTCGACGAACACGCAGACACGTTCGTCCTCGATTCGATCGCCTTCGAGACCGAGATCACGGTTGTTGCGGAGCCACCAACCTACACGCTCTCTGTAGTGACACCCACGCTTGCAAGTGCCGTCGAAGAACCCGTTGGGCCGAACGTCTCAGCGGGCTGGCTCGAAACGTTCGAGCGCCGTCTCGAAGACGCCACGACGGTCGTTCGTGACGATCTCACGATGGAATCGCTCACGGTCGAATCGAACGATGGTGAGGCGACCGTCACGATGTCGATCACTGGCCCGTCGGCCGATCGCGGCCCGGCCATCTGTAAAGCGCTCGCAGAGTACGTCGAGGGCACCTACATCGAGGGTGTCGTTCCAGGCTACACCTACCGACCGCCCGTCTCGGAACTGCTCTCGAGTGCGACAACGGCTGGTGGTGACGAGAAAGGTGGGGGCCCGCTACCGCTATGAGATCATAACGCAGTCACTGACCCGTCGGACAGCCCAGCGTCGCCGACGATCAGCTTTCGAACGTCGCCGAGCACGTCGAAATCAGCGATGACGACCAACCGATCGCCGGGTTGCATCGACGCGTCGGCCTGCGGGAGCGAAACCGGCTCGTCTGCTTTCCCAAAGCCAAGCAGCTGTGCGTTCGCCGGGAGTTCGAGCTCTGCGAGCGAGTAGCCCTCGATCGGCGACACCTCGCGCACCGTAAACTCCACGAGCTGGATCTCATGGGCGATGTCTGCGATCGCACGAATGTTTCCACCGAGCAGGGCATTTTTCGCAGCAATCGCGCCGAGTCGCTCGGGATAGATCACCTCGTCGATGTCAGAGCCGTACTTTCTGACCACGTATTCGTACTTGTCCGTGTCCACCCGCAACACGGTCCGACAATCGTATGCCGCGGCGATCATACACGTGATGAGATTGACGGTCAGATCGCCGGTCAATCCAGCGACAGCGTCGACGCCGTCGAGATCCGCACCGAGAAGGTCAGACTCGAGCGAGCCGTCGCCCTGGATCACATCGAAGCCGTCCTTTCGGAGCGCATCGACGCGTTCTGTGCGGCGTTCGATGATCGTCACACTGTGGCCTTCGGCTTCGAGCACCCGGGCCGTCCGCTTTCCAACACGCCCACCACCAACGATAACAAAGCGCATGACTTTCCTATGCCAACCAAGACACATAACTTTGACCTCCAGTTCCCACTCTGGGAAAAATCACAGCAGCCACGTGGATGCCAGATACTGTCGGACGAACAGACTTTGTAGTTTGGGCACCAATAGCACAGTATGCATCGTGCAGAAACTCAGGCAACCGAGCGTGTGTGGCTCGTCGATCGGACGTTTTCGGCTGACTGGCCGAATCTCATCATCCTGACGTACGCCACCCCGGACGGTGCGTACGAGTTTCGGGAAGAACGCGCGATGACCAGCTTCAGCGACACTGGCCGACAGACAACGGCGAGCATGGTCGTTGATCGGACGGATCTCACGCCGGTCGAAGACGGTACTCGCGAACAGTACGCACAGGAGGTGTCACAGATTCGCCAGCAGTACGACCCGTCGGATACGATCTGAAAGATCAGGTTCGATGTGAAGCTCGTTGGCGACGAAGTCGCGGCGTCAGTTTCTCGTACACTGGGTCGAATAGTTCCTCGGCCGTGCCGTCTTCTGCGGATTTGATCCGGTCGACGGCGTCGTCGATTTCGGATCTGGCCTCTGCGCGAACTGACTCGTCGAACGCGTCATCAATCACGCCCGCGTCCATGAGATAGTCGGTGAATCGTTCGATCGGGTCGGCAGTCCGCCAGTCCGGAAGGTCACTCTCATCATCCCGGTAGCGGTCGGGATCGTCGCTGGTTGAGTGTGGCCCCTGTCGGTAGGTGAGACTCTCGACGAGCACTGGTTCGTCGGATTCGGCCCGCTCGAGCGCGGTTTCGACGGTGTCGGCGACGGCGATCGGATCGTTCCCATCGACTCGCATCCCCGCGATGCCGTAGGCTGTTGCTTTCTGAGCGATCGTCTGGGCGCGTGTCTGTCGATCACGTGGGAGACTGATCGCCCAGTGGTTGTTCTCACAGAGAAACACCACCGGAGCCTCGAAAACGCCGGCGAAATTCAGCGCCTCGTGGAAGTCGCCCTCGCTGGTCGCCCCATCGCCGAAATAACAGAGCACGCGCGCGTCGTCGCCGGCGTAGTCGATTGCCATCCCGATTCCGGCGGCGTGTGGCAGTTGCGTGGCGATCGGCACGGCCTGTGGGAGAATTGGGAGCTCGTGTGCGGAGTCGAACTCGGGATGGCCCCGGCGAAACCGCAGAATGTCCTCGAAGGGAACGCCGCGAGCAAACTGCATCGCGTTGGCGCGATACGTGGGGACGAGCCAGTCAGAATCGGTCAGCGCGCTTGCTGTGCCGATCTGGGAGGCCTCCTGCCCGCGATATGGTGGATAACCGCTGATCCAGCCGCGTCGCTGGAGCGCAATCGCGCGCTCATCGAATGTTCGTGCACGAACCATCTGTTCGAGCAGCCAGCGCGCGCGCTCGGCATTGACCGGCGCAGATTCGAACGATTTCTCGGCAATAATTCGGTGCATGAACGATGATTGGGCGTTGGCCTCTTATGAATTGATGGCGACGATTCGATACGACGAAGGGTATTCGTTCCAAACGCTCTGTATGGCTTCGGCGTTCGACGTGTTTCAGCTCTGTTTCATCGTGGTCCTCAACACTGCTGCCACCGCGTTACTCGTCCGACTGTTCCGAAACCGGCTGTCGTCCTCGTGGGGACCAGTGGTGTTCGCCATCGTGTTGATCCCGCCGGTGCTCGTCGTCCTCACACAGCTGTTTGGCCTGCTCGGCTTTGGCTTCAATCTCGGCAGCCCCCGCATCGTGTTTGCACTGCTCGTGTTCGTGCCGTTTGCCGTCGGACTCACGATCGATTACTTCTGGATGCCGGCTCCCGAGGAAGTGGAACTCCCCGACGAGTATCGTCGGAACTAGGGGCTGTTCGGTTGTGGATTCGAATCGCGATCTCTTGTCGTCTTCCAGAGATAGCAGGTCAACGAGAGCCAGAACGCCACGAAGAAGATATAGATTGCATCGCCGGATGGATTGAGTGAGTGAGCGTACTCGCTTCTGAGAACGAAGCCAGCGAGTGCTATCACCACCGGGATGGCGATCGTCAAACCAGCAGGGCGTGGTTGTGTGGCTCTCCCCTGGATTCCGTGGCGATACACCGCCACGACGGCAAGCGGCGCGCCCACCATCGTGAGACCGGCCACCCCAGCAAAGCTGAGGAAAAAGAATGGGCCACCGTGCGGTCCAGTAAGAACACCAGCCATAACGAGCGGCGTGAGCACCACATAGCCGACGATCACGCCCAGCCAGCCACCGGGAACGCCTCCACGGCGTTCGAGTCGATCGACGACGGCGACAGAAAGCGGATAGCGCCAGACGGTTCCAAACGCCGCCATGAGTGTCGCGAAGCCCCCCGCAAGGAGAGTCCAGAACAGCACCACCATCAACAGGGCAAACAGGGCGAAGAAGAGTATGCCAGTGAGCTGTCCGGCCAGCGGCGGGAGACTGATTACAGACGTTTCAGCAACGACTGCCCCACCCCCCATCGCTCCGAACGCTGTCACCATGAGTGCCCACACCGTGAGATGCCAGTCAAGGGCATTCCGGGCGTTTGCTCGGGTGAACTCGTTCGACGAAACGAGATAGCAGATACCGGCCCCAACGCCCATCGTAAGAAGAGCGAGGGGGTGAACCAGAATACCGGCGATCGGTCGCGTTTCGAGGAGTCTTGGTCCCTCGGTCGATGCAGTCACATCGTGTGTATTCTCAGAAGTCATGGGTTACTGTCGGTTTGTTGGCGGCTACGTCGAGGAGAGTGGATTGAACGGCCCGAATCGCTCGCGCATCCATCTGACAGCGCGCTCCGTGAGGAGCAAAGAAACGCTCACGAGTATGAGTTCGACTGCCGTATCCCACAGAAACATATCGCTCTGGACGATCGAGCTGTCCGCGCCAAAAACCGTGAGCACGCTTCCGACGCCAAACAGCACCAGACTCAACTGGAGTCCGGCGAGTACGAGCGTTCGGATGCCAACCGTATCCGAGAAGGTGAGAAATCCACGGGCAGAAAGGCGATCAAGCGGAGTTGTCGTCTGGAGCGCGCGCTTTCCTTCGGGTGACAGTGGCCACGCAGATTCCGGATGGTCGATGTAGTACAGCGTGATGGAGTCAGGATACGTCTCCGTGGCCACGATATCGATCTCCTGGAGTTCATTGAGCCGATTTCGGACGGTTGCCCTGGTGACATCCGGCTTGATACGGGCGTGTAGCTGGCGAATCGAGAAATACGGACGGTCTGCACCGACCATGGTCTCGATAACGTGTTTCTGCGAGAGCGTATTGTTGAGATTCCGATCGATTCGGTCGTCAATCCAGGACGGAATCGCGGTCACGGTATCTGTTCGTCCGAGCGCCAGAAAGGTATACTGTGAGCCAAATTTCGTCGCCAGAAACCATCGTTTGGTGGCCGTGAAACGGTTCTCAACGGATTCGACAACTGCAAAAGCGTTCGCTGAGACGAAAGCACGGGCCAATTGCCAGGTCTCAACCAATCGTTCACACATAATAATTATATATTCGGAAAGACTACACGTATCCGTGCGAATTTCGTTTCAGCATGCAAATCCCTCCGCTGGAAACGAGTCGTTCCTCCTCCGATTCGATGGCGACAACCGCCAGAATCCCTGTCTACTCGTTGATGCTGGCCGTGGGGTGGCGCTCGATACACTCCTGAACGACGATGATTGCCTCGTGGCGATCTGTTTGACGCACGCTCATCTGGATCATTACGCCGAACTCGCGAATGCCCATCGCGAGGGCGTGCCGATTCTAACCTCACCCGCGACGGCCCGAATTCTCGACGACGTGCTCGACGTGGCAGGGGTTGAGTACGACGTGCGGACGACCGATGCGGTTTCTGGGGCGATAATGCCAATCGATGACTGGATCGAAATCGCCGATGGAATCGAGCTTTCTCCCGTTCCGGCGGGCCACGTCCCCGGAGCCGTCGGCTTTCTCGTTCGAGTCGCCCAGGACAATGGCTATCAGCATTTACTGGCGACAGGCGATTTTACCTGTCGACGCGCAGCCGGCTATCCTGGATTCGACGCGAATCGTATCGGCGATGTTGACATCCTCTTTCTGACAGGAACGACCAACACCAGCTTCGAATCGTCGCTGACCGAGGCGCTTGGTCTTGCGCTCGAGCGGGCCTCGAGTGGCTCGCCAACGCTCGTTACAACCAGCGGCACGGTTGGCGTTCAGATGGCATATCTACTGGCGGGTCTTGGGGAAACGTTCGACCGGACGGTCCCGATTCGCGTCGTCGGCCAGGTGGCAAAGCTCTATGCAGCGCTCGGCTACGACTGTCATGCGGTCGAAACCGTCCCAGAGTTTCAGAGCACACATGCGTGTCTTGCGCCGGGAACGATCACGATTGCTGGCCCAGAGGTGCCACGCGACCGCAGCAGTGGGCGACTGTTTGGCGTCCTTAGAGCGAACGCCAACGCGTGTGTTATTCAACTCGTTGGCTCCGGGAAGGAACCAGAACGCAACGGCGCGTGTACGATCCACCATTTCGAGCTCATCAATCATCCCAGTCGCGAAACGCTGGTGTCGGTCCACGACAGCGTCGATCCAGTTCACACGGTCATCACACACTGTCACGGTGGGGCACACGATAGTTTCAATGACCTCTCGAGCGTTGTCTGGGGTGCAGGAGACTGTACGGAGTACACCCTCTATGATGGCAGCCACTGGCGGTTACCACCCTGGATGGATGGCACAACGTTTCGCCAGTCCCACCAGCGAAACGTCCAGCAGCTTGCCGGATCCGCCATTTACGACTCGCTTTCGCTGCCATCGATCGATCGCGACGACGACCCAGCATTATCTGCGGAAGGACTCGATGTCGCTGCCATCGGTCGTCGCCTCCACCAGCGACCAGTTCCCACTGGAGACCCAGCGGTTCAAACGGACGCACAGCCAGTCAAACAGACCGACAGTCACACCACTACGCGTATGACAACTCACAGCAACGACGGGACTGACAGCTCGACGGACGACGGACGGCCATCGATCGGCATTGTTCGATCGACGGGGCCAAACCTCGGCGATGATCCCGATCCACACGTACAGATTGCGCTTGAGGACGGATCGCTCACGCAAGCGGACTTGGCGGCCATGCTCACAAAGCGCGAGCAGACTGGCGGCGTCTCCATGGATAACAGCGTAGTTTCCACCCCCACGACCGAATCAGAGACGGAGCCAGCGTCTCAGGAGACGGACGATGCCACGTCAGCGGAGACACACACAACCGACGATACCGACGGCGCTGGGTCAGTTGCCGACGAGATGACGACTGGTGCTGCCAACGGTGACGATCCGCCGTCGGAAACGAAATCGAGTGCTCCGACTGACAGCGTGTCAACCCCTGACGATGCGCTGACGGTTGCGGTACCCGGACTCGCACGTGTGCTTCTTGAGCGCTCAATTGCGGGCACAAGCGAGCACGAGTCGATCGACACAGCAATCGTCGCGGCGGTTGAACAGTATGTGATCGCGCTACTCGGCGGCGATGCTGATGGGACCGAGCCACTTGAGCTGTCGCTGGCGGTCGAGGGGTCGGACGCGACCAATCGGGTTCTCGAAACGGTTGTCACGGCTGATGATCGATTCGATTCCATTGGCGCGCTGGTTCAGACAGGTATTGCGTCGGTGCTCGGAGCAGACGTGAGTGGGGAGATGGCGGTTTCTGGTCTCGGCGCGTATCGACAGCAACTACGTGCCATCGTCGCCAACGATGCGTACGCATTCGCTGATCGCGCGGCAGTCGTCGAAGCAGCCATTCTCTGGTACTATCTCGAGGACTGAGCGACCGGGTGACCCACGGTTAGGAGTCTCGAATTGGTCGTCTCCTGCTGAAGACAGTGTCGATTCTTCAAGAAAATTCTATTGTTACTCGTTGGGTACTTCATCCCGATATCTCCTGAACCATCCCGATACCAGACTCGAGTCGTGTGAGTGGTATGACTTCTAGGTTGGTCACGGACGAAAACGTCAGAAAAACACACTCTCGATGACGAGCCCGACGGGATTTGAACCCGCGACGTCTTGGTCCGGAACCAAGAACTCTGTCCACTGAGCTACAGGCTCTCGTTGAGTAGTTGCCGCCGGTTGGTTTTATAGGTTGTGAGTCGCTGCGCTCGCTTACGGTGATTCGCCGGTCTCGATCGAGAGATCTGCGGTGGGGTATGCCACACAGGTGAGTGTGTAGCCATCGGAGAGCTCTGCTTCACCGAGCATCTGGTTGGTGTGGTGTTCGACGTACTCTTCTGCGTGGCCGTCCGTGATGTGGCCTGCACAGGAGATACACTGTCCCTCACGGCAGGCGTATGGCATGTCCCAGCCCTCGTCTTCGCCGGCCTCCAGGATCGTGGTGTTTTCTTTGACGTCGATCGTTTCGCCCTCTTTGACGAATTCGACTTCGAAGGTTTCGGCTTCGTCGTCAGAAATTGAGGCCGGTGAGTCGTCGGCCGCGCCAGCCCCTTCGTCGCCGGCTTCGAGTTCGCCCTCGGCGTCAGTTTCACCTGGGATAGCCCCACCGACAGCACCGCCACCGATCGATCGGCTCATCGGCTCGGGAAAGCTCGTCTCGGGGACGCTCGCGGCACGGTGTTCCATCACTTCGTCGGAGATATCGTCTCCAGGCCGCCACGACGTTCCTTTCGAGAAGTGGAGCACTGCCACCGTCAGGGTGAACAGGAGCCCCAACCCGAACCCCAGTGTGTCTACCATGCTGAGCGGTTAGGCACAAGTGTTTAACAGAGTTGCGAAAGCTCACAACGCTTCGGGTCGATCGGACGGTTTGACTGCGTTGTCGGTGTGATCATCTGATCGTGAACAACGACCGTAGCTGTTGGCCACAATGAATTTCATCTGATCGGTCCTCACATACTGACGATGCCATCCATCCAGTTGCGGCTTCTCTCCGATCGGACGCGCTACGCCATGGTCGCCGTCGTGGCCGTTCTGATCCTGGTCTTCTCACTCTCACACACACCCGTTCCAATGGAAGATCAGACCGAATTCTGCCGCCAGCCGGGCGTGATCTGCCTGACAGAGGGGCCGTTCGGGCTGGTTGATGCCGACAAATGGGTGCATGGGTTTTCCTATGCCGGACTGACTGCTGTGCTTGCCTACGCAGTGGTTGCCCCAGCGGAGCCGCCAATTCGACGGCGATTGGGCTGGGTCGGTATCGTCGCCGTCAGTTATGGGCTCCTGATCGAACTGCTCCAGTGGCCGACCGCACGCGAACTTGATCCGTTCGACGGGCTTGCAAACACCGTCGGCGTACTCATTGTGGCCACACTCTGGTGGCTCACCCGGTCGCACGTTGGCTTCGAATCGAAATGAGACTCAGATATCCATCGACTGGAATCGGAGATAGCCAATCGCCAGCGGGACGATCATCCAGACGAACAACACCACCACTGCGACGTACCACTGCAGAAACCACGGATCGTCAGCGGTGACGGCGAACTGCTGTGCCGGCCCCTGGAGGTCGAGCATGGCAGTGCTCACCCGTGAGAACGCGCCGCCCGGGCTGGCCTGGGAGAAAAGCTGATACCAGTCTGGCTGCGCTCCCATCGAAAACGGAGTCCCCTCAATGATCCAGTGAAGCCCAATCCCGATCAGTCCCCACCCCCAGTTTAACACGACGAACAGACCAACGACGCCGGCGGTGGCCTTCGTTTTCGAACGGGTCAGAGACGAAACAGCGATTCCGAGGCTGACGTAGACGCCCCCAAACAGCACGGTGAGAAGAACGTACTCGACATAGACGACCGGCGAAAGTTCCGCATACAGCGCCAGCACGATTCCCAGTGCAGCGATGAATCCGAGCAGCGTCGCGATCGTCATCACCACGAATCGACCGACGAACTTGCCAAACACCACGTCGGACCGTTTGTGAGGCTCTGAGAGCAGTAGCTTGATCGAGCCACTCTCTAGCTCGCCCGAAATGGCGTTGAATCCGAGCATCAAACCAATAATTGGAACGAACAGCCCGATCGGCGTCCCGAGAAACGAAATAAGCTCGAGTGAGAGCTCTCCAGTTCCCGGTCCGATCTCCGGAATCAACGTGTAAATGTACGCCACTCCGGCGGTGAACAGCACATAGAGCACGACGACGACCCCGAGCATGCGTGATCGACTGGTATCCCGAAGATCCTTCATCGCGATGCGGGTGAGACTCATTGGGCCACCCCAGACTCGTCGCTCGTGTAGGCGACGAACAGATCTTCGAGCGAGGAGTCGTCCGTTTGAACGTTTTTCACCGTCGCGCCGGTCGATTCGATCGCCTGCAGGACGGTCATCTTCGCGTCGTCTGTGGTGTCGATCGTCAGCTTTGAATTGGAGAATTCGACCGAGGAAACCCCGCCGATCGGCCGGATCTCTCGTTCGATCCCCGGCGGTGCGTTCTCCACGGTCACCTCGATCGTGCTCCGTGAGTCGATCGATGATTTCAGCCCGTCGATCGTGTCTTCGGCGATGAGCGATCCGTCGCGCAGAATACCAACCCGGTCACAGACCGCCTCGACCTGTCCCAGAATGTGACTCGAGAAAAAAACCGTCGCTCCACGGGCTGCCTCTGCTTCGATGATGGTGCGCATTTCTCGAGCTCCGGTGGGATCGAGACCAGTGGAGGGTTCATCGAGCAACAACAGTTCAGGCTCGCCAACGAGCGCCATCCCAAGCGCCAGTCGCTGGGCCATCCCCTTCGAGTAGCCACCAGCGCGCCGGTCGGCCGCGTCGGCGATTCCCACCCGCTCTAAGATCACATCCGGATCATCTCCAGCACCACGGGAAGCGATCGAATACTCTAGATGCTCACGGCCCGTGAGTCGCCCGTACAGCTGATAGCCGTCGGGCAACACGCCAGTCCGTGCCCTGATCTCGGTGGATTCTTTTCGGGTGTCGTAGCCCAGGACGGTGGCCTTCCCGCTCGTCGGCCGGACGAAATCGAGCAATACGTTGATTGCTGTCGATTTTCCCGCCCCATTCGGACCGAGAAAGCCATAGATCTCACCGGATTGCACCGTCAAATCCAGCGAGTCGAGCGCAGTGACGCTCCCAAACCGCTTGGTCACGTCGCGCATTGCAATGGAGACCATATCTGCATATCTGTCTGTGTGATAATAGTTCATGTGTTCGGTGGCTATGGAGTTACAGTGAATTGTTCAGCTATTGGGGGCGAAAAGTGGCTAACTACACAATTTATTGTTATATTAAGGTGGTGGTAAGTGAAAGGGTATAATAGTGGGACCAACAAACTGCCATCATGGACCGGCGCTCTTTCATTACCGATCCAGAGTCGTTTTTCGGTGCCCGTAAGGAGAGTCCTTCCCTCCTCGCCCCTGCCCTCATCGTGATCGCGACGGCGGTGCTCGCGGCTGTTGCGATCCAACCGTTCGCGGAGTTCACCAGTCAAATTGGCCAAAAGGTGTTCGAAGAGGGCGCTGGCACGTTTACCCCACCCACAGCGGAGGGGACCGCCACCGCCCCACAGGTTGACCCCGAAGCAGTTGGTGGATTTGTTGGGGCGGTTGCGAAAGGTGCGATGACGGTGTTCGCATTCTTTGGGCCGCTGGTAGGATGGGTTCTGTACTCGCTGTTGTTCTATGCGGTTGCCAACTATGCACTTGATGGGACTGGCTCGCTCGGCGGAACGTTCGCGTTCGTCGGCTGGGGATTCGTCCCCGAAGCGCTCACGAAGATCGCCAACGCCATTGCGAACTACGTGGTCTACGGCGGTGTGGCCGTTCCCGAAACACAGGCTGAAGCCCAGGCGCTACAGTCTTCACTCCAGACGGATCCACTCTTGCTCGGTGCGACCGTTTTCGGCTTCATCATGTTTCTCTGGAGTGGCGTTCTCTGGACGATTGCGATGGAGAAACTCCACGATCTCAACCGACAGAACGGTTTCATTGCGATCGCGATTCCGTTTCTCATCATGCTGGCGCTCAGGCTACAGGACATTCTGGCCTTTTTATAGCGCCGTTTAGAGCAGTTTCTCACAACCAAATGGTCTCTCGTCCGGGAGCCGTTCTTTTCAAGTATCTCAATGGCCAATACTCACTAACGAATGACCGACGATTTTTACGATATCCTGGGGGTCTCTCGTGATGCGGACGAGGATGCGATCAAAAGTGCGTTCCGGAAAAAGGCGGCCAAGTATCACCCGGACGTGAGCGACGATCCGAACGCCGAAGAAAAGTTCAAACAGGTAAAAAAGGCAAAAGAAGTGCTCTCCGACGACGAGAAACGCCAGGCATACGATCAACTCGGTCACGAACGGTTTGAGGAGGCAGAAAAACGCGGCGGCTTTGACGGTGGCCGCGGTGGCGTTGGGGGCGATCCGTTCGGTAACATGGGTGGTGCCGGCGGCAACATTGGGGACATTTTCGATCAGTTCTTCGGTGGCGGTGGCGGAAATGGACGCCGGCGTGGCCCCCGTCCCGGCAAGGATCTCCAGACCCGGATGACGATTTCGCTTGAAGACGCCTATCATGGCGTCGAAAAGCAGATGACGGTCACGCGTCCCGAACAGTGTGATGACTGTAACGGCACTGGGCACCCCCCTAGCGCGGATTCACGAACCTGTCCGGCGTGTAACGGGCAGGGCCAGCGGACGACCGTCCAGCAGACACCACTCGGGCGCGTCCAGCAGACCCAGCCCTGCCGCGAGTGTGAAGGCACGGGGACGATCCACTCCGAAACCTGTTCTAGCTGTCGTGGCAACGGAACGGTCAGAAACGAGACCCAGCTCACCGTCGACATTCCGGCCGGCATTCAGGACGGCCAGACCCTTCGACTGGAACGCGAGGGCGCACCGAGCGAAAGCGGCGGACCAAACGGCGACTTACTCGTCGAGATCACGGTTGAAGACCATCCGGAATTCGAACGCGACGGCGCTGATCTCCACCACCGTCTGGCGGTTTCGTTCCCGCAGGTGGTGTTTGGTGCAGAGGTTGAAGTGCCGACGATGGACGGTGCAGCGACGTTCGACGTCCCCGCCGGCACACAGAGCGGCGAGCAGTTCCGGCTTCGCGGCAAGGGAATGCCACGGCTCCAGCGGCGTGGCGACGGTGATCTGTTCGTTCACGTTCAGGTTGTTACCCCCGAGTCGATGAACGACGAACAGCGAAAAGCGCTCGAAGCGTTCGCCGAGGCGGGTGGTGAGGAGATTGACGTGAAGGAGGGCTTTTTCGAGAAGCTGAAACACTCGTTCTGAACCGAGCGGTTTTCGAGCATACGAGACGAACGGCGGCCATGGCGATCGATCGGCTCGGTGGACTCGTGGCCAGAGAACGGCGATCGAACGAGCCCGCACTGCTGGGTGCTGCGAGCGGCCGGGAGTACGATTACCGTCGGTTCTGTACCACCGCCTGGAAAGTGGGCAATCTGTTGCGCCACTACGGGGTCCGTGCTGGTGATCAAGTGGGCCTCCTTGAACCCGACGCGCCGGAATCGATTTTCACACTGCTGGGAGCCAGTCTGCTGGGTGCATCCGTTTCGGTCAACGGGGTCGATCGAACGAAAGCTATCGTGGGCCCGACCGATGCTGTCTCGGCCCTTGACTCCTCGACCAGACGAATCGGCTATGGATCGGTGCCAGCTCAGCCTACCGTCGCTCACTTCGAGGGTGAGGTCTGGAGCGAGAACCCGACAGCACCACCGGATTCCGTCGAGCCGACCGCAACGGTGCTAGAGACGGCTACCGAGCAGTACACCCACAGTGCACTGTTGACCCAGGCCAGAGCACTCTGTGAGGGCCACGAAATCGAGCCAGATACCACCGTCGTACTCCGTGAATCGCTTTCAAACCCAGCGACGATCGTCGGTGGCGTCATCGCTCCGTTGCTTTCGTGCGCAACGATTGCGTTCCCGGCTCAAGACCGCGTTGGTGACGTTGCGATCGGGGCGAACGGTGCTCCAGAGCCACGCCACATTCCGCTGTCTGCGGTTCACTTCTGAGTCGGCTCGCTCATTGGCAACGCAAACGAGCCGTCTCGAAGCAGTAACCAGCACGCAAGCAGCGCGAAGGGTATCGAGCCCACGACGCCGGTTATCATCGGTCCGATGAGATACTGGGGCATATCAACATCGAGAAGAATGACCAGTGGCGTCGTGGTGTTGATGACGGCGTGTCCGATTACGGCCGGCCAGACGCTCTCACCGCGGAGCGCTATCCAGGCCAGAAACACGCCCACTACGATCGTGAAATAGCACATCAACACCGCGCCCAGAATCGGCGTGCCGGGATAGTTGTGCCCCTGAATCGTCAGCGGCCAGTGCCAGACGCCCCAGATTACCCCGGAGAGAACGATTGCACGACGGTCGCCGAGTGCCAAGAGCTTTGGAACGAGATACGCCCGCCAGCCGAACTCCTCGCCGAACGTCGCGATCGATGTGATGGCAGCGTCGATCGTCAGCGCACCCACCACGAGGAGGCCAAGCAAGGCCAACGGATCGAGTGATCCCCCTGGGAGCCCCACCTGTCGCGCAAACGCTTCCAACGACGAGAACGTTGGATCGAACTGCGACGGCATGAGGAGAAAATAGAGCGCGCCCCCGAGCGCGATGAGGACTGGTGGACCAAGCCAGCCCAACAGATACCAGCGCCAGTTCGATCGCAGTCGTGGCCGAACGAAGAGCCGATCGCGGCCCTCACCGGTGACTAGTCGCGTGATGATGACACCGATAGCGGGACCAAACATGTACAGCGGAAGCAAGATAGTTGCGTATTTGACACCGGAAAACGCCTGCTGACTCTCCAGACCAATCCCGCCTGTCAGGTATAACACGACGGCAACGAGCCACGAAAACCCAAACGTTACCACGAGATAACAGCCGATTCTGCGCCACTCGAGCTGTCCGGATTCAATATCGTCGATTTCCACCGGAATGAGCGTGTCTGTACTGGAGGGCCTATCTTCCATATACTGACATTTACACGCCGGCTATGATAGTTCTTCGCCTACCTGGCATCTTCGAGGCGATCGATCGCGTCCGGATTCTCGATGCTCGAGAGATCACCGAGCTCCTCGCCGTTGTACACCGCCTCAATTGCCCGCCGGACAATCTTTCCTGACTGTGTTTTGGGAAACGCATCGACAAAGAGAATTTCCCGCGGGCGGAACGGCTTGCCAAGTTCGGTCCCGACGAGTTCAGTCAGCTCCTCGCGGAGGGTGTCGCTTGCATCGATCCCCTCCTCGAGAATCACATAGCTGACGACGGCGGTGCCAGTGGTGTCGTCGTCGGCTCCAATTGCGGCGGCCTGATTGACGGCCTCGGATTCTAAGAGCGCTCCTTCGACCTCTGCTGGACCGACCTTCCGGCCGGCCACGTTGAGTGCATCGTCAGCGCGTCCGTGCAGGAACCAGAAGCCGTCTTCATCCTGCTGTGCCCAGTCGCCGTGGTCCCAGAGCGGTGGCTCCTCGAACGTGGACCAGTACTCGGCGAGATACCGGTCGTCACCGGACCACAGCGACTTCGTCATTGAGGGAGCTGAATCCCTCGCGACGAGATAGCCGCGTTCGTGGTCCTCTACGACGCTTGTACCCTCCTGATCGACGATGTCCACCGCCATTCCGAGCCCTGGTTTTCCGAGCGTACATGGTTTGAGCGACATGCCCGGCAACGGCATGAGGAAACAGCCACAGATCTCGGTGCCCCCAGAGATATTGATGATTGGCAGCTCACCGTCGCCGACCGCCTCGAAAAACCAGTGCCAGGACTCTGGATCCCACGGCTCACCCGTTGAGCCGAGCAACCGGAGCGAGGAGAGATCGTGGCCATCAAGCCAGCCGTTGCCCTGCTTTCGCAGCGCGCGGATTGCCGTGGGCGAGATACCAAAGACCGAGAGCTTGTGGCGATCGATCATCTCCCAGAACCGATCGGGCTCGGGATAATCGGGCGCACCCTCGTAGATGAACACCGTGCCGCCGAACGTGTGGTTGCCGATCAGTGTCCAGGGGCCCATCATCCAGCCGATGTCCGACACCCAGAAAAAGCGATCACCAGGCGTGTGATCGAAGCCGAAATAGATCTCTTTGGCACACTGGAGCTGGACGCCCGCATGCGTGTGGACGATTCCCTTTGGCATTCCCGTCGTCCCCGAGGAGTAGAGCAACATCGACTCGTCCGTCGAGTCGAGCTCTCTGGTTTCAAACGACGGCGACTGCGATTCGACAGCGTCGTCCCACCACTCATCGCGGGATGGATCGAACGGCACGTCCACACCGAGTCGGTCGTAGACGATGGTGTGTTCGACATGTCCCGCCTGCTCGATCGCACGATCGGCCGCGTCTTTCAGGTGAATCTCGCTCCCACGGCGGAGAAAGCCATCGCCGGTGAACAGCACTGAACACTCAGCATCCGAAATCCTGGTTGCGGTCGCGTCGACGCCAAATCCCGAGAAAATCGGTACAGCGATCGCTCCAACCTTGAAACAGCCATACAGGATCGAGACGACTTCTGGAACCATCGGCATGTAGAGCCCAACGGTGTCGCCGGCCTCGATTCCCCGCTCGGTGAGCGCGTTCGCCACCCGGTTTGACTGTCGATACAGCTCGTGATAGGTGATCTCCCGAACGGTACCATCCTCTCCCTCCCAGATCGTCGCCACCGTGTTTCGGTGCTCGCTGTCGGGATGGCCGTGTCTATCGACTACGTTGTGCGCAATGTTTATTTTCCCACCGGGATACCACTCCGTGAACTGTGGCCCATCGCTTTGTGTGCGGACGTCGTCGTAGGGCTCGTAAAACTCGATACCGAGATATTCGACGAGTTCGTCCCAGAACCAGTCCAGATCGCGACTCCGCTCGATCAGCGCATCGATCCCCTCGATGTCGTGTGCTGCCATAAACTCGTAGACGTTCGTCGATTCGATCGTCTCCTGTGATGGCTCGTAGACGACGGTGTCTGTCGACGGTATATCGCTCATACTGGCGAATGCTATCGGATATCCAAGTAAGTTCCTATTATTACAGCACCCGAAAAATATCTCAGTGGCCAGATTCGTTGTGGCCAGTCCGCTACAATCGTTGGCCCCCGAAAAAGGCTTTTGTCGCCAGCAAGCCAACGATTCGATATGTATGTCCGGGACGCCAAAAACCGAGAAGAGGTCTGGTTACTGGATCACATCGAGGCGATGGGACTCGACGAGACGACGTTCCGGTCGCGCGATTATGTCATTGCATTAGATGAGTCTACCAACGAGAAGGCGGGCTTTGGCCGGATTCGCCTCCACAAAACGAGTGACTCGGACGAACGGACGCCGGGAGGCCAGGGCCCTGGCAGCGAGATCTGTGAGTTGACGAGCATTGGCGTGCTAGATGGGTGGCGACGCCAGGGCGTGGGAGCCCACGTTGTCGAACGACTCATCGAGATGGCTGGCGACGACGGTTTCGAACGTGTGTATGCGCTGACCGAGCAACCGACGTATCTCGCACAGTTTGGCTTTCGAACGATCGATATCGAGCGACTGCCAGCGGTGTTACAGCAGCGACTCGAAACGAAACGAGAAAATCTCGCTCCGGATGCCACGCCGGTCGTGATCGATGTGGATCGATTCGTGATGCCTGACCGACTTCGAGAGCGGTTCAAAACAGCGAGCGAGCAGCCCGAGACCGAAGACACCACCGAAACTGCCGAGGATTTCGGCATCGATCCGGACGCGGCCACGTACAAATACGATACGAGCTGATATCCTTTTCTTGGCTGGACAACGCGAACAACTCGCCAAGGTTTTAGCCTGCAGGTCGCCACGATTCGGGCATGTTTGACGAGGAGGACCTCGCATCGATCCGTGAGGGGTGCTCGGAATGGGAATCCGAGACCAGATCGCCCACGGTCGATCGATTCGGCGAACGCAAAGAGACGTTCACGACAGACACTGGGGGAACCACGGTTGCGCCGCTGTACACGCCGGCCGACATCGAGTCGTTTGACTACGACGACTCGCTCGGCTATCCAGGCGAACCACCCTACACGCGTGGTGTCTACCCCACGATGTATCGTGGCCGCCTGTGGACAATGCGTCAGTATGCCGGCTTTTCAACCGCCGAGAAGACAAACGAACGGTTTCATTATCTTCTCGATGAGGGCCAAACTGGCCTCTCGATGGCGTTCGATCTCCCAACGCAGATGGGATACGACTCGGACGCGACGATGGCCGCCGGCGAGGTTGGCAAATCTGGTGTCGCGATCGATTCGCTACACGATATGGAGACGGTGTTCGATGGGATTCCGCTGGATTCGGTCTCGACATCGATGACGATCAACGCGCCAGCCAGCGTCTTGCTCGCAATGTACATTGCTGTCGGTGACCGACAGGGCGTCGATCGGTCCGAACTGCGGGGAACGATCCAGAACGACGTGCTCAAAGAGTACATCGCCCGAAACACCTATATCTTCCCGCCGGAGCCGTCGATGCGCATCATCACGGATATCTTCGAGTTCTGTGCGGCCGAGGTTCCAAACTTCAACACGATCTCGATTTCGGGCTATCACATCCGTGAAGCCGGCTCAACGGCAGCCCAGGAGATCGCGTTTACACTGGCCGACGGAATGGAGTACGTCGAAACCGCACTGGATGCCGGACTGGATGTCGATGAGTTTGCCCCACAGCTCTCGTTCTTTTTTGCTTCGTACAACAATATCCTCGAGGAAGTAGCGAAGTTCCGAGCGGCACGCCGGCTCTGGTATTCGCTCATGGACGAACGCTACGGGGCTGAAAACGAGAAATCGAAACAGCTGAAGTTCCACACCCAGACCGCAGGATCGACGCTGACTGCCCAGCAGATCGAAAACAACGTCGTCCGTGTTGCCTACCAGGCGCTGGCGGCCGTGCTCGGTGGAACACAGTCGCTTCACACGAACGGGAAAGATGAGGCGCTCTCGCTTCCCACCGAAGAAAGCGTGCGAACGGCGCTTCGCACACAGCAGATCCTGGCACACGAATCCGGCGTGGCGGACACGGTCGATCCGCTCGCTGGCAGCTATTATGTCGAACACCTCACCGACGAACTCGAGTCCCAGGCGCGCGAGCTGATCGAAAAAGTTGACGCCCGCAATGGCATGCGCTCGGCGATCGAAGAGCAGTGGGTCCAGCGACAGATCCAGGATACCGCTTTCGAACGACAGCGAGAAGTCGAAGCCGGCGATCGGATCATCGTCGGCGTCAACGAGTTCACCGTCGACGAAGAGACAGATGAGGAGATCGAATCCGTGAACCCTGAAGATGAACGGGCCCAGATCGAGCGGCTGAACGATGTCCGCGCACAGCGCGACAGCGAAGCGGTCTCGGCCACACTCACAGCACTCAAAGACGCTGCACGAAGCGATGAAAATCTGCTCCCCTACATCATCGAGGCCGTCAAAGCGTACGCGACCACAGGTGAGATCTGTAACGCGCTGCGCGACGTGTTCGGCGAGTACGAACCGAACGTTTCCGTCTGATCCGGGCGTTTAACATCCGGGGCGGAATCTCCACAGGTATGGAGTTCGACCACGCAGGCATTGCTACGACCGACGCCGCCGGGCTGAGTGCGCTCTTCGGTGAGCTCTTCGACCTCGAAATCGCCCACAAAGAGCAGTTCGATGGACTCGACGTGACGTTTCTCGATCTCAATAACGGCTACTTCGAATTGCTCGAACCACTCGAAGATGGGACAATCAGCCGCTATCTCGACGATCATGGCCCAGGCATTCATCACGTCGCGCTTGCGACTGACGACATTCAGAATGCACTCGATCGAGCAGCACAACTGAACGTCGAACTGATTGATTCCGAACCGAGACCGGGTGCCTGGGGACATCAGGTAGCGTTTTTACATCCCAAATCCACCGGTGGCGTTCTCGTAGAATTCGTCGAACACTGAATCCGAAGTCCTTCATTAAAGATGAAAAAATAAATTATTACTTGTAGATGAGTAGGGAAACATTTACGAGCCTTCGGAATAGCCTCTAGGTTATGTCTAGTTCCCGCAATTATTCAAGCCCTCCTCAAGATGATTCATTCATCTCTCGTCGGGGGACGTTGAACGATGCCTTTCTCGCACGCCGCGACCGAATGACCAGCGCCGATGATGAGCAACCCCTCGAATCCTCCCGACGACTACGGGTTGAGCTAAAAGCGGTGGTTGGCCGGAACATCTCAGCGTGGGATCTTACAACACAAGCAACGATACCAGCGGACGGCTGGACCACCTGGTCTGTCGGCGATCGCGAATACCGACTCAAACCATACGGCGTGGCGTTCGTCGGAGAAAACACCACAGATCGTGAGCCTGTCGTTCGGTTTGCCGTCGATCGCTTCGAAAACGGTCACTGGATCGAATGGAACAGCCACTGCTCAAACCGGTTCCACGATCTGAAGTGGAACGTGTCGTTCGAGATGCGATTTCTCGAATTTGACAACTGAGTTGTTCGACCGATGATATACATTATTGAAATATAACACAAACGCATTTGTGACCAATCGTTAGGTTAAAGCTGTGGGCGTACCAAACACATTTGCGCGCAGATACTATGGAGGAAGAATATGTTGATACGGTGTAATGAGTGTGGAAGTAAAAATACTGTAATAACTGAAAATAGAGACTTCATCAGGTGCCTCGAGTGCGGAAATACCGACGGATAGCATCACAGCGGACTTTTCGGGTGCCACACACACAAAATTGTGTAAATTCGTCCACTACCCCTAATGTCAGTCCAATATATCATAAAACATTCTCATCCACGAGATTCAGGGGGTAACAATCTTCCATAGATTTTTGAATGTTTATTGACTTGTATGGTGATGGTTGGGCTTTCAGCGTTGATTTCGACCGGGTGTCAATTTCAGTGTTCTGGGCAATACGCGGATAGAAACCATCATTTTGCCGGCGGTCGGATCAATTGCTATGTATCGAGGTGGAGCGTTCGTTCGCGAGCAGTGTGAACCGGTTGCAGACGGTCAACAACAGACCAATGGCATCGATCTAACGGTGTCTACAGTGTACGAACAGATCGATGCAGGACGGGTGAGTCGCGATGGCAAGTCGATCGGTGATCGACGAGAGTGCGATCAGGAGTCGCTGGCGGACGATCAACCGCCGACGTACTATCTCGAATCTGGTGGCTACATCGTCCAGTACGGAGAGACGATCTCGATCCCGGACGGTCACATTGGCTTTGTCTACCCGCGATCGACGTTGCTCCGGAACTCCTGTATGCTGAACACGGCGGTCTGGGATGCGGGTTACGAAGGCAAAGGTGAAGGCTTACTCGAGGTGCACCACGACATCGAGATCGAACAGGGCGCACGGATCGCCCAGCTGGTGTTGGCAAAGGCCAATCACGACGGCACGTACGAAGGGACGTATCAACACGAAAACGTCGCCACGGAGTGATAGCAGCGTTATCTGTAGATCAGCACTGTCGCGTCTCGGTTATCGAGATCGAGCACGTCGACTTCTTCTCCCGAGGCGGCTCTGAGTTCTTCGTTGATTTCGATGGCACTCACATCGAGGGCGACGGTCTGGGTGCCCAGATCAAGCGTGAGTTCGCCGTTCGTTTCTGCCTCTGCTTTGATTTCGGCCGGATCGGCGGCTTCGAGCGCGTCAACGACGGCACTGGCGTTCTCTCTGAACTCTGGGCCGATCACGGAGTGGTCCGGATCGACGGCGACGGGCACCAGCTCGACGTTCGGCCGGCCGACTTCGATGTACACCGGCGCGTTCACCGCAGAGCTCAGATCGTACGTGTCGATGGCGGGTTCGTCGTCGGCTTCATCGACGTAGACCTCGATTCGGTCGAGTTCTTCGTTTAGCGCCATTCCGGTGTCGGATTTCCAGCCACGAATCGCACTCGCGGTGTCGGCAATGAGCTGTCCACGATTGATCGTGGCCGGATCGACCGTCGGTAGGGATGGCCAGGATTCGAGGTGGACGCTCTCTTTGCCGTCGGGAAGCGACTGATAGGCCTCTTCGGTGATGAACGGCGCGAACGGAGCAAGCATCGTCAGTGATGCCTTCAAAACAGTGTAGAGGGCGTGTCTTGCGGCATCGCGCTCGCCAGGACGACCCTCGTACAGCCGTCCTTTCAACAGCTCGAGGTAATCGTCAGCAAGATCGTGCCAGATGAACTCCCGGAGTTCGCGGAGTGCACCGTCGAATCGGTAGTCGTCCATCTCCTTGCTCACGCTTGTGGCCACCTCGCGACACCGACCGATGATCCATTTGTCGGCGTCACGGTAGGCCGGATCCTGAATCGCTGGCGTGTCTTCATCGAGGTGGTTGCTCGCGAATCGGGTGATGTTCCAGAGCTTCGTCAAAAACCGAGAGGCAGACGTGACCTCTTTCGACTGGAACTGGATGTCGCTGCCTGGTTGGCCACCGAGTGCGATAGCCTGTCTGAACGCATCGGCTGAATGCTCCGAGACGACTTCACTGGGCTGGACGAAGTTGTCTCGAGATTTGCTCATTTTGTTACCATCTTCACCGAACACCATCCCGTTGATGAGCGCCTGTTCCCACGGGAGTTCGTCTTCGAGCGCGCCGGTCCGGAGGATGGTGTAGAACGCCCACGTGCGAATGATGTCGTGGCCCTGTTCTCTGAGCTGGACGGGTTCGAACGATTCGTCCGGCCAGCCGTTGATATACAGCGCCGAGATCGACGAATCCATCCAGGTGTCCATCACGTCGGTGTCTCCAACCCAATCAGAGCCACCACAGTCCGGACAGTCGATTTCGGGGGTGGCGTCGGTCGGATCGATTGGCAGGTCGGCTTCGGTTGCGATGTGGGTGTGATCGCAGTTCGCACAGAACCACGCGGGGATCGGCGTGGCGAATTCGCGCTGGCGGGAGATCACCCAGTCCCAGTCCATTCCTTCGGTCCACTCCTCGAGGCGCGTGTACATGTGCTCTGGGAGCCACTCGATCTCCTGTGCGTTCTGGAGGATTTCCTCCTGGTCAACGCGGACGAACCACTGTTCTTTGCTCAGGATCTCGATCGGGGTGTCACAGCGCCAGCAGATGCCAACCGATTGCTCGGTGGGTTCCTGGTCGTTCAGGACGCCGGCCTCGGCGAGTGCGCTGGCGATTTCGTCTTTGCCATCCTGGATCGAGAGCCCCTCGTACTCGCCGGCACGTTCGTTGAGGTGGCCGGTTTCGGTGAGTGCCGGTCGGAGATTGAGATTGTGTTCGGTCCACCAGTTCACGTCCTGTTTGTCGCCGAACGTACAGACCATCACGGCTCCAGTTCCGAAGTCGCCATCGACCTCGTCATCGGAAAAGAGCGTGACCTCCTGCTCGAACAGCGGCACACGGAAGCTATCTCCGATACGGTCTTCGAATCGGTCGTCGTCCGGGGAGACGGCCATACCAACACAGGCCGGCAGCAGTTCTGGCCGTGTGGTGGCGATTTCGATGTCGTCGTTATCGATACCCTCGAAGGTGAGATAGTACAACGTGCCGGTCCGGTCTTCGTTTTCGACTTCAGCGTCTGCGATCGCCGTTTCACAGCGTGGACACCAGTTCACTGGGTGTTCGTCGCGATAGACGAGGTCTTCATCCGCCATTCGGACGAACGAGCGCTGGGTTTCGCCCCAGTACTCCGGGTCCATCGTTCTGAACTCCTGGGACCAGTCCTGTGAAAAGCCCAGATTCAACATTGTCCCGTACATCGCGTCGATCTGGCTTTCGGTGTGTTCGATACACAGCTCACGGAACCGATCGCGTGAGACGTCAGTCCGGTGGATGTCGTGTTTTTCTTCGACTTTCACTTCCGTCGGCAGTCCGTGGCAGTCCCAACCCTGTGGAAAGAGCACGTCGTCTCCCTGGAGGCGGTGATAGCGGGCCGCAAAGTCCATATAACACCAGCCAAGCGAGTTTCCAATGTGGAAGTTTCCGGTGGGATAGGGTGGTGGTGTGTCGATGATGTAATCGGGACGCTCGTCGTCGTCCTCGTACTGGTAGAGCTCCATCTCCTGCCACTGCTCGCGCCACTGGGGCTCGATGCTGTCGGGATCGTAATCGTTATCTATTGCTGTCATAGGTTCAGGGGTGGCCGACGGATCGTCCCAACTGAAAAGAGTTGTAACTCTGTGGTGTGTCTTGCGGTGAAGATCTTTACACACGTACTACCGACGACCAGCGCATAGGGGATTGTTTGCCTGATGGACCTATAAGCGTGTCGTACAGGCTGTCTTCACAACTGTTTTCTCGACGGGACCTGTACCCCTCAGGTTCTGTGCACTTGTGATGATGAGGTATATTCTGTCTGTCAGTATGATAATTAAACTAAAGTACGCTTCCGTTCGATAGTCACTGTGCGGATTTCCACGAGAAGTGAATCTGCATCGCACGACCGAATGATTGCTGTCGATACCTTCCACGAATACGATGAATGTACTACTTCTCGGTGCAAGCGGACGAATTGGACGACGAGCTGCCACTGAACTCCTTGATCGTGGTCACAACGTAACGGGGGTTTCCCGGAGTGGGACGGTTGCGGAGATCGATAGCGATGCGTTCGTTGTGGTCGCCGGAGACGCGACGGTTTCCGAGGATGTGGCGAAACTGGCGGCGGGTCATGACGCGGTGGTGTCAACGCTTGGCCCAGGCGGCGATGTGTCGCCGGACATCCTCACAGAGATGGTTACGGCTGTGATCGACGGGATGCGCCATGGTGCTGTCGATCGGCTGGTCTGGACTGGGGGAGCGGGCGGGCTCATGGTTAATCCGGAAACGATGCTCATCGAGACGGCAGATTTTCCGGAGGAGTGGAAGCCGGTCGCCAGTGCAGCCATTGATGCGTATGAAATCCTGCGCGAAGCGGACGATCTGGCATGGACGTATGTAGCGCCAGCCGCGATGATTCAACCCGGTGACCGAACCGGGGAGTATCGGACGGCCGATCGCGAACTGGTGACCGACGACGAGGGAGAGAGCCACATTTCGATGGAGGATTTCGCCGTGGCACTCGTTGACGAACTCGAATCGGAACGTTCCGTACACACGTATCTCGGTACCGGCTACTAAGGTGGCTCTTTGTTTCGAGGAACAACTCCGCGGAGTCTCAGTCGCGGCGCTGGACCTCGTGTCGTCCAAAGCCATACCGGAGGCGATTGGCCAGTCGTCTGGCGAACCGGTCGTTGCGGCTGTTGAATCGCTCGGCGAGCGCGGTGTAGATCAGCGGCACTGGCACGTGTTGTTCGAGTGCTTCCTGGACGGTCCAGGTGCCAGTTGAGCCCCCGGCCACGTGGTCAGCAACGTCGCCGAGATCGTTGCCTTCCTCGGCAAACGCCTCCTCACAGAGTTCGAGCAGCCACGATCGGATCACCGCGCCGTTGTTCCAGGTTCGGGCGACGGCTTCGAGATCGAGGTCGTACTCGCCGTTGGCGAGCAGTTCGAATCCTTCGCCGTAGGCCTCCATGAGCGCGTACTCCACGCCGTTGTGGATCATCTTCACGTAGTGGCCAGCGCCGGCCGGTCCCATGCGGTCGTGTCCGTCGGGGCCGGTGGCGACCGCATCGAAGATCGGCGTACATTCCTCGTAGGCCCACTCCGGGCCGCCGACCATCAGCGAAAAGCCCAGCTCAGCGCCGGCGGGGCCCCCGCTCGTGCCACAGTCGAGAAACGCCGCGTCGGTTGCTTCTGCCCGCCGGATCGAATCCTCGTAGTAGGAGTTTCCGCCGTCGATGACGATGTCCAATTCATCGAGGTGCTCGTCGAGTTCCGTCAGTGCGGCGTCAATAGCGTCGCCGGCGGGCACCATCAGCCAGATTCGCTTCTCGTCATCGAGCGAATTGATGAGTGAAGGCAGTGAGTCGGCCCCCGTTGCACCGCGCTCTTCGGCGGTGGCGACGGCGTCGTCGTCCAGATCGAACGCCACAACGTCGTGTCCAGCTGCCAGTACCCGATCGACGACGATCTGTCCCATGCGGCCCAGACCAACCACTCCGAGTTCCATGGGCGTCGTTCGGGGGCGATGCTTTTTACGTGCGGGATTTTCGGCGGTATATGCCTGTGGGCAGATGTTGGACTGGCGTTGTGCACCAGGTGGCGCGAATCGTTCTCGGTGTGTCGGTACTGATTGTGGTTGAGATGGTCATTTCCGAACGCCCCAACGGACACTGGACCGGTGGTGAAATAGCGAGACAGGATTCTCCGCAAGCGCAGCACTCACTCGCACCTGTTATTCGAACAGTCTTTCACAATTATTCCTAAATAACTTTATAACCGATCGGGAAGGCATAGCAACACGAGAGCACAGGTGCGCCGCGTGGGCGTTGCGCGTTCGTGTTGAATGCGCCGGGTGGGAACAGCACCCGACGCTGGGCTCTCACGATAGGAGATACCCATGCATTGGGAGAACACACGCGACCGTAATTGTACCGACTCGATGAACTACTACAGCCACAGCTGCGTAGTCTGTCGGCGACAGCTCCGTGGTCATCGCGATCACCATCTGTGCTGTCCGCTGTGGGGTCGTCGATGACGCTGCCGTTGTTTCTCTTTCGTGACGAGGATCGCAACTGCGTGAACCTCTCGACGGTTGATTCACGGAGCGAGCTTTCTGAAGCGGAGCTCTATCACGTGGTGGATATCGGTCAGGGAACCTGGTGTCGGCCCTGTCAATCAACGGGCTGTCCGCACGCGACGCGGATCGAACAGATCCTCACGATGGCCGATCTTGCCAGCGAACGAACGAGTTTTGAACATCTCCCCGGCATCGAACGAATTACGCGCTATCGCGCAACGGGCGAAACGGTCGTGGCCGCGACGTTTGATACGGGCGCAAAAGTCAGATACCACGAAACGAGAACAGGCGAGATTCACCAGGTGACGTTTCCTTCATCTGATCCGAAATCACCGCTGGAAACGATTGACCGACCTGGCTGTGCGAGTGCAGCTGATGGTCTGATCGAACTGCTCGATTCGTATGGTCGGTATCGGTGTCTTGGTTGTCCGACAGGGCTCGAAGATCAGCATCCAGCACTGGCCAGCATCACTACCGACTAGGTCACTCGAAAGGAATTCGGCTGGCCTATCGATCAACTACAGATCAAAAATCGGTCGATGAGAGCAGTGGGAAACGCGATCTTTTGAAACTCACTTGTTGGTGCTGATGAATTATGGGGTTGTTTGCAGATGAATCTGTTCCAACCAATACACTAACGATTACCAGCTCATTCGAATGATCGGTGACGTAGCTGGAGAAATGGTCGATACCGATGGTTATGTCGCCCTATTTCGATTTGAGGTTGTTTGTCCGCTGGCTGAGTGATGGGTGGTGTCGTGGTGTGGATGGCCACCGACGATTTCCGAAAACCGGATATATCGCAATCGAACTCGCTGAGTGTGTGAATTCTTCGAGCACATCATCTGGTTCTCCTTCGTCGTGTTTCTCAAGTGCTTCTAGTGCACTTACCAGGGCGTTCGGGTCGCCAGTCAGTGCGACAGCACCACGATCAGCCGCGAGCTCTCGCGCTCGTGCTACTATTCCGACGCCACGAGTTGCAACGGTAGTCAATGCTACCCCCAAGATCTCTGTGATGTTTGTTGGATAGCCAACCTCGCTACTCAATGACTCTGCAAACAGCAGTGGTAAGCGGATCATCGTGATGAGCCGGAGATCGTCGTTTGCAATATGAGCAAGTTCGTGTGCGAGCACAGCATCAAGCTCGGCAGGTGTCAACAACTCATAGAGGCCGCTCGATACGACGATAGTGGGATTTGCATCCGTGGACGGGATGAGCGGCGCGTCTGGCGAATATGACGTATACGATACTGGATATGCTGTGTCCAGTAGTCGAACTGCTGGCGTTGAGATATCCAACTGCTGCGATAGCCGGACGATGCGATCAGAGACTTCGCCACCTCGGTTTGAGGTGGGTTCTTCTGTGGGGACGAGCGCCTTACGCTCGCGACGAATCGAGAGTGCGACTCGATAGATGCCGTATATCAACCCCAAACAACCGCCGGCTGCGAGAACCAACAGCAACGCCGAATCGGGGAGCACGCTCGTCTCGTAGTCCAGAATATTGAGTCCAACGAGAAGTACCGATCCGACAAAAACGGCCGCAGTTGCTCCGAGTGCCAGTATACTGGTAGCAAGGACCGCAGTTCCAATCGAGAGAGCCACGGCGATCCGGACAGCCATCTGGATCGAAGATACTCTCCTCATTGAATATGAATGCGGACTATGGAGCATTAATTCCGGCGAATCTTAAGCGTGCGTCGTCGTAGCGCTCTTCGTAAGACTACTGGAGCAAGTATCGGATAGGTTGGGTTCTCACAACAACCGATAGGGGAATTCACCAGATGACCTTCCCCGCATCAGAACCGAAATCGGCGATGGAACGGATCGACGCACCGCTGATCGTCCATCGTTTCGCCAACGGTCAGTCTCCCGTGGACGCTTCACTACTCACCACCCGATAGCCGGCGTCGGGAACGTCGCTGCGGATGGCTTCGATATCACTGGCCAACGCAGCAAACGTCTTCTCACCGGCCGGATAGGCCGCATACGCCTCCCACCCCGCCGTTCGCCCGAACCAGACCGTCGTTCCCTGCAGACAGCTCCACTCCAGCATCGTTCGATCGATGTCGCACGCGACGTACACCGCCCCGCAGTTCAGTGGCCGCCACGCCTGCAATCGTGCTTCAGCAGTGACTTCGAACGACTCGAGTTCGAACGCGTGAACAGCCCCAACGGCAGCAGAATCTTGCGGTGCGGGCTGCAGTGGGACGGAAACCGTCTCCACTGGTCCGGTGTGATCTGCTGAGATTGACCTGGCCATCGCACTCGGTGACTGATTTCCAATCAACGCGTGCCAGTAGGCATATTCGACCGGCTCCGCCGCCGAGCCGAGGTCCAGTACATACCGATACCGGCCTCCCGTTTCTGGAACGCCATGCGGACCGAACCACACCACATCCCGTGATTGATCCCACACGCCGAGTCGACCATGTGCTGACCCTATCCTCCAGCTGACATACGCCATTCCGGTCGCACAGGTCCACAACAGCAACTCTCCTGGAATCTCGTCACCACCCCCTGTCGGTTCGACCGTGATCACAATCGGATCAGACCGGTAGTATCGCTCCTCAATGAGCTTCGCTGGATCGTCCGCTCCAGCCGGATCAACTGCCATGCTCGAAATGTTCTATTCCACTATCATATAACTGCCAGGTGAATCACTCAAGAACGTGCGTGGCGTGCTCACACGCCCGATTACCCCTACTCCAGTTGGTTTATGACTACTCAGATTGAACAGCAGCTATGACAGAGTACGAGACCATCCAGGTCGATCGAACCGACTCGATTGCTCGTCTTACGCTGGACAGTTCGTCGGGGCTGAACTCGCTCACCCTCCAGCAGGCTGACGAACTCATTGCTGCGATCACGTCGCTCAGTGGCGATCAAGCAGTGCGGTGTCTGGTGCTGACGGGCACCGACGACGCGTTCTGTACGGGTGCCGATCTCAGCTCGCTCGACGGCGACGAGCGCGATGAATCACACCTCCGGACACTCGCCAGCCGACTGCACGACGCCGTTCTGCAGCTGCATCAGCTTGACGCGCCCGTGGTGGTGGGAATTAACGGCACGGCGGCCGGCGCGGGCGTTGGCCTGGCGCTCAGTGGCGATCTCGTGGTGATGGCTGCTGATAGCACGTTGCGATTTGCCTATCCGCAGATCGGGCTTACCGGCGACGGTGGCGCAACGTTTTTGCTCCCGCGACTGGTCGGCCTCCGCCGGGCAAAAGAGATTGCGCTGCTTGACGAACCGATCGGCGCGGATCACGCCGTGAGTCTGGGCCTCGTCTCTGATGCCGTTGATCCCGACGCGTTCGAGGATCGTCTCGATGAACTGTCACGAACGGTGGCCGACGGACCGACCGCCGCGCTGGCTGCTACCAAACGGCTCCTCACCGAGAGCTTCGATCGTGATCTCGCCGGACAGCTTGGGGCCGAAACGGATGCGATCGCCCGGGCCACCCGCACCGAAGACTACCAGCGGGGTCTGGCTGCGTTCGACTCCGACGAGGACCCAGAGTTCGTCGGGCGATAACACCACGCGATAGCGACGCATACCCACAGAACGATCACCACACTGCGCTCGCATTTTTCGGTGATGCGTATCGAAGCATGCACCACCGACGCTGCAATCGACGACGCGATCGCGATTCTCCAACAGCTCTGGACCGACACAGACACATCGTTTATTCGAGAATTTATCGATGAAGAGGAGTATCATTTATTTGGTCTCTACGACGACAACCTTCGAGCCGTGGCGGGCTGTTCGATCCAGCGAGTGCTCCATCATCGAACCCACGCGTGGATTCACGATCTCGTTGTTGACCAAGCCCATCGCTCGGCAGGCTATGGCAGCGAACTCCTCTCGTTCGTCACCGACTGGGCACGATCGAACGAGTGTGCCGTCGTCGCGCTCGCAGCCACCCTTGAGAACGACAGTGCTGGAGAATTTTACATAGAAAACGGGATGCAACGCTGGGGCTACGTGTTTGAGCAAGAGTGCTAACAAGAAGAATACGATTCCGGTGAGTGAACCAAAGCGGTGGGTCGATATGGGACAGACCCCCGCCCTGAACCTGTTGGTATTGGTTACTATAAGGGTTGTGGCTATGTTCAAAAAATAATCATACCGTCACACCGCGTCGTGCACCAATCACCACACACATCATTCCCAGAGACAGACTGTTGTGAAAATTAAATTCAATATCATATTAACACAAGTTTTTAATAATTTAGAATGGATATTTACTGGTGTGATTGGGGATGAATTCCGACGGGCGATCCAGGCGCTCATCGTGTTGTGTCTCCCGGTTGGGCTCTACGCGCTCGGACTGGCGGGGATCGATCTGCTCGCGACGACGACAAATCTGGCTGCAATTGCGGTGCTTGCCGCCGTCCTTGCGGCAGCTGATCGCGCACAGATTGCCGCAATTGGCGCGATCGTCGTTGCCGGCGGTCTCGCACTGGGTCGATACTCCGAGCTCAGTGTGGTGGTGTTCGCAGTGGGAGCCATCGTCTTTCTGGCGGGTGGCGTCCACAACGTTGTTCGGCGATTCAGATCCATTGGTGTGGCCTGAACTGCTCGTTCATCTGCTGAAAAAACGGCGGTGGATCGCGTCGATCAGTCGGCCGTCTCCGTGTCGACGAGCAGCCGATCGAACGCATCAACCATCGCACCGACGCTCGCTCGCGTGATATCGGCGTCACTGCCTGTCACTGACACCGATCGATCGCCGAGCGAGACGGTTACTTCTACCGTGACGAGCGCGTCGGTGCCGCCGGTGATGGCGTCCACGTGATACGATTCGAGCGTGGCGTCGATCGCCAGCGCCTCCCGGACGGCGCTCACCGCCGCATCGACTGGCCCGCTGCCAACGCCGCTTGCGACGCGTTCTTCGTCATCAACCGCAAGCCGTGCGCTCGCAGTGGGTGTCGGGCCGCCACTGGTGGTGGTGAGATCCAGCAACTCGACACGCCGATCGCGGTCGGTGCCGCGAACGTCGTCGGCGATCGTCAGCAGATCTGCGTCCGTCACTCGCCGACCACGATCGCCAATCGCTTTCACGCGCTGGACGATCCGACCGAGCTCGTCTTCTTCAACCGAAACGTCGTGTTCGGCAAGCGCAGCCCGAACGCCGGCCCTGCCAGCGTGCTTTCCGAGCACCAGTCGTCGCTCGCGTCCCACCTGTTCTGGGGGATACGGTTCGTACATGGCGTCGTCTTTGAGCGTGCCGTCGGTGTGAATGCCGGATTCGTGGGTGAACGCGTTCTCACCCACGACCGCCTTATTCGGTGCGAGTCCGATACCGGTCGCCGACGCCACCGTCTGTGCGAGTTCATACAGCTCCTGGGTTGCGACCGTCTCGACATCGTAGCCGTGAGCAAGCGCGATTGCAACTTCTTCGAGCGCAACGTTGCCGGCGCGCTCGCCGATTCCGTTGATGGTCGCGTGGACGAGATCGGCCCCTGCAGCGACGCTCACCAGCGCGTTCGTCACTGCCAGCCCGAGATCATCGTGCGTGTGCGTGCTCGTGGGACCAAGCGCTGTGAGTCGATTCACCACTTCGAGCGTCCGGTCGGGCGTTGCGTGCCCGACAGTGTCGCAGTAACAGACGCGATCTGCGCCCGCGGCGAGTGCTTGTCCCATCAGCTCTTCAAGAAAGTCGAGATCGGCGCGCGAGCCGTCCTCGCCAAGCACCTCGACCCACAATCCGTGGTCGGTCGCGTACTCGGTGAGCTCGACTGTCGTATCGATCACTGACGCGCGCGTTGTCTCCACCTTCCGTTCGATGTGGCGGTCGCTCGCCGGAACGACGAGATTCACCCCGTCGACGTCGCAGTCGATCGCGAGATCGATATCGCGTTGGACGCCACGAGCGAAGCTCGTCACCGTTGCCGACAGTCCCTGGGCAGTGACACGCGAGATCGTCTCTCGCTCGCCAGCACCCGTACAGGCGCTGCCAGCCTCGATGACCTCGACGCCGGCGCTGTCGAGCCGCTGTGCTATCTGTGCTTTTTCGTCTGGAGCCAACGAGACGCCTGGCGCCTGCTCGCCATCCCGGAGCGTCGTGTCCAGAAACGCTACCTCAGCCGTCGAAAGATGCGTTGTTTCGGGGTGGCCCCCGAATAAATCGGTCACCGGTCATGCTAGCCATCCAGACGTGTGACCGGCTCCTATATAATACAGCTGAGTGCGTCAGATATTGCAGTCCTGTATATCGTGATAATTTTTGCCAGTTGATCGGTTCTACTGACAGCGAATCCGAGTCGTTCACGGTTCTCTGGGCCAATCGATGGCCATGGAGACGACAGCGTCAGGCACGTCCGTGGGTGTGGACAACCCCTACGACCACGTCGAGCGGTGTGATTATCTTACTGATGATGGGCGCTGTCGGTTCGCAATCGAGCACGCCGACCGTGATCCATCATTCGCCCGCGCCCGTAACGCAGACGATTACGATTGCCCAGTCGGCACGAGCTCGTGGGAGTGGCGTGACTGCCCGAAGTTTCAATCGATAGATCGGAGCCACGAGTGCGTTCGCTGTGGCATCGCAGAGGTGCGGATGGCCCACGATGACGATCGTCCCCTGCTTGAGATACATCATCTCTCCTATCGGCGCGACGATTCGGTGGCCGACACGGACGCTGGCCTCGCCCACGAAATTACCGTCGAGCTCTGCCGGTGGTGTCATGCGAAGGTGCACAATGCGTGGGCCCGCATCGACGATGACGTGAATCCCGCCACCGAGGCGATAGCCGAACAGCAAGCCCGCAGATCGAAAGAACACGCAGAGTTTGGATTCCACACTGCAGCTGAACGACATCAGGAGTGATCAGTACGCTCTGCTCGGTTGATGGATCGTGACACCGATAGCGCTGTATTTCAAGAAGTATATACGGGTCGATGATCTATCGCAATCAATGGTTCGCATCGATGTGGTCGATAATCACGGTCAGTTTACGCATCTCGAGCATCGCGCCCTCCGTGATATCGGCGTGGAAACCGAACTCATCGACAACACCACTCCTCCAGCCGAGATCGATGCCGACGGACTCGTGTTGTCCGGCGGGCCGGATATGACAGACACCGGTCAGTGTACTGCGTATCTCGATCTGGATATCCCGGTCCTCGGCATCTGTCTGGGGATGCAGCTGATTGCCGACTCGCTCGGTGGGACGGTTGGAACCGGAGAGTACGGCGGCTATGCGGACGTTAACGTTGATATCGTCGCGGATGAGGATCCCCTCGTTGGATCGCTCGGTCCAACCACGCGTGTCTGGGCGAGTCACGCCGACGAAGTGACGGCATTGCCAGAAAATTTCACTCTGACCGGAACGAGCGACGTCTGTTCGATTGAGGCCATGAGCAACACCGACGAGGAGTTGTATGGCGTCCAGTGGCATCCGGAAGTCGCACACACCGAGGCCGGGACGGAACTGTTCGAGAATTTCCGTCGCCGTTGTGAGTAGCCGCTCGCATGACTCAAACGCAAGGCGATCTGGCGGGCCTCTCCCGATTTATCTTTCGCGCGCCGAGCTGGTACGCCAGCGTCGTGTTCTCGCTTATTATTGCGGCGCTGATGGGTCTCGCTGCGTTTGAAAACGAGTTCGTTCTCGATGACGCCTGGCAAGGCATTTTTTTCGTTGGTATTCCAACAGTTCTGGCGAGTATCTTCACGCCCTATGTCGACCAGCGCCTGGGCGGGCAGCTCACACCGAATCGGGCCTCATTGCTCGCACTGTTCTGTGAACTGCTCGTCGTTGGGATTCTGACGGCAGCGGGTGCGATTGCAGTGTTGACATCACTCGATGAAAATTTCGTCTTCGATACGCTCATTGTTGCGCTGGCGAGCATCTTTGCCGTTCGATTGCTCGTCGTGATGGCGATTTCCCGAAAATCGTTGTTGATCGCGTCTATTCCGGCGAGCATTCAGACGCTTGCCGGCGCGGTGTTGTTGTTCATCTACAGCGGAACGATCACGTATCTCGAAATCGGTGGGCCGATCATCCAGTCGTTTTTCGCGCGCTCAAATCACGCTCCCGGCGGCTTCGATGTGTTCGTCCCCAAGGATTTTCTCTTGCTCGGGGGAATCTGTGTGTTGTATGCGATCGCCACCTGGCTGTTTATGGTGACGATCGATCGACCGTGGCAAAACAGCCTCGGCGTGAGCGTGCTGGATTTCATCCGAGGGTTCGTGGGACACATCGCCGAAGGCTCGCGCGAACTTGAGGATTTCTTCGAACAGCTGGGTGAGGAGGCGATCGTCCCCGTCTCCGTCCTTTCGTTCCGTCGAGAAGCTGATCAGACGGAAAAGGCAAGATTTGTTCTTCCGATGATCCATCCTGGGCCGATGGGCGAGATTGGTGGCGGCAATCTCCCCGAACGCGTGGCCGAAAACACCGATGGACTGGGATTTCCGCCACATGCCACTGCTGGCCACGATTTCAATCTCGTCACCGAACGCGAAGTCGACACGATCATCGCCGCCGCCGACCGTGCCTACGAGCGAATCACCTACGACACCGAGGCCACGAACTCACACCTTGAACACGACGGCGAGCTGACGATGCTTGGACAGTCGTTCGGGAACGGAGCGTTGCTCGTGGGAACGTATTCACCGTCGTTTGCCGACGACGTGGAGTACTCCGTTGGGCTTTCTGCGAGCTCTCGGGCCAAGCGCGATGGCCTGAAGAACGTGATGCTCGTCGATGCGCACAACTGTAACAACGGTCTCGGCGGTGCAGATCTCGGACACGTGACGCCGGGTTCGAAGCGATCGTTTTCGATGATTCACGCCGCAGATGAACTCGGTGGCTCGCTCACTGCGGCCAACCGCAAGCCCCTGGGGCTGGGTGTCGCCTGGGATCCCACCGACTGGACGCCAACGGACGGGATCGGACCGCTGGGAATTCGCGTCGCCGTTGTTGAGACTGGCACCCAACGAACCGCCTATGTGCTCGTTGATGGCAACAACATGGAGCCTGGGCTTCGTGACCGGATTGTCGATCGTCTCACCGCCACCGCCACACGAACAGTCGCTGCTGATGGTGGTGACAGTCGAGTCGGCAAGACGATCGAACATGCAGAGGTGATGACCACCGATACGCACGTCGTCAACACGGTTGAAGCCGAAAACCAGGTGGGTGATGCGATCGACACGTCTGAACTGCTTGATCGTATCGAGGATCTCCTCGCGGCGGCGATTGACGACATCGAACCCGTTGAGGCGGGAATGAACGTCGAACGCGCGACTGTCACCGTCTTTGGCAATGACCGGACTGAGACGCTCGCCAGCCACGCGAACGTGATGATCTCGATGGCCGGCGCGCTCGCAGCAGCGTTCATCATGGCCGTATTTGCCGTTAGCGTGCTGATCTTCTTTTTCACCTGAGCCGATCGCTCGGATCGAACCGTGATCCGTTTTTGCTGTTTGGAATAATGAGACGTATGACGGAGGTACCTCCAGCACAGCGCTCTGAGGATCCCATTACGGTTGACCGACTGGCTGATGATCTTCGATCGCTGGGGCTCGATCGAAAAACGACGGTGCTGGTACACGCCTCGCTTGCTTCGCTCGGGTGGGTGTGTGGCGGTGCGCCGGCGGTGGTTGATGCCCTCCAACGGGTCGTCACACGCGATGGAACGATCGTAATGGCGACCCATTCGCCAGGCAATCGCGATCCGGCAAACATGAATCATCCACCGATTCCAGAGTCCTGGTATGAACGGGTTCGAGAGTCAATGGCACCGTATCGGCCGGCGCTCACACCGACCCAGGGGATGGGCGCAATCCTCGAGTGTTTCCGCTCGTATCCAGACGTTCGACGGAGTGCCCATCCACAGCATTCGTTCGCTGCCTGGGGGGAGAACGCACAGTTCGTGACTGAGGGGCACTCACTTGACTATTCGCTCGGCGAGAACTCACCGCTCGCACGCGTCTACGATCTCGACGGCGAAGTGTTGTTTCTCGGGACGACACACGCCACGAACACCTCGCTTCACCTGGCCGAGTATCGATCGTCGCTGGCGTTAGAGCAGACGTCACACGCGAGTGCCATTGTCGTCGATGGTGAGCGAGAGTGGCGCGAGTGGGAAGACGTTGCGTTCAGCGACGCCGACTTTCCGGCGTGTGGGTCGGCGTTCGAACGCGACCACCCTGTTGCAGTCACGACCGGCGATGTCGGGGCCACATCGGCGACGCTCCTTGAGCAACCAGCGATGGTAGACTACGCTGTCGAGTGGTTCGAAACGAATCGGGAGTAAGAGTCGCTAGTCGGCCGATTCGAGCAGTTCGTCGACCGCGCTGTGTGCCGCCTCGATCGCGTCGTCGATCACGGCCTCGGGATCGGCGTCGTGATCGGTTGGCGGATTCACGTAAATGTCGACCTTGAGGATGTCGTCTTCGAACGTAACGGTCACGTCGAGATCCTCGAGCTGTGATTGTTTGTAGTTCGAAAGGATGACCCCTTCGGCCGCCTCTGCTGCCGTCTGGACGACCGCCGAATCAGAGACCATAGCGCAGCTTTAGTCACCGCCTGGACCGCCCATCCCAGGGCCGCCCGGTCCCTGTGGACCAGATGGACCGCCGCCGGCACCGCTCAGCAACTGCTGGAGCTCCTGCTGGAGCTCTTCGAACTTCTCTTCGACGCGGCTTTCTTGTTTCTCGAGCGTGTCGATGCGAATCTCGAGGTTGTCCTGCTTCGATTCGAGGTCGGTCTGTGCAGCCTCATAATCCGTCTCGACGAGTAGCTCGCCGACTTCCTGGTACATGTCGGTGTCTTCTGTAATATCATCGAGCTGGTCGAGTGCGGTCTCAGTGTCCGACAGTGCGGTTTCAGCCTGCTGTTTCTGCATGGCGACCTGCTGTGCGGTCTCCTGAAGTCCCTGCAACTCCTCGATTTTCTCTTCGGCTTCTGGTGGAAGATTACCCTGCATGGTTACCCTGTCAGGACCGCAACGCAAAAAGGCACGTGTTTGATCCTCCCTACCGATTTAGCGCTCTGCACATCGTTCTGCCACCTCGATGAGCGTACACCAGGTGTTGAGCCCCGCCCGCAACGCCACCAGATCCTCTGCGATTACCTCAATCAAAAGCACTCTTCCGTCGCGCTCGATGGTAGTCTGCGCACGACTGTCGTCGATCTGTCCGATCTCCTGACTGATTGCCCGTTCGATCAGTTCGGCTCTCGCGACACTCTCATAGGAAAATTCGAGCGTGATTGCTGCGGGGACGGTCGTCGCCACGGGCCGATCTACTGAACGTCGATCTCTTTGATATTGCGGCTGCGTTCTTTGAGCAGCACGCGATGACCACAGTACGGACAGCGGACGCCACCGTATTCGTCGAGCTCGACGTCGCGTTTACAGCGAGAACATTTGTAGCTCATACGTTGGATTGGGAGTCTGGTCTGAAAGCTTATTCGTCGTCTTCGGCCAGCGCGGCACGAATCGAGCGCTGGACGGTTTTACCACCCGGCGTCTCTGGACGATAGGCGCCACCGGCGAACTTCTCGCCGGTTGCTTCGTTCACCCAGATCCCGGTGCCGACGCGTTTGACATCGTCGCCGTCAACAGTTGCGTTTTGCATTTCCGCTTCGATCTCGTTGACACGGCGCCGAGCGATTCGACCGTAGCGAGCGCCAAAGCGACCGGCGCTCCCGATAGATCCCTGTTGTTCGGCCATACGGTCTGTAATCCAATCGTGGGTATAAATCCGTTGAGTTCGATTCGACAGGGTCATTCCTGCAGTCCAGACTCGGTGAGGGCCTCGTTAAGGTCCGCTCGAACCCGTTCGCCGGTGTCTCTGTCATAGGCGGTGGTGACGACACGATTTTCCTGGACGCTTGAGCCATCACGAACGAGCAGCCGGACGTTGCCGTTGGTGTCCGCGCGGGTTGCTTTCGCGCGCACGCCCGTTCGAGAGCTGCTACCGCCAGCGTCGATCGGTCCGGGAACGAGCTTTTTCACGTGCGGATGGGCGGCCACCGTCTCGATCGCTCTCCGGCCCTCTCGATCGCCGATGAGCGTGGTGTGTGAGCCGCCAATCGTGTCGGCCAGCGAGGCATGCACTTCTTCGAGTGCGGGTTTGCCTCGCCGTTCAATCACCGACTGGATCGCATCCTCGCCGGTGATCCGAAACAGAGGATAATGAAGCGCTCGGCGCACGTGGTCGATCACCGTCCGGTCGCCGGTGACGTACACCTCCTCGGGGCGCTTGCGCCGAACGTCGTCCGCGATCAATCCAACGAAGTTGCGAAGTTCGACCACTGCGGCTTCGCCGTCGCTCTCGGGCGTGGTGGTGATCACTCGCGAGCCAAGAACGGTCTCGTCGTTGAGTGCGCTCACGCGAGCGCGATCACGATTGAGTTCTAAGACGACAGTGTCGGCGTTGGCCGTGTTACAGACTAAACAGTAATCGCCAGGGCGATCAAGCGACGACCGACACTGCCGACACGACATACTCAAGGTATGTGATCGGTGCTGAAAAGCCGGCTGGTTCACGGTGAAACAACACGACAGAAGATGGGGTTGCTCGGATTTGAACCGAGGTCAACGGCACCCAAGGCCGCAAGTATACCAGGCTAACCCACAACCCCGTACTCATTCGTTTGGGCAGTACTCACCTAACGGTTTCGTTTCGCGCCGGCCGTTCACGACAGCGCAACTCGGTGGTGAGCTACCCACGATTACCTGCTACCTACTGACGAGATGAAATTGATCTGACACCAGTTGGTCGGGCTCAGGTGCCGTCGTGCAGAGCGTGTCGTAACGATTTAGACGACTGCCACGCTGGTATCTGTATGTCGGACTGTCCACTCGCGGACGAATGCCCTCATTACTCCGAACGGATCGAAGGGATGGGGTGTCAACATTTCAGCGAGCGAGGGGGAGCTGAGTGGTGTAATCACTACAATCAGCCAATTCGCGAACTCAAATCTCAGCCAGTCACCCCTGGCCAAGAGATCGTCGTCGATGTCACGGACATTCACGAGAGCGGTGCCGGCGTTGGTCGGACCGAAGAGGGGTTTATCGTGCTGGTTGATGGCGTGTTGCCCGATGCCCGCGCCCGGGTGAAAGTTACCACCGTCCGGTCGAATCACGCCCGCGCCGAAGAGCTCGAACGGCTGCCAATGGACGATGTCGATCAGACGGAAGTCCCCGACGACGACGATGACGACGAGCCAATGGGGCGAAAACGCCTGGGCAGCCGCGACAATTTCTGGGGCTCCTGATCAGGACTCGCGAGTGGACGCCGTCCGTTTGTCGACGACTTCTCTGACCCGTTGTGTTTCGTTTGTTGGGACGACCAGCACCCGGTCGTCGAACGCCGCGACGACGAGATCGGTGACGCCAACCGCATTGATTTCTGTCGAGGAATCACAGGCGAGCACGCAGTTTTCTGTCTCGATCGAAAGCACGTCACCACTGCTGACGGTGCCATTCACGTTAGCGTCGAGAATGCGCCCGAGCGAATCCCACGAGCCAAGGTCGTCCCACTCGATAGCAGCCGGAACGACGGCAATTTCCTCGGTTCGTTCCAGGACGGCGTGGTCGATGCTGATCGGATCGACACTATCGAAGCCGGTGAGTGGATCGTTCTCCTCGAGTGCCCCAACGAGAGACGAAAGCGGCGTCGATCTCGCTGCAGTGAGTAGCGTCTCGGGTGTCCAGGCGAACATCCCCGCGTTCCAGTAGAAATCGTTGTATACGTATCGCGCAGCCGCACCGGGATCGGGTTTTTCGTAAAATCCCTCGACGGCGAGATGGTCGCCATGATCGTCTCCAGGCTTGATATAGCCATATTCGATCGCCGCGCGCGTCGGTTCGATCCCAAGGGTGACGAGCTGGTCGGTCCGTTCGGCGACAGCCATTGCGTTTTGTGCCACTGCCTGAAACCCCTCGCCGACGTGCTGGTCGCTCGGCAAACAGAACAGTACGGGGTTCTCACCGGTGTTCTGGAGCTCGTGGGCTGCATACACGAGCGCTGGACCGGTGTCTTTTCCCATCGGTTCGGTGAGCACCGTCGCGTCGGGAACGTGCGATCGAACGTTGTCGGCGTATGCCGGGCGGGTCACCACACACACCTGATCGACGATCGGTCTGACGCGTTCGACGGTCTGGCCCAACAAGGAGGCGTCATCGTCCGCAAATGAGAGAAACTGTTTGGGGCGCTCGGGCGCGCTCGCTGGATACATCCGTGTGCCGATGCCACCGGCAAGCACCACTGCGATCTGCATACCGTCGGTTACTATCGCCGGTACAAATCACCACCGGCGGGATTCCACGTTTCGATCGTCTCTTCTTGAATGTCTTCAACACAGCCCTGACAGTCCTGGCTGGTGGGATCGAAACACGGTGGCCGCCCCGACGCATCGAGTCCCACAGAGCGTCGCTCTGCGTATCGTCGACAGACAATTCGCGCGTTTCCGTTCTCATCGGTCGGAAGGTCGGCTTCGGCCGCGCGTTTTGTCGTGGCAAACGTCTGCTTTGCCTGCTCGATCTGCATTCCAGCTGCGCGAAACTTCGCGTGTAACAGCCGCTCTAGTCGCCGACGCGAGGACATGGCCTGGACTATGTTCTCATCGGAGAAAACGATGGTGCTCGCCGCGTGCACTCTCTGTGCTGCCATCATTTCTAAAATCGAATATGGAGAATTTAAGAAGGATAAGGTCGAACCGCACATTGTCTCTCACCGAAAATACGAAGAGACAGAGCCACAATGTCGGAATTACGCCAACACGCGGAGTCGGTCCACGCCCAGTTCGACGACCATCTCGAGGTCGATCTCGAAGAGATCGAAGATCGCCTTGAGACGCTGGTGTCGGAGTATAAAGTCCCTCCCGAGGAGGCACGGCGCAGTCTCGTGAGTAGCTATCTCTCCGAGGCCGATCTCGAGCGCGACGAGCTCGCCAGTGGGCAGACCGAGCGCGTTTCCGTTGGGTCGATCGACGAGGACGAGCAGTGGGTTGACGTGCGCGTGAAGGTCGTCGAGCTCTGGGAGCCACGCAGCGACGCCATCGCGCAGGTCGGCCTCCTCGGCGACGAATCCGGGCGGATAAAGTTCGTTTCGTTTGCCACGAGCGAGCTCGAAGAACTCGAAGAAGAGAGCGTCTACGATCTGTCGAACGTCGTCACTGATGAGTACGAGGGTCAGTATTCGATCAAGCTCAATCGAACCACCTCAATCACCGAGCTCGAGGACGACATCGAGGTTGGCGACGACACCGTAGAGCAGATCGGCGCGCTGGTGGACATCCAGCGTGGCAGTGGATTGATCAAGCGCTGTCCCACGGACGATTGCACGCGTGTGCTCCAGAACGGGCGTTGTTCGGAACACGGCGAAGTCGACGGCGAGTTCGATCTCCGAATCAAGGGCGTGCTGGACGACGGCACGGCCGTTCAGGAGGTAATTTTCGACTGTGAGCAGACCGAGACGTTGACCGATATCACGCTCGATCGCGCAAAGGAGATGGCCAAGGACGCCCTGGATACGAGCGTGGTGATCGAAGAGATGAAGTCCTCGACGCTCGGGCGATATTACCAGGTGACGGGTCCAAAATTCGGTCGGTATCTCCTCGTTAACGAGTTCGAACGACTTGGGGCGATGGACACGAACGATGCACTCGTTCGCGCGAGGTCGATGTAGATGTCACAATCAGAATCCACTCCCTCTGACGGCCAGCCATCGCGTGCAGTTGCGCGCCGGGTGTTTGCCACGGAGTTCAACGACATCACATACACGTTCAAAGAATCCGACGAAGAGCGTGCGCCGGTTTACGGGCTGTTGCCTACCGGTGAGCGCGCAAATCGGGTGTTCGTTGCGGGAACGCTCACCGAAACCCAGGATGTGGGCTCCGACAGCGAGTACTGGCAGGGTCGTGTGGTCGATCCCTCGGGGACGTTTTTCGTGTATGCCGGGCAGTATCAGCCCGAGGCGGCAACGATGTTGCGCGAGGCACAGCCGCCGATCTACGTTTCGATCGTCGGCAAGCCCAGAACGTATGAGACGGATGACGGCGAGATGAACGTCTCGATCCGGCCGGAATCGATCTCGATCATTGATGATGACACGCGCGATCGATGGGTCGTCGAGACGGCACTCAAGACGATTGAGCGCGCAAGCGAGGCGGTAACACAGCCATCCGAGTACGCGACGATGGCAGACGAGCAGTACGAGAGTGCACCAGAGCTCTACCGCGAGGAGGCACTGGCGGTGCTTGAGGAACTCGACGGAGCGGATGAGCCAGCCGAAAACGAGATGCCAGTGTCGTAACACTGTTGGGAAGGTTTGCTGTTGAGACGGAGACGCTCGTCAGTTCGATTCAGGAAATCAAGACAGCTGCCGTTCCTTTGAGAATGCATCGGCATAGCTAATCAGTCACACTTCGATTGGTCTGTTCGCTGGACAGCAATTGGGGCCCATAACTGTCCGTGAGCTGTTCCTCGGGACCACGTACAAAATGTCACAACCCGACGTGGCTCTCTCGCTCAACGACAGCAAACCCCTGTGTCTCAAGGATTGCATCACGATACCTGCTCGCCAGGAGCTGTTGTGGGAGCCGCCGGAGGCCGAACCGACGGTTCGATCGGTAGTCGATATCGACGATCGCGTGCTCACCGTCGGTTGTGATGGTGCACGTATAGGTACCCCATGGCGTTTCGTCCTCCGTAACATCCAGTGTGACTCGCGTTTTGCCATCGGAAGTGTCATCGACAGTTGCATCGATGGCCACGATCACAGATCGCACGCCGAAAAGATACGATGTCTCACAGTTCACGGTTCCGTCTTCGATGGAGATTGCATCAGCGACGCCCCATTGAAAACCAAGCACTGGTGGTGTTGGCCCGGAGAAGCTCTCGATCACCGCCGTTTCTGTCATCGGTGTTTGGAGTTTGATTGATCCATATGATTGATAGATGGGTGTTCGAACGATGAGGAGTATCACGATCGCTATCCCTGTTGATACCAACAATGGCGTCGAAAAATACGCAACCAGATAGACCGCCATCACTAGCAGGACAAATAGCGCGCTGAGTGCGCGTTCGCGTCCGTGGAACTGATCGATCAGATCGATAACCTCCGCAGGGCGTTCGATCTCATTCATGCGATATACTATGCGAAACACACTACTGAGTGGCAATTAATGCGGCGGTCGAGAATGACTCACGAAAAACTACTGATCGAGCGTGTGTCGGTCCCTTCATCCTCCCCACATCACTCATCTTCGGCCGTCAGAGCCTCTCTCTCGACTATTAATATTGACACCAATCAGTTCTCTCACAAACGATTAAGTAGGTTGAACGAGTATCTCTTCACTGATGGGCAATAAGAACAAGACAATCTCGTTCCGTGTTAATGAGGACGTATTCGAGGTGTTACGCGACATCGCCGAGGAACGAGACATTTCGCTTTCAGCTGTGTTCCGCGATTACGTGGACCAGCTCGTTGCCCACGATGGACAGGTGCGGGTGGTCCCCGAACACGAGATCGACAACAATCCGGCGGAAGCAGAAGGATTTCCACCAAAAGTCGAGGTGCCAAAGAGCTTCGTTCGAGAGCACGAACGCCTCGAACTCGAGGCCGACCACCTCCGCGAGCAACTGGACGAGTACAAACGCTACGTCACAGAGCTCACGCAGGAACTCGATGAGTACAACGACGAAGACATCATCGTGCTCGACGATCTCGACGATTCGGATGGCGACGACACGTACCGATTGGGCTGATAACTGTCGGGTCCATTCGTGTGTCTCGTTTCTTCTCAGGTCAACCGATCGATCCGCGCAGCGAGCCGGTCGGCATGTGACTCGTTACCATCGACGCGTGCGAGATCTTCGGCCGCCTCAAGCGTTCGGACGGCATCGTCGAGAAATGTGAGCACATCCCCAGAGTATGCGTACACCTGATAGTCCGCCCCCATCACGTCGACGATCGCGTCCGGTCCGAGTCCTTGCTCGCGCAGTTCGAGTAGATACTGCATGAACGTGCGCTCTGGATAGCCCGAATAAAGCTGGGCCTCGTCTTTACAATCCAGAAAGTCGCTGGCGAAATCCAACAGCCGATCACGGGTGGCACTGTCGAGATTCGACAGTCCCTCACCGCTGTAGAGCACGTCGATCGTCGCGCCGGCAAAGGCACTCTTTGGAAGCTGCGTGTCCAGCTGTGAGACGATCTGGCGATGGTTCTTCAGATAGATCTTGTCCGTGATAGCCACATCATCAGTAGATCCTCCGTCGATAAAAGCCACGTGGATCGAACGGTTCACACCGATGAGAATCACACTTTCCTGGCCCCCTCCCGATCGATGCGGTATGGAGCACGATTCGACGGCCAATACGATGGCATCGCGATCACGACAGGGACGCGGCCGACTCTGGTTGAGTCTTTCGGGGAATCGACTGTTGGTGACGCTCGCGTTGCTGGTGGTCATCTTTCTGGGGGTCCTTCTCGTGAGCCTGCTGTATGGCGGCGCGCTGGCTTCGGCCATTGGCACGGGTGATACGATCGAAACGCTGTTCTCGACGCTGATTGGCGGCATCATCACCGGGACGACACTGGTCGTGACGATCAGTCAGCTCGTGATCTCACAGGAGCTCGGCGCGCTCGGCGATCAACTGTCACGGATTAACAACGCAATGGAATTTCGCAAAAAGACGGCCAAACGGCTCGGAAATGCTCCACCGACAACCGTCTCCGCAAACTGCCGTCTCCTCCTCGAAGGAATTGAATCTGACGCACGGGAGCTCGACGCAGCGGTGTCTGAAACCACAGATAGATCGCTCGCCACGGAAGTGAACGACTTTACGAACGAGGTCACAGATCACGCAACAATGATTCAAGACGACCTCGAGAACGTAGAATTTGGCACGTCCTCCGTCGTTGCATCGCTGTTGAACTTCAACTACGCGACGAAGCTCCAGTCGCTCGAACAGCTCGAATACGACCACACTGAGGAGCTCGACCAGCAAGCAATGAAGTCTGTAGAACAACTGAGAACTGGACTCACCCGATATGGAGCATTTCGTGAACACATCAAAACGCTGTATTTCCAGTGGGAGCTAATGACGCTCTCGCGGCTGATACTCTACGTAGCAATTGTGTCGCTCTGTATTGTGGGGGGCTCGCTTCTCTTTGTTGGCACTGACACCGTCACCGGTTCGGTCGCGGGGATCGAGACGCTGCTTTTGGTCACTGGGGCAGTCTTCACCGTCGGCGTGAGCCCATTCGTTCTGTTTATCGCTTACACCCTTCGGATCGTCACCATGACGAGACGAACGCTCGCAATCGGCCCGCTCGTGTTGCGTCAGACCGACTCGTAGCTAGGGTGGGATTTATGTTGTAGCATTACTGATGGATCGCTGATGGACTACGATGATGAATCGCTTCGAACGGTGATCGACCAGGCGATTTCTTCTGCCACAGATCCGGCACGGCCCGCGTTTTATGCGGTTTCTGGATCGCACCTCTATGGCTTTCCAAGCGACGCTGGCGGGGATATCGACGTGCGTGGCTTTCACATCACGGATGGCCAGGCGTACTGGTTGCTTGATGAACCGACACAGCAGTATGTGATCAACCAGGGCGAAACCACCGACGGTTTCGAAGAGTATGCCGCGGTTGATCTGGTGAGCTACGAGCTTCGGAAGTTCGGCGAACTGCTCTATCAGGCAAACTACAACGTGCTCGAGCTGGTCTGTTGTGCAGAACCAGTACTGAACACACAACCGGACGACTTCGAGGAACTGAGGTCGCTGATCGAAACGTCGTTGCCACTCGATGTGGCACATTCGTATGTTGGGATGGCAAGATCGAACTACAACCGCTATCTGGATCCGGACGGGCGCGATCCACGTCCAACTGCGAAGAAGTTCCTCTACGTGCTGCGAGGACTGCTGGGTGCCCAGTACGTTATCGAACGGAACTCCCTCGAGCCAGACGTTCGGGAACTTGGTGCGTGGGCTGGTTATGACGAGTGCATCGAAGCGTTAATCGAAACGAAACGCGACGAGGAGTTCGCGACCGTTGACGATGACCTCGAAGCCCGGGCCCGGACGGCAACAGCCGAGCTGTTCGAGACCACATCGCCACCGGAACGAACTGAAAAGTCCGCCTACCACGATGCGCTGAACGACTGGATGCTCACCGTGCGTAGTTGAGTCAGACCGAACGCTGTCGACCCTTCGGAATCTGCGACCGGAGTTCGCCGTGGAGATAGAGTCCGACGCCGATCGGTTCGCGCACGTCGGCGAGTTCGTGTGCAACGATCAGATAGCCCCAGTCGCCCTCCCAGTCGAGTTTCTGATCCTCCCCGGCGATGAACGTGCGGGCGGCCTCCGCATCGACGGTGATGACGTTCTGGGTGGCGTGTTTTCCAAACCGCTGGACGGCGTCGGTCGTGGGTTTCCAGTGTTCCTGGCGAACCCGCAAAAACGTGATTCCGAGCGCCTCAACCTGGGTCCCTTCCGGTGCGTCGCCGGAAAACGCCCAGAGTTTGCCGCTGCCTTTCTCCCAGAAACTGTGATCCTCGAAAACCTCGGGTGAAACGCCGTATCGATCCTCCCAGAACGAGAGCACCCCATTCCGGGTCGGCCGCCCCTCGACAGCCCGATCCGCATCCGTCGCTGGCAATCGACTGAACTGCTCGCCGACGTTCGATCTCATTCGCCAGTCACCTCGAGTTTCGCACAGAAAAAGCCCCCAGTGTCGTTCAGATGTGGATAGATCCGCTGGGCCTTCTCGACGGATCGATCGAACGTCTTCTCGTTCCACTCGGTTACACCTGGGCGGGTATCGAGTGCCGTCTCGAACGGAACGATCCGACAGCTCTCGGTTTCGAGCACCGCATCGAGTACCGCCTCGTTCTCTTCGGGTGCGAACGTGCACGTCGAGTAGACGACTGTCCCACCAGCTCGTGTGGCCTGTATCGCCCGTCGAAGAATGCCGCGCTGTATCCCCGCCAATCCGCGAACGTGATCAATATCCCAGTCTTCGAGTGCTGTTGGATTCTTTCGAATCGTCCCCTCACACGAACAGGGAACGTCAACGAGTGCGTGATCGAACGGGTCTCCGCCGAACGGCGCTAACGACAGTGTCTGTGCGTCAGCCGAATTGACGATCAGATTCGTTACGCCACACCGCTGAGCGTTCGTTCGGAGTGCCGAGAGACGGCCGAGATTGGCGTCGTTAGCGATGAGTGTCCCTCGATCGTCCATCAGTGCGGCGAGCTGTGTCGTCTTCGATCCCGGTGCGGCACACGTATCGAGTACGCGATCGCCAGCCGAGGGCGAGAGCACGCGTGCCGGCAGCGCCGACACTTCCTCTTGACCGTAGATCCATCCGTGCACGTATGGCCAGCTGTTTCCCGGCGTGTCGGTGGACAACCGCAGTAGTTCGGGATACCACGAACACTGCTCGTACTCGTAGCCGGTATCCGCCAACGCTCGCTCGACCCGCTCGACCGACGCCTTCAGCGTGTTCACCCGCACCACCGACGGTAGCGGACGATCACACGCCCCAAGAAAGGCGTCGAACGAATCGATGAGCTCCCGATATCGTTCGAGTATCATACGAGGAGTATCCAGCCGGGGCTTTTCTCTCGTTCGGTCGCCGACGGCGAGCTCGCTACGTGTGGTCGAGTCGTGCCGCCAACAGCAACACCAGCGAACACACGCCGAGACGATTCCGATGGAGCCAGTACTGCCCGTCGGTTCCATGCACGATTCCGCGGTCGGTCATTGCCGATAGCATCCAGCGAATCCGTGATTCGGAGACGTCAAGCCGGTCGGCCAACTCCTCGGAACTCAGCGGACGAACTGCACTCACCAGCTCATCGCGCATCGATAGCGCGATGATTGTCGTCACAGACGCTTCTGTGGGTGCCCGCATTGCCGTCCGGGACAACGACTGGACCATCGATGAGCGAACCAGAGCCCCCAGTCCCGAAAGCACCAGCCAGCCGATACCAATCAACGAAAGGATGATACACCAGGTGAGAACCCCCGACACACCGTGAATAGACGCATACACCGCCGTTCCGAGAACCACGGCATGGACTGTAGACTTTACCGTCATCGAACTAAATTTTATCCGGTCGTTCATGCGAGGATGCTAGAACGCATCCGTTATATCGTTTCTGTTAAAAGATCTAATATATTAAATTAATTAATGCATTCTCTGGACTGACAACGGTCTCGATGGTGCGAACGGAGGGACGCTTTAGGTGATCGCTCCCTTCGTTATACACCATGGCAGGGATAACCACGATAACGGAGCTCTCGTTCGAGGACCCAACGCTCATTGAGGGGCTTCCGGGCGTCGGACTGGTCGGGAAGATCGCCGCTGATCACCTGATCGACACGTTCGATATGACGTATTTCGGCGCGGTTCGTTGTGAGGGACTCGCGCCGGTCGCGGTGTATCACGAGGATGAATCGACGGTAAAACCACCGGTTCGTCTCTACGGCGATCCAGAACGGGAGCTGGTCGTCTTACACAGCGACGTGCCGATCACTGGCGAGCGCCGTGAGGAGTTTGCGGCCTGTCTGGTGGGCTGGCTCGAGCACAACGGGGTGCTCGGGGTTTTCCTGAGCGGGCTTCCCCATTCGGAGGGTGACAAATCGGGGACTCCTGGGACGTTCGGCGTCGCCACTGGTGGGGCAACGGACGTGCTTGAGGACCACGAGATTGCGACGCCGAATCAGACGGGTGTCGTCAGTGGACCGACGGGCGCGTTGTTGCACGAGGCGATGGCCCACGAAATGGACGCGATCGGGCTGGTTGTCGAGGCAAATCCCCAGTTTCCGGATCCACGCGCCGCACGCGCACTGCTCGAGGAGGCGATCGGGCCGATTTCGGGCGTGGAGATCGACACCAGCGCGCTTGATGAGCAGGCCGAAGAGATCCGGTCCGCACGACAGCGCCTGGCAAAGCGAATGCAACAGTCGCCGACCGAAGAGAGCTCGCAGGCCCAGCCGTTGCCGGGCTTTCAGTGATCGACAGAAAGCGCGCGAACCAGTTGTGAAAGCGTCTCGAGCGTGTACTGGCCCGGCGCGGTGGCGTCGTCCGGAGCAACCGGCGCGTATCCAATCCGTGAGCCATACAGCGGTGCAACGGCCCGTGAGTGCTGACCAACCGCGCCCATTGCCATTGTGGCAACCGTTTCACCCGCGGCCGTTCGCGTTTCGGTGACCGAGAGCAGATCAAGCACATCGCGCCGGTCGGTAGCGGTGACGGCGAGCTTCGCACAGTCGCCGTGCTTGCCTGCTTCGTGCAGTTGCTCGTTCATTACGGCCTTCGATGGCGTTCGATCGAAATCATGTAGTGAAACGACGACGCGCACACCACCAGCTCGGGCGTCTGCAACGAGCGAGCGCCAGTCAGGATCGTCCAGTGCTCCGAACTCCACGTCGATCGCCGCGACGGCTGGCTGTTCGATTGCCCACTCCAGCATCGCCAGCCGGTCTGCGTCGTCTTCTGCGGTACCTCCTTCTGCGGTCCATCGGTTCGTCGCGAGAATGGGGAGCTCGCCGTCGTACGATTCGAGCTGCTTGCGCGGCGTCTCGGAGAGATCCATCCGAAACTCGATGGCGTCGGCGTGCTGGCGTGCGCCGTCGACCGAGTGCAACGAATCGGTGGCGGCCACCAGTACGAACGAATCGAATTCCATGTCAGACCCTCCGTGCGCGTCGTGTTAACGGTCGTGATTGCGACCGGCTCACAAGAGCAACTCGATCGGGTAGCCCGACGCCTCGAGCTTGTCGATCAGCGCAGAGACGTGGTCCTGTCCTCGAGTTTCTAGATCTAGCACCACTTCGGCCGATTCCATGCCAATGTTTCGCGCCGTTCGGTCGTGTTGAATGGCATAGACGTTCGCCCGGTTGTCGGCGATGATCCGAGTGAGCTCGTTGAGTGCCCCCGGACGATCTTTCAGCACGGTTCGGAGTTTAACGTAGCGCCCGCTGTGGACGAGACCACGCATCAGCACCGTCGTCAGCACGTTCGGATCGATATTGCCACCGCTGAGTACTGGCACGACCGTCTCATCGTCATCAAAATCAAAGGCCTCGGTGAGCAACGCTGCGATCGGCGTCGCACCCGCGCCTTCGACCACCACCTTCGAGCGCTCGACGAGCAGGGAGATCGCCTGTGCGATCGCAGAATCGGAGACGGTAACCACCGTATCGACCCGTTCGCGAATGACTTCGTACGGCGTCGTGCCGATTGCACGCGTCGCAATTCCGTCGGCAATCGTATCGACAGCCTCGAGTTCGACGACGCCACCCTGCTGGATGGCCTCAAAGGCACTTGGTGCGCCGGCTGCCTGGACACCCACCACTCGAATGTCCGGATCGAGCCCCTGGACGGCCGTCGCGATCCCCGCGATCAATCCGCCACCGCCGATCGGTACCACGACGGTCTCGACCGCGGGACAGTCCTCGACGATCTCAAGGCCGACAGTTCCCTGGCCGGCCATCACTGCGAGATCGTCGAACGCGTGGAGATACGTCCGCTGTTGCTCGCGTTCGATCGCGTGTGCGTGCTCTGCGGCCGCGTCGTAATCCGCTCCGTGAAGCACCACTTCTGCGCCGTAGCCCTCGGTCGCTTCGATCTTCGAGATCGGTGCGTGTTCTGGCATCACGACCGTTGCATCGACGCCAGCTCGACTCGCGGCGAGTGCCACCCCCTGTGCGTGGTTGCCGGCACTGGCTGTCACAACGCCCGCCGCACGCTGGTCTGCATCCATCGTGGCAATGCGGTTGGTCGCCCCTCGAAGCTTGAATGCGCCAGTGCGCTGAAACAGCTCGAGTTTACATCGAACGTCCGCGCCCGTTCGCTCTGAAAACGTTCTCGAGTGCTCGATCGGCGTCCGTCGAATCTGTCCCTCGATCCGCTCGCGCGCCACAACCACGTCGTCGTACGTAAGCATACGCCGGATAGCCCAGGCTCGTGGTTAGGGGTAACGCTCCAAAAAGGGGAGATGGAGCGTGTGACAGTTACCCATCTGTCTGATTGACCATAAATACCCCTCTTCCGTGGTGAAAGTGAAAGTAATCCAGTCGAGTGCTGGCTCGCCGATATTCAAATATTGAAATTATACATTTCTAATTTATATCTGTTTTATGATGTGCCTTCGATGAGCAGTACGCACGGCTCCTGCTAGGCCAGTTTTTCTACAGAACAACACGTAACTGAGACGGCTGGTGGTGTTATCGGTCGTCGATCTGGGGGAACGATCGCGGTTCGTTCCCGACATAGCGTGCCCGTGGACGGATGAGCCGATTGTCGTCGTACTGTTCAAGGACGTGGGCGATCCATCCGCCGACGCGAGAGAGCGCGAAGATCGGTGTGTACGTATCGATTGGAATCCCCATCTGGTAGTAGGTCGAGGCGGAGTAGAAATCGACGTTTGGCGCGAGCCCTTTTTCGTCGCTGACGTAGGATTCGATCGCCTGGCTGTACTCATACCAGCGCGTGTCGCCGGCGGCCTCGCCGAGTTCCTCCGAGCGCTCGCTGAGGATCCGTGCCCGCGGATCTTTGACCTGATAGACCCGATGGCCAAATCCAGGGATCCGTCGGCCCTCCTCGAGAGCGTCTTCGACCCAGGTCGTCGGGTCTTTCTCGCTCTCATCGACCTCTTTTAACATTGCCATGACATCCTGATTTGCGCCGCCGTGAAGCGAGCCGCTCAACGTGCCGACAGCGGTCGTGATCGCGCTGTGGAGATCAGCAAGCGTTGATGCGGTGACAGTAGCGCCGAACGTCGAGGCGTTGAGTCCGTGATCGGCGTGCAAGACGAGCGCCATGTCGAAGGTTTCGGCGAGCACGTCGTCGGGAGCGTCGCCATTGAGCATGTAGAGGAAATTCGCCGCGTGTGAGAGATCCGTCCGCGGTTCGACGGGCTCGTTCCCGTCGCGGAGCCGAACGAACGCCGCAAAAGCGGTTGGCATCTTCGCCGTGATGCGGATGCCTTTCTCTAGATTCGCATCACGGTCGGTTGGATTCACGTCGTTCACGTCGCTCGCAGAAAGCGCCGACACGATCGTTCGGAGCGCGGCCATTGGCTCTTCGTCTGCGGCTGCGAGCGTCTCGATCGTCTCAAGTAGTCCATCGTCAATGGCACGCTCTGTGGCCATTGCATCGGTGAACGAATCGAGTTGCTCACGTGTGGGGAGCGCGCCGTGCCAGAGGAGATACAACACCTCTTCGTAGCTGGCGTCTCGGGCGAGATCGTCGATCGAGTAGCCCCGATAGATGAGTTGTCCCGCGTTGCCGTCGATGAAACTCAGTTCAGATTCAGCGACGAGCACACCCTCTAGCCCCTTTTTCAGTTCCTCAGGCATACTCGTGGATTTCATAGCTATGCTCAAAAGGATTATCTTTCGTGCAGAACCCCGATCGTTCGATCGAAATTCCACCATTCGGACGGCGTTCGTCCCAGTGGTGTTCCAATTGCTCACTCCGTTTCGACGATTGCCTTCGCTCGCGAACTGACGGTTGGGGCGTCTTCTCCGAGGAGATAGACGACGGGCTCGATTCCCATAGCGCCGGTCTGATAGAGGACATCTGTGGTGTCGGACAGTACGGGCTCGATAGCATCGGAGAGTGCTTGTTCGGGGTCGAACTCGACACACTCGAGGCCATCACTCTCGAGTTGGGCGATCGTTTCGGGCGAGTAGGCGACGTTGAGCGTTGCGCGCACGGCTGGATTCTGCTGACGACAGGCGAGCAACACGGATGCGACGTGGCCGCTGGCACCGAACTCCGGTTCGGCCGGCACCGTTACGCGTCCTTTCACGTCGAGAATTCGTCCGGGGATGCCTGCTACATCTTCAATTCCGTCGGCTCTGGGAAGACATTCGACCAGATTCGAACCGACGGCGGGAATGAGCGTTGCGATCCCACTGGTCTGCTCTAACAGACGCAGTCCACGCCGCACTGAGCCAAGCGTTCGTTCGCTTGCTCGAAGCCGGCTTTCTGCGTCGTGAACGTCGAACAGTTCGTCGTGGGCAGCCAGTTCTGGAACGGCGTCTTCGTGGAGTTTGGCGAGTACCCCACCGCGTTCGAGCTGTCGGATACACACCTCGATCTCGATGAGTGCTTGCACCTGACTGATCTCTTCGTTCGCCAGTCCAACGGCGAGTTCGCTCACGAGCGTTTCGACGCGTGGATGGTTCAACACCGCGTCGTTGCGTTCGACATCGCCGTGTGAGTATTTCGAGACGGCCGACTGGCTAATTCCTAGCACCCCTGCAACGTCCGTCTGGGTCAGTCCCTGCGCTCTGAGCTCTGCGGCCAGCATCGAACGGACGGTGGGCAAAAACTCCTCGACAACGATCTCTTCGATGAACCGCATCTCATTGCTCACCTCCGAACTCGCGGTCACCCTGGATGCGAGAGGCTTGCGGGCCGTCCTGGTGCTGGTATTTTGAGCCACGCTCTGTGCCGTAGGGTCTGTCGGCTGGCGAGCTGAGCTCCGTGAACGTTAGCTGTGAGATCCGCATTCCCGGCGTCAGAGAGACCGGTGCTGCGCCGAGATTGGAGAGTTCGAGCGTGATCTTCCCTTCAAACCCTGGATCGCAGAGCCCTGCCGTCGCGTGAACGACGATGGCGAGTCGTCCCAGCGAGGATCGTCCCTCAACGTGGGCGATGAGATCGTCCGGGATCGCAACACGTTCGTGAGTCGTGCCGAGAACAAAATCGCCCGGATGGAGAATGAACTCCTCGTCGCCACTGACTGTCGTTTCCTCGACGTACTCTGCGACTTCGTGCTCGCTCGTCGGGTGAATACACGGAATGTTCGTCCGCTGGAACTCCAGAAACTCGCGGCCAAGCCGGAGATCGACGCTTGCGGGCTGAATCTGCAGCTCCGGATCGTCGATCGGCTCAATAGCCAGATCGCCGGCCTCGAGGCGCTCGAGGATGTCTCGGTCGGAGAGAATCATACTAGTTCGGCGGTCTCAATTCCCTAAAAAGGCCTCGAATCGTGGCGTCAACCCCTTATCAGAGCGGCGTCTCCGATGGGTCATGAAACAGGCAATCGTTGCACGTACGGATCTTGGCATGAGCCGGGGAAAGCTGGCCGCACAGGTTGCACACGCCTCGCTCTCTGCCTATGAGGATGCCGACCGAAAGACGCGAACCGCCTGGAAAGGAAATGGACAGAAGAAGGTCGTGCTCAAGGCAGACGGCAAGAATACGCTGTTCGAACTGGCCGATGTGGCACGACAGCACGGGATCACCCACGCAATCGTCCGTGACGCCGGCCACACCCAGCTCGAACCGAACACCGTCACCACGCTCGCCGTCGGACCGGGTCGTGACGAGCAAGTAGACCGCGTAACCGGCGGACTCTCGCTCTACTGATCAGGATCCGGCTACCGTTTTCGTTGGTGTCGGAGTGGCGGACTGCTTGACTGTAATCGTCGCCGAACTGCTGACGACCTCGCCGTTCGTTTTATACGGGAGATCGACGGTCGGGTCGTACTCGCCGTTCTCATTCGTGTCCTGATATAAGGTGACGGTGAGTTCCGTCGTCGTCGTCAACGGATTCGATGACATCGTGAGCGTCATCTTGCCGCCCTCTCGTGGATCAACGTAGTCCGATTGAATCCGGTTTGTGCCGCCTTCAAGGACGAAAAAGCCACCCTGTGGCATGGCGACGTTCTCGAATTCGATCACGCTTCCGTTGCTCTGCTGATCGGCGAAGGTGATCGCTGCCTGTGAACCGCTATCACACGCGGTAGGCATTGCGAACGTCCGTGGATCGGTGTCAGTGCCCGGGATGACGACCATCAGTTCGTCTCCGTGTCCGGCCGGCTCGACCGTGATGGTCTTCGAGCTGGAGCCTGCAACGGTCACTTCCGTCGGATCAGCGTCACTGGAGTGGAGACTGTAGGTGATCGTCACCGGATCGGGATTCGAGTTTTTGATGGTGTAGTTGGCTGTGGAGATATCAGCCGTACACTCATTCATCTGTGTTATTTCGACGTGTTGGGGATTTATCCCCTCGTTCACGTCCGGTGATGGCTTTATCGTGGGCGTATCGGTTGGCGTTGCCGTGTCCGATGGCGCTGTATGGACTGGTATCGAGTTGCTGTCGGTCGTTTCGACGCCGGCGCTCGTTGGCGAGTAGGTTCCAGACGAATTGTCCGGTGGTTTGGCCACGCTCATCAGCACCACGGCGACGACGATAATGATGATTGCAAGCACGGCAGCTGCGATACCTGCGATGTGGGTTTCAGTTAGATTGTATCTCATTTCCAGGTAGTCCAGAGGATGCCCAGGGGGACGAATCGCACTCGGTCGGTACGGAGTTGAGGGGTGTTCGGTCTGCAGCGGTATTATTTACCCGGTTGGGCTTTGTGTGTGTCGTCGCTGGGCGTCCATCCTGCTAGAACGATGTCCACGGTAAAAAAATCCAGTCATAGTGATTCACGGCCGCTTGACCATCGTGACCAGCTGCTGAGAGAGCCAAACTGGATCCAGTCATTATTCAGCCCAACCATCCTACGCCAGCACATGCAACGACGGAGCGAACACAGATGACGGCTTCACCGCCGTTCGAGCGGGCGATCGGCATCGACCGATACGTCTCGGAGACGCCGGGAATCGACGGCGTGCTCCGAAACGAGCCCGCGGATTTTGCGGTTCGAGAGCGGTCGGTTCGCGAGCTGGAACCCCTCGATGCGGATCCGGGTGACTATCCGGCGCTGGTGTTCCGAGCGACGTTGACCAATCGCGATACCAACGGCTTTGCGAGTGAGCTGGCCAATCGATTGGGGATCAGTAGAGAGCGCATCACCTGGGCCGGGACGAAAGATAAGCGCGCGGTCACCACCCAGCGATTTTCGATCAGAAACTTCCAGCGCGATTCACTGCCGTCGGTGGCTGGCGCTGAGATCGAACTCCTTGGACGGGCCGGTCGACCAGTTCTTTTTGGCGATCACAACGGCAACGAGTTTTCGATCATCGTTCGCGAGGCCACAGAAAACGCACGCGAACTGTGCGAGCAAACCACCACGGAACTGGCGTCGTTTGCCGATCGGACCCCACCCACGATCGGCGTGGCAAACGTCTTTGGTCCCCAGCGGTTCGGGACGATCCGGCCGGTTACACACGAGGTGGGACTGGCGATCGTCCGTGGCAATTTCGAGCAGGCCGTGCTCACGTATCTTGGCAATCCCTCGCCAACGGAGCCACCAGCCACCCGACGCGCTCGCGAGTACGTGGACGAAACGCACGACTGGGCAGGAGCGCTCGATCGATTTCCATCGCATCTCGGCTACGAACGAGCGATCGCACAGCGGTTGCTCGAAACCGACGCGACGGGCTCAGAGCGATTCGAGACGGCACTCACAGCCGTCCCATCGAATCTCCAGGCGCTGTTCGTCCACGCTGCCCAGTCGTATTTGTTCAATCAGCTATGTTCCAGGCGACTCGAGGCTGGATTGCCGTTCGACCGGCCGGTTGCCGGTGACGTGGTCTGTTTTACCGACGACCACGGCCGTCCGGATCCCGACCACACACAGCGCGTCACCAAAGCCCGCGTAAAAACCATCACACGCCATTGTGAGCGCGGCCGTGCATTCGTCACCGCGCCCCTCGTCGGAACCGAGACGGAACTCGGTGAGAAAACGCCGGGAGATATCGAACGTGCAGTGCTCGATGATGAAGGATTGACGCCCGGATCGTTCGACGGCACGGGACAGTTCGGATCGACGGGCACCCGGCGGCCGATTCTGCTGCAGACAGCGGTGTCAATCGATGCCGTCGATGACGATCCGACGGCGCTGTCGTTCGAGTTCTCGTTGCCCAACGGGGCCTATGCGACGGTGGTGCTCAGAGAATACATGAAGGTTCCAGCGGCGGATCTGGCCTGAGCCCAGTTCGCTTTTGCTTTCGAGGCCAAATCGTCAAGCATGTCCGAAACGCGGTGTGCACTGGTGATCGCTGGCGGGCGATCGCGTCGGTTCGGTCGCACTGAGAAAGCGACTGTCCCGGTGGCGGGCGTTCCGATGATCCGTCGCATCGTCCGACGGCTCGCGCACGTCGTCTCACACGCGGTGATCAACTGCCGACGATCACAGACACCAACAATTGCGAACGCGATCGGAGAGCCACCGCTTTCGGTGACGTTCGCCCACGATGAGCGACCGGATCGTGGACCGCTCGCAGGAATCGAGCGTGCCGTTGGGACGGCTGATTCAATCGACGCCGATCGCGCATTTGTGATTGGATGTGACATGCCGTGTCTCGATCCGGCGGTGATCGAGCTGTTGTTCGATTACTGTGGTGACGGTGCTGGGGCCATCCCTTGTGATCGAACGGGCCGACCACAACCACTCCACGGCGTTTACCGGCTGGCCCCGCTCGAACGGGCAATCAAACGCTGTGACCGGCGTGGTCGTCACTCCGTTACTGCCCTGCTCGATGTGCTCGATGTGAGCGTACTCGCCCCCGAGACGATTCAAACGGCTGGTCGGCTTCGAACGTGCATCAACGTTAACACGCCCACAGATCTCGAGGCGCTCGAGAGACTTCTCGAGCTGCGATCCGAGTGATTTTGTGCGCCTATCGTCTGCTAGGACGTATGACAGGGTCGCAATCGACAGTGCTCTGGGGAGTAATCGGTGGGCTCTCGTTTCTCGTGCTCGCACAGGGATTCGTCCTCGTGACCGGCGAGTCGATTGATCTCGCCGTCCTGTTCGCCGTCGCGATCGTCGTCGGACTGCTCACCGTCGTGTGTAGTGCGCGCTTCCAGCGGTGGCTATAACTGCGTCGCCGTTCAGGACGACGAGCACGTTGCGGGCGTTTCCCATCCCTCTGACGATCACCGTTTCTGTGGCGTCGGTGGCCATCGCTGGCGACACTTCCGGGACGATCGCTACGAGGAGCCATCGGCGTTCTGACTCCCACGACCCATCGTTCTATAACGCCGCCACGACTGCCACAGACGACGGTGTGATCTCGTTCGGCCAGCAACGCGACAACCGAAACGGCGGTCTGATACTGTACTGATTCGTTCGCTGTGGTTGTACTCCCGAGGACAGAGACGGTCTGGGAGAAAACTCACACTGGAGGGTAAAAATCGCCCAGACTCACCATTCCATTCCACCGTTCACCGCGAGCACCTGCCCCGTCATATAACTCGACTCCGGACTGGCCAGAAAACGTACAATTCCCGTCACATCATCGACCGTCGCGAACCGGTTGAGTGGAATCCGCTCGAGAATGTGATCTCTCACCCGTTCTGGCACTGTCTCTAGCATGTCGGTCTCCACAAAGCCCGGAGCGATGCAGTTGGCCGTCGAGCCCGACTCGGCCATTTCGAGCGCGAGCGTCCGCGTGAATCCGAACAACCCGCTTTTTGTCGTGGCGTAGTTTGCCTGCCCGTAGTTTCCCTGCTGGCCGACCACTGAAGAGATGTTGATCAACCGCCCGTGTTCTGCAGCCCGGAGATCGTCGAACAAACAGTGGGTGCAGTTGAATACACCGGTCAGATTCACGTCAATGACTCGTTCCCACTCCGAACGGGACATATTGGCAAACTTACGATCGACCGTGATACCCGCGTTGTTTACCAGCACGTCGACATCCCCGAATGCGCTGTGAATTGCTTCACACATCGATTCGACCGCGTCGTAGTCCGATACGTCCGCCTGTACCGCGATCGCGCTCCCGCCCGCCGCTTCGATTTCATCGAGCACGTCGTGTGCCGCTCCTTCCGAAGAGTGGTAGTTCACGACGACGTTCGCACCACGACTGCCGAGCTCGATCGCAATCCCTCGACCGATTCCGCGTGATGCACCGGTTATCACACAGGTCTGATTCGCACACATATCTGTACGTTGTCCATACGTATTTATAACATTATGCTATAATCTTAATATATTACATTAATTGTCACAGTAGATAAATATATTCGCGTCCTGGACGGCGTGCACACTCCTCAGTTCACTGGGCGGCTTCGATCCAGCGCTCGACCCGTGTCGTGCTGACTTCAGCAGCATCCGCGACTGTTTCCGGATTCAACTCCAGAAGATCTCTGACCGTTTCGATCCCTGCTTCGCGGAGCCGTGAAGCGTAGGTGAGTCCGATCCCCTCGACGGATTGGATCCCGTCTGCGCCGTCGTCGATGGCGGGTGCGCTCTCGGTCGAGCCATCGGGTGGGGGGTCTGTGCCGTCGTCGTCGATCTGCTCGTGGAACCAGTCGGCGACGGCCGGCCAGACCTCTGCATGAGACGTACTCGAGACTGAAAGCCCGATGTGACCGGTCGGTGCCTCGATCACCGAAACATCATCGCTCTCGATCACGTCGTTGAACGGAATCGAAGACGCCTTCGGTATCAGATGGTCGTGTTCGCCAACGATCTGAACAACTGGCATGTCAATCTGGCCCACATCTACGTCTCTGTTTCCAATGGTGAGCTCGTTCTCGTAGAGCTTATTCTCCTGATAGATCTCTTCGAGAAACTGCACGTACGTCTCGCCGGCCACATCGATACCTTCCGAGAGCCAGCGTTCCATTCTGGCGAAGTTCTCCACGAATGACTGATCGTCGAGGTTGTCGTAGAGACGGACGTACTTGCTACAGAAGTTTGCAACCGGATCCATCAGGGCAAATCCAACGTCGAGCATCTCGGCCGGGACGTTGCCGTACACGTCAGTGACTGCGCTCGGATCGTAGTAGTCCTCGTGGCCCCACTCCTCGAGGGTGCCACCAGTGTCATCGAAACAGAGCCCTGCGGCCATCAGTCCGAGTGCATTGACGGTGTCGGGCTCGAGTGCCGTGTACATCGCCGCCATCGTCCCGCCCATGCAGTAGCCCAGCACGTTGATCGCGGACTCCCCAGAGCGCTCACAAACGACATCGACGCAGTTTGCGATGTATCGAGTGACGTAATCCTCGAGCGTCAACACCGAATCCAGCCGCGAAGGCTCGTTCCAGTCGATGAGATACACGTCGTGGCCAGCATCGAGCAGCCGCCTGACGACGCTCCGATCGGGCTGCAGATCGAGAATGAACGGCTTGTTGATCAGCGCATAGATGATCAAAATCGGAACGTCTGCCTGCTCATCCGTGCGCGAGGAGTAATGGAGCAACTCGAGTTTGTTCTCCGAATGGACCACCTCGTGTGGGGTCTGTCCAACCTCCACGTCGGCCATCGTCGCAAAGCGCTCGTCTGCGACGGCGAGCGAGGAAAGTGACTCCGTGGTCGCATCGAGCAGCGCCCGCTGTGAATCGAGCGCGAGCGTGAACGGATCCGCCGGCGTCGGTGTACTATCTGAAGCCATCGTCTCACTCACGCTGCTGGATGATCGTATCCAGTTTCTGCTCGATACTGTGCTGTCGACGCTCGATTTCGACGAGTCGCGTCGCAACCTCCTCTAGCTCGGACTGGGTAGCGATCCCCATCTGTGCCAGCGCATCCTGGCTGACTGTCTGGGATTCGCGTTGTAGCTCCATCATCGATTCGACCACGTCGCCGGTCGTGGCCGCAAACGCCGACGTGTTCATCACCTCTTTGAACGCTTCGTTCGCCGTTCGGAGCCAGATGTCGCGAAACGCCTCGATCGGCACCTCGTCGCCTTCGCTTGCCTGGCGGGCGCGCTCGAACAGTTCGTCTGCCGACTCCATCCAGATCTCATACGCGTTACTGTAGGCCTCGAAGCCTTCAGAGAGGGCCTGTTCTTCGGGCATCGACCCCTCCATCGCTTCAGCCCACGATTCGACGAACGAGGCCTGTGCTTTGATGTTCTGCTCGACGGATCTGGCCACCGTGTCGTTCATCTGATCGACCATTCGATTCCACTGCTCTAGCACGTCATCGCCTGCATCGGTAGTGGCCATCGCTGGATACCTACGCTGTGCTGGAGCTACTGTCGCTCATCGATTCGAGCTGTGCAGCCTGGGTTTCGAACTGCTCGAGCAGGCGTTCGGTCTGGGATTCGAACTCGTCCTGGAACAGCTCGGCCTGCTGTTGGAACCGGTCCTGGAACGCTTCGGACTGTGACTCCATCTCCTCCTGGAGGGTCGTCAGCTGTTGTTCGAGCCCTTCGACGCTCTCGGTCGTCTGCGTTTCGACGGCCTCGTGGGCCTCGAGCAGCTGGTCGGTCTGCGTCGTGACCACCTGGAGATACTCTTCAAGGAACTCGTCGTACGTTTCGAATCCGTTTTCGAGCTCCGATGTGGTCGTTGTGACCGAATCATCCGTGGCCTGGGCCACTGCCGCAAACTGTTCGTCGAGCGTCTCGCGCAGCTCCGTCACCGCATCGGATGCGCCTGGCACCGTCGCCTCAACGGTGTCGAGATACGATTCGAGTGCGGCCCGTGATAGTTCGAGACCCTGCTGATGTGGGCCCTCGTGACCATCGATCGTTTCGAACATGGTTCGGTTGATCGTCTGCTGTAGTTCGATCGAACGCTCGAACAGCTGCTGGGTCTGTTCGATCGTCGCTCTCTGCAGCTCAAACGTCGTTTCGATTGGGGTTGTGAACTCACTCATTGGTCTCACCGGGTCGGTTTCGTTTGACTGGGATGACCACAGTTTGGACGATGTCACCCTCCTCGATGTCGAGCGCTTCTCGTTCGGCATCGGGAATACTGATTCGGCCACCGCTTTGCACTCGGGTTTTGAACGTCGCCGTCTGGCTCAGCGCACCGAGCTGTGATCCAATCGATCCGTTCGATGGATCCGATAGCTCGAACAACTGCTGGAGCATCTTCTGTTGGCTGTCCATTGCCCGCTCACTCGCCTGCTGCATCCCCCGAGTGAACAGCGCGGGTGGCCACATGGGTGCATCGTTGTCCTCGGTCATCGCCTAGTACCATTCAATACCCCCAAAACCATAAGAACTTCGCTAGGAACCATTTGCTACCATCTCTTACCATTCTCTACCATTAAGTCTGTCAATTTTCGGGGATGAACCGATGGCTTTTAAGGTTCGACCGGGTATATTGATCGGCTATGAGTTCTGGGACATACCCGTCCATGGTTCGCGCGTGGACGCGTTCGTCGTCGTTGCTGTTCAGTGGTCTTCTGGAGGCCAATCGGGCGGCAGTAGCAACGTTCAATCACCAATCTGATGAGACAGAATCGAGTTGCTCTGTGAACATACCAGCCGGTGGCGTGCTCGAGGACTGGTCAGTTGAACGAGATATCGATCGCGATTCCACCGTGTCAGTCGGTGACAGCGTACGGTTTTCCAAAGAACTGTCGGATTCTGATGTTGAACGGTTTGCGCTCGCGAGTGGCGACACCAATCCGATTCATCTTGACGACGAACACGCGGGGGAGACGCGATTTGGTGGTCGGATTGTACACGGCATTCTCGCAACTGGACTGATCAGTGCTGGGCTTGCACAGCTGCCTGGAGATATCGTGTATCTATCACAGGAAGTCGAGTTCCTTCGTCCTGTCGAGATTGGCGAGCGAGCGACGGCGACGGTGTCGATCGCAGAGTCGCTTGGCAACGATCGATACCGTCTCAGGACGCAGTTACACACGGAGCCAGACAGTCTCGCAATCGACGGCGAAGCAATTGTGCTTGTGGACAGTCCCCCCGAGTAAGTGGTCCTACTTTTCGATGGTCAACAGGGCAACTCGTTCTTCGACGAGTGCAGACAGGTCCCGATCGGTCGCATCGACCTCTGCGCTGGTGATGTCGAAAAATGAACAAACGCGTGCTCTGTCGTAGTCACCGAGCGTCGGTGTTCGTTCGAGGAGGGATTCGAGTTCGTCGATAGCGCCCGCCTCATCGCCGCCATCCACGAGGATCACTGCGGGCGTCGATCCCGTCGACAGCCCCATGGTGAGCGCCTGATCAATCTGGCGACGACCGGCGGCATAACACAACAGCTCTACAGCCCGGTCGTCGGCGATGTTCTCGTCGCGATCGAACGCCCTGTCGGCCAGTTCGAGTGCACGCTGTAGATGCGATCGTCCGGTGACATATCGTGCGTCGAACGCCTGCACGGTGGCGTCGTGTGCGTCGCCGATCGCACCAAGCGTCGCGATAAAGCCATCGAGATCGCCAACCGTTACGATCCCTTCGAGGAGTCTCATGGGAAATCCCCCAGCGTCGATTGACCGTCAGCTGGCGGTGATCCCCCCGACGTGTCGGAGCCTGGTTCGGTTACGCCTGCCATCGACGGATTGGGGTGACCGACGGCCTCAAGAATACCCTCAGCGGTTTTCGTTCGCCCACGAACCGCGCCGAGCACGGTGGCCTTCTCCGCCGTTCTGAGATCCGCTCGTGTTTCGATACCAGCGTCGAACAGGCGTCGTGCTCGCTTTCGACCGACGTTGTGCACGCCGGCGAGATCGATCAGCTCCTCGCTGACGCCATATTCAACCCGCTTTCTCGCCCGGCGGATTGCTGGTCCGACGGAGAGTTCGAGCTCGACTGCGAGCTGTTCTGCTCCTCGGAGCAGCCACTCGGCGGTATCAACTTTCCCGCGTATGTCTCCGGGACCAACGCCGTAGTCGTCAGTGATCCGGTCTTCGTCACGTTCGCTCGCCCAGTCTTCGAGCAGTTTGGCGGTTTTTAGTGCAGAGAGCCACTCCTCGAATCTGGCTTCTTCGAACTCGGAGGGCATCGCGCCGAGGAACTCCGTTTCGCGCTCGTAGGCCGTCATCGTGTACGCCTCACGGTCACCCGATCTGAGATATAGTTCGTACATATCGGGCGTCCGGGCGACGAGATGGTAGAGTCCGAGCGGCGTCGGATCGCTCACTCCACGCAGTCCATCGACGATTTCGGCGGCGCTCATCGGATCGAGGTAGAGTCGCGAGACGGTGTGGCCAAGACTCGTCGCAGCTAGCGATCCGTCCGATCTGTCGAACGTCAGAAACTCATTCGCATCCAGATACGCGACACAGTCGTCCATGACCGATTCGAGGTGGGCTGCGTTCTCGGTCTGGGTGGCGTACAGCGTCTCTTTGAGAAACGCCAGTAGCTCATCTCGCGTTCGTGCGACTCCGGAAGCGACCGTCGACAGCACGTGCGTCCGCAGTGCCGGTTCGGCAGCCAGCTTCGATTCGACCGGTTCGGGCGAGGCCCAGACGTACTGCTCGAACAGTTCATCGAGCTCGTCGTGGCTGTTTGCGAGCAACAGCGCCTCACCATAGGGATCTCGTCCGGGACGGCCCGCTCGCCCGAACATCTGATGTACCTCGAGCACGGACAGCGGTGCCATCCCGCCGACAGAACCATCATAGCGCCGCCAGTCCCGAACGACGACGCGTCGCGACGGGGTGTTCACGCCGGCCGCAAGCGTTGGCGTGGCGGCAACTACCTTCAACAGCCGATCTCGGAACGCATCCTCGATTAGCGAGCGGCTGCGACGCGACAGGCCAGCATGGTGGAACGCACCACCGTGTTCGACGGCGTTCGCCAGCTCGTCGTTCGTTTGCGTGTCGCTCACGTCGCGAATCTCGGCGGCGATTTCTGCGAGTTCGCTCCGCTCGTCGGCAGTAAGTCGTTCGCCGACGACGCCGGCCAGGCGTTTTCCCGCACCTTTTGCGTTCCGACGGGAGTTGACAAACACTAGCGTCGATCCACCATCATCGAGGGTGTCACGGACGATCGCTTCGGTCGGTTTCTCACCGCTTGTGACCGGCAGCTCTTCGGTGGAGCCGTCGTCGAAATGCGCTGCTTGTCCGTAGTGGACGCCAGCCCGCAGCTCGATCGGTCGCCACTCCGACTCGACGAGGGTTGCGTCCAACCAGGTTGCTACCTCCCCAGCGTTGCCAACCGTCGCCGAAAGAGCCACGATCTGGGGATCGGCGGCGAGCCCTTTCAGTCGGGCGAGTGTCACCTCAAGCGTTGGTCCGCGGTGGTCATCATCGACCAGGTGAACCTCATCGGCGACGACACACGACAGGTCGTCCATCCACGGGGCGTTGTTTCGAAGCAATGAGTCCACTTTCTCGCTGGTGGCAACGATCACATCAGCATCGGCGAGCCACTCGCCGCTGGATTCGTAATTACCGGTCGAAACGCCGATGGAGAGGCCATATGCTTCGAATCGTTCGAATTCCTCGTGTTTTTCGCTCGCAAGCGCACGCAACGGAACGATATACAGCGCCTTGCCACCCCGTTCGATGCTCGAGAGCATCGCGAGCGTTGCAACGAGGGTTTTTCCGCTGGCCGTTGGGACGCTTGCCACCACGCTTTCGCCAGTGGTGATACCCGCCTCCACAGCTGCCGACTGTGGCGGGTACAGCTCCGTCACGCCGTCGTCTGCGAGCAGCTCGGGGAGCCAGGACGGAATCTCGGGAACCGATGCGACTTCCATTGTCGGTGGTAGTTCGGTATCGGGTTTAAGGGTTGTCGAAGCAGTGGCCAGCGACAGGCCTTTGGGTGGGGTTTACCAACCCGAGAGCATGAAGATCGAGTACGACCGTGACACCTGTATCGGGATGTTTCAGTGTGTTGCAGAATGGGACGGATTCGAGGCCGACGAGACCGCCGGCAAGGCGGTGCTACTCGATGGAACCGAGACCGACGAGGACCTATTCTCCCGCGAGGTGCCGCCAGATGCTGAACTGGACGCCAAATTTTCCGCCCGCGTCTGTCCGGTGGATGCGATCACTGTCTATGACGACGATGGCGAACAGCTGATCCCTTAAGATCCAAGCGTTCTGGGCTTGCTGTCTGTGGCATCGTTCATTGTGGCTCGATTGCTGAGCACCAGCCAGCCGACGCCAAGCTTGAGCAATAGATCCAACAGCAGATAGCCTGCGAGCGCCACGACTACCGGCACGACACCCAGCAGCTGGGTCGCCAGCCAGCCGAGCCCATAGAGCACGAGCAGCACGATGACGACATTTCTGAGCATGCTGTACACCAGCGCCACTTCAGTCGCCTGCTGTGCTGCCGACCGCGAAATCGGACGAGCAAGGAGAACGACGACCGCCACGAGCGCAACGACGCTCAACCCGAACAGCCCATAGCGGACGGTAATCGCGTCGTATCCGGCCAGCGCCTGAGTGGTGAGCGCGCTCGTCAACCCGAACACGACCAGCGAGATGGAAAACCCGACCGTCGCCCCAACCGTCCGGCGGCTCGCGCCCGCGATGGTCCCCAGCGCGAGCAACACCAGCGGGAACGTAACCAGCCAGTCCAGATAGTGGAGCCAGTAGACTCGCTGGGACACGCCCCCGAACGTGACCTGTAGCGATCCATAGCCCAGACTCAACAGTAGATACGTCACGGTTCCGGCGAACGCCAAGCCGATCGAGAGCACTGAGAGGCGCCGTCCGGTCGAAGACCGACCCCCGACACGCACGAAGACACCCAACCCAGCGAGAAATGCGACCGTTCCGATGAGAAACCAGAGCTGGCCGCTTTCGATCGCACTGGTCTGTAGCAACACTGCCATCGAACCAGCTATCGAGACTGTCTGACTTATAATTGACCTTTCGATCTGACGGACGACACCGGTGTTACCCCGTCGGCTCGCCCGATCGTTCGAAGTATGGTAAAAATTACAATACGTTACGGTCGCATCATGCGATCGACTGATACTGCTCGGTGAGCTTCTCTGCGGCGTCATCGAACAGTTGCTGTTCGTGCTCCGAAAGGTCCCATTCGACGATTTCTTCGACGCCGTTTGCGCCGAGCTTGACCGGCACGCCAAGTCCGACACCGTCGTGGCCGAACTCGCCGTCGAGCACGATCGAGCCGGGGAGAACGGTGCCGGTGTCACGGAGCACGGCTTCGACCATATGACCGACGCCGGTGGCTGGTCCCCACTCGGTTGCACCTTTCCGTTCGATCACGTTCATTGCGCTCTCCTGGAGATTCTCCAGAAGCCGCTCTTTTTCGTCGTCGGTGAACGACGGATCGGTGCCATCGACGCGGACTTTCGAGAAGACAGGCACCTGTGCGTCGCCGTGCTCGCCGAGAATCGTGGCTTCGACGTTCTGGACGGGCGCATCGAACTCTTCGGCCAGCACGTATCGGAACCGAGCGCTGTCGAGTCGCCCACCGAAACCGATCACCTGCTGGCGAGCCCGATCACCGGCCTCATAGAGGTGACGGTTGAGCAGATCGACCGGGTTGGAGGTGGTGATTGTCACGAAGTCGTCGTTGTGCTCGGCCAGCGACGCGCCAATCTCCTCCATGATCGGTGCGTTGTCTTCGGCCAGATCAAGTCGAGTCTGTCCGGGCTTGCGTGGAATGCCAGCGGTAATCACCACGACATCGGAGCCAGCAGTGTCTTCGTACTCGCCCTGGCGAATCGTGGTGTTCGAATCGTAGGCAACACCGTGGTTCACGTCGGCTGCCTGTCCGATCGTGGTGTCTTCCATGTCCGGAATGTCGACAAACACCAGTTCGTCGGCCACATCTCGAAGTGCGATGTTGTATCCAGCCGCCGCACCGACCGTCCCCGCTGCACCGACAACGCTTACTTTTACCATATCACAAAATCGTCTCACGGGCTGGTTAAACGTGTCGAAAAGCGCCATTTCACCAGTGGTAGCACACAAACTGTTCAGTGTTACCATCTCTTTTTGAACGAACAGAACAAGCTACCAGTGGCTCCCAAATATCGTGTGGTTCGTTACCATCGTTCGGTTTCGCGGCTAAGCGGCATTGGTCGGAGTTCTTTTTGAGATCGATCACATTTGATGGTGTATGAGCGAGTTCGACGAGCAGGCCGAGCGCGAAAAGCTGAAACGCCAGTTCGAACGCGATCAGAAAAAACGGGAGGCGACGGCCCGCATGAGTGAACTCCTCTTGCAAGGAGCGACGATGACCGACACCCACTGTGACACCTGTGGCGATCCGCTGTTCCGCCACGATGGGACGGAGTTTTGTCCCACCTGTCACACTGAAGACAGCACCGATGCCCACGCTCAGGAGGCCGACGCCTCGAACGCGGAGTCATCAACTTCGACGCCGGCCACAGATTCCGCAGAAACCACAGCCACCGAGCCGGCTGGTTCGGGCGATGATTCACAACCGTCCCCGACCGAATCGACGACTACGCCGTCGGCTGCTCGCGATACGGACGCTACGGATCGGTCACCCGAGCCGTCGAGAACGCCCCGGAGTGAGTCCGCCACACCCCAGCATCCCAGGGAGTCGCCACCAGCCGGAGCCAGCTCTCTTGAGGAGGCCAGAACGGCACTCGAACGGACGATCACCCGGTTTGCCACCCAGGCGGATACAATCGAAGACCCCGATCGAGCCCGGTCGTATCTTCTGGCCGTCGAAGACGCGGCGTCAGCGCTTCGTGCGCTCGACCGAACGTCGAGTCCCTAACCCACTCCGATGATCTGAAAATTGCAATCGAGTTGGATCTCTAATACAACGATGCTGATTGGATTGGATAATCGGAATCTTAATCATTTTGGCGTGTAATTGCGGAGCAATGAGTGATTCCTCGCCCGTCGTTTTGCTCGTCGAAGACGAGCCGTCGCTGATCGAGATCTACCGCCACTGGTTGTCCGATTCGCATACGATACGGACGGCGCAGACCGGCGATGGGGCCCTTGAGCTAGTTGATGAGGACGTTGACGTGATCGTGCTCGATCGGCTGTTGCCGTCGATGACCGGTCGCGAAGTGATCGAACATGTCCGCGAGCGCGAGCTTGAATGTAAGATCGTGATGGCCACGGCGGTCGAGTCGAACTTCGATCTGATCGAAGCTGGTGCGGATGCGGCGATCACGAAACCGATCACCAAAGACGAACTGCTGCGTGCCGTCGACCAGATGCTCGATCAGGAGTCATATCTCGAGAAAGAACAACAGCTGTTCGAGCTACTTGAGCGGCGAGCGTCGCTGTATAGCACAGATGATCTCGACGTTGAAACGATCGAAGCGATCGATGCCGATATCGAGACGCTACAACGCGATCTCGACGAACGAACGGCTGCCATGGACGACGGCGCGTTCATCAGTTTGCTTCGTCACGGTGTTGATGATTGCCAGACCGAGCGATCGAGCCCGTAACAGACCAGATCGCGGTACTCGCCGTCGACGAACGCGAAGTTTCTGCGTTGTCCCTCTTTTTCGAAGCCGAGTGATTCGAGCAATGCACGAGAGGCGTCGTTGTTGGCGAACGCCTGTGCACCGACGGTCGGAGCGTCATACCGACTGAAGACGCTCGAAAGCAACAGTGAGACGGCCTCGGTGCCGAGACCGTGGCCGTGCACTGCTGGGAGCAGCCAGTAGCCGATCTCCGGGCGCTTTTCCGAGCCGTCGCTGACACTGGTGAGCCCGATTCGGCGTTCTTCGTCGAGTTCGAGCGATTCCAGTAGCGGACCAGCTTCCAGGGTCACGATGAACTGCTCGCTGTCGGGGGAATCCGGCACTGACAGCTGTTCACGCGATTGGATGGGATTTCCCATCGGTATCCGCAACGCCGGCTCGCTTACTCCTCGTCCTTTGAACGCCAGGTCTTCGGATTCGAGCGTTCGAAGCACAACCCGCGAGCCTGACGCAATGGAATGGCCAGCCATCGTCCCGTCAGACCAGCGAATCGTAACGATCGAGATACGACTCGTACGTTTCGAACGCGGTTTCGATTGGTGCTGGTGAGGCCATGTCGACGCCCGCTTCGCGGAGCAACTCGAGTGGATAGTCGCTCGACCCCGAGCTGAGAAAGTCCAGATAACGATCGGCGGCGTCTGGCTGGTCCGGATCGAGCAGCTGCTCGACGATCGCGACGGCCGCGCTGATCCCCGTGGCGTACTGATAGACGTAGTAGCCCATGTAGAAGTGTGGAATCCGCATCCACTCACGAGCAATGCGATCGTCCATCACGACCGGGTCGAGATAGCGCCCTTTGAGCTCACCATAGCACTCGTCGAACCTGTCAGGCGTCAGTGCGCCGCCCCCTTCGACGATTTCGTGGACCCGGTGTTCGAACTCCGCGAACATCGTCTGGCGCAACAACGTCGATCGGAACCGCTCGAGATACTCATCGAGCACGTGCCGGCGCAGGGTTTCGTCCTCGACGGTTTCCAGTAGATGATGCGTGAGCAGTGTCTCGTTGACCGTGCTTGCGACTTCGGCGACGAAGATCTCGTAGTTCGCGTAAACGAACGGCTGGTGCTCGTTCGAGTAGTAGCTGTGCATCGAGTGGCCCAGCTCGTGAGCAAGCGTGAACAGAGACGAAATGTCGTCCTGGTAATTCATCATAATGTATGGCTGGGTGTCGTATGTCCCGCTGCTGTAGGCTCCTGATTGCTTGCCCGCGTTCTCATAGACATCCACCCAGCGACTCTCGAGCCCATCGGCGAGCTGGTTCTGATAGTCCTCACCCAATGGAGAGACAGCCGCCGTGACGTACTCTGAGGCCTGCTCGTAGGAGATTTCCGGACTTTCGTTCCCAGTAAGTGACATATACACGTCCCACATCCGGAGCGCATCGACGCCGAGCACCTCGCGTTTGAGCTCGAGATGCTGGTGGAGTGTGTCGAGATTGTCGTTGACCGTTCCGACGAGGGTGTCATACACCGCAGGCGGGATCTTTTTTGGATGGAGCGCGGCTTCCCTGGCGGTGTCGTAGTTGTGCGCCTGTGCCTGTTTCACGTCGTTTGTCACGCTGTTTTTGAGCGCTGCACCGACGGCGTTCCGGACAGTTTCCCACTCGTCGTAGAACGACGTGTACACCTCCTTTCGGAAGGCCCGATCCGGCGTTTTCTGCAGCGTGGTGAAGTTTGCTTGCGTGATTTCGACGGCGTCACCGGATGGATCTTCAACCGTTGGAAATCGCATGTCGGCGTTCGTCAGCAGTTTGTAAATCTCGCTGGGCGCACTGGTAACCTCGCTGAGCTCTCCAAGCAACTGCTCGATCGCCGTCGATCGCGTGTGTGGTTTCATTCGGAGCACATCGTCGAAATACTGCTCGTACTCCTCGAGAGCTGGATTCGCCTCGATCATCTCCTCGATCTCTGTCGCAGAGCATTCCTGGAGCTCTGGATCGATGAATCCGGCGGTCGATCGCGCGGTGGCAGTGAGCGATTCTGCTCGCGCAGAGAGCGCCTGATACTCCTGGTTACGAGTGTCTTCGCTGGTTTTCAATCGGGTGTACGTCGCCACGTTCGAGACGGTCCGCATCAATCGCTCGGAGCAATCTAGCACATCGGCAAGCGTCTCGGGGTCCTCTGTGACGCGGCCTTCGTAGGTCGCTAGCTCATCGATCAACTCCTCGGTCTCAGCGACGCTCTGCTCGAACGCCGTTTCGTCCGCAAACAGATCCGATAGATCCCACTTATACTGCTCATCAATGTCATCGCGTTCGGGCACCGTACTCATACCTGTGCGTACGCCCCCGATCGGTTAAGGGCATCGTCCCTTCAAAAAAGAACAGCGTAACTGTGGACTACAGTCGTCTGCGAGCCAGGATGCCGATCAACGCAACTGCCAGCGCCAGTGTCGTCAGCACCACGTTGAAACCTGGCCCGGACGCGATCGTTTTCACACCGCCTGCGTCATCGCTCGCACTCGATCCATCAGAATCTCCGTCGGAACCGGATTTGGGCTCATCACACGTCCCCGGGAAGATCTGCACGTCTTCATAGAGATTCAGTGCGTGAGCTTTCCCATCACCGGACCGAACGATCCAACGCTGGACCTGATTCATGGTCCCCTCACCCTCCCAGCCGGGGTAGGGGTAGGAGTTGGCCTCCTTGTTGAATTTCGGCGTGATCGTGACGGTTCGATCCCACGAAGACGGATTTGCGCGATAGACACCGCCATCGCTCCGACCGCCGGCCCAGCCCCACGTGGCCGTAGCCATCGACTTGTTGTAGGTAAACCGATCGTCAGCACCGCCGTAGCCGTCGTCTTTGACCGTCCAGCCACCAGTAACCGGCAGTCCTTTCATCACGAACGTGATCGCACCGCCGCCTTCCGTTCTGTTCCCGGTGAACTTATCGTGAAGGAAAACGAGGCTCAGTCCACCGTTCCCCTTATAAAAGAAGAACTGGCTGGTGTCCTGGACCTGTAGATCGTCGGTGCCGCGTGAGCTATAGCCATGGCCGTGCGTCCGATAGTCGTACCACGAAACCACGTTGTCCGAGCCATCACCCATTGGCGAGACCGTATAACAGGTCTCGCCCTGTTTGACGCCGAACGTCCCTGGATCACCGCCTCCGTTGTCCTGTGCTGTGACGATTCCGGTCAACCCCACTGTTGAGGCTCCGACGACCACCGTCACCATGAGGAGTACGCTGGCCGTCGCGCCGTAGCGCCGAAGCCAGTCGTACCGCCCGCTGGCAGTTGTACGCCGTTCGTCGCTGTACGGTCGGTTCATTGTTGCCAGTACTGACGGGCACACGTAGCCACCTAAGTATACTCGCACTTCTGACTGTAAACCGGAGCTTACCGCCAGAATTCGGCGGATTCACTCTGGTTCGACGCCGCGTTTGATTGTCCGTGCGACGCGAGCCCGTGTTGTGAGCTGCTGGTGATTTCGTTCGAACACCTCGATCGCGGACGTGGCGGCCTCCCCGTCCCGGTCGAACGACAGGCCGGGATATACCACGTCACACAATACGAGCGGTTCTGGTGGTGCGACCTGGACGCCATCGGGTCCACTGAGTGTTTCGGCCGCCAGAACGGCCTCGAGATCGTCGCGTTCGCCCCGGCCGATCGCAGTGAGCAATCCCACGATTCGACGAACGAGCTGCCGTGGGAATCCATCTGCCTCGAGTGTCACCACAATGAACGGCGCTTCGACACGGAGGGCTGTCTGCAAGGTTCGTGTCGTGTTGTCGTCGTCTGGCGTGAGCGCACGAAAGTCGTGTGTCCCCGAGAGTGACGCCAGTGCAGTCTGTATCCGGTGTAGCTCGACGGTTTCTTCGAGCAGATAATACGTGTACGTCCGGCGTTTCGCGTCGTGCGTCGCGTGAAACGATGGGTCTGTTTTCGCCATTGCCCACGCACGGATCGATGCGGGAAGCTCGCTGTTGAGTGCTCGCGGCGTGAGCCAGTCCGGCGTCTCGAGTCCCACGGTCTGTGCGAGAGCCGACACGCCACGATCCGTTCGTCCGGCGGCGGCGTAGCCCGATGGGCGGTGCTCGCCATCGAACACGCCGAGCCGACCAAGCGCAGCGAACAGCTCCCCTTCGACGGTCGTCACTGTGGGCTGGCGCTGAAATCCGTGATAGTCCGTGCCGTCGTACGCGAGCCGAAACGCCCGATGGACCATCAGGCGTAGTCGTCGTACGTTGGTGACGTGTCCTCGCGGATGGCAGCGAGGGGGACGGTCGTCTGCTCGCCGGAGTCCATCGCTTTGATCGTCACCTCGTCGTTTTCGAGATCGCGCTCGCCAACGATGATGACGGTTTCGGCCCCAATGCTGTCGGCATAGCCCATCTGCGAGCCAAAGCTCCGGTCGGCGATGTCCGTCTCGACGACGTGTCCGTTCTTGCGCAGCGACTGGACGATCTCGGTGGCGACGGCACGCGTCTCGCCGACGGTCAACACGTAGTAATCCGTCTGCAGTGACTCATCGGGCAATACCCCCGCGTTATCGAGCAATAGCGCGAGTGTTGCGTGTCCGAACGCCACGCCCACGGCCGGTGTCGGCTGTCCGCCGTAGCCCTCGATCAGTTCGTCGTAGCGTCCACCGCCGAATACGGCACGGGAGACGCTGCCCGTTGAGTCGAAACACTCGAACACCGTCCCGGTGTAGTAATCCAGTCCACGGGCCGTATCGAGCGAGAGCGAACAGTACTGGCGCACGCCTAGCTCTTCGGCGTTCGCAAACACGTCCTGAAGGTTGGTGATTGCCGACCTGAGACGGTCGCCTTCTGCGTATTCGAGGAGCTCATCGAGCGACTCGACGGCTAGCAGTTCGTCGAACGTGCTCGCTTGCTCTGTCGTCAGCCCGCTGTCTTCGAGCAGCTCGTAATACGTCGCAAGATCAATTTTCTCGCGCTTATCCACCGCCCGAATCGCCCCCCCAACGTCCACATCGGCGTCGAATGACTCCAGTAGCCCGCCGAGGATATCCCGGTGGCTGATGCGAAATTCGAACGACTCGCGGTCTAAGCCCAGTGCTGTCAGCGAGTTGGCCGTCAGCGCGAGGATCTCGGCGTCGGCCATTGGCTCGGCCGACCCAAAGCAGTCAACGTTCGTCTGATAAAACTCCCGAAAGCGGCCCTGCTGGGGCTCTTCATACCGCCAAAACGGCCGTGTCGATCGCCACTTGATCGGCTTCGATAGCGCCTGCTGTTTTGCCACCACCATCCGGGCGACTGTTGGGGTCAGCTCCGGTGTGAGCGCCAGTTCGCGACCGCCCTGGTCAGTGAACGAGTAGAGCTCTTCGACGATCTCCTCGCCGCTCTTATCAATATAGAGCTGTGTCGGCTCGAGTGCCGGTGTTCCGATCTCACGATAGCCATAGCGGCGGCTCACCGCTTCGATCGTATCGATGACTGCCCGACGGGGACCCATCTCGTCGGGATAGAAATCACGAAAGCCTTTGATAGGGTCGTCCATACCCACACCTCTCAGCAGATACACTTCAACTCGGCGGTAGCGAGTGGACTACCGATGGCGGATGTTGAAGCTCTTCGAGTCCGGCGTCAGCTCACTGAGGAGCTGTTTCATCTGCTCTTCGTCGATTTTCCCCTGCACACGACCGCTCTGGGCAAGCGCGACGATTTGGCGCTCGATCTGTTCTCCGTGTTCGGGTTTCGACATTTTCACGGTGTTGAGCCGTTTTCGCGCGCCATCGGTCAGGCTCTGGCGCAGGATGGCTTTTTTCTGGGCTTCGGCCTGTTCTTGCTGGGCCTGCATTGCCTCCTCGTCGACATCCTGCGATTCCTGCTGTTCTTTGAGCTGTTCCATCTTCTTCTGACGAAGCTCTTCGAGCTCGTCCTCACTCGGCATGCCAAACCGTTAGCGAGCGCGACACAAAACCGTGACGGGCCAGCGCCCGTCCATAGCTGTCGCTTCGTGCGTGGTTCGAATCGGCTTCGTGAAACGAAATTCAGGCGTAGCGCTCTAGCTCTGGTCGGTCGAGTTCTTCGAGCACTTCAGAAGCAGTCTCATCGAGCAGCGCGCGGCCGTCGCCAGAAATCCGGCGGCCCTCGCCCTCACCGGTTTCGATGTAGCCCTCTGCTTCGAGCTGCTGGAGAATTGTCCGGATGATATTGCCGCTGGCACCGGTTTTCTGATCCGGTCGAACCCGGTACCGGGTCGATCCCTGCTTTGAGCCGCCGTAGGCCGTTCGCAGTCGTTCGACACCCACCGGCCCGTCTTTGGCGACGGTCCGCAGGAGACTGGCCGCTCTGACCTGCCAGAAGTCGTCCTGTTCGGGTGGCAGTTCGCGTGAGACACCGGATTTGGTGTACTCATTCCACTCGGGTGGTTCGATGTCGAGCTTCTGGGCGATCGCCTCGATGAGCGCGTCCGCCGGCACGTCGTAGAACGTCGTCATTACGGATCTATCCACTCGCGCGCTGTTTAAACACATCGATGCCGACTCAGCTGGGCTCTGTCGTCGATCGAACGCCCAGCAGCCACGCCACACCGCCACCGAGCAGCGTCGGAAGCAGATATGTGACCGTTCGATGAATGATTACGGCCGCGCCAGCCACTGGCGGAGCGACACCCAGTGAGACGAGCAACGCCGCCAACACTGATTCGATGCCGCCAATTCCACCTGGCAGTGGCGTGACTGATGCGATCGAGCCAAGCGGCACGACGAGCAGCGGGATCGTAAACGCCACGGCTGTGCCCAGCGATAACAGCGACAGCCAGAGACACGTGGCCAGCGCCAGCCAGCCCAGCGCAGACCAGCCCAGTGCGAGCAATAGCCGTTCTCGATCGCTCCCCACTCGACTCACGGCGCTGAAAAACCCGGTAACCCGTTTTTCGATCGCCGACCTGGATGGCACCGTTCGCTGAGGAATGAGCCGACAGATCGTGCGACCGATCGGCCACAGCAGACGAACGATTGCGCGTTCGAGATGCGTTTGATATCGCAGTCCGATACCGATGCCGGCGACGATGATAACGGCGATTACACCAACGACGACGGCAGCGGCTCTGAGCTGTTCGGTCAGCGCGGCCGTCACCGCCACCCATCCCAGTCCGACCGTGGCAAATGATAGCGAGGGGACAAAATGGATGGCATCAGCACTGGCGATCGCCGCCAGCCCGGTTTCGTACTCCGCATCTGCGGCTTCGGCGACGAGAAATGCGCTCACCGGCTCGCCGCCGGCCTGGCCGAACGGCGTGACGTTGTTTGCAAACAGCGCTCCAGCATACACCAGCACAGCCGTCCGAACGCGGATACCCCCGTCGACCGCGCCGATGACCACACGTAATAACAATCCCCACGCGGTGAGCCAGACACAAAACACGAGCGGGAGCACCACGAGTATCGATGGGTTCGCCCGTCCAAGAGCGTCGAGCGTCTGATCGACGCCGAGAATGGAGAGCAACAGCCCGAGCAGCAATAGCCCTCCTCCAAACCCGAGTAGCGTCGTTCGATTCCGGACGGCCATACCGTGTTACCAACGATTAGCTGCTTCAATCCACCGGATCGTTCGAGACTGTGGCGATCGGAGGGGTGTTATGGTGTCCAACCCGTTTGGCTGTGACATGGATGAGCGGAGTGCGCTCGGGTTGATCGAGGGGCTGGTCGGAGCTGCTGGTGACGACGCAGCGGTAGTCGGCGAGACGGTGATATCGACGGATATGCTCCACGAGACGACGGATTTTCCCGATGGAACCACGCGCTACACGGCGGGATGGCGGGCGGTAGGAGCGTCGCTCTCGGACATTGCCGCAATGGGTGCTACTCCCACCGCTGCCGTTGCGGTGTACGGTGCGCCGTCGTTCGAGTCATCGTCACTGTCGGCATTTCTCGAGGGAGCAAGTGACGTTTGCTCGCTCGTCGGCGCAGAGTACGTCGGTGGCGACCTCGACGGACACAACGAGTTCACCGTCGCAACGACGGCGATTGGAACGAGTGCACACCCGGTCTGTCGGTCCGGAGCGACGGCTGGCGAAACCGTCTGTGTCACTGGAACGTTCGGGCGCAGCGCAGCGGCCCTGGAACTGTTCGATGCGGACCCAGAGCTCGCAAACGAACTGTTTCGATTCGAACCTCGAACCGTCGCTGGCGAGGCAATCGCCCCACACGCGGGCGCAATGATGGACTCAAGCGACGGCCTGGCACGGTCGCTCCACCAGCTCGCAGCGGCGAGCAACTGTGGCATCTCCGTCCGACGGGCTGCGATCCCGATTGACGACCGTGTCCGAGCGGTTGCCGATAGCCCCTCGGAGGTGACCGAGTACGGACTTCATTTTGGCGAGGATTTTGAGCTGGTGTTCACAACCGGATCTGTCGAAGCGGTCCAGTCGGCGTGTGACGTTCCGGTGACGCCAATCGGCCGTGTGACGGACGACGATGCGGTGACGATCGATGGTACTGAACTCCAGGATCGAGGATTCACGCACTGAGTCCGGCCGTCGCCGAAAACAGTCAGTTACCATCATATTTCTCATATCTCTCTTCTAAACTGTCATCTCTGGATGGTACAGAGAACTTGTTACTGTGCTGTATGGTTCCGTTCCAGTTGATTTTTGAGCATACGATGATATTCACTGTCAATGAACTGGTCACCGTCTCGGCGCGGCATGCTCAGTCTCTGTGGGGGTGTGGTAGGCGTCGTTCCGCTCTGGTCAGTGTACGAGCGCTACAAACCACCGACGCGGTACTCGACGCCGCCGCCGGGATCGTGGCCAGTGCACGGTTACGATCCCGCCGGGACGTGGCACAATCCGTACGCTACTGCTCCCAGAACGGGCGTGCGACTGCGCTGGCGGGTACGTGACCGTGCGCTCGAACCGCTCTCTCCGGTGCTGGTTGGTGAGGGAACGGTGTACGGCATTGGTGTCGATATTGTGGGTGTCGATATCGTCACTGGCGAACCGACGCTGACCCACCGCAGCTCCGATGTGTCTCGCGGCGCGCTCGTTCCGTCAGCCGTCTACCGCAACGAGTCGTTGATTCTGTCTTCCGGCGCGGCCATTCGAGCGTTGACACTGCCGGACGATCCGGGTTCGGGCACCGTTCGCTGGAACCACACCGTGAATGGCACGGATACGGACGGGCTCGTTCCACCCGTGACCGACGGTCGGGATGTCGTCATCGACACGGGAGACGAACTCGCAGTGGTCGAACCCACTGAGGGGGTGGTTCGCTGGCGTCGCTCTGGGTCTGGATCTAGACCATCACTCGCTCACGGAACGGTTTACACCGTTGATGGCGAGCAACTCCGTGGGTTCGACGTGGAGACGGGCGATCAGACGACTGCCGTACAGCCCTCTGGGCTGTTGCCCGACAGCGTGGTGGCGATTCCGGACGGGTTTATCGTCCGTGACGGTGGGACGACCGCGTGTTTGCGCGCGGATGGCTCGGTTTGCTGGCGACAATCATCCACAGGTCACCTGCCGTATGCGAGTGCCCCGGCGGTCACCGACGAGGCGGTGTATGCGGTTGTTCCCGAAGCGGACGGTCGGTCGATTGGTGCATATTCACTCTCTGATGGGCGCGAACGGTGGCGATCAGCCCTCGTTCCGACGGGCTTATCAGCATTTCAGGCTCCAGCGGTCGCGAATGAGGCCGTCTATTTCCCTACTGCTGACGGAGGTGTGGGTGCAGTAGATGCAGCCTCTGGCGAAACGCTCTGGCAGACGGCCGCTCCGTTCGATGACCGGCCGATTTCTGCCATCATTGCGGCTGGTGAGGGCGTGTACTGTTCGGACGGTCGATCGATCTACGCGCTGGGGGTCGGCTGATGGGATCTTCGCTCATCTACGATGCCGTCCACCGCCTGCGAGGTTCCCCCGAAACAGTGGCGGTCGGACTCGGTGCCGGCCTGTTCATCCAGGGTCTCGATCGACTCCTACAGGAATCACCGATCGCACATATGGCGGCTAGATCGTTTTCAGCGGCACCACCGACCGTCAGCGTTCAGCTCATCTCTCAGGTAACGTTCTCTCGACCAGCACTGATGGGACTTGAGCCAACGTGGCAGCTGTGGGCCCTCTGGCTGTTGTTACTTGAGTATTCGGTGACGATCGGCTGTGGTGGCTGGCTGTTCGCCCGGCTCCGTGGTGTCTCTCTCTCGCCGAAGGGGCTCGTTCGGTATGGACTGCTCACGGTGCCAAGCTGGATCGTGCTCCCGTACACGCCCGGACCAGTGTGGACAGCGCTGAGCACGACCATCACTATCTGTGGGTTTGCACTGCTGTTCGTTCTTCCCGGATTGCTTATTGAGGGCATTCCGTTCAGCCGTGCGATTCCGATGAGCGTAACGGTTACACGACGAAGCTGGCTCTCAGTTGTTGGAGCCACCCTTGTCGTTCTTGGGGGCTATCAGCTCGCCGCAATGGATACACGGAGTGGGCCAATGCTTTCTGCAGTCGTGGGTGTTGTTCACGCGAGTCTGGTTGCTGGCTTTCTGGCTCACACCGAGTGATCGTTAGACGAGCTCGAACGGCACGGGCGTGAAACAGCCCACCCCAAGCACGAACGTCCCGATGCCGAGCGCCATCCGTCGAGTGTCAAGTGGCTCTTCTCGCATCGGATGGGCAGGACCGGCATACGCGAACACTGTGGTGATGATCCCCCAGAAAAACCAGAGAAAGACTGCCTCTAGCGCAAACGCACGCACGATGAGCAGATATCCCCCGAGCAAAAACAACGCGGCCGGAACGAGTACGCCGATGGTCTCCTGGCGCTGGCCGATCATCGCTCGCATGAGGTGGCCGCCATCAAGCTGGCCGACGGGTAGCAGATTCAAAAACGTGATGAACATACCGACCCAGCCGCCAACCACGACCGGATTGATCCACAGCCCGTCGGTGAACGTGAGTGATTCGCCGGTCGCCATGGCGATGAGCTGAATCAGCGGTGGATAGTTCAATCCCGTTATCTGGTAGATCGGGCCGTCGACCGCAACGGGATCGAGCTGGAGACCGATTGTCGTCACGATGATGGCGGCCAGTAGTCCGGCAAGCGGTCCTGCAACGCCGATGTCGAACAGCGCTTTCCGCGAGGGAATCCGGCCTTTCATCTTGATCACGGCACCCATCGTCCCGAAGATCGTCGGCACGGGGATGAAATACGGCAGACTCGCGTGGACGCGGTGATAGCGACTCATAACGTAGTGACCAAGTTCGTGCACACCGAGCACACCAAGCACGGCGACGGCAAACGGCCAGGTCTGAAGCACCGCCAGCGGGTGGGCGTTCTCGATGCCATACCAGCGCACACCCGCATACAGTGTCGTCACCAGCGTCAACATCGCGAAAATGAGGTTGTTCCATGGAATGCCGTCGATACCGAGCGACCGTGGCTCTGCGATCAGTGCCTGTCGAGGTGTCGAAATATCGACGCCTGTGATCGGATCAGTCGCTCCATCCGTGACCGTTGTTAGGTGCACTTCATAGCCGTGTTCACGAAACAGGGGCCATACCTTCCGTTCGACAGCAGCCGGCGCGATGGCTGGCTCGCCAAGATACACAAGCCGGTCGTTCTCACGGCGAACCTCGGAAACAGCAAACACCGGATCGAGCGTCTCGACCGCCGGGCCACCGAGAGGGTCGTCGGACTCGGCCATTATGGAAGTGGAAGACCCGAGCAAAAATAAATCTCGGGCAAAAAAGCGCCAGAAGGGACCTGCCAGAGAGTGGATGAAGCCAACAGCGAGTGCCTAGTTTGTTGTCCTCACCCGCCACGTCGTTGCGCTTGTGTACGACCATTTTTCGATCTCAATCTCCGTGACGGTGTCGGTCAGTTTGCACATCAGTGCGCCGATTTCCTTCGGCGAGAGATCGACATCATCAGCGATAAACTTGCTTTTGAAGTAGACCTCGCCGTTGCCTTCGACGGCCTGCGTGTAGAGATACTCGCGGAGCCGAGACTCTTTGTTACCAGCGGAGACATCAGCGGTCTGTTGAGAGGGAGTTGCGCTCATGCTTTCACCACAGTAGCTCGTAGTGTGGATACCTGCATATAACTGGAGGAACATTGAAACTATTTCACGACTGCTGGGAGTAAAGCCGAATAAATCGAGGTGAAACATACGTTTTACAACCGGCAGAGAACGCCAGAGATATTTTATAACCGGTTCTCGTGACGTTTCACCGAACACATATTCAATCTGGTTGGTTTTCTCAGGAATATTTCATAGATGTGGCATGTCCTTGGGCCATATTTAATTCAAATTCTCATGGTGTATAATTGTTCTCCTCGCGCACTGGGTCGTATCACTGTTGGTCCGCCTGGTCGTGCACCCAGAACGTTTCATCGGTTGTGACTTCTTTTTTGAAGATCGGCACCTCCGCTTTCAGGCGGTCGATTCCGTCTTCGACGGTTCGAAACGCTTCGCGTCGGTGACCGGCCAGCACGACGACGTATACGATCTCTTCGCCGCGTTCGATGACGCCGGTTCTGTGGTGAAACCGGACGGCATGGACGCCCTCTCGGGCCTCGAGTTCTTCGCGAATCGTATCGAGCCGGTCGCTGGCCACTTTTTCGTACATCTCGAAGGAGAGATACTCGGTTGGGGTATCGTCAGGATGCTCTTTCGCACGCACGCGCCCGGTGAACGTCGCGATCGCCCCCGCCTGTGATTCGGCCGACACCGTCTGTACGTCGTTCACGAGCGTCTCGAGCGTGACGTGTGGGGTGGTGTCGTCGATTTGTTCGAGTATTGGTTCTAGCGCACAGGTTTCGGGGTCGTCGATCTCCAACAAGGGTGTATCCGTATCCATCTCGCCGACGGCGATCGTCTCGACGGCTCCGCCGGTGTGGCCCTCGAGCAAGCAGTAGTCGTATTTGCCGGCGAGATCGTCGATGAGCTCCTCGATCGACCGGTCGGTCGTCCCATACCCACTCCAGCCCTCGGCGGCGTGGCCATACGCCACGTCAGCACCAGCGGCGGTGTAGTGAATCGCGTTTTCGTGACCGGGGGCCGGCTGTGCTGGAAGTTCGGTGATGTCGCCAGAATCTTCGATTCTGGTAATGTCGTCAGGCGAAGCCTGACTGCTAACCGAGCTTCGCTTGGTGATGGTGGCAAGGGACCCCCGGGCTGAAAGCCGACCGACGAGCCGTTCGAGGAGCACGCTGGCGTCCTCACCCACAATGGACACGGTGTGCATATCTGGCGTAGGGAGAGCGATCGCAATAGAGGTTGTGGGGCTGTCGGATTCCGCGCTTAATAACTCTTAAGCGGGCCAGCAGGCTATTTCGTTCCAATGAGAGCTATCGTTTCTGTCGGTGGCAGCGTTCTCGCTCCAGATCTTGACGGTGAGCGGGTAGAAGCGTACGCCGACAGTATCGAGGCGATTCGGGCTGCGGGCCATGACGTTGGCGTCGTTGTTGGTGGGGGATCGATCGCACGGGAGTATATTGAAACCGCGCGTGCGATCGGTGCGAACGAGATGGCGCTCGATCAGCTTGGCATTGGGGTGACCCGACTGAACGCACGACTGTTGATCGCAGCGCTGGGTGAGACCGCACGACAGGTTCCGCCCGAAGCGTACGAAGTGGCGGCTGGCGCGCTGTTTGACGGTGACGTACCGGTGATGGGCGGGATGATTCCGGGACAGACGACCGATGCGGTCGCGGCTGCGCTCGCTGAAACCGTCGATGCGGAGCTGCTCGTCTTTGCGACCAGTGTCGATGGCGTCTACAGCGAGGATCCTTCACAGTCGAGCACGGCAGAGAAGTTCGAGTCGCTTGCAACCGACGAACTGGTGAACATCATCGGCGACATCGAAATGCACGCCGGCTCGAACGCACCCGTCGATCTGCTGGCCGCAAAGCTGATCCAGCGATCCGGTACCCGGACGGTCGTCCTGGACGGCACCGATCCCGCGGCGGTTCGTCGTGCAATCGAAGACGGATCACACGAGGGGACCGAGGTGGTGCCGTGAGCAGCGCAGAGTCCCCCGATGATCGCCGGGCGTTCTGGGCCGATTCAGTCGCCGATGAGATTCTCGCGAGTGATCCGGACGAACCGATCATCATCAAGGGAGGCGTTTCGCCCTCGGGTGTGCCACACATCGGTCACACCAATGAGATCATGCGCGGCTATTTCGTGGCCGAGTCGTTGCGCGATCGGGGCTATGACGTTCGGCAGGTGTTCACCGCAGACGATAAAGATCGGCTCCGAAAGATGCCCCGTACGCTGGCGTCGCTCGATGGCGAAATCGTCGGGCTGGGCGATATCAATGCCAGTGCCCTCGGTGAGAATCTGGGCAAGCCCCTCACCGACGTTCCCGACCCCTTTGGCTGTTGTTCGTCGTTTGGTGCCCATCAGACGACGCTGCTCGAACGGAGCGCAAACGCACTTGACGTGCCGATCGAGATCGTCTCGAACACGGAGCTGTACGCCGATGGCACGTTCGAGCCGGCCGTTCGGACGGCACTCAAAAACCGCGAGGAGGCACGAACCGTGCTCGGGGAGTACCAGGAGAAGGTTGATGACTCCTACGTACCGTTCTCGCCGCAGTGTTCAAACTGTGGCCATCTGACCGAGAGCGTCACTGCTGTCGATCTCGACGCTGGCACCGTCGATTACGTCTGTGAGAGCGTTGAGGCCGGCAACCAGACGATCGAGGGCTGTGGTCACGCGGGAACGGCCACGTTCAGGGAGGGAAAGCTCCCGTGGCGCTTTGAGTGGCCAGCCCAGTGGATGGTGCTCGACGTTGATTTCGAGCCGTTTGGCAAAGACCACGCCGAGGGCTCCTGGCCGAGCGGCAAGGAGATTGCAGACACTATCTTCGAGATCGATCCACCAGTGCCGATGGTGTATGAGTGGTTCACCTACAACGGCGAGGCGCTCTCTTCGTCGTCTGGTCACGTCATCACCGTGGATACGGTACTTTCGATGATCGAACGCGAGGTGTTTCGCTATTTCTTCACGAAGCCACCGAAGCGAGCCCGTGATTTCGACGTTTCGCGGTTCGATCAGCTTGTCGATGAGTTCGATCGCTTCGAGGCGATCTACTTCGATCGAATCGAGGGTGCCGATCGAGAGTCGGCGTTTGCAGAGCGGGCCTATCCACACTGTGTCGACGCCGTCGATACGGACCGAATTCGCATTCCGTACACGTTTGCCGCCGTGCTGGGCATGACCGACGACGAACAACTGCGCGAGACGATGGCGCGTCGCAGCGGCCATCTCCCCGAATCAGCGCCCGACCAGGCCATCGACGACGCGCTCAGTCGAGTGGAAAAGGCACGCACCTGGGCCGTCGAGACGGACAACGAGTACAATTACCGGCTGGCAGAAACGCTCCCCGACGTGAATCCCACTGCGTCGGAAGCGACTGCGCTTGAAGCGCTGGCAACGGCGATCGAGAGCACGGAGCTTGACGACGACGCGATTCAAGAACAGATCTACGAGTCGGCCCGGTCGAACGATATCGAGGTTGGCCGACTGTTCGAGCTGGGCTATCAGCTCTTTTTGGGCCAACCACAGGGCCCCCGACTTGGACCGTTCCTCGGTGCGCTCGACGAATCGTTTGTCGTGAGCCGACTCCGGCTCGAAGCGTAAGCGGCCAGTGAATGCAGTAAGGTGGACCAAACCCGCCTATCGAACGGGGACTTCTCGACCTGAAAGAAGATAAGGCTCATACGAGTACCACTGTTTGAGACGAACGATGGTCGATACGCTCTGGTTGGTGCTCGGTGGCCTCATGTTCTACTGGTTCGTGATGACGATCGCACAGCAACAGGGATGGCTCCCCGAGCAGATCAGAACACAGGGGCCGATCACCACCCTTCACACCCAGTACGGGAAGGTGTTGCTCGATCGGCTCTCACAGCCCCGCAGATTCTGGCGTGCCTACGGCAATTTCGGTGTTGGCATCGCGATCGTCATGATGGCTGGTGTCTTTTTGATGGTGCTCATTGCGGGCATTCAGGCAGTGGTGAATCCACAGCCAACCGTCGTGAACGAACCACAGAACGTACTGGTGATCCCCGGCGTCAACGACTTTCTGCCGCTTTCTGTCGCCCCGGAGATCGTGTTTGGCTTGCTCGTTGGCTTGGTCGTTCACGAGGGCGGTCACGGGCTGTTCTGTCGCGTTGGCGACATCGAGATCGATTCAATGGGGCTTGCAATGCTGGCGATTATTCCGATCGGGGCGTTCGTCGAGCCCGAAGAGATGAGCCGACTGAAGGCAGATCGGGGGAGTCAGACGCGCATGTTTGCCGCCGGCGTCACCAACAATTTCGCGGTGACGATCGTCGGCTTTCTGTTGTTGTTCGGGCCGGTAATGGGTGCGGTATCGGTTGCGCCTGGCGCGCCCGTCGGCGACATCGTCACTGGTTCGCCAGCGGATCAAGCGGGAATCGAGCGTGGCGATCGAATCACCGCGATCAACGGCGAATCGGTCGCTGATGCGGACGCGCTCAACCGCCGGCTCACAGAGATTGAGGATAAAACGGTTGAGGTGACCGTTGCGACCGGTGATGGCGAGCGAACGGAGCGTGTCACCCGCGAGCTGTTCGTGACGCGATCTGCGGCCGGTGCTCTCGATGGAGCGGCCAATGACTCCGGCCAGCCGGTCCATATTCAGTCGGTAAACGGCTCGAACGTCTCAACACGCGCCGAGCTCCGGAGTTTGCTCGAATCAAATCCACGGGTTACCGTCACGACAAATCGCACGGAGTTCGAGCTCGTTGGTGGAGCGGCTGTCCAGGGATTGACTGAGGAGAGTCCCCTGGCGAATCGCTCGGAAATCACCAACGCCAGTCAGTTCGTCATCACTCGGTTCGATGGCGAACGGATTGTCAGTGCTGACGAGCTCAGCGCAGCGCTCGAAGCCACGACACCGGGAGACACTGTACAGGTGACAGCTGTTGTCGATGGTGAGAAACGACAGTTCACCACGACGCTCACTGATGGCCCTGCAGACCACGGCTACATCGGCGTGACGATCATTCCAGGGATCGGCGGGAACACGATCGACGATTTCGGCATCTTCGAGTATCCTGCCGAGCAGTTCCTCGCGAGCCTCGGTGGAACGAGCGGGCTCTCGCCGATGGGCTTTCTTTCGCACTCGATTCAGGCGCTCTCGCTTCCGTTCGCAGGGGCACTCGGTGCGACGTCCTACAACTTTGCCGGCTTCGTCGAGCCAGTGACGAACTTTTACACTGTTGAGGGCCCGCTCTCATTTTTGGGTGGCTGGCTGTTCCTCATCGCGAATTTGCTGTTCTGGACCGGCTGGATCAACATCAATCTCGGATTTTTCAACTGTGTGCCGGCCTATCCGCTCGATGGCGGTCACATTCTCAGATCAACCACCGAAGCGGTTGTCTCACGGCTGAACGTGGGCGATGGCAGGCGACTCACTCGGATGGTGACGACGACCATCGGACTCACCATGGGAGCCGGGCTCGTGTTGATGGTGTTTGGTCCGCAGCTGTTTGGCGGCTAATCCCACTTATAGAACTGTCCGAAAACGTATGATAATCGAAACGTAGATGGGTTTCTGGAACACTGTTGGTACGTGATGAAAACTGACATCGTTGAGACGTTGCGACAACCAGAGTACACCGGCGATAACCGGTGTCTTCCCTGTACGACCGTGAATCTCTTGATCGCCGGTGTGGTGAGCCTGGTACTTTCCTGGCGCTCACGACTCCTGGGAGCGGTGGCATTCACGCTCGCGGCTGCGGTGATCTATCTGCGGGGGTATGTCGTCCCGGGGACGCCGACGCTGACCAAGCGATATCTGCCAGAAAGCGTCCTCGCACTGTTTGGCAAGGAGCCCGAAGCGCCCGTTGCCAGCGGTTTCACCGGCGGCGTCGAGGCTGAGACGGATACAGCAGCGCCGACCGAATCCGATACAGAGCAGGCTGATGATTCGGACGGTGCGCAGGGGTCCACCACCAACGCGATCGATCCGGACGCGCTCTTTCTCGAGCTAGGCGTGCTTGAGCCGTGTGCCAACGAAGACGATCTCTGTCTCACTGATTCGTTCGCCGAGCGCTGGAGTAGCGCCATCGACGCCCTCGAAGAAACGCCACCGGACGGCGCGGCAGTTGGAGAATCGTTTGGCGTCGAAACGGACGGTGATGAGTTTTCGATCGAACAGCACGAGAACGGACGGACGCTTCGCCAGCAAGAACGCATCGTCGGTCAGTGGCCATCGCAGGCGGCGTTGCTCGCCGATGTTGGCGCGGCGAGTGCGCTTGAGGCGTACGATCCCGCGTGGGATGAACGCTCGCCACAGCAAAAGGGCCAGCTCCTCAACGGCATTCGGCTCTTTCTTGAGGAGTGTCCCCAGGACGGCGGCCAGATCGAGTACGGCCAGGAGGTCGTCGAATCGTGCTGTCAGTCCCACGACGTGCTCACGGTCACCTGTTCTGAGAGCGGTGATCGGCTCCTTGAGTTCCCGCTTGATGAGATCGAGGCCTGATCAGGCAAGTTCCCGTTCGAGCCCTTCGGCGATGGCACCATTCGGATCGGCGGGTGTTGGCTCCCACGATAGCGTGATCTGATCGTCCACCGAGCGGGGAATCACGTGAACGTGCGCGTGGAACACCTCCTGGCCCGCAGCGCGGCCGTTCGATTGGATGATAGAAATCCCGTCGGGCGAGCAAACGCGATCGATTGCGTCGGAAACATGCTGGACGGTTTCGAACAGCGCTCCAGCGCGTTCTGGCTCCATCGCTGGGAGCGTTTCGACGTGCTCGGTTGGGATCACGAGAACGTGACCGGGCGCTGCTGGGGCGTGGTCCAGAAACGCACAGCTGGTGGCACTCCGGAGGACGATCTGTGCGCGTTCGGTCCCTGTGGCGATTCGACAGAACACACAATCATCCGTTGATGTTGTGTTCGTCATGGTCGCTGGTCTACCGTCGGCCAAATAATCGTTCGGAAACACCAGCTGTTCTCATACTATCTCCAGCGTACGGTAGGTAGCGTCTTCTACTCCAACTAGCAGCGGTGTCTTCTCTCAGGCAGTTCGTCGCTGATAGCCCCACGTCGCCAGGCTGAACAAGAGTCCACCGAGAAGCCACCACGGTCCCCAGACGAACGTCTGCCAATGTGCCGTCGTCCAGGGGGCTGTCGTGGTGTTGGTGATGAATCCATGCTCTGTGAGTGCACCCTGAATCACGAAATCAACGCCGTGAACGACGAGCAGGAGGCTCACACCCCACGCGAAAATGAGAACCAACCGACGTGGAAACAGCTGCCCCCACGATTGGACCAGTGCGAGCGCGAGCACGCCCCCGATCAGTTTCAGTCCGCCTGTAAGCCAGAGAACGGCGATGAACCAGGGTTTTCCCGCAAACTCCTGGCCGATCGCGACCGTTTCAAGCCCCGCCGTTCCACCGAGCCCCCAGTAGAAACTCATTGCAGCGAACACGAACATCCAGAGACTCGCCGCGTAGCCGGCCCATCTCGACACCGTTCCTGACAAGTACGCACACATTCTCTGGTGTATCTTTTGGAGCGTCGTACTACTTGCTCTCGATGGAGAGTTCGGCGGGTTCGAGACCCCGCGCTTCGAATTCGTCGGCGAGTGCTGGAACTCTATCAGTGAGCTCCGCTGGCGTGTGAGCGTCGGTTCCGACGGTGAACGACACCCCGTGCTCCCGGAGAATCTCGAAAAACGGTGCTACTGGGTGGACCGAACCAAAATCAGCCAACAGACGCCCAGCGTTCAGCTCGGTGACCGTCCGCGAGCGTTCGAGCGCTTTGGCCACCCGTCGGTACTGTGACTCGGTTGCAAAGCCACGGAGTGCAGGGTTGCGCTCGATCAGATCGATGTGGGCGGCCAGCTCAAACAGCTCCGAATCAATCAGCGCGAGGAGCTTCTCGAAATAGTTCTCGACGAGCGCAGTCCGCTCGGATTCGGATTTGTCGGCAAAATACGGTTCGTACTGGATGTGCACGCCGTCAAGGAGATGCACGCTCCCGATGGCGTACTGGAAGTTCGCTCGCTCGAGAAACGCTTCGATGGCCGTCTCGTCGCGAGGGTCGTAATCCATCTCGACGGCGTCGTAGATATTGATCTCGAACTCCTCGCGGAAATGTTCGATTGCCGCTCGTCGCCGCTCGTAGATCGTATCGAGTGCAAATCCCAGGGCGTTACGGTGCTCGACCATCGGTGCTCGGTCGGAGACGACACAGTGATCGGCGAACCCAACTCCAGAAAGCCCAGCGTCGCTGGCCGCCCCGAGCATCTGCCGAAGAAATCGCCCGTCAGAGTAGATCGAGTGGGTGTGATAATCGTGGTCAATCACGGCTGGGTCGGGATTTGCAGCGGTCGAGTAACTGGTTGTTGGTTGCGAGTGTTCATCTGTCCGATCCCATTCCGTTCCCGTCTCAAAGGGCTCTTGGTCGGTGGAATCGAACCTGCTGTATGCCCACTGCACCACAGACCGAGGAGGGGTGGTATGCCCTGCACGACTTCCGGACGATCGACTGGGACGCGTGGCAGGCTGCCCCCGAGCACGAACGCGAGCGGGCACTCGAATCGGGCGTTGACTTTCTCGAAGCCCACGAATCGCTAGCGGACGTGGCGGGCAGCGAGGGGGGTTCAGCGACCTTTGCGATCATGGGACACAAAGCCGATCTCATGATCCTCCATCTCAGGGAGACGACGGCCGCGCTCGAGACCGCAGAACGCGCGTTCGAGCGGACCTCCTTTGCTCGCTTCACCGAGCAAACGGCATCGTTCGTCTCGGTGACGGAAGTGTCTGGATACATGTCACAGGAGTATTTCGAGGGCGAGGAGGTCGCCGACTCGGGCACCGCACGCTACATCGAATCGCGGATCCGACCTCAGATTCCTGTCGCCGAACACGTCTGTTTCTACCCGATGGACAAACGCCGCGGTCCAGAGCACAACTGGTACGATCTCCCGTTCGACGACCGGGCCGATTTGATGTCGAATCACGGCGAGATCGGCCGGCGCTACGCCGGGAAGGTCACGCAGATCATCACCAGCTCTATCGGCTTCGATGACCACGAGTGGGGTGTCACGCTGTTTGCTGACGATCCAACGCAGATTAAACGACTGTTGTATGAGATGCGATTCGATCCGTCAACCTCACGCTACGGGGAGTTCGGCACATTCTACTTCGGTCGCCGATTCGATCCGAGCGCACTCGAGACGTTTATGGCCGGTGGAACGCTGTCGGCCTATGAATCGTCGTCCGAGCCAACGACGGACGTGACCGAGACGATCGAATCGCTCGGAATTTCCGTTGAGGCCCCTGACGACGCCACCCCACACGCCGTTGTGGTTGAGGCCGACACCGATCGCGAAACGGTGGCGAACGCGATTGAGGATCTCCGCGGCAATTTCGAGCATTACGACAGCCACATCGAAACCGAGGTTCACGAGGGGCCAACCGTGGTGAGCCTCTGGACGACCGAACGTGCGGCGGAGACGGCTGCTGGCTTTCTGGCGGATCTTCCCGGCGCGGATGAACCGACGATCGGTGCCCTAACGGCGGCGACAGAAGAGAAATCCCCGACACCAACCGCCGCCGCACCCGCCGAGGACGTTCGTGATTCGCTTGACTCGCTCGACATCTACGCCGGACAGCCACACGGCGAAGACGTGTTCGCGCTCGTGGTCTACTCTACCGCGCCGATCGGCGATCTCACTCCTGCAGTGTCCGACCTCAGCGACGGCTTCGATAGATACGACACCCACCAGGGGACGAACATTTATCAGGCCCGTCACGGCGACCGCTCGGCCGTCGTGAGCCTCTGGAAGACGAAAAGTGCAGCAGACACCGCCAGCGAGTATCTCGCCGAACTCCCGCAGGTGGTCGGTCGTGCCGGTGCAACCGATGAAGGCTTTGGCACCATGGGCATGTTCTACACTGTCAAATCCGACCACCGATCGGCGTTTGTAGAGACGTTCGACGAGGTGGAAGAACTGCTAGCGGAGATGGATGGCCACCGCAACACTGACGTGTTGATCAATACGGCTGATGAAAACGACATGTTCATCGCAAGCGAGTGGGATTCAAAAGAAGACGCGATGTCGTTTTTCCGCTCCGATGCGTTTTCCGACACCGTCCAGTGGGGACGGGACGTGCTCGCCGACCGACCACGCCACGTCTTTCTGGCCTGAGTCAGTCGCTCGCGTGTCGCGGGCGATTCGCTCGCGACGGCGGCGGCACGCCTTCTGCGGGCTGTCTGTCGATCGGTGTTGGTGGCAACACACACCGGTCGGGTTCGTCGTTGACGTGGGCGTACTGCTCGGGTGCGTTCGCCAGCGGATGTGCTGGGTTCACGCCGCTGTCGAGGCGGGCCGCCCGTAACTCGCCCAGGCTTGCGATCCGGGCTCGAATCCCCCGCCAGTGGTGGTGTGACTGGGTGGGAATCTGAAACGGGTGTGGCGGCCCGATCTGTGGCTGTTTGGTGGCGATCGTCGCTCTGTTGACGTTGGCTGCCAGGTTGTCATGATCGATGAGTACTCCAACCCGTGTGTCGCCCGGAACCCGGGCGTCGAGAATGTCGAGACCGAGATGCAACGCACGATACTCCGCGACGTTGTTGTCCGGAACGTCGTCTGGGAGCGATCGTCGTGCGACACACTCTCCATCACGGGTTTCGATGATAACACCGAGTCCGCCTCCTGAATCGCTGAACGACCCATCCGTTGCGACGTAAAAATCACGATGGTGGGTTCGTGGCGGATGTGCGATGTGGGGAGTCGGCGATTCATCAAACAGATCTCGCAAGGTCGGCCGGCCATATGCGGCCATATCGAAGGATACTCCTCGGTAACCTTAAATCTGCTGTTGCCTGGTAGAAGATTTAGCCAGCTAAAACCAATAAACTAGTGCTGGATGGGGTCGGAATAGATTGACGAACTGTAGCGATGCTAGTATGATCTCATCCGGTTCGATGGCGTGCGTTCTGCGCCGAATAGTGCATTTGCTACTATTTCGGAGTAAATAATGACCATGAAATATATAAAACTAAGATACATGGGATGTAGTATGTCTGATATGGATGACGGGCGGGCGATCGATCGCCGATCGGTGCTCCGTTCACTCGGGACGGTCGTGGCGACGGTGTCGTTGTCGGGCTGTTTGTCCGACACGCCCGAGCAATCGACCGACACGGCGACAACAGGGGATTCTCTGTCGGTCACGATCACGCAGGGAACGGCTCCGGACACCCTTGATCCGCACAACCACCGTTCAACGCCGACTGAGAACGTGGTTCGACAGGCCTACGAGGGGTTGCTCGCTCGCGATGCATCCGGTGCGGTGACCGAGCGGCTCGCAACAGGGTATGAACGACAGGAGGCCGGCCGAGTCCGGTTCACGTTGCGAGAGGACGTCTCGTTTCACAGCGGATCAACGCTTACGCCCGCTGATGTCGTGTTTTCGATCCGTCGAATCGTCGATCCATCCGTTGGCATTGAGAGCGCCCAGCGCGATCAGCTCTCCGGGATTACCGACGCTCAGGCAGTAGACGGCGAACATGCGGTCGATGTGCTGACTGAAGGGCCAAATCCGCTTGTCGTCAACCAGCTGGCGACCTACTGTGACATCGTCGAAAAGCAGTGGGTGACTGAGTCGGGCGAAGAGACGGTGACACAGGAGATGAACGGCACGGGGCCGTTCGAACAGACGGCCTACGAACCGAACACCCGCGTGGCGTTCGAGCCGTTCGAGTCGTACTGGGGACCGACGCCTGGGCCGACGGCACTGACGATTGATGCAGCATCGGAGGCGAGTGTGCGGGTGAATTCGCTGCTTGAGGGCGAATCGGATCTCGTGGTTAACGTCCCGCCACAGGAGGTACAGCGGATCGAATCCAACGACTCGGCAACGCTTGCCACCGCGCCGAGCACGCGCATTCTGTACGTGGCGATGCGATCCGACGTTGAACCGTTCGATAGCCAAAAATTCCGGCAGGCGATGAACTACGCCGTCGATCTCGAAAGCATCGTCGAGGACATTCTGAACGGGTTTGGCAAAGGGACTGGCCAACCCACGCTCGAGGAGTTCGTCGGCTTTGACGACTCGATCGAGCCGTATCCGCACAATCCCGACCGCGCCGAACGGCTCATCGAGGAGAGTGGCTATTCCGGGGCGTCCGTGACGCTTCACACTCCACAGGGCCGATATCTAAAAGACGTCGAGATTGCCCAGGCGGTCGTTGGAATGATCGATTCGCTTTCGAACGTCTCTGCCGATCTGCAACAGCGCGAAACGAACGCGCTCATCGGCGAGCTCACCGACGGCGACCGGACGACGATGCCACACATGTATCTCATCGGCTGGGGGAATGCGACGTTCGACGCGACGAAAACACTCATTCCAACGCTCGGCTGTGGTGAGGTGCTGAGTTCGTTCTGTGCCGAATCGCTGGACGAAGAGGTCCAAAAGTCATTACAGACGACCGATCAGTCCAAACGTCAGGAGCTGTTGTCGGCGGTAAACAGCAACTACCACGATATGGCGCCGTGGATCTTTCTCCACCAGCAGTTCAGCGTCTACGCAGTTGACCAGCGCCTTGAGTGGACGGCCCGCCGCGATGAACGCATCGAGGCAGCCACTATCGCTCGGTCAAACTGATCGATGGTTTCTGGACGCTTTCTCGCTCGACGCCTTGGTCACGGCGTGGTGGTCGTCTGGGCGATCGTTACTGTCGTCTTTCTGTTGCGCTACAGCACGCCCGGCTCGGTCGTGACGACGATCGCTCCCCTGGATGCAAGCCCACAGCTCAAAGCCGAGATCGCCAAAGAACTGTCGTTGCACGAGCCCATTTATGTGCAGTACGCACACTATCTCGGCGATCTGCTCCGATTCGATCTTGGTCATTCCTATGTGACCAACACACCAGTTCGACAGCTCCTCGCCAGTCGGTTGCCACAGACGCTTGATCTGGCGATTGCAGCAACGATCGTCGCGATTACGATCGCGATCCCACTCGGCGTCGTGAGCGCAACCCGCAGACACACGCCAACCGATTACGCCGCCACGAGCTTCTCGCTCGTCGGTATTAGCACGCCGAACTTCTGGCTCGGGCTCGTGCTGGTGCTGGTGTTTGCCGTCGGAATGGGGTGGTTTCCGGTGAGTGGCCCGGCGCGTGCGAACGGCGAGGTAATCTCTGCGATCGACGTGCTGTATGCGCCACAGCTGGCCGGGCGCTGGCTCATCCATTTGACGCTCCCGGCAGTGACGCTTGGGACGTACTTCACCGCACTCCTCACGCGACTCACACGCAGTGGCGTCCTCGAAGAGCTCGAAGAACCGTACGTGCGGACGCTTCGCTCCTCGGGGCTCCCACCGGTTGTGATCCGTTACCAGCACGTGCTCCGGAACGCGCTCGTCCCGGTGGTGACGGTGCTTGGTCTCCAGCTCGGCACACTGATCGGCGGTGCGGTGATAACCGAGCGAGTGTTCGCCTGGCACGGACTGGGATCGTTACTGATCGACGCAATCAATGACCGCGACTGGATGGTCGTGCAGGGCTGTCTCATCGTCATCGGCGTCGGCTTCGTGGTGATCAACGCCGTCGTCGACGGTATCTACGCACAGCTTGATCCGGAGGTGTCGATCGAGTGATGATCACACCACGGACGCGTCGCGCCCTTCGTCGCACACTCCGGCGACAGCTGCTCCCGAAGCTTGGCGTCGTGATGTTCGGGCTGCTCGTCGTGGGGGCACTCTGTGCGCCAGTGCTCACGCCACACGATCCCACCACACAACAACTGGACGAGAAGCTTCGCCCGCCGATCGGTTTCAGCGGCCAGACCGAACAGACCAGCTCACAGCTCGTAGACGGCGAGGTCAAAACGGTGACCGAAACGACGACCGTCAGCGCCACGTGGACCTATCCCCTCGGAACGGACGCGCTCGGTCGGGACATGCTCTCTCGCGTTCTGTACGGCGCTCGCACGTCGCTACTCGTCGGGATACTCGGTACGGCAGTCGCCGCGATCATTGGGGTTCCCACTGGGCTGATCGCTGGCTACTACGGTGGCCGGATTGACGATGCGTTGATGCGCAGCGGTGATGTCATGCTGGCGTTTCCGTCGCTGGTGCTAGCGGTTGCGCTGGTTGGGCTGTTTGGCACCGCCACGGTTCGCATTCCGGATCCGTGGGTTGTCCTCGGGATCACGCCGTCGATGCCCTCACACGTCGTTCTTCCGGGAACCGTCGTGCTGGTGGTGGGTCTCGTCAACTGGGTCTGGCTCGCTCGCATTGCACGCGGCGAGGCGATGGGGCTGGCAAACGCCCCATACGTTCTCGCAGCCCGCAGCGTCGGTGCCAGCGATCGGTACATCATCCGTCACCACGTGCTCCCCAACGCGCTCACGCCGATTCTCGTGATGGCAACGATCCAGGTCGCAACCATCGTCTTGCTAGAGAGCGCGCTGGCGTTTCTGGGCTTTACCGGGACGACGCTCTCGTGGGGCTTCGATGTGAGTCAGGGCCGTGATCTGCTCTCGACCGCATGGTGGGTGACGACGATCCCCGGATTCGCGATCGTGTTCGCCGTGTTCGCTGTCAATCTCATCGGCGACTGGTTTCGTGATGCGCTTGATCCCGGTATCGATGCCGGAGGTGGTGGTGGCCCGTGACTGATCTTCTTCGCGTTCGCGATCTCACCGCCAGGTTCGACACCGAGGATGGACGCGTTCACGCCGTCGAGTCGGTGTCGTTCACCGTCGAAGATGGCGAGTCGTTCGGTCTGGTCGGCGAATCCGGTTCCGGAAAGTCTGCCACGGCGCTTTCGATCGCCGGATTGCTTCCCGCGGCCGGTACGATTACTGGTGGTTCGCTCTGGTTTCGTGCTCCCGAGCTCGCGGCGACAACGGGTAAACACGAAGTCGACGGCGAGTTCGTCGATCTGACAACACTCCCTGCGTCCGCCCGTCGGTCGCTCCGTGGCACCGAAATCGCCATGGTGTTTCAGGATCCGATGTCATCGTTCGATCCGTCCGCGACGGTCGGCACACAGATCGCCAAAGCCGTCGAGGTCCAGCAGCGGGCGTCGGCCCGACCCCGCTCGACGCGGGCCAGAACGGAGGGATATGGACTCGGTTCGCTCCTTCGTGATTCATTGCTTCCAACCCGTAGCTTCGTGAGCGAATCGAGTCGCGAGCGGGCAATCGAACTCCTAGAGCGCGTTGGCATTCCAGATCCGGCGAAGCGAGCCGAACAGCATCCTAACGAATTCTCCGGTGGCATGCTCCAGCGGGCGATGATCGCACAGGCGATTGCCGGCGAACCACGGCTGTTGCTCGCCGATGAGCCAACGACCGCGCTCGATGTGACGATACAGGCACAGATCCTCTCGCTGCTGAAAGAGATCCAGGCCGAGACGGCGCTTTCGGTCGTGATGATCACGCACGATCTCGGAGTCGTTGCACATCACAGCGACCGTGTGGGCGTGATGTATGCCGGCGAACTCGTCGAACGCGCCCCGATCGATCGGCTGTTCGACGCGCCGGTTCATCCCTACACCCAGGGATTGCTTGGGGCAGTTCCGGATCTCGACACCACTGTGACGCCACCAGCGTCGCTCTCCGGGCGAATGATTGGATTACACGCCGACGAGCTCCCAGAGGGCTGTTATTTCGCAGACCGCTGTCCGAAAGCGATGACTGACTGTCAAGAGCATCCCGAAGAACGTCCGGTGGACGAGACTGAGCGCCATACAGCCCGCTGTGTGCTCACAGACCGAGCGTTCGACCCGGACGACGCGCTTGGCGGTGGCACAGCCCAACAGATGGAGCGTGATCACCAGTGAGCGATCATCCGCTCATCGGCGCGTCCGGACTCACAAAGCGGTTTACCGATGGCGTCTCCATTCTCGATCGGCTTCGCGGCCGTGAGGGTTCGACGATCACTGCGGTCGATGACGTTTCGCTCTCAATCGAACGTGGAGAGACTGTGGGGCTGGTTGGTGAATCTGGCTGTGGGAAATCGACGACTGGACAGCTGCTGCTCGGACTCCAGGAGCCCTCAGCCGGAACGGTGGCATTCGACGGCAGGCCAATCGCAGCCCAGACTGCAGCCGAGCGACGCCGCTTTCGCCAGGAAACAGCGATCGTCTTTCAAGAGCCGTTTTCGAGCCTCGATCCCAGAATGACAGTCGAGGAAATCATCTGCGAACCGCTCGTTGTCAACGAGATCGGCACCGAACGTGAGCGCCACAACCGAGCTCGTGATTTGCTCGAACGGGTCGAGCTGTCGGCTGTGATGGCCCCCCGCTATCCCCACGAACTCTCCGGTGGCCAGTGCCAGCGCGTGGCGATCGCTCGCGCGTTGGCGCTCGAACCGTCGTTCATCGTCCTCGATGAGCCTGTGAGTGCGCTTGATGTGTCGGTCCAGGCACAGATCCTTTCGCTGCTCGCCGAACTCCAGGACGAACTGGAACTGACGTATCTGTTTATCACCCACGATCTTTCGGTCGTCAGCTCGCTCTGTGATCGTGTCGCCGTGATGTATCTGGGCGAACTCGTCGAAGTTGGTCCACTCGAACGGGTGTTTGACGCGCCGGCACACCCCTATACGAGCGCGTTGCTCGAGAGCGTTCCGCGGGCGCGCGCGAACGAACGCGACCGATCGATCGATCATCTTGCGGGGGCGCTCCCCTCACCCAGCGATCCACCGTCGGGCTGTCGATTCCACACCCGCTGTCCGAAAATCATCCCACCCGCCGATCTCGAGATCGATCAGGCGACCTACCGAGCCGTGTTTCGACTCCGCAGCCAGATTGAACGTGGTGAATCGGTCGCACTGGACGAATTCGATTGCTCAGACTGTACAGCGACTGTCCAGCAAGCAATCGAGGAGGCAATCGCTGCCCTCGAGACCGGCGATCGGACGAAAGCCCTCGACCGGCTCGATGCGACGTTCGAGAGCGTCTGTGAAACCACTTCTCCCGACGAACACACGACACCCCACCGCGTGAGCTGTCATCTGCACGCCGACGCCGATTGCCGGGATCACAACTGTGAGTGAGACAGCATACTGAGGCCCAACGTGCGCTATCGTACCCTTGGATTGTTTGGCGTTCTCGCAGTGGTGTGGGGCTCTGCGTTCATGGCGATCAAAGCAGGGCTCGATCTTGGCTTTCCGCCGGTGTTGTTCGCCGCGCTTCGCTACGACATCGCCGGCGTCTTCATGCTCGGGTACGCCTGGTACGTGCTTGAGGACCCGATTCCACGCGGACGAGCGCAGTGGGTGCAAATCGCCATTGGATCGGTGTTTCTGATCGCAATCTATCACGCACTGTTGTTCATCGGTGAACAGGATCCGGCGGTGACCAGCGCGACTGCGGCCATTGTCGTCTCGCTCAATCCGGTGTTGACCACTGGCTGTGCGCGCGTCCTCCTGCCAGACGAACGGCTCTCGCCGATTGGCTGGCTCGGCATGCTGTTAGGGCTCGTTGGCGTGATCGTCCTGACGGATCCAGATCCGTCGAATCTCCTCGCCAGCGACGTGATTGCCACTGGATTGATCTTTGTAGCAACGCTCTCGTTTTCGTTCGGGAGCGTGCTCACCCAGCGGTCCGACACCGGCCTGCCGATCGAATCGATGGAGGCCTACTCGATGGTTGGCGGTGCGCTGTTGATGCACGGGCTGAGTCTCTTACTCGGCGAATCGATGCAGTCGATCGCTCATCCGGGTGAGGCACTGCTTGCGCTCGGGTATCTCTCGATTTTCTCCTCAGCGATCGGCTTTCTGATCTATTTCGAGTTGCTAGAACGGCTTGGTCCAATCGAGATCAATCTCGTTTCGTACACTGCACCGCCTGTTGCGGCGATCTCGGGCTTTCTCGTGCTCGGTGAGCGAATCACGCTCCAGGGCGTGCTCGGCTTTTCTATCGTGCTCATTGGTTTCGTTCTTCTCAAGCGAACGGCACTCCGGAATGCGATTTCCGACGTTCGATCGACATCGCATCCACCAGCGGACGACTGATCACGGAACCACCGTCACAGGGACCGGAGAGTTACGAACGACCGTTTCGGCAACGCTCCCGAGCAAGAGCCGAGACACGCCGCGTCGCCCGTGGCTGCCCATCACCACCCGATCAACGTCGGTGTCGTGGACGTGATCAACGATCGTCCGGGCGGGTTGGCCCATCTTCACCTCTGTCCGCGCGTTCATCCCACGCTCTTCGATCGTCGACTGTGCGTCGGTCAGTCGATCTTCGACGCGTTCTTTTTCGGATCGATACCACACCTCTGCTGCGCCGGGAGCGCCAGCACCAGCACCAAAGCCCGCAGACGGGTCGATCACGCACAACAGCGTCACCCGGGCGTCCGCCATCGCCTCGGTCACGTGCGTAAGCGCACGCTCTGCCGGTTCGGAACCATCGTGTGGAATGAGCACATGCCGCACCATATCTACTGATAGTCTGCATCCGGATAAGAATTCACCGGTAGCTCGGAAAGCTGATCGTTTCAATGTAGAAGATTTGGGCCCTATTCAGTGCTTTCGCGGCCGTGTCTGGTAACGCAGTTCGATAATCCGATAATTTCGACGGGTTCTGAATTGTCGGGTGAGTAGACGACCATCTGTCCCTTCTCCATGTACGGTACTTTCGATTCGAGGCTACGCGGGATATTGACGGCCTTGATGGCGTCCTCGTCGCCGAGATTGAGGACAATCGTGGTGTTGATCTGTTTGAACACCGGGTCGGCGATATCCTGTGGATCCTGCGTGATAAGAAACAGTCCGAGGCGCTCTTTTCGGCCCTGTTTTGCGGCTTCTGTGAACGATTGGATCACCTTTTGTGCCTGTGGCGTATCGGCGTCGGTGAGGAAGTTGTGTGCCTCGTCCATGCCGATGACGAGCGGTGTGTGTGCGATCCGCTCGTAGTCGGCGTCGTTCGAGAGCTTCTGGCTGATGAGAAGATTCGCCAGCGCGAGCACGACCGTCTCTTTCGCGCGTGCGCTATTGAGATGATAGGTAGGCACAACGCTGACGCCACCGGGTCTGACGAACTGTTCGACGAGGTCGGTGATCGGTGGTGCGTCCTGGTCGAAGATCGGCCCGAAGCCGCCGGTGCGTCTCCGGACGGCGTTGAACGTCGCCTCATGAATCCGACCGCTGTCGCTCAGTCGCTCGCGAAGATCATCCGATAAAAACTCGCGAAACGCCCGGTAGCTGCCGTCCGGTTGCTCGCTGAAAAATCGCTTGATCAGATCGATGAGTGCGGGATACTGGTTTTCATTGAGTCCGCCTCGGGCGATGAGCCATGGATTGGACTGCACCATCGAGAACGAAATTGTGAACGGAACCTGTTCGGCGCGGTGGTGTCCACCGCCGTAGCTGGCCGATCCGACGACGGGAACGAACGCTTTCGTATCCTCGTGGCCACCGTGAGCAATGCTTTCCTGGTCGTACTGACGAGCCGTTTCTGTCGTCAGTGTGTCGTTGTCGTCGTGGAGCTGTGCGTACTCGTCCTGTGGATCGAACTGCACAAGCGCCAGCTGGGGCGAACGACCGTCGGGCATCTCATAGCGGCGTTCGAAATACTGCCTGAGGATGTTCTTTGCGGCGTGGGTTTTTCCCGATCCGGTGCCACCGGCGATCAGCGAGTGCCGAAAGACGAGGGGGTCGCCACCCTCATCGGAGTCATCAAGCCGATAATCGATCGTTGGTGGTTCCGCCGCTGTTTTGACTTTCTGGCCACCGACTGCAAGATGGCCGAGAAACACACCAGTGTCCGGGATTTTCAGCCCCGTTTTGATCTCTTCGGTGTCCGTTGCCCGCTCGACGATCGTTTCTGGCATCGGCACCCGGTCGGTCATCCGTCGGGTGAGCTCCTCGTGTTGTTCGTACAGCACGGCCACCGGCTCAAGCGTCGCGATGAACTTATAATCGTGCTCGTCGATCTCCTCGGAGCGCATTGCTCGCCTGGCATGGATCTCGTTGGCGTCGTCCGAGCGAAACTCCTGGGCGTACTCCAGTCCCGTGATCCGGGCAAACAGCCGCTCTTCGTCGGGATACGGAACGAGCAGATACGTGCCAATGCGAACGTCCTGTCGGTTCTCGACGGTGATATACGCCCGCAGGCAGGTGTCGTCGGGCTCCTCGTCGATTTTTAGCCCTTCGGACGCGGACAACATGCCGATGCCGTGGTCCTGTCCCTGCTGAGAAACAGAAAGCTCATCGAACGTTTCACTCAGGGACTCGTCGTCGAAGGTCACCTCCGTGACGTCCTCGAACTCCTCCATACGCCGTATGGGAGGAGGAGCTACTAACAGCTTTTTCAGTTCGTCCGAATTGATGGTCTCTCAGAGGCCCCAGCGCTCCGTTCGTTTGGCGTCGTAGCTGCTGTCGCGTTCGGCTTCGAGCGTCTGTTCGAGTGCGGACTGGAGCGCTCGGGTTTCGTCTTTGCTGATTTTCGCTAAGCTGTCTGCTTTCTCCACAGCCAGCGGTGGCCCCTGTTCGACGGCCACGCCTTTGAGAATCTGCCGGGTGAGCTGTTCACGCCGGGTTTTATCCCGGGTAAAGACGGCAGGCGCTTCCAGTCGGTAGACGATCCCGTCGCGAGGATCGTAGATCACACAGTAGGTAACCTCGTACTCGGCGGGGTCGCGCCGCCGTTCGACGCCACAGGCGTCACCGTCGGCCGATAGCAGCTCATCCTGGCCGCCGCGTGATCGGAACCAGTTGGTGAACGTCAGTGCCTCGTCGTCATCGGGCTCTAACAGCTGTGAAAAGAAGGCGGCGTCGTTGACCCACGGTGCGTTTCCACGCCGTTTCTCGACGGTTCTGGTGATCATTCGCGACAGCGGCGTTTTCACGAAGCCAACCAGGGGAACGTCGCGTTCTGCGAACCGCTCGACGATGCGGATGTAGTTCTCGATCACGTCGTGTGGCCGTTCGTTGTCGTCGAGCAGTCGTCGTAGCTCTTCGCTGCGCTGCCAGTTCAGCAGTCCACGCGGGTAGATCGGGCCGTCGAGCACCAGCAGCTCTTCGACGCGGTCGGCCTGTTCGAGGACGTGCTCGCTTTCTGCGAGATACAGCGCGAGATCGTGGACAACGGCGGATTCGCCACGGCTCACGCGCGGGGTGTGGAGCACGCGTTTTCGCATGAACCCGTCGTCGCGCCGTCGCCAGCCACCATGAAAATCGATCGTCGCGTCGTTCGAGTGGACGGTCATTACAACGGTTCGACGACGATGGAGGTCGAGATCCGATGGAATGGCGCTCATCACGGCCTGGGCAACGTCGAGCACGAGGCCGTTTTTGAACGTCGTTGGGTTGATCGTTCCCGAATCCAGTCCGTGGCGTGTTTCGAACGGATCGTCGGCCAGCGCAATCCCTTCGATCGACACCTTGCGACGCGAGAGCTCACCAATCGGTTCGAGCAGCGTTCTTCCCTGCCATTCCAGCGGGTCGAGCTGTTCGGTCCAGATCGCTTCGGCGAGATCGCGGTAGTCCATCAGGCTTGCGTCCCGCTGGATCCGATCGGCGAGCTGCGTGATTCCCTTGAAATGGACCGGATCGAGAGTCACGGTGGTGATGTCGCCGGCCGGTGGTAAAAAGCCCCCGAGTGTCGAGTGGTCCTCTCATAAGCGAAGGCTAGTTACTGATCGCTCGCCAGCGTTCGGTATGGACGCTGCGCTGGTTGTGCTCGATGGCTGGGGAATCGGGAGTGGCTTCCGCGATGCGGTTGGGGGCGCTCGGACACCCACGATGGATCGGCTCACACAACGCTTTCGTTCGACAACGCTTCGGACGGATGGCCATTCGGTAGGGCTGCCCGAGGGGCAGATGGGCAACAGCGAGGTCGGTCATCTCACGATCGGGGCTGGACGGGTGATTCTGCAGAGCTCGACGCGGATCAATCGGGCGATCGATGACGGCTCGCTCGCTGACAATGGGGCGATTCAGGACGCGATCGAGTTCGCACGCGAGCACGATGGGCGGGTGCATCTCTGTGGACTACTGAGCGATGGCGGCGTCCACTCCGCCCAGCGCCATCTTCACGCACTGCTCGAACTGCTCGCAGACGAGGGCGTTGATGCGGTTACGCACGCGTTCACTGATGGACGCGACACCGCACCCACTGGTGGCGTGGAGTATCTTGCCGACCTCTCGGCGGTGATTGATCGCGTCGGCACGGGTGCAATCGCCACCGTTTCCGGTCGTTACTACGCGATGGATCGTGACGAGAACTTCGAGCGGACCAGACGCGCCTACGATGCGATCGTCAATCGCGACGCCGAGCGTGTTGCCCCCGACGCCATCACGGCGCTGGAGCGCTCCTACGAGGAGGATGTCACCGACGAGTACGTCGTACCCACGCTCATCGAGGGCGCGCCGGCGCTCTCTGATGGTGATGCGGTGCTCTGGTTCAACTTCCGGGCTGATCGCGCTCGCCAGCTGGTGCGCATGCTCGCAGACATCCGTCCGGAGTGGTCGTTCGACACCGATCCACCGGCCACCGAGATCGTCACGATGACCGAGTACGACAGCACGTTCGATCTTCCGGTGGTGTTTCCACCGAACGAGCCGACGGAGACGCTGGGTGAGGTTGTTGCCGATGCCGGCAAGACGCAGTATCGACTCGCCGAGTCGGAGAAGTATGCGCACGTGACCTACTTTCTCAACGGCGGTCGTGAGGTCGAGTTCGACGGCGAACAACGGACGATCGTGAAGAGTCCGGATGTGCCCACGTATGACGAGCAGCCCGAAATGAACGCCCACTCGCTCACCGACGAGGCGATAGCGGCCATCGAGACGGAGGATCCCTCGTTGCTCGTTCTCAACTACGCCAATCCGGATATGGTCGGTCATACCGGCGACTATGAAGCTGCCGTCGCTGCGGTGGAGGCGGTGGACGAACAGCTCGGTCGGCTTGTCGAGGCGGCGCGCAACGCCGGCGCGGATCTCTTCGTGCTCGCTGATCACGGGAACGCAGACGAGATGGGGCCAGCAGATGATCCCCACACCGCACACACCACGAATCCGGTGCCGTTCGTGGCGGTCGCTGATGACGTGGCCGCCATTCGGGACGGTGGCACGCTCGCTGATGTCGCTCCAACCGTGCTCGAGGCGATGGAACTCGAGATTCCAGACACAATGGATGGCACCCCACTCGTCGAGTATCGTCGCTAGTTGTCCGTCGTGATCCGCACTGATTGAGTGATTTTGTTTCCGTCGTATGTGAATTCGTAGGAGAGGTCTCGTTCGCCGTCATTCCGTTGGTCGGCGGATACGTCGAACGATTCGTTCGATTCGGTCACTTCGATTGTTTTCGACTCGCCAGCGGGGACGAGTTCGGTGACTTCGCCAACGGGCATTGCGGTGGCTTCGGGACCGGATCGACTGAGCGCTCCCACGAATCGGCCCGCAATGGAGCCCTCGTTCGTCACTTCAACCGTGATTGTGGGCACCGAGCCCGGAGCAATCGTTTCCTCGATCGATACGTCGGCCGAAAGCGATGGGTGGGGCATGGCGAGTCGATTTTGGAGCTGACTGGATGGCGTCCACTCGCCGTTGGGCCAGCACAATCCGGCGTTGTTCCCGTCGCCTGACGCTGGCAACTCGAAAAGGACCCATCCTTTCCCACGCCGCCTGGTGTACTGTGCGCCGTAGCTGTTGAGAATTGAGTGGGTTTTCGCGATCGGCTCGTGGCTCTCGCCGTCGAACTGGAACGTGAGATCTTCGTGTGCTGGCGGTTTTTTGTCGGTGAATTCGAAATGGAGATACAGATACTGTGTGCTATTACCCCCGCTGAATCGTGCCACGTCTGTATCGATTTTCACCAGCGCCGGCTGGAGTGCCAGCAATGAGATCGGTCCGGTGGGGATCGTCGTTGGGTCGGCTACGACGGTCGGCTCGGGCGTTTCGGTCGGATGTTCCGTCGTTTCCTTTCCCTCCTCGCCGGTGTTACTCGAACAGCCAGCGAACCCAGAGAGTGCGATCCCACAAGCACAGAGAAGCGTACGCCGTCGCATGGTGGCTTATCTGGAGGGAATTGTAAATTCCTTGTGGTGTACTGAAATGCAGACAGAGCTGCTCAAATGGAGATTGCAGCGATGGAGGTTGCATTTCCAGCGTGGCTACTTGGTCGTCAGGTATCGTCACTGTTCGTTTTTGATCTCGACTCGTACGATTTTCCTCGATCTGGATCCGGGCCAATCGAACGAGTAGTAGAGATCCTCTTCGTCGTCCCCACGTTGTTCGGGTGGTACGTCGAATGATTCGTCAGATTCTGTCAGATTGATTCGTTTCGTTTTACCAGCTGGGATGAATTCTGAGATTTTGGCGACTGGAAATTCGGAGAAACCACGGAGGCGCGTGGCTCCCCCCTGTTTGGGGCCACCTCGATTGAGCGTTCCCAGGAACCGTCCCGCAATGGAGCCCTCATTCGTCATTTCGACCGTGATCGACGGCACTGATCCTGGAGAGATCTTCGTTTCCATTGAGATATTAGCCGAAAACCGTGGGTGTTGCTCAGCGAGTCGCGTTCGAATGCGTTCGGTTGGAATCCATTCGTCGTCTGACCAGCGCAATCTGGCGTCGGTTGCGTCACCCGTTGCTGGCAACTCGAAGAGAAGCCATCCGGTTCCTCGGTGTCTGGTGTATTCTGGGCCGTAGTTGTTGAGAATCGACATGGTGTTGACCCTGGCCATCGGATAGATCGTTCTGCCACTGAACTCGACGGTGAAATCCTCGCGCGCTGGCGGTTTTTCGTCCGTAAAATCGAGGTCGAGATAGAGATACTGTGATTTTTCACCACGAGTCAATTCTGCGGCATACCTATTGACTCGTACTAACTTTGGCTGGAGTGAGAGAAACGTGACTGGTCCCGGACGGGATGGTGTTTCATTGACTACGACAGTTGGTTCGGGCGTTTCGGTCGGTGTTGTTTCCTCCTCGCCGGTGTTGCTTGAACAGCCAGCGAGCCCCGAGAGCGCGAGTCCACAGGCAGAGAGAAGCGTGCGCCGTCGCATGGTGGCTCATCTGAGGGGTTTTGTAAATTCTTTGTGGTGTACTGGAATACAGATAGGGCTATTCTAAAGGTGGTTGAAGCGATGGTGGTCTAGACCCACAGAGTGGTTCATTAGTTGGGGTATCATCACTTGTTCTTGATTCGTATCGATCGAAACGTTCGGTCTCCAGGCCAATCGAATGAGTAGTAGATGTCTGATTCGTCGTCGCCGCGTTGTTCGGATGGTACGTCGAACGAGTCGCAGGGAATATGTCATTTCCACTTATATATTGGACAACAGAAATAGTGACATACAACCAACAAACCGGGAGACGAACAGTTCTCCGGGCCGCCGGGAGTATCGCAGTTATGGGACTGTTAGCAGGATGTCAGTCAGAGGATGAAGAACCGGAAAGCGTTGAGAATTGGCTCGCTCATGCGAAAGGGTATGATGATTCCATTCAATATATGATTGGTAATAAATCGGTTGCTGTAACGGTCGGTCCCGATGAACTAAATACACCAGAACACCCCCAAACATCTTGGAATGAATCGCAACGGCATAATAACGCAGATGATATTTACAAGTTCGAACCGGCCGCGATCAAAATCTCCCCAGGAACGACCGTAACATGGAAATGGGATGGATGGGGAGGTCACAATGTCGTAGCCACAGACGAGAAGTTTGATAGCAGTGATCCCAAGCCAAATGGTATCTTCACGCATACGTTCAAGTCTCCTGGCACGCACTACTATTACTGTGAGCCCCACAAAGAATCGGGGATGAAAGGAGCAGTCGTGGTTGCAGATTCAGGTACTCAGTCTGAGACATCTACACATTAGTATTGGAATTTCATCGTTGGATATGGAGCGAGGCGTTTCCTCAGTGACGTGAATCGTGACCCCAATCCAGTGCCTAATTCATTCTTCGATGGAGCACTCTCCCACAAACCTGTTATTCGAACAGTCTTTCACAATTATTCCTACATAACTTTATAAGCGATCGGGAAGGCAATGCAACACGAGAGCACAGATGCGCCACGGGGCGTTGCGCGTTCGTGTTGAATGCGCCGGGTGGTCCAAGCACCCGACGCTGGGCTCTCACGAGAAGCGATTGCCCATGCAATGGGAGAACACACGCAACCGTAATTGTACCGACTCGTTGAACCACTACAGCCACAGCTGTGTCGTCTGTCGCCGCCAGCTCCGTGGTCATCGCGATCACCACCTTGGCTGTCCACTCTGGGGGCGACGATGACGCTGCCCCTCTTTCTGTTCAGGGACGACGACCGCAACTGCGTGAACCTTTCCACTGTGGATTCACGCGACGAACTCTCCGAAGCGGAGCTCTATCACGTGGTGGATATCGGCCAGGGAACGTGGTGTCGCCCGTGTCAATCGACTGGCTGTCCGCACGCCACCAGAATCGAACAGATCCTCACAATGGCCGATCTCGCAAGCGAACGAACCGCCTACGAACACTTACCCGGTATTGAGCGGATCACGCGCTATCACGCCACCGGAGAAACAGTGGTGGCCGCAACCTTCGATACGGGCGCTAAAGTCCGCTACCACGAAACCCGAACTGGCGAAATCCATCAGCTCACCTTCCCCGCAACGGATCCCAAATCACCACTCGAAACGATCGACCGACCTGGCTGTTCAAGTGCAGCTGCTGGACTGATCGAGCTGCTCGATTCGTATGGACGTTATCGCAGTCTCGGCTGTCCAACCGGCCTCGAAGACCAGCACCCCGCGCTGGCACGGATCACGACCGAGTAAGAACGGCCGCCGTTCTTTCTCGCTCAAGCAATCGCGATCGAACGGGATGAACTCCTGAATTATCAAACGACACCGTATCAAATGTAAAATACCAGAATTTAATTATAATTAATAAATCGACGATGAATTTATGGGTGGGGCGCACATCTCTTCAGATGCGGCAATGGTAAGTAAATGGTAGTTAAAGAACAAAACAATCGATCTGCATCAACAGAGAATCGAATCAACTCTGAAACTCACACAGACAGCAGGCGTGGGTTTTTGAAAGGGGCTGCAGCCGGAATGCTCGGCATTGCTGGCATCACTGCTGGCGCAAAAACGGCGACAGCAAGCGAGACCTCCGAGGGGATCCACGCACAGGCCGCGAATCGGGTCACTGTGCGGGGTGTCGCTGATCGCACCCGCTACATAATCTATTCGACGAAGCCAATCTGGGGTGGTGATGGCCCCGATGAAAACGGAACGGATTCGTCGTTCGAATACCCACAGGCCATCAAATATGATGGAACGTGGTACGATTATGGACTCGACGGCACCGTCTACGCCAACTACGAGGACACGTTCTATTTCCACGGATACATCGATATCCCCCCAAACGACGGCATCACCTACACCATTGAAGATCGGTGATCTGACTGTCACTGAGAGCGAGTAGCGAATTATGATCCTTTTTTGGTTGTCCCTTGCAGTCGCCTCAAACAACGACCGACTGGATGATCTTCGCCTCTGCGCGGCGAAGATGCTCTCCAACTGTCCCCTGCGCCAGGCCGAGCTCGTCGGCTATATCCGCTTGCGTTGCACGCCGTGGCAGCTCGTAATAGCCCGCAGCGATTGCCGTCCGGACGATCTCTTTTTGTCTGTCCGTCAACTGAGCAATGGGATCGGCTAGCTCCGGTCGGTATTCGCCGGCCCGTTCGAGGCGAAACTCCATCTCCTGGGGAATGCTGGTCATCATTCGCTGCAGCGCTGCGTCTTCTCCGAACAGCGTGACTCGTAATCCATCGGGTGTCTCTCGCATCGGCCAATCAATGCTGATCGCTTCCCTGTCGAAAAGCTCGAACAGTGTCATTTGCAATGCTTCCGGTTCGAACTGGAGATACGCCAGCCACGGATCACCGCCCGTCACTGCACAGGAGATGATCTCTGGTTCCTCGTCTGCTATCGATTCGAACCGGTCAGCATCCCCACGAAACTGGACGATCGCAACGGCGGTCCCATCCTCAAGCAGGTTCTGGTACTGAATTGCCTCCTGTGTTGCGATGAGCGTCCCATCCATCCAGATCTCTCTCGGATCTGTGGTTGTTCCCTGCTCGCTCTGTGAACGAACGTACTCTTCACTCAGAGAGAAGACAACCGTGATGTATCTCATACTCGGTGGAACGACGCACTCATTGTGTTGCTCTCCGGTCTCCTCTCCCGAGCACCGCTGGAATCGGTCTGGGCATACACGTGATCCAAACCGCTACTCCATATAAATAACCCGATTATAATCGGGGTAATTCCTGTTGTGGAACGGCGTTTCTCTTCAGTTGATGGATGAACTAATCCTGAAGCCCATCAACGGCGGATGTACAGACACTCAGAACGACCAGAAAGCAAGATCGAACGACCATGGTAACTGAATCGACCGAAACACCAACGACATGCACGACTGCGATCACGGCGAACAACGTCGAACTCACGTACGCGGATGGCACCCATGCAGTACGCGGCATCGATCTCGAGATTCCTCGGGGCGAATGCTTCGGATTTTTGGGCCCGAACGGCGCGGGGAAAACTAGCGCAATCAAAACGTTCGTAACGTTGTTAGAGCCCACTGGCGGATCGGTGACCGTCAACGGCTACGACGTGGTTACTGATTCTCGAGCGGTTCGGTCGTCGATTGGCTACATGGCCCAGGAGACGAGTATCGATACGGAACTCACCGCCCGCGAGAACATCCAGTTCGCCTGTGAGATGTACGGCGTCCCCCGGAGCAAGCGAGCTGAGCGGATTGATGACCTGTTAGCACTCGTCGATCTCGTGGATGTCGCGGACAAGCAGCCCAGCGATTTCTCAGGTGGGATGAAAAAGCGTCTCGATATCGCGACTGCACTCGTGCATGAGCCCCAACTCGTCTTCTTGGACGAACCGACGACCGGGTTGGATCCGCGGGCCAGAAACCGCCTGTGGGAGTACTTCCGGGCAATCAATCGGCAGGGGACGACCCTGTTTCTTACAACGCAGTATCTGGCAGAGGCCGACGAACTCTGTGACCGTCTGTCGGTGATTCAAGATGGCAAACTCGTCGCCACCGATTCACCGGATGCGCTCAAATCGCAGGTCGGCGGTGACATCCTCGAACTCACGATCGAAGGCTCGACTGCCGATCACCGAGCGCACGCCCAACGAGTCGCCCGTGAGTCAGGTGTATTCGCGGACTGTACGATCGAGACCACCGACGAAGGTATCGCTATCGCGTCCGAGCACGCGCGCCGAGAGGGGACCGACCTCCTCGTCGCGCTGCGAGATGCGGGCCTCACGGTGACAGGGTTCGACGTTCGATCACCGACGCTTGACGACGTCTTCCTCGCTATCACCGGAACGCGAGACGTTCCGGTTAACAGCCAGACGCAGTCTGGCAATATTGACGAGCGAAGCTTGGGTAACAGTCGTGCCCAACCGGAAGCCCTCGCCCAGGACGAGGGGGATCGATGAGTACGACCGACACAGCCGAACGACTGGCGGCTGGCAACAGCTTCTCTGTCGACGTGTGGGTCACGCTCAAACGCTGGCTCAAGAAAGCCGTCCGTAACGCGAGTATAGTGTTCGAGGCACTGCTATCGCCGTTTATCTTTCTGATATTGTTTACGCAGGTGTTCGGGAAACTTGCCGGCGGGCCGATTCAAGACCTGTTCGGAGCAGACATCAACTATATCACCTTTCTCACGCCGGCGATCATCATTGTCACTGCCATGACGGTAGCCATCCAATCTGGAACGGGACTGATCCAGGACATGGATAGTGGCATGTTCGAAAAAATACTCGTCTCACCAACCCACCGGGGGGCGATATTTCTTGGAAAAGCCCTCGCTGATGTGCTCAGGATCGCCTTCCAATCGGCGATCGTTCTCGTGCTCGGATACCTGCTCTTGTGGATCGGTTCCGGTGGCTCGGTCGGGCCCTACATCCAGACGGGACTGGGAGGCGTACTCGGAATCTTCGCCATTGTCATCGTGTATTCGCTGTGGTTTACGGCCTTCTCAATCATCATCGCGCTCGTGACACAAGATATTGAATCGGCCAGTATCTGGATGTATATGACGCACTACCCGTTGCTTTTCTCCTCAAGCGCGTTTCTGCCAATCAGTTTTCTCCCGGAGTGGATGCAGGTCCTGGCAACAGTCAATCCGGTCACATACGGCGTAGATGCCCTCCGTGCGCTGATGCTCGGCCAAGATGTCCTCTCGGTGATCAATGTGACGGCGTTTTCTGGCATCTGGAACACGATTGTGCCAGCGATCGTACTGCTCGGTGTGCTCGACATCGTACTGGGTGGGATCGCCGCCGTCTTGTTGCACCGCGTATCGAGCTCACAGGTCGATTGATCCCAGGAGAACTACATAGCTATCCAATGGTGCAAGCGCGTCGCGATACCACCAGACGACCATCCGTAGCGCCGTCACACCACCAGGACAGTTGAATATTCCACTCTCAGAACCTATCTCCTGGGTTTCTCCCGGAGTAGTTTAGTTGTTCGAACGTCAACGGAGCGACCGTGCTCGTCCCCTCCACGATTTCGCCGCGCGCGGATGATTGCACCCCCGCACAGCACGAGGCTTTGCGTGCCTACTGTGCACGGTACGTCGAGCAACCAGTCTGGTATCGGGATCCGCTGTTGTTCGCGCTCGTGCTTGCGGGCGATAAACCCGCCGCGGATATCACTGCCCACGAATTTGCATTCCCGAACCACCGGTGGGCACCCCATCGAGGCCTGTTCGAGCTCTGTGAGCTGTTCGACCTCTCCACGCGACGGATCGGTCCTGGCGTCGCAAGCGACTGGTTCGTCGCACCGAACGGTGGCCGCCTGGATCTTCTCCCATCGACTGATAAAACCGTGGGCAATCTCGCCTGGCACAGACGACTCGGTACCATCCTCGGCTACCCGCCATCCGCAATCGAGTTTTTCGCCACAACGCCGCCCGGCGAGCGAACGCAACCGAGTGATCTCGTCCGAACGGGCCAGTTTAGCCCACAAGAGATCGCATACACGCGATTTGTCTTCTACGTCCACGATGACTCCATCGAACGATACGAACAGGCAATTGAGGAAGGAAAACAAATGCGCGATCGCTTTTCGACGCTCCAACAACGCTGGAATCTTCCCGCTCTCAATCAGATCGCCACCGGCGTCTACGAGGCGGGCGTCGAGGCACTCGCCGAACTCGCCAACCGACCGCACCAGGACTCAGTAGTATAATTTTTCTGAACAGCGACGACAGAGCTTGTTCCCGTTGGTTGTGGTGTCAATCTCCGTCCAGAACCCACAGTTATCACACTGCACCTTTTTTGCGCCCATTGTATTACTCTGAAAATAATATAGGTAAAAAACCCTTCGGAATATAGCAGTTCTATATCCAGTTGTGTTGTTGCTCCCCAGTGAGTGGTGCCCGCCGTGAGCTACCCTTCGTCGTCGGAGATGACTTCTACATCGTCGTCTGCGGTGAGATCCAGCGTGAACGCATCATCAGAAACGCTGTTGACGCTCACGTTCGTATACGTGGTGGTAATCGTCTTATCACCGAGATACACCGCATCGTCGGGATCGTCGGTGTCGTTCCTAACGCTTCTGTCTCCTGGGTCCTCTAGCTCATCGACCGTTATGTTTGCCATCGAATCGAGGTGGGGTTTCTGTGCCGTCTGTTTCAACACGACGCCAGTATCGGTGTCGACGTAGAACGTCTGGGCGGCGTAGTACGCTTTGTGTCCTCCGTTTGGATTTCCATCGAGCTCGATTACGTACGCTTTTTCTCCACGAACTGTTTCGTTGCCCGCGAATTCGATCGCGTTTTCGCGTTTCAACTCCGCGGGATTTGCATCGAAGATATTGTACTCGCCATTGTACGATCTGAAGTGGGCGTATCCGGGATTCTCTCGGTCAGTATTCCGAGAGCGGTCGTATCGTTCGATTGCATATTCGTTTTGATCAGGGAGGTAGGTGATTTCGGCACTCCGATTTCGGATGTGGAACGACTTTTTCTCGGCCGTGTCTGGCGACCATCGGGAAACGTTGGTGAGCACGCCATCGTCGGTGTATTTCACCTGCACGTGCCAGTTCATGACGTGTTCCATCGTGCTTCCGTTCGAAAGCTCTGTCACCGTTCGTTCGGTGATGGACGCCTCATAACTAGATATTCTGTCGTGTTTCTCATCGAGCTCCTCCATCACGGCGTTCGTTTTTTCACTCATCGGAGGGATGGGCCCCATCGTCTCGGTGTACTCCGTCCCACCGTTGCTGGTGTTGGTTGCAGAGGGTGGTCCCTCCTGGGAACCGTCGAAGCTACCACCAAGACATCCTGTGAGAACGACGACGAGACAGACGCCAATCACGGCAAGCCCCTGGCCGTGATATGGTGGTCGGTATGTCATTTGTGACGATCTATCTCCCAATAACTGTCGGTATTATATAGGTTTTGAGGGAAGTACCAGCCGCTGAGAATCGGTATGTAATCGAAACATCTCCCTGTGCGTAGCGGAGAGTCTCTGTCGATGTCACCGAACCTCTCCTCACTCGCTCGTTCGCTCGCTATTCCGTACTATGAGGATGCACTCCCTGGCCACGATCAGTATCACGCCGCCAGGGTGCGTGATCTCTCTATTCGACTGGCTGACACACTCGATGAATCCGTTGATCTCGAACTGCTCGCAGCTGGGGCCTGGTTGCACGATATCGGACGCCCACGAGAACGAACCGGGTCGATCGACGATCACGACCGCTGGGGTGCGAAAAAAGCCAGAGTGCTTCTCACCGACGCAGGGGTCAACTCCGAGCGCGTCGAACGGATCTGTGCGTGTATCCGCTCGCACTCGATTCGTGATAGCTCGCCAACACCGGACACGCCAGAGGCACGACTCCTGTTCGATGCGGATAAGCTAGATGCGATCGGCGCGATTGGCATCGTCCGACTGGCGTGTATCGTTGGTGAGCGATCCGGTCGAGCGGGATCGGCGTACGCGAGCCTCGATGTCGGTTCAGCACACGAGCTGACGCCACCGGACCGACCGGACGTAGCCCTGCTCAAGGGGTGGGCGAAAGAGCGCCTTGCGGCGTTACACACTCCTGGAGCCAGACGGCTCGGCGAATCCCGCTGGGCGTTCGTCGAGACATTTTTCGAACGGTTTGACGCGGAGTTAGATACTGCGTGATCGTCCACTTTCACCCGTCCCACCCTTCGAACGAGCCATAAATCCCCTTCGAGAGATAGCGCTCGCTCGTGTCGGGAAACACTGTGACGACGGTCTGGTGTGGAACTGAGAGCTCGTCCCGGTCAATCCGGTTTGCGACAGTCCTGGCAGCGTGGCTCGCAGCGCTTGCGCTTGAGCCGACGAGATGGCCCTTCTCTTGGTCCGAATCCCCACTCGAAACGATCGACAGGCCAGGCTGTCAGAATGCGCCAGTAGGGATGATCGAACTGCTCAATGTTCCTGCCAGTATCGCAGCTTCGGCTGTCCAACAGGAAATCAGGATCGATGACGGATCGTGATCAGTGCACGTGTGATCACTCGTGAGCAGCATCCTCGGAACCGACGGTGATGACCGGCACTGGCACTGACCGGACAGCTGTTTCAGCAACGCTTCCGAGCAAAATGCGCTCTGTGCCACGCCGCCCAGTCGTTCCCATAACGACGGCGTCGATATCATTCGTCTCGATGCAGTCGAGAATGCCATCCACTGGACTGTCCGTTTCGAGATGTTGCTCTACAGTGTCGATGCCCTGTTCGGCCGCCATCGAAACCAGCTCGTCGATAGCATCCTGTGCTGGTTGCACAGGGGCTTTTGCGGACTCTGTCGAGAGTAGATCAGTGTCGTGAGTGTTCGCGTCCACGACAGAGAGCACATGAACCGTTGCCGCCAGTGACGAGGCAAGCGACAGCCCGTGGGTTGCTGCATGCGCTGCTGTCTCGCTTCCGTCGGTGGGGATGAGCACGTCGTCGTAAGGGAACGCAAACTGTTCGTCCGGCTGCATTCGGGCTGTCAACACCGGAACTGATGAAAGACGCACCACCTTCTCGGTTGTGCTGCCGATGAGATACCGAGAGAGTCCAGTCCGTCCGTGCGTTGGCAGTACGACGAGATCGTACCCGTAGCGCTCTGCGTACTCGGCGATCGTCGGTGCTGGATTGCCCTGCACGACGTCCGTGCTGTATTCCACACCGAGCGAATCGAGCGTGTCGCCTGCCTCTGAAACGACGGTTTCGCCCCGTTCTGCGAGTGCATCGACCGTGTTGCCCTTGATAACGGTGACGCTATCCCGTGTTGTATCTGCGACGTAGAGGACCTGGACTGTCGCACCAGCCCAGTGAGCGAGTTCGCCGGCGTGATGGAGAATCGTGGCTGCACCGTCACTGCCGTCATATGGAATGAGAATGGACTCGTACATGATCCGGTGGGGGCTGTATGAGGGCCGGTTCCCTAATGGTTGTGCCAGCAGTGCCGTCGGTATCTCCGGGCTCTCATCGACGACCACTACTCCTCTTCGGTAGGTTCTTTTGGGTCACGATCGACGGAGACGCGAACCTTCTGGATACGGGTGTTATCGAGCTGTTCAGCGCGCAGTGTGATGTTTTCGTAGGTGAATTCCTCGCCTTGATCGACGAGTCGGCCGGCCCGATTGAACAGAAAGCCAGCGATCGTCTCGAATTCCTCACCCTCGGGGAGTACGACCGCAAGCGCCTCGTTGACCTGTTCGATGTTGACAGACCCATCGACCAGCACGGTGTCGTCGTTGACGAACTCGATCGGATGTTCTTCACCACCACCGAGAATCTCACCGACGATCTCTTCGATCACGTCTTCCATCGTGATAAGCCCCTCCATGGCTCCGAATTCATCAACCACGATGACCATGTGCATCCGCTCTTCGCGCATTTCCGAAAGGAGCTCGTCGACGTTTTTCGATTCAGGAACGTGCAATGTGGGGGTTGCCACCGAATCGACCGTCTGGTCACTGTGTGTCGCCTGAGAGCCATCTGGGAGTTCACGGATGTCGAACACACCGATCACGTTGTCGAGCGACTGCTCGTACACGGGCATCCGAGCGTGTCCTGCCTCTATGCACGCGGCGATCGCCTCCTGAATGGTCGCTTCGCCCTCGATCGCCTGAATGTCGAGACGGGGAGTCATCACTTCCTTGGCGGTCGCATCGGTGAATCGGAGCGTTCGCTGGAGCATCTGACGTTCCTCCTCGTTGAGGACGCCCTCGCGCTCCCCGGTGTTGATCATATTCTGCAACTCGGTGCGGGTAACGTACGACGATTCGATTGATGTGCCGCCACCAGTGAGTTTGTTGACGGCTCTGGTCAAATAATAGAAGAGCGTGATGAGTGGCCAGAGCAGTTTACCGATAATTTTCAGTGGTGGGGCGACTGTCCGGGCCCACTTGCCAGTGTTCTCGACGGCGTAGGACTTGGGCGCACTCTCACCGAACAGCAAGACCATCGACGTGATCCCGAACGAAGAGACGAGCACGGCGGTTCCAGGATCGAAATAAAACCCGACGACAGTCGTCGAAATCGAGGACATCGTGATGTTGACCATGTTGTTGCCAACCAGGATCGTCACGAGCAAGCGGTGTGGGTCTTCTTTGAGCGATTTGACCACCTGTGCTCCCCGCTTTCCCTCCTCAATCATCGCATCAACGCGATGCACTGGCAGTGAAAACAACGCGATCTCGGAAGACGAAAAAAATCCTGATCCCATGAGAAGGAGCAAAATCAGAACGATGCCGATGGCAGTGATTTCTGATTGTCCCAGTTCGACACCTACTATCGGTACCGTGTACAATATGCTACCTCCCGCAGATGCTACTGTGAGTCCGGGTATCCTCATCAGTGTTGGCTATTACTTGTGGCCAGAATTAACACTTGTGCACGCCTCTACGGTCTGTTTTCGATAGAATGAAGGAATTGTGGGAAGAAATAACTGTTTCAACTTCATCGGACCGTCTGGGTTTTGACTGTCACTGGACTTCGGATTGGGAGGGGAGTTTTCATCGATCAGTATACGTTAGCATTCAAATGTGCGATGAGTGACGATCTTCCTGCGCTGGCACGCTCAATCGCACTTCCATACTACGAGCATGCGCTTTCGGGACACGATGAGTCAGCTCATCCGCTCCACTCTTCGAATGAATTATAAATCCCCTTCGAGAGATAGCGCTCGCTTGTGTCGGGAAACACTGTGACGACGGTCTGGTGTGGAACTGAGAGCTCGTCCCGGTCAATCCGGTTTGCGACAGCCCTGGCAGCGTGGCTCGCAGCGCCTGCGCTTGAGCCGACGAGATGGCCCTCTTCTCGTGCCAGCCGTTTCAGCTCGGTGTGTGCATCGCGATCGCTCACTTGCTCGATTGTATCGACCAGTGTAGGATCGAACAGTTCGTTCGTGGTGGGATCCGAGGTACCGATTCCTTCGATCTTATACTCCTCGTGCTCTGGGGACCCATCGAGCAACGAACCGTACACCGAGCCTTCCGGTTCGACGGCACAGATATGCGTGTCACCGTTCTGTTCTCTGGCGTATTTGGCGATCCCCATCAGTGTTCCAGCGGTGCCACAGCCGACAACGATCGCACCAACCTCGTCTGCGAGTGCTCCATAGATCTCCGGGCCGGTCGTCGCGTAGTGGGCCTCCGTATTCAACGGATTCGCAAACTGCTGGGGAACGACGCTGTTATCGATTTCGTCGGCAAGCTCGTGGGCTCGATCGACAGCACCGCTCATTTCGTCTTCTGTCGGGGTGTTTTCGACACGGGCACCCAGCGCTTGCATGAGCTGTTGTTTCTCCTTGCTGAACCGCTCGGGAACCACGAATATTGCGTTCAATCCCAGCTGCTGGGCAGCAATCGCGAGTCCGATTCCAGTGTTGCCGGCCGTCGGCTCGATCACCGTCCCGCCGGGATCGATCTCACCACGGTCTAACATCGCTCGAAGCATGTAGCGGCCAATGCGATCTTTCACGCTCGCACCAGGATTGAATGTCTCCAGTTTGGCGTACACGTCCACCGACGGCGGCCCAACGTCGATCGCAACCAGCGGCGTCTCGCCAACTGTCTCGAGGACTGAGGACAACGGCTGCTCGTGTTCGGTCATTAACTGGCAATACTTGCACGACGCGACATATTAATGTTCCCTGAGGGATCTACCGGGCGCTCACAATTTGCTCTACGCGGTCCCCATCCACTGATTTGGATGGGTTCCCATCGACTTTCAATGCTGAGCCGACGATAGCGCCGTCTGCGATGGTGAGCAGTTCGCTGATGGTGTCGGGCGTTGCGCCGCTACCAACGAGCACCGGTATCGAGGCCTGGTGAGCAATTTCCGTTACCGTTCGTAGCTCGCCGGCATCGGTCGACTCGCCGGTGGCGGCTCCGGAGACGATCACGGCATCAACGTTGCCGCGTTCGATGAGATCTCTGGTTTCGTCGTCGATCGATTCTGTTCCGAGTGTGCTGGCGTGTTTGACGCCCACATCGGCGAACACGCGTACTTGCGTTGCGTCGATGTGCTCGCGGAGTCTGAGCGTTTCGTGGGCCCGTCCGTCGATTCGTCCCTGATCGGTGACTTTCGCGCCGGTGTGGACGTTGACGCGGATGAACTCGCCACCAGTGGCCGCGGCGACCGAGAGCGCTGCTGTAGCATCGTTTCTGAGCACGTTGATACCCACCGGGATGTCGATTGCATTCTGAATGGCCGTCCCTACGCGTGTCATCTCCGCGACCACATGGTGTGGCACGTTGTCGGGGTAGAACGGCGCGTCGCCGAAGTTTTCGACCAACACGGCGTCAACACCGCCCTCGGCGAGCGTTCGTGCATCAGACAGTGCGCGATCGATGATCGCTTCTCGATCGCCGTCGAATCCCGGTGCCCCAGCGAGTGGCTTGAGATGGACCATTCCAATGATGGTCGAGCCGTCGATGCGTACCATGTCTCTTCTGGCAGGAGCGTCTACTTTTCCGTTCGGATGCTGACCGACGATTTATAGCGCTGTGTCCCAGCGATTCGATATGGTACTCCGTTCGTTTGAGGGATCAGAACCGACGATTCACGACTCCGCGTACATAGATGAGACGGCCGTCATCATCGGTGACGTGACGATCGAGAAGGATGCGAGCATCTGGCCCAACACGACGCTCCGTGGCGATCACGGCGAGATCGTCATCAGGGAGGGCGCAAACGTTCAGGACAATGCGGTCTGTCACGAGGGCGTCGAAATCGGCCCCTACGCAACGGTTGGTCACACCGCGATCGTTCATGCGGCCACGGTCGGTGAGCGGGCGCTGATCGGCATGCAGGCGACAGTGCTTGATGGTGCGACGATCGGCGATCGCGCGCTCATCGGCGCTGGTAGTGTCGTCACGGAGAACACCGACATCCCACCGCAGTCGTTTGCGATTGGGACGCCCGCAGAGGTGAAACGGACCGATGACGAAACGCCCTGGACGTACGCCGGCGATCACTACGTTGAGCTCGCAAACCGCTATCAGGAACACTCAGAACAACTCGATTGACTCCGAATACAACCGCCGTGTGCCGGTTGTGAGCTGGCTTTCTTCGGGCGGTGTCTCGAACCAGGCCGCGCCGTTCAGTTCGCTCGGCTGAATCGAAATCGAGCCATCCGTATACGTCCCATGAAAGAAGACGCGCAAACAGTGCAATCGCTCGTCATAGCCCTCGCAGGTTGAGATTTCGTGTCTGAAATGGTTGATCGACGTTGGCGTACAGTCGATCCCTGTCTCTTCTGTGACCTCTCGGACCACGGTCTCTGCCATGGTTTCGCCGGCTTCGTGGCCGCCACCCGGCGCGGCCCACAGCGTCCCGCCACGGTGGCGGATCAGCAGCGTTGACGGCCGTTCGTCGAGGTCGTCGGGCATCGACGCCGACAGCGGCGGTCGATCAGCTGGCTGGCGGCGAACGAGCGCGTAGGCACTGCCGACGTACCCATCTTCAGAGAGCGCACGCCACTGCTCAAACGTCTCCGGGTCAGGCGTGTCCTGGCGCTCGATCACCGGTGCGTCTCCGAATTCGTCCCGACACTGTTCGATCTGTTGTTCGATGGCCTTGAGCTGGAGATCGGTGGATGGCATGGGGGATGCAGAGTCACGACGGGCACCGCAAAAATGATTGCCATCGCCAGCTGCGGGCGATGGATGCGCCCGTCTCAGGCCGGCCTGCGTCCTCGCCGTCGAATCCCATCGTAGAGAAAGCCCACGCCGGCGAGATTGACAAGCCCGATGATCGCCAGTTGGAGCCACATGGCTGGCGATTGTTCGACTAGTTGCTGTGATTCGCTCTCCCCTGGTCCGTCGGCCTCCACTGTGGTTACCGTCTGGGTGGGTGTACCGAAAAACAGGAACACCGTCATGAGGATGAGCAGTATGCCAACGCAGATTTCGAGCCACGAAAGGAGATCAGTGAGCGTCAGCGATCCGGGACTACGCTTCATTCGCGTTAGTTGTACATCAATCAATAATAAGAATCCGCCAGATTCGAAGCGGCTATCTGGAATATAATCGCTTTCCCGATCGAACCACCCGTTCTACATCGTTGATTCCAGCTCGCCGGACGATTGCCCGCACCGGATCACGCGCCCCAACGAGATTGTCGGTCGTTCCGTCGAGCACACAGAGCGCAGCCGGTGTGCCCTCCTCGATCGCCCAGCTGTCGATGCCGATCGCCCGAGCGCCGTTGATCGTTGCCATCTGGAGCACCTCTCTCGCGGAGACGTCACAGAGCTTGCAGGTGTAGGCCATCTCGCGGAACATCGACGGACTGTTCAACATCACGTTGTCCGTCCCAAGCGCCACCGTGGTGTGATCGAGCAGCTTTCGGACGGGTGGCACACCAACGCCGGTGACGAGATTCGAACGCGGACAGACGGCAACGGGCGTCTGGGTGTCGGCAAGCCAGTCGAACTGTTCTGGCTGGGTGTGGACCATATGCACCAACAGATCGGGATCGAGATCGAACGCCGGGTCGATATCGTCGGGATCGCGCTCGCCGGCGTGGATGGCAAATGGTTTTTGGAGCTCTCTGGCGGCCGTCCGAGCGTCGTCGAACTCGTTATCGCGTGCCCCGCTCGCGCCAAAGCCATCCCCACGCTCTAGAGCATCGATCGACTCCCGACCGAACACGACTGCTTCGATGGCCACCTCTTCGAGTGCGGCCTCGATCGCCTCGATGCCCGCAACGCCACCCTCCCTGAACTCCAAAAAGAGTGCTGTCCCGCTCGCGTGCATGTACTGGAGCGAACGGGCCATCGCTTCGATCAGCTCCTCGTCGCTGGCCGCTCTGAGCAGCTGGTGTTTCAGGCCATCGGGTGGCGCAACCAGGTCGTCGAGACTGAGACCAGCACCGGCTTCTTTGGCGATCGAATCGCCGATGTGGGTGTGGGCGTTGACGAACGCCGGAAAGATGATTTTTTGCGTGTCTACACTGGATTCCTCGATCGCAACGATCTCGCCATCGTCAACCAGGAGTTGTCCCTCGATTGGGTCGAGCGCGGGGCCACGCAGGATCGTGCCGCTGATCGTTTCGCTCACGAGTCAACCTCCTCTGTGAACTCACTCAGCGTTGCGGGCCGTCCCCAGTGATCATCGGTGACGAGATGATCGATGTCGAGTCCGAGAACGCGCTCTGTGGCCCGCCCAACTGCAATCGTCGATTCTTCCGGAGTGTAGACGCCAAAGCGCCACCGATCGCGCTGGGCGGTGAGCAGCGCCCGCACGAGCGCAGACTGGCTAGAGAGCGGTCGAATCTCGCCGTTGACGACGACGCGGCTCGTCGATTCTGCCATCGATGGGCTGGGTGGCACGTCCAGAATCACTGCCGCAGGGTCGACGCCCGCTGCCTCGGCGATCTCCGTTTCGAGTGCAGCGCGGTCGTCGAATTCACCCTCGAGCAGCTCGTCCGGAGCGTCGTCGAGTTCTGCCCACACCGCCCGTTTGAACAGCGAGCGCGAATCAAGCCGGTCGGCAGTGTGCTGTGTAGCCGGAGTTGAGCGCAGCGTCACGAGTAGATCGTGATCGTCCATCCGCCGCAGTCCTGCGCCGTCGATCGCTCCGGTTTCGATGAGCCGTTCGGCGGCCCGTGCGAGCATCGCCCGGCTGATCCGCGCGGTTGGATGGTTGTACACCGCGCGATTCATCAACGCACGGGCGAGCAGGAGGCTCTCTGCGGTCTGAACATTGCCCGGCGCGAGCACGAGCTCGCCATCAACGTATCTGAGCTCGCGGACGAACCGCTCGTGATCGATCGTCCCGTATGGAACACCAGTGTGATGGGCGTCACGGACGAGATAATCCATCCGATCCACGTCGAGCTCCCCAGAGATCAGCTGGCCGTATCGGCCATCGCCGCGAATGAGCTCCGCAACGGCGGTGGGTTCGATCCCGTGTTCTTCGAATATACTCGCGATCGCTCCAGTTTCGAGCAGATCCAGCACCTCATCGTGGTAGCGCCCTGTGTGGCGGTGGATCACCGCCTCCGTGTTGTGGCTGTACGGGCCGTGGCCAACGTCGTGCAACAGCGCGGCGGCGCGAATCGTCTCGGCCGTCCGGCCGTTGATATCCAGTTTCTCGACGGCCTGGCTCGCGATGTGATAGACGCCAAGGCTGTGTTCGAACCGGGTGTGGTTCGCCGAGGGATAGACGTAGGTAACCGTCCCCATCTGGTTGATCCGGCGCAGCCGCTGGAGCGCTGGCGTGTCGATGAGATCCGCACCGATGCCATCGATCTCGATGTGGTCGTGGACGCTGTCCTTGACCGCGATCATGAGCGACGTTCGAGTGCGGGGGGTAAAAACGGTGCAGTCACACTCCTCGTCGTCACAGGGGACGGAAATTGACAGTATCAGTAAACAGTTCACTTGGAGCCGTGAATCTAGTGATATGACTGGACGGCGACGATTTCTCGTGGCTGGGATTTCAGTGCTGTCGCTCGCCTGGAGTGGTGGTGGACTCTCTCGCCAGCCCATCGGTCGGATCGTGGGCAAGGTGGTTTCCTTAGAATGGAAGGAGGATAACGGGATACAGACTGCCCAGCCTGTCGATCTATGGCTGGATACCGAATCGCCGGATATCGAGGGAGAAATTGATCCACGGATCTGTCCGTCGTGGGAAGCGTCGTCGGACGTTCGGATTAGTCCATCTGTGCACGAGCGGCTGGTTGCAGCGGCCGACGTTCGATATTCACTCGTCGTTCATGGTATCGATCCAGATCCGACACCAATCAAATCGTCCACGAGCTGGTTTTCAGTCAGTCGGTCGCGATTCGGTGCGTTCGGGTTGAACGACACCGTCGTCCGTGAGCAACCGATCCTCGGCGAGCCCCATCTTTCGCTCGTTGCGGACCGACCGCTGGATTCGATCCCTGATGAGTCTGCCCGGATCAATCTCTTCGCGAGGTACAGTGGGTTACAGCCGTAGCCATCGATCTGCGCTCCAACACTGGCCGCTATACCGTGTGCGATGCCCACCTCGCTGTGTCCGACCACACGCTTAACCCCACCCACAACACGAATGGTAGTATGACGACGTTTTTGGCCGGAGGAACGGGGACGCCAAAGCTACTCCGCGGTGCAGAGTCGGTTTTCGACCCGGCAGAAACGACGGTGATCGCAAACACTGGCGACGACGTTGCCCTGGGTGGTGCGTTCGTCTCACCGGACGTTGACACCATGCTGTTTCTCGACGGCGATTGTCTCGACCAGGAGCGGTGGTGGGGGATTGCCGACGACAGTACCGAAACCCACGACGCGCTCGGAGCGCTACGAAGCGAGGCCGGTCTCGGAGATGCGCCACGCTATCTCCCAGACGACCAGCAGACGGACGGCCCTGCAATTGCCAACTGGCGGCGATTTTCGGGTGTGAGCGAATTCATGGAAATCGGCGATCAGGACCGAGCGATCCACCTGCTCCGTGCCGGGCTCCTCAGAGAGGGAGAAACGCTAACGGCGGTGACACAAACGCTCGCCGACGCACTTGGCGTCGAGCGGACGATTTTGCCGATGAGCGACGATCCCGTGGCGACGATACTCCACACGCCCGAAGGACACCAGCATTTCCAGGAGTTCTGGGTTGCAAACGGTGGGACGCCGACGGTAACCGCGGTCGAGTACCGTGGTGCTGGCAAGGCCGAACCGACGGCGGCGGTCCGCTCGGCGCTCGAGGAGCCGGTGGTGATCGGCCCATCGAATCCGATCACTTCGATCGGACCGATGGTTGCGATGGAATCGTTCGAACGCGCACTGGAACGGACCACGGTCGTAGCGGTGTCGCCGTTCGTGGGCGAGCGACTGTTTTCCGGGCCGGCGGACAAACTCATGCGGGCAACCGGGTACGAGGCCAGCACTGCCGGCGTTGGGGAGGCCTACTCGTTTGCCGACGCCTTTGTTCTCGACGAGGAGGATCCGACCGAATTTGACCGACCGACGGTTCACACCGACACCACGCTTGATAGCCCCGATGACACGAAACGCGTCTGTCAGGCCCTCAAGACGGCAATCGACCGCGTCGAATCGGAAATGCACACACCAGCAGGTGAGCAATAGTGCTCGATTTCTCGCCTCGGGTCGTTGCAGCGAGTTTGAGCGGTGAGTCCGACGCCGACTGGGCAAAGGCGGCTGCACCGTACGTTGGGGCCGCGATGCTCGGTGGGATTGCGATCGATGCGAAAACGCAAGCCGGAGCGCGAAAGCTCCTTGAGCGCGATCGATCGGAGTTTCTCCCCGACGATCCGATCGCGTTCATCGACGAACAGCTCACACAGCTCGCTGACACACCACTCACTCCCGGGGTCAACGTCCGGAGCACGACTCCAGAGCCGATCGAAGCCGTAGCGGCCATCTGTCGGGACCACGACGCGATCGTAGAGATCAACGCCCACTGCAGACAGGACGAGCTCTGTGCGGTCGGTGCGGGAGAAACGCTGCTTGCTGACACCGAGCGCCTCCGTGCGTTCGTCGAGTGTGCAGCGCAGACCGGCGCAACAGTGAGTGTGAAAGCCCGCGCTGAACTCCCCGCTGTCGATCTCAAAGCCACTGCAAAAGCCGTCTACGCGGCCGGCGGCGAGTTGTTCCATCTCGATGCGATGGACTCGCCCGACGCTATCGAACGGGTGGCAACCGCCACACCGCTTGCCGTGATCGCAAACAACGGCGTTAGAGACCGCCGGTCGGTCCGCACCTATTTCGAGCTCGGGGCGGATGCCGTGAGCGTGGGCCGCCCGAGTGATTCGCCAGCAGTCCTGTCTCGCGTAAAGAACGCAACGACCGAGTGGGTTGGGACCGAAGGGAGTCGAAAGCGATGAGATCGCCGGCACAAAACGCCCAGCTCGCCCTGTTGTTAGAAGTAACTGGCACGCCGAAACCGGGCAACGTCGATCGAACACACGAGTACGATGATTTGCGGTTCGAACAGTTCGTGGCCGGGGCCGTCAGCGCTATGGGTGGCCTTCGACTGGCCCAGAACGGCGGTGCCGTCGGACGATCGTTCGAGCGAAGCGTCGTCGGGATGGCAAATCAGAGCGGTGGCAACACCCAGTTCGGAGCGCTGTTACTGGTCATCCCTCTGGTCTGTACGACCGCCAAAGACACCACCGAGGAACTGGGGCCAAAGCGCGTGACTGAAACGGTGACGAGCACGACCGTTGAGGATGCCGTCGATTTCTACCGCGCGTTCGAACACGTCGAGGTTGCGGTTGCGGATCCACCGGACGATCTCGACGCACTCGACGTTCGCCGCGGGGCAGCCGCCGAGTCGGCTATTAGAGCGCGTGAACGCACACTCTACGATGTGATGGAACTAAGCGTCCCCGGCGATCTTGTGGCCAGAGAGTGGACGACCGGCTTCGAAGACTCCTTTCGCGTGGCCGATTCGCTCGCCGAACAATCGGGGCCGGTCGCCGACCGGGCGGCCACAACGTATCTGGAGCTGCTCGCAGAGCGACCAGACTCGTTCGTCGAAACGAAACATGACCAACAAACGGCAATCGACGTGATGGAGCGGGCACAAGCCGCCAGAAACGGCGATCTCGACCCAGAGCGGCTGGCCGACGAACTGGTAACTGCAGGAATCAATCCCGGCGCTACCGCCGACATCATCGCCGCAGGGCTCTATATCGCGCTTGAACGGGGGCTTTCGGTGTGACGGCAGATGGCTGGCCGGTGGCGCTTTCGGGCGTCACTGAGACGATCGTCACGACCCAACGGCCGGATGGTCGATGGAACGTGGCCGCGCTGGGGCTGTTTGACGGCGAATCCGTGACGGCAAAAACGTGGGGACACACACGGACCCGGAGAGGCTTTCACGCAACCGGCGAAGGCATCGTCCAGTTCACACAGGATCCGGTGGATTTCGTCGAAGCCGCCTGCTCGCGCCGGACGGATCACAATCCAATTCTCGACAGTGCTGACGCGTGGGTACGTGTTTCGGCCACCTCGATCGAAACGACCGACGAGTTCGAGCGCTGGCATCTTGAGCCGCTCGAAGCACGGATCGAAACCGAGCGCGTTCCAACGACCAATCGCGGCTACTACGCAATCATCGAGGCAACCGTTGGAGCCTCGAGACTCGGCGTTCCGGAGTATGACAACGACGCGATCGTTGCGCGTATCGAACACGCAAAGGATGTCGTCGAACGATGTGGTGGCCCGCGAGAACGAGCCGCCTGGAAGCGGTTCACATCGCTCGTCGACGGATTGGCACTCGACTGACGACCCTTGATATTCGACTGACAACCGTTGGCACTGCCCGTTTCGAACCGCCACGAAACGAACCTTTTTAGCCGCGTGAACGAGAATCGATCCTATGGCCATCAAACCCGCCTACGTCAAGAAAACGGCGACAATTCTGCTCGAGCGCTACGCTGAAGCGTTTGACGACGACTTCGAGCGCAACAAAGATCTCGTCACAGAACTCACAAACATCGAATCAAAATCAGTTCGCAACCGGATTGCGGGCTACATCACCCGAAAACAGGCGACGCCTGCCCAATAATCGGATAGTTTTCACCGTGACGCACAGAAGCTGTCCAGTTGCTGCCTTCGCGCGTGTTCTTACGAAATAATATAAAGATTCTTTGCGATTGGTTGCCGGCGTTCTCGGTATGGGAGTCATTGAGGTCGAGGGGATAACCACGGAGTACGGTAACGATGTCGGGATTGATTCGCTGTCGTTTTCGGTCGATTCGGGCGAGGCGTTCGGATTGCTCGGCCCGCAGGGAGCCGGCAAGACGACGACGATCCGAACGATTCTGGGGTTTCAATCGCCCAGGACGGGAACGACTCGAGTGCTTGGCTGTGACGTTCACAGCGAACGCGGCCGGCGGGAGGTAACCGATGAGATCGGGTACGTGCCCGCCACGCCCGGCTACGACGATCGCGCATCGATCGGACAGATTCTCGACGCACACGAGGCGGTGCACGGTGGCGACCGCCGGGACGTGTTAATCGAGCGGTTCGGCCTCGAAGAGGACCGCCGAATCCATGCGCTGGGTCCACGCGAGCAGCGACTCCTCGCGCTCGTGGTGGCATTCATGCACGACCCATCGGTGGCGATTCTCGACGAACCAACGACTGGTGTCGATCCGGTCACCCGCCAGCGGATCGTCGGATTCATCGACGAAGAGCGCCGCCGCGGGACGACCGTGTTGCTCTCATCTCGATCGGTAGACAGCATGGTCAGACTCTGTGATCGCATTGCCGTCCTCTGGTCGGGTCGTCGGATCCGGACCGAAACGCCCGCATCGCTCCCGTTTACCACTGCAAAACAGGTGTCGATCACCGTCGAACGAGAGACCGACATGACGGCCTTCGATCGCCTTCAGATCGAGAATTTCGTCAGTCACGACACTGAAGTGCCACCACCGGCAGGGAGTGGGCCTGAGACGCCACCAGTGGCGGCCACGACCTGTTCGTTTCTCTACACTGGCCCGCCTGCCCGGCTCCTCGAATCGATCGCTCCACTCGAGTGTTTGACCTATCGGATCGAGCCCGCACCCGTGGCCGAGACGCTGCTAGCGACCTACGAGGATCTGCCACCGGAGTGAATACCGTCGAATTGCATGGAACACAACGGTTTTTGAGTGTCCATCCCCCAGTGTTGGCAATGACTGTCACTGCAGGCATTTTGGGCGCAACGGGGGCGGTAGGGCAGCGGTTGATCCAGCTCCTCGATCCTCATCCCGAGTTCGAGATTACCACGCTAACGGCGAGCGAACAAAGCGCGGGACATCCGTACCGTGACGTGGCGAAATGGCGCGTTGACGCACCGATTCCCGACGACATCGCAACGATGACCGTGAGTGAGACCACTCCCGATGCAATCGATGACGATGTCGATCTGTTGTTTTCTTCGCTCCCATCGAGCGTTGGTGAGCGAGTAGAACCCGAACTGTGTAACGCCGGATACGTCGTTTCCTCGAACTCCTCGAACGATCGAACGGCGCCCGACGTCCCGTTGACGATTCCGGAGGTGAACGCCGAACACCTCGACGTGCTCGAAGTTCAGCGCGACGAACGCGGCTGGGACGGCGCGCTGGTGAAAAATCCCAACTGCTCGACGATCACCATGGTGCCGACGCTTGCGGCCCTCGATCGGTTCGACATCCAGTCTGTCACCGTCTCGACGCTACAGGCCGTCTCCGGAGCCGGCTACTCTGGGGTCAGCTCGATGGAAATCATCGACAACGCCATCCCACACATTGGGGGCGAAGAACAGAAAATGGAGCGCGAGGCCAGAAAACTCCTGGGAACGTTTGATGGAGCCGAAATCGACTGGCACGATATGGAGGTTGCCGCATCGTGCAACCGCATTCCAACGATCGATGGTCATCTCGAAAACGTCTGGGTTGACACTGACGACGAGCTCACTCCCGAGGAGGCAGCCACAACGATGACAGAGTATCCATCGCTCTCACTGGCGAGCTCCCCCGAGCAGCTGATCGAGGTCTGTGATGATCCCGATCGGCCACAGCCACGACTCGACCGACTCCGGGGCAATGGAATGGCCGTCACCGCCGGCGGCTTTCGGTCTACTGCGGGCGGTGTTCAGTACAACTGTCTTTCACACAATACGATTCGAGGGGCGGCCGGTGCGAGCGTGCTCAATGGCGAACTGTTGTTGAATCAGGGCTGGCTGTAGGTCGATAACTGTACCATAATCTTTTATTCTTCTATTTGGTAATTAATCCATGACAGATTCGGGGAAGGGGTCATTACCCGGGAGTGATGGTGAACACGACTTGCAGGATCGGTTCGAGACGACGGGGCGGGCGCTGTCGTTTTACGAGAATGCGATGCACGACCGGTTGAACGACGTGATGCGCTCGTTCATCGCGGAGCGAATCCTGTTTTTCCTCTCGACGGCGGACGAAAACGGGCACACGGACTGTTCGCCACGGCTTGGTCCACAGGGGTTCGTCCGGGTGGTTGACGAGCAGACGGTTGCGTATCCGGAGCTCCGTGGCAACGGTGTCCACGCGTCGCTTGGCAATATTCTCGAGAATCCCCACGCGTCGATGCTGTTCGTCGACTGGTGGGAGACGACCGTCGGGTTGCATATCAACGGGCGGGCAACGATTCAGGAATCAGCTCCCGGTGCGTTTGATCCGCCCGACCGGACGAAATCCTGGGTCGTAATAGAGATCGATGAGGCGTACATCCACTGTGCGAAGCATTTGCCACAGCTCTCGATCGAGGAGTTCGATCCACCGTGGGGAACCGACGACGAGGAGGCAAAACGCGCGGGATTTTTCAGCAACGCCTGATACTCACATGAACTCGCCGAGACCGGTCTGTTGTTGGCCGGTCTTGACTTCGTCCCAGGAGATACCGATTGCCTCGAGAACCCGCTCAATGGGGCCTTCGAGCGTTTTTTCGAGCATCGTCTCCCAGTCAACACTAAACGCATCGGGGAGTTGATCGGCGTACTCGATACAGATCACGTCCTGCTCGGTTCGGAACTCGTTGTAGATCGGCCGCGTGTCTGGATCGATCTCGCCGTCGATCCGGCGGAAAAACGACGGATGGACCCGATCGAGATAGAGCCGTTTTGGTTTCGAGCCGCGATCGAAGTTCGTCCCGAGCATGGCGTTGGCGTATTTCGCACCACGGACGTGTGCGGTGTCAGTGTCGTAATTGTTGAGGCGCTTGCCGATCCCACCGGGGATACCGACTTCGTCGACGCTGATCTCGCCGTTCTGGAACCGATCGATAACGTCGTGGAGATACTCCATCACGTCGTCTTTGTAGGCGTCGCCCTCGCCGGTGACGATCATCTCGATCACGCGGTGTTGTACCTCTTTGGTGATCTGTGCGATATCCGAGCGTTTGTACTCAAATCCAGTGATGTCGATGTTGTCAACGTCTTTGCCCTCTTTCCAGACGATGTGTCCGGCGTAGCGCTTTTTCCGTCCGGCCTGGAAAAAGCGACGATACAGCTTCTCGAACTCGATCTGGAACCGGTGGTTCGATGCGTGCAGTTCGGTCCTGACGAACTCGTCGTAGGACGCGTTGATCGTTTCGGCCAGCTCGAACGACTGCTCGATCGCCTCGGCACGCGAGACGTCCGCTCCCAATTCTGTCATCACGCTGTCTGTATCACCGTAGACGACGTCGAGTCCCATCTCCGAGGCGACATCCTGGGTGTGTTCGATCACTTCACGCCCGGTCGCGGTGACGGCAGCGCCCATGTCGGCATCGTACAGCCGGAACCGCTCCCACGTCAACACACCGTAGAGGGAGTTCATCAACACTTTGACGGCCATCTGCTGGCGGTCGTAAATTTCGTACGCGTCGGTACCGGGTTCGTGGTCGTTTCTGTACGCTTTTTTCTGCTCGCGTTCGTCGAGCAGCTCATCGACCATCTCTCGAATGATGCCATCGGGCTCCGTGCGAAACTGTGTTCCGTTCGGTGCGACGAACGTGTCGCCGTCGAATTCATCGCCTACTTTCGTCTCGGGGCTGGCGTTGATCGTCACCATCGCCATCGGATAGAGTGATTTGAGATCGAGAACGCTCACCATCTCTTTGACGCCGGTGATCGGATCGAACACCGCACCCCCCTCGTACTCTTCGCTATCGACCGCGCCTTTCGAGGGTAACACGAACTCGCCGTACACTTTGTGCAGGATGTACAGGTCGACCGCATCGCCGGGCGTTGTGGCGTCTTCGAGCTTACAGCCAACGAAGGTTGCAACCTCCTCCCAGAACGGGATGATTCCTTGCTTTTGGTCGAGTTCGACACAGAGTTCCACGTCCCGAAGGTTGTACTCAAGGAGTCGTTCGGGATCATCCTCCCAGAGATCGCCGATGTCCCCAGGGTAGCGCTCTTTGCCCACGTCGAGTTCGGCCTCGCCGACAGCATCCAACCGGTACGATTCGAGCTCCGTAAACTGCGTGCGTTTATAGCCGTACAACAGATCAAAGACGACTCGCCCTTTCACACTCGGCCCCTGCCAGTCGTCGCGCCACACCTCGTTCACGCGAGAGAGCTGGTCGGGAGCTGGAACCCCATCGAGAACCTCGAGTCGATCCAGCAGATACGGCATATCGAAATCAGTGAAGTTCCAGCCGGTGGTAACGTCGGGATCGGTGTCGTCGATATACTCGATAAACGCCGTGAGCATCGCCGCCTCGGTGTCGAACCGACGAACCGTTGTGTCGATCGAGCCTTCGATCGGCTCGTACGCCGTGAGATCGTCGGGTCCAGCAATGCCATCTCGGTCTTCGTTGAGCCAGAGGATGTATTCATCGTCGTAGGAATCGTGACTCGAGAGACAGACGATCGGCTCTTCGCCGTCTTCTGGAAAGCCGTTGCGGTCGTCCACCTCGATATCGAACGTGTTGATCCTGAGATTCGCTTCAACTTCGCAGGATTCGATCTCCTCGTGGTGAATCGTGATCGTCCCGTCGTCTTCTCTGCGCTCTGGAATCCGAATCCCGCTGGTGATGTCCTTATCGATCAGCAGCCGGTTCGGAAAGAGGATGTCGGCCTCATAATGGTCGAACTGATCGCGGAGCTGTCCGACATCACGTGGGGTCTGTCCGTACACCTTCGTCAACGGCGTTCCACGGATCGATTCGTAGCCCGCCTCGCTTCCGGTGAGCCGATCGAACTCGAACTCCGGTGGCGTCTCCAGCGTCTCCGTTGGAACGTAAAAATATGGACGAAATTCACAAACCCGAACGTGTTCGAGCCGGTCGGTGGGTGTTCGGCCAAAGACGTGCACGATCGGCCGTTCATCCTCGCCACTTCCCTCGATCGTGTAATCGACCTGCGTAACGGCGATTTCGAGCTGGCCATCGGCGTCGGGATATTTGTATTCAGCTGTATCAACGACCGAAGAGATCCCTCCGTGAGCGGATCCAGCAACCGCTTTTGCTTCGCCTGGCGGCCGCTGGTTTGCGTCGCCGTCTCCAATAAAATCCGTGAGACGCGCGTTCTCGGTCATGGGTATCGATCGCCCCCCGAGAATAAAAACTCCGCTTTTTGGAGCGTTCCTCGTCATCGATGAAATTGCCCAAAAGACATATGCTGTGGGCTTCACCAAGGTGAGATACGGCATGTCACGCAACGACACCCCGTCATCGACGGACGATTCCGATGCATCGCGTGCCGAGTTCACCCCAGTGCAGTCTGTCGTTTCGACAGAGTCCTACGAAACCGACGAGGGTGTCGTGTTCTACGATACGGACAATCCGATGGCGTGGCTCCAGGCAAGCGGGGCCGTGTCCCTCGATGATATGGTGTAGTCGAGACCCTTTTGTGGAATCCCCTGATAGCTCTCAGTGTGTCTCCAGGCGACGAGGAGCAACGGGATGGGAGCTGGTTCGGTGGGGAGTCTCACGAGTTCGATCCGAACTCCGTTGAGCCACCGCTGGATGATGCGGCCGGCCCGCAGGTTGACATTCCTGACGCGCCCCAGCCATCGGCATCGTCACCGGCTGAGAGAAGCGACGTCTCCGTCGCCAGGACGTTCTGGCTGGTCGTGGTGATGGTGAACATCGGGTTGTTCGGGCTCACGGTTGGATTGTTGTACGCATTCGTTCGGGGGCGAGTACAGTTCGGTGGCGCAATAGCCGTGTTCGGTGTGACCGCGCTGTTCGTCGCCTACCGACGGTATCGGGCGTTTCGCAGGTCCTGAGAATGCCCTCGATATATCAGCTGTCCGATGGCCGCGTGGTGGGTGTGATCGAACGGAGTGGCCAGACGGCCACCGTCGAGATGCCACCGAATGGTGGACGTACCACCGTCCCGGTCGATCAGCTGCACGATCTTTCCGATCCGTTCGCCACGCTCGGCACACAGCTACCTACATCACTCGTGGAGGATTTCACACTCTCTGCACAGCGATCTCGTGGGGTGGTTCTCTACGTGTTCTGTTGGGGGCCAGTCACCGTTAAAGAACTCCTCGCCGTTGGTGAGTGGTGCGAGCGCGAATGCAATGGGGTGCTGGCAGAACTCCGTGTCGCCGGCTGTCTCGAGTCGGCCACAATGCCTGGCGCAGATTTCGCCGTTACCGACGCCGTTCGAGCGCAGTTCAGGTCGTGATCGAACCGATCGACTGGCGTCGAATGGACGAGCGGTTCGTGGTCGAATCTTTCTGTACGTTGATGAGATCATCAGCAGCGCCCACGAGTTCGTCGTCGTGGCTCACAACCACGATCTGTTCGACGCCGAGACCGCGCATCGAATCGATCAGATCAACGAGGCGGGTGACGTGCCCCGAGTCGAGAAAGACGGTTGGTTCATCGAGAATGAGCGGTGGCATGGGTGCAGTGCCGTCGATCCCTTCGGCCAGCAGCCGATAGATTCCACAGCGGAGGCTGAGATTGAACAGTGCGCGCTCACCGCCGGAGAGCTGCTGTGGATCGAGCTCGTCGCCGTCTTTCTGGTAGATCGAGAGACCATACCGGCCATCGAGCTCAATATGCGCATAGGAGTCGTTCTGGTAGATCACATCGAACGTTTCGTTGATAAGCCGCTCAAGACGGGTGATGTTCTGCTGGCGAAGTTCGGTCCGCAATTCGGCGTACATCGACTGGAGGCGCTCGGTTTCATCGTACAGCGTCGAGAGTTCATCGACGGTTGCTTCTACGTCGTCGCGACGACTCTGCAGCGTTTCGAGCGTTTCGAGCTCGTTCTGGATCCCCCCGAGACGCTCTTGAATCCCATCGCGAGAGTCCTGTAGCTCTTCGAGCTGTGGTCGCAAGGTCTCGATTTTCTCTGCAGCATCATCTCGTTGTTTGGCCGCCGTTTCGAGCGTATCACGGTCGAACTGCGCCTGTAATTCGGCGCGCTCGCGTCGCTGTTCTGTCAGTCGTTCGCGGCGCTCGTCGTTGAGTTCGGCGAGCTCCTCGCGTCGCGTTTCGAGCCGGTCGATCTCTTCGGTTGCTGATTCGATCGACTCCAGCACAGTGCGCAGTCGCTCGAGTCGCTCGCGTCGGTCGGCAAGCTCGGTTCGTTCAGCGTTTACCTCGCCGATCGATGCCCGGATCTCCGTTGCCTGCTCGCGGGCCTGTGCTGCGCCTTCGCGTTTTTCCTCGGCCGTCGCCTCGTGCTCTACTGCAGTCTGATCGAGTTCCTTGATCCGTTCACGCCCTTCTTCGAGCGTCGACTGATCGGATTCGAGCAGTTGTCGTGTGGTTTCGATCTCGCTGTCGAGTTCGTCGATCGTTTGTTCTCGTTCGACGAGCGTTTCGGCGGTTTCGAGCTGCTGTTCGACGGACGAGCGTTTCTCTCGCAGCGTTTCGAGCGTCTCGACACACTCCTCAAGTCGTTCGGCCCGAGCATCGATCGCCTCGACGTGTGGCGACCCGGAGACTGGCTGGCCACACTCCGGGCAATTTCCGGCATCTCTGAGCGATTTTGCTTCGGCAAGCGCCTCTTTGGCACTGTTTTTGTCGCTCTTTGCCTCCGCGATCCGTTCGCGCAGCGTTGTCAGTGACTCCCGAACGCTCGCATGGAATTCGGTGGCGTCACCGTACTCGCAAGGAGCCGACGAAAACGTCTCGACGAGTTCCTCGCGGCGTTCGGTGAGTGATTCGAGCTTCTCCGTTCGCGATTCGATCTGCTCGCGACGCTCTTCGATCGCTGCTTTGCGTTCGCTGGCGTTTTCGCGGGCCTCACTGGCCAGTGTTTCGCGCTCGTCGGCGTCGTCCTCGAGCTGTTCGGCCAAATTCGTCCGTTCTTGGGCCTCAAGCTGGTGCTGTTGAATCTCCTCAAGGAGCGTTTCGTCCCGTTCGGCGATGGTTTCGAGCCTGTTATCGATCCGATCGAGCGAAAGCTCATCACGATCACCGTCAATCTCACTCTCAGCGAACAGCTCTGTGAGCGTTTCCTGGCCGTTCGTGCGGGTGTTTCGCTCCGTTTCAAGCGTTTCTGCGAGCGTTTTGCGTTTGCGTTCGGTTTCTGCAATCGTCGATTCCAGCGACTCGATTGATTCTGAGAGTGACGCGAGCTCTTCACGACGCTCTTTTGCAGCGCGAAGTGTTTCGAGTGCGTTTTCGCGGTTCGTTTTTGCCTCCTCGATCGCCGATTCGACCGTCTCGATCTGTTCATCTCGTTTGTTTCGTTTGCTTATGAGTGTATTGCGCACCTCGTGGAGATTTTTCTCCTCGATCGCTTCGATGCGCTCGTCGAGACTCGAGAGTGCCCCTCGTTTTTCATCACGAATCCGACCAACCCCGACGCGAGCATCGCTTGCTCGCTCGCGGTAGTCTTCCAGTCGGCCGAGCTGAAGCAGCTCATCGATCATGTCCTGGCGCTGGCTCGGACTCGCGTTGATCAGTTTGTTCACCTCGCCCTGTCGAACGTAGGCACAGTTGACGAACGCCTCGGCGTCCATTCGCAACAGCCCACTGATCTCGGATCGCACGTCGGTTGCGCCCTCAATTGGGCGCTCAATCACAGCCTCGCTCGGCGCTTGTGGAGTGAGGACACAGCGAGCGGTTCGTGCAGCATCGTCGCTCATCGTGATCTTCCGCTCAATGTGATATGAACTGTTTTCGTGGGTAAACCAGAGCTCGACGGTCGTCGTTTCTGTACCGATCGTGACGATCTCATCGAGCGTGCCATCGAGCGCACGCGAGCCGTACAGGGCGAAAAAACACGCCTCTAACAGAGAGGATTTTCCACTTCCGTTGAGCCCATGGATCACGGTCACGCCGTCGTCGAGACGAACGTCGATCGACTCGTAGCATTTGAAATTTTCTAAGGCAATCCGAGAGAACGCGATCGTCACTGGAATTCACCCATCGTTGACTGTGCTTTCCCATCCGCAGTCTCCTCGTCGGGGTCGTCTTCTTTGCCGACTCGTCGTTCGAGCCAGCGTTCGATCTCATCGGCAACATTGGCGTCGGCGATTTCACGTTCGCGGATCGTCGCGTCGATTTCCTGGGCGGCGTCGCTTAGCTCGAGTTCGGTAATCCGTTCGCGCACGGCGTGGTCAATATCGACGAACTCTGTCGCTTGTGGGGCTTCTGCGTCGGTCTCACGCTCGCGTCGGTCGTTGACACGCGCGATGAGCGCCCCTCGGTCGCTGGCAAACGATTCGATGGCTGCGGGCGCAAGCGGTTCGCCAGCACCGTCGATCGTGACGATGACGACGCTCTCGGTGAGGTCGTACTCCCGTAGTCGATCGAACACCCGTTCTTTTCCCTCGTGTTCGGCGAGTTCAATGTCGATAAACTCGAAGTGGCGGGTGTCGAGACTGCGCCGTGAGAGCGAGACATCCGTCTCTTCGGTTAGTGTCACGAGATTGTAGCCACGATCTGTCACCTCGCTGGCGCTTGCGCGTTCGGTTGAGCCACAGTAGGTTATCAGTGTGTCCTCGATTCGTTTCTGTCCCGGTGTGTGGTTGTCTCCGACGAGCATCGCGTCGAACGCCACCGTCGATTCAGCGAGGAGTCGCTCGGTGTCCCAGTCGCCAAAGTCGAACGGCTCGAACAGCCCGTGTGAAACCAGTACGGCGCGTGCTGCGTCGTGTGGCTCGAATTCGTAGTCGAGCGTCTCGCGCTGTGATCGGGGGACAAAATCCAGCCCGTAAAACGCCGTATCGCCGATCCGGTGTGGCGTCTCGTCGAGTCTGGTGGCGACGCCGAGCGATTCGAACAGATCCAGCCACTGGACGCCGCGTTTGTGGTCGTGGTTCCCGACGACGGCAAGAAACGGCACTGATTTCTGATCCAGCCGTCTGAGCTGCTCAAGCACGGCCAGCACGTCGTCGAGCCGTGGCTGTCTGTCGTCGAACAGGTCGCCGGCGTGGACAACCGCATCCACGCCGTCGTCGATCGCGTCGGTGATCACCTGCTCGAACGCCCGGAGAAAATCAGCACGGCGTTCGGGGTGGTGATACTGCTGGTAGCCGACGTGTGTATCGCCGGTGTGGAGCACCCGCGTCATCTGGAGCGGACTACCGCCTCGGCCCCTATAGCCTCTGCGCCCCACGTCAGTTGAATTCGTACGATTCGAACAGTTCGATAGCGAAATGATAACTGAGCAGTGCAGCGATCAATCCACCAAGGACCAACGCTACGGGGCCGACTGCGCCGGCTGTGGCGAGATCGAGCGCCTCGATTGTGTTCGCGACGCCCTCGAACCAGCTCGCGCCGCCGTCCCAGCCCAGCAGTCCCGTGATGAGTGCGGGGAGCATCCCGAATCCGATCGCGAGTCCCGTTCGTGCAATTTCGGGATCGATCACGAACGCGACGAGCAGACTTCCAGGGAGACCGATCGCTGACGCGTGGAGAACGATTGCGCTCATTCTTGGCGGACGAACCTCCTGGCTGCGCCCGACGGAAATCGCGCTGTAGCGAGGAAGCGCCATCCCGATCGCGGGCGCTATTGCCACGGAGAAGACGGTGAGAACGCCCGCAGTCACGACGAGTGCGAGAATCGTCGTGATCGAGTACGGCGAGATAACGGCTGTGAGCCCGGTCAAAAGCATACCAACTGGGACGCCGTACAGGAGTCCTGGAACGAGCAGTCCGCGAACGAACTTCGTCCCCGAGACCGCAAGTATCGTCACGGAAAGCATCGATCCCTCGTCGCCGAGCGGATTCATGGCGACGATTTCACCGACCAGAATGGCGACCGTCACGGCACACGCTGGCGCGAGAATCTGCCCGAGTGAGCCGGACTGAAATCCAAACTGCACAATCTGAAACCCGAAAATCAATGGAAGAAGCAGATGAACCAGTCGTTTTGGCTCTCTGACAGTGCGGAGCAAACCCCATTCTGCGACCCGGCGTGTTGGCTGTGAGAAGACTGTTGGAACCGAAAGTGGGCCGATCGATGAGCGCGCGTCGGGTGCTGGCGTCGTTGGCTGCACGGCAGCGTCGTCCGAATCGTCACTTACCGGCTCGTCGAACCAGTATTCAGCCGTGAGCCGCGTGATTGCTGGCAGCCCAATCGCAATGATGAGCCCACTGAAAGCGAGCCCACCAACCATTCGACTCGTTGAACCGACGAGCGGCGTGCCAACGACCATCAGATCGACGAGCCAGCCGACTGGAAAAATGGCGATGTCGCTGAAGCCAACCGGCATCCAGTCGGCGCTTCCTGACATTACTAGCAGTGGATAGGCACTGCCAGCGATCAGTCCCAGTGGAATCCCAATTACCAGTTTGTGTTGGCGCAAAAACGGAGACCTGTGGAGACTGAGCAGCGTTGCGTACCCAAACGCCTGGCCGGTCACGACCAGCGATCCAATGAGAAGAAAGATTGCGATCGGAATGACAACGAGCCCAGCCACGGAGCCGAACACGAGGGCGCTAACGCCGGTTGCCACCAGAATGAGCCCTGTCATGTTGGCGAGTGCCCGGAGCAGCTCTGCGATCACCATACCGACGGCGACGGTGCGCGATGACACCGTCGTCAGCATGAGCGGCTCGCTCTCGATGCCATCTCGCTGGCTTACAGTCCGATTGGCGATCATAAACACCATAAATAGCCAGGTAATCGACACGTATCCGGCCGCGCCATCCGGAAGGGCAAACGGTTCGATACTCCGGAGCTGCCCCGCGAACACGATTGCCAGGATGGCGAAAATGAGCGGCAACACCACTGGATATGCTATCTGCATCAGCAGTCGTCCTTTGTTCCCACGCAGACTTCGCACCGAGCGTCGGAACTCGAACCAGCCGATCTGTGCACTGTGGCGTAGCCACCCCGACTCAGCCATCCATTGCCACCTCGTCCGCGTCGGTCAGTTCTAAGAACACGTCTTCGAGCGATTCGTCACCGTCGGTTTCCACACCAGTCAACGATTCGGGGCTGTCTTCGGCCACCAGCTCGCCCTCGTAGAGAATGCCGACGGTGTCGGCGACCTCCTCGACTACCGGGAGAATGTGCGTGGAGAGAAAGACGGTGGTGCCCCTTGCTGCCAGTCCGAGAATCTCCTCGCGCAGGGTGCGAGCCGCGCGCGGATCCAACCCCGAGGTGGGTTCGTCCAGAAACACGACGGGGGGCTCGTGCAACACCGCCTGAATGTACGCCACCTTCTGGCGCATCCCCTTCGAGTACTCCGCAATCCGAGTGTCAGCATCCGCCGTGAGATCGAGCACGCCGAGCAGCTCCTCGATCCGTTCCTGACTCTCGCGCTCTGGGAGATCACGCAACCCGGCGATGTAGGTCAGCTGCTCGCGGCCGGTCGCTTCGTCGTACAGTGGGGGTTCTTCGGGGAGATAGCCGAGCTGCTCGCGCAACCCGTCGCGATCTGTGATCGGGACGCCACCGACGCGACCGGTCCCGCTCGTGGGCTCTAGCAGCCCCGTCAGCATCCGCATGGTGGTTGTCTTTCCCGCGCCGTTCGGGCCGAGAAAACCGTAGACAACGCCCGACGGAATCGAAAAGGAGAGCTCGTTCACGGCGAGGGTGTTACCGTAGCGTTTGGTCAGGGCAGCGGTTTCGATGGCTGTCATACCAGCTGCTGAGAATTTCGAACGTCCTTTTGATAATTGTTGGTATATCACTTTGCCGTCTCTTGATTCTACACGATCGTTCACAACAAAGGGAAAACTGTGATCGACGTTCACATCCGACAGTCCGCTGGGTCGAACCAAACGGGTTTTAATGCGGCGTCGATAATGGACCACCAGTAACCATGCAGATGCCACGCCGATTCAGGACTCACTGTCCACACTGTAATCTCCACACCGAACACGAGGTTGAGAAGGTCCGTTCCGGGCGCTCCTCGGGCATGACCGAAGTCCAGGGCCGCCAGCGCAAGCGCCAGAAGTCGGGAATCGGCAACTCGGGGAAGTTCTCGAAGGTGCCGGCCGGCAACAAACCGACAAAGAAAACGAATCTCACGTACCGCTGCAGCGAGTGTGGGAAGGCCCACCTCCGTGAAGGATGGCGTGCTGGCCGACTCGAATTCCAGGAGTAAACGATGGCAGGAAAATTCTACCGTGTGACGTGCCCGGACTGTGAGAACGAACAGATCATCTTCGGCAAAGCCGCAAGCGAAGTCGCGTGTGCCGTCTGTGGCCACGTGCTGGCCCGCCCAACTGGTGGGAAGGCCGTCTTCGAGGGCGAAGTGACCGAAACGCTCGAACGAACTGTTGAGGCCTGAAGGGTCGTTATTCGCCGTTCACGATACGAACGTCGGACGCACTTCTCGCATACGGTGGGTTTATTCGGGCTAGCCCACAACCGATACACATGAAATACACAGGCTGGCCTGAACCCGGCGATCTCGTCGTGGGCCGCATCGATGAGATTGAAGATTTCGGGGTGTTTGTCGATCTACTGGAATACACCGACCGACGCGGACTCGTTCACATCAGCGAAGTCACCAGTGGGTGGATCAAAAACATCCGCGATCACGTCAGTCCGGGCGAGACCGCGGTCTGTAAGGTGCTCGATGTGGACAAAGACGCCCAGCAGATCGATCTCTCGCTGAAAGACGTCAATGACCACCAGCAGTCAGAGAAGATCCAGGAGTGGAAAAATGAACAAAAGGCAGATAAGTGGATGACGCTGGCGTTCGGCGAGGACGTTGCCGATGAGCAGTACGGGACGGTTGCCAACGAGCTGCTCGGGTCGTTCGGAACGCTGTACGACGGGTTTGAGGCGGCAGCGATTCACGGAACAGAGTCGCTTGAGAACACGGAGCTCACGGACGACGAAATCGACGCGATCGTCGACACTGCCCGAGCGAACGTTTCGGTGCCATTCGTTACCGTTACGGGGTATATCCATCTCGAATCGCCCAATCCGAACGGTGTGGACGACATCCAGGCGGCGCTTGAATCGGCGGCCGGCAATGGCGAGGTGGCAGACGAGATCGATCTCGACGTCACCTACGTCGGTGCTCCCGAATATCGCATCAAGGTGAAGGCACCGTCGTATAAGCTCGCCGAGGACGAACTGACCGAGACGGTCGATCGAGCGCGCGAGGCGATCGAATCGCGTGGTGGCACCGCAGAGTTCCACCGCGAACGCCAGACTGAGGCCGACAGCAACTGATCGCATGCGATCGGATATTCGGGTCTGTTCGAACTGGCAGACGGCACACGATCGGCCAGTGTACACGCTGTCAGAGAACTGCCCGGAGTGTGGCGAGCCGGCCCACAACAGCGCTCCAGCACCGTACGATCCGACCGACCGCTACGGAAAGTACCGACGTGCACTTAAGCGACGAGAACGGCAGTAGGCTGCATGGACGAGTTCGATATTGAGACGGTTGCAGACCCGTCGCTTCGCGATCCAATTCTGATCGAGGGGCTCCCGGGCGTGGGCCACGTCGGGAAGCTAGCGGCCGAGCATCTTCTTGAAGAGTTCGAAACCACGCTGTTGCGACGCCTCTACTCCGAGCATTTTCCACCACAGGTGACGATCGAGGACGGCACGACACAGCTCGCCTGTCTGGAGTTTCATTACGTCGATCTGACGACGGCTGCCACGTCGTCCGAAGACGACGAATCGAGTGATGATGACGTTGCAACCAACGGCTCGACGACGCCGGCCGAGCAGTCCGTTCCGAACGATCTGATCGTGCTGACCGGCGACCACCAGGCGCAGGATCCCCGTGGCCACTATCAGCTCACCAGCGCCATCCTCGATGTGGCCGAATCGTTCGGCGTTGAGCGGGCGTACACGCTGGGTGGCGTGCCGACGGGCGAGCTCATTGAAGAGTACAGCGTCATCGGTGCGGCGAGCTCAGACGCACTAATTGAGGAGCTCGACGATGCAGTGGAGTTCCGTGACAACGAACCCGCCGGCGGCATCGTCGGCGTCAGTGGGCTGTTGCTCGGGCTCGGCGAGCGCCGTGGCTTTAACGCGGCCTGTCTGATGGGTGAGACCAGCGGCTATCTCGTCGATCCCAAGAGTGCCCGCGCCGTTCTTGAGGTCCTCGAATCGCTCTGTGCGTTCGAGGTGGGCTACGACGCACTCGAAGAACGCGCCGAGGAGATGGAAGAAGTCGTCTCGAAAATCAGGGAGATGGAACAGTCGCAGGCACCGACTGAGGACGATCTCCGCTACATCGGATAACGAGCAGTTCAACAGGGCTTAGTCCGGGGGCCCAGTAGCCCGAATATGCAGACGACAGCCGCGTTTACGGGCTTTCGCGATCCTTTCTCGGGTGAGGAGTTCGCGCCGACGGTCGAACGCCATCCAGACGGTGGTATCCTCGATCCGGCGTATGCGCTCGATTCCATCGGGCTCTCACGAGACCAGGCGTCCGCGAGCGACGCGTTCGATGTGCTGATGCCCATCCCTGCGAGCGAGCGCGTCCAGCTCGCTGGGGGGCCGACACCGCTGGTTGATTGCCCGCGGTTGGCCGACGAACTCGGCGTTGAATCGGTCTACATCAAAGACGAAGGGGCGAATCCCACCGGTTCGATCACGGATCGCGGGATCGCCCTGGCCATTTCTGCTGCCCGCCAGCACGGGGCGACGGACGTTGGTCTGGCGAGCACCGGAGCGGGTGGCCAGTCGGCGGCTGCCTTCGGTGCGCGTGCGGGGCTCACCACGCACGCCTACGTTCCCTCCAGGACGCCGTTTCAGCACAAGGCGATGATCAACGTTCACGGGGGTGATATGAACGTCGTTGGCGGCCGATTCGACGATGCGAAGGCGACGTTCGAAACCGAGTCGGCCGAGTTGTACCCACTGGGTGCGTTCGAGACGCCGTTTCGACACGAGGGTGCCAAACAGGTTGCGTTCGAATGCTTCCAGCAGCTCAACTGGACGGTCCCCGACGTTGTCTGCTATCCATTTGTTGGGAGCGCGCCGCTGTATGGGATGGCAAAAGGAGCGCGAGAGTTCGCAGAGCTCGGTCTCGTCGATACCGTTCCGTCATTTTATGCCGGCCAGTCGAAGGACTGTGCGCCGCTCGTCGAGGCGTTCGAGAGCGGAGCAACGGCGGTTGAGCCATGGGACGTTCCCGATACGGTGGCCGGCGCGCTCGAACGGCCTGCGCCGGCGGGAAGCGAACTCGTCCTGGAGACACTCCGAGAGCACAACGGTGGTGCGGTGGCCGTCAACGACGACGACATCCTCGAATCCGCGGTGACGATCGCCAGCCACGAGGGGATCGACATCAGTGTCGCTGGCGGCGCGGCGGCCGCAATGGCCTGGGAGCTGCGCGAAGAGTTTAGTGCCGATGACACCCTCGTGCTCGTCAATCCGGCCTCCGGAGCACCGGATGCGGATCTCCTTCGGAGCCATCTGATGGGACAGGGAATCTGATCGAAAGACTGAGCGGTGGCGATCACTGATCGAGGAACTCAACAATGGCTGTGGACAACTCCCACGGATGGTGGTGGATCGGCGTGTTGGTTCCGTTCGTAGAACTCCCACGACTGCTCGTCGTCGGACTGTTCGATCTCCAGTCCGCTCTGTTTGCGTCTGGACCTATTGCAACCGACGGCCCAGTTGCGGCAGCCGTGATATCTGGAGCCGTCTTCGCCCCACTCGTTCTGTTGGTGCTGGGTCTCGTTTTTATCGTCTCGCTGTGTCTCGACGTGCGCGCCCTCAGGCGAACCGACGCGCCGTGGAACCCCAGCCCGTGGCGATGGACGAGTGCGGGGATGCTGAGTGTGGTGGGTGCGTTCGTTCTTCCGATACCCGTGTTGTGGATCGTTTCGCTGGGGTATTTCTATCAACGCTATCAGCGAATCGGACTATAACTCCGTTTCAATCCATTTTTCGCATTTTCGCCCCTATACGAACCAATGACGGATCCAGTGACGTTCGTCGCGGGGGTGGTGTTCGGGATCGCACTCGCGGCACCGCCCGGCCCGATGAACGCGGTGATCGCCGATGAGAGCGTCACACACGGCTGGCTCTCCGGAGTTCGTGCTGGCCTGGGGGCGATGGTGGCCGACATCTGCTTTTTCGTGGGGGCGCTGCTCGGCGTGGTGGCAATCGTCGAACGGATTGCGCTCCTTCGAGGGGTGATGGTCGGCGTCGGTGGGCTGTTGATGTTGTATTTCGCCTACGACACTGCCAATGAGTTCCGCGATGGGTTCACGGACGACACCGAATCTGAAACTGGGCGTGGCTTTCGCCGGGCGTTTGCACTCGCCATCACCAACCCCTACCAGATTCTCTTCTGGCTCACCGCCGGTGTTGCCCTGCTCAATCCCGGCACCGTTGATGTGCTCGAACCACTGTCGGCGTCGCTCTCCGGGTTGTTCGTCGTTCACACCGGCACCCCGCTGTTGCTCGTCGGGTTGTTTGCAGGGGTTGCGCTCTGGGTCGTTGGCTTTCCGGCAACGCTGATAGCCGCGAAAAATCGCATCGACGCCATGGCACCGCTAACAGCAGCCGTGAGCGCGCTCGTGCTCGCTGGTTTTGGCGTCTACTTTCTCACCGACGCCATCGGAATTCTGTTCGGCTAATTCGTCAGTTCGTCGACTGCCGAATCGGACTCGTCTTCGAGCACTGCAACCTCTTCGAGGAGCCACTCCCGGAACCAGCGCACCCGCTTGAGCCGCTGGTGGGCGATCGACTCGGCAGTGTCGCTTTCGATTCGATCGAGGACGTTCTGTCCCCGTTCAACGATCCGATCGATCATTTCGGGCGCATCCGTGTGTCCTCGCGCTTCATAGCCCATCCGCAGCAGAATGAGCGTCATCCCGTTGGCACCCACCTTATCGAGAAGATCGCTCTCGATCAAACAGCGCGCCTCGAGCCCGAGATCGGACAGCGGCCCCTGATAGGAGTGAGCCTCGATCGCGCTACAGACCTCGTCGACGAACGACGACGGATAGTCGCAGTGACTGCCCAGATACTCCCGAGTGATCCGCGCACCGGCCTCTGCGTGCACGTCCTGGTCCACTTCTAGCTTTGCAATGTCGTGAAACAGCGACGCAACTCGAACCACATCCACGTTGGCTCCTTCACGCTCGGCAATCCGCGTTGCAACAGCGACCACGTTCAGAATGTGGTTAAAGCGATACTGCGCCGAGTGCCAGGGATACCACCGCATTCGTCCCCCATCGTCCTCGCTCTCGACGCTTGCGGCGAGGTAATCATGAACGAATTGTTTCATTTCCTCGAATTCGTCGTCGGTGACGGGATCCTCTCGAATCTCAACCCCCACGATACCGCCCCCGTAGACAGCAGATACTCATGTTACACAGCAATAGTGGTGTTACAGTCTTGAGGGTTACGTTGGATACACTCTGATCACCTGGGTGGAACGATCGCCCAGAACAGGTGGAGGCGGTGGGATCCCCGGCTTGTAGGGGGCTGTTGCTGTTCGGAGAAGCTTCGCCTCGGCAGTGGGCTTTATTGTGGATGGATGGGTTTAGCATAATATGAACATTCGTACAGCGACCACCGAAGATGCACCGGCAGTTCGTGATATTGCTCGCCGTTCTTTGTCGGCTTCGTACACCTTGAGTCCACAGACGATCGAGGGGGCCGTCACGCAGTGGTACGCAGACGATGCGTTCTCTGACCTACTTGACGATGAAAATCGGACGGTGCTGGTTGCCGACGACGAGGAGGCTCTCGTGGGATTTGCCGAGGGCGTTCTCGTCGACGACGACGGCGATGGTGATCTTCTCTGGCTGCACGTGGACCCAGACCATCGCGGTCGGTCGATTGGCACGGCGCTGTTCGATGCGATCGACAATCAGCTGAAACGGATGGGTGCCAGTCGGCTTCGCGGTCGAGTCCTCAGAGACAACCACGGCGGCAATCAGTTCTACGAACGCCACGACATGAAAAAGGCGGTCGACGAGCGCGTCGAGATCGACGGCACGCAGTACGTCGAAAACGTCTACGTAGAGGACGAACCGACGGCCGTTGAGTCGGTTTCCGTGGACAACACCACGGTGTACATTGACCACGATGACGCAGAACGGGGGACTGTCGCGCCGTTTTTCGTCGCCTACAACGACACCGACCGAACCGATCGGTACGGCTATTTCTGTTCGAACTGCGACGGTGTCGAGGTCTCTATGGATGCAATGGGTCGCGCAGAATGCACCGACTGTGGTAACCAGCGAAATCCGACGCGCTGGGACGCCGCCTACCTATAGTCCCGCCCAGATTCGAACTGGGGTCAACGGCTTTCCTCCGCGATCGGTATCCCAACCACGTCCAAAGGCCGCTATGATTGGCCACTACACCACGGGACTGCAGGGGGACGTTTCGGCCGGCGATACAATAGGGTTTCCCTTCAGTGCGTCTGTGTCAGTGGTTGTGCCCGGTGGAGATACGCAGCAAGCACCCCCACTGCGACCACCGTCACCCCGCCGCCAACTAGCTGGAGTCCCGTTTGGTTCCCGAACGCGACGCCGTACAACAGAATTACGAGACCGACTGTGACCCCAACGATCGATACCACCGGAGAGATGGTGTGTGCATCCATACCGAACCGCTCGCATTCCAGGCACTAAAATCCTCTCAGGCGATTGGATCACTGAAAAAGAATAAAAACACCGTAATGAGTAAGTCATTGTCTACCGTAGTTTAGGTATGAATACACTGGTGTGGGGACTGGTTATCCTCGTGCTGTTCCCGCTCTTGCAGATTCCGGTGTTGCTGTATCTGGCCCGGAATATGGAGCCTGAAGAGCGCGAGGAGTCCGACCAGCCGCCGACTCCGGCCACCAGCTACTGGATAAACCCTGGCGATCCCCAGCCGTTCGTTGATGCAGACCGCGAGCAATCGCCGTCGGATTCGTCCGTGGTTCGGTGTCCGGACTGTGGCACTGATAACGATCCGTTGTACACGTTCTGTCGCAACTGTGTGACACGACTCCCGCCGATGGGATGGTGATCACTCAGTTTCGAACTCGAGTGCTTGCCAGGAGAGCCGTGGATTTCGCGCTGCAGTTGCCTGATCGATCCGTTTAACGGCCGTTCGGTTCGGCGCATCCTCGACCGTTTCCTGTGATTCGTTCGCGACGGCGTTGAACGCCTCGGCGAGTTGATCGAGCGATCGCTTCGTTTCGATCTCCGTCGGTTCTGCCATGAGTGCCTCTTCGACGGCTTCTGGCCACTTCGTGGTTGGTGGATGGACACCAAAATCGAGCATCCGCTTTGCAACGTCGGCTGCGTCCGCGTCTGCACTCGCGACGAACTCGTGGTGGAACGGTTCGAACGGAACGTCGTACTCGATCTGACTGGCGAGATAGTTCGCGTTCAAGACGGCTTTGGCACTCGCATCGGTGAGTCCTGCATCGCCCAGTCTGGCGATGTAGGCAAAGGCCTTCACGAGCACGAGCCAGTTGCCATGATAGCCGTGCACTTTGCCGATCGAGGACTCTGGCGTGAACAGTTCGTAGCCGTCATCCGTTTTCCGAACGCGGGGCTCCGGGAGGAATTCGGCGAGTTCATTCCCAACGCCAACCGGCCCTGCACCGGGTCCGCCGCCGCCGTGGGGTGTGGCGAACGTCTTGTGGACGTTGTAGTGCATCACGTCGAATCCCATATCGCCAGGTCGCACCCGACCGAGCAGGGCGTTGAGATTCGCGCCATCGTAGTAGAGCAGACCACCGGCGTCGTGGACGATGTCGGCGATCTCGGTGATGTTGCGCTCGAAGAGTCCGAGCGTGTTCGGATTGGTGAGCATCAGCGCCGCGGTGTCTTCACCAACCGCGTTCTCGAGAGCTTCACAGTCGACGCGTCCGTCCGAGCCTCCCGGAAGTGTTACGACATCGAAACCGGCGAGCGCACCGCTGGCGAAGTTCGTTCCGTGCGCGCTGTCCGGCACAATCACTTCCGTTCGGTCCTCGCCGTTGGCCTCGTGGTAGGCCTTCGCCACGAGGATGCCAGCAAACTCTCCGGCAGCACCGGCCGGTGGCTGGAGCGTCACGGCGTCCATCCCACCAATGCGACCGAGATACTCCTGGAGCCGGAAGAGCACCTCAAGTGTGCCCTGAATCGATTCGGCGGGCCGGTCGGGATGGACCTGCCCCGCGTCGAGTGCGGCCACGTCCTCTGTGAACGATGGGTTGTATTTCATCGTACACGATCCCAGCGGGAACGGTCCGTTTTCGATCCCGTAGGTCATCTCCGAAAGCCGCGTGTAGTGTCGTGCTAGCTCCGGCTCCGAAAGCGATGGGAGTGTTAGCTCATCTCGCGTCAGTTCGTCTGGAAGTCCCGCATCATCAGCATCGACCGAGACGGTCTTCGATCGCTTTTCTGCCAGCAGCGGTTCGTACCGGTCTTCGTCCGTGATCCAGCGTGCTTGATCGAATTTCATGCGAGTCCCTCCAGGGTGGTAACGAGTCGGTCGCGCTCGTCGGCAGTCGTCTCGGTCGTACACACTTCCAACAGGTGCTCGTCGATCGCGTGGACAGCGATGTCTTCGGCGAGCAGTTCCTCCTGGACGGTGCCAGCCGACGACTCGGTGCGGACGACGAACTCCCGGAAGTGGTGTCTGTCATGGACCGGTGCGGTGTAGCCTTCAATCGCGTCGATTCGTTCTGCCAGTGACGTGGCCGACCGAACGCAATCGCTTGCGAGTTCGATAAGTCCGTCCGGTCCGAGATCGGCAACCGTCATGGCGGTCCTCAGCGCGACCCAGGCCTGATTCGTGCAGATGTTACTTGTCGCACGCTCTCGGCGGATGTGTTGTTCGCGGGTCTGTAAGGTGAGCGTGAACGCACGCCGACCGGTCTCGTCTGTTGAGGAGCCGACGAGCCGACCCGGAATCTGTCGGAGATATTCCTCACGACAGGCAAACAGTCCCAGTCCCATCCCGTAGCTCGCTCCTAATCCAAGCGATCCGGCCTCACCGACAACGATGTCGGCACCCACAGCAGCTGGCGATTCTAGCAGTCCGAGCGCAACGATATCCGTTCCGAGACAGAACACGCTAGTATGTTCGTCGGCGATCGACGAAAGCTCCGACAGCCCCGGATCGATCGTCCCACGAACGGTTGGCGATTCGGCGTACACCATCGCCACATCCGACGAGCAGCTCTCAGCCACCGCATCGGTTGCGGCGACGCCATCGTCCATCGGATACGTTTCGACCGACAGCTCAGTGCCGGCAACGTAGTTCTCGAGCACGGCGCGTCGGCCAGATTCGAGTAGCTCTGGGACGAGCACTGTCGTCCCCGTCACCGATCGGAGACGACTCGAGAGCGTTGCGGCCTCACCGAGTGCGGTGGCGGCGTCGTACATCGAACAGTTTGCCACCGGCAGGCCAGTGAGCTCAACGAGCATCGACTGATACTCGAACAGCGCCTGCAGAAAGCCCTGGGCGATTTCGGGCTGATACTGCGTGTAACTCGTCAGAAACTCCGACCGATCGGCAACGTGGTCCACCCACGACGGAACGTAGTGGTCGTAATGTCCTCGGCCAAGGAATTCGGTCACCGAGTCGTTCATCTCGAGCAGTGCGGTTGTTTCGGACAGCACCGCCCGTTCGGATCGTTTTGGGATGTCGAACTCACCGTCGAACAGTACGTCGTCTGGGATGTCGAACAGCTCCGCTTCGGAGTCGGCGCCAATGGCGTCGAGCATCGCCGTCGTTTCGGACGGCGTGTGTGGTGCGAAGGGACTGCCTGTGTCGTTCGTGGTCATGGTGTGCGCAGGTCGCGTCTACAATCCAGTATGGAAGCATTTTGGGGCGGGCCATATCAGGACCGCGGTTTGCCCCCTCGTTGTGGGTTTATAGACCTCTGGTAGGATTTATCACGACAATTGTGAACGCATTTTTTCGGACATATTTTCACACCAAACGCTTACAGCACGTTCGTGCGTGTGCTTTGTCACCATGGAGCTCCCCGACGACCTCCGCGATGCGCTTGAATCACACCCCAACGTAATCGGCACCTGTCTTGGCACCCGCAGGGTTGGTGGCCAGCCGACGGACGAACCGGCGGTCATCGTTCTCGTTTCCAAAAAGCGTCCTGTGGCCCAGCTCGCCGCCAGCGATAGGATTCCAGAAACCGTCGATATCGACGGCGAAACGATTCCAACGGACGTTCAGGAGATCGGCGAACCCAGAATTCACGCCGGTGTTGTGCGTCAGCCCCCGCTCAGCGAAACCGATCGAACCGCCAGGTGGCGACCCGCGCCGGCGGGCGTTTCGATCGGTCACGAGGACGTGACAGCGGGGACGCTGGGGACGCCCGTGTTACACACCGAAACCGACGACCCGGTCGTGTTGACCAACGCACACGTCGCTGCACCGATCGGCGGATCGAACGAGGGAGCTCCGATTTATCAGCCCGGACCGATGGATGGTGGCACCACAGACGATCGGATTGGGACGCTCAAAACGTCTGCCACGATTGACTCCGAGGAGCCGAACACGACCGATAGCGCACTGGTGTCGGTTCGTCCCGGTCGAATCGACCACCGAATTCTGGGGATTGGCCAGCTCGTCGGCTTCGAGAAGGAGCCCTCCGCCGACGCAACGTTTCACAAAAGCGGTCGCACGACGGGCGTGACGAGTGGTCGCCGACGCGGACACGACGCGCGTGTGCGCGTAGGAGGCTACTACGATTCGCCGGTCACGTTCGAGGGCGTGACAATCTTCGATCCGATGAGTACGGGCGGAGACAGCGGGAGTCTGATCGGCATTCATCGGTCGGATGGCTTTTACGGAACGGATCTGTTGTTTGCGGGCAGCGATCGCGTCACGCTTGCAGTTCCGATCGCTGCGGTGGAAGCAGCACACGGACCACTTGAGGTAACTCGTCCGGCAGACACGACACAGAAATTCAGCGATCGTGTTGGCCACCGTCTTCGCGCGGCGTATGGCACTGCAAACGTCTCACCGACTGACGGTGCTGCGTCGTACGTCGTTTCGACCCCGATGGTTCGGCTTGTCGTCGCGGTTGCGACGGACAGAGCGTCGTTCGACAGGGCCGTCACCACGGCTATTGCAGCGCGCGATAGCCACAACGGCGTTCCGGTGGTCGTCCATCCCGAGGGACTGCTTGAGGCAGCCACCATTGAGGCGATCAGCTATCACGTCTGTCTTGTCTCACTCTGATTGTGTGGTGTGCCCGGCGATCAACACTGGGCGCTCGGTGTTCAGGATCACTGCTTCGGAGCCGCTGCGCAGCTGGTTCTTTCCGGCGGGAGACCGTCGCCGGCCACCAATGCAGATGCAATCCGCGTCGAGGTCGTCTGCAACGGCCAGCACAGCATTCAGCGGCGTTGCCGTCGATCGGCGCAGCGTCACGTCGATGCCGTGCTCAGTAAGCGTCTCGTAGGCCACGTCCACGGCCGGTACCGAGCGCAGCTCGCGCTCGGAGTCGCTAACGTGCACGATCGTCACGGCAACCGTCTCGGCGGCGGCTGGCAACTCGGTGATCGCACTGACTTTCGCCTCCGTCTGTGGATCCTCCGGAGCAATTCCGGTTACGATCTGGTACATGCCAACCGTTCGTCATCCAGGGCCAATAATTGATCGACGCGATTACTCGACGTAGCGATTCGAGACGGCAATCAACACGACGAGAACGACGCCAAGCATCGTGCCGACCGTGATCGCCCCGAAAAGCGCCATTCCGAGCATTGTGGGTGGCAACTGAATCACAAAGAATAGCTCGGGGTCGGTCCCCTCAATGCCGAGGCTCCCGATGATCGCGCCCGCAACGCCCGCAACCGCCACGATCGCAAGATAGAGGCCCGTAACGAATCGCTGGCCATTGTAGCTCTGCTGGGAGTTCACGCGAGTGATTGGCCCAGCAGGACATTGAGCTTTTTGTCCTCGGACTGCTATGGCAGGTATGGAAGAGAAAGATCTCCTGCTGGTCGTGTTCTCCGGAATTGCCCTGCTGATGGGGCTCTCCGCGTTCGCTCTCGTCGCGAACATGGTGTGAGAGAATTTCACCGTCAGCCACCGTTTTTGCGACGGCCATCCCCAGCCACGACATGGTCGTCGAATCACGAGTGCTGCATGGTGGAGACGCTCCCGAACTGTGTGCGTTGTACGCGACGTACGGCTGGTGGGAGGATCGAACGCCAGCGCAAGTAGAACGAGCACTCGAACAGACGGATCTGGCGATCGGCCTCGTAGACGACGGCGAATGCATCGCGGCTGCTCGTGTCATCTCTGATTTTACCTTTTATGCCACCGTTTTCGATATCATCGTCCACGCCGACCGACGCGGAGCGGGGCTGGGAGAACAACTCGTTGCAGAAATTCTCGACCGTCTTGAGCCGACGCCGCTTGAGCGCATTACCTTGTACTGCCGTGACGGACTCGAACCGTTCTACGAAGCAGTTGGCTTTGAGCGAGCTGAAAAAACGATTGCCATCCCAGAGGGTGGCCAGGAGAGACTACTGACGATGTATTACGAATACGAGAACTGATGGGCTCGACGCGAGCTAGTCGTCTGACTGGTCGTCGCTGCCGCCGTCAGTGATGGCGGTTTCGAGCCGGTCTGCGTGCCACTCGAACTCGCGGGACTCCATGCCGTACTCGCGAAGGTCCCATGGATCGGGGCCGGCTGCTGGGCCCTCATACCACGAGACGACGAAGTTGTACAGCCAGATGATCGTCCCGATCGCCATGATGAACGCGCCCACTGAGGCGATGATGTGGAGATTCTGGATGAGCACCGAGAACGGCGCACCCTGATCGCCGTACGTTGCATACCGGCGCGGCATGCCGTCGTAGCCGAGCAACAACATCGCGAAGAACGTGATGTTCGAGCCGATCATCCACGTCCAGAAGTGCCAGCGTGCGAGCGTCTTCTGATACATCCGACCGGAGACGATCGGATACCAGTAGTACATGGCTGCAAAGCCCGCGAATGCGATTGCACCCATCACGATGTAGTGGAAGTGTCCGACCACGTAGTACGTGTCGTGGAGCAGCTGATCGACCGGAATTGAGGAAAGGAACACGCCGGTGACGCCGCCAATGATGAAGTTCGAAACGAAGCCAACACTGAACAACATTGGCGCTGTCAGCCGAATGTCGCCGTTCCACATCGTTGTGATCCAGTTGAACGTCTTGACCGCACTCGGAATGGCGATCGCAAGCGAGACCGCCATAAAGGAGAGCCGAATCCGTGGGTCGATGCCTGTGGTGAACATGTGATGCGCCCAGACGCCAAACGAGAGCACACCAATTGCGAGCGTGGAGTAGACGACGAACTTGAAGCCGAACAGCTTCCGTCCGGAGAACTTCGGAATGATGAGGCTGATTACACCCATTGGTGGCAACACCAGGATGTACACCTCGGGGTGACCGAAGAACCAGAACAGATGCTGCCAGAGAATCGGTGAGCCGCCTTGAACGGTGAAAAACGTCGTGGCGAAGTTACGATCGAGCAACAGCATGACGATCGCAGAGCCGAGCAGTGGGAACGCAAAGAGGATCAACGCAGACTGGGTGAGGATCGTCCACGAAAAGATGTCGAGGTTTGCCCAGTTAACCTCCTCATTGCGCTCTGAGAAAATCGTCACCAGGAAGTTGATCGCACCGAGCGTTGCCGAAACGCCCGAGAGATGCAATCCGAGCAAGAACAGATCCACGCCGGGATTCGTCTGCATGATCGAAAGCGGCGTGTACATCGTCCAGGAAGTCTGAGCGGATTCGATTGCCCCGCCCGTCATCGGATCGAGGAAGAATCCAGCCCAGATCAACAGCGCTGCCGGTGGGAGCAACCAGAATGCAATGGCGTTGATCCGTGGAAACGCCATGTCGTCAGCACCGATGAGCAACGGAATGAAGTAGTTCGAGAGGGAGGCAATCACTGGTGTTCCGAACAGGAACAGCATTGTGATGCCGTGACTGGTCATCAGCCCGTTGTAGAACGCCTCGCCGCCAAGCCCTTCGAGCACGTCCATTGCGGGCGTCATCAGCTCCGTCCGAATCAACAGGACGGCGAGCCCACCCCAGGCAAACGAAATGACGGCAAACACGCCGTATAAGATCCCGATGTCCTTGTGATCGACCGTCGTTAACCAGCGTGTGAGCCCAAGCGGCTTTTCCCGCGTGATGTAGCCCGACTCACCGCCGGCGACGCCCCCACCGCTGGTCAGTGGCGTGTACGTTCGCCAGTCTTCCAAGCGGGACAGGGCCATCGCCACCGCAGCGAGAAAGACTCCCATCAAAACGGTCAGCGCGAGCTGTGCTGATAGGTCCATATACGACCCATCAGCACCGGTGGATTAGAAAGGTTATGTTCTGCGGCGACGAATTTTGCACCAAAAATTCGGGGAGAACCCGGCCGTTACTCCGATTCGAGCAACTGCTCGTCCCGGGCGATCGCCTTGCCAGAAATATACGTTAACGCTGCCAGCGAAACAAATGGGATCACCAGGAGTGCCATCTGTACTGACGTTGCGAGCGGATCGTAGCCGAACCCTGGCAACAGCAGGAATACGGCGATGAAAAACACGATGATACCGAGCGGGATGATGTTCACCGTCAGATCGAGCAGTGTCTCTCGATCGAAGACGCTGGATTCCATACCCACGAAATCGTTCGGACGGCTAAATAGCGCTTCGATTCGCCCCGTTGGGTGTGGTTACCGGTGTGTGGTGGCGAGCTGGGGTCCCACAAGCGCGAGCACGATGCCGGCGATGCCGGCGACGATGATCGAGATTCCGCGCACGACGACGCCGTTGGGTGGTTGCGCGAATCCCTTCGCGAAGACACCAACGACCTCCTCAGGTGCGAGGGCGCTCGCCTGTGTGACAGCAATGAGAACGCCAACACCAACGAGCAGCCCGCCAAGTCCGGCGAGCAACCGCCACGGACGGTCCGTATAGCCTGCCTCGCTGACGGCCGCCGCAATCGCACCGATGAACAGCACCAGCCCACCGACGGAAATCGGGATGACTCCGAACAACACGCCCAGCTCGGAGATGACGAGCCCGAGCGCCACGAAGAGGGGCCACGAGCTAGAGCGACGATACTGGTCGTCCAATCCCGGCTGTGCATCCATGGCTGGAGCTAGAATACACACGTTGAAAGGAACGTCGAAATGGGTGTGACCGACCAATTGGATGGATCAGGCGAACGTCTGGCTGACCGAATCGTCGTCTTCAGTGTCGCTGATCTTCTCCCAGGCGGCCTCGAAATCCTCGCGTGTGACGGTTTCGCGGTCGTCACGAATCGCAAACATCCCCGCCTCTGTACAGATGGCGTTGATGTCGGCTCCGCTTGCTGACCCGGTGAGCTCGGCCAGCGCTTCGAATTCCACATCGTCGGCCACGTTCATCGAGCGGGTGTGGATCTTGAAGATCATCTCACGGCCCGTCTCGTCCGGTTTTGGCACCTCGATGAGCCGATCGAATCGGCCTGGCCGGAGGATCGCCCGATCGAGCATGTCAAACCGGTTGGTGGCGGCAATAATCGAAATCTGCCCACGCTCGTCGAAGCCGTCCATCTCTGCGAGCAACTGCATCATCGTCCGCTGGACCTCAGCGTCGCCGGACGTTTTGGATTCGGTCCGCTTGGCGGCGATGGCGTCGATCTCGTCGATGAACAGTACGGCCGGCTCGTGCTGGCGTGCAAGCTCAAAGAGATCACGAACGAGCTTTGCACCCTCGCCGATGAATTTATGAACCAGCTCGGAGCCAGCCATCTTGATGAACGTTGCATCAGTCTGGTTGGCAACGGCCTTGGCGAGCATCGTCTTGCCAGTGCCAGGTGGCCCGTGGAGCAACACGCCCGATGGTGGCTCAATGCCGACCTCATCGAACCGACCTGGGCTGGTAATTGGTAGCTCGACGGTCTCTCTGACCTCCTCGATCTGGTCGTCGATCCCACCGATATCTTCGTAGCCAACGTTAGGCTGGTGGTCAACCTGCATCACCCGCGCACGCACATCGGTCTCGGCATCGAGAATACGCACAATAGAGAGCGAATTGTTCACGGCAACCCGGTCGTCTGGCCCCAGCGCCTCACGTAGCTCCTGGGTGACCTCAGTCAGTGCTTCCTGGTTGTTTCCGTGCTGTTTGATCACCACGCCGTCCTCGGTGATCTCCTGGACCGTTGCGATGAACAACGGTGACTGTTTGAGCTTTTTGTTCTCGTGGGTCAGCCGCTCTAGCTTTTGCTGGTATTTGTTGTTCTCCGCGTTCGCATCGAGAAGCTTGTCCCGCATCTCCTCGTTTTGTCCCTCCAGGGTTTCAAGCCGTTCCTGGAGCGACTCGATTTTTTCCTGTTGTGACGCGTCGGGTTCGTACGGCCATTCGACGTCGTCAACGATGTCGGTCATCTACTCGAACAGTAGCAGTCGTTCTCTTAAGAGGCTTCGGGTCAACTGAGGGTAGAAGCAGTCTCCCTCTGGTATTCGGCCAGCTCACGACCGTTTCACTACCGATTGCACTGATGCAATAATCAACAGTAATATTGAAATAGAAAATATTACATTACTGCATCAATGAACGGTGGTATGAGCACAGCAGATCACAGCGACGAATCGATTGGCCGCCAGCAGCTTGAGGACTGTCCCCCAAGCGCGAAGCTGGTGGCGAAGGTGCTGGAGTATGATGGACCACTGACCCAGCAAGAGCTCTCCGAAGAGACGCTGTTGCCGACCCGGACGGTCAGATACGCAGTCTCCCAGCTGGATGATATTGGCGTCGTCCAGTCTCGGTTTTCGTTCACGGACGCGAGAAAGCGCGTGTATCGGCTCACGGATTCGTACGAACGAGTCTGAGCCGCTGTCGAAGGCTTTAATCCGGTGCTGGTGCGAGCAGTACGCATGAAGAATCTCATCATCGATGGCGATCCAGGCATTCGAAAAGATGCCGTGATCGAGCACGATGGCGAAGAACTGGTCTGCTTTTCGATCAAGCGCCAGGGCGACTGGCACGGCCCAGAGCGCGTGCAACTGTGGTGTACCGTCGGAGACGAATCCGAGCGAGAATCGTTCGAACGTCGGCAGTACATGCCGATGTACCTCGATACGGACCACACGACTGCGGAAACGATATCGGTCGTTCAGTAATCAGCGACCGATCAGCTGTTGACTCGCTGGGAACAACCACCGGTACCGATCCGATTATTGTCAGATATTCCTGTTCGACGACACACTACTGTGAGGAGACTGTCCGCTACTGTTTACTGACTACCTGGATCGTAAGCTTTGGGCGCACAGTCACTGGATTTCCGGTCAGTTACTTTCCGTATAAATCACCTTAGCTGGGCTCGCAACGGTCTGCAACGGCGCAACTGAACGGAACGATTTCACGCTTTTATTAGGTATCCCCAGGTACTGGTAGTATGGAAGTCAAGACAGTCGAAGAGACGTCGCTATCTCTCCGTCGGATATCGACGTATGCGCTCATTACGGGGGTTCTGGTGACGGGTGTTCTGTTACCAATCCCGTACGTGGAGGGGTACGGAAGTCTCCTCAACACGATCTTGCTGCTGGGGTTAGTCGGTCTCGTTGGCCGAACAGTCGTCTCTGCGGTGATCGCGTTCTCGCGCTCCGATCCGCCATCGATTCCCGAAGACACAGAGCTTCCGTCGGTCTCTGTCGTGATTCCGGCGTACAACGAGGAGCCGGTTCTCGGAGAGACGATCGAAGCGTGTAAACGAGTGGATTATCCCGAGGAGAAACTCGAGGTCGTCCTCTGTTATGAGGCCAGCTCGACCGACCGAACGGCAGCCATTGCCAACGCGGCCGCAAAAGAGGATTCGCGGTTCAAAGCGGTCGTTCGCGACGAACCCGGCGGTGGAAAGGCAAAAGCAACGAACTACGCCCTGCAGTATGCGACGGGCGATATCATCGCTAGTATCGACGCAGATCACAAATTCAAACCGAACGCGATTCGGCGTGCGGTTGCCTGGTTCCTCGAAGATGAAGACACCTGGTGTGTGAAAGGTCGCTGCTACGGTGACAATCCGACCGACTCAGTACTTGCACTGCATGCGACCGTCGAACGGCACATCGCAGAGAAGGCTGATCTGTTCGCACGCGAGGTCGTCGATGGATTCACGATCTTCGGTGGCGGGCAGGCGTTCTTCCGTGCGGAGGTATTCGATGAGCTCGGCGAGTTCGACGAAGAAATTCTCGTCGAAGACATCGACATGTCCTCGAAGATCCACCAGATCGGCAAGGAGCTCAAAATGGATCCGCACGTTATCACCTACGAGGAGAATCCGGCGACCCTCGACGCCTGGTGGAATCAGCGCAAGCGCTGGGCACGCGGCTGGATGCAGGTTGCAGTCAGGTATCTCCCGCTGTTGCCCCAGGAAGCCGCCGTTTCGACGAGAAAGAAAGTCGATGCGGTCTACACGTTCGTCTACGCGATCGTACCGGTGTTGTTCGTCCTGGTGTTTCCGATGCCGTTGTTCCAGGGCCTGCAGGGTGTCACAACTGCGTCGTTCATTCCGGGCGGCTGGGCAATCTGGAGTGCAATCTCCGTTGCACCGGTTGTCGTCTCCTATCTCGTCTTCATGCAGGACTGGCTCGACGGAGAGACACACCACTGGCGCGAGTATCTCGCGGCGTTCACGCTCTGGTTCTATCTCATCTTCCAGACGGTCGTGTTCATCGCCGCGTTCATTGATGAGTTCATTCTCGACAGAGAGAGTATCTATGTCACGACATCGCGTTCGGGACAGAGCCAACCGCGGTAATTCCGTCAGCGTATATCCTGGTATGACGGTCCAATTCGACGAGTGAGGGGGAATCACAATGGCAACGAGAGACCTGATTGACGACGATGAGAACGCGACGCGGCCACGATGGAGTCTTCCACGACCGACCAGCGATCAGCTCTGGCTGATTGTGGCACTCTGTGTTGGCAGTGCGGTGTATCTTTCTTATCTATCGACGCACAGTCATCCAGCGTATGAGGGTGGACTGTATCTCCAGATCGCAGAGGAGATCCGAACGAGTGGGTATGGGCTCCCAGAGCGAATTCCGTACTATCTTGAAGGGGGAATTCCGTTTGCCTATCCGCCGCTGGTGTTTTACTGCATTGCCGCGGTAACGGATCTGACGGGCGTTGACCCGGTGATGCTGGAGCTGTACGTGCCGGGTGTTGTGAGCGTCTGTTATCTCATTCCGTACTACTACGTCGCCAAGGAACTGCTCGGACAACCGAAACTTGCCGGTATTGCGACGATATTTTTCGCGGTCACGCCACAGGTGTTGCGGTGGCACATCTCAGCGGGTGGCATCGTGCGGTCGGTTGCGGTGTTGTTCACAATGTTGGGGCTGTTCGCCGGCATCAAACTCTTTCGCGACCGGAATCGACGGTGGGTCCTCCCGGCGGCCCTGTTGTTTACGTTGACGTTGCTGTCGCATCCGGTGTACTCGGTCTTTTTCGCGGGGAGCTATCTCCTGTTGTACGCCTATTACGATCGGACAGTTCGTGGATTGCTCGTGGGCGCACTCGTTCCGCTGACGGCGCTCGTTGGTGCGTCTCCGTGGCTGCTACAGATCGCACAGACCCACGGCCTTGAGATCTTTATGACTGCAAGCGGGACGCACACTGGTCTGTTTGGTGGCTTCGACCGAATCAAATCGAAGCTCATCTATCCACTCTGGGGATCAACCGTCATCGTTCCGTTTTTCGTGACCGCGTTCGCCGGGGGTATCTACGCGATCGTAAAACGACGATACTTCCTGCCGGTGTGGATGGTGCTTTCGGCATACGTCATCGGAAAACAGCGGTTCACCTTCGTCGCCGGCTCGATGCTGGCGGCAATCATCATCGTTGAGGTGATCGCGCCATCGATCGCAGACATTGATCTTGAGCTGCCGATCCCGGTGTTGACATCGCCACAGCGGCTGTTCTCGGCCGTGTTTGCGTTCTGTGTCGTTGCCGGTGCGATCAGCACTGGCGTTGCCTTTGCTGGCAGCGAGTTGAACACCAACTATCACGACAGTGCCACACAGCCCCAGACTGTAGACGGACAAGATCTTGTGGCATCCAAGTGGATCGCAAACAACACCGAGCGCAACGAAACATTCGTGGTGATGAGTGATGCTGCCGAGTGGATCCCCTACTACGCAGAGCGGACGGTCGTGCTCAGTCCGTGGGGAGCAGAGTGGACGACAACGGGTGGCTACTACACCGAGTACGAACTGTTCCGCGATCTCGCAAGCTGTCGCGATCTCGACTGTGTGTCCGTACTACTCAACACCGCAGATCGTCATCCAGATTATCTCTACGTCTCTCGCGAAGCGTACACTGTCCACGGCAACGAACACAGCGGCCGAACGCAACTGGTAAGAGAGTTGCGCATGGCCGACAACTACGATCAGGTGTACACCAATCCGGGCGTGGCGATCTTCAAACGAACCGATCAGGAATCGACTTCGTAGATCGTCACGTTTCCGAACTCGTGGACGGTGAGCCCGTCAAGCTCGCCAACGCTGATTGTGTCGTAGCGCGCGCGTTCGTTTGGCCCAACGTAGATGTAGCTGATATCGTACCGGTGGATGATCTGCCGTGCTGTCGATTGATTGCCGGTGTAGAGGCTGTCAACGTCGCTAACGCGTCGTTCGTACACTGAGCGGTTTCGGTAGCCGATTTCGTGTGCCCATCCGGCGATTGTCGGCAGGCCCGACAGCGTTGCCTCGGCGTTGACCCACCGGTAGATGTGGGTTCCAGGGGCACTGGCGATCGTTGGCTGTCCGGATCGGTTGTCGAGCCATCGGATCGCGGCTGCTTCTTCAGGGTGCTGGTCGAGAATGATGTGGGCGTCCAGTGTTGGCTCTTCGAGCGTTCCACCGATTTTCGGCGACGTGACATGATTTGTCGTCGCGAGCACGGGATAGATGGCCGTTGAGACGACGAGGACCGCCACGAGAACGCGCCCAGCTGGCCGCCAGCCGGACCGGTTTGACTCCCAGAGCCATGCGATCGTGACCCCACCCGCGATAGACCAGAGCACCCAGATCTGCATGTACGCCTTGAACACCGTGTTGAACCGGTGGATGCCGGCCTGCTCTTTCACGTAGAACAGCTCAACGAGTAGAACGATTGCCGTCCCTGCGAGGATGAGAATCCCGGCGAACCCGCCCGTGACCGGTGTAGTGCTGTCGTCCCGGTTGGCTGCTCGAAGCTGGTGCCAGACGATCAGTGCGATCGGTGCCGTAAGCACGAGCGCTGGGAGCCAGCCCGTGATCGCAATACCAACGAGCGCGCCCGCGAAGAGGCCGATGGCGATAGGATAGCGCTCGAAAAGCGGTCTGAGCGTTTCGATTCGGAGTGTTACTCCAGCAAACAACAGCAAAAAGGCCCCCAGGACGACAAACAGCGGACCATACGGTGTCGGCACCGAAACGATAGCCAGCTGTCGGCCGCTAACAGCGGTTGACCAGAACGGTGCCACGCTGATGAGACCAACAACCACCGGGATGGTGAGTGTCCCGAGCGCACCGACCGCGCCGAACAGTTCGGTTGCAACCCATTTGACCGGTTGGCGGTTGCCACCAGCACGGACGAGTCGGTCTCGGAGCCGACGCTGGACGCCAACACCCAAAAGCGGGGTACTGAAGGCAACAGTGAGAAATACCAGCCCCAGACTCGTGGGAAACGACCAGGTGTTCGTCAGCGCGATCCAGCCGCTGGCGAGACCGATCGTCACCAACAACGCCACACGTCGGGTTCGGTCCTCCTGGTCAGTCCGGTAGTAGCCATAGCAGAGCGTGGCCACGAGCACGAGAAAGAGCGGTGAGATCATATGCGCGTGCAGGTCGCCGTTGAGAAACGAAAAGAACGGAAACTCCGTGGGAATGCGGGGTGATTTTGGATCGGTTGGAATCGTCTGAATGACTCGACTGGCGTTCCAGTACGAGAACGCTTCGGGCGATTGGGCAAGTCCCTCAATCGGAACATTGAGTGTCTCTGCGAGTGCGTTTGCGATCGAATCAGGAACCAGCCAGAGCACCGTCCGCACGGCTGGCTGGAGATTACTCGCGACGCCAACGAGCAGTGCTCCAGCTACGCCTGCCCGTCTACCGCTCCAGTCTGCACTCCTCGCCAGTAGACGCGCCAGTCCGTACACACCCATCACGAGCGAGCCATACCAGGCTGCAAGCGAAAGGTTGTATCCAAACCGGGGATCGGTACCGGTCAGTAGTGTGATGGTCGCACTCAACAGATGCCCACCGTAGTAATAGCGAACCGTTTCACCGGCAAACCAGACGTCTTGTGGTGGTAACTGACTCGCTCGGGTCAAAGAGCGCAACAGGCTGTAATCCAGAAATTTCTCCCCACCGCTTGAATGGATTGCTGGATCGACAGCCCGTATCAACACCATCACCACAAATGCGACCGTGAACACCACGAGCGGACCAGCAAGCGACTGCACTGAGGGAAGTCGATCGACGCGTCGATAGGCAGCTACCGAACAGATTGCGAGAACGAGTACCCCGCCTGCGATCGCTGCAGGCCCGAACACGAACTGTCCAATCCAGTAGGTGCTTACTCCGAAAAGGAGCAACGAAAGCGCAAGCCCAGCAGGCGCCCCAACGGTTGCTTGCCTGGGGTGCAACACCACGGCAAGCGGGATTCCGGCGAGATAAAGGCCGAAAAAGACAAAAAGCCACTGCATAACCAACTGATACTCCATGCGGGGCGATATTGAACTGGAACTATAATTCTTGTGTGATACGAGCGGATTTCATCAGTCGGTTGCCGTCTGGTGGTAACGATCTCTCGATTGTCACCCAGCCACTTGTGAGTGAGTAACGGACGGCGACAGAATCATAACCCTTACTACGGGGAGTGAACTACGAGATAGTAGCGGGATGGGATAGCCAGGAGATTCCGCCGGGCTCATAACCCGGAGATCGGTAGTTCAAATCTACCTCCCGCTATGTTTTTGGACAATTGCTCTCTTGGCACATTGTCTGTTAGCGTCAGTTGAAATAACGAGGCTTTTGATTCCCGAGCGGATGGTCCAGGACATGCGGGAGGTGCTTGCGGAGTGGCGGCCGGTTGTTGACAGAGAGATTGAGCGAATACTACCACGAACGCTCGACGACGCGTATTTAACCGAGTTTTTCGGCACGCCACGGTTCGAATACGACACGACTGGCGTCCAGCAGGCGCTTTCCGTTCCTGTGTGGAATCTCCTTGACCGTGGCGGAAAGCGCTGGCGGGCAATCGTCTGTTTGCTCATGATCGAGGGGTTTGGTGAGGACCCAGAGACGTATCTTCCCTACGCCTGCATTCCTGAGATCCTCCATAATGGGACGATCATCGTTGACGACGTAGAAGACGGAGCCACAATGCGACGAGGCGAACCGGCTCTCCATCGCGTCGTTGGCATCGACGCGGCGCTAAACGCCGGCAACGCACTGTACTTTCTGCCGTTGAAAATCATCACCAACAATCCAGCCGGGCTGTCCCCTGAGCGTCGACTTCGTGCCTACGAGATGCTGATGGCTGAGCTAAATCGCACGCATCTCGGCCAGGGGATGGATATCCAGTGGCACAACACCGAGTCGATCGATATCACAGAAGCGCAGTATCTTGAGATGTGTGCGTGTAAAACCGGCTGTCTCGGGCGGATACTTGCGAAATTGGCGGCGATCGTCTCCGGTGCAGATGAGTCAACGTGTGAGACGGCGGCCGAATTCGCTGAGCTGATGAGCATCGCGTTCCAGATCGCAGACGACATTCTGGACATCGAGACCAGTCTGGAAAACGGCGGTGCGTTCGGCAAGGCGGCGGGCAACGACATTCTTGAGGGAAAAAAGACGCTGATGGTGATTCACGCGGCCAGAACCGGCGATCCGGAAGATGTTGCGCGCATGGAACGGATTCTCTGGGATGAAACGAACGATCCTGAGGCAATCGAATTCGTCGTTGAGCTCCTCCAGGAAACTGACAGCATCGAATACGCCAGAGAATACGCACAGTCGCTTGCAGAACAGTCTCGAGAGCGGCTTGCAGCACTGGATCTCGATCCCGAGATTGAATCTCAGCTCGCCGAATTCACTCGCTATGTAATCGATCGAAACATGTAACTGTCGAATTGCGTAGCCATCTCCAGAACACATTGCTCATGTGAACTGCCCACCGAGCATATTGCATGTCGGATTTTCCATCGTCAGTGTCGTTTGACACGGAACTGCTGACTGAACTGACCGAAGCGAGTGGCGTCCCCGGCTACGAAGATCCGGTTCGCGAGATCGTTCGCAGAGAGCTCGAGCGCTCGACAGACGCGGTCGAATCGGATGCCATGGGAAACCTGATCGGAACGATCGAAGGTGAAAGCGAGTACAGCGTTCTCGTGGCGACACATATGGATGAGATCGGCTTTATGGTTCGTCACATCGACGATGAGGGTTTTCTTGCGGTCGATCCGCTGGGTGGCTGGGATCCGCGCGTCCTCCGCGCACAACGCGTGCGCGTCCACACCGACGACGGTGCGTTGGCTGGAATCATCGGCTCCGTGCCGCCCCACACCGAAGATGATCCGGAGGCGACACAGGATCTTTCCGACGTCCGGATCGATCTCGGACTCGACGGCGAGACGGTTGAATCGCGCGTGGCCGTTGGTGATCTGGTGACGATGGAGCAGACAACACGTGCGGTCGGCGAGCTCGTCACCGGCAAGTCGATCGACAATCGCGTCAGCGTGGCTGCAATGCTCGAAGCCGCACGCCAACTCTCGGAGCCGTCCGTGACGATCCATTTCGTGGCGACGACTCAGGAAGAGGTCGGGCTTCGTGGTGCGAGTACGATTGGCGTCGATCTCGATCCGGATCTGGCGATCGCGCTCGACACGACGGTTGCAAATGACATTCCCGGTCACGAGGCTGCCGATCACGTCACCGAACTGGGCGCGGGAACGGCGATCAAACTGAAAGACTCCGGGGTGATCACCAACCAGAAGGTCAACCGCCGACTCAGGTCGGTTGCCGAAGCCGAAAATATCGAGTTCCAGCACGAGATTCTCCCAGCAGGTCGCACCGACACCGCCCGTCTCCAGCGCACGAACGGTGCGACGCCCGCCGGGGCGATCAGCGTTCCGACGCGCTATCTCCACACCGTCACCGAAAGCGCACATTTCGACGATATCGAGCGGACGATTGCACTGTTACGGGCGTTTCTCGAGACCGAGACCGGCGAGTTCGACTACACACTGTAGTTCTGGACAGGAAATCAAAGTATTCACTACAGCGGATTCCGTAGCCCGCCATATGAGTACGGACGAGCGGATGGATCGCCGGGATTTCCTTCGCAAAACTGGATTCTTTGGGGCTATCGGTGTGAGTGCGACAACCGGCTCGGCAGCCGCACAGGAGACTGACAGTACGGATACCGGCACCGAATCCGAGGGAACTGACTCCAGCAGTACGGAATCGGGCGGTACGGAGTCTTCTGGCACGGAATCGGGTACTGAGTCCGCTGAAACTGGCACCGAAGGGTCATCATCGGGTGGTGGCGCGACCGGGCCGATCGATTTCGGCGGCTTTCTCGACAGCGCAAACGGCTGGTCGGGGTCGGCTGCTGATAAAACGGGAGCGGATGACGTCACTATTGAAGTTGGTGCAGGCGAAGGCATGGCGTTCAGTCCAGCCGGCGTCCACGTTTCGCCAGGTACCACAGTGGTCTGGGAGTGGACCGGCGAGGGTGGCGCTCACAACGTCGTTTCTGGAGATGATGCGTTCTCCAGTGGCAGTGCGGTTGGGGAGGCCGGCACGACATTCGAGCACACGTTCGAGGAGGCAGGAATCTATAACTACCACTGTGAACCACACGAAGGCCAGGGGATGATCGGCTCCGTTGCGGTCGGTGAGGTTCCCAGAAAAGAACCCATGACGCCACAGCCCCCGGCAGTCGATCAGGGGACGAAAAATCTCGGCGTCGCCACCTTCGCCACGATGGTCTCGACGCTCGGGCTTGCGTATTTCTTCTTGCGCTACGGCGGCGATTACGAACAGTAACGCAACTACGAGCGCGTTTCGATATCAACAGTCACTGGCCGTTGTTCTCCCTCCAGATCGGCAACAATGCGTTCGACGACCCGCGTCGCCTCCCGTTCGATCTTTGGTTTCACCTTCCCAATCACCCAGTCGAGACCGACCAGCGGTGGGAGATCGATTGCGTTTTTGTTCGCTGATGACGGATCGAACTCGATCTGCAACACGACGCGTGAGGCGTGCTCGTGGTTCTCTGGGGCCTGTTCAGGTGCGGGAGTGATCTGCCAGTGGCCCCGTGCATCGATATCTTTCGAAATTTTCCAGTCGATGCGTTCTGGTGGTTCGATGTCGGTTACGGTCGATCGCGCGGTGTAGCTGAGCTTCCACCACGCAAACGTGATGTCGTAGGTCGTCCCCGGGCCACCATCACCGTCGGCGTGAATCTCCTGAATGTACTCCGAATAGCCGGCGTACCCAGTGAAGTCTTCGAGGAACTCATACACCTCGGTGGGGGGCACGTAGACGACAGTGCTCGCTTCGACGGCGTTCACACGAACTCTTTGGATGCCAGCGCATAAGAGTGTGGTATCGAACAGCGAATAACGCGGCGTTTTTGAGCCCAACCACCGTAGCCGTTCGTAGCCAATGGGTGTCTCATCTCCGCCTGCAGACGCGTTCACCACCGGTGGCGACAGCTGCACGCTCGATGGCGTTCAGATCGCGCTGGGCGTGACTGGCTCGATCGCGGCCGTCAAAACCGTCGAACTGGCACACGAACTCAGACGCCGTGGTGCGAGCGTTCGTGCGGTACTGTCTGAGAGCGCACGCGGGATTATTACCCCCGCTGCCGTCGAGTTTGCAACGGACAATCCAGTCGTCACCGAACTCACCGGGCGCGTCGAACACGTCGAACTGTGTGGCACTGACGGCTGGGCGGACGTGTTGCTGATTGCGCCCACAACTGCCAACACGGTCGGAAAGATCGCTGCGGCGATCGACGACACCCCCGTGACGACGTGTGCGACGACCGCGCTCGGTGCACAGACGCCAGTCGTCGTCGCGCCAGCGATGCACGAGCCAATGTACAATCATCCGGGCGTGCTGGATGCGATCGAGCGGGTAGAATCCTGGGGAGTGCCGTTCGTTTCGCCGCGCATCGAAGAGGGCAAAGCGAAAATCGCCACGAACGATGCAATCGCGCTGACGGTCGCCCGAACGGCCGGCCAAACACCGCTTTCGGGCAAGCATGTCGTCGTGACGAGCGGGGCAACGGCCGAGCGAATTGATCCGGTGCGAACGATCACGAATCGTGCTTCCGGGCGGACGGGTCGTGCGATCGCCCGGGCGTGTTACGTGCGCGGCGCATCGGTCACGCTGGTTCACGACGGACCAGATGTCCCGTATGCCGACGTCAGGGCAATCGAGAGTGCCACAGAAATGCTCGCTGCCGTCGAAGACACTGCGCCAGCGGCGGATGCGCTCGTCTCGGCCGCTGCAATCTCTGATTACACGACCGATACTGCTGCACAAAAGCTACGCTCTGGTGAATCTCGAACGCTCGAACTTGAGCCTACTCCAAAACTGATCGACACGATACGAGAGAAACACCCATCCCTGCCGATCGTTGGCCACAAACTCGAACCGGGTGGCGACGATGCTCAGTTGATATCGGCAGCGCGCGCGACGCTCGAACGGGCGGGGCTTTCGTTCGTCGTGGCGAACGACGCGTCCGTTCTTGGTGACGACCGGTCGCGGGCACTGCTCGTCACCGAAACCGACAGCACGGAGTACGCAGGGTCGAAAACCGGACTTGGACTCACCATCGCAGACCGGCTTTCCGAACTGCTTGCCTGAGTAGCCGGTCTGTCCCGACGAGCACCACGACGCTCACCACGACAATGGCAAGCTCGCTGGGTGCAGTCAACAGCCCGAGCGAGACGATGAGCGTCGTCGCACAGGCTGGGGGATGCACCATCGAAATCGTTTCCATTCCAATTGTGGTCACAATTACAGAGACGACCGCACCGACGACGAATCCGCCACTCGCGATCGATCCAGCGGTCCCAACAGTGCTGATCGTCATTCCCTGTGCGAAAATCAGCCACGCCAGGATACCGGCGACGACGCCAATGGTGTGACTTCCAACGATCGTTTGGGCCAGCGGTCGGTCATCGAACTGAGTGGCCAGTACGAACGCGGTTGGCCCGAGACTCGGAAAGACGAACGGCTCGCCACTCACCCAGGCGATGGCTCCGACTCCACAGATGAGAAGTCCCGCATACACACCGTATGAAAGTCGACTCGCCAGGGTCATGCCGTCTCACTCTGTGTCGGCGTCCTCAGACGTGCCATCGTCGGCCGACCGAGATGGCCACTGCTCTCCGAGGCCGAACTCAACGCCCATCTTTCGTGCCGACCTTGAGATCATATGCGCACCGGTCGGTGCGGTCACGAAGAGAAACACGATCCCCACGAGCGAGCTGAGTCCCTCCGCCTGTGCGTCGAAATGCACGAAGCCAGCCAGAAAGATCGAGGCTGCCCCCAGTGTGGTGGCCTTCGACGTTGCGTGCATTCGGTTGTACACGTCGGGCAGCCGAAGCAGTCCGATCGTCCCGACGAGCAGAAAGGCACTGCCCACGACGATCAACGCGGCGACAATCGCTGTTTGAATGGTGTGTAGCTCCATGGATATCACTCGATGATGTCTCCTTCAATCACGTAGCGTGCGACCGCGACCGTACTGATAAAGCCAATGATGGCGAGCACTAGTCCGACCTCGACCAACGCGCCCTTATCCGACTGGATGGCAAACAACACGGCTATTGCGACGACGTTCGTCGAGATCACATCGAGGGCAACAACTCGATCGGGAACTGTCGGGCCTCTGATGACGCGATAGGCCGAAAGCAGTGTGACGAACGCCGAGACGAGCAACCCGCCCGTAACGATCCAGTCGAAAAGGACCGACGTTTCACTCGCCACCGTCATCACCTCCACTGGGTGGCCACTCTGGGGCCGGATCAGCTGGATCGGCCTCCTCATCGAAGATCACGAGCGCGAGATCCTCCCACGCCCGGATCGGCGCGAGCACGCCCTCCACATCGTTGTTTCCGGTGATTGCGTGGACGAACAGCGTGTTTGTGGCGTCATCGTACTCCATGGTTAGTGTCCCCGGTGTGAGTGTGATGCTGTTTGCAATCGTCGTGATAGCCCCGTCGGATTCGACGCGCAACGGCACAGCGACGACATCAGGATCGATCGGCAACGAGGGTGCAAGCACGCGATAGGCCACGTCAAGATTCGCCGTGAGCAGCTCCCAGAGGAATCTGCCCAGATAGCGAATGGCCGCTGGCGTGCCAGAAAGTGTCGCCCAGAGATCGATCGACTCCCCGTAGAGATCGCGTGTGAGATACGCAATCGCGAGTCCTACGGGAAGCCCAACCAGCATGGTTGCGACAAACCGCATCGGCTCGTAGGTGATCCCCCTGACAAACAGCCAGATGATCGCGAGCACGAAGCCGATCACCGGCCACTTTCGGACGGTCGTCATCGAAGTCCACCCCCGATGGCGTGTGCGCTTTCTGGACCAAGAACGGCCCGAACGTACGCGTCAGTGTCGATTACTGCAGACGTTGCGCCGTTGGCCAGCTCATACACCGGCTGGAAGCCAATGCCGAGCGCGATGATGATGATGGCCAACCCGGCGATCACTGCCACTACGGATGGACTGACAGTGAGTTCCTCGACGAACTCGTTCGGGGGCCCCCAGAACGCTCGCTCCCAGGCGCGCGTTACGTACGTTATCGTCAGGATTGCACCAATGAGCGTTGCGCCAACCGCAATCCAGCCGATCGTGTTCTGTGCCTCTACTCCCACCTTGAAGACGAGCAGCTTTCCGAAGAAGCCAAACAGCGGTGGGATGCCGATCAGCGTGAGCCCGCCAACAAAGAAGGCTCCCGAGAGCACCGGTGCCTGCTCGGAAATCCCCCCGAGCTGGGAAAACTCGAGTGTACCAACGTGATCTTCGATCGCGCCGCTGACGAGAAAGAGCACGCCTTTCGCAAATCCGTGGATGATTGCGTAGACGATCGTGGCGAGCACACCCGCGCGGAACAATGAATCGCCCGGCAGTGTCGTCGCGGCCACGGCGAGTGGCAACACGATGAATCCAACCTGGCTGATCGAGGAGTAGGCCAACAGCTCGTCGAGATTGTTCCGGCCAGTAGCGCCGATTCCACCCAACAGAATGGACAACAGCGCCATCACGAGAATGACGCCGCCGAACACGACCAGAAACGGCTCTCCGGCGACGACAGAAAGCCCGCCGGAGTCGGGAATCGTTGCAACTGCAAAAACCGAAAAGTACAGCCGAATGATCGCGTAAACGCCGACTTTCTTGACGACACCGGCGAGCATCGCTGTCACTGGTGGGGGCGCAGCCTGATATGCTCCGGGTACCCAGAACTGGAACGGAACCAGTCCAGCTTTCAGCGCGAACACACAGAGCAACAGCCCGGTGAGTCCAAGGACCGGCCCCGGTGCAATCCCGTAGGCGGCTGGCTCTGCGAGCCGTCGAGCGAGATCCGCCATGTTGAGCGTTCCCGTCGTGGCGTACAGGCCACCGATGGCGAGCAACATCACGGCGCTTCCGAGCAGGTTGAGCACCACATACTGCATTCCTGCACGCGTCTGTTCCGGACCGCTGTGGAAGACGACCAGCACGTAGCTCGCCATCAACATCACCTCGAACCAGACGAAGAGGTTGAAGATATCAGCTGTGAGGAACGATCCGGTGATGCCGACGACCATGAACTGATAGAGTGCGTGGTAGGAGATGCGCTGTCCGCTGGCGTCGATCGTCCGGACAGACACCCAGAGGGCAGCCAGCGAAACGATTGCCGTCAAACCGATGAAGATGACCGACAGCCGGTCGGCAACGAGCGTGATTCCATACGGTGCCTGCCAGCCCGACAGATAGTAGACGAGAATGGCGTCACTGTCGGCGAACACTGCCCGTGCGAGCGCGACCGTCGCAAGGAGATAGCCGACGCCGCCGAGAAGACTTACGCCACGAAGCAGCCGCGGCCGAGAGCGCATGAGTAAACAGCCGATGGCCCCACCGAGCGCCACGAGCAACGGTGCAGCAACAATAGCGCTCATTGTGATTCCTCCGTGGTGGCAAGTTCCTGGAGATCCAGAGTGCCGTGTTCCTGATACAGTCGATACGTTAACACCAGCGCGAGCGCGGTGGTACCAAAGCCGATCACGATCGCGGTGAGGACGAGTGCCTGCACCAGTGGGTCGGTCACCGCGTGGTGGCCACCGCCGCCATGACTCACGATCGGGATCGACCCGTGGATGCCACCCATCGTCACCAGATAGACGTTCGTTGCCTGACTGATGATCGTCACCCCCCAGACGACACGAACGACATCGCGTCTGAGGACGAGAAACGTCCCAAGGGCGTACAACGCACCGAGCACGATGGCGAGAACGACTTCAGTCATTCGTTACCCACCACCGCGAGAATTGTCAGCAGCGATCCGACGACAACGAAGTAGACGCCGAGATCGAAGATCAGTGCACTTGCCAGTTCGATGACGCCGAACACCGGAATGTGATCGAAATAGAGGACGGCCTGTGACAGAAACGGCTCGCCAAACGCGATGGCACCGAGTCCACCACCGGCTGCAAGCGCCAGTCCGAGCCCAAACACCGCGGAGTATCGACCAACGGTCCCCGAAAAGAACGCTTCGTCTGGATCGAGTACGTCCTGTGTCTCGCGGCGAGCCACACTGCCATCGGAGATCCCGAGCAAGTTCTGCGAGAGATACTCTGCGCCGTAGGTGATATACACCAGCGCAAACGCCGTGACTGTGAGGACGCCACCGATGAACCCGCCGCCAGGGAAGTTGTGTCCCTGCAAGAGGAGTCCAATGGCGACCAGCACGATGATCGGAACGACCGACCGAACGACCGTGCGGACGATCACCGTCGTCTGATTGTTCGAACTCACGCACGCTCACCCCTGTTTCGCATCCCGATGAGCGTCAAAATCGCCAGCGCGGCCATTGCGACCACCGAAATCTCACCCATCGTATCCAACGCTCGGAAATCCACGAGGATGACGTTCACGATGTTGTTCCCACCACCAGCGTCGGTGATGAGCGTCCCGTGTTCGGCTGGCACTGGCGCTTTCTCGACGAAAAAGTGAGCAATTCCGTCGGAAGGATCGGCGGCCGTCGTCACCAGAACCGTGATTGTCACGGTCAAGCCAACCCCAGAGGCGATTAGCCCGTCGAGAATTGCTCGACCGCGGCGCAGTTCGCCGTAGAACGCCGGCAGTCGATCGAGCACGAGCAAAAAGAGCACCAGCACCAGGGTTTCGATTACGAGCTGTGTGAGCGCCAGATCGGGAGCACTGGCGAGCACGTAGAACACTGCAACGGTAAAGCCCAGAATCGAGAGCGTCAACACGCCGGCGATGTGCGATGGTGCGCGATCGACTGCCAGTGCGCCAACCACCGCCACGGCGAGGATGATCGTTATCGGGAGCGCAAGATTCACACCGGAGACTGCCTCGGTGAGATCCGTTCCTGTGCCACCGAGCAGATAACCGCCGAGAGCGAATACGCTCACCGCGCTCATCACGACCGCCGCGTACGTGCGCATGAGATCCGTCTGGACGTAGCGTGGCACCACGTCACTGACGTGGGCAATCCCCGTGATCCCCCGATCGTAGTACTGATTCGGAGAGAGCAGGGCGATCGACCGCAGCCGTCGAATTCCGTGATGAAGCCGGTCATAGAACGGATACATTGCGATCCCGCCTGCGATTGTCACCACGCTCATCAGCACCGGGGGTTTGAGCGCGTGCGGAAGGTGAACGCTGAAATGATAGCCCTCCGGTGTGGCGATGAGCGAACTTTTCACGATTGGATTGACGAAGTCGTGTGCGATCGGCGCGGCACCCAGACTGAGCACCAGCACGATGATTGCGAGCACGCCAGCCGGTAGCAACATCGCCAGTGGTGGCCGGTGAATTTCGCCGAGTTCTGTCGGTCGATCACCGAAGAACAGCCACAGGAATCGAATCGAGTAGAGGAATGTGAAAATGCTGCCAAAGACCGCTACGACTGGCAACAGCCAGGTCAGTCCACCGAAGTGGTGTGCCGTTTCCCAGGCCGCATCGAACAGCAGTTCTTTGGAGTAAAACCCGTTGAACGGTGGAATTCCGGCCATGCTCAGCGAGGCGACGGCCGTAATCGCTGCGACGATCGGCATGTCGTGGCGGAGCCCACCAAGCGCGTCGATCGATCGAGTGCCGGCCTCGTGGGCAATAATCCCCGCGACGAGAAAGAGCGTCGCCTTGAACGCAGCGTGGTTCAGGATGTGGAACGCGCCGGTTTCTGCGCCGACGGTCTCGGCGAATCCAAAGCCGGCAACGATCAATCCGAGATGAGAGGCGGTTGAGTAGGCCAACAGCTCCTTGATGTCGGTCGCACTCACCGCGAGCATGGCGGCGATCGTCATTGTGGCCAGTCCGAGCCCAACGAAAAGCCACGTCCACACCTCCGCAGCGAAAACGTGTTCGGGAACGAACAGCGGCCGGAATCGACCAATGAGATAGACGCCAGCCTTCACCATCGTCGCCGAATGCAAAAACGCAGAAACGGGCGTTGGTGCCTCCATTGCGTCGGGAAGCCAGATGTGGAACGGTATCTGGGCGGATTTCGTCGCCGCTCCAATTGCAATCAATCCGATGACAGGAACGAACAGCCCACGCTCGACCAGTTCGTGGCGAATCGCTTCGGCATGGGTCACCTCACCTGGGATGCCGATCAGTGACTGTTCGGTCCCGATGAGCGTGAACGTGCTCCCATCGAGGACAAACGAGGAGATGTGACCGAGCAGCAGAAAGCCAATCAGCATGAACAGCCCGCCGGAGACGGTGATGAACATTGCTTTCCTGGAGGCGTACAGCGAGCGATCTGCGCGTTGATAATGTCCGATGAGCAAAAACGACGCGACGCTGGTGAGCTCCCAGAACACGAACAGCGAGAGCAGATCAACCACGAGCGCGACACCGAGCATCGAACCCATGAAGACCAACAGCGTCGTGTAATACTTCGCCTGTCCCGGCTCACCGTGCATGTATCCACCAGAGTAGATGAAAACCAGCACTCCAATGCCACTGGCTAGCAATCCGATGAGAAATGCTAGCCCGTCGAGATACAGCACGAGCGAAACGTCGAGAGCAGGGATCCACTCGACCGTCACTGTCCCCCAGCGCTCGTATTGGCTGATGAGCAGACCACTACACAGCGCAGCAATTGTCGCTGCGTAGTAGGCTGTCCGCTCACCAAGCACGCGGTGGACCAATGGGACCAGCGCGGCTCCAACGAACGGAATCGCCAATACGGCGAGAAGGACCGCCGAATCTGGTTGCACAATTATACTCACGACAGTCCAGCCTTAACAGTATTGAAGTCTAGTAGCGATTGAGACATGAAAAAACGTGAGGATCAAAGCAAACAGTTATAACAGATGATGGGACCACCTGAGCGTGCACATGCACAGGTATCGTCCTGTCCCCGACGGTGTCACTGGGTATCAATCCGGTGATAGCGATGTTGAGCGCCACCCCTGGCGGTCGCGTCGGTGTCGCCAGCTCCGCCTTGCGGTCCCGGCCGACGCAAACACGCCGTGTCGAGAGCGACACTGTGGGGTCGCATGTGCGGTCATCTGCAGGGTACAGAGGCATTGTGCTGGACGACGGTCGTTCCAGCCTCACGGCGTGTCAGATACCCAGTTCGTTCGCCATCGCTCGTGTCACACGCTCAGGTTTCCCCACTGCGATCGACGAGGTGAGCGACGTGTGTGACGCTCCCGTCGGTCGCGTTCTTTCCGACGAGCGCGGGGTTTCGCCCGTCATTGGTGTAATTTTGATGGTGGCAATAACCGTTATTCTCGCCGCCGTGATTGGATCGTTTGTCTTTACGATGGGTGCTCATCACGATCCCCCACCGTCGACACGGATTGACGTTGACGTGTCCGGTGAGACTCTGCTGATCGCTCACGACAGCGGGGATTCGCTGTCTGCAAAAAGCGTCCAGGTCGTTATCGATGGCACTGCCGTCGATTCAAGCGCGCTTTCGGCAGCTGGTGATGATGATCGATACACGGCCGGCGAACAGATCTACGAAGGCAGTGCGTCGAATGCAAAGACCGTTTCTGTCATCTGGGTCTCACAGACGACCGGTCAGTCGGTGACGCTCACACAGACTGCACTTCAGTGAGCACGGCGGTATTCACCGTTTCTTATACAAATCATCCTGCGTTCAGAACCGTCTGAATCTCTTTCGAAAACAGCTCGTACGGATGTGACCCTTCGATTTTCTTCACCACGTTTCCGTCATCACCGACCGTGTCCGATCCGTCGTACGCTTCTTTGTTGACGAGAACGAACGCCGGCGTTCCTTTGAGTGCGGCGCGATCTGCGAGATCGATTTCAGTTTGAATCTCCTCTCGTTTCTCGGATTCGGAGCTTTTGATACAGTCTTGTATCGGTCCCGTGTCGATGCCGAGATCGCTGGTGATCGCGAGCAGTTTCTCGCGATCGGCCCAGCCGCTATCGACTTCGCCCTGGTTTTGGTAGAGCGCCTGGTGCCATTCCCAGTACGCGTTTGGATCGTCCTCTGAGAGCTGTTCCCAGACACATTTTGCGAGCACAGCAGCCGGGACGGAGTTATCGCCTTTGAACGGCAGCTCAAGGAAGACAAATCGGACGGTACCGGCCCGAACGTCCTCTTCGAGGATTTGGGAGTGAACCTGCAACGCGAACGAAGAACAGTAGGTGCAAAGATAATCACTCCAGTAGTAGATGTCGACAGGCGCGTCGTCGGCACCCATCACCGGTGATCCATCGAGTGGCACACCGTACTCGGTCGTCCCGGTTGCCGTGTGCATGAACGGCAGTTCGCCCGAGGGGGTAACGCCTTCAGGCGTAGTGTCCGACGATGATCCTGTACTGTCGCCACCCGCCTCGTTGTCGCTTGAATCGGAGCCGACGATGTTGGTGCATCCTGCGATCGAACTCGCAATAGCAACTCCCGTCGTACCGAGAACGCTGCGCCTCGTACGTGGCCTGTCGAGTGGATTTGTGGTTCTCATACTGCTCCTGTACACAACCCCTGCGGCGGACGCCCTGCTAAACCTTTCGAGACACGTCGATCACGGCACATGTTGTTGGCTGTATGATAATATCTGCCGAAGACGGCACACACAGCCGTGCTTTTACGTCTCCGCTGAGTACGCGCAACATGGAACGGCTCTCTCAGTCGCTTCGAGACGCGCCGATAATTCAGAAGGGGGATTACGAATATTTTGTCCATCCGATCAGCGATGGCGTTCCGATGTTAGAACCGGAACTGCTTCGTGAGATCGTGATCGGCATCATCAGAAAGGCAGAGCTCGATGGCGTCGATAAGATTGTGACGCCGGCTGCAATGGGGATTCACATTTCGACGGCCGTCTCGTTGATGACGGACATACCGCTCGTTGTCATTCGCAAGCGCCAGTACGGACTCGACGGCGAAGTGTCACTCGCGCAGGTGACGGGCTACTCCGAGAACGAGATGTATCTCAACGACGTTGAGCCGGACGATCGCGTGCTCTTGCTTGACGATGTGCTCTCGACGGGCGGCACGCTTCATTCGATCACCTCCGCGCTCGAGGAGATCGGTGCTGACGTTTCCGACGTGGTTGCCGTCATCAAAAAGGTCGGTGGCGAAAACAAGATGGAAACCCACGATGTCAAGACGCTCATCAATGTCGACGTGCAGGACGGAGAAGTCGTCATTGTGGATGAAGAAGGCGACGGATAGATCAGAGCTTGGATCCATTCCATCCCCGAGTATTTCCCGGAAGTAGTTGCTGTTTGGCTCGGGACGATACCGTTTTATTCGTTTATGTAACCCTAATATACAAATATCGTCGCAAATTTAGAACTATTAGCACGTGATACTAATGGATGGTCAGAGCGATTCAGACGGTGTGGACCGTGCCAAGCGGAGTGTTTTATTCGTTGATATACGAAATTCCACAAATATTCTCGAGAACTTTGGACCGACAACGATCGAATCCACACTCAATGACTTTTTCAGAGATGTCAAATCGTCTGTAGAGTTGTATGAAGGAACCGTCGATAAGATAATTGGTGATGAACTGATGGCTGTATTTTCTGATAGTGAATCTTCAATTGCGGAGACAGATGCGGTAAGTTGTGCGCATTCAATTCAACAGAATGTCGATGGGTTCAATGCGAATCACGATCTCGAGATCAGTGTTGGAGTTGGTATTGCAACTGGCAAAGTACAGTCTGTTGATATTGCGGGACTTGACAACACGGTCGTAGGTCGGAGTGTCAATATCGCCTCTCGATTGCAGAGTTTGTGCAAACAGTTTCAAGTTAATGTGCTAGCTGATTTGCCGACACGCGAGGCCATCGGTGCAGAAACTGAGTCGTTTGGATTTCGGCTCATTCCAAACCAGTGGATCGATGGCATCTACGAACAGATGGACATTTACGAACTGTACGCAGTTGAGGGAACTGATCAGCAGTATCTGTATCAGTTCAATACGGCGGCCCAGGAGTACAAGCGCGGAAACTATGCGGCCGCACTAACATTCTTTATAGACGCATATTCTAACCCACAGTATCAATCTGACCGTCCACTTTTATATTATTTTGCAAAGGAATGCTTCGAACGACTGAGTGAACGAGGTGAGATGTTCAACAATCCGAATATGTATGAGCAACACTCGAATATTCAGAAAAAGCAATCTGATTTCCTTGTTTTCTTGATGCAAAAATACTCGAGTCGACGCAATGTCGATGCAGACAAAGTGCTCGATGTCGGGTGTGGAACCGGAGTGTTGACGGCAGAGATTGCGGAGGAATTTTCTACTGCTGATATCGTCGGAATCGATTCGTCTTCAGCACAGGTAAATTCGGCCAGGGAAAATCGTGGTGATATCTCAAACGTTTCCTTCGAACGTGCCGACATCGAACTGTACGAATCCGATCACACGTTCGATATTATTTATTCTAATTCTGTGATGCACTGGATTCAAAACCAGGAGAAAGCATACTGGAATATTCGACGGTTAATTGATGATGAGGGGTTACTCGCTGTCCATCAGGGATACGAAAATTGCTACAAAGAGCTCCGTGAAGCTGCTGAGGCCGCCATTCGGGAGATGGGCATCTCACACAAATTCAGTAGCTTCTCGTATCCGCTAAATTACCACACCAAACAATCCATCACCGAATTGTTGCACGCCACAGGCTTTGAGCCGATTGAAATCATGAAAACGGAGTCTGGCTATACCGACACGCTGGTTGACGACTTCGCACAAGCTGGACTCCTGCCGTACAAAAAGCAATTGGACAACGATATGGAACGTGCGAAATTCACACGGACGTTCAAACGCATCGCGAACGACATCACACATATCAATACAGATCGGTTGTACTTCGTAGCCACTACGGAAGCGGCTGAGTGAGATAATATTAGATCATATGCGATTTGTGACATGGTCAAGCAAGAATTAGCCCAACCGTTCCAACAAGAATTGAGACGACAACACAGCCCACCGCAACCCTGAACCAGACGATCGCGTGTGTCGTCGCTGTCGCTTTCATCTGTGCAACGGTTTTATAGTGGAACAGCCTGGCGTACTGAAACGCCGCCGCACTGGTGATCCGCTCGTCGTTGCCATATTGGTTGAGCCAGTGATCGAATGCCGCTTTCGATGAGCTTTCGCCGGTTGCCTGCTCTGTCGCCTCAATTGCCGTCGTTGGGTCCGTGGATCCGGGAACCAACGGCTGATCGATAAGCACCTCACCGACGCTGTCAGTGTAGAACGCCCGCGGAATCAGGGATTTCACGATGTAAAAACTGCTGATGAAAATTGCGACCGCTCCTAAGACAACCGTCCCGGCAACACCCAGCCAGGCGGGCGATCGATCGGGGAGCCGAGGGAGCGCAAACCCAGCCCAGCCAACGATCGCGGTCAACAAGAACGTAATCCCGACGATCGAGGTGTCACAGATGCTGTCGAGATTGGAAATCGATTGAAACGTATCGTTGGCTTCCTGTGTTGCGATCTCGAGGGCCGCGTCGTCGTTCAACTGGTGGCTGTCTGTCTCTGCAATGGCGTCGTTCTCGTCTGCATGAGTGTCGCGCGCTTGAGCGGACTCCGACGATCGCTCATCCATGACCCAACGTCGCTTGCACACGATATTATATATTCACGTTCATGAAACAATTCGATCCTGAATAGTATTGCGCGAGGGTGCGATGGGGTGACCGTCGTTGACGAGAACCAATCGGTCGAACATCCACAATTGCTATTTCGCCGGCCTGATGAACGTCGCATATGACCGACTGGATCGGTGCGACGTTCACGAGCGATGTCGGATGGGACCATCTCGAACGGCTAGTCGACATACCGAGTCGGCTGGCTGGAACGGCTGGAGAGCGTCGGGCCGCAGAGCTAACGCGCGAGCATCTCGAAGCAGTTGGGGCACGGAACGCCCGTCTCGAAGAGTTTTCGATTCAGGGATGGGAACGCGGATCGAGTTCGGTCGAGACCGCCGATCGGACGCACGAATCAATTGGGCTTCCACGATCACCGTCCGATCGAGTCACTGGCGAACTCGTCGATCTCGGCTACGGACTGCCGGAGGACTTTGACACTGACCTTTCGGGATCGATCGTCCTCGTCTCGAGTACGGTTCCCGAATGGTACGACCGGTTCATCCACCGACGAGAGAAGTACTACCGGGCGGTTCGAGCCGGCGCAGCGGGATTCATCTTCGCGAACCACGTCGAAGGCTGTCTCCCACCGACTGGAAGCGTGGGGACTGCAGACGAACCGATCGGGGAAATTCCCGCGGTTGGCGTCGCAAAAGAGGTGGGTGCACGACTGCGCCGGCGCGCAACCGGCGACGCAGTCACCCTTGAGGTCTCAGCTAAAATCGAACAAGCGACGAGTCAGAACGTTCACGCCGAGCTTGGCCCCGATACGGAAACCGAGATCCTCCTGACCAGTCATCTCGACGGCCATGACATTTCGGAGGGGGCGCTGGACAACGGCATGGGGACTGCACTGGTGGTCGAACTGGCGGCCGCCCTCGCCCGACGCGAGGCAGACCTCGATCGCCGGGTGCACATCGTCTGTTTCGGTGCCGAAGAGGTTGGACTGTGTGGGTCAGAGTACGCGGCCGAGCGCATGGATCTGGAGCAAATCGATGCGGTCGTCAACAACGACGGGATTGGCCGTGGGCGAACGATTCGAGCGCACACGCACGATTTTGCTGGAATAGAACACGCCGTCGAAACGGTATCTGAACGGTTCGATCATCCGATATCGACGACGCCACGAATGGGTCCCCATAGCGACCACTGGCCGTTCGTGCTCGCCGGCGGCGTGCCAGGACTCCATCTCATGTCAGAAACCGATGGCCGGGGACGTGGCTGGGCACACACCCACGCGGATACGATTGACAAACTCGAATCACGAACCCTCCGTGAGAGTGCGATCATCACCACCGAACTGATCGTTGAACTCGCCAGCGATTCGACGACGCTGACCCCCCGGCCGCGATCGGCGATCGTCGACGCACTTGAAAACGAGGATCTGGCTGCAGGCATGCGACTGATCGGCGATCTCGAGTAATCTCGGCTCGAAAGTCGTTTAGCAAGCCGGGCCAATGACGGAACTAATGTCCGACACGCGCGTCGGTATCGTTGGTGAGCCAACCGATTCAGTCGAATCGGCAGTCGAATCTGCCGGCGCGACGCCGGTTGTAGGTGAGGACGTCCGGCCGGTTGCGTTTACGATCGCCGTCGGGGGTGCTGGCATTCGCTCTGTGCTTCCCTCGATAGCGTCGCCAGTCCTCCCGGTTGGACTCGACTGGCGTGGGCTCGAATCCCTCCCGGTTGATGCCCTCCCGAGCATTCTTCCAACGCTCTGTGCTGCGTTTGGTACTGACAGCACCACGGAATCGTCGTCGCTGTCAGCGTCACAGCTCACCGTTACACAGCCAGTACTCAGGGCAACCTGTGGCGACTGCCTTGGCTACGCGCTGGGTGATGTGACGCTCATCGCCGGTGAACCGGCTCGGATTTCCGAGTTCACGGTCGTTGCCGGCGATGGCAGCTCGGGCCGACAGATCACGAGCGTTCGCGCCGACGGCATCGTCGTCGCAACGCCGGTTGGTAGTCACGGCTACGCACACGACGCCGGCGGGCCGCTTTTGGGCCTCGAAACGAATGTCGCCTCGATCGTCCCAATCGGGCCGTTCTCGACGGCACCAGAACACTGGGTCGTTGACCTATCCGCAATTTCGCTCACCGTCGATCGGGATGAGCCGGCTGTCGAGTTGCTGGTTGATGGCACGCTCGCTGGCACGGTTCCGGCGACCGAGACCGTCACGCTCAGCGCGGTGGACACGATCGAAACGATTGGTATCCAGGGGGGATTGGAAAGGCTCTAATGGGTCCACCACCGCGTTGTACGTATGGTACTCGCGGCTTCGATGTTCGGTCCGATCGATGCGGTCCTGGGTGACCAGATCGAGCACGTCCTTTTTGCGCTCGCCCTGGTGAACCTCGTCGCCCGTGCGCTGGCGCATCGATCGACGGTCGCTCAGGCCGAAGACGGTGTAGAGGCAATGAAACGACACCCGCTGCTCGAAGGGTCGAACATGCTGCTCGTGCTCGGTGCGTTCTACTACACGACCCACCACTACCACGCCGGGATCGTCATCTCAACGCTCGTCCTGGGGATGGTGCTCACCGACTTCTTCGAGTTTGAGGCACGAAAAGTCGAGGCCAGACAGGGATTCCCGATTGAACGGCCAAAAGGCGCGATGGTCGCCTCGCTGCTGGTCGTCCTCTATGCTGGCTTTCTCAGCGTCTTTTTCGTCATCGAACCGTTCTGGTCGCAGATCGTCTGAACGACTGGATTTTCAGCTTCTATGTGCTCACCGTCAAGAGCGCTCCGCTCCGAAATGGAACGACACACTGCGTGGTGAGTTTGCTCTCACAGATGAGCGCACGCTTCAGAGAATCAATCAAAAAGCAAGCGTGTCAATTACAATACTTACTGCTCGGCGGCCATTGCCTTGCGGAGTTCGCGTCCCGCCGGAATGAGAACCCAGAAGGTGAGTGCGCCGAGCAGGGCAAACGTGACGAGTCCAGTTTTAAGCGACAGTGCCAGGTGATCGAGCAGAACCAGGTTATCTGGCGCTGGCTGAGAGAGCTGGGCCTCCTCGAAGCCAGTCGTGTTGTACCAGCCTGCGATGACCATCCAGCCGAGCATGCCACTCGTCAGAATGCCGAACCCCTTGATGAATTCGTCGGCCATTATCGGTGATTAGTCAGGGCCGTCTTTAGGGTTTCCCATTTCAGGCGTTCGGAATCGTGTGGAAAAGATGTACAACGCCGCACCCGCCAGGATAACGGCAATTCCGAGAATGGCAAGCACTACGTTCACCGTCTCAAGCGACGCCGTCGCCTGATTCGTCGCCGTATCTAACAGCATAAATCCGCCAACCACGGCCACTGCTGCAAACAGCGTTGAAAATACCGTGACGATCTTATACACCTCGAGTGGAACCTCTACGTCTCGAGACTCGTTGGTTCGATCGCCCATGGATATCCTCTGGGCCGACAGTACTTGAGTTCCCTCACTCGGAGGGCGACTCCTGCGAACCACCGTCTTCGGTCGTCTCCGTCCCTCGCGTCCAAACCCGCTCGACGGAATCGCCGGCTGGTGGGGTGTGAGAAACGTCCGAAAGTGTGTGTCGTGTCATAGCAACCCGCAGTTCGCCAACCAGGCCCTTCAATCGAACCCTGTAAGAGCTGTATACACCTTATATTCACCAAAAGAATACGAGGAATTGATGCGATGGGTCAGAAGACTGTCTATTCAACCGAGATACGATTCAAGTCGGTCCATTGCCACACGGAGATCGTCCAGCCCGGTCGCATACGAGACGCGGAGATGGCCGGCTCCGCCGTCGCCGAAGACGCTTCCGGGAACCATTGCGACCCGTTCTGCCTCAAGCAGATTTTCTGCAAACGCGGTGTCGTCCTCGATCGGGGCTTTTGGAAACGCATAGAATGCGCCGGTCGCCTCGAAACAGTCCATGCCAATCTCCTCGAATCGTGAGAGCACGAAGTTTCGGCGACGATTGTACTGCGTCCGCATCCGTTCGACGGCGTCGTCACACTCCGTCAGTGCCTCGATCGCGGCATATTGGGGTGTGGTTGGTGCCGACAGCATGGTGTACTGATGGATGCGGTTCATCGCACCGATCACGTCGGCTGGACCCATTGCGTATCCCAGCCGGAGTCCCGTCATCGCATACGCCTTCGAAAAGCCGCTCAACACGACCGTTCGATCGGCCAGCCCCTCGAACGAGCCAAACGAGGTGTGACTACCATCGTAGGTCAACTCCGCATAGATCTCATCGGAAAGCACAAATATGTCGTTCTCTCTGAGGAACGGCACAACGTCCTCGATCTGTGTATCGGTCATTGTAGCGCCGGTCGGATTGTTGGGATAACAACAGACGAGCAGATCGGCGCGGTCGGCACCTGCCGCCTCGAGAACGTCCGTGGTGAGCGCAAAGTCATCTTCTGGCCGTGTCTTCACTTCTAGTACCTCACCACCGGCAAACCGAACGCCAGGTGCGTAGGAAACGTACGATGGCTGGACGACGGCGACCACGTCACCCGGATCGACGAGCGCGCGGAAGGCCAGATCGAGCCCCTCGCTCGCGCCGGTCGTGATCAACAACTCGTCGTCAGGATCGTACGATAGATCCCATTTTCGGACGTAGTCGGCGATTTTTGCCCTGAGTTGGCGCATCCCACGATTTGCTGTGTACGACGTGCGTCCCAGCTCAAGCGACTCGATCGCAGCCGCCCGCGCTCGCGACGGCGCGGTGAAATCCGGTTCACCGACGCCCAGTGAGATCACGTCGTCCATCTCCTCGGCGAGTTCGAAAAATCGACGGATACCAGAGGGTGGCACGCCCTGCACCCGGTTTGCGAGTCGATCGTTCGTCATGGCGTCACTGAGAGTCGATCGTCGTCGTGGCCGTCGTCGAACACCACGCCGTTTTCCTTGTAGCTCTCCATCACGTAATGAGTCACCGTCTGGGTCACCTCCGGAACCGGGGCGACCTGCTCGCTGATGAACCGAGAGACCGCGCTCATCGAGTCGGCTTCGATTTCGAGCTCGAAGTCATAATCACCACTTACGAGGCGCAATGCGCGAATTTCCTCGAACTTGGCGAGTCTCGTTGCGATGTCGTCATAGCCCGTTTCATGATCGAGCGCCACGTTCAGCTCGACGTTCGCGCGCACTGGTTCGGAGTCGTACTGTCCCCAGTCTACGACCGCCTGATAGCCCCGTAGCACGCCCTCATCCTCGAGGTCTGCGATCGTCGCCTCGATCGTCGCTTCTGGGAGATCGGTCAGCCGGGCGAGGTCACTGATCGAGTATCGAGCGTTTTCCCGGAGCAACCCCAGGAGTTCGGTGCGTGCGTCCATATCACTTCCCCATATCAGACCGGTAAAAAGCCTTGCTACACAAAGAAAGACAAAGACATATAATGAGAATTAATCTCACGATATACTTATAGGGTCTTAGGATCCACACGTGTGTATGACCCACCACGCGGTTCGGGGCGCGATTTCGTTGTATCAGGGCGAAACGTTGACGCTCGAGCAGGCAGCAGCGTACGCGGGGCTCGCGCCGGAGGCGTTTGCTGGCCACTGTCGGCGTCGCGGAATCACGCTTCGGGACGACCTGGGAACTCGTGGTAAGCCGGCCGTTGCAAGCGACTGAGTCCGACCGCAATTTCGCTTTCCGGGCGGGAAACACACATAGTCCTCGAATAGAGAGAGTGACGTATGGCACTCGAAGAATCCAGCCAGGAGCTTGCGGTTGGTGCATCTCCCCCGTCGTTTTCGCTTCCCGGACCGGACGGCACAGAGTATAGCCTCTCGGATTTCGCAGACGCACGCGGTCTTCTCATTGTGTTCACCTGTAATCACTGTCCGTACGCACAGGCGAAATTCGAGGCGCTGAACGCAATTGCGGCCGAGTACGACGAGATCGCTACCATTGGAATCAATCCGAACGACGCCACGGAGTATCCCGACGATTCGCTCGAACGAATGGGCGAACTCGTGGCCGATGGGACGATCGCCTACGACGCCTATCTGCGCGATGAAAAACAGGAGATCGCAAGGGCCTACGGGGCGACGTGTACGCCGGATCCATTTTTCTTTGCCAAGCGCGATGGCGAGTTCGAGCTCGTCTATCACGGTCGACTCGACGACGCGATGAGTCCTGACACAATACCATCGGGCGAGCCAGGCTTCGAGATCCGTGCGGTGATTGACGACGTTCTGGCCGGCAACTCGCCCGACACGGCGTTCCGGCCATCGCGTGGCTGCTCGATCAAATGGCGTGAGGAATAATCGCAGGGTGATTCAGCGGTTCGAAATCCTTTTAGCCGTTTCAGGGGCAAGTAACGGTAACATGGACATCGAAATCATCGACGAATCCGATAATCCGATGTTGCACCGGTCTGATGTGCGATTTCGGATCGTTCACGAGGAGGCAACCCCATCACGGCTGTCGGTTCGGGACAGCCTCGCGGCAATGTTGAACAAGGACGCCGACGAGGTCGTCGTTCACAAACTCGATACAAAATACGGGATGCGAAAGACGATCGGCTACGCGAAAGTGTACGAAACCGCCGATCAGGCCCGCGAAATCGAGCAGACCTACATGCTAGAGCGCAACAAGATCGGCGTTGACGCAGAGGCTGACGCCGAGACAGAAGAGGCCTGAACGACCCATCGCCGCCACAGCATGCGTGTTCTTGGTATTGAAGGAACTGCCTGGGCGGCGAGTGCTGCTATTTTCGATACAGATACTGGAGAGGTTTCGATCGTTACTGACGCGTATGAGCCCGATAGCGGCGGCATTCATCCTCGGGAGGCAGCTGAGCACATGCGCGCGGCGATTCCATCGGTAATCGACGCCGTTCTGGCAGAGGAACCGTCGGTCGATGCGGTTGCGTTCGCTCGAGGCCCCGGTCTTGGACCGTGTCTTCGAATCGTCGGCACTGGAGCGCGGACGCTTTCGGGATCGCTGGACGTTCCGCTGGTTGGTGTCAACCACATGCTCGCTCATCTCGAGATCGGTCGCCACCAGTCGGGCTTTACGTCGCCGGTCTGTCTCAATGCTAGCGGCGCGAACGCACATTTGCTTGGCTATCACAATGGTCGCTACCGGATGCTTGGCGAGACGATGGATACGGGAGTGGGCAACGCGATCGATAAGTTCACCCGACACGTCGGCTGGTCGCACCCCGGTGGTCCAAAAGTCGAACGTGCGGCAAAAGACGGGGAGTATCAGCGCCTTCCGTACGTGGTCAAAGGGATGGATTTCTCGTTTTCGGGCATTATGAGCGCAGCCAAAGCGGCGGTGGATGCGGGTAACTCCGTCGAAGATGTGAGCTATTCGCTCCAGGAGACAATCTTTGCGATGCTCACGGAGGTTGCAGAACGCGGGCTGGCGCTCACGGGGAGCGACGAGCTCGTACTTGGTGGCGGCGTCGGGCAGAACGAGCGGCTTCAGACGATGCTCGAGACGATGTGCGAGGCGCGTGGAGCGTCGTTTTACGCACCGGAGAACCGATTTTTGCGGGACAACGCCGGCATGATCGCCGTGCTCGGCGCGAAGATGGCAGCCAGTGGTGATACGATAGCGATCGATGGCTCTGCCGTGCGACCGAAGTTTCGCCCAGACGAGGTGTCTGTCAGCTGGCGATCGGATGACGCCTCATATCCCGTATCCTCTCCCGACACGGGCCCGCAAAAGGGTGCTGAGGCGACAATCGAGATGGATGGGGATAGTATCACGAAAACTCGGATCAAAAAGTCATATCGACATCCACAGCTCGACGAACGGCTTCGCCAAGACCGCACGCGTTCGGAAGCGCGGCTCACGCACGCCGTCCGAAAGCTCGGCGTTCCAACGCCCGTGATCTTCGATATCGATCTTGGAGCCCCAGCGATCGAGTTCGAACGTGTTGGTCGGGCCGATCTTCGTGATCAGCTCACGATCGAGCGCGTCCGAACAGTTGGTCGCCACCTGGCAACTATTCACGGCGCAAACATCGTCCACGGCGATCCAACCACGCGTAACGTTCGTGTCGGTGACCGGACGTGGCTCATCGATTTCGGACTGGCCTATCACTCTGATTCAATCGAAGATCACGCAATGGATTGTCACGTCTTCGAGCGCAGCCTTGCCGGGACGGCAGCCGACCACGAACAACTCAGGGATGCGTTCGAAGCCGCCTATCGCGAATCGGGAAACCCTGCTGTGCTCGAACAGCTCGAGCAGATCGAAGGCCGTGGACGGTATCAGTGACTCTCGTACAGGGCAAATAAATTGAGCAGCAGCATGTGGCAAATGGTTTAACCGTGCCGGCCATATCTGCGTGCATGGTGGATAAGCCACAGTCGGGTGAATTGTTCGGTGTTCCGTACAATTTTGAGCGCCCGAGCATTGGTCGCATGCTCTCGTCGTACTGGCGGCCCGACGAGGGGATGCTCGTCGAGAAGCCGTTTGGGATCGGATACACGCTGAATCTGGCCAACTGGCGCTCCTGGATCGTGCTTGGAGTGGCCGGAGTGTTGTACTATCAACAGACTGCTGGCGACGACGCAGCCGACGGCGATGACGATGACGCGGCCGACGAACCGGTCGAAGTCATCGTCGACTGATCACGAAACCGACGAACGTTTTCTCTTCGCCCACTGATCGGTGGCATGCTCAACTACGTGACGACGAATCCTGGAAAGGTTCGGGAGGCTGAGGACTATCTCGACGACGTTACGGCGGTTGATTTCGACTATCCTGAGCTCCAGTCTTCGACGCTTGAGCCGATTGGGGCCCACGGCGCACGAAAAGCGTATCGTGCGGTCGATGCGCCGGTGATCGTCGACGACGCCGGACTGTTTATCGAGGGACTGGAGGGCTTTCCGGGCCCGTATTCCTCGTTTGTCGAATCGACACTGGGTGTCGAGCGCGTCAGCGAGATCGCCCGCCGGGCCGACGCGACGCGGGCTACCTTTCGGTGTGTGATCGCGTACTGTGACGGCGAGTCGTTTGATGCCACACCAGAGCCGGTCGATCAGGGACGACGCGGTGACGATCTCGCGGTTGCAGATCGGGCAACCGCAGCCACGGACGATACGGTCGACTCTGGTGGCCTGCCCGTGAAGCTGTTCACCGGTGTGATGCCAGGTCGAATCGTCGAACCGCGCGGTGAGGGCGGCTTTGGCTACGATCCGATCTTCGAGCACGACGGCAAGACGCTCGCAGAACTGGAAACGGAAGCGAAAAACGCAATCTCACACCGTGGACGTGCGCTGGCGAAATTTGCAGAGTGGTACGATTCCCGGTGAGTCTTCACAGGGGACAGAACTCTCCAGGCATTCGGCCCGTCCATTCCCACCGTATGATCGTGTGTTAAAGAGACATCACGCCAAAGCAGGCATTCGAAAGCACCCAGAGCTTGAGAAGCGCAATCGATAGCGAACGGAGTCCACGCTGACGAACCGGACCGGTTCTGTCGGGATGAAACGTAGTCCAGAGTCATACCCTCGCGTCAGGAGGTGCAGATCTACAGTCGGTCGACGAGTGCTTGCCAGGTGTTTGTACCGACGAGACCATCGACGGTGAGACCAGAATCACGCTGGAAGTCTTCTATTGCACTTCTGGTTTCGGGTCCGTAGTCGCCATCGACAGCGATATCGTATCCATGGCCGTGTTTGAGATTGTGCTGTGTGGCAAATGTCGCCCACCACGGAGCCTGATCTGGAAAGACAGGAACGATCAGCTCACGCCACGTATTCGGCCCAACGATACCGTCGACGAGGAGCCCACGGTCGTTCTGGAACGTCTCTATGGTGTTTTTCGTTTCCGGCCCATAGATCCCATCGTGAGTGTTCAACTCGTGACCGTGCTGGCCCAGTAAATATTGTATTGTGTATACGGCCTCGCCCTCGTCACCGTGGGCGTACAATGGCCAACTGTATTCGACTGGCTCGTCTCCGAACTCGCTGGCGATCTCATCACTTGCGACGGTTAGGTAGGCCGAATGGTCGGCCCCAACGTCAGCTGTAACATCGATATCGGTGTAGTTTTCGGGATCACCATGACTGCTTGGAACTCCCGTTTCGCCAAGTGCAGTGTCGACGGTGTCGATGTAGTACACCATATCCGAGAGCGCAGCATCCTGTTCACTGTGGTAGTTTTTCGTCGTTCCAGTTTGCTCTGTGATGATTCTGTCGATCGGCGCTACAGCAGGCTCCGTGTTGTCCACTGCAGCACCGAGTAACTGGACCGATCCGATCTCCATCTCAGCAGTCCAGCTGTTGTGAGTGTCGAGCTCTTCGAGTGAGCTCATAACAACCCGAGCGCCGAGACCGTGACTGACGAGATGAACCGTCTGTTCGGGACAGGCCATCTTGAGATCGACCAAAAACTGTGCGAGCTTCGTCCCATTCCGTTCTGCAACCTCGTTAGAGCGATATATCGACCACGTAGCGGAGTCCCACGAATAACCTACAAATCCACCGGAATACCCCGAATCTTGAAGCACAGTACGAGCCGTGGTCGCTCTGTCAACGACCTGCTCGTCGTCGACATCCAACCCGTGGATATAAACAACTACCTCCTGACATTCTGTGTCCAGACTGGGAATATCCCCAATAGTGTCGTACCCCGTTTCCGTATACCCATCTTTCAGAGTGAGATAGTACCCCTGGTCCGGACCTGGGGGTTGCTGGTAGTCGTAGTGATCGTAGGTCGAAACCAGCGGAGGAGACTGAACTGCCCCCGCTACTCGTCCGTTGAATACGTTGATCGTCGCTACACCGACAGCCGCTACTCCGGTTCGTTGAAGGAATTGCCTACGATCCATAAAGATAAATAAAATACACCTTACTAATAATTTTCCATATCTATCCTATAATTATGACTCAATAATCTATATATAATGATCATTACGGATGTCACTATTCGGTCCCTCCACGTATGGACGGGAAAACACCTGCGCGGTGGTTGGGACCGATCAGATCCGTTGTCGATATCGGCTAGACTGTATTCACAATCGATTTCGAGATCATTGCACCAGTGGATCGGTTACGATTTTGGATATGTAAGACCGTGTGTGGCACTCTCGCGAAGATTCTCTAATTCCTCGATCGAGATCTCCAGTGGGTTGCTGTAATCTCCGAAATATTCGGTAAAGGTTGGAGTGACATCTCGACCGTCAGTGTATGCTTGATCGAGGACGTCTCGTAACATGGCAACGGCTGTTTGTTCTCCGAGTTTGATTCCCCAGTAGTGATCGCTGTAGTAGTGAACGCCAGCGAATAAGCGTCCGAGACCCATATTCGACATCAGTTTATCAATCTCCTGATGGACCCCCTGATGGTTCGCTGGGACGGGAACGGTCGTTCGGCTGGCTCCATGATCGACTGGAACGAACAGCTCTCCAGGCCAGTCTTCGTTCTTGAAAAAGGTTTTCAGAACGGTTCCACAGGCTCCTGCGATAGTTGAGTGTCCACTGGGATACGCCGGATGTACCGGTGCCCCCTCCTTGTACGCCAGCGGGAGAAAGGCAGTCCCGGTGTTCTCCTCGATTTCGGTGAGCGCATTCGATTCGAAAACGAGATCTGAAATGCCATAATATCGACTATCTATCCGTTGGGAGTGAATTCGACCGGCGAACGTTTCGGGACGAAGGCGGAGATGGACGCGCCACTTGTGATACCACGCTGTGAGAAGAGCGTTACGTGCAGCTCGACCAATGAGATCCAACAGCGCTACAGGTCCACCGTCGATGTAATCGAATATCTTGTTTCCTGCGTCTGTCATGTATTGGAGTGCTGGGTTCATTGAGATCCCCTGATCCAGGAGCGTGAGTGCGGCCATGACATAAACGTGGTATGACGGATCGAAATTCACCAACGCCGCGAGATCGCGTCCTGTAGCAATGTAGCGTGGCCCTTCAGTCAACCTTGATGCAGGCGGTGAGGACTCTGCTCCCTGGCCTTCTCCTGCTAGCAGTCGTAACCATTCCTGGCGTGTTGTACGATAATCTTGACCCTGTTGGAACGTCTTGATCTCTGGACTAATCGGGAATGCACCGAACATTACATCCTGAATCAGAAACTGAGAGAGGTACGGTCCATAATCAAGTTCGTCGGTCGCTGCTTCCACGAACAGATAGCCAGTATTGTGCCACCACGGGGTTTGTATCGCGTCCGCTATGGTGGTGATATCTGCATTGATATCCGATTTCGTGATCGCACCGTCGAGCGTCCCACTATAGGCATCGAACGGCTGATCACGAAGGGCCGCCATCCAATAGAGATCGACCATCTCCCCGGCCATATGGTCGCTGCCGGGAGATGGTGCGGGTGGCATCGTTCCGGACCACGAATCCATCCCCTCCGTTGGGAAAGAATGGACTGACTGGGGACTAATAAACCGGCGTTCGTCACCCTGTGGGATATTATTATATTCATCCCGATTCCGAAGAATCGGACTCATGACGGCCTCGTGGGCCCCGACGGAAACGAAGCCTTCTGGATATGGGTCATCGTTACTGTTCGTCTCCATCGACATTCCCTTCATGAACAACGATGGATACATTTCGATTCCGTGCATCTTCTTCGTAAGATCGAAATACGTGCTGTCGTAATCCGATTCGATTGTCGTTAGATTGACGAGCAACTGCTGAATCGTCTCCTGCCGACTGGCAATTGCCTCTTCGAGGCGATCCTGGAGCTCATACACGTCGTCGTACTCACCATCATAGGCATCCGCCTCCTGGGCGAACAACTGTGGGCCACCAGCAGCGAACCCACCCGCGACTGCGATCCCGCGTAGCAGCTTCCGTCGGTCGATCATCGGCACGTTCGATTTCGACTCTTCCGGTGACGATAGATCTGGATCTGATCGAGTTGTATCGTTTTCTCTGCTCATATATTCTACAACAACACTTTGTAAAATTGATCAAGTGATAATTATCTTATTGGCCTTCATTAGATATAATTTATAATCAAACATATCTGTTTATATTACTTTAGCTGATATATTATGATGGTTGATGAGATCCCTCGATAACCAGGTTCTGAAAGCATCTAGGGCCGACAGTAGCACGTTTCGTTAGGACGTTGAGAAGAGAATCACCCAAACATTCCACAAACTGCAGCTCGTAGTCACCACTCGGTTGCGCTCTCGTCCGGTCCAGGATACGACTCGTCGAACGCGTGTTCGTAGAGTGCGGCCGGATCGAACAGCTGAACGAAGCCGTCGGGGGGCTTGATGGAGCAGTTGAGGCGATGCTGTAGCGCTCTGGCCGTGCTGGCGGTTAGCAACTGTTCATCGAACGTGAGTACGTGTGCCGCGCCGCTCGCGTAGGCCGCCGCCAGTGCCGGGTGGTCGCCTGGGCGATGGTCGGCCAGCTGTGTGCCGTCTTCGATGAGCGCGCGCCAGTCGGTAGCCAGCTCAGCGGTCGTGAGCGTCTCGATTACCGTCGCAGACTGCTCGATCAACGGTTTACTCACAACGAGCGTCAGCCAGCTATGTTCACGAATAGCCGACAGTGCCGTGCGGGCAGTTCCTCCAACGAGCAGATCAGCGACCAGAACGTCGCTGTCGGCCACAATCGTCGTGCTATCGGTCATTGCGAACTGACTGGAGGGCGTCGGTGATCTCCACAACTGTCACCTCGTACGCATCGGCGCGTTCGAACAGCGATTGCAACGACATGGTGGCTGATACGGGTGCAAGCGCCAAACCTCCGTCGGCGGCTCACGCTGGCGGCGACTCTGTTCCACCGAACAGCTGCTGGACGGCGTCTACCTCCGTGGGAGCGGCCATAAAGGCAATCTGATCGCCGGCCTCGATCGTCGTCTGTGGCAGTGGAATCGTCATCGGCTCACCCGCTCGGCCGTGTGCATAAACCAGTACTTCCTCCGGGAGATCGACGGCCCGAACCTGTTCACCAATCACTCCGGCGTCTTTTCCCACGGTGACGGTTCCTGCAGAAAGATTCTCGGTGAGATCGCCCAACACGTCGAAGTCACCCCCCTGCAACGCGGTTTTCGCTCCTGCTGCACCGAGTCGCTCTGGATACACCACTGCGTCTACCTCTGCGGCGTACTTTTCGTAGATGTCTGCGTGGTAGTCGTCATCGATCCGCAACACCGTCCGACAGCCGTATCGATCGGCGATCACGCAGGCACTCAAATTCACCGTCAGATCGCCGGTTAGCCCCCCCACGGCGTTGGCGGTTTCAATGCCAGCCGCTTTGAGGACGCTGTCGTCGTCGCCACTTCCAGCGTACACCTCAAACCCACGAGATCGCGCGAGTTCGACCTTTTCCGGGTTTGAATCGACGATTACGACCTCGTGATCCTCCTCTTTGAGAATGTTGGCCGTTCGAATTCCAACCCGTCCGTAGCCCACGAGTACGAACTTCATACCGATGGAAAGAACAACTAATACTAAAAACGTTCGTGCAACGGTACCGTATACACTGCTGGAGGGTGTAGCATCGTTCTCGGTGAGCGTAGTGAGCCATCTGCGTTGTCGAGATATGTACTTAATCCACCATTTGGTATGAATAAACACAACGTACATATTGGTGTGGGCCGAGAGGACCGTATGGCCACGAACGACGTTCACGAGCCGGTGTGTGCACGTCACCGGTGTAGTTGTGGACAGCTTTTCGATACGGCCGACGAGCTGAAAGAACACGCTCGGACGGTACACGACGCGGTCGTCTAGTTTTGCGTGATCCGTGCCTCGAACACACAACGGACAAATCAGTCCACCGTGTAGCGTGCCCCAACGATGGAGCTTCTCGATCTCACCAGCAAGGCAACCGCGACGGGGCCGCTGTGCGACGCCTGTCTCGGCCGGCTTGTTGCCGACCGGAGTTTTGGGCTGACGAACACCGAGCGGGGGCGCTCGCTTCGAATCACACACGCCCTCAAAGCTGACGAGCCGTATTCGGATCCGACCGACGACGAACGGTGTTGGGTGTGTGAGGGTGAAAGCGACCGCATCGAAACGTTCGCACAGCGTGCAATCGCCACGCTCGAAGGCTGGGAGTTCGAGAGCTATCAGGTTGGAACGCGGGTGCCACCGTTGCTCACCGAGAACGATGAGCTCCTCCGTGAGGACGTTGGGTTGGCAACCGACGCTGGTGCACCGCTCAAACGCGAACTGAACCGGGAAGTGGGAAAGCGAATCGGCGAAGAAACCGAGACAGACGTTGATCTCGACCGTCCGGACGTGCAGGTACTCATCGATCTTGCAACCGACGAGGTCGAGGTCCGTATCCATTCGGCGTTCGTTTATGGGCGCTATCGGAAGGAGGCCCGCGACGTTCCTCAGACGAAGTGGCCGTGTTCTGACTGCGCACAGACTGGACTCCATCGGGGAGAAACGTGTGAAGCCTGTGACGGAACCGGCTATCGCTACGGCACGAGCGTCGAACAGCAGACGGCCCCGATCGTCCAACAAGCGATGGACGGCAGCGGTGCGGTCTTTCACGGTGCGGGCCGAGAGGACGTTGATGCGCTCATGCTGGGCACCGGTCGTCCGTTCGTGATCGAGATCGAAGAGCCACGCCGCCGGACTGTCGATCTCGAGGCAATTGAGATACAGATCAACGACGAAGCTCCCGCAGCTTCTGTCAGTGATCTGTCCCTTGCAACCCACGAGATGGTCGAGCGGGTCAAACGCCTGGATGCATCGAAGACCTACCGCATGGCAGTGACGTTCGCCGAACCAGTCTCCGCTGAAGCGCTCGCCACAGCGCTTGAGGAACTGAACGGGTCAACGATCACCCAGCGGACGCCAGAACGGGTAGACCACCGCCGTGCGGATATCGATCGCACGCGGACAGTGTACGATATCGAGGGCGAACTGACCGACGAGACCCACGCCTCGATCGAACTCCACGGCGAGGGTGGCCTCTACGTCAAAGAGCTCGTCTCGGGCGACGATGGCCGAACCGAGCCAAGTCTCGCCGGACTGCTTGGCGTCGAGAGCACAGTGTCTACGCTCGACGTGCTGGCGGTTGAGGGTGAATCCGAGCCGTTTGCCGATCCTGCGTTCCTCCGGTGAGACAGATGTCAGCATTCGAATTTGGCGTCGACGAAGCGGGAAAAGGGCCGGTTCTCGGTCCGATGGTGGCCGCCTGTGTGGTTGGGCCGACCGATGAACTCCCCGACGGCATTGACGACTCGAAAGCGCTCACAGCCCAGACGCGCACGGAACTCGCCACAAGGATTCGGTCAGATTCGGCGTTCGATGTCGGCGTCGCAAGAATTTCAACCGACACAATCGACGACCCCGACACTGATATGAACACGCTGACGGTCGTTGCGCACGCGAACGCGATCGACGGCGCGCTTGATGGTGGGAGCAAAACGGCTGGCGTCCTTGATGGTGCTGACACCGATGCCGATCGATTCGCCCGCCGGGTGGGCGATAGAGTCGATGCGCAACTCACCGTTCACGCCGAACACGGCGGTGACGAACGCTATCCGATCGTCGGTGCAGCAAGCGTCATCGCGAAGGTCGAACGGGACAGAGCAGTGGCCACAATCGCCGAGGAGTACGGCGACGTTGGAAGCGGCTATCCGGGCGATCCAACCACGCGATCATTTCTTGAAACGTACGTCGAAACACACGGCGAGCTCCCGGACTGTGCACGTTCTTCCTGGAAAACCGCCACGGATATCGTCGCGAGCGTTGAGCAGACGACGCTTGACTCGCTTTAATCCATTACGAGATTTCTGATCACGTCACCGTATGCCGGTCGGGTGACGAGCACGCCGATCAGGACGCCGACGATCGTGACGATCGCAAAGCCCTGGAGATCACCCAGCGAAAGCACTGCCAGCGGTGCCATCGCGATCACGGTCGTGGCGGCGGCCGCGCCGATCACCCAGAACGCCTTGCGGAATCGCGAACGGAACACCCTGTTGGTCGAAACATCACCCTGTTGGAGAATCTCGTCGGCGATGATGACGAGATCGTCAACGCCAGTTCCGATCACCGCGATGAAGCCGGCGATGTGTGAGAGATCCAGCGCCATCCCGATTATGGAGGCGAATCCGAGCAGGAGATACACCTCAGCGGCGGCCGTGAGCACCATCGGAATCGCGATCTTCGGCTCTCGATAGCGCCAGCCAACGACCGCACCGACGGCGAGCATGGCGAGCAGCCCCGTCACGACCGAGAGCGATTTGAATCGCTGGGCCAGGCTCGGCTCGATGTAGGAGGTCGTTCCCGCATCGAGATCGAGATTCGTCGGCAACGCACCGGCGCGCATGTTGAGCGCCAACCGCTGGGCTTCAGAAGCATTCGACGTTTCGACCTGGAACGCGTTCTGGAAGTCGCCGTTCCGAATCGTGCTCGCAAGCCCCGGGTTGAGGCCAGCACCCTGCACGATCGTCCCCTCGACGATGGTGTCGTTCACCACCTTGCCGTTCGAGACGGTGTAGATACAGTGGCCGGAGTCGTCCGGATTTGACTGATACGTGCAGTTCGTTGTCCCCTGCGGGGAGGTAAAGCCGAACGTGTTCATCGCGTTCGTGAAGTTGTCACCGGCCCGTGGCGTGAGATCGACCGGTACGTTCGGTTCGCCAGTTTGACTCCGTTGCATTGTGCCCACGTGGGCGATCCCCTCCTGGGAGAACATTGGGACGTTTCGATAGCTCCCGTTCTGGGGGAAATGCGCCACGACGAGGACGGTTCCTTGCTCATTGATCAGCTCTTTGACCGCCTCGCGTGGCATGTTTGGCACTTCCACGACGATGAACGCCTCACCGCCGGTCGCCGACCGCGAGATGGAGGCGTCGCCACCCGAAAGGCCAGCCCCAGAGATCTTATCGTCGAGCGTTCGCTCGGTCTCTGAAAGCGTCTGATCGGTCACACCGTCTCGGATTTCGCCGTGGTTCACGCCGTGTTCATCGAGTGCTGACTCTAACTGGGCTTTCGTGATGTTGTTCGAGAACACCTCGACGGTGTTCGTTTCGTTTGCCGAGGTTCGGATTGTCAGATCCTGCGTGGAGACGGAGAGCTCGGTGGTGAGGTTGCGCTCTAGCGCGCGAACCTCTTCGTTCTCCATCTCCTGTAGTTCGACATCTTCGGCGGTGATGCCGATCAGCGGCGCACGAATGCGTGTGCCACCGGAGAGATCCAATCCGAACTGGAGATTCGTCGGATCATCGGTCTGGTTTGCCGTGTTCGCGCCGGGAACCGTCTGGTCACCCCCGACGGGACCGAAGATTGCGATCGTACTGAGAAGAACCATCACGGCCAATAGAATGATTCGCCAGTTTTCACGGAGATTGGGGCTCATTTGGCCACCCCCTCATAGACGTAGTAGCGCAAGAGACTCACGTTCATCAGATACGTGTTCATCAGATCTGCGGTCAGCCCGACAACCAGGATAATTCCAACCTGGGGCAACAGTGGGATTCCGAACACGAACCGCGAGGAGAGAATCGTCATCACGATCATGGCGATGATTGAGGTAACCGTCATCGTCACACCGGTCCGGCGAGCGCGGTAGGTGGATTCGTAGAAATCACCGCTCCGGCGCAGAATCGAGTTGTTCAACAGAATATCGGAGTCAACGCTGTAACCGATCAACATTAACAGCGCGGCGACCGTCCCCAGCGAGAGTCGCATCCCCAGGATGTTCATCACGGCGATCGGAATCACCAGATCGGAAAACGCGCTGAGTACGATCGCAATCGATGGGACGAATGTGCGAAAGAAAACGAACGCCAGCACGCTCATTCCAACGAACGCAACGCCAATCCCGATCAGCGACTGGCGCTGTGCATCACCGCTGAACGTCGCCGAACGGGTCTGGATCTGCTCAATTTCATAGCCAGATGATTTGGCAACCGACTGTATCTGATCAATTTCCGATTGGTCGGTCGCCTGGAAGGTAACGATGTAGGAACTCCCGCTCTGGGTTACCGTTTCGACGGGAACCGACAGCTCGGATTCGAACGTCGATCGAATCTGATCTGCCGACTGATCCGAGCTAATCTGCAGTTCGGTGCCGCCAGTAAAGTCGATCCCCGGCGTGACGGGTGCTCCCGTCGTAACGTACCAGCCAGCAATAATGAGAAGCGCAACCAGCAACACGGCGGCCGGGATCGCCACGAGCTGCCGGTTGCTGTACCGTCTGTATGGAACATCCGGTACGTCGATATCGATCATGCCAAGGCGTGTGAGACGTGATCGGATAAACGTTTTTATATAAATCGCAACCGGCGACGCGAATGGGTCACGGAAGATAGCGGACGCTGATGATTCCATCGGTCCCGTCAGCCCTGATCTCGACGCGATTGACCCCGAGTCGTGCTCCCCGTGTTCTGGTTCCTTCGTCTTCGAGCACGTCGGCCACTGCCGCGTCGGTCTGGGCCGGATCGACGGAAATAACGTGAATTTCGCCCGTTCCAGCTCGCTCCGTTCGTGTCATCTCGCCAATTTCCTGTTCGCTGGCGAGTTCACGCTCCTGGCTCGTCGGGGGTTCTTCTGAGCGTTTGACAGGAATTGTGCGCCGGTCATCAACCTCGATCACCTGCCAGGTGAGCTCGAGTGGCGGCTCGGGTGCGACGGTCGCTTCGATAACGTCTCCGGCTTCGACGCCAGGGTTGTCGGCGAGTGGATGCACCTGTCCGCTGTGTACGTCACGCGCCATCGCACTGTCATCGTCGGCGTGGGTTATGAGAAACGTGCTGGTGGTTGCTTCCATACCGGATGCACTCCGTCGAGGAATTTCACTCCAGCGTTCGCTCGTCATCACGGAACAGCCAATGGACGCCGACGATGGCTCCAACGCCAATCAACGGTGGCACGACTCCAATCGGTTGTGTCCACGCGTAGAACTGGCGAAGTAGTCCCGCGAACGGACCGGGCTGAATCGGCGGCTGCTGTGTAGGCGGCAGGGCGATGACCGCACCGCAGTAGAGCAGCCCCACGAAGCAAAAGCCGGCTACGGCGATCCAACAGTCATACCGCTGGCTCGGATTGCCGAGTCGGTGGCGTCTGGCGACGAGCAGCGGAGGTGTGAGCAGCGGTGCGACGATTGCCAGCCAGATGAGCAGATAGAGCGCGGGCGTGAACGTGATGACGCCTGCCGCGACGCCGGCCATCGAATCCAGAAGGACAAGCGTCCCGAGTCCAAAAATAAGCGTCACGAACAGCCCCACGAACCCACCGATCAGCAGATACACCCGAAATACTGTGGAATTGCTCCGTCGAAACGCGAACGGGAGCGCCGTCAGCAGGCCGCCGTACGCTCGAGTTTCGCCTGCAGCGGTCATTAGGTGAGTGAATGGGTCGCTCTGGGATTAATTCCCCGATCGGCTTCGCCCAGCTTATACCACCAGTTGCCCATCATGCTCTCATGTACGTCGATATCGGCAACGTCCTCGATTCACAGCCGGGACTCTCTCGTGGGGCGCTCGAACGACTTGACGAACGGGTCGCCGATGCACACGAGCATATCGAACAGGAACTTGCAGCCGAGGGATTTGGCTATCGGTCGCTGGCACTCGGTGAGCGAACGGATCCAGACCGCATTGCGAGCGCCGTCGAACCACTCACAGATTGTGAGACAGTGCTCACCGTCGGCATTGGCGGCAGTGCGCTTGGCAGTGCGACGGTCACCAGCGCGCTCGGCGTTGGCGAGAACAATCCCGTCTGCGACAATGTCGATCCACAACATCTCTCCTCACTGCTATCCTCACTGTCGTGGGATCGAACGGCTGTCCACGTCGTCTCTCAGTCAGGAACAACGGCGGAGACGCTCTCGAACTTCCTCGTCGTTCGCGATGCAATGGCTGACGCAGGCGTCGATTGGACCGAGCACACGATCGTGACGACGGGCGTGGATGGCCCGCTCAGAGCGCTCGTGGATCGCCACGATCTCCCATCGCTCAGCGTTCCCGCGGGTGTGCCGGGGCGGTTTTCTGTACTATCGACGACGAGTCTCGTAGCCCCCACGATTCTGGGCTGTGATGTGGAAGTGCTGCTTGCTGGCGGTCGTGCGGCTCGAAACTCACTGTCGAAAAGTCTCTTTGAGACGCCAGCGTACGCCTACGCCGCGGTGGCCTACGCGCTGGAACTGCGAGGTGCGAACGTCAACGCGTTCGTTCCGTACGCAGAGCGCTTAGAGCCATTCGCAGAGTGGTTCGCACAGCTGTGGGCCGAAAGTCTTGGCAAGGACGGCCTCGGACAGACGCCAGTGCGCGCTCTCGGCGCGACCGACCAGCACTCACAGCTCCAGCTCTACCGGGCCGGTAGACACGACAAACTCGTGACGCTCGTGCGTCCCCGTGAACGCCCCGAGCTGACGATCCCGTCGACGGCAATCGACGAGCTGTCGTATCTGGGTGGCACTGGCGTCGGAGAGCTGCTGGATGCGGAGTTCGAGGCTACCGAAGCCAGTCTCGCGGCAGCCGATCAGCCCAACGTTCGACTCGAGATCGACGCGCTCGATGCGTATTCGCTGGGCGAACTTCTCGTCTCTATGGAGGCAGCCACGATCATGGCAGGTGAGTTGCTAAACGTCGACACGTTCACACAGCCGGCGGTCGAGTGGGGCAAACGGGCTGCTCGTGGCTTGCTCGGTGCAAACGACGCCCCAGAAGCAGATGCTATCACTGAAAAACGCTCGCTCACGATCGAGAGCCCCTGAGCGGATCGCCGTCGCTTCCCAAAATTATTGCCTGGACCCGACATAGTCCGGCCAATGAATCATTGCTGGGCAGGTGAGCGTCTGTGATCGAGGCCGACGAGCCGTACTGGCGGTTTCGAACCGTGCTCCGCGCGATCGCCGTCGGTGTCAGCGCGCTGTTTGTCGGACTCGTCGTCATGATCGTGCTGCAATCGCTGCTGGCAGGCCTCGGTGTCGCCATTACGGGTCATCCTGGACGGGTGGCGTTGCTGAGCTCGGTCTCGCTGCAGGGGGTGGCGTTCATTGGGACGAGTCTGGCGTATCTCTCGCTGCTCGATCGGTTCTCATTGCTCAATCTGCAACGGCCGTCCTGGCGGACGATAAAAGAGATTCTTGCTGGATTTCTCCTGGTTGTGCTCGCCTGGGTAGCGATATCATATCTTCTGGAACACATCTTGCAGATCCCCACGGCTGAAAGCTCGTTCATCCAGGACGTACAACAACAACCAGTGTTGATCTGGCTCTTTTTGGGCTTTCAGCTCATCGTCGGGCCGAGCGAGGAGCTGCTCTTTCGCGGTGTCGTCCAGGGATCGATGCGACGGGCAATGGGACCTGTCAGCGCCATCGTGCTGGCCAGTCTCTTTTTCGCTTCCATTCATTACACCAGCATGAACGGCTCGGTCGTCAGTGTCGTCGGCGCGCTCTCGGTGGTGTTCGTACTATCACTGACCCTGGGTGCGCTGTATGAACTAACAGAGAACCTCATCGTTCCAGCCGTCGTACACGGGCTGTTCAACGCCACGCAGTTTCTCCTGGCATATCTCCAGGCGACCGGTCAGCTGTGAAAAAATAACGAACGGCTCGGTTATTTGTTGGCGAACGAGAGATCGACGCCAACCGGGACGCGACCGCTCTCGCCGGTGTCGGCAGCCCACGTGGCCGAAACGATCACCTTCTCGAGATTGCCGTTGTGAAGGAATTTCTTCAGGTCTTGCTCGTCAGACGCATCGAAATTCTTCAGGTCGAGATGTTTCACTTTTGCCTTGCCGTTGTGTTTGATGCCGATGATCGAGTACTGGTAGTCGATTGGTTGTTGCTGTGCTTCCCGGAGACTCATGAACGGCTCCGTCGAGTCACCGCTAAGGCGTTTGTCACCGACAGAGACGTTCTTGAGATACCAGCCCTCGTCCTGCGTTGCCCAGTCAGTCGTGTATCTAAAGCCGATCAGGACCTCCTGTCCCTCGTAGGCCGAGAGATCGAACGTCTGTTTCGTCCAGCCGTCGGAGCTTCCCGAAAAGCCAGGAACGTTCTCTTTCACGCGCGGATGTGCACCATCTGCGGTTTCCGAAACCGTGTTCTCATTCGAGAGACTTGTCCAGGTTTCACCGCCGTCGGTCGAGACCTGCACGAAGCCATAATCCCAGTTCTGCTCGATTGCGTAGTTGGTCTCGAACGTCAGCGTGGTGTCGTCCGTGTTCGAGAGATCGGCTTCCGTGATGGCGAATCGATCTAACAGGTCGCCAGAGCCGCTGTAGAGCACGTCTTCTTCGCCATCGACCGGATCAGTCGTTGTCTGCCACTGCGTACCGAGATAGTCGGTGCCCGAGACAGAAACGTCCTTGATCGGTCCTTTCTCGCTCGTGTCGTACTCCTGATACGCTGTGCCCCACGCACCCGCCGTTGGCGATTCCTTCGACGTGTTGAGGTTCAGATCGATGCCGTCGATCTGGTAGGCATCTTTGGGGTTTTTCACCTTGCCGTCAAGCGCCGCCGCGACCGCGAACTGCTGGTACACGTCGGCGAAATCGGCCGAGATACCGTTGGCATCGAGCGTCTGCTCAACGCTTTCGATCCCATTGGCCTCGTTGTTGAACAGTTCGGAGATGAACTCTTCTCCGAACCGGTCGGCGAGATACATCTGGAACGCGTAGGCCTCGCCGTAGTCGGCCAGGATGTTGATCTCACCCTGGTCGCCCCAGTTGATCAGCGAGTTCGATGGATTCTGCTCGTAGCCCGTGATGTGGCTCTCCGGAGCTGGATAGCCAACCACGTGCTCTGCGTAGTCCGACATTCCCTCGTTGATCCAGGACGTTTCATCACTGTCGTAATCGCCGTGGATCAGGTGCTGGTACTCGTGTGCCAGCGTGCCCTCAATCCCGACGTACTCGGTGTCATCGCCGAGGTCGTCCCAGTTGGCCGCATCGATCGTGATGACGTTCCGATCGGAGTACTGCTGTGTTGTCGGCGAGTAGTAGCCGGCGGTGTAGACCGGATAGCTCGCGTTGTAGTAGTTCTCATCGACGATGTTCGTCACGAGCAACGCCGTCTTGTTGGCGGCGTCATCTGCGGTGTTGTAGTAATCAGACGGGAAATACCCAGCCTCAGAAAGCGGACTGTCGACGCCGTCGCGCGGCGCTGGTGTGCCAAACACCTCCGTCTCGTTGGGGTAGATCCGGTCGTCAAACTCCGAGATCAGATGGTCGACCTGACGGTCGCTCACCGACGGATCGGCTCGCGGATCCTCCGCTGGCCAGGAAAGATTCGTCGCCACCCACACTTCGATGTTATCACCCACGCCGCGGCGTTCGAACTGCGTGAAATCACCGCTCTGTGAGGTGTAAAACTGGCGTGTGATCCCATCGCCGGCAGCGTTCGCACTGTCCTCAGAGTCTGCAGTGCTGAGGCTATTGGCCGCCGCGTGCACCTCGCCCGCAGTGGGCTGTTCGAGTTCGCCAGGTGCCGGCTCAACCGGAATCGGACCGTCCGTTTCGTTGGTCGGCTGGTGTGCAGGACGATCTGCAACGCCAGTGTCGACCGTTTCCGTCGGAATCATTGCGCCTGTGGTTCCGACAGCACCGGCCGAGACTATCAGTATGGCTGTCAGTAGAATGGCATGGATTCGCATTCCGAGCAATTCTGATAAACGATTAACCATAATACTTACGACTTTATCTCACATTGTGTAATAGTTTTGGTAGGTAATCGGAAACTCTGAGACGAAAGGGCACCATCTGGAACGTTGATCGTCACGCTAAGGGGTTTGGAGCGTGTAAAAGCCGTATGAGCGACGATTCGGCCCCCCCTGCGACGGACGACGAGCTCGAGGAGCTTCGCAAGCAGGTGGAATCGAAGTACGATTTCGACGATTTCGGTCCCCGGGATATGGCGGAGATGACGGCCGAAGAGTGGGAGGCAGTGTTCGATCCGGACAGCTGGATCACGGGACAGCGACTGCTCGATCGTGTGGAGTCCGATCTGAAACACCGCGTTGCAGACCGGGACGTGTTTGCGCGGATCGAACGTCTCGATTCGCCGGATCGCGTCGCCGCAGTCTCCGATGAGGGATACGCTGTCGTGTTCGACGATGGGACGGTGAGCGGACAGGGGACCGTCCTCCGGGACGTTGAACCGTCGGTTGCGCTCTGTTCAATGGAGTCATACGACGTTCCTGATCGCCCAGCAGGTGAGGTGCTTCCACATCCAGACGAGGTAACAGAGGGAACTGGCTCGCTCGGCCACACGATGTTGCTGGTGGTCGGCAGTGCCGTTTCACTGATGGGGCTAGGACTGATCGGGGCGTCGATTGCTGGGATTGGTGAGGGTGGTTTGTTCGGTGGTATGCTCGGTGGCGTGTTCGTTCTGATCGGGCTGTTCGTCTTCGTGATGGTCGCCAACGCCAGGCTGTCCGACCGATTCCGGGCGGAGGAGTATCGAGATCGCTTGCGAGCGGTCGGACGCGGGGATGGAGAATCGGCGATCCCACTCGAGCAGCTGGAAACTGACAATTCAACTGACGAAACGAACGAGACGCCACAACACGGGCTGTAGCGGCGCTGTATGTGGCTTCGGTGGGTTTATACGAATTCGGTCCTGAATCCAGCGTGTGTATGAATAGACGGGAATTTCTCCGCACAGCTGGCGGCGCGGCAGGGGCCGCAGCTGCAACCTCTGCGGCTTCTGGGCCCGTCGCCGCACAGGAGGGCTCCGGAGGCGGTGGCGGTGGTAGCGGCCCGATCGACTTCGGTGGCTATCTCGACGATGCAAACGGCTATTCCGATTCGGCCGATGATCAGACTGGCAACGCCGAAGTGACCATCCAGGTCGGTGCTGGTAGTGACGGGATGGCGTTCGGTCCGGCAGCCGTCCACGTCGATCCAGGAACGACCGTGATCTGGGAATGGACCGGAGAGGGCGGTGCTCACAACGTCGTCTCGAACGACGAGGCGTTCAACAGCGGCAGCCCAACGGCCGACGCAGGGACGACCTTCGAGCACACGTTCGAAGAGGAGGGTGTCTTCAACTACCACTGTGTGCCACATGAGGGGAGCGGGATGAAAGGCGGTGTTGCGGTCGGTGCTAACGTCCCCCGAAAGTCACCAGCTGCAGCACAGGCGGTCGACCCCCATGAGATGGGCGTTGCCATTCAGCCTCACTACGTCGGCTTCGGTGCCGTTCTCATGATGTTTATGACGCTGGTGTTCACGTTCTACCAGCTCAAATACGGTGAGAGCGCCCACACCAAAGGAGGACAGAACTGATGCCATCGGGTGACAGCGACTACGGTGCGATCCATCGCTACGAACCACCCCGAGAGAGCACTGCGGCGGCGATCGCAATAGTGCTGCTCACGGTGCTCGAAGTGGTGTTCGTCGGGATGTTCACCTACGGCATCGCAACCGGCTGGGGACTCGATCCGTTCGGAAACATGTTCCTTGGCGGTTTGCTCACGCTGGTGTTCGTCAACCTCTCGTTCATTCTCATGCTCTATCGGAAAGAATTCTTGCCCGATGTGATGGTCGTGAAAAAGCGCCGTCGCAAATGGGAGGATCTCTACGTGCGCGAAGAGGATGCCGAGGGACAGACGACCGATGTGAGCGTCTGGGATTCCATCAAGCGCGCAGTGTATCCTTACTACAAACGGTGATTCTATGAGTTCAAACGATTCAGACAAATATCCGACCGAGTCCGGCCGTCGCCGCTTTGTCAAAGGCGTCGTCGGCGCAGCATCGTTGTCGACGGTGGGCGTCACCACCGGTATCGGAACGACGTCGCTCACTTCCTCAACCGGTGAGGGTGGTGGTGTCACGCAGTTCAAGGCAATCGAAAACACGGGCGGGCCAGCCCCCCGTGGCATGCCCCAGATTCCCCTGGAAATAGCAGACAATGGGACGATTCGAGGGGTCTGGCCGGAGTCAAAGACCGTCGAGCAGGCCGGAAAGGAAATCACGGTCGCGGAGATGGATATTGCCGGTGTCACCTACTCCACCGAGTGGTTCCAGTACTGTGGCGTCCAGACATACCAGGGCGTTCGTCCGGATGCCGACCAGCCAAACGAGTTTAAATCGGCACCAGAATCGCCGTACGAATGGCAGGCAAACGAGCTCTCTGCCGGCGATAACCTCACTGTCGATCACTTCAGTGATTATCAGGACTGGGGCAACGACATCGGCGAAGGCGGCCTCGGCAAACCCGCGATGGCAACCTGGCGGTCGGAGGACACTGACAACACCATTCCAATCCAGTTGCTGCGGAGCACACGAATCGAAGAGATGGCCCAAAACGATCCGTGGCTCGAGGCAACAACGGCCCAGGGCTTTATCGCCTGGCTAGATAAGTGCACGCACTTTTGCTGTGTGCCGGGTTTCAAAGCGTTCCCCGGCAGTGAGAAGTTCGGCGCAGAAGATCAGGTGTACTGTCAGTGCCACCAGTCGTCGTACGATCCGTTTAGCATCGTCGATAAGACGTTCACTGCGCTTCCACGGCCGGCTGGGGATTCGGGTGAGAGCAGTGATTCGGGCAGCGATTCCGGTGGAGGACACTGAGAATGAGCCTCGAACCCAAAGACGACCACGATCACAAGGGCTGGCTGCAACAGAAGGATCTCTCTCCCGTCGAGAAAGGCTATCTCTCGACGTTGATGTGGATCGATAAGCGATTCCGCATCGTGGACTACATGGAGTTGCTGGAGAATCTCTACTACAAGATCAACCTCCAGATGCCAAAGAGCCACACGGAACAGTACAATCTGGACAACAAGTTCTGGTACTGGTATCCGCTCTACTCGCTTGGCTTTTTCTCGCTATTGGCCTACATCGTGGCCGCGTTCAGTGGCGCACTGCTTGGCTTTTACTACGTTCCCGGAGCTGCAGGCGGTGCGACGGGTGATCCGTCGGCTGCCTACCAGCAGATCACGTTCATCATGACGGATCTCAACTTCGGATATATGCTGCGCTCGATCCATCGGTGGTCGGCGCAGGTGATGACTGCCGCGGTGTTCTTACACATGCTGCGTGTGTATTTCACCGGTGCCTACAAAGAGCCACGAGAGCTCAACTGGCTGCTCGGGATCGTACTGATCTCGCTAACGCTGGTGTTCGGATACTCCGGCTATCTGCTGACGTTCGATCAGCTCGCGTTCTGGGCCAGCCAGATCGGCGTGGAGATGGCCCTTTCGATACCACTGCTGGGTGAGTGGGCCGCACAGCTGGTGTTCGGTGGATTTACACCCAGCGCAGCGACGATACAGCGGATGTATCTGATGCACGTGTTCCTCTTGCCGTTCATCGTGACGGCGCTGATCGCGATTCACATCGGTATCGTCTGGATGCAGGGCATCGCCGAGCCCCACTGATCGATTGCATTCCGATCGACGACTCTCTTGTTGTGCCAGTTCCGCAGGGTTGAAGGTAGCTCACTGGTAACTCCTGATAGCCACAAATGACCGAGAGCGACACCACCGGCGAACAGCCCCGGACAGACGGTTCGGGGATCGTTGCGCCGGACGATCAAACGCCCACGTGGAGCGATCGGAAGGCTCGAACGCAGGGGCTCTCACGGCTCACGTACGAGTACTTCGAACGCGCTCGTCGTGAGGACCAGGATCTTCGAACCGAATCCAGCTACATCGAGCGAGACGTGCTCGGGTTTCCGGCCTGGCCACACGAAACGATCCGCAATCTAGCGATCGCTTCGTTTTTCATCGGGATGATCATCTTTCTGTCGGCAACGATGCCCCCACACATCGAGGCACCAGCTGACTCCTCGACTACCCCGGCCGTAATTTTGCCTGACTGGTATCTCTACTGGTCGTTCGGACTGTTGAAGCTCGGCCCGCTCAATCCTGAGCTTTCCATCCTTGGGGGGCAAAAGCTGATGGCAGACCGAACCTACGGTGTGCTTGCGAATCTCGTCATCGTCGGCGCAATCGCCATCGTCCCGTTCTTGAACAAGGGATCGGCACGCCGGCCAGTCGAAGAGCCGTTCTGGGCTGCCATCGGGATGAGTGGTGTGATCTTCTCGATCACAATCGCTGCACTCTCGGTCAAAAATCTCTTCCCGGATATGATGCCACCGCATCTTCTGTTCGATCTGACGTTCCTGTTGCCGATCGTTGGGGGCTGTCTCACGTATGCGGTGCTCAAAACGATGCGTGAAGGGTATATGTTCGAACTGAACCGTCGCTACTACCGACTCAGACCGCCAAAATAATCCGACTGAACGCAGATTATACCCGTTTCAGATACGTTATTGGTGCATCCGATAACTAATAGTGGATCCGTAAAGTACACACGAGGCGTGTGTTGCCGGTGACGTTTGAATGAGTTCACCCATGCCATCAACGCCAGCCGACGAGCCCACTACTCAGAGAAAACGCCTCCAGCTGGCCACCGAGACGCATCGAATTATTGAGCTTGGCCGAGACACGGCGTCGGTGTTCGCCGATGGATCGATGCACCAGCTCTACTGTTATCACATTCTCGTTGACACCTCAACGGATCTTCGTCCAGCGTTCACCACTGGCCCCGTCGAAATCGATGTGGGCAACGGCTATCGGCAGTTTCCGGTCGACCGCGTGATTCGCATCGAAGAGTATCCGCTGTTGATTGAGGGACGACGGACGCCGATCACTGAATGGGTCGTGGCCGTGGGCGAAGAAGACCTCGCAACCCAGGCACTCTGGGGTGGCCTTCCTGAGCCGATCGACCGGGAGTTGACCTACCGCTGTCGACCCTCCGCCTACATCGAAACCCGCTCGTAACGGGTGCGAGCGCTTTTACAAAGTATTTGTTCCTGGCCGATAATCCAATCGTATGCAGAGGCGCACGGTCGAACGAATTGAACAATGGCCATCACGGCAGTTTCTCCGATCTGATGTCGGACTCTCAGATCTGGCAAACGCTGGATTCAGCGGCGCGGTGCACGCTGGAACATGGATTCTCATGCGTGATGGCGATAGTGTGGGGGTGTTCGATGGAGCTGTAGACGATATCACCGACCGGGGAACCATCTATATCAGTCCTGATCCTATTTTGCCAGTCCTTTTCTCGATGCTCGAACAGGAGCCCGTTCGGAGCTCGACACACCACACGGCGAGAGTCCCGATCGAAAATCAAGTGAACGCGTTCGACAACTGGAACGGTAGCCAGGAGTTCATCGGCTATCTTGAGCTCAGAGGTGGTGGCGACGAATACTACACCGTATACGATCAGACCGGCTCCACGTCGATTGCGTTCGTCAGTGGCGAAAATCGCCTTCTCACGAATGAACAGGCCGATACCGTGGGCCAGACGATCACCGGAGAGTACACCGTTTCGATCGTTCCGGTCGAGCCCTCACCGGTGTCTGATTCGCGCGGCTCGAGCGTTCGATCCCCGAGCGCACTGCCTGGTGAGACAGAGCCGCTGGCAACTGATGGCTCGAACGAATCGATCCAGGACCTTCGCCGACAGATCACGGCGCTCGAACACGAACGCGACACGCTGAAAGCCGAACGAGACAATCTCCTCGAAGAGCGCGAGTATCTCAACTCCCGCATTAGCCGCCTTCAGGACCGAATTCACGACCTCGAATCCAATGGTGGGTCGGTCTCCTCACAGCGCAGCAAAAATCTGACAGAGCTAACGCCAGAAAAGGCGCTTGCGGGCACGTCACTGTTCGTCCGCTATCACACCCAGAATCGAGCGACGCTCACCGACGCCTACCACGGCGAGGCCACGCCCGAAGAGGTAAACGACAACCTCATGCTCGAACACCACACGAGCTTCGACCCCGAATCGACGGTCGTTGACGGAACGCCATACGAGGAGTTTCTCTCGAATTCGATCGAGTTTGATGTGGTCTCCTGGCTCGTCCGAGACCTTCTCTATGTGATCTACAACGCGGGCTACGAAAACGAACTCGCGGATCTATACGATTATCTCCCCGATATCGACCGTGCGGCGCTTCACGCCAGAAATACGGTGGATGGCACGTCGATCTACTTCGATGTCGTTTGTTTCGATAAGCGTGGCGATCCGCTGCTCGTTGTCAACATCCACGACTCTACCGATCCGACGACCGATGCGCACCTCGAAAATCTACTCGACGATGCGAGCGTGGCAGCCAGCCAGTGGCCAGTAACTGGAGCGTTTCTGGTCTCGACCAGCTACTTCGAACCGAACGCGCTTGCCGTCGCCGAAGATGCAACCGGCGGAAGCGGCGGCCTGTTCGGTGGCTCGAATCGTGCGAGTTACATCAGGCTGTCGAGAAAGCGTGGGTTCCACCTCAGTATGGTAGAAGCTCGACAGCGACAGTTCCACGTTGCAGTACCAGATCTGTAAGTTAGCCTTCGACTTCGACCGTCTCGTCGATCTTCATCCCGTCGAGCTTATCACCAATTTCCGTGAGCTTGCCACCGAGATCGTTGACGAACTCTGCCGTCCGATCGGTCGTGATTGCACCCTGGCTCGATGGCTCGATGAGGTCTTCCTCTTCGAGCACGCGAAGCGAGTATCGAACCTTGTGGTGTGGGTAACCCGTCTCGTTCGACATCTTCACGATTCCGATCGGTTCGTTCTCAATCACCATTTTCAGCACCTGTAGGTGCCGTTCGAGCATATCAACCTCTTTCTCAAGTCTGTCTATCATGGCACTTGTTAACTTGTGTTTGACGGGTTTAAACCTTGCTGTCTTCTCGAATAAGCTAGCTATCTGGCGGTAATTGTTGCCATGGCTTAACACTTGTGGAATGGCGGTTGTTTGGGCTAAGGACCCCAAATTCAGCGGGGTGAGTGTTCGGCTGTCGATTGTTGTCTGGTCGTTTCTCAATTTTGCAAAACGTGTACCACGTTGTTTAGCAAGACCGCTAGTCGTGTGGGGGTATCGAAATCGGTTTAGCGTGGTGGCAGGAAGGTTCAACCATGACTGTAACCATCGTCGGCTCGCAGTTGGGCGACGAGGGCAAGGGCGGCATTGTAGATCTGTACGGTGACGGGGCCGATGTTGTCGTTCGATATCAGGGCGGAGACAACGCGGGACACACGGTCGTCCACCAGGGTACTGAGTATAAGCTTTCGCTGGTTCCCAGTGGTGTCGTTCGGGGCCGAACGGGCGTGTTAGGCAATGGGTGTGTGGTCAATCCGACCACGCTGTTCGAGGAGATTGACGCGCTCAAAGAGCGGGGACTCGACCCTGACGTGCGTGTCAGTGCTCGCGCTCACGTGATTCTTCCGTATCACCGCGTGCTTGACGGTGGCGAGGAGGCAGCCAAGGACGATCTGGCGGCCGGAACGACCGGTCGAGGGATCGGCCCAACCTACGAAGACAAGGCCGGCCGCCGGGGGATTCGTGTCGGCGATCTCCTTGACCCATCGGTGTTTCGAACACGACTCGAATACGCGGTCGAACACCACCGAACGGTTGCAGAGGAGGTCTACGGGATCGAACCCGGCGATGCGTTCGATGTCGAGGCACTGTTCGAGCGCTATCAGTCGTTTGCCGATCGCCTCCGCCGTGAAGAGATGGTCGTCAACTGTGGCGAGTTTCTCGCAGAACAACGGGCTGCTGGGAAGTCGTTGTTGTTTGAGGGTGCGCAGGGAACCGCAATCGACATCGACCACGGCATCTACCCCTACGTCACCTCATCGAACACGACGGCGACTGGTGCGCCTGCAGGCACCGGACTCGCACCAGCCGTGATCGGTGACGGTGAGATTGTCGGCATTGTCAAGGCGTATCTCTCCCGTGTTGGCACCGGTCCGCTTCCGACGGAACTCGGCAGCGTCGACGGCCAGACGCCACCGGATGGTGGCCGACCAGAACACGCAGAGCTTGCGACGTGGATCCGCGATGAGGGTGGAGAGTACGGCACTGTTACGGGTCGTCCCCGCCGTGTTGGCTGGCTTGACATGCCGATGTTGCGCCACGCAACGCGGGTCAACGGCTTTACTGGCCTGGCAATCAACCATCTCGACGTGCTCGCCGGTCTTGATTCGGTCACCGTTGGTCACGCCTACGAACTCGATGGTGAGACGATCGAGACGATGCCACCGACGACAGAACGCTGGGGCGAGTGTTCGGTTATCGAAAAGACGTTCGACGGCTGGGAGCCGTTCGACCCATCGGTCGCAGACGACGGCATTTCGGCGCTCCCCGAGAACGCACGCACCTATCTCGAGTACATCAGCGACGAACTTGCTGTACCGCTGTACGCTGTGGGCATTGGTCCCGGCCGCTCGGAGACCATCGTCCTGGAGAATCCGTTCGAACTGTCGGACTGACCCGGCACGCTTTTTGCGTCGGTCCTCCGATTACGGGTATGAAGGAGTCGCTGATGGACATTCTCGCCTGTCCGCTCGATAAAGAACCGCTCGATTTGTCGGCGACAGACACGGAGTCGAACGACGACGATACGGAGGTTCTCGCCGGTGAACTCACCTGTACAGAGTGTGGAACGGTGTATCCCATCGAAGACGGCATCCCGAATCTGCTTCCGCCTGACATGAGAGAGTGACCCCGAACACGTACTTTTTTTAGGGTCACACTCATTTAAGTAATCCGTGCAGGGAACACTCACCGTCGATGTGAACCCGGACGGCATGCACACCCTCGACGTCCCGGAGTCGTTCGCAACTGACGGCAGTTTCACTGTCGAACTCCGGAATCACGGTGAGTCTACCCACGTGTATCTCAATCTCGATTCGACGCTTTCGGAGATTGCCCAGCTTGATGCGACGAACTACTACATCGAATCGGGTGAATCAGTTTCGATTACCATTCCGATGACCGCTGAAGTCCCTCAGGAGGGCCAACTGACGGTCGCAACTGCCTATGGAAGCGAAAAGCGACTGGTGAGGATCGATGCACAGCCAGCGTCACCGTCGAACACGGCGGTGAACGTCGATTCGTCGCTTGCGTCGACGCGCACACAGCGAACGAACGGCGGTTCGTCTGCGCCGGTTGTTCACGGACAACCCAGGGGTACGCAAGCCTCCATTCAACAGACACTCCCGGCGGTTGTCTTTGGCGTGATTGCGATCTCGCTTGCGTTCTCATCGATTGCTGTTGACGGTGGCTCACGGGTGGTGCTCGGTCTCCTTGCGCTCGTCGCCGGAGCCCTTGTCATGACACAGCTTTCCGAGTGAGTGCGGCGATCGGGTCGGTTTGGCGTGCGTTCACCAGGTTCCGTGTAGAGAAACTAATACAAATTCTGCGTCCATCTAGTCCCAATATCATATAAAATCTCAATATAGTCTTGCTTTGATATCTGCACCATTAGTGAGATTTATGATATATCGTGTGGATCATACGTCCTCGAAATCGGTGTAGCTAGCCGGCTGAATGTCCGGCTCGTTCGGCGCACCAACCGCGAGGAGCACGCCGGTATCGCTCACACAGGCGTGTCCGTGTTTGACACCAGGACCTGCAGCAAAGAACCCACCGGACTCAACGCGTTCGGTCTCAGTCGCCCCCACAGCTCCGAACTTCACCTCGAACTCTCCTTCGAGCACGTAGAACAACTCCTCCTGGTGCTCGTGGCTATGATGAACCATCGTTTCATCTTCCTCGAAATACCAGAGATTGGTGACGAGCTGTTCGGTTCCGAGGGCTGCCTGTACGCGACGAACGTCCGGGTCAAACAGCCCGTCGAACGTCTCACTCAAGTCCACTTGCGGAACGTCATCGGTATGGACGACTGCGTGATCCATGAACTGAACCCTGTCGCCGCCGCCGAAAGGCCTGCTGGTGGCCATACACGGGCGCTCAAACCGTTACCAGTGCGAAACTGGACCATGGTAGTTTACGTCACAATCCACTGACACCAAAAGCCCTTTAGTTGACTGGCCAGTCAGTTAGTATACGAACTGACTGACCGTTCAGTTACTACCCTACCATGTCAGATGATACGATAGACGAGTTAATGGAGGCGACGTATCGCGCCCTGTGCAAACAGGGGTATGCGTCGCTGCGGATGCAAGACATCGCAGACGAATCGAGCAAATCGAAGGCAGCGCTCCACTACCACTTCGATAGCAAAGAAGAGCTGCTGCGATCGTTTCTGGAGTTTCTTTACGACCGGATGGAACAGCGCCTCGAAAACGAGGTTGCGTCTGGTCGTGAGGATCCGGCGGCGACGCTTCTCGAGGTTGTCGAGGGGAAAATGAAATCATCGGAGGACTCCCCAGAAACGGAGTTTCGAACGGCAATGCTTGAACTGAAAGCAGAAGCACCGTACAACGAAACGTTTCGTGAGGAACTGATCGAGTTCGAGGAGCTGATCGTCGGTGAGATCCGGCGATTAATCGAAGCAGGGATCGATGACGGTTCAGTACGCGAGGACGTCTCGCCCGAAAAGACTGCCCAGTTTATCTACACCTACGTCGGTGGTGCGGACGTCCGACAGATTTCGACCGGTCGACCGACAACCTGTTCGCGTAAACAGTTGCGCTCGTTTATGGACCAACAGCTGTTCACCGACGACGTGACGGGTGATAGCGAGTGAGCCTTCGCTCGTTGTTCAACCGGCTGTTCAAAGACCGGGACGAGTTCGATCTCACCAGTGGCTCGATCGCGCGGCCAATGTTCTATCTCTCGTTGCCGATCGTCGTCACGAATCTGTTCCAGACGGCGTACAACCTGGCCGATACGTACTGGCTCGGGCAGTACAGCACGAACGCGCTGGCGGCGATCAGTTTTGCGTTTCCAGTGGTGTTCTTGCTGATCTCGCTCGGAACGGGCCTCTCGGTGGCCGGATCGGTGCTCGTGGCACAACACATTGGCGCGGGCGAATCAGAGCGCGCAGAGTACGCCGCCTCACAGACCGTCTCAATAGCCACGCTCGGCTCGCTGTTACTGAGCGCAATCGGCTATCCGTTCGTTGACGACATCCTGGCGCTGCTTGGTGCGTCTCCTGCGGTCCACACCGGGGCAACAGCGTATATGGAGGTGATCACCGTCGGTATCGTCTTCATGTTCGGCTTTTTCGTCTTCATGTCGCTGATGCGTGGCTACGGCGATACGGTGACGCCGATGATGGTGATGTTCGGCTCGGTCGTGTTGAACATCATCCTCGATCCGTTCCTCATCAACGGCTGGTCCGTCTTTCCGGAGATGGGGATCCAGGGAGCCGCCGTTGCAACCGTGGTCTGTCGTGCCGGCGCTGCAATCGTTGGGCTGTGGATCATGCTCCGTGGCACCCGCGGTGTGCACATTAGCCTCTCGAAGATGACGCCGGATCTGACATATGCGAAAAAGCTCGTCTCGCTTGGCGCGCCAGCGTCGCTCGAAGGAGCAGGACGCGCGTTATCAGTGAACTTCCTGCTCGTGATCGTGGGAACCTTCTCGACGTCCGTCGTGGCTGGCTACGGGATCGGCACCCGTGTCTTCTCGGTCATCTTTCTCCCGGCAATTGCTGTCTCACAGGGCGTTGAGACGATGACCGGCCAGAACGTCGGTGCCGGCAAAGAGGGCCGTGCCGAACGGGTGAATCACATCACTGCACTCGCGCTGTTCGGATTGCTCTCGGCGGTTGCCGCGATCGTCTGGCTCGGTGCACCACAGATCGCCGCGGTGTTCTCGAACGATCCCGAGGTCATTGCCGTAAGCACCGAATTCCTGCGCTATGTCGCGCCAACGTTCGGCTTCATCGGCGTGATGCGGGCCTACACTGGAGGGTTCCGTGGCACTGGTTACACCATCATTGCGGCCGCAATCACGATCGCGACGCTGGGATTCATCCGACTCCCCGCAGCGTGGCTCGGAACGACAGTGCTGCCGTTTGGCCGGTCTGGGCTCTGGATCGCGTTCGCAATCTCGAACGTGCTCGGTGGCATCATCGCGTATCTGTGGTTCATTCGTGGAACCTGGCAGAATGCAGACGTCAGAACGAGCGACGACGAACTCGGTCACTCCGCTGTGGCCAACGACGACTAACGATTCAGAACCGCTCTGAGCGCAAACGTGAGGTTTTCTCGACGTTCCATCACGCGCCGATAGAAATAGGAGAACCAGCGGCCGCCATAGGGAACGTACTGATAGAGGTCGTACTCGGCGGCGAGTTCTCGCTGGGCGTCCTCTCGAACGCCCATCAGCATCTGGATCTCAAATTTCGTTCCGTAGGCGTCGTGGAGATCGATCGCGTAATCGATCATCGCTGGATCGTGGCTGCCAACCGCAACGCTTCCGGCGGTTTTTTCCGTAAACAACAGCTCAAGCAGCTCGCGATAGTGCGCGTTCACGGCGTCTCGATCCGTGAATGCAACGTGCTCGGGCTCATCGTACGCCCCTTTCACCAGTCGGATCTTCCCTGGGAGCTCAACCAATCGCTCGAGATCGGTCGCCGTTCGCTGGAGATTAGCCTGCACACAGACGCCCATCCGTGGATACTCCCGAACGAACCGTTCGAACGCAGACAGCGTCGCGTCGGTCGTCGTTCTGTCTTCCATGTCGATCCAGACGAACTGACCGGTTTCCTGGGCGCGATCGACGATCGATCCGAGATTCTCTTCGAACGTATCCTCACTCACGCCCAACCCGATCTGCGTCGGCTTGACCGAAACGCACGCTCCGAGTCCAGTGTTGTCGAGGTCTGCACAGAGCTGGCGGTATGTCTCCGTGTCAGTTGCTGCTGGTGCTGGCTCGTGATAATGCTCTCCGAGCAGGTTCAATATCGTGTAGATGTCGTCGTTGCGGAGCTCTCTCGCGTGTTCGAGTGCTTCGGCCTCGGTCTCTCCAGCCACGAACCGACGAGCGATTGGTGGGATCATGGCGGCAAGTACTGCCGTGTAGACCATAGCCCCACTGGTTCGGACACGTCACGCGGTAAGAACGTGGAGCGATATTGAGCCGTTTGTGGTAACGAACTTGAGCTGGTGTTTCTCCGTCCCGATCGTTCCAGAAACGTCGGTCGCCGTGCTGGAATTTGCCAACTCAAGGCCGTGTGTCTTGATCGGACTGTGTGTCGTCGTTGCTTTGATACCCACATCAAGCGACGGAGAAAGCGATGCGTCGATCGGACCGTTCGTCGTTTGCACCGTCACATCGCTAGTGACCGCCGGAACGTCGGTTTCAATGCTTCCGTTGTGCGTGCGAAGCTGCCCGATCGCTCCTGGATCGCGCACGAGAATCTCTCCATTTTCAGTACGTGCGGTGACTGTCCCATCGACACGGCGGGCAGTGATCGACCCGTTATTGGATCGGAGCCGTGGCGAGCCACCAGCGTCCCGGAGCGTGATCGCGCCGTGATTCGTTTGCACTTGCCCAACTGTAGCCGCCGAAGGGTATCGAACGCGAAGCGAGACAGTCGCCCGTTTTGGGCTTCCGTCCGGGTACGACGATCGAACCGTGATATCGCCATCTGCTTTTGACGCGTTCACAGACACCTCATCGATCGATTGTTGTGTGGGTCCAGTGATCGTTCCGTCGATCGTCGCGGTCGATCCATCAACGCCATCGATCGTCACTTCGCCGTTCGGATTGTTGATTCCCAGCACCGCATTGTCTCCCACGTCCAGCGTTTTGTTTATCGTTCGCTTCGTATTATTGTTATCTGAGATGATGTTTTGGTCTGATACACATCCTCCTAGGAGTGCAATAGCGCCTGTAGTCGCCTGTATGAATCGTCGTCGTTCCATGCGGAGACAAAGCGAGACATAGTAAAATAATTTTATAGTTTTGGTTTCCACACGCAATACCAACATATTTTGATGGTTGGTTCGGAGCGCACGGAAACGAAGCCGGGAAAAGGTGGGTGGCCAAACTGTTTGTATGGCCACCTCCCCTCGATTGTCGTCCGTTAAACCTCACGCGAAAGCCGTCACCGCAGTGTTGTCGGTGCTTGGCTACGCACTCGTTATTGGTGCGTTTGCTGGGATACTCCCACTGTTTCCCTCACTTTCTGAATCCACCGTGTTGTTGTTCTCGGATCTGATCGCGGTCGTCAACTCCGTGGCATTGTCTGCACTGTTGATTGGCTGGTATCTCATTCGGCGTGACCGTGTTCGTCTCCACCGTGTTGCAATGGTCACCGCGTTCGGGCTCATCTGTCTGTTTCTGGTGTTATACCTCTGGAAGGTGGGCGGTGGATTCGAGAAATCGATTCTGATCGAACCGGGACAGTTCCTCTACGAATTCCGGTCGATCGTGCGACCGCTCTACCTTCTCATGCTGGCGGTTCACATTTTGCTGTCGGTAGTTGCGGTGCCGGTTGTGCTCTATGCGATCGTTCTCGGACTTTCACACACGCCAGCAGAGTTGACCGAAACAGCACACGCGCGTGTCGGCCGGATCGCAGTCGTTGCCTGGTCGGTCAGCCTGGCGCTGGGAGTACTGACGTATTTCATGCTCAATCACCTCTACAGCTGGACGCCCCGCTGAGCAGTCAGTCGGTTTTTGGGAGCGCGTACGCGCCAGCGATCACAAACACCACAGCGAGGAGCGTAACCACGAGACAGGCTCCTGTCGGATCTCCACCCGGTGGCATCGTCGCCGAGCGAACGCCACGGGCAAAGTAGGTTAGCGGCGACAGATTGAGCGCCGGCCGGAACCATTCGGGCAACAGCGCCGGCGTAATGAACGTTTCTGAGAGGAACAATAGCGGGAGTGCAATGGAGTTGCTGGCGGCGATGACGCCGTCCTGTGAGTCTGCGATCCGTCCGAGCAGCGCTCCCAGACCACAGAACAGGGCGACGCCAAAGAGAATGAACGGGACCAGCCACCAGGAGAAGACGATCGTTGCGCCAGTGGTGACGACCACGAGTCCGAGGATGATACAGCTCGCGACGCCAATGATGGCTATGTTAACGAGCGTGTGGGCAAGCAACCACTCAACCCTGGTGAGCGGCGTGGTGGCCAGTTTTTCGAATCGATTGCCGTCCCGATGGCGAGCCACGGTCGAGCCGACGCGCGACAGCGGCGTGAACAGAACGACCACCGCGAGATATCCCGGGACGTAGTAGGCGGGTGCCTCTGCGAACAGCCCACCACCGGTTGGCTGAGTCTGGACGAGGGCCCCGAAGATGAGGATGATGATCACCGGGAAGAAAAACGTGAAAAAGACGGCCGTCCGTCGGCGGACGAACGATCGGTAGGCGCTATCTGCCTCGGCGGTCACACGCGCAACGGACATCATGGCAGTGGTGTCACCTCCGCGTGGGGGGTGGCACCATCGTTGGCATCTTCTGTTAGCGTGAGGTAGACGGTCTCCAGATCCGGCTCCTGCCAGGTGAGGCCATCGAATTCGACATCGGCGCGTTCGAGCGCTGACAACGTGGCGTCGATTTCGCGGGGGGAGACGCCATAGATTGTTACCGTTCGGTGGTCGGTTTCGACGCCCTCACCAAGCCCGCCAACGGCCATCGTTGCCGTCTCGATCTCCGTTCCTTCGGTACACTCGATCGAGAGTTGACTTGGTCCACCGTATTCTGTGATCAGTTTCTCGGGTGGTCCATCGGCCACGATCGCACCGTCATTGAGGAGGGCGACCTGATCGGCCAGCGTCTGGGCTTCTTCCATGTAATGTGTGGTCAATACGATGGTGGTCCCCGCCGCGGCGAGATTGTCGAGCAGCATCCAGAGATCCTGTCTGCCGGCTGGATCGATCCCCGTTGTCGGTTCATCGAGTAACAACAGTTCGGGGTCGTTCACCAGCGTGGTGCCAACACAGACGCGTCGTTGTTGGCCTCCAGAGAGCGATTCGTACCAGGTATCGGCAGCATCTTCCATGCCGACATCTTCGAGCACGTCATCGACCGGGCGTGTGTTCTCGAACAGCCCGGCGTAGTAGCTGATGAGCTCTCTGGCAGTCAATCGCTCTGGTGGTGAAAACGACTGTGGCAACAGCCCAATTCGCTGAGAATTGACGGCCGATGGTGGCTCACCGAACAGCTCGATCGTTCCTTCGTACTCTGTCGTGCCGGTTAACGATCGAATGAGTGTCGTTTTCCCTGCACCGTTCGGTCCGATGAGCGCAAACACGCTGCCTCGCTCGACGGCAAGGGAGACGCCATCCAGTGCGACCGTGTCGCCGTACGCACGCCGAACGTCCTCGGCGTAACAAACCATACCTACACTGACGGTCAGTCGCTGGGTAAGCGCTTCGGATTCGTGGCTAGAGTTCGTTTCTGACCGCGCGAACGATCTCGTCAACGTCGTACGTGTCCTCCTGTTTGTCGTAGACGACAGTGTCTTCGATTCGGACCTGAAGAACGCCGTGCTCGCCGGTCTGGAGGAGTACGCCCTCAAGCTGCTGGCCGAAATTTTCTAACAGCGCGTGCTGGATCGACTCTGCGCGCTCAAGAAAGCCACACGGAACACAGTACTCGATTTCGACGAGTGTCATGTTTCCGATTACGAACGCCAGCGCGAAAAGCTCCCCGCCGTTGGCTGATAGACGAGCAATCCAACGGTCAGCACGAACGCGATCGTCGAAAGGAGATAGCTCTGTGCGCTCGCAACGGTAACGAGCGCACCAGTGCCACCCAGCACTGATCCCAGCACCGCTGCGATGACCGGCAACACACACGACACACAGGAGAACAGCCCCAGCACGCTGGCGGTGAGCGAGCCGGCCACGTCGATGGCAGTCACATACACCAGCCAGGCAAGCGTGAGATAGCCGATTAGCTTGAACGGGAGCAGGGCAACCCTGAGGTGTTCGCCGGCATACAACAGTGCGGGCGAAAATCCCGGTGGCAACGAAACGAGCTCAAGGCGAACCCCGGTCGCAAGCGGGCCGATTCCTCCGCCAAAGAGCCCACCAACGTAGCCAAGCACCAGAAAGTAACCAATCGCGAGCACGCCACCGAGGATCCGCTTCGACCGTGCAACTCCCGTTGGGACGTTCGAATGTAACACAGCCCAGATCGAGACGTTGATCCAGACGAACGGCATCGCGAACAGCCAGGGCGATCGGGGGGTCCCTGGTGTTATGAGAAGATACCAGAGGACGACCAGTAGCTCTGTATTACAGACCGCGATCCATCCCACTGTTTCGGTGCGGGTGAGCCACGAAATGAGCGCCGACCGAGCCGTCTCAGACGACCATTGCATCGACGATCACCGAGACGAGAACGACCCCGAGATAGGCGTTTGAGGCGTGAAACGCCCTGAGAGCCGCTCCATCAGTCTGCTCGCGGTGGAGTTTGACGACGAACCAGAGAAAGAGTCCACCAAGCGAGACGGTCGCGCTCGCATAAAGCCATCCCAGCGGGGTGAGTGCGGTCAGTGCAATTGCCGTGAGCAGCGTCGCCACCAGATAGTAGATGATGTGCTTTCTGGTGGTCGTTTCGCCACGAACGACTGGCATCATCGGGAAACCACCGCGTTCGTAATCGTCGCGGTAAGCCAGTGCGAGGTTGTAAAAATGGGCGGGCGTCCAGGCGAAGATCAATGCGGCGAGCACGAGTGCCGGAAGATCGATCCGACCGGTGACGCCGGCCCAGCCGATCAGTGCCGGAATCGCGCCGGCGAGACCACCAAGCACCGTGTTCTGGACGGTGTTCGGTTTCAACACGAGCGTGTAGATCACGCTGTAGAACACGATGGCGAACAGTCCGAGCGCGGCCGCGAGTGCGTTGAGCTGTGCGAACAACAATAACGATCCGAGCGCGAGTGTTGCCCCGAACAGGATCGCATTTCTAACGCCCACCGTGTCGGTTGCTAGCGGTCGATCTGCGGTTCGAGCCATCCGCCGGTCCACGTCTCGTTCGAGCACGTGGTTGAACGTTCCCGAAGCGCCGATCGAGAGAATGCCCCCACCGAGTGTGAGGACTGCCGTCCGCACCGTTAGCGTCGTGGCTCCGGTGGACGCTGCAAGCGCCATTCCAGCACCCGCAACGAGACAGAGCAGCCACATCAGCCGGGGTTTCATCAGCGTGTAGTACGCCCGGATCGTAGTGATGAATCCGTCCTCGTGTGGCTGCTGTTCAGGTGATGTTGGCTCCGAAACTGTTCCCGAGGGAGTTGCTGTTGGTGTGGTGTCGGTCGATCCGGTTTCGGCTTCGAGCTGCCAGGCGAGCCCCAGTGCGAGTGCAACGAAGATCACACCACCGCCGAGAAGATGGAGCGTCGCGAGCTCTACCGGCGCGCTGCTGGTCGCGACGAGCGCGCCGACCCCGATCTGGACGGGATAGATGAGCGCTGAGAGCACCAGTGTGGCTTTCACCTGTGCCGTCGCGTTCGAAAAGCCGACCAGACAGGCTGCACAGAGCAAGCCGAAAACGAGCACCGCCACCGCACGATGGCCCATCGCGATCGCAAGCTGCAGATCGGTGAGCGGGCCAGAACAGACTGGCCACGTTGAACACGCCCGCACGCTGTCAGCGAGCGATGCTGTCGCACCAACCACAACGAGTAGATAAACACCGACCACAGTGGCCACCAACAACTGCGTGAATCGCGGGGATGAGGCTTCCGTGGACACTATCAAACCTCGGTATCGTTCGTACTTATTCTCCCCGTTTTTTGCATCGTTCTGCCCTGCCGTCACCATAGTTCAGCAGGTATTTACCGTGGGCTATCTAACCGCAGCATATGACTGGGACGCGGATACGGAGCGTATTGTCCGTCATTACGGGGCTGTTGGTGGCTACCGTTTTGGCCGGGACGGCTGCTGCCCAACCGTCGGTCAACATCGAGCAGATCAACAATCTCAACGAGATATTGTTGTACGCCGCGATACCGATCACAGTGCTGGTTGAGGTCATTCTCATCTACACCGTCTATCGGTTCAGAAACTCCGGCGAAGCAAAACCGACCCAGGAGAATCGCCGACTCGAAATCTCCTGGACGGTTGCGACCGCGATCGTGCTCTTGTTCGTGGGACTTTCCTCAACTGTCGCGCTTGGGAGCGCTTATCTCGGCGGAACGACCGCAACCACGAACTCCCCAGGCGAAGTGGAGGGACTCTCGTACGATTACAACGGGACGTACGCTCCAGCAGCCGACGAGGACGCCGTCCAGGTTGAGGTCGTCGCCCGGCAGTTCTCCTGGACGTTCAACTATCTTGGCGCCGATGGCAACCTCACTTCGACGAACAAACTGGTGATTCCGGCGAACAAACCGGTGTATCTCCATCTCACGGCTGCTGACACACTCCACTCGTTCCACGCACCGAAGCTTGGTCTCAAACAGGATGCGTTCCCCGGTGAGTACCACACGCTCAAAACGAAATCGTACGAACCAGGCACCTACCAGCTCTACTGTGCGGAGTTCTGTGGCTCGGGCCACTCACAGATGCTCGGAACGATCGAAGTGAAAAGCCAGCAGGAGTATCAGAACTGGCTCGAACAACAACAGAGTGAGGGCGGCGCAGGCAACGAAACTGCAGACGACGCAGGTAATGAGACTGCAGGCGACGCCGGCAACGAAACCGCAAACGAGACACAGAGCGCGCTCGCGGCCTGATCGAAGACGGACTGTTTTCGCGGCTGTGTGAACGATTGCTCTCGTCCTTCGAAACACGAGCCTGCGGTGTGGACTGCTTACAACGCTCAAAAACGGTGAATAGACGTGGCGACTCAGTATTTCGCGTCTGCGCCGGTCGTCGCGTAGATGTCTTCCATGATCCGGTCGCGTTTGATCTGCCAGCTGTCGAAGCCATCGATTGTGGCCGGATAGTTCTCGTAGTGATTCAACAACCGGTCGGCGAGTCGCTTGGTGGAGTAGAGATCAAACAGCGTGTCCCAGTGGCCAAACGAGTTGTACAACGTCTTCAGCGCGAGCGCCGGCCCGACGGAAGTGCTTCCGGAGTAGAGCGCCTCGGAGAACTTCTCGGTCGGCACCGCCGCCAGTAGCCCGGTGAGATCGTCCATCCCGTAGGCGGTGATGAAGATGTTGTACACATCGAGTGCGGCATACCGCGCGCCAAAGTGGTCCATGATCCGCTTGTTGTACTCCCAGAAGGCACCTTCATCGCCGGCCGTGCCGGATTCGATCGCCGAAATCGCCTGCTCGCCGGCGTACTGTCCGGCGTAGGCCGCACCAGCAATTCCACCACCAGTTGTTGGGTTGACGTGCCCGGCGGCATCGCCAACCGCGACGAATCCCGGTGCGACAGCGGAATCATACGGCCGACGGGTTGGCAGTGCCGCGCCGAGCTTGTCCGTGACGGTTGCGCCTTTGAACTCCGGGCGATTGCGGAGATCTTCTTTGAGCGCATCGACGAGTTTCATGGGCGATTCGTTCATCTGAAAGCCCAGACCGACGTTGATCTCCGTCGCCGACCGCGGGAAATACCACAGATAGCCCGCTGCCCGCTCGGTCGGTTTGAACACCAGCGCGTCCTCCCACTCGACCGGCTCATCGACTTCGACGATCTCGCGGTAGGCCGAACAGAACTGCGAGTAGCTGACGTTCGTATCGAACGTCGCGCTCGAGAGATCCGCTTTGTCCTGGAGGATCGAGAGCGCTCCGGCGCCGTCAACGACAACCGACGCTTCATACTCGACCACGTCGTCGTCGCGAACTGCCCGAACGCCCGTTACCCGACCGTCGTCTTGGAGCACGTCCTGGACGACAGTATCGTAGTGGAATTCGACGCCCTGGCTGTCCGCGCCATCAATGAGGAGCCGGCCGTACTCCCAGCGGTCCAACACGGAGAGCTCGCCGGGTACCGGAATGTCGAGCACAGCATCCTCTGTCGGGAGCTCGAGCCGTCCGTGATCGACAACGGTGTTTGAAAATGCTGGTTCGATCTGGCTCCGCGGGATCGCCTCCGGAAAGTTTGATGCGCCCTTGATCGCATCACCACAGGCGATGTGACCGGCTTCTTCGGCGGTTTTCCGTTCGAGCACGACTACATCGTAGCCAGCGCTCGCGATCGTCGCACCGGCATAACAACCCCCTGTTCCGGCACCGACGACGACAACGTCGTAACTGGTCATACTCATCAGAGTCCTCCCGACGGGAAAACCATTATCGATTCGTCGGTATTATCGCTCGCGTTCACGCTGGGGGTCACTCGTGGCCCTGTGAGTTTTGACATCGTCGATCGTCTCGGTTTCGAGCAAGCGATCGAGTTTCTCCTCGAACTGTTCGTCAGTGAGCTCGCCGCGGGCATAGCGCTCACGGAGCGTCTCAAGTGGATTGTCGGAATCGGTTTCCTCGGCTGACGACTCCGCATCGCTGCCGAACTCACTGTTGGTGAGGATGGCAACGAGCGGGACAACGACCGCAAATCCGATAGCCCAGATCGCATAGAAATTCGGAATGCGCGCAAACATCGCAACCAGTCCCACGCCCAACACCAGCAACGCAACGACACCGGTTGTTTGGTCGTGAAACGATTCGGGATCGTGTTTCATACCAGATGCTATGGATCTTCCACAATAAAATTGCCCGCTGAGTGGCCGTGTAACTCCAACAACTGTTTAATGGTCCGCGTCAAACCTGGCCAGTATGACCGAGCACACGGTAGAGTTCGTTGGGACGGGTGAGACGATCCAGGTTGACGAACGCGAAACTATCCTGAGCCGTTGCATCGAAGAAGGGATCGCACAGGAGTACTCCTGCCGTGTTGGGATGTGTCTGGCGTGCTCTGCAGAGATCATCGAGGGCGATGTCGAACAGACTGTTGCAGCCGCCCGTGGACTCACGGAAGCCGAAGCCGAGGAGTACGCACTCACGTGCATGGCACGACCGACATCGGATCTGAAACTCGAGCGTGGAAAATATCCCCCAAGCATCGAGGCCGACGCCGAATCCGCCGGGGCCGTCGGCGCCGACGATTAAATACGGCCGCGTATTCCAGCGAACGACCTTTTGGGGTGACAGTAGCTTTCTCCGGTCGATGCCCGACCCTGCCCAGCCGTGGTTATCCGAGTACGAGGCGTTTGGAATTGACCGTACGCTCGAGCCGTATCCGGATGAACCGGTACATCACCTGCTCTATAACGCCGCAGAGACCTATCCCGAGCAGGGACTGGTCCAGCACGGCGAACACGTTCCGTATCCAACCGTTCTCGAGCACACAGAACGACTCGCCACGGCGCTGGCCGAACGCGGGGTCGGAAAGGGTGATCGGGTGGCGACGGTGTTGCCCACCTCGATCCAGTTCATCGTCAGCTCGTGTGCAATCTCCCGTGCTGGTGGCGTTCATATCCCTAACGACTTTCTCGATGCGGACGACGACCTGCTCTACCGTCTGGAACGGGGCGACCCGGACGTTCTCATCGGCCAGGACAAACACCGCGATCTCCTGTTCACCCTTCGTGATGACCTCGGTCTCGACTCGGTGATTCTCACGAAAGTCGAAGATTACAGTGCGGATCCCCCGTCGTCGTATCCGTCAATCGACGGCGTCGAGTGGTTATCGAACGTCATTGAGGCGACCGACGCCGAGCCGCCAGCCCGCTCGTTCGACGTCACCGAGGACGTTCACACGCTGTTGTTCACCGGCGGCACCACCGGACTCCCGAAGGGCTGTCGGCTCTCACACCGCAACGTCTATGCGAACGCCCTCCAGGGGGTGGCAAGCCAGTCACAGATGGCACAGCTCATGCGCGGCCAGGAAGCGGGAATCATGGCGTTGCCAATGTATCACTCGTATGGCTACTCCGTGATGCACTCGTTGTTAGAACTCGGTCTGGACGTGTTGCTCGTCCCGGACGCGCGCGACACCGACATGATGGTCGAGCTGATCAATGAATATGGCGCAATCATCATGCTCGGCGTTCCGACACAGTTCATGGAGCTAGTCGACGAACGCCTCGAACAGGAGATCATCGGTATCTCTGGGTCGGCACCGCTGGCGAACGAAACCCGATCTGCGTTCGAGGAGCGCTCGACGGGGATTTCACAGGGATATGGACTTTCGGAGATGTCGCCGATCACCCACTTCAACGTTCGCGGGCTGTTGGATATGATGACCGGGGAGGGAACTGCTGTTGATGGCTTTGACCACCCGACGATCGGCGTCCCGGTGCCCGACACCGAAATCAAACTCATCGACGTGGAATCGAGCGAAGAAATCCCCATTGAGGAGGCAGTCACCAACGAGCGCGAAGGAGAACTCTACGTGAAGGGTCCACAGCGGATGCTCGGCTATCTCGATAGCTCGAAAGATCCGTTCGATGCAGATGGCTTCGTCCCCACCGGCGACGTGGTGAAGATCGATCCGAGCGGTCGATTCTACGTCGTCGATCGGGTGAAAAACATGATCAACGTTTCCGGGCTGAAGGTGTACTCCGAAGAAGTAGATGAAGTGCTCTACTCCCATCCTGATGTGCGCCGTCCGGCGACGATTGGCATTCCGGATCCCGAACGGCCGGGAAGCGAGCGCGTAAAGATCGTGATCGAGCCAGAAGCAAACGCAGAGGATCTTGACGCCGAGGCTATTCGCACGTTTTTGGACGGCAAGGTGCCTCGCCATGCGCTCCCCGAGATCGTCGAATTCGTCGAAACGATGCCGCTCACCGACATCGGGAAGACGGATAAGAAAGCGCTCAAAGACTGAGTTCGTCGTCGAGATCGGTCCCACACCACTGACAGAAGTTCACCGAATCGTCGATTTTTTTCGCACACGCCGGACACCGGCGAACGCCCTGTTCGATCTCTTCGACGATCTGGTTGTTCATCTTCGCGATGATGTAGGCGTCGATGATGCTGGCCGCCATGACCGCGTAGATCGGGAGCAACTGCTCTACGGGGACGGTCATCGACTGAACAGCCTGGGGATTGGTAAATGCGGTCATTACCGCAGTGGTCGCCGCATCGACCGCGGTCTGGGGGACGAAAAACGAACTGGCCATTGCAGCAACGATCCAGCCGGCTCCACGAAGCCACCGGCGGAGATAGACGTGCCCAAAGCCTGTGAAAATGAATCCCAGTATTGCAGCAATCCATGGTCGTCTCCTGCGAACCTGCGCCATACAAAAACTAACCCGTCAGTCACCCAAGAGGGTTTCGTCAAAAACGCGACGGTCACATCCTATTCGACCGTATGCGGAGGGTATTCGAACAGTGCAGCCCTATTCGAACAGTTCAACGGCCTGCTCGAAGCGATCTGCCGGCTCTTCCCAGTCGACGACCTCGAAGAATGCCTCGACGAAGTCGCCACGGGCGGGACCGTAGTCGTAGTAGTACGAATGTTCCCACACGTCGAGTGCGAGAATCGGATGGGCACCCCAGAGCGCACCCTGGTCGTGTTTGTCGACCACGACGTTGCGGAGCTGGTTCGAGAAGCTGTCGTAGACGAGCAGTGCCCAGCCGCCGGCGTCGCTTGCTGCGGCCTCAAACTCGCCCTTCCAGGCCTCATAGGAGCCAAAGTCTTCCTCGATGCGCGCAGCGAGCGCACCGGACGGCTCGTCGCCACCCTCTGGTCCCATTGCGTCCCAGAACAGTTCGTGGAGGATGTGTCCACTGCCGTTGTGCGTTACAGACCGGAGCGCGCTGGCCGAATCGCCAAACTCGCCCGCTTCACGATTGTCGGCGAGCGTCTCTTCGGCACTGTTCCAGCCGTTCACGTAGCCCTGGTGGTGGGTGTCGTGATGCCAGGTGAGCACCTGCTCGGAGATGTGTGGTTCGAGTGCGTCGTAGTCGTACGGCAGCGGCGGTAGTTCGTAGCTCATGTGCACTCGAATCCAGGAGCGGGCGACCATTTAACGTTTCCTGAACTGCATTTTTGTAACGAGTTATATAAATGATTGATTGCAGATCGTGACAGCCGTTAGTCGTCGGCTGCGGTGGGTTGCTGTCGGTGTTCGCGTGCAGACTCACGGAGCTGATCGGAAACGGCCGGGACATCCGTCTCCGATACCACGCCATCGCGTTCGATCTCCTCAAGCGATTTTGGATACGATCTGAGCGAGTAGTGTAGATCGATACCGGCTCGTGCGCCGTCTCCCATCGCGACGGGGATCTGATTGTGTCCGGGGGTGAGATCGCCGACCGCATACACACCGTCAACAGAGGTGCGACCGTGATCATCGACGACGACGGTCCCATCGTTATTGATCGCACAGCCAAGCGCTTCGGCGAGCTCGTTGTTGTATTCGGAGCCGTACATCGGAAAGCCGCCGCGATAGGCCCTCGTGTCACCAGTCTCGAACGTGAACCCTTCTAGCCAGCCGTCATCTGTGGTGTGTGAATCCGTGATGTCGGCATCGATCACCTCGACCGGATGGGCACTGAGCTGGCGAGCAGTCTGTTCGCTCCAGGTTGGCGCGTCACCTCGCGTGAGCAGATCCACGTCGTCGGTGAAGTTGAGCATGATCATCGCCACCTGCGCGGCGCTCTCTCCGTGGCCCATCACGTAGACCGGCTCGTCAACGAACATATAGGCATCACAGTGAAGACAGTAGTGTAGCCCACGTCCGGTCCGTGGGAGCGGCGGGTCGGGACGCACGTCGGAAAAGCCAGTGGCGAGGACCACCCGCTTTGTGTCTATCGAACTGTCACCCGTCTCGAGCCGAAAGCCAGCAGCCGTCGCTTCGATCGCTTCGACGTATCCGCGCTGATACGTGGTGCCGTATCCTTCGAGTTGCTCGATCGCCGTCTGCAGAAACTCGTTGCCAGAAACTGACTCGGGCACGCCAATCACGTTGTGAGTGTCGAGCATCATTGCGGCTCGGCCACCCCCACGATTGATACAAATCGTATCGTGCCCGAGTCGTGTCGCATACAGCGCAGCCGTCAACCCAGCAGGACCACCGCCAACTACCGCGACTTCGTACTCCCGTTTCGTCATGGGCGTGTGTATGCGTCCACCGGACATAACTGACGGGATACAAATCCGCACTGGGCGAAACACGTTTCTGTCGAGAACAAAAATGTTCGAGTATGACGTTCGACCCCTCCGGTGGTCTCAGCGAGTCCGAAGTATCCGAACGCGTCTCGAATGCAATCGAGAACAACGACGTTGTCCTGTTCATGAAAGGAACGCCGTTGATGCCACAGTGTGGCTACTCGCGACGCGCACTGGGGCTGCTCCAGCAGTACTGCGACGACATCGAGACGGTGGATGTCCTCGAGTCACTGGACGCCTATCGTGCGGCGCTCGAAACCCACAGCTCCTGGGAGACGATCCCACAGGTGTTCGTCGATGGTGAGTTCATCGGCGGCAGTGACGTAGTAGCCGAACTGGACGAACGGGGCGAACTCGAACCGACGCTCGAGAAGGCGACGAACTAATCGATCAATTCTCGGTCGTAAATAGCTCACTGGGATCGACTGTTTGCCCGCTGTCTGTGATGTTTGGCGGCAGATATGATACGTGTGTGTTCCTTTCGCTGGATGGCTCGAAAACAGTATAAGTGACGAATTCATAGAATAGGTACGACCAATTACGGTCCCGGGGATGCCAGTACCCCATCGAGCGCCTGTCATAGCTATGACCAGCCACGTATACACGCTACATTCGACACTCGAATTGCCACTCGAAGACGTTCATTCGCACTTCGACGATGCGGATCTCCCGGTAGAGATCGAAGACGTGGAGATCACGCGTCGGAACAACACCTTGATTCTGAGCGCCGTAGCCGCAGAAGACGACATAAGCAAGTACACACCGACTGCACAGCTCAAGGCGAGTGTCAGCGAGAATCGCGTGTATCTTGATGAGGAAGAAGAAGAGGAAAACAGCGGTCCGATGGGCACCTCACCGAGTGGCCCACAGTGGGGCGCGTTTGGCCAACAGGAAGAACAGGAAGAACGCCCCTCAGAACTCGTCGAGTACGCCTGCTTTAAGGGAGATCGCGAAACGGTGCTTCAGAACACGGCACTCCAGTATCCGATGTTCGAAGTTCTCTGTGACATCGCACGAAACGCAGAAAAAGGAAATCTCACCGCGATCACTGCCGTCAATGGTCAACTCGAAGCGACGCGCATCGTAGACGGTGACGAACGACCGGCCACCATCGAAGTGCGTGAAGATCCACACGAATCGGCGGGCTCGAACGGCGTTGACTGGCGAAATAACGAATTCATCAGCTAATTCTCCGTGCAATTTGAAGTTTGGTAACAGGTCACTCAACCGTTGGGGGCCGAAACTAACTTTAGGCTGGTAATGATATCTAATTACGAGATGCCAGAGTTTCCCGACTATCTCGACGTGTCGTACGAAGACGGTGAAGGTGAGATGCCGGCCGATTACCCGGCGCTCGATGACAAGATGGAAAAGGCGATCGAGGTAACGCGGAGAGGACTTGAAGAGTATGAGTCCCCTGCAGTGATGTGGACTGGCGGGAAAGACTCGACGCTGACGCTGTATTTCGTCGCGCAGGTGGCCGAAAAACACGATCTTGAGGTGCCACCAGCGGTGTTCATTGACCATTACCAGCACTTCGATGAGTTGCTCGATTTCGTCGATCACTGGGCCGATGAGTGGGATCTGGATGTGATCTTCGCACGGAACGAGAATGTTGGTCAGCTGGCAGACACGCCCGGCGAGGAGATCGCCGTCTCGGATCTGAACGAGCAGAACCAGCACCACGTTCGTGACATCCTCGAATACGAGGAGGATACGTTCCCGTTCTTGCTCGACACCTACGTTGGCAACCACCTCCTGAAGACGGTGGCGCTCAACGAGACGCTCGAGGCCGAGGGAATCGACGGGATTATCTCGGGCATTCGCTGGGACGAACAGGAGGCACGCGCGGATGAGACCTTCTTCAGTCCGCGACACGACCCAGAGATTTACCCGCCACACGACCGCATTCAGCCGATTCTCCAGTTCGAAGAGCGCGCGGTGTGGGATGCGTTCTGGAACTTCGTCGTGCCGGATACCGTCGAGGACTATCCAATGGGTCACGTCCCACAGGACTACGACGATCTGCCAAACGGTCTCAGCCACGATGCACTGCCAGTGAGCCCGAAATACTTCGAGGGCTTCCGGTCGCTCGGCAGCGAAGTCAGCACGGATAAGGCGGACAACGAGCCGGCTTGGCTGCAGAATCTTGAGGAAACCACCGAGCGCGCTGGGCGTGCCCAGGACAAAGAGGATCTCATGGGCCGTCTGCGCGATCTCGGCTACATGTAACCGGTTCGGACGGCGGTCGCTCGAATCACAGTTTCTCACCGCTTAAGCGTCCACCCGACGTAGCCATCAGTATGGCAATCGCAGCGGAACGAATCGAACGCTTGCACACGTTCGCGACCGAAGCAGTCCGAGCTGGTGAACAGGACCGTGCCCGGACGTACGTTCGGCGCGCTCGCCGCATCGCCGAACGAAATCGCTTAGAGCTACCGCGATCGATTTCCCGGTTCAGCTGCGATCGGTGTGATGTGGCGCTCGTTCCCGGACAGAACGCTCGCGTCCGACTCCAGGACGGACACGTCGTGATCAGCTGTTCGTGTGGCTCCCACGATCGGTATCCGTACCGGTAGGTAATCCACAACAGACAGAATATGCGACTGGAACCGTCACCTTCACTGTGCTACCGGGCAAACCTAGGCGTATGAACGATGAGCTTCGCCGTCAGATACACGAAACCGACGCGACGATTCGCGTCGGCAAGCGCGGTATCGATCCGGTCGTCGATGAGTTGGCCGATCAGTTACAAGACCGGCGGCTCGTGAAGGTGAAGTTCCTCCGTTCAGCGCTCGGTGCCACCTCAACTGAAGCGCTGGCAGAGGAACTCGCGTCGGCAGCCGGTGCGGATCTCGTTGAAACGCGAGGTCACACTGCTGTCTTTCAGTAATGGTTGAGGCGCTCCCGTTTTTCCAGTTTTTGGGCCACTACGGCGTTGCGCTGACGCAGGCCATCTATTTCGTTCTCACGTTTTGTATTACGTTCATCACCGGTCGGCTCGTCGTTTTGCCCGTTGGTCGCCGATTGATCGATCGACACGCAGAGATCGACGATCACGCAAGACAACCGCTTCGGCGACTGGCACTCGCGGCGGTCGTGTTGCTGGCACTGTTACTGGCACTCACTGTCGCACAGCTCGAGTCTCTACTCCGGTCGGTTTCGACCATTACTGCAGCTGGGACGCTTGCGGTTGGCTATGCGATGAGTAACGTGCTCGGGAACTTCGTCGCTGGCGTCTTCATCTACATTGATCGCCCGTTCAGGATCGGCGATTGGATCGAGTGGGAAAACGGTGAGGGGACCGTCGAAGACATTACGCTACGGGTTACTCGCGTTCGCACGTTCGATAACGAGTTGTTGACGGTTCCCAATGGAGTGTTGACTGAAGAAGTCATCACGAATCACGTCGCCAACGACCGTCTCAGAATCCAGTTCGAGTTCGGAATCGGCTACGATGACGACATCGAAACTGCGATTGCTATCGTCCAGTCGGAGGCCGAATCGATGGACGTCATTTTGAACTCCCCATCGCCCACGGCGTACTGCACCGAGCTCGCTGATTCGTACGTCACACTCACGGCGTGGGTGTGGATCGATGAACCGAATCGGAGCGATTTTCTGGCCATTCGTAGCACCTACATCCGCAACGTAAAATCTAGCTTCGACGAGCATGGCATCGATATCCCGTATCCACAGCGATCGCTGTCTGGGGCGATCGAAACGGATAAAACAGAAATTTGATACCGTCCACACGACTGAAGTGGCCGAACTACGTTCGGCTGATCAACCAGAAGCTTACAGCTTCTGGCCAAGTGGCAAGAACGCACAGCGTTCTTGCTGATCAACCAGAAATCTTCGATTTCTGGTCAAGAGGTGGGCTTTCCCCTCGTAAATCTGTAACTGCTATCCGTCGAAATACGCCGACGCGTCGTCGCTGTGGGTGAGAACTGACACGACTCCATCAGGGTGTTCAACGTGTGGAAGCAGTTGTGCTTCGTCGAACACGGCCAGTTTGGCGTCCGCGTGTGCTGCCAGCGATTCGCCGGCAGAAAGCGGGCTCGTACTCGCATCTCGGCCCCAGATGAGCGTACATGGCTGCTCAATCGTTGCGAGCGTCGTGCTCAGATCAACAGCCGGATCAAGCGCACCGCTCAAAAACGATGCCGGAGCATATCGTGCTCCTGGCTGATGGGCACTCTCCCATCGATATTCGATGTACTCATCGTCCGCGACCGACGGGTCAAACAGTCCGTGATCGGCACTGAAGTAATCGAGCGCTTTCCGACTCGTGGTGAGGTTGAACAGCCCTTCACCGAGCAGCGGCGAGCGCAACAGTGATCGAAGCCAGGTGCGGTTGCCGGGCATCGTCGTCGTGGTTGGACAGATCAAAAACAGCTCGGATACCGGCGTTTCGGTCGCGGCGATCGCCGCGTACGCACCGCCGAGAGAAGCACCAACCACCGTCGGCTCATCCGTGAGCTCCTCCAGAAACTCCTCGACGAACGTCGTGTACAACGAGGCCGAGTACGCAAGCGGTGGTCGATCCGACAGCCCGAAGCCGGGAAGATCTGGGGCGAACACGTGGTACGATTCAGCCAGCGCATCGAAGATTCCAGCGAACTCTGCGCTGGTTGCTGCAGCATTGACGCCGTGAATCAACACCAGATCCGGATCGGAAGGATCGCCGGCTTCGGTGTAGGATACGTCGAAGCCACGCCAGCGATACTCGTCAGTTGCTCTCCCAAGCGGTGTTGGAAGGGTGCCGGCCTGGCGTTGGAGCAGTTTGTTGGTTCCTGCAACCAGTCCAAGGGAGCCAGCAGCTCCTGTGAGAATTTTTCGCATTCGCATATCGATCAGTAGGGGCGTCACCGGCTTAATCTTGTGTAAATCGGGACGGCCGTCTCGACGATCAGTTCCGATCGGTTCTCGATTCTACACACGTCCTGATCGGTTCGAGAAGCTCATCTACGGCTGTGTATGGATCGGTGTCACGCGCCTGAACGGCGCTCGCTAGCTCATCGAGTCCGCCTTTGCGTTCGATTTCGGTCGTGCTCAGCCGGCGGAGGTCCTCGCGGACGTGCGTTGCGATCTCTTCGGTGAATCGCCGGTGGGTCCGCTGTTCGCGCTTTCCAGATCGATCGAGATGCGCGAGATGCTCATCAAGTTCGTCAATGAGTGTGTCGACTCCCTCGCCGGTTTTGGCCACCGTTTCGACGACGGAGGGCTCCCAGCCGTTCGTCTGATCTTCGATCGACGGTTCGATTCGTCCGGGTGGCTGGTCATCTCCCGTTGTGTAGTCCGATCGCGTCCGAATCATCTCTCGGAGCTCGGTCACGGTTCGATCAGCCCCCGACAGATCGGCTTTGTTCACCACGAACAGATCGCCAATCTCGAAGATGCCGGCTTTTAGCATCTGGACGTCGTCGCCAGAGCCCGGTGGGACGAGCACAGCCACTGTGTCTGCGGTTTTCACGATATCGATCTCGTTTTGTCCTGCTCCCACCGTTTCGATGATGATCGTGTCTTTTCCAAAGGCATCGAGGGCTTTGACGGCGTCGGCGGTAGCCGTCGAGAGGCCACCCAGTCGTCCACGCGCGCTCATCGACCGGACGAACACGTCCATGTCGGTGGCGGTCGACTGCATGCGAATTCGATCACCCAGGACGGAGCCACCGGTGAACGGCGAGGAGGGATCGATCGCAAGCACACCTACCGTCTGGCCGGCGTCGCGATACGCGGCGGTGAGCTTATCGACGAGTGTGGATTTACCGGCTCCCGGACTGCCGGTGATTCCGATCACGTTGGCATCGCCCGTATGGGTGTGGAGTTCGCTCACCATATCGCGATAGCCAGGCGCTCGGTTTTCAATTCTGGTGATCACCCGAGCAAGCGCACGGTGATCACCGTCGAGCAGGTCTGCAACGAGACTCATCGGTGTTCGGTGTGTTCTCGGACGTATTCGATGGTTTCTTCCATCGTTGCGCCTGGTCCGAAGATCTCGGCGACGCCCAACTCTTTCAGCTCTGCCCTGTCTTCTTCGGGAACAATCCCACCGACGATGACCAGCGTGTCCGATGCAGCGCCGTACTCTTCGAGCCCGCTGATGATTTTCGGCACGAGCGTGTTGTGAGCGCCCGAGAGAATCGAGATGCCAAGCACATCAACGTCTTCTTGCACTGCGGCCTGGACGATCTCATCTGGGGATTTGTGGAGTCCGGAGTAGATCACTTCGAAGCCTGCGTCACGAAACGCTCGTGCAATCACGTGTGCTCCCCGGTCGTGTCCATCGAGTCCAACCTTCGCCACGAGACACCGAATCGTCTGTCGTTCGCGCCCCTGATCCGTACTCATTTGGTAGTTAGTATCCAGACCGTCGCTTTGACTCTGACGGTAATATATGACGCCACTTTTTCAGTCGATCTCGTTACAGCGTTGAGTAACCAAGAATGTCGGCGTAAACACGTTCGTATTCGGTGACCATACGCTCAGCAGTGAATCGTTCGGCTGCAGTTTGTTGCGCCTGCTCTCCCATCTGCTCTCGACGGTCTGGCTCATGAGCCAGCGTTCGTACCCGTTCGACAAATTGTTCGAAGTCATCTTCCGGGACGATGTAACCTGTCTCGCCGTCTTCGATTGCTTCGGCAACGCCACCAACATCGTATGCGACGATTGGTATGCCGAGATGAAGACATTCAATCACCGTGAGAGGGAGCCCCTCGAATCGAGACGGGAGCAAGAACGTATCGATGTCACAGAGCAGTTCCAGTGCGTGTTCCTGAAACCCAAGCAGGTGCGCGTCGACATCATGCGTGTCGACGTACTCCTGGCACTCTTCCATTAGTGGGCCGTCGCCGATGAGGACCACGACAACGTCTTCGCCCTCATCCTGGATCTGTTTCCCTGCTCTGAGAATTGCAAGGGGATTTTTTTGTGGAGCGAGCCGTGCGATTGCTCCGATTACTGTACTGTCTGAAATACTGTCGATATGACTATCGAGTTGCTCTCTGTCTTCTGGAATCTCGATTGGGGCGATACCGTTGTGGACAACCACGTCTTCGGTGTGTGAAAGTATCGAACGTGTTATTCCTTGCCGACGATCATCATTCGAGACGCACACGATTGCGTCCGTCCATCGGGATAACAGCCGTTCACCACCGACGATAGCTTTGCGGAATGACCCAAATTCGGTATTGTAAAATCCCCATCCGTGAACCGTGAACACGGATGGTATCCCCGCGAGCGATGCCGCAATTCGCCCAAGAAGTCCTGCTTTCGTCGAATGGCAATGAACGAGATCGAATGACTCTCGCCGCATGAGCTGATAGAGGCTCACCAGTTCTCGAAGATCGTTCATTGGTTCGATACTCCGCTTGAAGTGTGGCTGCTCATAGACCGTCACATCGGTTTCTTTGAGTCGGTCGATCAACGCACCACCTGGAGCACAAGCGACTGAGACATCGGCTGCGGTCCCTTCAGCGAGTAACTGCACGACGTGGGGAGCACCACCCCAGTCAGAGCGTGTAATAACGTGCAATATCGTTGGTTCAGACATAGTGCTCGAAGATTGGCCCTTCTCTTACTGTAGCGGGAGGTCCGATAAAGGGTTTATCAAAGTCGGCGTAACGAGCTGGCAGACCAAAATCGTGATGAATCACTGAATGTATCCGAGTTCTTCGAGGCGTGACTTTGCCTGATCGGACATTCCGATGGACTCCTCATGGGACGCTGGTTCGAACGATTGTAGCCAGTCATCAAGCTGCGCTTTGAGTGCAGAGATCTCATCTGTCCGTTCGTCGGCTATTGGCGATTGTTCGTTCGGGTCCTCCGTAAGATCGTAGTACTCAGTACTGCCGTCTGAGCCACGGATGAGTTTCTGATCGGCTGTCCGAATGGCCCGCAGAGAGCGATCATATGTGTGCATAAATGGGGGTACGTCATCCAGCTGGCGTTCGAGTGCATTCATTGATGGTTGTGCTGCCATGTACTCGGCAACGACGTACTCACGAGGTGAATCCGAGGTGGTTGGATGGAATGAGTGGCCCTGGAACTGTGAAGTGATCGGTGCGCTTTCGATTCCGGCCGCATCGAGCAGTGTTGGTGCAATATCTGTCGTCTGGACCAATTTTTCGTGTTCGCCACCATCATCGAATGCTCCACCGGTGATTATCAGTGGAACGTGGAGTAGCGTGTCGTACAGACAGTACTGGTGGTCCATCATTCCATGCTCCCCGATATTTTCCCCATGATCGCTCGTTAGCACGAAAATGGTGTTGTCCCACTTTCCGGTTACTTTCAACTGATTTATGAGCGTTTCCAGCTGTCGGTCTAGATACGCGATTTCGGCTACGTAAAGCGCGTGTAGTGTCTCGAGCTCTGTCTCGGTCAGTTCTAGCTCTCCGGCGATAAACTCCCACGCATTCTGTGGGATCTCCATTGCGGCTTCGAAACTAATGTTCTCTGGAAGGAATTCCTCTGCGATCGATTGTGGAGGGTGATAATCCAGATGGGGCTCAAGGTAATTGACAAACAAGAAAAATGGATCGCCGTCTCGTGCGGAAAGCCACTGTTCAATCCATTTATTGGTGCGCGAAGCCCCGTCGTCTTCGCGCTTTCGGAAGAACTGCCCGTAGATTGCGTTTGCAGCGTTGACCACCGGATTACCGTCAACCAGTTTTTTGGCTAATTCTCGCACCATCCCGAATCCGTCATTCTTCCTGGCAACCTCTCCCAGATCGGTGTCTGTCTGGACGTACTGCCATGTTTTATGGAATTCATCAAATCCGCGCCCGAAACCGAATTCCTCGCTGATCCACGTGTTGTTCGAGACAGCAACAGTTTCGTAGTCGTTTGCCCGAAACGTCTCCGCTATGGTGTCTAAGTTTCCTTCCAGCCGTTTGTGGCCAGCATGTGCACCGTGTTTCGATGGATACGTGCCGGTGAACAACGAACCGTGAGAGGGCAAAGTCCACGGTGCCGCAGAGTACGCGTTCGTGTACGTGCTCCCTCCCTCCGATAGCTCCCCAATCGTCGTGGATCCGGACGCAAGCGACTCTAACATGGCGACTTCCCGGGCTCGCGCGGTGTCCATAACCACAAGAACGATGTTCGGAGGAGTGCTCATTCTCGTATTGATACGCGGCTGGAAAACGGATAAATCGATCCTTTTCTATTGATTGGATTCAGCGGTCTGAGATCAATTCCCACAACCACCGAATACTTGCGGTGTCTAGGAGATCGATTGTGAGTATCGTCGGGTTCGGGCTCCGAGTTGCCCACTTGTAAAGTGAAGACTGCTGAAGCCAATATGATAGTATATCAACATTAGTTTTTATACTGGAATCGGTGTATACAGCCAAAGCTGATTTGTACCAATCTGCTGCATATTTGTGGAACAATTCCCTTAAGGAATGATTCTGAAACTCAGTCTTAATATCTTCAGGATCTGTCTGTGATATTTCGATAGTTTTCGCGTGGAAAGTGGTGATAGTAGCTGCCACTGATCGACAGAACTCATCGAATCGGTCTGATCGATTTCGAGCCCGTCTAATCAATCTAACGGCCTTCGAATTTTCCAACACGACCCCGATAGCGTCTGTTTGAGAGATCATCCACTGGAGTTAGAAAATTTTTCTACAGTTCCTATTCGTTGTACGTGGGTCAGATCGACCACAACCTGACTACCGATAGTAAGCTTATTCCCACGAAATCGTGTCTCGTTGGAACTTTCTCTCACTTGCATATCAACCGTGAGATGGACGTCCTTCCTCGTTGGATGCGACTGAACCTGAATCGTACCACTGTTACTCTCTGTAGTTATAGAGGCTGGCTCAATTCGTTTGTCTCGAATCGTCATAGTACCAGAATTGCCGGTTGTGGTCGTAGAGCCTACTTCGATTGCCTTGGCAGTTGATTGAGTTACATTTTCTAGTAGTACAGTAGCTGTCTGGGTTCTTTGGGTCCCGGGACCAAAATCACCCTTGTGCGAGACAGTCGCGTCGATGGAGTAATCGGTAGTGTATAGGGGTATGACACTTCCGATCGTAACCGGAATAGTCCCGAAATACGTTTCGTTACTCCGATTAATTACCTGTATCGTTGCACCAAGAACAACATGGCTTTCCTCGTCAGTAGGCACTGCGGTAACATTTTTGACAGTAGCCACTGTCTTGTTGTTAATTCGATATTCATCGCCACTCTGAATGGCGTTTGCCACCGATGGGGAAACTTCGGCTTTCAGCTGGACCGGATATGAAATGGCCCCCGCTGATTGATTCTTATCGACTCCGATTACGGTTCCACTTAGACCACCCATCTTACCCTGGAGGGAGACCGAGCTTCCTTGCTTGAAGGGTTTTCCATCAAGCTGAAAGCTATCATTGTTGGTATCTGCTCCCTGTTGAGGTACCGAAGCTTCTAGAACAATCCGCCTCGTGGGTTCGGTATTTTCAATCCCATTTGGACCCACATATATATCAGTGATTGACATTACTTCTCCGTTGTTCGAAAATGTGTCGCCCACCTCAATTTCATCGACTACTTCAGATGGTTGCTCACCTAGATCAATCGTTGCATACGCCGAGTCATTTTCTGTCTGTCCATCCTTCAAGGCTCCCTTAAGTAATGGTGTTATGGCCGCAGTGACCCCTGATACTATGATTGCTGCGACGAACAGTACTACCAGAGCATCAAAAATATTGAAACGACCAAAGAGATTTCCTTCTTCGTCAATTAGATCCATTTAATCTACACCCCGGTGTTTTCTGGATCCGTCCGTTGAGTGGTCGCATTTCAAGTTATCCAACAGGGTGTATTGTGTAAAGATTATCGTTCTATCGTTGTCCGGCAACCACAACCTATGGGAGCACAGAATAGCGCCAATTTAATAACTCTTATACGATCCTGTGGAATAGTCATTCGATAGTTGTTGTCCCACCATGACTTCTCGTATTACACAACGGATTTTGGATAGTCTCCCGTTCTCCAGAGCCGATATCAATCATGTTATTTTTCATCCCCACGCGATAATTTCGGAGATCAATCAACGATACAATCACTGGCGAGTGGGTGAAAAGTACAATCCAGATGGTGTCGATATATTTGAATCAGATTGGGACTATTTTATCATTTTAGATGCGTGTCGGTATGATGAGTTTGTAGACCGCGTAGAGCTACCTGGTACCACAGAAAAACGCACCTCAAGAGGAAGTACGAGCCCTGAGTTTGTTCGCGGGAATTTCGGTGGACGGAAACTTCATGATGTAGTGTATGTGACAGCAAATAATTGGTTTGCAAAGACTAAAGAGGAAATAGATGCCGAGATCTATGCCTTGGAATCGGTAGAACACGATGCTGGTCGGACTACGAGCCCCGAAACAGTGACAGCTGCAGCACGTGAAGCAGCCGAGAAATACCCAAATAAACGAATAGTAGTTCACTACATGCAACCCCACTGGCCATATCTTGGGCCCACTGGTGAGAAATTCGCAGATGGACCCTTTCATGAAGTTATCAAATCAACCACGGCCACTCACCAGGATGTGATGCAAGCGTACCGTGAGAATCTTGATCTTGTTATTCAAGAGGTTGAATCGCTATTCTCGGAGTTATCTGGAAAGTTCATCGTCAGTGCTGACCACGGAGAACTTTTAGGCGATCGTGAGCGACCGATCCCCATCAAAACGTATCAGCATCCAGAAGGTGTATACGTCGATGGCTTAATCACAATTCCATGGCATGTGTATGAGTCTGGACCACGTCGAACAATCGTGGAAGATGATCCAATAGAAACTGAAGAAATGGATATGGAAACTATAGAACAACAGTTGGAGGATCTTGGCTACAGGGTGTGAAAGGACATCGTGGTGGCTTTAACAATTTTTTAAACTGTTTGTGGCTCTTCTAACGAAATTACATCGTAGGCAGCGTAACCGATTGCCACAGAGGCGATTATATTACTTGCATTAAGGCCGAATAAGACGAAATTTTGGAATAACATTACCACTGTCAAACTTATAGCCATTGATAACCCAACTATCGATCCAGATATTGAAAGACTGCGTAGATTCGACAACAATGAAAGTCCGATAAATCCAGCATATGCAATTCCTCCAATAATGCCTGTACGCATTGTCATTAACAAGAACGAATTGTGTGGTGGCTTAACCTTAAATCCAGAGATATACTGCTCTATGACGGGCTGCAAAGCGATAGGTCCCCAGCCAATAAGTGGACGATCGAGTATGGCTTCCCCAGCTGCCATCCAGATTTGGCGTCGCCCGGTCAGATTGATCGTGGAGATCGGTTGTGGTCCGAACTTGAAAAATGCCATGAGAAATCCACCGATTGCGAATGGAAATCCGGCAATTATCCCAACCTGAACTATCTGAGGCCCCTTGAGCCGATAGATTGCATAAATCCCAACACCAATTGCTCCTGCAAGTAATGTTGACCGGGCGTGACACAGCCAAAGACCAATCCCATTGATCGCGAACAATATACTTCCGAGTCGGTATTGCTCCTGGTCAAACTCATGGAGTGCTCCGAGCAATCCAGCCAGGATCGTCACACTTGCGAAATTTTGGTTACGGTAGTAACTCATTAAGGGGTGTGCTGAAATATCAAATCCAACTGGGAACAGTCCAAAAGAACCGTTGGCTGCTTGAATGTGTAGTGGGCCAACCGTGTACGGACCGATAAATACGGCTGGGAGTCCAACAACCACGACCAGTGCACCGAGCCTGCTGACTGTCCGAAAGAAGACTGACGGTTGGATTACCCTTGGAATAAGAAGGATATTAATGGCGCTCACCACAACAAAAATAAGCACTCGAACGAATAATTCCGGAGATGTTGGTGGAATGAGTAAATGGAGCATGTATAGGAACCAGACCCCTCCGAGTGTGTAGAATACGAACCGTTGCTGTTTGAAAACCGAATCCTTGTAGTAAATGTAGAGGAAAAAAATTATCCCATACGTCGAAAGGATTAGTACCCTGAAGACGGTTAAGAGACTGCCCAAATTTGAGGCATAAGAAAGTGAACTGAATACGATTATGCATACAAACAGCCAGTCCAAACGACGCATGATGGTACTCTGCCTACCAGACTCGTTAATCCTTCTGTTTGGATTGGTGAGATCAAAATTAGCCACTTGACTTCCACCGTTTGGAAGGTGTAATACGAATCCGAGACTGTGTTTCCTTCCAGAATCGCAACCCTGAAACAGTCAGATAGTGAGTTCCAACTATTGAGTACAATGCGTTCTAGTAGGAGATCATCCGGGGGGAAAACGGCTCCAGTGAGTGTTCTCATTCCTACCATGGATCGTCCTGAGCGACTACGAAGAGCACTCGAAAGCGTATCTAAACAAACAGTCAAACCTGCTGAAGTCCTCGTGATCGATGGGAGTGCTACCGACCAAGCAAAATCAATCATTGACGAATTCGATCTAAACATTACATATGTCCGTCAGCATGGACGCGGACTATCGAATGCACGAAATCTCGGCATCGAAGAGAGCTCGAAAGAATATATTGCTTTTCTAGACGACGACGATTGGTGGGCACCAGAAAAATTGGAACGACAGCTTCAGAAAATCCGAACGGAAGATGTTGGGTTTGTTTTCACCGGCATTAATCACACCGGTTCTACTGGCGAAACAATCAATGTTCACAAGCCAAATTCAGCCCCCGATTCTAAGGAAATACTGTCACGAAATCGTGTTGGGGCTCCCTCTACGGTTCTTGTACAGTCGGATAGTTTGAATAAAATTGGCGGGTTCGATGAGGATTTAGCTACGAGAGAAGAGTGGGATCTTTACATTCGCCTGTTACAAAATTGCTCTGCGGCAGTAATCCCAACCCCGCTAACGTATAAAGAAGCACAAGAGGACTCAATCTCCCGTGATACTTCCAATCTGGAGCGCGATTGGCCGAAAATTCTAGATAAGCACAGTAGGAAATATGATGATGCTACAAGACAGGAGTTTCATGCAAATTTCCAATTTGAACTCGGACGGTCACAGGCGAAAAATGGGAATTTTTCCACCGCACGAAAGCATTTTGTCCGGTCACTCTTACACCAGTTCGAACCCCGTCGCGTGGGTTATCTCTTTGTAACTATCCTTGGCAAGGATAGTTATAGATTTGCAACTAAAATATACAGGAAGATAAAAAATACCTGACCAATATTTTTTGGTATAATCTATATTACATATATCCGAGGTCGCGAAGATTTTCCGTAACCTGTTCGTCAGTGACCTCTGGCTCGAAAGACTCCGGACGTTCAGATTTGATCACTCGCCGCTCGTCTGTTTCAAAAATCTGCCACGGGACTTTTACGAGGCTATCAACGTGGATACCTTCTGGATGGCGATATGCTTTGATGGGAATCGGCTTTTCTCTATCTCCGAGTAGTTCTCCGTGGTCTGCTGTCACGACAGTCTTTCCTACATCGTGATCTAGGAGTGTTTCTACCTCTTCAAGGACGAGATCAAGATTTTCACGATAGGCCTGCATAATATCTTCATGTGTTGTTTCTTCTGAACGGACACCTTTGAAAAATCGGGCATCAGGAAATTTATCTCCGGTAGGTCCGAGGTAGGGCCAATGTGGCTGCATGTAGTGAATAATAAGACGCTTGTTAGGATACTCCGACAAAGCATCGAGGGCAGCAGCTGTTACGGTTTCTGGCTTCGAAGTGATTCCATCTTTTGCGTCACGATCGACGAATTCGTATGAGTGAACTTCTGCATCGATATCGTCTTTCAACTGTGCGAACCATGCATTTGCGGAGACATAGACGACATCATGGAGCGTCTTTCCTGAGAAGTTTCCACGCACGAATTCTGGGCTGGTGCTTCCACGGGATATTCTATGTTCTAGGCGTCCATCCAGCGTTGAACGAGCCTGAAATTCGTCGTATCGACACGCGTCCAGAATGATGAGGGTATCCCAGTCTTCATCAAAGATGTCGATACCGTCTGGGTTATACCGTTGGCCAGCACGCCAGTGGTTATATATTTGATTTATTTCAGATATTATCGTTTCGGGATCTGTAAGCGATCGCTTTATATCTTGATATGTATAATTTCTGATAGTATTTGAAATGACGTTGGTGATGGACATTTGTACATTAGGTGGTCGGTACAGCGACGGATATAGGTTCCTCGGTTTCTCCGTCATCTGTTCATTCGCTCGAATTAGGCTTTATTGCCGGGTCTGACAACAATCGAGAACCAGATTATTCGGCATAGCCGAGGTTTCGAAGCCGCTCTGAAACCACGGAGTCATCAACAGAGTTCTCCGAAGTCAGTGGTACCTCACTGACCACTTTTCGCCGGTTTCCATTTTCGTGAGTTAGCCATGGCACTTTCACGAGTTGATCAGTGTACGTTCCTCGAGGATGGCCCCATTCTGTGACTGGTATCGGTGTCGAACGTTCCCCAATCATATTACCGTGATCTGCAGTGACCACTGTTTTTCCCGATAATGTTTCCATCAAGGATTCTACTGCTGGGAGTGCTATCTCGAGATTATTTGTGAACACTTCCCAAATTTTCTCTTTATTAACGTCGATTTCTCCAGTCATTAGTTGTCCCCAAACGTTTTCATCGTCGCTACCCTCAAGATGACCCTTATCAAACGTAGTGTCTGCACCGATGAAAGGGTAGTGTGGCTGTATATAATGGACGATGAGTCGTTTGTTAGGATAATCAGATGCGGCTTGTTTTGCGTACTCTGTGACGGTTTCGGGTAGAACAGTACCTTCTGTCTCATCCCACCCATCTTCCATCCATATATTAACTACATCGTGAAATTCAGCCTGAATTCGATCTTGATTTCGATATAGTTGTGGATTGGCTGTCACATAGACTGTATCGTGTATTTCTTTATCACGGAAGTTTGCCATCAGAAAATCTGTTGTCGCTGATTCACGAGATATCCGGTGTTCTAATGTTCCCGGAAGCGTTTGATGCTTTTCGAACATATCATACCGACATGCGTCGAGAATCAGTAGGTTGTCCCAATCCTCGGCAAGAATATCGACGCCATCCGTGTTGTATGACCGCAACATACCTCGACGGTGGTAGAGTCGATTTAGGTGACGAAGAAACAGCGATGGACTCTGTACAGCCCGTGAGAGTCTATTGATGAGGTGCATGTACAGTGAATCTTGAAGAGACCACAAAACACTATTCTTTTGTTCTACTCTCCGCTGGTTTCTGATACAGTTCATATGGACATCTGCTTTCTCATCAATCAGCTTGCTCCCGGTGGTGCCCCGCGCCTACTGCTGGATATCGCCAAGTATGTTGAGGACAAACGTGAATATAGTATAACAGTTTGCTACGTTGAAGGGGATGATGCCCTGGCGACAGCGTTTCGGGACGTTGGCGCTAGCGTGGTTAGTTTCAATGCAGACTTCAAGTTTGATCCGCGTGCCCTCTATCGCCTATACAGATTCTTCAGCAGCAACTCATTCGATATCGTTCATGCACATCTACCGTATTCACAAATTCTTGCCCGCTTGGGCACTCTGAATGGTGATTCCACGACCATCTTGAGCACGCAACACGATTTCCCCCGCCGGTATCATCCAGTAACGCGCACGTTGGAACGTCTCACTCGTGGGCGTGACGATGCAACGATTGCGGTATCCAAAGCGGTTGAACAGTCATTTCGAGACCAGTCTCCACTTTTCGGAAAACCGGCTACGTGGGAGACTATATACAATGGAGTTGATGTCTCATCTTTCGCAAAAGCAGTAGAGCAGACAGACGAGCGTGCTCTACGCGATTCGCATGGTATACCACAAACTGCTGATGTTATCCTAAGTGTTGGTCGATTTACTCCGCCAAAAGCACAATCCGATCTCATTCATTCGATGGAAACAGTCCGGTCCACTCACCCAAACGCCCATCTTGTGCTTGTAGGTTGGGGTCCTCTTCGAGATGAACTCAAGTCATTGGTTGAGTCGCGTGAACTTACCGACAGGGTCTCCATAGTGGGTCCGGCCGATCCAGTTGAACCCTATTACGCAATCGGTGACGTATTTGCACTCTCGTCCGTCTCAGAAAGTTTCGGTATCGTTCTCGTTGAGGCGATGGCTGCGGGACTCCCAGTGGTTTCGACTGATATCCCTGGAGCCAATGAGGTTGTGAAAAATGGCGAAACTGGATATCTCGTCTCGCCGTCATCCCCATCTGAGCTAGCCGAAGCTATCTCTCGTGTATTTAAAAGCGATGAACCGTATGGAACTAGAGGATATGAAAGGGCTCTCTCCACTTTTGATATCGAACGAACTGCGGAGTTACATCTTTCCCTGTACGAAGAACTCTGCTGATCAGATGCTCCATTTATCGGTATCCTAGCGCAGCGAGACGATCTTCCACTAGGTCATCTTGCATACGATCAGTTTCCACTGGTGGATCATTCGAGATTGTCCGGCGAGCTCCGTCTTCGACTATAAGCCAAGGCACTTCGCGAAGCTCGGGAGCAATTGCTCCTCGTGGATGGCCATATCCGCGCACCGGCAGTGGAGAGGTACGTTCACCGACTAGATTGCCGTGATCAGCTGTAACCACAGCTTTCCCTGTAATTTCATCAACGAGTTGTTGTACATGGGGAAGTACAACATCGAGATTTTCCCGATACGCTCTCCAGACATCGTCTTTAGAGATTCGACCATGACCGAGACTCCCCCAGACTTCGCGAGGAGTGCTATCGTCTTTGCTTTCATCGTTAGGATTATCGTATCCCTTATGGTCGAGTTGTTGTCCAAACTCTCCAATGAAGGGGTAGTGGGGCTGCATAAAGTGGATGATCAACCGCTTATCAGGAAATTTTTTATTGGCTTTGAGAGCGGCTTTGGTAACGTCCTCTGGATGGACCGTTTGTAAGACTGTGTCCCAGTCACTCTCTAGTAGATTAATCGTGGCGTGGAACGTGTCTTCTGGTAATGATGGCGCATGGGGATTTGCAGTCACGTACACCGTATCATGGAATGTGTCCCCGGCAAAATTTTTGTTAAGGAATTCCCAACTCTCGCTTCCTAAAGAATATCGACTTTCAAGCTCACCATCGATTGTATTTTGATCTCTGAACATATCTAGGCGGCATGCATCTAGAATGTGGAGAACATCCCAGTCTTCTTCTGTCACCGGATCCCCCTTGGAATCTCCCATGCGTCGGTGAATCGACCGATTGACTTCAAATCCAAGCCGGTGAAACTCCCCCAAAAATATCTTAGGATTGCGAGCTGCATCGATCAAATTGTCGAGAGTGTAACGCCCAGATCCGAGCATGAAATGTAGCTATTTTCTTCGTAGTAAAAGCCGTTTTCAATGACGATTCCTACACTGTTCGACAAAGGAGCCGATACTGTTGTTTATAAAGTGATTATATTAATTGGATGGTGGTTATCGGAGCTATCGAGATGGATTCATAGGCACCATCCTAATAATATGAAAAGCTCATATCGGGGTACCGATTCTGAAGTGTAAAATCATAACGTATAGGTTTCTTCCCCTGATTTTCCATATTAGGTAGAGCCCATGGCATTTGACCTTCTAGTTGCTCGCCGTCTCATCAACCACGACCTTAATATCGAAGAACACGGGGGAAGCTGATCGTATGACAGAAGAATCTGTTTCTGAGTCGGATCAGTCTTCGCTTGGCTCGATTGTTGATGGAGCAACCATTTTTTTCGTCGGAGAAGTTCTCTATAAGGGTTCGGCATTTCTACTGAACCTTCTACTGGCACGGGCACTTGGAACCAACTTTTATGGAGTATACTCTTACGCCTATGCGTTTGTAACTGTCTCGACGATGTTTGCAGGTCTGGGATCAGATCAGGCGGTCCTTAGATATCTCCCAAAGTACACCGAGAATCAAGAAAAACAGAATTGGGTGCTCGGTTTATCGGTAGTTTCAACGATTGTGGGGAGTCTTCTCATAGCAGGCGGACTGTATCTCTTCGCCCCAGTGATCAACCAATACACACTTGAGCAACCTTTGTTTGTAGATGTTCTTCGAATTGTGGCGCTCATACTTCCACTCGATACATTAACGAAGGTGCTGGTAGGGGTTTTCAGGGGCATAGAACGACCCCGAGAGCAGATCTTACTCCAGAAAATTATTAGACCAAGTGCACGAATTTGCGCGGTAGTAATCGCGTTAGGCATCGGTTTGTCTTTCTTTGATACGGTCGCAGCACTTGTGGTCGCCAGTGGTCTTGCAGTCGTAGGTGGATTTCAATTGCTATTTTCCAGGACGTCACTCAGGCCAGCAAATCCGCTTCGGCCGTCCGTTTCCACAAGCGAGGTGTCTGGCTTTTTCAATTATTCCCTACCACTTATGCTGTCGAAGGCTGGGACGATCCTCTACAACCGCATTGATGTTTTCATGGTTGGGGCATTCTTTTCTAGTACTGTTGTGGGTTATTATAATATCTCCTTTCTACTCTCCAGCCTCATTTCGCTCCCACTTGTAGGCTGCAACCAATTGTTTGCTCCGGTAGCGTCCCGCATGTATGATGAGAAACAGTTGGATGATTTGAATGAGATCTATTCAACAATCACTCGATGGGTGTTTACGGTATCGTTACTAGCTGCACTCGGCACAGCTCTGTATGCAGAAGACATTTTGGGTCTTATCGGTCCTGAGTATGTCCAGGGGACACCTATTTTGGTGCTATTCGCAGTTGGCCAACTCCTGAATGCATCTGTAGGGCCCAGTAATTATTTACTGATGATGACAGATCATCAGTATGTATCATTCATTAATCACTGGGTCATCGGTGTGATAAATGTAGTTCTGAATTATATTTTCATACTTCAGTTTGGGGCTGTCGGTGCGGCGATTGCAACAGCAAGCATTCTTGGGTTGTTAAATATCATCAGGTGGATCGAAATTCGGCAGTTGGAAGGACTTTCGCCGTATTCATTATCTTTCTATAAGCCTCTAGTCGCTGGAATGGCGGCGGCTATCGCCCTGTACATTCCTTCGATTATGTTCTCTGGATTGATCTTGTTGATCGTCGGTGGACTCTTGGGAACACTTGTCTATGCCTCTAGTTTGTATCTTCTGGGGATTGAGGAGGCAGATATTCAGTTTTTCCGTGAACACATCGCCGATCGCCTGAACTAACAACTAGCTGAATCTTAAAACAGATGGGCGGGTGATTTATTACATTTATACTCAGAAAAACTCATCGAGTCCAGTCTGTGCGGTCGCATCCTCTATCCGTTCAAGTCCACGCTCGACCGCACTATGTGGAATCTCCCACTCGGTGAGGTAGTCCCTTGCGGCGTCAATATCCGGCGACACGTCGGTATCAACGGAATAATCATCAGTAACATCGGGATTCAAAAACAGTGACCTGATCGCGTCGCCCCGGTCGACATACGCGTCTTCTGCTTCGAGGACACTCCAGAGATCACCATGCTCGTGGATCTTTTTCACGGCCGTTTTCGGTCCAATTCCGTCGACACCGTCGTTGAAATCCGTCCCACAGAGGATCCCCACGTCAACGAGTTGCTCCCACGTGAGATCGTGCGCTTCAAGCGTCGCCTGAAAGTCCATTCGTTCGAGATTCCCGGAGCTGGTGAGCTTCCGGAGTGTTACCGGAGCACCGAGCAACAGCGTGTCGTAATCCTCGCTTCCAACGTAGTCAACACCGCCATTGCGTGCCATGTGGGCGGCCTGTGCTTCGCCTTCGGCCGGCGCTTCGACGACCGGCACGTCGAGATGATCGAGCAGTTCGCGGGTCGTCTCGTGGATCACATCTGTCAGTCGCTGCGTTCGCGATTCGAGCTGGGCGATCCGCGTTGCATCCGCGTCCTCGCGTTCGTCTTCGAGCTGTTGTTCGTACGTTTCGCGCTGTTCGCGACGGTCATCGACCTCCTCGGCTTTCAGCTCGGTGACGCCCCCATCGAAGACGAACACCGGAACGAGATCGTTTTCGAAGAATTTCCCGAGTCCCTGGACGACGCCAACGAGGTTTGCGACTTCGGTGCCGTCCTCAGTAGTGTAGACGTCACTCGACGTGAATCGGACGGTCGTGGTCAGATATCGATACAGCCAGTTGTGTGCATCGACCGCAACGACGCCAGAGAGCTCATCAAAGGAGACCGCTTCGATCGTCGCGATCTCTCGGAACGCAGCGTTTCCCATTGGTGTGGCTACCCGCCCGGCAGATAAAAGCGGTCTGGCGTTGTCCTATCCGCTAGGATCGGGAACGATTGTCGGGGGTGACGTGTCGGCTTTGCGCTGTAAAAACGCCAGCTCAGCCATCGAAAGGTCGCGTTCGCGAAACAGATCGAGGCCTGTCTGGTAGCTCGACCGGTCGTGTGGATGTGCGAGGACGAGCTCTGCCATACCGGTTTGCTCGCCCGTAAATCCGAATCCCGCCTTCGAGAGTGCGTGAAACGCGAACGGATTGTTGACGGCAATCGTGACGGTATCGAACGCACGTTCGTGGGCGCGCGCCGTGATGAACGACGCGAGACGGGTGCCGATTCCCTGGCCACGGTGGCTGTTTCTGGTGGTGATATACCGAAGGCGGAGCCGGTCGTCGTCGGTTCGATCTGCGTTGAACGCCACCGCACTCAGTAGCGTCCCTCTGGGGCCGCGAACGACCGCTTTGCCCGTGTTCGACATGACGAATTTCCCGGCGTAGGCGAACTGGCGATGATCGAGGCGCAGCGTCGGTTCGTCTTCAGGCCAGCCGATCACCGTATACTCCATACCGGACGAACGGGCGCAACCGGAATGTGTGTGGCGGTCGGTTACCCCCGTCGCGGGAGTGCGGCGAGCGCAATCAACAACAGTCCAGCCAGTGCGCTCATCACAGTGACAGCCCAGAGCCCCCTGATTCGATCGAACCAATCGGTGATTTCTGCGAGTGAGTTGTGATACGTTGCTGGATCGCTCGAGAGCGTTGCCGTCGTGTTGTCGGGGTAGTGGACCGCGAATTGCTCGCCATTCAGCGTGACGTTCGCTCCGGCAGCGATTGTCTTATCGGCGGGGAGGCCCCCACGAACGAGCGTCGTTGTGTGCGTTGTCGTGGCACCCAGATCAATTGTGTTCGTTTTTGGTGCCTGCCACTGGACGGTCACCGAGTCGTTCGTGATCTCGGTGACGGTCGTCTCGTTGCCGTAAAAGTCGAACGTTTCGTTGGCTTCCAACGTTTGCGTCGGTGGTGTTGGGAAGTATTCGTCTGCCCTGACCATCTCCTGGTTGTCGTTGGAACCGATGACGACGTAGTCGGTGCCGTTCGACGTGACGAGCTCGTTGCGAGCTGCGGAATCATTCACGAGGATTGCCGTTCGATTGACTGGTTGGGTCAGCGTTGCCGTGGGTTGCTCACCAGAGGTGTTTGTCAACAGAAAGTACGTCTCATTTTGGTGCTCGAACGTCGAGTTGTTCGCCCACTCGCTGATGTGGGTTCCCGTTTCGTTCACCCATTCGACGGTTCCCGAGCGCTGGAGGTTCCCGTCGCTGTCAGCCCCGCCGTCGATTGCGGTGACGGTGTACGACCGGTCACCAACTGAGAACGTATCGTTCACAGAGAGCGTCTGCTCCGGATTGTCCATCGAGAGCGCGGGCTGTGCGATAAGTCCCAGCCCGGCGTACGACCCGATTGCGATCACAAAAAAGAACGTCGCGTATATTGCTGTGGCACGGCGTTGCATATGTAATCGACGAATACAGTGTGTCTAAAAACCATCGAACTAGTTGTTAGATATGAAAAGTTTAGGTGGTATTGTTTATCAGAGAGTATCCGATCCAGGGGCATCTTCAATTCGTCAGTGGTTGATGGTTTGCAAACAGAAGTCTCACGAGCCTTCATTCACAAGGAAAGTATGGTATATAATGTCAACTATTCAGTGTGGGTTGATAAACGGTGGCTGGCCAGACGCAGGAATCCCAATATAAAACGTCAGCGTTCTATTAATCTGCAATCTCAGAATCGGCCGTCTCGACGAGCTCACACTCGATGTGCTGACAGACGTCATCCTCCGCGCTGAAACAGGACGGACACTCAGACCGGCGATCGATGATCGTATCCAATCGCTCTGCCACGGTCGAATCGATCACCGTTTGCAGCGCCTTTGCCTCCTCGCGGAAGCGCTCGACTTCGAGCACCTCGATCAGGAACCGCTCGATGATGCAGTAGGTCTGGAGCGCTTGCTCGGCGCGAACGATCCCCTCATCGGTGAGCGACACCCCTTTGTACTTCTCGTGGTCGGCGAACCCATCGGCTTCGAGCTTGCCAATCATCTCGTTGGCGCTGGCCGGACTCACATCGAGCATATCAGCGACTTTCCCCGTCGCTGCGGGACCGTCTTCGACTTGTTGTACCAGATAGATCGCTTTGAGATACTGATCAGACGTGTTCATTGGTGCGTCTCCATGAGTTCGGTTACCTCCTCAACTCCCTCCCGTTCTTCTTCGCGAATCGACTCCAACACGGAGACCAGCTCTGCGCGATCGATGCTGAACGAGGTCTCAGAGGCCGCAATTGCACCGATCACGTCGTCGTAGAACTTATACGCCGTCTCTTCGTTGCAGAGTTGATCGTACAGCACGCCGTCGAAATCGTCGGGCTTGGTCTTGCCGTACTGTGCCTCGACGAGCGGTTCGATCTTCTCGAATGCAACCGGCTCTGCTTCGAGCTCATCGATCAGTGCTTCGAGCCGACTGCGATGTTCGGCCGACTCCTCGGCGGCCTCTTCGAGCAGTTCGAGCACGTCCTCCTCGAGATCGATATCAGTTGACTGCGCGTGTTTGTACGCCCGGGCCTCGACGACCTCCTCTAAGACCATCCCGATCTGGAGGAGTCGCGCGAGCTGATGATCAGATCCAACAGTACGTGTGACACTCATAGCTGCTCATACAGGTATCTTCGACGAACGATACGGTCATACCTCTAATCGGTGATGGTTACAGTTAAGTGGTTCCCTCTTGCGACGCGGGAAAAATAACCCCCGATCTCAGGCCGTCCGCTGGGCCAGTCGATCCTGAATACGCCCGTTCAGATCCTCACGAAGCTCTTCGACCTCGATCTCCTCAAGCACCGGAACGAAAAAGCCACTGACGAGCATGTTCTTTGCGAGATGCTCATCAACACCGCGCGATTTCATATAGAACAGGTCCTCTGCGTCGACCTGTCCGACGGTTGCTGAGTGACTCGCTTCGGTGTCGTGGTTGTTGATGATCAGCTTTGGCGATGCGTCGGCCTCGCTCTCATCTGAGAGCATCAGCGTGTTCTCTCGCTGATAGGAACTCGTATTCCAGGCATCACGGCCAACGTCCTGAACGCCTTCGTACACCGAGCGGGCCTCATCGTCGATGACACCGCGCGTGACGAGATCAGCCGTGGTGTGCTCGTTTTCGTGCCAGACGCGGGCGTCCACGTCGAAGTGCTGGTCGTCGTGTCCGTAGAACGCTCCGACGATCTGCGACTCGGAGGCCTCACCCGAGAGGACCGTTTCGACGCTGGTTTTCGTCAGCCGCGATCCAACGTTACAGTCGATCCAGTTGGCGGTGGCGTACGTGTCGGTGTCAGCGCGTTTGAGCCCGTAGTTGTAGGTGTTCTCGGTCAGATCCTGCAACGAGCCGTACTGCACGTAGCTGTTCTCGCCGGCGACCAACTCGACGATTCCGCTGTAGTAGCGCTCGTCGAAGTCGCCTTCGTCGGCTGTTTCCTGCCGTTCTAAGATCGTCACTGAGGACGACTGCTCGGCGATGATTAGCGTGTAGTTGAACAGCGACTGGCCCGCCATCGTCGTTCGAATCGTCGCGGCCTGGGCCTCGACGCCTTCTGGAACGTAGATGACCGTCCCGGTCGTGAACAGGGCCGTCTGCAGTGCGGTCAAGTAGTTTTCCTGGGGATCGACGACGCTGCCGAAATGCTCGCGAACGAGCGATTCGTGTGCCTCAAGCGCTTCTGCGAACGAGAGCACTTCGACGCCCTCCGGTGCGACACGCTCTTTCTGTTCGAGTGCGCCCTCGGGATCGACGAGTGCCTCGAAATCCAGCTTCGAGAGGTCCGTCCACGTCCGACCCGGCGTTTGAATGACGTCCGGAAACTCAAGCTCATCAAGCGACTGCAACGCGTCGAGGCGGAGCTCCCGCAGCCAGTCGGGTTCGTTCAGCTCCTCGCTGATCGCCGTCACCTGGCTCTCCGATAATGTTCTGTGTACCTGTTTACTCATAGATTGTAAGCGAAATTAGCCGAGACTTCCCTCCATCTCGAGTTCGATGAGACGGTTGAGCTCGACTGCGTATTCGATCGGCAGTTCCTCCGTGATCGGCTCGATGAAGCCGGCGACGATCATCTGCTTTGCGTCGTCGTCATCCAGTCCACGCGACTGCAGATAGAAGACGTCCTCGTCGCCGATCTTTCCGACGGTCGCTTCGTGAGCCACGTCAACTTTCGACTCCTCGATCTCCATGTACGGCATCGTATCGGAGGTCGATTCGTTGTCGAACATCAGCGCGTCACACTCGACGCTAGTCGAGGAGTCTTCTGCGCCGTCGGCGATGTGAACCAGTCCACGGTAGTTCGTCCGCCCACCGTCTTTCGAGATGGATTTGGACTCGATCGTGGACTTGGTGTTCGGCGCGTTGTGATACACTTTCGCGCCGGTGTCGATATCCTGGCCCTCGCCCGCGAACGCGATCGTGATGTGGTTGTCCGTCGCGCCCGGGCCCTTGAGAATCGTACACGGATAGAGCATCGTCGCCTTCGAGCCCATCGATCCGGACACCCACTCCATCGTAGCGTCGCGTTCAACGATTGCACGCTTGGTGTTGAGGTTGTAGGTGTTTTTCGACCAGTTCTGGACGGTCGAATACTGGACGTGTGCGCCGTCTTTCACGAAGACTTCGACACAGCCCGAGTGGAGATTGAACGCCGAGTATTTCGGTGCCGAACAGCCCTCGATGTAGTGGACTTCGCTGTTTTCCTCGGCAACGATCAGCGTGTGCTCGAACTGACCCATCCCCTCGGAGTTCATCCGGAAGTAGGCCTGCACTGGCATCTCCACCGTGACACCCTCTGGAACGTAGACGAACGATCCGCCGGACCAGACCGCCCCGTGAAGGGCAGCGAACTTGTTGTCGCTTGGCGGAACGCATTTGGTCATGAAGTACTCCTCGACGAGGTCGGGGTACTCCTGGACCGCCTTGTCCATGTCACAGAAGATGACACCTTTCTCTTCCCACTGCTCTTGCATGTTCTGATAGACGATCTCGGACTCGTACTGGGCACCAACCCCTGAAAGCGCGTTCTTCTCCGCTTCGGGAATGCCGAGTTTATCGAACGTGTCCTGGATCTCCTCTGGCAGGTCCTCCCAGTCGTCGACGCCACCACGGGCGTCGATATCCGGGCGGATGTACGGGACGATTTCGTCGATGTCGACCTCGCTGAGATCGGGCTGTCCCGGCCAGTCGGTCGGCATCGGCATTTCGTGGAACTGCCGGAGGGCACGGAGCCGCCGGTCGAGCATCCAGTCGGGTTCGTCCTTGTCCTCGGAGATGAGCCGAATCGTCTCCTCAGTCAGCCCTTTTTCGGTCTGGAACGCGGATTGCTGTTCCTTTTTGAATCCGAAGCGGGCCTCCGTGTCGGTTTCTTTGAGATGGTCTTGTTCGGAGCTCATTAGTTGTGAATTGTTGGTCCTCTACACTTATCAGGCTGTTCCGTACACTTCCTCGCGAACCCAGTCGTATCCCTTCTCTTCGAGTTTTACCGACAGATCCGCGTCGCCGCTCATGACGACCTCTCCGTCGAGCATAATGTGCACGTGGTCGGGTTCGACGTAGTCGAGAATGCGCTGATAGTGCGTGATCTGTAAGATGCCTGCGCCCTGTTCGTCGCGGAGTGCGTTAATGCCAGTCGCCACATCCTGCAGTCGGTCGATATCCAGCCCGGAGTCGATCTCATCGAGCACGGCAACCGATGGCTCAAGGATCGCAGCCTGCAAGACTTCGTTTTGCTTTTTCTCCCCGCCGGAGAAGCCAGCGTTCAGATACCGCTGAGCGAACGCCTCGTCCATGTCGAGCTGTTCCATCTTCTCTTTGAGCAGCTGCTGGAACTCGGCGACACCGATTTCGCCCTCGTCTGCGGCACCTTCCATCGGGCTGGTCTCGTAGCCAGCCTCATCGTCTTCGTCATCCTCGGACTCATCGCCCTCGAACAGCTCTTCGCGCTCCTCGAGCTTTGCGTTCAGTGCTGTCCGGAGGAAGTTCACCATCGTTACGCCTTCGATCTCGGCCGGGTACTGAAAGCCGAGGAAGACGCCGAGTGCAGCCCGCTCGTTCGGTTCAAGATCGAGCAGTTCCCACGTCTGAAGCTCCTCTGGGACCTCCTCGTCACCAAACTCCTCATCATCCAGATGAATGAGCACCTGCCCGTCGGTGACCTCATAGGCTGGATGACCGGCAATGACCTTTGCCGTCGTGGATTTCCCACTCCCGTTTGGACCCATCAGCGCGTGGATCTCACCGGAGTTGACCACGAGATCAACGCCGTTCAGAATCTCTTCTCCACCGTCTTCGTTTACCTTCGCATGAAGGTTTTTGATCTCTAATTGTGCCATGACGTGCGCACCTTCTTGTCCTGTGATCAGATCGTGTCGCGTATAATCTTTTCGTAACGCTCGTGTTAGAGTTCGATTTTCAGAAATCAAATTTACACATATACAAAATACCGCCTGGCTGCTGATAGTTAATTACGTTCGGAATTTACGTGTATAGTATATCTACGGGCGGGCCATTCGATTCGAGAACACCTTTGGTTCGCCGGTGGTATGGTGGGCTATGAACGCAGATCGGGGAAACGATCGGGGCTGGTTTTCGTCGGTGACACCCGGCGATCCCGAAACGTACGTCGGAGCTATCGCAGACGGTAGTGCCACGGAACCGGCCGACTGGCCGGCGCGCGCGATCGAGTCGGGTGTCGTTCCCGATCAGTCTACGTATTACGAACTGCTCCATGCTGCGACACAGGCCACCGCGCGCGCACAGGTGCGCCGGCGCGAGCGAACTGACGATCAGCGGTTGATTCACTGCATTCGTGCGATGGACGACACCGAGCGAGTCGCTAACGAACTGGCCGAGCGCGTGAGTGCCTGGTCGTCGACAACGGACACGTCGGTTTCAGGGATTGATGGCGCTCGCGAGCTGCTTTCGCGGTCACCAACACGAACGGATGATGCAATCGCCGCCGCGACCGACGAGCAATTGGTGTCGCTCGCAGAACAGGTGGTGGCGCTCGATGATCAAGCAACCGCACTCCGCGAAACGATCGAGAAATCGATGCCCACCGTCGCGCCGAATCTCTCGATGGTGGCGGGGCCAGTTCTTGGGGCGCGACTGATCGCGCTCGCTGGCGGACTTGAGGCCCTCGCAAAACAACCGAGCGGCACGATTCAGGTGCTCGGCGCTGAGGACGCGCTGTTCGCGCATCTCGCAGGACGGGGCAGCTCGCCGAAACACGGCGTCATTTTCGTCCACGAGTATGTTTCAGGCACTGAGCCGTCCCAGCGTGGATCGGCGGCCAGAGCGCTGGCTGGAAAGCTCGCAATAGCCGCCAGAATTGATCACTACGCCGGCGACCGCCGGCCATCACTGCAGGCCGAACTTGACGAGCGCATTGCGACGATTCAATCACGGGGTGACGGAAATGAGTGACCGTCTCCCGTCGGGCGTTACCTATCGACCGTTCGAAGGGACGGACCGACTCGCCACCGAGGGGCCACCAGTGTACGGTGAGCCGACGAGCCAGGGGTGGCGCGCCTGGGACGTTCGACGCTCGAAGCTCGGGGCAATGTTCGAGCGCGGGATGGACACCGGGCTCGAAGGAGACGAAACCGTGCTGTATCTCGGTGCAGCCGCCGGAACGACCGTGAGTCACGTGGCAGATTTCGCCGGGCCAACGTACGCCATTGAGTTCGCAGCCCGTCCGGTTGCCGATCTGTTGGAGGTTGCTGCCGAACGGCCCAACCTCTTTGTTCTGCTCGAAGACGCCAGATCACCGTCGGAGTACGCACACGTCGTCGAACCCGTTGACGTGATCGTCCAGGATGTGGCGACGCGAGATCAGGCCCAGGTCGCGAACGCAAATCGACAGTTTCTGTCGGATGACGGCCGATTGCTCGCGGTGGTGAAAGCCCGCAGCGAAGACGTGACGGCCGATCCTGAGACGGTCTTCAATCGGTTTCTTGATCGCCTGGAGGGGTATTCAGTGCTGGAGACCGAGCGTCTCGATCCGTTTCACGACGACCATCTTGCGGTTATTGCCACGCCTGAGTGAGGCCCATTTATTTCTACGCCCCTCGAACGACGCGTATGAGCGACACGTTTGCGCTGCCTGATCCACCCGATCTCGAAACGGCGCTCGATCCTGACGCGTACGAGGACGCGACCGTGATGGGCGAAGAGTATCGGCGCGACGAACTCGAATCGTTTCTCGTCGAGGGGGCCTGGGAACGTGCGTTTGACCGATGGACACAGGACACCTCGATGGATGAGGAGACGTTCGAAATCGTCACCGATCTGGAGTTGTTCGCCGAGTTCGATTTCTTCTGGGACAGCTTCGCCGATCGGGTTGGCTATCACGCGCCTGGACTGCCAGAAGACTGGCGCGAGCGCGAGATACACCCGGCTATTGATTCCTGGGAGACCGTTTCGACGATCAACGCCACGCTCACGGAGTTCGGACAGGAGGTCTGTGACGTGCTCGAAGCGGAGTATATCGACTGGGAGTCCGATTACGAGCCTCCAGACGATCTTCCAGAGTTCTAGGCGTCTCGACGGAGGCCCATTGCAAACGTCTCATCGCGCTCGCTCGCCACTTCGACCGTGAACGGCTGGTCAGCCACTGCTGCAGTCGCCTCTGCGAGCGAGTACCGGTGGTCGGTGGGTGGGCCCTCTGCACCGGGACCGGTGGCCGTCCAGTCGACGATTGCGATCTGTCCACCAGGACGGATCGTCCGCGCCAGCTCGTCGATTGCCGACTGGCTGTTGAACTCGTGGAACGTAAACGTCGAGATCGCCCCATCGAGCGCGTCATCGGCAAGGCCAAGCGAACCGATCGGAGCTGTCAGTAGGTCAACGTTTGTGGGGAGTCCCTCCCGTCGGAACCACTCGTGCATGGCTGGCTGGATGTCGATCGCTATGAGCCGATCAGCGTGAGCGGCCAGGTGTTGGGTGAAGAACCCGGTTCCGCTGCCGAGATCCGCAATCGTGCCCTCGGGTTTGAACAGCCCGAGCAGCTCTTCGACCGAGCAGAACCGAAACCGATCGGGATCGTTCATCGCTGCTGCGTTTTCGATGTCGTAGGTGTGAAATCCCATGGTCGTGCTACCGCTCGGACGACCATATACGTCCACTTCACCCGTGCGTGCCGTGGTGCGATCGCCAGTATCGCCAGGCTACCAGCGCGATGGCCGCTCCGCCGACAATCAACACTGCGTTCGAATCCAGTGTGACGATCGTCGCCACTACCCCGAGTCCGGCCGTTACTCCCAACGCACGCCGAGGAGAGCGACGTGTCGTCGTCCACATTGCCCATAAAAAGAGCACACCGCAGACGGTACCAACCAGCACGTCAACCGTGTAGTGGACGCCGAGAATGATTCGAGAGCAGCCAATGAGCCCCACGATGGTCGTGGCGGCGAGGATTCGAATCCGTCGCCGTGCCACGTCTCCAAAGAGGAGTGCAGCCCCGCCATAGACGGCCGTGGATTTCAGCGCGTGCCCGCTCGGAAAGCCAAAGCCACTGGCCGTAACGAGTGATTCGTAGAACCCAGCCGTTGGTGGGGGAACCCACACCGGGATCACCGCTGACGTAGCGCCGGGTGGCCGTGGCAGCGCGAACGCCGCCTTGAGAATCACAGTGAGAGCATACGCACCGAGCCCGAGTGCGAGCAAGAACGCGCTGTCTTCGATGGGGGTTCGTGTCACTCTGTTCTGTCGGGTTCCCATGAGAACTACTACGGTCGCAATAGCCAGCACGAACCAGAGATCACCGAGCTGTGTCACCACCCCAGCGAGGGCGATGAGCCACTCTGGAAGGTGCGAACCGTCGACAACTACCCCGATACCCCTGGTCATCGTTCACTGCTCAGTCAGCCACCGAATCGCCGACCGACCCTCTGTTCGTGAGAAGAAAACGCTACCGATCGGTGTAGAGGTTTTGGTTTGGGAGTTGACCGCTGGATCGGACACCCTATTGGTGGTGACTCATAACAGCCCACTGATGGAGTTCGAGCGATGGGAGCCGATTTACACCGCCATTTGCGAGGCGTTTGGCTACGATCAGAGTGCAGATCGACGTGCACGCGATCACCTCGCCACAGTGTGTACCGAATTCGAAACGGAACGACTGGATTTCAGGGCGGAGACGGTCCTCCTCGTCGGTGGCGGACCGCTCGCTGAGACGATCGCACTGGACGACGCCGAGCGGCTTGCTGTCGCCGGCAGTGGCCTCCGACACGTTCCAGACGAGACGCCGATCGATCTCGTCGTCACTGATCTCGACACTGATCCCGAACGCGTCGTCGAACTCACCACCGAGGGTGTACCGGTTGCAATTGCGGCGCATGGTGATAACCAGGAGCAGCTTTCTCAGTACGTGCCGTCGATGGATCAGCAAAACGTCCTCGGAACGACACAGGCCCGGCCGGTTGACCCGTTGTGCAACGTTGGCGGGTTCACTGATGGTGATCGCGCCGCGTTCATCGTCGATCACTGTGGCGCAGGAGCAATCGAGTTCGCCGGGTGGTCATTCGAAGATCCCTCGGTTGCTCCGGTCAAACGCCGAAAGCTCGTCTGGGCCGAACGGCTGCTGTACTGGCTCGAACGCGATCGTGACGAGCAGTTTTCTATTCTCGACGGTCGCCGTGGAGCGATCGAACCGCTCCCGGAGGGCTGAGCGCCAATCTGGTGGACTGCTGACACACACCGCGTGAGGCTTAATCGATTCCTTCGACTAGTAACCGTGATGGATCGCCAGTCTGGTGGTGGAGTGGATGCGTTTACGGAGCTGGGGCCGACGGTGCGTGCAGTCTGTTCTGAACGCGGCTTTCAGACGCCGACGGAGCCCCAGCAACGCGCCATTCCGGTGCTTTCCGCGGGTTCTCACGCACTCATCATTGCTCCAACCGGCACTGGCAAAACCGAAACCGCGATGCTTCCGGTGTTCGATGCGCTCGTGGACGGGGGCGACCGTGAAGGGATCGGTGCGCTCTATATCACACCCTTGCGCGCGCTCAACCGGGACATGCGCGATCGACTGGAGTGGTGGGGCGAAGAACTCGATCTCGATATCGACGTTCGACACGGTGACACGAGCCGATACCGCCGAACCCAACAGGCGAACGACCCTCCGGACGTGCTCGTTACCACGCCAGAAACCGTCCAGGCGATGCTCACTGGCTCGAAACTCCGCCGTGCGTTGTCGACGGTCGACCACATTGTCGTCGATGAGGTCCACGAACTCGCTGATTCGAAGCGCGGTGCGCAGCTTTCGATTGCGCTGGAGCGCCTCCGCGACCTCGCGGGCCAGAGCCAGCGGATTGGACTTTCGGCGACCGTTGGCGATCCCGACGCCGTTGGTGCGTTTCTGACTGGGGATCGCCCCATATCGATTGTCGAAATCGACGCCGGGAGTGATCTTTCGCTCACGGTTACGACGCCTGAAATCACGCCAGAGGACGAACGACTTGCCGGCCAGCTGATGACGGAAGCCGACGTGGCAAGTCACGTCCGCGCCATGGATGAGATCGTCGCGGCAAATGAGTCGACGCTCATTTTCGTCAACACCAGACAGACGGCCGAAGCGCTCGGCTCGCGGTTCAAAGCGATCGATGCCAACATTGGCGTTCACCACGGCTCGCTCTCGAAACGGGCGCGTATCGACGTTGAAAACCGGTTCAAAGCCGGTGAACTCGATGCGCTGTTGTGCACCTCCTCAATGGAGCTTGGAATCGATGTGGGACGGATCGATCACGTGATACAGTATTCCAGCCCGCGGGAGGTTTCCAGATTGCTGCAGCGGGTTGGCCGGGCTGGCCATCATCGAGACGAGCGCTCGCACGGAACGATCATCACAACGCGGCCGGACGATACCTTCGAGGCGCTCGTGATCGCCGAGCGAGCAAAACGCGGCGCGGTCGAGCCGACGCCAATCCACGAGGGGAGTCTCGATACGGTCGCCAATCAGATTACCGGGCTGTTGATGGGTCACGGCGAGATCAGTGCTCGGCGTGCGTATGAGATCATCACCCGCGCGTATCCGTTTTCGTCGCTCGATGAGTCGACGTTCCGGGAGATCGTCCGCGAGCTGTCGAACAATCGGCTCATCTGGCTCGAGGAGTCCGCGGATCGGCTCGAGAAATCCGGCGGAACGTGGCAGTATTTTTATGAGAACCTCTCGATGATCCCCGATGAGGAGACGTTCGCCGTTGACGACGTGGCGAGTGGTCGCCAGATCGGCACGCTGGATGAGAAGTTCGTCGTCAACTTTGCAGAGCCGGGCGAGGTGTTCATTCAGCAGGGTGAGATGTGGCGGATCGTGGAGGTTGATGAGGAGGACGGATCGGTGACGGTGTCGCCGATCGAGGATCCAGGCGGGGAGGTGCCCTCCTGGACCGGCAAGGAGATTCCGGTGCCGTACGCCGTCGCGCAGGATGTTGGTTCGCTCAGGCGGGCTGTTCGGGACCAGTTCGACGCGGGTGAGTCGATGGAGGCGGTTGCAGCGTGGCTCTGTGAACGGTATCCGACGGATGACCACACCGCAGGGCAGGCGCTCAAACAGCTAGAGCGACACACACAGGCGCTTCCCGACGCAGACACGCTCGTCATTGAGTCCCGTGGCCGCGAGATGGTGCTCAACGCCTGTTTCGGTCACACGGTCAACGAGACGCTTGGTCGGGTGCTTTCGGCACTGATCGGCCAGCAGACCGGCTCTTCCGTTGGGATGGACACTGATCCGTATCGGATCGAGTTCGAGCTGCCGCGTGGCGTCAGTCGGGATACGGTCGTTGAGCTGCTCGAAACGACCGAGCCAGCTCACGTCGCCGGTATCATCGAGCTCGCGTTGAAAAATTCGGATGTGTTGAAGTTCATGCTCGCGCAGGTGGCCGGCAAGTTTGGTGCGCTCAAGCGCTGGCGTGGATCGGGATCGATCGGTCGCACTCGGTTGCTCGATGCGCTGTCAGAGACGCCGGTGTATGATGAGGCCGTCCGTGCGGTGTTGTACGAGGAGCTCGACGTGGAACGGACGGCTGGTGTGTTGGAACGCATTCAGTCGGGTGCGCTCGGCGTTGAGACCGTTTCCGGACGGACGCCAATCGGGACTGGTGGTCGGTCCTCGAAACGGGAGTTACTCACGCCAGAGAACGCTGACGCGAGCGTTATTCAGACGGTCAAAGAGCGGATTCAGGAGGACCGGATTCTGTTGTTCTGTCTTCATTGCCAGGAGTTCGAGCGAGAACAGTCTGTCAAGCGGGTTCCCGACCAGCCACAGTGTCCGCTCTGTGAATCGACGCAGATCGCCGCGCTCAATCCGTGGGCGGATGAGGTGGTTGATGCGGTGACAGCGGCCGAGAAGGATGACGAGCAAGAGAAGATGACAAAGCGGGCCTATCAGTCCGCGAGTCTGGTGCAGGCTCATGGCAAGCAGGCGGTGATTGCGCTCGCTGCTCGGGGGGTGGGGCCGCACAACGCCGCGCGGATTATCGCAAAGCTTCGCGAGAACGAGGACGATTTCTACCGGGATATTCTCGCCCAGGAACAGCAGTATGCCAGAACGAAGGCGTTCTGGTAGCAAGAATAATTTATTAATTGATGTGAATGGGCGAGTAGAATATGTCCTTGGATACTAAACAGCCATGAAATGGAATATAATCTAACTGTCGATCTCCGTGCGATTCCGAACGATCCTCTGAATAGCAAAACCAGCAGCGAGTCCGATCCAAATCCACGATCTGCTCGAATCGATGAGAAAATAACCGGCGAATGTTACGATAGCCAAGGACAATGCTCCAAGCGTGATTGCTAATATATTTTCTTTCGAGGATATCTTCATCGTTAGTGAGGTCTGATTGTAAATGGGACTTTATCCACCTTTGAGGGTTTGGGTTGATATTTCCGCTCACGGTCGTCGTGAGCTAGTCTCTAGATGGATGTTATGAGGATCGCAATAGCTAGCAATATCCAGCGTACGACTACTGAAAGGAAGGACGTTTGCTCACACCTGCTGCTACTACCGAACCGACTGTCATTCGTGCTGAAATGTGTGTCCTGTATAGATCCCTATCGGAGGGCGCTTGCTCACACCTTAGCTGCCCCTCCCGGGAGCAACACTCACAACGTTCGTGAGGACGCGATCAACAGCCTCAGCAGTGAACTGTTCAGCGGTCTTGAGGCGTCTGGCGAGCCAGTCGTCGAATATCACCGCCTTTCCTTGGCCGGTGTGGACGACCTCCGTTCGATCGCCACCGAGGCGATCAAGGAACGCCATTACGCGTGCGACCGTCTGGTCGTGGGCCGATCCATACGCTTGTTTGAGCTCCTGTTTGATCGTCGTTGAATCCAGGCGCTTTCCTTTCGGGACTGTCGTGGCCAGTCCACCGATCTCCATCGCGATGGCTCTGGCCCGGCGTTGATTGGCCGTCAGCTTCGCTTTATGAATTATTTCCTCCGGCAATCGAACGATCTGCTCCAGCGGGGTTCGTTGTTCGCGTCCATCGAGCGTCTCGACCTTCCGCGCAACGGCCTCAGTGTGTTTCTCTGCTGCCTCCGTCTGGCGAGCGTTCTCCGTTACGTCCTGTCTGATCTCGGCTTTGTCCCGTTCGTTTGTCTCGCGGTAGTCCGTCTGCTCCCGTTTGAGCGCCGCAACTGTGGACTCCAGTTCCGCAATTCTCGTTTTGCTCTGGTGCAACGCCGTTGTTTGGCTGTCAATCGTTGATTGCTGTGTCTCAATTTTTGCCTGTTGCTCATCGACTTGTGATTGCAGAGCGTCAATCTGTGTATCCTTTCGGGAGATACACTCCTCTATCTCAGCTTTCCATGCTTGAAGTGACTCTGGGAGAAAGCCGCCAACATCGCTGCCATCAGTAGTATTATCTATGCTCCGTCCGTCGTTGTTGTTGGGTTTGAAACTCATATTCAATCCAACCCATCCTCGGACGTGTTGAAGCACGTCCGGGGGAAACCGGGCAACCGGTTTTGTCCCAGTAGGATGTGTATACTTACCACATCGAATTACCACTATTAGTATGTGATGGAATTTCGATAGAAGTGTTAGGTGAGATTACAGTCGTTCTGGTTGGAAACTGTGATTGCGCTTGTGCTGAAGCCTTCGGGCGATCTGGGAGTTCTCGGGTCGTTAATTCGTTCATCGAACAGTCATATACCACAGACCTCCCTGGGGTCAGGGGTTATTGGGGGGTCTGTGGTCACACTGCCCAACCTTTTTTAATCTCGGGTTGCCTTCGGCAACCGCTCGATCAAAAAACGTTGATGAAAAAAGGCCGCTCGCTGCGCTCGCGGTGGGTGATTCTAGCCACACGCGGTTTCGAAAAATCCCTCCGATGAGGTTACTCGTCGTGCGCTGGAGAGACCAACAGCTGGAGGATCACTGGAAGTTCCTCGGTTGACCGCGCCTCACAGAACGGAACGACAGCCTCTAGCAAACAGCTCGCGGCAGACACAGCCTCATCCTGTGTTTGCGCTCGAGCCGGATCCTCCGGACGATCAGGCGAGAACGCCAGCAGCGTAACGTCACCGCTCCGTTGTTCATGCGCCCGAAGCCGAGCATCATTGTCGAACCAGGCGGTGTAGATCGTCTCGCCCTGCGAACGGAACCGAGTGATCCGATCCAGGGACGGAAGCGCATCAGGACCCCCGCCCGAGCGCTCGCTCAGATCAGCGATCGCCAGCACTTCCTCCACCTGACGACTGTGTCTGCACTCCGTTGACTGACAAGGCCGACACCAGCAATTCTCGGCGATATCCACGACGTGATGCAGTTCAGCAGAGGAAAGCTCGTCTCGATCATCGATCCCTTCGAGTGTGCTGACCTGACCATCTACCGTCCGGAAGCTGAACTGCGGGAGACTCACGAGCCAACCCTCCACGACGGACAGCCCGTTGCGTGTGCCCGTGGACGAGCCACCGGCTGCCCACAGCGAGCACACCGTGTGCTAGTCATTGACGATACGACAGGATTACAGTACCGCGGTGCATTTCCCTTCATGGGTTACCTCACCGTATGGGAACCCCAGCGTCGGGTGTCCTACCACCCGGCGCGATTTGATACGCGCGTCCACATCGCGGGCTGGCATTCCCAATTGATTGTGCCAACCCACTGGGTTATAAAGTTTCGTATGTGTTGGATTTCAATGGCGTTGTGTGATCAATCAGAACAGTCTCTATAAGCACTCTCTTTGACAATTGTACGAATTTAGCCACCAAGATATCGAAATTATAGTTAATTTACAATAATTAATTAGTAGAAATTTATCATCTGCATGATTGTTACTATCTGTTGTGGGCTAATGCTGTGCGTCATAGACCAACGATGGTAGGTATGTCCGCTCGTCAGTACGTACTTCGCCAATCGCAATGACTCCCCACGGAGTGCAACCACTCAACGCGTGCCTATGTGTTCCATAAACCGGAGAAGATACCCATCCGGGTCTTGAATTAAAAATTGTCTATTACCACGTTCAACTTCGTCTACCTGATACCACTCTTCCCGAATCTCTTCAAATAGCTGGTAGCCATCATCCATGAGGCGGTTTGCATACGGATCAATAGAATTGACTGTTATCTGAAAATTCACTCCTCTTCCATATGGATGACTCAGCTCACTTGTTACCCACCATTCGTTATCCGACCGCTCTTCAATCATGAGCTGAGCACCTTCTATGGAAAGATAGGCGAACAATGGATCTTCACGGGCATACTCAACGGTAAATCCAAGCGTTTCAACATAAAACGAGAGGCTCTTCTGATAATCTGAAACAAGTAATTCTGGTGTGAGTGGTGACCATTCCATAGTAGTACAGATGTATAGCAAATAATAATAAACTCGCGATTATTAGGGATATATAAGATAAGAAAAAGTCATTCACCCTTTTTCTCAGTCTGATTATCGTGCTTCACGGATTATTCTCACGCTCAAAAGTTTTTTTTTGGCCGAGCAAGAGCCCGTCGCTCTCGGCCACCTCTGTAGTTTTGAACTCGTCGATGTCGTTGCCATACTCGAATCGAAAGATACAGCCGCCGTGGTCGGATTCACCACTTCAACACATCTAATCTGGACTACATATATGCAACGGTCTCTCCTGCGAAATACTCCTCAGAAAAAATCTATTGCAACACACCACGAGCAGACATTCGCCGGCAATAGAGATAGAGTCCGACAGTCAACAGGAAAATTGATGTATCGAAAAGAGACAGCCAGAGTCCAAACACATTCCACCGATCCATAAATCCAAACGTGATAAGATGTAGGCATCCTCGGGAAATAACACAAGTGAGGGCAAGCCACACTGTCCAACGGGTTCGCAACATCAGCAGAACAGGTGTGATCACACCGCTCACAACACCTATCGTCCAGAATATCCGTGGCAACAGCGGATAATCTGTGAAATAAGTGATGATGGATGCTCCGAAGTTTTGTGATTTGAAGTATGCTTCATTGAGTTCAAGAACCATAATATAATCATATAGCCCAAAAATATTCAGTAGTAGAAAAAATAGCGCCACAAACCACAGATGCCACGGAGCTTTTTTAGTGTGACTAGATGTGGATCCCGTTCCAATATTCACCATGTGTATGGAATATCCATATAGAATCTTATATATTTCCTTGTGGGATGCAATAGATGCCGTCACTAACGAACTCACCTTTATTCTGGTACGGAGAACTATATCACCTTCACACCCGTTTGAGAACCATGGCACGGCAATACGTTCTCGTCCCCGGTGCATGGCTTGGCGGCTGGTGCTGGAAGTATCTCACTCCGTTGCTCCGTGATGAAGGCCATGACGTCCATACTCCGACGCTCACTGGACTTGGTGAACGAGAACACTCATGTGCCAAGAGATCAGCCTCGAAACACACATCACTGACATTGTGAATACGCTGGAATACAACGAGCTCACGGACGTTGTCCTCCTCGGACATAGCTATGCTGGGCTTGTAGTGACGGGTGTAGCAGAACGGGTTCCTGAACGGCTCGCACACGTCATTTATCTGGATGCACTGGTCCCGATGGATGACGAACCCATTTCGGTATCAGCGTTCTATCCCCCTGACGAATGGGACGCGATGGAACGTGCCGCGAAAGACCATGCTGGTGGCTGGCCGTTGCCAGATTCCCATCCGGGCTGGGTGGGTATCTCGGATGAGGACACGCAGTGGCTGCGGGAAAACGCAGTCCCGCATCCACTGAACACGTTCAAACAGTCGGTGAACGTCGGTAATCCGGACACTGCAGCACTACCCACTAGCTACATCCTTTGCACCCAGAACGGAATGGACGACTCCATTCTCGATACGATTCGACAACTGTGCGACCAGAGGGAGTGGGAGCTTCACGAACTAGAGACGGGACATTGGCCAATGGTGTCGATGCCTCGGGAACTGGCTCATCAGCTCCTCGAAATCCCCTAAAAAAGCAAGCGGAATTCGGCGCTGTAATCTCCTGATTCTCGCCCGTTGCTCACTTTGTCATCGTGTTTCAGGTCCATACCGTGACAGTACCGTGAATTGGCTGAACAGCCATGAACCAGGGTGCGATCACACTGATCTCACTTCGTAGATTGTGGACGTAACTGGATTGGAGATTGCTGTGCGTAAGGACCTGACTGCTGATACCAATGAAGGTCACGCCGGCCCAGAAGTCACGCAGTACGGGTCCCGACGCTGGTCATGAAGGACCATCTGCTAATGAATCACATTATCTCCAAGCGGGAGCTGCTGGGCTGGAACGAGTGGAACGGCGACACGTACATGTCAATGAATGGCGCTGTCGATATCGTCTCCAACTGACCCGATCCAATCGATGTGGAAACCACAATTGACTGCTTAGAGACCAAGCAGTCCTCCGAGATTCATAAAGACCCATAGAAGCAATTACTGAACGATCGAGTACGGTCCACTGATCGTTATCGTAAGACCTCTCAGCAGTCGCCACCCAATCTTAAGAGCTGAGCTATCCACGTTGACCGCTTGAAAAACCACTGCTCGGTACGGGATTTGAACCCGTGTCGCAGGCTCGAAAGGCCCGCATGATTGGCCGGGCTACACCAACCGAGCGTATTACCAAGTTACAGAACTACCGTAGTTGGTTTGAAGCGATCACCAGGACTGAAGTAAAGCTCCTGCGGACAGGTTACAAAACTACTGAGGAACTTGCTATCCACATTGAACTGCCATAACCACCCTCATGCGATTTCGAGATGCGGGGTATATCGGAAGTGGGGACGGATGGTACCACGCGCTTGATCACCGCGAAGATCTTTGTCGATACGTCTCAGCAGTCAAACAATCACAACGGCTATTCAATCAGTCATCCGGCGAAATTGACACCGGTGGGATGGCTACTGCGGATATCGACCTCGAAGTTGTCGGGAGAACTTGATGACCTGAAAGATGCGATTTCGAAATGTTCGCTGGGTTCTTCCTAGTCAGTTCCATAGCTCTCAGTGATCATGTCTGCAAGCATCTTTTCACGAGAATATTATCAACCAGGTCACTTCTCAATATTACTCAGCTAGATAGTGACAAACTTGCACTTTGGTGCTATTTAATAGCATCCGACATATATTTCAAGTATATCGGTAATAAGCCCCCAGAGCTGGGCCTTATTCTGAATAACGTGCCCTTCTCCCTCAATAATTTCGAGTCGAAACTGTTCACCAGCTGTCCAACCTCGTTCTCGAAGCCCGTCGGCAAACGCTCTAGCTTGGTCAGTGGCGTCGTCCTCTCCTTGAATGATGCAGACCGGGCATCCAACGTCTGCTGTACGGTGAATCGGGCTTACGGACTGGAGATACGCTTTAGTCGTTTCACACGTCTGGTTATCAATGATGCGACGCTGTGCATAGAGATTTGGCTCGTTGAACACTGCCACGGCGTCAAGATATCCATTTTCGGGGATAACGACCCTCCATAATTCGGGATAACTGACCGCCTGTAGGGCCGCATTGTACGCACCATGAGAATGCCCAAAGACTGCAAGCCGGTTATCATCAACCCACGGCTGTTCAGCCAGCCACTGGCCACCAGCTGCAACATCATCTACCTCGCCCCGGCCGAGATCGCCCTTAATGGCTCGCTCGAATCCACGATCCTGGTCAGTTGATCCACGATAGTTCGGCTGAAGGACTGTGTATCCCTCGGATACGAGATACTGCGCAAATGGGTCAAAACCGCAAGTAACAGCCGTTGTTGGTCCACCATGCACGACCACGACGGCGGGCGAAGGAGTTTCTGATGCTCGGTGTAGTATGGCATTGATCGATTGTCCATCGGGGGCATCGTAGGTTACATGTGCGGGTTCAACGAGTGAACACGCAGTGAGTGCTGACGTCGCGGTGTCGATGAGCACCGTAATGGTGTCCGTCTCAAGGTCATACTGAAGAAGCTGAGGCGGGCATGTCCCCGTTTCGTGAACGAGATAGACCATATCGGACGCAAACGTCATGCCCGGAGGCTGTACAGGCGTCCGATCCACCACACCTTCGGGGAGATCAAATTGGCAGCCATCTGCTGGGTTGTGGATAGAATAAACGATCGCACTCCTACGGCCGGCGTGACTGCGAACTGTAATGAGTTGGCTACCAGCAGATGTGATGGTGAGTGGATATTCGTTGTACTCGCCGTCCCCGAACCACGTGGTGTCCTCGACTTGCCAGTCATGGAGGCCGACACGATACCAGCCCGTTGAACGATCATCAATGAGCAGCCGTTGACTGTCTGGGTGCCAACCTCGGAGGCGAGTCCGTGCTGAGGCCTCCCCGATATTAACTGTCTTCACTTGCTCGCCAGCCCGATCGGTAATGACGATCCGACCGGCCCCAAACGATTCGGTGGGATTTTCACGATAGGCAAGCCACTGTCTATCCGGACTAAACCCTGCGTGGCCACTTTGCTCGGGATGCTCTGTCAGCACTTTTGACTGCTTTCCATCGGCCTCCGAAAGTCGGAGCGTCCACGGATCATCGTAGTGGGTATACAAGACACGATGTGTCTTGGAATCGATGTCGATAATATACGTGTACGTCTCGGGAGCACCAAACGAAACAGTCTCGACACTGCCGTCACACTCGCAAAAATAAACATTGGGATCGCTCTGTATGAGAAACCCATCACCGATCCAATGTAGGGGTTCTTCTCCTTCTAATGTGAGTGAATGACGATCGAGTGGGATGATATTGATTGTGTCCTGTGATAGGTCATGGATCCGGAGAGAAACCGTGTCATCCACAGACCACCAGTATGCGATAGCCTCTTCCTCGGGAAGTACCGTCGGAGCCGCGAACGATGGAAGGGAAGAAAAGATATCAAGCGCTGACTGTGTCATACTTCCTCTACCACAGACAGCGAGTTAGTAGTACGGAGCAGTGGAGTAAATGTGATACTTTAACGCACTCACAAATTACAAATAAAATGTATTGTTACTTGCTCTGTCGCTGTTCAAGCCATGCTTGCGCAGATATGTGCTGCCATAGATCTACATCAGCCGTTTCGAGTGACCCGAACGCGTCTATAGCTTGGTGTAGGTCAGGGATTGAACGACGATCGGAGACAATACCGTAGTCAGTAAGATATGACTCCGAAAGAAGTGATCCGAGATACTCTATTTCCTGGCGCAACCCGTCCGCTACCTCTTCCTCCACGCGGTCTGTTTTGCGTCGAGTAAGGATCTGTTTCGGTAATACGTCAGACAGTGCACGGCGGAAGATAGCTTTGTTATATCCGCGTTGGAGATTCGCTGTCAGCGGAAGATCGAACACAAACTCAACAAGGCGGAGGTCTTGATAGGGATCAATGACGTTTACCCCGTGATACTTAGCTATCTTACGGAAAATGTCGTATCGGTAGTCGAAAATCGGGGAGGTGAGCGCACGATAGAGAGCTTGGTCACTGTGAGCTTGAAGTGATTTACATCGCCGGGGCGATCGCCGAATATCCTCCACCTGAGTTCGTATGTGGTCGGAAAGCCGATCTCTTACGGGCGATTGAACCTGTCTTGGAGGTAGATACTCTACTTCGCCGATTGACAAGAGCGGAAAAAGACCGTACTGTACTAGACAGGCCAGAGTCGTGTATGTTGGATCTTCCTGGGCTGTTTTAATCGCATCAAGGTACTGTCCGGTGGCGAACGCATCGGCTATTGATATTCGATAACCATCCAGCATATTACCGTTGTCACCGACAAGCACCGTTCCTACGCCATCAGCTGCTGCTCGTTGTATCAATTCATGTTTCGGTTGGAGTAGAGAATCGACAGCAGGGGCATAGGCCCACGCTCGTTCGTAGAGTGTCTTATCCTTCAGCACCCAGTAATCGTCGACGCTGATTTGTTCGTTGTGGAGTCCTTTTTCGCTGACGACGGCCTCAATGCCTTGATTCTCGTTGATTGCAGTGGTAGATGGATACGTGTAGGAATACGTCTTCAGAGAGGACGACGAAGCTTGATCATTCGCGATGGTAGCAAGGGCTGTCGAATCGGCTCCACCGCTCATAAATACCCCTACTGTCTCCGTCTGAATGGTTCGACAGTCGATAGCGTCTTCAAGTAACTCTCGCAAAGTCTCTGCCAACTCCTCGGTGGATTTGGATCGATACGTAGTGCGATTATCAGGATGGGGATGATAGTATCGCCTCACTTGTGTCGTATCGGGTGACGACACCACGACACAACCAGGTGGAACTCTGTATATGTTGTCATAAAACGTTTTACGAGGAGATTCGATGGTACCGGTCAGATACTGTCCCAGATATGTTTCGTTCACATCGGCCTGAATTTCGTTAGCTAGGGCACTCAGATCGGTGCTCACCAACGTTGCACCGTCCTTTACTGCGAAGTAGAGTGGATCTGCTGTTACGTGATCTCGGCCAGCGAGTAGTCGATCTTGTGAATAGTCGGCTATGAGAACGTGATAATCACCGATTAAATGCTTGGGAAATGACCAGCCGAACGTTCGATATGCAACTGCAAGAATGTCGTACGTCGTTCTTGTAGTGAATGATATTTCTGACTGGCGATGGAAATCATGGCTTATATCGTGTAGCTCGCCCGAAAAGGCGATGAGCAATTCGTTGTCGGTCACATACAATTCGTGCAAAATTGGAAGGTGCTCGTACTTATCGACATGAAGAGATACATTCCCCTCACGGATGGATTCTCTTTTCAGTCGATCTTTTATCCAATATTCACGAAAGCAAGGTTCTGTAGTCCTCTCTTGGTGATCAATACATGCATGAAATTCACTCTTCATATTATGGAAAACAAATCAGAGGTTGCTAAGATGTACTAGTAAAGATATGGTATTTTATAATAGAATACTGTTGGTGTCTTCACTTTCGTATGAGCTTATCTTTAATCCCTTTCTGGGCCAAAGAGATGAGACTCACAGTATCAGATTTGTTGTATTCTGGTGCTTTGCCTGTGCCTGAATCGAGGACATTATTATCGTTACCCATTGTCTACTGTACTATACACGCACATATAATATAAAAATCTATTGTATTATTAGGTATTATATTCTACATGTCACTAAATCAAATTCACTGGCATCCATTTCTGTGATACCAATATTGTTAAAATGATTTATTTTATCCCATTCTTCAGTATGGTGTATGTCCACCAAACGGTTACTACCAGAGGATGAGCGACAGAGAATCAATCGCATTGCAACTGATCTGTGTTACTGTACCGACAGACTTGATCAGGAGGCGGTGCGAGATGGCTGCTCACCGGATAGTGAGGAACGATCGACAATCCACGAAAGTGAACAAACAATACTATCACCGTTACTTGACGACGGCTTTGATCTCGTTGGCATCGGTGTTGCACGGTGTGTGCTTCAGTTTCCCGTCGAGTCATCGCTCGCAAACTATGTCGTGAAATTGGCCCGGTTCGGAGACGATCTGTTTTCCAGCGGGTTTGTCCAAAATAAACGTGAAGCTGTACTATGGCATCGCCACGGTATCTCGGGCGATTGGCCGCTGCTCCCAGTTCCAGATCATCATCAGCGTCGATTCCGATGGCTAATCATGCCATATGGTGAACCACTCACGGAGCTACCAAAAGAAGAAGGACGTCCACTTTTACAGCGGGCCACGGCGGAGCTGGCAATGTTTCCGCTCAACCTCCAAGAGCTTCGGGCAGAAAACTTCGTCGTGATTGATGATGAACCCTTCTTGGCTGACTACGGGCGACCGGATGGAGTCTGAAGAGATACTCCAAAATAAAGGAAACGTACTGCTGAAGGCTCGCAGACTGTACCATTCGTCCGCTATACCGACAACACCATGAAAGGACTGTAAGTGCCACTCAGTTATTTGCTACACTAAGAAGTGAAGGATTTATTATGTGCTCGGTACGGGATTTGAACCCGTGTCGCAGGCTCGAAAGGCCCGCATGATTGGCCGGGCTACACCAACCGAGCGTATTACCAGGTGAGCACCACTGGGTAATAAGCATGGCCTTTCGTGGCCGCTTATGCAACCAACCACATGGGAGAGCTACCCACGGATAACAACCCCCTCGGGCACATCATCCGTCACGGTGACGTTCGCCCCAATCACGGCGTTCGTTCCCACCGTAACGCCGGGAAGCACCACTGCCCCAGCGCCAACGAACGCCCCCGTTTCGAGGACGATCTCCTCAAACTGGTCGTTGCGGTGTTCCATCCCCGACGCCTCGCTGAGCCGATGGGTGACGCCCACAACCGACGCGTTCGGGCCAATCTGCACGTGCGATTCAATCGCCGCGTTTTCAATATAGCTGCCGGCGTTGATATCGACGTGCGGACCCACCACCGACTTTTTCACTGAAACACGCTCGTAGAGCCGACTGTCTGCCTCGATCGTCGAATCGTGCACGGTGACGAACTCGCGAACGTGCTCGGTCTCGACGGTGCTGTCCTGGATTGACGCAGTAGGATGGATCGCCATAGGGACCGGACAGCGACCGATCACTTCACGGTTCGGAAAATGATAGCCGCGGTCGTTATTTCCCTTCGAACTCGGGGTCGCCGTCGCCCATGAACGCGGTGATGCCTTCCATCAGATCGTCGGTGTTGATGAGATGGCCGAACGCCTGCGATTCAATCTCCAAACCGGCGTCAACGTCCTCCCAGCCACGGAGCATCGCCTTCTTGGTGAATCGGGTGGCGACCGGTGGGCCAGCTGCGAGATCGGCAGCAAGCTCGAACGCAGCGTCCTCGAGCTCGTCGTTGTCGACAACCTCATTGACGAAGCCGTAGTCGGCCATCGTCTCGGTGTCATACTGCTCTGCGGTGAGAATGACCTCCTTGGCACGTCCCTGGCCAATGATCTTCTGGAGGCGCTGCGTGCCACCCCAGCCGGGAAGCAATCCGAGATCGAGTTCGGGCTGACCGAAGGTAGAGCGCTCGGTTGCAACGCGCATGTCCGCACAGGTGGCCAGCTCCATGCCACCGCCGAGACAGTAGCCATCGATACCAGCAACGACCGGGAGATCGGACTCCTCAAGCGTTCCGAATGCCTGCTGGCCCGTCCGCGAGAGCTGGATCGCCTCAAGCGGATCGGCGTTGGCAGCCATCGCCTGCACGTCCGCGCCGGCCGAGAACGCCTTATCGCCAGCGCCGGTGAGCAGGATCGACCGGACCTCGTCGTCATCTTCGAGCGTCTCGATCGCGTGCTCAAGTTCTTCGAGCAGCTGCGGGCTGACGGTGTTCATCCGGTGTGGGCGATCGAGAACGATCTGACCGACCATCTCGCCGGGATACTCGACGCGAACGGCGTCGTACTCGATGCCCTCCTCCTCGTCGTCATCGTAGAAGCCGCCTGCGTCGGCGTGCTCACGAAGCCCATCAGAGACCGCATAGCGCTCTGCACCAGTTTCTTCGTAGAGCTCATCGAGGAGTTCGACGAGCGATTCGAGACCGGCCGCATCCGCCATCTTCGCGGGCCCCTCGGGGTAGCCAGCACCGAGCTGGACGGCCTGATCGATGTCTTCGGGCGGAGCGACGCCGTCGCCGACGAGATTACCAACCTCGTTGGCCATCGTGGCGAGCAACCGCTGTTTGATCTCCTCGCTCCCCGCGTCGGTTGGGATATCGACGCCGTCGCCGTTCTCGTAGTCGTAGAATCCCTCGCCGGTCTTTTTCCCGAAGCGCTCTTCTTCCATCACCGTCTCGAGCAGCGGTGCTGGCTCGTAGGCATCGCCGAGCACGTCGTTCATGTACTCGAGAACGTGATAGGTCACGTCGTTGCCCACTTGATCGCCCAGCTCGAACGCGCCCATCGGGAGCCCAACGTCGAACTTCGTGGTGGAATCGATCTCGGCGATCGTGGACTCGTCTTCGGACACCAGCCAACAGGTCTCGTTCATCAACGGAACGAGAATCCGGTTGACGATGAAGCCGGGCGTGTCTTTTCGCACGCGAACTGGCGTCTTTCCGAAATCCTCTGCGAGCGCCTCAATGGCGTCAAGCGTCGAATCGTCAGTGTGCGCACCGGAGATGACCTCGACGAGCTGCATCCGCACTGGCGGATTGAAAAAGTGCATCCCACAGAACTGTGATTCTCGTTCGGTGACCTCCGAGAGATCCGTGATTGACAGCGAGGAGGTGTTCGACGCGATGATGGTGTCCGCACGCGCATACTCCTCGACCTCACCGTACACGTCCTGTTTGATGGACATCTGCTCGGGAACGGCCTCGATGATCACGTCCACGTCCCCGACAGCCTCTTCCATCGAAACCAGCGGCGTGATCGCATCGAGCGCCGCGTCGGCGTCGTCGTCGGTAATCCGATCGTTTTCTGCGAGCTTTCCGAGACTCCACTCGATCTGCTCGTAGCCGTTCTGTACGAACTCCTCGTTGATATCCCGGAGATTCACCGAGTAACCCGCAAGGGCGGCCACTTCTGCAATCCCGTGGCCCATATTCCCCGCACCGAGCACAGCAATGGTGTCGATGTCATCGATTTCCATGACGGTTAGTGGATCCAACTGAGCGGTGTTCAACGTTTCCCATTGCCCCCGTAACAACCGTTTACAGGTTTATCGGCTGCGCAAAATCGTTATATTTTAACCAGTATGAGTGGAGGGCATGGACTTCGAACTTTCCGAGGAGCAACAACAGATCAGGGAAGAAGTACGCCGATTTGCGGAAAACGAAATCAAACCGGTCGCAACTGAGTACGACGAGGAGGAAAAATTCCCGTTCGAGGTGCTTGAGGCGGCAACCGAGATGGGATTGAACGGCGCGTCGATTCCGATCGAATACGGCGGTGCTGATTACAGCGCACTCGAGACGGCGATCATCGTCGAGGAACTGTTCGCCGCAGATCCTGGCATTGCACTGTCGCTCACGGCCACGGCCTTTGGTAGTGACGCGCTGATCGAATACGGCACCGAAGAACAGAAAGAGCGCTTTTTGGAGCCCGTCGCAACTGGCGAAGCGATCATGGGCGCTGCAATTTCGGAGCCTGACACCGGCTCGGACGTGTCATCGGTTTCCACATCGGCCGAAAAAGACGGCGACGAGTGGGTGATCAACGGGAACAAGATGTGGATCACCAACGGATCGGTCGGGGATTACTTTGTTGCAATGTGTGAGACCGATCCTGACGCCGAGGGCCGGTACAACGGCTTCTCCCAGATCGTCATCGAATCGGATCGTGACGGATTCAAAAGCGAGAAAATCACGGGAAAGCTCGGCATTCGTGCGAGCGACACGGCCGAACTCATCTTCGATGACGTTCGCGTTCCCGAGGACAACCTCGTTGGCACGCGTGGAATGGGCTTTTTGCAGCTCATGCAGTTCTTCGACATTACGCGGACGATGGTGGCCGCCCAGGGTGTCGGTATCGCCAAAGGTGCAAACGAACGCGCACTCGAATACGCCAAAGAGCGCGAACAGTTCGGCCGTCCGATCGGCGACTTCCAGGCAATTCAGCACAAGCTCGCTGATATGCACACCCAGACCGAGGCCGCACGCCAGCTCACCTACAAGTCGGCATGGAGCGTCGAGAACGCTGACGATCAGCTCACCACGCTCGCATCGATGGCCAAAGAGTACGCTTCCCGCGTGGCAGTCGACTGTGCGAACGAAGCCGTCCAGATCCACGGCGGGTCGGGCTATGTCAATGACTTCGACGTCGAGCGGCTCTACCGTGACGCGAAGATCACCCAGATCTACGAGGGCACCTCCGAAATTCAGAAGAACGTCATCGCGCGCGAGCTGATGGACAAGGGCTTCTGAACGAGCTATCCGCTGGCACCATCAGGTTCTTCTTTTGCTTCATCGGATTGTGTCTGGTTGCTGTCCTCGTTTTCTTCGGTACCGAGCAGCTCCGGCAGCACGATCCTCGCGAAATGAAAGCCAAGCACGAGCAAGATCGGGCCAAGAAAGATTCCATACCAGCCAAACAGAAGCGGGCCGAGGATGTACGCGAACATCACCATCCCGATGTGGAGATTCCTCCCCGAGACGTACGGTCGGAGGATGAAATCCGGCAGCGTATCCACAATCACGAACGAGACGACGGCGAACACGATGACGAACCCCGCTCCCCCCGGCGTCCTACCGTACTGGACGGCCAGCAACAGCGCAACCGGGACGTACACCAGTTTCATTCCAACGACGGGAATCAGACTCCCAACGCCAGTCAACAGCCCGAGCAGCTCGGGATACGGTATCGATCCGTGTGGGAGTCGATTAAGCAGTCCATAGACGATGGCACCGATCAGCCCGGTCAACACGGCGTTGAGTATATTCCCGAAGAGAATGGAGGAAAAATCCGTATCAACAGCCCGGAGATAGCGGGCAAGCAACTGGCTCTCGTCGTCGAACTGCTCGACAAACCAGTGATAGCCACGCTCACCGTCGCGGAGGAGATAGAACGCGAGCGCGAACATCACGAACAGGTGCAACAGAACGTTGCCAAAGGTGGCGAGATAGCGCCCAACGTGTCCGAAGACGCCCTGTATCTGGCCGACGACGCCGAGATCAATACCGCTGAGTCGATCGAAAAGCGTCGCTGGATCGGAGAGACTCGCCTGGAGCTCTAGCATGGGGCCCATTAGCCCGCCAAAAACGGCCGGATCGATCGTCCTGGTGAGCCGTGACAACTGCTCAACACCAACGGCGACCACGAGCGAGAACAACACCAGCGCAGGGAGCGCCAGTACGACCAGTGCGATGAGTGCTGACAGACTGTCGTATCTGAGTCGGTCGTCGAGTCGTCGATGCACCGGTCTCGTGGCGTAGTAGATGAATATCCCAAAGACAACCGTTCCGATGAACGAGTAGACGACGAACAGAAAAAACAGTCCCAGGAGCAGGCCAACGCCGATCCACGCGCGTCGGTGCCAGTTCGTCTGCGGTGAGCCCATAGCACGGTCTTGATCGAGTGGGCGCAAAAATCCACCCGGCACAATCGTGATTAGCATGCCGGGCGAACGATGAGACAGAATGGCACTCACCCAGCTGACAGCCCCCGTTCTCGTTCGGCTGTTGCTGGCGGCTGCGCTCGGATTGTTTCTCGGCATCGAGCGCGAATGGTCGCATCGGTCGGCGGGCATCCGTACGTTTTCGCTGATCTCGTTGCTCGGTGCGGTGTTCACCGTCCTCGAAGAGCCATGGCTGCTCGCCCTTGGTGGGTTGCTCATCGTGCTCCAGGGAACAATGCTCGCTGTCAGAGGACTCCTTGAGGACGATACCGGATTGGGGCTGACGACAGGCGTGTCGATGATGGTGGCCTATGGCGTTGGCGTACTCGTTGGCTCGGAGCTGTTGCTTGCTGGTGTCACGGTCGCGATTCTCTCGTCGATGCTACTCGTGTTGAAGCGCGAACTCCACGATTTTGCCTGGGGGCTCTCGCGAGCCGAACTCAGATCGGCGATCGAATTCGGCGTGCTCGCGTTCGTCATTTATCCACTGCTTCCACCGGGGGAAACGCCGGTGTGGATCGCTGATCTCCGGATTGCCATCGAACCACGCGTCATCTGGCTGCTCGTCGTGAGCATAGCTGCAATTGGGATCATCAACTACGCCGTGGTTCGGTCCTACGGCGGTCGAGGCGTGGTTGTCACGGGATTTTTCGGCGGCCTTGTCTCTTCTACTGCCGTGGTTGGCGCGATGGTCGATCACGTCCGCAGCGACGAACAGACGGTGTCGTACGCCGTGGCAGCAATCTTGCTCGCCGACGGCGCGATGGCGCTGCGGAATCTGGCGATCGTTGTGGCGTTTGCAACCGAGCGCTGGCAGATTCGGACGCTCATCGTCCCACTGGGTGGACTCATCATTGCAAGCATCGTCATCGCCTATCTCACGGCTGATTGGTCACAACAGCTCGATCTCTCGCTCGAAAGCCCGTTCTCACTCCGCAACGCGCTCGGCTTTGGAGCGCTGTTCGCGGTCGTTCTCGTTGGGGCGGCGATTGCAACAGCCATTTTCGGCAATGCCGGCTTTTTCGTCGCAGCATTTCTCGGCAGCCTCATTTCGAGTGCCGGGGCGACTACCTCCGCGATCGTTCTGTACAACGGGGGTGCGATCACTGCGGCGACCACGATCGTTGCCGTCATGGTCGCCACCGTCACCAGCATTCTTGTCAAGGCGGCACTCATCTCCGTTGGACCATCACAGACATTGCGACGGCGAGTGGTGGTCTTCTCGATTGGGCTTTCTGCACTCGGTGTCCTGTTGACGGGAATCGTCGTCGTGTGATTGTCCAGGTAAATACTGCACTAAACCCAATCCATTATTTACTACTGGAGTTCCAACGCCCGAACATGAACCGTGAGACCACAACCCCATCGGTAACGTCGATGCCCGGACCGAACGCAGAGCGCTGGGCGGACCGCCATCACGAACACGCGGCTCCGAGTACGTACGTCTATGACTTCGTCTGGGATCCGGCCGCGCCGGCGACCGGGCCGTTCTGTACGGATATCGACGGCAACGTGTTGATGGATTTCACCAGTCACGTCGGTGGAGCACCGCTGGGATACAACCATCCATCCGTCATAGAGCGCCTCCGTGAGTTCGATCTCGTGGATCCGCTCACGATTGCCGGGCAAGATTTCTACGTTAGTGGCCAGAACGTGGGAGAATCTGGGCTTCCCGGTCCAACTGAACTGATGGAACGCCTCGTTGGGACGACGAGTCAGTACGGACTTGACACGGTGTTTCTCTCCAACTCGGGGGCCGAAGCCGTCGAAAACGGGATCAAAATCGCCTACGACCATACCGGCGGCGAGTACGCCATCACGTTCGACGGGGCGTTTCACGGCCGGACGCTCGGTGCACTGTCGCTCAATCGATCGAAAGCCGTTCATCGACGCGGCTATCCGTCGATTTCGGACGTTCACACGATCCCATTCTGTGACGATACGAACGCGAGCGGTACCGAACCGTGTGGCTGTGGGTATTTCACCGCGGAGGGCTCACAGCTCCGATCGCTACTGGACCCGGACCGTGGTGCCGTTGGGGCGTCCGACGTGGCATACTGTATCGTTGAGCCAATTCAGGGAGAAGGAGGCTACCGACTCCCGAGCGATGCGTTCATGCGCGATCTCGCAACAGTCTGTGACGAACGGGACATTCTGTTGATCGCCGACGAGATTCAGGCCGGAATCGGTCGCACCGGAGAGCTGTGGGCCTCCGATCAGTTCCCGATCGAACCCGACGTGATCACCAGCGCGAAGGGGCTCCGTGTTGGGGCGACAATAGCCAGCGAAGACGTGTTCCCCGAGGAGAAAGCGCGCATCTCATCGACATGGGGTGCGGGTGCAATCATTGATTCCGCACTGGGCGTGTTCACGCTCGAAGCGATCGAGAACGAGGGGTTGTTGGCAAACGCGACGGCACGGGGTCGTCAGGCCATCGAACTGCTGGATGACACGCCGCTCGAGGGTGTCGTCGACGTACGTGGACTCGGATTGATGCTCGCCGTTGAGTTCGAGTCGAAATCGTTGCGCGATGACGTTGTGGATGCGGCACTGGCCGAAGGCTTGCTCACGTTGGGCTGCGGGCAGAAAACGCTGCGATTGTTGCCGCCGCTCGATGTGACAGAACGAGAAATTGATCTGGCCGTCGAACTGCTCGCGAGTGCCGTCGATCGAGCGGCCTGACACCTACTCGCCGCCACCACCGCCGCCGTCGCCACCGAATCCGCCACCGCCACCATCACCGCCGAAAATGCCCCCGCCCCCGCCACCGTCGGTTGCACCGTCGTCGCCGTTGGTGTGATCGTGATAGGCGCTTGACCCTCGGGACCGACGCTTCGAATCGTCGGATGCGAGTCGGCGAAATAGTTGTATCAGTCCGAAAATCACAACGACGATCAGAATGACACCTGGATCCATACCAGATGTAGTGTTTCTTACGACAAATGCTTTCTGGATAGTAACTAGGTGGATTCAGAACTGGTAGCGTCGTGGATCGCTGTCATGGGTGTCGTACCCCCCAGTCATCTCATCGAACGTCATCCCAGAGAGATACTCATCGTAGGTGACGTCGAAGCCCCTGCGGAGGTGGAAATCCATCGACCCGGTGTCGACGGTGGTCTGAAAGAGCATGTGGATCGCGCGGCGGACGAGTTCGTCGGTGTTGTTCGGTTCGAGCGCCGCTTCAAGCAATGAGAGCTCGTTTTTCGTCTCGCGATCGAGAGCCACGTCGAGTGAGTCGTCGAACGCCGAATAGCTGGTTTCGACGGTCTCCGTCAGGTCATCGAGTGTCATCGATAGCCGACTAACGGCGTCGGCGAAAAAAGGGGTTGCGAGACGGACGTTACACTGGCCAGGACTCCTCGTTCCAGGCACCGTCCCAGAACAGATACTCATATTGTGCGGAGGTCTGAAACAGCTCCTCATAACGATTTTGCTCGCTGGGAGTCGCCGTCGCACCAACATCATCGGCGAGATTTTTACACCACTCGGTCAGCTCGGTGAACTCGTCGCCGGCGTACAGTTCGATCCACTGTCGGTAGCCCGAATGGTCGGGCAGCCCGGACTCGGCAAGCCGTTTCGCGGTGACGTTGAAGCCCCACATACACGGCAATAGCGAGACAACCGTCGCACCGAATCCCTCGTGGGCACACCGAACGAGAAAGTCAGTGTACGCCTGCGTTGTGGGTGATTTCACCGTCGCTTCCAGTTCGGATTCGGTAATGCCAAACTCCTCTGCGTACGAGCGGTGCAGATCCATCTCCGTGTTGACTGTCGATTCAAGGAGCGTTGCAAACCGACCCATCCGCTCGAGATCCGGCGCGCTCGCCGCCCCCAACGCAAACACGCGGCTGTAATCGATCAAGAAGACATAATCCTGCCGTACCCACTGTTCGAACGGCGACTGCTCAAGCGTTCCCTCGCCGAGCTGGCTGACCATCGGGTGTTCGAGCGTTGCCTCCCAGATCGGCTCGGCAATCGGTTTGAGTTCGTCCGTGAACGACATATTCGACTGGTGGGGGGAGTACAGCCATTAGCGTACTGATCGTGGTTCCAGAACGCCACGTTCAAGCGGATCGGTCGCGGAGTCATCGGTCGATGGCCGAGGCGCTCACATCGAACGGGCTCGCATCCCTTCGTTCGTCGCTCATCGCGTGGTATGAGTCCGACCACCGATCGTATCCCTGGCGAGAGACCACCGAGCCGTATCCCATTCTGATCTCGGAGGTGATGAGCCAGCAGACACAGCTGGATCGGGTAGAGGCTGCCTATCATGACTTCCTAGAGCGCTGGCCCACGGTGGATGCGCTTGCGGCGGTCGATCAGGCGGCCGTGGTCGGCTTCTGGTCGAACCACAGCCTTGGATACAACAACCGGGCGAAGTATCTCCACACGGCTGCCAATCAGGTCTGCTCGGAGTTCGACGGAGCGTTTCCCCAGGATCCAGCAACCCTCCAGGAGCTCCAGGGTGTCGGACCCTACACGGCCAACGCCGTCGCGAGCTTTGCGTTCAACAACGGAAACGCAGTCGTCGACACGAACGTCAAGCGGGTCTACTATCGGCTGTTCGATATCGAAGACGACGACGCGGCGTTCGAGTCGGTCGCAAACGAGTGCATGCCCGATGAGAACTCACGCGTCTGGAACAACGCGATCATGGAACTCGGCGCCGTTGCCTGTCAGAAAACACCCCGCTGTGAGGCTGCTGGCTGTCCGTGGCGCGACCATTGTGATGCCTATCAGAGCGGTGATTTCACCGCGCCAGACGTTCCGACCCAGCCCAGCTTCGAGGGAAGTCGGAGACAGCTCCGGGGACGGGTGATTAGCGTGCTCTCCGAGCACGACGAACTCGAACTCGATCGGCTCGGGCCACGCGTGCGTGTTGACTATACGCCTGCTGGCACCCATGGCCGCGAGTGGCTCAGGGATCTCTGCTCGGATCTGGCCGCCGACGATCTCGTCGAACTCGAGGATGCAACCGTCCGGCTTCGACGGTAGAAGCCGAACCCTCTCGATATCGACATTCGGAATGTTTTTCACACACAGAGATGTGTTTCTCTCATGACTGCTCCCCACGTCGTTGCGGTCTGTGGCAGCCTCCGAGCTGACAGCTACACGCGGATTGCACTCGAACGAGCACTGACGACGGTCAGATCGATGGATGGATCGACGGAGTTCATCGATCTCGAAACGATGGAACTGCCGGTGTTCAACGCCGACAACAGTGATGCCGGCGACGCTGTGGCGCTCAGATCCTCGGTCCGAGCGGCTGATGCCGTCATTCTTGGTTCCCCGATGTATCACGGCTCGTACTCGGGTGCCCTGAAGAACGCGCTGGATTACTGTGGCTTCGACGAGTTCGAAAACACGACCGTTGGGCTGCTGGCCGTTTCTGGTGGTTCGTTCCCGGTCCCGACGCTGAACCATCTACGATCGGTGTGTCGGTCGCTGAACGCCTGGGTGATACCACACCAGGTGGCAATTCCATCCGTGAACAGTCAGATTGATGACGGTGCGTTTGTCGATCCTGACATCGAAGACCGTGTTGTGACGCTTGGACAGCGGGCCGTCGAGTACGCAACGATCGAACCGGAACAACACACCGTGGCAAGCACCGAGAACGTCGGCGCAGAGGACTAACCGCTCGTTCTGCTGTTCACACTGATTGGGCTTTCACACTGGAATCACCTTCGAGAAGGTGTACTACGAAGATGGATAGTGCGTGATCAGTTTTTACCACGTCTGCTGCCGATAGTTAATACGCGCGACAACCAAGCGGATCCCATGGCCAATCTCATCTTCTGCATCAACGCATCACTTGATGGGTACATCGCCGACGAAAACGGTAACTTCGACTGGTCAGAGCCATCCGAGGACGCGCATGCCTTCTTCAACGATCTCCAACGATCGGTCGCCACCTTCCTTTGTGGCCGTCGCATGTATGAGACGATGCGGGTATGGGACACAGTAGTCCTCAACGACCTTTCCGCGGTAGAACGCGAGTTCGCCGAGGCGTGGCGAGATACCGACAAAGTCGTCTACTCAACCACCCTGGACACCGTGCCGGAACCGCGAACCCGCCTGGAGCGGACGTTCGATCCCGAGGAGGTACAGGCCATGAAAGACACCGCAGAGCGGGACCTGCAAATCGGTGGTGCCGGCCTCGCTGGCGAAGCCATTCGGGCAGGTCTGGTCGACCGGTATGTACTGCGCGTGCTCCCGACGATCGTCGGTGGGGGAACCCGAGCCCTCCCCGACGCTGTTCGGGTCGATCTCACTCTCGACACGACACGTCGTTTCGACGACGGCTCCGTCCTGGTTGACTATAGCCTCCGATGACCAAACCACCGGCTGTTTCAGTAGGAACTGTGTCGAACTGATAAGGTTTCAACAGGGCCAAAAATTTATAGTATTATTAGCGGAAGTGTAGGCGCTAAGCCCCCTTCCGCAGGGAGCGCTGACGACTGAGTGGATAGACACGAGAGCCCACAAACAGGAACGCTCATTTTCCGCCCTCACCAATCCACTGACAGTGACTACGTGGATCGATGCGAGCGGCGGCCGCGAACGTGGGGTTGCCGGCACGATTACGGCCTGGGCCCGGGTACTGTTCGCTCCCCGTGAATTTTTCACGAGCGCGATCTCAACCGGTGATCAGGCACCGGGGCTCACGTTCGCCATCACCGTCTCGCTTATCGCTGCGCTGCCGCGAGTGCTCGCCGATTCGGGGGGCTCACTCGACGCGAAGGTCCTCGAAGGATTACTGGTGCTCCTGTTGATCGCCGTTTTCGTCACTCCTGTTGGCCTCCATCTCGTGGCGGCGCTCGAAACGGTCGGCCTGTTGGCCGTCGAACCCGATCGCGCCGGTGTCTCACAGACCGTCCAGCTGATCGCCTACGCGATCGCCCCGTGTGCAGTGACCGGCGTCTGTGCCGTCCTCGTCGCCACCACAGAAGGCGTTCTCGCAACGATGGGTGCGCTCATCTGGGTGCTCGCGACGAGCTACGGCGCAGTGTTGTTAGTGTACGGAACGGCGATCGTCCACGAGACGTCGATCGCTCGGGCCACCATCAGTGCACTCGTGCCGGCAGTGATTCTCTTTGGCTACGTGTTTGGCGCGAGAACGGCGATCATGGCGATTCTGTAACGGACTGGCTTGGTTCAGCGGTTGGGTACTGTGCAACATGGTGTCGTCTGTCGATGTACCGCGAGTGATTCCGACAACCGTTTCAAGCCGGACCGGCTCGTATTCATATGAGCGAGCAGATCGTCACCGGTGACTCCTTGGAGGGTCAAATCGGCAATCTCCACAAGGAGGATGTCGTCCTCGATTTCACCGGGACGCGACCCGACCAACTCATCGTTGACTGTTATTATCGCGGTACTGTCGATGGCTACGCAGATTTCGGCATTTTCGTCAATCTCGGAGACCACGTTACCGGTCTTCTCCATCGAAGCGAAATTCCACGGCGTCTCGAGAGTCTCAACTGGGACGAAGGCGACGACGTGTTCGTCCAGGTGACAAACGTTAGAGACAACGGCAACGTCGATCTCGGCTGGTCACTTCGCGATTCACTGCGCGAATTCCGTGGGCAGTACGTCCACGACCCCGAGGACACGCTTGATGAATCCGACGTGGCTGTTGCAACCGACGACGCTCACGATGTGGAGTCACAGACGACCGACACGGAACAGCCACAAACGACCGATACCGAGCAGCAACCAAGAACTGAGACTGCACAGTCTTCGACAACAGAACAAGAGCAAAAACCTTCGATTGAATCCGACCACCCGCAATCGACAGAATCCGAATCCAAATCTGAATCAGTGACGGAGACAGCACCCGACGCCGGCCAGCCAACGGGTGATCTCCAGCGCGCATCGATCGGCGGCCTTTCCGAGCAGATCGGCGATGTCGTCCGGCTCGAAGGCGTCGTCACGGATGTTCGACAGACAAGCGGTCCAACGGTCTTTTCGATTCAGGACGAAACTGCTACGGTCGACTGTGCGGCGTTCGACGGTGCCGGCGTTCGTGCGTATCCAGAGATCGAATCCGGCGATTACGTCCGGCTCACGGGTGAAGTGCGAGAACGACGCGGCGAACTCCAGATTGAGACCGAAGCCCTCGAAGCCCTCTCCGACGACGGCGCATCGAGTGTGGCGTCCCGGATGGACGACGCAATTCAGGCTGAGGCTGCCGTGGACGACGTCGAACCGCTGGCCAACGATCCAGCTGTTGAGGCCGTTCTCGATGGGATTCGCACCGCTGCAACGAAAATCCGCCGGGCAGTGATCGAATCTCGGCCGATTGTTGTCCGCCACGAAACGACTGTTGATGGCTATCTCGCCGGCGCGGCGATTGAGCACGCGGTTGAACCTCGAATTGAGGACGAACACGTTGGTGGCGATGCCATCTACCATCTCTTCGATCGGCGGCCGCTCCAGGGAGCGTACGACATGGACGACGCGACGAACGATGTCACGTCACTGTTGTCCTCTCAGGACCGACATTCCCAGCAGCCACCGCTGTTCGTGTTCGTGGCGACCGGGAGCACGACGGATTCGCTTGACGGACTCGAGCTGCTCGAACTGTACGATGTCGACGTGATCGTCATCGACGATGGGCCCGGTGAGGCGACCATCGGAGACGCAATCGAAGTGCTGATCAATCCGAGGCTTGCTGGTGAGCACTCCGAAACGAGCACGACGGCACTCGCCAGTGGCGTTGCCGTTCACGTCTCACCAGATGTCCGTTCCGATCTCGGCCATCTCCCGGCAGCGAGCTTCTGGGAGACGCCTCCAGCAGTGTATGCAGATCTCGCAGAACGAGGCCCATTTGGCTACGAGCAGACCGAGATCGATCAGCTCCGTGAATCGATCGCCCTGCAGGCCTACTACCAGTCCTACGACGGCAAACGCGAGCTGATCGGCGACCTGCTGTTCGATCAATCCGTCTCTGAAGGCCTGATCGAGCAGGTCAGCGAACAGTTCCGTGAAAAGCTCGATACGGAGCTCGAAACCGCAGAGGCGAACCTCGATCGAACGGCAGAGAATGGTGTCGCGTTTGCGGTACTCGATACGGACGCCTTCACACACCGGTTCGATTTCCCATCGACGGAGCTCTTACTCGATGAAATCCACCGGCGTAACCGGGATGGAACCTTTGTCACGATCGGCGTTGACGAAGACGAGATCGCCATTCGCTCGACGACGCCAGTCGATCTCCAGGCCGTTGTCGAGTATCTCGACGAGACCGTTCCAAACGCGGGCGTAACCGCACGCGATGGCAACAACCGCATCGGTTTCGTTGTCGGCGAGCGGACCGCGATCGAAGCGCACGTCTTCGATGCGATCACCGCGACGCTGCAGGCACCACAAGCGAACTGAACGTTCGGTGTCCACTTTTCGGTCATCAATCCGTTTGGATATTTATTCTCCCGGTGGCAACTGGACAGTCTGCCTACCGGCTGGCGTTTGGGCTGTTGATACTATACCCGGATCGCACTCTACTCAAAAGCTGGAGGCTTCTGGTAAACGCAGTATCCTCACCATGCTCGCGTATTTCTCCTCGGCCGGCGCTCGCTGAGGATGGTGACTCAAGTTCCAAGAGAAAACCACACGGAATTGATATCTTCGCATCCGTGCCCAGTAGCTACAGTCTCGTATCTTTCTCTCCTAATCATTTACCGCGGTTTGACCGCACCACGACGGAGAACAATCACCGAACCCGCTGAAACAGTCGATTACTCTGCCGGTTGGAAATCGACCGATCCGTCCCACACATCGTAGCGATCGTCGTGATAGTGATCGACATCGTACATCGTCACGCGAACGTCAAGCGTGCCAGCATCGAACTGTCCGAGTGCACCGCTGTGTATCGTCAGGACAAATGTTCCATCCTCTCGCATGTTCACCGCTTCACGATCGATGAGCTGTCCGTTGACCACGACCGTAAAGTAGGGCTCACCGTCGACATCCGGCGTGGGATCGACATCTTTCATCATCGTGTCTGCCGTCACCTCAAGGTCGAAATTCGAGACCGCTCCGTCACCCGCGGCCTCTGTGTTGACGAACTCCACTTTGGAGATTCGATCCTGCCGTTTGTCTTCGGGATCTTTCGGTGGCTTCGGTTCCGTCCACTTGCTCGATTCCTCACCGGGTGCCGTCATGACGAACGTGCTCTCTGTGGGTGAGGGCGTAGCGGTGGCAGTAGATGTCGCCGTTTCTGTTTGTGATGCTGGCGTGCTGGTGCCGGCGTCGTTCTCCGGACCAGTCGATGGCGCAGAACAGCCTGCGACCAGCAACAGTCCGACCAGCGCGAGAACTGCGAACCGAGTATCGACCATAGTTGTGCGAAACAGTTGATACTGAGATAACTGTTGGGAAATCCGTCAGTCGTGCAACCGCAACCTCTTATTGCTGGATCGCGACACTGTTCATAGATGAGTACACACCCGACCGAAACCGACGCCTTCGAGCGGGTCTGTGAGACGCTGATCGATCGGATACTCGATGGGTCGATTGGACGCGACGATCTCGAAGACGCGAAACTCGAGGTCTGCTCGGAGTTTTCCTCGCCGAAAGTGCCGAAAAACTCCGAACTGCTCGACTTTGGGGGCCCCGAGCTGCGAGACGAGCTTGAGCCGGTGCTTCGGCGCAAGCCGGTTCGGACGCAATCGGGTGTGTCACCGATCGCGATCATGACCTCACCGCACATGTGCCCGCATGGCAAGTGTCTCTACTGTCCTGGTGGGCCAGCTTCGGAGTTTTCCTCCGCACAGAGCTACACCGGCCACGAACCGGCGGCGGCCCGCGGCGTGCAAAACGACTACGATCCATATGGCCAAGTGACACTTCGGCTCGAACAGCTCCGGAAGATCGGCCATCCGGTTGAAAAGGCCGAGCTGATTCTGATGGGCGGCACGATGACGGCCAGATCGCACGATTACCAGGAGTGGTTCGTCAAGCGCGCACTCCAGGCGATGAACGAGTACGACGTGAATAAGGAGCCAGAACCGGCCGAAGACGAGAGCTTCGCCCAGGAGTCGTACGACTTCGAGTATCTCGAAGACGTGATCGCGGCGAACGAAACCGCAGACGTGCGCAATGTGGCCACAACGTTCGAGACGAAACCCGACTGGTGTGACCCCGAGCAGATCGATCGCATGCTCGATCTCGGCGCGACGAAAGTCGAACTCGGCGTGCAGACGACCTACGAGCGGATCAACCGGGAGATGCACCGCGGACACGGCATTCAGGCGTCGATCGATGCCAATCGACGGCTGCGCAACTCTGGGTTCAAGGTCGGCTTTCACATGATGCCCGGACAACCCGGTATGACGAGTGACATGTGTCTTGAGGACTTCCGCCAGCTGTTCGAGGACCCGGCCTGGCGTCCGGACTATCTGAAGATCTACCCCACACTCGTCGTCAAGGGAACGCGCACGTACGACATGTGGCGACGCGATGAGTACGAGCCACTTTCGAACGACGAAGCCGCGGAGATCGTCGCCGAGATCAAATCGATGATCCCGAAGTACACCCGTCTCCAGCGTGTCCAGCGCGACATCCCCGCGGATTTCATCGAAGGAGGTGTCTGGAAGTCCAATCTCAGACAGCTCGCTCGCCAGCGGATGGAAGCGCACGGCTGGACGTGTGATTGTATCCGGTGTCGCGAGGTCGGTATGAACGATGAAACACCGGACTCGGTCGAACGCGATGTGCTGACCTACGAGGTCGCCGACGGCACTGAGCAGTTCATCAGCTACGAAGACCCTGATAAGGACCTACTCGTGGGATTTTGCAGACTGCGATTCCCTGGTGCAATTACCAGAGCCGAACTTGAAGGCGCAGCAATCGTTCGCGAACTCCACGTGTACGGTTCACAGGTTGGACTCGGTCAGGACGAAACTGATGGTTTTCAGCACAAAGGCTACGGAACAAAGCTGCTTGAACACGCAGAACGACTGGCGCGCGATGCCGGATACGAGAAGCTGAGTGTCATCAGCGGTATTGGCGTCCGCCAGTACTACCGCGAGAAGCTAGGATACTACCAGGACGGCCCGTACGTCTCAAAGCAGCTGTGACCCAACAGGTCCGGCGGTTGGGTTGTGACTGCCGTGAAGATTAAGCGTACAACGTTGGTAGGTAGCCACGATGCGACGGCTCCGTGAGGATCTCTGGTTGCTTGAACTCGGCTGGCACGAGCCGTTCGGGTCGAACGCGTATCTCATTGACGACGCAATCGACCCGGAAACCGGTGAGCGAACGGCAGGTGAACTGACACTCGTTGACACCGGCTATCGATGGAATCGACGATCGCTTGCCAGTGAAATTGCAGCTGCTGGGTATGACACCGGCGAGATCGACCGAATTGTACTCACACATTACGACCTTGACCACACCGGTGGGCTCCACTCCATCCCGGTCGACTGCCCGGTGTATCTGGGAGCCACCGAAATCGAGCTGGCCGAAGGCGAGTATCAGCCGCCGCTTTCTCACCACAAGGGTCTGTTCCACCGGGCAACACGGACGCTGTTCCCACTCCCGAAATCGATTGATCTCCACAGCGTCACTGACGAACAGTGGATCGGCCGATTCGAAGCGTTTGCGACGCCAGGACACAATCCGGGGCATATGGTGTACGTCCACGAATCCGGCGTCGCGTTCCTTGGCGATCTGGTTTGGGAGACCGACGGCGAACTCACGACGCCGTTCTGGGGAGATTCATACGATATGCGTCAGGTTCGCGAGAGCGTAAAATCGCTGGCACAACGGTGTCCACCGTTCGAAGTCGCCTGTATGGGCCATGGATCGCCGTTCACGGAGAATGGCTTCGACTACCTCCAGCGCCTTGCCGGGCGATTGTGAGCGCGCGGCGAGCGACACCCATTTTCGACTGCTCCAACACTGCATTTGTATGGACCAGAAACGCGAGCTCAGCAGTGTCGACCTCGCGGCACTCACTACGGAACTGCGACAGTATGAGGGTGCCAAGCTCGACAAGGCATATCTCTACGACGACTCGCTCGTCAGGCTGCGGATGCGGGATTTCGATGTCGGGCGCTTAGAGCTGCTGATCGACATTGGCGATCCAAAGCGGCTCTATCTGGCCGATCCACAACACGTTCCAGACGCGCCGGGCAGACCGCCGAACTTCGCGATGAAACTCCGGAATCGAACGTCCGGCGCGGATCTCGAGGCGGTCGAACAACACGAGTTCGACCGGATCGTCACGCTTCGGTTCTCCCGACCGGATGGCGATACGTACGTCATCACCGAGCTGTTCGGCGACGGAAACGTGATCGTGTGTAACGCTGATTTTGAGATTCTGGCGTGTTTAGAAACAGTGCGGCTTTCCTCGCGGACGGTTGCCCCCGGTGCACAGTATGAGTATCCACAGTCACGGTTCGATCCGCTCTCGGTGGATCGCTCGCAGTTCGACGCGCAGATGCGCGACTCCGACACTGATGTCGTGCGGACGCTGGCAACGCAGTTGAACTTCGGTGGCCTCTGGGCTGAAGAGCTCTGCAGTCGGGCCGGTGTCGAGAAGACGGCCTCGATCGAGTCGATCACCGAAGCGACGCTCGATGCGCTCTTTCGGGAGCTGTCCTCGCTGCGAACAACGATCGCCGATGGCTCGTTCGATGCGCGCTGTTACTACGAGGACGAGACGCCGGTCGATGTCACACCCGTTCCGATGGCGGAGTACGAATCGCTCACCACAGAGCCGTTTGAGCAGTTCACGGACGCGCTGGATCAGTATTATCGCGACCTTGCCGAGGACGAACAGCAACCCGCTGAGCAATCCTCACAACGTCCGGATTTCGAGGCAGAGATCGAAAAATACGAACGAATCATCGACCAGCAATCGGGCGCAATCGAGGGATTCGAACAGGAGGCGGCCGCTGAACGGCGAAAGGCAGAACTGCTCTATGAGCGGTATGGACTGGTTGATGAGGTGCTGTCGGCCATCGAGACCGCACGCGCGGACGATCTCACCTTCGAAGCGATCGAGTCCCGGTTTGATGCCGGCAAAGACCAGGACATTCCAGCGGCCAACGCCGTGGTTGGCCTCGATGGCAACGAGAAAACCGTCACGCTCGATCTCGATGAGACGACGGTGACGATCGATGTCACCATGGGCGTCGAAAAGAACGCAGACCAGCTCTATCAGTCCGCAAAAGAAATCGAGGCAAAGCGCGATGGCGCACTCGAGGCAATAGCGGACACGCGCGAACAGCTAGAAGCAATCAAAGAACGACGTGAGAACTGGCAGGCTCCAGACGACGAAGAACAGGGCGATGAATCTGCGGACGAACGCCGAACCGACGACGAGTGGCTGTCGCGCGAATCGATACCCGTTCGTCGGGATGAAGACTGGTACGAACGATTCCGCTGGTTCCACACGAGCGATGGCTTTCTCGTCATTGGCGGGCGCAACGCCGACCAGAACGAAGCGCTCGTGAAAAAGTACATGGAGCGTGGCGATCTGTTCTTCCACGCCCAGGCACACGGTGCACCGGTGACGATTCTCAAAGCGACAGGACCGAGCGAATCGGCGCGCGATATTGACATTCCCGACCGGAGCAAATCCGAGGCGGCCCAGTTTGCGATATCGTACTCGTCAGTCTGGAAGGATGGCCACTACAGCGGCGACGTGTATATGGCAGAGCCAGATCAGGTGACAAAAACGCCAGAGAGCGGTGAGTTCATCGAGAAAGGATCGTTCGTAATTCGTGGCGAGCGAACGTATTTCCGTGATACACCGGTTGGCGTCGCGATCGGAATCACCTGTGAACCACAGACGCGTGTCATCGGTGGCCCGCCTGCAGCGATCACCGAACAGGCGGTGACAACCGTCGATCTCGAACCCGGGCGCTACGCACAGAACGACATCGCAAAACTCTGCTACCGGGAGCTAAAGCGTCGGTTCACGGACGAAACGTTCGTCCGGAAAGTGGCGAGCCCGGATCTGATCCAGGAGTTCTGCCCGGCTGGTGGGAGCCGCATGCCGAACGTGTGAGGCGATCGGAGCCAACCAGACAGTATATACTCCGCGGGTTGTTCTCCTCGGTATGTTCGAGAAGCGCTCGTGGATCCGGCTCCCGCGAAACGTGGTGATCGGTCACGGAGTGATCGAGGAAACACAGACGGTGTTGTCCGATCTTCATCTCTCCGGCTATGGGCTGATTGTCACCAGCAAAACGCCAAGAGAGCTGGCCGTCACCGGGGTTATCGAGCAACTGGATTTCGATCCGCCGGTTGAGCTCGTCGATCGGGCCCGGTTTGGCGCTGTTGAGGCGGTGATCGACCGCGCCAGGGCGGAGGAGATCGAATATCTTCTTGGGATCGGGGGCGGGACGGTGATCGACGTGGCGAAGATGGCGGCTGACGAACTCGGCGTTGGGTTCGTTTCCGTTCCGACGACGGCGAGTCATGACGGAATCGTCTCCGGTCGCGGGTCGATTCCGAGCGGCAACACGCGCCACAGCGTCGCGGCAGACCCACCGCTTGGCGTAATAGCCGACACCGAACTGATCGCCAGCGCACCGTGGCAGTTTACCACGGCGGGCTGTGCTGATATCATTAGCAACTACACTGCGGTTCGGGACTGGCAGCTCGCCCACCGGCTGAAAAACGCGGAATACTCCGAATACGCTGGTGCACTCTCACAGATGACGGCCGAAATGCTCGTCGGCAACGCAGAGTCGATCAAGCCCGGTCTTGAGGACTCTGCCTGGATTGTGATGAAAGCGCTCGTTTCTTCGGGCGTCGCCATGTCGATCGCCGACTCCTCGCGGCCGGCGAGCGGTGCCGAACATCTCATCTCACACCAGCTTGACCGGATTGCCGGCGACACTGCACTGCATGGCCATCAGGTTGGCGTTGCCACGATCACAACGGAGTATCTCCACACCGGTCAGGATGGCAACTGGCAGAACGTACGTGGGGCACTGTCGAGCATCGGTGCCCCAACCACGGTCGAAGCACTGGGCCACAGCACGGACGACTTCCTCGAGGCAATGACGAGTGCACACGAGATTCGCGACCGCTATACGATTCTTGGCAACGGTGTGAGCGAGGCTGCCGCCCTTGAGGCCGCACGTGTTACTGGCGTGATCTAGTCCAGTGCCGGATGGGCGACGGTTGACGTTGCAGCCCCGCTTTGCCATCGAGCAGTGCCCTCTGGTTCACCACCCTCGTAGATCGCCTCGAACAACACCGACAGTCGATACACGGGATCGCGACCGGTTCGCGATTTGTCGGTGATCGTCAGTATTGTCGCACTCAGTACGTCCACTACGTGACAGTCGATACCGGTCTGGTTTTCGACGAGTCTGTGGGCTCCGCTTTCGAGTCCAGACTCCTCAACCGTGACCGTTCCATGGGGCGCGCGCACCATCCCATCCGACTCAACGACGAGGACGCTTGATTCGCGTTGTACCTTCACGTCAACATCGACAACGTGGGTAGTTGCCCGCTCAGCAACCCGCTCGAACGTCTCGTGATCGACGGTAACGGAGGACTGATTGATCGAAAAGGAGTCGTATGTCTCGCGGAGACCATCCAAAACGGTGCTCACCTGCGTGTGGGTCCGACCGGTCGCCATGTCCGTCGGTAGCCAACTACTACGCTATAAGTGTTGTAGATATAGTTGTATACGTTTCGAATTGGTATGTATATTTGCTCGATTGATTTGGTGGCTAGACCGAGGCTCTGTGATACTGTGAGAGTGCGACACCGCAACCAACGACGAGTGCAAGCAGACAGCCGCCGTACACCAGCCCCAATCCAGCAGTTCCAAAGAGTGGATTCACAGAAAGCGGTGCAAACGGTCGAATATCGGTGTAGAGAACGGAATCGAGCGTCACGTGGAGCCAGCTGCCGGCAATCGCTCCAACGAGGACGTGACGGACCGAATGTGGCGAAAAATTGATTCGGTTGAGCGATTGGGTATGTCGTGCCGTGAGCACGACCGTTGCCGTGAGCACGACCGACAGAACTGTGGCTCCAAGATAGGTGTGTACGGGCCCGTGGAGTCGTCCACCGAGCAGACCGAACAGGACCAGGGCTGCCCGAAAATCAACGATGACGCTGGCGAGCACGAACGTGAGCGCATCGAGCTGTCGTTTGAACAGGACCCCACCGAGCAACCCCGGACCAAGATGAAACGGTGTGAACGGCACAGCTAACTGATCAAACGGAGATCACCTAACGGTGTCGGCCTCAGTCGGCGTGTGAGACGGGCTCGTCGCCGAGGACGGGCTGTGATACGTCGCGGTCTGCAGTTTCACCCGGAATGTCGTAGGGATACTCGCCGGTGACACAGCCAAGACAGAGATCATCGCGATCGGTTTCGAGTGCGTCTGCCACGGCGTCGATCGAGAGATATGCGAGACTGTCGGCACCGATTGCATCGCGAATTGATTCTGTGCTTCTGTCGGCGGCGATCAACTCCTCTCTACTCGCCATGTCGATGCCCATATAACAAGGAGCAATGATCGCTGGCGCGCCGATGCGCATGTGCACCTCGCTCGCGCCGGCGTCCCTGAGCAGCTCCACGAGCTGTGTGGAGGTGGTGCCTCGCACAATGCTGTCGTCGATCAACGTGACCGTCTTTCCTTCGACCGTGGATTTGATCGGGTTCAATTTGAGCCGCACGGCGCGCTCGCGGGCGTCTTGGGTCGGCATGATGAACGTCCGACCGACGTAGCGGTTTTTCATCAGCCCTTCAGCGAACTCAACACCGTCTGCGGCTTCGGCGTAGCCGCCGGCGAACGCACGGCCAGAATCCGGGACGGGCATCACAACGTCCGTATCGACGCCCGACTCCTCCCAGAGCTGTCGTCCCAGCTCGCGTCGAACTTCATAGACGAGCGTTTCGTCGATCACGGAATCCGGCCGGGCGAAATAGACGTGCTCGAAGAAACAGTGGGCGCTGTTGTCTCGCTCAGTGAGCTGATAGGAGGTGTAGCCGCTGCCGTCTGGGTCGAGCCTGATCAGCTCACCCGGACGAACGTCTCGAATCAGCTCCCCATCAAGGGTATCGATGGCAGCACTTTCGCTGGTGAGTACGTACCCGCCATCAACCTTCCCGAGACAGAGTGGCCGATTGCCCTCGGGATCGCGAACGCCGACGACCGTATCGTCGTGAATGATGGTGAGTGCGTACGAACCGTGAATCCGTCCCATGGTCTGTCGAACGGCCTGGATCAATCCACCGTCGAGGAGATTCCGGGCCAGATCGTGGGCGATCACCTCCGTATCACCGTCTGAGGTAAACGCATGTCCCAGTGCGGCGAGCTCATCACGCACCGACTCCGTATTGATCAGATTACCGTTGTGTGCCAATCCCAGCGAACCGCTTTTGAACGAGACGGAAAATGGCTGGGCACAACAGGCATCGACGCTTCCTGCCGTTGGATATCGTACGTGGCCGATCCCCACTGAGCCGTTGAGCGACTCGAGATCGTCCTCGTCGAACACGTCGCCGACGAGACCCATATCAACGTGGTCGTGCTGTTGAAAACCGTCGTGGGTCACGATCCCGGCAGACTCCTGTCCACGGTGTTGTAACGCGAACAGCGCGTAATACAGTGGGTGGGCGGCGGTTCGATCCCCAAGAGAAATTCCTACGACACCGCATTTTTCGTGCATTGTCTACTGTTTATCGAGAGACACGTTCCGATCGGGCGAACCGACCGACACGCAGGATAGTCGTCGGTCAGTCCAGTTACTCGCCGGCTTTCGACTGCCAGGCGTAATCGCGTCGTTTGGCGGTTTTACCGAACCCACACGACGAACAGACCTTCTTTTTCACGTGGTAGGATTTTTCACCACAGCGACGACACGGAACGTGCGTCGTTTTGTTCTTCTTTCCTTGGCTCGGGGTGCCCGCTCCAGTCATGTGTTGATGGAAACGACGTTATCGCCGCGTATAACGGTTGTGTCTTCTTCCGACTCGACGACGAGATTCATATGCTGGTCGTACCCAGCCAGTCGTCCGGTGTACGACTCCCCGCCCTTCAGCGAAATCGTCACTACAGTTCCAAGTGATTCCTCCAGTACATCCAGCGGTCGTCCAGCCATATTCCCTTCCCCTCGTTCCTCTGTCTTAAGCCCACCGAGACCGACCGACGCTTGTGATAACCAGATTCAATTATGAATTTGAAAATATATCAATCTAGTTGTTTGTTAGCAAATCTGTAACTAATGTGTCTGTTTCGCCGCCAACGGCACCGAGTAGCGCAGCCACGTCTTCGAGATCGTCGGTGTCGATGAGTTCGACGGGGGTGTGCATATATCGATTTGGAAGTCCAACGTTCACAGCGGGGGCTCCGCCGTTGGAGGTGTAGAACGCATCGGCATCGGTCCCGGTGCGTGAGCCGGCCGCCTGGAGCTGGATATCGATCGATTCGTCGTCGGCGACCGAGCGGAGCCGTTCGACGAGTGCTGGGTGGTTCGTTGAGCCACGTGCAACGACGGGCCCATCGCCGATAGTGACGGCGGTGGAAGCTTCACCAGGTACGGCTGGGGTGTCGGTGGCGTGGGTTACATCGACCACGAAGTACGCGTCCGGAGCGATGTCGAAACCAACCATCTGTGCGCCCTTCAGTCCGACTTCTTCCTGGACGGTTGCGATCGCGTAGATGGTCGCGTCGGCATCTCGTTCGACCGCCCGTCGGAGCGCTTCGGCGGCGGCCCAGACGCCAATTCTGTTGTCCATCCCGCGGGCGGTGAGTCGTGTCTCAGAGAGTGTGGTTATCGAGGTGTCGATCGTGATCGGATCGCCGATTTCGACCAGCTCTTCGGCGTCTTCTTTCGAATCGACGCCGATATCGACGTGCTGGTTGGCGATGTCATCCACGTCCTCACCGTTCGTCCGATCGCGCAGGTGGATGGCTGTCTGTCCGATGACGCCAGAAATCGGTTCGTCTGCGTGAACGGTGACCTGCTGGCCGCGAGTGACAGTTTTGTCTGCACCCCCAACGCCAGTGAGCTGGATGAACCCGTCTTCGGTGATGTTTCTGACCATGAGGCCGATTTCGTCCGCGTGGCCGGCAAATGCCAGTTCGAGATCCACGTCGTCGCTCCCGTGATGGACCGCAACGGCGTTGCCGTACGCGTCCGTGCGCAGTTCGTCTGCGAACGGTTCGACGTAGTCGAGCCACGTCCCCTGGCCCGCTCGCTCGAACCCTGACGGCGTTGGTGTGGTCAAAAGAGCCTCAAGAAAGTCGCGTTGTTCGGTGTCCATGCCGTATGTTGTGCTAGCCAGCCCAAGAATACCACGGTCCTTTCCGTTCGGCTCGTTTTCCAGCCGCTGGAGACCGTTCCCTGCCGGCGTGCAACTGACCGGCTAGATTCGGATTGATACAAATTTTGATGTCGGCCGACAGTGAATACATTCTATGGACCTGACGATCTTCGAAGTCGACATCGACGAACCGACAGTCAACGCACCGTTCAGTGGTGATAAGGTCGTTCGCCAACCGACCGACACGCCAGTGGAACACTCACGTCCCCGTCGTCTCCGCGGTATGTTGGTCGGACTGGTTAGTGTGGTCACTGTTGGTGTAGGTGTCTTTCTGTGGCGACGACGCCAGAACGGAGAGCCAGCTCCAACTGGGAACTCACCATCACCAGAGCTAGCCACCGAGAAATCGACCGATCGTGGAGGACTCCGTTCACTCATCGGCCTGGCGTTTCTCTGCTCGCTCAGTGTGCTCGTTGGCCTGGATGAGACAGACGCTGACACATCCAGAGCTGGCTGGCAGTGGTGGCGATAGCCTACAATCGGCGGAACACCTTTTGCCAGTGCGCATCTTTTCTATCTATGAACTTTTATCGTGCAGTACGGGCGGTTGCGGATGCCTCTGGCTCCGAACCGATCGACTGGACTGCAGTCACTGAATCGGCGAAGGCGGCCACCGATCCGGGTTCGATCGATCTCGACGAGGCGGCTATCGATCGGTATCGTGACGACGTTCGCAGTGCTCGCGATCGGATCCGTTCGGTTGGTGGTGTCGATTTTGATCTCCCGGAGACGATCGAAATACAACACCGCCACCACTGGATCGACGCGAATGTTGCGACGTTCGAGCGCGTGCTAGAGCAGATGGACACGGAGATCGGCATGCTTCCCGGTCTCGTCAGGACCATCAACACCGGTTCGATGGCGCTTTCGGTCAGCTTTCTTTCTAACAACGTGCTCGGGCAGTACGATCCGCTCTTTCTTTCCGATTCCGACGATCACGCGCTCTATTTCGTTCACCCGAACATTGAGCGGATTGCGAACGAACTTGAGGTCGACAGCGACCGATTTACCCGGTGGATTGCGTTTCACGAGGTGACTCACGCCGCCGAATTCGGTGCTGCGCCGTGGCTCTCCGATCATCTCGAACAACAGGTAGAAGAGCTGTTGGCTGATTTGTCGGCCGGCAACGTCAGCCAGCTCGATCTGACGGGCGTGGACGTGACGATGACGTCGGTTGAGGGGTACGCAGAGCTGTTAATGGACCGTACGTTCGATGCAGAGTACGACGATCTCCGGAGTAAACTTGACGCCAGACGGCACAGCGGTGGATTCCTGACGCAGCTGATGCGGTATGCGCTCGGGCTTGGCCGCAAGCGTCGTCAGTACGAACGCGGAAAGACGTTCTTCGAGCAGGTTGCAGACGAGCGCGACCTCGAAACCGCCGCGATCGTCTGGGAGAAGCCGGACAACCTGCCGACGAACACCGAACTCGACGATCCCTCGCTCTGGCTCGCCCGGATGGATATCTAGCTATTCGAGGCGGAACAGCGGGGCCACACTCCCGTCGGGTGCCTCGCTGAGTCCGCCGGCAAACCTGACATTGTCGCCAATTTCTGGTTCGTCGCTGTCGGCTTCGATTCGAGCAGTGAGCCGTGCGTCCTCAAGTTCGACGATCCCGACAAAGAATGGCCCCTCGAAGCCGGTCGGTGCAACCTCGATTCGCGTCACCGTGTGGATGATCCCCGTTTCTGAAAGCGGCGTCGGCTCGAGCCCACGATGTGAACAGTCCGGACAGACCATGACTGGCGTGCCAAACGTCGTCTCACAGGATCGACAGCGACCACCTAGAAGTTCGCCGCGTTCGAGTGCTGTGGCCCATGCGTCGTAGTTGAACGCGTCGGTCATCCTCGCACCTCCAGGACGGAGATAACGGTCGTCGCCGCGTCGCCGCCCAGATTGTGTGCGAGCCCCCGCGTTGGATCGTCGAGCTGGCGCGCTCCAGCTTCTCCGCGGAGCTGTTCGGTCAGCTCGACGATTTGGGAGGCACCCGTCGCGCCGATCGGGTGTCCTTTTGCCTTGAGTCCGCCGCTCGGATTGATCGGCCGGTCGCCATCAATTTCGGTGCGTCCCGACTCGGCCGCCGGGCCGCCAAAGCCGTCTTCGAAGAATCCGATCGCCTCGCTGGCCAGTATCTCTGCACCGGTAAAACAGTCGTGCACCTCGGCGAAATCGACCGCATCGGCCGTGGTGTCCGCCTGTTCGTAGGCCATCGCTGTAGCGTCGCGTGCTGGCTGTGTGGCGTGAATGTCTGATTTTAGTCCCAGTGGCACGCGTCCGGTGGCCTGTCCAACACCGGTCACGTCGACTGGCTCGTCGTACGAATCGGCCAGATCGTCGCTGGTGACAATCACGGCCGCAGCGCCGTCAGAGAACGGACAACAGTCCATCAGATGGAACGGATCGGCCACGATCGGCGACTCGAGCACCGCTTCGACCGTCGTCTCGGAGCCAAAGTGTGCGCGTGGATTGTTGGTGCCGTTGTAGTGGTTTTTCACGGCTACGTGGGCGAGCTGGCGCTCTGTCGTTCCGTAATCGTGCATGTGTCGCTTCGTGAGCAACGCGAACACCCCAGGGAACGTCAGCCCGGTGGGCTGTTCGTACTGGCGATGGGACGCAGACGCAAAAATTTCCGTCATGGCACCGGTTCCCTTGCCGGTTTCGGGCGTACATCGCTCGACGCCACCGACGAGCACCGTATCGTGAATTCCGGCGTCGACGGCTTCGACCGCGTTTTTAAAGGCGTTCGCAGACGTTGCACAGGCGTCTTCGAATCGCTGTGCCGGAATTCCGGCCAGGCCGATCTCGGCGGCGAGTGTAGGGGCGAGATGTGTGTCGTTTTCGGTCTGACCACCCATCGCGTTCCCGAAGTAGAACGAATCGATATCTCCGGGCGTCACACCCGAATCATCGATCGCGTCCAGTGCCGCCTGTCCAAACAGTTCTGGTAGCGGTTGGTCGTGAACGCCGAAGGTCGTCATCCCGACTCCGACGACACTTGCTCGTGTCATCACCGAACTGTTCGGTCTGGACTCACAAAGCTACACGGATATCCTGTTGTCGAACAATAGCGTTTGTTCCGGTGGCGTTTTGTTTGCCAGGCGGATAGCACGGCCATGGTCAGAATATCGGGTGCGCACACGAGCGCCGAGGTCTTTCTCGACGCCGAGGAGCTCGGCGATGGGGCCCGCGAGCAGCTCCAGACGCTGGTTGATCACCCGGCGTTTCGGCAGCCAGTCCGGGTGATGCCCGACGCACACTGGGGGAAAGGGAGCGTCATCGGCTTTACAATGCCCCTCGGTGAGCGCGTAGTTCCGAACACGATCGGTGTCGATATCGGCTGTGGGCTGTATGCGATCGATCTCGGTGGTGATCTCGAGATCGATCACGACCGCCTCGATCGAAAACTCCGCGATCGGATTCCGATGGGCTCTTCGGTCCGGTCAGAGAGCGAGTATTCGCTCGATTCGTTTCCATTCGAGGAGGCAACGTCGATACTGCGCGAGTTCGAGGATACGTACGGTCGTTCGCTCGACTGTGGACCGTACGACGAGTCGTATTTTTCCTCGCTCTGTCACCGAGTTGGCGTGAACGAACGCCGGGCGATCAACTCGATCGGAACGCTCGGTGGTGGCAACCACTTCATCGAATTCGGCCGCTCTCACCGGACTGACCACGTCTGGGCAGTGGTCCACAGCGGCAGCCGTGGGCTGGGATACAACGTGGCCCAGCACTGGCAATCGCGGGCAACGGAACGGATGAATCACCGCGGAATCGATGTCGAAGCCGAGATTGAGCGCATCCGAACGGAGTTTCAGGGCGAAGCGATCGGACGGCAGATTGATGCGCTCCACGAGCGGATTGGTGACTCCGACCGCAATGAGACCCTTGACTATCTCGAGGGCGAGGAGGCGGATGGCTACTTCCGGGATATGATCTTCGCACAGCAGTATGCCGCCGAAAATCGCCGTGAGATGGCTCGCCAGATTGAGGCCATCGTCGGGCGCGAGTCGGTCGATTCGATCGAATCGGTCCACAACTACATCGATTTCCGCGATCTCATCATCAGAAAGGGAGCCGTGCGATCGTATGAAAACGAGCGGCTGTTGCTGCCGTACAACATGCGCGATGGGATCTGTATCTGTGTGGGAAAATCAAATGCTGACTATAACTACTCCGCTCCGCACGGGGCTGGGCGTGTTATGAGTCGTCGGAAAGCGTTTCGTGAACTGGACATGGACACGTTCACATCGCAAATGGACGGCATCTACTCCACGTCGGTCTCAGATGACACGCTCGATGAAGCTCCTGGGGCGTATAAGGACACGGCACTGATCGAGAACGCAATCGAGCCGACCGCGGAGATCGTCGATCGGCTGTCTGTGATTCACAACCTCAAAGCAACCTGAGAATCAGCGCTCTTCGGTGAGCGAAATGTCGAGCGTGGATTCGATCGCCTCGATCAGCGATCCGCCGACACCAGCGTCGGTCGCCCGACCCGCTTCAATTGCGATAATCTTTTGTTCGGACACGTCGAGTTCGTTCGCCAGATCGGCAGTACCGAAATCGACGGCTGCACGCGCGTTGGCCACTCGATCACCGTAGCCACGCACCAGATAGGGGAGTGGATCTCCTTCGTATTCTGCGCCATCAACCCAGGTTTCGGGATTGGTTCGCTGGGCGTCGTCGAGTCGGGCCTGATTCTGGGCCGCACGACGCTTTCTGTTCGACTCGTCTGGATCCCGGGAGTCTGTGGGTCGACCGTGCTCGTCTCGGTCTGTCGGCGCATTCGACTCTCCGTGACGCGACCGACAGTCGGGACACACGGCGAGCGTCGCGCCTGCCACTCGCTCGGTCTGGAGCGTCGTCCCCTCGGCTCCACAGAGCTCACAGCTCCCGTCGTCGTCGGAGCTGATACCCCCGGTCGAGTATTTTGCCATGAACGTGTATTCGGTTGCTGCTATTTAAGCAATTACACGACGGCTACGCGGAGGCGGTGGAATCTGCCCACAACAAGCCCGACTGAGACGACCGCTTTTCCCTGATGGGGGCGTTGGTCATCCCATGACCGGACACTTTCTCGTCGTGGGAGAGACGCTCGTCGATCTCGTTCCAGCTGGTGGAGACGACGACGTCTTCGTTCGACGGATCGGGGGCGGGCCGACCAACGTGGCGGCTGGCCTTGCTCGACTCGACAATGCGCCCCTGTTGTGGAGCTGTCTCGGTGATGATCCGATGGCGGCGTTTCTCAGGAGACGGCTCGATGAGCTCGGACTTGCGGGACCGTACGTTGAGAGGGCTCCAGATTCGAAGACGACGCTCGCCCACGTCACTCACGACGGAGCTGGGGATCGAACGTTCACGTTCTACCGGGAGCGTCCAGCGGACGTACACCTTTCTGTCGGTGCTGTACCGGACGAACAGCTAGCGAAGCTGGACTGGGTCGTCGTTGGTGGGATCGCGCTCGCCACCGATCGGGCACGGACGGCGATTCTCGAGCTCCTCGAACGAGCTACCTCGGCCGGCTGTACCGTCGTGTACGACCCCAACGCCAGGCCATCGCTGTGGACCGACGAACCGTTCGAACGAACCGCGCGAGAAGTCCTAGAGTACACCGACATCGTTTGTGGCTCCGTTGCTGACTGTCGCACCGCGGGATTCGACGGAGAAACCCCGGCGGCGCTTGCCCAGTCGTTGCTCTCTACTGGCGTTCACACCGTGGTACTCACCCAGGGTGTAAACGGATCACTGTTGCGTGCCACGGCGAACAGCCCGGTTGGTCCCACCGCGATCGACCATCCCGGCTACTCGGTTTCTGTCACCGACACCACCGGTGCTGGAGATGGCTTTCTGGCTGGACTGCTCGATGGTATAAAAGGCGGCGCTGACGATCCGTGGCGCTGGCTCGATCGGGCGAACGCAGCGGGCGCGCTCACCACGACTGCACGCGGTGCAGTCAGTGCGTTTCCGAATGCAACAGAGATTGAAACCCTCCAGAAAAAACAGTCGATTGGACGGCGCTAGTCGGCCGTCGAGAGTGGTTCCATCTCGATCGGCACGGCACCGGCTCGATCGCTCGATCGATAGATCGCGTCCATCACGCGCTGTACACTGAGTCCTTCCTCGACCGTGTTCATCGTCAGAGGTGAGTCACTCCGGATCTCCTCGACGAAATACCGCTGCTCATTCCGGTGTGGATTCTCATCACGGGTCGTGATCTCGGTGTCGGCAAAATGTGGGCTGCCGGCCGGAGAGGACTCGAACAGCGTCAGGGTTCCGTCGCTCAGATCGAGTCGGGCACCGGCTTCCGTGCCGGTAACGATGAACTCGTTGGTTGGTGGTCGGTTTGTCGCCCAGGCCACATCGAGCGAAATCGTTCGATTCTGTGCACAGCGGATGAATGCGCTCGCCGAATCGTCCACGTCGAAGGGGCCATCGCCGTGGTCACCCCACATTTCGAGATGCGTGTAGTCCGGCCGGCCGCCAAACTCCGATCGAGTGACACCGGTGACCTCCGATACGGTCGGGAAATCGAGAAGATACAGCGCGAGATCGATCGCGTGCGCGCCGATATCGATGAGTGCGCCGCCGCCCGCGTCCGCCTCACTGGTGAACCAGGTCCCGCGTCCGGGAACCCCCCGTCGGCGGATGTAGTTCGCATCGATATGGGTCAGCTCTCCGAACCGCCCCGCCTGGTGGTACTCTTTGAGGACCTGAACGGAGGACGAAAAGCGATTGTGAAATCCTACCATACAGTCGCCATCGGATTCGGCTGCTGTCTCGCGGACGCGTTGGGCGCTCTCGATCGTGTGCGCGATCGGTTTCTCGATCAATACGTCGAGGCCGGCCTCAAGCGCGCCGACGGCGTACTGTTCGTGAAATCGATTCGGCGTGGTGATGATAACCGCATCAACGGCGTCGTACAGGGTTGTGGCGTCCTCGTACGTGGTGACCCCGAACGACTCGGTGAATCGATCTCTCGCTGTGCGATCGATGTCCATCCCACCACCGATCGTGACCGGCAACTCCGTCCCCAGCGATCGGAGTTGGTTGGCGTGATACTGTCCAATGTTTCCCAATCCGATGATTCCAATGGCGGTCTGTCCGGAGGGAGTCATTACACCCCACTATACAACTGTCGGTGATGTATATTGCTATATGAAGATGGAAAGAAACGTTGGATAGGGCGTCGATATTTTCCAAAATCGGTGATATCGAGGGTTTCAGGCGGTATTGTGGCCAAATTTAAAACGTTATATAATTGTTATGAGTCTTCTGTTTTGCTCACACGCGATCATCGAATGTGGCCCGGATATCCACGATTACCACCGTTCAGCTCTGATTCACCGCCCATGTTTATACGCATTGACCAGCTAGCCCACAGTACATGAAGAACGTTGACGATCTGATCGAGAGCGCGGCGGAGCTAACCGAACGGGGGCTTTCGAAAGGAGAGATCGCCGACGAGCTGAACGTCTCCAGGGACACGGCCAGCTGGTTGATCGAGCGCGGGAGCGTCGACGAGCCTTCGCCGTCGGTCGCACCGTCGGTCAGTGGCCCCCACGACATTCACGTCGACTGGAGCGCGCTCGGTCGAGATAGCCGCCGGCTCTCGTTTGCTGGCAAAGCAATGGCGGATCTGCTCTCCAAGGAGGGTGAGTCGGTCGATCTCACGATTGGTATCGAGAAGGCGGGAACGCCGCTGGCGACCACGATTGCCCGCGAGTTGGATACCGATCTGAGCGCGTACACGCCCCGGAAACACCAGTGGGAGGAGGGTGACATCGAAGAGCTCGCGGGATCGTTTTCGCGGAATTTCGCCCAGATCGAGGATCGTGAATGCTACATTGTCGATGATATCATTACCAGCGGGACCACGATGACCGAAGCGATCGAGGGAGTCCGTGCCCGCGGTGGCACGCCAGCAGCGTGTGTTGTGCTCGCTGACAAACGCGGCGTCGAAGAAATCGAGGGTGTGCCGGTGTTCTCGCTGTTGCAGGTCATCCGCGTTGGCAACGATCATTGACCACTGCGAACGTTGTGCAGTCGTACGATGAAAGGGAAGGGCTTTTATTAGTTAACTGAATAGGGGTAAATGCACACGACACACCGTGCGTGGGTAGCCAAGCCAGGCCAACGGCGCAGCGTTGAGGGCGCTGTCCTGTAGAGGTCCGCCGGTTCAAATCCGGTCCCACGCAGTGAACGTCCGCAGTGACGGCGTGTCCGGTTTGAAGCAGGGAGCAGTTTGCTGCGACCGTGGTTCAAATCCGGTCCCACGCACTACTGCCACTGCGGCACTGTGCACGTGCTGTCCCCCTTGAGGGATCTGCAGACAGCACCCACGCAAAATTCTCACAAAACAGTTCGCTTCGAGTCACCACTCCGACCAAGCGATAACACCCAAGAGGCTCCCCGTTGTGAGCACAGGTATGTCATCGTTCGCACGTGATCATGTTCTAGGATTGACAGCTATCCTGACGATCGGATCGGTGGGGGTCGTCTTTGGTGCGGTGCTTGGATTCATCCCCACGGAGCAGCTTCCCCATCACGATGGGCTACTCGTTGCCATTCCGCATCTGAACGCGCTCATCAGCGCCGTTGCCATCGGCTTCATTCTGGGTGGCTGGCGCTTTATCAAGCGTGATATGGTCGAACGTCACCGCCGGTCGATGATGTCGGCGTTGTTTCTGTTCATCGCGTTTCTTGCGCTGTATCTCTACCGGGTGACGATTGAGGGCCCGACCACGTTTGCTGGGCCGGAAACGATCAAGTCGTATTTGTATCTGCCCTTGCTCGCGATTCACATTGCGCTGGCGATCATCTGTTTGCCGTTGCTCTACTACGTGTTGTTGCTCGGGCTCACCAGATCGGTCGTCGAGATCTACGACACCAGACATCGAACGATCGGCCGGATTGCAGCGCCACTGTGGCTCATCTCGTTTGCGCTTGGGATCGTGGTCTATCTGCTGTTGTACGTGATCTTTCCGGGTTGATCGTTCCGGTTGGGACCGAAAGGAACGCTTAACCATTCGCTGACCACACTGTCAGCTATGGACTGGCCCCACGATCCGGACGACCAGGCGGGTAGTGAAGGCATGCGAAAGTACGGACAGGCGATTCTCGCGAAGAAAGTCGACGAGGAGGAGGATTTTCCGCTGGATCTCGACGCGTTCGAGGAAGAGTACGGCGACGAGCCCGTCCGTATCGACCACGAGACCGTCGTGAGCGTCTCTGATGTGCTGTCGGGTGTTTCCGAATCGTCGGTTGATGATATCCAGTCGTTCAATCGGGCCATGGGAACCTCACTCAGAAAACAGGGATACTGGCCGTACGAGATCGGTTCTGCGTAGTGTGTCAGCGTGCGACACACTTATTGTTGCTTTCTCCCCTACTGTAATGTATGGCGATCGAACGCTCACGCGGTCACTCGCTTCCCGAGGAGGTTATCACCGAGCTGCTGGCCCATCCATACCGACGCGCACTGCTTCGGGCGCTAGCTCGCGACGAGCGTCCCCGAACCGTGCGGGAACTCGCACGTGCGATCGTTTCTACCCTTGAACCACACACCCAGTCCTCGGAATCACCGGCTCCCCCAGATTCAGAACGGGTGCGCAGGGAGCTCTATGATCGCCACCTGCCAAAACTCACCGCCACGACGGTGGTGGTGTACAACCCCCAGCAGGCGACCGTCGAACCCGGTCGCGCGTTTGCTCTCGTTGCCGACAGACTCTAGGGGTGGTTGTGGGCCATCTTTTTCTTTGTTTGTCCACTACTGTGAGATATGGTCGCTCATAACACGGTCCGTGATGTACTCTTGCCCGATTTTGTCGGTGCGAGCGAAAGCGATACGGTGTACGACAGTGCTGCACTGTTGCTCGCGGAGGCGACCGATTATCTCGTCGTTGTCCGCGGAACCGAACCAGTTGGACTGGTTGGCGTTCGTGATCTCCTCGACGTGCTCGTCAACGGCGAGGATGAGACCCGACCGCTCGCGTCCGTGATGCGGACGGAGTTCGAGACGGTCAGCCCTGATACCCCGGTCGACGATGCTCTCACCCGATTTGTCGGAACCGAGGACCCACTGCTTGTCGTCGAAGACGACGAACTGTTCGGCGTACTCACCGAGCGTGATCTTGTGAGTGCACTTACGAGTGCCGAGGAACTCCCAGCACGTGATCAACTCGAGAGACCTACGGTCAACGATACGGAAGCTGGACGCCTTCAGGGGATCTGTGAGGACTGCGGTGCGTTTACACAGTCACTATCGAATGCGGATGGACGATCTATCTGTGTAGATTGTGCGGAAAGTTAATTCGCAATACTGGCCGCGAACTCTAATGTTAATTGATCAGTCAGTAGAAGTCACATTTATACTTATGCACACATAGTGGCGAACACGATGGGACGTGATATCACAAACCGTGATGAATCTTCGCGCTACATTGGCCGCCGTGCGGTGCTCGGTGGTATTGGCGCGATGAGTACGGCTGGCCTTATGGCGCTGGCTGGTTGTACGACAGAGGATAGCTCGGACACGGGGACGACCGATGGAACGGATGGTGGTGGCGAGAGTCCAGACGTGCTGGTCGTCATCGGCTATCCAGCAAGCGGCGTGCAGCTGTTTTCGGATTACTACGCCGAGTACGACACTGATACGTCGATTCTAATCACCGACGGCATGAAATCGGAGTCGCTGCCAGACGACGTCGGCGAAGATCTCAGCAACATTTCAGGAACTGCACCGGCGGCGTCCGGTCCGGGTGCTGACTTTTTCACCCAGCGATACAACGAAGCATACGGGAGCGATCCGGGGGTGTTTACGGCACACACCTACGACGCGACGGCCATCCTGGTGCTTGCAAACGTTGCGGCCGGATCGAACGATGGACCCGCTATCCGCGATGCGATGCGTTCGGTGGCCAACCCCGACGGCGAGGAGTTCGGTCCGGACTCGTTCGTTGAGGCCGTTGAAGCCGTGGCCTCTGGAACTGCGATCAACTACAACGGTGCGTCAAGCGCGGTGAATTTCGATACAAACGGCGATATGGGCGCTGTCAAGTACGATATCTTCTCGTACGGCAGTGACGGGCTCTCGACGGACGATACGATCCCGTTTGAGGGTGGGAGCGATGGCGGTGGTGGGAGCGACTCGATTCCAGGGAGCTCTAGCGATCGAACGGTGAAGGTTGGGTCGTTGATGGCGACGAGTGGTGATCTTGCAGACCTGGGCAAACCAATGAGTGACGCCTCGACACTCCCGGTGAAACAGCTTGAGGGGAACGTCGATCTCACGATAGACCAGCGAGTAGCGGATTCACAGACTGATCCGCAGGCCGGAATTTCAGCCGCGAACAATCTCGTTAACGCCGGCTATCAGGCGATTGCAGGGCCACTTTCGTCCGGCGTGAACCTGAAGGTTGCAAATCAAGTGTACATTCCGAATAAGGTGGTCGGCTGTTCACCTTCCTCCACGTCGCCGAAGGTTACTGCGCTCGATGATTCGGATTTCATCTTCCGGACGGCACCCAGCGATGCTCTCCAGGGGAAAGTGCTCGCTCAGGTCGCCGATGAGGATAAGGGCGCAACGACGGCCGCAACGATGTACGTCAACAACTCCTACGGCCAGTCGCTCTCGGAGTCGTTCGTGAGCGCATTCGAGGAGGCCGGCGGCACGGTGCAGGCAGAAGTCGCCTTCGAGAAAGAGCAGTCATCGTATTCAGCGAAGCTGCAGTCGGCGATGAGCCCGTAGTCGCTCAGCCGCCGAGAAACTCTTTTCTGACGGTTGCATCGGCGAGTAAGGTCTCGCCGTCGTCCATGAACCGATTTTCCCCCTGGACGAGCACGTAGCCCCGATCACACCGCCGAAGTGCCTCGGTTGCGTTCTGTTCGACGAGCATGATTGCGGTGCCATCCCCGTTGATGGCGTCGATTCGATCGAACAGTTCGTCGACGAGATCCGGCGCGAGTCCGGCGGACGGTTCATCGAGCAACAACAGCTCCGGATCGAGCATCAGTGCCCGTCCCATCGCGAGCATCTGACGTTGTCCTCCAGAGAGCGTTCCTGCGGCCTGGGACTGGCGCTCGCGGAGGATCGGAAAGCGATCGAAGATCGTTTCGATCTGTTGTTCGGGAACGTTCTCAAGGATGAATGCACCCATCTCTAAGTTTTCTCGGACTGAAAGCGACGGAAACACGTTTCCAGTCTGCGGAACGTAGCTGATCCCGTGGTGAATGATCTCTTCTGGTTGCTGCTGAGCGATCGATTTGTCATCGAACGTTACTGAACCATCGAAATAGGTCGTGAGCCCAAAGACCGACTTCATTACGGTGGATTTTCCGGCACCGTTTGGACCAACGATCGTGATGTACTCGCCGCGTGCCACATCCAGATCCACGCCAGAGAGCACCTGAAGTTCGTCGTATCCAGCATCGAGATTCCTGACCGAGAGAATGCCAGGAGCCTCTGGCCGGGATGCTGTGCTCGCAGTGGCGTCGCTCATCGGTCTCCTCCGAGATACGCATCAATGACGCGATCGTTCGATCTGATTTCGTCTGCCGTGCCGACGGTGAGTATCGATCCCTGGTGCATGACAATGATTGGATCACAATGATTCATGATGACGTTCATGTCGTGTTCGACGAGCAAAAACGTGTACCCCTCCTCGCGGAGCTCGTGGAGCCCTTCGAGAAGCTGTGTTTCGAGGGTCGGATTGACGCCAGCGAGTGGTTCATCGAGCAACACCATCGACGGCTCGGCCATTAATGCGCGCGCAAGCTCCAGGAGTTTTCGCTGGCCCCCAGAGAGCGAGCCGGCGTACTCGCGTGCGAGATGTTCGAGTTCGAACCGCTCTAGCAGCTCCCACGCCCGCTCGCGCAGCTCTCGCTCCTGTTTCTGGACGCGTTGTCGGAGTCCAGGCGTAACGGCGTAGATGAGCGATTCGCCCAGCTGATTAGGCGGTGCGAGCAGCAAGTTCTCCAGGACGGTCATCTCTTCGAGTTCGCGGGCGATCTGAAACGTTCTGAAGAGCCCATGCTCTGCAACAACGTGCGATGGGGCGTCGGTTATCTCGGTGCCCTGAAAATGAACCGTTCCGGACGTTGGCGTGAGCGTGCCGCTGATGCAGTTGAACGTCGTCGATTTGCCGGCCCCATTCGGGCCGATCAACCCCGTCAATGACCCGGGCTGGATGTCGAACGAAACGTCTTCGACTGCCGTGATCCCGCCGAACTGTTTTTCGAGTGAGTCGACAGCGAGCACGGGCTCGGCCGTGGGCTCATCGGATGACTCACTCATCGGTATCACCTGTTGTCAACGGAACGCTCGCAGCCGTCTCGATCCGATGGCCGAACAGGCCGTCCGGACGGCGCTGCATCAGATAGATGAGAATGAGGCCAACGCCGATGAATCTGAGCGAGCTGATGTTCGCAAAGCAGTAGGCAAGAAACGCCGTCAGATCCAGCCCAACGAGTGCACCACCCGCATCGATGACGGTCTGTGGTGTCGCGGTTGAACCGCCGAGCACTGATTGGATCCCATCCAGAACGGGGGTACTGTTTTGCTCGAGAAACTGTGGCAGGTAAAACAGCACGCTTGCGAAGATTGACCCGCCAATGATGCTTCCCGTGTTCGATCCGGCACCGCCGATGATCAACGCCACGAAGACGTAGAAGGTGATGTTTGGTCTAAACGAGAGCGGATTGATGTAGCCATCGCTACCGTACCAGAGGATGCCAGCGAGCCCCATCAGCCCACAGCCCACGCCAAAGATGATGATCTTGAACCAACGGGTGTCTTTCCCGAGTGCGGCGGCGACAACCTGGTCTTCCCGGATCGCTTTGAGCACGCGGCCGAACGGTGAGGTGGCGATTCGCCGAACAAAGACGAACAGCAGGCCCACAACGGCTCCGAGCACGATGGCGTAGCCAATCCCTTCGACGACCGTTGGCCGGTTGATGCCAATGGCCATCGCCATATCGGTGATTGCACTGCCTGGCCAGGATTGGAAAAATGCTGTCACCGGGGTTTGTGGGTTGTTCTGGACCGTCAACCCGGTTGCGCCGCCAGTGCCGAACGTAACGCCAAAGACGGACACCTCCTGGATCAGAGTGGAGTTGAGCACCAGCCGAATGATCTCCGACAGCGCAAGCGTTACAATAGCCAGATAATCGGCTTCCAGTCTCAGTGCCGGCAGCGACGCCAGCACGCCGACGAGACCCGCCACGACGACGCCGGCGACTACGCCCACCCAGAGGCTCATGCCGAGTCCTGGGATCTCTGCAGGCCCTGGATTTGTTGGCCCACTGACGATCGCCATGGTGTAAACGCCGACCGCCATGAATCCGGCGACGCCGAGATTGAACAGCCCGGTGTAGCCCCAGTGGAGATTCAACGCCAGGACAACCATTGCGTAGACGGCTGAGAAGTAGGTGATCGCACGGAGCGTGTTCACGACGCCCGCTAGCTCGAAGTTGAGGAGGACGGTGAGCCCGGTGAACACTACGTACAGACCGGCCATCAGACCAAAGACGTAGACAGCATCTGGGAGTCCCGTGAGTCGGCTTCGGAATCCACTGGCAGTCATGCAGTTTTCACCCCACCGAACAGCCCGGTTGGCCGGACGAGCAACACGGCGATCAACACCACGAACACGGCCGCTCGTGTAAGGTCTGATGGAATCCACACCTGTGCGAGCTTATCGACGAGTCCGATGAGCACGCCGCCAACCATTGCGCCGTACACCGACCCGATCCCGCCGAGAATGACGGCCGAGAAGATCAACAACAGGTTGATCCAGCCGAAATTGAAGGCGATTGTCCCCGACTCCAGCACGAACAGATAGCCGGCAATCCCCGTTAGCCCTCCGCCGACGATCCACGTCAGCCTCGTGACTTGCTCGACTGGAATGCCACTCACACGTGCGAGTGACTCGTTATCGGCCATCGCACGCATCGCCGTCCCGAGTTTTGTGAACTCGAGCATGATCGCGACGCCGACCATCGAAACGCCGCCGAGCACCAGCAGTGTGAGCTCGTGTGTCGTGAGCGTTACCAGATTCAGGATGGTGACTTTGGTTGGACTCCCTGTAACGCCGTAGCGACCAGTCTGCCAGATGAACGCGATCGTATAGCGAACCAACAGCGCAACGCCGATGGAGGCGATCAACAACGAGATCCCTTCAGCTTCGCGCATTGGTTTGTACACCAGCCGATCGAGTAACAGCGCCAGACCGACCGCGCTGATCGCTGCCATACAGAGTCCAACAGTGAGCGCAATCGGTGTCGAAAGCAACTCGAGACCAGGATTACTCTGCAACAGTAATCGATCTGCGACCCCTGACCCACCAGCAACGACGGCCGCCGTCGCCCAGCCAACGAACGCCCCACTCGTGAGATACTCTCCGTGGGCGAAGTTGGCGAAGTTGAGAATGCTGTAGGTCATTGACAGACCAATGCCGGCCAATCCGACCGCAATCCCTACGATCAGTCCATCGAGTATGTAGGTGAATAGTTCGGAGAGCCCTATCGAGCCGCCAAGAACGTGGGTGTCAAATAGTAATACGGTCGTCCCCTGTAGTTTCAACAGCAAATCTGCAAGAAATAGTGTTGTTATCAGACCCACAAACAGCTGTGTCGGTTGTTCACGAACTCGCTCCGCGATGGTATCATGTGTAATATTCATTCCCATGTGTACGTCTCACTGGCAGGTGTCGGTGCCACAGTAATAAATGGCTCGTGCCACTGGCAGTACTACGGAAAGACGGGCGTGGTGTGGGTGTACACGCCACTCGCAAGCAGAACACAACACCTTTCGTACACCGCAGTGGAAGCAGGGACATGATACGGACGCTCGACGAGCTTGCAGTCAGCGGTGATGCAATCGGGGTGCGCGTTGACATCAACAGTCCGATCGGGCAGGACGGGAGACTCGACGACGACGCACGGCTTTGCGCTCACGTCGAGACGCTTTCAGAGCTCGCCGACCGTGGCGGTCGCGTGGTCGTTCTTGCCCACCAGGGCAGGCCTGGTGGCGACGATTTCACGACGCTAGAGTCGCATGCCGCTCGCTTCGACGAGTTGCTTTCTTTCCCCGTTTCGTACGTTGACGCGACGTTTGGCTCGTCGGCCCGCAAGGCAATCGAGTCGCTCGATCCGGGGAGTATACTCCTGCTCGAGAACACCCGGTTTTACAGCGAAGAGAACATGTCATTCGAACCATCAACCGCCGCAGACACTCATCTCGTTAGTGAGTTGTATGAAGCGTTGGATCTGTTCGTCAACGATGCGTTCGCCGCGGCTCACCGATCGCAGCCATCGATTGTTGGGTTTACCGAACGAGTTCCGAGCTACGCCGGCCGCGTAATGGAGACAGAAATCGATGCGCTTGGGGAAATCGAAGCGCGACCATCGCCACGGGTGTACTCACTCGGCGGCGCGAAAGTTGACGATTCTATCGAGATCGCAGAGACGGTGTTGCAGTCCGGATTGGCCGACACTGTGGTGACGAGTGGCGTCGTTGGTAACACGTTTTGCTACGCGTCGGGTGTCGATCTCGGTCCGGAGACCGAGTCCGTAATCAAATCACGGGCGCGCGATCGGCTCGATCTCGCAGAACAGTTGCTAGAGCGTTATCCCGACCGGATCGCCACGCCAACGGACGTTGCAATCGAACGCTCTGGCGAGCGGACGGAGCTTCCAGTGACTGCGTTACCGGTCGATGAACCCGCGCTCGATATCGGCACACAGACGATCGCATCCTACGCGGATATTTTCGAAACCGCCGGCACTGTTGTCCTCAATGGTCCGGCTGGCGTGTTCGAAGAAGATCGTTTTGCCACGGGGACGAAAGAGCTCTACACTGCGGCGACTGCCGCGGGCTATTCGATCGTTGGTGGCGGTGATACGGCAGCCGCGATGCGACAGCTCGGTCTGTCCGGATTCGACCACGTTTCTACGGGCGGCGGTGCAGCGCTTGCGATGCTCACCGGTGAGCCGTTGCCAGCCATCCAGGCGCTGGATGACGGGGCGTGATGTCCATCGAATCGCCAGAACGGTCTGAGATCGACAGTCTCGTCGATCTCTGGGAAGCTCTCGCCGCTGGCCAGCAACGTCACAACTCACTGATCGAAGCGGCCCCCAATCGAGAAACGATTCGCGAGTCGATCGCTCAACATCTCATCAGCGATGGCATCCTCATCGCCCGCGGTGATGACGGGGCGATCGTGGGATTCGTCATGTTCACTGCACAGTCCGGCCGGTACACGGAACTGGTCAAAACGGGCGTCATCGAGAATCTCTACGTGGTTCCGACGGCTCGAGACGAGGGAATCGGGTCGGCACTGCTCGAGGCAGCCCACACACGACTACATGAAGCGGGCGTCGAAACGATCATGCTTGACGTGATGGCATCCAACCGTGCAGCACAGCGTTTTTATGCTCGCCATGGCTATGACCCTCATCGGTTGACCCTCGCAAAACACGAAACCGATACGCACTCATAGGGTGAACCACCAACAGTTGGATACGTGCCAAGGGAGCTTGGGCCCGGTGCAAGCACTCGATTTGTAATCGAGAATTCATGGGTTCAAATCCCATCCTTGGCTTGACTCGGCAGATATTTTTATGAATTCACTAACTGACCGATCACTGCGTACGCTTCGCACGACGATCGATCGGCTAGAATCTTTCTACGGAACCGTTCCTATTCTCGAAAAGACCTGGCACGACGACGCCACGGGATACGAAGCGATCGTCGATCGATTCGAACGCGGCTGTGTCGGTGGTGCTGGCGTCTGGGTACGAAACGACGACGGCGAGATCTTGCTGGCCAGGGAGACTGACCGCACCGGCTGGGGTGATCCGGGTGGTAAGCGAGAGCCCGGTGAAACGTTCGAAGAAACTGCCTGCCGTGAGGTTCGCGAAGAGACCGGCGTCGAGTGTACCATCACCGACCTGCTCGAGATTCACGCCGTCGAACACCGTCACGAGGCGGGTGCTGGCGAACCGATACACTCGCCGATCGTGATCTTCGACGGCGAGTACGTCGATGGCACGGTGTGCCCACGCGAGGGAGAAATTGCGGCCGTTGAATGGTTTGCTGAGCCCCCTGCCACGTTGCTTTACGAGGAAGTTGGCATGCGGCCATATCCGGCAACCGAGACGTCTCGCTGACTCACGAGAGCCGTACGTCGAGACAGACGTTCAGCTCGTGGGGAGCATAGGAACGAACCACCTGCTCGTGTTCGACAGTCACGTCGTACTCCGTGGCGACATCGCGGATCGCCGCCTCGCCCGGCCCGAACGGATCGTCTTCGTGCTGGATGTCGTAGTAGTGGATCCAACACTCATCGCCCGCGAGCCGGACGGCCGTCTCTAAGAATTCGTTGGCGCTATGTGGAAGATTCATCACCAGCCGGTCAGCCCAGCCGGTGTAATCGATCGTTCGCACGTCGCCCTCGATGGCGGTGACACGCGCAGCAACGTCGTTGCGCTCTGCGTTGCGTTCGAGATAATCGACGGCGACGGAATTCAAATCCACACCGACGGTGGTCGCACCCTTTGCGGCAGCCGGAATGACGAACGGGCCGACGCCTGCGAACATATCGAGCAGCCGTTCGTCAGCTCCCACCTGCTCGATTACACGGTGGCGCTCGGTTGCGAGCCGTGGCGAGAAATAGACTGCTGAGAGGTCCAGTTCGAATCCCATGCCGTACTCCCGATGGACGGTGATGGGATCACCTGCGAGCACGTCCCAGTCGCGCACGCGAAGCTCGCCTTTGACTTTCGATGCGCGATTCAACACGCTCTCGATTGGCAGATCGCTCTCACACAGTGCGGTGGCGATCTCTGCTGCCCGATCCGGATCGTCTTCATCGAGCAGCGCCACGTCACCGATCCGTTCGTAGCGGGGTGAAAATCCCAGCACGTCTTCGGGAGTGGTCTGTCGATCCCGCTGGGGTGGCGATCGGTACTCCACCTCGAAAGCTGATGGTGGTTCGATCACCGGGATGTAGAGCCAGCCGTCCTCAACCGTGATCTTTCTGCTCGGATCCAGCAGCTCTCTGCCAGCCAGTTCCGTCCGGGTGGCTTCGCCCTCCGACGGTCGTACGCGAACACAGGGGACCCGATTCATGTCCGTTCTCGGCGATCAAGCGGACTAAAGCTGACGATCATCAGGTTCGTTCGGGTCGTTTAACCTGATCCGTCACCGAGTGGCGGTATGCTTACCTTCGTGGGATTGGGGCTGTACGACGAACGTTCGGTGACAATCGCCGGCCGTGAAGCGATTGCGGCGGCCGATCGCGTCGTCGCCGAATTCTACACCAGCAAACTCGTCGGAACGACGATCGAGACGCTCGAATCGTATCACGACACCGAAATCGAACGCTTAGATCGACAGGCCGTCGAAAGGGGCCCAGAGTCGATTCTCCAGGCCGCCGCCACATCTGATGTGGCGTTTCTGACAGCAGGCGATACGATGATCTCGACGACACACGTCGATCTTCGCCTTCGCGCAACGGCACGCTCAATTCAGACCCGCGTGATCCACGGGACGACAGCCCAGGCAGCCGCAAGTTCGCTCACTGGGCTCCAGAACTACCGGTTCGGAAAAGCGACGACCCTCCCCTTTCCGTACGCCCATGGCGGCGATGACGTTCCACAAAGCGTCACCGAGACGATCACAGCCAATCAGGATCGTGGACTGCATACGCTCGTGTTTCTCGATATCAAGGCCGACCGTGAAGAGTACATGCGGGCCTCAACGGCAAGCGAACTCCTGGCGACCGTATTGGACGACGAGACGGTTGCCGTGGCCGTCTGTCGGGCCGGGAGTCCAGAGCCGACCGTCGCTGCCGACCGCCTCGGAGCGCTCGCAGACCGCTCGTTCGGTGAGCCACTTCATCTCCTCGTCGTCCCAGGTTCGCTCCATCACATGGAGGCTGACGCGCTCACTACGCTTGCTGCGTGTCCAGCGGAACTCGTTGAACCGTCACACTAATCCGCAGGGGACGGCTCAGCGTCCTCAACGCGGGCCGCAAGTTCGTATTCGGTTCGCGTGAGCAAAAACAGAATATCTTCGACGACACGCAGCGTCCCTGGCAACTGTCGAACGACGAGCCAGGTAATGGCGACGAGTATGAACACCGAGAGCGACTGTGCGATGATTCGATCGGCCAGATAGTATGACACCCGATACGGATCCGACGTTCCAAACAGCCCCATTATCAGCTCCGGTGCGACATGAAGCCGTTGCTGTCCGAACGTGAGGCCGATGAACACGTTGCGAACGAGGTTCAACCCGTAAATCACAGGAATCGAGACCACGAGCGCGCGTGCCTTTTGTCGAACTGTTCCCTCGACGGCCAGAATCAATCCACCGAAGATCGCCATCGAACCGAGGCCCGTACACGCCAGTCTGATCGTGTAGGTCATCGTGTGGCCCGACCCATCGACAAACAAAAATGTCGATCGGTACGGCGGCTGGTCGACGACGGCACCCGATACGACACGAAATGCCCCAGGTGCTGACTGGCCCAGCAGGCCCATCAGAAACTCCGTCTGGTATGTGACGGTTTCAATCAGCGTCTGGGTCAACACGGGAATGGCCTCGAACGGAAGAAATACGAGTCCCATCGCTCCAATCGCACGCGAAAGGACGTACAACGACGTTCGTCCCTGCCACAACAACAGGCCGGCATACACCGACAGTGGAACGGCGAGCAAACAGCCAACCCCCTCGATCGCACTCTTTTGTGTAATGAGATAGTAGTGAATGAGCGTCAACCAGAACAGCCCGAACAGCCCCCACGATGCGACTGTCACCGGTCGTGCAATGCGTTCGTTTCTTACGGAACTCAATCCGCCGAGAACGAACCCACCAACGGTGAGCCACGCGAGATACGGAGAAAATTCGTGGGTCCATGCGAGGAACCCAACCAGCGCGTCAATCATCACTGTAGATTGTTCGGGCCAAATTGCTTAGCTGTTGGGTCTGGGGCTACTGCCTGCGTCGCAAGACGAAAAGTGAGAGTGCAATTATTACACTGAACAGCCCGAGAGCGCCGTCAAATCCGGGACCAGACGTTTCTGTCCCGTCGGGTTTAGGGGTGGTTGATTCATCATCGTTCGTCTGCTCTTTATCGTGTGTGTTACGGTCCGACACGGGACCACTGGAGTTTCCGTTTGTGTTGACTGCTGTGCCGTTGATCACCGTCACGAATTGCGGTCCACCCGACCCGCTGTTGTTCGAAATCGCTACCTGCGTTATGTCCATCTCGGTACCGCCATCGGCACCGACGTATGGCGTATCGAGCGTGCTATTGTTGCTGTCGAACTTCTCATTTCCGTTTGAATCGTGGTGGGCAACGATGACGATCGTTCGATTCCCTGTTCCGGAGGGATCGTAGCGAATGGGAATCTCTTCTGTCTCCCCTGCGTCAAGATGTTTCGAGACGCCACGGAAATATTCGTGTCTCACCGAGGAACTGTTGGAGAGATACGAACCGTTGTAGATGGCCAAAAATCCGCCATCCGAGAGATTTGCCCGTGAAACAACAATCTGTCCCTGTGATTGTCCACTGTCTGTTCCAATCTCGATGTCTGCACTGGATGCACTGTCGATCTGTCCGTCAATCGTGGGCGTATTCTCGAGTGACTCATTCGAGATGGAGACGCTGAAGGTGGTTCCCGCGGAAGATTTGTTCAGATCCAACTGCAACTCGAACGAGCCATTCTCACCAACCTGTGTCTGTTCGGTGATCTGAAATGGTGCACCTTCTTCCGATCTCGTCACGACAGTCAGGTTTGTTCCCGGAGCAACAGTCGAATGGCCACGTATCGTTTGATTCGGGTCAGCGCGGAGCTGGAGTGAATCAGCACTCCGTTCGAACGTGGCCTGACGGGGAACAACCACTTTCGTTTGCTCGATCGGATCCGTGTTCGAAGAATCAATTCTGAGATTCATTGGCACGCCGTTATCGTCGACTGCCAGCGAATCGATCGCGCCAACGTCGAGAAGCACAAATGTGGTCTCATTTTGATGTGGAACAACTTCGAGACCACCGGACTGATGAATCTCATCCACCGCTACTGCGTCTGACCGAGAAGCAATCGAGACGGCGATCGATAGCTCTGTCCGATCAAGGATCCCGAGAAACGTCTCTTCTGGATCGTCCGCTTCGGCCAGCGTCGTGGTTAGTTCGGTCGAGTTGAGCTGAATCGCGAGATAATCACCCATCGCAACCTTCTTGCGCTGTGTGAATGCATCTCTAACGCTCTCTCCCGACGCAAGCTGTGATTGTCGGATTGCTCCGGGGACCGTTCCTGTGATGACCGACTGCAACGGATACGATCGGTCGGTGACCGTTTGCTCGGTGCCAGAAGTCGTCTCTTTGTGGTCTGCTGTCCGCTCATCTGCCTGATGAAGTTCGGCGATATCGGACTGGGCTCCCCCACTGACGACGTGATTGTCGGGTGAGTCGCCACCAAGTGACATTCCGGTGGGAACAACTACAGAACCAAATGCGACACTACACCAGAGCGTTGCCACGACGATTGTCGTGAGTACCACCCTGTCGAATATCCGTTTCGTTCCCATCGTTCTCCACTCGTTCGTATTAGTTGCCAAACACCGGACGGTTCGATGCGGGCAGTATGTTGATTCGGACAAAGTCCCACCCTTACAAATGCTTTCTGGTAAAACCATTCGGACGGCTATCAACTGTCGGTGTCTGCGGGTCGATTCGATGGATTTTACGCCCGGACAGAACGAAGCCATCACATGGGCGAGCAGGACACTCGGATCGAGCGGGACAGCCTCGGTGAGATGACGGTTCCAGCGGACGCATACTGGGGCGCACAGACCCAGCGCGCGATTGGAAATTTCCCAATCAGCTCGGTGACGTTCGGCCGCCGATTTATTCGTGCGCTTGGTGTTGTGAAAAAGTCAGCAGCACAGGCAAATTTCGAACTCGGTCATCTCGACGAAGAGACGGCTGATGCGATCGTGACAGCAGCCGATGAAGTGATCGCGGGGGACCTCGACGATCAGTTCCCGGTTGACGTGTTCCAGACCGGGAGTGGCACTTCATCGAACATGAACGCGAACGAAGTGATCGCCAATCGAGCGACCGAACTCGTTGGCGGAGAGATTGGCTCCCGGGAGATCCATCCGAATGATCACGTAAACTTCGGCCAGTCGAGCAACGACGTGATCCCAACCGCAATGCACATCGGGACGCGCGTGGCCATCGAAGAAGAGTTACTCGGTGCTCTCGAGTCTCTCATGGCCTCCCTTGAGGAGAAAGAATCGGCGTTCGACGATATCGTCAAGACTGGCCGTACGCACCTTCAGGATGCAACGCCAGTCAGACTCGGCCAGGAGTTCGGTGGCTACCGGACACAGATCGAAAAAGGAATCGAGCGCGTCGAATCCGCCACCGGTAGACTCGAAGAACTTGCACTCGGTGGCACTGCCGTCGGAACGGGACTCAACACCGACCCGGACTTTCCAGCCCTGGCCAGTGAGTACATTGCCGAAGAAACTGGAATCCCCTTCCGCGAGGCAGACAATCACTTCGAAGCGCAGGCTGCTCACGACGCCATGAGCGAAATCCACGGTGCGCTTCGCGTGGTTGCGGGCTCGCTCAACAAGATTGCGAACGATCTTCGCCTGCTCGCCTCCGGTCCGCGAAACGGACTGGGCGAGATCGACCAGCCCGAAAATCAACCCGGTTCCTCGATCATGCCCGGGAAGATCAATCCGGTCGTGGCCGAAGCCGTCAATCAGATCCACAAACAGGTGGTCGGCAACGATGCTGCCGTCTCTGCGAGTGCTGCTGAGGGACAGATTGATCTCAATCTGTACAAACCGGTTCTCGCACACAACGTGTTGCAGTCGATCGAACTGCTCGCGAATGGAAGCCAGGTGTTCGCCGACCGGTTCATCGATCAACTCGAAGCAAACCAGAAACAGTGCGAACGACAGGTTGACCGATCGATGGCGCTGGCAACTGCGCTCAATCCGTCCATCGGCTACGACGCTGCCGCCACTGTCGGCAAAAAAGCGCTCAAGGAAGGCAAAACTGTACGAGAAGTGGCGATAGCAGAGGGCTATCTCACCGAAGACGAAGCCGACACCGTTCTTGATCCCACAGCAATGACCGAACCTGGGATTCTCGGCGAAGATTCCTGAACGAACTGACTCGACACAGCGGAACGCTCAAACGCCGATATTCCTGAGGTGATAAATTACTAAGAAATTCTGAGATAATGATTGTAGCCGATTATCTATTGTGCAACTATTAATACCTGCATCTGAGGGATAGCCAGGAAATCCACAAATAACAGGCGCAATATGACTATACTGTTGAAGACCGGCGAAAATTAATTAAATATAATGAATTTAAATTTTTATATCATACCATCCATATATAGGTATCAATAGAGATATATATCCCATGGTGTTCTCATCGAGTTGCCTCCTGACTCGCTGGGTGGTCTGGTGAGCGACTGCGGCGGTGAGTCTGGCCGTAACTGGACGGATTTTTACTGTTCGGGAACACACCCCGATACAATGACCGACCGCGACTACGAGGAAATCGGGCTGGTGGCGGGCCTAGAGATCCATCAACAGCTCGACACGGAGACGAAGCTGTTCTGTGGCTGTCCCACAGATCGGCGATCACCCGAGGAGTCGACGCGATCGTTGACCCGATTTTTGCATCCAACACGGAGTGAACTGGGAGAGATAGATGCTGCAGCCCTCGAGGAGAGCCGGATCGACCGGGAATTTACGTACCTGGGTTATGACACTACATGCCTTGTCGAGGAGGATGATGAACCGCCCCACCGACTCGACGACGAAGCACTGGCTGTTACCCTCGAGATTGCACACTTGCTGGATATGACCGTCGTCGATCAGGCACAGATCATGCGCAAGATCGTCGTCGATGGGTCCAACACCTCGGGCTTTCAGCGGTCGTCGCTCATTGCGACCGACGGAGAGATCGAGACTGAGACTGGTTCGGTTACGATCACGGATCTGCTCCTCGAAGAAGAGAGCTGTGCACGCATCGAAGAGACCGAGGACGGTGTCGTTTTCGGCCTCGATCGTCTTGGCGTTCCACTCGTAGAGATTGGGACCGGCCCAGATATCCGGACGCCAGCGCAGGCCCAGGAGGCAGCCGCAACGCTTGGAATGTTGTTGCGATCGACCGGTGCAGTCAAACGAGGGCTCGGCACGATCCGCCAGGATGTGAACGTCTCGATTGCGGACGGTGCACGCGTCGAGATGAAGGGCGTCCAGAGTCTTGACGAGATTGCATCGATCGTCGAGCAGGAGGTTGAGCGCCAGATCGAGCTGGTTTCGATCAGTGAGACGCTCGAACAACGGGACGCATCAGTTGGCGATCCCGTCGACGTGACGGACGTGTTCTCTACTACTGACAGCGGTGTGATCGCCGGTGCAGAACGCGTACTGGCGGCCTGTTGTTATGGCTTCGATGGACTGCTTGGCCGTGAGATCCAGCCGGATCGACGGCTCGGAACGGAACTCTCCGATCACGCAAAGCGAAGCGGTGCGGGAGGAATTTTCCACACGGACGAGCTTCCAGCATACGGAGTAACGAGCGAGGAAGTCGAAGAACTCCGTGCTGTTGTGGGTGCGGGTTCAGACGACGGCGTCGTGCTCGTGGCTGCTGACTCGGCTATTGCAACCAGTGCGATCGAAGCAGTCATCGACCGTGCAACCGCGGCCATTGACGGCGTCCCCGAGGAGACGCGCGGCGTGACAGCCGACGGGACGACCGAGTATCTCCGACCACTCCCGGGAGCTGCCAGAATGTATCCAGAGACCGACGTTCCGCCTGTCGATCTCGATCCATCAGCAATCGACCCGCCGGAACTGTTGACCGAGAAAACTGACCGCTACGTCGAGGAGCTCGGCATCGATCCCACACTTGCCGAACAGGTTGCCTACGGACGGCATATGCCAGCGTTCGAACGTGCGGTCGATCGTGGTATCGATCCGACGCTTGGGGCACAAACGTTCGAAGGGACGCTCACGGAACTGCGCCGCGACGACGTTCCAGTTGATGAGTTGTCCGACGAGCAGATAATCGAGACACTCGCGCTTGTTGGAGACGAACTGGCCAAAGAAGGCGTCAAACCGGTGCTCGAAGCACTTGGCGAGGACCCAACACGCACGCTTGAGACAGCGATCGACGCCGCTGGCGTTGCCGGCGTCGATGAGAGCGAGGTACGCGACACGATCGAATCTGTCGTTGAGCGAAACGAATCACAGGTGCAGTCGGATGGTATGGGTGCGTTCTCTGCGTTGATGGGCGAGTGTATGGGAGCACTGCGCGGAAAGGCTGACGGTGAACTCGTCAGCGCGGTCCTTCGAGAAGAGATACAAAAACGGTCCTGAGCGAGTGCACCGGATTAGTTGTGCACCTCCCGAACACTATTTCCATCGCGAACTTTGTCTTCGCAGTTCGGGCACACGCGGGGTTGATTGACCTCATCTGGCGTGAATACCCGTGCGTACTGTCTCGACACGAACGATTCACAGTTCTGGCACTGTGGCATGGACCTGAAATATGCAGCATCTGCTATAGCCGTAGTGCTTGCAGGGTGCAACCATCCACCATGTGAACACTTCTATCGCTGGATTCAATCAAGATTCACCGACGAGAGTTGTGAGAGTTCTCCCGAGGCGGTCTCACTGTCCGTGCGGACGCCCGAGTCTTCTATTTCGGGTGCCTCTGGATGTAACACGCGTTCGATCAGAGTATCGTGTCCACGCCTGAGTCGTTCGGAGAGTGCCTGATGTGAGATGTCCATCTCCACGGCGAGCTCGTCGAGGACGATCTCACGAGGGACCTTGAAATATCCGTACTGGAAGGCGGTCACCAGCGCCTCATACTGGTCGGCGGTGAGTCCCAGTGGGTCTGGCCCGTTACCGTCCCATGTTTCGACCGTTGTCACGTCGAGCGAGAGATTGTGGGTCGTACAGAACTCATCCAGTTGCGACAGGGCATCGCGCGACGGAAACAACAGTCGAAACGTCCAGCGACGCGGGGTCGCAGCACCAGACAGCACTACCCCTTCGGTCGTAGTGAGCATACGAACCAGCAGACAGACCCGGTTGTTCCACTGGATGTGACAGAGCGCTTCGTTCGGTGTCCGTGTCAACATTTCGAAGCCATCGACAGTCGGATCATCCGACAGTGCCGACTCAATCGTCGACAGATCGGGTCCACGAAAGCGTAACAACGGTGTCGCGGCTTTCTCACCAAGCCCCACGATCCGTTCGCATGTCAGTGTAAGATCCGAAACGCTGCCCAGGGTTTCCGATAGGGCGAACTCGTCGGTGGGGAGATGACACGTTACATGGGTTGCCATGGTAATTTGTAGTCGAACCTTGCACCCATATATTTTGCTACCAAAAATTGGACAATATTGTGGTTAGAGTTGAAACAATCTGTAAGAAATAAATTCTCACCTGTTGGTTGGTGAGGGCTCAACTCCTGTTCGCTCGCTTGAAAAATTTGAGTGACGGCACTCAACTCCCGTCTCAGGCGGTTGTACGGGGGTCGGCAATATTTGCTCCATATCGCAGTGAGTGACATGAACATTACAACAGTATGGTTGTAATTGCTTGGCAATGGTCCTGCTATCAACACAGCAGGTGCCCGTAGCGTACACCAATTGCTGTGCTAATCGAGGAAAATCCTGACGATTGTCCACCCAGCACTCAGGCCAGGTGGCTCACGAGTGTCAGTCGATTAAAAATCCTCCCCCCTCTCAAGGGAGGCCGTGCACGAATCGGTTATTCGTCGTCTTCGAGGTACTGCGCTTCCCACTTGTTACGGGCTTCGATTTCTCGCTGCCCGCGACGGGTAACTTCGTAGTAGTTTGTCCGTCGGTCGAGTTGTCCTTTCTCGACGAGTCCTTTATCGACGAGGGTGTCGAGATTGGGATACAACCGACCATGGTGGATCTCTTTTTCGTAGTAATCTTCCAGTTCATCTTTAATCGCCAATCCGTGTGGCTCGTCTCGTCCAGCGATCACGTACAGCAGATCACGCTGAAAGCCAGTTAGATCGTGCATGAATCGAGGTTGTATCCGTTCACAAATAAGTCTATCGTTGGGGAATACGGACGACTGGCCAACTATCCGAGATTGACTGATTTACTACCGTTTCGTCGCCGTTCGTCGGATCCATCCCGACTGTTACCACGAATTATATCAGAAAAATTATCGTCCATAAATCGACTATCTCGCAAACACTGATGGCACGAAGGGTGTGTAAATTTTGAATGGCCAAAATCAGAATCAAAGGTGGCGACGGACCACCGCCACCAACTGAGAGATCATCTCCGTTCTGGTAATCTACAAAATCGACGGAGAACGATCTGACACGCGCTGTGTGCCCGCACGGCAATTGAGTGCTGATAACCATGGGAGTGTGTGAGAGGTTCTGGACCGAGAGCAGCTTCCAAATCGTCCAGATGACCAATCCAGGGAATGGGCCTACGCAAGGTTATTCCCATCCTTTTTATATAATCCGTGCTCGTAACCAATACGGAGATCTACATATACTGAAACGAGTAAATATCACCATGTCCAAAATATTTTACTAATTTTGAGATAAATGAATGGTGGATTCGAGCGGTACTTCGGTGGCATCCAGGTAGGCAGTGGCGGGTCCGGGTTGGGGCTGTGATCGGCAATAGCAGTGAGGTCGTTGGAATTTCACTGATGCGTTTCCAGATATGGTTTGAGTCGATCGAAGATCCGTTCTGCACGATCGGTCGTCGAGAGATCATCGTTCGGTTCAGGCCACGCTGTCATGACGCCGCCGGTAGGAAGCGGTGACTGTTGCGGTGGACTGTCGTGCTGTTCGGAAATCGATTCGATCTCGCTGGCTGTTGCGTCGATAAGATCCGCTGGATTTGCGTCGTCACAGTGGGTGGTTGCGTCTGCTATCTGTGCGTTGATTTGTTTATCGTTATCACACGAATCATTTCCTCCGGGATAAAATCGGTAATCAGCGCCTATAGCTCCGTTTGAGATGCGCTCGAACAGTGCTGGGAGCCAGTGTTTGGCCAGTCCATCGGTCGATTGTATTGCGAACTGGCCGTTTTTGAAGTAAAATATTCTGGAACGGATCGTCCACGTGCGTGCATTGTCGGCTTCGCTCTTTTCATCCGAAGGAATATCAGCTTCGCGTGCGCTCGCGTGATAGATGAAGTGGCAGTAGGCGTATTCGCCGTGGTTGGAGTTGTGTATGAGATCGGTGATTCGTTCACTGTCTGGGTCGTATTTCCGGTTGTCGTTGGGCGCGGCAGCTTCGAATTGGTCCAGTGCCTGGTGAATCGTGGCCAATTCAGGCTGTGCGGTCGGCTCGAGCGTAAGTGTACCGAATTTGTAACGTTCTGATTTGTACATCTATTTTACCAACGTGATCATCGGGATGGTATTAAATTTTCCTATGGTGATTTCGATCTAAATTAATATACATTTACAAATAGATGGAAGATTCGCTAGAAGCGGACTCACTGTGAATAGATTCTGTTCACTGATCCCTGATAGTGCCGTTTCAACAAAATAAATTCAAATAATATACTTGACTACTTCGTAGATATTCCATCTCGATACTACTCAAATATTTGGGCTAGCTCATCTATAGAGGTGAGTAATGAATGTACTTTCTACACAATATTCTCCAAATATTTTTATCATTTAAAATTATAAGACTAATTAATTGTTTGATCAGTACTCTGAGATGATGTATAGTATGTTGCTTGGCTGTATTCATACTGTCTATACCATCAGAAAACCACATACCTGCTTTCCTTCCACCGCTGTTGAGCAGTATACCCCGATCTCATTCGCAAAAAAATAGCGACCCGCTCGAGATACGGCAATAGCACCCCAGGAGTTCGAGGGAGTAATGTCGATAACTGACGAGTAATAATTACGTAGATGTTGGAAGAGAATCAATTGTTGACGGATCCCACGAACGCGTCAAAAGTATCCCTGATTTTTTAGCCAATCGGAAACGGATTTCTATAGTTAATTGTTAGCAACGTTATCGTCGTTCCGTTTCGAGAGATATCGAGTATACCATTCATTGGCAACGGGTAGGTGTGGGAGTTCGATAGGCTTGCCTTCTGCAACTTTCATCGTAACAGTCTGTGTGTCACAATATCTATCGCTATATGATTGTGATATCGAAATATCGGTTACGGCTTCTGTTGTACATCTCCACTGTTGTTCATCCAACCATGTATCATAGCCAATTATCATCCCATCATGGAATTCGTAGGTCATTGGCCTGTACCGTAGGACATATTCACCGATTTTTGCCGGGATAAAGAGGATCAGGAGAACGATCGTGATACCCGCTGCTGCTTTAATTAAGAACCATATTGGTGTTCCAGTTTCGATACTACCAGCGATCGCGAGAAACCATACGGGTCCAAGGAGCGTATAGAACCCATATCGCATTGGATCCGACCTTATTGCGTGCCAGATGGCAGCTATATAGACGCCTCGGGTCGATGGTGAAATTTGATCGATTGGTGTGCTTTCTGCTGATTCCTGCTGTTCTGGTTCTCGCAGCGTTGGACTCTTGCCGAATCGACGAGAGAACGGATTACCCGTACGAGGAATGCGACGAGGACGGTGGCGAAGTAGTTCATATCCTGTCTTTGCAATGACGAACAGAACAAAAATTGACGGTGGTGCATTGGGATCCACTGATATGAGGAGCGTTATTGTGCCCATAATAAGAAGAAACTCCCACGCTTGTTGCTGGATCGCAAGTGTAGAACAGTCAGTAAACTGCTTTTCAGATATATAAATTCCATTGAATACAATATATTTAAATAATAAAAATATACTGGCGGCGAAAATAATAGTTATAATTCGTATAACTGGGATCTCATTCGGAACTATGACTGGTTCCAAAGACAAGGTGATGAGAACCCAAATTGGCAATGATGTAATTAATAAATAGATCGCTGATGGTATGTTACGTGGAAAGAGTGGCGGAAGTTCAGGACGAACTGTTAGATTCCCTCTTTTTTCTCTAAGCCCACTGAATTCAAGCACCTGCCGAAGAACGTGATTTGTCTCGCTTGATTCATAGAGTTGTTCGGAAAATAATAGCTTGGTGGCTGACCAAATTAGAGTTATACCAATCTCCATCCAATATAAAAGTTGCAATGTCCCAGGCGTCCAATTCCAGAAATAAAGTCCGATTATAGGTAATAAATTTATGCTGATAAGTGCAAACGCCGAGTGTCGTAACGCAAATGATCGCAAACGATTGCGGTAGCTCATTACCTACCTTGGACTACATCCCGATTAGTTGTGTATGATTCGAATCTATATCACTAGCACAGGTTTGCCGTGTTCGAACAAACCATGTGCGCGTTATCTCTATTATTGGCCATATTACAGAGGGTCGAAACGAATACAGCACATCCGACAGCACCGACGCCACCACTCCCAAGTCCAATAGCCCCACAGACGGCCTTCCCACCGATTCCACAAACACCGACATCCCAGAGTACCCGGGCAAGGGCTGCACATCCAGAACAGGAATCAACATTTCCGTCATTTCCTGCTAAGCCTTGCACAAATTCTGTACTAGCTAGCGTTGGGAGTGTACTAACACCCTTTAGCCGAATGTTCCATCCCTTTGGAAATTTCGTCCCATCCTTTAAATATTGCTTGGCTATCTTGAATTTTGCAGTATGGGAGGTGATGAGTAGTCCTTTGGAAGTCTTTTCGAGATCGTTCCACGAAACTCCATTGACTGCACCGACGACATCGTTTCCAAAGTCGGTAATTGAATTCCAAATATCACCAATGCTAGGAAGGTCTGGAAGCCACCCATATGCAACAATTTCGTTTTTTGTCGAGGGGTGTCCTGCCCGTTTGCGGAACCTCTCGACATCAAACGTAATAGTAGCGGCAGTAACTGATTTCGAGTATGCTGGCGGCGCTGTTGATTTATTGACTTCATATTCTTTTACAAACTCGTTTGATTCCATTTTGGTGTGCTCTCTTGGTGCAGCCAGTGCGTTCATCCTCTGAGAGTCATCTAACTGGTCGATTTCCAAACGTTTTGTATAGCCGTCATTGGTGATGTATTCGTAGGTGATTGACCCGTCTATAACTGTTCCATCCTCTTTTACAACAGTGAGTAGTCCGCGATCCCCACGTTTGAGCTCCGTCAGTTTGAAGCCAATCACTTTTCTTGTGGTCTGAGTCTCCCCACCATCTATAACTGTAGTTATACCGAATAATCCCTGTGCATCACGGCGGACTCGTCCGTGTTGGGATGCCATCTCTTTGAGGATTGCAAATTCCTCTGCCTGTTGTATTTCCGCCGCCATCTTCAGTCGCTTTGACTTTTCCAATCTTTTCTTATTCGTCGGCGGGTTAAGAGAAACAGAAATTCCACCACCATAATTTTCGCCCACCGGTGAAACGATAATTTCAGTGAGATCGCCACCAATGTCCACCATCTTTCGTTCCCCATCTGGCACTTTGATAGAGTGGTTTTTCTTCACACCCTCGTTTTTGTCCAAATATTTGAGTATAAAGCGGGTGCCTTCTTGGCTTTCGGCAACGCACTCGACCCGTTGTGATTGTAGCGGTTGATTGACGCGTCCAACGGATGGGATTTCAAGCGCCGTAAATGGCCCGGCATATGTTAATTTTGTCTCTCTTTTCGTAGCGACTCCATCAATGACTCCATCTTGTATGGTATCTATGTGGCTTTTGTTGGTTTTGACGGTTGCATCCTGGTTTAGTGTGAGTGTGTATGGGATTTCATCAGTGGTTCGAGCACTGATCGTCGCCGTCCCATGATTCGTTAGTGGCAATGAAACGTCAGACTCAATATTAACATCGTTATTAATAATCCTGGCATCGCCGTCTATCTCCAGGTGCGTCAACTCTCCAGAATACGATATTACGGATTTGGAATTATTTCCAGATGCAGTTATACTATTTTCTCCCCTTCGTTGGCCAATCCCATGGTCAACTCTGATAGTTCCACTCGACGATATGTCGAACGAGACTGGTTCATTCGGTATGATTTCAAGTTTATTATGCGGGAATGTTGTTGGGTCGAACTTCCTTCCATCAACGCGGACGATTGCGTCCCCTCTTAATTCGAACGATGTAAATTCGCCCGTGAATTCGAAGCTGTGCTCTCCATTACGTACTGTTCCACGTGCTTTGCCACCATCCTTTACTGCTTTTTCAGGTGCATCTTTTATGGATAAAAGTCCTGTTACGGTGAAGTCATAGCTGGCGGTGTTGGCCGATTCTATAGTAATTGTACGATTATTGGCGGTGTCCGTTGCTGTCGCCGTGCCAACAACCTCTATATCAGCAAGTGGCCCAAGGCTCGAAGCGGTCGTAATGGATGCACCAAAAGCCCCGATAGATTTCAGTACTGACCGCCTATTCACATTTACATTCCTCTTACTGTCTTTCATAATACAATAGAATATGGATTTTTCACTGGCAATAAAAATTTACATTCCTTACGTAAGTGGGTATAATTCCCACGAAAATGAGTCACACATCGACGGGCGATCAGACTGCAAAGTCTGGATTTGGAGGATGTTATCAGAACTCGACTGTTTTGCCAACCAGTTGTTCAACTGCGTTGGTCGGACCATCGCAAGACGCAAACGCTCGTCTGGGTCCTTTCTCTCTTTGTCGGCACTCTTCACAAGAAGTGTCCAGACGTTACATCTCGTGCGAACGGAGACCTTCTCACGACAGATACATCTTCACGTCTCAGGCAAAGTGGTTATCGCAGTTGTGACACTACACTCTCCATGATCCGCTCGGCGTTAGCGCCTATAGTCAGGGCGGGATTGGCCACGCCGGCTGAGCCCGGAATCAGTGCGCCATCTACCACGAACAGGTTTGGTGTGCCGTACCCTTCGCCGGAATAGCTGCAGGCCACACCCATTGTGGCACCACCCAATGGATGCCAGGTGCCGGTTGCGCTCAAATCCACGACGCTTCCACCACTGGCATCCGTCATCTTGTTCATCGAGTGGAGCAACGCGTTATGCGACGGTTTATTCGCCGTCCGTGACCAGTTGAAATCGATCCTATCGGTTCGGTGGTTGTAGGTCGCCGTGCTCGTCTGATCGGGGATGCACATGCCCATCTGGAGCTGCGTCGATTCGCCGACAGCGAAAGTGGGCGAGTGCATGAATCCGGTCGGTTTGATCGGATTTTCGAAATCGTACGCCGCAATATTTGCTGGCCCACCCTGCACGGATCCGGCCGATTCCGAAATGCCGGTGCGCGAAAACAATTCATCGCCATTGGTACCCCACTCTTTTCCGATGCCGTCGTTGAGTGAGGGGATATCGCCCGAGGCTTTGGCTTTCAACAGCAGTTTAGTGGTGTGAAACTGCTCACGGTGGTTTAATATAAGTGAACTCGCTGGGATTTTCAATTTCCTTCGCTAGCGCTCAGGAGACCGCACTGGAGCCATGCTGCGCCTAATGCTGGATCTGTCCCGTCTATGGAGTTACATCGAATCATGAAACTGGAACTACCGTCCTCACAGAGGATTTATAACCTCTATATCATAAATTTATTATCTACTGGAATGTATAAATACGCAATATATTATATATCGCTCAAAATATTATCTATTATGACTTATATTGAACCATTTGGTTTAGCTGCCACCTGGGAAACGGGTAATATGACAATGATGAGCTTTGATACCTATCATAGAGGTTTTGATTCATGTTTGAAGGAAATGGGATATAGTAAATTTGGGAAATTAACCCTCTCAGACAAAGTAGAGGAACTAGTTGATGATAGATATTCTACGGCCCTCCATTTTGATGATTACTTGAGGGATAATATTGGCCTTACTTATCGACCTAAGACACCAGATCTCCGACGGATATATTATTCTGACGATATATCTATATTCCCGGATAGAAAAGTAGAAAATCATTATATTATGTGCGCTATATCGAAAGAAAATGTATTAGAACAAATTAGTAGACTCGAAGAAAAGCTGAATTCAACCGATCCACAGACCTTTATGGGTCCACTCGGATTTGATGGTCCATCCACAGATGATGTGAAATATAGATTGGTTAGTGGTAATGAATATGCTCGCTTCATTACAAAAACAATCTGTGAGCCGGTCCGAATTGAATCTGATATTGATAATCGATTTGAAGAAAAGGTTTTGAATGATATTTCAGATAATGTAACAAGCTGTGTTACCACCAATGCCGATCTTTTTATTGGGGAGGAATCAAATGAGAATAGGGAATATGATCTATTGTTAAATTTATCACCGACCGCTACCATATACGTAGAAGCAAAACGAACACTTGCTGCACGAACTGGTGAGAACAGACATAATTGGAAACACTCCTTGGTTGGAAAACCATTTGAGTATACTGCAATCTTAGAACAGATGTTTGATTATGATGAATATTTTAGTCCTTATTCCGGTCAAGTTGAGTGTTTTGTGATTGTTGATGATCTTGATAGTGAGCGACACTCGGAGTTACCAAAAATGGCTGAAGATAGAGGTATAACAATATTGGAGTACGACACCGAAGGAGAGTATCTAACAGAAATAAAGAACTGTTTTAAGGATATGCTATTACGATTTACAGAACCTCATAAGGATGATTGGAATCCTAGTAAAAGGAGGGGGAATCAACTTCAAGGATTGGGCGAAATTGAGCTTCCATAGTGGTATTCCGGAGTGGCGATTGATGAATTATAATTACCAATCCATTCTTGTATTATGTACTTTTCGAAAATAGTATTGCATATTTAATATCAACAAGTGCACCACTCTTGGGGTGACAAATGTATTGATGACGAACGATTCACGGAGAAAGCCATAGTAACAAGTTAAAAGATGAAATTTGGGTAGTTCCTGCAGGACTCCGTATTCGAATTGGCAGTATTATAACTCTGAGATCTGGGTCTTTCTATTCGTCACGAAGTCTAGGAGATCTCTACCATCTATTTTCTTGTTTCAATCTATAGACCTGCTATACGTGGTGGTGTGGGAATAAGTGACGATTCACGACTTAGAGAAAAACATGGACACAAAACAAGCGCTATTCGAGGGTAAAGACTTAAGTAGAAGTCATCGCCGTGCGGTCAATCACATAGCAATAATTATGCGACTGGACTCGCCGGGATTTGAACCCGGGGCCTCTCCCATGCCAAGGGAGTGATCTACCCCTGATCTACGAGCCCGCACCCCTTTCTATCCCACCGGGTAACTTAATCCCATCGAACCGTCGCCATGGGGAGTAGAAACCGTTTTCAGCATACCCCCTCTCTTTTCGCTGGGAACGGCACGGCCACACATCCGACAACGCGATGGGCTTCCGTCGCTCGAGAGTGTGGTAGTGCAACAGCTTCTCGCTACTCGCGAGGGCTGTGCAGCGTCGCTATTCGTGCGGTTCCAATCAGAAATATGGCACGAATGCACACACGACGTCGCGGGTCGTCCGGTTCGGACCGCCCAGCGACCGACGAACCACCGGAGTGGAGTGATGTAGACGCCGAGGCCATCGAAGAGCGAGTCGTCGAACTCGCAGAACAGGGCCACGACCCGAGCGTTATCGGGATCAAACTGCGCGATGAGGGCGTCCAGGGTGTTCCAATCCCGGATGTCAAACTCGCCACCGACAAGAAAGTCACCACGATCCTCGAAGAAAACGACGCACGCGAGGAGTTCCCGGAAGATCTTCGGAACTTGCTCTCACGCGCGGTGCGCCTACACGAACACATGGACGCCAACCCTGGCGACCACCAGAACAAACGCGCACTCCAGAACACGGAGTCGAAAGTTCGCCGACTCATTGAGTACTACCGCGGCGACGAACTCGACGCGGAGTTCACTTACACCTACGAGTCCGCGCGCGAACTCCTCGAATCCTACTGAGATCTCATCAATGTCCAGCGCCGACACTGCTGATCGATCGCCTGCTACGCACGCCGAGCGGCTCTCAGATGCACCGTTTGTTCGGTTCATTGGGACGCCCGATGGCGATGCACTGGCAGCGATCGGTGTCCTCGCACGGACGCTTGATCAGCCGTTTCAGGCGCGACTCGACCGGCTCGCTACGGTCTCTGACGACTTCGATGACGTGACCGTGACGGTCGGCACGAGCGGTGGGGATATTACACTCACCGATCGACCGATCGCCAGCACGGCGCTTTCGATCGCGAACGAACTCTCGAATGAGCCGCTGGGTCCGGCTATCACAACGCTTGGACTGGCTGGCGTGAGCGCCAGCGAACGGGCCATCGAACCAACAGTCGAACGCCTCGAAACGGCGTTCGACCGGCGACCCGGCATTGGCGTGCCAACCAACGGACCGATCGATGGGCTCGCTCACTCGACGCTCATTCACGCACCGTTTTCGGGCGACACCGAAGCGGTCGCCGAACTTCTCGGGTCGGTCGAAGACGACCTCGACGACGCCACGCGAACGACGATTGCGTCGCTGGTGTCGATGTCCGTTCTCGAGAACCCGGAGACGCGTGCAAGTCACAGAATCGAGCGGCTGCTCCATCCGCTCGTTGCCCCCGCTGGACCGTTCGCGACGATCGCCGGCTACGGCGATGTACTGGACGGACTGGCGCGTGTTGCACCGGGTGATGGACTCGCGCTCGCACTGGGTCGCAGCGAGCCACAAGAGGCACTCGAGTGCTGGCGAGCGTACGCCACCACCGTTCATGGAGCAATCGATGACTGTGCACTCGAACGGCACCCTGGCTGTGTGGTTGCACGGCTTCCGGCAGGATCGAACGCGGTGCTCGAACCTGTCGCTCGACTCATTCGGGAGTTTCAATCGCCAGAGCCGGTCGTCCTGGCAGTTAGCGGTGATAGTATTGTCGTCACGGGAACGGATGGCACCGCACCTGCAGAGTCGCTCGACCACGCGCTTGAATCAACCACGCCAGCAACGCCGATGACGACAACGAACGGGTATACCCGTGTTGGCGTTGCCGACCCCGATCCGGTTGTGACGGCGTTTACGGGGGCGATCTGAGATGCGCCGCGCTACAGTCAGGACGACGGTTGACGCCGACGATGGAGCGACCATCGCCGCGGCGCTCGTTCCGGATAACACCGACGAGATGACAACTGTCGAGGACGAAGGGACGATAACGACCGTGATCGAGCGGCCAACCACCAGTGGAGTCCGGACGACCGTGGACGACTACATCACGAATCTCACAGTCGCAGTACAGTTGCTGAACAACGAACCTACCAATCATGAGTGAACGATCAGTTTCACGACGAAAACGAGAGAAACGCTGGTACACAGTGTTCGCCCCGGAGCAGTTCGACCGGGCCGAACTCGGTGAAACAGTTGCACGAGAGCCCGAGCAGTTGGACGGGCGAACCATCGAATCGACGCTTGGCGAGTTGCAAAACGACGCCAGCGAGAACAACACCAAGCTCACGTTCAAGATCACCGACGTGGGTAGCGACAGCGCATACACTGAGTTCATCAAACACGAACTCACGCGCGATTATCTTCGCAGCCTCGTTCGCCGTGGCTCCTCGAAGGTCGACGCCTTCGTGACCGTGATGACGGCGGACAACTACCGGGTGCAGGTCCAGCCGGTCGCCTACACCACGAAAAAGGCAGACCAGAGCCAGGAGAAAGCAATCCGGAATCAGATGACCCAGATTGTCGAAGAGGCTGCCGCTGACCGAACGTTCGAGGAGTTCGTCGACGGTATCGTCAACGGGCGGCTCTCTGGCGGTATCTATAACGAAGCAAAGACGATCTACCCGCTCCGACGCGTCGAAGTCCAGAAAACGACGCTCGAAGCACATCCCGACGAAATCGCAGAAGAAGAAGAGACTTCGGTCAGTCTCGAAGAAGACGACGTCGAACTCGACAGCTAACGACGGAATTTACTTTTTCGCCGACTACTCGACGTGTATTCGCCCAGTCATCACGTTCTCGTGTGGAATACAGAAATACGGATACGTTCCTGGAATCTCGAACGTGTGTTCGTACGTTTCTCCGGAGAGAATCTTTCCGCCGGCACTGCCGGTGTGTTCGCGCCAGGAGTCTCGGGCATCGCGTTCGGTGTCAAACCCTCCGGAGGCAAAATAGGCTGCACCGTCGGGAAGCGTCGCCTCGTAGGCCGTCACCGAGTGGGCTCGCGAGCTGGGGTTGCCCCAGATAACGGTATCGCCCGTCTCGATCGTGAACTCCTCGGGATCGAACGCATCCGAGTCCATCCCGATGTCGAAATCGGTTGCGCCGAGCGAGGACCGGCTAAGACAGCCGGTCAGGCCCACCGCTACGACAGTCGTTGCTCCCGAGAGGAACGCACGGCGATCCATGAAAATCGTACACTGGACGAAGATATAGGCCCGGCGGTTTCCGGTTGGAATGGCCCTGGTGGGTGTAGCACGAAAGGAAACGCTCTTGGCTTGGACTGTCGCATTCTGAGGTATGAGCAACGGGGACGACGACACACCCGACACAGATGACACCCCAGCCGACACCGATCCATCGGCGGTGTCCGATCGTCTCGATAGCATCGAAACGGCACTCTCGGACGACGAGGTGACCGAATCCGACCTTGACGATCTCGAAGCCGAACTCGAATCAGCCACTGAAGCGATTGAAACGCTCCCGGAATCGGACGACGACGATGAGCCGTCCGAGCGCGAGCAGCTCAGTGACCGCGCGGACGAACTGGCGGCTGCGATCGATGACGAGCGCGGTCCGTACGCCGAGGACGTATCCGAACGCTGTGATGAGTTGGCCAGCCGACTCGCGGACACTCGCTGGACCGACGTCGGTGAACAAGACGCGATCGATGCCGTCGGTACCTACGCTGGAGCTGTCGCTGGACTGCTTGAGACCACCATCGACGAACCTGGTGACTCGATCGAAGACGCCGTGTCCACGCTCGAATCGGTGCGCGGAGCAATCGACGACAGCGAGTTGCATCCAGACAGCGACACCGAAACGATCACTGCGCTCGGTGATGCAACCGACGACCTGGCGGCCGACCTTGACGACGCCCAGGAGTGGAGCGATCTCACGGTTCACGAACAGCTCGACTACCAGGGCTTCTATGACGTTCTGACGCCGAAAAATCGGAAGGACTACCCACCGGAGCTTTCGGTTGTCAGGATTGCAGAGTCGAACAACAATCCAGAGCCGGTTCTGCTTGCTCTCGAGAAGCTCACCTCCGAGTTTATGCAGGAGAACTGCCTCGATGCACTCATTCGGATGGGTCCACAGAAAGCGTTCGAGGAGATGAACGAGCGGGCCCAAAAGCGCAAGCAAAAGCCGATCGAAGCACTCGGCAAAATCGGCGATGCGCGCGCGCTTGAGACGCTAATTCCGTTCATCGACGGCGATGGGGATCCCGTACTCCAGCAGACCACTCTCAAAGCCCTCGGCGAAATTGGCGACACAGACGCCACACAGGCCGTCGCAAATCGGCTCGTTGCAGACGAGCCGTCGGTGCGTTCGAGTGCAGCCAAAGCGCTCGGACGGATCGGTGACACCCGGGCGATTGCACCGCTTTCCGAATGCCTTGGATCGGATGATGAGGATTCGGTACGGGCAAGCGCAGCGTGGGCGCTCAACCAGATCGGAACCAAAGCGGCACTCGATGCGATTCAGTCGTACGACGACGATCAGTCGTATCTTGTCCAGGTTGAGGCCGAACGGGCGACACAGGCGTTTGCGGACACTGAACCGGTCTAAACCCCCGAAGATTCATATACAATAGCGGGATCACGTTTTCTCATCGTGTTCCCGTCTGTGCTCCGTATTCCGTCAAGATGGCTGGTGTACGGTGTCTGCTTTCTCTGTCTCAGTACCTCTGCGTTCGTGGGCGTGAGTGTGAGTTCCGACACCACATCGTCACCTGATCCGGAGATCGTCGCGATCTATCCAGATCCAGTCGCCGAAAATGATCAGGGTGAGTTCGTCGAACTGATCGTTCACTCTTCGACGTCATCACTCGTCCTCCGCGACGATGAAGGGGCAGTTGCGGTTTCGAACACGACCGTTCAGGGGCGGGTGCAGATAGCGCTGGATTCGTCGAAACCACCACCGACGGATGGCGCACAGACTGTTGGAACTAATGGAACACTCTCGCTTGCCAATACTGGTGAACGACTTGAGCTTGTGGCCGATGGCCGCGTGGTCGATGTCGTCACGTATGAGAACGCCAGATCCGGAGAGCGCTATATAAACACCGACGACGGCTGGGAGTGGCGCCCGCGTGGGGCGACCGATCTTCCCGTTGTCGAAAGCTCGAGTGCCCGTGCAACGCTCTATGCGTTTCCGGGTGGAACCGAACCGGTCGCCAGATCGCTCAAATCAGCGACGGATCGTATTTTACTCGCGGGCTACACGTTTAGCGATCCACAGATTACGACGCTTCTTATTGAGGCCCACCGGCGTGGAGTGACCGTCGAACTGCTGCTCGATGGCGGACCCGTCGGGGGCATGTTGAAGCGCCAGGCACGACAGCTCGATCGACTCGTGGCTGCTGGTGTGACCGTCCATATGCTGGGCGGTGAGCACGCACGGTACCGATTTCACCACGCAAAATACGCCGTCGTGGATGAGTCGGCAATCATACTCACGGAAAACTGGAAGCCAGCGGGTGTTGGCAGCCGCTCAAGTCGTGGCTGGGGAACGACGATCAAGGACCGACAGATTGCAGCCGGACTGACCGAGCTGTTTCGAGCTGATAGCAGCTGGAACGACAGTCAGTCCTGGTCTCGCTACCGTCGAACTGCGTCGTTCGAGCCGTCGGATCCGATCGGTGATCGATACGATCGGACGGTCGATCCGCAGTCGGTCCGACCCAACCGTACGCGACTGCTGGTCGGCCCCGAAAATGCCGCTCATACGCTCCGTGGAGCGCTCTCGAATGCGACGACCTCGATCCGAGTGGTTCAGGTATCAATCGGTGGTCCGGACGGACCATTCACAACTGCAGCGATTGCGGCCGCCCGTCGGGGCGTCTCCGTACGGATCCTCCTTTCGAGTGAATGGTACGTCCGAGATGAGAACCGAGCGATGGCAGCCCAGCTCAATCGTCGTGCAAACCGCTCAGACCTCGATCTTCGCGTCAAGCTCGCCGATCCACGGGGGCGCTTTGAGAAGATTCATGCCAAGGGTGTCATCATCGATTCGGACACTGTCATGCTCGGGAGTCTGAACTGGAATCAGAACGCTGCCCAGAATAACCGAGAACTGCTGGTGGCGATGGAGGGAAAAACCGTTGGCCAGTATTACACTGCCATCTTCGATGCCGACTGGAACGGCGAGGATACCCATCCGCTGCCAGTGGGCGCACTCGTCGTGCTCGTCATCCTCACGGTGATAGCGCTGTGGATCGCCCGCAGAATATCGTTCGAAGGCCGCTCAGAGTAGCGTTGAACGGAGCTGCTCGTCGATTGCTGCGTCGGCCATCTTTTCGACGAGCGCATCAAGGACTCGTTCTCGGCGTCCGGAGACGAATTTGATCGATCCAACGACGAGATGCCCACCGCCACTGACACCAGCTTCGGGCTGCTCATCAGCGAGTGCAGAAACCATCTCTGGAATGTCGAGCCGCACGCCATCACTCCTGAGAACGGCAAAGTCGGGTCCGTAGCCGATCGTGATCACCGGATCGCCGTCGTGGTCTGTGACCTTGGTATCGTGTACTGCCCCGGTCGTTTTCCCGGGAGCCGGATAGGTAAACCGATGTGCGTGTCGCTCAACATCGACCCGGTAGAGATGAGCACCGTTGTCGAGCTGTTCGTACTCCGTGTGTGGCAACGTAACATCGAGCTGTCGTTCGCGATCCCGTTCGGCGCGCTCGGCCAGAAATTCTACCAGATCGGAATGTCTGTCTTCGTCCGAACAGCCCACATCGAGCACGTCGTTGACGAATCCACTACCATCGTCGTAACGCAGCCAGAATGCGGCATAATCGAGTGCCTCACCGATGTTTTCGATGTCTCGTTCGTCGTAGCCTGCACTCTCTGCAAGCGAGAGATATGCGTCCATCGCGTCCGCGCGCGACCGGTCACACCGGCCAGCAACGGCTGGAACGTGTCGAACGTCGTCGGTCAATGACGGATCGATCATCCGAGCGAGCTCAACCGACATCATGCCGGTCGTCACGCGGTAATCCTCGCCGTGCAGATACGGATTGACGTGATCCGTGACGAGCGATTCGACCGCTTCGGGATCTGGGTGGTGGTGGTCGACCACGACAATTGGAATGTCGTACTCGTTCAGCGTTCTGTAGGCGGGTGTATCCTCCTCGGTCGATCCGTTGTCGAGCATCAAAAACAACGGCAGTTTCTGCCCGTGTCGGTCCCGATCTGAGAGTGCGTGATTCAGATCGCGTGTGACATCTTCCATCTCGTAAAACGGAGCCTTACTCGGCAGCCGTCGGAGGAGATACTGCGTCGCATCAGGTGTTTCATAGCGCTGTTCGATGAATCGCTCGAGCGCCAACTGCAGCGGGACGCTGGCACACATGCCATCGCCGTCTGCATGATGCCGGATCCGAATCGGCCGTCCGTCAAGGACCGCACGACGGAGCGTCTTGGCAACCCCCTCGAGATCTGTGAGGATCGTCTCGAGTTCTGGCCAATCGACGAGCGGATCGATATCGTTCGGTGCTGCGACTGCATCGAGCGACTCATCGAGCTGTGACCGAACCTCTGATGGATTCGGAACGGTCTGACAATCCGTGAGTTCGAGCTGTTTTGCGCCATCGTGCTGTTCGACTGTCCCGGTCGCGCGAACGATGTCACCAAGTTCGATGTCAGGATAGGCCCTGACACCTGCTTCCTCGAATCCAGCACACGGAACGACGCCAACGTCGTCGCGCAACTGGAAGATCGTCGGACCAGTCGTCTGGCGAATCTGAATGATCTCGCCGATCATGTGGACCGTCTCCCCGACGGCACCATCGAGTTCGCCGGCCGACACGAGTCGACCCGGTTCGACGACATCCGTTCGATACTCCGCCGGCTGAACTTCGCTGAAGCTCAGATCGCCGTTATCGAGAATTTCATCCAGCTGAACGATGAGCGAGTCGCCATACTCATACTCGCCGTCAAGCTTCGATTCGTGTACGAGCCCCGACAGTGAATCCGACAGGTCGACGAACACGCCGTAATCGACCACGCCGTTGACAGTGGCGTGATATCGCTCGCCGACTTCGACATCGTCGATCGTACAGCCCGGTGCGAGGTCGTAGACAATAGTGATAGAGACGCGTGAAGGTGGCATTTCTCCGAAGTCGGCCCTCGTTGGTGTTAACGCTTCCCTTTCGAATGATCTATGTCTGCATATTGTCCATTTCAGTGAAGATATATGTGTGGTTGCGGGTGAAACGCCGTGCGTACACTGGAGAATGGCTTGCGGTTGGCTGGGTGTTTCGGAACGCTTAGATGGAAACCGAGAGTCTAGGCAGATATGGGTTTGTTTCGCTCGGAGACGGTTCTCGGCATCGCCGAGGAGACCCTCAGGTTTGCGCGTGAGGCCGCCGAGGACACCCACCCAAACGAGTTCATGGGATTGCTCCGTGCTGAGGAGGCCCAGTCGCTTGGCGTGGACCTGGATGGAACAATAATCACGGAAATTCTGTTCGTTCCCGGGACGAGTTCGTCCCCGGTTCGGGCGACGATGAACGAACAACAGGTGGCCAATGACCGAGACGCGGTGGGCTCAGTTCATTCACATCCAAACGGTGTCGTTCGTCCCAGTGATACCGATCTGTCCACGTTTGGCAAGGGTTCGGTGCATATCATCCTGGGAGCGCCCTACGGTCCAACCGACTGGGAGGCGTACGATCGCTCCGGTGAGCGGTATTCGCTCCGCGTGATCGACGTTTCGCTTCCCGATCCAGCCGAACAGTTTTTCGACGTGACTCAGGAAGATATCGATCGGGAGCTCCAGTAATGAAGGTCGTTGCACAGGGGACGTTCGACATTTTACACCCGGGACACGTCCACTATCTCCGGGAAGGAAAATCAATCGGCGACGAACTCCACGTTATTATCGCGCGCGCGTCGAATGTCACACACAAAGCGCCACCAGTGTTGCCAGACCAACAACGAAGAGCAATGGTGGCGTCCCTAGAGATGGTAGATAAAGCACATCTCGGTCACACGGAGGATATTTTCGTTCCGATTCAGGAGATCGATCCGGACGTGATTTTGCTCGGTCACGACCAGCACCACGATGACAGTGAGATCGAAACCGCACTCGCTGCCAGAGACATTGATTGTACAGTTCGCCGTGCGTCCGGAACGACGCCCCAGTTCGACGGCGAGCTCTACTCAACCGGAGATATTATCGAACGGATCTGTGCCGAGCGCTGCTGAAATTGCTTTTCAACTCGAGTGTGCCAGTCGATAGCCGTCTCTGAGTCTGGGGTGGTGCGTCTGGATCGTCGCGATACAAACGCCACACGTTTCGCTCACTGCTCGCTGGCTCACCGATCGCCCCCCCGTGAGATCGTCGGCGAGATACAGCGCAGCAGCAGCGATTGCCACGGGACTCGCCCCGGAGCCGAGATACTCATCCGGTGCCGTCTCGAGAATTCGTCGCGACATTCGGAGTGCGTCCGCATCGAGTTCGAGCTGTGATCCAAACCGGTCGAGATACGCAACGGGTCGCCCTGGTTCGATTGGAAGATCGAACTCGGCGTTAATTGCCCGTTTCGCCCTGGCAATTCTGGTTCTGTTAACGCGCGCTACCGTCTCGATCTCATCGAGTGTTCGAAACAGCCCGGCCATGGCGGCACCGATGTGAAGCGAGGCTGCAGCGACGGACTCTATCGACCGCCCGGTGACGATTCCGTGGTCGTGTGCCCGTCTGAACGTCACGCTGGCGGTCTCTCGTACATCTGTTGGCAGTCCAAGTGCGGCTGCCATCCGATCGATCTCCGCCAGCCCCTGCTTTCGATACTGTTTCTGTGAATCGCTCGTCTGTGATCGAATATTCCACGTTCGCAGTCGGTGCATCTGCCGACGCTTGCGAGCTGACAGTGCATTGCCATGGGCGTCTTTGTTTCGCCAGTCAATTACCGTCGACAGACCTCGATCGTGGAGCGTCTCCGTTATCGGTGGCCCAACGCGAGCCTTTGTTTCGTATTCGTTTGCGTCGTGTGCTGTCCACTCGGGACCGTGATCGAGCAATCGCTCCTGAACGATCGTCCCACAGGCAGTACAGGCGAATTCACCGCGCTTGGGATCTTCTGTTACCCGTCCCCCACAGTCCGGACACCCAGACATCCGTACCTGTGATGCAGTCATACTGGTTAATGGTTGCCGCCATACTACTAATATATTTCCCATTACCGGTTATAAACTTGTAGTGAAAATGAATACACTCGAAAAGCACACTGTTATCGGTTAATGTGTAATCAAACCCAACACTGATAACCGAGTGTTACTGTCCCATAACCATGACATCGTCCGTCGGTCGTCCCATGCACGTCGATCGAGCAGGTGAGATCATCCGATCGTTGAGCCCCCGAGCCCTTGGAACGGTCTGGTTGCTGGGTCGGGGGGAGGCCCAGACGCAGGTAGCGATTGCGGACCGACTCTCCTGTACGCCACCGGCGGTGTCAAAGCATCTGACCGCGCTTTCAGAGCTTGCGGTACCTCTCGTTGAAAAATCCGGCTCTCGATACACGGTGACGACAGCGGGATATGCGGTGTTGGATGTGGTCAACGAACTGCTCATCGACCGCAGACATGGCCTTTCTACCATTGACTGGTCTGTGGCAGATGACCGAACGATGATCGAAGCTGCGCTTGCGCCGCTGACGACGACCCGGAGCAGCCATCTGTTCACTGTACTTTCTGCGATCAACGAAGAAGGTTCGTTCGACACATCCCTTTCTGGCCCGCTTGTTGGCATGATATCGCGGTCTTCTCTGATCGAAGCGGCCACATCGATGCATTCGGGGACGGGCGCGTCACGGCGGACCGTTCGCCGGCAGCTTTCTGCGCTCGCCACTAACGACTGTATTGAACTGGCAGATGACACCATAACGGTCACTGAGAAGGGTGCGACACAGCTCTGGTTGCTCTCGGATGTGATCCAGATCGTCGAGTTACACGAGTCGAATACCCCAGAATCGACTCCAGAGTCCGACGGCCACCACCTGAAGGACCGAACCGTCGTGGGATTTTCTGCAATGACAGCAGACACGGTCGTTGAGCCGACGCTGTGTGTCGATGACGAACCCGTGCTGGCAATTCCGGAAAGCATGACTGTGGACGAACTGCTCGATCTGGCATCGCAACTCGGTCGCCACTATGATGGTTCCCAGTCGCTCACTCGAAAGTGGACGACCGTTCGACAGCACTAGTGGCGGCCTCTATCGGCCAGGTGATACCAATCCCTGTCGGTGCCCTCGTTTCTTCGGTACTGGCCCCTGTTTCTGAAAAATTCTATCTCCGTTTCGCTCACATTGAGCTGTCGCTGTCGAATTTGTAGCGCACGCGCTCTGCGATACAACACATCCGTGTTCACCCGAAACTGCGGATCCATGAGAATCGAGGCGGCGATCAACACCGCGCCGTGAGAGAATCGTTCGGTATCGAGCAGCGTTCTGATATCGTCGGCGTAGTTTGCAACGTCTGCTGCCCTGTGCAATCGGCGTTCGATCGAATCTGCAGAAAGCGTCGTTTCGATTTCGGCTTCAAGCTTTTCTGCGTCGTACGCGAGCGTGGTGGATGCATTCTCGCGGCGGTTTTTCTGGAGGTAGGAAAGTGCCTCGCTGGCCTGGTCTGCCAGCGCTCGCGGGTTCTCGGTGAGTCCATCGCGGACGCTAGCGATCGAGACCAGCCGAGGAAACATCGGAACGGCGAGCTGTGGCCCGAGTACGAACCAGTCAGTATCGTCCACGCCGGTCGTTTCCTGTGCGACGGTGTGAATCGCATCGAGGAGTCGCTGGCGTCGAGCCGGATGTGATGGATCGGGGTGGCCGATCTGCTTGATTGATCGGTCATCCGGTCCAAGTGCGAGTACTGATGGATCGTACGAGAGGTCGGATTCGCGAATGATCGTACTGATTCCCTGTTCATCTCCGTGTCCGAGCACGCCATCAATCTGGACGTCGTGGCGCGATTCGAGCGTGGCTCGTACTTCGAGGCCGGCGATATACTGGGCGAACACGTTCTCTGCAAACTCCTCGGGATTGCCCCCTCCCCGGTCAAACTTTCGTTGCTGGCGTTCGACACGACGGCGGCGCTCAAGGTTGATCTCCCAGTTACCAAGCGCGCTCCGGAACGACTGCTGGTAATCTCCCCGCCCGAACTCCAGATAGCCTGCGTTCGAATCCTTTGCCGCCGACTGGACCACATCGTCCGGAACCGACCGAATAGCCTCCCAGAACTGATGAATGTGTGCGTCCTGTCGCTCGATTGGATACATCGCGGCGTAATCCACTGGTTGGATCGTACCACGACGCACGAGCGCATCCGCGATCGTCCCGCGCAGTTGCACTTCCTTGTTGTCTGGTTCCGTCATCATCCGTCCGTGCAGGCGCTCGTAATCGTATGCGTCAACGATGATCGTCGGTTGCTCGCGACGATCGGAAAGCAACACCGGGAGGTTCGCAAAGATCGTCGTGTATGCAACGCCTGGCAAACAGAGATACGTTCGTCGTGTCATGCGTTTGGATCTGGACCTGATTGATTGTTGATTCCCCAACTGAACGCCCTGTGTCATCGAATCGACACTGTGACCAACTGGACTCATCACCGCCGCGAGTGTGCCAAGCACTGCACGACGTGTTGCTGCCATTGCTCTATAGCTACTGATCAGTCGTAGATAATATTGTCGAATGATATATTACTAGTAACTAAAGTGGTATAATAGTAATTGTTTTATTTATAGAATTTTTATCGATCCTCTTTACTGCGATTGATCCGTCCGGAGAGCCTGGAAATAGCCCTAATAACTGCAGTAGCGCCGGCAATGATTACTCCGATACTGAGTGAGGCAAGCCACTCCAGGAGACGTTCGAGCGTGCTCCAGAGATACGTATGACTGCTCACAATGATTGAATACATCAGAACAACAGATAGTACTGTGAACGGAACAAGCACGTTCAATAACGCAGGTGGGAGATAGCTCACGAGAAGTAGAAGAATACTCACGGGCGTACAGACGACCGAGAGCATGAGTGTTGTCCGTAATTCGCGTTCGAGCGTCCCGATCGCATCGAACTGTTGAGCACTAATTTGAGCGAGCGTTGGTTTCGTCGTGTGGGTATCCACGAATTGTTTGAGCGTTCGCTGACCGTTGATTGCCGTTCCAACGATCGTGGTGGCCGTTGTTTTTGGCGTCACTGACCGACTGAGTCTCGGTGGCAGCACTTGATTTCGAAACACGTTCGGCAGCCGGTGGGCAATCTTCCTGGATCGGTAGTACGCACGAAGGGCGAGTACGACGCCGGTAGCGTTGACCCCCCAGGCGATCATCTGCACGGCGGCCATTTCACCAGTGTACTCATCCGAGAGCACCGCGAGCACCGTGGCAGCGGTAAGCTGACCGGAGGAGATCTCGTGGACAGTGACGACGATTGCGGTCGCAGCGACGAACACCGGAAAGATGACGATCTGGATGCCAAGAATTGACAGCGCGTCGCTCGCCAACTGATCGAACCGGCCAATTTTGAATGAGAGGAGCTGGATTGTCTGTTGTTCGTCGAGCAGATCGAGCTTGCTGTTCGACATCTCGGTTCAACAAGCCCGCGAACCCACCTCAGGATGTCGGGCTCACAGACAGTCGTTCGCGGCCAACCGTTCGACACCCTCTCGGAGTCGATCTTCGCTCGCTGCATAGGAGAGTCGCGCGTAGCCGGGCGTTCCGAACGCGCTGCCCGGCACCGTCGCGACGTGCGCCTGTTTTATCGCCGTTTCACACCAGGCCTGGTCGTCATCATTGACCGGAAGCATGCAATAGAACGCGCCATCGCCGATCGGCACGTCCTTGCCGTGGTCTTCGAACAGCTCGACGAGCAGATCACGACGCTGCTCGAACGCATCGCGCATCTGGGCGACATCGTCATCACACTCGGTGAGTGCTGCGACGCCGGCGTGCTGGACGAAGTTCGTTGCGCAGGTGACCGAGTGAGATTGGAGCTTTCCTGCCTGCTCGATGAGTCCATCAGGCGCAGCGAAATAGCCCAGCCGCCAGCCAGTCATCGAATACGCCTTCGAAAAGCCGTTGACCGTGATCGTCCGATCGGCCATTCCATCGAGCGTGCCCAGACTCGTCTGCTCGACGCCGTAGGTGATCTGGTCGTACATCTCATCGGAGATGACGGTGATGTCGTGCTCGACCGCTAGATCGCGAACGCCAGCCATCGCCTCGTCGGAAAACACCGCACCGGACGGGTTCGAGGGTGAGTTGACGACCAGCAGCTCCGTCTCATCAGAAACGGTTTCGGCAAGATCATCGAGTGCCGGCTCAAGCTGGAAATCGTACGGCGTGAGATCTACACGACTGAGACTCCCGCCAGCGATCTTCACCATCGCCTCATACGATACCCACGCCGGATCCAACAACACCACTTCGTCGCCGTCGCCGATTACTGACTGGATAATCTCATACAGCGCCTGTTTCCCACCCGGCGTGACGATGATCTGCTCGGCGTCGTAAGCGAGGTCCCGCGACGCAAGTGAATCGGCGATCGCTTCACGAAGCTCTGGAATGCCGTTCGATGGCGCGTATCCCGTGTGTCCGGCATCGATCGCCGCTTTTCCGGCCTCGACGATCGGCTCGGGCGTCGGAAAGTCTGGCTCGCCGACGCTGAGATTGACGACATCGATGCCATCGGCCTGGAGCTCGGCAGAGAGATTGCTAATTGCGATCGTCGCGCTGGGTTCAACCCGCTCAATTCGATCCGTGAATTCCATTGTCATACCTGTCTCACAACGTTTGCGCGAGGTCGATAGCACTTTCGACCGCGGACGCACCGTGGTCTACTCGAGCCGTTGCTTCGTCACTGCTCATCGACGGCCCAATGATGCCAAGTGTAACTGGGGTGTCTCGATCGATCGACACGTCGGTGAGCCCCTGGGCAGCCGCATCAGCAATCACCTCGTCGTGTCCGGTGTCACCGGTGACGATCGCACCGAGCACCGCAACGGCGTCGATGTCGTCACGGCGAGCAAGCCGATCGGCGGCCAACGGCGTGTCATAGGCTCCCGGTACGGGCACGGTCTCGACGATCTCTGCGTCGTGCTCTGTGACGGCGTCGCGTGCTCGCGATTCCATTTCGTGGGTAACGCGACCTTCCTTGTTGAACTGTGAAACAACCAGTCCGAGCCGAATCATACCCGAGCGAAGAGTGGCCACCAAAAATGTCTACCGTTCCGTCACCAATCCGAGGTGAGTCAGCAATCTGGAATCACAAGAATTCTAACCCGACAGGCCTACAACCCGCCAATGGAACGCTCGACTTTCACTGACGAGAGCCACACCTCCCAGCGGTTGGCGTTCGGTCTCGTCGGTGTCATTACCCTGCTGGCGCTGGTCGTTCGGCTGTTCTATCTTGGTGATCGCGTGGCTCACTGGGATGAGGCGCGTGTTGGTTTCTGGATTCTGGATTTCATCCAGACGGGCAACTACAGCTACAGTCCCGTCATTCACGGTCCGTTCTATCACATCGTTACTCCGATTGTTTTCGATTTCCTCGGCCAGACTGACCGGGCGATGCGACTCGTCCCAGCAATCGTCTCGGGACTGCTCCCAGCATCCGCACTGTTGTTCAGAAAGCGGCTGAATTCGGTTGCGACGGTCGTTCTTGCGGCGTTTCTGGCGTTTGACCCGCTCGTCGTTTACTACGGGCGATTCATGCGCGGAGATCCACTCGTAGCGACGTTCATGTTCGTCGCGTTCGGTTGTTTCGTCTGGGCGTATGACACCGATGATTCGTTCTGGATGCTCGTTGGTACCGCGTTCGTGGCGCTTGGCTGCACGACCAAAGAAAACGCACTCATCTATCTTCTCTGCTGGGTGGGTGCCCTCGCGCTGATTTTCGACCAGCGACTACTCGAAACCAGAGCGCGTGGAAAAAGCCGACTCGACTATCTTCGATCGTTGTTCGATCGGTCTTTCGACTGGCTTGGTCGCCACGGCTATGTGGCCCTTCTCGCAATTGTGGAGTTTTTCGCTATTATCATCTTCTTCTATGGCGAACGCAAAAACGGGAGTTTCTACGTTTCCGGAGAGAACGGTGGCTACATCGGATTCGACTCACTGCTTGATCCTGGACTCGTTTTCAAATTCCTGTCAGACTCCACTGCTGGAGTTTTCATGACATTCTACAATTACTGGGGCAACGGCAGTCGGTCTGACCACGCCTATCTGTCGTATCTCGTCGATCTGTTCGAGACGATATCGACGAGTTCGATGATCGTCCTCGCGCTCTCTGTCGTTGGATTCGTTGTGTATCGATACACCGACGAGCGCGACCGTCCGTTGTTGACGATCACGTTCGCCTGGGGTGTCGTTTCGCTTTTGGGCTATCCAATTTTCACGGATATCAAAGCGCCGTGGGCCGGCGTTCACGTGGTGATTCCGCTAATGGTTCCCGCAGCAGCGGGTGCATCGATCGTCTATCAGGCAGTCTCGCAGGCGATTGCTTCGCCAAAACTCCTCCGTGTTGGCACTGCAAGCGCCGTCGTCGTCTTGTTGTTGGTTCCGATGGCTGTGGTGGGAGTGGATACGGTGTACGAACGTCCTGTGGAGGATGGAAATCCACTCGTCCAGTACGCCCAGCCAGCGGACGATCTCCATCCGACCCTCTACGACATCGAACGAATCGGCAAGGAGAATCCTGGCACTGACGTTCTGGTGTACGGGACGGACCTCTCTCGTGGGAACGACAGCTATCAGCGACCTTCCTGTTTGGGAAAGAAAGGCTGGTTCGATTCGTTACCGTTGCCCTGGTATTTCGAGCGGAGCGATCTCACCGTGACGTGTGCCCGCTCACCCACAGCACTCTCGAACATCACCGGCTCGCCCCCCGTCGTGATCGCACGCGCAGACACCGTCCACTACAAGGAGAACAACACCACTGTGACCGAAACGATCCCACCCGAGGAACTCACAGATCGGTACCCCTCGTATGACGTGCGGATCAAACAGCTCAGAACGACCGACACGAAGGTTGCGTTCCTCTTCGATCCAGCGGCGCTGAACGAGTCAAGCACATAATGTGAATGCCCACCACGGCGTCTCGGATCCGACAACGGTTATGGCACGCCCATCCAACCGCGCGTATGAGCGTACAGTTAACGTCGCCTGGCCCGACACTCGGCGTCGTTGGTGGGGGACAGCTCGGTCGCATGCTCGGTGAGGCCGCTGGACCGCTCGGCGTGGACGTCATCGTGCTTGATCCAACGCCCGACTGTCCGGCCTCGCCGGTCGTCACCGACCAGATCGTGGGGGATTTCGACGATCCGGACGGACTTGAAGAGTTGGCTTCCCGGGCTGATCTGCTTACCTTCGAGATTGAACTTGCCGATCCGGACCTGCTCTCGTCGGTCAGCGAAACCCACGATGTTCCCGTCGAACCGTCCCCAGAGACGCTGGCAATGATCCAGGACAAACTCGTCCAGAAGCGAACGCTTGCGGATGCCAACATCCCAGTCCCGGCGTTCCGTGAAGTGAACGACACCGACGAACTCATCGCAGCCGGCGATGAGCTCGGCTGGCCCCTAATGTTAAAAGCCCGGAGCGGCGGCTACGACGGCCGTGGCAACGTCCCCGTTGACGGTCCCGAAGAAGCTGCTGATCGGCTCGCCGAGATCGGCACCGACGCGATGGTTGAGGAGTTTTTGCCGTTCGATCGCGAGCTGTCAGTCATCGGCGTCAAGGGTGAGGACCAAATCGATGTCTTCCCACTGACCGAAACGATCCACAAAGCAGAGATTCTGCGCGAAACCGTCTCTCCACCCCGTATCGATGACGACGCCCCACTCCATGATCGTGCCCACGAGGTGGCAATGGACGTCCTCAGTGAGCTTGATGGCCGTGGCGTCTACGGTATCGAACTGTTCGCACTTGACGGAGAGATTCTCGTCAACGAAATCGCCCCCCGTCCACACAACTCCGGCCACTGGACGATTGAGGGCGCGGTCACCTCACAGTTCGAACAGCACATCCGAGCGGTGCTCGGCTGGCCGCTCGGATCGACCGAACGGCGTTCGCCGACGGTAACGGCCAATCTGCTCGGAGACGTTGACAGTCCGAAAGCGGCTGCGCTGGCTGGCGTCGAAACGATTCTCGATGCGTCCCGGACGAGCCTCCACTGGTATGGCAAACGCACGGTGCGCCCGCTCCGAAAAATGGGCCACATAACGACGACCGGTTCGGACCCCGACGCACTGTTGGACCGAACCCGTAACGTACGCGACGCCGTAACGTTCCGTACTGACGAATCATGACCGTACAGGAAATCCAGACGATCATCGACGAGCTCGAAGCCGCCCAAGCAGCCGACCGACCGACCGAAACCACACCGGAGATCGGCGTGGTGATGGGATCTGACTCCGATCTCGACACCATGTTCGGTGCGTTCGAAGCACTCTCCGAGCTCGGGTTCGCCGAGTGTAGTGATCCAGCCGATCCACCTGCTGAACGATTCAGCTACGAAACGTACGTCGTCTCCGCACATCGCACGCCCGAACTGATGTATTCGTACGGAAAAACGGCGAGCGATCGCGGCCTCGATGTGATCATCGCCGGTGCTGGTGGCAAATCAGCGGATCTTCCCAACATGATGGCTTCACTCGCCTACCCGATTCCCGTGATCGGCGTTCCCGTCCAGGAGAAATCGGTCGATTCCGTCATCGGTATGCCGACGGGTGCGCCAATCACCGCCGTGGATGCCGGCAAATCATTCAACGCGGCTCTCTCTGCGGTTCAAATTCTTGCACGGGAACACGAGGAACTTGAACAGGCGCTGATCGACTACCACACCGAGCTCCAGCGTGACGTTGGTGCTGTCTCTGCAACACTCCACGAACAGGGCCCAACCGCGTTCGCAGAGCGCCGACAGTAATCCTCGCACGATCCGCTGGAATTTGATGGGCATCGATCGTGTGGAATTCCCTCCTATGGCGGGTGGAACCGGCGAATCACGGGAAATGAATCCTTATATGGGTGGCATTCTAAGCTGCGATACGATACAAGTACGATGAGTAATCCATGGATAGCGATCGGCGCGCTTGGGGTGGTCGCGGTAGCGATACCGCTCAGTATGATGGCCATCTCGAGCCTGCTCCGCCCACGCGTGCCGGAACAAGGAAAAACCACGACCTACGAGAGCGGTGAGGTGCCGACGGGCACGCCACGCATCCGGTTTAATATCCAGTACTACATGGTTGCGTTACTGTTCGTCATTTTCGACCTCGAGACGGTTTTGATCTTTCCGTGGACGGTGATCTACCGTGATGCCGTCTCGACGGCCGGACTCACAACGGTTCTCGTGCCGATGCTGGTGTTCATCGGCGTTCTCGTCGTTGGGCTCGCGTGGGCGTGGCGCAATGGCGCGGTCCGCTGGGTACGGACACCACGGCGTGAACTGACCACCAAGAGGGAGTCATGAGCCATGAGTAGCCACAATCAGGACACGACAGTCGCACAGACAACACAGGAGGCCCGCATGGGTGAGGGGGTTGACGACCGGTTCAACTCGAAGCTTCGGGAAGCGTTTGGCTCCTCGCCGTTCATTCTCACGAAGTTTGATAACTTCATGAACTGGGTGCGTGGCTCTTCGATGTTCATGCTACAGTTCGGAATTGCCTGCTGTAGTATCGAGATGATGCACACCTACGCGGTCAAACACGATCTCGACCGATTCGGTGCCGGCGTGCCACGTGCGTCTCCTCGTCAGGCGGACGTGATCATCGTTCCGGGGACGATCGTCTCGAAGTTCGCTCCACGGATGAAACGAGTGTACGACCAGATGCCCGAGCCAAAGTTCGTCGTGAGCATGGGCTCGTGCACCTGTTCGGGTGGCCCGTTCCAGGAGGGATACAACGTCCTGAAAGGTGCCGAAGAGGTAATTCCGTGTGATATTCACATTCCGGGCTGTCCCCCACGTCCGGAGGCGCTCGTCTACGGCATCGCAAAGCTCCAAGAGCGCATCGCCAACGGTGAGTCGTCGCCGGTTACCGTCAAACCGTACGAACTCGAACAGTTCGGTGATCTGGAGCAGGACGAACTCGTACAGCATCTCGCCGACCAGATCGACGAGGAGGACCTCGTCATGCGATACAACTGGGCTGAGTCACAATGAGTCTCGAAGCACCAGAGCCAGCGACGCAGGCCGACGTCGGCGTGACCGACGATGGTCTCGATTACGATGCGCTCGAAGCGTTGTTGGGTGATGCGGTCGTCGATCGAGAAACCCATCTCAACGCCGAGGCATTCGTCGTCCGTCCAGACCGTGTCGTCGACGCACTCGGTGTTCTCAAGAACAAAGCAGGGTTCGACCATCTCTCGTGTGTCACCGCTCAGGAGTACGAGGACCGCTATGAGAGCATCTACCACCTGAAAAAATTCGACGACCCGACCCAGGAGGTCAGCGTTGTCGTTCCGACCAGCGTTCACGATCCAACATCACAGAGCGCAGAATCGGTGTTTCGAACGGCCGACTGGCACGAGCGAGAGGCCTACGATCTCGTCGGGATCGAGTACGAGGACCACCCAGATCTGCGCCGGATCTTGCTGCCAGAAACGTGGCAGGGACATCCGCTTCGGCTAGACGCAGATCAGGAACAGCCACAGGTCGTCCCGCTGCGCGAACACGCCAATCCGCTCCAGGAGGATCACCCGGGCGGTTCGGATACGATGTTTCTCAACATTGGTCCTCACCACCCGGCGACCCACGGCGTGCTTCATCTGAAAACGACGCTCAACGGCGAGCAGGTGGCAGACGTCGAATCCGACATTGGCTATCTCCACCGGTGTGAAGAGCAGATGTGCCAGCAGGGAACCTATCGCCACCAGATTATGCCATACCCCGACCGCTGGGACTACATCTCGGCGGGGATGCTCAATGAATGGGCGTATGCGCGCGCGGCCGAAGATCTTGCGGATCTTGAAGTTCCCGAATACGCACAGGTAATCCGAACGATGAGCGCCGAGCTCTGTCGGATCGCCTCGCACTTGCTCGCGCTTGGAACGTTCGCACTCGACATCTATGGCGATTTCACCGCGATCTTCATGTACTCCATTCGCGACCGCGAGGTCGTTCAGGACATTCTTGAAGATCTTACCGGCCAGCGTCTGATGTTCAACTACTTCCGACTCGGTGGCGTGGCATGGGACCTCCCCGAGCCACGTGAGCAGTTCTTCGAGAAGACGCGAGATTTCCTCGATGAGCTGCCATCCAGGCTTGAGGAGTATCACAACCTGGTCACCGGCAACGAAGTGTTGCAGCTGCGCTGTGTCGACACTGGTGTCATTGAGCCAGAGGTGGCCAAAAATTACGGCTGTACGGGTCCGGTTGCCCGTGGTTCGGGAATCGATTACGATCTCCGTCGTGACGATCCGTACGGCTACTACGAGGAACTCGACTGGGATGTCATCACTGAAGACGGCTGTGATAACTTCTCACGCCTGCTCGTTCGACTCCGCGAAGTTGAAGAGAGCGGGAAGATCATCGATCAGTGTCTCAATTTACTCGAGGAGTGGCCAGAAGACGAACGGACGATTCAGTCGAACGTTCCCCGGACGATAAAACCCGACCCGGACACTGAGATCTACCGGGCAGTTGAGGGAGCCAAGGGAGAGCTCGGCATCTACATCCGCAGCGACGGCACCGACAAACCCGGCCGGTTCAAGATCCGGAGTCCGTGCTTTTCGAATCTCCAGTCACTACCGGAGATGGCAGAAGGCGAGTACATCCCGGATCTCATCGCCGCGCTTGGAAGCCTTGACATCGTGCTCGGAGAGGTGGACCGATGACGATCTCGGAGACGCTCGCCGGTGCACTCGGCCTCGGTGCCGTGAACCCGCTCGAAGATTTCGTCCTGTCGCTCGTTGGGGCGGCGCTCGTTGGCACGTTCATTCTGCTTAACACGGCTGTTGCGGGGCCGTGGGCAAAGCGGAAAATCACGGCGGCATTCACCGACCGCATCGCAGTCAATCGGATCGGCCCGTTCGGGCTGTTAATCATCGTTGCTGATGCGGTGCGGATGCTCTCGAAAGAGCTGGTCATTCCCGAAGGTGTCGACCGACCGGCGTTCGATCTCGCACCGCTCGTGCTCGTCGCTTCGGCGTTGCTCGGTTTTGCGGTCGTGCCGATGGGCAACGGCATTCAGCTTGCTGATCCCACTGTTGGCCTTGCATTCTTGTTTGCCGTCGCTTCGATCGCCAGCGTTGCGCTCGTGATGGCCGGCTACGCCTCGAACAACAAATATTCGATGCTGGGCGGACTGCGAGCGGTTGCACAGAACGTTGCTTATGAGATTCCGCTGGTCGTCACCGCAATGTCCGTCGTGTTGTTCACGGGCACGCTCCAGACCAGTGAGATCGTCGCTGCACAGACAGAAACGTTGTTGCAGCTCGGTGCATTGTCGATTCCGTCGTGGTACGCGTTTGTGAACCCGTTTGCATTCGTCCTGTTTCTGGCCGCAAACATGGCAGAAGTCGGCCGGAATCCGTTCGACACTCCGGAGGCACCGACTGAGATCGTTGCTGGATTCCAGACCGAATACTCAAGCGTTTACTTCGTGCTGGCATATCTCGGGGAGTTCATTCACATCTTCCTGGGTGGTGCGATTCTGGCAACGGTGTTCCTCGGTGGGCCGGCAGGTCCGGTGTTGCCAGGCTTCGTCTGGTTTACCATCAAGATCTGGGCGTTTTTCCTGTTCACCCAGTGGTGCCGGTCTGCGATTCCGCGCGTTCGCGTCGATCAGGTCATCGAAATCGGCTGGAAGGGCATGCTCGTGCTGAGCTTCGCCAACCTGCTGTTGACCGCCGTCATCGTCGGGGTGATCGTCTAACGGCGGTTCTGGTGGTCGAACGAACCACCGTTTTCACCAACATCAAACAATGATTGGAATACTCAAAGGGATGGCGACGACGATGAAACACGCACTGGACGGCTCGACGTTTACCGTCGAGTATCCGGACGTACCACCGGAGGTTAGCCCCCGGTTCCGTGGCGTCCACAAGTTCAGCCAGGAGCGCTGTATCTGGTGTCGCCAGTGTGAAAACGTCTGTCCCAACGACACGATCCAGATCGTCACTGACGAACAACGAAACGGCGAACAGTACAATCTCCACATCGGACAGTGTATCTACTGCCGGCTGTGCGAGGAGGTGTGTCCGGTCGATGCGATCTTGCTGACACAGAACTTCGAGTTCACGGCCGACACCAAAGACGAGTTCGCCTACAACAAAGAACAACTCAAGAACGTTCCGTGGTATAAGGACATCGACCCCCTTGCCTCGCGTGAACCCGATCGTGGTGCGTGGATCGGCGAGGGTGAGGGCGAAGTCGATTATCAATAACGACGGAACGACGTTTTTCTGCGACAGATTCTCCGGAGACCCCTTCGCCAGTAGAACGATTTCGCGGAACGTATTTTATACCTGGTATTCAAATTATTTTTTAATATATGGTATATGACTAAATTATATATGGTGTGGCGGATTTCTATAGGTTAAGTACGCTTCCTATGAGTGAAGACAGTCCCAACCACGAGATGGGAGACGCTGATTTCGACGACGAACACCAACGCGATCCGCTGACAACCAACTCTGGTGAGGCCGTCCCGGACAATCAGAACTCACGCAGTGCTGGCGTTGGAGGCCCGCTGTTGATGGAGGACTACCATTATTTCGAGAAGATGGCCCAGTTCAACCGCGAGCGGATCCCAGAGCGGGTTGTCCACGCAAAGGGTGGCGGTGCGTATGGAACATTCACAGTCACCGATGACCGGATCAGCGAGTACACGATGGCTGACATCTTTTCGGAGGAAGGAAAAGAGACGGAACTATTCATCCGGTTTTCGACGGTTGCGGGGCCGCGTGGCTCACCTGACACGGTTCGAGATCCACGCGGCTTTGCCGTGAAATTCTACACGGAAGATGGCAACTGGGATATGGTTGGCAACAACACGCCAGTCTTTTTCGTCCGTGATCCGTCGAAGTTTTCTGATTTCATCCACACGCAGAAAAAGCTCCCATCGAAGGACATCAACGAACCAACACCACAGTGGGATTTCTGGTCGCTCTCACCGGAGTCGCTCCATCAGGTTACCTGGTTGTTCGGTGATCGGGGGATTCCGGCGTCCTGGCGGACAATGAATGGCTATTCGAGCCATACGTACAGTCTCTACAACGAGTCGGACGAGCGCTACTGGGTGAAGTTTCACTTCAAAACCGATCAGGGGATCGACAATCTCCCACAGGAAAAAGCCACCAGGCTCGCGGGTGAAAATCCCGATTACCACAAACAGGATCTCTGGGACGCAATCGAAGACGGTGAGTACCCGAGCTGGACGGTGAAGGTCCAGATCATGCCCGAAACAGACGCCGAAGCATATCACATCAACCCGTTCGATCTTACCCGCGTGTGGCCCCACGACGATTACCCACTCATGGAGGTTGGGACGATGGAACTCAACGAGAATCCCGACAACTACTTCGCCGAAGTTGAGCAATCGGCGTTTTCACCCGCGCACGTCGTTCCCGGGATTGCACACAGTCCGGATAAAATGCTCCAGGGACGAATCCCTTCGTACGACGATACACACCGTCATCGGCTCGGCGTCAATTTCGAGGATATCCCGGTCAACCGACCGAAAGAAGCCTCGAAAAATAACTATCACCAGGACGGACAGATGCGAATCGACGACAACAACGGTGGTGGACCAAACTACGAACCCAACAGCTTCGGTGGCCCCGTCGAACAACCGTCAGTTGAGCAGCCCCCACTCGCCGTTTCTGGCAATGCAGACAGGTACGAAATGAAAGAACGAATTGACAATTTCAAACAGCCGGGTGATCTCCTGCGCGAGGTGATGTCACAGGACGAACGCGATCGATTCGTCGAGAACGTTACTGGGAATATGGCTGGCGTCTCCGAAGACGAGATCAAACACCGCCAGATCACGTTGTTCTTCAAGGCCGATCCGAAGATTGGTCGGCGAATCGCAACGGAGCTTGGATACGATCCCGAAGCGATCATCGACGATAAACTTCTCGCTGTTGAGGACGAAATCTCTGATGCAGATGTCGTTGCCGATCTCCTTGAGTGAGAAATACTCTCGGCCTGTTATTTCTGATGGATAACTGGTTGTGCCACCGACTTTTCTGCCAATGACTCGCTCTATATTCCCCTCAGATCCGAAGAAAGCGAGTGTGTTGGGGTCTCACTGATCAGCCTTCGATTCCGCTGAATGAAAGTCCCCCTTCAATATATCGCTGTGCAAACAAATACACCAGCATAATCGGTGTTGCGAAGGTGAGTGCGAATGCTGAAAAGCGTGCCCATGGGATGGAATACTCGCTGACGAGCGAAAACAGGCCAACTGGTAGCGTGTAGTTCTCAGTTCCGAGTAGCGTTTGGGCTACGACGAATTCGGTCCACCCGGTGAGAAACGTGAAGATAAAGACGGTTGCCAGGCCAGCGGCCGAGAGTGGCAGAATGATCTCTGTGACAATCCGCCACGGTGGCGCACCGTCAACAACGGCTGCTTCTTCGTATGAAGCCGGAATTCCATCCATGTACGTTTTCAACAACCATGTGTTGAACGGGACCGCAGTCGCCGCATAATATAATGACAGTCCGAGTTTGCTGTCGGTAATCCCAAACTGCACATACACTGCATACAATCCGATAAGCAGTGCAATACCAAGCCCTCCACCAATTTGTGTCATCAGAACGTACACAAACAGGATCTCCCGACGGAAGATGAACTCTTTCCGTGAGAGCGCGTACGCCGCTGGCACGATTAGACTCATGGAGATGATAACAGTGGGAATAGCGACTGTGATGCTGTTCCAGAGGAATTGTTTGAAATTGGAAGGGTTCTGCACTCCATACTGTGAAACATCGAGCAGGACGATTTCGGGCGTGGTGAACACGACCGCGAGATTCGTGGCCGGTATATTCATAGCAATAGAGTAGGCCGGCACGATGAGATCACCGACCACCCAGAGAAACGGCTGTACAGTCGGATTGCTCGGCAGCAATGAAAGGCCACTAGATGAGTAGATTGAACCGCCCGTCGGAGACAATGCAGCGAGCAGAATCCAGTAGATTGGGAATAAGAGCACGGACACCATAACAAGTGCTCCAGCAGTCGAACCAAGCGTCTTCAGTGGCTGGCTTGGTGGGATTTCTCCGCGTCTGACACCGTTCACTGTGTATCCTATCTCCCGACAGGTATCGAGAAAAATATGTACGGGCAGCAAACATGCTGTGCGAACGTTTCGAACGAGCCGGCGGTACACACTCATTGTTCGGCCACCCCCTCAGCAAGCCTTCCACGTTTGACGTTTACCCACATGAATGCACCAATGAATATAACCGCAACGAGGCTGATGGCTGCTCCTCGACCGTACTCGGAGAACGCCAGTGCTTCCCGATAGCCATACACTACGATAAGCTCGTTCGCGCGTGCTGGTCCGCCCTTGTTGAACACGTATGGGATGAGAAATTGCTGGAACGACGCCGCAGCGGTAAGTATCGACGCGAACAGCACCGGTCGCTTTATTGCGGGGAGTGTAACATGAAGAAAGCGCGCAATGTAGCCCGCTCCGTCGACCATAGCGGCCTCATGCAATTCCGATGGAACGTCCTGGAGTGCGCTAACAGTGATGATGACCATGAATGGATATGAGAGCCATACTTCGGTGATGTTGTACGCGAAAAATGCAGTCCACCGGCCAGAGAGCCATGTCACCGGATCGAGAGATAGCATCGTCAGCAACTGATTCATCAGGCCGAATTCTGCAGAGCTGAAAATTCCCCGCCAAACCGTGATGGTGAATATTGCCGGCAATCCCATTGGAAGAATAATGAGCGACCGTAGCAGACGCTTGCCACGGACACGGTTACTGGTAACGACCAGCGCGATGGCGACGCTGAGACAAATTTTCGCTACGACACTGGTCGCGACGAATAACCACGTCACGCCAAAAGAGTTCCAGAACGCCGAATCGGACAGAACGTCGGTATAGTTTTCTAATCCAACAATCGTTGACTCACCAAAAGTCAGCACTGACACTGCGCCCTCACCAGTGAAGAGTGTCGATGGTGTGGCGTTCGTCAGAGAAATCCCGACGAGATACACGACCGGAAACAGCATGAACGTCGTAAAGACGAACAATCCCGGAAGGACATACAGCAAGGGGAGATCGCGCTCATCGAACACGGGAGATCTCTCCATATAGCGAGCAATGCGAGATATCGTGTTCATTTTACTTTGACCAGCTATCTCGAATTGACGTTGCAGTCTGGTTCAGTACTGCTTTCGGACTCTCTTCGCCGTTGAATACCTTGATCAGCGCAGTCTCCATCTGTGGCCAGACCGTATTCATTTTCGGCCGTATCGGCATTGGCGTTCCCATCTCGACACTCTGTGAGAACGATTTTACTGCCGGTGGAAGCTTCTCGCTTCCAACCAAACTGTTGAGGACTGGAATGCTTCCTTGCTCTTTGGCACGCTTTAAGATGTGGTCTTCGTTCGTGACAAACCACTCGATAAACGTCCGTGCAGCGGCTCCTGCAGTAGTATCCTCCTGCATGGCCGGTGTGAAATACCACAGTGTGATTCCAGTGTATGGTTTTGGAGTCCCCCCGGCTTCTTTTGCTGTTGGGAGCGTCGTGACTTCGTAGTTGATATTTTTCTCATTGAGTGTAGATAGATACCAGGGGCCATTAATGGCGAACGCTGCATTGCCCTCAGCAAAGGCAGCAGCCTGGGGTTCATAGGTTGGATCGCTGGGCATGAACGGCTTAAATGTGTCCAGCGCAAACGAGAGCCCGCGAATCGTCTCTGCTGTGTCAATACCGAGGGCCCTGTCTTTACTCGCATCAAAATAATAGCCGCCAAATGCCTGCAACCAGGCGCTGACAAAATACGGATTGAATGGATAGCTCAATCCGTACTGATTGGCCGATGGATCGTGATACGCTTCCATCATGGATACCATCTCAGATACCGTTTTCGGGGCCTGATCAACGATTTCCGTGTTATAGATAAGAGACACCGTTTCTGCTGAATGGGGGAGCCCGACGAGAGTTCCATCGTACTGCACGGCTTTCGCTGCAGATTCGGTGAACGAATCGAGCGATGTGTTGATTGCATCGCGTTGGTCCACGACGAACGATCGCTGGGAGTAGTCTCCTACCCAGTCGTGAGCCCACTCGAAGGTGTGTGGTCCCTGACCTGTCGGGATAGCGCTCGTCGTCTTCTTTTTAAGATCAGAGATGTCTGAGCCCTCAATGGTGTGTTTCGATTGCTCATTGAATGTTTGAATGACCGATTCCCGTAACGGTAGCTCGGTTTCTGGCAGCATATACCAGGTAGTTGCTGTACTACTCGGGCCATTACTGTCGTCGATCGATCCACTGGTACTACTCTGCGATTTTTGCTCCTGAACGTTAAGACAGCCTGAGAGAGCGGCTGTGGCACCCAGACCACCAATACCTCGTAGAACTCCCCTGCGATTGAGTCTCATGGATGAACGTAAGATGAATTATTCCTTCACATATTAAACCCTTCGAATCATACTGACATTGATTCTCATGAAATCAACACTGTGTCTTTTCTATTGTGGTGAGGAATTTGGGAAAATTGGGTGTCTTCTGGATGGCTTGCTCAAAATCATCTACGAAAAAATTCAACACAAATTATGAGAAATGGGCAAGAGCTATATTTCTTCGTAGACAGAGTCTGCCAGATGGCGACAGTAACGCTCGATGGTTTGCGAAAGGAGTACGACAAAGGGACCGTTACAGCTGTCGACGACGTATCCTTGCAGGTTGCCGACGGCGAATTTGTTACCGTAGTTGGTCCATCGGGGTGTGGTAAATCGACGACGCTTCGAATGATCGCTGGGTTAGAGCAGCCAACGTCCGGCCGGATATCGATCAATGGGGACGATGTGACAGCAGTCTCCGCTCGCCAGCGCGATGTTGCAATGGTGTTTCAAAATTATGCACTGTATCCACACAAAACGGTCAAACAGAACATGGCGTTCGGTTTGCGAATGAGTACGGATCTATCGCGCAACAAATTGGAAAAGAAGGTCCATGAGACGGCCACGATGATGGGGATCGAGTCGTTACTTGATGACCGACCCGGAGAGCTATCTGGCGGACAGAAACAGCGGGTTGCACTCGGGAGAGCAATCGTACGGGAACCGGACGTATTTCTGTTCGATGAACCACTGTCAAACCTTGATGCGAAGCTGCGGACGACGATGCGAACCGAGATCCAGCGGCTACAGGAGACCCTGGATATCACAGCGATCTACGTGACTCACGATCAAGAAGAAGCAATGACGATGGGTGATCGACTTGCCATCTTGAATGATGGAAAACTCCAGCAGACAGGGCCACCAACAGCAGTGTACGAGGACCCAAAAAACGAGTTTGTGGCCAATTTCGTCGGATCGCCGTCGATGAACCTTCTTGATCTGCGTGTCGAAAGAGATTCACATTCAGTTACGCTCTCAAATGGAAATCGGTTCGAATATTCGTTGACCGACGAGCAGGCCAGGCGAATCGATTCGTACACCGGTGATATGGTTCGCTTTGGAATACGTCCCGAAAACGTGATCGTTGGAGAACAGGGAATTGAGACCACGGTGGACGTAATCGAGCCAGTCGGAAGCGACAACTATCTGTATCTCGACCTTCCCGGGGAGTTTATCGCCCGTGTTGACTCGGATCTTGAGCCGGATCGAGGCGAGACGGTACGAGTCACATTTGGAGCGTCCGATGTCCATCTGTTCGATCCAGAGAGTGGGAAATCGATTCTCTCTGAGTCACACCTGTCCACTGTTGCCCTCTAGTTCTGCGGTCAGTTCCAGGTCGAACAGATCTCTTTCGTTCATCAGTGTTATTGTCGCCAGCCGGAGTGCATGCGACCATCCAAGCGGCGTGGCGCTGTCTGGTGTCCCATCGTCAAACATCTGCTCTGGGAGAAAGCCGTTATCGAGACAGAGGGGGCCATCGGGCAGAACCAGTGAAAGAAGCTCGTGGGCAGTGCTTGCGATCTGAGTAGCCCGACCGTCTCCTCCTCGCTCGTTGAGAAGTACAGCCAGCTCCGCTGCTCCATAGGCACCCCACACCGTTGCAACAGTCCAGATCTTTTCGTGTTCCTGGTCACGCTTTCGCCAGTCATCTTCTTCGAACCGAATCAATCCCCGTACAGCACTCGTCTCACGAGTGAGTGTCTCGATAACGGTTGTAATGTGAGAGACGAGCCGATCAACTCGACAGTCACTCAGCTCGCCAACTTGAGCATACGATCGGTGTGCACTGGCGAGTGCAAACGTCGCTGAGTCGGCTCTTGCGTCGAGCACTCCAGCACGGTCGTGGTGGTCCCCATACTCTCGGAGCGCATAGACCCCTCGTTCATCGACCCAGAGATCATCAAGCGCCGAGTAGGTGCTTTTTGCACGCTCCATAGCTCGGGTTTTCATATCCCCCCCTGTCGTCGCTGCAAGCGTTGAGTACGCTTCGAGAAATGTGGCGACCGTGTGGGTAAACCGGCCAGACATGTTCTCCCATGCGTTCTGGCAGGTGACGGGACGGCCATCCTCGGCGAGTGACACATCAAGCCCATCGAGTGCCTGCCGGAGTGTGTCGGAATCGCCACCACTGGTGGCAAGAAACGCAGCTACACTCCCTGTCTGATCGGCCTGATAGCTAACATCACTGCCCGATTCGAGTCTGGCGTTCGCCCATCCTGGTGCAAGTGTGGCGTCGAACGGCCAGACGCGATGTGGCCACGTCCCGTCTTCCAGCTGTGTCTGTTCGTACACCGCCACACTCCGTGAGTGCCACTGGTCAAGACCGAGTTCTAACTGTTGATCAACGTCGAACAGAAACCGAGATATTTCGGCATCATCACGGAACCACGAATATCCATACCCACCAGAGTGAGCGTAATACGGATCGAAGTCGGGACCGGCAATCCGTAGCCCCGTATCGCCTGATAATAACGAAAGCACTCTGAAATCGGCGGCGATCGCCGTAGTGTGTGGCAACTCGTGGTCAACCACTGGCTCAACCTCTCGTTCGGCGGCCTTCGTAAGCGACGTTTGATCGTGACCACGTGCCGCTTCTCGAACTGTCTTGAGGGCGGTGGCTCGCGAAGCCGCAGTGCGTGTCGTTAATAGTGTAACTAGTGTCGCTTCACCAGTACTGGGAACAACGCCGATGAAATCCCCGCTCAACTGGGCTTCACTCGAGTGGCGTTCGGAGCCAGATCGTGACCGGGATGTGGCTGTGTTCTTGGATGTCGCTTCGAAGCCACCAAATGGGATCCCACGTAGCGTCTCGAATCCTGGATCACTTGCGATGTAATCGACCTCCTCCGAATGATGAATCTCAACAGCATCTTCGTGATGGAGCTGTCCAACACGGGTGCTGCGCCCCTCTGGGGACATCTCCATGTTGACAACGATTTCAACCGATTCATTTTCACTATCAAAATGCGTTATATGCTGGTCATCGAGCGTCAGATCATACTGCTGAATCCGTCCGTGCTCTGTCTCATGCTCAGTTACAACTAGCGAGGTGCCAGCAAGATAGTGCTGGGTAGCGTTCGAGCCGTTAAACCAGGTCACATTCTCGCCTGCGTTGTCTGGACGAAGACCGAACCGTGACCGGGTTATGCCAGTTAAACCGATGAGTGGATAACTAAAATCCCGAATCGAACCGTCCGACTCAACATGCACAAGCCGACCGCAGTGGCCAGAGAACCGTCCAGTCGTTGTGCGGCGCTCTCCAGGAAATTCCGTCGATGAATTCTGGTGGCGCTTACAATCGTCTACCGCGTCGATAAATCGCATTATGTGGATGTCCATACCGGCACTAATAACTGTGCTGTAATTGTTTTTCACAGATTTCACACGAACCGGAATAGTCAAACGTGTGACCTGCAACCGGAAACTATGCACCATCCAGGTCCGCCTCGGTTCGTCTATGTGGGTGACTCCGTGGAACTCGCACCACGGGCTCCGGATCCGGACGCACCGTATTCGTGGCGGGTGATCAGCCGTCCAGATAATAGCACGACAGCCGTCGGCAACACGCCGGTTATCCATCTCACCCCGGATGTTCCAGGCGTCTACCGAGTAGCACTTGATGGTCCTGATGGCACTCACACACAGACCGTTCGGGCCGTTTCAGATCCACGGAAAACGGCACAGTTTTGTGTTTCTACCGACGCTGTTGCAAGAGATATCAATGGGACCAACCCTCCCAGCGTTATTGGGCAGTTCAATGATTTCACAATGGGGTCCCATTTCGCCCAGTCCACGGACAATACGTGGAAACTCGATGTGTCACTTCCCCCTGGCGAGCATGAGGCAATTTTCGTGTTCGACGATTCGTTCGAATCGTGTGTGTCTACCACAACCACCGTTTCCGGACCGGGACGTCCTCGTCTACGCCTTGATGGACACCGAGATGGGGACACGATTATCGTGTCTGCAACGACTGTCACCGCCCCTGGTGGAACAGAACCCGACGTAGAGTTTTATCTCGACGACCGGGACGAACTCAGTGACACAGCTGTAACCATTGACGGATCGGCGCTTCGGGTCTCGGCCGACGCTCTTCCATCCCTGGCCCGTATTCATGCCGTCGCCATTGGTGAGCGCCATAGCATCGCTGATACGCTCATCATCCATGATGCTGTGTCATTCGAGCGACCGGCGGATCCACCAGAGTGGATTCACGACGCGGTCATCTACGAAATCTTTGTCCGTGAGTTCGCTGGTCCGGACGTGGACACGACGTTCGAAGCAATCGAACGACGGGTACCGTATCTCGAGTGGCTTGGTGTCGATGCTGTCTGGCTGACGCCGGTTGTAGAAAGTCCAACCAGACATGGATATCATATCACCAACTTCTTTGACACCGCTTCAGATCTGGGATCACGCAGGGAATTTCAGTCGCTCATTGACCGATTCCATGCAGCCGATATCAGAGTGATCTTTGATCTGGTACTCAATCATACTTCCAGGGACCATCCTTCGTTCCAACTCCATCGGGCAGGCGTTCCTGCGTATGACGCTCACTATGAGCGCGTTCCCGACGCCAGTGATACGTCTTCGGTGAACTGGTCGGGAGATGATGCGCCAGGATACTACTTCAATTGGACACGGATTCCGAATCTGAACTATGATTCACTTCCCGTTCGTGATTGGATGCTCTCTGTGGTCGATGAGTGGGCACCACTGGTTGATGGGTTTCGGTGTGATGTTGCGTGGGGTGTTCCGCATGGTTTCTGGAAGGAGCTGCGAGACCGCTTGAAAGCCCGTGATACGGACTTTGTACTGCTAGATGAAACCGTTCCGCGAGATCCCGCGTTCCGTGAAAACGAGTTTGATGTTCACTACGATACTGATTTGTACTCACAACTTCGTGCGATCGGAACCGGTTCTGAACCCGCGCCTACACTGTTCGACGCGCTTGCTGCGTCCCGACGACAGGGCTATCCCAGCGAAGCACTCCACATGCGCTATGTCGAAAATCACGATGAAGAGCGCTATTCGACCGAGTGCACGGCTGGTGCATTGCGAGCTGCTGTGGCGGCAACACTCACGCTCCCCGGTGTGCCAATGATCTACTACGGTCAGGAACGCGGCGTCACCGATCAACGAGGACCGATGCGGTGGCACGACGGTGACGCTGCCCTGACTGCGTTCCATCGACGCCTCATTGCCCTCCGAACGGAGCATTCGGCCCTTCGGTCCGCCGGTGTTGAGCGTGTTGACTGTTCGACTATCTCTGGTGATCCGAACCGTATCGTCGCCTATGAACGCTCCGATGAGACTGAAACGCTACTCGTGGTGTTGAATTTCGGCCAATCGCCTGCGACCGTCGCGCTTTCTCAATCGACCGAATCGACTGATCTTATCACTGGATCGACAGTACGAACTGATGATGGGATACACCTTTCAGACGTCGTAATTCTGCAAGCACGGTAATGTGGAGATAGAATGGTTTCACCGAGTGATGTAAGTGCTGCCCGAATGCAGTGTGTGCATGGACGATACATCGCTTGAGGAGTTGCTGGAACGGCTGGGATTTTCAGCCAAGGAAGTGGACACGTATCTCGCTATCTTGCAGCTCGGTGAGGCAAAAGCCAGCACCATTGCAGACGAATCAGGTGTCTCGAAGCGATATGTCTACAGCATCGCTGATCGGCTGTCTGACAGAGGATTTGTGGAAGTGAATGACCACGTTGTTCCGACCACTATCAGGGCTCATCCGCCCGAACATGTGGTCAACGTTTTGGCTGACAATCTCGAACAGATGCAACCAGCACTCGAATCACACTTCTCAGAGTCGTCTCCACAAACTGACCAGTTCGAAGTCGTAAAGTCCCGGGTAACGGTCCTCAAGCGCATTGGGACTTTGCTTGGCCAGGCAAAGACGGAGATTACGCTTTCTGTTCCACATGATATCTTGGATGAAGTAAAGGACGATCTTCGTGGGGCTCTCGAGCGAGACGTTCTTGTTCTCTTGCTCGTGACACGTGTTAGCGAGGATATGGAGGTAGATTTTGAAGGAGTTGCCTCGGTTGGTCGAGCATGGGCCCAACCAATGCCAACGATGCTTACGATCGACCAGACGACTGGTCTGGTGGTTCCGGATGAAATGCTTTCCCGGTCTAATAGCTCAAATCGCGCTATCGTCTTCGAACAAGAACAGCTTGGGCCGGTTATCGTCGGTTCATATCTTGGAAACTACTTTCCGATGGCGACCGAGCGGTATGTCACAGAGCCCACAGTGCTTCCGAAAACCTATCGGAACTTCCGTCACACAGTGTTGCAGGCAGCACTTCATCTTCGCGCCGATCGACCGATTCGAGCACGGATAACCGGGAGTGATCGCCTAGACAATAACGCACCGACCGAAATTGAGGGAGATATTGTCGACGTACGTCAGTCGCTGATTGAGCCACAAACGAGCTCGTTCCCCGTCGAAAATACATTATTCATCGAAACTGCTGATGATACCTACAGTGTCGGTGGTGAGGGGGCATTTATTGAGGATATTGAAGCCACGACTGTGGAACTGTCCGCGGAGTGATGGACATCTAGTAAGGGATCCAGTCTCTCATACACAGCTACTGCCGTTATTCGTACGGTATTGACAGAAACGAATAAATTGAAAATTGGTAATCACGACCAGTCCACAGGTTGGCCGGCAGATCGCAACGGAACTGGGCCGCGATCCCGAAGCGACGATGAACTCCTCGACGCCGAAAGTGAGCGTGGTCCAGTCTGGGATTAGCGCTCGCCACCAAGTGAGATGAGCGATATCTCGTCGAGGTTCTCTCCGGAATCCGTTCGCTTTGTACGGGTTGCTTTCACAAGCACTTCTTCATTGAGCGGGATGAGATCTCCTTTCAGATATCCCCTATCAGTCACGGCGAACTCCGTTTCGAGCGATCCAGTTGCAGCGTCGTACACCTTCACGCCGTTCGTCGAGCGGCCATAGAGATATCCATCCACGTAGTGAAGCGGTCGCGTACTGTCTGGATTGTTCCAGTTGCTGGTGCCAGTTTTCACGTCGAGTGCATACAGGGTCTCGCCAATCGTGGCGTAGGCTACAGAATCATGGACGGCAGGGAGTGAGGTCGTATCTACGTGTGCCATGCTCGCGGACTCACCGCGCTTTTTCCATAACATCTCACCAGAAGAGGAATCGAGCGCATAGAGCTGTTTTTCTGTAACGGCAAATACAACCTCTGCGGTCGCAACCATTCTGGGATACGTCCCCTCGATCGGCGTGTTCCATTCCATCTCTCCGCTGTCAGCGCCATACGCTTTGATTCGGGGCTGTGCAGAGTTCCCATGTAATAGATCGACTGGCACATACACTCGCCCACCGGCCACTGCGTGTGGTGTGTGAATCCCACGGAAATCTTCCGAAACAACCGCTTTTTCCCATATGACCGACCCATCAGACGCGTCGAGAACGGCGAACTGGGTCTGCTCGTTTCCGCGGTGAACGAATAACCGTCCACCGTTCACTACGGTTTGTTCTGCCCGTCCCTGTATTTCCCATTCCACCGCTCCGCTTGTTGCGGTGATCGATCTGAACGTTTCTCCACAGACGTATACTGATCCGTCACTGACTGCCAGGCTTGAATAGACGTAGTTATTGACAGATTGCTCCCATTCGATTGTGCCATCAATCTGTGATCTGGCGCGGAGCACGTCTTCTTCGTCGGACTGCGTTGTGATCTCGTAGAAATACTCCCCATCTGCAACGATTTCGGTGGCAATGTCCCCGGTCCGTTTCTCTTTCGTGAAGGTTTTTCGCCACTGTTCGGTGAAATCCGTTGTGGGAAGTGATCGGCCAGTCACAGCGAAGGTGTTTCCACTCGTTCCGCCGAACTGTGGCCAGCCAGCAACGGCTGATTCGACCGGTTCTGTCTCTGTTTTCTCAGGCGAATCGGTGGCCGTCTGTGACGACGGCTCTGTCGGTGTGTTTTCCTGTGTCGGTGTCTTCGAATTCGGTGGAGTGGATGTGCTGTCCTTTGGTGGTTGGGCTGCCGACCCGTCATCACCTGTCAGACAGCCTGCCAGCAACGAGACAGTTCCGCCCATCGAGAGCAACCATTGCCGCCGTGAGAAATCCCTCATACGGGAAAAATTGGTGGGGTGATAATGTGTTTTCTGGCCTCTTCTGTCACCTTTCTCAGAACTCATTCTGTCGTCACCTGTGTTCTAAATCGCGGTACCGAAAGGGGTTTATGCTGGTCACGATTACACTCAGAATGGACTAGGTCGGGCAGTTAGGCCCTGCTCGGAACCCACGAGATAGTCTTCAGTGGGGGCCGAATCCGGGTGCGTCCGGTCCAACCGGAGCGGGCCCTGCAAGCTAACGTAGAAGCCTCGTCCGTCGGGGGCAGCGGTCCACTACTGCCTGCCTGCAGGGGCAGCGTAGTGTGGTTAATCGTGGACACCCCGTCAGGCGCGGAAGCGAGCAGCGGATCCGCGAACATCTGTCGCTCGACGGGTCGCGGGGTGGAGGAAGTACGCAGCATTCCCCGTTTCGGAACGTCGGGCAACCCCGTTGTCCGTATTCATACAATTTTCACAACCGAGAGTCACAACTCTCTCTTTCGTCCCAACGTTCGATGGCAATCATTGTGTCCAGTCGATCCAGTTGTGCTCCCAGCCCGATTGCCGGGTGAGCTCGCGGGCTGCGAACTCCTGGTCCTCTCGGTGCGTTCGGTTTCGCTCGATCGTTCCGTGTTGTTCGCCTTCGAGTAACAGCGGATTGAACGACACCCGACCGAATTCACCCACGCGCTCGCCATCACGGTCGTATCGGGCGAGAATCTGTGACTGCGTTCCCGTTGGAAGGACGAGTATCCCATCGTCGTTCAGTTGTGCGAGCAACGTGGCAGGTGGCCGAACGGCGGCCGCTTCCACCAGGATGCGATCGTACGGAGCGTAGGGTGCATAGCCGTCTGTTCCGTCGGCTCGATCGACGAGTACGTCACCGTAGCCAGCTCGATCGAGATTTCGGCGGGCGATCGTCACGAGCTGTCGATCGATGTCGATTGCCTGGACGTTTTCGGCACCCACGATTTCAGCTACGATGGCCACAGTGTAGCCAACGCCGCTGCCGACGATCAGTACGGACTCACCAGGTGTGGGTGAGAGCGCCTCAAGAAGCTGCCCAACGCGCGACGGTGAAAGAATCCGACTGCCTGCTTGCTCAAACGACTGATCGGTGTAGGCCTGTTCGTCCCGGTCGCTCGGCACGAACAGTTCTCGGGGGACGGTCCGCATCGCCACGCTGATGGCCGCAGACTCGAGATATCCTTTCGCTTCGTGCTCGAGGCTTGCCACCATTTCGTCTCGCATCGCCGCCCGGTCCATATGTACTATCAGTGATGAACGGTCTTCAGGGGCACGGTCGGATGGGGGACGTCCGTACGGTCACGTCGCTTGTTTTTCGATCTCGCCTTTGGTTCCCTCGGCGTCGAAATCGTGATCCGGCCGGAGATTGACGAAGTCCAGAAACTCGCGTGCTGCGAGCAGATCGTCCAGGGAATACTGTGCACGGGCATTGCTCACGGCGGTGTTGGCACCGAGCTGTGGTTCGAGTGCAGCGAGCGCACACGCCAGATCGTACGCTCGCGCGGATTCGGTGGCTTCGGCACGGACCTTCGTCGCATCGATGAGATAGAGATTTCCATCGGCGATCAACACGTTCGACGCCCGGAGGTCGCCGTGTGCCAGCCCAACGTCGTGGACTGAACTGAGTGACTCGAACAGCGACGGCGCATACCGTTCGACGCCGTCAGATGAGAGATCCGATAGCGTTTGGAAATCGTTGAGAAACTCCACGACGAGTACGCCCAGCCCGTCGTATTCGAACACTTCAATCGGCTCTGGAACATTGATTCCGACTTCGCGCATACGCTGGGTTGCCTCAAACTCCTGGGTGGCCATCTCCATCGGCGTCCTGACGTGCTCGAAAAAGCCCATCCGTCCGCTCGATAGCGCACCCAGATTTCGCCCGGTCGTGATGAGCGTGTGGACCAGCGCGTGCTGATCGGAGATCACCTTCACGAACCACTGATCGTTAACCGCACACGGCGTCGATAACCAGTTGTCAGTTTCTAAAAACTCCACCCGGATCTCTGGCTCATCGTATCGATTGGCCACCGCAACCATGACCCCCTCCAGACGGTCCCATTCGATCGACCCCCTGATGAGCCGTCGTATCGCCATGCATCTGAACGATTGCGACCAGCGCGTATGAACGTTACCTAATTATGGGTGAGTGATAGTTCCCCGTGCGGAGAGATGGCCAGAGTCAGTTCTCTCCTGGTTCCTATATTTTCTCGAGTAGCTCCTGTTTTTTGGCCTCAAACTCGGCTTCGGAGAGGATCCCCGCGTCGTAGAGTTCTGAAAGATTTTTGAGCTGTTCTGTCGGATCGAGGGTGGTTGACTGTGGGTCAGCGTCGCGCTCGCTGGTTTTTGCATCCGCGGGTGCGGTGTGTGGGTTTCGCTGTGAACGAATAAATGAGAGTGCAGCTTTTATCTCGGTCTCGTCAGGTTCGTGTAGTCTGAATGTGTAGGTAGCTGCGGCCGTGTTACAGAATAGCTCCATCCAATCGCTGGTGGTGTCGAGATCACAGGATAAAAGCGCTGAATACGGTATTTCGCGGAGATCATCCCCTCGCTTTTGTTTGATCTGGGCAACGATCCTGGTGTCTGTGAGGGCCGTATACACGTCGCTGTTCCACCCTTTGTCGTCCGGTCCGGCACCCTCAAGGCGCAGCGATGGCCCATAAAACAAGTAATGAACCGGCTCTTCTGGATCCAGCGCATCTTCGAGGTGATGAATTCGTTGCTCTGTGACCCACTCGCCCTGTGGTGTCGCGTCAAGGTGGAAATCGATGGGCCGACCGACATGCTTGAGGCCGTCTCCGTCGGCGCTCGTGTTCGCTCGGAGATACTCCTTGATCGCTTCGATCTCTGCGATTTCGGTGTTTTTGTTGCAGTGAAACTGGGCGTGGTAGTCGTTTGTTGAAACCGTTACTGTCCGTTCATCGCTGTCGGTAGCAACACCAGTGACCGTTTCGAGTGGGATTGTCGTGGGAACGTCACCGTCTGGATCCGGCGTCACGGCTAGCCACCGCTGGTCCGTCAGACAGTGGAGGCCCGTGGCATCGTCGCTGGGCACTGGCGCTGTCGGTGCATCCGGGCCATCGAACGTTAGCAGCTGTTCACCAGTGGTGTCGAGGATGAACTGTGGCTGTTCAGATGGCTCAAGATACGAGGCGAGCGGCTTTGTGTGTAACAATCGGGTGAACGGATCGCGCTTGAGTGAGGTCAGCCGATCTCTATCAACGAGATCATCTCTGGCTTCACTGACGAACTGTCCGATTCGTTCGAACGCGTCTGTCTCGTTCTGATCGGATTCGGAACAGCCGCCACACTTGATGAGGAATTCGGAGAGTTCGGACAGATCGCTGGCTTCTGTGGGATGGACACAGCGCATCTCGAGCGTCCCTCGCTCGGTTTCGAGTGTGAGCCCATCTGTGACGAACCCCGAGTCAATATCGATCCCGGTAATGTCTTCAAGCGGGATCGAAAGCACCTGATCACCGTCGGCGTTTCCTGCGACGACAACGAGACGCTCGTCAGTGAACAGCCCCTTCGTCGTTCCAGCAACTGAGGCGTTTGGAGGATCGGGAGCTGACAGCCCCGAAAATTCCAGATACTCCCCGTTCAGATCGATGATGAACTGTGGTTGTTCCTGTGGCTCCAGATATTCGACGAGTGACTTCGAGTAGAGCTTTCCCATCATCATCCCAAACTTTCGTGTTGTCAGCCGATCCGCAGTCACGGAAGAGTGGAGGGCCCCGTCAACGAGCCGTTGTACGTTCCGCGTCATTACATACAGTTTGTAGTTTCTCGGTAATACGTTTCGGCGTCGGTGCCGAACATTCGGTCGCAGGCGCTCGATTGAATGTTGCGGCAATTTTTATAGATGCCATTACTCTGGGTGGATATGGAGTTCGAGCTACCGTCCGAACACCGGATGACCCGGGAGATGGTTCGCGAGTTCTGTGATGAGGAGATCGCTCCGATCGCCCAGGAGATCGAAGAAGAACACCGCTTTCCGGCGGAAATCTTCGATGCGCTCGCCGACCTTGATATGCTCGGCGTGCCGATTTCCGAAGACTACGGCGGCCTCGGCGGCGATCAGTTGCTGTACGCGCTCGTTACCGAAGAGCTCGGTCGGGTGTCCGGATCGATCGGGCTCTCGTTTGCGGCACACGTAAGCCTGGCCTCAAAGCCGATCGAACTGTTCGGCACAGATGCGCAAAAAGAGCGATGGCTGACGCCGCTCGCCGAAGGCGAGTATCTGGGCTCGTGGGCGCTCACGGAGCCATCGAGTGGCAGTGATGCAAGCGACATGGACACGATTGCCGAGCGCGACGACGATGGCTACGTCCTCAACGGCACGAAACAGTTCATCACGAACGCAAGCGTCGCGGGCTCGATTCTACTCAAGGCCGTTACGGATCCGGGTGCGGGTTATGATGGCATCTCGACGTTCATCGTTGATCCCGAAAACGACGATGGCTTTTCGGTCTCGACGGAGTGGGAGAAGATGGGACTGAACGCCTCACCCACCTGTGAGATCACCTTCGATGACTGCTGGATCCCAGAGGATCGCCTCCTTGGCTCGGAGGGTGAAGGCTGGAAACAGACGAAAAAAACCCTTCAGGGTGGACGCGTTTCGATCGCTGCGCTCTCGACTGGGCTGGCACAGGGTGCGTTCGAGGCCGCACGTGAGTACGCCACCGAACGCGAGCAGTTCGGCCAGTCGATCTCGAAGTTCGACGCCGTTCGGGATATGATCGTCGAGATGGACCGGAAAATCGAGCGATCGCGACTGCTCACGCACAAGGCCGCGACGATGTACGACGACGGCCAGGACGTCACCCGTATCTCATCGATGGCAAAGCTCGATGCCAGCGAAACGAGTCGAGAGGTTGCCGAGGACGCCGTGCAGGTGCTCGGTGGCTACGGCTACACCACCGACTTTGCACCACAGCGATTCTATCGCGACGCAAAGCTCATGGAGATCGGCGAAGGAACGAGCGAAATCCAGCGGCTAGTGCTCGGGCGCGAACTCGGACTGTGAGGGCCTGAGCGCGTTGGGGGCCATCACAACGGTCTCTTCGCGTTCGCGCGCCAGTTCGAGCTGGTGTTTTGCTTCGATACCGGCCTCGTGTGGGGTCGTTCCGGCTGCCACGCCGACACGAAACGCGGTGTGGGTCTCGGTTTCGACACGATCGATGAGTTCGGCGTACGTCGCCTCCGACAGCGTTGGACAGACGGCGATCAGATTGTCGCCACCGACGAAAAATCCGAGCGCGTCGTGGTCCTGATACAGCGTCCGTGAAAGCGTCGTTGCCCACTCCTGGACCGCCATATGCACGGCGTAGGCGTCCGCTTGATCGGTGAGTCGTCCCGTTGCATCAACGATGTCGAAATGTGCGATCGACAGCGTGGCTGATGTTTCAAGTGTTGAACCGGCGAGTCGCTCCGTTCGCGTTCCGCCCTGGGCGCTCCCTTCTGCGTTGAGTGCTGCAGTCGCGTCAGCCACCGCAGCTGCCGGGGTTTCGCCGTCGGCAATTCCCATGCTACAGGTGATCGGATAGCGGTTTGCGATCGATCGCTGGAGCGTTCGGTGTGTCTCACGATCGATCCCGTTGGTGATCGCAATGCAGTTGTCACCACGCGTGTAAAAGACGTAGCCACCGCGCTCACCGACGAACGAGGCAACGTCGGCGTAGAGCCGTGATTGGAGCGTCTGGAGGTCCATTTCCGCACGCGGTGTCGGCGTGACTGTCCACGGTCCATAGTCATCGAGTTGAAAGACGGTACTTTGAATCATCGATCGGAACATCCTCATAGGCCCGTCGCAAGTAACGAGCCCCTGGTTCGTATACGAAACGAGCCAACCGTCGAACAAAAGGGTTCCCAAATCCGTTTGCCGTTCCAAAAACGGAATCTCCACACCGTCACGCACAAGTTCGAACCACGCAGAGTTTGCACATGGGAACGAAGTTGGCCGACCAGGAGCAGGCGACGCGCGTCGTCGATCGGCTGCTCGAGGCCTATCCGGAGTCGACGATCTCGCTCACCTACTCGAATCGACTCGAGCTACTCATTGCGGTGATGCTCTCGGCACAGTGTACCGACGAACGCGTCAACGCCGTCACTGAGACGCTGTTCGAGAAATACTCCTCCGCTGAGGCGTTCGCGAACGCCGACCAGGACGAACTCGCTGATGACATCTACGGGATTACGTTTCACAACAACAAATCTGGGTACATCATCTCTGCGACGACCACGATCGTCGAGGAACACGACGGTGCGGTACCCGATACGATGAGTGAGCTCACGGATCTCAGCGGCGTTGGACGCAAAACGGCGAACGTGGTGTTACAACACGGCCACGACATCGTTGAGGGGATCGTCGTCGATACGCACGTCCAGCGCATCTCACGACGGCTAGGGCTCACCGAAAACGAGCGTCCAGAGCGCATTGAAGAGGATCTGATGGAACTCGTCCCCGAATCGCACTGGCAGCAGTACACACATCTGTTGATCGATCACGGCAGAGCGGTCTGTACGGCACGGAATCCCTCCTGTGAAGACTGTGTTCTTGAGGATCTCTGTCCGTCGTCCAAACTCGATCACGACGTGGATCTGGCCGCAAACGACCCCTGGTAGTTTCACCCGAGCAGGTCATAGCGCGCCACGTATCGCAGCACGCCACCGAGATAGGCGAGTAGCCAGAAGCCGATGTAGCCGAACACGCCGATCCGTAGTCGCCAGCGCCAGTGGTTCATCGTCTCGCCGCCGATCTCATCAAGCAGCACGGCCTCGTCGTAGTCGTGATAGAGATCGTGTCGACGCTTGGCCATGAAAATCCGAACGATGCCGGTGAATGCGAACAGTAACATGGCATACGCCTGGAGGCCGAGGACGGCATGCAGCGCTGCAAAGCCGGTCAACTGATCGGTCAGTTGTGGGATCATCCAGCCGACCAGCGGGACCGTCGTCAGTGCGAGTCCGGTGAGAATGTATCTGAGATGGCGCATGAGCACCGCCCACGTCACCGGCTCTGCGTCGATGACAATCCAGGCACCGTACAGCAATAACGGAAAGCTCGACGTGACTGATAGCAGCACGATCGTCGCTATCGCCACGTCGTCGAGCACCATGCGTCAACTGAGGTGAGGATCGCGCTAAAGGCTGACGAATCCGCAGTTCGTCGCCGTCAAGTGATTTCTGTTGTGACAACAACATATGGCCACGGCTCGCGAGATCCGCGCTACCGAACTTGAGGCGCTCAGAACGCTCTATCGCCAGCTCCATCCGGACGATCCGCCTCTCGAATCGATACAGCTGCGCGATCGGTTCGAACGACTGCTGGCCGACCCCTCGATCGTGATCGTTGTCGTCGAACACGAAGCGCAGCTCGTAGGGACCTGCCAGCTGTCGATCGTGCCGAACCTGGCGCGCGATGGACGCCCATTCGGTGTCATCGAGAACGTAATCACCCACGAAGCCTACCGAAACCAGGGATTCGGTCGGCTCTGTCTCTCACACGCGATTGCGATCGCCGAGGAACGCTACTGCTATAAAATCCAGCTTCAGACGGGCACTGATCAGGAGTGGAAACGCCAATTTTACGAGTCGTGTGGCTTCGATCGCCACGAGAAAACCGGTTTCGTCAAACGGCTCGACTGAGCTACTCGTCGGTGAGCGCGAGATACTGCGCGCTGATGATCCGCTCGTCTGCCTCAAGCGTCTCGATGATCGACCCGTTTGGCTCGCTGTCGAGTGAGTACACCGTCAGCGCCTCCCCGCCGATCGTCTCCCGGCCGTTGAACATGCCGGCGATGTTGATGTCGTACTCGCCGAGGACGGTCCCGATAAAGCCGATAACACCCGGCTCGTCGTAGTTGCGCGCAACGAGCATGTGCCCCTCGGGAATCGCATCGACCCGGTAGCCGTCGATTCTGACGATTCGCGGGTCGTTGCCGGCAAACTGCGTGCCGCTGACGGTAACCGAACCGTCGCCGTTTTCGAGTGTGACGGAGATCAAACTCTGAAAGTCCTCTGCGGCGGTTGCCTTCGATTCGACGACATCGATCGCGCGCTCTTCGGCAATTCCCGGCGCGTTGACGGCGTTGACCTGGGACTCCAGCGGTCTGAACATTCCTTTGAGTGCACTTGCCGTCACGATATCGACCTCCTCGTCGGCGATTTCGCCTGCGTACTCGACGTGGGCGGTGTCGATGTGGGCGTCGAACAGCTCCATCGCAATCCGACCGGCAGTTTCTGCCAGCTCGATGTACGGCTCAACGCGGCCGAACGCGCTGGCGTCGATCGATGGCGCATTGAGCGCGTTGAGCACGGGCTCGTCGGCAACGGCGGCGGCGATCTGGTCTGCGATCGACGTGGCGACGTTCTCCTGGGCAGCCTCCGTGCTTGCGCCGAGGTGTGGCGTCACAACGACGTTTTCGGCCCCGAGCAAGGGGCTATCCTCGGGGAGCGGTTCCGTGGCAAACACGTCGAGCGCTGCGCCTTCGAGTGTGCCATCGACCACAGCGCTCGCGAGCGCATCCTCTTCAACAACACCGCCACGCGCGCAGTTGATGAGATAGCCGCCATCGAGTCGCTTCAGTTCCGCAGCGCCGATCAGCCCCTCCGTTTCGGGCGTCAGCGGCGTGTGCACCGTCGCGATGTCGGCTCGATCGAGCACCGTCTCGAGCTCGGCGAGCTCGGCTCCCAGTGCCTCTGCGCGATCAGCGCCAATGTAGGGGTCGTAGGCGACGAGCTCCATGCCGAGGCTACCGAGTCGCTTTGCGACCTCCTGGCCGACGCGTCCGAGTCCGACGATACCGAGCGTTTTGTTGTTCAGCTCCGTGCCAACGTAGTCACCTTTGGCCCACTCGCCAGTTTTCAGTCGGGCGTGTGCCTGTGGAATCGACCGGGCGGTGGCGAACGTCATCGCGACCGTGTGCTCGGCAGCCGCCCGCACGTTACCCTCGGGTGCGTTGGCAACGATCACGCCGTGCTCGGTGGCGGCGTCGATGTCGATGTTGTCCACGCCGATCCCTGCCCGCCCCACGATCTGGAGCGCTGGCGCACCCGATAAGAGCTCGTCTGTCACTTCCGTCCCGGACCGGACGACGAGCCCAGCTGCATCTCGGATCGCGGTTTGTAGCGTTTCCTGATCGGCTTCATACGCTGTCTCGACCGTGAATCCAGCCTCCCGGAGCCGATCGATGCCTGCATCCGCGATCGGATCCGTGATGAGTACCTTCATATCTCCGACTCTGTTGGTGTGGGGTTAACGCTTTCTTCGTTCACAGTCCTGGCAAAAGTTGCGTCCTACTGTCAGTGTGGTGTGCTCACGTTCGAATCGGGGGCGTTTTGAGCCCTGAGACACCCAACTGAGATATGGACCTTGTGGCGTTCGATTTTGACGGGACGCTGTCAGATTCGGAGATGACCGTGCTGCTCGGCGAGCAATGCAACGCTGCCGATGAGATGGCCCAGATCACCGAGCGGGCGATGAACGACGAGATCGAGTACGCAACGAGTCTTCGCGAGCGGGTGGCGCTGCTCGAGGGGCTCTCGATGGACGCCACAGCCGACGCGTTCGAGCAGGTTCGGTTGCGTCCTGACGCGGCGTCGGTCATCGATGGCCTGCGCGCAGACGGCGTGACGGTCGCAATTTTGACCGGTGGATTCGAGCGTGGCGTCGAGGCGGCCCTGTCTGGGGCCCAGACGAGTGTGGACACGATCGTCGCTAACCGGCTCGTCGCCGAGGACGGTGAGCTGACCGGGTCGGTTGCCGGCCCGCTGATCGAGGGCACGAAAGATGACGCACTCGAATCGATCGCGACAGAGCAAGGAATTGAACTCTCCGATGTGGTTGCCGTCGGCGATGGCGCGAACGATCTGCCCATGCTGGAGGCTGCTGGGCTTGCGGTTGGCTTCGATCCAAAGCCGGCGGTTGAACCCGCGTGTTCGACGACGGTCGACTCGATGGCAGCGCTCGATTCCGTGCTCACAGAGCGTGGCGTTCGCTCCGTCTGACGCACCTTTATCGTGTCCGATCGGTAACACCACCTATGTTATCTCGGCTTATCGATGCTCCCCGTCGGGGAGCAATCGGCGTTCTCGACTGGGTCAACGACAATCCCCTCTCGACAGCTGGCGTGACGATGGCGGCGATCGCCGGCCTCTATCTCGGCGTGCTCGTTCAGGGCCAGCTGTCGACCGGCCCGCAGGCGAGCCCCGCCTCGCTCGTCTGGTCGGTTGTCTCAAATCGGCCGGCGTATCCACTGGCGATCGTCGTCGGGATCGGCTCAGTGGTGTATCGGCGCTGATCAGCTGAACAAGCTCGTGTGGACGGGCGCAAACTCGCCGCTCTCTCTCTCGACTGTGTCAGTGACGGCAGTCGCACGGATGCCGTTCTCGAGAAAGCCAGCGATCGGCGGTCCGACGTTGTTCGGCTCGACCAGAAACGCGTCGTGACCGTGGTCGGATGCGACGACGTGGTGGGCCACCGGCGTGTTCGTCGTCCGGAGTGCGCTTGCGATCCGTTCTGACTGCTCGACTGTGAAATGCCAGTCGCCGGTGAACGAAAGACAGAGCGCTTCGCCCTCGAATGCGCCAAGCGCATCCGCGTCCGACTCGAAGCCGGCACTCAGATCGTAGCCGTCCATTGCCCGTGTCAGATACAGATAGCTGTTCGCGTCGAATCGCTCGACGAATTTCTCGGCCTGGTAGTCGAGATACGATTCCACGTCGCGATAGGGAAAGAACGACGCCGCAGGATCGACCGGGAACGAATCACGGCGCGCGTCACGTCCGGCTGCCCGGCGGCCGAATTTCGCCGTCATCGACTCCTTGGAGAGATACATTACGTGGCCGATCTGGCGGGCAATTGCCAGTCCGTCGGTCGGCGTTCTGTTGCTGTCGTAGTACTCGCCGTCCTGCCAGTCTGGATCAGTCGTAATTGCCCGTCGGGCGATCGCATTCAGCGCCAGACACTGCGGATCGAGTCTGGGTGCGGTCGCGATTGCGATCAATCGATCGAACTGGTCCGGATGGCGTTTTGCCCAGTCGATCGCGTTCATGCCACCGACGCTCCCGCCGATGACGGCAGACAGCTGTGCGACGCCGAGCTCATCGAGCAGCGCTCTCTGGGCGTTCGTCCAGTCGGCGACCGTGACGGCGGGAAACGATGTCCCGTAGGGTTCACCGTCGGGTGCGGCCGATGCCGGTCCACTGGAGCCATAACACGATCCCGGCACGTTCACGCAGACGACGAAATACTCCGTCGTGTCGATCGCCTTTCCCGGCCCAACGACGGCATCCCACCAGGCGCTTGCCTGCCCGCTTGTGTCGGTGCGCCGGCCACCGGCGACGTGTGCGCTGCCAGTGAGCGCGTGACAGATCAAGATCGCGTTGTCACCAGTGAACTCACCGTACGTCTCGTAGGCCAGTTCGAGATTCGAGAGTGACTCGCCACAGGCGAACTGAAACTCCCCGATCGAGATCGTGTCGGTCATATCGAGCGATCCAGATCGGCGATGATGTCTTCGGGCGCTTCGATGCCAACGGAGAGTCTGACCAGATCCCGAGTCACGCCGGATTCGCGCTGTTGTTCGGGCGAAAGCTGTGCGTGTGTGGTGCTTGCCGGATGGATGAGCAGGCTCTTTGCATCGCCCACGTTCGCCAGAAACGACGTTAGCTCGACGGACTCACACAGCTGCTTTCCGGCCGCAAAGCCACCTTCTAGGCCAAAGGCGATCATGCCACCATAGCCGCCATCGAGATACCGACTCGCCTGCTCGTGCGTTTCGTGGCGCTCGAGCCCCGGATACCGAACCCAGGCCACGTCGGGATGGTCAGCGAGGAATTCGGCCACGGTCATCGCGTTCGAACAGTGTCGCTCCATCCGGAGTGCGAGCGTTTCGAGCCCCTGGAGTGTCACCCAGGCGTCGAACGGGGATTGTTGATCGCCCAGGCTCCGCAACGATCGCTGACGAGCCGCGTTCGTGAACGCCCGTTCACCGTATCGCTCACTGAAGTTCAGCCCGTGGAACGCCGGGTTGTCGCCGCCAACCTCCGGATAGCGGTCGGGATGGTCTGCCCACGGAAACGTGCCCCCATCGATTAGCACGCCGCCAATCGTCGTTCCGCCGCCGTGAATCCATTTTGTCGTCGATTCCCACACCAGATCCGCGCCGTGCTCAAGCGGTCGACAGAGCGCCGGCGTTGCGAACGTGTTGTCCACGATCAGGGGGACGTCGTGGTCGTGAGCGATCTCACTGAGACGCTCGATATCGGCCGTGACGAGTGAGGGATTCCCAATCGTCTCAATATGGACGTACGCGGTTCGCTCGTCGATCGCCGCCGCGTACGCGCTTGGTGAGAGCGTCTCGACGAACCGCGCTTCGATTCCGCGTCGAGCGGCCGTCGACTGGAGATACGCGTGGGTCCCCCCGTAGATCGAGGCCGCAGAAACGACGTTGTCGCCAGACTCAGCCAGTATGAGTGTGGCCGCATCGAGTGCAGCCATCCCCGAACTCGTGGCGAGCGCACCAACGCCACCCTCCAGGTCGGCCAGTCGTTGTTCGAGCGTTCTGACCGTCGGGTTGCTGATCCGCGAATACACGTCACCGTCCGTTTCGAGCGCGTACAGTCCGGCCGCGTGGTCTGCGTCGTCGAACTCGTAGGATGTGGTCTGATACAGCGGTGTCGCCCGAGCCCCCGTCTGCTCGTCGGGTTGCTGGCCCGCGTGCACACAGCGCGTGTCAAACGCGCGTGTGCGTTGCTCATCGGTTCCCATGTTTGTGACTCATATATCCACAAAAAGTTATAACCGCCAGTTACGGCAATCTTTGCTGATGTGACAGTTACTCACAGAGTCGGTGCTCTGTGCCAGTCGATTCGAACGAGTTAAGCCGTCGGTACGTTCCAAACACGGTATGCAACTGAAGGCGACGGCCAGGGCCCATCCAATACAGGGTCTGGTCAAGTATCACGGGATGCGCGACCCCGAACTCCGGCTGCCGTACCACGATTCGATCAGCGTCTGTACTGCACCAAGCAACACGACGACCACGGTCGCGTTTGACGACTCGCTCGCGTCAGATCAGCTCGTCATCGACGGCGAACCGGTAAGCGGTCGCGCGGCAGAACGCGTCACATCGGTGATCGATCACGTTCGGGAGCTGGCATCGATCGAGACTCCCGTTCGATTCGAATCGGAGAGTTCGTTTCCGACGAACATCGGATTTGGATCTTCCTCCTCTGGCTTTGCGGCGGCGGCGATGGCGCTATCAACGGCTGCAGAGCTCGATCTGAGTCGGGCGGAGATATCGACGATCGCACGGCGTGGGTCTTCTTCTGCCGCACGCGCGGTCACGGGTGGATTTTCACAACTGTATGCCGGATTGAACGACGCGGACTGTCACGCAGAGCAACTCGACTCGGTGCTCGAAGATGAGCTCCGAATCATCGGCTGTGAGGTACCGGCGTACAAAGAGACCGAAGAAGCCCACAAAGAGGCGGCCGACAGCCACATGTTCGAGGCCCGGATGGCACACATCCACGAACAGATCGTCACAATGTGTGATGGGCTCCGTCGCGGTGATTTCGATGCCGTTTTCGAGCTTGCCGAACACGATTCGCTCTCGCTTGCAGCCACCACGATGACGGGTCCGGCTGGCTGGGTCTACTGGCAGCCAACGACGCTCGAGATCTTCGAGACGGTCCGGTCGCTCCGCGACGACGGCATTCCTGCCTTTTTCTCGACCGACACCGGGGCGAGCGTCTACGTCAACACGACCGCAGAGCACGTTGACACCGTCGAGTCTGCGCTCAGCGAGCACGCACCGACGCGGCGCTGGCAGGTCGGTGGTCCCGCCAAAATTCTCGATTCGAGCCAGGCGCTGTTCTGATCAGGGCTCGTGGCCACACTCCTTGCAGGTGAGTGAAAAGGCGCTTCCCTCGAGTGCCACGCTGTGGCCGGTCTGTTCTTCACAGCTCGAACAGTAGATGATCGTTTCGAGTCCGTCCCAGTCGTGTGATGCGCCGGGTGCGCCGATCGCGAACGCTCGCACGGTCTCTTCATCGTGATTGTGGCCACACTGATACTCGCCCGGCTCGAATCGGATCGCTTCGGATTCACCAACGGTGACGGTCTCATCGCCCGATCGTCCGATTTCGAACGTTGCGGTTCCCTCCAGAATGATAAATATCTCCTCCTGGTCGTGGTGAGTGTGGAGCCCGCCAGAGAACGACTCTCCGTTTTCCAGCTCGAAGTAGTTGATCGCAACGTCCGTCGTTCCAAGCACCTTGCTCAGGGGCTTTCTGATCTCGTGGACGTTGAGCGGGTTCGGCTCTGAGACGATCTCTGCTAGCGTCGTCGTTTTCATCGCATCCAGTAATTGTCCGACTGACAAATATCAGTGACGGACGGTGCGATACAGTCCACCAATACCGATAGCAATGAGATAAAATATCCCAAAAAACGGCACCCAGAAGACCCAGAGGGCAAGGTTCGGGAAGACGGTGTTGCCGATCGAGCTGCCGATCGACATCACGAAATAGCCAGGGAGCGCAAGCGGTGTCATCAGTGCGTTATCGTATACACCCAGCAGAAACGGGCTCACAAGCACCACGAACGCACCAATCACGGCACGTCCGGCAAGGATGCGACGGAGTGTTCGAAGCAAGCTCATGATTTTTCACCGCCGTCGGTTCGTTCGATGCCGTGGAGTTCGAGCAGGTGTGTCGCCGCCGTTACCGTCCAGTCGATTCTGGTCTGTCTGTCTGTGAGAAACTCGGCCGCTTCCACGATGTACGCCGGAATCGAGAGATCACCGCCGGCTTTGTGCGCCAACAGAGGACTCGTGCCGTGCATGACGTTGCCCAGCGCGAATTTGTGATACGGCATCCAGCGAGAGACGGAATTGTCATTGAGGCGGTTGATTGTCTCCGTTGCGTGTGCTTTTGCCGGCGCAACGTCGGTCGGGAAGATCGCCTGCCCGACGAAATCGGGATGCACGCCGTAGATCCCTTTCGAGCGATGAAGATCCATGAGGAAATCGGGTTCCGTGGCGAGGACAACATCGTTCCACAGTGCGCGTGCCAGCTTCGTTGTCGGCGTTTCCCCCGGTGGGAACTGCCGATTCAGATCGCCGCCGATGCCGTGGCGCGTGTTTGCCTCGATGGCAGGCTGATTGACGCGCGGCACGACGACGAGCTCGCCGGCGTCGATTGAAAACTGCCCAACGCGTTCTGTGGCGAGAAAGCCCGACCGTTCGTCGCCATGCATTCCACCAACGATGACGCCGGTTGGCCCATCGCCATCGCCGCTAAACCGGTAGATCGGCGTTTCGTACTCCGTTTCTGGCAACAGTGTCGAGGATGGGGACCGCTGTGCAGACTGCTGGGCTCCACCACGCAGAGTGGGGGCGCTGACGGCGACAGTGCCACCGAGAAGACCGACTGCTCCGGCGAGATATGTCCGGCGTTTCATGGTGACTGTACGTGTTCAGTCGTAATCAGTTGCCCTTTCCGATTTTACCCGCCGAGAACGTGATCGAACGCCGCCTCCAGGTCACCAATCAGGTCGTCTTTGTGTTCAATGCCGACGCTTGCCCGGATCAGTCCGTCGGTGAGTCCGGCGTCGAGTCGTTCCTGACGAGGGATCGTCTGGTGTGTCATCGTCGCTGGCTGCTCGATGAGACTCTCGACGCCACCGAGACTCTCTGCCAGGGTGAACACCTCCGTCGCGGCGACGACCTCGCTTGCCTGCTCTAGGGTTGCATCGAGCTCGAAGCTCACCATCCCACCGTAGTCGTCCATTAGTTTTCGAGCTACGTCGTGTGTCGGATGGGATTCGAGTCCCGGGTAGTAGACGGTCTCGACGACTGGCTGCTCGGTGAGCCATTCTGCGACCGTGCGGGCGTTCTCACAATGGCGTTCCATCCGTACGGGCAGGGTTTTCGTCCCGCGCAACACGAGAAAGGCAGTGAATGGATCCGGCGTCCCGCCGACGCTGTTCTGATAGAACCCAAACTGCTCGTCGAGTTCGTCATCGTCGGTAACGAGTGCGCCCCCAACCACATCGGAGTGTCCACCCATGTATTTCGTGAGCGAGTGACAGACGGCATCTGCGCCGTCTGCAAGTGGCTGCTGGAGTATTGGTGTCGCAAACGTGTTGTCAACCACACAGAGCGCGTCCACACTGTGGGCGAGATCGGCGATTGCCGTGGTGTCGACCACGCGCAACAGGGGATTGGTTGGCGTCTCAACCCAGACGATTTCGGTCTCCTCGCGGAGGGCGTCTTCCACAGCGTCGTGGTCCGTCATATCGACGAAATCGAACTCGAGATCGTACTGTTCGTACACCTGTGTGAACAGTCTGTACGTCCCACCGTACACGTCGTTGCTGGCGATCACGTGATCACCCGATTCACAGAGATTCAACACCGTGTTGATCGCCGCCATCCCGCTGGCAAACGCCCGGCCGTGTGCCCCCCCTTCGAGTGCAGCGAGATTTTCCTCAAGCGCGGTCCGCGTGGGATTGCCGGTCCGGGAGTACTCATACTCAGTGGGCTCGCCAGGGGCCGGTTGTTCGTACGTCGAGGTGGCATAGATTGGTGGCATCACCGCGCCGGTCTCCGGGTCGGGCTGCTGGCCGGCGTGGATTGCGCGCGTTTCGATCTGTTGGTCGTCCTTGTCCATATCCGAGACACACAGTCGATCCGTGTCATTCTTGCCGTTCGTCGGCATCACTTTTGGCCCCGTCGCGCCTACGGCCGCGTATGAATGTGGCCATCGTAACGGTGGGAGATGAACTGCTGGCCGGAGAGACGATCAACACGAACGCTGCGTGGATCGCAGAACGGCTCACCGACCGCGGTGCAACCGTCGAGCGTGTTGTTACCGTTCCCGATCGGGTCGCCGATATTGCCCGCGTCGTCAACGAGTATCGGGCGGAGTACGACGCAGTGGTCGTCACCGGTGGTCTTGGTCCGACCCATGACGACTGCACGATCGAGGGGGTTGGGGCCGCGTTTGGCAAGCCCCTTGAATCGAATCCAGCGGTGGCCAAGTGGCTCGACGAAAACGGGGAGTATGCGGGCGACGAACTCGTGGCCGGAACGACCGAACTCCCAGCCGGCGCAGAGCCGTTACACAATGAGGTCGGCGTGGCTCCGGGCTGTGTCATTAATGAGGTCTACGTGCTGCCGGGCGTCCCCGAAGAGATGAAAGCAATGTTTGCGACAGTTGCCGACCGCTTTGTCGGGACGACAACCCACGTGGCGACCGTGACCGTCGATGAGCCCGAAAGCGAACTGCTTGGGCGGTTCGATCAGCTCCGTGAGCAGTTCGACGTGACGGTTGGCTCGTATCCAGGCGAGGTGGTGACGGTCAAAATCAGGGGGATAGATCCGGACTCGGTCGATCGGGCGGCCGAGTGGTTCAGTTCGCGTGTGAACCGCGCGTGAGAACACGGAGCCACAACACGATCCCAACGAGTCCACCAACGGTCAATAGCCAGCCTGCGATCCCCACCGTGTGTGCGTGCGATCCGGCGGCGAGTGCAACGAACGAATCCATATCGACGTTTCTCACCCCCAGTGGCTTAAACGAACTGCATTAATCGGCGGTTGGTCGCGTCGTTTTTCTTTTTGCTCCACGGAGTGGTCAGTGTGACACAGATCGGCGTCGTCGTGAATCCGATTGCGGGCATGGGTGGGCGTGTCGGATTGAAAGGGACGGATGGAATGGTCGAACGAGCTCGAGAACTGGGTGGTGAACCACGCGCGCCCACCCGTGCTCGTGTGGCGCTCGAATCGTTCGCACAGCACGCCGATTCCCCGACATTCCTGACAGCAGCGGGATCGATGGGGGCGTCTGCCATCGACGACGCGATCGGCCGACCGACAGAGACGACGATCGTTCACGAGCCAACGACACCGACAACCGCCGCCGACACTCGCGCTACTGTGCGGGCGTTTCTGGCCCACGATGTTGATCTGGTCCTGTTCGTCGGCGGTGATGGCACCGCGGTGGACGTTGCAGAGACGATCACCGAACACGACACAACCGTCCCCGTGCTCGGCGTCCCAGCCGGCGTCAAAATCTACTCGTCCGTGTTTGCAGTCACCCCACGTGACGCCGGACGGATTGGGGCCACGTTTGAGCGCACCGAACGCCGCGAAGTGAACGACATCGATGAGGCCGCCTACCGAGAAGGAACTGTCCAGTCGACGCTCAAGGCGATCGTCAACGTCCCTGTCAGCGATGCCATACAGGCGAGCAAACAGCTTTCGGGTGGCTCACTCGAGGGGCTTGCAGGCGGATTCGTCGACGACGTTCGACCCGGGACGACGTATCTGTTCGGTCCCGGTGGCACCGTTGGAACGATCGAGGACGCACTCGACATCGACGGTGCTCCACTCGGTGTGGACCTCTGGCGCGCAACCGACGAGCGCGATGGTGAACTCCTCGTCCGCGATGGCACCGAATCGGAGCTGCGTCGCTCGCTTGGCGAGCGAAACGTCATCGTCGTTTCACCGATCGGTGGCCAGGGATTCGTCTTCGGACGCGGCAATCAACAGTTTTCACCGGCCGTGATCCGTGACTGTACCCTCGAAATCGTCGCCTCAAGCGAGAAGCTCGATTCGCTCTCTGCACTACGCGTTGACACTGGCGATACAGCGCTCGATGCAGCGCTGTCGGGCTGGCAGAAAGTTCGAGTGGGACGATTCGAACGACGACTCTGCAAAATTGTGTGAATATATCTCACAGTAATCCGTAGCACGAAGTACGAATTCGTAAACAACGTGGCGCGGTATTCACTGACATTGAGATATCCTTAAGGGAGTGGAGAATCCACCTGCGATTATGGAAACCCGAAAAGTACAGCGTCTCGGACCGTCCACGTTGGCGATGACGCTCCCGGCCGAATGGGCCAAGGAGTACAACGTGAACAAGGGCGACGAGGTGTCGCTGCGGATGGGTGGCAAGGGAATGTTGGCCGTCATGCCCGAGTCAGTACAGCAAGAGGAGTCCGAAGCGATCATTCACGCCGACAGTCTGGCAGCTGACGCCGTCGAGCGGGCCATTCTGGCCCAGTACGTGCTTGGCCGACGCATTATCCAGGTCGAGAGCGATAGCGATGAGACGCTCGAGAGCACGACGATCAACGCGGTGTACAACGCAGAAACTCAGCTGATGGGCCTGGGCGTGATCGAAGAGACGCCCGAGCGGATCACCATCCGGTGTTCGGTCGATCCCGAGGATTTCACGCTGGCTGATCTGCTCGAACGGCTCGAATCCACCGGTCGGACGATGCGCAACGAGGCGATCCGGGCGCTGGCACACGGAAATCCTGATCTCGCCCAGCGAGCGCTCAACCGAGAACGCCAGGCGAACAAGATCTTCGTGTTGTTGCTCCGGCTCATCTTCACCGCCCATCAGAATCCAAATCTCACGAAGGCGCTCGAACTCGACGATGGATTCGCGTTGATCGGCTACCGATCGATCGCAAAGAATCTGGAGCTGACGGCGGACAATGCCGAAGACATCGCCGAAATCGCACTCAACGCGGAGGGCCACACGCTCGATGTCGATGAGACGACGATGCGTCGCATTCGAGAGTTCACCGATCAGGTTGACACCGTGACCGAAAAGGGTGTCAACTGCGCGGTGACGCGAGATTACGAAACCGCACTCGAGGTCCGCCGACTGTTCACCGAAATCCGTGACAAAGAACAAGAAATCCTTGACGACATCGACGAGATGCCAAATCAGGATCTGTTGCGAGTCCGAGAGGTGCTGGTCAGCCTCCAGCAGACCGCACAGTATGCAGTCAGAAATGCCGAGATTGCGACGAATCTCGCGCTCAACGAAGAATCAGAGTACACCACCATCAAGTGACAGCTGGCGGTCAACAGACGCCATCGTAAATGCGTTCGAGGGTATCAACCGAGTGCTCGACGCTAACGTCCTCACGCCGTGCGAGACAGGAATCGACGAGCGATTCGCGCTCATCGAGTGCTTTTGAGAGCATCCGCTGGAACCCGTCGATGTCGCCTGGCTGGTAGTGGAATCCGGTTTCACCGGGAATGATCGTCTCGGCAAGCGCGCCGGCAGCCACGCCGACGACCGGCGTTCCACACGCCGTCGCTTCGTGGGCGACCAGCCCTTCCGTCTCGACCGGGCTCGGGAACGCGAACACGTCGAGTGCAGAATAAAAGGCTGGCAGTTCCGCACGATCCAGAAAGCCAAGAAACCGCACGTCAACGTCGCTTGCGGTGGCCTGTGACTCCAGACTGTTGCGCGCCGGACCATCGCCACCGAACACGACCGTCACATCGAGGTCGGCTACTGCCCTGATGATGTCGCCGAGCCGTTTTTCATAGCCGTGCCGACCGGTGTAGCCGATGAGTTGACCACCACCGAGATCGTAGCGACGGCGAAACGCCTCGCCATCGACTGGCGTGAACCGCTCGGTGTCGATGCCGTTCGGAACCGTCGAGATTGGCGTCTCCACACGCGAGGCGAGCTGGGATTTTGTGCTGTCGCTTGGAACGAGGATGTGATCTGCCCGATCGAGAAACCAGTCCTCATACGTGGTGGCGACCGTTTCGATCCTGGCTGCCAGCACGTCCGTGAGATACGTGGCGTACTCATCCGTGGGTGTGTGATACGAGACGACGAACGGACAGTCGACACGATTGGCGACGCGGAGGCCGCTCAGTCCGACGCCAAACGGCGTGTGTGCGTGAACGACATCGGGATCGATGGCTGTCACTGCGTCGGGGATTCGTGGAAAGCCCACGCGGTAGCCCTCATAAAACGGGAAGGGAACGCTAGTGACCGGATGCTCGCCCTCCTCTGGCGTGTGTTCGCTGCGCGGATAGACCACATCCATTCGCCCGCCGCGTCGCTCCCAGCGCTCACGCCAGGTTTTGATGGTGTATGTAGCTCCGTTGACTGTTGGGAGATAGGTATCCGTGAACGCAACGACCGTCGGACGCATCTGCTCGTTCAGAAACGGCGCGGTGGTTAAACGGTTGTGACTTGTTCGTAAAGCGTCGTCAACCGGTCGGCGAGACGATCGAGCCCGTGGGATTCTGCGGTTTTGCGAGCATTGTTTCCAAGCCGCTCGCGGAGTGAGGAATTTTCCGCCAGTTCGGTGACAGCATCCCTGAACTCGTCTGGCGTCTCACACAACAGACAGTCTTCACCATGGGTGTAATACTCGCGGAAGACAGGGATGTCGCGCAGCACGACCGGCTTCGAGCAGGCCATCGCCTCGAGCACGACCAGCCCTTGATTTTCGACTTTCGCCGGGAAGCAAAAGATGTCGCCAGCACCGAACGCACCCCGCTTATCGTCGACCCAGCCGGAGAACGTGACGTTTTCGGGTGGATCGTTCGTCCACTTGCGCACAGTTGAAGACGCCTGGGGACCCGTATCATACGTTCCGAACCACACGAACTCGTACGGCAGTTGCTGGGCAGTTTCACAGAAGGTGGTGAGACCCTTTCGCTCGAACACGCTGCCCACAGAAAACACGACGGTCCCCTCGAGGTCGTACCGGTCGCGGTACTCCGAACGAAACTCGTTTGCGCCCACCATCGAGTCGAGATCGATTCCGTTCGAGAGCACCTCGATCGGCGCAGCCACTGGGTAGGATTCGAGGACCGATCTGGTGTATTCGCTCGGACAGCAGACGAGATTCGCTTGCGAGTAAAACCAGCGGAGATATCGCCCGAGTGCGGGACCGACCGCGGTTGACCCACGGAAGCTTTCGGCGAAATCCTCACGCGTCACGTGGGCGTGTAACACGAGTGGAATGTCGTTAGCGCGTGCATAGCGAGCGATCGCCACCGACTGTGGGCCAATCATATTACAGTGTGCAAGATCGAACGACGCGGTTGCTCCCGTTCCATTGTATAGGGAGCGAATCGCGCCTGTTGGCGACCCACCCGCCCACGGCGAGGTGACCACCGAGCAGTCCGTTCGAGAAAGTGCAGCTCGCTGGTGGTCGACGGCTGTCCCAATGCCGCTGCGATCGAGCTGGGATTCCAGTTCGAGATGGTTCAGAACGCGCACGAACGCCACAAGCGAGCGTGCAAAAAAAGCACTGACGGTTTGCGCACTACGGGACGCCAACCGCCGTCAACCCGTCAATTCCTATCATCTGTAAGAGATAGAGGATGATCCACACCACGATCATCGCGATAACTGCGATGGCGATCGCCGCGAACCAACCACCCGGATATCGGTGGTTGATGTACCAGATCCAGACAAGCAGGACGATCAGCGGACCGAGACCTGGAATCCAGCCGATGAAAAACGCAACGATCGCCCAGATGATTGCCCCGATCAGGGCCGTCATGAGCGCGTGAGAAAAGCTCGTGCCCTCATCGATAATCAGCTTTGCGCCGGTGTGGATCCCCAGCGCACCGATAATAAGACTGACCAGAAACACTATCAGTGGGCCGATAAACGGGATCGAATCCAGCAACAACACGACCTCGCTCATTTGAGTACATCCCCACGATCCGCTGCCGTGTTCGATCGCTGTCCACACGCCGTGATATATTTGTGTATTATCACCATACTAATCACAAATAGGTGTAGAAGCGCAAAGAAAGTAAATCTATGGTTCATCAATTGGTTGGGGAAATAATACAACAATTGTAAACTTCTCTTTCGAGGACCCCTTGTGAGCGGGGCAAGGGGCAAGCCGGTGTACGATTATAGTGTCAGGTAATGACGGAGTCGATACGGATTGGTGTGGACGTTGGTGGGACGTTCACGGACGCGTCGCTGGTGATGCCGTCGGGATCGCACACGGCGAAGGTGCCAACGACGACACCACAGACGGACGGTGTGTTCGATGCGATACGGTCGGTCTGTGAGGGCGCGTCGGTGTCGCCCTCGGAGGTCGATTCGTTCGCACACGCGACGACGGTCGCGACGAACGCGTTACTGGAGGGGAGCGGGCCAACGACGGCGTTGGTGACGACGGCGGGCTTTCGTGACGTGCTCGAAATCGGCCGCCAGGACAGGCCCTCGCTGTATGATCTATCAGTCGATCGACCGGAGCCGCTCGTTCCGCGACGGTTACGATTCGAGATTGCGGAGCGAGCGGGCCCAGACGGCGTTATCGATCCCGTTGACGAGCAGTCGGTGGATGCGTTGGCAGCGCAACTGCGTGGAGCGGACGTGGAGGCCGTTGCGGTCTGTCTGTTGCACGCTTATGCTCATCCGGAGAACGAACGCCGGGTATCGGAGCTACTGTCGGCTTCGCTCGACGTTCCGGTGTCTGTCTCACACGAGGTCCTTGGCACGTTTCGAGAGTTTGAGCGGACGGCGACCACGGTCATTGATGCGTACGTGACGCCGGTGATCGACTCGTATCTTGGGGACCTCCTCGAACGGGCAACTGAGCTTGGGCTGCCGTCACCGTTGGTGATGCAGTCGGCTGGCGGCGTCGCCACTGCGTCTGGGGTCCGATCAAGGGCCCTCGAGACGGTGCTTTCTGGACCTGCTGCTGGTGTCGTCGGTGCAACCGCGTCGGCCGGACAAGCCCCCGAATTGATTACGTTCGACATGGGTGGAACCTCGACAGATGTGGGCGTCGTAACTGACGGGTCGATCGAACGAACCACCGAAGCCACGATCGGTGGTTGGCCAGTCGCGACGGAACTTATCGACGTTTCGACAGTGGGTGCTGGAGGTGGATCGATCGCCTGGGTTGATAGCGGCGGAGCGTTGCGGGTCGGTCCACAGTCTGCGGGCGCAGATCCCGGTCCAGCGTGCTACGATCGCGGTGGCAAACGACCTACTGTAACCGACAGCGCGGCGTTGCTGGGGTATCTTGGTGCATCGACCACGCTCGGCGATTCGCTCGCGCTCGATGTCGGGCGGGCAGAACGCTCGCTCGAGTCGCTTCTCGAATCGACTGATCTCGGCGATGTAACCGCGGTCGCTGCTGGTATCAATCACGTTGTCACCGCTACCATGGCTCGGGCGATTCGATCGGTTACTCTCGATCGCGGATACGATCCGCGGCAGTTCTCGCTCGTGGCCTACGGCGGAGCCGGACCAATGTTCGCTGCAGGGCTTGCCGATCGACTGTCGATCGAAACGGTCACGATTCCGGGGGCGAGCGGCGTGCTCTCGGCTATGGGACTGCTTTCGGGATCGCTGTTGGACGTCGAGCTAGCAACGCACCGTTCCCGGCTGTCCGCGCTCGATTCGGCGATCGAACGGCGATTTGATGAGCTGATCGCCAGTGTGCGCGAGGAGCTTCCCGACGAGGGATCGATCCACGTCGAACGACTGGTTGACTGTCGGTACGTCGGCCAGAGCTACGAACACACCGTTATTGTCGGCGAGACGATCGATCCAAACGAGATTGCCGAACGGTTTCACTCGACGCACGAAACCGTGACGGGCTATCGACTCGACGAACCGATCGAAACCGTCACGCTCCGCGCCCGGGCGACGATCGATCGACCGGACGTGACCGTAGAGCGATCGTTGCCTGGTTCGATTGCGACCGCGCGGACGAGCACGCGACCGGCGTGGTTTGACGGCGAGTATCGCGAGACGCCCGTCTACGACCGATCTCGATTGCCCACGGAGACCACGGTTACCGGGCCAGCAATCGTTGAGGGACCGGCCAGCACGACCGTCGTCCGTCCATCCTGGCAGGCGAGGATCGAGACAACCGCCACGATTGAGCTTACCCGATCACAATGACAGCAAACACCGACGATGAACTGGACGCAGCGACGCTCGAAATTGTGCGCAATCAACTCGAATCGGTTGCCGAAGAGATGGGAAGCGTACTCGTCCACAGCGCCTACTCAGCGAACATCAAAGAACGCCGTGACTGCTCGACTGCGCTCTTCGATGCCGAGGGCCGTCTCATCGCCCAGGCCGAACACATCCCCGTTCATCTTGGTGCCCTACCTGCGTCGGTTCGTGCGGCGATCGAGTACGGCATCGACCCCGGATCGGTCGTCATCAGCAACGATCCGTACGACGGCGGCGGTTCACACCTTCCGGATCTCACGCTCGTTGGGCCCCTCACCGACGACGAGGAGACGATCATCGGCTACGGTGCCGTTCGCGCCCACCACGCCGACATTGGTGGATCGACACCTGGCAGTATGCCCACTGGAACTGAGGAGATCTACGGTGAAGGAGTACGGATCCCCCCTGTGACGCTTCGTCGCGACGGCGACATCGACACGGGCGTTCTTGAGCTCTTGCTGGCGAACGTCCGGAATCCAACGGAACGAAACGCTGATCTCAGGGCACAGCTTGGTGCGATCGAACGCGCCCAGGACCGGATCGACGAACTCCAATCTGCGTACACCACCGACCGGCTCCTGGCCGGCTTCGACGCGGTAATTGAGTATTCACGCGCTCGCATGACCGACGCCATCGATGCGATGACAGACGGCAGCCACACGGCGACCGGCTGGCTCGAAGGCGATGGCCGCACCGAAACGGAGATCTCGATCACCGCAACGGTGACGATCGAAGGTGACTCGCTGACGGTCGATTTCGAGGGAACGGCCCCAACCGTCGCTGGCAACGTCAACGCGCCCCCTGCAGTCTGTTACAGTGGGGTCTATTTCGTCGTTCGCGCGCTTTGCGATCCAAACATCCCACCGAATCACGGCTGTTTTGCGCCTGTCACGGTCTCAATTCCGACGGATTCGCTGCTTGATCCGTCGGCTCCAGCGGCGGTCGCCGGCGGCAACGTTGAAACGAGCCAGCGGATCACTGATGTGGTGTTCGATGCGTTTGCCGGTTTAATTTCCGGGCGCGTCCCAGCACAGAGCCAGGGAACGATGAACAACATCACGATCGGTGCGCGTGACGATTCGTTCACCTACTACGAAACGATCGGCGGTGGAATGGGAGCACGCCCGGACAGTGACGGCATCGACGGGGTGCAGGTTGGGATGACGAACACCAGAAACACGCCAATCGAAGCGCTCGAACTCGAGTACCCAATTCACGTCGAGCGCTACGGACTCCGGGATGACAGCGGCGGTGCGGGTGAATTCCGTGGTGGTCTCGGCATCGAACGGACGCTGACGCTTGAGGAGTCTGCAACGGTCTCGTTGCTCACTGAGCGTCGCCGTCGCAAGCCACAGGGACGAGCTGGCGGCGAGTCAGGAGCGACCGGCGAGAATCTGATCAACGGCGAGTCGATTCCGGCGAAAACGACGCGCACGCTGGCTAGCGGGACGACGATATCGATACTGACGCCCGGTGGTGGTGGCTATGGCTCGCCGGCCGATCGTGATCCCGACGCGATCGCCACGGATCTCGCCAACGAAAAACGAACCGACTAGCGATACTCGACGGTCTCGCCGTCGGTGAACTGACGGAGCTCAGTGCGAGTGGGCAGTCCTTCGACATCGCCAGTCACCGTGGTGGCGAGCGCACCAACAGCGTTCGCGCGGTCGGTGGCTGTGACCGGATCGAGGCCATCGATCCGGCCGGAGAGATACCCAGCAGCAAACCCATCTCCTGCACCAACCGGATCGACCACTCGCTCGACCGTGTAGCCATCGAGGTGTTTTCCGAGCGATTCTGTTCCGACGTATGCGCCGTCTTCGCCGCATTTGACGACGACCTCCGTCGGTCCCATTGCGAGAAACTTCTCGGCGATGGCTGCGGGCTCTGTCATTTCGATCAGCGTCGTTGCCTCTTCGATTCCCGGCAGCACGATGTCACAGCGCTCGATCATGGGGAGTAACGTCCGTCGCATTTGTGCTGGCTCCCAGAGCTTGAATCTGAGGTTCGGATCGAACGAGATCGTCACATCGTGGTCGTTTGCCCGGTCGATCACGTCATCGATCAGCGTTGCACAGCTATCGCTCAGTGCGGGCGTGATCCCGGAAAGATGGAGATACTCCGTCTCGGCGAGGGCGTCTTCGGGCACGATTTCGGGGCCCATTCGACTGGCTGCCGAGCCGTCCCGGTAGTAGTAGACGCTGCTCTCGCGCAGCTCGCGTCGCTCTTTGAACATCAACCCGGTCGGTGCGTCCGCATCGAACTGCACGTACTGCGTATCTACACCCGCACCGCGAATCGTGTCCCTGACGTAGCGCCCCAGCGGATCGTCACCAAGTCGACTGATCCAGGATGCGCTGTGGCCCAGGCGCGCTATCCCTGTCGCCACGTTGCTCTCGGCACCACCGATCCGCTTTCGGAAATCCATAATGTGGCGCAGCGGGCCGGATTCGTGGGGGTTCATCATCACCATCGTTTCGCCCAGCGTTAGCACGTCTCTGTTGGTGTGCATCGTCCGTCGATCTCTGGGAAGCTACCACTCAAACACAAGTAAATAGTTTGGATTTCCTGATCGCCAGGCCGACAGGATGATACCCCTGGCGTCGAAATGAGTATTCAGAACTGTTCTCATTGAGATGGGCTTCCTCCCGAAAAATTACTTCGTTGATTAGTAAACACTTTGGCCAGGGGACGAAAAGGGCGAGCAATGGACTCTGATGATCTACGTCACCGGATGGAGCGGGTTGGGGACCGCTTTGATTTCGGAGAGTACGAGATCGAGGCGTATCTCGCCGTACTGGACCACGGACAGCTGACGGCGAGCGAGATCGCCGATCACACGGACATTCCACAGCCACGCGTCTACGACACGGTCAGAAAGCTGAGTGACCGTGGAATGGTCGAGCTGCGCGAATCTCGGCCGATGCGCGTCGTCGCACTCGATCCCGAAGAGGTGTTTCCGACGATTCAGACCTCACTTGAGGAGATGATTGCCGGACTCTCTGATCGGTACACGACGCCCTCGCGCGACACCGAGGCCGTCTCACTGGTGAAATCCCGACCGAGCATTCTCCGATATCTCGAGTCTGTCATCGAGAGCGCGGAGTACGAAATCGTCCTTTCGCTGACGCCCTCGCTGCTCGATCGGTTCGAGGGGCTGCTGGCGACGGCCCGAGAGAACGGCGTGACCATCGAATTGATCGTCACGCCGGCCGCCGAGGCGGTGCCAGCCTCCGCGTTCGACTATTCGACGGTTGCGACCGTCGCACGTGCGCGTCGTGGCATCACGACGCCGGTGATGGCCGTTGCCGATGGGAGTCGCTCGGTGTATGCAACTCAGAGTGCGCTCACCAGCGACACGGAACATTATGGGGTCATCTTCAACCGTTCTGCGCTTGGCTTTCTCGTCTCCGGATTTTTCAATACGGTGTTGTGGACGACAGCCGAGCCGATCATGGAGGATGGCCAGGATCAGTCGTTCCCCCGGCGATACGCCTCGATTCGTCGGTGTGTCAGAGAGCTTGCGGCCCTCGACCGGACCTGTTATGCACACGTTGTCGGTCGGGACGTACAGAGTGGCCGCCGTCGGACCGTTTCGGGGGTCGTGGTCGATTCGGCCGTTGAACCGACGGGTGAGCTTGCCACCGTAACGATCGAAACGGATGATGGTGATGTCACGATCGGGGGCCGGGTTGCCGCACTCGAGGACATAGAGGCCCACGAGATTCACATTGATACAACTCCCATCGAAGACTAGCCAATGGACCGCTACGACACCCTCTATCGGCTGTACGACGAATTCGACACGGAGACGCTTCAAGAGTACCAGACGCTGGTCGATCTGTTTCCCGCGCTTGGATCGCGCGTGGCGCTCGAACTCTGGTCTGAGATCAACGACGAACTCGATCAAAATCGACATTCGATACGGTCGACATTCACCTCCGGCGAGACGTTCGCCGACATCGGAGCGTACGCTTCCCGTGAACAGGCGTTCACCGCGCTCGATCTCTACTCCAAATACGGACGGGCCGTCAACGTGCTCGTGCTTGATGTGGATGAAACCCTGCGCTCTGCCGGACAAACTGACAACGAAATTCCAAGAGAGACGCTGTATCTCCTCACCCAACTGCTCGAAGACGGGATCCCTATCGTCATTTGCACCGGCCAGACGCTCGAAAACGTCAAGGGCTTTATCACTCAGGGGCTCGGTAACGAAATCGTCCACTCCGGCCGGCTCTCGATCGTCTACGAAGCCGGCAACGGCGTCTTCACGCCCGGTCACGGCGAACAGACGAAAATGCTGCTGTACGAACAGCTAGATGACGAAATCAGGGATGTGTTCGACGCCGTGCGCTCGCAGGTGCTCTCGACGGCACCGGAGTCGATTCGGCGGGGCTGTCACCTCCAGGGCAATGAGTTCAACGTCACACTCAAGCCGAATTTCCAGACGGGAAGCGACGATGCAGTGTCGGTGATCGACGCCGCAATTGGCCATCTGCTGTCTCTGCTCGCCGAGGCGGTCGATGGGGCAACCGAACCGATGGTACGAACGTACTACGCGGACGCAGACCCCGAAATCAGGGGGGTCCTGGAGCGAAACGGCGGTCTTCCTGAAGACTCGCCATCGATTCCGTCCGCCGTTGTTTCCGTGCTCGATCGGCTCGACGTTGCGTACTACCGTGGTGATGCAGCCGAGCTCGGGAGTCTCGAGCTGAACAAGCCTGCGGGCGTGCAAACGGCGTTCGACGTGCTCGGGCTGTCCTCGCCGTTTGCGCTCGTGATGGGTGATTCGAAAACCGATCTGCGGGTGATGGAGTGGATGGCAGAGAACGACTGTGGCATTGGGGCTGCGCCCGAGCATGCCTCGCGTGTGGTCTCAGAGCACGTTCTCGACACTGACGGACTCGTTTTCGAACGAAACGACAGCGCATCGATGCTCAGAATAGTGTACGCGCTCAATCGGATCGCCGGGCTGGATTAAAGCGTTACGGCGTCACTACTTCAATTTCGTGGCCCTCGTTCGTTTTCGTGAACGCGTATCGGTTGTCACAGCTTTCTGGGTCGCGGTAGTCCAGCGCGTCGCGTTCGAGCAGCCGTTCCCATTCGTCGTCGAGGTCGTCCGTTTTCACCGCCAGGTGGCCCCAGGCGTCGCCAATGGAGTAACTGCGGTCGTCGTAGTTGACCGTCAGCTCGACTGACATCGCGGTTGGACTGTCGGTCGGTCGCATGAAATACAACGCGAAGGTGTCCAGTTCGGAGCGTCGGACCAGCTCGTAGTCCAGTTTGCGTGCGAACCAACCGATTGCTGCGTCTCCGTCCGCGACGCGGATCATCGTGTGATCAAGTCCCCAGCGTGCGCCCTTCTCTCGCTCGACAAGTTCGATTTCGTGGCCGTCTGGATCTTTCACGAACGCGTACTGGCCCCCACACGAATCTGGGTCGCGATAGTCCTCGACGCCGCCGTTCAGCAGCTTCTCGTAGGCGTCGTACACGTCATCAACGCGGACGGCGATGTGCCCCCAGGCGTCACCAAACTCGTAGGAGCGTCCATCGTGGTTGTAGGTCAGCTCGAGCTGTGCTTCTTCGTCGGTGCGATCCGGTGGCGCGAGAAAGACGTTTGTGAACGTATCGGCCTCCCAGCGGCCCGTTTCTTCGTAACCGAGATGTGTCTGGTACCACTCAAGCGATTGTTCGAGATCCTCGACGCGCATCATCACGTGATCGAGTTCGTCCGCCATACCAGAGTTCAGGTGATGGGTCACCAAAAATGGACTGACGGCCCCTTGCTGTCGTTCGATTTCGTTACCGTCAGTTCTCGAATGAAACGTTGGCAATCCGCGTATGGTACGGGTCGCGCGCTTCGTTTTCGGGTGGGATGTCCACGTCGGGGGAGTACTGGCTGACGGTCCAGAATTTCCCCGAAATCGGATCCACCGAAATTCCGTTGTAATCGCCCCATCGCATCGCGCCTTCTCCACCGTAGTCGTATGGTGTGCTGCCGTTCTGAATGGTGACCGAATCGGCCAGCTGGTTCTCCGGCGTCCAGCGTTTCCGTCCGGCGACGTCCATTCGTGGGTACGTTTCGGGTCCGGAGACGTTGTAGACGACCATTGTGGATAGTCCATGCGTGCCGATCGTCGGCATAAAGAACGACTGATCCGGTGTGCCAAACAGGCCGGTCTGGCGGACGCTGTTCGATTCGACATCGATCTCGTACCAGCGGATCGCCGCGACTGCGGTGCCGTCGTCGTTCCAGTCGGTTGCTGTCGCATGGGCGGTCCACAGGCTATTCGTGAGTGGGTTGTAGTCTGCGTTCATCAGTCGCCGACCAACGGAATCGACACGCCGCTCAGATCCGGGTTGTCGGGCTGCTGGTGGGGTGGTGTATGCTGGAACGTCCACGCTGAAACAGCGAAGTGACGGGGAACCGAGCGGGTCGGTCAGTTTCCAGAGCGTGAGCTGGTTCGCCGGGGCGGCTTGTTCTGTCGTGGGGAATCGGTTGTTGATAAGGTAGTACGTTCCGTGGCGGCCACCGCTGTATGGCTGGAACGCCGGCTGCACGGTGAAATCCAGCGCGTCGCTGTTTGGGTGGCTCAGTTCGTCGAAGTGCTGTCCGGATGCTGGTTTCCCCCGGTAGAGCTGTTCTTTGTTCAGTGCGACCAGCGAGACCCGGATGCCGCTCGCGTCCCCCGGGAAGAAGTTCTGTGTGAGATAAATTGCATCCCGGTCTAGCCCTAGCGTTGGGTAATCCACCAGTCCGAGATTGTCCAGTCCGTTCGTGTCTTCCGGTGGTACTCGGTAGACGTGCCAGCGGCCGGTCGGATCCGGTGTGGCGGAGGCAGCGACCACGAAATACCCCTTTGGCGGTCTCGCCAGGGGTCCGATCGATTCTTCCTCGTCTTCTTCTGCCTGTTCTTCGAGTTGCTCTCGGTCGATAATTCCACCATCTTCCGTGATTCCAGGTTGGTATTGGACGGCAGCGAGCACGTAGCGGTGGCGTCGCCGGTCGTAGCGCGCCCGCGGGTCGAACACGAACGGATAGCCATACACGAAGCCGTCATCCGGTTCTGGGATTACCTCCTCCCAGAGGGTTTCCAGTGGCACCTGGACGATTCGTTCGCCCGAATCCTTATCGAAGACTGCGATCTGCCGGTTCAGCGCGTGGACGTGTTCGGACAGTCCGGTGGCGATCTGTGAGTCGGATGGCACCCCGCCACGCGTCTCTTCGGCGTTGACGCCGTCGTAATCAGTGTGAATTTCCAGGTTGGCGTCGTCGTCCCACCAGTGGCGTCCGTGGAGTTGCTGGGCGCTGTCGGATGGACCAAGCCCCCGAGCGGTCGCCGTTTGGACACCAGTAGGGTGCAGTGGTCGGGTGCTTGGCGTTGGTTCGGACGATTTCGTCCGGGGTTGTGCACCAGAAAGCTCAGACAGCGTGACCGTTGTGCCGGTGTAGGTTCCCTTGAACGGCCCGACAGCACATGCCTGTGTGGATTGGCCGGCTCCGAGTGGTACCAGACCCGTGCCTACGACGCCCGCGCCCAGCGTTTGTAACACCGTTCTCCGAGGAATCGACAGCTCGTCTGCTCCGTTCTCAGCTCCGCCCTTCCGACAATTATTGCCAGACACAACATAACAATGAATTATAGTTTATTTAAATGTAATTGAATTAATTTGATTAGTTATTGGTCTTAACTCGGATGATTATGATGTGTAGTATCATTATTTGTGAAACAAATGACGGGGTGTCTGCAGCTGTGGTTGGTCCATGGGAGGCCGCCATTTGTGGACTGTCATACTCGTCCCTGTTGCTGCAATCGAGCCAGTTCCGAACGATCCATCATCTTACCCCCCCGACCGAGTAGCCCCCCGAAACACCACAATACCACCGAAACCAACCAGCAACACACCAACTGGAATGGCCGTTGCGTGGAATCGCCCACCAACGCCGACGAGCAGGCCGATCTGTGAGAGCGCAGCGAGCACGAGCAGGCCGCCAGTAAGCTGATCGGTCGAAAATCCCAGACAGCCGGCGAACGCACTCACGAGCGCCAGCAGAAAACAGCCCGCACCGATCGCAAGCGACCGCGCGAACGCGGGCACTGTACCACCGAGTGCTCCGAGATACGTCGTGAGCACCAGGAACCGTCCGGAGGAGCCATCGAGCAACCCGAATGGAAACACGTAGGTTGTCCCACCGGGTGCGCTCAACACCACCCACGGAACGAACCCCAGCAGACAGAGCAATCCAAACCGCCGCCAGCAGTTCATCGCCGAACGATCAACCGGAGAACGTCTTCGTCTTTCAACCCGTGATCGAGACCAACCTGCTGGTCGTCGTGTTTCGCGCTCGGTCCCGACACGCGCGCGAATCGAAATCGATCGAGAAAGTCGCCGCCGATCTTTCGACAGGCGTCCTCAACAGTCTGGCCCTCGCGAAGCACGAGTGGCTCATCATAATCCACACCACGACCGGGTTTGTCCATGTATACGCGAATCAATCCGATCGTCTCATAAATCGTCTCTTTGAGCCCATCGAGTCCCTTCTGTTCTTCTGCGCTGATGAAAATCACCTCTTCGGGATCGAGATCGTGTTTCCGGAGCCCTTCGTTGACGGTTTCGAGATAGTCGGGATCGATGAGATCGGCCTTGTTCGCCGCGACGATCGACGGGAGATAGATGCGGTTGTCCATCAGACCGTCCACAAGCTCATCAACCGTGATCTCCTCGCGCAGCGTTACGTCGGCGTTGACGTAGCCGTGTTCGCGGAGCACTTCCGCGATCGTCTCGTCTTCGAGTCCCACGTCGCCGCTCGTCGTGACGTTGATTCCACCCTTGTGCTTTTTCGTGATCGACATATTAGCCGGCGTGGTGTCGAGACGGATCTTGTTTGCATACAACTCCTCGCGGAGCCGAGCGTACTGATCGATCTCGAACACCGATAGCACGAACAGCACCAGATCAGCGGTCCGGACAACCGAAAGGACCTCTTTGCCGCCGCCTCGGCCCCCTGCGGCTCCTTCAATTAGCCCCGGAACGTCGAGCAGCTGGATATTCGCGCCGTTGTGCTCGAGCATGCCGGGATGGACGTTCAGAGTGGTAAACTCGTAGGCCCCGATTTCGGACTCTGCGTTCGTGAGTGCATTCAACAGTGTCGATTTCCCAACGCTCGGAAAGCCAACGAGCGCGACGGTTGCGTCGCCGGTTTTCTCGACTGCGTAGCCCTCGCCGCCACCACCGGACCCACGTGCTTCGAGCGTCTCTTTTTTCTGTGCCAACTTCGCCTTCAAACGGCCAATGTGGGCCTCAGTAGACTTATTGTACGGAGTATTGGCTATTTCTTCCTCGATCGCCTCGATCTCCTCCTCAAGACCCATTGAATTGCCCTCCGAGATCGGTGGCGAAAAAAGTGTTCGTTGGCGGTCCCGTCCCGGGAATCACAGCCATAATAAATACTCAATGATGAAAATTGCCTAATCAATCATTTTTATTGGTTCACTGGCCCTATTATTCAGGGATCCAGAACTCCGTAGGGTTAAATATGGCCACGAATGACATCGGCGTGTCATGGTAACGAGTGCTGGTGATCTGTATCGTCGATATCGATCTATTCCAATCGTTTACCGAATTGCAATCGCGTTCGTTCTGGGCTCGATTGTAGGTCTCGTGTTCGGTGAGCGAGCGACGGCACTTCAGCCGCTGGGTGATCTGTTTGTCCGCCTGTTGAAGATGATTATCGTGCCGATCGTCGTCTTCACGCTGATTATGGCTGCCCGGACACTGACGCCGTCCAATCTCGGAAAGATTGGTGGACAGGTCGTCATCGTGTATTTACTCACCACCGCAATCGCGATCGGTGTCGGACTGGTGGTAAGCAACGTCTTTGATCCTGGGATGGGTGTGACACTCACTAATGGCGATATCTCCCCAGAGTCTGCGCCCCCACTGAGTGAGGTGTTGCTCGGAATCATCCCCGAGAATCCGATCCACGCAATGGCCGAGGGGAACATGCTTGGGATAATCTCGTTCTCGTTGATCTTTGGCATCGGGATGAGCGCCGTTCGTGAGGAGACGGACCCGGAGTCATCGGTAGCCTCTGGGATCTCGACATTGTTCGATATCGTTGAGGCCGGTGCTGAAGTGATGTTCAAAGTCGTCTGGGGGGTGATGGAATACGGCGTTATCGGTGTGTTCGCGCTCATGGCAGCACTGTTTGGACAGACCGGTCCACAGATGATTCTGGATCTCATCACGTTGGCAGGAACCCTGTTGGCTGCAGTGCTCATCCAGATTACGCTGGTGTATCTGGTGGGAATCATCTGGCTTCTCGTTGGTTCTTCACCGGTCGCGTTTGTGCGCGGCGTAACCGACGCGATGGTGACGGCACTCTCCATTCGGTCGTCGTCCGGGACGCTCCCCGTGACGATGTCGAACGCGGATGAGAATCTCGGCGTAGAAGAATCCGTGTATGGCTTTTCACTCCCCCTGGGAGCAACAATCAATATGGATGGCACCGCCATGTATCTCGGCATCGCTGCAATCTTCACGTCGAACGTTGTCGGTGTTCATCTCAGCATCGCCCAACAGCTCAGCATCCTCCTGACGGCACTCCTTGCAAGCATCGGCACTGCTGGCGTTCCAGGCGCGAGTCTGGTGATGATGACCGTCGTCTTCTCGCAGGTTGGGCTGCCGGTGTCTGCGATTGCGATGGTTGCCGGAATCGATCCGCTACTCGATCGACTCCGGACGATGAACAACGTTACCGGCGATCTCGCGGTTACGACGCTTGTCGCCAACTGGAACGACGCTATTGATCGCACGCGAAGCGTACTGTACCACTGAACCAATACACAACTCGAAGTTTTTTTACCGTGTGAAATTTTAACACTGTCATCACCGAACGCAGGTGCAGAAAATACACACCCCCAATCACAACAAGATTAGGCCGAAATGACTCCGAAAGATATACCACGATGGGTCAAGAAACGTCCCATCGGTGATGGAACCCTCCCGTGACATCGCACCGAGTAATCGCCGCATGCAACAGGGCACAATCAACGCTAACGGATCGGACCAATGATAAACATCGATAGCTTCCGCGACAGCACGCAGATCATCTTGCCGACCGAAGCACTTTCGGGGCTCCGACAGGAGCTCAACCGCCGGTTCGTCCTCTCGTTCGTCGAAGAGGAGACGAAAACCCGTATCATCGGTAGTCCGACCGAGATCCGTGAGGCGAGCAACTGGCTGACACGCCAGGGCGTCGCTGTCGCGTAGTTTTTCGGCGTACTCCCCGTTTTCTCCGCTTGACCGCGCCCCGCACAACGGGATACAATAACCCTTAAACCCACGAAGGGGGTGATTCAGCATATGGCTGGAACGATTGAGGTACTCGTCCCTGGTGGCCAGGCAACGCCTGGTCAACCGCTCGGACCCGAGCTTGGTCCGACACCCGTAGACGTGCAGGCGGTCGTCAATGATATCAACGATCAAACAGAAGCGTTCGACGGCACGGAGGTGCCGGTGTCCATCGAGTACGAAGACGATGGCAGCTACGAGATCGACGTGGGGGTTCCCCCGACGGCGGCGCTGATCAAGGACGAACTCGGCTTTGAGACCGGCAGCGGCCGACCACAGGCGGAGTTCGTCGCCGACATCTCGGTCGATCAGCTCGCACAGATCGCAAAGCAAAAGCAGTCCGATCTGTTGGCGTACGACACGAAAAACGCAGCCAAGGAGGTTGCTGGCACGTGCGTCTCGCTTGGCGTCACCGTCGATGGTGATGACGCGCGGACGTTCAAAGCGCGTGTCGACGACGGCGACTACGACGAGACGTTCGAAAACGCGTAACGACCCTGTTCTGACGGGAGTGTGCTCTGTTGGTTCTTCTGACTGCACAAGACTTCGACGTGCTTAAGTCCGTGATCGGAGTGTGTAAAAACGAGGCAGGTTTCGATCCTGTTTCACGCCGTAGGAGCCACAGGCGTACTACGGAGGTGAACAATGGCAAATCAGGAAATAGAGGATGCAGTATCTCGCGCGATTGAGGAGGCGCCACCACGGAACTTCACCGAATCGGTGGACATTGCCATCAATCTTCGCGATCTAGATCTTAACGACCCAAACAACCGTGTCGATGAGGGAATCGTCCTTCCGCGGGGAACGGGCCAGGAGACTCGTATCGTCGTGTTCGCAGAGGGCGAGACCGCCCTGCGTGCCGAAGAGGTTGCTGACTCAGTACTCGACAGTGATGCGCTGTCGGAGCTGGGTGAGGACACTGACGCCGCAAAGGATCTCGCCGGCGAAACGGACTTTTTCGTCGCAGAAGCGAGCATGATGCAGGACATCGGTCGATTCCTCGGGACCGTTCTCGGTCCACGCGGGAAGATGCCGACGCCGCTGCAGCCCGACGACGACGTTGTCGAGGTTGTAAACCGGATGAAAAGCACGGTCCAGCTCCGCAGTGGTGAGCGACGGACGTTCCACACGCTCGTCGGCTCGGCCACAATGGAGCCCGAGGACATCGCCGACAACATCGACGTGATCATTCGTCGACTCGAGGCGAGTCTGGAGAAGGGCCCACTCAACATCGATTCGATCTACGTAAAGACGACGATGGGTCCAACGATGGAGGTGGCCTAAGATGTCCGCAGAGCCCGACCACACGACTGACGTCATTCCGGAGTGGAAACGCGAGGAAGTCGAGTCGATCGGATCGCTCATCGACGACTACCAGAGCGTCGGTATCGTGAACATTGCCGGCATTCCGAGCAAACAGCTCCAGGCGATGCGTCGCGATCTTCACGGCTCAGCAGAGCTCAGAGTGAGCCGGAACACGCTCATCGAACGCGCGATCGCAAACAGTGATCGTGGCTTCGATGAGCTGTCCGATCTCGTGGCCGGTCAGGTTGGCATCATCGCCACTGACGACAATCCGTTCGGGCTGTACAAAAAGCTCGAAGACTCGAAGACGCCGGCCCCGATCAATGCCGGCGAGGTCACGCCGAACGATATCGTCATTCCGGAGGGCGACACCGGCATCGATCCCGGTCCGTTCGTCGGCGAGCTCCAGCAGGTCGGTGCGAACGCTCGCATCGATGGGGGCTCGATCAAGGTGCTCGAAGACTCTCACGTGCTCGATGAAGGCGACGAAGTGAGCCAACAGCTTTCTGGCGTGCTGAGTGAACTCGGCATTGAGCCAAAGGAGGTTGGTCTCGATCTTCGTGGTGTCTACTCGGAGGGCGTGTTCTTCGAGCCAGACGAGCTGGCGATCGATGTCGAGGAGTACCGCGCCGACGTACAGTCGGCCGTCGCCGCCGGGCGCAACCTCTCGATCAACGCTGGGCATCCGACCGCCCAGACCGCGGACGCGCTGGTTTCGAAGGCCAGCAACGAGGCACGCAGCCTCGGACTGTTCGCCGCGATCGAGAGCCCGGCCATTGCTGACGATCTCGTCGCCAAGGCAGATGCACAGCTGCGTGCGCTCGCGGCCGTGATTGACGACGAGGAGGCACTCCCCGAGGAGCTTCGTGGCGTTGAGCCAGCTCCGAGCACAGAATCTGATTCATCGTCAGATTCCGACGACGCTAGCGACGACGATGCTAGCGCCGACGCAGAGGACGATACGGACGACGATGATGAGGAGGACGGTGCCGAGGGTCTCGGCGCGATGTTTGGATAGCCCATCGAACACAACACTACAACAACACACAAACCACAATGGAATACATTTACGCTGCACTCATCTTGAACGAATCGGACGACGAAGACATCACCGAAGAGAACGTCACGGCAGTCCTTGAGGCCGCCGGCGTCGACGTTGAGGAGTCCCGCGTCAAGGCCCTCATCGCCGCTCTCGAAGACGTTGACATCGAAGAAGCCGTCGAGCAGGCCGCAGCCGTTCCCGCCGGTGGCGCTGCCCCAGCAGCGGGTAGCGACGAAGGCGACGCCGCGGATGCAGACGATGACGACGAAGCAGAAGCCGCTGACGCAGATGACGATGACGACGAGGAAGAAGAGGCCAGCGGTGAGGGTCTCGGTCAGCTCTTTGGCTAACATCGTCGAGACAGAACTCACTTTTTCGTGACCCACACCGCAGAGCCGAAGGTTTAGAACTGAGAACGTGGCCAGGGCCCGTATGGTCGTGAGTCAGGCCGTCGTGTTCGCACCGGAGCAGACACTCACAGTGATTGCGTACGTACTGGCGGGCTGTCTTGGTGGCTGTCTCAGCGGTCTCATTCCGGGCATTCACGCGAACACGATCGCGTTTGTGCTCGCCGGAATCGCACCAGATCTTCCGGGGCCACCGGTGTGTGTCGGGGCAGCAGTTCTCGCAACCGGTGTGGTTCACACGTTTCTCGACATTGCGCCCGCGCTTGCACTTGGCGTTCCTGATCCGTCGATGGCCGCCACCGCGCTCCCCGGCCATCGACTCGTGCTCGCCGGACGGGGCAAAGAGGCACTGTTGCTCTCTGCGCTCGGATCAGCAAGCGCAGTAGCGGTCGCAGCAGTGCTGGCAGTGCCACTCACATGGCTCGTAAGTTCCGTGTTGCCAGTCTTCGAGAGTAACCGGCGATTCGCATTTGCACTCATCATTCTGGCGTTGCTCGCCACAGAATCCATGCCCTTCGGAACGGCCGGCGGGCTGCTCTCTGTTGTGTCCAGCGGCGGGCTGGGGCTGTTGGTCCTTCCACTGGATCCAACAGGCATTGTCTCGGTTGGGGGCGTGCTTATGCCGCTGTTCGCCGGGCTGTTTGGCGCACCAGTGCTACTCGAATCGCTGGGTGGCCACGGCTATGGTCCCCAACAGCAGGCAGAAATCTCACTCTCCCCACGCGCAGTCGGTGGATTCGGCATCATCGGCTCGCTCTGTGGTGCTGTCGTTGGCTACGTTCCCGGTGTCTCTAGCGCCGTCGCCGCCACGCTCGCGCTCGTTGCCGTTCCGCGGCGATACGGCAGTCGGGGGTTTATCGTCACCACGAGCGGCGTCAATACTGCTAACTGTATCTTCGCTCTGTTTGCGCTCGTGGCGCTCGGGGAGCCACGGACTGGTGTCCTCGTTGCACTGGGGCGCACGAACGCCCCGATACAGCTCGGACTGCTCGCGTGTACAATTGGGATCGGTGCAGCGTTCGGATTCGTGGCGGTGGTGACGGTTGGACCGGCGTATCTCGACGTAATTGGCTCGATCGAGCAGACGCTACTCACACTCGTGGTCCTGTTCGTATTGTGTCTTCTCACGCTGATACTAACTGGCGGCGTCGGCGTGGTGATCTTCCTTGTGAGCGCCATCATTGGGCTCGTTCCCGGTCGATTTCACGTCAAACGGGCCCATTTGATGGGAGTGTTGTTAGTGCCGCTTTTGGTCAATGGCTAGGCCGGATGTTTCAGTCCACCCATGAGCCCGTCGATGTTCCCCTCTTCGTCGAGCTGTTCGGGGTGGGCACCGATCACTGTGATGTAATCGCCCTCGTGTTCGAACGTCGTGATGTGGATATTCACCGTGATCGAGATACCCTGGATGATCTGTGCCTCGGCGCGGAACCGTTCGACGGTCCGCTCGTTGTCTAACATCGCAACGGAGCGGTTGTCGACCGATTCGACGTTTTGCACGCCGTTGTACGTATTAAGGAACCGTTCAATCAGCTCGCTGTTCGACATTTCGCCGAGCGGATTGACAGACTGGCCGGCCACCGACTTTTTCGGTGTTGCAATCACGACCAATCTGGTGATCGTCACCTCTGGTCCAATGTCGGTGTTGCGCTCGTATTCGCGGATGTGACTCGTTGCTTTGAACGTTCGATTCATGCCGAGAACGCTAACCGACCGTTCGATCGTCGGCGAATCATTACGCGTTAGTTCGTAACTGGTGCTCGCGAGCGCATCGTTGTTCACGGCTGCTGGATCGGCCGTCGCAGTGACTTCCTCATTGGTTAGTCCTTCGAGACAGCCTGTTGCTGACACCAATCCGATGAGGACGATGCCGGCGAGCAACGCGCGTTTCGACGTCGATAAACTGGGTATCATGGATGACTACTGGTGTGGAATGATCGGCTCACCGGCACACACTGGTCGTGTGATGTTCATTCGATGGAAGCTCGTATCATCCCTGCCGATTGTGCGTCTGAGCGATGCGTACCATCGAGGTAAAAACTTGTGGTCCGTCGCGGTCCGATCGATTCAGGTGTGTGGCGCAGACAGCCGGTATTCTGGCCCATCGTCTGTGTCTTCGATTTCAACGCCGAGTTCTACGAGCGCATCTCGGAGGTCGTCGGCCCGCTCGTAGTTTCCAGCCGCCCGTTCTTGCTCGCGGAGTTCGAGCACGAGCTCGATTGCCTCACCAGCGATTTCGACGGTTCCATCCGATTGTTCGTCGGCGAACGCAAGGCCGAGCACGTCACCGCCGAGCGATTCGAATATCGAGAGTGCTCGTCTGAGGGCGACGTAATCATACGTGTCGGAATCGAGATGGCGATGGACCGCCGTAGTGAGATCGAGCAGCGCAGCGATCGCTTCTCGCGTGTTGAAGTCATCGTCCATCGCATCCTCAAACGCCAACTTCGTGTCGTCGATACTCGCTCTGAACGGCTCGTCGGTAACTGTCGCCATGGCATCCGGACCATCGATCGCCGCGAGTGCTGTCTCATAGGCGCGTTCGAGTCGATCCCATCGCTCGGTTGCTTCGTGGAGGGCATCCTCAGAGAACGTTTGTCGGCTGGTGTACGACGCCGAGAGCAAAAACGTGCGCACCGCGTTCACACCGACGGCTTCGATCGCAGATTTCACTGTCGAGAAGTTACCCAGACTCGAGCTCATCTTCTCTTCGCCGGTGTCGAGTAGTCTAACGTGGAGCCAGTAGCGGGCGAACTGCTCGCCCGTGGCCGCCTCGCTCTGGGCGATTTCGTTTTCGTGATGCGGAAAGACGAGATCCTGGCCGCCCATGTGGATATCGATCGTCGCATCCAGATGTGCCATCGCCATCGCGGAGCATTCGATGTGCCAGCCAGGCCGACCGTCACTCCACGGCGCAGAGAACGTCTGGCTCGTCTCGGCGGCCGCTTCTGGGGAGAGTGCCCCGTCATGGCGATGCGCTTCGACTGATTCTGGCGTGACGCCGCCGGCCTTCCAGAGGGCAAAGTCGGTCGGTGCACGCTTTTCGGCCAGTTCGGTTTCGGGGCCCTGTGCGGTGAGCGCATCGATCGACTGGTTCGAAAGGTCACCATACGCGTCGAACGCGGTCGTATCGAAATACACCGACCCGTTCGATTCGTAGGCGTATCCTCGATCGATGAGCGTCTCGATCAGCTCGACGATCTCGGGAACGTGTTCGCTCACCCGCGGGTAGACGGTCGCGCGCTTCAGATTGAGTGCTCGCATGTCGTCGATCGTTCGTTTCGTGTACGATCGCGCAACGGCAGCCTCGGAGTCTCCAAGGTCGTCCTCACCCGCGCGGGCGACAATTTTCTCATTCACGTCGGTGAAGTTCTCGACATGACGCACGTCGTAGCCGCGATAGGAGAGCCACCGGTCGACCACGTCGGCGTGTACCCAGAGCCGCGCATGGCCGAGGTGCGGTGGATCGGAGGTGGTGAGCCCACAGACGTACAGCAAGACCGTATCGTCGCCTGGTTCGAACGGCTCGCGCTCACCTGTCAGCGTGTTCGAAACGCGGATGGTCATTAGCCACCGCTACCATCGGCATGGGTTTGAAAGATTCGGACGTGTGTGACAGCGTCGAGAACGAAGCCGATTAACTGCTGGTCGCCCAACTGGCAGCTATGTCCCAGCAGACCGACGAGGCGCTCGTGATCGTCGCTCACGGCTCACATCTCAATCCGGATTCGAGCACACCGACGTTCTCACATGCTGATACGATCCGCGAGGCAGATGCGTTCGAGACGGTTCGTGAGGCGTTCTGGAAAGAGGAGCCGTCGTTCCGGGAAGTGTTGCGCATCGTCGGTGCTGAGACGGTGTACGTCGTTCCGATGTTTATCAGCGAGGGATACTTTACCGAACAGGTGATTCCACGTGAACTCCGGCTTCAGGACTGGGACGTGGCCGACTGGGAGTCGGATGGGACCAGTGCCGATCACGCGACGTATACGGCCGCAGACACCGGCGCAACCGTACGGTACTGTGGGCCGGTTGGAACGCATGATTCGATGACTGACGTGATCGTCCAGCGTGCACGCAGCATCACAGACAATCCAGACGTTGGGCCTGGTGTCGGGCTGGCGGTCGTCGGACACGGTACCGAACGCAACGAAAACAGCGCAAAGGCGATCGAGTATCACGCCGATCGCATACGCGAGGCGTACGATTTCGCCGAGGTAAAAGCGATGTTCATGGATGAGTCGCCCGAGGTGGACGACGTGGCTGCGCTGTTCGAGAGTGACGACGTGGTTGTCGTTCCGCTCTTTGTCGCCGATGGCTATCACACCCAGGAAGACATTCCGGCGGATATGGGACTCGCCCTCGATGAACCGGGATCGTATCCGGTGCCGGGGATGGTCGATGGCACCAAGATCTGGTACTCTGGAGCAGTTGGCACGGAGCCGCTGCTTGCCGACGTGATTCTCGAGCGGGCCGCAGACGCCGGTGCCGACGTTGATGCGGCGATTGATCGGGTCAAACGACGAACTGGAGGGACGACGATCGATGCCGAGTGAGGACCGAGCTGATCGCCGTCGTTTTTGGCATGCCGGTCGCAGCAGTGGTATGGACCGACAGAGCGATCGCAGCGGATTCTCGACGGGGTGGTGGTAATGGACCGCGAATCCGACCCTGTGGCCGCGCTCGTGGCTGCTGTCGCGGAGCGTTCGATTTCGTATGACGGCCTTTCAGTGTCGAAATCGGACGGATTGTACACGTTCGAAACGACCGAACGCCAGGTCACGGATCTCACTGCGTCGGCACTCGGTGAGACGGCTGCTGGTGATCCATTCGTCGACAACTGGTTTCACTGGACGCAACGCTCGCGTTCGACGGCCGAGCAGGCGTTTCTTCGCTGGGTTGAGCACGCAGAGGAACGGTCAGTTCCGGAACGCTACTCCGCACTGACCAGTGGCGTCGTCGTTCGCGAGTGGGGCCAGCTCAGAATCACGGCGACAGTAGTGGATGGTGGTCGACGGTATGGACTGCGTCACTCGGACGACCGCGATGCCGATCCAGCAGAACTGGAGCGATTTGTGGATCCGCTCAAAGCCCGCGAGATCGCCACGACGGATGACAAAGGACGGTATCGGCCGCTCAAAACCGCACCGACGCTGTCGACTGGCTGGTTGTTTCCGGAGCTGACGGGAGCGTCGCTCGTCGAAGCGATCGATTTCATCTATCCGGCGACGATTCAGAACTGGGCGCTCGAGCGCGAGGGCGAACTTGACGTTACCAATTGGGCGGACGCAGCTGACCGCCAGAGCGGGATCTACGCGATGGTAGATGAGCTCTCTGGTGAGCAGCTCGAGTGGCTCACCGAGGCGTGCTGTGTCGATTCGCAGTGTCTAAAGCGCCGTGAGTGGGATGCAGCCGATGGAGAGGAGATTGACACCCCACACGGTGCGGGTGCGTTCCCGTGTCGTGAGCCCTGTTCGGTCGTCATTTCGGCAGCCCGGAAGTGGACCCAGATCGAGCGTGAGGACACAGAACGCTACACTGTCGAGCTCACGCCGAGCGAGAAGGCTCAGCTCGAAGCGTTGGTTGCTGCCGTCGCTGATGGACGCATCGATGAGATTCGTGAAGCGGAGTTTAGCGACCCAGCAAATCGACAGCGAGCCCGCTATCTTCGGGCGAAACGCTTCGATGCGGAGGGGACGCTGTCTGCAGAGTCAGACCGACCAAACTGACGAAAAATACGCGACGCGTCGATGGCCACCAGCCATCACGGGAGAGCCGGGGCGTCAGTCACGGGTGGGCGTGATCGATTATTCGTGCATGATGTTCCCACAGTCCGCACACATCCAGATGTGGTCTGCGTGCGTTTCCTTCACGAGGCTGCTGCCACACTCCGTGCATTCATTGATCATGTGTCGTAGGGGTGCCGCTTTCGGAGAGGGTGTGGACGTTCGACCGTCCGTTCTAAGAGCTCGAACTCGTCATCCGTGATCTCAGTCAAGAGCGTCACATCGCCAGTGTGAACGTGAATGAACAGTCGATCATCCGGTCCTTGCAGGACCTCGGCCGTCGTCATGGTCCCTCCATTGCTGTACTGCCGGATTGCTGTCGCCTAGCTGACTCGCTACCCATCATACGTTGGTTTACATCAGAACTATGCAACTGACATCTCCTGGAATAATATCTCAACACATAGCTGATGCAGTCTTCAACAATGTGGGATAATATATTAAATCATATACTATCAGCAATGCTGTCCGCAAACAGTTCGCTGTACGTGTTTTTCAGTGTAGATTGTCTCTGTCGTGTGGTGTTTCTGATAGGTGATGTGTGGCTGTCTCTGGTGGTTTCGCATTTCATTCATTGGAGACAACATTTCTGTGAGCTGTCTGGATCAACAATGATGTTCGAAAATTTTTATGTCTTGATTGCGGTTGTGGGCTACTGCGTTGTGTGCGGAGGAGATTGGTCGCCGATCACCCTGTCCACTCTTCGTCGGTGATGAATCAGCTGGCGGAATGTTTCGTGCGGAATTCGAGTCCGTGGTCGTTTTCGAATTTGGGCAGCAGGAACTGTTGGGCTCCAAACGGATGATTTCCGTCAGACGATTTCATCAGGATCGTAGTTCGACTTCGTGCGCGAGGCGGCGTCGGCGTACTGGTTTCTGCGTTCTGGATCTTCAACAGGGCCGAGATTGTCAGTGGACGTCTCAACAGCGGCGGTCGTCTCGCGGCTGTCGGTAAACGATGTCAGGGCGCGTTCTTTTCGGAAATAGTGTGATCCGTCGAGGGTGGCATAGGTAATGATGATCAGATTCTGCTCGTCGTCCGAGTAGGTTCGCTCGACGAACCACACCTGTTCGGTCGCATCGCTCTCTGCCATGCATGGTCGTTCGCGCTGTTGGGGGTTCAGTGTTGGTGTGCTGGTGAAGGACCATTTCGGTACTACGCATTGCGGTAGTTGATCTTCTGTCCGGGTTTCAGCATGGGAATCCATCACGGTGTCCAACGCATCTCTCACAGAGTCTCTCACCCAGATTCTGGGAACGCTCAGTGGGTACTTATTACCATCACACAAATAGCTGACTGAAGATGCAGACTGATCATCTCGAAGTCGTCCGAACTGCCGATCAACTGATCAAATATTGTCATCCCACGGGTGCGAATCAATGATTCTCGAATTGGTATTGGCGGTTCACACGATCGTCGCTGCGCTGTGGACTGGTGCGACAGTGTTTATCGCCGGGGCTATCATTCCAGCAGCAAAATCCGAACAGTTCGGATCTGCGGCGCTTTCGATCATCACACGGCGATATCGATATCTCACGATCGGTTCCGTTCTTCTATTGTTGTTCAGTGGCGGCCATCTTGCGGGAACGCTCTACACCTTCGAAACGCTTCAGGGATCGGGACGCGGTCACCTCGTGCTCGCGATGGTGGTGTTGTGGCTGGTGCTCGCTCATTTGGCAGTGTTTGGGTACCGGAAGCTGACAGCGACCGATGACGAGTCAGTCGCCGAGGCTGCGACGGCGGCGCGACCACTGTTTTACGCGGGCAGTGTCGTCTCTGTGTTGTTGCTCATTGTGGCTGGATTGCTGTAATTGGGTGTCCAGACGCGCTATTGTACGACAATCACGCCTTTCATTCCCTGTGAACTGTGGGGTTTGCAGGCGTATTTGTACGTTCCGGACGATTCGAACCGGTGTTGGAAGGTCATGGTTGCTGAATCAGAGAGTTTGCTTTTGAACGCTCCATCGGTTGCGACCACGTTGTGAGCTCCACCGATGCCGGTCCACTCCCACCGTACAGTCGTGCCCGTGGTAATCCTGAGTGCAGGTGGGTCAAACGCGAATCCAGCATTGATTCCCTCGGCACCGACAGCTACGGCCACCGATTTCGCGTCCGTTTTGTCAACCACACCGTCGTAGTTGTCTGTGTTTTCCAGCCAGCCATCGAATGATGGCTGTTCGTCGTTGGTGGTGGCGTTGGTTGAACAGCCAGCACTGAGGCCACCGCCAGCCGTGACAGCGATCGTCTGGAGGAGCGTTCGTCGATCGAGGAGGAGTCGATCCGGCATTACGCGTTTAGAGGGCTCGATCGATCGTAAGTCCACCCCGGATTCTCAGAAGTTAGGAATCGGCAGTTATGAGTTTCAGTGGTGGCTCGAAGCAGGCTAACCTGTGAGTGAACGGTTAGCGATATCTGGTGAATAGGACACCTGGGCAGGTGCATGAAGGATTGCCACAGTAGGGACAGCGATACTCTTCGTCGAATTGTTTGTTTAGCCAATGTGTTTTATATCCAATGATCTTCTAAAAATCGAAATACTCCATTATACCTTCATTTTGACGGCACCATTTGTATTCCAGCCCATTGCACATAGCACTGTAGCGTTCCGGCCAAGACACGTTTCAATACCACTTCCAATAAGCTGAGTTCCGATACCTTGAGAGTGAAATCCTTTGTCGACTGCAACCATCCGTATTCCAGCATTCTACGGAACCCTGTACGTCAGTTCTACAACGCCCCCCTCGTGACTCTGTGTGTCGTTCAGTTCCAGACGCTGACGGTCGTATCCCCCAGCAAACAGTGGTATTCCATCACCGAGGAGCACTGGAAGCTGTGTCAGTTGGAGCGTATCGACCTGGTGTTCGCTGAGAAACGACTCTGTGAGGGATGCGCCGCCAACGAGTCAGATGTGATCAAACTGCTCTTTCAGTGCAGCCGTTTTCTGGGCGACGGCATCGTTTACGAACGTTACAGCGTCTGTTGCGGGTGAGCGTTCCTGACTGGTGAACACGTACGTTGGTTTCTCACCATATGGCCACTCACCGAAGCCGAGAACCTGTTCGTACGTCGTTGAACCCAACGAGACAATCGACGGTTTCGAAAAACTCGGAAAAGCCCAGGTCGTCGCTGGATGAGAACTCGGATAGCCACTCAATCTTTCCCTCCGCATCAGCGATATATCCGTCAACGCTCGTGGCGATGTAGAGCGTTACCGTTCCAGTAGCCATAGCTTCGAATAGCAGTACCGACCGTGAACAACGCTGCGATCCCTTCTCAACTATAGATATTTTTTAATAGACTGATATAATAACCATCTATATATTTCTGAATGTAGATTATCCGCTTTCTGTGTTCAGATTCCCATATTGGTATCTCAACGTCCGAGCTCATCAGCTCGCGGTGGGGGATCAATCCCTCCTAACAGTTCTAGGGGGCTACCTTCAAGAAATTCCTTTCCTTGTAGACCACTCTCTATATTACTAGTTATAGTATGTTAGATAAACAGAAATAAATTTATAATTCATTGTGATTTATTTCGGGTTGTCATATATGGTTGCTGATTCGACACGTCGTGGAGTGATGAAACTTGCTGGAACAGGGATTGTGGCCTCGATTGCGGGCTACTTCGGTCGAACATCGACTGAGCGGGTGGCTGCTCAGTCCTCCGATTCGTCGGGTGCAGGGAACTCTCCGGTTCGGGGCAACAATCTGGTTGTCGCCAGGGACGGCAGTGGTGACTACGAGAAGATCCAGGATGCCATCGATGCGATCCCTCCGAATCGGTCGAACGAAACCCGCGTGTACATCAAAAACGGTCGATACAAGGAAAAGCTCCGATTGCCCACCGAGAAGACGAACGTGACGTTCATCGGCGAGAGCGCTCAGGGGACGGTATTAACCTACGACGACAACGCGGATACGCTGGACGAAAATGGCGAGGAAATCGGCACCACTGGATCGTCGAGTTTCTTCGTCAATGGGGATGATTTTACGGCGCGGAACCTCACCTTCCAGAACAGCTCTGAACCCGTCGCCCAGGCGGTTGCCATCCGGATCGACAGCGACCGAGCGGCCTTCGAGAACTGTCTGTTTCTGGGCAACCAGGACACGCTGTATACCCACGGCCACGACAGCCGCCAGTATTATCGAGAGTGTTTCATCGAAGGTGATGTCGATTTCATCTTCGGCTGGGCGACGTGCCTCTTCGAGAACTGTCACATACGGTGTAAAACCGACAGCGGATACGTGACGGCCGCCTCCACGGAGCGAGAAAAGGAGTTCGGATACGTTTTCAAGAATTGCCGGGTGACTGGTGAGGGGTCGGACAACTCCTACTATCTGGGTCGTCCCTGGCGGCCCTACTCCCAGACGGTGTTCATGAACACGTTCTTCGGCGACCACATCAAACCGGTCGGCTGGAAGCACTGGAACGATGAGCAGGATCCCGAGACGGCCTTCTACGGCGAATTCCAGAACTACGGCCCCGGCTATACCCCCGACCAGCGCGCCGACTGGACCCATCAACTGAGCGAAGCGCAGGCCGAACAGTACACAACTGAAAACATCCTCAGTGGATGGGATCCGGAGGGTCAGCTCAGAACGGAACGACCAGAAAAATCATCGCCGTTCTGAGAACGGGGTAGTGACCAGGTCGGGTGGGTCTTTTCAGGGGACAGTTCTTGTGGGTGTGTCCACACCCGGACGGGCTTGCCTGTTTTTTCTACCGCTACAGTGTCGTGGATGTTGTGATAGTGTCCTACTGTGCCTTCATAGAGTCAGGGCAATACGGGGAGAGACCCCCAGGAGAGTTTCAGGAACTTCCTGAGGACCGTATTTCACCGATTACGAACCGCAAAAGGAGGTCGCAATTCCGATACACTACAAGGATGCGTAGCACAGACGATCGGGACAACCTGGAGCTGCACTATGACTGTCGAACGCCAGAGCACCACCGACTGATCAAACTGGCCTACGATGCAGGCATCGGAGAGCTCAACACCACTGGCTTTGGCTTTATCAACGATCTGAATTAACCACTCACGAGCCCGAGCGGTCTGTTCCTTCTCGGTACGTCCGTGCTTCGACGTAGCTCGCATACACCATGACGAGCACCAGCACGGAGAACGGCAGCGCCATGATCACCGAGAGCGACTCGATCGCGCTGAATTTCGAGAGCTGCAACGACATCGCTCCGAACACTGCGAGCAACAGCCCCCACCACGCCCGATTCCGTGGGTTGGGATCCTCAGTTCCGAGCGTGATGGCCGCAATCATGAACACGGCCGAATCGAGCGAGGTGATGATGTAGCCCGCAATCACCAGCACGAAAAGAACCGCAAGCACGGTGCCCATGGGCGTGATCGAGAGTGCCTCGGCGATCGCCGCCGGTTTGCCGGACTCGGCCATCGCCTGCGCAATGGGCTCCTGATAGCCCGGTGCGAGTACCCAGCCGCCAATGAGCGAGTGCTGTATCCAGGTGAGCACCGTCGGCGCGACGACAAGAACGATAAACATCTCGCGTATCGTCCGCCCCTTCGAGACGCGGGCAACGAAGCTCCCGACGAAAATGCTCCAGGCCGCCCACCAGGCCCACCAGAAACCGGTCCAGTTCGCCGCCCAGTTCCCACCACTGGTTGGGGCGGTGTACAGCGTGAGCCGGAACAGATCGCTGAGCCAGACGCCGGTCGCATCCAGCCCGAGCTCGATCATGAACGTTCGGGGGCCAACGGCCACGAGAACGGCCATGGAAATCCCGATTAACACCATGGTGGCCCGTGCGGCGTTGCGGATCCCCGATCGGAGTCCGAGCCACACGTCGAAGAGAAACACCAGCGCAATGAGCCCGAACACAGCGTACGTAATCAGTGTGGACCCTGTACCGAACACACGACCGAGAATGGCGGCCATCGTCTGTGCGCTGAATCCGAGCGTGGTCGCAATCCCACCGATCGTGGCAATCACTGCCGCGGCGTCGATACACCACTCGGTGGTGGGTCGGACTGATCCGAACCAGGCGGGCAGTGATCGACCCATGAGCGCACCATCGAACAACGAGCTGATTCGATACTCCGCCACACCACGGGTGTACACGGTGATGCCAAAGGCGATCGCCACCGGGAGATACCACATTGCCAGCCCGGGAAACACCTCATGGATGAACATGAACGCGAGCGCCATCGACTCCCGGGAGGCACCGTGTACCGGCATCGGCGACGGCGGTGGTGACTGAACGATTGAAATGGGCTCGGAGACACCCCAGATCAGAATTGACGCACCGAATCCAACGGTGAACACCATCGAAAGCCAGGCGAACCGACTGAATTCCGGCGTTGTTTCGGGTCCGCCGATCCGAATGGTGCCATACGGTGAGATGACGAAGGCCACGACTGCGACCAGCAACACGAATCCGAGGAGGATGAACCACCAGCCAAAGTTGGTGAGCACCCAGGCCTTCCCTGTTGTGAGCGCTCGACTCATCCGACCCGGATAGGCGAGTCCGAACCCACCCAGCCCGACCATGATCGCCATCGTACACCCGAACAACAGCCGAACGTACCAGTCCGAATCCTCGATCCCGAATAGATATCCAGGCTTCATTGTCCCCCCCGAGATGACTGGCCGCTGGTTGTCGTCGTGATTCGACGAACGTGGTCACTCGCCACGCTACTGTCAACAGTATCGAACATACTGAAAGTGTGACGACGAAACCGATTGCGAGTGAAAAGCGTGGCGTCACAATCGCCGTGTGGTGGGCCACACCACGTGGCGCACACCAGAACAAGAACGCCTACTGGAAGCCAATCCGTTCGGACTGCTGTTCGAGCATGTCCTGGCCGCCGCGGAACCGATCCTCGATCTGTTCGTAGTAACCACGAATGTCGTCGGTGATCGTCGGACGAACCGCCTCCATCGCCTTGCGGAAGTGGCGCATCTCGACCTCATCAGCCTTCTTATCGTCGCGCAACGCTTCGATCGCCGACTCACGGCAGATGCTTTCGATATCACTGCCGACGTAGCCGCTGGTGAGCTCTGCGAGCTCTCGCAGACTCACATCGGGGGCGAGTGGCGTTTTCTCCGTGTGGATCTCGAAGATCTGCTTGCGCCCATCAAGCTCTGGCTCGCCGATGTAGACCAGCCGGTCGAATCGGCCGGACCGAATCAGCGCTGGGTCGATCATGTCCGGGCGGTTGGTTGCACCGATGACCATCACCTCCTCCATCTCCTCGAGGCCATCGAGCTCAGTCAACAGCTGGTTAACGACCCGTTCGGAGACGTTCGTGCCCACATCCCCACCACGATTTGGTGCGAGGCTGTCGAGCTCATCGAAGAAAATCACGGTCGGAGCGACCTGCCGTGCCTTCCGGAACGTCTGGCGGATCGCTTTTTCGGACTCGCCGACCCATTTCGAGAGGAGCTGGGGCCCGCGGACGCTGATGAAGTTGGCGTTCGTCTCGTTGGCGACGGCCTTTGCCATCAGCGTCTTGCCAGTGCCCGGCGGGCCATAGAGCAACACGCCCGACGGTGGCGTAATGCCCAGGCGCTCGAACCGTTCGGGGCTGTTCATGGGCCACTCGATCGACTCCTGAACCTGGCCTTTGGGATCGCTGAGTCCACCGACATCGTCCCAGGTCACCTTGGGGAGTTCAACGAGCACCTCACGCATGGCCGAAGGATCGACCTCGTTGAGCGCACCCTGGAAATCACCGCGTTTGATGATCATTCGATCGATCAGGCTGGGTGGGATGTCCTCCTCGTCCAGATCGATCTCGGGGAGATAGCGGCGCAGCGCCTTCATTGCCGCCTCTTTCGTGAGCGACTCGATGTCAGCACCGACGAATCCATGTGTCTCATCGGCGAGCGTGCCGAGATTCACGTCATCCGAGAGCGGCATGCCACGCGTGTGGATCTGTAAGATCTCTTCGCGACCCGATTCGTCCGGGACGCCAATCTCGATCTCACGGTCGAACCGTCCCGGCCGACGAAGCGCGGGATCGACGCTGTCCACCCGGTTGGTCGCACCGATGACGATCACCTGCCCACGGGATTCGAGCCCGTCCATCATGGTGAGCAACTGTGCGACCACCCGCCGTTCGACTTCGCCGGTTACGTCCTCGCGTTTGGGCGCGATCGAATCCAACTCGTCGATGAAGATGATCGCTGGGGATTCTTCGCTCGCGTCTTCGAAGATCTCGCGGAGCTGCTGTTCGGATTCGCCGTAGTATTTCGAGATGATTTCGGGGCCAGCAATGGAGAAGAAACTCGCGCTGGTCTCGTTGGCAACGGCCTTTGCGAGCAGGGTCTTGCCGGTACCGGGCGGACCGTGGAGCAACACCCCCTGTGGCGGCTCGATGCCGAGCTTTTTGAAAATCTGGGGGTGTTTCATCGGGAGCTCGACCATTTCCCGAACGCGCTGGATTTCGCTTTGGAGCCCACCAATGTCCTCGTAGGTGATTCCAGCACCGCGGCTCTCGAACCCAGAAATCGGCTCCTCTCGCAGCTCAACGTCAGTATCTTCTGTGATGAGCACCACCCCGTCGGGCTCGGTTTCGACGGCGATCAGCGGAATCGCCTGTCCTGGTGATCGCATGAAGGGATGGTTCGTGCTCGACATCACTGGAACGATGTCGCGCTGGGCAACGGGCCGTTTCATGATCTGGCGTTTGACCATCCCCGCAGCATCGCTTCCGAACTGCACGCTTGCCTCTTCCGGCGGGGCGAGCACGAGCTGTTCTGCCTTTTTCGCATCCGCCTTGCGGATTTTAACCCGCTCGCCGATTCCGACATCGGCGTTTTGACGAGTGAATCCGTCGATGCGGACGGTGTCAGTGTTCCAGTCCTGTCGGTCTGCTCGCCACACTTTGGCGGCGGTCGTTTCGCTTCCCTCTATTTCGATGATATCGCCCGGACTCAACTTCAGATGAAGCAGGGTGTCCGGGTCGAGACGAGCGATCCCACGCCCCGAATCGTTCGGGTACGCCTTTGCCACCTCCAGTTGGACTTCATTCATGGTACTACGCGGTTAGTAGAAATCGGCCCCCCTGAGTGATAGCCCTTTTGCTCGCTATTCGGACACGTACTGTTTTGATATCACGTTCGAGCATCATGAACACACATACCACAGCGCTTCTGTCAGTCGATCACTCCGAGACAGATTGCTTAACCTGGCCGCACCCGATCGACCGATATGCAGACATTAGCGTTCGATGGCCGGATGGGTGCAAGTGGCGATATGTTACTTGGCGTGTTGCTCGATCTCGGTGCGGATCGGTCGGTATTGACGCCCGTTGAAGCCTCGCTCGGTGTCACCTACGCAACCGAAACAACGACGAAAAACGGGATTGAGGCCACACGCGTGCGGGTGCTCAGGGATGGAGGAGATGGCGAATCATCGGATGCAACCGATGCGGAGCACGCACACGCCGATGAACAGCATCACCATAGCCAGGAAGATACCCATCACCACCATCACGGTGATGAAGATCATCACCACCACGACCATGATCATCACGACCATGATCACACCCACGAGGGACACTCCCACGCGCACGATCACGCGGAGGGGAGCGGCCCACTTCGGACGTATCCGGCGGTAATCGAGTTGGTGGAGTCAATGGACCTCGCCGAGGCCGTTACCGAGCGAGCGACGGCTATTTTCCGTCGGCTGGGTGTGGCAGAAGCTGCGGTTCATGGAACCGAACTCACAGAAACCCATTTTCACGAGGTGGGCGCGGACGATGCGATTGCTGACGTTGTTGGCGTCTGTCTGCTGTTGTCCGAGCTATCGGTTGAGCAGGTTCTGACGACCCCAGTCGCAGCGGGGTCAGGGTCTGTCACCATGAGTCACGGCACGTATCCAGTGCCAGCGCCGGCAGTGGTGAACGTTGCCAGCGAGGCCGACTGGCAACTCCAGGGAGGCCCCGTCGAGTACGAACTGCTCACGCCAACTGGAGCAGCGATCCTCGCCGAGATCGCAACCGGCGTCAGAACGCTCCCGTCGCTCGACGTGTCTGCGGTCGGGTACGGTGCAGGCGGCTACGACGTTCCCGACCACCCGAACGTGCTTCGTGGAACACTGGGCACGACAGCCGGCCAGCTGGGACGCGATGCAATACGACAGCTCGAAACGAACGTTGACGACATCTCACCGGAGGTGCTCGGTGGGCTCTCTGAAACGCTCAAAGATGTTGGAGCACGCGATGTGACGATCCTCCCTGCGACGATGAAAAAATCCAGACCGGGACACGTCGTCCGGGTGCTCACAAAGCCAGATGACGCTGCTCGTGTCGCCAGACGACTCGCTGCAGAAACTGGCACCCTCGGCATCAGAGAGACAAGCGTCACCCATCGATTTGTTGCCGATCGCTCGTTCGAAACCGCGACCCTCACCATCGACGGAACAGAGTACGATATCCCTGTCAAAATCGGGGCCGACGAGGAGGGAACGGTGTACGATCTGAGTGCGGAGTACGACGACGCCGCGGCCGTCGCAGCAGACACTGGCCTGGCGGTACGAACGATCCTCGAGCGCGCTGAACGCCAGATCGAGAACGACCGCGATTGATCACTCACGGTGGCGCTTGAGTGCCTCCGCAATCGTGAGCTCACCGCGGGCAACTGCTCGGGCGAGTACCTCGTCGATCGTCCGATCGCCACCACTCTGTTCGCGTGAGCGTCGCTTGATCGCGGCGATCTCGCCTGCCGTCGGCTCGATCGCTCGCTCTTCGATCGGCTCGCCCTCGATCCTGGCGATGTTTGCGGCCGCCAGCACGTCGCCCATGCCGCGTGCGCCACTTCCGAGTGCTGGTGTCGTTCCAGTCTCATCCACTAGCTCGACGGACACGTCAGGGAGATCGTCGATGATGCGCGCGCCCTTCAGCCGAGCGCCATCGCCAATCCGAACGAGCGGATCGACCGCCTCGTTCAGGGTGGTTTCGATCACAGCTGCGGTTTGTGCCAGTGGGACGTGAAACGCCTCAACGATCATCGCTCCGGAACAGATGGCGATGCCCGGACGATCACCCGGATCGATGCCGACGATCGTCCGTCCCCCACCACGGAGCGCGACGAGTGCGCGCTCAACAACTTGCCTGGGACGATCCGACCGTCCACGAACGAGTTCGACGCCCAGCCCGTCCGGCCACGCATCGTCCGTTCCGGTGATCACCACGTCGGTTTCCCGATCGAGCGAGGTGGCTGGCTCCTGTGTCGTGAACTCGACGCCTCGCTCGCGCAGCTCGTTAACCACGCCGTGGTAGAGCTCGAAATCTTCAGTGGCGACGACTATCACGGTGAAACCTACGCGGCTGGACACAAAAGGGGTGTTGGCGCTCAGACGGTCGATCCCGATTCAAGCCCGGTGGCAGTGATCTGGAAGGTACAGTTCTCACCGGCGGGCTTCGAGCGGTGTTTTTCGAGTGTGGCCCGTCGATTTCCGCCGCGAAACCGCTCAAGCTTGAGTACGGCACCCGACCAGTGCATTAGCGTGTTGCCACCCAGTGGCCGTGTTGTATCGGAGTCGGGATCGGCAAACACCTGATTGGTGATGCAGACGGCCAGTTCGTGCTGGCGAGCCAGCCCGAGCAAATGCGTGATCTGCCGGCCAATTGCTCGCAACGTGCTCGCACTGTCGTTTTCGCTTCGTTCGAGTCGGTAGAGGCCGGTCGCGCTGTCAAGGACGATGAGATCAAGCGTTTCTGCCTGCTCTTTGGCGTCCTTGACGGCTTCTTTTTGCTCATTGAACGTGAGCACGTCGCTAATGGCAATCCGTGTCGAAAGGCGCTCGGCCGTCTCTTCATCGGTCGTGTGTCCTTGAAGAAGCTGTTCGAATCGATCGATAGAAAGCCCTTCTGTGTCGATATACAGCGCTCTACCGCCATTGGCTGCTGTCGCCACTGCGGCCGAAAGCGCGATATTTGTCTTGCCGGCCGCGGGTGGGCCGTACAGCTGCGTCACGGTTTTTCGACTGAATCCGCCACCGAGTAACGAATCGACGGACTGACAGCCTGTCGTAATCGGCCCACTCACACGTTTGGTACTGGTGGCCGGCTAAAAACGGCCACGATCGTCGTCGAGTGTCGATGTGTTTTTGCGTTTCCATGGCTGCAATTCGCCATGTCCGACAAACGCGAGCAGTTGGCCCGACGCATTGCTGGGGAGGTGGTACTGAGCGATGATCCTGGGACAACGTTACGAAAGTGGCGAGACGATTTCGACATCTCTCAGACGTCGCTTGCCGCGCAGTTGGAGGTCTCTCCGTCTGTCGTTTCCGATTACGAAAGCGGACGTCGGCAGAGTCCAGGTATTTCGGTAGTGCGACGCATCATCGAGGCGCTGCTTGACGTTGATGACGACCGTGGTGGCGAACAGATCCGTCGATACACGCGAATTCTCTCGGCCGGCTTCGATAACGACGTGGTACATGACCTCCAGGAGTACTCCACGCCGGCCTCGATTGGAGACTTCTATGCGGCGATCGACGCCACAGAAGTCGTCTCTGGGAGTCAGTCAACCATTGCTGGCCACACGGTCATCGACTCAATCGAGGTGATCACTCGTCTCTCGAGCGAGGATTTCTACCGACTGTACGGCCAGTCGACAAATCGGGCACTCGTCTTCACTAACGTCACACGGGGCGAATCGCCGCTGGTCGCCCAGCGCGTCGTCACGCCAACTCCCTCTGCGGTCGTTCTCCACGGTATCGAGGAAGACGATCTCTGGGAACACGCACCCGCACTCGCTGCGATCGATGGCTACTCGCTTGCCGTCTCCGATGCGCCGCTCGATGTGGTCCTCAAGCGCCTCCGATCGATGCCCTGAGTTAAACGGACTGACCAACGCTACAGGTCGACAACGAAGGCAGTAACTGGACTACGTCCAGTAGTTGTGCGGTGATCAAGTGAGTGGATTTAATATCACGTGTAGATTTGCTCACATCATGGATACTATTGATGAGGTACACATTGCGCCGCTCGGATTCGAGTTCGATCGAATCATCGGTCCGGCGCGTCGGTACGACATTGATATAATATATCTATTAGAACACGACGAGCCACAATCTAAGAAGCCGTCGTATCACGACGAACTCAAGGCCGAACTCTCAGAAGAAAGTGTTGAGGTTCGATCACGGACGGTGGATTTGATCGACATTTACGACGTTCTCGGTGCAGTGACGACCGTTATTTCCGACCATGCTGATGATATCGTTCGGGTGAACGTTTCGAGCGGGTCGAAACTGTCGGCGGTGGGCGCAACGATCGCGTGTATGGCAACCGAAGCGACCGCGTACTACGTTCATCCAGAGGGGTATGCACACGCCGACCGTGCCGAGCGACAGAGCTACGGCTATGCGGACGATGAGGTGTTGCCAACGTATCCGATCGAATCGCCGACGACCGATCAGGTGGCCGCAATGGACTTTCTCGAGCACGAATCGACCGAGATCTACACGCCCAAGAAAAAAGATATCATCGAGTATGCACAAGAGCAGGATCTCTCGTTCATCGCCGAAAACCAGCCCGCCAACGACAAGGCGAAGTTCGCCCTCCTCAACGCCAATATTATCGATCCGCTGACAGCAAACGGCTACATTGAGGTCAACACCGTTGGCCGGCAAAAACAGGTCGAACTAACCGATACCGGCAAGAACGCGCTCCATGCCTTCCGCCACAAGCTGTGAGTCGAATTGTATACACAATCTACGATCGAACGACGGACGCCGAAATTCCTTTTGTAGACGATTGCTGTTCACTCCATCAATGAGTGCATGCTTGATGTAGAATATAGGGTATTACTAGTGGATTGTATGTGTTTTTTGGCGATTGACCAATAGTATAAACAGTATTGATAGTATCTGTGGTGTGGCTGGTCCGAGTAACGAGCGTTGCTCTGTCTGTTCTGTGATAGAACTGATCAGTAAGGGGTGTCTCTGTACAACTGTCGATGTCCCAGTTCACTCATTCGGTCGGCCTCTCTCCCACACGGGTGTCACTTCCCGGGGCCACCGAAGGAGGGCTCTGGCGTACGGACCGACCGGTACCCCCCGCTGACGCGTTGGCCACTCTCACCCCCGGTCCGGCGATCGGATCGATCTGGGACATCGCACCCGATTTGGACGCGATTGGAGCGTGTGACGTGATGGCTGCGTTCTAATCGGGCCTTCCTCCACTTCATCCATTAGAACACGTTAAAAACCCAGAGTGAAACGGCCAGCTGTCCCATTCCTGCGAGAATCATCAAACTGCCGGCGAGATCCTGGAGTCTTCCAGTGTAGCGTCCAGCTTGCTTCCAGATATCGATGCCAGCGCCGACGAGCAGTGTCACTCCGAGCAACGGGACGGCGACTGCCCCGGCGTACGCTGTTATTAGAATCAAACCAGTCGGCCGATCGAACGCCAGAGCCTGTCCAATCACGCCAACGAGAATCGGAAGGACACAGCCCGCGGCGGCTGCGCCATACCCGACGCCGAAGATGGCAAATCCAGCGAGTGACTCGGTTCGTGGCGGCAGTGCAATACGGAGCTCTGGGCCTCGATCGGTGAGCTGGAGCACGCCGACCACGATCAGTCCCACCCCAACGATCGGTTCGAACCACTTGAGTTCAGAGAGCAGTTCGTGACCGACGATCATTCCACTGGCACCGATAGCAATGAGCACAAAAAGCGTGCCACCGGCCGCGATAATTGCGGGAATGAGCGCGTGGTCGTGCCGGTCGTTCTGAAAGAGGTGTCCGACGTAGCCACCGAGCAGCGGAAACGCACACGGGGCGAAAAACGTCGTGATCCCGCCAGTGATGACGAACGCCAGTGCGCCACTCAACGGGATTGCGCTCACGATTTGGCCTCAGAAATTGCCGATCGGAGCCGAGCTTCGCTCACGACGCCACTGTCTTGAAAGACGGGAGTGCCACTGGCATCGAACACGGCGAGATACGGCAGCCCTCCCGCGTTCAATGCGGCCATCAGAGTGCTGTCCGGATCGTGGCCAACAGTCCAGTTGCCGCCGTGGTCGGCCCACCACGCCCGAATGTCATCGACGGTCAGCGTCTCCCCGGTTCGTTCGTTCGTCACCGAAACGACCGCGACGTCCTCGTAGGCTGCATCGAGCGACTGTAGCGTTGGGAGCTGCTTGATACAGGGCGAACACCAGGTTGCAAACAGATCGAGCACCGTCACCGTGTTTGGAACGGGCAGTTCGATCGTCCCTGCCTCTGAGCCCTGTGCGCGGAACGTCTCAACGGACACCGGAAACGGGCCATCAGACGAACTGGACTGATCGAGAGCCACCCACGCGCTCACGCCCGTCAACGAAATGCCTGCCAGGCCGGTGAGCAATCCTCGTCGGCTGATCGAGCTCATTGGGTGCGAACGGTTTCGAGATCCTCGATGATCCGTTCAGTCTGCGGTTCGCTCCCCCGATATGCCCGCTCAACGTAGCCCGCGGCGTTCGTCAACACGATCAGCGATCGGTGATCGAACATGTAGCCCTCGCCCTCTTGTTGGGACTGCTTTTTGAATCGCACGCCGAATTCATCCTGAATGACCGATTTGGCTTTTTCGACGGAGTCTGGCCGCAAGAAGTGCCAGTTGTCTGCGTCGGCGTCGACGTTCATCTCTTCGGCGTACGTCCTGAGGCGGTCGGCGGTGTCGCGCTCGGGATCGAACGTGATCGGCACGAGTGCGATTTCGTCGTCGTAGCCGTTATTGCTCGCGTGTGTCTGGATCTCCCGGAGCGAGGAAACCAGCACGGGACACACTGTTTTGCAGTTGCTGAAAAAGAACGTGAACACGGCTGGCACGTCAAGGTCACCGAGCGCAATCGATCGGTCTTCGAGCGGCGCGGTGACCGAGACGTCTGGGAGCTGGTCGTCCCAGCTCAGAAACTCCGGCGAGTATGACGTTGGATAGTCCGAGGGGTGTGCGAGTGTGACGTTTTCGGAGTGAACTGGCGTCTCAGTTGGGGTGTTGCCCCCGCCATTGCCCGTCGTTTCCAGCGTGTCACCAAGACAGCCAGCCACTGCGAGCCCTCCCGATACCGCTGCCATCGATTTCAGGACCGTGCGACGTTGCATACAGAAACTGAGAACCAGAGTCCTATGGATCGTTTGGTTTGTCGCTTACTGGTAGGCGAGGGTCATGATCCACTGCGAGAACGCGTCGCTGTTGGATTCGACCTCCTCGTCGGCGACAAAGGGCGAGAGCATGTCGCCGGCCATCAACAGCGAGAAATCGAGATCTTTCGTTGCGGGGGTGAGATAATACGTGTTGTGGCCGTTGTAGACGGCTTCTTCGCGCTGGATCAGCTCTTTTTCGGCCAGCGATTCGACGATCCGGCTGCCGGTACGTGAGGAGACATCGAGCTCCTTCCAGAAATCGCTCTGGTGAACGCCGCCGGTCTCACGAATGAGTGCGAGCCCTGCGCGTTCGTCGTCCGATAGGTCGTCCTCATCGGCGGTAACGCTCATACGCTACACTCAGAGTGAGTCCGGTTTAACAGTTTTGTAGGGCGGACAGAGGAGTCGGTGTGAATCAGCGCAGCCGTTCATCGACGTGGTCGTAGCTCGTTTCACACGGCGGTCCGTCCGCAAACCAGTAGTTGATCGCGTCGTCGCTGACCTGTATCAGCGATGATGACCGCGTACCAAACCCATCTCCATGGACGCAAACGCCCCGATCGTGATTGGAAAGCGCTGTTGCCGTCCGGTCGCGCCAGCTGGCGGGGGCTTCGTCCGGTTCGGTTCGCAACAGTGCGAGGAGCTCGCGGCCGTTTGCTGCCTGTTGCTGTGCGCTTTCTGCGTGCTCGCTCGGAATTCGGTAGCTCGTGTCGTAGCCAACGTTCATCACGACGTGGACGCCTGGCGTTAGTGTCCGGATGAGTGGTCCCCCCGAATTTTCGATGAGAATCGCATTGTTTTCGTCTGCACACACCAGATAAAACCCATCGTACAGCGTTGTATCGAGCTCGCGCTCGGTCGCCCGTGCGGCGCTCTGTGCGTCACCGTGATCAAGAAGATCGCGAACGAGCAGTCCACGCGAGCGCTCGCCTGTCCCAGCGGGTGCTCCCCAACGGTTGGTGAGCGCCACGATGAGTCCAGCCTCGTTCACACCGATCCAGGTGCCCCCAGCAGACTGATCTCGTGGAGCGAGAATGGTCGTCGATTCATCGAGCAACTGTGGCGGGGCGGATGGCCTGTCGTAGCGTTCGTCTCGGTTTGCGCCGATGAGCAGCGGTGTGGATTCGAACTGCTGGTAGGCCAGTACGATCGTACACATGGGTTGTCTACGTGCTCCGACCCGTTCAATTGCCTGGCTGTTTCAGCCGTGCTTTGATTGCTTGCCGATCGACTGTCCCTGATGGCGTCCGCTTGATCGATCCGAAGACGATCGTTCGCGGGCGCTCGTGCGACGCGAGCCGATCGCTGAGAAACGCATCAAGGTCGTCGGCCGTGCAATCCCCATCACGATCGATCAGCGCACCAACGCGTTCGCCCCATCTGTCGTCTTCGATGCCAACGACAGCAGCCCCCTTGACGTCGGGATGGCGCTTGATGGCACGCTGGACGGCCGTGGGATCAACCGTTTCGCCACCGGTATTGATTCGGTCATCTGTGCGCCCTGAAACGAAAAGTCGACCGTCCGCATCGAGCATCCCACGATCGCCCGTTTTGAAGCCACCGTCGCACTGCTCGAACGCAGCGCTATCAACATAACCAGGCGAGACGGTTGGGCCAGAGACGACGATTTCTCCCTCCGTGTTGGGGGGACATGGCGCTCCATTTTCGTCGACGATCGTGACGCTGGTCGTAAAAACTGGCCGGCCGACGCTGTCTGGGGCCGCTTTCACGTCTGCTGGCGTCCCAGTCGCGATCTGTGAGGCGGTTTCGGTCATACCATACGTTGGAAACACTGGAACGGACCGATCGAGACACTCCTCAAGAAGCGTTGGCGAGGCTGGACCGCCACCGAGCAACACGGTACGCAGCGACGACGGAAGCGATCGTTTTTCGAGTAGTTGCTCAAGCAGGACGGGGACCAGCGAAACGGCCGTCGCCTCGTAGGTATGCAGCGTTGTCAGCAGTGTCTCTGGATCGGTAGTTGATGGAACGACCGTCATCCCATCAAGCACTGCCCGGTAGATGGGCGCAAGCCCACCCATGTGGTGGAGTCCAAGCGGCGAGCACCACCGATCGCCGGCCGTCGTCTGTAGCCGTTTTGAGGATGCCATCGCGCTGTAACAGACGTTGTTCACCGTCAGCTCAACGAGATCTGGCTGTCCGGTCGTTCCCGAGGTAAACAGATACACGAGCGGATCATCCGGTTGAAGGCGAGCGTGCGAGAGCGAGCCGATCGGTTCGGTGTCGATCGAGGCAACCGGTCCGTCCGCTTTGAGCGAGCGCACGGGCCATGGCGTGTTGGTCTGATCGATCCGATCTGGGGCTATGCCAGCAACCACAACTAGCGCGGGATCGACGCGTTCGAGCCGCCCATCGTCGATTGGGTGTGTGGGATCGACGGGAACGATGACTGCACCAGCGCGCATCGCGGCGTGAACGAGCTGGATTGCCGTCGGCGACGGCTCGGCGCACAGCGCAATTCGTTCGCCAGACACGTCGAATGTGCTCAGCCTGCCGGCAAGCGTCTCGACGGCCCCATCGAGTTCGGCGTACGTCCAGCTGGCGTCGGTCTCGGGATCGACCACCGCCGTCGCGGCTGGTGATTCGACCCGTCGGTCGGCGAGCCAATCGTCCATTGGCTACGATTCGATGCCGTACCAGTTTTCGATTCCGGTTTCGCCTGCCACAGTGAGACCACAGCCAGATCCCTCTGGCACGGCTATCTTTCCGTCAGTGATTCTGAGTGCTTCCGGTGTCGATCCAGCAAAGCGGTCTGCAGTGGCGAGCCCACACGCGGTGTCGGTCTTGAGAGCCCCTGCGAGCTGAATTGCGCCGGTGTGAGCGATCGGGCCGTCGATCGTCGTGGTGACCACTACCTCCACTCCGCCGACCAGCCGGGCGACGCGAGCGATCCGAAACGCTCGATCGATGCCGCCAACGGCCATGGGTTTGATCACGAGTACGTCGGCTGCCTTGGCGCGCAGAATGTCGTTGATTGGCGTCCGAAGACACTCCTCGTCGAGTGCAATGGCTGTGGTACCAATCGAGCGCAAGGAGTTTGTAGCCGAGAGCGACCCAGGGGTGAGTGGCTGCTCGACGTACGCAACGTTGGCGTCGTCGATTGCCCGAACGACGTGTTCGGCCTGCGTTCGATTCCACGCCCCGTTTGCGTCCGCTCTGAGTTCGATTGTTGGACCGACAGCGGATCGGACTGCCCTGAGGCGGGCAATATCCCGGGTGACCCCACCAGCTCCCACCTTACATTTCAGACACTGATAGCCGGCATCGACGGCAGTCCTGGCCGCAGCAACCGTGCTCGCCACTGATCCGTCGCCGATCGTCGCATTGACTGACACGGTATCACGGGGGCCACCGCCGGCCAGATACTGAGAAAGCCCAAGGCCACATCGCTGTGCCCGACGATCGAGCCGTGCGAGCGATAAGCCGTGACGGGCTGCTGGCGTCGCTGTAGCACTCACTGACTCGATCGCTTTGTCCACAGAGAGTGCGTCGGCCGCTGCCGTCAGCGTCCGCTCACAGCGCTCATAGCTTTCGGTCCATCCGGGCAATGGAGTTGCCTCACCGTAGCCAACACAGTCCTCGGCTTCGAGACAGACCAGAAAGCCACGGCGGCTTTCGATCGTTCCGTCTGCCGTTTTGAGTGGGCTTTGCAACTCGAGTTCGAACGGTTCGATCGTTATCGCCGAGGCCATACTGTCGAGATAGCAGTCCGGATCGATTCGTCGCTGTTGAGTGCAAGACGGCCGAGAAGAGGGTTCACGAGAGCGCCAACCCCACGGCAAACAACAGCGAGTGCGCCCCGAGCAGCTGTCCCATCCGTTCGAGCGCCGGATCGAGCGTTTCTGCGCTGGTCGAGTCAAACACGGTGTGGACGAGTCGTGCGGCGATCGGGATCGTAACCACGGGAAGACCGACCAACAGTGCACTGGTATCCATCACGAGCCAGAGTGGCACTGCATAGGCAAGCGCGAGCAGCGCGAGCAACTCAAATCGTGAAAGCCGATAGCCGAGCATGACCGCCAATGTTCGTTTGCCCGCCGCCGCGTCCGTCTCACGATCGCGGATGTTGTTGATGACGAGAATCGCCGTTGCCAGTGCAGCCGGCGCGAGACTCACGAGCAGGGCGATTGTGGGAAGCGTCGCCGACGGAACCGAGAGTCCGAGTGGTGGGCCATACGGAACGATCGCCTGGACGTAGTAAGTTCCTGTGACCGCAATAACGCCGAAAAAGACGAACACGAACAGATCGCCAAGCCCGCGATAGCCGTAGGGATACGGACCGCCGGTGTAGGTGAATCCAGCTCCAATCGAGGCCAATCCGATGAGCAAGATAGGCACGCCACCGATCGCAACGAGCACGCAGCCAACTCCCACGGCGATCAAAAACGTCAGGATCATCGCGCGTTTGACGGCCGCTGGCTCGATAAGGCCGGCCTGTGTCACCCGGGTAAAGCCCTCTCGTTCGTCGGTGTCGGCACCCTTGATGGCGTCGTAGTAGTCGTTGGCGAAGTTCGTGCCGATCTGGAGCAACAGCGCACCAAGCAACGCCAACACCGCCGGCAGTGGGCGAAAGACACCCTGACGGATGGCGAGACCGGTACCCAGCACCACGGGTGCTGCGCCAGCCGGGAGCGTCTGTGGCCGGGCCGCAAGGAGCCACGCGCGTGTCGTGGAGTGTTCGGTCATCTTAGTAGTGCCACGGAACGTCGTCGAAATCCGGCTGGCGACCCTCGACGAAAGCGTCGCGACCCTCCTGGGCCTCGTCGGTCATGTAGGCCAGTCGCGTCGCCTCTCCGGCGAACACCTGCTGGCCAACCAGTCCATCAGTGTCGAGATTGAACGCGTATTTCAACATCCGCATCGCAGTCGGGGACTTCTCGTTGATCGTTTTTGCCCACTCGATCGCCGTGGCTTCGAGCTCCTCGTGGGAGACGACCTCATTGACCATTCCCATCTCAGCTGCTTTTGTTGCGGAGTAGGTTTTCCCCAGAAAGAAGATCTCCCGGGCCCGCTTTTGTCCAACCTGATTGGCGAGATACGCCGACCCGAACCCGCCATCGAAGCTCGCAACGTCTGGGTCGGTCTGTTTGAACTTTCCGTGTTCTTTGCTGGCGATCGTCATGTCACAGACGACGTGCAGGCTGTGTCCGCCTCCAACGGCCCAGCCCGGAACGACGGCGATCACTGGCTTTGGAATGTGTCGGATCAACCGCTGCACTTCGAGAATGTGGAGCCGTCCCGTCGACCCATCGTCGGGCGATTCGTCATCGCCGGTGTACTGATAGCCATCTTCACCACGAATCGACTGATCGCCACCAGAACAGAAGGCATAGCCGCCATCTTTCGGCGACGGGCCATTACCGGTGAGCAATACACAGCCGATGTCGGTCTGTCGTTTTGCGTGATCGAGTGCGGTGTACAGTTCATCTACCGTTCCCGGTCGAAACGCGTTGCGAACTTCCGGTCTGTCGAATGCGATCCGAACAGTGCCGTGGTCGATCGCTCGATGATAGGTGATATCCCGGAAGTCGAACGACTCGACCGTCTCCCATGCTGTGGGATCGAACAACGAAGCGTCCATGGCTGAACTGTGATCGGATTGTGCAAAAAGATTCCCTGATCGGGTCGAGGCCCGGTGATTGTGGTCAGTATCTGTCCATCGTAATGCATACATTGATAGTATTCTGACGGAAAGTTACACGCAGATGAACACAACAGAAGAGCGTGTCTGGTATTTGATCGTCGGAGCGTTCGCAATGATTCTGTTCGTGCTGTTGGTTGACTTACTGGAGAGCTCGGTGTATCTACTGGTGCGCCTCTCGCTTCTTGGTGCAGTGGTCGTGGGGATCTACCTGTTGTATCAGCTCTTCGGTGAGCTGCGGGCGATCAGAACGGAGCTCCAGTCGATCAGAACGGTTCTTGAGCAATCGCCCGAATCGGAGCAGACGGCTCAGTCCTCCGAGGAAGCCAGCGACTGAGCGTCGAGTTGCTCGCGGTGGCGATGGCTGCTGTCGTCGTCGACGGACACCTCGATGAGATGGGTTCTTTCGTTCTTGAGGGCCCGGCGGTAGGCTTCTCTGAACGATTCTCGATTCTGCACTGCGTCGTATTCGAGATCGTAGAGATCGGCCACGGGGTCGAACGTCAGTCCGTGTGGCGTGTTGAAATACTCGGTAAACGGTGGGTCGAACGACTCGATCGGGAGCATGTTGAAAATGCCACCACCGTCGTTGTTCAACAACACGATCGTCGCGTCGACGTCACAGCGATCGATCGCGAGGAGGCCATTCATGTCGTGATAGAAGGCGAGATCTCCCGTGAGCACGATGAGCTGGTCGTCGGTTGTGCTCCCAATTCCCAGTGCCGTCGAGATGATGCCATCGATGCCGCTCGCCCCACGATTGGCATACGCCGCGATCGACGTGGTGGTTGGCGCACCAAATCGGTCGAGGTCTCGAACGGGCATGCTGTTGGAGACAAACAGCGTGCTCGGATCCGGCGTGAGCGCGATCGTATCGGAGATGATACCCCCCTCGAAATGGGTTTCGTCGTCCGCAACCATCGAGTAGTGTCGCGATTCTGCACGACGAAACGCATCAACCCACTCGGTTTCTGGCGTGTCCGGTGGTGACAGCCGATCGGACAGCGCCGCAACGAACGCCACCGGATCGGTGGTCCACAGATCTGTCGCCGTGAACGTTGCTTCGTCCCATCGACCGGCCGGTGAGAGCAGATACTGTCGTGTCTCTGCTGTTTCGAGATAGCTGCGGAGTCGCTTTGAGGTTGGTGACTGTCCGAACCGGAGGACGAGATCGGGTGTGCGATCGAACTCGTCGAGATAGCCATCGTAGCCCCCAAAAACGGGGATCGACTCCACGTGTGGCCCGAATCGCAGGCCACTGACCGGGTCGGCGAGAACGACGAACCCGGTTGTGCGAGCAAGCGATGCACAAGCGTCTGGCGTGAGCCTGCTGTCTGGGCCCGCAACGATCAGTCCACGGTCAGCGGACTGAATCGCCCGCACCAGCGTGTCCATCGCCGACGGTTCGATTGGCGTCCGTGTACCCTGCGAAACCGAGACGAACGGCCCGTCGCGTCCGTACACTGCTTCGGGATTCGCGTCGAGAAACGCCCGTGATACATCGTCAGTTGGGGTCGGCTCAAGGGGTTTTTCGAACGGCACATTGTAGTGAACCGGACCTGGCTCATCTCCAGTGGCACTGAGGACTGCCCGATCGATCGCCGTTCTGAGAGCCCTGAGCTTTCTGGCGTTGACGGCTGGCTCGGGAAGCGTCCGATACGTCCGCACCGCACCACCGTAGAGCCCTTCCTGATCAACCGTCTGGTTGGCACCGCTGTGATGGAGCACCCGCGGTCGGTCTGCCGTGAGAATGATCAGCGGAATCCGTGCCTGATTCGCCTCGATCACGGCGGGATGGAAGTTTGCTGTGGCCGTTCCGGAAGTACAGACGAGTGCCGTCGGCGTTCCCGTAGCGCGGGCCTGTCCGAGCGCGAAAAATCCCGCTGACCGCTCATCGAACTGTGAGTAGACGGTGATGGCATCGCTCTCGCTGAGCGCGACGGTCAACGGTGTGTTCCGGCTTCCTGGCGCAACACACGCGCGTTCGACACCCGCAGTGGCGAGTTCGTCTACGATAACCGATGCCCACAACGTGTTCGTATTCGAAAACGCATCATCCATAGCAATCACTCAAGCGCGTCGAGAATCGGCTGGTATTTGAGCTGAACCTCGTCCCATTCGTCGTCTGGGTCGCTGTCACCGACGATTCCCACGCCCGCAAACAGTGTCGCCACATCGACCGAGCTGACGGCCGAGCGGAGCGCAACGGCAAACGTGCCGTCGCCGTTCGCGTCGAACCAGCCGATTGGGGCAGCGTACCAGCCCCGTTCGAACGGCTCGGTCGCACGAATCGTCGACAGCGCGGGCTCGGGAGGTAATCCACCCACGGCCGGCGTCGGATGGAGCGCCTCGATCATCGAGAGGACGTGGCCATCGTCAGTGAGGGTGGCCGTTACCGGTGTTTCCAGATGCTGTACGGTGGCGAGCCGTCGCAATCGACGCTCGCTAGTGGTAATCGAGCTGGTGAGTGGCTCGAGCTGCTGGCGAATCGTATCGATCACGAGATCGTGTTCGTGGTTGTCTTTCTCGCTCTCGCGTAGCCTATCGGCCAGCGTCTCATCGTCTTCCGGTGTCGCACCACGACTCGTCGTTCCCGCGAGTGCCCCCGTTGTCAAGGTTTTTCCCGCAACCGTCACGAGCCGTTCTGGCGTAGCGCCGAGAAACTGTCGATCGTTCGTGCCGTCGATGAGAAAGCCAAAACAGCCAGGATATGCCTCGCGGAGCCGTGCCAGGGTTGCTCCGCTGTCGAGTGGTCGCTCAAGCGTTGCCCGCAACGACTGTGCCAGCACGACCTTCCGGAGCGTGTGGCTGTGAATGCGATCGATTGCGGCCTCAACAGCATCCGTCCACGACGTTCGTTCCGGTTTCCTGTCAGTGTCACGAACCCCCGGTGGTGGTGACCCGGTGGTTACCTCAAGCGATTGCAGCCACTCGCGTCCGGATGCGATCAGCTGCTCGACCGTCGAGGGCTCAGATTCGACAGCTGTCGCCGTGAGCCAGGCGCTGTCCTCACCCCACGTGATTTGAAATCGGGGAAGCACGAACTGTCCGCCGGGAAACCCCTCCCAGACCCCGGTTGGAGTGTGGTCGTCGTGAAACGCAAAGCCACCGAACAGCCGTGGACGGGCAATCTCTGGGGTGTCTGCCTGGAGTGACTGAAACAACTCCGTAGCTCCGTCACGAATTGTCGCGAATCGGTCGGGCCCGCTCGCCGTCAGCACCGCTGCGCTCTCGCTGGTGACGATCGTTGGTTCGGCGTCCGACGTGTCGGCCACAGCCGAGGTGGCTGGACCACACCACACCGCTCGCGGCGATGTTGCGGATCGTACCACTGCGGCAAACGTTGGCGGCTCGATCGGGACGGAGTGGCTCACCAGTGGACCGTCTTCGACCCCCACCGATTCACCACCACGGAGTCGACTCATTGTCCGGAGTATTCGACCCGGAAGGGTAACTGTACCGTTGTCGATTCGGAAGATGACTGCCTACGGCCACCAGAACAGATCCCCCGAGCGTTCACGAGCGTCCTCTCGAATTTCTCAGGCGTATCGGTCTTCTGCCCAGGGATTTGCACTGTCGGAGTAGCCACGTCGCTCCCAGTATCCGCGCTCGTGTTCCGTTCGAAACGCAATCCCTGACACCCATTTGGCACCCTTATACGCGTATTTGTGCGGCGTGAGAACACGGAGGGGTCCACCGTGTGGCCCTGAGAGCGGTTCACCATCGAGCGCCCACGCGAACAACACGTCTTCGCGCATGCATTCTGCAAGTGGTAACGACGTGGTGTAGCCGTCCAGCGCATGAAATGTGACCGAAACCACGTCATCGTGGATCGACAGCCGTTCTGCGAGCTCAGTGAACGGAACGCCAGTGAACCGACAGTCTAGCCGACTCCAGCCCGTAACGCAGTGAAAATCCTGGCGCTGTGTCTCGTGGGGTAACGCTCGAAACTCAGAAAGCGTCCAGGATCGCTCCCGATCGAGCGCCCCCCATGCCCGGAACTCCGTTGTGGGCGTCCAGGATGGAACGTCTCCTTTCGACAGGACCGGAAACGCTGTCGTCTCTCGCTGTCCTGGCGGCAACCGTTCTCCATCGAACGCCTTATGAATGTCCGTCTTATCCGTACACTCCATACACACAACACGCCACGGAGACAGGTATCCGTACCGACTTTGCCCACTCTAACAAAAAATCATTGGACAGATATTGTTTTATAAAAAAATAATTGAATAATAATAAGAATATATCTTCCCGAACGTCGGATGAGTTTTTTCCCAATCCGGCTGATCCCCGTCAGAGTTATATAATCGACTATCAAACCGTCGAATATCTATGCCAAAGATGGAGATCACGATTCCGGAACATCTCGAGATGCAGATCACGCAGATGGTCGATTCGGGTGAGTTTATCAATCGCGAGGAGGCAGTCGAGGATCTGCTCGCAGCTGGGGTACGAGCGTACAAAACAAGCGGCCCAATGGACGACGACGAGCCTGGATTCGAGGACGATGGGATGATGGGCCACGATGATGAGTATGTGTTCTGACAGGTATCAGTAACCCTTAAACCTTCACCGCGAGTTGTTTCATTCATGCATAAGGACGAGCTGCTGGAGTTACACAATCAAATGGTCATTATTATGGAGTATTTCCGAGAACAGGAGGGGATCAACAGCTCGTTGTTCGATCCGTACGATGAGTTGAGTGTCTCTCCGGATGACGTTCACAAGTCCAAAAGTGAGCACAAACACGCCGTTTTCGTCCTTGGCAACGCGCTTGCTACGGCGATGAGCGAAGACGAGTTCTCGAGTGCGGGACGAATCGGAAAGCGGATGCAAGAGCTCGCAGACGACGCCGAGCGGAAGTTGTAGGCCGACCGGAACTGTTTTTGGGTTGCCCCTGGAGGACCTGTCAGATGTATCACCGCACCAGTTCCGACGGATTTCGTGAGATCGATCGCTGGGACGATGGGGTTGGCTGGATCGCACACCAAGAGGAGACTGGCGCGCGCGCCAGCCACGCAGTTCGAGGTGAAGACGGTGGCGTCTGGTTGCTCGACCCTCTCGATGCGCCGGACGTGGATGCGCTGATCGACAGGCTCGGTTCGGTCACTGGTGTGGTCGTGTTGTCGAACTACCACGCTCGTGACGCCGACGTTTTTGCGAACAGATACGACGTGCCTGTCTGGGTCCCCGCCTGGATGAACCGGGTTGTACCGCGCCTTGACGCTCCCATCGAGCGGTTCGATGACACGTTTGGCGACGCTGGATTTGTCGTTACGGCATGCAGCGGGCTCCCGGGCGCACAGGAGGGAATCGCGTATCGATCGTCGGACCGAACGCTGTACGTACCGGATCTCCTCTCGACGATGGAGATGGTAACCGTGGACAACGAGCGTGTCGGGTTCTTTCTTCCGGCGCGTCTCAGGCCGCCGTCGGTGTTGTCGGACGTTTCTCCCGAGCAGATCATTCTTGGTCACGGCACTGGCGTCTTCGATGACGCAAACGAAGCGCTGACGCACGCCCTTGCGACCGACTGGCGACGATTTTTCCAGGCGTTCAGAAAATCATGGCGCGACCAGCTCCGTGCTGGTCTCGATGCGATGAGGTAGTCCTTTAGGTAAGAGCGCCAAAGGGGCCCGCATGAGTCCGGATCGCGAGCTCGACGGTCGTCGAATCGGTGAGCTGTTATCCAGCGAACTCACCGCCCGTGAGGATGGACCCTTGTCGTCGCTTTCAGTGGTGGATGCGGTTCCGGACGCAGAGCCCAGCGTTGATGGCACGTTCGCATACGGAGTGGCGCACGATGATGAACGCGTTGCATCGGTGTATCTCCAGGAAGACCGCATCCGGGTTGAGTTCAACGAGCCGACAGAATCGGTCAGATCGGCCGCCGAATCGACGTCCCTGCGCGTTCGTCCTCGTTCGAATCCGCCGGGATTGCTCGTGTTCGTCACCGATGGAGCCGGCGTAAAACGCCTGCTACCGGCATTCGAGTCGGCCGCCGACTGACCACGCCGAGTCGAAAGCACTCTCAGTACCGGGGGCCAATGAGATCCATGTTCTTCGACCGACTTCGCGAGCGCATCCGCGCCGTCGACAGTGTCGTCAGCGTTGGTCTCGATCCAGATCTCGACCGTCTTCCCGAACACCTTCTCGAGTATGAGCTTCCCCGATGGGCGTTCAATCGACGGATAATTGATGCCACACACGAGCACGCGGCTGCGTTCAAGCCAAACGTCGCCTTTTATGAGGACCCCGACGGCTGGCGGGCGCTCGAAGAAACGATTGCCTACGCCCATGGCAAGGATGTTCCGGTGATTCTCGACGCCAAACGGGCGGATATCGGTAATACCGCACGGCAGTACGCCCAACTGCTCGATCGTGCTGATGCTATCACCGCAAATCCATACATGGGCCAGGATTCGCTCCAGCCGTTCCTTTCGCGGACCGAAAGTGGTGTATTCTTGCTCTGTCGCACCTCGAACACCGGCGGAGCAGACCTCCAGGAACTCGAACTCGACAGCGGCGAACTGCTGTACGAACGGGTGGCAGAACTTGGGGCATCGTGGAATGAACACGACAACGTCGGTCTCGTCGTTGGTGCAACGACGCCCGATGAGCTCGAAACCGTTCGCGATCGCGTACCAGCGCTCCCGTTTCTGGTTCCAGGAGTTGGTGCCCAGGGCGGCGACGCAGAGGCGGCCGTCACGCACGGATTGGCCGACGGCGTTGGCGTCATCAACTCCTCTCGTGGGATAATTTTCGCCGGATCTGGCGAACAGTTCGCCAACGCAGCCGGCCAGGCGGCCAGACAGCTCAAACGACAGCTAAATGCATTTCGGTGAATCGATGCGAGAACAATAGGACCGGAAGCGCTGGGCACTGCAGGCCACTTCCGGCGTTGAGGGGGCATCCGAACAGGCCGTGGCGATCACGCCACGCGTGAGAGCCACGAAACGATCGCCACCGGTGCGTGTGAACGAGACCGTCAGAGTTGTTGACTTCCGATCACGCTGCCCACGAACCTGAACGATTCGAGTAGCGTCCGAACGGTTGTCGTCATCGTTCGACGACACCGTTCGACGGGGGGAGTGTCGGCGATCGTCGGGCGTCAGGGGATGTCCTACGCCCAATTACTTCTCAGACCGGAAGCCACCTAAAGCTAAGCTACCCGTCGGCTAACCTACTTAGTAGTTGCTGACCTGACTGTCACCAACATTAACTACTCTGCTGTCGTTAGAATGTATTGTATGCGTAACGGGTACGAACGTGAGGGGTGTGTGGCTGGCTGGTGTCGAGACAGTAGCTTCTGTTCTGTCTCGTGTACGGCCCGACTCATCGGTAGAAAGTGGCATCCAGTGATCGTTCATCGGCTGTTGGACATCGGACCGCTTGGATTCAACGAACTTGAGCGTGATCTCGAGCCGATTTCGAGTACGGTACTCTCAGAGTCTCTCGAAGATCTCGAAGCGAACGAAATCATCGAACGCCGAGTGGTGAGTGAAAAGCCGTTCCGCGTCGAGTACGGGCTCACGGCGCAGGGAAAATCGCTCGAGCCGGTTATCGAGGCGATGGGCAAATGGGGGGCCTCGTATATCGAGGAGTCCGAGTGAGTCGGGCCTACAGCTGATACGTGTCTTTCTCGTCGAGTTCTCCCGGCGTAATCGTTTCTCGACAGTCCGTACACCAGCCGCTGTCCCGGTCGTAGTGGTCCTCACAGACGAGTCGCCCACACCGGTTACAACCATCGACGATCTCCGGTCGTGAACAAAGAGCACAGAGACCACTGACACTCATGCAGTGTGATAGCATCTCCCGGGTGAAGAACCCGTCGCCGACTGACGAACCACCGAAACACAAAACCCCCTCTGGAAACTACACGCTCATAGTGACACGTCGGTGGCTCATTGTCGGGCTGACTGCGGTGTTTTGCGGTCTCACAGTGCTGACAGCGATGGTCGGAATCGTCTTTGAGCCGTTTGCGTTTTTGCTCACCACCATGTTCGGCGTGACGTCGTACGTGCTCTATCAGCACGCAAGCGGTCGGTTGCGCCAGCGCGTCGTTCGCACGGCAAATCGCACTCGATCGTCTCAAGCAGACCCTGGCCGCGGTGGATTCGGCGCTGGTCCACGCGGACCATTCCGGTCACGACGCCGTCGGGCGCGCCAGCAGTCCCAGTATCAGCAGTATCAGCAGTCCCAGCGCCAGCAGCCTCCCACGACAGAGCCATCCGGACTCTCCACGGCGGAAGCCTACGACATTCTTGATCTCGGAGAAGATGCGGATCAGTCCGCCATCAAACGCGCCTATCGTGAGAAAGTCAAAACGGTTCATCCGGATGCGGACACCGGTGATGCCGACGCGTTTCATCGGGTGACCGAAGCCTATGAACGGCTCTCCTCCTGATCGATTCGTTCTTTCGCCACGAACTCGCTATAACTACCATGCAGGCGCTCGCTGTCGATATTGATGGAACGCTGACGCGACCCGACGGATCGATCGATCCACGGGTGTTTGATCCATTGCGCGCGTGGGATGGCCCCGTAATCATCGCAACTGGGAAATCGATCCCGTTTCCGATCGGGTTGTGTGATTTCATTGGGATCCCCACCAGGGTAATTGCCGAAAACGGCGGAGCGATCTACACTGCCGATGACGATGAGTTGACAATTGTGGGCGATCGAGCAAACGCCCAGCGCGTGATCGAAGCGTATCGGGCTGCGGGCTATGAAACCGGCTGGGGTGGGGCCGATCTCGTAAACCGCTGGCGCGAGACTGAGTATGCTGTCGCCATCGATCAGCCACTCGAACCGCTGCGAGCGCTCGCACACGAAGCCGGGTTACGCGTGTTCGACACTGGGTATGCGTACCACGTGACCGATCCGTCGATCGATAAGGGTGCTGGCCTTTGCGAACTGTGCGATCGACTGTCGATCGATCCGGCGTCGGTGGTTGCGATCGGCGATTCAGAAAACGATGTTGCGATGTTTGAAGTCGCAGGAGAGGCGATTGCGGTGGCCAACGCAGACGAGCGCGCCGCCGCGGTGGCTGACCGACAAACGTCCAATGGATATGCGAGTGGCGTTCTCGAAGCACTCGAATCGGTCGTTGATCGGTGAGCGTGCGTGCGTTACACACACCGTCGGGAAATCTTTTATTCATTCAACCGTTACCAGGTACCAATGAGCCCTGACCGGGCCGTGCTCGAAACCGCCCTCGAGCGCGGAGAGCAGGAGGGTGGCAGCATTGAGTTCAAAGAACGACTCACTCGGGACGTTCATCTGGCCGATGGCCGGCTCGAAAGTCTCGTCGCGCAGTTGCGCCATCGTGTGTTATCTGGCGACGGCGAAGCCACCTACGTCGTTGGGGCGACGGACGACGGCGGACTCGCGGGAATCGATACAGAAACGTTCTCCGAGTCGATGGATGTGCTCTCGTTGCTCGCCGAACAGGCAGGTGCACACATCGATACCGTACAGACGTGGCCTGTTGGCGATGATGGGCGCGTCGGCGTTGCGATCATCAGAGAGGGGGCGATGCTCGAAACGGATGATGAGCACATCGTCGTCGGGACGGCTGGTCACGTCGATCACGGCAAATCCACTCTCGTTGGCTCGCTCGTCACCGGACGGGCAGACGACGGCGAGGGCGGAACGCGTGGGTTTCTCGACGTACAGCCCCACGAAGTCGAACGCGGGCTCTCTGCTGATCTCTCCTATGGCGTCTATGGCTTCGATGACGATGGGCCAATTCACGCACCAAATCCCAATCGGAAGGAAGATCGCGCACATGTCGTCGAGACTGCCGATCGGCTGGTGTCGTTCGTCGACACGGTTGGTCATGAACCCTGGCTGCGGACGACGATTCGTGGGCTCGTCGGGCAGAAGCTCGATTACGGGCTGTTGACGATTGCCGCCGATGATGGGCCGACGCGCACCACGCGCGAGCATCTGGGCATTCTACTTGCGACGGAGCTGCCCACGATTGTCGCTATCACGAAGGTGGACATGGTCGAGCCAGATCGTGTACAGGAAGTCCTTCGATCGGTTGAGCGTCTCTTGCGCGATGCCGATCGCTCGCCACTGGTTGTTGATCGATACGGCGTTGACAGCGCCGTCGAGGAGATCTCTGAACGGATCGTTCCGATCGTCACGACGAGTGCGGTCACGATGGAGGGCCTCGACGATCTCGACGAACTGTTTGAGCGGTTGCCAAAGACCGACAACGGTGATGGCCGATTTTCGATGTACATCGATCGGACGTACAACGTGACCGGCGTCGGTGCGGTTGCGTCGGGCACGATCAGGTCCGGGACGGTCTCGGCTGGCGATCAGCTGCAGGTCGGGCCGATGGCGGATGGATCATTTCAGCAGGTCGAGGTTCGGTCGATCGAAATGCATTATCACCGGGTTGATCAGGCGCGTGCCGGTCGCATCGTTGGCATTGCGCTGAAGGGCGTCCGAGAGTCCGATGTCGAGCGTGGAATGGTGTTACTTCCGGCGGATGTCGATCCCACGCCTGTGCGGTCGTTCGACGCCGAGGTGATGGTGTTGAATCATCCCACGCGGATCAACGACGGTTACGAACCGGTCGTTCACGTCGAAACCGTCAGCGAGGCGGCCGCGTTCTATCCGAAAGATCCACAGCTTTTGCCGGGCGATACTGGCGAGGCCCGCGTCGAGTTCAAGTTCCGACCGTACGTCATCGAGGAGGGCCAGCGATTCGTGTTCCGCGAGGGCAGATCGAAAGGCGTTGGAACGATCACGGAAGTGTTTGAGAATTGATCGGCGTTTGCTGGATCGATAGTGGGATGTAATCCTTTCCAGTTGTGGTGAACGGTTTTGGGGGCGCTGTGTGTAATCCTACCACCCCGTGTCACATGACGAGTGCTTCTCACACCGACTCCGGTCAGTCCACTCCTGTGTTGGTGACGGCGACGGTTCCCGCGAGCGAGCTCGGTCTCTCTGAGACGTTTGATTCCCGTCCGTCACTCACCATCACGCGGGCTCAGTATGCTGTTTCCGGTGCCAGATCGTTGTTTCCGCTCGTCTGGATTGATGTGGCGGACACAGAGGTATTTATGGAGACATTGGCCGATGATGCGTCGTTGCGGTCGGTGACGCGAGTACTCGAAACCGATGGACGGACGCTCTGGCGGTTGTACTGGAGTGATTCGGTTGAATCGGTCAGCGAGCTGTTGATCGATGGCGAGACGATTTTGCTCTCGGGCGATGGCACGGACAAGGAGTGGCATCTTGAGCTGTTGTTTCCGTCTCGGAGCGTTCTCACCCGAGTTTGCGAGCGGTGTGAGTCGAGTGGCGTTTCCTATTCGATCGATCGGATTCGAGATCTGCAGGCGGACGATCCACGCGTTACGGAAGCGGCTCCGCTTGGGCTCACAGAGGAGCAGTTCGTGGCGATCACCACCGCACACGAGCTGGGCTATTTCACGGTTCCGCGGGATGTGACGCTCGATGAGGTGGCTGATGCGCTCGGTGTGTCACATCAGGCGCTGTCGGAACGACTCCGGCGGGCTCAGTTCGCCATTCTTGAGGCCTGGATCAACACCCCCGGTGTGGGACTTGGTGGGCGAGATTTCGATGATGATAGTAGTGACGGATAGTCATCCTCCTTTTTGATCTCAGGTGAGCAGAGCTTACTACTCACTCGTCGAGTCGGTCGCTCACAACGTTCGCGCTGGGACTCGCCTGCTTTCACTCCAACCTTTTTTCGACTCGGGTGCACTCCGTGCACCACTCATCGAAAAAAGGTTGATGAAAAAAGCCGCTCGCTCCGCTCGCGGTGGGTTATCGTTGTCATATTCGGTTCGAAAAATTCCATAGTGGCAAAGAGTAGCTGTGGCGGATGAAACTAGTAACTCAAGGATCGTGAAAACCACCTTGATTGATCGATATCCAGAGATCAGAATGCCCACACCGAATAGACAGCTAGTGGTAGCTTGTGCTGTGTTTTCTTGTTGAGATAGTGGCAATTTATCAGTAGTTCGCTCACGATCGTCGTGAGCTAGTCTCTAGATGGTCGTTATGAGGATCGCAATAGCTAGCAATATCCAGCCTACGACTACTGAACAAAAGGACGTTTGCCCACACCTGCTGCTACTCCTCCATCGACCGTCATTCGTGCTGAGGTGTATCCCCTGTATAGATTCCTATCGGAGGGTGGTTACTCACACCTTAGCTGCCCGTTCTGGGAGTGACGCTCACAACGTTCGTGAGGACACGATCAACAGCATCCGCAGTGAACTGTTCAGCGGTTGTGAGGCGTCTCGCGAGCCAGTCGTCGAATATCACCGCTTTTCCGTTGCCGGTGTGGACGACCTCCGTTCGATCACCACCCAGTCGATCAAGGAACGACATCACTCGGGCGACCGTCTGGTCGTGGGCCGTTCCATACGCTTGTTTGAGCTCCTGTTTGATCGTCGTTGAATCCAGTCGCTTTCCTTTTGGGACCGTCGTGGCCAGTCCGCCGATCTCCATGGCGATCGCTCGGGCTCGTCGCTGATTCGCCGTCAGCTTCGCTTTATGAATAATCTCTTCTGGCAATCGAACGACCTGCTCCAGCGGCGTCCGTTGCTCGCTTCCATCAAGCGTCTCGACCTTCCGCGCAACGGCCTCAGTGTGTTTCTCTGACGCCTCCGTCTGACGAGCGTTCTCCGTCACGTCCTGTCTGATATCGGCCTTGTCCCGTTCGTTTGCTGCGCGATAGGCTTCGAGCTCGTCTTCGAGTTCCACAATCCGTTCGTGCAACTCTGCGTTTGTTTCTTCCTTCTGGGTGCGCTCTGCTTCCAGCTTGGCGATTCGCTCGCTTTGTGATTCGATCGTCTTGAGCATCGCTGCTTGCTGGTCGCGAAGGCCCGATATCGCGTCGAGGCACGTCTCGACAACTTCGCTGGTTTCATCAGTGTTATCTATACTCCGTCCGTCGATTTCGTTGGGTTTCAGAACCATTTTGATCCTGACCCATCCTCGGACGTGCGTCTACACGTCTGGGGAAACCGGGCAACCGGTTTTATCCCAGTCGGATGTGTATACCTACCACATCGAAATACCACTATTAATATGTGATGGAATTTAGATAGAAATGTTGGAGGGTATGACAGTTGTATTGATTGAAAACTGTGGCTGCGCTCGTGTTGGATTTTCACTGAAGGGCATCCGATCTACGCTTCAGTCGAAGCTCTAAGGTTGGCAGACCAGATCGGTCAGTGATCTGCGAGAAGATTCTATGGTCATCTAACAGTCATTTACCACAGACCCCCCGGGGGTGTAGGGGCTATTGGGGGGCTGTGGTCAAATCGCCTCGGCAGTACTAAGTAGAAGGGCTGTATACCGCTGATTGACTACCGTTACAGAACTACCCTAGTAGGGTTGAATCGGTAGAAAACGGTGGAGTATCTTTGTACTATGCTAGCACTCCATATAGTTGGTCCGTCTACTCTGAAAAATATCCTGGCCATCTCGAAGCAGGGAAAGGCATTCTTATATTTATAACTAAAACAATATATCGCTGTTTTATAAACTCAATTTTCAGCAGCTAGATGGCCGAACTATTCATTAGGAAGGGGAACAATGGCGAAGTATGCCATATTTATCAAAGAAAATTAAAAAACGATTGCTAACGCCTAGCATAAAAGTGTGGAATCACAAACTGCGGGCTGCTATATCTAGTGCATTATTATCGTTTTTTGGCGCGATTTTAGGAATTTACATTTCTGAATCGTATTATATATTCAACCTATCCACTACTAGCGTGATGTTATTGTCAACAATGGCGACAGCGTTTATAGGGATAATACTCCTCGCAATTATTGACTAATTCATTCCAAACTAAACTGAGATAGTGCTGGGACGATTTTCCTCGCGAACTACGCACATAGCTACAGAACTCCCCTAGTAGAATTGAAGCGAACTTACACCGATGCTATCGCGATGGACGGAATGAAGATGCTCCACCCGGACGATTTAGGCTTATTTCGTGACTCGCTCGCGGTGGATGATCCTAGCCACACACGGTTTCAAAAATCCGACGTGGATGGTTAGTTGTCGTGCGCTGGAGAGACCAACAGCTTGAGAAGCGCTGGTAGCTCCTCGGTTGACCGAGCCTCACAGAACGGAACGACAGCCTCTAGCAAACAACTGGCAGCCGAGACAGCCTCATCCTGGGTTTGTGCCCGTGCAGGATCCTCCGGACGATCTGGAGAAAACGCCAACAGGGTAACGTCACCGCTCCGCTGCTCATGTGCACGCAACCGCGCATCATTATCGAACCAGGCGGTGTAGATCGTCTCGCCCTGCGAGCGAAACCGAGTAATCCGATCGAGCGACGGAAGCTCATCCGGTTGACCACTCGAACGCTCGCTCAGATCAGCAATCGCCAAAACCTCCTCAACCTGGCGGCTGTGCGTACACTCCGTCGATTGACACGGCCGACACCAGCAGTTCTCGGCGATATCCACCACATGGTGCAACTCCGCACTCGAAAGCTCCGCACGATCCTCGATCCCCGCAAGCGTGCTGATCTGACCATCCGTCGTTCGAAAGCTAAACTGTGGGAGACTCACGACCCAACCCCCCACGATGGACAGCCAGTCGCGTGTGCGCGCGGCCGAGCGACAGGCTGCCCGCAGCGAGCGCACTGCGTGCTAGTCATTGACGATACGACAGGATTACAGTACCGCAGCGTTATTCCCTTCATGGGTTACCATCCGCATGGGAACCCCAGCGTCGGGTGCGCCAACACCCGGCGCGTTTCAGTGCACGCGCGAATCTCACCGACTGGCGTTCCCAGTTGGTTGTGCCAACCCACTGGATTATAAACTTTCGTATGTGTTAGTAAATTGGGTTGATCTGTGTCAGTTCCGAACCGTCCGTATTGTCGCTCAGTATGGCTGTACTACACCGTTTACTTATGCTTCACGGAAGCGTTGCGAATGTTGGAGTGTCTATGAATAGCGATACGACAACCATGGAATTAGATACCTGATATATGTGCTCCAATAACGCGGTAAGATTGTCCGTAAGAGAGTCCGGTATATACAGATGGAAATATTAATTTAATCAAATTATTTTGAGATAAATCTGGCCTATGTGATACCACCGAGTTTCTAATCTAACACATGGTAAATATATCTAGAGATCCATCTCTTCATTTTCACTATAACTGAGGTATTATTCTCAGATTAATTTATGTGACCACATCTTTATATTGTATTCTGAATGAAGTTATTTATTACAATAAATGTCTGATAAATAATATTCCATATTGATATGCTGGATTGGCATTCAGACTCCAACTCTTAGAGCAAGTACGCAGAGAACGAGCAATGAGAATAAAATAATTTAGATATGAGATATTATATTTAATGTGTACACTCATGAATCATCCCAAGGTAAATATATATATGAGTGGAATACGAATTGATCCATATGGCAACTGATCCCGATTATCGGCCTATCGATCTTCGAGAGATGCTCCGAGAAGGCGTATATATTGCTGTTATTCTCATATTTTGGAGCACCTTCGCATTTATTGGAATATTCGGAGTTGCAAACATAGGATATTCCACAGAAAGTTTATTCTCGTGGCTAGGTAATACTCTTGGTTTGGTATTTGCTATCACTGGCATTGGAAACGCTCTCATATATGTTATCGTCCGAGGACAGCAACTTTCCGAACAATAATATCCCACAATACAGTAATTATACACACCAATGAATAAAGTCCACATATTAATTCTAGAAAATAAGATTAGATTGATATCGGATATTTGATTGTCTCTGGTGGGATTTGGACTCTGGACAGTTTAGACTCAAACATAATCATTTAAGACTCCATCAAGCGCTTAATGGGGAGGAACAGATTGAAGAGGTTCAATAATAAGAAAATCTACTAATAATTATTTAGTGATGTGGTGGAATACCTAACCCTTACTCTTTGCAGATTAGCTACCCTTTCTTATACTTCCCTCCTTTGATATAGTATTTAATATTAAGATCACGCGATTCACCATCTGGTCGCGCCGTAGCTGCTACACCATTAAATCCTTGGGTACCTTCATAATCTCCAATCCACTGTGCCGCAAATTCATCCGATCCGAAAGAAGTACGACTTGGATGAGGACGGACTGTGTCCTGATTAAGATAAAACTCAGTACCAATCGCGGCACTCCCACCGTAACCACCAGACCCCGCAGATACACCAACTGAGACAGACACTTTCTGGCCGTTTCTTTTTATATCTCCATTCGGTTTATATCTTTTGAGCTCTGAATTCCGAAATTTGACATGATTGTACATATTCCATAAGTTTCCTGTCCAGTCCCAATAATCCCTTGACTGTCCCGATACCCAATAATTATAGAGATAATACCTTTCTCCAGAACTATTGACGACATCCGTCTTATATTCGTCAACAAGATGATCAGACTCAACAACTACCGTTCCAAAGGAATCCGTTACCTCAAGATGTTCGTCCCACGATCCCACTAAGGCTCCATCGACTTGAGTTGGGTTCTCTTGCTTTATTGATATATCGTCATTTGAGGAGTTATCGTCGGTTTTACGTGGGATCCCCTGTACCACCAAGTCGTTGTAACGGTCTCTCATACGTTCAATATAATCGTCACGTTCTGACTTGGACATTCCGGAGTTTCCAGCACCCACACTTATTTCAACGCTTGTAGAATGCCCATTACTTTCTGTATCACTAAATTCTTCCGCACTAACTACACCAGATGAGATACCAATTGCTCCTAGCATAGCTGAAGATCGTTTCAAGACCGTTCTCCGCGATAGGTTATCTTTACTCATTTATTTCCACTTCAATTGGTTTATTAGATCCTATTACATTTATATTTAACTATTCGAATAAATATCATATGGGGTAATCTATCATATATTATGATGGCCTTCTCCAAGTGGTGAATCGTTTGTGTGTATCCGTGGAACGTCGATAAACTAACCCAAATAAACAAACTTGGATCAGAGTTGCGCGATTCACCTCAGTGTTCCCACCAGTCAAATCCTCTATTCGCTGGTATCCCCTCTCCGAACTGGCAAAGCGTGCTGATCGGATACTGCCCGACTGCTTCGGGAACGCTTTCAGTGACGACATCTGCCAGCAATGAACAACAAAGAGAATTCAAACCGGTCTTTCAACACGTTCTACGATCACCTCACCCGTAGGATTCCTCGCTCTTGATCGGACTACTGAACGCACTTTAGAGAACGACAAAGTACGACAGCACGAGCGGGAGCAACAGACTCGTAGCGATCGTCATGAAATTCGCCATCAGCGGCGAAACGAACGCACTCTCGATGGTCAGACCGGCCCCACGATCGATGTACGGGTATGCACCGCTGGCGAACACACCGAGAACGGCAACGACGACGCCAGCAACCGCGACGAAGGCGAGCACCGGCCGCCCACGCCTGAGTGCCAGAACGTAGCCACCGGCCAGCCCGACCGTCCCGAGTACACAGACAATTACGACCGTCGTGAATAGCGCCCCTGACGTCGCGTGAATCACACCGAGCGTGAGTCCGAGCAAGACGAGAAACGCGACCCCATCGAACACGGTGAAGGCAACAATCACCAGCCCGCCGAGAACGCCGGCGAGTGTGATGGTCGTGGGCTGACCCGTATTCATGTTCGAGCTAATCTTTGCTTGTCGTCGAATCCAACCGCTTGCCGGACGGTACTGTCGTGGCAAGTTTGCCAATGTCCATCGCGACTGTCCGTGCTCAGCGTTGATTCGCGGTCAGCTTCGCTCGGTGAATTATCTCGTCTGGTAGTCGAACGATCTGTTCGAGCGGCGTACGTTGCGTGCTCCTGTCGATCGTTTCGAGTTTCCGGGCAACTGCTTCGGTGAGGGCGCTAGTTTCCTCCGTCTGTCGTGTATTCTCAGTCACGTCCTGTCTAATGTCTGCTTTGTCCCGTTCGTCCGTCTCGCATTACGACTGCACCTCGGTTTCGAGATCATCGATTCGTTCGTCTTTTCGTTCAAGTTCCGTCTGTAGACTGGTGATCTGCTCGTTCTGCCGATTGAGGTCGTCACGGATCGCCGAGATCTCAGCGATGAGCGTTCCGACAACGTCGCTAGTTCCATCACAGTTAACCATGCTCCGGCCGTCGATTTCGTTAGGTTTGAAATTCATTTTCAATCCAACCCATCCTCGGACGTGCATTAACACGTCTGAAGAAACCGGGCAACCGATTTGTCCCAGTCGCATGTATATTCCTATCACATTAAAATAACACTATTAATATTTGACGGTCTGTTGGTGGGTGTGTGGCGTTCTTCCAGTCATTTTGAGTGAAAACTGCGAAGAAAGAGGGAGAGGTTAGTTGTCGTGTGCTGGTGAAACCAGTAGCTCAAGGATCACGGGAAGTTCCTCGGTCGACCGCGCCTCACAGAACGGAACGACAGCCTCTAGCAAACAACTGGCAGCCGAGACAGCCTCATCCTGGGCTTGTGCCCGTGCAGGATCCTCCGGACGATCTGGAGAAAACGCCAACAAAGTAACGTCCCCGCTCCGCTGCTCATGCGCCCGCAACCGAGCATCATTATCGAACCAGGCGGTGTAGATCGTCTCACCCTGCGATCGAAACCGAGTAATTCGATCAAGCGACGGAAGCTCATCAAGCCCACCGTTCGAACGCTCGCTCAGATCAGCAATCGCCAAAACCTCCTCAACCTGGCGGCTGTGCGTACACTCCGTCGATTGACACGGCCGACACCAGCAGTTCTCTGCGATATCCACCACATGGTGCAACTCCGCACTGGAAAGCTCCGCACGATCCTCGATCCCCGCAAGCGTGCTGATCTGACCATCCGTCGTTCGAAAGCTAAACTGTGGAAGACTCACGAACCAACCCTCCACGATGGACAGCCAGTCGCGTGTGCGCGCGGCCGAGCGACAGGCTGCCCGCAGCGAGCGCACTGCGTGCTAGTCATTGACGATACGACAGGATTACAGTACCGCAGCGTTATTCCCTTCATGGGTTACCATCCGCATGGGAACCCCAGCGTCGGGTGTTTGTGGCACCCGGCGCGTTTCAGTGCACGCGCGAATCTCACCGACTGGCGTTCCCAGTTGGTTGTGCCAACCCACTGGGTTATAAACTTTCGTATGTGTTAGTAAATTGGGTTGATCTGTGTCAGTTCCGAACGTCCACGCCATGACGAACCTTAGATTGCCTGGTGCCTGTAAGAACGCTTCTTCCACGCGATTTATCCCCCATTTGGTTCGAATCGAGTTAGTAGTCTCAACGGAGCACGATCATCTCATCGAAAATAATAGACTAATATCATTTTAGTTAATAGACAACTCAACAGCGAGGTTTATCGATATGCGTGACAGAGCACACCCACCGCAGTTTTATCAGGATATCCACTTCCAGGGAATTTTCCGCTTACAATCTTATGAAAAAGCACGTATTTTTACAAGTATATCTTCACCAATCGCGTCACAGCTGAATCCCATCATCGATAAACTCGAATGGCATCCCTTTTCGTTTTAGCCGGGTATTTAGGGGCCGTGACGAAGATGGTCAATATGGATCCTGCACCCGGTTGGCTCACCGCAGAACGGGAGTACACTGACGAGGTTATCGGGGAGAACACCATTCCACAGCTATTCGCCGAGAGTGCTGTCCGCCACGCCGATCGGACGGCACAACTGTATAAGGGTGGTATCTACGACCGATCGCTCGTCAATGCAGGCGTGCTCGACCCGGCACCAGCTGGTGATTTTGCCGGGATTACCTACGAGAAAATGCGCTCGATCGTCGTCGCTCTCGCCGGTGGATTCCGAGATATCGGAATCACTCCAGGCGACAGGGTGGCACTATTTTCGAACACCCGAATGGAGTGGGCGCACACGGACTTTGCAGTGCTCTCGGCCGGAGGCGTCGTGACGACGGTCTACACCGAATCGTCTCCAATACAGGTGCAGTATCTCCTCGACGATCCGGATGCTGACTGCGTGGTCGTCGAGAACGAACGACTGCTTGAGCGAGTCCTAGAGGTCGAAGACGACCTCGACCTTGAAACCATCGTGGTGATCGATACGCTCACAGAACATACGGACCGAGACGACATCATCACCCTCGGAGAGCTCTACGAACAAGGGAAAACGGCCACAGAGGAGGGCGATTACGAGGCCTGGTTGCACGGCCGATCCGCCGACGATCTCGCGAGCTTGATCTACACCTCGGGGACGACGAGCAAGCCCAAAGGCGTCGAACTCACTCACAGCAATTTCCGCGCCAACGTCAACCAGATCAGAAAACGGCTCGCGCCCCGCCCGGACCGGGACGATGACGCAAAAACGATCGACGCACACACGACGGCGATGTCGTTTTTGCCCCTCGCACACGTATTCGAGCGGACGGCCGGCCACTTCGTGATCTTCGGTGCCGGAGGAACGGTCGCGTACGCCGAATCACCCGACACACTGACGGAGGACCTCCAACTCGTCGAACCAACCACGCTGACGAGCGTTCCACGGGTCTACGAGCGCATGTACGATCAGATGCGCCAGCAAGTTCGTGACTCCAATCTCAAAGAGCGGCTGTTCGACTGGGCGATTGAGGTGGCACGCGAGTATCAGCGAACGGAAAGTCCCGGACGCAGGCTGCGTGCGAAACGAAAGCTCGCAGATAAGCTTGTATTCCAGAACGTGAAAGACCAGCTCGGCGGAAACCTCGAGCTGCTGATCAGCGGCGGTGGTAGCCTCTCGAAGGAGCTCTGTGAGCTGTTCCTCGGCATGGGCCTGACGATCATCGAGGGGTATGGCCTTACGGAAACGTCGCCGGTGGTGTCGGTCAACCGTCCGGAGAACATTCAGCCCGGTCGGCTTGGCCCACCGCTTGTCGATGTCGATATCCGTCTCGACGACAGCGTGATCGGTCCGGACCAGACCGAGAAGGCGACCGGCGAGATCGGCGAGCTGCTCGTTCGTGGGCCGAACGTCACGGAGGGCTACTGGAACAAGCCAGAAGCGACCGAAGATGCGTTTACAGACGACGAGGAGGCCAATCGCTGGCTCCGTACGGGCGACATCGTCGAACAGGCTGACACCGGTGCGCTGGTCTACCACGACCGACTCAAACAGCTGCTCGTCCTCGACACTGGCAAAAACGTCGCACCGGGACCAATTGAGGACGCATACGCCACCAGCGATCGGATTGAGCAAGTGATGGTGCTCGGTGACGACCGGAAGTTTATCGGTGCACTCATCGTTCCGAACTTCGAGGTGATCGAAGGACTCGCCGAACAAAACGATATCGAGCTGGAAGACGACCCCGAAGAGATCACGAAACACGACGCCGTTCGTGGCTGGATCGACGAGGAAATTCAGCGGGTGAACAAGCGGTTTGCGAAACACGAACAGATCAAGGAGTTCGAACTCATTCCGCTGGAGTGGACGCCAGAAAACGACATGCTCACGTCCTCGATGAAGCTCAAGCGACGCAACATCACCGACGAGTTCGACGATCGCATACAGTCGATCTACGGCGACGAGTAGCCAGCATCACTCGAAACAAGGAGCTCGAATTCGACAGCCCAGGCGAGTAGTCTTGCAATTCTGGTTTCCCAGACGGCCTCCCAGTCGGTTCGACGGCTCCGTTCGTACTGTGGAACGATTGCTTTGACCGCTTCGTACACTTCGCCCACACGCAGCGGTGTGTCACTGTCGGCGACGGTTTCGACGACCGTTTGTGCGCCATACACTCCCTCGAGAAACGCAGTTCCGAGATCCGTCGGCGGTGAGCGACCCTGGTAATACTTTCCGTCGGCTTCAGTCACAAAGCCAAGCGCCTGTAGAAACGTGATCCACTGTCTTGCCACGTCACGACTCTCGATGGATGTGTCGGCCTGTAACCGTCCACAGCAGTCGGCTTCACTCGCCGGAACGACCGGAAGCGAGGTCGTCGCCGTCTCAATGAACGACCGATCGCGGATTGGCGGAACGACCTTGTACTTCATAGCCCGAATGACTCTGCGAGTACTGCATCGTCCCGTTCACCGAACGAGTAGGTCGGGCCTCCGACGACATCGACTGTCACCTGTGCTGGGCCATACACGTCCGGATCGAGCGCTTCGAGCTGCCAGTCTTCGGCCTCGAACAGCACTTCGAACGGATCGCCGTACTCGCTCGGCGCACTCGAGATCAGCTCTCCAAACAGCTCCGCGCCGGCGTCCTGCTCGACGGTGAGATGGACCGTTCCGCCGTAAGCCAGCGCGTCGTTCGTTCGGGCGATGGCAGCCGGTTCGCTCGCAGCCACTGGCGCGAGGGGTGCTTTCGCAGAGATCGAGAGCACGTCGAGCGGGTCGTATCCGCGTTCGAACGCCCGGAAGGTCGTCAGTTCGGCGGCGCGAGCTGCCATCGTCGTCGAGCCCGCCATGCTCGCCATCGAGACGGTCGGCAAAAACAGCTGGCCGGTATCGACATCACACCGCTGGGCTACCTGTTCGGCGACGGCTTCGGTCGGGAGCTGCTCGGCCTCAAGCGCGAGCACTGCGAACTCGAAGGCATCAGCGTAGCCAAGCTTTCGGAATTCCTCTTCCGTGGCGACGAGCGCACGCGCCGGACCGCTCCCGAGCGCGTCGAATCGCCAGTCATCTTCCGCGACTGTCAGCTCCCAGCCGGCCTTTTGTGAACAAAGCAGTGCGAACGCGGGATGGTCAGTGGTCAGTTCCACCATCGGTCTGGGGGTGTCGTCGACCGTTCCCATCGTCGTCGAGACCGTCGCCAGCCCAGCAGTCTGGATTTCGGTCAACAGCAATCCAGCTTCGATTCCACCGATTGCTTCAACGCCGAAATCGAGCACTGTCGTGCCCGTTTCTAGTTCGTACGCGTCGATTGCCAGCTCGTCGGTGAACTCCAGGGCCTCGTCCACCAGCTCCGTGGCCATTCGGTTGAGACTCTCCATACGCTCTTTTCGAAAGGCGTCCGAAAACGGTTGTTGGTTACTAGTTGCCGCTCGCGGGTCGGCCCAGGTGCTCCTCTACGCTTTCGACTTTCTCGGCAGCTGACTGGTCGATCGTGCGCTTGTCGTCGATCTTCAGGACGGTGCTGACCCGGTCGCCAGAAACCGCCGTATGCGCTGCCTCAACGGCATCGAACAGTTCGCTCACCGCGTCAGCTTCGATAACCGTCCCCATTGGATTCGTCTCATACGACACGTCGTACGCATCGAGCGCGTCGACGGCCTTTGCGACCTCTTCGCTCATTGATCCCTCTTGCACCGGTGCGACGCTGAGGAGTGCGATTACGGACATCGACTCGTGATTCGGCAGCCCGATCCGTAAGCGTTGCTCGGATCATAGCTGGAGTTCCCGGCCGAGGACGTGACCGACCGTTCCGTAGACAATGCCGACGAGCGCAACAAATCCGTAGATAGGGGCGATATTCACGAATATACGCCAGGTGGACAGCGTACTAGTGACAACAAGACTGATGAAGCGGTGAATAGGGTAAAACTGGACCTCAAACCCAGCGCCCCGATGAGCGCTGCAGGCACCACGTTTGGACGGCGGTAGCCCGATCGCACACACCAGACGAACGTCACGAGCATCCAGACTGGAACGGCAAGCAGTGTGAGATGGATCTGAAGCATTACGATCGTACTGACAAGTAGCCCAGCGATCCAGTATCCATCCGTCCGGTTTAGGAATCCGACGGCGAACACGGTCTCGGAGGGAACACGCATCCTGTAACCATTTTCACAGTCGAATAATCAACATTTCTCCAGGATATCACTCATTCGGGGAGTCATAGCGACAATCGGATTTTTACCTATCACAAGGAGTTTACAAATCAGTTGGCAATAGTTGGCATGGAAATACGTACGAAGTCGGTCGTGATACTCGCACTCCTGGTGATGCTCGCTGGATGTGGGGGGGTCGCAACGCAAGATTCAGCCCAGAGTGGTGGTGGTGAGCCGCCTGCGGGTGCGGCTGATAGTCGGGAGAACGCCAAGGCTGAGCAATCGGCAGAGAGCGAGGCCGTCTCGGTGGAATCAGCCATCGTTCGAGCCGGTGACGTACACACGCGCGTATCAAACACAACACAATCCCGCGATCGAATCACGTCGATCGTTCGAACTCACGGAGGCACGGTGAGTGCGTCGAGTGAATCGTTTGCCGGTCGTGATGGCCAGCAACACCGGAGTGAGATCGTCTATCGCGTGCCGGCAGAGAACTTCACGACAGTGTTCGAGGAGACGAAGGCCGTCGGCAGCATCACGCACGCGCGAAGTAACTCAACAGATGTCTCCGACCAGCTCACGGATCTCAACGCGCGGTTGAAGAATCTCCGCTCCCAGCGTGACCGATTGCGGGGGCTGTATTCCAACGCCAGCGACACCGAGGCCGTCCTTTCGGTCAGCGAAAAGCTCTCTGAGGTGCAATCCGAAATCGAGCGGCTCGAAGCAAAACAAGCGGCGTTGAAAGACCGCGTGGCGTATTCGACGCTCACCGTCGAACTGACCGAACGCCCATCGACCACATCACCTGATCAAACGGCGTGGTATGAGACGGGCATCGTCGCAGCATTCCTGGAATCGGTTGATGGCGTGGTGACTGTCTTCCGGGCGATCGTGGTTGGTCTCGCGTATCTGGCCCCGTATCTGCTGGTGTTCGGGGTTCCGCTGACCCTGGCTGGTTACGCCGTCCATAAACGTCGCACAGAGTGATGGTAACTCTGCTAATGGTCTTACTATAACCGGTCGTAAATATTACGACGATGGCCGACGTGGTGTACTTCGAGTAGGTTCTTAGATCGATGTACGAAAAGCAATGCCCGATAATCACCTATGACAAGTTTCTGATATCGTGTGTTTTCGAGTGGGGACACCCATTCCGGTGGCTTGCGGAACTCCGATGATATAATCCTCTAGCTTCTGAACGACTCGCTTGGCGACTGTTGCATCGAGTGACCGCAGATCATCGCGCGCCCTGGGGGTGAACCGATAGTCCCATTCTCCGCAATCACTCATCCAGAAATTCCTCTCGGATCTCCTCTCTGGAGACGAACTCACCCTGTCGGGCCTGTTGGCTGCTTTCTAGCAACGCTTCTAGAGCTGCTGCAGAGAGTTGCGTCTGGTTTACGGCATCACGGATTGACTGCCGAATAAATTCTGACCGAGAGTTAAAGCCGCGGTCCTTCCAGGTATCATCGAGTTCTGCAAGCAAATGCTCGCTGAGTCGAATGTTGATGTTCTCGGTTTCAGGATTTGTATTGGCTTTGGGCATACAATTGTATTACGCGCGGAATACAATAAAGGCTCGCACAACGGCACTGATTCATTCACAATATAAAATATATGGAAATTTATATGGCTACTGGGGCTGAGTCTACTAAACGACACTATTCAGGTGAGAAACAGTGTAGTGATTACTCGGCTACTACCCCAATTCCACGATGAAAACCCACAGATCCATGCGCTGGCTGGGATTTGAACCCAGGTTGTGACCATGGCAAGGTCACGTGATACCACTACACTACCAGCGCCCGTCTACACTCTACCGGAGCACGGTCATCAATAAAAACGTGTCGAACTCGTTCCGTCGTGCGGTTTGCTGTCGATGCGTAAAACAACGTGCGAGCCGGTCACACCCCTATGTTGAAGCGCTATCCTTTTAGGCCCGAGTCCTGAATGGACAGCACAGTCTAGTGAACAGCGAGGAAGCGAATCGGCATGACAAAAACTGTACTCGTGCCGTCATCGCTGGTCCGAGAAACACGCGACAAACGGGAGGCGACCCGCAAACTGGGATACGTCGCCCGTGCGGCGACCGTGTTTCGGATCGACCGTCTCGTCGTCTATCCCGATCGGGATGGACAGACGAGATGGGGTGACGGGTTCGTTCGAACTGTCCTGGCCTATGCGGCCACACCCCCCTACCTCCGAAAGGAACTGTGGGGACAGTGCGACGAACTGGAGTACGTTGGTGTCTTGCCGCCGCTCCTGGCTGTTACACAGACCGGCTCCGGATCAGACGATCCGGGGTCGTTAAGACAGGGAATCGTGACCGAGGTCGGATCTGACGGACGCGTCCGGGTCAATTGCGGCCTGCAACACCCGATCTCTCTGCCCGTCCCGTCGTCACTGACGGTCGATCAGGGAGAACGCGTTACCATCAGGATCGCTTCAGAAGAGCCGCTTCGTGCGCGCATCATTACCGACGAATCACCACCGGGTGTACGCGTCGAACGCGCCACGATGGATGTGGCCCTCAACCGTACCGACAGCGGCGTGCGGATCGCCGCCTCGCGCTACGGTGAGGAGCTTTCGATCGAATCGCTCACCACGCTCTCTCAGCAACTGACAGGGGCAACTCCGAGCGAGGAGCCATCGTTTACCGTTGCGTTCGGTGCGCCAGAACGCGGCCTCCCGAAGATCCTCGATATCGACCCCGATGGGGTCGAACTGCGAGATACACCGTCGGCTGACGACTCACAACCGGACAGGTCCCGGTTCGATCTCTGGCTCAATACGGTTCCACGACAAGGCAGCGAGACGATCCGAACGGAAGAGGCTCTGTTCGCGACGCTCGCCTGTCTCAATCTGGAGTGAGTGTTGAAAATCTATGCCAACGCCAAGCAGACCACGAAAAGGCTCGATGGGCTTTAGCCCACGCGTCCGTGCGTCGAGTGAGGTGCCGCGAATTAGCACTTGGCCCGACGACGACGGACAGGTCGGGGTACAGGGCTTTGCCGGATACAAGGCCGGTATGTCCCACGTCGTTCTCATCAACGACGATCCCGACTCCCCACGCGAGGGGATCGAAGAGACTGTCCCAGTGACGGTCGTCGAGACCCCGCCAATGCGTGCGGTTGCCCTGCGAGCCTACGAAGACACGCCGTACGGCAGTCGTCCGCTCACGGAAGTCTGGACCGACGAGTTCCACGATGATCTCGATCGGACGCTTGATCTTCCGTCGACGGACAACAGCCAACAGCACGAACAGACCGTTCGGGACGCACTCGAAGATGGCACTCTGGGTGATGTGCGGCTCATTAGCCACACCGTGCCCTCCGAGTTACAGAGCGTTCCGAAGCGAAAACCGGACGTAATGGAAACACGCATCGGGGGCGACTCCCTCGAAGACCGCCTCGAATTCGGGCTCGAACTGCTCGAAGACGGCGGCGAGCTCACCGTTTCGGACGTGTTCCGTGCAGGTGAGTACACCGACGTTTCCGGCGTCACCAAAGGTAAAGGCACCCAGGGCCCCGTCAAGCGATGGGGCGTCCAAAAACGCAAGGGCAAACACGCCCGTCAGGGATGGAGACGACGGATCGGCAACCTCGGTCCATGGAATCCGTCCCGCGTTCGCTCGACAGTCCCACAGCAGGGACAGACTGGCTACCACCAGCGCACCGAGCTGAACAAGCGCATCATCTCGATCGGCGACGACGGGGTGACGCCTGCGGGTGGCTTTATCAACTACGGTGAAGTCGACGGCGAGCACGTGCTCATCAAAGGCTCCGTGCCCGGTCCGAAACAGCGCCTCGTGCGTTTCCGTCCGGCAGTACGACCGAACGACACCCCCCGGCTCGATCCGGAGGTCCGATACGTTTCAACGGAGAGTGACCAAGGATGAACACGACAGTACGCGATCTCGACGGCAGCGACGCGGGATCGATCGATCTCCCGTCGGTGTTCGAGACGCCACTTCGGCCCGACCTCATCGGGCGTGCCGTGCGGGCGGCCCAGGCCAACCGCACGCAGGATTACGGTGCTGATGAGTATGCTGGCATGCGAACGCCGGCAGAATCATTCGGCAGCGGTCGCGGGATGGCCCACGTCCCACGACAGAACAGCGTCGGTCGACGCGTCCCACAGACCGTCGGCGGTCGCCGTGCACACCCACCGAAGGCTGAAGCTGACCGCGGTGAGAAGATCAACGACAAAGAACGACGCCTCGCGATCGACAGCGCAATCGCGGCGACGACAGACACGTCGGTTGTCGCAGAGCGCGGTCACGCGTTCGATGCTGATGAGCTACCGATCGTCGTCACCGACGAGTTCGAGGAGCTCGAAAAGACTCGTGAGGTTGTCGAGCTGCTCGAATCGCTCGATCTCTACGCCGACATCGAGCGGGCAGAAGACGGCAAAAGCGTTCGTGCCGGTCGCGGAACGACCCGTGGACGCAAGTACAAGCAGCCAAAGTCGATTCTGTTCGTGACGAGCGAGGAGCCGTCGCTTGCTGCCCGCAATCTGGCAGGGGCCGATGTGACGACGGCAACAGAGCTCAACGCCGAATCGCTCGCACCGGGTGGACATCCTGGTCGGCTCACCGTCTTCACCGAGAGCGCAATCGAAGAGGTGACAGACCAATGAGTACGAACGTAATTCGCTATCCGAATGTGACGGAAAAGGCGATGGATAAGATGGATTTCGAGAACAAACTCGAGTTCATCGTCTCGCTCGATGCCTCGAAGCCGGATATCACCGAGGCACTCGCCGAGCAGTTCGAGATCGACGTCGTCAATGTCACGACGCAGGTGACGCCCGACGGAACGAAAAAAGCCACTGTGCGCCTTTCTGCAGACGATGACGCACAGGAAGTGGCGTCCAGAATCGGGGTGTTCTGAGAATGGGACGACGCATTCTCGGACAGCGCCGTGGACGCGGCACATCGACGTTCCGTGCACCATCCCATCGATACAAAGCTGACCTCTCACACCGGTCGGCCCAGGAGATCGAAGGAGATCTCGTCTCGGGTACGGTCGTGGATATCGAACACGACCCGGCCCGGTCGGCACCGGTCGCAGCCGTCGAATTCGAAGACGGCGACCAGCGACTCGTGCTCGCCCCGGAGGGTGTGACGGTCGGCCAAGAGATTCAGGTCGGTATCAGCGCCGAGATCGCCGTGGGGAACACGCTCTCACTCCGAGAGATCCCTGAGGGCGTTCCCGTGTGTAACGTTGAGCGCCAACCCGGTGACGGTGGCAAGTTCGCTCGCGCCTCGGGCGTGAGCGCAACGTTGCTCACCCACGACCGCAACGCGGCGGTCGTTCAGTTGCCATCCGGCGAAGTACGACGTCTCTCGCCCGACTGTCGGGCGACGATCGGCGTGGTCGCCGGCGGTGGACGGACGGAGAAACCGTTCGTCAAAGCCGGTAACAAACATCACAAGATGCGTGCGCGCGGTACGAAATGGCCACGCGTCCGTGGTGTGGCAATGAACGCAGTTGATCACCCGTTTGGTGGCGGTGGTCGCCAGCATCCCGGTCGGCCAAAGAGTGTTTCGCGCGATGCACCCCCCGGCCGCAAGGTCGGTGACATCGCCTCGCGCAGAACCGGAAAAACCGGGAAGGGGAGATAACGACCATGAGTACGGACTACCAGATCGGCCGCGACTCCGACGAGGAGTTCACCTACCGTGGCCACACGCTCGAAGAACTCCGCGAGATGGAGCTTGCTGAGTTCGCCGAACTGCTACCCGCACGAAAGCGGCGAAGTATCAAACGCGGTCTGACCAACGAACAGCAAAAACTGCTCGAAAAGGCAAACGGCCGCGGCGAGGAGGAGTCAGCCAACGATCCGCTCCGCACGCATCTGCGTGACATGCCGATTCTGCCACAGTTCGTCGAGAAGACGTTTGCTGTGTACGACGGCCAGGAGTTCGAGCGGGTCTACGTCGAACCAGAGATGCTCGGGCATTATCTCGGCGAATTCGTGCTGACACGCACGTCCGTCGAGCACGGCCAGGCAGGTATTGGCGCGACCCGCTCCTCGAAGTTCGTGCCACTCAAATAATATGGGAATCAGCTACAGTGTCGACGCGGATCCGGACACCACGGCCAAAGCCATGCTCCGGGAGCGTCACATGAGTCACAAGCACAGCAAGGAGATCGCACGCGCGATCAAGGGGATGACCAGTGGCGAGGCCGTCGAGTATCTCGAAGCCGTCGTGGCTGGTGAGCGCTCGGTGCCGTTTAAGTCCCACAACAGCGGTGTCGGTCACCGAAACGACATCGACGGCTGGGACGCCGGTCGCTACCCCGAGAAGGCAGCGCAGGCGTTTCTCGATCTGCTGGAAAACGGCGTTTCGAACGCCAATCACCAGGGCTTTGACGGAGAATCGATGCTGATCGATCACGTCGCTGCTCACAAGGTCGGTGAATCACCAGGTCGTCAGCCTCGTGCATTCGGGCGCGCAACCGAGTGGAACACGCCACAGGTTGATGTCGAACTCGTGCTCAGCGAGGTGGACAACTGATGGCAGACGAACACCAATTCATCGAAAACGGTATTCAGCGCACGCAGATCAACGAGTTCTTCCAGGAAGAACTCGACCGCGCTGGCTACGGTGGCATGGAGGTCGCACAGACCCCGATGGGAACGCAGATCGTCCTCAAAGCCGAAAAACCGGGAATGGTCATCGGCAAGGGCGGAAAGAACATCCGGAAGATCACCACCCAGCTCGAAGAGCGGTTCGATCTCGACGATCCCCAAATCGATGTGCAGGAGGTTGACGAACCGGATCTCAACGCCCAGATCGTCGCCGACCGACTGGCAAACGCACTCGAGCGTGGCTGGTACTTCCGCAAAGCGGGTCACACCACGATCGACCGGATCATGGATGCTGGCGCGCTCGGCGCGGAAATCGTCCTCTCAGGAAAAGTCACTGGTGCGCGATCGCGCGTCGAGAAGTTCAACCGTGGCTACATCAAGCACAACGGCGAACCAGCCGACGCGATCGTCGACGACGGCCAGTCCGTCGCGGTGATGAAACTGGGTACGATCGGTGTGACGGTGAAGATCATTCCACCAGAAGCCGAGCTGCCCGATGACTTCCGTGTCCACGAGGACGTTGACGTTTCAGAGTACGTCGTCGAGACCGACGAGGAAGGCGTCGAAGAGCTACTGGCCGAACCGGAAGAGACCGAATCGTCCGAAGAGCCAGCGGCCGAAGCTGACGAATCCACCGACGTCGCAGAAGAAGTGATCGAGGAGGCAGTTCCCGAGGAGGACGTTGATACTCCAGAACCTGAAGAATCGATCGAAGAGGAACTCGACGAACTCGAAGAGGAAGTCGAATCCGAGGCCGAAGCGCTGATGGAGGAGATGGAATCAGAGGATGATTCGGACGACGACTCGGAGGGTGAAGAGTAATGGCGATCTACCGGACTGATGAGCTGCGTGATATGACGCCAGCTGAACGGACGAACGCGCTCGATGAACTCCAGACGGAGTTGCTCAACGATCGTGCCGTCCAGGCAACCGGTGGTGCACCCGAGAATCCGGGTCGAATCAAGGAGCTTCGCCGGACGATCGCGCGGATCAAGACGATTCAGCGCGAAGAAGGCGACCTCGAAACCGACGAATAGACTGACAATGATTACACCCGAGACCATCGCACGACACGAACTCGTCGGCCTGCACGTGCAGGTCACAGAGTCGACAGATCCAACGCTCGTTGGCTGTCACGGACCGGTTGTCAATGAGACGACCAACACCCTCGTGGTTCGCGATGGGTCTCGGACGCGCCAGGTGCCAAAGGCTATTGCGACGTTCGCGTTCTGTCTTCCGGAGACCGATTCGACGGTGTTCGTAGACGGTGAGCGACTAATCGCCAGACCAGCCCGACGCACCGAGCGCACTGGAGGTTCACAATGGCAATAGGACTCGACGTAGCACACCCACCGGAACCAGACAATCCGGAGGACTACGATTATGAGACGTGCCCGTTCTTCGGTCAGCTGCCCGTTCGCGGTCAGGTGATTGAGGGGCGAGTCGTCTCGACGGACATGCAACGAACCGTCATCGTCGAGCGGGAGTACGAGGTCAACGTACCGAAGTACGACCGATACATGAAGCGGCGTTCGCGCATTCCGGCACACGTGCCGGAAGTGCTCGAGCCGCTTTCTGTTGGCGATGATGTGAAAATAGCAGAGACGCGACCGCTCTCGAAGACGAAATCCCACGTCGTGGTTGAGGTTTCCGCGGCCGAGGAGGGTGAGCACTAATGCGCGCACTCAAAGCAGACGTTACGCAGGGCCTTGAGAAGGGCTCGCTGTTGACGTGTGCGGACAACACGGGTGCTCGTGAGCTGAAGATCACCAGCGTCGATGGCTACGGTGGCACGAAAAACCGCCACCCGAAAGCCGGACTTGGTGATCTCGTGACCGTTTCGATCACGAAAGGCACCCCAGAGATGCGACGGCAGGTGCTCAAAGCGGTCGTCATTCGACAGCGCAAGTCGATCCGACGACCGGATGGGACCCGCGTAAAATTCGAAGACAATGCTGCAGTGATTGTTGATGAGAATCAAGATCCACGCGGCACTGAAATCAAGGGTCCAATCGCACGAGAGGTCGCAGAACGATTCGGTAGCGTCGCCAGCACGGCGACGATGATCGTCTAGGCTAATCATGACTCGACAACCACACAAACAACGTGAAAACACACGTGATGCGCCCCTGCACCAGCGCCACAAGCAGGTTCGTGCACCGCTCGCGCCCGAACTGCGCGAGGAGTACGACCAGCGCTCGGTCCGGGTCAACGCAGGCGACACCGTCACCGTCCAGCGCGGCGATTTCGCTGGAACGGACGGCGAGGTCGTCAATGTTGATCTCAGCGAGGGCACGATCGCAGTCGAGGACGTTACGCTCGAGACGGCAGATGGCGAAGAGGTCGCCCGGCCGCTCGATGCGAGCAACGTGCAGGTGACGGACCTGGATCTCGACGACGACGTGCGGGAGGCGCGTCTCACGGAGGCAAACGATGAGTAAGCACCAGAAGCGACTCTCCGTCCCAAAGACGTGGCCGATCGCGCGCAAAGAACAGCACTACACGGTCAAAGCCAGTGGTGGCCCACACGGCGAGGCGGGCGTTCCCCTCCTCATCGTGCTCCGGGACGTACTCGGCTACGTTGACTCGAAAAAAGAGGCACAGTACGCGCTTGAGCAGGGCAGCGTGCATGTTAACGGCGACGTGCCGTCCGACGTCCGACGCCCTGTCGGCATGTTCGACATCGTCGGCTTTGGCGACCGCGCGGAGTTCTACCGGGTGTTCCCGGACGAGGGCGGTCGACTCGCACTGACCCCGATCGATGAGGCCGATACGGACGGCAAGCTCGGCAAAGTGACCGAAAAGCACCACGTCGACGGTGGTCAGATCCAGCTTGGTCTGCACGACGGACGGACGCTGTTGACCGACGATGAGTCGATCAGCACGAACGACTCAGTCGTCATCAGCACCGACGACGCTTCGGTCCTGGCGCATTTCCCATACGAGGACGGTGCGCTCGTGACGGCCGTCAAGGGCCGCCACGCGGGTGAAATTGGCACGATCGAGAACATCGACGTGACGCCAGGGAGCTCGCCGAACGGCGTCGTCGTCGAGCAGGACGACGTCGGCTTCGAGACGATCGAGGAGTACGTCGTCGTGATCGACGAGAACTTCCTCGACAATGAGGAGGTGAGCGACGAATGAGTGAATCCGAAACGGCAGTGGGCCACGAGATGCGCACTCCCGTCGTCGAGAAGGTCGTCGTCCACATGGGCGTCGGCTCAGGCGGACAAGAACTCGCCGACGCAGAGGAAATCCTTGGTGAGATCACCGGACAACAGCCGGTCAGAACGGTGGCCGAGCAGACAGTTCCGGAGTTCAACGTCCGTGAGGGCGATCCGATCGGAACGAAAGTCACACTCCGTGATGATCTTGCAGAGGACTTTCTCGCGACGGCGCTGGCGTTCACGGAAATCAGCCGGTCACAGTTCGATGAGACTGGCAACTTCAGCTTCGGCATCGAAGAGCACACCAACTTCGAGGACCAGGAGTACGACCCACAGATCGGTATCTACGGGCTCGACGTGACGGTCAATCTGGTGCGTCCGGGCTACCGGGTTCGCAAACGCGATAAGGCGACCCGTCAGATCCCTACGAACCACCGACTGACGGTCGAGGACGCGATCGCCTTCCTCGAATCGAACTACGACGTGGAGGTACAGTAACACATGAGCGAAAGTGAACATCAGGACCCGGAGACGGGCGACGACGGCTCGAAGCGAACGGACCAGATCGAGCAGTGCCAGCGCTGTGAGCGAAAGCAGGGGCTGGTTGGCAAGTATGATATCTGGCTCTGTCGGCAGTGTTTCCGTGAGATCGCCCGCGAGATGGGATTCAAAAAGTACAGCTAACTATGGCGGACAACGATCCACTCAGCAACGCGCTTTCGGGACTCGATAACGCCGAGAGCGTGGGCCATCTCAGCCACACCGTATCGCCCGCTTCGAACATCATCGGCAGCGTCCTCGAGGTCTTCTATGACTTCGGGTATATCGACGGCTTCGAGTACGTCGACGACGGAAAAGCCGGCGAGTTTGAGGTTGATCTGAAAGGTGCGATCAACGAGTGCGGCCCTGTCAACCCGCGATACTCCGCGGGTGTCGACGAGTTCGAAACGTGGGAGAAACGGTTTCTCCCCGCTCGTGATTACGGGACGCTCATCGTGACCACCAGCAGCGGCATCATGAGCCACTACGAGGCCCGCGAACAGGGCGTCGGTGGCCAGGTAATCGCATACGTCTACTGAACGACAATGAGTACAACAATCGAACTACCGGACGACGTAAGCGGATCCGTGGACCATCTCGATCTCACGATCGATGGGCCAGCGGGTACCGTGACGCGGCGGCTGTGGTATCCGGACGTACGCGTCACCGTCGAGGACGACACGGTTCGTGTCGAAACCGACGAAGACGACGCAAAGACGCACTCGACCGTTGGCACGTTCGAGAGCCACATCCGGAACATGATCCACGGCGTCACCGAAGGCTGGACCTACGAGATGGAAGTGCTCTACTCACACTTCCCGATGCAGGTCAGTGTCGAGGGCGACGATGTCGTCATCTCGAACTTCCTCGGTGAGCGGGCCGACAGACGGACACCAATCCACGGTGACACCGACGTGAGTGTTGATGGCGAATCTGTCACGCTCTCTGGGCCCGACATCGAAGCAGTGGGCCAGACGGCCGCGGATATCGAACAGCTCACACGCGTGACTGACAAAGACCCACGGGTCTTCCAGGACGGCGTGTACATCACACAGAAACCAAACCGAGGTGAGGCCTGATGGCAGACGAAGAGACACCGACAGCACTGACGGAGGTCAGCGGTATCGGCGAGAGCAAGGCCGAATCGCTCCGTGAGGCAGGCTTCGAGTCGGTCGACGACCTACGCGCAGCAGACCAGTCCGATCTCTCGGATGTTGATGGGGTTGGCAACGCACTCGCAGCGCGTATCAAAGCCGACATTGGCGATCTCGAGATCGAAACCGAGACCGAGGCAGAAATCGAAGACGAGACGCCAGAGCCCGAGCCCGAAACGGCCGTCGAGACCGAACTCCAGCCACGTGGGCTGGTGGATAAAACACCGGATCTCGACGAGGAGACCGAACAGAAACTCGCACAGCGCGCTCGTGAGGGAACGCCGGCATTCCGTCGGCAGGACTACCACAAGAAAAAGCGCACGCCCGAATCGTGGCGTGCGCCGCGTGGAAACCTCTCGAAACAGCGCCAGGGTCAGAAAGGCAAAGGTGCGACCGTCGAGGCTGGCTTTCGAACGCCGAAAGCGGCGCGTGGTCGCCACCCAAGCGGCTTTGAGGAAGTCCGTGTGTTCAACACGGACGACTTAGAAGGCGTCGATGGTGACACCCACGCCGTTCGCATCGGCTCGACGGTGGGCGCGCGCAAACGCGAGCACATCGAAGAGGCCGCCGAGGAGGCGGGCATTCGCGTACTGAACCCAACATACGTGGAGGTTAAACGCACCGATGAGTGATCTGAAAAATCAGAAACGAATCGCAGCGGACGAGCTCGACGTTGGCAAAAACCGCGTCTGGCTCGACCCGGAGGCACAGGGCGAGATTGCCGATGCGATCACGCGCGAGGACGTTCGGGATCTAATCGATCGCGACCTCATTCAGACCAAACGCGAAAAGCGGTCGAATTCGCGAGGTCGCGCGCGTGAGCGCAACAAAAAGCGCGCCTACGGTCACCTGAAGGGACACGGCTCTCGGAAGGGAACCGCCGGCGCACGGCAGAATCGAAAGGACGACTGGATGGGTCGGATTCGCGCACAGCGACGTCGCTTGCGTGAACTCCGCGATGAGGGCGAGCTCTCCTCATCGGAATACCGATCGCTGTACGATCAGGCCAGCGGTGGCGAGTTCGACAGTGTCGGTGACCTAGAGCGATACATCGAGGAGCAAGAATAACGATGGCAACCGGACCACGATACAAAGTGCCGATGCGGCGTCGCCGTGAGGCACGCACGAACTACCATCAGCGGTTGCGCCTGTTGAAATCCGGCAAGCCACGCCTGGTTGCTCGCAAGAGTAACAAACACATCAGGGCGCAGCTGGTGAGCACAGGCCCAGAGGGGGATCGAACGTTGGCGAGCGCACACTCGGCTGATCTATCGGAGTTTGGCTGGGAAGCACCGACGAGTAACCTGCCTGCTGCGTACTTGACCGGCTATCTGGCTGGCAAGCGCGCGATTGCAGCGGGACTCGAGGACGCAGTGCTCGACATCGGACTCAACACCGCGACACCCGGCAACAAGGTGTTCGCGGTCCAGGAAGGCGCTATCGACGCTGGGATCGACATTCCACACAGCGACGACGTGTTCGCAGAGTGGGACCGAACCCGTGGCGAGCATATCGCCGACTATGCGGCTTCCCTGGATGACCCGCTGTACAGTGGTGAATTCGATGCGACCGAACTGCCCGAACATTTCGACGACGTACGGAATCGACTGGAGGATGAGCTATGAGTAACGGCTGGGAACCACAGACGCGCCTTGGCAAGCAGGTTGCTGAGGGTGACGTGACCTCAATGGAGCAGGCACTCGCGAGCGGGCTTCCGCTGAAAGAGCCCGAACTCGTCGATCAGCTGCTGCCGGACCTCGAAGACGACGTGCTCGACATCAACATGGTCCAGCGGATGACTGACTCGGGTCGCCGTGTCAAATTCCGCTGTGCGGTCGTTATCGGCAATCGCAACGGCTTCGTTGGCTATGCTGAAGGTCGGGATGACCAGGTTGGCGGTGCAATCCAGAAAGCGATCGAGATTGCCAAGCTGAACATCATCCAGGTCGAGCGCGGCAGCGGTTCCTGGGAGGACCGCGCGGGCGGCAACCACTCGCTTGCACGCCGGACGGAAGGCAAAGCCGGCAGCGTGACGGTCGAGTTGATGCCAGCACCGCTTGGACTCGGGCTCGCAGCGAGCGAGACGGTCCGGAGCGTGCTTGAGCTCGCGGGCGTCGAGGACGCCTGGACGAAGAGTCACGGCAACACTCGAACGACGATCAACCTCTCGAAGGCGACGTACAATGCGCTGATGAACTCGGCGCAGGCCCGTGGCCCACGACAGGAGCAACTGGAGGTGGCCGAATAATGGAAGCACTCGTTCAGATTCGCGGTGAGGTCGACATGAGCGAGGGCGTTCGAGACACGATCTCGATGCTCAATCTCGGCCGCGTCAACCACTGTACGTTCGTTCCAGAGACCGAGACCTACCGTGGCATGATCACGAAGGTGAACGACTGGGTTGCCCACGGAACGCCAAGCGATGAGACGGTTGCGCTGTTGCTCGAGACCCGCGGACAGACGGAATCGGGCGAGGCTCTCGATGCGGAGTGGGTTGGTGCAAACACCGATTACGACAGTATCGATGCGCTGGCGAGTGCGCTTGTGGCAGAAGAGACGACGCTGCGCGAGGCAGGGATTTCACCGACGCTTCGGCTTCATCCCCCGCGTGGCGGCCACAACGGACTCAAACACCCAACGAAGGAGGGTGGCCAGCTTGGTAAACACACGACCGAGGAGATCGACGAGCTCCTCACTACGATGCGATGACCAGCAAAAAGAAACGACAGCGCGGCTCTCGCACGCACGGCGGCGGCACGCACAAGAACCGTCGCGGTGCCGGCCATCGCGGTGGCCGAGGACGTGCAGGCCGCTCGAAACACGAGTTCCACAACTACGAATCGGTCGGCAAACACGGCTTCAAGCGGCCGGAAAAAGCAAAAGAGACGGTCGAGACGATCGACGTCCGCCGGCTCGATGAGGATGCAGCGCTCTTCGCGGCCGATGGCCTCGCAGAGGAGACTGCAGATGGCTACGCCATCGATGTGCGCGACGTACTCGATACGAGCGAGGACGTTGATTACATCAAAGTGCTTGGCGGCGGACAGGTGCACGGCACACTTACTGTAACCGCCGATGCGTTCTCCGAGAGCGCCGTTGAGTTGATCGAGAGCGCAGGCGGATCGGTCACGCTGACCGAGCGCGGTGAGAAACGCGCGGCGGAAACCAAAAACGATACCGAGGACGAGGGAGAGAACGAAGAATAATGAGTTGGAAGGAGACCGCCGCCCCGGTCCTCACCCGGATGCCCACCGTCTCACGCCCACAGGGCCACGTACCGTTCAAACGGAAGATTGGCTGGACAGCAGGCGTGCTTGTCCTGTATTTCTTCCTGACGAACGTCTACCTGTTCGGGCTGGGAGGACAGGGATCGTCTGATATTTACGGTCAGTTCCGTGCCATTCTGGCTGGTGGAACCGGGACCGTGTTACATCTGGGAATTGGACCGATCGTCACTGCAAGCATTGTGTTGCAGCTGCTCGGTGGGGCGAATCTCCTCGGGCTCGACACCTCGAATCCACGTGATCAGGCGCTGTATCAGGGACTGCAGAAGTTCCTGGTCGTCGTGATGATCTTCTTGACCGGGCTGCCGATGGTGTTTATCGGGGGCATGCTGCCCGCGAGCGAGGCGCTTGGCGCACAGCTCGGGATTGGAACGTTTGGCGTTCAGGTACTCATCTTCGCGCAGCTCCTGGTCGGCGGTCTCCTGTTGTTGTTCATGGACGAAGTGATCAGCAAGTGGGGCGTCGGGAGCGGAATCGGCCTGTTCATCATCGCCGGCGTGAGCCAGTCGCTCATGCGCGGATTCTTCGGGACCGGTCAGCCGAAAGGATTCTTCGCGAGCTGGTTCGATATTATCATCGGAAAGACACCGCTTGGCCCGGTGTTGTCGGGCAGTGGGCTGTCCTCACTGCTACTTGGACCCGGAAATCTCCTCGCGCTGTTCACCACGTTGTTGATCTTCGCGATCGTCGTGTATGCAGAGAGCGTGCGCGTTGAGATTCCACTGAGTCACGCGAAGGTAAAGGGTGCCCGCGGTCGGTATCCCGTGAAGCTCATCTACGCCAGCGTGCTGCCGATGATTCTCGTCCGTGCGCTGCAGGCCAACATTCAGCTCGTTGGCAAACTCCTGTACGGCCAGTTCGGCAATATGATGCCATTCTGGGAGTATACACAGAACCAACAGGCGGGGTTGGTCCCAACGGATGGGCTGTTTTACTACTTCCAGCCCATTCGATCGACGCAGTGGATTGACGCGCTGGCCACAGAGCCCGCCCAGATACTGCTACGGATCGGCATCGATCTGTTGTTCATGGTCGTTGGCGGTGCGCTGTTTGCAGTCTTCTGGGTGGAAACGACAGACATGGGGCCAGAAGCCTCCGCAGAGAAGATCCAGAACTCGGGGATGCAGATTCCCGGCTTCCGTCGGAACCCAGGTGTGATGGAGAAGGTGCTCGCGCGATACATTCCGCAAGTGACGATCATCGGCGGTGCCCTCGTTGGGCTGCTCGCGGTCGGAGCCAACATGCTCGGAACGATCGGACAGGTGTCTGGAACTGGACTCCTGCTCACCGTCTCGATTACGTATAAGCTCTACGAGGAGATTGCAGAAGAGCAGTTAATGGAGATGCATCCCGTGATGCGGGACATGTTCAGCTGATCGAGCGCGGATCGCGGATTTCTTTTGCGCTGATTGTTGTTCGACGATTCTTGATCGTCATTGTACGGCCTGTGTTATCTCGTGAAGATCGAACGATCGAATCACATCACGATCGGCGACGGCTTCCTGAACGGATCGTGTCGTTCTATTACGACTGAACAAGGCATATTCCACTGTCGGCTTGCTACCATGTGGACTCCACCGGATGTGATCGGCGTGTGTTTCGAGTGAGGCGAGCGCACCGTACTCGAGCGGCGAATTCGTGAATGTACACTCTCCAACGACGAGAGTTCCCTCAGTGGTGAGTCTAACCACATCAACCTCGTGGCCATTGTACCACCAGCGACCGATATCGACGACGGTTTCGGTGTAATGCAACGCAGAATACACTAATCCGAGTTAGCCTAATTCAGATTAGGCTATTCGTGACTATCCTTCATCCCGGTAGCCAAATGGCTTCACCACCGAAGCGAACGGAGCGCTGGGTCGCACAAGCGATACGGCTGTCACTCAGCAATGATCACCAGCCTCGTACGCCACAAAAAAGAACTATGTTGTGTGTTCAGTCCGCTGAGGACACCGCTTTCGTCGAGCCAGAAAGCGCCACAACGTCGTCGAAAAAGCCGAGCGTGTCTTCTGGACCAGGGTTGGCCTCTGGGTGATACTGCCGGGTGATGATGTTGAGTTCGTCGCTGTCGAGTCCTTCTGGCGTGTCGTCGTTGACGTTCACCTGGGTCACTTCGAGCTGGCCGGGATCGCTGACCGTGTAGCCGTGGTTCTGTGTCGTCATGAGCACCTGTCCGGAGCGAAGGTCACGGACGGGCTGGTTGACGCCACGATGGCCAAACGTCATCTTCTCGGTGTCGCCACCGAGCGCGTCGGCGATCACCTGCTGGCCGAGACAGATTCCGGCCATCGGAATGTCGCCAGCAAACGTCGAGACGAGCTCGCCGGCCGCCTCGAAGTTTTTCGGATCGCCTGGGCCATTCGAGATGAACAGTATATCTGGCGCAAGCTCCGTGATGGCGTCTGCGGTGGTGTCACAGGGCAACACGTGGACCGTTGCGCCGCGGTCGATGAGCGACGTGACGATCGAACCTTTTGCACCACAATCGATGAGTGCAACGTCTGGCCCATCGCCGTCGCGATTGTACGCCACCGGACTGTCAACCGTCACCTGCTCGCCAATCTCGGTGTGATCGCTCATCGACACACACGCCGATAGCTCCTCGAGTGCAGCCTCGGGCGTTGCGTCCGGGCCAGCAGCGATTCCACACTTCATTGCGCCCTCCTCACGAATGGCAATCACGAGTTCGCGCGTGTCGAGCTGATCAACCGCTGGGACACCTTCTTCTGTGAGCCACGCAGCGACATCGTCGGTCAGCTCGCGAGCGACGGCTGCCCGTGGATGTACCCGGTCGGATTCGAATCGCTCCTCGCGGACGCCGTAGTTGCCGATCAACGGATAGGAAAAGGTTAACACCTGCTCTTCGTACGATGGATCGGTGAGACTCTCCTCGTATCCGGTGTATGCGGTTGTGAACACCAGTTCGCCATGAGCACGACCCGGAGCACGAGAGCGAGCGGTGACCACACGACCCCCCTCGAGCGCAACGTAGGCGTTCGTCATTACGAAAAAAGTATCTATTGATCGCCTTAACCATTGTCATTCGAAATCTAGCTTCGAATATCGTAATTCACAAGTGACGGCCACTGTTACACAATAACCTCAATGGAAATGGACAGTCTCGATCGGGATATCCTGAACGTCCTCCGTCGAGATGCTCGGATGCCCTACACGGAGATCGCCTCGACGGTCGACACCTCCGAGGGGACGGTCAGAAATCGAGTCGATCGACTGGTCGATAACGGAATCATCGAGCGGTTTACGGTTTCGACGCGGACGGGTAACGTCAAGGCGATGGTTGAGATCTCCGTTGCAGTGGACGTAGACACGACGGCAGTGTCCGAGTGCATGGCCGAGTGGGATGAGGTCGATTTCGTCTGGCAGGTGAGTGGCGAAGAAGACATTGTGTTAGTGGTCGATGCGACTGATACGCGACGAGTGAACGACCTGATTACCAAAGCACGCGGTCTCGAGGAGGTAAAGAGTACGAAAACACGGCTCATTCTGGATGAACGGCTTGGGTAAGCCACCACGGAATTCGAAGAGGCCTTAAGATCACCACACTGATTCACGCGCATGGCCACAGATTCGATCTCGTCGTCCGACGACGAGTTGTCGCACGAGAATGCGGCCCAGAACGTCGTCGCTGTGGACGGCGATGACAACCCACAGGAGGTCGTCAACCGACTTACCGCTCATACCGGCGATGGAATCCGCCACCGAGCGTTCACCGCGCTGGTGTTCGATGGCGACGGGAACATTCTGCTCGCACAGCGCAGCGCAGACAAACGACTCTGGGACACACACTGGGATGGAACCGTCGCCTCCCACCCCATTGAGGGACAGACCCAGATCGATGCCACCGAGGAGCGACTCGAAGAAGAACTCGGTATCGAGCCGTCACAGTACTCAGACCTCCGGGTGACGGATAAGTTCGAGTACAAACGATACTATCTCAACGACGGCGTCGAGTTCGAGGTGTGCTCGGTGTTGAAATGTACGCTCGATGAGACGACACTCGATCCGGATCCGGCCGAAGTTGGCGGCTATCTGTGGGTTCCCTACGAGCGACTCTACGAGAATCCTCGTCAGTACCGCCAACTCCGTCTCTGCCCCTGGTTCGAGATTGCGATGCGCCGCGACTTCGAGTGACAAATCGTCTCGCTGAACTGACCGTTCGCTGCAATTCTTATTAGGGATGGCTCGTAATGGGGTGGTACACCATGATACTCTCAAACACGGTAGCACTCACCGCATCGATGGGTGTGTTGCTCGTGGCGGTTGTGGTGGTATTCACCCGACTGCGAACGAGCAAATCGAGCCCAGCCACACCCCCACCACAGTCAGCCACCGCTGAGGAGGAGATTCCTTCCAGCTGGATCCTTGGGTTTTTACTACTCGTCGCTGTAGCTGGCGGAGGAACGCTTGCGTTTCTCGCTGGTGACTCGATCGGACAGTTTGCGGGCCAGACCGCGGGCATCCTCATTGCAGTGGTGCTTGGTGGTATTTTCTGTGGCTATCTTATCTCGGGGATCTACGTTTCGTTGCGCAGTCACGGTCGCAAGAGCGCGGAGGCCACGGGAGTGGCGCTCTGGCTGCTCGGTTGTATCGCGATCGCCGTGATCGCAGGCCAACTCGTCCTCGTCGGCTGATTCGATGGATTCGAAGTGGTCCCTTCGGTGGGTGCGTGTGAGTGGCTGGTTCGCAGTTGGTGTCTGTCTCACAATGATGCTCTGTGATCCGGTAGTGGCACACGCCGGTGCGATACGGCCTTCCGACGAACCGGTAACAGTCCCACAGTGGCTGTTGCTCTCGACTGGCGGTGGCGTCGTCTTTAGTTCGTTTTTGCTCACAGCGACGGTGACCGATCGGGAGTTTCTCTGCTGGTTCAGCCGGCGCTCGCTGCGCTATCGATTCCCCGATTGGCTGCGATGGCTCGGTCGGCGTGTCGGCTGGCTCTCGGTCGGCTGGCTCTCGGTCGGCTGGCTAATAGTCCTCCTTGTGGTGGGTCTCGTTGGACCCGTCTCACCACTGAGCAGCCTCACGATCCTGTTCGTCTGGGTTGGCTGGTGGGCTGGCTACACCATCTCGGTCTACACGTTCACAAACAGCTGGCCACAGTTCAATCCCTGGCGAACGATCGTTGATGCACTCGATGTCGATGGTCGCAGACGCCAAATTCCACCGATTGTCGAACGGTGGGCTGCTGTCTGTGGACTGTTGGGACTGGTGTTTCTCGAGGTTGTGACACCGCTCGCCACCGATCCGCGGCTGCTTAGCGCGGTGATCATCGGCTACTCGGTGCTCACCGTTGGTGGGGGCTGGCTGTTCGGCAGTCGGTGGTTCGAGCGTGTCGATCCGATTTCGCGCGTGTTTCGCGCCTATGGGAGCGTCGCACCGTTTCACATCGCCAACGGCACGCTCACGATTCGTTCGCCCGCATCCGATCTCGTGCGGTGGGGTGACGTTCGATTCGTCATCGCCATCCTCTGGGCGACGACGTACGATGGACTCACTGGGACCGAGCTGTGGGCCACCGTCGTCCGATCGATGGTGTCCGGTCCGGGTGTTGCTGCGCTGTTGGTGTATCTGCTCGCGCTGGGTGGTGGTTATCTGCTGTTTTTGTTCGTGTATCGGGCGGCTGTCCGTTACACCCGACGGACAGGGCCGACGTTCGTCACCACTGCGGTGATCGCCGATCGGTTCGTGCCGTCGTTGCTGGCAATCGCCGCCAGCTACCATCTCGCACACTATCTGGGCTATCTCCTCGAACTACTGCCGGTGCTTCTGGTTGCCATCGTCCAGCCCCTCGGTGGTCCCATGGTTCCGGTTCGGCTCGTCCCCGGTCCATGGATTGGGGGACTCCAGTTACTGCTCGTGCTTTTTGGCCACATCGTCGCCGTCTGGGTTGCACACGCGAGCGCGTTCGAACTGTTCACGGGCACGCTCCAGCCGCTTCGCATCCAGTATCCGCTGGTCGTGACCATGATGGCCTACACCGTCGTGAGCATGTGGATCGTGTTACAACCGTACGCTGCGCCGCCATTCGTCTCCTGATATGTCACGCCAATCCCGACACGATGATGCAACAGTACAGTCGATCGCCACGTCCGTTCCAGAGGATGTGACGCCAGCCGATCGCTGTCCGTTCTGTGATCGACCGTTTCCGACCGAGCGATTGTGTGCGTTACATCTGGGCGAACGACACGAACGTGAGTTGGATACAACACAACGCGAACGCTTCGAGTCGGCGAGTGATACCGAGACGGACGAGCTGTTCGTCTACCATCTCAAAATTGTTGCTGCGTTCATCTGCACGTTCTTTGGTTTTACGTACGTCTACGTGTTCATCTGGATCTAGTCACCAGAGCAGGACGGGCCAGACGAACTGGAACAACAGCCAGATCAGCACGGTCAGCACTACGGTCATCACCAGGTTCAGAATGACACCCGCCCGCATCATGTGACTCTGTTCGAGATAGCCGCTCCCGAAGACGATGGCGTTCGGTGGCGTGGCGACCGGCAACGCAAACGCGAAACTCGCCGCAATTGCCCCACTCACCGCCAGAAAGATGCCCGCAGCGACGGGTGTGAGCCCAAGCGTCGCTGCGAACGTCCCACCGATAGAGATCAATACCGGAACGATGATCGACGCCGTCGCGGTGTTTGAGGTCATCTCTGTCAGGAAGATGATGAGCAACACCACAGCACCGACGACCACAATGATCGGTGCACCGGTCAACCCACCGAAGACGGACTGTGCGATCCACTCGGTTGCGCCGGTGTCTGCAAGCGAATCGGCAAGCGAAATCCCTCCACCGAACAGCAAAATCACGCCCCAGTCGATGTCGAGCAGTTCCTCGATTGTCATCGTCTCGGCGAGTACCAGCGCAGGAATTGCGTAGAGACCGACCATCACGTAATACAGCAGTCCCTGGTGGCCCTCGACGCCAAAAATCGTCATTCCCTCGCCACCGAACAGCGTCGTCAGCCACACCGGTCCGAGGAATAACTCGGCGAGCCGTTCTAATCCACCGATCATCCACAACAGCGCTGTCGCCGTGAAAATGTACAACACCCATCGTCCACGTGGCGAGAGCGTTCCGAGCTCGTCGAGTTCAGTGCGTGCCTGAGCTCTGGCCGCACCAACGTCGTCGATCCGTGGCGGGTAGAACTGATAGGTCAACAGATACCAGACCAGCGGCAGCGTAACGAACACGATTGGTAGTCCGATGAACAACCAATCGACGAATCCGATCTCGTAGTTGTGCATTGCCTCTAGCTGTGTTGCCAACACTGCGTTCGGTGGCGTCCCGATGAGCGTCCCAACGCCGCCAACGCTGGCTGCATATGCCGTACCGAGCAACATCGACAGCTGAATGTTGGTAAAGCCATCGCCAGCCTGTGCCAGCCCCCCATCTGTTGCGACGTGTTCATCCCGTGATTCGATCTCTTCGCGACCGATCACCTGCGTGAGCACGCCAAGCGCAATCGGCGTCATCATCGCCGTCGTTGCCGTATTCGACACCCACATCGAGAGGATAGCCGTTGCACACATCACTGCCAACACCAGAAACCGGGGGGAACTCCCCAGCCGGGCGATCATATACAGTGCGATCCGGCGGTCGATGTCGTACTTCTGGAGCGCATTGGCCAGCATGAATCCTGCTATAAAAAGAAAGATCAGATGGTCCGCAAAGCCCCGCAACGCCTGATCGAGATCTGCGTACACCCCAAAGGCGGTCAACAACGCTGGAATGGACAGCGCTGTCACCGCAAGCCCAACGGCCCCTGAAATCCACAACACCGCCGCGAAGTACATCGTCGACAGGGCGTACTGCCCTCGAATCGACAGCCCTTCCGGTGTTGGTAAGCCTGCGATCACCACCGCACCGAGTATCGCCACCAGGAATATGCCGATTCTACTGCGAACAGACGATTGTAACCGATGTATCATTGATACACAGCCACATTCTAGGTAGCACTAATAACCATTTCGATTTTCTAACCAGTAGCTGCTCAGAAATGGTCCACAATGGCTCGCACCTGCGCGGTGGTGAGTTCGTCGGCGTACAGCTCGAACAGCGTCGCTCGCCGTGCTGGAGAAAGCGAGCGTGCGCCTCGCTCGAGCATCGAGACGTGTGCCTGTTGTATTTCGTCGATCTCTCGTTCGACTGCCCGTTGTTCGAAGCCGGCACCAACGCGGAGCAACCGCCATGCCATCGGCGAGAGATTTGTGGGTGAGATTTCCCCCGGAGTACTCATCGGTGAGTGATCGTGTGGACTCGAGAAAGGCGCTACGAACCGATCCTCACGTGATCGAATACGATGCGGCGAACGTGAGTGCCAGCGCCGTGAGAAGCCCACTGAGAACCACGTAGGTTACCGATCGCGGTTCGGTGAACAGATGCTGGTAATACCCTGCGACGAGGACGGCCTTGACCACCGAGAGCCCGATGATGAGCCCGACGGCGAGTTCAAAGCCCAGTGACATTCCTTCGATCGCAACCTGTGCGGTCGCGAAGACGAACAGTACGACGTAAATCACGGTGTAGAGTTTCGTGTTTGCCATGGTTCGTTAGAGGATGTAGAACAGCGGGAACAAGAATAACCAGACGATATCGACGAAGTGCCAGTAGAGTCCGAAATACTCCACTGGCCGTTCATCGTCGAGATACGCCCCATTGAGCGCCCGGGGGATCATATACAGCACGATCACGAGTCCGAGCACGACGTGCAACCCGTGCAGTCCGGTCGTCAAAAAGAATGTTGAGGCCTGCACGTCGGTGGAAAGCCAGATGTTGTGGTGAAAGAGCTCGATCCACTCGATTCCTTTGTTGATCAGAAAGGCGATCCCGAGCAACAGCGTTGTCGTCAGTCCGGCGACGACGCCCCAACGTCTGCCTTTCTGGGCGGCGACGAGTGCTAACACCACACAGAAACTGCTCGTCAGCAAGATGTACGTGTTGATCAATCCGGGAATCGGGTTGTGGGGAACGATCTTCCAGGCCTCCCAACCATATCCTGCCCGGAGGAAGACGTATGAGCCAACGAACGCACCGAACAGCACGATATCCGAGGCCAGGAATATCCAGACGCCAAGCTTTCCGTTTTCGATTCCCGCGAACGGCCATCGTTCAGCAACAGCCGGTTCTGTAACCGAAAACGATTCCAGTCCGAATCCTAGCAAGGTGACTGCGAGCAATCCACCGCCGACGATCGTGATTGGAACGTAGATGCCACCGGTTGCGACGCCGGACAATCCGAGGAACAATACGAACGAGCCGATTGAGATCCCCAGCGGCCAGGGGCTCGCGTGGCTGTCGTGACCGTCGTGACTCGAGGGTGTCGGCTTCGTTACCGTGCCACCGTCGGTTGAGGCCGTTTCACGGTCCAGAAAGTCGAGCGAGCCGCTCTCGTAGCTCGGCATGCCTGGGAAGTTTTCCAGGGGTGGTGGCGAGGGAATGGCCCACTCAGCAGTGGTGGCGTGCGCCCAGGGATTCGAACTGACCGTCTCGCCGTCCCAGAGGCTGCGATAACAGTTCCAGATGACGAGCAAAAACGCAAATCCGAGGAGAAAGCCACCGACGGTGGCGAGCTGGTGAAAGCCCGTGAGCTCTGCTGGATAGTCGAACACACGTCGTGGCGTCTCCCAGGCGATGAACATCGGGAAATACAACAGGTTGAAGCCGGCGAAAAACAGCCAGAACGAGAGTTTTCCGAGTCGGCGGTTGTACATCCGACCGGTGAGCTTCGGATACCAGTAGTACAGCGCACCGACGAGCGCCATGACTCCAGAGACCATCACGTAGTGGAAATGCGCCACCACCCAGTAGGTTCCCCTGAGCTGGTAATCGAGAACGACCGCTCCGAGAAAGACGCCTGTGATGCCGCCAATAATGAACACGAACAGCGACCCAAACGCGAACAAAAACGGCGTCGTGAATCGCAACCTGCCTTTCACCATCGTGTAGATCAACGAGAACACCATCAGGTCGAACGGCAGGGAAATACCGATCGTGGTGATCATAAACAGCGTCTTGATCTGAAGATTGATCGATGTGAGAAACATGTGGTGCATCCAGACCAGAAAGCTCTGGAGCGCAACGAGCAACATTGAAACGATAAACCACTTGCGACCGACCAGCCGGCGACCGGTGAACGTCTGGAACATCTCTGCCATCGCTCCCAGTGCCGGGAAAAAGACGATGTACACCTCTGGATGGCCGAAAAACCAGAACAGATGCGTCCAGAGCAACGAGCCGGGAGTTCCTTCAGCGGTGAAGTAGGTCGTCCCCAGGATGCGATCGGAGCTCAAAATCAAGAGTGCCGCGAGCAACGCCGCGAACGCGAACAACATCATCCAGACGGTGAGCAAAATTGACCAGGTAAACAGCGGCATCCGTCGGAGCGTGAGCCCCGGAGCGCGCATGCGGTGCATCGTCGTCAAGAAGTTCACCGACGAAACGGTGACTGAAATAACAAACAACGTGAGCGCGAGTATCGTCGTCGTCGAGCCAATCTGGGGCATGTAGTTTGGCACCGACAACGGCGCGTACATCGTCCAGCCGCCCGAGAAACTCCCGCCCTGGAAAAACGAGAGTCCGAGAAGTATTCCCGAGAACAGATAGAGCCAGTAGCTCAGGGCGTTGAGCCGGGGGAACGCGAGATCTTTCGCGCCAATCTGTAGTGGCACGATGTAGTTCGCAAAGCCGAACGCAAACGGCGAGAGAAACCAGAACACCATGATCAATCCGTGTGTCGAAACGGTCTGGTTGTACCCGTCAGCACTCAAAAAGTCCCCGACGGGCGTCAACAGCTCAATGCGCATCAACAGCGCCAGCACGCCGCCGAACACGAGAAACAACAGCGCGGTAACAACGTAGAGCACGCCAACGTCTTTGTGGTTGGTCGTGAGTAGCCATCGCCGGAGCGCGCCGTACGGTGGGAGATCATCCCGCGTGAAAAATCGACGGAGTGTGGATTGCTTGGACGTGGGTTCGGCAAGCGGCCGGCTCGCGTGGCCGCCGTCGGGCTGTACAGCTGACTCATCAGTGGATCTGTCGTCACTCATCGGTTACACCAGCACGTGATTGTGCGCCAGTCTGCTCTGTGGATGGTCCATGGCGTGGGCCCCCTCGGTCGTCGATTCGTTCGGCGTCGGCGTGGCGTCGCTGGTTGTCTGGGCGTACCAGCGATCGAATTCCGCGCCGTCCATAATGATCACCTCGGAGGTCATCTCCGAGTGGCCGGTCCCACACAGTTCATAACAGTTTGCTTCGACGGTTTCCGTCTCGTCGGGATTGAACCACGTGGTCGTGTTCTGTGCTGGGATGGCATCGGTTTTCAGATCGTATTTCGGAATGCCGTAGGTGTGCATCACGTCGCTTGAGGTGATGGTGAGCTCTATCGGCCGATCATCAGGCACCCGAAGGGTGTACGACGAATTCCCGTTCGGATAAATGTACTTCCAGGCGAACTGCTCGCCAACCACCGTCACCGACAGGGGCTTATCGCTATTGGGTTCCCCACTAACCTCAGGGGGTCCGCCTTCGACTCCCATTAACAGAAACCACGCGTAGGAAATCAGCGCAATCACGATGATCGCGCTCAACGTCAACGAAACCGCGAGCTTTCGCCCATCACCGCCCCCTTCGGGTAACTCCCCGAGCTGGGGTGAATCTTTCAGTTCATCGGTCTCTCCATCAGCCCGATAGCGAACGGCAACGTACACCATATATGACAACACCACGATGCCGACGAGCGTCCCCAGGACGAGAAATATAGAAAACAAATGGGGAAAAACCTCGCTCATCGTCCGGGATTGACCCTGTAAAATGACAGTTGCTGGTGGTGCGCTGGTACCGAACGTCTGCACAGTGAGCCCTACTAACACGGACATCGATGGCACGGCTCATGATTATTTCATAGATACTTATTTATTACGCACCAGGTTATTGCGCATTAGATAGTTGAAAAATCTTCGCCAATTACAAATTTTTGGATGTTGGTTAACGGATATTTATTTGTGATTGCCGGCTGTGGTTTGATCATGGATCGAATCAATCCCACAACGGAGCAACCGCTCGATCCGATCGCCCCACACGACGACGCCACAGTCGAGCGATCGATCGCAGCGGCCGTCCGCGCCGGTAGTTCGTGGGCCGATCGTCCGCTTCGTGATCGCCGTCAAAGGCTCCAGGGAGTTGCCGAACAGCTACGATCGGAGTGTGAAGAGCACGCAGCGTTAATCACCTCGGAGGTGGGCAAACCGATCACAGAATCTCGATCGGAGATCGAAAAGTGCGCGTGGGTGTGTGAGCATTATGCTGAACACGCCGGCTCCTATCTGGCCCCCGAGCGACTGCCGAGCGAACCACACGCAACGACGTTCGTTCGCCACGAACCGCTCGGTCCGTTGCTTGCCGTGATGCCGTGGAACTTTCCGTTCTGGCAGGTGTTCCGATTTGTCGCACCAGCCCTGGTGGCCGGCAACACCGCGCTGTTGAAACACGCCTCGAACGTACCTGGCTGCGCGCAGGCGATCGAGCGCGTGGTATCGGCGGCGGGAGTTCCGGATGGGGTGTTCCAGAGCCTGCTCGTTGGTTCGGAGGCGGTCGAGTCGCTCATTACGGATGACCGTATCAAGGGGGTGACGCTGACAGGAAGCGAGCGCGCTGGCCAGGCGGTGGGTGGTGCTGCTGGGACGGAACTGCTGCCATCTGTGCTTGAGCTCGGCGGTAGCGATCCGTTCATCGTGCTTGCCGATGCAAACGTCGAGGCGGCAGCCCGAATTGGAGCCAGGGCACGGACGATTAACTCCGGACAGTCCTGTATCGCCGCAAAGCGGTTCATCGTTCACGAAGCGGTGTATGAAGAGTTCCGAGACCGATTCATCGAAGCGATGGCTGCACTGACGGTTGGTGATCCGACCGACGAATCGACCGACGTTGGACCACAGGCCAGGGCAGACCTCCTCGAAACACTCGATGAGCAGGTGACAGCAACGGTAGAAGCCGGCGCGACGCTTGAGCTTGGCGGCGAACCGCTTGACCGGACGGGGTATTTCTTCGAACCCACGGTGTTGTCAGACGTCCCACCGGAGACGCCAATGACGAACGAGGAGGTGTTTGGACCTGTTGCTCCCATCTTCGAGGTCGATTCGACCGATAGCGCAATCGAGCTGGCCAACGATTCGCCGTACGGTCTTGGCTGTTCGCTCTGGAGTACCGATCTCGACGTCGCCAGGGAGCTGTCGGGACGAATCGACGCCGGCTGTGTGTTCATCAACGAACTCACCAAGTCCGATCCCCGACTCCCATTCGGTGGCATTGGCCGCTCGGGCTACGGACGAGAGCTATCGAAACGCGGGATTGAGGCGTTTACAAACCAGAAGACCGTCTGGATTCAGTCGGCCGCGAACCAGTAGCGCTGCTCGGTGTGGCCGTTGGACGCGGATGTGACGGTTGCGTTGTGTCGATCTCTGAGAGCACCCGTTCTGCGACCAGATCAGTACCGTTCTTGAACGATGGAGCTGGTGGCGGTCGCGCAACTGCGCGGGAAACCGCCGACGGTGAGTCGACGACGGCAAAGCCGTCCGTTTCTGCGAGCAGTGCGGCGACGCCACGCTGTTCGTCCGTGAACGGACGCACGACACACGGCGTTCCGGCAACGGCTGCCTCCATCACGGTCGAATATCCCGAACAGATGACGAGATTTGCGGCCTCGATGTAGGGAAACAGCGAGACGACTGGTTCCCAGTCCGGCCCACCCACTGCGAGCACCGACCGACCATCTTCTCGCACTGGCTCGATAAACCGATCCATCTCCCGGGAGTAGACGCTCGGCACAACGAGAACGTCGATATCGGGCGTTTCAGTGTCTCCCTCGAGTGCGATTGGTCCCACGCGAGTGCATCGCGGTGGATCTGCTCGGCAAGGCTCCCACACTGCTGGATAGAAAAACGACCGTGCAGAGTACTGGTGGTGCAAGGAGAGCACCGACGTGGCGATCCGCTCGAGATACTGTGAATACAGCCCCGGTGAATTGTGGCTTAAGTGATAGGTTGTCACCCCAGCGACGTTTGCGGCGATCGTGGCGAACATGTCGTCGGTAACGAGTGCCGCTGGAGAAACGCGCCGGAGCCAGCCAACGAGATCTCTGATCCGCTGAACGGCGCGGGGAACGCTATCAGTGAGGACGCCGCCCATCCCAAGCTGTCTGGTGTCGATAAAATCGACGGTTGTCGGTATGAACGGATCGTAGCCGTTCATCCGAACGAACTGCGTCCCTGGACCGCCGCCGGCGACGCTCACCGTCGCTCCCCGTTTCTCAAGGGCCCGACCCACCGCCAGCATTCGTGTCGCGTGTCCTGCCCCCTCTGGATAATATACAACAGCAATCTGTGGGGTCATCATTGCTCTAGTGTAATAGTAGGTCCAAGTAGGCTTGGGTAATCACCAGATAGAACTCCAAAATACAATAGTTGGATATTCTACCAATCGGCCGGGTTCTTTAGTAGGATATTCAACACTATGGTGGGGTTCGTCGCCAGCAAGCCAGCAAGATTTGACCACCACCGGAGAGTTATACGACTGTGGGCGTTCGTGGGGGTATGAGCGACGAGCTTCACCAGTATGGAAAGTCGGACACCCTGCCGAGTCACGAGGTGACCGAGGGACCGGACCGTGCGCCACACCGCGCGATGTTCCGGGCAATGGGCTACGATGACGCTGATTTTTCAAGTCCAATGGTTGGCATCGCTAACCCTTCGGCCGACATAACGCCATGCAACGTTCATCTCGATACGGTTGCAGAATCTGCAATCGAGGGTGTCGAAGCCGAATCCGGGATGGCGATCGAGTTCGGGACGATCACCATTTCGGATGCGATTTCGATGGGCACCGAGGGAATGAAGGCGTCGCTGATCTCACGCGAGATGATCGCGGATTCGGTTGAGCTGGTTGCGTTTGGCGAGCGGATGGACGCGCTGGTGACGGTCGCCGGCTGTGATAAGAATTTGCCAGGAATGATGATGGCGGCGATTCGGACGGACCTCCCGAGCGTCTTTTTGTACGGTGGATCGATCATGCCGGGCGAACACGACGGCCGGGAGGTGACCGTCCAGAACGTTTTCGAGGGCGTTGGGTCGGTCGCGTCCGGCGACATGAGCGAAGAAGAACTCGATGCGCTAGAACGGGACGCCTGTCCGGGAGCTGGTTCGTGTGGCGGAATGTTCACCGCCAACACGATGGCCTCGATCAGTGAGGCCATCGGGTTGGCTCCACTCGGATCGGCGAGTGCGCCGGCAGAATCTGACCAGCGCCGGTCGGTCGCGGCTCGTGCTGGGAAACTCGCACTGGATGCGGTTCAGGACGACCGGACGCCGTCGTCGATTCTCACGAAGTCTTCTTTCGAAAACGCGATCGCTGTGCAGGTTGCCACCGGCGGCTCGACGAACGCGGTGTTGCACCTGCTGGCAATGGCGGCAGAGGCCGGAATCGATCTCACGCTTGCGGATTTCGACGCGATCAGCCGCCGAACGCCAAAGATTGCCAATCTTCAGCCTGGCGGGACGAAAAAGATGAAAGATCTCCACGATGTTGGCGGCGTGCCAATCGTCATTCGTCGACTCCATGCGGCGGGGCTTATCGACGGCGAGGCGATGACGATCACGGGCCGAACGATCGCCGAAGAACTCGATGTGCTCGATCTCCCCGAAGATTCGGCGATCGACGCCCCGTTTTTGCGTCCGGTCGACGATCCATTCACAGCGGAGGGAGCGATTAAAATCTTGCGCGGCAATCTCGCCCCTGACGGTGCGGTGTTGAAAGCGACCGGCTCGGACGCATTTGAGCACGAAGGGCCCGCTCGGGTGTTCGAAACCGAAGAGGATGCGATGGCTTACGTGCAGGACGGAGCGATTGAGTCGGGCGATGTGATCGTTGTGCGCAATGAGGGACCACAGGGTGGTCCTGGAATGCGCGAGATGCTTGGCGTGACCGCCGCGGTCGTCGGACAGGGCCACGAGGATGACGTGGCGCTGCTCACTGATGGTCGGTTCTCTGGGGCGACTCGCGGACCGATGATCGGACACGTTGCGCCCGAAGCGTTCGTCGGGGGCCCGATCGGCGTTCTCGAAGACGGTGATACGATTTCGATCGACATCGAAGCGCGCCAGCTCGACGTTGCGCTCTCAGAGAAAACGATTGAGGAGCGGCGGGCCACAATGGATGCACCAACCCCGAACTACACGGGCGGCGTGCTCGCAAAGTACGGTGCGGCGTTCGATTCGGCGGCAAACGGTGCCGTGACGAATCCGGCAATCAAAAAGGAGTGATCATTCGTCGGCTTCGAGTGCTGGATCGGAGCCCAGATCGCGAGCGGCCGTCGGTCGTGGCGTCACCGGTCCTCCATGGAGGAGATCGGTGATGACCAGCCGAATCGCCTGGAGGGCAAAGACGAGGATGATCGGTCCCAGAAACAGCCCATACCAGCCGAAAAACAGCCCGCCGAACACGTACGCGAAGATCGTCAATCCGACGTGGAGCTTTCGTCCGGCGATATACGGCTGAATGAATGACTGTGGGATCAGATCGAGCACGACGAGCGAGACGATTCCGAACAGTGCTGGATACCAGAGCTGGACTGGTGACGCCCGGATGGCAAGCAACACCAGATACCCCGTTATCGGCAGGTAGACGAGTTTTCCAACGATGATCGGGATGATGCTTGCAATGCCGGTCAACAGCCCAAGCAACATTGGAACTGGCACCTGGAGGTGTGGCGGCGCAATCATGTTGTAGCCATGGTACCAGACGATTGCGCCGAGCGTGATCATCACCAGGGCGATGACGTTTCCGAAGTAGACGGTTTCTAAGTCCGTGTCAACAGCGCTGGCGTAGGCGTAGGCAGCACTGTCTGGCCCCACCTCTTCTCGAAACCAGGCTTCGATCCGTGCGCCATCTCGGAGCAGGTAGTAAACAATTGCGACGATCAATCCCACGTGAACGAGCGCGTTCGTCACCGCCACGAGCACGTCGATGCTGGCCGTGAGAATCCCCTGAAGCGGTGCCGACCGCTGGAGCTGTTCGGTGATCGTGACCAGCGTCTGTGGCTCTTCGAGCCATCTGGTGAGATCCACGTACGGCTGGAGTGCCTGTCGAATTCCTTCTGAAAGCGCCATGTTCAGACTTTCGAGGCCAACAAACAGCGTGTAGCTCAGAAAAACGATGATCGGCAAGAGAACGAGTACCAGCGTGGTGACCGCCGCGAATCGGCGTGCGCTGGTAAACCGACGAATACGCCGGTTGATCGGGCGCATTGCGTAGTAGAAGAAAATCCCAACGACAATCGTTCCAACGAACGCGTAGGCGATCGCCAGCACGATCGCGGTGAGGATGGCGACCAGAAACCACCACGGCAGCAGGCTCCGGTCGGCATCGAACAGCGCGTTCACGGGCGATCACAGCCGTTTGTGTGGCTCCGTGTCGGCGCACGTTCCATACACTGGTGTTACGGGCAATCCACTTCGGTGTTCCCCCGGCGTACCACAGTGCGATTCAGCGCATCCATTCGGTCCGCAACAGCCCGTAGTTGCGGACGTCGTGATACTCGCCGTCGATGAATGCGGCCTGTCGTTCGGTTCCTTCCTGGTGAAAGCCATTGTGTTCTAACACGCGCGCAGACGCCGGGTTGCACTCGAACACGTCAGCAGTGATCCGGTGGAGTCTGCGTTGTTCGAAGCCATAGGTCACCATGCGCTCGACGGCGGCCGTAGCGTAGCCCTGGCCCCACTCGTCGGGTGCGATCCAGTAGCCGAGCGTTCCGGTGCCGTAGCGCTGTTGAATGCCGGCCTGTCGCAGCCAGATCTTCCCCACCGGCACATTCGAATCGCAGATCAGCAGGCGGACGGTCCCCTCGTCCTGTTCGTACGGTGTCTCGTCGAGCTGGGTTGGCGTGTGCGTGAGCATCGACCGCCAGATTCGGGGATCGTTTTGCTGTTTGTTGAGCCACGCTCGATCCGCTTTCGTTGGGACACAGAGTTCGATTGTATCGCCGTCGAGAAATTTGGAGCCAGGCATTCGTTCGGTGGAATTTGGACAGTGACAGGAAATGAATTTTGGTGTGTGTGGCTGACCCTTCACGGGCGAGGAGCTATGGACGTCATTCGATCGCGTACGCCTTCGATGGCTCACCGTTCCCGCCTTGTGTCATGACGAAGAGTGCCCCATCGGCGACTGCAAATCCTCTCTGGGGGGTTCCATCGACCGGCAGTCTCCATCCTTTTGTATCGATTCGTATTCCACCGAGTCCAGCACCGCCACCCATCTTGTACGCCTCGACGGCGTTTTCCGCGCCAACGAAGACGAGATCGCCCGCAGCTGCAGGGCCACACTGGACCGTCTCGCCGACAGACCAGCTTCGCTTCCCGTTTCGGTAGTTGATCGCCGAGATTGAGGTCCCTGCTGTGTACACGTGACTGCTCGTCACGACGACCGATTCCGGTGACCAGAGGTCTTTCGACCAGACGGTAGCTCCCGCACTGGACGGATTGAGTGCGAAAGTCGATCCACTGAAACAGCTGACAAACGCACCAGCACCGCTATGGCTTCCGTTCCTCGACCCCAACGCTGTGATGGCTCCCGGGAATCTCCGACGCCAGAGGCCATCTCCTTGCTCGCCATATAGTGCGTACACCTCACCGCCCTCCGTTCCAATCAGATGGAATCCTATCTTGGTCACGATAGTGGAGATCGGTCCGAACACGGAACGCTTCCAGTTCGTCTTGCCAGTGGCTGGATCGACGCTGTAAACGGTTCCAGTGTCGTCACCGAAGAGAAGGTGTGAGTTCGAATAGTCGATCGTGAACGCTTTTGGTGGCCGTTCGAAGGTTCGCTCCCACGTTCGCTTTCCCGTCTGCAGACCGAGTGCCATCAGCTCTGGTTCCTCTGAGCTCGAAATGAACACCAGCCCGTCGTGTGCGGCCACGGATCTGGGCCACACCACCGAATCTTTCTCCGTTGCCGTCCAGAGTTCGCTCCCATCCACAGTGGAGACCGCCCGAACTGCCTCGCTGGTCGGCAACACTGCCACGCTATCGACGATGATCGGTCGCGCAGACGGACTGGAAATCTCGAGCTCCCAGCGCACGCTCGGCGAGTCGGCCGATACTGTTGTCTCCGGGTTGAAGCACGTCCCATAGCCGTCGTACTGGGGCTGTGGCCACCATTTCGTTCGCTCTTCCTCGTCGCCCGGATAGAACCCGGTCTCCTCGGAGAGACAGCCGGCCATACCCACGATCCCACCACAGCCGAGCCCGGCCAGCAGCTGTCGACGTGTGTACATATTCGGCGTTGCAATGTCCACAGTAAATGTCTTCCGTACGGGGTTCTCTCGATTGCAACTGAAGATAGAATGTGGGACCGCTGAGATTCGAACTCAGGTCCAACGCACCCCATGCGCAGAGGATACCAGGCTACCCCACGGCCCCGCGTAACTGAGCCAAGGTACCATCCACGATTAAGCGTGTCGCTTTTCTCCCCGCTGGTGGCCAGTTTGGTGGGGTTCAGACGAGCACGCGCTCGGTGTCGACGACGAGGCCACTCGTGCCGTCGGGGTCGCCCACGAGCGTTCCAATCGACACTGCAGCGCCGTCGGGCGTGTAACACGCGACGAGTGCATCCCGTTCGACACCATCCGTTTCGATGATTCCCGGCGCGTACAGCGGTGCGCCGTTGGCAACCTCCTCGGCGGCCGACGGCGCAATCGTAACCGACCCAAGCCCGACCAGTGCGCGCTCTGCGGGCTGGATCACCTCCCGGATCGTTTCCTCCTCGCCCTCCGCAGCAAACGCCACCGCATCGGTCAGATCTTCCATTGTGTTCAGATCGGTGTCATCGAACGTCCCGGTCTGCACCCGGCGAAGATCGCCCATGTGCGCGCCGGTCCCGATCGCCAGTCCGAGATCGTGACAGAGCTTTCGAATGTACGTCCCACTCTGACACTCGACGTAGCAAAGTGCCGATCGCCCGTCCCGTTCGAGCAGCTCAAGGCGATGGATCGTCCGGGTCCGAAGGCGACGAGCAACAGCGCTCTTGCGTGGTGGCTTCTGATAGATTTCTCCCTCGAACGCTTCGAGTGCGGAGAGATCGTCGGCCTGGCCATGGAGTTCGAGCACCGCCACGTAGGCCTTGATACTATCATCGAACACCTGTGCCATCCTGGTTGCGTCGCCGGTCAACACCGGCAAACAGCCCGTTACCTTCGGATCGAGCGTCCCCGCATGGGCTGCCCTATCGACGCCAAGCCGATCGCGAAGCCACGCCGTCACCTGATGGGCTGAGGGACCGGGCGGCTTATCGAGATTCACGACGCCGAACGAGCACAGCGAATCGATATCGCGCTCTGTGGGTGGACCACGCATCGGCCTAGAACTCGTACCGAACGCCTTCGATCGGCATCGTTCCCTCATCGGCACGCTCGTCGTACGCGTCGACGAACGACCGAATCGTCCGAACGATGCCGGCGGGATCGAGGCGGGCGGTGTTGATAGTGAGATCGTAGATCGATCGATCTTCGATATCGATGTCGTAACACTCGCGATAGCGGAGTGCTTCGCTCGCTTCGCGCGCCTGGGTTTCCTCACGAGCGGTTTCGACGGGCTTTTTTTCACGGTCTGCAATTCGTGCGGCCCGAATCGATGGCGGCGCATCCAGCCAGATCTTATAATCGGCGTGCTCGCCGGCCATCCAGCCAGCGAGCCGGGACTCGAGAATGAGCTCGTCGCGATCCTGCGCGAGCGTCCGCTGGCGCCGATCGAGATCTCGATCGATCTGATCGTTCTCTTCAGCGAGCTGATTAAACTCGAGGACACTCATCCCCCGTTCTTCGGCGAGCGAGCGGAAAATATCGCCCCCACTCACGTGATCGTATCCCAGCACGTCGGCGAGTCGCTCTGCGGTCGTGCTCGTTCCGACGCCCGCCGGGCCGGAGACCGTGATTAACATGTTTACCCTCGGACCGGTGGCCTAAAAGTAGTTGTCTTACGAACCCGGTGTGATATCCATGTTCAACCCCTTCTGGATGACCTGCGTGGAGCCGATCGAACAGATCATATACCAGGCCAGCCAGGCAGGAAAGACCAGCAGACTGTCGGTCCAGGCGACCTCCCCGGCAAAGGGCATGATCACTGTGGTGTCGCCGGCGGGGAGTGGACCCGGTCCGATCATCCAGTAGAGCCAGAGAAACACGGGAATCGTCAGCAGCATGATCCACACCATGGGTCTAAACTGCTGTTTGAACATGCCGAGCTGATCGCCCATCATATCCATCTGCTCTTTCTGGAGGCGCTCGATCGCTTCGTCATCACCGCGCTCGCGGGCGGCCTTCTGGCGCTCCTGAAGGTCTTTCATCCGTTCCTGGTGGTCGCCCATCATCTCCGTGTCCATCAACTTTGCGCGGAACACCGTCGAGTAGAAACCCAGTGCAACGGCCAACAGAAGAACGACGCCATAGAACGGCAAGACCGCGTTCACTGGACCAAGCAACATGTGCATAACGCCCCCCACGGTGTTTTTGATGGGTTGAATCGAGTAGCCCGCCATCATGCCCAGGGCGACGAGCCCGGCGAGTTTGTCGTATGTCGTCCAGGAGGTGTCTTCGTCCGAATCGTCAGCGGTGGAGCTACCGTTGGATGCCGTGGATTTCGACCCGTTGAACTGCCCGTTGAGCGCGCCTTTGATCGTCTCAGGCTGCTGGACGGCGAATCCGTTTCCGTTGGCGCTCTGAAGCAGCCCCTTCTCGATGATCCGCCCCCACTGGCCACTGGTCAACTCGCCGTTGACATCGGCCCACTCCACCGTTCCTCCATTTTGTTCGGCTTCGGCGAGCACGGCGGAGAGTGCATCGCTCATGCCAGAATCTTCCGCAAGAAGATCGTTCACCTTCTGTTCAGCACGTACCATTGGCCAGTCCTAGGGCATGAGGCGTTATGAAACCTCCTTTCTGTAGATTTGATGGCGTGTGACATACCACCGAAGGGAGCAAGCTCTGCCCGTCACTCCAGCGTGGACTGAATCGTCTCCCAGACGCCGTCGGGTGAGTCGTTGCCGTCAATTTCGATGAGCTCGCCCTGGTCACGATAGTATTCGACGACTGGGAGCGTGTTCTCATCGTACACGTCGAGCCGTTCGTTCACAACGTCCTCGGTGTCGTCATCGCGCTGGGTGAGTTCACTTCCGCAGGCGTCACAGACGCCCTCGGTTTCGGGCTGATTGAACTCGACGTGGTACGTTTTTCCACACTCCGGACAGACGCGCCGGCCGGTGAGTCGGCGCAAAAGCTCCTCGCGATCAACGTCGAGAAACAGCACGTGATCGAGTGTGGTGATCTCATCGAGATACTCCGCCTGTGAGAGATTTCGTGGATAGCCGTCGAGAACGTACCCATCGGCGTCCTCGAGTGCAGCTGCGACAATCTCGTTGACGACCGGATCCGGGACGAGTTCGCCCGCGTCCATGTACTCCCGAGGGGTTCCATACTCCGTTTCCATGTCTTTGTTTGCACGCAACGCGTCGCCCGTCGTCACGTGGTCGAGATCGAACGCACTAACGAGATTTTCGCTCTGTGTGCCCTTGCCAGCCCCCGGTGGACCGAGCAACAGGATTCGTGGTCGTTCGGTGCCCATAGCTAAACGGTGGTGGCCGCCCCTAAAAGCTTGTAGAAACTGCTTTCAGGTGTGTGCCATTTTTTAGGGGTATGGATCCCGATCTGCAGGCGACCATCGACACGTACGACGCTATCGCAGCCAAATACGAATCACGTCACGTGGATCGGACTGCGATCGCAGCCCTGCTCGAACGGTTTCTCGACAATTGTGATGGCAATCGCATCCTGGATGTCGGCTGTGGTCCCGGCTGGGAGACCGAAACGTTCGATCGCCGGGGATACGATGTGATAGGGATTGATCTGTCCAAATCGTTTCTCGCGAGTGCTAACGATCGCGTCCCCGGTCACGTTGCTCGGATGGATATGCGCACGCCAGGACTTTCGAACGGTTCATTCGACGGTATCTGGGCCTGTGCGTCCTTCCTGCACGTCCCTCGTGGCGACGCCCGCAAAACGCTTGAAGCGTTCGGTCGCCTCCTCGATACTGGAACGATCGCCCTCGCGGTGAAACTGGGTGAGGGAAAGACCGTTGGTGACACCTACGAGAACGACCAGCGGGTGTTCACACGGTACACCGAACCGGAACTATGCTCGCTCCTTGAGGGGGCGTCGATTTCCATCACGAATTGCACCACCCATGACGGTGAGTGGCTTCAGTGTATTGGATCGGTGTGATCGCCACTCTCCGACCGTGGCCAAATTGTGTGTAAGACAACAGAGGAATTAGTAACTGCTAGTGGTCATATCTGGCTGTAACTAAAATAACAATAAATAATATAGAATATCCAATTGATACCCCTGAGAAGGTACTATTGGCGCGCTAGCATCTCTATGGCGTCAATATTCAATTAGAACTGATATCTTAGACCAGTAGTATTGTCCCAACTAGTCTAGTGATAAAAGAATTACTAGTTAGTTATTAATTACCAACAATATTAACTCCAGAGAGGTCATATATATGACTATGGGGCAGACACGCAGGCAGCTGCTACGCTCAGTCCTCCCCGCCGTTGTGGGGGTGTACGGACTGGGCACCAATTCAGAGGCAACACCGTCCAGTAGAATTAACACACATAAAAAACAAGGAGATGACACCATGATCACTGAAGCCTATCTCACGCCACCAAGTATGTGCTTTTCTACATTATTTTCTAACCTGCCATCGATACTGGGAAACGCGAGTCGACACGAACAGCCGATCATTCTGATGGACACGTATGATCTGAAACGTCTTCACGCCCGGGCCGTTCGTGAGACGGACAATCAGGAGGTGAGACTCCGGTGGGCACTCTGTCAGACGCTGATTCAGCAGGGAATCTTACACAGCCTGGATTACGCGAAGTACTACTCAGCCACGAAACAGGATCGCAATATTCAGGCTTACTGGTCGGCCCTTGAATCGTTGCCCGAACATGTTACCCAGCACGCTGCCCGTCAGTCTTCAGAAACGTATCTGGAGTTTTGCCAGGGAGAATATATGAAGCCGTTCATGACCGCACTCGGCAACTGGGAACTCAACACCGAGCGGCGCACAGCGGTAGAAAATCACCAGCAAAAACTCGACTCGGGCGTCGAGGATCCGATCAGCTACAACGAACGCGTGTTCGGCAAGAACGTTGCCGCCCTTGAGGTCAAACACGCGGCCAACCGACAGCTTCCAATCAACATCGTCTCCGTGCTCGGACAGGGTGAACAGTCGGGAATCAGCACAATCGTTCGGGAGTCGGAGTTCGAGATCGATCCAGCGGTACTCACACTCGACCACGAGCAAAACGGAATCGAACAGATCGGCCGACCGGACCATTCGGTCACCGGCGCGTATCACGACATGTTTTCGTCGGTCGCCACCGTTGCGCGGGAGACGACCGGCGTGCAACACGAGGATTGGTATTTGCTGGGAAGTCGATTAGCAGTGCCTCTCTTTCCGGATCTGTTCACTGGCTGTTTCGGTCCTGGAGGAATTGGCAACGATCACAAAGCGATCGTCAACGAGACCGAGACGGTGCTCGAACACCTCGAATCGGTGGCAGAAACGAACACGCCGAACCATCTCGGCTACGCGGCCGAACGCATAGCAGAATCGAACGACATGATCTCTGAGGCAAGCGAGATCAACACCCGACTCGATATCGCCGCGGATCTCTCGAACCAGGCGAGCGAACTGCGACATCTCTACGAATCACAGCAGTACTCACCGGGTGCGTTGTATACGGCGGCGACGATTTCGATGGATCCCAAACGCAAATACGACCGCAAAGAGCTGTTTCAACAGCTCGCGACGCTTGAGGATGCACCATCATATCCGGAGATACTCCCATCGGATCTCGAACGATTCAACCACCGTGGTGGGTTCCGGCGTGGAAAGAAAATCACAAACTGGCATCAGAAAGTCGGCCGAGCACGATGACCTCAGTTTGCCGGAGGGCCTTCCTGTAGCACCCACGAGAGCTCGAGCGTCGCATCCGGGTCGAACGTGTCGGCATAGCGAGCAGCAAACTCGGTGAGCTCGGCCACCGTCATCGAATCGGTAGCAATCGGTTCACCGTCGGGTCCACAGAGCGCAGGCACTACGGTCGGCCCGTCGGAGCCGCGATCGAAACCCACCCTCGTTCCAGCTGATTCGTTCTCGGTAGCTTCCGTCTCGGCCGTGAACAGCTGAATCACCCGCTCGAAAAGTCTAAGCTGGAGTTTTCCGTGTTCAGTCAGGGTAATCGTCGAATCTGAAAACTCAAGAACGTCCGCCCCAGCGAGCTTTTTCAGCCGATATCTGATCTGTCCCCGCGTTACGGATTCGCCGCGGCGTTCTTGCCAGGTCCGCACGTCGGTGAGAATCGACGCGACGCTGATTCGCTTTGGAAACAACAGCAGATCGAGTCGTTCGCCCGAAGAGTTTCTGAGCCCGATCGAGTAGTACGTAAGCGTGAACAATGGCCCGTTTGCGACACAAATCGGATCGAGGAGCTCGACGATTTCCTCGGATGACCAGTCAATGGATTCAGTGTCCACGCCGTGAAGCCGTAGCAACTTGTAGATGTTGTCCAGTAGCTTCGTTCCAACGGGTGTAACCACCGGTAACGATCCATCACGGTTGACGATTGGCCGTGAACCACCAGCCAGCGAAGCGAGATGCTGAGAAACCGCAGAGGCAGACAGATCAACCGCGGCGGCAATCTCCTGTTGACTATCCGTTGCATCGTCTTTCAACTGCTCAAGGATCGACAGCCGAACCGGCGTCGTCGACTGGAGTAACGCTCCAGCCTCGACGATCGTGGCCGGCGATCGCCTGTGGGCGAGATCGTGCATATCTAGGCTCAGGCAGTAGTAGGTGAAGAATTTTGGGGGCGATCTGGAATTTCAGTATGAGTGGTTAATTACCGAGAGAGTGAATGTATTGAATTGGGAAATTAAGTGAATTTGCGCAATTCTTTAGTAGGTGCGTAGAGAACAGCATCTCAAAATGAGTGTTCAAGAAAACAAAAAAACACGCAAGACGACGTGTCCGGATTGTGGGGGAAAAATCGTCGCGGATCCAAAACACGGCGAACGCTCGTGTGTTGACTGCGGGATGGTCGTCTCGGAGGGGTCTATCGACCACGGCCCGGAGTGGCGCTCGTACAGTTTTGCGGAGGATCAAGAACGCTCACGAACGGGGCCACCCAGGGATCGGACTGGCTCGGATACGATGCTATCGACGTCGATCAGCTGGCGAGATGTCGACGCGCGTGGAAATCTCATTGAGGCTCGAAAGCGACGTCGGATGCACCGCTTGCGTCGAATGCAATCGCAGTCTAGCGATTCTACAGAACAGTACCAAAAGCAGGCGACCGCCGAAATCGAACGCATGGGTGCTGCACTGGGATTGCCGACAGACGTCCGTGAGACCGCAACGGACATCTTTCGGCTCTCACAGACGAACGGTGTGCTTCGGGGTCGATCGGTCGAGGCACTCACGTCTGCGTCGTTGCACATCGCAGCGAGCAACGTTGGGCTCCCGCGCTCGCTAGGAGAAATTGAACTCGTATCGAGAATCGATCGGAACTCGATCGCGCGCGCAAAGCGTGCGATCAACACGAAGCTAGGACTCGCGGTTGAACCCGGTGCCCCAGAGGAGTATGTAGAGCGCTTTGGCTCAGAACTCGATGTCGACCACCGGACCGTGTTCACGGCAAACCGAATCATCGAGAGTGCCTCCGACGAATATATCGGCTCGGGCGCAAATCCTGTCGCAATCGCCGCTGGGGCCATCTACACGGCCGATCGGATGACTGGTGGGAACTGTGTCACACAACAGGAGGTGAGCGACGCTACCGACGTCTGTATTATGACTATCAGAAAACACAAATCGGAACTGCTGTCTCACTACGAGTGCTGATCCATTCGATGGATTTTCACCACTGACCGTTGGAGCGATACACAACGATGTATCTCATTATCGTCGGTGCTGGCGACATTGGCATTCAGCTCATCGATGTCGCGACTGCTGGTGGGAACGAAGTCGTCGTCATCGAGCGCGATCGCGACCGCGCCGAACGGGCAGCGAATCGGTATGACTGTCTCGTGCTCCACGACGACGCCACAAACCAGGAGACGCTCGTGGACGCCGGTATCGAGCAATCAGATGCCGTGATCTCGACGACAGACCGCGATGCGACGAACATCATGGTGTCGTTGCTCGCTGGCGAGTTCGACGTTCCAAAGGTCGTCTCGGTGGTCCAGGATCCCCACCACATGGACATCTTCGAGCGGATTGGCGTCCACACGATGCAAAATCCACAACGATTGATCGCCGATTATCTCTACCGCGCCGTTGAGCGTCCAGCCGTGATCGATTACATGTCCGTCGGGGAAACCGCAGAAGTGTTCGAAATCCACGTCTCACGGGAGGCCCCCATCGAAGGGATGACGCTCTCCGAAGCCGGTGATTCGGACGTTCTCACCGATGACATGCTGCTCGTGGCGATCGAACGCGATGAAGGAGCCGATCCGATTACCCCACGGGGAGACACCTCGATCCGGGCAGGCGATCTGGTGACGGTGTATGCCCAGCAGGGAGCCACACCCAGAGTGACGGATATCTTCGGGCACTTCGATGATTCTTCGCCCTCGCGATCACACGGTCGGTGAGCCACGAAACGTATCTTATTTGGTTCTGACTGTGGAACGATCTGAGAGATGAGTTCCAGTCTCCGCTCCCTTCTGCCCGACATTGGTCGGATCCTTCAGGCGCTTGCTGGTATGATGCTGCTGTCGATTGTCATGCCGCTTTTGTGGGGTGAGCTGTTTGCAATCCCTGGACTGCTCATTTCGGCGGCAATCACCTACGCGCTCGGCTTCCTTTCGCTCCGATACGGCACCCGTCGGTCGGTCGATAAGCTTCACGGGATGATGGTGGCCGCACTCGGATGGCTACTGGTCGCGGTTCTTGGCTCCTTGCCCTTTCTGACGATTGCCTGGACTGCAGCGCTCGCTCCAGCCTGGGCCGGCACATTCGACACACCGACGTTAGCGGCGTTTCGACACCCACTGAACGGCGTTTTCGAGAGCATGAGTGGCTTTACTGGCACCGGTCTCACGATGTCTGTTCACGAAAACGTCCTCCCGCGGACGATTCAGTGGTGGCGGTCGTTCACCGAGTGGGTTGGTGGCGTCGGAGTGATCGTGTTGACCACAGCAATTCTCGCCCGGCCAGGGAGCGGATCGCTCACCCTGTATGAGAGCGAGGCCCGCTCGGATAAGATTCATCCCTCCATCGTTTCGACCGTCCGGACGATCTGGTGGATTTTCCTGGTGTTCACGCTCGTAGCGACGCTGTTGTTATGGCTGGTCGGCATGCCAATCTGGGATGCGATCAACCACGCGATGACCGGACTCTCAACCGGCGGATTTTCGATTACTGACAATTCGCTCGCGAGTTATCAGGAACCACTGATCGAGTTTGCCATGATCCCGATAATGATCGCGGGATCGATCGCGTTCCCGATCCATTATCTATTGTTGAGTGGTGACTTTCGATCGGTCGCACGCGATCTGCAGACGCGGTGGGTTGCGATCTACTTCAGTGCTGGATCGATCGCTCTCATTGGGTTACTCCTCCATTTCAACACGTACGGAACGTCGTTTCAGTCCCTTCGATACGGGCTCTTCCAGTTCATTTCCGCTGCCTCGTGTACTGGCTTTCAGACCGCAGATATCGGTGGACAGTGGTCAGTCCTTTCCCAGCTGACGCTTTCAGCAGGGATGTTCGTCGGGGCTGCAGCAGGCTCTACCGTCGGTGGAATCAAGCTCATACGACTGTTGACGCTCGCAAAGGGAATGATCAGACGAATCTCCGATGTGTTCTATCCGGAGTCTGCGATCCGACGATTCGAAATCGACGGTCGGACCCTGACTGACACTGAAGTCTCGAAGGAGCTAGAAGAGGCCTCAATCATCGCATTGCTGGGAATCGTGCTGCTTTCGGTCGGTATTACGGGGCTGTTGTTGCTGGTGTCGCTTGACGTGTACACGCTAGAAAATGTGGTGTTCGAAGTCGCCAGTGCACAGGGCAACGTCGGGCTCTCGACTGGCATCACTGGACCAGAGATGCCCTCGACCGCAAAACTGTTGTTGATGTTCAATATGTGGGTTGGTCGTCTCGAGTTCATCCCCGTACTGGTGTTGTTGCGAGCGCTTATCTACGGAGGGTCACCATGAGCTCTGTCATCGCAACGATCGTCTCGCTGTTGACACAGCTCGTCCCGACGGATCTCTCATCAGTGAGCTTTCTGTCGTGGGCTGGCGATCGCGACCCAATCTACGATCTACTCATTCTCACTGGGCCACTCGTGATCGTCCTGATCTCAGTGGTGGGTCGAATGTGGCTCACCACGGGACTCGCGATTGGGTATCTCCTCGTGTTCGTCGGCCACCTTCTCCACTCGATCGTCACGTCGTAACTGTCGATAGTGGTACAACTCTCCGGTGTCGCAACCGGAATGGCCGTGTCCAGCGTTACTCGGGCATGGTCGTCGTTCGGACAGGCCCTCGGCTCCATCTAGGGTTTCAGAATCTCTCGCTTGCTCGCCAGCGCCTCTATGGTGGCATCGGTCTCGCCATCGATGAGCCGACCGTCCGCATCGAAGCACAAAGGGCTGGAACTGTCCGAGCGCCCTCGATCGTCAGCGATGTTGCCAACGCGGCCGTCGAACTGCTTTCCGTTCCGGGTGCTGAAATCCAGGTGCACGAATCGCTCGATCGCCACGTTGGGCTTGGCAGCGGAACGCAACACGCGCTTGCGACACTTACTGCTATTGCGCGCGCCTACGATCTCGATCCAGCGGTTCGATCGAGAGCGCCGTCGCTTGGGCGGGGCGGCCGCAGCGGAATTGGTGTCGCAACGTTCGAATCCGGTGGCTTCGTGGTTGATGGCGGTCATCCCACCGAACAGTTCACCACCGCACCCCCCGAACACGGCGAGTGGTCCGTTCCGCCGGTTATCGCATGTCACACGGTGCCCGAGTCGTGGCGGTTTGTCGTGGTCGTTCCCGACGGCGTGGTTGGAGACCACGGCGCATCCGAAGACGCGTCGATGCGAACGGTCGTCGAATCCGCAGACCCCGCCATTAGTGATACGATTGCGACGGTCGTGACACACGAGCTGTTGCCAGCAGTGGCGAGTGACTCGATCGAACAGTTCGGGCAGGCGATCAATGCCATCGGTCGATTGAACGGTTCGTGGTACGCAGAACAGCAAGGCGGCGTCTACCGACCCCCTGCGGGAGCGCTCATTACTGAGCTCAAAGACTGTGGCGCGCTCTTTGGGGTTGGCCAGTCCTCGTGGGGACCGGCAGTGTATGGGCTCACGTCGGTGGAGCAAACCAGTCGGGCTCTCCAGGCCGTTGAGGAGACGCTCGATTCGGTGGGCCTTGAGGCGACGGTCTACTGTGCAAAACCACGAAATACGGGAGCAATTTCGACCGACCGGTGACCTGTCGTTTTTAGCCCATCGAGCGAATAGGTCGGGTATGCAGTTTTGCGATGCGTGTGGCTCACTGATGCACACAGACCGCGACACCGACGAAATGGTCTGTTCGAGCTGCGATCAACGGACCGAACGCGATGACGACCGAGCAGAGGCGTTTATCAGCACCGACGAGCAGACGTTCGACGACGTGATCGAAACCGAGGAGGGTGCGGCCGACGAGGGGCTTCCGTCCACGGAAGTTATCTGTGACGACTGTGGCCACGACCGGGCCTGGTATACGATCAAACAGACGGGCTCCGCCGACGAACCACCAACGCGGTTTTTCAAGTGTCAGGAGTGTGGGAAACGCTGGCGTGGATACTCGTAGCCGACACACGTATCATCGTTGCCACCCTCTGTATCGTTCGTGAGCGGACATTCGCGCGTGGAGGTGTACCCCGGCTGTGAGGCAGTCGTTGAGTTCGACGATGCGCTCACGTTCGAGTGCGTGCCCGAGTGTACCTGGTGTTGTCATCACGGAGTGTTGCTCTACGGGCAGGACCTCCGCGAACTCGCCGCACGTGAATCGCTCGATGGGCCACTCAAACAACTGAAAGGCCACGATTTCATCCGACGAGAATCCAAAGATCGCGAGGAGTTCGTGGATGTCGACGATCAGGCCTGTTATTTCCTCAATGACGAGGGACTCTGTACGCTTCATGCCGAACACGAGTGGAAGCCCACGCGTTGTTCGGTCTTTCCCCTGGAGATTCACGTCGAGGATGGCGATATTCACGTTTCTATCAGGGAGAAAGCACACCAGCACTGCGACGGACTGGACGTATCCGAACGGAAAATTGTAGACCATCTCGATGCGTTTCTCCCGAAACTGCTCTGGGAACTCGATGATCCTACCTCCAGAATCGAACTGTGAGCCCACCGAAGCTCCAGTGTATCAACTCGTATAACGATCGTTATAGTTAATATTTCGACTGATAAAATAAAATCACCATGTTGCGCCAAGACGATAGTGATACGGGAGAGATGCAGTGTCCCTGGTGTGAATCGAAGATTCCGATTCGAATGAAGATCTGTCCACACTGTGAGACGATGCTCCACTGACGAAATTACGAGAGCAGAGCCCAGGCACCGACGACGACGACAGCACCACTGATCGTGCTGATGACGGCATGAACCCTGAGTTGGTCGAGCGCGGCATGGACGGCGTCGGACTCGGTCACGCCGAGCGCATCGCTGAATTCTGAGCCAGTCTCACACTGTGGAAGAAAGTCCATCGCAATGTGGAGAAAGACACCGGTTGCAAAGCCAAACAGCAGCGCGTTTTCGACAGGCGTGCTCTGAACCGTAATCATCGCTGCGGGCAGTGCGGCCAGCCCGACGGCAGCCGACGGGAGCAACAACACGGTTGGGGTTTTCCCGTCGCGAACGAGTCGTCTCGCGGCCGCATAGCCGGCGGGTGCCTTGTGCGAGATGATACTCAGTCCGACGAGCAATCCAAGATCCGGAAGTGTTCCGTAGATCAGCCCGATGATCGCACCGCCGGCAAACGAATGTGCGCTCAACTGAACGGTGATCGTTCCCAATCCCTCAATGTGTGAAAGCCGGTGACCGATCGTGTGCGCGCCGTATCCGAGCAACACGCCGAGCGTGATTCCAATCCCACCAACCTTCGGATCGAAGCCGATTGCGTCCGGAACGAGAAACAAGGAGGCGCTCGCAATCATTGCCCCACTCGCCAGTCCGTAACCCCAGACGAGGCGTCTGGCGGTGGCCGTCTCGCCGCGCGCACCAACGAATGCAGCGAGTGCCATTGCGAGCAGCGCAACCCACGCGATTATCACTACCTTCGAAGGGCCCGCGAGAATTCCAACGACTGAGAACCCACACAGGACGATGACGGCAAGAATGCCAAACTGTGTGTATCGATTCGTTCGCCAGGGTGAACCGCCTGTGACAGCAACGTCCATTTTGTTAATAAAATCGCCCTATACATTATTAATCTGGCGATCGTTGTCCCTCGAAACTACTCACAGATCTGTTCTGCGAGCATTGGCACGAACGTCCCGATGTCGGTGACCATGCCGACGGCCTGATCGGAGCCACGGTCAAGCAGTTGCGTCACGGTGGCTGGGTTGATATCGACACAGACGACGCGTGTGGTCGATGGGAGGCAGTTCCCGACGGCGACCGAGTGGAGCAGCGTCGAGAGCATCAACACCATGTCTGCCTGGTGTGCCTGTTCTCTGATTGCGTTCTGGGCTTCGATCGTGTCGGTGATTGTGTCTGGGAGTGGGCCGTCATCACGAATTGACCCGGCGAGGACGTACGGCACGTCGTTAGTGACACACTCATACATCACGCCGGAGTCGATGAGGCCCTCTGCAACCGCGTTGGGAATTGATCCTGCCCGAATCACCTCGCTGAGCGCGTAGATGTGGTGTTTGTGCCCGCTGCGCGGATGATCGAGCGTTTCCGTGTTCATTCCGAGCGAGGTACCGTATCGATCCCGTTCGATGTCGTGGACTGCAAAGCCGTTGCCTGCAGAAAGCATATCAATATATCCCGTTCGAACGAGACGAGCAAGCGCTTCGCGCGCACCGGAGTGAATCAGTGCGGGGCCACAGACGGCGAGTACCTTCCCGCCTGATGATTTCGTTTCGATGATGGCGTCTGCGATCTTCGCGATCGTCGACTGCGAGGGACGTTCGCTAGAGACACCACCCTGCATGAAACCGAACGCACCGGAGCTGTCACGTGGCCGCTCGGGGGGTTTGACTCGCACCCCCGTTTCACCAACCACTACGTGATCGTCCGCTTCGATCGCATTGAGCACGCGTGCTGTTGCGCGTGCGCCTGCTGGCGTCCGTTCGACGACCACTGCACAGTCCATTTCGTTGCGCTCGACAGGAATCCACTCGCCATCGACGCGCACGTCAGTCGGGTGATTGGTCGTCGAATAGAAGCCGGTGGGGACGACCTGATCTGCGGGTGCGGGCTCGAGCGTGGCATCTTTCGGATCGATCGGATTGGCTCCGTTTTGATGGAGTTCGTGGATGATCGCTTTCAACTCGTCTTCGGTGTCTGCCCGGACAGAAAGTCGTGCGTAGGACTCTTCGGTTTCGGATTTGCCGATATCGAACGACTCCACCTCGAACGTTCCACCCTGTTCCATGATTGTGGTGAAACAGGTCTGGAGCGTTCCTGAATCGATGATATGGCCGTCTAACTCGACTGCGCGAGACACTGTCATACGTCAGGAGTTGATCCACCCCGCAATATCGGTTGTGTCTTCGGCGAGCCCTGAGCTGTGACTATACCTTGACCTGTCGGTCGATCTCCCACTGTGTTCCCGTTCGATCGACGAGTCGTCCGTAGAACGCCTCGAGTCCCGATCCCGTCGTTCCCGGAAGGACGTGCAATCTCACTGCGCCATCGCTGATCGACACCCTGAACGTATCGTTTCGGTCTGCGTCGTGGACCAGCCAGACGGGGATCGGCAGGTCAAACCAGTCGCCGTAGCGATACGGGCCCTCTTCAAGGACGCGCGTGATCGTCTGTTCGAGCGGGTGGTCATCAGGATCGGTGGCCGTGAGCGTAAACGTCACGTCACCGTCGTATCGGAGCGTGTTCCCGGTGAATCGCCGTTCGGGCCGCGCAGGGATTTCGAAGGGGGGATCGTTGGACACGGTCGACGGTTGTGCTTCTTTTAATTTAAATTGCTGTGTGGCTGAAGGGCCAGACGTTTAAGCTGATTGGGACCCAACTACTGTCCATGTGTGGCCGGTACAGTCTGTTTGTCGATCCAGCGGCGCTCGAGGCTCGGTTCGACGCCCAGCTGTCGTTTTCGTTCGAGCCACGGTACAACGCGGCACCAGGCCAGCAGTTACCAACTATCCGGGATGACGATGCTGATACGATTCAGCGCGCACACTGGGGATTAGTGCCGTCGTGGGCCGACAAACGAACGACCGATCACATCAACGCCCGTGCTGAAACGGTCTCAGACCGGCGAATGTTCGCAGACGCCTATCAACACCGTCGCTGTCTCGTTCCGGTGGATGGCTTCTACGAGTGGTCAAGCGACGAGCGCAGCCAGCCCTACCGGTTCGTCCACAGCGACGGCGGTCCATTCGCACTGGCCGGGCTCTGGGAGCGATGGACTCCACCACACGTTCAAACACAGCTCGATGCATTCGCTCGAGATGGTCCGGACCGGAGCGCAGAGGAACTCGTCTCGTTTACGATACTGACCCAGTCACCGACCGCGACCGTCGAACCAATCCACGACCGGATGCCGGTGGTGCTCTCGGAGGCCACCGAACAGGCGTGGCTATCTGGGGACCCCATCGAGACGCTCGCACCGATCGATGACGACACCCTCAATCGATATCCAGTCTCGCGGGCAGTCAACGATCCAACCAACGACACCCCAGCCGTTGTGGAGGCTATCGACGAGCGGTAGTCTGGCCTTTCGAAACATCCATTCAGCCAGCCAGCCGATTGTCGTCATGAACAGTGACACGCTCGTGGAGTTTCACGAGTGGGGGGCCGAGCCGTTCGAAATCGCCCGAGAGACCGATACACCCCTGTTGTTGGTGCTGTCCCCACCCTGGTGTGAACGGTGTGAGACGATGGCGAGCGAAACGTTCGATTCGCCGATGATCGCCGCCAACGTCAACGACGATTTTGTTCCGGTGCTCGTCGATCCCGACCGCCGGCCACGGATCCGAGACCGATACACAATGGGTGGTTTTCCCACTGTCGTCTTTCTTTCACCATCCGGTGAGATCCTCACTGGTTCGACCTACATGGATGCGAACACGTTCAGAAACGTTGTAGAGCGCGTTCGCGATTCGTACGACGGCGGTCGAACGGGATCGGTCCCGCGTCCACTCCAGGGCGGTCCACCGCCGTCGGGTGAGCTCTCCGAGCAAATCGAACGGCACATGACCGAACAGCTCCACGGCGCGTTTGATACAGAAAACGCAGGCTGGGGGACGGGTGCGAAGTTCCCACTTCCCAGAACGATCGAGTTTGCGCTCAAACGGGCTCGAGAGCCGGCAACCAGAACGCTTGATGCAATTTCTCGTGGACTGATCGACGAGTACGATGGCAGTGCATACCGGTATGCGAACGAACCCAGCTGGGCAGATCCACACCGCGCAAAGCTGCTATCGACGAATGGGGCGCTCTGTGGCGCATACGCGACAGCCTACCAGTACACTGGTGACGAACAGTATCGACGATCGGCAGAGCGACTCATCGAGTTCCTTTCAACCACGCTCTGGACGGGATCGGCGTTTGCTGGGAGTCAGGCTGCAAGCGACTACTACACCCTCAGTGCAACCGATCGAGAATCGACCGACACCCCTGCAGTTGACTCGACCGTGTTCGCTGATGGAAACGCGATCGCCATCCGGGCCTGCGCACGCTACTATGCACTCACCGATGATGAGACCGCCAGGCGGTTTGCCGAACGCGCACTCGATCACGTCACCAGTGAGCTTCTCGATTCGGACGGTCGCGTCCAGCATTTTGCTGATGGCCCCGCCGGACTTCTCACGGATCAGGCGTCGCTGTTGCACGCGCTGACGACGGTCGCCCAGACGATCGATCCAGCAGTTCTCGAGACGGCAACGTCGATTGCGGACTGGACCATCGACGCACTCCGATCGAGCGATGGACGATTCGTCGATGGCCCCATCGAGGGACCCGGACTCCTCGAGAAGCCGCTGTATCCCCTTGATTCGAACACCACACTCGCCAACGCACTGGTTGATCTGTCGGTGCTCACCGGAACGGATCGCTACGCCGAGATTGCACGCGAGACCCTCGCCCAGTTTGCTGGTGCCAGCGATCGGATGGGAGCAGAGGTGGCACACTACGCCACCGCAGTCGAACGAGCCCGCCTGATGCCGCTGACGATCACAGTAGCGGATGCTCCCGGGAGCGATCTCCATCGGGCGGCACTCAGGATCGCCGACCACGAAAAGATCGTCGCACTCACTGGCGACCACGACGGCTGGGCGGCGGTAACCACCGGCGAGACGGTCTCTGATCGCGTTCGAACGCCAGACGACCTCGTTTCGCTCGTTCAGGGCGAGTAAACTCCCGATGTGTTTTTATCGATAGGGAAGAATTGCTCTATACAATGGCTAATTTGCGAGACCTGGGCCTCTCCGAATACGAAGCGCGCGCCTATCGCGCACTCTTAAAAACTGGCCCGACAACGGCAAAAGAGTTGTCTCACGTCAGCGAGGTGCCAATGGGACGGATATACGACGTTCTCAACAGCATCGAGCAGTATAGCCTCGTTCGGTCGCAGACGGCGTCTCGGCCAAAAAAGTATGTCGCCGTCGAGCCCGCAACCGCCCTTGATCGCCTTCTCGAAGACAAAAAACGAGAGCTTTCGGAAAAAGAATCCCAGTACGAAGAGATCGTTCAGGAGCTAACCGACAGCCTCGAAAGCGCAGACCCCCACGACGAGCGGTTCTGGACCGCCGCTGTCGGGCCTGAAGAGGTGGACAATCTGCTCGTCGAACGGCTTGATGCAGCAGACGACCGGATCGTGATGGTCGCCTCGACAGTCTCCGATCGTTTCGATATCAACATGATTGGCGAGCGCGTCTCGATCGCACTGGAAGATGCGCTTTCACGTGACGTTGACGTATCGCTGTTGATGCGTCCGGCACTCGTCGATGATCTCCCACCGTCGGTTGGCACGCGTTATCGGACGAGTCTCTCTCCACACCGGAATTTCGACTGTCGGACGAGTTCCGACGTAACGGGAACGTTCACTATCGTTGATGATTCTGAGGTGTGTATTGAGGTTGCTCACCCATTGCGCGAGTCCGACCGGTTTGCGCTCATCGATCTGAAAGACCGTAGCTTCGCGAGTGAAGTGCGTGGCGAGTTCGAACCGCGCTGGGAGAATGCAGAACCGCTAACGTTCGATTAACACTCGGTAGCCCGTTCAGGCTTCGATTTCTGCCCGGAGTTCTTCCATCGTCGCAACGCGCTCTGCGTGGGCGTTGTGCTGGTGGATTGACTCGTCGTTCGACTGTTTCATCGTGATGACAGCCGTGTCTGGGAGCGCAGAAAACGTCTCAGTGACGCCATCGGCCAATGACCTGACACAGTCTTCAACGAACTTCGCATCGGCGTGTGCGTCGTAGGTCATGTAATCCTCGTCGGGTCGCTTTGCCAGGTTGTAGATCCGAGCGCTCATCGAGTCGCGAGCGATGTCAATAACGTCCGTGACATCGATGTCGACATCGTCGTCGGTTTCGATCGTCAGCGTGGCGTGACCGCGCTGGGAGTGTCCAGGCTGTGGCACTGCATCGAGAAAGTCCTCGATGGTGCCGTCATCGATGCCGAGATCGAGCAGCGTCTCACGGGCACGTGCGGCGGACATTCCCTGTGAGCACGGACACACCGTCATGCCCGTCACGCGCGCGCCAATCTCTTCGCTGGTCCCGTCCTCGGTCGCCGTTGCACTTGCGATGATGTCGGCGGTCGACTGGGTGAGGCGCTCGGATTCTGGCGTTCGATCGTGGACGACATAGCGGGCCTCCATTCGGACTTCGGCCTGCGTCGTGTACTCGTGTTTTTCGAGCAGTCGTTCGGCGGCCGTCCCACACACGTCTTCGACACCGGAGGCGGTGTCACCGACGGCTGATTCGAGCGTCTCGTCGATGACTTCCATGTTCCGGCTCATATCCGCACCCTTTCGCCATTTGGGCAGATCGACGAACACTTCGAATTCTGCCATCAGGACGACGGGTCGATCTCCGTTCTGATCGATCTCCACGAGCTTTTCGACACCGGTCACGCCGACGCGATTGAGTCCGATGCTCACGGTTGGACTCGACGCCTGCACGTCCGGTAACTGCTGGCTCATTAACAACAACGAGGAGTTTGGACCGAATAGGGGTTGCGAAATGATTGTCCCCACCCAACACGCTCATCAGTGTCACTCCAGTTTGTTGAGTGCACCAAAAAAATCGATCTCCGGGCCGGCGATCCGGACCGGTGGCGCATCGGTCGAGACCGCAAGCGACACTGGCGTCGGCTCGGTTTGTTTCGCGCGGCCATCGCTGACGGCAACAACGTCACCAGTGCCACGGGCTGTGATCGTCACAGTGGCGTCGGTGTCGACCACGAGCGACGGCATGCCCCCAGCAGCGCTCATCTGTGTAATCACGAGTCCGCCAACCGTCGGATGAACGAGTGGTCCGTTTTCGCTCAGATTGTACGCCGTTGATCCAGTTGGCGTCGCGATGAGAATACCGTCGGCTTGATTGCAGGTGTACTGATCACCATCCACATCGATCGAAAACGATAGCTCCGTCGGTGGTCCTCGACGGGGTGACATCACGGCAACCTCGTTGAGTGCTGGTGGCAGCGTCCAGTCGTCGGTCGCACCCAGAAGCCTGGGGACGGGCTGGATTGGCGGCTGTGATGCTGATTCGAGCGCATGAATCGTTTCCTGGACAGTTTCGAGCGCGGCTTCGGGGGGCGTCGCGTTGAGAAACCCAACCTCTCCCAGATTAACCCCCATTATCGGTGTGGCTCCGATTCCCCTTGCAGCGAACAAGAACGTCCCGTCGCCGCCAATACTGACGACGAGATCGCACGCTCCCATCTCGTCGATATCGATGCCGGGTGCCTCAACCGCCGTGGCCGTCGTTTCGTCGACGACGACATCGTCAATCGACTGGATGAGTTCTGTGGCAAGGGTGGTAGCACGGGGATTGTGTTGCTGTGCGACGATGCCGATTCGCATAGCCGTCAATTGTTCCGGGTCCGGAAAAACCCACCCACATGCGTCGCTCTCGATTCGGAGTGAGGATCGTGACTGCTGGAAGGTGCGTATCCGATAGAACACGCTTTCGCAAAAAACTGCTACCGGTGGGGATGGGATTCGAACCCATGAGGCCATAGGCCACCTGTTTTCAAGACAGGCGCGTTAGTCCACTCCGCCACCCCACCGCATCCGTACTACCCCATACCGGTGGGGTCCTTTAATTATTAACGGTCGTCGAGCGACCGTGTCTCGCCGAGGCCGAGATCGTCGATCACCGCCATCGTGTGCGGTGGGACGAGCCGGTTTGCCCGTCGTCTGGCCCGAAACTGCACAACAACATCTGCGAGATCATCGAGCGTTTCGAGTAGTGGCGACCGGTCGATGAAGTCCACATCGAGTCCGGCCTCAACCGCACGATCGGTGAGTGTTTCGATCGCCGGCGAATCGAACACATTGGCGAAGTCGATCGGTTCGCCAAAGCCGGCGTAGTACACCCGCCCACCAGGTGCGGGACCGAGCACGACCGGTGATTGCCGGATTTTCATCGCCGCGGTGTCTATCTGTGATCGTGTGAGCAACGCTGCTTCGGGCGTCGTGATCGCGACCGAATCCTGTTGTTCACGCTCGAGCAGGTGTGTCGTCGTGTTGCCGGCGCGAGACGCGAACGCGTTGCCAACCTGGCGTTCGAATCTGACGTCATCGACCGCATCGATGGCTGGTTCGACTACAGATCGGACCTTCGCTTCGGCGTCGTCTCTCGTCTCACGATAGTTGACGAGCAACTCCCCACCGCTGCGCTCTACGGCACGACAGCTGTCACGCAACAGCGCGGTGTACAACGTGGCAGCCTCCTCCTCGGAGAGTGGCGACGCGTTTCCGGTCAGTCCCGAGAGGACAGTTCCCGGTTGTGGTGGATCACACAGCACAGCGACCGTTGTCATGGGTTATCTCCGTTCGAAGCGGGCTTTATCGTGTTGGATGGACGCCGAACAGCACAGACAACTGAATGGCCGTGAGACGAAACGTAAATTGTCCAGCGCAGTGACTCACACAACATGGAACGGACACGACTGCTCGGCGTACTCGCCGTGCTGGTGATTGCACTCGGCGCAATCGGCTCGCTGCTTACGCTTGGGCACACACTTACGGAAACACACACAACGGCTGTTGTCCCGACGACCGGGATCGTCCTGCTCAGTATCTGTGGTGCAGTTGCGCTTGGCGTCCGATCGAGTGTCGTTCGATCGACGCCGTACTGGTAACTGACTTCACTCGTTTTTCGGTGAGTGTGGGTGATACGGCGTGTCGTACTCACCGAGCTGTCCGTCCAGTCGGTCAGGATTGACGTGCCCACCGAGTAACAGGAAGTCGACCAGCGTGAGCGCCACCATCGCCTCGACGACCGGGACGCCACGCGGTGGCAACACGGGATCGTGTCGACCGATCACCTGGATCTCCTCCTGTTCGCCTGTCTCCCAGTCGACGGTAGACTGCGTCTGTGGAATCGAGGTCGGTGCGTGAAGCGTGAGCTCACCATAAATGGGCTGTCCGGTCGTGATCCCTCCCTGGATGCCTCCGTGGTCGTTACCAACTGGGATTGGATCGCCCGCATCGTCGAACGTCCAGTCCTCGTTGCGCTCGCTCCCGGTGTATGCTCTTGCCTCGCGTCCGAGTCCGAACTCGAAGCCCGTCGCTGCCGGGACGGCGAGCAACGCCTGACCCAACCGCGCAGAAATCGAATCGAACCGCGGTGCGCCGAGCCCACGGGGAACCCCTTGCACCTCGAAGTAGATCGAGCCGCCGATCGAATCGCCCGCCTCCTGATACTCCTCAATTCTCGCTTGCATGCGTTCTGCGGTTTCGGCGTGGGCACATCGCACCGGATTCTCATCGGCGGTGGCCAACAGCTGATCGAACGTCACCGACGGTGCCGATATTTCGCCGATCTGATTGACGTGTGCGCCGATCGTGATTCCCTCTTGCTCGAGGATTTTCCGTGCAATTGCACCCGCAGCGACCCAGTTGACGGTTTCGCGTGCCGATGAGCGCCCACCGCCACCCCAGTTGCGCGTCCCAAACTTTGCCGAGTAGGTAAAATCGCCGTGGCTCGGCCGTGGCGCGGTGATAAACGGCTCGTATTTCCCAGATCGGGAATCTTTGTTCTGAATCGTCATTCCGATCGGCGTTCCCGTGGTGACACCGTCCTGCAGTCCGCTGTGAATTTCGACGGCGTCCGGTTCGTTTCGGCTGGTCGTGATCATCGACTGACCGGGCTTTCGCCGATCGAGTTCCCGCTGGATGTCCGCAGTTGTTAGCTCGAGGCCCGCAGGACAGCCTGACACCGTCACGCCCATCGACGGACCGTGGCTTTCGCCGTAGGTCGTCACCTGAAACAGTCGTCCGAACTCGTTACCGTTCATTGTCGGCGTATTGGGCCCGCCAGTTAAGAACCTTCCAACCCTGGCAACGGATGTGTCGGTCTACCAGACACGCGCCAGAATCGTGTGAAAAATTCACAAACGGTCGCAAAAACCGCCAACACTCATTACCCCCCCAAACTGAGAGTAGACTATGAGTTTCGCGGATATGGATGTCGATACGATATGGATGAACGGGGAGTTCGTCGACTGGGACGACGCACAGATTCACGTGCTGACCCACGGACTCCACTACGGTAGTGGCGTGTTCGAGGGAGTCCGGTGTTATGAGACCGAACACGGGCCAGCAATCTTCCGGTGGGAAGAGCATCTGGATCGGCTGTACGAGTCAGCAAAGCCATACGATATGGAGATCGAATTTTCACCGGACGAGCTCACCAAGGCGACAGTCGAGCTGATTCGCCGCCAGGAACTCGAATCGTGTTATATCCGTCCAATCGCCTACTACGGCTACGACAGCCTCGGGGTCAGTCCGGCGGGCTGTCCGACTGACGTGGCGATTGCGTGCTGGCCGTGGGGGAAGTATCTCGGCGAGGAGGCGCTGGAAAACGGCGTCGACGTGATGGTCTCCTCGTGGCGAAAGCACGCGTCCAGTCAGATCCCGACGAACGCCAAAACGACTGGGCTCTACGTCAACAGCATGCTCGCTGGCGAAGAAGCCCGCAGAAACGGCTACGTCGAGGCAATCGTTCTCAACAAGGAGGGAAACGTCGCCGAAGGCCCCGGCGAGAACGTCTTTCTCGTTCGGGACGGCGAGATCTACACGCCCGGGCTTGCAGAGAGCATTCTGGACGGCATTACCCGCCGGTCGGTGATCACGCTCGCCCGTGAAATGGGCTATACGGTGCACGATTCGGCCTCGATCAGCCGTGGCGAGCTCTACACTGCCGACGAACTGTTTTTCACCGGCAGCGCAGCGGAGGTCACGCCGATCAAATCCGTCGATGACACCGAAATCGGCACAGGCACTCGGGGACCTGTCACTGAGGAGCTTCAGAGCGCCTTCTTCGACTGTGTGGAACGACGCGTCGACGACCACGACGACTGGTTCTACTACGTCGAAGACTGAGGGAGGCCTCGACGTAGCGTTCGACCGCAGGAAACGATCGGTCGTTCTCACCGTGGAGTGCAATTGCTACCCGCCCGAAATCGAGGGGTTCGAAGGCACGTTCGAGCAGTGCGTCCGCTCGCTCGCCAGAGTTCCCCCGTCCCAGAGCCGTTTTCGAACCCAGATTGTTGGCTTTGCGAGATCATTCTCCTACTCACAGAGCAACCTCGTGGTAGGCTGCAGGTCGACTCTCTCGTGTGCTAGTCGCTCGAACGACAACCGTTCGATCTGGAGTGTCTCCGGAAACAGCATGGATAGTGTGTGAGCGTCAAACGTGTGGCTCTGGGTGTTGTGTTACCGGAAATGTAATCGATCGCGTGTTAGTTCGGGCACCTTACAGTCGGTGATGTGATAGACCTGCTCATGGTACGAGAAGGAGTCACCCGCCGGGAGGCACTCACGATGCTCGGTGGGGCCACAGCCGTTGGGCTTGCAGGCTGTTCGGCGGACCAGGATGCTGATATCACGCAGTCCTCGAGCAATGGCACCACGTCAGCGTCCGGGACATCGGACTCGGCAGCTCCAAACGGTGACGAACGACCGGCTGAACTGCCGTTAATCGACGTTCACATCCATCTGACGCCCGAACCAGCGTTCGATCGCGAGCCATTCCGAACGGACGCGGCGATCAACTGGATGGACGAAAACGGTGTGGATAAAGCGATCGTCCACCCACTGGAATCGCCAACGGCATGGTCGTATCCGGTCCCCAGCTGGTGGGTGCTACGTGAGGTCGCCAACTATCCTGATCGACTCATTCCGTTCGCGTCAGTCGGTCCACAGCAGATCGAACGGTTCGGGATCGATCAGCTCCAGACGCGTATCAAAACGTACCTCGATGCGGGAGCCAGGGGGATCGGAGAGCTCAAAGCACCGCTGGCGATCGATCACGAATACATGCAGGTCCTCTATGAACTGTGTGCGACACACGACGTGCCACTACTGTTTCACATCGACGAGACGAACGCGACCGATGAGATTGGTTTGAGTGGGTTCGAATCGATGCTTGGATCCTATCCCGACACGACGTTCATCGCGCATGGCCCTGGCTGGTGGTCACAGCTCTCGAAAAATCCCACACAGTTCGGGGGCTATCCCACGGAAGCGGTCGATTCTGGTGGTCCAGTCCCACGACTTCTCACCCGGTACGACAACCTGTATGGCGACCTCTCCGGGGGGTCGGGTTGGAACGCGCTCGCACGCGACATGTCGTTTGCCCAGGAGTTTCTCACAAACCATGCCGAGGATCTCATGTTTGGGACCGACAAACTCTCGACGAGCAAATCAGTCGATCAGTTTGCCCTGTTCGAGACCTTCGATCTTTCTCGCAACCAGTGGGCTGCGATCCGCTATCAAAACATCGAACAGTTCCTTTAAAAATCGCCCGCAGTGTTGTCGATCAGGTGAGTGCCGATCGGATGATGGTTGCCTCTGCCTTGCGTAACGTCACCGACACGGTGCTTTTTGCACACTCGAGTGCCGTTGCCACGTCCTCTAGCGACGCCTCGCGAGGAACGGCGTAATATCCCATCCTGACCGCAGTTTCGAGCATCTCCAGTTGCCGATCGGTCACCGCAGCTGTACTGTCGATCGCCGGTCGATCGTACGTCTCGAGAGTCCCAGTATCGAGAACAGTCACACCTGGGACGCTTTCGACCAGCGTCTGCAGTGCGTTTTGTTCACCGATCACCGTGAACTCCATCACGGCTTCCGTATCGTAGACAATCGGCGGAACAACGACGACCTGTAACCGTGCAAATGTCTTCCGAAGCGCGAGCATTCGTTCACGTATTTGCTGACAGACGAGGACGAACAGCGACCGGTCGTCGAGTCGAACTGTCCGATACCATTCGATCGTCTCGATCGTCTCGAGCGCACGGCAGTAGCTCGCAATGTCCGTCAACTCCACGTAGAACAGCTCGTATTCAACCGACAGTTCTGGATGAAGGTTCCACGTCACTAACTCGTCGTACTGAACCACATCACCGTCCCGGATGAACCGCCCCATCGGATGGATCATCCAGTCGGGTTGATGGAGTCGCAGATCACAGTATTTCACTCTCGAAACCCACCGTACCCACGGACTCTTTCTACAACATACATTCGGTTTGTCCAATATTAGTGGACAGACGGGTGTTGCAAAAATGACGTTACTCGCCTGTGAGCTCGTGTGTTAGCTCCGAGCGGACCCCAGCAGCCAGCTCTTCGATATCGTGGCCATTCCGGTGTGCATACAGCACTGCGGCGGCGTCTGTGGTGACTCCAAGTGTGGCCTGGAGTTCGTTGATGGCCGCCACGATCTCCCGTTTCGAGGAGTCGGCTTCGGTGGTGAGCCGATCGAGGACGCGTTCGAAGGTGGTTCGCTGTCGGAGAATGGACTCGTCGGGGCTGAACGAGTCCGGCACTGGTTCGGGATCGAACGTCAGTGTGAGCGTATCACCGTCGCGTTCGAGCAGTCCATCGACGATGGCCACGTCGATCAGCCGCTTTGCCTGATCGGGAGAAAACCAGTCTCGATCGAGCGACAGTGCGACGACGAACTCGCTTTCTCCGAGGCGGTCGCGTCCAGCAGCGTGAAACGGCGCTCCAACGGTGATCGACAGGCTCATCGATGAAACTGCTCGTGGCCAGGGTGCTAACGCTGTCGAAACGTGGCCACGTCGGACCGAGCATTTCAAGTGTGTCTCCGGGCTGGATAGCGGTATGAAAGACCAGGGACGATCCCCGAAGAAACGAACCGGTGGCCGACGGCGTACGGTACGGAAAAAACGACTGCACGAACTGGGTCACTCACCAACGGAAACCCGCGTCGGCGAAACTTCACTGAAGGTTGTTGAAGCGCGTGGTGGCGAAACGAAAGTGCGCGCCCTCTCGACGGATAGCGCCAACGTCGCCACCGACGACGGTGTCGTCACGGCGACGATCGAAAACGTGATCGAAAACAGTGCGAACCCCAACTACGTTCGACGGAACATCATTACCAAGGGCGCTATCATCGAAACTGCAGAGGGACGCGCCCGTGTGACCTCTCGTCCGGGTCAGAGCGGCCAGGTCAACGCCGTCCTCGATTCGAACTGAAATACTACGGTTTTGGTGCTGCGTTCTGGAGTGCCGTCTCGGCGATGTTTCCGCCGTAATCTGCACTCCGAGAAAGCGAATCCACGATCAGCCCGAGCAACTGCGCCGGCTGCGGGTCGAGTCCGCGGATGATGCCGTCGACCTCTCGTGCGAGCGTATCGATCTCCCGGACGTGCTCGCGAGCGTTGGTGCCAAGCCGTGTTGCCGTCTCGGTGTCGTCCTCGAGTAGTGCTTCCATAGCTTTCTCGACGGCTGTCGCGGCTTCGGTTCTGAGCTCGACGATCCCGTCGGCAGCTTCTGGGGGGATTTCATCGAGCTCTAACGACAGATTTGCGATCTTTGCTGCGTGGTCGCCAACGCGTTCGAGCTGGCGAGCGCTCGAGTGATAATCGAAGCACGTCTCACGCGGCAAGCCAACGTCAGTGGCCGATCCCGGATCTCGGAGCACTGATCGGAACACTCGTGACACCATCGACCAGAGCCGATCAACATCGTCGTCGCGTTCGATAACGTCGGTGGCAAGATCGTTGTCATTCTCGACGAGCGCGGTCACGGCATCCGAGAGCATGCTTAACGAAACCAATCGCATTCGAGTGATTGCGTTGGTCACCGACAGCTCCGACGAATCGAGAAGATCTTGCAGAGAGACTTTCTCGCTCGTCTCACCGATCACCTCAAGTCCGACGAGTCGCTGGGAGGCCGATCTGATCGCTCGACGTTGTGCGGCCGTAATCCGACTTGCGGTGAGCGTGATGATGTCAAAGCCGCTCACGTACATTGTCGAAACCATGCGCATCAACTCGACGCCGTCAATCCCAGTGATGTCGAGTTCACCCTCCGTTCGCTCCTGTTCGTCCTGGGGCAATAACAGAAGAGAATCGTCTTCCGGGTAGAATTCGACAACACTCCCGGCCGAAATGTCATTCTCGGTCGCCCAGTCCTTTGGTAATGAAACGGTATACGTCGATCCACCAGTTACCTGAACTTTCCTCGTCTCCATACAGACTGTGGTGGACGAATAACAATAAATTATACCATCGCTATATACTCGGTGAAGACAGAGTGTACTGCTCAGTATTTACTCGGTCTAAGTGAGGGATCGTGTACTCAATGGAGGGATATTGAATGATTCGTAGCAGTTTTGATTCACCAGTAACAGCCGCTTCAGTCCGTCTATCTGGGATTGTCTTACAATAGTTAAATAGTAACTATATGGTCTAAATATTCACACGGAGTAATTATAGAGATCTTTACGTTCATCGAATATATGAGTGTTGATGTAGTGATTACACCAATGGCACGTCAGGGCTATCAGGAGCAACTTGAGGAACTCGAAACGGACGTGTTGTACATGAGCGAAGTCGTTTCGGAGAGTTTGCGCTCTGGATTGAACGCAATGGAACAAAAGGACGAAGAGCTCGCACGCGATGTGATCGAAGGGGACAGCGAGATCAACGAGATGTATCTCAACCTCGAGCAGTCTTGCATCGATCTATTCGCATTACAACAGCCTGTGGCTGGTGATCTCCGGTTTATCGCCTCGTCGTTCAAGATCATCACTGATCTCGAGCGGATCGCAGATCTGGCGACGAATCTCGGAGAGTATACTCTCAGTGCTCAGTCCGATATGTTTCCGGAGGTCGATATCCAGGCGATTGGCGATTTAACCCTCGAAATGATCGATGACGCGATGTTGGCCTACGCAGACCGCGATGCGGAGGCGTGTTTCGAAATCGATACTCGAGACGACGAGCTCGATTCACTGTGTCAGAGAGCTAGCACGACAGTGATGCGGGATCTGATCGAGACAGAAATCGATGGAACCGACAAAGAAGACGACATTGAGTCGTTGATGGGTGCGGTATCACGGCTGTTACTGACGATTCGGGATCTCGAACGGGTTGGTGATCACGCGGTGAACATTGCCGCGCGGACGCTATATATGGTCGAAAACAGCGACGAACTGATCTACTGAGGTTAGGGCTGAAACCGCTGATCGACACTGCGAGCGTGTGCCTCCAGTCCTTCGGTGGTTGCGATGGTGGTGATCGTCTCGCGGAGGTCTTCGAGTGCGGTCTTATTCAGTCGCTGGACGGTTGTCGATCGGAGGAACGTCTCGACGGCGAGCCCACCAGTCGTTCGCGCGCCGCCACTCGTCGGAAGCACGTGGTTCGTCCCGGTCGCATAATCCCCTGCAGCAACGGGTGTGTACGGGCCGAGAAAGACACTCCCGGCGGAATCGATCCGGTCGAGTATCGCCTCGTCATCTTCTGTCTGAATCGAAAGGTGTTCGGGAGCGTACGATTCGGCAAACAGAACGGCTTCGGATCGTGATCGTGCAATAAAGACGCCACTGGCGTCGTTTTCGAGCGCCTCCCGGGCGATATCGTTGCGGTCGATCGCCTCGAGTTGTCGTTCGGTTTCCTTGGCGATTCGTTCGGCAGTGGGTTCGTGGTGAGTGACTGCAACGACAGACGCGTTTGGATCGTGTTCGGCCTGTGCAAGCAGATCCGCCGCCACGAACGGAGCGTTGGCAGTTTCATCCGCGACGACAACCAGTTCGCTCGGCCCGGCGAGAAAGTCGATTTCAACGTCGCCCTGGACCAGTTGCTTTGCGGCCGTGACAAACTGGTTCCCAGGCCCAACGATTTTCTCCACACGAGAGACGGTTTCGGTGCCGTAGGCCAGCGCCGCAATCGCCTGTGCCCCTCCGACCTGATAGACGGCGTCCCCACCGGCAATCTGAATCGCGGCGAGCGTCGCGTCGTCGAGTTGTTCTGCGGGTGGCGTGACGACCCCAACGTGTTCGACACCCGCCACGACGGCAGGAATGATCCCCATCAAGGCGCTCGATGGATACGACGCCGTTCCGCCGGGTGTGTAGACGCCCACCCGTTCGATCGGTCGGAATCGGCGACCGAGCTCACGGCCCTCGGTTGTCTCGCGCCAGTCCTGTGGCCGCTGTTTTTCGTGGAACGCGCGGATGTTTTCGGCTGCCGTTTCGATTTCAGCGAGAAGCGTTGGATCAAGTCGTTCGGTTGCGGCTTCGGTCTGGTCGGTGATCTCGAGATTCCCAACGTCGCAGTCGTCGAACTCTCTTGCATACGCACGCAGGGCGACGTCGCCTTCGGTGCGCACCCGCTCAATGATCTCTTTGGCGGACTGGATGGCGTCTTCGACGCCGGATGAGCGGTCGAACAACGCCGTCCGCTCAGTCGGCGACAGCTCCGCGATGGGCTGAACGTTCATGCGAGGACGTTGGTGCGAACCAAAAAAACGGTTCGCTCTCTCTGGTGTGATGTCGAGTTTGCTGGGTTTGATGGCCGGGCCGTTATCGAGACTCAGAGGGAAGATTCGACCACGTCGAGCACTTCTGGAATGGATTCAACGGTGTATGCTGGCCGTGGATCGGGTTTGATCCCGGCGTGCTGGTAAGGGACAAACCAGATGGCATCAATCCCTGCTCGCTGGGCCCCGACAACATCGGATTCCAGTGAGTTGCCGACGTGTACCGACCTCGCGGCCGTGGAGCCGAGATGGTCGAGCGCGTGGTCAAACGCTGCACGCGCCGGTTTTGCTGGGAGCTCACTCCCGGCAAAGAGCACGATGTCGAAATACGGCTCGAGTCCGAGCACGTCGAGTTTCGGTCGCTGAGCATCCGGCACGCCGTTGGTGATCAGCCCGAGGCTGTGGCTTTCAGAGAGCGTTTCGAGCGTCTCGATCGCGCCAGGAAACGGTCGCACGTCCGTTTGATCGCGTTCTCTGGAGTAGGCCCTAGCCACTGCCCGTCCCAGATCTGGATCGCGGTCGTGTTCGGCGGCGAGTGTGCTGAAACACTCTCGGCGCAGCTGCTCGCTTGAGTCGGTTTTTTCTGCGAATTCATCGTAGCGAGCCACGTACTCTGCGGGTTCGAACAGCGGTTCGATACCAATTTCTTCGTGAGCGATTTCGAGGACGTCCCCAACGGACTGTCGGTATTCACACAGCGTATCGTCGAGATCGAAGAGAACGGTGGTGATCTCCTGGGTCACAGCTGTGTGTTGTGGCGGTTCCGCAGTAATCTTGCTGGTCGGGCTTCGTGACCGCATCGCAAACCGGGGATCAATTAAATAAAGACCTGCTGGGGGGTACGATCACGCATGGCTGGAACCGCAGATCGATCGAGTGCTCGCATCGACCGCTCGCCGGAAACCCTGCTGGTTGCCCTCGGCGACTTGCTTCTGATCGGCCTGTTCGTGCTCGTCGGCGAACTCCGTCACTGGGGACTGGAGTATCTGCTCGCCAATCCGATGCGGCTCGTCGGCACGGCGACCCCGTTTTTGCTCGGCTGGATCGCTGGCAGTCTCATTCTTGGCACGTACAGCCGCACAGCGCGTCGTACCCCGAAGACGGCCACACTATACGCTGCCGGAACATGGCTCATTGCTGTGGTCATCGGTCAGACACTCCGGGCAACATCCGTTTTCCACGGCGATTTTGCTATATCGTTCGCGCTCGTCTCGCTCGCTGTTGGATTGGTGTTGCTCGTTCCGTGGCGGGTGCTCACCACGTGGTTGTAGATTGAATTCAATCCTGGTAGCTGTTGAGAAACACCGCAAGCCCAAACGCACCACAGGCAATCGCAGCAAGTACGACGAACAGCGCCCACTCCGGGAAGTAGGTGAGCGCAATGCCTGCTAGCGGCGTTCCGAGTGCGCCGACGCCGAAGACACCCAGATACGTAAATCCGTAGGACAGTCCACGAGTGTCTGCTGGCGTGTACTCTGCGACCGTCGCCTGGTAGAATGGCTGAACGAAAAACAGCACGAAGCCGATTGCGACCAACAGCGGAATGATAGCACTCATTCCTATCGCGACGACGGGTTCGAACACGAGTGCGAGTCCAGCGAGCACGGCAAACGCGCCGGCGAGGCCCCGTTCTAGCGACATTCGATCGGTGAGTTTCCCACCGACGTACTGGCCGCCAACGCCGGCAGCCAGCAATCCAGTGTAGAGATAGTTTGCTGGCTCGAACGTCCGTCCGAACAGCTCGATCGGTTTGATGGCGGCAAGCCCTCCGAGCACTTCTGGCATGAACGTCAACATTCCGCGGTAGTAGAGCCCAGAACACATCACCAGCGCGAACACGACCAGAAAGCCACCTGTGAGCAGTCGTCGCGATTCGGCCGTGAACTCCGTGAGTGAATTGATACCGGTTGTACCGCCGTCGGTCACCGCAGTGACCGCTGCGGTTTCGTTCACGTCGATCCGGACTGCAAGCGCGACACCAACCAGTGCCGGAACGGCAAGAATGAACGCAACGATCGACCACTGATCGTTCAACACGAACAGTAACACTGTGGCAAGAAATGGTCCGACTGCGGTGCCAATATTGCCGGCGGTGCCGTGATACGCAAACGCGCTGCCGCGGGCTTCGACGCCGCGGGTGATCAACGAGAGGCCGGCCGGATGATAGAGACTTGCCGCACAGCCCCAGAGCACCAGCGCAAGCGTGATGAGCACCAGCGCCGGTGTGAACCCGCCACTGGAGCCCTCTAACTGTCCGGCAATCGCGAGTAACACGAACGAGAGACCCATTCCGAGCATCGAAATGACGATCAACGGCTTCGAGCCACGCCGATCGGTCAGAATGCCGGCCAGCGGCGCACCGAGTCCGAACAGCGCCATGCCAAGCCCCACAATCGAACCGACGACGAACTCCGTCGTAGAATACTGTACGAGCCAGATCGGGATGAACACCGGCAGCACGAACTCGTAGGTGTGCACCAGCGAATGGCCCAGCATGACTAACCCCGTGATCGCCCGATCGTTCCGATTCACATCCATGGGTCTACTGGGTATCGATTTGAACGTTGCGACGAGACACCAATGCTGTCACAACCGAAATCCACGAACTGCTCACAGGGTGAGGATGACACCAATTCCAGCACCCGCAATCAGGGTTCCCATCCCAAACAACGCAGCCGCTTTCGTCCGAACGCGATCGATCGGCAGGACAATCGTGAACCCGCCGAACGCAGCGAGCAATCCGCCCGTCAACACCAGAATCAACGCTGCTGCGTCGGGAACCGGAAAGCGAGTCGTGACGGTTATCGAGCTGACGATGACCGCCAGCATCGTTGCGAAAAACGCCATGAACTGCAACGTCTGGGTCTGGATTTCTCGCATGCGTTCTTCTGATTGTTCGCTGGCGTGTTCCAGTTGCGCAACCGCCCCGGATACCTTCTCATCCAACTCACGTTGCTGATTACGAATTGTCTGTTGCTCGTTCGAAATGTCAGCAGCATGCTCTTCGAGAATGACCCTGAATTCGTGTGAGCGATACATTCCGATCCGGATTGCGTAATCCTCTTTCGCCTCGTCCTCCAGATCGATCGCCTTGTGTATGTTCGCTCTCGCGTCGTCGTATTTTCCCTGATGGGTCAGAATACGACCCAACGTATCGAAATATCGCGGGTACTCGATCCGTTCGATTGCCGTGGTAACGTTCTCGTGGGCTTCTTCGAGCAGTGCTTGGGAAGACGCAGGCGTTTCCTGTTCGAGATGCTCGACGATTGCGATGGCCAGACTGTGACGAACCCCGGGATGTGCGCCAACTCTCTGGGCGGCTTCCCTGGCGAATTCGATCGCCCGTTGACCGCTTCCAGGCGATGAGAGCTGACTCTGATGGAGCCCTTGAAGGTGTGGGAATAGTGGATGATCATCGAATTCCGAGTACTCCCGGAGTAACATCCCAAACTGCGTCACGTTGCCCTGTCGACGATGATAAATACAACAGGCAAAAAATGCCCCGAATCGGACTGATTCCGGACTCGCTTCGTCATTAAGAATGCTCCGAAGCGTTGTTCGACAGTCCGGAGCAGTTTCGATCAACTTTGTGAGGTGCAGTTCCCATCCATGCTCTCGTTCGGGTGGTAGCGACTCAAGGAACGATCGGATCGCCTCGGGATCCTCACCGGTTGCGATCGATTCGAACATCGTTTCATCGATCGAATTTGCTCCCATTGAATCACTCCGGCTCTACTGTGATGATCCCGACATCGTCAGAGGGTTTCAATCTGGGATACTCCCGACAGTCCTCGTCAGTTCCTTCGAACGTTCGTAGCAATCTAATCGTTCGGTCGATACCGTTTCGGTGAACGTAGGACGCGAACGCACCCCAATCTGAAAAGAGATCAAACGGTTCCTGTAGCGGCTCTACACCGTCTGTGAAGCTGACCACATACTCCGTCTCGGACAGGGGAATTCCCCCCCTTCCATAGCGTAATTGACAGCTTCGGGGTCGAGACTGAACACCCAGTATCCGTCCGGATCATTTTTGAGCATTCGGTGCTCTCTGAGCTGTGGGATTACTCGGTCCCAGAGTTCCTCCTGGGTAAGCTCCGGGTCAGCTTCCCGGAGCTCTATCATTCTATCAAGCACTTGTTCGTCAAGCGTTCGAGGTCCCCGACCAATCACGGGGATCACACTGGTAGCCGTCTGAAGAATCGCCGAACAGTCGCCCAGAATGAAGTACGTGAGCTCTCCACCCGACCAGTCGATGATCGCCCCAGATGCCGATGGAACTGCCTCTGGTGGCGGTGAAACCGCACTCGTCGCAGCGTTGTACTGTTCTTGAACGGCCCCAATCGCCCGTTCGGCAGCCCTTGACAGGCTATCTGTCTGGGGAATTCGATCTGAGAGTTCTTCTGAAAGCGCTTCGACGTACCACCGTCCATCAGTTGGTCCGTCCGTGTACGATTCTTCTGTGAGCCCGGTTGCACCGTCCAGTAGAATAGCGTGCTCCTCACCAATTGCAGTGATATCCTCGTTCACCCCCGACCCGGCATCGACAGCATACTGAATCCGTACCATATACGTGTTGTTCGAACCGTGCGCTACAGTTGTGACGGATTCTATTAAAATAGTTTGATTATCGCATCTATCTGTATACTATTCCGAGGCGTTATGCATTGGGACTTTGACAGTCATGTATGCCCGACGCACCGCCACGAATCACAGATCACTACGACGATCTTGCTCCGCTCACCTCGTCAAAAGCGGAGCCGAGGTGATCGGTATCGACGCGAGCGAGTCAATTCTTGCAGGCCCGCAAGCGTGTTCCACGCGGAGAGTTCGTGTATGCTGATCTGGGCGAGGAATTGACATGGTTGGCGGACAACAGCGTTGATGTTGTTCTCTGCCAGCACGTATTTTCCCATCTCGAAATGGTGACCACGCCACTCAACGAATTCGCCCGGGTGCTTGACGATGGTGGTGATCTCCTCATTTCGACCCACAACCCAATCCACGAGTATCTCGTCGTCCGGGATGAGAACTACCCATCCACCGGCGATGAACCCGAAGCGACCGTTGAAACAAATTCGGGTTCGCCAGACTATGCCGAAACCGAACGATACGACATCCATTGGGGAACTGATACGCTCGCCAATCGTGGAACCTACTACCGCCGTTCGATCGAGTCGCTGCTATCTCCGTTGCTCGCAGCTGGATTCGAGCTCCAGGCCGTTGAAGAGCCAACGCCGGACGAAGCATTTGCGCGTGAGCATCCGGAGCTGACACGAGCGCTCCGCACTCACCCACCGGAATCGATCTGCTTGCGCGCGACAATCGGTGGCTCCGATACGAAACAGTAGCTGGTTTTGTTGGATAGTAGAATTTACCAGTAATCAGTGCCGTGATGATTCGATGTCTGATAGATGTGCTTACCAACAGCTCACGACCGACTGGGTAGATACTCCACAACCGCATCAACGAGCGCGCCCGAGCAGATCGACGCTTCGATCGCCTCGATCTCTTCGGTGAGCGGCCGATCGGTCTCAAGCGGTGGCACTCGATCTCTGATGTGCTCATAGGCGAGCTTCGTCCCTGCACCCGGCGATAGATCAGGCACGAACTCGAGCGCCTGTGTGCCACACAACAGCTCGACTGCAACGACCCGCGACGCGTTTTCAAGCACCCGTCGAGCGTTCAACGCCGACTGGGCACTCATCGAAACGTGATCCTCCTGGCCACCAGACACCGGCGTCGAATCCGTCGAGGGATCGCCGAGCGAGCGATTTTCGTTGATGAGTGCCGCAGCGCTGTACTGCGCGATCATATAGCCAGATTCGAGTCCGCTGTTACTCGCGAGAAACGCCGGCAGATGTGACTCCTGGATGTTTGGATTCACCATCCGATCCACGCGACGCTCGCTGATCGTCGAAAGCTCCGTGAGCGCATTTTTCACGTAATCCAGCCGCAACGCGAGCGGCTCGCCGTGGAAATTACCTCCTGAGATGACGCCCACATCCGCAGTGCCACTTGCACGGTCGTCAGTCTCCTCTGCAGAGAAAATCAGTGGGTTGTCGGTGGCGCTGTTGAGCTCAACTTCGACGGCCTCACGAAGATGGTCGATTGCGTCGCGCACCGCACCGTGAACCTGTGGCAAACAGCGAATCGAGTAGGCGTCCTGTACGCGATCGCAGTTGCGATGCGATTCGACAATCTCTGAACCGGCGGTGACTGACTGGACGGTGCGTGCACTCGCTGACTGGCCGGTATGTGGCCGGACGGACTGAATCGCCGGATCGCAGGCCGCAGTCGTCCCCATCGTCACCTCCGTGGTGAGCCCGCCGGCGATATCGGCGGCATCGATCACCCGTTCGGCATCCACCACGAGTAATGCTGCCAATCCGACGGTGAGCTGCGTGCCGTTGATCAACGCCAGCCCTTCCTTTGCAACCAGGTCGAGCGGCTCCAATCCGATCGCTTCGAGCGCGGCCGTGCCGGATCGGCGCTCGTCTTCGGGCTCGACGACTGCGGTTCCTTCGCCGATCAACACGAGTGCCATGTGTGCGAGCGGCGCGAGATCGCCACTCGCGCCAAGGCTCCCTCGCGACCGGACGATCGGATGTACCTGCCCGTTCAGCAGTTCGAGCAGATACTCGATTACCACCGGTCGCACGCCCGAGTAGCCCTTTACCAGGGCGTTGATCCGGGTGAGCATCATTGCGCGCACCTCCTCGCGTGCAAGCTCACGCCCCGTTCCGGCTGCGTGTGACCGGACCAGGTTGGTCTGAAGCCGTTCGAGTTCGTCTTCGGGAATTCGCTCGGTGACCAGCTGACCGAAACCGGTATTGAGACCGTACACTGGCTCCTGGGCCGCTACTACGTCCGCAACGCGCTCACGGGACGTCCGTACGGCTTCCCAGGCGCTATCGGTCACCTCCACGCGTTCGTCCTGACGAGCGACGCGTGCAACAGCGGCAGGCTTCAGCGACCCACCGTCCAGAGAGACTGTCATTGTACTACCACCGCTCCATCTTTCACGACGGTTGCAACTGGATTGACGCCGAACGAATATGGGACGTGAACGTGGGTCGGCCCATCGAGCACAACGAGGTCGGCCGGCGCGCCCTGCTGGATGGTCCCAACGCCAGTTTCTGTGAGATCGAGAGCGCGTGCTCCCCAAACCGTGGCCGCGGTCATCGACTCCAGTGGCGTCATCCGCATTCCCACACAACCCAGCGCGACCGTCATTGGCATGCTTGGAGAATGACAGTTGGGGTTAAAATCGGTCGCGAGCGCAACGGATCCCCCAGCATCCAGGAACGCACGCGCGTCTGCGTACGCGGCATCGAGCGTGAACGCGGTCCCCGGCAGCAACACTGGCGTAACAGCAGCTTCGATGAGCGCCGTCCGGTCGTCATCAGTGGCTTTCAGGAGATGGTCCGCGCTTGTGGCACCGATTTCCGCAGCGAGAGCTGCGCCGCCGAGATGCACGAACTCTTCAGCGTGAATCTTCGGTGTCAGCCCGTGATCGATGCCGGCCGAGAGGATCCGTCGGGACTGTGCAACGTCGAACACGCCGTCTTCACAGAACACATCACAGAACTGCGCAATTCCCTGCGCTTCGACGGCAGGCAGCTGTTCGGTGACAACCTGATCGACGTACGTTGACGTGGATTCGTCTTCGGGAACCGCGTGTGCGCCCATGAACGTTGGAATCACGTCAACCGGATGCGTCTCGCCGGCCCGCTCGATCAACGAAAGCATGCGTAGCTCCGTTTCCACATCGAGCCCGTAGCCCGATTTGATCTCGACGGTGGTAGTGCCATGGGCAACCATCGTATCGAGTGTCGCCCGCAACCGGTCGAGTAACACGTCATCACTCGCTGACCGCGTTGCACGAACCGTTCGAAGAATGCCACCGCCATCGTCTGCGATCTCCTGATACGACGTACCTTCGAGCTTGGCGGCAAATTCATCCGACCGGTCGCCACCAAACAGGGCGTGTGTGTGGCTATCGACGAATCCCGGTGCGAGGGTCTGGCCGCTGGCATCGATCGTCTGCGTTGCACTTGCTGGCGGATACGCCTCCGTGACGGCCTCGTTCTTGCCGGCCGCCACGATCGTTCCGTCGTCAATCGCAACTGCACCGTCTTCAATCGGTTTTAACGTTCCGTCGGTCGGTCCTGTCAACAGTTCGGCTGCGTCGTGAATGAGGAGATCGATCATTGTGTTTCACCACTGGTCCACTGACTCACCACGTGGGCGATGGCGCGTGCACCCACGATTGCGGTTCGATCGCCAGCGTCAAGCGCTGGCGCGCACTCTACGACTTCGATGCCAGCCAGTCGATCCACCGTGGCGAACCGCTCAAGTAGCGCAAACAGCTCTCGCGTACTGAGTCCGCCGGGCGTGGGTGCGCTGACACCAGGCGCTGCAGCGGCCGTAACCACGTCAAGATCGACGCTCAAAAACACCTGCTCGACGTCTGCCATTGCTGATTCGACCCGTTCGATAGCGCCCTCGAGATCCTGGCGTATTGACTCTGCGGTTACGATCGTGCCGTGCTCGCGTGCATACTCGGCGTAGGCTGTCGAGTTTTCGAACGAGCGAGCCCCAACGACGGCGTACGTCTCGAGGCCGTCTTCGAACAGCTGTCGATACGGCGTTCCGCTGGATGGATTTCCCGCCCGACAGTCGAGATGCGCATCGAGACTGATCACGCCAACGCTTCCACGTTCGAGTAACGGGCGGACGTTTCCGACGGTCATTGAATTATCACCGCCAAGAAACACTGGTCGTGTCTCGGACTCGTACAGCATCGTGGCGATCTCCGCTGCCAGCTTCTGTCGATCAGTAACTGAATGGGTCGACTCGAACGCTACGTCGCCGAGATCACCGAGCGAGTCGATCGGTCCACGGTCGAACTGGTGAGTCTTCGTTCCGGCGAGTGCCTCGCGGAGCGCGCGTGGTCCTTTGCGTGCACCCTTCCGACCGATCACCGCGCGGTCGGTCGGCTCACCAACGAACACTGCCGTTCGATCCGACGCTGTCTCGATCGATATGTGATCGGTGATATCACCGAGCTGTTCGTCGTTCGGATCGTTCGATGGTCCTGCCCAGTCGAACGGTGGGTCGCGCAGTGGTGCTCTCACTGGTGGTCCTCCATTGGAATGTGAACAGCCGATCGGTCGGCCTCATCCAGGGCGGTGTCGTAGCCTGCGTCCGCGTGTCTGATCACGCCCATTCCTGGATCGGTGGTGAACACCCGACGTGCGGTTTCTGCAGCACGATCGGTGCCATCGAGCACAACGTGATTGTTCGTGTGCACCGCGTTGCCAATGCCAACGCCGCCACCATCGTGGACGCTGACGATATCAGCGCCGGCGGCACAGTTGAGCAGGGCGTTCAGGAGGGGCCAATCTGCGACGGCGTCGGTGCCATCCCGCATCGATTCGGTCTCCCGATTCGGGCTCGCCACTGAGCCGGCGTCGAGATGGTCGCGCGTGACGACGACCGGCGCACTGATCTCTCCAGTGCGCACGAGCTCATTGATCGCCAGCCCGAATCGAGCCCGTTCGGTCAGCCCGTCGTCGTCGGTTGCATAGCCCAGCCAGCAGACCCTGCTCGGTAGCCCCTGGAAGTCGACCTGTTCCTGGGCGAGCTCGATCCAGCGCCGGAGGTGATCCTTTTCGGGGAACAGCTCCAGGATTGCCTCGTCCGTTCGGTGGATGTCAGCCGGATCACCAGAGAGTGCGACCCACCGAAACGGTCCTTTCCCTTCACAGAACAATGGACGAATGTAGGCCGGAACGAATCCAGGAAAGTCGAACGGGTCGCCATTTCCGTCCCATCGGTCGCCCGCAACCTGTCCACGGATGTTGTTTCCGTATTCGAACGTTATCGCCCCTCGATCCTGGAGTTCGAGCATTGCCCGAACGTGGCGCTCCATCGTGTCGAGCGAGGCTTTCATATAGCGATCTGGGTCACGATCGCGGAGTTCGGTGGCCTCCGCCACGGTGTAGCCGCTCGGATAGTAACCATTGCGCGCGTCGTGCGCACTGGTCTGATCGGTGAGTACGTCCGGAACGAAATCACGCTCTAGCATCGATTCGAGCATATCTGCCGCGTTCATGTGGACACCAACGCTGTAGGCCTCACCGGCCGCCGCCGCCTCCTCTGCGCGGTCGATTGCCCCCGCGAGATCGTCGGTTTTCTCCTGACAGTATCCCGTCTCGATCCGGCGATCGATCCGTGTTTCATCGACCTCTGCAGCGATACAGACGCCGTTGTTCATCGTCACTGCAAGCGGTTGTGCGCCACCCATCCCTCCAAGCCCACCAGTGACGACGATTTTCCCGGAGAGATCGCTATCGTACTGCTGGCGCGCAAGTTCTGCGAGCGTTTCGTACGTTCCCTGGATGATCCCTTGTGTGCCGATGTACGCCCACGAGCCGGCGGTCATCTGTCCGTACATGATCTTCCCCTCGGCCTCAAGCTCGTGGAACGTCTCCCAGTCGTCCCAGTTGCCAACGAGATTCGAGTTGGCGATCAACACTCGTGGTGCACGCTCGTGGGTTTCAAACCGTCCAACCGGTTTTCCCGACTGCACGAGCAGTGTCTCTGCATCACCAAGCGAACGAAGCTCGTCGAGAATGGCATCGTAGGCGTCCCAGCTGCGGGCCGCACGACCTGTCCCGCCATAAACGACCAGCGACTCCGGATCCTCGCCAACCTCGGGATCGAGATTGTTGTTCAACAGGCGTAATGCGGCCTCCTGTGGCCAGTCGTTGCATTCGAGCGTCGTTCCCGTTGGTGAGCCACGATAGGAACGCCACTGTTCGCTGGGCGCTCCGATCAGGTCTTTGGTCATAGCGAGTATTCAGTGGCCAGCATCACCAGCAACGGGCCTCCGTATGGCGGGGTATTTTTGTATGCAGCCGAAATTGAGGTCATGCACGAGGCAATCATTGCCGTCGATAGCGATGGTCCCTGTGCGAACGCCAGCGCGAGCACGGGCGGGCGCATTGAACTCTGGTGTCTCGATCAGTGCGATCTCCTTTCCGTTGCTGGGCCGCTCGAGCCGGTGGTCGCGGAGGTCGAAACTGCGGTCGGAGTAACAGCGATTTTCGAATCCGGCACCGAATCAGTTCTCGTTACGGATAGGTGTCTCCGCGCACGCCTTCCAGACGCCATCGACGGCTACATCGCGCGCCACAACTGTTTGTTGCTTCCGCCACTGGTCTACGAAAATGGCGCAAAGCACTGTCGCGTGCTGGCACTGGATGGCGAATCACTGACCGCGTGGTATCGCGCGCTCTGCAGGGATGGGCTGCCGGTGCGCGTCGTAACGAAGCGCTCGCTCTCTGAGGGATCGCCGATGTCGATGGAAACCCCACACCACGTCGAGCTCACTGACCGACAACGCGAAGCCATGCGAATCGCCCATGCAAATGGCTACTACGACATTCCTCGCGAGATCTCAACCGCAGCGATTGCCAAGGAACTCGGTGTCGAACGCCGAACGGCTGAAGAGCATCTCAGACGGGCTGAAAACAAGCTCGTCAACTCATTGATGGATTCTATTTAAATACCTATATTTCTATTTTGTAATAAATGGCCTGAAATGGACGGGAGTGGTAAAAAGACTCTTGTCACTAATTATTGGTTTGTGGTACCACACAACACGTTTGCTGACGGTCGAATTGACCGTCGACGGTTTCTCACAGCAGTTGGGGCGAGTACGACGGTTTTCGGTGTGGGGATCTCGGGTGCAGTCAGTTCGGATGGGATAACGGAGACGGAACTGACGATCGAATCGTTCGACGGAACTGAACTTGGTGCAACACTGTATGAGCCCAACGCCGGCGGTCAACATCCTGCGGTGTTGATGACACACGGTTATGGTGGGAATCGGTCACTCTCACAGTTTCTCAGCGACCGTGGGACAACGTACGCCAACAACGGCTATGTCGTATTGACCTACGACTCTCGTGGCTTTGGTGACTCCGGTGGAGAAGTGGGTCTCAATGGGCCAAACGAAGTCAGGGACGCCCAGCATCTCATCACCCATCTGGCAGCACTTGATTCGGTCCAGACGGACGGGCCTGACAATCCACGGGTCGGAATGGACGGTACGTCGTACGGGGGTGGCATTCAGCTGAATACGGCGATTGCGGAAGCAAACGGTACAGGGCTCCCCGAAAGCAATGATCGAATCGACGCAATCGTGCCCCGCTGGGCCTGGCACGATCTGACGTACTCGCTGGCTCCAAACGGCGTGATCAAACGTGGCTGGGCGCTGTTGTTGACGGTTGCTGGCGCGGCAGGCGCACACCTGACTGGCACCGACGCATTCGATTTCCTCCAGGGGCAGGCACCTGAGCTGTACGAACTGCTCTATCACGGCCTGGTGGAAAATGAGCTTCCTGACTGGGGAATCAGATATCTAACTGATCGCTCGCCGGTCGGGAAGATCGACTCGATAACGTCACCCGCGCTTTTTATCCATGGCTTTTCGGACACGCTGTTCACCCCGCTTGAGGCACTCTGGAACGCGCGTGCCAGCACCGCCCATCGACTGGTGTTGACCAACGGTGGTCACAGCCTCTCAGGGATTGCAGCTGGTCTCTCCGACGAAGGGTCAGCAATCGACGCACTGGCGCACACATGGCTCGATACGCATCTTCGTGGGGATGAAACGACCGATCTCCCAGCAGTTACCTACTACGACAGCGAATCCGGCGGGTATAAAACCGCAGATGGCATTCCAGCGTCGGGAACAACGTGGGAAGAGTGGTCTGTGGCTGGCGTCACTGACGATGAGACATCGTACGCACCGAACACCGGTCCCATCGAGAGCCCCATCAGCACTCTTTCGTTCGAGTGGGCAATCGATCGAGAGCTGACGCTGTTTGGTCCGCCGGAGCTCTCACTCACTGTCGATCCGTTTGGTCCGGAGTGTCGGCTGTTCGCATCGCTCGCACACGTTCGTGATGGTGCCACAACACAGATCGACGACCAGGTGACGCCGTTGCGAATCGAGGGTGACGGTCCGCTCGAACGAACTGTCTCACTTCCACCGCTTTCACGGTCGTTCACGCCCGGCGATGCACTCAGGCTGACAGTCTCCACAGCGAACGTCGGGTATCAGCCCTCTCGAAGCGCAGTAGGGGTATGGCTCCATCACGGAACGGCGGAAGAGACACGACTGCGCCTGCCGATCCGCGATTGAGTACACTCCTCAGTTACAGTCGCATTGGGCAGGGAGTCACCGGCTGCACTCCGGACAGAGCCCGTACCACTCGGACTGATCGGCAGGACCGACCACGCCATCGATCGAAAGCTCGTGCCAGTCGTCCCGACGGGCCGCGTGTCTATCGGCGTAGGAGTCACTTTTCCCGCAGTCCGTACAGACAACGAAGCAGGGCACATCTATGATAACGGTTTCCATACACCTAACGAATTCGGTCGAACGTGGCGTTTATCAGCCGATAGCACCGAGTTGTGACAATGAGTACGCTCGACGACGCAGACGCCACCGACCGAGCCATCATCAACGGCTTTCAGGGTGGATTTCCGGTCTGTGACGCGCCGTTCGATGCGGCGGCAGCTGCCCTTCGATCTGCTGGCGTGTCGATCACCGCCGAGCAGTTGCGCGATCGAATTCGGTCGCTGGATGATGCTGGAATTCTCACTCGATTCGGCCCGCTTATCAACGCCGAGGAAATCGGTGGAACGGCAACGCTCGTCGCCACACACGCACCGGCCGATCAGTTCGAAGAGAACGTTGAGCTAATCAACGATCACCGGGAGGTCGCACACAATTACGAACGCGCGCACGACCATCTCAACGTCTGGTTCGTCGTTTCTGTCGGGGATCCAGACCGCGTGGAAACGGTGCTCGATGAAATCGAGCGCGAAACCGGCCAGCCCACCTACAACATGCCCAAACAACAGGAGTTTCGCGTCGAGGCGAAGTTCCCGATCAATGGGCCACTCAGGGACGCGCCGATCGATTGTTCCGATCGCGGGCCGTCGCCAAAGCCCACGGATCGCACTGAAATTACGGCCACAGAGCGTGATCTGTTGCTCGCCATTCAGGATGGGCTTCCGATCACGTCACAACCATACGCGACGGTGGCCGAGGAGATCGATCGCTCGCCATCGTGGGTTCGTGAGACGATCGCCAGATTCAGGGCTGAAGGGAAGATCCGTCGAATCGGCGTGGTTCCGAACCACTACGCACTGGGCTATACGGAAAATGGCATGACAGTGTGGGACGTTCCCGACGACCGACTCGCAGAGGTTGGCCCGGCAATAGCCGAACTGGAGTTTGTAACCCACTGTTACGAACGGCCACGCCACGACGGCGTCTGGCCGTACAACTTCTTTGCGATGACCCATGGCCGCAGTGAGTCGGAGTCGGATGCACGCATTCGAACGGTCGAAGAACGGATGGGTGAGTTCTGGCCGGTCACCGACGAGGACTGGACGACCCTGTTCTCAACGTCGGTGTTGAAAAAGACCGGCATCCGGCTTGATGAGCGACTCAACGCATCGGTGGAGTCATCGTGATCTTGCTTGCACACGATTTCACTGATGAACGGGTGTTGATCGTTGGTGGCGGTGCTGTTGGACAGCGTCGTGCCAGAACGTTTGCGACCGAAGCGACAGTGATCGTGCTGAGCCCAACGTTCGTGTCCGGCTCGTTCGGCGGCGCAGAGCGCATCCGCTGTCGGCCAACGCCCTCGACCATCGAATCCTGGATCGAACGAGTTGCGCCCGCACTGGTGGTGGCAGCAACGGACGATCCGTCGGTTAACGACGCAATCGACGCCGCAGTTGCAGAGACGAGCGTGCTCTGCAATCGTGCAGATCGATCGACCGGAACTGACCGCACGGTTGGCGACGTCACGATTCCATCGATGATTCGCGATGAGCCGGTGGTGGTGGGCATCTCCTCGGGGGCGAACAGTCCAGCACTGAGCCGAACGCTCCGGAAGAAAATCGAACCGACGATTGAGGGTGCCGGAGCACTCGCAACGATCCTTGGCAGCCAGCGCGAACGGCTGGCGGATGAATCACCGGCCGACCGTCGACAAGCACTCCGGGCCGTCGTCTCGTCCGATCGTGTTTGGAAGACTTTAGGTGATCCCCATTCCAACACTGCACACGTAGTGAGCGAAACCATCGCTAGGGCCCTGGGTGAGACGAAATGACGGCTGGATCTGGTGTTATCACGGGTTGGTCGGTCGCCCACAGCCACGCTGATATCGAGACGATTGAGGCGGCCTGTGCCCGACCACCCGCAGCCATCGTCGATGCCCTTCTCGATTCGCCGAGCGTCTCCGAAGCGTTCTGTCTCCAGACGTGCAACCGTGCCGAATGGTACGTCGTCACGGAATCGGCAGATACTGGCTCTACAGCACTCGAAACGGCGACGCCAGCCGTCCCGGCTGACGCTCGCCACCGGCTCGATCACGAAACTGCGCTCGAACACCTCCTTCGCGTCGCGTGTGGCCTTGAGTCGCTCGTCCTCGGTGAGGATCAGATCCTCGGACAGGTACGTGACGCCTATGCCACCGCCACCGAGCGTGGTGGCATCGGTCCGGTGCTCGAGGCAGCGATCACGAAAGCGATTCATGTCGGCGAGCGCGCTCGAACGGAAACCACAATCAACGAAGGCGTCGTTTCACTGGGGAGTGCGGCCGTAGAACTGGCGGCCCGTCGAATCGATCTCTCCTCGGCAACGGCGACGGTCGTCGGTGCGGGTGAAATGGGTGCCATCGCAGCCAATGCGCTCTCGACGGCTGCTGAACGGGTGGTGGTAGCCAACCGAACGGTCGATCGCGCCACACATATTGCCACCGCGATTGATAACGGAACGGCGATAGGGCTCGATTCGCTCGGTGTGGCACTCGAATCGACAGATCTCGTGGTCAGTGCCACCGCCAGCGACGAGCAGATCATCGATCGTTCGTTGTTGGAATCGCGTGATATCGGCCGGACGACGTTCATCGATATTGCCCAGCCACGTGATATCGATCCCACCCTCACAGAGTGTGCGGGCATAACGGTGTACGATCTGGACGCATTAGAAGAGATCACACGGGCAACGACGGCAAACCGAGAACAGGCGGCGCTCGCCGTCGAATCGATGATTGACACCGCCGTCGATCGGCTGTTGATCCAGTATAAACGCAAACAGGCCGATGAGGTGATCGCCGCCATGTACGAGGGTGCCGAACGAATGAAAGAACGGGAACTCTCGACGGCGCTTTCGAAGCTCCGTGCTGATGGCGAGCTGACGGCCGAACAGAGAGCGACGGTCGAGTCGTTGGCAGACTCGCTGATCAATCAGTTGCTCGCTGCTCCAACCAAAAGCCTCCGTGATGCAGCAGAGCGCGACGACTGGTCGACGATCAACACCGCGCTCCAACTGTTCGATCCGGGCGATACCGAGCGGTCTGTCCGCACTGGGGCCACCGCAGTGCACCCAGAAAGCGCAGACGACGATTAATACTATTCTATCTGCTGTTCGTAGGCGTCTGCTTCGAGCAATGCGTCGGTCTCATCGGTATCGATCGATTCGATCTCGAGCAACCAGCCGTCCCCATAGGGCTCCTCGTTGAGCAGCTCAGGAGTGTCGAAGACGAGTTCGTTGACAGCACTGACCGTCCCCGACAGTGGCGCGTACAGATCCGAGACGGCCTTGATCGATTCGACGACACCAAACTCGGTGTTCTGTTCGATTTCATCACCAACGGCCGGTAGCTCGACGAAGACGATGTCACCGAGTTCGTCCTGTGCGAACGCAGAAATGCCAATCCTGGCGGTGTTCGCGTCCGTGTCGATCTGTGCCCATTCGTGTGTTTCGAGATACTGTTTGTCCTCGGGTACTTCGAAGCTCATTGATCCGTTGTTGCCTGCTCAAAGGGTGGGTTTCTGATGAATCCTGCCTTTCGGTCTCCACGTACGACCACAGCAATTTCGGTTCCATCGCTTGCGTGTGTTGCTGGAACGTAGCCCAGTCCGATCGGAATTTCGAGCGTCGGGCTCTGGGTGCCACTCGTCACTTCACCGAGCGACGATCCATCGCTGGCTTCGATTTCGTAGCCGTGACGAGGAATGGCTCGTTCGGTGAGCGAAAAGCCAACCAGCTTTTCGTCTGGGTCGCGTGCTGGACCGGCGAGTGCGTCGCGTCCGACAAATTCGGTGTCAGTGTCGACGGCGAAGCCGATTCCCGCTTCATACGGCGTTCTCGGATTCGATTCGGGGTCGAAATCCTGTCCCGAGAGCAAAAAGCCCTGCTCAAGGCGGAGCGTATCCCGTGCGCCCAGCCCACACGGCTGGCAGTCGAACGCTTTCCAGAGTGATTCTGCGTGTGTGACCGGTGCGAGCAGCTCGAAGCCGTCCTCGCCGGTGTAGCCCGTCCGCGCACAGTAACAGTCAACTCCCTCGAGTTCGACCGTGTCTATTTCGAATCGGCCGATATCTGCAACTTCGACTCCAGCGTCGAGACAGAGCGCCTCGCTGTCGGGCCCTTGAACCGCGATCATCGCCCACTCTTCGGTGGTGTTCTCGACCGTACAGTTGAACTCGAACGAGTCACGAAACTCGTCCCACCTGGCTTCCATCTCCTCGTCATGGCCAGCGTTCGGAATGAACAGAAACTCATCGCTATCGAGTCGGTAGACAACGGTGTCGTCGAGCATGACGCCATCGTCGTTCGTAATCGCTGCGTACTGTCCGGTCCCGACCGAGAGCTGACTCACGTCATTGGTGGTGAGTCGCTGCATGAGCTTTGCAGCGTCCGGTCCCGCGACCTCAATCTGGCCCATGTGTGAAACGTCGAACTTCCCAACCGACTCCCTGACAGCGTCGTGTTCGGTTCGGATCGAATCGAACTCGACAGGCATCTCCCAGCCGCCAAACGCAGTGACTGTAGCGTCTGCCCCAGCATGCACCTCGAAAAGCGGTGGCGATCGTAGCTCCATATCCCGGATTTGACGCCAGTCCTGTAATCAGTTGTCCTTCGTTGAGCACTCAGACGTCTGCACCGGCAAATCGAAGATATCCAATGAGTATCGGCGCGATGACCCATCCCACGAGCGTCAGACCGGCGACCCAGCTCGAAAGATAGAACGGATCAGCCTGAAACGCAGACAGGCCCGCATCGGTTTTCGCAAACGACAGCAGTCCCGAAAGGACGCCGTGAAACGCTCCGTTCGGGCTCGATCGTGAGAAAATGACGAACCACTCCGGCGGACCGGTAAACCCAAAGGAAAACGATCCCGCCGTCGCCCAGTGGATGAGTCGTCCGAACGGCTGCCACAGCGATCCGAACAGAAAGTACGCGCCGAAAATCAGTGCGCCCGCCCGCGTCGTCGACTGCGTGAGCGCAGAAATGCAGGTACCGATCGAAATGTAGGCCCATCCTAGCCCGATCGTCACCAGAACGAATCCGATCGAGGCACCAACCTGTGCCGTCGGATAGCTCCCAGCAACGAAGATGCTCGCCGCGAGAAATCCAGCGATGATGCCGACCGTCAACACGAGATACCGCCCAGCGAGCTTTCCGAGGACGACCGCAGAGCGATTGTGTGGCAAAGAGAGCAACAGCTTTACGCTCCCGCTTTCGATCTCTCCGGCGATCGATTTATACCCAAGCAACAGCCCGATCACCGGCACGAGCACCGTCACCGGCCATTCCAGAAACACGAGCAATCCGACCGCAGAAAACTCCGTGCTCGGCCCACCAATGTGGAACGAGGGGATCTGTGCGTACAGATACGCCGCGCCACCAGCGAAGGTCACAAACAGCCCCACCACGAGCCACAGCAGCTTCGATCGGCTGGCGTCACGAAACTCCTTGCGCGCAATGACAGTCCAGGTCATGCTGGCACCTCTGGTGTGTCTTTGGTGTATGCCATGAACAGATCCTCAAGCGATGCGCTCTCCGTGGTGAAGTCCTCGACTGCCACGCCGCTCTCTTCGATCGTGGTCAACACCGCTGATTTGGAGTCATCGGCCGACTCGACTGTTATCGTCCCGTCGGCAACCGCCACGTCTGTTACGCCCTGGAGAGCACTCAGGCGCTGTCGGATATCGGATGGCGTTCGATCCACGTGGACGACCATCTTCGACTGAAAACCAATCGAGGAGCGAAGATTCTGTGGTGTGTCCTCTGCGACCAGCCTTCCGTCGCGGAGAATCCCGACACGGTCACAAACCGCATCGACCTGACCAAGAATGTGACTCGAAAAGAAGACTGCGGCTCCCCTGGCTGCCTCCTCGCGAATGATCTCGCGCATTCGTCGTGCTCCGGCTGGATCGAGTCCGGTGGAGGGCTCATCGAGGATGAGTAGATCGGGCTTGCCGACGAGTGCCATCCCGAGGACGAGTCGCTGAGCCATTCCCTTCGAATAGCCCCCTGCGCGTCGATCGATCGCCTCGGTCAGCCCCACTCGTTCAAGCACTGGTGCCGGCTCGCCGTCGATTCCTTTCGAGTCCATCGCAAACTGGACGTGCTGGCGGCCGGTCAACCGGTCGTAGACGTGATACCCATCGGGCAACACGCCGACGCGCGATCTGATCGCCCGGGATTCGCTCTGGGCGTCGTGGCCGAGCACCGTTGCCCGCCCAGCTGTTGGACGGACGAAATCCAACAACACGTCGATCGTGGTCGATTTCCCAGCACCGTTGGGACCCAGAAAGCCGTATATCTCGCCCTCCGGAACCGTCAGTTCGAGATCATCCAGGGCCCGCACGCTACCGAAGCGTTTGGTTACGCCGTGGAGTTCGATCGCAGCCATAGCCGATGTTTCTCAGCCGTCGATATAACAGTAAGTATTCGGATATTTGTTAGTAATTAGATTTGACAATTTTGGCGAGAGTGTTGGAAATTCACACGTTTTGCGCGTTGTTCTTTCCGAATTCTTTCTGTGAAATCGTATAACGAATAGTATCAACGACAGATCCATCATCATACACGAGATAGTTTCTGAGCATCCCTTCTTTGCGACCACCATGTCGTTCGACGTATGTCTCGATCGCCGATCGGGAGGCGTTGTTGTCGACATGGTGGAGCACATCGACGAGCTCCAGATCAAGGCGATCGAACGCCATTGCTATCAATGCATCCGCGCGCTCGCCGGAGTAGCCTCGGCCCCACAACGGCTTTCGCAACCAGATGCCAAGCGTTCCGGTCCGTTTTCGCCAGTCGATGGTGAGACCACACAGCCCACCAAACTCGCCGGCGTTCGCCTGATCAGCACGTGGATAGACGACGTAGGTGACGCCACGTCCCGATTCGCGCTCCTCGCACGCGCTTTCGATGAATTCCCGTGATTCGTTGAGCGTTTTGTGTGGCGACCAGTTGAGATACTCGGTGATCTCCTCGATATGGTCTGCATCAATTGAGGCGTGCTCGTAGAGCTCGAAAAGGTGATCCTCGGTGAGTATCTCGAGCGAGAGGCGATCGGTCGAAATCGTTTCTGGGAACATGGATGAAGATTTTTGTGGACGGACAAAGCAGTTTCTAGGGTGTGATACTTTTTCCCACATACCATATTATTTTAGACGGTGTTCGGCAGCACAGTGTGAACGATTCGGACGATATCATCCGTTAGCAATACTGTCTCTACGATATAGTCATAAATTGATATTAGTATTTAATTCAGTCCTGAAAAACTATGATTAGAAAGTAGTGAAAACTAGGGGCTGGCGGTTGGGTACTAGCCCAGTTGCAAACACCATGACTGACGACGACAGCAGCCACGTGCCGAGTATGACACGACGAACAGCGCTGAAAACGACAGCCCTGTCGATTGCGGGGATCGGTACATTGGCAGGTACCGGGAACGCACACGATCTGTGCTGTTGTATTCCGGTCGAGGATTGCCATCACGACATGCAGACGTATGCTGGCCAGTTTACGCTCGGCTATGAGGACTGGACCCTCGAGAAATCCGACTGGGACTACAACGACTTCCTGCTCACGGTTGATGCAAGCTACACGGTCACGGAGGCGATGGACAACACGGCAAACGTGACAGAGATGACCCTCAAGGTTGTGCCCCAGGCCCGTGGTGGTGGTGCGAATCACTCATGGCACCTGCTGTTCTCGGGCGACCTTCTCTGCAGTGGCGGGACCTACGAGATCACTGTGAAAGACCAGTCTGGCGAGCCGATCGGTGCAAAAAGCTCTGACGGATCGTTCGAAGCCGAGAGCGAACTGGATCTAGAGGTGTTTCCGGACACGGCCGATTTCCTTACCGATCTCCAGAACGGCGAGCCACCGGAGAAGTTCGACGGCTGCACGATGGCAACGGAGATGGCGACGATCTCACTCTCGTTCGATTCGCCGTGTACGATCGATCTTCCGGATTCAGAACTGCTTGGCACCCACGGCGAGGGGCTGTTTTTCGATCCATATCTTCATCAGAAGATGGACGGAACAGAGATCCACCAGGACGACATCCGGATGCTCGTCGTGCCCGAACAGTGGCGATGGCCACTGGGCAACGTCCACATCGCTGACGCCTACGCTGACGTTTCGCGTGGACACCATCCAGACGAGTATAAGTGTGCAAAGCCAGTGTTCGAGTCCAGCGACTGGTATAAATCGAGGAATATTCTTGATAGCTCGCTCGTCACCGAGTGTACGTACACCGCCGACGATTTCTCTTGATCACCAGGAGGGACGCGCATTTTTCGACTGCGTACTCTCACAACGCATTAACCCACGGGCGCGTTAGCCGGCCCTATGATTGTGGACACTGCTGTGGCGGGGGTGCGACGTGCGGATGGCTGACTGGACGGAGAAATATCGGCCATCGACGCTGACCGAACTCCGTGGGAACAACAAGGCTCGCGACCAGCTCCGTGAGTGGGCCGAAACCTGGGATGACCACCAGGAGGCAGTCATTCTCCACGGCAGTCCCGGCGTTGGAAAGACCTCGGGCGCACACGCGCTGGCAAACGACATGGGCTGGTCGACGATCGAACTGAATGCAAGCGATCAGCGAACGAAAGCCGAGATAGAGCGTGTCGCCGGAAGCGCGGCGATGAACCAGTCGCTAACCGCTGGTGGTCGCCAGCTCGTCATCGTCGATGAGGCCGACAACATCCACGGCAATGCCGACCGAGGTGGTACGCGCGCGATTACGTCGCTCGTCAAGCGCGCCAAACAACCGATCGTTCTCATCGCCAACGAGTTCTACGAGATGTCGAACGCGCTCAGAAACGCCACCCAGGAGATCGAATTTCGCGACGTTTCCGCCCGGTCGATCGTCCCTGTGTTGCGCGATATCGCCCGCAAGGAGTCGATCGACTTCGAAAGCGAGGCCCTGGAGTCGATCGCCGAACAGAACAGTGGCGATCTCAGGGGGGCGATTCACGACCTCCAGGCCGCAACCGAAGCCGGTGGCCGTCTTACCGAAGCGATGGTCGTCACCGCTGATCGCGACCGAACGGAGGGGATATTCCAGCTGCTTGATGCCGTGTTGAAAGACGAAGACGCACAGGGTGCGCTCGAATTTTCCTACTCGGTGGATGAAACGCCCGATGATATGATCAACTGGATTGAAGACAATCTCCCGGCGGTGTACACCAGCGAAGAGCTCACACCGGCTTACCGCAGCCTTTCGGCTGCCGATCGCTGGCTTGGCCGGGTTCGTGCCACACAAAATTACTCGTTCTGGCGCTATGCGAGCGATGCGATGACTGCCGGGGTGGCAGCCGCCAGAGAAGAGCCCAAAGGCGGGTGGACACGATTCAGTCCGCCGAGTTACTGGTCGAAACTCGGACGGACCCGATCTGCTCGCTCGAACCGTGATTATGTCGCCCAACAGATTGCCACTAGCAGCCACGTCAGCGTGGCTACAGCCAGGAAAGCAATCGTGCCGTATCTCGAAACGATGATCCACCACTGCAAGCCACGGGAGCTCACCGTCGATGTGGCTGCACAGTACGATTTCGAGGCCGAACACGTCGCTTTGGTCACTGGTTCGGGAAAATCAACCAAGAAGGTACAATCGATCGTCGAAGACGCAGCACAACAGCGTGCACCACAAATCGACGAATCAGTGGACGATTCACCGTCGGCGTCTACAGAGACTGGGGACGACGGCGACTCCTCGACACCCACTCCAACGGAGAATGGTGGGACCACTGCATCGGAAGATGAGTCGGAGGAAGACGACGAGCAACAGACCGGTCTTGACGACTTTCTGTGAACTATCGCGTGGTGGATTGCTCGCCACCAGGAGGCTCAATTGGTCCACCACGATGGACCAGCCAGACGGCGATGGCCACCACGACCACCAGCAGGGCGGTCAGACCGTCCACAACGCCGGCTGGAACGGCTCCCCAGAGCCGTCTGGCCACGAGCATCTGTGTGCCGAGAATGAGCGTTCCACACCCGGCCAGCCAGCGAATCCGATTCGCTCCGGTAGAAAAGCCACTCCAGACGGCGACGGCGACGAGCACCGCGAACATCCCGAGCAACAGCGCGTAGTAGATGATCTGTACCGTCGGTGTGAAGGCAAAAACGGTGTTGAAGCTGAACAGATACTGAAGCGGGATCGCGAGCAACACGCCGGTGAGGCCAACACGCATCCAGCGTCCCACTCGATCGGTCGCGCTCGTTGCGAGCGTCCGCGCAGTCGCGACCGTCAACAACCCGAGTATCGAGAGCGCAACGACGTAATGCAACAACTGCACGATCGGGGCGTATCCCCACGGCAACAGCCCGTTCAGCGTCACCGTGACCGCGCCCAGTCCAATCTGAACGGGCAACAACACGACGGCGAGCGTGATCGAGTAGGCAACGCGTCGGTCGTCCTGGTACTGCCAGCCCGCGTAGGCCCCACCGAGAATGACAAAGCCGGTGACCATCGCGACGAGTCGGTGGAACCACTCGACGAAGCTCGGAATGGTCGCCGGGAATAGCCCCATCCAGCCGTCACAGAACGGCCAGCGCTGGCCACAGGTCAGTCCCGCACCGAATGAGGCGGTGAAGATGCCCAGCAACATCAGTATGTAGGTCAGTCCCGCCGTAAAAACGAGGTAGCGACGGAATCGTTTGCTCATACGAGTCCTCGGGTGCGCGATCATTTGAATCCAGCCATCTCGCGTGCGACGAACCTTCCCCTCGACGATTGTGCAAAATCGAGGAAATTATTTAGGCTTCCTCCGCACAGGGCGTACATGGGACTAGATGAGGATTCTCTGGCGTATCACCGCGAGGAACCCCCCGGAAAGATTGCAATGGCCACGACGAAACCGACCAGTACGCAGCACGATCTGAGTCTGGCGTATTCGCCCGGTGTCGCCGCGCCGTGTCTAGAAATCGCGGACGATTCGGCCGACGCCTACCGCTACACCGCCAAAGGAAACCTGGTGGGCGTGGTTTCTAATGGCTCTGCGGTGCTCGGTCTGGGAGACATCGGTGCACAGGCCTCGAAACCCGTGATGGAGGGCAAGGGCGTGCTGTTCAAGCGCTTTGCCGACATCGATGTCTTCGACATCGAACTGGAAGAAGCGGACGTGAATGCGTTCGTTGATGCCGTTGCGGCGATGGAGCCAACGTTCGGCGGGATCAACCTCGAGGATATCAAAGCGCCCGAGTGCTTCGAGATCGAGCGCAGACTCCGCGAGCGAATGGACGTGCCGGTGTTTCACGACGACCAGCACGGCACCGCCATCATTTCCGGAGCCGCGCTGTTGAACGCCGCGGATCTGGCCAGAAAAGACCTCTCCGAGCTTGAGATTGTCTTTTCTGGTGCGGGTGCGAGCGCGGTCGCAACCGCTCGATTTTACGTCTCACTTGGCGTCAAAAAAGAGAACATCACGATGTGTGACTCGACGGGAATCATCACGGCCGACCGCGTCGAGCGTGACGGTCTCAACGAGTTCAAACGTGAGTTCGCGCGAGACATTCCGGCGGGCGATCTCTCGACGGCAATGGAGGGTGCAGACGTGTTCGTCGGGTTGTCTGTCGGTGGCATCGTTAGCAAATCGATGGTACAATCGATGGCGTCCGATCCGATCATCTTCGCGATGGCGAATCCCGACCCGGAGATCGATTATGAGAGCGCAAAAAACGCCCGCGATGATGATGTTATCATGGCTACCGGCCGCTCTGATTACCCAAATCAAGTGAACAACGTGCTCGGCTTTCCGTTCATCTTCCGGGGTGCCCTCGACGTGCGAGCGACCGAAATCAACGAGGCGATGAAAGTAGCTGCGGCAAACGCGCTTGCCGATCTCGCCCGCAAGGATGTTCCGGACGCAGTCGTGAAGGCCTACGGTGACGATCCACTCCAGTTCGGCCCGGAGTACATCATTCCGAAGCCGCTAGATTCGCGCGTGCTGTTCGACGTCTCGGCAGCAGTCGCCACCGCCGCGATCGAAAGCGGTGTGGCACGAGATTCGGTGTCACTCGAAGCGTATCGCGAGGCGCTCGAAGCCCGCCTGGGGAAATCCCGCGAGATGATGCGCGTCGTGCTCAACAAAGCGAAATCGACCGACCAACGCGTGGTCCTCGCAGAAGGAACGAACGAGAAAGTGATCAGGGCTGCCCACCAGCTGATCGAGCAGGATATCGCCCAGCCCGTTCTCATCGGTGGCCGCGAGGAGATTCACGCCACTGCCGACTCACTCGGTCTTGAGATGAATCCAGAAATCGTCGATCCGAGTGCCGATTCTCTCGAAGCGTATGCTGATCGGCTCTATGAACGCCGAAAGCGCAAGGGGATTACTCGTCGCGAAGCCGGTGAGTTGATCCATGACGGCAACTATCTCGGCAGCGTGATGGTCGAACTCGGCGACGCCGATGCCCTGCTAACTGGGCTCACACATCATTATCCCTCTGCGTTATTGCCACCGCTCCAGGTAATCGGGACCGCAGAAGACGCCGAGTACGCCGCTGGCGTCTATCTGCTGACGTTCAAAAACAGGGTGGTGTTCTGTGCGGATGCAACGGTCAATCAGGACCCCGACGAGGACGTCCTCGCCGAAATTGCCCAGCACACAGCGGAACTTGCCCGGCGATTTAACGTCTCGCCACGGGTGGCGTTTCTGTCGTACTCTGATTTCGGCAGCGTTCGCACAAACGGCACCGAAAAACCCAGAACGGCCGCCGAACGCCTCCAGAATGACCCATCGGTCGATTTCCCGGTCGACGGAGAGATGCAAGCCGACACCGCCGTCGTTGAGGAAATGCTAACGGGAACCTACGAGTTTAGCGAGCTGGACGAACCAGCGAACGTGCTGGTGTTCCCGAATCTCGAGGCCGGAAATATTGGGTATAAGCTTCTGCAGCGGCTCGGCGGCGCGGAAGCGATCGGACCGATGCTCGTTGGAATGGACCAGCCCGTACACATCCTCCAGCGGGGCGATGAAGTGGCCGATATCGTCAATCTCGCCGGCATCGCAGCCGTCGATGCACTGACAACAGACGACGATCAGTAGAACGTCGCGGTCGTCACCGTCGCGTCGTTGTCATCATCCGTCAACTTCTCGTAGGCTGCATCGAAGTCTGCCATCTCAACGGCCGTCCGCTCATCACGCACAGCGAACATGCCAGCTTCGGTCACCAGACTCGACAGCTCTGCACCACTGAAGCCCTCGGTCATTTCCGCAAGCGAGTCGATAGCCACGTCGTCGGCCAGCTCCATCGACTCCGCGTGGATCTCGATGATCCGCTCGCGGCCCGTCTGATCCGGCTCTGGCACCTCAATGAGCCGGTCAAACCGCCCCGGCCGGAGGATCGCCCGATCGAGCATGTCGAACCGGTTGGTGGCAGCGATAATCGAAATCTGCCCACGCTCATCGAAGCCGTCCATCTCGGCGAGCAGCTGCATCATCGTCCGCTGGACTTCGGCGTCGCCGGATGTTTTTGAATCCGTTCGCTTGGCCGCAATAGCGTCGATTTCGTCGATGAACAGGACGGCTGGCTCGCGCTCGGCGGCAAGCTCGAAGAGGTCACGAACGAGCCGTGCGCCCTCACCAATAAACTTCTGGACCAGCTCGGATCCAGCCATCTTGATGAACGTCGCATCCGTCTGATTGGCGACGGCCTTGGCGAGCATCGTCTTACCGGTGCCCGGCGGCCCGTGGAGCAACACGCCCGATGGTGGCTCAATGCCGACGGTCTCGAATTGCTCTGGGGCGACGAGCGGCTCTTCGATCGTCTCGCGAACCTCGCGGATCTCATCGTCCAGCCCACCGATGTCGTCGTACGTGACAGTTGGCCGCTTGGTTACCTGCATCGCTTGAGCGCGAGAATCAGTCTCGGCGTTGAGAATGTTCTGGACAGTGAATGAGTCACTGATCGCAACCCGGTCACCGGCCTCAACGGACTCCTGGAGCCGTGGAGAGATGTCCGTGAGCACTTCCTGGTTGTTTCCGTGCTGTTTGATCACAACCTGCTCTTCGAGCACCTCCTCAACCGTCGCAATGTACTGTGCAGACGCTTTGAGGGTTTCATTTTCTCGCTGGAGCGTATCGACATCGTCGCGCAGTGCGCCCTGCTGGGAGCGCGCAGACTGGAGCTGGTCGTCAAGCTGTTCGTTGACTTCAAGAATTCTGCAGTAGTGTCGCTGTAGCGCATCAAGTCGTTCAGCCGGCGGCATTTCCGGATCTAGTTCGAGCTGGGGCCGATCCGGCAACGAAGGACTACGGGACATAGAGTTACAGTAGTTAAGGTACTGGGCTAAAAGTGGCTTTGGGTTCCGCCAATCCACTCACAAGAATTGCCAGACGTTACTGGTGGACAGTTCCGAAAAATGGTGATTCAAGCAGGCCGTGGCACGCATTCGTCGGTGGCGGTAATGGGCGTGGACCGGGACCCCGCTGACCAGCCGATGAACTCGATTACAGTGGTCCACGCTGACACCCGATTGACCACCACGTCCCCGTCGTGGCGATGCGTCGGTGATCACCACCGACAGTGAGTGCATCGATGGGAGAGTCCTTAGCGACTCACCCGTCAGATGCTGGCAGTGAGTCCGTTTCTACCAGGTTGATCGATCGTCGGATTGATTCGGCTGGCTGGTGTCGGTGATTCGTCGATCGTGAGCAATGCCGAATTTGCAGGCTCGCAATGAGAGCTGTCAGGCAGTATTAGTAGCTTCGCACCCGAACAGCGAATATGCACAAACAGCGCCATCCAGACGGAACCACACTGTTCATTGATCGATCTATGGGTGAACGGGGCTCGAAAGCTCCCTTCTACGTCGTTTTCGGCCCCGATCCCGACGATCGGTGGGGATTTTACTGTGGGAACTGTGATTCGTTTGCGACAGCCGTCGATGCTATGGGACGCATCAAATGCACCGACTGTGGCAACGTTCACAAGGCCGAACAGTGGGATGCTGCACACGAGTAAAACGCCTTACGCACAACTCCTCGGGACAGTTTCGTCGAAACCTGCAACGGGTCGGGCAGAACCGTCACAGGTAGGATAGCTGCCGGGGTGTCAGAGGCATCCGGCAGGTTGATCCTGGATGCCCACGTATTTCACTTTACTCCTTGAGCAACTCACTCGACAACCAATAATGCTATAAAAATCATTGGGCCGTCGTCCAGCTCTCTGTCCAAATTTCTCCCGTAATTTATATCATCCGGCCAAAGAAATATATAGCTCCACTCTCTTCCGTGTGATCAAAAATTCCGTCTTTGTCACGAATCTGCGTTATTTTTTGTTTTACTGATGGAATTATCGCCGCTATATTGGTATATTCATTGATTCATTTTGCACCTGGTGAAAAATCAGCCACCCACAAACGATTAAGGCGTTTGCCATCGACGCCACGATATGGAGCACGATGCAGATCCTCGCGAGATCACCGCGTTGATCGACCACGATGTGTATTCTGCGGGTGGAACGTTTGTCGGGCGAGTGGACGATCTGAAGCTCGATCTCGACGCCGAAATGGTCACTGGCCTGGCGCTCGGTGAAGTGAATCTCGAACTGTTCGACGACCACATCAGCGAGGGTCAGGGAGTGATCGTTCCGTACCGGTGGGTTCGTTCGGTTGGCGACGTAGTGATCGTCAATGAAACGATCGATAGACTCAAACACACCACTGAACGAAAGCAAGAAGTTGCCGAGTGATCGTTGGGATCGATTTGCGCTGTGATCGGCTACGACGGTGAGTACGCCCTCACGATCCGTTGCTGTCTCCGGTTTCGACGCCGAGTTCCGAGAACAGTTTCGTCCGGACGGCTTTTTCGACGAGTGCCAACAGCGTGTCTCTGTTTTCTTCGCTGGTTTCGATCCCCGTGAAGATGCCGAGTGGGATGGTAGCACTGGCATCGGTCGAGTGTCCAGCCGCCTCGCCAATGTCGCCAAAGGCGTCTTCGAGCACCGACCCAATGTTCATTCGAATGTCTTTCGACCGTGCTGCGAGATAGATGGCGTCGTCGGTGATCGCGAAGACAGCGCTGGTGGTGATCCCTTCGAGATTGAGCAGTCTCTGTGCTGCCTGTCCGAGCGCGTTTTTATCGCGGACGAACCCGGCGTTCGAGACGAGGTGACTCCCTTTGACTTCTCGGTTGTGAATCGCTTCTGCGAGCACGTCGAGCGTTTCCGGGCTCATACTCGGCGCTTCGACCTGTTCGAGTGTGTCGTGGTCGGCAAACGGATAGAGATACGCAGCCGCGGTGAGATCGGCGGGTGTCGTATCGCGTTTGAAATCCATCGTCTCCGCACGGATGCCATAGAGAAGCGCGGTGGCGACGGTTTCCCCAAGCGTGAGATCGAGCGTCTGGATGTATTTCGTGAGTATCGTTGACGATGACGAAACGTTCGGTCGGATATCAGAGAACGTGACCTCGACATCCACCTGTGGCTCGTCGTGGTCGATGTAAATATCGACGACGCCATCGATAGCCGGTTCGGTGGCGTGTGCGTGATTGATGAGCGCAACAGTGTCGTAATCTGCGATTGCCACCTCGCTTTTCGGGACGAGATCGATGCCGAGCAGATTGACGAACGCCCGGTTTTCCTGGAGCGACATCTCACCGTCGTAGATCACATCGGCGTCCACGTCTCGCTCTGCAGCGATGGCCTGGAGCGCAACTGCGCTTGCGATCGCGTCCGGGCTTGGCCGGTGATGGGTCATAATCGCCAGTCCCGTGGTCGTAGCGTCGATCGTATCAACCAGCTCATTCGTTTTAAAATCGAGCTCGCCGGATTCGAGCGCGCGCAGCGTCGAATCAGCGATCACCGCCGACGGATTGATCACCACGTCCGCGCCCAGGTCCGTGAAGGTATCGGCAGAGACCGGATCCGACGCCCGAACGACGATATAGCGCTCACCGGACAGTTCGCGCAGATTGGTCACCGCAGCCTTGTTGGTCGCAACGTCGGTTGCCATGATCAGGATAACGTCCCGATCGGCAATCGATTCGGCCACGTCGGGCTCGCGAATGTCTGCAACCCGAGCATCGAGATCCTGATCACGAAGTGCCTCGACGCGGTCCTCGTCTTCGTCCAGAATGAGTACATCTTTTTTCTCTCGTTCGAGCTCCTCAGCGACGGCGTGACCGACGCTTCCACAACCGAGAATCGCGTACGTAGACATCGACGCCATCGTGATGGCGGTGCTCATGGTACGCAAATTGGGTCTCGAACCTACTTGAAACTCTCCTCTTGGTCATCCGCAACAGAAACGTATATGAATGAACCCTCGCAATGATCAAACAGGGCTGATAGCTCAGCCAGGCAGAGCATCTGGCTCTTAACCAGACGGCCGAGGGTTCAAATCCCTCTCAGCCCGTCAACTCCTGCGGACTATAATTCTGTAGAGTTTTGTTCGCTTATTCTCGTGGTTTGTAGTTCGGAGCTTCGTCAGTGATGACCACGTCGTGAGGATGGCCCTCCGTCTGCCCGGCCGGTGAGACGCGAACGAATTCGGCCGTTTCTTTGACGTCCTGGATCGATTCGGCACCAACGTAGCCCATTCCGGATTGCATACCGCCAACGAGCTGGTGGAGTTCGCTCTCGAGTGAGCCCTTGTACGGCGTCGCTGCCTCGACGCCTTCCGGTACGTACTCTTCGTCCTCATCGGCGTCTTTGAGATACCGATCGCCGCCACCGGACTGCATCGCTCCGACCGAGCCCATGCCACGGTACTGCTTGTATTTCTTCCCGTTCATGGTGATGATGCGACCTGGTGCTTCGTCGGTGCCGGCAAAATACGAGCCGAGCATGACGGCGTCGGCACCGGCAGCGATCGCTTTGATCGCATCGCCGGAGTAGCGAATCCCACCGTCGGCGATCACCGGAACGTCGTGTTCGGCTGCCACGTCGGCAACGCTCGCGATGGCAGTGATCTGTGGCATACCAGCACCACTGACCACGCGGGTCGTACAGATGCTTCCTGGACCGATACCGACTTTGAGACCGTCCGCAAAGTCAATGAGTTCGCGCGCAGCTTCTGCAGTGCCGATGTTGCCGACGACAACGTCGGCATCAACCGCCGATTTGATCGCTTTTGCGCTATCGATCACCGATCGGTTGTGTGCGTGGGCACAGTCGATGAACAACACGTCTGCACCGGCCTCATCGGCAACGACTGCTCGGTCTTCTTCGAACGGTCCGACCGCGACGCCAACACGGAGACGGCCAGACGAATCACGCGCCGCGGCGTCGTACTCACGGCGCTGTAAGATTCCTTGCATCGTTACGAGACCGGTGAGCGTTCCGTTCTCGTCAACGATAGGTACTCGCTCGATTTTGTGCTCATACATGAGTTCGAGCGCTTCTCTCGCGGTCACGTCGTCCGAAGCGGTGATCACCTCGTCGGTCATCGCCTCTCTGACTTCATCGCGGTCTCCGACCTCGAGATACGGTCGAATGTCCGTCCCGGAGATGATCCCCAGGACGATGTCGTCGTCGTCTACCACGGGCGCTCCACTCACGCCTTCGCTGGACATCATCGCATCAACTTCCTGGACGGTCTGGTCCGGACTGGCCGTGACGACATCACGGATGATCAGCTCATCGGCTCGTTTGACCCGTTCGACGGCATCGCCAGTCGCCTCAACGGACATGTTCCGATGGAGCACACCAAGGCCACCCTGGCGAGCCATCTCGATCGCCATCTCCGTCGATGTCACCGTATCCATCGCAGCCGATAACACCGGCACCGACAGCGTCACCGATTTCGACACGTTGGTGTCTGTCCCAGCCTGTTCTGGCTCGACGTTGCTTTCGGTGGGACGCAACAGAACATCGTCAAACGTCAACGTCTCGGGTACGTTCAACTTCTCGAGAAATCTCTGCTCGTAGGACTCCTTTGCCATGTTAACGGTCGTAGATCGTTTCCTAAAAGGATTGCGTGGGACGCGATATCGTCACACTCGTGTGACGACTGTCTGACGAACATACTTTAGTGTGTGTCTCGAAATGTAATTCATGGAATCGCTGGACGGAACGACTACTCGGAATCGATCTGCCGAGGAGTCGAAAGAATGGATGCAACGGACAAACGTCGGCCTCCAGCTACTCGGCGTGTTTTTACTCATCAATGGAATTTATTTCGCCCTCTTCACGACAGATATCTACACTGCACTGGTGTATTATTCCTTCGTGTTGATGGTGGTGACCGGAATCAGCTACTGTTACTGGTATACGACCGATGATTTCGAGTCGCTTTTGGGAACGATTCGAACCATCGCCCTCGGACTTCGAGAGGAAATTGACCTACCAACCGTTCGTTCGACGCCGCGACAGAGAGCGCCATCCGAACGACGTCGACTCTGATTGCTTATAAATTTCCGTACGGATCTGGTCGAAACGTCTGAATTGTTGGTTTGATCCGATTCTCGTAGATGACGCCGAACCAGCTTTTCGATCCGATCGGTGCGTTCTGATAGGCTTCTTCCGTAGCGTAGTACTCCATGCCGTACGGCGAGTCGCTTGATCCGTGATTGACCCGAATCAGATACGGATCAACCCCGTCAGGAAGGTTTTCGTTCGAGATCGGCTGCTTTTTGGTAATCATTCCTTTCCGGATGATCACCGTCAGCGTGTCTATTTTTCTGCTATCGAACATATTCAGCGTATATTCGATGCGATCTCCCGAGATGACCTTCCCGAACTCTTCGCGTGAGAGGTTGTATTTTGGCTTTCCCCCGATTGCTGGATAGCGCGGCTTTTCCCCGGACTTTGTCGGCACAAGTGGTCCGTGCTCATTGAGTTTCTTCACTTCGACGTAGTAGAAGATGTCCTTATACCGATTTTTGAGCCGATCGTGGACGGACTCCGGAATAGTCGTGTTCGCTGACTCTTTTGCTCTTGGCAGTTTCGATTGTAACAGCGGATCGGAGATGCTTATCTCATTGTCTCCAGCCTGGAGGACGGTGACCCGCTGGTCATCTTGGTTTTTGGCGTAGATCCCTTTCTGGAGGAGGATGCCCTGTGGCGGTGGAAGCGGATGCACACAGCCAGCAGTCGTCGCGATCAACCCAGCACCCATCGTTGCGAGCAAGCCCCTCCGAGAGACGCGATCATTCGCACGGCGAACTTTCGACCACACGGGTGTATTTTCGTTTCCGAACGGGACATAACTCTACTGAAAGGCGACGGGCCGGTGGTCGGGCCATAAAATGCTGGTGTTTATCCAGTATAAGGTCCCAGTAGAAACAATGAGTGGCGATTCGTTCGTTATCGGGATGGCAGGCGGAACGGGGGCCGGAAAGACGGCCGTCGCAGAGGCGCTCTCCTCGTCAGTTGACGAGCCAGTCTCGATCCTTTCGCTCGATAATTACTACCGAGACCACAGTGATCGCTCGCTAGAGGCCCGTTCGGAGATAAACTACGACCACCCTGATGCGTTCGAGTGGGAGCTTTTGGTTGACCAGCTTGAGCAGCTCACCAGCGGGTCGCCAATCGAGATGCCACAGTATGATTTTACCACACACACGCGAACGGACGAGCGAGTCCGCATAGAGCCCACCAAGATTTGCATCGTTGAGGGAATCTTGAGCCTATACAATGGACGCCTTCGTGATTGCTATGATCTCAGCGTGTACGTGCATACTGACGCCGACGTTCGGATCCTCCGGCGGATAGAACGCGACGTCATCGAGCGGGGGCGAACGCTTGAGGGAGTGATCGAGCAGTATCTCGAGACGGTCAAGCCGATGCACGAACGCTATGTCGAGCCAACGAAACGCCACGCAGATCTGATCGTTCCCGAGGGACTCAACCACAGTGCAGTCTCCGTTCTCAGTGCGCGAATTCGGTCTGCCATCGACGGCGCTGCAATTGAGGCTACGCTCCCCTGATCAGGTGAGAGAGCCCCATCGATTCGGCTGCCACCCAGCCAACGAAGACGAAATATGCGCCCAGCAACGCGAGTGACTCTGTGGTCGTCAGCGTAAGCTCCGTTCGCAAGACGGTAAACAGCAAAATTGTCGCGACGGTCAATACGCCCATCATTGGCGCAGCCACGGCGAAGTTCACCGCGATTTTGCCGGCAATCAACACGCCGATCGGAATTGCCACGAGCAGATCGAACGTATTCGAGCCAAGAACGTTTCCCAGACTCGTCGAGCCGTTGCCGCCCTTTGCCGAGCGCACGCTGACGAGCGTGTCCGGCAGACTCGTCGCAGCGGCAATAATTGTCACGCCGGCCATGAACTCGGGGACACCAAACGCCGTGCTGAGTGATTCGACGCTAGCAACGAGCTGGTGGACGGAAACGAGAATGATGAGCAGGCCGCCTCCGAGCAGTCCCCACATCCGAGAGACACTGTCGGTCGGCTCTGTGGGCTGGGCTGCGTCACTCACATCCTGGTACTGAATGAATAGATAGAGCCCGTACAACGCAAGCGGGATCAACGCAAGTGGTCGGGTAATGTTTCCGACGAGCTCACCGCTGGTTGTGACGGGCTCGTAGATAACCGCCAGCGCGAACGTCACGATCAGTGCAGAGACCGCTATCATATAGAACTGGGCCTCCTTATAGACGATCGTGCGACTCGACTCGATTGCAGAAGCCGTCGCCAGCCCAGCGGCTGCTGGAATGACGAGCACGTTGAACACCGCAGAGCCAACGATTCCACCGACACCCATGTCTGGAACTCCTGAGAGTGCTGTGACGACCACCGTCACCAGCTCGGGAAAGCTCGACCCAACCGCGACGACGACCGATCCCTGTACCACCGCGGGAAGGCCGTAGTGACCGGCCAGCTCTTCGGATCCACGCTCAAGCCAGCCACTCCCGACCCAGATGAACAGTGCCGTCACGACCACCAACAGCGCGTGGCCGAGCAGTCCTGTCTCGATAACCATCGACATTGTGTAGCTAACACCGTGCGGGCGCGATAGGTGTTGTCATCCCCTGGAGTATTGCTCACAGCCGGGTCGATTCTCCATCACTGGTAGCCACGGTGAGAACGTTCTCTGCGGTGTCGAACGCTACACACCGACCGCGTTGGCCACCGATCGCGGAGGCAACGACGGGAACGTCCAGCGCTGAGAGCTCCTGTCGGGCGGTAGCCACAGTTCGATCACCGGTATCTGGATCGAGACCCTCAAGCTGGAACACGGTAGCGCCACCGGCGAGTTTCGCCTCACACGAGCCGTAGCCTGCGCCTGCTTCGATCAGTTCACGCAACATCACACGGATCGCAGACTCCACGAACGTACCCGCACCACGGCGCATGGAGCCGTCCGGCCGGGAGAGCAACGCATGTGCAAGCCCGCCCATTGAATCGGGCCCACAGATTGCGATCGCGACGCTTGCCCCGAGGCCGTAGGCGTACAGGGATTCACCCGCAGTAACGACCCGGTAATCTCCTGCTCGGACGAGCGTTTCGTCTGATTCAGCTGAAAGAACGTCTTCGAGTGCATTGGTCATGGATGATCGGATTCGATGAGCTCTCCGACTGCAAACGCCGTGGGTGTCGCCTCTGTCGGCGTGAACGACGGTGGCTGGGCGACGCCCTCCAGGGGCTTCGTTTCGAGAGCGCGGAGTGCCCTGAGGAGATCGTCCTCGTCAGGAATGGTGTAGATATCGAGCTCGATCGGGGGGTCGCTTGAACGCAGCTGGAGGGAGAAGACGAACGCGAACTCCTGGTGTTCGCTCAGCCCAACCACCAGCGGATCGATCACGGCAGCACCCATGTCCTCTGTGTAGGCGGGTGTGGAATGATCGATCGCCGTCTCAAGGACGTTCGCCCAGCCGTCTAGCAAACTGCTGGTCATCACGTTGGCCAGTTCCTGTATTGCATCGCGTGCCAGCGCCGCGTTACCGGTCGAGTCTCCGAACAGCTCACGGACGAGCGTGGTGGCACCGTCACGGTCGAACAAAAATAGCAGATAGCCACTGGGTGTATCGTGGAAACTGAACGCCACACTTCGATACCGTCCGGTTGAAACACGGGCAGGAAGACGATCGAGAGAGATGAACTCCATCCGATTGGTCGGCGTTTCTGCCTCGATTCCCGTCATCTCTGTGAGGGTGTCGGACATTGATGCAACGCCATTTTCGAGCAGCGTTTCGAATCCACTCAGCGCGCTCGCTTCGATCGTTCGATCGCCAGATTCGCCACTCACGAGTCGTTCGACACAGTCGGCGGTCGGAACGAAACAGTGTGTAAACGCCCGGCTGTGATCGACAGTGTCGATCTGACTCCAGAACGCAAGCTCGAGTGGCCCCGTGTCTGTAGACTGCATCTGAGAGAAATCAGCAGCCTCGATCGACGGCGGTGAGACATCGATGTCTGCATCGAATGCGTCCGCCCAGCCGTCCACGAAGCCGTTGTTGAGCACCGCCCCAAACTCCAGGAGCGCACTCCGTCCGAGCGCCGGATCGGACGCGTCAAGTTGCCCACCAACGAGCGTTCGCTGGATCGTTGCCACGATCGATTCGTCAAATTCGACGAGACACCGACCGTCGAGCACGCCATCGAGATCGATACCCACGGCGACCGATCGTCCATCGATCGCGGTCTCCGGTTGTGTCCCGAAGGTAACTCGCGTGTTTCGAACACGAGCATCGCGTTCCAGACTGTTCGCAAATCGCGTTGCGGCCAGCTGAGCCCCGTCGTGTGCCATCTCGTACACCGACTCCAGTCTGGTAACGTCAAGTTTCATGCGTGGTCAGATCGTTGTCGCATCGATCACGTTGATAACGTCGCCGCTTGCCTCGATCGTTGCCCCGCTGATTCCTCGCACCGAATCGAGTGGCGGTCCATACGGTGTCACCACCGCCTGTCGAGTGCCAATAACCCGATCACATTCGATTCCAACGCGATCGATGTCGGCACGGAGCCAGACGATGTTGCTAGTCGTTTCGCACGTACGTGAGACGTCGAATCGCTCGTGGAGGCTACACAGCCGGTAGTCCCCGCCGTCGGAGAGCGCATACGGGGGGCTGTGTCCGTCCTCACTGTGTCGTTTTCTCGCGACGCCTTCGACCGCGGACTGGGGGATCGCAAAGCGCTCGGTGCCGGCGGCTATGAACAACAACGGAGCCATTGCCGCCGTGATGGGCACATGAAGTCGCACAGTCGTTCCCGAGCCGGGGGTACTCTCGATCTCTACGGAGCCATCGAGGGCTGTACACACCCGATCGACGATCTCCATTCCCACACCGCGACCGCTAACGTCTGTGACTGACTCCGCGGTCGACAGACCATGATGAAACAGGAGATCAAACGCCTCAGTCCCGTCGTAGTCGGTGACATCGGTCGCAGGAATTGCTCCTGTCTCGACGGCCGCTTCGAGGACGGCCTCGGGATCAATGCCAGCCCCGTCGTCTTCGACTTCGATGATAGCGCCGTTTCTGATCTGTTCTGCGCGAACGATGATCGTTCCAGTTGGAGGTTTTCCGGCCGCTTTGCGTGTGGCTGGTGATTCGATCCCATGGTCGGCGGCGTTACGAACCAGGTGCAACAGCGGCTCTCTGATCCGTTCTGCGATTCGGCGATCGAACGTCACATCGTTGCCGTCGATCTCGAGATCGATCCGTTTTTCCTGTGCGTTGGCAATGTCACGAACGAGCCGGGGGAGTCGATCGACCACGTCGCCAAACTCGAGCAATCGAAGCTTGAGAACCGTCTGTAACACGTCAGTTTCGACGGACGAGAGTGTCGTCAACAGGGATTCGAGTTCGTCGTCGTCATCGACATCGAGCTCCTCTTTGAGCGACAGCGAGACCATCGACAGTTTTTCGGCGAGCGCAAGCAGGTCGTCTGCAGTCGTCACGTCGACGGTCACCGAATGAATCGACTGCACCGCTTTCTCGGGTGTGGACTGTGTGGGTAGCTCCAGGCTGCTTTCCTCGATCGTCCCGACTGCCCGAGTGTCACCACCGTTGTCCGATTCGAACAACGCCCCGAACCGGTCGGCAAACGCTTCTGTCTCTGGGTCGGGCACGAACGACTCTGGTGGCGCTTGGGATGATTGCTCCTGTGGCTCCACTGACGCAGGTAACTCCACCGATTCGAGTTCCGATGTGTCGGTGTCGGATTCATCCACCGGTTCGATTTCGAGGAGCTCCTGGATTGACAGCACGTCTTCGTCATCGAACTCCCCGAACGAAACCGACGCAAGCTCGGCCTCAAGTGCTTCGAGGTCAGGAACTGCGGGCCCATCATCGGTCACCCAGACGAATGGGTCTCCGGAGGCGTCGATGGTGTCGGAATCTGTGGTGGTAGTTTCGTCTTTGTCACTGCCATCGTCCGATCTCTCATCATCAGTAACGTCACCCTCATCTTCAGTGCCATCAGCTGTTTTCTCGTCTGGCTCCGTTTGTGGCTCAATTTCGAGCAGCTCCTGTATACTCAGCTCGTCTTGGTCATCGAATTCGCCGAATGACACCGCTTCGAGCTCCGTCTCGAGCGTCTCGATGTCGGTGGATGGGGTCTCACTGACCCAGACGAACGGATCGTCGTCAGGAGGTTGCATCTGGTCGTTCGTCTCCGTTGAGACATGACTCGCGTCGTCCGGGTCATCGGGTGGCGTGGTCGCTGACTCTGTAGATGGTGTGTCATTGTCCATCTGCTCGGCGAGCTGTGACTGCAGTGCCGTACTGGCCTGGGTTGGCGCAACGGCAGCCTCAATATCAGGGGCGTCGACGACGGCTGCGATGGCATCGACCCCATCGAGTGCCACGTCAACGAGCGGGGTCGTCGGCTCGATAGCGTCCCCACGGACGGCTTCGAACAGCTCTTCGAGCGCGTGAGCGACGGTAGCCGCCTCCTCGAGCCCACCCATAGCACACGTTCCCTTCAACGTGTGAGTTGCACGGAACAGCTCTGCGGTTGCCGTCTCATCGGGAGCGGCTTCCATGGTGAGCAGCCCGTCGTGGAGTTCTGTTGTGAGCTCGATAACCTCCTTGCGGAGCGTTTCATCGACACTCATGCGTGGACCTGATCGATCGCGTCAACGATGTCTTCATCGGTGAACGGCTTGACGAGATAGCCGTCAGCGCCCGCCCGAGCGGCCAGCTTCATTTTTGCCCGCTGGCCTACGCTCGTGCACATAACGATGCGGACGGACTGGTCGAGCTGTTTGATTGCGGCCGTGGCTTTGATTCCGTTTGCCTGAGCCATGACGATATCCATCAAGACGACATCGATCGCATCAGCGTGCTGTTTGTACTTTCGGACCGCATCAGCACCGTTTGGAGCCTCGGCTACCACCTCGTAGGACGCATCTGGCAGGGCACTGGCGATCCGTCGGCGCATGTACACCGAATCGTCAACGAGCAAGATTCGTACAGTCATGTTACTGGTCGGAATTCGCACTGGCGTCTCCAGTGCTGATGGCGTCTATCAGTCGATTCGGATCGAGAACCCATGCCGTCTCGTCGATGCGGGCACAGTGATACGAAGCGGTCTGTGGCTGCTTTTTGGCCACTGCAGAGATCTGATCGACGGAATGCGATTCGATCCCCGTCACGTGATCGACGAGCAGTCCGGTTCGCTGTTCGAGCTGTGGGCCGTCGAACACGACGAGCACGCCATCTGCCTGCTGTCTTTGCCCTTTGGAATCCCCACAGAGGGTGCGACCGTCGATCACTGCCGTTACGGTTCCACCCTGTTCGGTAGCTCCAGCAATCGGCTCGGGTGCCCGGGGAATTCGCGTGAGCTGTGGCGATCGAATGAGTCGGCGAACTCGTCCGCGTTCGATCGCCCACCGTTCGCTGTCGATCCTGGCATGAACGAATTCGACGCGGCTTTTGGCAGCGACTGTGTCGGTGTCGTCGGATCGTGACTGGCTCATCAGTGAGGGTTCTCAAGGGTGGACTGGTCGTCGGACGGTGCAGATTCGGCGGATGGCGGGCCATCAGGATCGAACCCGTTCGAATCCGAAGCTGGCGTCACCGATCCCAGCAATGTGCTCAGACGCGATGCTCGTTCGGCGAGCTGTCCAGCACTATCGGCAATCTGATCGAGCGCGGCCGTCTGTGCTTTCGCCGCTGCAACGACGGTTTCAGACTCTTCAGTGGTCTCCTCGCCAATGGTGGCTGCCGTCTGTGCCGTACGGTCAACCACGTCGGCTATCTCCTGGGTGGTTTCGAGCTCCTGTGCCGTCATCTGTCGAATCGATTGGACGCCGTCATTCGTTTCCTGAGCGAGTGTAGCGATCTCATCGAGCGCCGTCAGGGCGTTTTCGATGGCATCGGCATTCGCTGCGATCCGCTCGCTTGTGGCTTGCACCTCGGTGACCGTCCGGTCGGTTCGGCGCTGGATCTCGGCCAATCGATCCTCGATGTCCGTGGCTGCGTCTTTGGTTCGCTCGGCCAGCGCCTTGATCTCGGTGGCGACCGCAGCAAACCCATCGCCGGCTTCGCCAGCGCGCGAAGCCTCGATGTTCGCGTTGAGTGCGAGCATGTTCGTCTGCTCTGCAATCTCGGTGATGAAGTCGATCAGCTCGTCGATCTGCTCGACTGCAGCGGCGAGTTCTTCGATCTCCTCGATCGTCTCTGTTGCTTCGGTTTCGATCTGGTGCATCCCTTCGATCGCCGTGTGTGCGGACTCTCGGCCACTCTGGCCCGTCTCGACCGTTCGGGTGGAAAGCGCTGCCACCTCGGTAGCGGCGTCGGCAATCTCATCGACAGTCGTTGAGAAGGCATCCATCTCGACGGCGACCGTCTCGAGTTCCTGGTGTTGTCTGTATGCGTTGTTGGAGATCTCCTGGATCGTTCGAGTCACCTGCTGGCTCCCGTCGTGAAGCTCCTCGCTACTCATTCGGAGCTCCTGACCGTACGTTGCAACCTCTGTCGCAAACGATGTTAGTTCGCCAATTCTTTCTTCGAGATCGCTGAACGCGGTGTTGATTGCTGTCCCAAGCCCCGCGAGTGCTTCGGGTTCGACGCCTGTATCCAGGTGTGGCGTCGTCTCGGTGCTGTTTGTCTCCTCGATTGCCCGTCGATACGACATTGCGGTCCGTTCGATTGCCGTCGATTCTCGCCGAATCCGCTGGAGGGTCATACAGTGGGTGGCGATTCGACCGACGAGCCCCGATCGTTCGGCCGCCGGACTGAACACTGACGGATCAGCGTCCGCATCAACATCCGACAACAGCCCCCCAATACGACCCATCAGATGGACGAGCCCGACCAGTCCGATCAGCCCCCCTATTGCAGTTCCACCTGCGGCGGCGGCGATCAACTCCCGATCGATTGTGCCCGTCACAACGACCGGAACAGCGCCAACCACCACTATCCCACCACAGACTGCGATCGATACCCTGTGGTGGTACCCAATTCGTGCTGTACCGGGCAGTCCCATGATTGGAAGGACCATTCACAACGATGTGTTATAAACCTTGTCACATCTTTACATTAAGCAACAATAATTTTAATAAAATAACACTTCATAGAATCAGGAATATCGGCGAGATCGATTGGGCCCTGTACCAACCGATCAGTCGGTATGTTGTCTGCTGACGATGAGCACACACTGTGGGTCGCCGTTGTGCATGCATGCACGTTCGTCAATGGCGAGCGGTTCCCCGCGATGGACCCCAATGCCAACGATCAGGCCTCTGGCGAACGCACAGAGGGTTCGCTCTGAGCTGTAGACGATTCGGACGTGCGCGTCGTCGATCCAGTCGGACTGCAACTGTGGTGGTGTGTATGAGGCGACTGCTTTCGCCCGGAGCGAGGTGTGGATATACTCCTCGACGTTTGCAATGAGCTGGAGTGCACTCCACTTCTCGTCGACGTGCACGCCGTAGGTTTCGAGCAACGATGGGAGCAGAAACTCACCAAACGCTTCGAGCAGTTCGTTGGCTGGCGTGTTGCTAATTGATACCCCAGCCTTGAGCAACGCTCTGACCTCATCATCCGGATACTCCGTCACTGGGACGTAGAGCTTTCCCTCAAGCCCTGCATCCGCCTGGATGGCGCGCCAGGCCTCCCGGTCATAGCGATCGATCACGAAATCCTTGAACCCCTTTAGAACAATTCCGTGCATCAGGCGCTCGCTCTGAGAGGCGTCTCCCGTTCGTGGCGACACAGGCCGCTGGTGGCGTCCGGCGCAGTCCATCGTAACGAATGGTCAACCCGTGGTCGGCGCTGAGTGGACATGGCTCCACATTGCGAAATCATTTGATATAAATATTCTGGACTGTTCGGCGAGTAGTAATTTTAATCGTCGCTAAACCAGTCGAAAATTGGACGGGCGCTGAGGGATTTGAACTACAGTCACAGCAGAGCTGCTCCTTACTTCAAATCTCGCAGTGCCAGATCGCTCGTCACTGCGTTCCTCGCTCCACGGGCGCTGAGGGATTTGAACCCCCGACAACTTGGTCCGAAGCCAAGCACTCTAAATCCAGGCTGAGCTAAGCGCCCTATTCCTTCGGAATCAGCGGAGTAATTTAAGTCTATCTATTGTATTCGGGCGACTTATTTCGCTCCTCCGGTAGGACCATCTATGGAAACCGTTCGTGGCGTGGTAGAACTGACGCGCCCGATGAACGCGATCGTCGGCGGCATTCTCACGCTGATCGGCGCGTACGTCGCTGGCGGACTCGGGGTGCATCCGACGGCCGCCATCGCGGCCGGGCTCGCGACCGTGCTGGCGGCTGGGGCTGGCAACACGATCAACGACTACTTCGACCGGGAGATCGATGCGATCAACGACCCAGAACGACCGATTCCACGGGGCGCAGTCACCCCACGGCAGGCGCTGTGGTGCAGTGTGATTCTGTTCTGTCTCGCGATCGTGCTGGCGTTGACCCTTCCACTGATGGCAATCGCAATAGCGACCGTCGATCTCCTCGCGCTGGTGGCCTACACGAAACTGTTCAAAGGACTGCCAGGCGTCGGAAACGTGGTGGTGGCCGGACTCGGTGGATCGACGTTTCTATTCGGTGGCGCAGCCGTCGGCAGTGACACACTCGCACCGGTGGCCCTGCTTGGACTGCTGGCCGGACTCACCACCCTGACCCGGGAGATCATCAAGGATGTAGAGGATATCAAGGGCGACCGAGAAGAGGGGCTGCATACGCTGCCGATCGCCGTTGGCGTTCGCCCCGCACTCGTGATCGGGACCGTGGTGATGATTGGTGCCGTCGGCGTAAGCCCACTGCTGTATCTCGATGGCACGTTCGGCGCTGCCTATCTGTTGCTCGTTATTCCAGCGGACTGTCTCCTGATTGGGAGTGCACTGTACAGTTTTCGCGACCCCGCAACTGCTCAGCTCACGACGAAACTCGGCATGTTTCTTGCGGCCGGCGCGTTCGTCGCCGGGCGAGTCGTTGGTTGAGGCGATAGGTGCAACTTTTTGTTGCTCATCGTAGTAGTTGAGATATGAACGATTCCCCTGATGATGCGACGCTGCGCGAGATTCTCGACGCCGACACGATCGCCGTCGTTGGCTGCTCGTCAACCCCTGGGAAAGATGCCCACGAGATTCCGCGCTATCTGAAGGACGCTGGCTACACCGTAATTCCCGTCAATCCATACGCTGATGAAATCTTTGGACGGCCTGCGGTAGATGATCTCGGGGAAGTCGAGACGACAATCGACATCGTTGATGTGTTCCGGCCCAGCGCAGAGGTTGGCGGAATCGTCGAATCGGTCCTTGACCGAGACGACGTTGAAACGGTGTGGCTGCAGCTTGGCATCCGAAACGATCGAGCCGGGAGACAGGTCAGAAAATCAGGCCGAACGTTCGTTCAGGACAGCTGTCTCAAGGTCGAACACCGTCGTCTCATGTGAGTCGCCATCCTCATCGATCCGGCGGCTGATCGATCGATGAAGATCCGGGTGCAGATCCACGATTGGCGTTGTTCTGTGCCCCAGTCCGATCGCGTTGACCACCAACTGTCCCTTCAGATTGCTGCTGGGAAGCAACAACTTCCTGGGGATCGATTCCCTGCTGTTCGGCCATCGCTCCGACGACAGCACGGAGTTCGGCATTTTCCTGTTGGAGCTGTTGCACCGTGGCGTTCGTCTCTTCGACGGTCTTACGCAGTTGCTGGAGCTGTTCACGAAGGTCGTTCATTCGAGCATACAGCTCCTCGGCCATATTTATGACCTGCTGGAGTTTCTTTGCCGTTCCACCGAGTCCCATACCCGTAGGGGGGGCTGTAGAAACCTGTACTTTGTGGTGGAGTTTCAGAAAGGGTAAGGCCATGGCGCACGGGAGTTAGGCTATGGCTGGCCGCCGAATCGCTGCCCGAATCGCGACGGTCTGGTGTCTGTTGCTCGTCGTGGGCGTTGGTCTTCCGTTCGCGGTGCTCGATACGAGAACGGTCGAAACGTACTACAGCGTTGGTCCAGTCGATCCGCTACTTGCTGGGTTGCTCGGAATCTGTTGTGCGATCGTCATCGCGGCCGCAAGCACAGAGCGCACGGAGCCCTCGCTCGCTGCTGGGGTAAGTCTCTCGCTCATGCTCTTTTCGCTTGGAATCACGGCAAGCTGGGCCCTTTCGCTCGATCACGAGCTTATTCTCTCGTTCCCGGTTGATCCGCTGTTTCAGTACCATCCACTCGCAGTCGTTCTGACGGCACTGCTCGGCACGGTGAGTGTGTTCTGGTACAGTCACTCACTGCAACTGCTCTGAATTCAATCGGATCGCAAACCGGGACCTCACCGGAACTGAGTCTGCTGGGGCTGTTGCTGGCGGCTCTCAAAGAGAATAACCTCTGCATCTATCTCTTGGCGCTGGGGGACGTCCGTCGGACTGAGACAGATCCCGGAAGGGGTATCGAACACCACGATCGGTGCGGGCTCTTCTGCCGGCGTCAGAAGCTGTGCTGTCACTTCGGGTCGGTGATTCACGATATTGAGATCGAATCCGGCAACGATGAACGCGTCCTCTCGCCCGGTTTCGAGGGACCGAACGTTGATTTTGTCGTCGATTCGAAGATCTGTAATCCGATCGACCGTTTGCGAGTTACTTCGATTGACCATACCTAGTACGTACTCCTAATACGATCCATCCCACACAAATGTTTCTACAAGTTCCAGGTATCTGGCCACGTTATGGATTGGCCAGACTGTCCGGCTCGCTACCGTGTGCTCAGACGAAGAGGACGAACTCGTTCTCGAAAACGCCATAGCCGATCCGTTCTGTTCGGGCCGATGTCGCTCGCGTCGGTCGTCCGTCTTCGATCCGCAGCGATCCACCACCGCTGTTGAGATCTGAAACGTGCGTAATCGCCGTCGATCCGCTCTGGTTCGACTGGGATTCGACCAGCACGACTGGCTGATCATATCGCTGGTGAAACTGAAACGAGTGCCAGGAATCCGTTAACGTTCGGTCCGTACTGGCGACTTCGTATCTGCTCAATAGTTCTTCAGGGACCTCTTCGGGCGGATCGAGGACCCCCGTTCCGCGCTCGAAAGCGAGATACCCGACCGTCTGTGGATTGGTTGTCGTCGGCCCGTCGAGACGGACGGTACACGACTGGGGATCCGTCGGTGACGTCTCCGTCACGGCCCTCGCTCGATGAATTTGCTCGCCAGCAGGCGTCGTCTGTGGCTGTGTAAACACAACGGGCGCGTCATCAAACGGCCGGTCGAACGTGACCGTTGACGGCGTGTGACCACAGGTCATAAAGCCCGCCTCGACGGACAGCGAGGTTCCTGTCATAGTGTACTCACCGCGCGCAACGGCCACGTAACTCAGCCGCTGGGGAAAGTGCAACTCCTGGTCGTCGAGCCCGCCGGAAAAATTGAACTCGAACCCGCGACGGGTCACTTTCCGTACCGCCACGGGCGCGAATCGAGCCGTCACCGGCTGGACGATGACGATCGGTGAGAGGGCAAACGAGGTCCCGAACGAGACGCGATTCCACGTCTGCCGGTCTGACCGGTCGATCACCAGGGTTCCTGTCTGGATGACCGCTGCGGGACCACCGATCGCCGGGACTGCCAGGCTGTGCTGGGATGCAACACTGCTCATTCCAACGGAGGTTGCACCAGCTGCTGCGACCTGGAGAAACCGTCGTCGGGACTGTTCTTGGACCATAGCAATGTGTTGTATGAATGGATGTTATTTAAAAATATCTGTTTTATGAATTGTTGTATTGTTTACTGGAATTGGAGTACATCGATATCATTGCTCGTCGTATCAGCAGATTCTACTCAAAATAATCGCATAGAACTGTCCGCAATTGAGAGTATCTTCAGGCAGATATACGTTCTGCGATAATTACATTATCATTCTCGTAGACGATAGAATAGGATTGATCGGTTTCGAGACTGAAACCGAGCGATTGCCACCGAAACGCGGCTGCATCGTCGTGATAGCCCGCGCGTGAGAGATAAATATATTTGGGCGATAGCTCGGCTGCCTCCAGCTGGTTCGTGAGACAGACGGTCGTCCGACAGGTGCTAATGGAGCTCCGGAGTTCGATCTGTTCGGTTCGTTGTCCGTTCCATTCGGCGCCCTGGGGAACGATAAGCGACGTTCGATCCGAAATGAGTGGGAACCATTCGGCAACGTCACCGATGACGACGAATGACGCTTCCTGGTGTGTGTGCGTTTTGATCCACTCGGCTGCTTTCATATCGGAACCCTGAACGTACATCGGAAGTGCTGGATCGGATTGTGTCCCATCGACGTAATTCATGGCCGTTGCACCGCCGTATGCCGTCCCGACGAACAGACAAAAAAGTGCCAGGATGGTAAGAATACCCTGTGATTCGCCACTGACCGACCGAATGCGATTGCCAGTCCACTCAGCCACCCGATTACGTGTAAGTGAGCGCTCCCACGGCACGCTAACGCCGTTTACGATCGGAAGCAGTTCGTCGGTGAACGCAGTCGCGATTGCCATCGCGCCGATGACGAGCAGATACTCGTCACGTCCAGTCAAAAAACCGACGCTAACGAGCCAGAACGGAATCGCCGGTCGCCGCCTGACGACTAGCACCCCCGCTGCCACAAGCGAAACCACGGGCCACGGTGAGGCTGGCACCGTCGAAGTTTTGAGAAGCCGTCGATACCAGTCGAAATAGCCCACGCCACCGTGGGTACTCGATGCGGTGAAAAACAGCTCGACCCCGTGTACATCGGCGATCGTAAGCCACCACGGTGCGGCAAGTACGACCCCGCCAGCAGCAACGGTACCACCGGCAGCCAGTCCGCGCAGTGTACGGTCCGTTCCGAGCCACAACGCTGCGACGTTTGTCCCGAAAAAGATGGTGTACAGCGGATGTGTCTGTATCGTCGCTCCGAACAGGGCTGCCGTCGCGATTATCCACGTCCAGTTGCCAGTCCGATACATCCGAACGGCGGTGTAGATGCCCGAACAGGAAAGCACCATTGCCGCCGCTCGAACAGTGCCCCCCGCAGTAACCGTGAATTCGAGTACTGGTGGTGAGGTAACAAAGACGATGACGGCAATTGCCGCCTGAAACCGGCTTTCCAACACCGTTTTCGCGGCGACACCGAACGCGATTAGCGCACACACCATCAACAACCCGGGCATAACACGCGCGACGACAAATGGAGAAAATCCAAGCTGTACTAATCCCCCAGCGATGGTCAACATTAGCGGTGGATAGCCCAGTGGAATGCCACCAGCCGTGTAGTACGGTACCGTCGGTGGGATAGCAAAGCCGTTCGTTACGATCTCTTGGCCCATCATCAAAAACAGCCCACCACCGAGTGACGGATACGGATGTGTTAGATAGTACGTCCCATAGATCGGCAGAAAGACGAAAATGCCGACGACCGCAGGTAGGAGGGCGTGCCTAAAAGAACGGTTCATTACAACCATCTATAGAATGGCTGGTTAATATCATTTTGATCTGTCACCAATGCGTGACATACACTCACAAGCACTCCTGGACGATGTGATGACGCAGTGGTTGAATCACCCGTCCAGTGGACCGAATCGGTGCAATACTCCGTACCGTAACAAAAATTGATACCAGAACATATCCGATTTTGCTGATGGCTCGGGGGCTCAGGGGCCAAAGCTCACAATACGTTCTCGAAATCTTCAAAGGGAAGCCAACATGAGGGACACTAATGGCAGGAGCACCGTACGAGTTACTGGCGTTTGTGCTGTTTGCCGCAATCACGATCGGGAGTAGCCTGGGGGTTGTTCTCGTTCGTGACGTGTGGCATTCTGCGCTCCTACTCGGAGTCGCACTTCTTTCGGTAGCAGTACACTACGTCATGACACAGGCGGCATTCATCGGTACGATGCAGATACTCGTGTACGTCGGGGGAGTGTTGGTTCTCATCACGTTCGCCGTGATGCTCACCCGTGACGATCCCGCTGTCGAGGTGGGACAATGACGACACGACCACGATTGAAGCTCGGATCGCACCTGTTGCCGGGACTGGCTGCCGTGGCGCTGTTTGCCGTGATGGCGGCCGTGTTCCTGCAGGGGAACTTCCCCGCGCCCGCGGGATTCGGTGATGGTTCGGTTCTCCGCTCGATCGGCATGGCAATGTTCGCACTTGAACCGTCGATACCATCGGCGAATTTCCTCGTCGCGTTCGAAATCATCGATGTCGTCCTTGTGGCGGCACTGGTCGGCGCGGTCATGCTTGCGCGCCGAGAAGGCGACGACTCGAGTGGCTCGGTCCGGACCGACGGCGGACGAGGTGATGATCGATGATCGCAGCCAAGTACTATCTGTTGTTGTCGGCGGCCGTGTTCTGTATCGGCCTGTTCGGCATCCTCACCCGTCGGAACGCACTGATCTTCTTGATGAGCATTGAGCTCATGTTGAACGCGGCGAACATCAATCTCGTTGCGTTCTCCGCACAGCACGGCAACCTCTCGGGGCAGGTGTTCAGCCTGTTCACCATGGCACTGGCCGCGGCCGAGGTCGCCGTTGGCATCGGCATCATTCTGGTGCTCTATCGGAACTTCGACGACGTGGACGTTACCACGGCAACCACGATGAGGTGGTAAGATATGGCAGGACCATTGGAATTCGCACCAGCGATCGCAGCATTACCGTTCGTATCGTTCGTGATCGCCCTGTTCTTCGGGCGATATATGCCGAAGAAAGGCGCGCTTGCTGGAATCACGGCGACCGGCGGCTCGCTGTTGCTCGCGGTCTGGACGTATTTCGCCGTTATGGGCAATGGCGAACCACACACTGAACACCTGCACACGCTCGTGTCAGTGGCAGAGCCGTTCTCACTCGAGCTCGGGATTCTGATCGATCAGCTCTCGGCGCTGATGTTGCTGATCGTGACGCTCATCTCGTTTTTGGTGTTCGTCTTCTCGCTCGGGTATATGAACGACGAAGGCGAGACCGGCCTCCCGCGCTACTACGCTGGACTGAGCCTCTTTAGCTTCAGCATGCTCTCGTTCGTGATGGCCTCGAACCTGTTTATGGCCTTCATGTTCTTCGAGCTAGTCGGGCTCTGTTCGTATCTGCTGATTGGCTTCTGGTTCCGGGAGGATGCACCACCGTCGGCGGCGAAAAAGGCGTTTATCGTCACCCGATTTGGTGATTATTTCTTCCTCATCGGCGTCGTCGGGATTCTGGCAACGTTTGGGACCTCAGCCTTTATCGGAACCGGAGGCACAGAAAGCTTCCCGGCACTTGCAGAACACGCACTCACTGGGTCGGCCGATCACGTCCACACGTTCGGCTTCGATCCACAGACGTGGTTCACCATCCTTGCACTGCTCGTGCTCGGCGGCGTGATGGGAAAATCCGCACAGTTCCCACTTCACACGTGGCTTCCCGACGCGATGGAAGGCCCAACGCCCGTCAGTGCGCTGATTCACGCGGCGACGATGGTTGCGGCGGGTGTCTATCTCGTCGCACGGATGTACGGCTTTTACGCGCTCAGTCCAACGGCGTTGGCTATTATCGCCTTCGTCGGTGGATTTACCGCGCTGTTTGCGGCCACCATGGGCGTTGTCAAACGAGAGATCAAACAGGTGCTGGCCTACTCCACCATCTCACAGTACGGGTATATGATGCTCGCACTGGGTGCGGGTGGCTACGTGGCCGGTGTCTTCCATCTCACCACCCACGCGGTGTTCAAGGCGCTGTTGTTCCTTGGGGCTGGTGCAGTGATCGTCGCGATGCACCACGATGAGGACATGTGGAAGATGGGCGGTCTCAAAAACGAACTCCCGGTTACGTACTACACGTTCCTCGCCGGGTCGCTCGCGCTCGCGGGCATCATTCCGTTCAGTGGCTTCTGGTCGAAAGACGAGGTGCTGTATGAGGCACTGCGACTCGGCCTCAACGATCCAGTGTTCATGGCTGCCTACGCCATGGGTCTGATCGCGGTGTTTTTCACCGGATTCTACACGTTCCGGATGGTGTTTCTCACCTTCCACGGTGAGCCACGGACGAATATCGCGGAGAGTCCACACCAGTACGGTTGGAACATGAAAGCGCCGCTGGTGGTGCTCGGTGCGCTCGCAGTCGTCGTCGGGCTCATCAACATGGCACCGCTCGCAAAGCTGACCGGTATGGATCTGACGTATCTCCACCACTGGTTCGAACACGGCGGTGAGCTGTTGACCGTTGAGCATTATCACCATCTCCTCACCGAGGTGAGCGGCGTCCACCACGTCGAGAGCTCGACGGGCCTCATGCTCGGCTCCGGTGCGCTCTCGCTCGGGCTCGCGCTCGCAGGCGTCGCCGTGGCGCACGTGCTCTACAACGTGCCGTCCCCGGAGGAACACACGGACAAACTCGGATCGATCAAGACGGTGCTGTTCAACAACTACTACCAGGACGAATATCAGGTATGGCTCGCTGAAGGGCTCACGGCGAACGTGGCACGCGCAGCGAACACGTTCGATCAGGGCGTCATCGACGGTGCAGTCAATGGCGTCTCTAGCGTCTCGCTGTTTGCAGGCGAGCGCGTCCGAAAGGTCCAGACAGGCGTCGTGACGAACTACGCGGCGTTGCTCACGGCCGGGTTGGTCGTGTTGCTTGTAGCGATGGGACTGCTCGGGGGGTGGTTCTGAATGCTGATCGAACTGCTCATCGCAGTCTGTCTGCTGGGTGCGGTCGGTGTCTTCTTGTTGCCCGACCGATACGCTCCGCGGCTCTCGTTCGGTATCAGCGTCGTGGCAATCGCGGTCAGTCTGTACATGTTCTCGGCGTTCGATGGTGCCGGTAACGCCCTGCTCGAAGGAGGAAAGCTGGCGTTTGAGACGAATGCTCACTGGCTCTCGCTTGGGCCGTACGATCTGTCGTGGCACGTCGGCCTCGACGGCATCAGCATGCCGTTGATTGTGCTCTCGACGATCCTCACGAGTCTCGCCATCTTGAGCGCATGGACCCCGATCAACGAGCGCAAATCCCAGTTCTACGGGCTAATGTTGCTGCTTGAGGGCAGCCTTATCGGCGTGTTCGGTGCACTGGACTTTTTCGTCTGGTTCATCTTCTGGGAGGCCGTGCTCGTGCCGATGTACTTCCTCATCGGCGTCTGGGGCGGTCCACGCAGAAAGTATGCCGCGATCAAGTTCTTCGTCTACACGAACGTCGCCTCGCTGGTGATGTTCGTCGGCTTTTTCCTGCTCGTGATGGGTGCGGGCGTCACGTCGCTCGGGCTGCCCGAACTCGCCCAGCAGCTTGCAACGGGGTCGGTCTCCTCGGTTGGGGGGCTTTCGCCACAGCAGGTGAAAGTGGCCGCCTTTTTCGCCATGTTCGCCGGCTTTGCAGTGAAGGTGCCGGTCGTTCCGGTTCACACCTGGCTGCCAGACGCCCACGTTGAAGCGCCAACGCCGGTGTCGGTGATTCTGGCTGGCGTGCTCTTGAAGATGGGTACGTACGCCCTGCTACGATTCAACTTTACGCTCCTCCCGGAGGTGGCCGCCGACTTCGCACTCGTGCTGGTCGCGATTGCGGTCGTGTCGGTGATTTATGGGGCGCTGCTCGCGCTTGCACAGCAGGATCTCAAACGGATCGTCGCGTACTCGTCGGTTTCCTCGATGGGCTATGTCATTCTTGGGCTCGTGGCGTTCAATCTGTACGGGCTCGGTGGCGCAACGTTCCAGATGATCAGCCACGGACTGATCTCCGGGCTGTTGTTCCTCTGTGTTGGCGTCATCTATAACACGACGCACACGCGGATGGTTGGCGACATGAGCGGCCTGGCAGACCGGATGCCGATCACGGCCGGTGCGATGGTCGCCGGTTCGTTCGCCTACATGGGCCTCCCGCTCATGTCCGGGTTCGTCGCCGAGTTTATGGTGTTCAGCGGTGGCTTTTCGGCCACGTTCCCACACGCACAGTTGCTGACGGCGATCGCGATGTTTGGCATCGTCATCGTCGCCGGCTACTATCTGTTCGCGATGCAGCGGACGCTGTTCGGTTCGTTCCGCGTGGCGACCGATTACGAAATCACACGCGCACAACCACACGACATCGCGCCGCTTGTCGTGTTGATCGTCCTCATCATCGCGCTTGGCTCCGCACCGGAGCTGATCTTCGGCATGATCCAGGATGCCGTCACACCGATGACTGAACTGACACACACCCAGCACGCGGCCATGGGATCGATGGAGCTGCGTGATGTGGTTTCCACGATTGGAGGTGTCGTCCGATGACCGACCCCGTTTCAGCTGCGCTTGGACTTGGTGGCTATCAGCCGCTCGTCCCGGCACTGTTGCTCGGCGTGACCGCGCTGTTGGTGTTGCTCGTCGATACGATCTGGCCGAACGAGCAGTCGAACACGCTGCTGGCGACGGTCACGATCGCCGGCTCACTCGCGTCGTTGCTCGTTGCTGGCGCACAGCTGTTCTTATCGCCCGAAGCGGCAACGCTGTTCGATGGCCAGCTCATTGTGGATGGAATGAGCCTGTTTTTCACCGTCATCTTCACCAGCGTGACGGCACTCGTCGCGCTGGCGAGTCACGATTACATAGCCGAACGGCCAAACCAGGGCGAGTACTACGCGCTGGTGGTTCTTGCGGCGACTGGGATGACGTTGCTGGCGAGCGCAAACAGTCTGGTGACAGCGTTTGTGAGTCTCGAGCTCGCCTCGCTGCCATCGTATGCACTCGTCGCGTATCTCAAGGATAACCGTGGTAGTGCAGAAGGCTCGCTGAAATATCTCCTCATTGGCGGTCTCTCCTCGGCCGTGTTCCTCTATGGTATCAGTCTGGTCTATGCCGTAACGGGGACGCTCAAGCTCACGGAGATCGCAACCGTTCTCGATGCTGGTATCGATGGCAGTCTGACGGGCGTGCTCGGCATCGGCATCGTGATGATTCTCGGTGGCGTGGCATTCAAAACGGCCTCCGTGCCGTTTCATTTCTGGGCTCCCGAGGCCTACGAGGGCGCACCAGCACCGATCGCTGGCTTTCTCTCCTCGGCGTCGAAGGCAGCCGGCTTCGTGCTGGCGTTCCGCGTGTTCCTGACGGCGTTTCCAACGTCGGCAGTCGCGGGGGTCGACTGGGTGCTCGCATTCGAAGTGCTTGCACTCATCACCATGACGCTCGGAACGTTCGCCGCTGCCACCCAGGAGGAGGTCAAACGGATGCTCGCGTACTCATCGATCGCGCACGCGGGCTATGCGCTGATCGCCCTCGGCGCGCTTACCGGCGCAGCGGACAGACTGCTCGTTGGAGCGGGAATGTTGCACCTGCTCGTCTATGGCTTTATGAACACGGGTGCGTTCCTCTTCATTGCACTGGCAGAACAGTGGGGAATCGGTCGTCGGTTTGAGGATTTCAATGGGCTCGCCAAAGAGGCTCCTGTTGCCTGCACGGCGATGTCGCTGTTTCTGGTCAGCCTTGCGGGCTTGCCGTTTGGTGGCGGCTTCGTCTCGAAATACTTCCTGCTGCTCGGGACGGTCCTTTCTTCTTCGTATCTGCTCGCCGCAGCACTCATCGTCAACAGCGCGCTGTCGGTGTACATCTACGCGCGCGTCATCAAGGCGATGTGGATCGAAGATCCGGTTCCGGGACGCACGATCGAGGAGTATCCGACCGGACTCTATGCAGCAGTTGTCGTTGCCGCAGTTGTGACGGTGCTGTTGCTCCCAGGACTTGCGTTGTTCACTGATCCGGCGCAACTGGCGTCGAACGCACTCTTTTAGGCGCTCTCGGATCTGCTTTTCTCGATTTCTCCGACAGCTCTCGAAAGAGGAAGTATTTACCGGGCCAAACCACAATACGTGATATGGTTACCCGGCTGGTGCTTGGGTGTGACTCACTCGGGCAGCTGCTGGTTGATTCACTCGTCGATCGACCTGGAGAGCTGCAGGTCGTCGTCACTGACGGTGCCCACGCGGAGACGCTCCGCGGTGATGGCATCCCGACGGTCCACGTTCCAGAGTTTTCTGCAGAGACCCTTGAGACGGTGATTGAAGCGCCGGCAGAATCAGTTATCGTCGCGAGCGGCGATGGTGCGACGAATTATCGGGCCGCACGTGCGGCTCGGACGGCGTTTCCGGATGCGCTGCTCGTCGCCTATCTCGGACGCGTTCCGAGCACAGACCACACCGCACAGCTCAAATCCGTTGCCGATCGGGTGATCGATCCCGGCGGTGCCATCGCCGAACAGGTGCTTGCTTCTGCAGGCAGACAGGGCCATCGTGTGCGACAGCTCCATCGAGCGTTGCGCGAGATTAACGGAAAACTGGCCGTCGTAATGCATGACAATCCAGATCCTGATGCGATCGCGAGCGCGCTCGCGCTCGTCGAGCTCGCCGATCGGGTCAACTGCCCGGCGGATGCCTGTTATGCAGGGGACATCACCCATCAGGAAAACCGCGCGCTCGTTAACCTCCTCGAGTACGAGTTGCTGCATTTCGACGACGAATCGTTCGACATTGATGACTATGACGCGATTGCGCTCGTCGATCACGCTCGTCCCGGCGTCAACGATCAGCTAGAAAAAGAGACGCCCATCGACATCGTCGTCGATCATCATCCGCCACGAAAGCCCGTTGAGGCGCGCTTTGTCGACCTTCGGAGTGATGTTGGTGCAACCAGTACCCTGCTCGTCGATTACTTCCAGCGGCTTGATATCGTTCCGCCAACGTCCATCACGACGGGGCTGTTGTTTGGCATCTGGGTCGACACGAAGCAGTTCAGCCGCGAAATCGCAGTGGATGATTTCGAGGCGGCGGCGTATCTCATTCCGTACGCTGATATGGAGGTGTTAGCGCAGGTCGAATCGCCAAGGATGACAGCAGAGACGTTCTCGACGATCGGCCGAGCGATTCGGAATCGGACGGTCGAAGGATCGGTGTTGACGAGCTGTGTCGGTCGATTTCGTGAACGAGATGCGATTGCCCAGGCGTCGGATCGACTGCTCGATATCGAGGATGTCACGACCACTATGGTGTATGGCATCAGAGAGGGCGTGATCTATGCCTCTGCTCGCACCCGGTCGACGCCACTGGATGTTGGTGAAACGCTTCGGAACGCGTTCGATCAGATCGGCGATGCCGGCGGACACGCCGATATGGCCGGCGCACAGATTCCGCTCGGATTTCTTGGACTGATTGAGGACGATGGCGACGACGAAGAGGATGTCCTCATCGAGACCGTTCAGACCGTCATCGACGAACGATTTTTCGAAACGATTCGGGAACGGCCGGCCTGGCAGCGCGACAGCGGTATCACCGACAGCGTCTACTGGTAGTGACGACCGTGAACCATTTACCCAGTTGCTCCATAGCAGAATTTAATGGACGATACCGAGGGCCAGAAGCCGCGAGTCAAAGATTACATGACCCGGGAGGTAGCGACGGTGAGCCCGGACGAACTTGTCGCGGATGTTGCCCGCCGCATCGCCGAAAATGAAGGACATAGCGGCTTTCCTGTCTGTAACGGTCGGTACGTGCAGGGAATAATCACGGCCCGCGATCTCTTGCTCGCTGATGACGACGATCCGATTTTCACGGTGATGAACGAGGATTTGATCGTCGCTCATCCGGAGATGGATATCACCGATGCAGGCCGGGTGATTCTCCGATCGGGTATCCAGAAACTACCAGTTGTCGACGATGCCGGTCATCTCGTCGGAATTATCTCGAATGCCGATGTCGTTCGGAGTCAGATCGAACGGGCAACTCCGGGAAAAGTGAACAAGCTGGTGCAGACGCTGAAAACCATCCACGGCGTCGACATGCAACAGGTCCGCCGAACGGTCGATCTCGACACGCTGATTCCGACACAGGGGAAGGTGTACACCGACGAACTCGAAGGACGGATCTACGAGCTCGAAAACGGGCTCGCCGAGCCACTGGTTGTGATCGACAACGGTAGCCGCCGGTTGTTGCTCGCGGACGGTCATCACCGCGTTAAAGCGGCCCAACGAGTCGGCGTCGAATCGATGGATGCCTACGTGATCGAGCTCAAAGAGCCGGTCGAACTCGGCATGGCAGAGACGGCACGGAAAGACGAACTCGAGAGTATCGACGACATCACGGTCGTCGATTACGCCCATCATCCACTGATCGAGACCACCACCAGACTCCAGTCAAACGACGAGTAAAAACTGTTCTCAGTGGGTTTTTCGCCGTCCATCAACTGGACACTCACATGAAGATTGGTGTACTCAGCACGGCAAAGATTGGACGAAAATCTGTGTTGCCGGCGATTCAGTCAACGGACCATTCGATCGGTGCGATTGGCTCGCGGTCGGCGGCGGATGCACGTGCGCTTGCCGACCAGTTTGGCGTTCCACAGGTCCACGGCAGCTACGACGCCCTGGTGAGTGACGATACACTGGATGCGGTGTACATTCCGCTCCCGAACGCGTTGCATGCCGAGTGGGTTCGCCGGGCGGCGGATGCTGGATTGCACGTCCTGTGTGAGAAACCCCTCGCCGAGGACGCCCAGACCGCACGCGAACTCGTCGAGTACTGCAACGAACGGGGGGTGGTGCTGATGGAAGGGTTCATGTATCGGTATCATCCTCGAACGAAGCGGATCAGCGAACTCATCGATAGCAGATTGGATCGACTCACGTCGTTCAAATCTGCGTTCAAATTCCCCCTCCGTGATCGACCGGACGACATCCGGCTCTCACCGGAGCTTGCTGGCGGATCGCTGATGGACGTGGGCTGTTATCCGATTAACGCTGCCAGAACGTTCATGGGTGAGCCAACCTCGGTCAGCGGCTGGCGCTCTGATTCGAGGGATGCAGGCGTCGACACCGAAATGACGGCGGTGTTGGCCTACGACGACGGCACGACGGCGACGGTGGAGTCGGGATTCGACTCACAGATGGAACAGTACTACCGGATCGACGCCGAAAACGGCTGGATCAGAACGGAGACCGCCTTCGATGTCGATTCCGATGCGTCGGTGTCAATTGAGTATGTCATCGATGGTGAACACGAGAGCGAGCGGTTCGAGCCGGTCGATCAGTACGCCCGAGAAATTGCGGCGTTTGCCGAGGCGATCGAGGAGGGTGTTTCACCAGAGACTGACGGCAACGAAGCTGTTCGAAATATGCGCGTAATCGATGCGATCGTCGAGAGCGACGCTACGGGCAAGCGGATCACGCTGTAGTCGCAGGTTCCGATTCGAGCGTTTCAGTGGCTGCAGAGAGTCCCTGGTCGACCGAGCAGTCGAAGCCACACTCGTTCAGTGCCTCCCCGATTACGCGAACACCGCGTCGAATCTGTTCGTCAGCAAGCTTGCCCATATTACTCACGCGGAAAATGTCGCCACCGAGGTGTGCCTGTCCGCCGCTGATCGAGACGTTTCGATCTGCGATCGCATCGAAAAAGGCGTCGGGATCGTCGGCAATCGGGCCGGGGAGGCTGATTGCCGTGAGCGTGTTCGACAGTTCAGTTGGACCCTGGACGTTCGGGAATGACTCAAGTCCGAATGCGTCGAATGCGGCACGGAACGCACGCGACTGCCGACGGTGGCGACGAATTCTCGTATCCATCCCTTCGTCAGCGATCTCGGAGAGGGCGACGGCGAGCGCACGGAACAACGGGACGGCGCTCGTAAACGGGGTCTGGTTGTCTGTGGCCTTCCGAAGATGCCAGTCGAGATCCTGATAGAACGGCGCGGATTCGCCATCGATGGAGCCGACGGCGCGTTCAGTGACGAAAATTGCGCTCACGCCCGGTGGCGCTCCAAGCGCTTTCTGGGCGTCGGTGATTGCCACATCAACGTTCCAGTCGTCGATTTTGAAGACATCGCCACCGATCGAGGTGACACCATCGACGACGAACAGCGCGTCGTGTTCGGCGGCGATTTCCCCCACCTCGGCCACCGGATTCAAGAGCCCGGTTGAGGTTTCGTTGTGGACCATCGTGACGAGATCGGTCTCGTTGGTGATCGCTTCGGACACTGCCGCCATATCGAACGAGTCGCCCCATTCGACCTCGACAGGGGTTACGGATGCGTGACGGCCGGCGATCCGCTTGAATCGACGGCCGAATTTTCCGTTGACTAGCGCAACGACCTCACTAGTCTCGTCGGTGAGATTGGCAACGGCCATCTCCATCCCCATGGTGGCGGTGCCGTTGAGAATCAGCGGCGTTCCCGATCCGCTCGCGCTCCCATCGAGTGTTGATTGGGTGAACACCGTCTCGAGCCCGTTCTGTGCGCGCGCATACGTTTCCTCGAACTCGGCCGAGCGGTGTGACACCATCGGTGCGTCCATCGCTGTGCGCACTGGCTCCGAGAGTGGCACTGGCCCCGGATTCAACAGTAGAAACTCGTCGGTCATACCCGTATCTGCCATCGGTCACTAATAAGCCGTGGCGTTGGTTACAATCCTCGCCGGCTTCGGAGTACTGGCCTGCGATCAACCGTTCGTCTCCGCCGCTTCATTTCGCACGCTGTCCGTTCTCCCAACAACCCAACCAACTGCACCCGCGCTAAACCAGCCCAACAGCGCCACGAGCGTGAAATACAGACTGCCACTCAGTCGGGTCAGTACCGTTTCAGTTACCCAGCCAAGAATGCCCACACCGAACGCTGTGGTGAGTCCCCAGACGAACAGTGATCGGAGTTGCAGTGTCCCTCTCGATCGATAGCACCACCCTGCGATCGGGATCGACACTACGAGTGCGATCACAACAGGCGTCACGGTCGGTTCGTCGATCAGCATCACGCGCAACACCAGCGCGAGCCCCGGGACAACCAGCAGTCCCGTTGCCAGCCAGTAGCCGATGAGCGTCACAGCGCGTTCGGTTCGGTCGTCGTCAATGTACTGTTCAATGCTCATTGTCCCTTTAGTTTGACGACGCCGTCGTCACGGACCGCATACAGGACGCCGTCAACAGCGATGGGAGACCACATGGCGGTAAACGCAGAGATCTTCGGTAGTGCGGCGAGTCCACTCTTGGGGGCAACGCTGTACATTCCGTCGTCAACGCCAACGTAGAGGACATCGGCGGTGAGTGCAGGGTTCCAGTCGGCGAGTCCGAGTTTCGACATCGTCCAGAGATCGTCGCCGTCACTGAGGGTGAGCCCGGCGATCAGATCGGCTTCGAGGGCGAACACGTGGACCATTTCGCCGTTCGAGACCACGGCGAATCTGCCGTCGTTAGTGACATCGAGCTGCTGGGTCCAGCGCGTTGCGCCGCCTTCGAGCGATACTGCCTGGACGGTCTGGCCGCCGAAGATGACGGTGCCCTCGACGATACACGGTCCGCCAGTGCCCACCAGTGCGGCCGATTGCTGTGGAACGTCGAGCGTTTGTGTCCAGCGTGTGTTTCCGGATTTCGAATCAAGTGCGCGAACCGTTCGTGGGTCGTCTACTGCGGTGCCGACGAGCAGATCCCCGCTGCTGACCTGTGGATGGATCGCACGCTCTGTTGGCACTCGAAACCGCTCGAACCCCGAGGACGCATCGAGTGCGACCGTCACTTGCTCATTCTCAAGTGTCGCCTCGCAGTACACCGTGTTTCCGAGCGCTAGCATCGAGGTGATGGTCTCGTCGGTTTCGAACTCCCAGAGCGTCGTCCCGTTTTCGGGATTGAGCGCCACGATTGAATCTGATTCAGCCACGAGAAGCTGGTCTCCCAGATACGTTGGCTCGATCGCAAACGAGAGCGATTCGTTCCGCCAGGGGATGGGATTGAACTGCGAGACGTGCCAGTTGATCGTGCCGTCCGATCGAGCGATCGCTCCGACCGAACGGTTTGTCGTGAAAAACAGCTGCTCGCCTCCGGCAACGATCCCGAGCACGGGATCGTCGATTTTGGCGCTCCAGGCCGGCTGATTGCGGGTCTGGATCGTAACGCTGTCTTCGGTGTGGCCCGTTCCTGCTGGGTCGTGCTGGCCCATCGGCCACGCGGCGTTCTCAACCGGGGCAGGCGATTCGTACGCCGACCTGAACCACCGTCTCGGAAGCCCAAGCGCGCTGGCCCCAGTGATCACACCGGCGGCCAGCGCCTGCCGTCGGGTGATCTGGAAGGTGTCTGGTTGCATCTGTGTATCCATTGAACACTGGTGCTATAAATCACAGAGAATTGCACGCCAGACTGGTACGACAGATCGGACGATCACTTGGTTCTGAGTCGGACGACGGCGTCGTCTGTGTGTGCAAAGAGTGCACCATCGAGAGCAATAGGCGCGTGACAGCCTTCTTTGAGCCACAATCGCTCACCCACCGGGTCGCCCGTCGCCGGATCTGATTGCTGGTGTCCAGAGCGCGATGGCAGCGCCACCAATGGCGGGCGCCCGTCGGCGGGTGATTCGATAACGGTGCGAGTCCATTTTGACTGTATTGAATTACCGAACCAAAACTCCTTCCGGGTGACTGTTCTGGATCGTGTTATCACCGCCCGGGAACGAGCTCCCTGAGACGAACGGTTGCGACGAGAAAACCGGCAGCCATCGCGCCAATGACCACCGTTCCCACTAGCAGCGGATAGTAAATCGATCCGCCAGTGCGGATCGACGATGAGATGACGACCGCTCGGAGTACATGATAGAAAGCCAGCGTCGCCAGACAGAACTTCCAGACGGTGTCGGTTGCGATCACCGGTCGAAACTGCTCGATGGAAACGGCCAGCACAATCGCCAGCCCCGTTACAACCACAAGCTCGCGACCACCGAGTGAATCGCCAACCAGCACCGCATCGGAGAAATCCATCACAATGGGCATCAGTACGAGCTGTAACACGACGGAAAAGGAGATGATTCGAGCCAGGCGGACGCCAAGTCCATCTGAAGTGCCACCAGAAGACGCCATTCGCTCGTAGTATTTCACCATCCAACAAAAAGCTACCCGTGGACGACTACCTCACTCGGGATATGCGCGTTCGATCAGCCCTGGCTCTTCCTCAATCGTCTCGCCAATGGGGGCAACAATCTCGGCGATGTAATCGGCTGTAGCGCCCTTCAGATCCTGGGGGTGGAGCTCCTCGCTCACGAAGTCGGCTTCAAGATCCGCGTACTGATCGTACGCTAGATCGCCACCGTACTGCTCCGGTCGTTCGATCTCGAACGATTTGCCGCGGTCGTCGAGAATGGGAAAGACGAGGTATTTCACGTACTCAAGCACGCCGTTGTCCTCGAGTTCACCCTGTGGGCAGTAGGCCTGCTGGAGCTTTTCCTGAATTGCTTCGGGCGAATCGGTGAGTCCCACTTTCGAGGTGGCGTCCGATGCGCTCATCTTCCCGCCAGTGAGACCGGAGAGCAGCGGTGCAAACACACAGATCGGCTTTTCATAGCCCCAGTCGGGGAGCAACTCCCGTGCGAGCATGTAGATTCCCCGCTGGTCGATGCCACCGTAGGCGACGTCGGCATCGAGCGCGGCAACATCGAGCGCCTGCATCAGCGTGTAGAGCACACCACCGAGCGAGGGGTTGTCGGACTGGCGAACGACCTCGCTACCGGCGCGCTGGGCGCGCGTGATGGTGGTGTCGGCGGCCATCTGGAGCAACTCGAGGGTGTACTCCTCATCGAGTTCGAACTCACGACCCTGGACGAACGTCAGATCGTCAACTGATGCGCCGGCGGTTTCGACCATCGCCTCGATTGCTGTCTGGTAGTACTCCGAACGAGCGTCGAGGAGGTCGAACGGACTCTTCTCATCGTCGAGATGGGCGTGGAGATCCGCGACCATCACGGTGACGTCGAAATCCGCCCGGAGAAAATCGGCTAGCTTCCGAATCGTAGTGAAATGGCCGATGTGCATCTGTCCAGTGGGGGCGTAGCCGATGTACACCGACGGATTCTCGCGTTCGAGTAGCTCGTCGAGTTCGGCCTCGGTGACGACCTCTTCGGTGTAGCGGGTCACGAGTGCCCGCCGATCGGCGGCGTTCATGCCTGCGATTTCGTCGTGGTCCGAATAAATCGTTCGTTCGCCGGCTATCGCTTCGAACGGCCTGTTGATTTCGATGGCTGTGAGGCCCCATCGATTACGGCAGTGACGCTCTCACCGTTGGTCGACGCCGAAGACATAGGTTGTGAGTTCATCAGTTGCCGTTTCCAAAAGCCCCTTTCGTAGGGTACCCTGCTGTCGGTCGAAATCACAGTATTTCATCGTTAGAACATACCAGGGAGAGATGTACGAATCAGTTTTCGAGCCTCCGCGTATCCAGTCCTCTGCTCGAATTTCAACTCCTGCGGAGTGTGCTTGTGTCGTTATCGCCATAGCGACGCATTCCGTGTGATGGAATGGGTGTGCATCATTGCTGATGATCACCCAGGGTCGATAGGATGGTGCCGATTTGTGTATGGCTGGCCCCCACCAGACATCACCGGCTGAATACTGCATCAGGATTGCTCCCCGCCAATGCCAGGGCCCCACTCCTCGGGATCTTCTGGTCCAAATCGGTCCGATACAGCTGCTGCGGATCGAAGGGTAGACAGTACCGAGTGAATCTCGTCGGATTCTGTAATCGCCCAGTACTCGCCACGATGTCGCACCAGTCCACGATCTTCAAGTCGAGAGAGGACGACTCCTACACTTCCGCGTGGAACTCCTGTTCGGTCGTGAATCTCCTTCGGGAGATAGGCCTGCTCTGGATCGGACGCAAGAAACGTGAGAATAATTTCTGCATTTGTTGGACTCCGGGCTCGGAGTTCCGACTCATCACTTTCTTCGAACCGTTCGATGTCGATCGGCATACTCTGTTATATGTAATAGTATGTAATAAGGGTAGTGAGCGTAAATATAACTAATTATTGAAAATACAATTCTTTTATCCGCTATCAGCAAACAATGTAGCTGCGTGAACGCTTAGCCGCTGTGTCGGACAATCACTCACCGCTTCGAACGGCCTGGTGGCAGGTCGTGCTCTGCCCGATGCTTGAGAATCGATCCTCGCTGACAGGCGACGATCCGACAATCAGCGTGCGGTGTTGCCGTACAGGTGAGCACGAAGCCGGCCGCCGCGTCGCTCTCGTAATACCGACGCGCAGCTGATTGGTTTACATCCCCCGACAGCAATCTTGCGGCACAGGTCGTACACCAGCCCTGCTGGCAGTCCGCCGGCAGCCACAGCCCGTTGGCCCGTGCCATCCCAAGAATCGTCTCAGTTTCGGGTATTGTGAGCGTGACCGTTTCGCCGGCGGTGGCCATGCCGGCGTCCTCCGGGATCTCGATCTCGACGGTGTACTCTGCCATGTCCCACGATAGCACTTCTGCGCACCTAAGCGTCGGGTCCCCTCGATGAATCTAGCTTGAATTCCCGTGATTGCCACCCGAACAGTTTAGTTCGATTCATCGGAGATTCAACATATGGCGCTGATGGAGCCGATCTGGATGATTCTGACAGCAGGAAGTCTCGTGTGCGTACTGTGGATGTGGCTCGACTGGTATCGTGGGAACACCGATCGGAACCGTCTCAGCGTAATCGGTGGCCTGTCGCTGGCGTATCTCGGAAATGGGTTGGTCGCGTTTTCCTGGGAGACGGCGCTTTTCGGGAAAAACCAGCCGTTCACCGAGTGGTTCGGAGTTTTTCTCGCGATCAGTGGCTGTCTGCTGGTGGGAGGATCGCTGTCTCATGAACGACGCTCCAGTATGCGTTGACCGTCACCGAAAGAAGGCGAAACTGTATCCCAACGATATGGCTTTGTACCATCATTTACTATATATTATATGCCGGTTTTCGAGGCACTTACTGTGCTCATTCTGGCAAACAGCGTGTTGCTGTCACTCTGGGCAGTTGCTGACTGGTGGCGTGGCAGCGCCGATCGGTCGATCCTCGGTCTTCCGTGTGGACTAACGCTGTTAATGCTTGGATTTGGGATCGATTGGGTCGGAACGGAACGCTCGAATGTCCTGGGTCCTGTCTGCATGGGAGCCGCCGGTCTGTGTATCGTCTGGACGGTCCGAAAAAGGCGCGCCAACGAGAAGACGGTGTAACTAATGATTGATTCAGTTCCAATTCCCACGAGCACGCTGTTACTCCCGTGGTACGCCGGTGTCATCGCGTGGATAGCTATCGCGCTGTTGCTCGTCCGTCGATGGCGCGCTGAGATCATTCACAGCGATGGCTTCGTCCTGCAGTTTTGTCTCTGTGCGGTTGGATTGTGCTACTGGCTAGTAGCAATTGATGTGATCGGGCCGCTCCCGTGGGAAGTTCGACTCCGAACGGCGTTCACGGTGGCCTCAATCCTGGCGTTCGGAATCGAGCTCGCCGCGTTCACTTGGCCGATCTACCGTCGCACACACCGCACTGCAGTGCTGTGAGTTCGTTCAGTCGTCGGCCTGCATTGCACGCGCTGGCACGTCGATCGTCCCGGCGTCAAGCTCGGCTTCAACTTCTCGGGCGGCTTTCACCATGTTTTCCATCTTCCCATATGCAACGTCACGCGGTAGCAGCTTCAGGCCACAGTCCGGACTGATGGTGAGCCGTTCGGGCGGAACGACCTCGAGACCTTTCTCGATGTTTGCTTTGATCTGCGATACCGGCTCAACGCTTGCCGTATGCGCGTCAACAACCCCGAGCGCAAGGTCCTTGGTGAACTCGTGTTCTGTGAACACTGAGAGCTGCTCGTAGTCACCGTTTGCGAGTTCGAGATCGTACTCGTGAACGGGATATTCGAGGATCTCGGGATAGATCCGCGAATAATCACCATAGCAAACGTGCAGCCCAAGGCGAACGTCTGCTGGAATCCCATCGGCTATTACCTCGAGACACTCGCCGACGATCGTGTGATCGTTTGGTGTCGTCGCCAGTGCTGGCTCGTCGATCTGGATATACCGTGCACCGGCCGAAACGAGCTGCTCAATCTCCTCATTGACGAGTGCGGCAACATCAGTGGCGAGCGCTTCATCCGTTCGGTCGGTTTCGTTGAACGCCCAGTTCGTGAGCGTGTACGGACCAGTGATCGGCACCTTGACCGGCCGATCGGCAACCGCGTCGGTGAACTCAAACTCATCGACCAGCCACGGCTCATCGTATTCGACGGTGTCTGTGATTGATGGCTTATCGAAGTAGTTGTGACCCCACACCTTCACCGGGCCATTGAGCTCGTAGCCATCGATCCGATGGGCGAAATACTCGACCATCTCCGTGCGGCGCATCTCGCCGTCGACAATGACATCAAGGCCCGACCGCTCATGTTCCTGGGTGATGAGACGGGCTGCGTCGTCAGCAGCCTCCTGCCAATGGTCCTCATCGAATGACGCATCACAATCAATTTCGCCGTCGTGAATGTCGCGAACACGATCTGTCCACTTTGGCTTTGGATAACTGCCGACGACGGTCGTCAACAGGAAATGGTCGTGCGGATGGTCCTCTGGTCTGAACTGCTCTCGAACGTCAGTCATTGTAAGCATGCACCTCCTCATACTCCGACGCGGCTGCGAGCACGTCGAGCTTTGCCTCGAATCGACTCTCGGGAAGATAGAACAGGCCAGTGTTCGCCGTCACGTAGATCGTCTCGAACGACGCTGCCGGTGTGTTCTCGCGCACCCAGTCGATCCGCTCGTGAATGGTCGAAACCTCCTCAACGCGCGTGTTCTGTCCGTCGACCACGCCGGCTGCGATCTCTGATTTCGTCCCGTACTCGTTGATGTTGTACAGCGACTGCTCGTGGTCGGTGATGAAGTCATATCCCACCGCATCAATGTCCGCATCAAGCAGATGCGCGTGAACCTTCTCGTCAAGCGCACCGAAATATGGCTGACAGATCACCGACGCATCGGTTGCGCTGGCAACCGTATCGATTGCCTCGCTCACACGGGGTGCGAGCGAATCGTCTGGCGGCGCTTCGACGAGCGAGGGTTCTAACATCACAATCGTCTCGACGCTGGGGAACTCCGAGATTTCGCCGGCCAGAAACTCTCCAATGGCCGCGATGAAGGCGGACTCATCGCCATACTGTTCGTCCGTCGCGAGATCGAACAGCGAATACGGCCCCGGAATGACAGCTTGCAGCCCGGAAACACCTCCAACGCGGTTGAGATCCCGTGCCATGTCGCCACTCTGTGTGAGCGGTCCCGTCACGACCGGCTCCCGATAGAAGTTGTTGTTGTCGTAGTATCGGATGATACCACGCGTCTCAACGTTATCGTGGACGCACAGCGGATGGGCAAGCATGTCGTCCCACCGGAGCTGTCCCTCCACGATCCGATCGAGTCCAGCTTCTTTTTGACGCTCGATCACTGCTGACCGTGCACGGTCGTACACCGCCGTCACGTCTTCGGATTCGGAGCCGTCGATGAGATCGCTTTTTTGATGTCCCTTCAGATCCGCGAGCTCTGATTTCGCCCAGTCAGGCAACGGAAAGAGCCCTGGCGTGGACGCAACTACGTTCACCATTGCTGACGGCTACGGAATCCCCACAAATAATATTTTCTACTCCGTCTAATGTTTCTGGGTAATTTTTAGTACCGTTAGCGTTTCGAACGGGACGGGCTCTTCGGCAATCGTTTCGACCAGGAGGTCGAATTCTGCAGCTCGTTCGGTGATTGCATCGATTCCAGTGAGCGTACTGACGAGGAGATAGGCTCGGCCATCATCAGTTAACAGCCTCGGGAGCTCTTCGAGCAGTGGATTGACGAGAGCACGCCCGTCTGGACCACCGGAGAGGGCATACTCCATCCAGTCATCGAATTCGTCGTCGGGATCCGTGGGGAGATACGGCGGGTTACAGACGACAACGTCGAACTGGCCCTTGATCGCGTCGGCAATGTCGGTTCGGACCACCTCAATCTGCTTGTCGGCCGCACTCCGACAGGCGTGGGGATTGATATCAGTTGCAACGACGGTTGCGCCCGTCTTCTCGACGATTTGGCTGGCGACGTAACCGCTTCCAGTTCCGATCTCGAGGACACGGTCTGTCGGACTAATTCTGTCAGTGACAGTCGTTGCCAACAGCTGTGAGTCCTCGGCGGGCTGATACACCTGCTCGTGTTCCAGTCGTTCACGAGGATTACTCATTGGTGGCACGCTGTGGATCACCGGTGTCGTAAGCAACTGACGACAGTTCTGCAAATAGTTCAGGTGACAGTTTCGCGGGTCGCCGACCGAGCAGATCCTCATCGACAGCCTCAAGCACGGCTGTGGCGTCTTGAATCGAGGAAATGTGCGTGGTGTTGCGAATGGCGTTGCGTAGTGTTTTTCGGCGCTGAGTGAACACTGCGGTGACGAACTGTAAGAAAAACGCATCGTCAGGTACTGAGTACTCTGGTGTACGCGGCGTGAGCCGAACAATGGCGCTCTGCACCGCCGGTTGTGGTGAGAACGCTTGGCGAGGCACTGGCTCGACGATCTCGCTGTCGGCGTAATGTCCCGCGGTAACCGACAGTCGGCCGTAGTCGCCTGTGTCGTGGTCGGCGACCAGTCGGTCAGCGAACTCCCGCTGTACCATCACGACGAGTGGAACCGACTCTACGAGCAACTGAAAGAGAATTTCGCTCGATGCGCTATAGGGGAGATTCGACACGGAAGCGGTGGCCGACTCCGGGAACGTCATCTCCAGTACGTCGCCCTCACGGACGGTCAACTGATCTGTGGCGATCGCGTTGGCGAACTCCTCGCGCAGAAACTCGACCAGGCGCGGATCTCGTTCGATCGCTGTCACGTGATCGGCGACAGTGAGCAGCCGATCGGTCAATCCACCCGTTCCCGCACCGATTTCGACGACATGGCTCGTGTCGGCGTCGGTCGGCAGATGTGATGGCAGTCGGTCGAGTACGCGATCGTCGATCAAAAAATGTTGATCGGCGGCCGGATCACCGGTGAGTCCAGCCCGTTCGATGAGCGCGTCGGGGTCTCGAGACATCGTCATTGACCATCCTACGCCCTCGGCGCGTATACCGCCCTCGCTCTATTCCTCGCTCGAAACGCCAACGAACGACCGGTACTTCAGATCCGCCTCTCTCAGCTCCTCGTGAATCCGCTCGATGAGCGTCGCTCGCGGATTGTGAAGCCCGGAAACGCGGTCCTCGAGGTCGTCGAAGTCCTCGAACGGAGCGCGCTTTCGCTCCTCGAGAATCGTGTTTCTGAGCTTCTTGCCGATTCCCGGAAGGAGATTCAGCTGATGGAGTCTGAGCGTTATCGGCTGGGCGTCGTTGTAGTAGTTGACGAACCGCTTTTCGTCCTCGTCGATGATCGTCTCGATGGCGTACTCGATCTCGGAGCTCGCACTCGAAGTGAGATCGTCGTAGTCGATCGCCCGACAGCGATCAATCTGCTCGCCGTCACGGTCGATCACGTCACCGATCGAGATCGACGCCTCCTCACTGAGCACACACTCATAGAGCTCGAACGCATCGACGCCGAGCACCTGTGCCAGCGCGGGCTTTTTGTACTGGGGGCGGTCGTCGTCTGGCCGACCGTGTGGAAGGTAATCGAGGACCACCACGCGTGCAGTCTGCTCGGTTTCGACAGTACTCATAGACGGTACAATGTGTACCACATACTTAAGTCAACTACCCTAAAAACGGATATCAAACCGACGGAGGAGTTAGCTGTATTTGGCGACCGTGTTGAGAACCGCATCGAGCTCCTCACCGGAAAGCGAGTACCGTTCCTGTGCGTAGATCGCCCGGAGTTCGTCACGAGTCTGTGGAAGGAGATCCACGATTTTGAAGGCAGTTGCGGTGTCGACCTTCTCGTGCTCTTCGAGCTCTTCGGCGAGCTCTCTGGACTCTTCTGCCTCCAGTTGGGCAAATCGATTGACGTGTTCGATGGCTCGATGAAGCTCATACCGCATCTCCCGATCCTCATCGGTGGCTCGCTCTGCTTCGATCTCGGCGAGCAGCTCTTTCACCTCGGAGATCGTGAGGTGTTCTTCTTCGAGCTTTTCTTTGAATATCGTCATCGCTGCCGGCGGAGATGTGCTGCGGTAGAGAGCAGGGTTTTTTCTTTCGAGCCGTCGGTGATCTTGACCTTGAACGATCGCCCCTGCGTGCCGACAATTTCGCCAGTTTTCCCGTTGAATCGCGGGTGGAAGCGGCCTTCGTTCACCGATGGGTCGATTTTGAGATGGACTTTTTCTCCGTTCTCGAACTGCTCAACGCGTTTTTGTGGCGCTGACGTGCCCCGATCTCGGGGATCGTTCGAGAGCTTGTTGCGTGTACCGTTGAGTGGTCCATTGGAACTCGGCATTTGCTGTACGTTTTCCGGTGAGAGATATAAAAGGTGCGTTCTCGACCCGCTGACCGACCCATTAGCACGCGAGCGCCTGGCAGGGCTCTCGCTCTGCGTGATAGCTCGCGAAAAGGGACGTTCTTTAGATGCGTCCAACGTTCTCGACGGTAACACTCTCGACACCGTCGACCTCTGCAAACGCTTCTTCGACGACTTCCGTGCCACCCGAGTCATCAGGCACGATCACAGTGGGCACGAGTGCAACCAGTCCGAACGCCACGTCGTCGCGCTCGAAGCCGTTGATTTTGGCACCCTCAGAGAGTGACTGCTCGAGTCGCTCCTGGAGCTCGTCGAGATCGATTTCGGGGCTTTCCGGCATAACCGTCAGTTTGGCAGCAACTTTTCCCATGGTGTTCAGGGGCCAGTGAAACCGCAGTCAGGACACTCATAGAGGTTACTCTGCTTGCGACAGCGCTCACACCGGTGGAGCCCGTGGCCACACTCCGGACAGTCGAATGATGCCGCACTCAGTCCGGCGATGTTGATGCCACAGGAGGTGCATTTACGCTTGGTTTGCTGTTCTGCGCTCATATCCGTCGTGAGTGGACGACGTGGTATAATTGTTGTTAAACGCCGGCTTAGATCGTGCGACCCGTCATCGTTCCGCATTCGTTGGGGCGAATTTCACACCATAGCGCGGGACACCCTCCTGGGTGTATATGTGCCTGATAACTGGTTTAACACGCTCACCGACGCCAGCGGTTGTAGTGAGCTGTGCCGGAAGACTCACGGATCGGCCATCTATGGAGAGCGCAACGATGGCGACATCGAACGCCCCCTGCTGGGCCTGTTGGGTTGCGAATTCGGGTGGTGCACCGCCGCGATTGATCGTCGTAACGGTTTCGATCGTCCCTGTCGTCCAGCAATCGACCGGCTCGTATGAGACGAGTTCATGGCACCGGAGACACGCTCCGTCTGGCGGGAACACGAGCGCATCACAGTTGGGACACACGCCTGCGACCAGTCGGTGGCGCTGTGGAATCGATCGCTGCCAGGTTGGGACAGAGACGTGGGCCGCGCCGGTGTCGATCGCTGGTGTTGTGATTGCTTCACGGCGACGGAGGTAGGCTGCATAGGAGAGCTGTTGTGCTGTCGAACCCGCTTCGGTCACTGGCACGGCTCCTGTGTGCTCAATCCTGAGGACGTCAGCACCCACACCTCCACCGAACGAGGCGCCGATAATCGTTTTGCAATCGTCAGACAGGGCACGAGTGAGCCCCAGCGGAACGCTCGCTGCACCAGTGTCACCCAGTTCGTGGACGGTTTCAACGCGTTTGATTGTTGCAGGATCGACCCCGAGTGAGTCTGCGACACGGTACGGTCGCTTTCCGTTCGGTGCTTGCACTGCAACAGCGTCGGCGTCAGCCGTGGTGATTGATTCACCAGCTCCTGCGATCGCATCGATAAACGCCCTCCGTTCGTACTGTCCGATATCGAGTCCGTGATTGTGCTTTTCGTCTGGTTGTCGGAATCGAACACCTGGTTTGGGCGATTCGTAGCTGCTGGCGTCGGTAATCGGTGCGTTCCCATTGGGCGCAAGAACGAACGCTGTGGCACCCGCGCCCGCAGCATGGCCCAGCTGGTCGTCTGGTGCGCCATCCGGACAGTCAGACACGACCACGAGTGCTGTTCGGTCCGCAGGGGCTTCAAGTAGCAACCGTGTACCAGCTCGTGTCGAATCCGTCACCGACAACGATGGGATCTGGTGGTCGATTGCCAGCATTGATTTCAGCCGTGGGGTCAGTGCCTCCTCTTTGATCGGTGGGGTTGTCGTGGCCCATCCCAGCCAGTCGATCATTTCGCCCTCGATTGATGCTGCGGTGAGCGCGTGCCGGCCCGCTTCAGCGGCCATCGTCAACGCGTCTTCGTCAGCGTCGGGCACTGCTTTCGATTTGATTCCTGGTGCGTCGAACGATCCCCATGCCTGCTCGAACGCGTCTGCATTGATCCTGAGTGAGGGAGTATAGCTTGCTGCTGCGCGAATCGTTGGGAGTCCACTCATCGACGATCACCGTCCGTCGCTCGCTCTCGTTCAAAAATGTGTACCACCGCCGCGCCGCCACTCCCACCGACGTTGTGTGTCAGCCCGTATGTTGGTGTCTCAAGTTGGCGTTCACCGGCGGTCCCTGAGAGTTGCTTGAAGGCTTCGACGACCTGCCCTGTTCCGGTTGCACCGATCGGATGGCCTTTCGATTTCAGTCCGCCCGAGGTGTTGACTGGGAGCGTGCCGTCGCGTGCGGTATCGCCGTGTTCGATCATCGCTCCTGCATTGCCGGGCTGGCAGAATCCAAGATCCTCGTATGCCAGCAGCTCAGCGATCTCGAAACAATCATGGACCTCCGCGAAATCGAGTGCCGTTGGATCGATATCTGCCATTGCGTACGCGTCCGCACCTGCCCGCTTTGAGGCTGGAATCGATGTGTACGTTGGTCGCTGGAATAGTCCAACGCTGTCACTGGCTGCTCCCACGCCAGCGATTCGAATTGGCTCATCAGTGAACTGCTTGACAACGTCTTCGCTGACGACCAGTGCGCAAGCTGCTCCATCGGAGGTCGGACAGCAGTGGTACAGATTCAACGGCGCAGCGACCGTCGGTGCATTCTCGGCGTCTTCGAGGGTGCATTCGAATCTCAGCTGTGCGTGTGGGTTGTCTGCGCCGTTCGAGTGATTTTTCACTGCCACACGCGAGAGCTGTTCGGTCGTCGTGTCGTACTGTTCCATATGCGCTCGGGCCATCTGGGCGTAGACGCCCGCAAACGTCGTCCCGGAGAGTCGCTCCCATTCGGTTTCACCACTAACTCCCAGCCAGAACCGGACCGAATCGCCAGAAACGTCGGTCATGATCTCGACGCCGCCAGCGAGCACTACGTCTGCCATCCCGGATTTCACTGCCATCACGGCCTGGCGGACGGCATAACCCCCCGCCGCACAGGCGTTTTCGACACGTGTGCACGGAATTCCGTGGAGTCCGAGGTGTTCAGTCACTGCGGGACCCGATAGGCCTAGCTGTCGTCCGCCCACACCGAGTGTCCCAATTACCGCCTCGTCGATCAACTCTGGATCGAGTCCGTTCGGAACGCTGTCGATTGCGTCCTCGTAGGCCGTTCGAAACAACGACCGGTAGCTTTCGTCGGGAAACGAGCCGAAATCGGACTGGCCGGCCCCAACGAGATACGCTTCGGGCATGGATGCTCGTGGGTGACGGGGACACTACTGTGCTCCGGTTGCGTGTGTTTTGTCGATGTGCAGGTTCCAGGGCCCAGTCTACTCCTGCTGTTCAGTATCGATCCGCGCAGTGAGTTGGACGGTTACTCCTTCTGGACGCGGATATGGCAGAGTCGATGGGCGTTTTTATACGTCGCGATAGCCAGAACGGTTTGCTGGTGATGGGTCAGTGTCACTGTCGTAGGCTGAGGTATGGTATTTGACGAGTTCGAGCGTGGCGCTACCGTTCGGTGCTCGAACCCTCACTACCTCCGCTTTAACCCCTCAGGCCCGTTGATCGTATCTACAGCCGCTCCCTCGACCAGCGTCTTTCCCTTGCGCTTGAATCCCAGAGTGAGGAAGAATTCGGTAACCACGTCAAGGTCATCGACGACGACCATATGATCGAATCGTGGTGTCTCTATGACTTTTACTCTATAGATATCTGTCTAATAATATCGTGATCGAGCACTCAGAGTTTTGCTGTAATTGGTTGAGCAACGATGGGACGTGGTGTAGCAAACCGAATGTCCAGTTGTCAGAATACTGCAGGAGGCCGAATTTGAACCACGGTCGCAGCAAGCTGCTCCACATTCTGTTGCACCGCAGAAAACCAAACTCCTTCTCACAAAGGACTCGGGTGCCGGTGGTCAGTCTGCTGTGACTTCTCTGTCTGAGCTCGTCGTCTGTAGCCGAGTGCGTAGATAGCCAAGCCAGGGAATATGGCTCCCACCAAGTTCGATGATTCGGAGCTTTGCCATGAGGAGATAGAGTCCTAACGAGAGAACATACACGACTGGCACAATGGCTATCTGCCACACAATGGTCGTCGTCGGATCAATACCAAACTGCGATGTAATGATAGTACTCAAAGAACTGAAAGCGTGAACCAGTGGGACGTGAAGAATAAAGATCCCGACAGTGTACTCTCCAAGTTCCGGCAAAATCGTCCCTTTCCCGAGATCTGGATTCGAGAGTGCGTAGACGAAGAGTGAGAATACCAGGAGCGTTGTTGAAATAGTGTATTCGGTCCAGTAAATGTTTCCAAGATCGACTCCGCGAATAAGATACGCAATGGCATACTGTTCAAGGAGCTGAGCAACGAGTAAAACACAAAAGGCACCCAGATAGAGGCGACTACGCTCCTCATCAACGGTCCAGTCGGTCGATCGAATATGGAATCCAAGCGCAACGTAGAAGAATCCGAAGAATAGCGCATCTCGAGTTGGACGCGAAATCTCAAAAATCATCGGATAGTTTTGTGTTAGAATACCAAGAACGTGAAAAACCGCTGCGATTGGGAGGATATACCGACTTTTACCGATAGATACGAACAATGATATGAAGACAAGACTGTAAATCAGTGCGGTTAGAAACCAGAGGTGAGTAGATACTGAATCACCATAGTACAGCATATCAAGAATCATATTGTTTGTTAAGATATTCTGGACAATTGGAGCCACAACTGGTTTGTCAAGTATCAATCGAACACTTGCAAGTAGTGCAACTGACCAGAGTACACCAAACAGATACAGTGATCCCAGCTTTCGAGCTACTTTAGTCACATATGTTCTAACATTATCTGAGTCAACTTTCTTCGCAAAGAAATATCCAGAAGCAACAAAGAAAAATGGAACATCAAACTGACCAATAGTGTCCAGTATAAAGAAAATGTAGTTTCCGTAGCTATTGAGGCCCTTGAATGGCATAGCGTGTGCTAGTATTACAAAAAATATAGCAATCGTACGCAAACTATCGATACTATGAATTCTCTTTGACATCTGTCTTTCTTATAGTTCTTTTCCAGTACTATTTATAACAGTTGCCATTCGCAAACGGAATCTCGAAAATGGGTTTCGACAGTACGAGTTCCGACTTATTTTCCGATGTGTTTATTCACGCTGTATATCACAGTGTCGGACCGGATTTGAACCACGGTCGCAGCAAGCTGCTCCCTGATTCAAATCCGGTCCCACTCCGTTCACTCACGGTGTTCGTTCACTGCGTGGGACCGGATTTGAACCGGCGGACTCCTACGAGACAGCGTCCTAAGCGCTGCGCCGTTTCCTGGCTTGGCTACCCACGCGCATCAGACCGTACTGCAAGCGATAGAAAAAGTCTGTCGTTCCGTCCAGCACAATGTATTTGTCTATCGACTCCCCACCTCGAACAGATGTACCGAGCCCGCGAACAGCTCGAAAACGACCGCTGGATCGCCGACATCGAACGGGGGGCCAAACAGCTCTCGCTCTCGAGTGCGACGGTTTCACGCGCTGTCGATCTCTTTCTCTCGACAGTGCCTGAAGACAATCGGTCGAAACGCGCGTGTGCTGCAGCCAGTCTCTACGCTGGCGCGCTCATCACCGGCGAGCGCCGCTCACAGTCGGCGGTTGCTGACGCGATGGATGTCGCCAGGCTCACGGTTCAACAGCGCTGGAAAACACTCATCGAAGACGCCGGACTCAAACCACCACGCTGGTGACTCACTCCGCTTCGAAATTCTCGCGTCCGGTCCGCTCGGGCGTCACGTTGCCGTGTTCGTCGATTTCACCCTTTACAATCCGCGTGCTCGAAATCCGCTCGCCATCCTCGGCGGCAAGATGATCGACAATGACAATCTCCAGCGGCGCTACGCCACGCTCCTCTCGGATCTCGTTGATCGTCGATGCCGTCGTCTTGGTCTCCGGTGAAACGATTAAATAATCGAACTGAGCCTCCGTCGCGATCCCAGTTGGGGAATCGAGCCGACGCACTGCAAACTCCTGGTCGTACTCAGCGGCGATAGCGCGTAACTCCGACTCAAGCGCGGCCTTGCGCTCGTCGAACGGACGGACGTACCGCTGTTCATTGCGCGTTTTTGGGGCCAGCTCGTCGCTCGTCAACCCAACCGTTACGTCGCCAAGCTGAAACGCTCGATCGAACAGCTTTCGGTGACCGTCGTGAATCGGATCGAACGTCCCCCCGAGCGCGACTTCCATATATCCGAACGAGGAACGCCCGTGGCTTATGGGCTTCGGCTCAGAGAACGCTGACAGTCGGACTTTCCGTGTGACAAAAATTTGTGTACGACGAAAAACAGTGGATTCGACGCTTCAAGAGCCTTCGCCGCGCTCATCGTCTGCAATCGTCACCGACACCGGTACAGATTCTTCTATATTGGTCCGATCAATCGAAATTGACCGATCGAGGTTCGAAGACGTCCGGTCCTCAGCCACTCCGAGCAACTCATCGAGCCGAAACACCGTGTTCAGCCGCTCCTGAATCGTATCAGCGGCATCGAGAACAACCTGCTCTGGCGAAATTGCCTCATAAATGTACGTACTCCCCTCGACGCCATTGAGCGGCTCCTCGTTACGCATGACTGTCCCCTCATCGACTAACACCGCGAGCGTCTCGCGGACCGTACTGGGATACAGCCCCGTTCCAGTCGCAATCGCCTCGCTCGTAACCCCCGGCTGCTGGCGCAAATACAGATATATTCTGGCCCTGGTGTCCGTTTCGAGTATCCACGCCAGTATCTCTACCAGTGATTCGTCAATCTCGCCAGTGGCAGAACTCCCCCGTATGCGAGTCTGCACTGACTCATCGGAGAATCCATCATTAATCCTACATTTATCGGCCGTGTTATTGGGGGACATGGAGCAACCACCGTACGTGCTGTGGAATCTCACGGATATAAAACCTTCCTTGCTGGTCGATTCACAGCCACTCAGCGAGATTATATCAATCTTTCATTAAATAATCAACGATCGACAAAGCTCGTCGATACCGTGTTCTTCGAGAATGCGCCGCTGGCGGTTTGCCCCGCTTTCCTGTTCGTAGAGGTCACGAATTCCACTGATTCCGAGCCGCTGGGCCTCTCGGTCGACGAGCTCTCCGAGTCCGACAACGTCGGAACCGTTGCGATCGATGAACGAGGCGTCGTGTCCGTGACGGATTGCTCGCCATTTGTTCTCGTCCAGGGTTTCCCTGCGGTGGTTGGCTGATTGCTGGTGGTGCTCTCCGTCTTCATATCTGGCCGCGAGATCCATGACGAGTGCGTGGGTGTATTCGACGAACGCGACGACATTTTCGGGGTCGCCCTGTGCGTCTGGGGTTCGCACTTCGACCGTTCCATGAACGGAGTGTGGTCGAACTTCATACCAGAGCTCGCCCCGGTCGTTGATCGAACCGGTTTCGAGCATCGTCCGTTCAAGCGCGAGATAGTCGTCGAAATCGTCAAATCGGGTCGGCATACCGGTGTTCGGCAATCCTTCAAAGATCTTTGCACGCGCTGAGGCCAATCCTGTATCGTAGCCGTTCCAGTACGGAGAATTTGCGGATAGCGCCAACATGATTGGGAGATGCCACCGGAGGCGATTGGCGATCCACGTCGCTTTATCGGCGTCATCGACACCAACGTGAACGTGGAGTCCTGTGGTCGTGTTTCGATGTTGTGGATACTGAATGCGCTCAAGCTGCGACCGATACCGTGGTTTCTCTGCGTGTTCGAGTTCGCGCCACAGGGCTGCCGGATGAAGCCCGGCGGCCCCAATCGAGAACCCGTGCTCTGTGGCGTGATCGACCAGTGCTGAGCGAACCGCTCTGAGCGTCTTGGAGACTTCATCTACCCCATCGAGCGTGGGTGTCTGTGTTTCGATCACGCATTTGAACAGCTCGTGATCGAGTCGATCAGTGAGAATCTCGGGTGGAGTACTCTCATAAACAAGCTCGTCAGTTCCCGCCGTCGGCCGCCCTGAATCGTCAACGACGTAAAACTCTTCTTCGATGCCGATCGTACCAAGGCGATCGAACGCGTCCGCTGAGCCGATCTCGGGAACGCCGGTGGCCGATCGGGCCGGTGAATCATCACCACTCCGCTCCGTACTCATACTCGGACTCATTTCTCCGGTGGATAAACACTTACTCTCCACGATTGGCCGTCGCCGTCCCGAGAAAGGATTCGAGTGTTTCGATGAGCGAATCCGGCCGTTCACGTGGCGTCCAGTGGCCACACGGCGAAAATACCGTCAGCTCACTCTCTGGAGTCAGCCGATGCGCCCGTCTGGACCAATCAACCGGAACGAGACGGTCTTCTTCGCCATGGACGTAACACACCGGCATAGAGAGCTCTCCGAGCCGATCTCGATAATCGGTTTGGAGCGTCCCGCCACGGAGTTCCTTTCGCTGGACGGACTGCCACGCTTTGGTGGCGTCTGATCGCTTGAGTTCAGTAAGCACGTCCTCAAGCAGCGCCTCTGAGCGATTGGCTGGATGAACGGCAAACCGGACGCTCGCGGCTGCAAGCTGGCGATTCTGCGCTATTGCCGACCAGAGCCAATCGAACGCTGGTGTGTGAACGAGTGTGGTGCTGAGGTGCCCGCCGGGAACTGCCGATCCGAGTCCGTAACTGTCGATCGCTATCAGCTTTCGAACCTGCTCTGGATTGGCGAGCGCGTCGCCAATCGCTATCGCGCCCCCCATCGATACGCCACAGAGCACTGGCGCGTCGAGTGTAAGCTGTTCACGAACATTCCCTAGCGTCTCGACATAGAAATCCAGGCTTGGCTCAAACGGCGGTGATGCACTTTCTCCGAATCCTGGCCAGTCCGGTGCGATCACGTGGTGTGTTTCTGCCAATCGTGGAATGATCGACCGCCAGGAAACCATTGCTGCGTCGAATCCCCCTCCGTGACAGAGAACGATCGATGGAGCGTCCGGATCGCCAGCTTCGAGATACGAGAGACAATGGGTGCCCAGTTCGAGTTGGCGTCTCGTTGTGATTTCCGTGGCCACGCTCAGTCACCCCACTCGGATTGGGTTACGTACACTGTCTCTGTCCGCTCTACTGGGCGAAGATCGTACTCCGGAACCGAGCCGTCGATCATGGTGGCGTACATCGGCTCGACCAGCTTCGGTGGTCCCTCTTGTAGCGGTTCGACGCCGAACACTTTCAGGTGTGGTCCAATGGTGTCTGGATCGGTTTCGTTTTCTCTGATGGCAATCGCCAGCGGTTTCGAGAGCCATTCGGTGTCCGTAATCGAGGGTTCACGGATGAGTACGTCGTCGGTGAACCGAACCAGATACCAGTTAAGATCGTTACAGAATGCGACCGCCGCACCGAGACTGATCGTCTGGATGGCGATTGTGTTCTCGTAGGGCTGTCTGAGCTGGTAGGTCGATAACGCCCGGCGTGCGGTCTGTCTGGAGAGTAGCTCCGTTCGGAGATCGTACTCCGGCTTGCCGAGGAGACAGACCGTCGTCATAGAATCGGCTTCACGCACCGTCCGTATAGCGGTTTCCCTTCGAGAGCTGTTCTACTTTCAGAATGTAGTGCGTTCTCCCGCGATAACCCGTTCGGTGAGCGACGTTACGTCGGCGAGCGCCTCGTCGATGATTGCCGTTACGTCGTCTTCAATGTCGCCAAGCGCCACGTCCGATTCAGTGACGACGGCGGCGTCAGCGACGTGTGGATGATCGATCGGCTGGCCGATCTGCGAGAGCAGTCGGATGCGGATCTCGCGAATCCCATCGACCTCATCGACAACACGGGTGGCAATCTCCGTCGAGAGCAGATTATAGATCTTGCCGATGTGGTTGACCGGATTCTTTCCGCTGGTGGCTTCCATGCTCATCGATCGATTCGGTGTGATCAGACCGTTCGCCCGGTTTCCTCGACCAACTGATCCGTCGTCACCCTGTTCGGCACTGGTGCCAGTGGTGGTCAGATAGATCGCTCCCTCCTCGTAGTCGTCTGCCGTGTTGACGTAGACAGAAACCTCCCGATCAGTGATCTCTGTTGCGAGTGACTTGACGAACGATTCGATCGCATCGATCGACGACCGATATCCCGTCATATCGTCGAGATGCCGGTCGACCAGTGCTGCTGCGACCGTCACGTCGATCTGATCGCCTTCGCGTTTTCCCATAACCTTCACGTCCGTTCCGATCTCGGGATGATCTGCGGCGAATTCGGTGTTGAGACGGCGTTCGGTGGTTTTGACGATCCGTTCGGTTTCGGTGAGCGGTGCGTGACCCACGCCAAAGCTTGTGTCGTTTGCCATCGGCACGGATTGTCCCTCGTCGCCGAACACCTCGCGTAGATCGCCGCTTCCCTCGCCCAGATCGACATCGATCACGATGTCTGTTCCGAGATCGAGTTCCGGCAGCTCCTTGCTGAGATACTCGCGTGCGGCTCGCAGTGCGATCGTCTCCGTCGGGATTGTCGTCCCCTGATACTCTCGCGTTGCTCGCCCGACGATCAACAGATAGATCGGTTCGGTTAGCTCTCCACCACCGAATGCAGGGACGGCCGACCCCGCAACGAGCTGTGTTTCGTCAGTGTTGTAGTGGAGCACGCGCCCCACTCGATCGATGTATTCACGTGCGAGCGTTGCCGAGACGTGTTCTGCTACGCCGTCACAGATGGAATCTGGGTGTCCAATCCCTTTGCGCTCGACGATTTCGACGGCCTGATCCTCAACGGCACGCCGACGCATCGGCTCGACCTGGATGTTCCGACTGCTCATTTTCGAGCTTTTGGCTATGACCGGTTCTATAACTTACGGAAACCTTCGCCGCTATTTTGATAACTAATAGTTATTTCAATAGTCCGAGATACGAAGTGGTGAGTTGTTCGTCCGGATCGAGCCCGAGTGAACGACAGTGTTCGAACGCTTGACTTCGTGCCGCAGGGACGGCTGCTTTCGATTCGACTGCCGTTTCGATCTCGACGAATTCGCCGAGGTCGGTGACGGCATCGAGCGTGATGGTGTACGCTTCGAGCCGGTATCGCCGTCGCAGTTTCTCGACGGTTGCTGCGGGCTCGAACCCGAGCGCGAGGAGTATTGCGTCCATGGTGGACGGCGCGTCGATCTCCATCTCGTGTTCGATGCGTGTTTTGGAGTTGTCGTCGATGCGCGGTCCTTTGTAGGTGAGCTGATGGATGAGTGTATCAGCGTCGCGGTTGTGTTCTCGGCGGATTCGCAGGGCTTCATCGGTGGCTTTGAAATCACGGTGAGGTGCGTCGTAGTAGGTATCGGTCTGCAGTACCCGCTCAAGGCGAGTGGCACCCTGTTCGTCCAGTTTCGAGCGGACCTCCTCGTGTGCAGCTTGCACTTTAATTTCAACTTCGTACACGGAACTACTCACCTGAGTTCGATAGATTGCATTTGGTGGCGTGAGTCGTTCGCACACTCCGTCATTGGAAACGTGACGGTTAAGGGCGTATCGGAAGACGTATTCATTATGACTGGAGAATCAGACGAGTCTGCAGAGGAGACCCAGGCGTCCGAGGAAGCAGCAGAAAGCACAGAGAACGGCCTTCAGGATGGCGATTTCGTCCGTCTCGCCTACACGGCACGAACTGTTGAAGACGGTTCGCTCGTCGATACGACCGACGAGGAAGTCGCTGAGGAGGAAGGCGTCGCCGACGAGGGGACGTTCGAGCCGCGCGTGATCGTTCTCGGCTCTGGACACATCTTCGAGGGCGTTGAGGAGGAGATCGAAGGGAGCGAGGTTGGTGACAGCGGATCGGTCACCGTCCCTGCCCCAGAGGCGTTCGGCGAGTACGACCAGGAGGAGGTCCGGACGGTCAGCACGGACAAGGTTCCCGAGGACGACCGCTATCCCGGAGCCGCAGTCCAGATCGACGGCCAGCAGGGCTATCTCGAGACGATCATTGGCGGCCGCGCACGCGTTGACTTCAATCACCCGCTCGCCGGTGACGACATCGAATACGAGTACGAGATCGTCGGAGAGGTTGAAGACGAACTTGAGCAGGCACAGGGCCTGATGAATATGTTCTTCGACATGGATCTCGACATGTTCATCGAGACTGACGAAGTCGAAGAAGAGCAGGTCGTCGAGAGCGACGATGATGATGAAGGTGAGCCTGAGACCGAAACCGTGACGGTCGAAAAGGAGACACTCTACATCGATTCGGACCCACAGCTGGCGATGAATCAGCAGTGGATGTTCCAGAAACAGCAGATCGCCCAGCAGCTGATCGATCAGGTTGGCATCGATCGCGTCATCGTCCAGGAAGTCATTGATGGCAACCCGATGGGTGGCATGGGCATGCCAGGAATGATGGGTGGCGGTGACCTCGAAGAGGCGCTCGAAGACGTTGACGTTGATGCCGACGAGATCGCTGAGGAACTCGACGAGGAAATCGACGCAGACGAGCCAACGACCGAATAGCGGCCGATTTCTCAGCTCGTTTTGTCGGCGAGTCCAAGAGTCATCTCATCGACGGTGTTGACCGCTGGGAGTCGCCTGAGTCGTGGGTGCAGACCAAACACCATGGCCGTGATCAGATTAGCGCCTGCCATCGCCACTAGCCCGATCGCCGGCGAAAACTGCGTTGCGAGCACGCCCCCGATCGCAGCACCGAGTGGAAGCAACAGCGTGCTCGTGGCGTTTCTGATAGCGATGATCCGACCGAGGCGGTCGTTTGCGACCCCGGTCTGAAACAGCGTCGCACCGAGCACTCCCACAGCGCCACTCGGTATGGTGCTCAGTCCGAACGCGATGATGATCAACCACACCGACGAACGCAGCAGGGCGACCACCAGCGCACCACAGCCAAGGAGACTCCCAACGATCCGCACCACGCCGTACGGAACCGTTTCGAGGCGTGGTCCGATGATGGTGCCGACGAATCGTCCGGCACCCATCGATCCGCCCAGCAGCCCGTAGACCCACGCACCGCCGTTGGCCGCTCCAAATGCTGGGAGCGTGACGATAACCACGCCGAATGCAAAATTTGCGATCACTGCCGGGCCCAATAGCCACGGAATCAGCGAGCCCCGAAGATAGGTGACACCAGCGGTGAGTGCTTCGATATACTGCTCGTCGTCGTTTTCGGAGCTATTGTCACCCTGTGGTTGAATCGAGAGTCCCCAGAAGGCCACGATGGCGATCACGAACGTCACGGCATCGAGAATAAATACACGGATTGTGCCACCAACGAGTGCGATCAATCCGCCGCTTACCGCATTGAAAATAGCGTCCACCCCCTGGTAGCTCATCGAAAACCAGGCGTTCGCACGAGCGAGTTGCGAATCGTCGACGATTCGTGGCAATACGGCGCTCTGGGCCGGATACACGATCTGGTTGCACAGTTCGAGTGTGCCCATTACGCCGATCAGCAGCCAGACGGTCAACAGCCCGTGCTGGTAGAGAGCGACGATCGTGAGCACACCGAGCAGCTGGAGTGTCTGCGTTCCGACCAGGAGCCGTCGGATCGCCACGCGATCGATCAGCGGTCCCAGCAACACTTGCAACGGCTACGCTGCGAACATAACGGCACCGGCAATCCCAGTGTACACAGAGGATCCGCTGAGTTCGTACACTAACCACATCGAGGCGATCGCGTAGATGCTATCGCCAGCGTTCGTAACGATCCGACCACACAACAACCGCAGATACGTCCGATTTTGCGTGAGCGATCCCATTGCCGTGATTGGGAGACATGGAATCTCAAATGTTTGTAGAATTATATTTCTATCGGGCTAGTTGTAGAACCGTGTTTCTGTCACTCTACTTTCAGTCTGTCCGTGTTTCGAGCAGTTCGAGCGATCTGTTCACGACGAATCGGTGGCGAGTATCATTAATCGTGAACGGGACTACAACCGCGAGCGGATCGGTAGCAGCGACTTCGGCACTCGTGGAATCGATCCCTGGAATTTCCCAGTTCAATCGATTTCGCAGATCGATACCGGCCTCGTAGTAGGCGCTGATCACCGCAGGATGGGTGAGGAGTGCGTACTGAAGGACGGACTGAAAGCGTTCGCCACAGTGTTCGCAGTTGTACAAAACGGTGGCTTCTAGATCGTCTCCGGTGAGCCAGTTGGGCGCGTCTTCGTCTGCTGGAATGACGACGCGTCGATTCAGTTCGGCGCTGCAGTTCGGACAGATTCCGTGTTCTGCGTCGGCCTGCATTCGTTTACACCACCGATCGATCGTCGTCGCCACTGAATCGGGAGAATCCCCCTCAAGCGATCCCGGTGGCAGCGACGCTTCGGTGTGTACCGCCGTGCAATCGTCACAGGCAATCTCGATTGTGCGATCGTCGAGCGAGGCGATGATATTGCCACCGCAACTCTGACAGCTTCCGTCGAGTGAGAGTTGAGTACACTCGAATCGCTCCGTTGCGACGCCCGACCGGACTGCTCCGACGAGGCGATGGCCCGCCACGGAGAGCTCATAGCCATCGTCGGTGTTGCTAACGAACGCTCCATCGAGCGTGCGAATGTGATAGTTAAACTGTCCGGGATCGTCGATCGAACTGGCGCTACGCAGCTCGCCGAACGAACATGGCGTCTCTGTGGTGGCCAACGCCTGGAGGATTTCGATACGGACCGGATGAGAGAGTTTTCCGAATACCTCTGCAGGTGTGGATTCGGAAACCACGAGTGAGCTTCCAGTCATGAATTCCGTTTATCACCACAGTGCCATCAATCGTCGGACGGCACGGCCGCCAGTCGAGCGCAACACGTTTGCGTCCGGACAGCATAGCTCGGTCCATGAAGCGGCTGATCGCGCTGCTGTTGCTCATTCCCCTGCTGGATATACTGCTGTTGCTCGTCGTGTCGACGGTCATTGGAGAAGTGGCGACGGTGTTGCTCGTCGTCCTGACCGCGCTGTTGGGAATGTTGCTCGTTCGGGCAGAAGGGAGACACACGCTCCGGCGGATCAACCGCAAGGTGGCTTCCGGTGGTGTCCCTGATGACGAACTGCTCGATGGCGCGCTGTTGATCGCTGCTGGCGCGTTTTTCTTAACGCCGGGACTGGTGACCGATCTCACTGGGCTGGTGCTGTCGTTGCCGCCAACGCGGTATCCTGTTCGAAAGCTCGTCAAACGGTTCGTCGTGACGCCGTATCTCGACGGGAAAACCGACGGTTTTGTCACTGGAACGGTGTACACCGGCGGGTTTCCGAACAGCAACGATGGGTCGACGATCGATCTCGGCGAAGACGATTACTCCGTTGAGGGCGACAATGGGAGCGATTAACGGTTGAGAGCGATTGACGACCATGTGGCTAGCGAAAAGAAACGCTTAAACAATACAGGGCAATACAGTAGAATGCGTACAACGGGCCGATAGCTCAGTTAGGTTGAGCGCTCGGCTGATAACCGGGAGGTCCGCGGTTCAAATCCGTGTCGGCCCATACTAGTTCTGTTCGGACTACATTCGAGTAGTTTCTGCACTCGACTAAAGGTCGAACTGTTCTCGTTCCCGCGAGCGGATTCTGAACCAGACAAGACACGCACAGCGCAGCGAGCATGTCTTGGCGAGGTTCAAATCCGTGTCGGCCCATGTTTTTACAACTCATTACTATTTGCTGTATTCTTCTCGATGGTATTGTATCTCGTTGGAGTACGCGGATTTAAAGCAGGGAAGGAAACGAACGAAGTGAGCCCTGGCGACTGGTTCTAGGACGGTCGACAGACAGGACTCAGTATGGACGCTATGGCTCAATTTTTCTGCACAATACAAACTCCAGAAATAGGCCTCAATCGGTTGGTTGCTCCGAAAGAATGGCATCTTTCGCCACACAATGATATCTAAATGATATAACTCCGAGTATAATGTAGAACCCAATGATAGCAGCAAACGACAGGGCCAAATGTATATCTGGTTGCAAATCAACCCAAACAATCGTTAAGAACAAACCCACAAGAAACGTAATCATCATCGAGAGCCCGGGATCGAATTCATCTAACATTATTGGATGTTCTGATATGGGAGATAAAAGTATTATGGATGCTATAGACAGAGAATGGGATGATTCTGAACCCAAAAGTCACAATTCTCAGCACCCACTCAAAAAACTGTGTGCGATGGAGCGGATCGTTTGGTGGACGCTTCGAATGCGATCAAACTGTGGTTTCAAATGTTCGTAACTACGATGGATCAGTGTCATCACCCCCATGATCGCCTGTAGCACCAGCACAGAGTGCTGAGCGCTCCCCTGAATGTATTTCCCCGCCTGTATTCACAGCAACCAAATTTTCAAAGATTATTTGTGTCTATTATCCATCTCCCTAGCTATGTTTGATGAAGTAAACCCAAGACTCCCGTTAATGCTTACCATACTGGCGGGACTGTTCATATCAATCTTGATCGGGGAGCTCGGTGTCACGGATCTACGAATGACCAAATGGATCTCAATGAGTGGCTTTCTGATTGTGCTGACAGTGTTGGCCCACCGATATTCTCTGCAAGCCCGTGAGGAATTGCGGAAATAACTCACGGAGGCACACTGCTGTGTTCATTCAGTTCCCAATCCAGACCCCGTCGCCGCAGTATGTGTGATCCCTGTGTTTTGGATAGTAATTCGAAGCTCTCCTTCAACGTCGGTCCAGTCCCACGTCTCCTCTAATCCGCTGTCTGTTCGTACAGTGACGGTGTAATCTGCATCCCGCTCGACAGGATTGCCGAGTATCCGTGGTTCTCCACCGTCCGTTGGTTCGAGATCGACCTCTTTTTCGAATACTTCATCTCCGCTCATATCGTGAATGGTAAGCGCAATCGATTGCTCTGTCTGGGTCTCATTTCTCAAAAACACGTCAGCATGCAGCTGCACGAACGACTGACACCCGGCTCCAAAAACCGCCCCAGTGAGTGTAGTGCTTATCAGTACGAATCGTCGTCTGGAGAGGGTCATAGTATCGTTCACAGACGTTCAGCACCAGACGGCATATGTTTTTTGCAATCGCGATTACTGATCGAAAGCATCGTAGATTCGAAATATCTCAGCACGTCCTACCACCGTCCGTCGGCACGATCGTTCGGTCGTCCCCGGACTGGTGGTAGTCCTGAAAAACGCAATCGTTTGGGGTCCCGATTGGAAGCCTCAGTGTGCGTTGTATGTACAATTTGCTGGTGTTCGATATCGGTGGAAGTGACGAGCACCGAGCCGTGGATGCGATCAGGGGGTGGTAGTTGAACCAGATTGGATCAGTCCACCGCCATACCAGGCGAGCACACCAATGACAATGCTGAGGCCGACCAGTAGTCCACCACCGATACGGAACGTCATTCGAAGCGAGAGCCACGTGCTGATAGGCGAGCTAACAAATGGAGACAGAAACTGCCCGAGAAAGAGAAAACTCGTCAATCCACCGACGGCGCGACCACGCACGCCAGCAGGAACGGCGATGGCAACCCAGGCGTTCAGATTCGGGATGAGAAGTCCAACACCAGCCCCAGTTACCAGCGTTCCGACCAGGACAGCAACCACCGTATCACCGAGACTCACGATACTGAATCCGACACCCATGAGTGCGAACAGCAGTCCGACAATGGGAATGATACCGATTCGTGAACGAACACGGGTGTACTGTGTCGATACTACCGCTGCGAGAAGCGCCTGTGTGGCGAGGACAACTGCGATGGTGAAATCATCCGCATTCACCACGGCAGTGAGATAGAACGGTATCTCAACCGGCACCATGAAAAATACGACCATCCCTATCACTGCTGTCGAATACACCAGCGCGAGCTGTCCATACGGCAGTCGATCGAGGACCTGTCGAATGGACGCATCCGCTTGGGAAGCTTCGTGATCAACGTCGGGTTCGTACACCACAGCAACAATACACGGCAGCAGTCCGAGTGCCCCAAGATAGAGGAGAAACGGCACCCGCCAGCCAACACTCGCCAGAGCGCCACCAAAGAGGAAAAAGGCCGCTCCGCCGAACGTCATGCTTGCGCCCTGCCAGCCAAGGACGGCATCGCGGCGCTGTTCGGCCGGAAAGTAATCCGTGATGAGCGTTGTAACTGCAACGAACACCCCCGCAGCACCGATTCCGAGCAGTGCACGAGAGACGAATAGTAGTATCAGTGATTCAATAATAAAACCGGCCCCACCGGCAACACCGTACAGCGCTGTACTGACGAATAGCACCGGTTTCCGACCGAGACGGTCGGTGAACACACCCATGAGCGGTGCGCCGAGCGCAACGAACAGCGAGGGAAAAACGAGCAGAACTCTGACCCAAAAGGCTGCATTCGCGACGCCCGCAAAATGGCGTTCGATCGCCGGCAGTGCGGGCGAAATCGCGGTGTCAACGAGGATCGTCAACGTACTTGCCACAAGGAGCGTCCCAATCAGTAGTCGGGTTTGATGGCTAGTTATCATTTATACGACGTTATACGATCTATTGCGCAGTGTATCCACCATCTACGAGGAGCGAGTGGCCGGTGACGAACGAGGCGTTATCAGACGCCAACCAGACGATTGCATCAGCAACTTCTTCTGGGGTGCCAACTCGTCCGAGGGGATGGCTTGGACCGAACGCCTCCTGGACGGCTTCTGCGCTGCCGAGTCGGTCTCGATTCATTGGCGTGTTGATTGCGCCTGGACTCACCGCGTTGATCCGAATGTTGTCTTCGGCGAACTCAAGGGCTCCAGCGCGCGTCAGACCGATCACCCCATGCTTGGCAGCGACGTAGAGCGAGAACTCCTCGAACCCGACGTGTCCGAAATCAGATGCGATATTTACGATTGCACCATCGTTCTCTCTGAGGTGTGGAATTTCGTATTTCATCGACAGCCACACGCCTTTGAGATTCGCATCCATGGTGTACTCCCAATCGCTCTCGGTTCGATCAGTGAGCGGTCCTGGCGTTCCGACGTTCCCGGCACCGTTGATGGCGTAATCAAGTCGTCCGTAGGTTTCGATCGTCTCCGCAACCATCCGTTCAACAGCTTGCTCACTGGTCACATCGGTTTCGATGAACGTTGCCGTCCCGCCAAGCGCTTCGATTCGACTGACGGTTTCGTTGCCAGTCGCTCTGGTTCGACTCGCTACAACGACGTTCGCACCCGCTTTTCCGAACGCAACGGCGGTTGCGCGGCCGATCCCCGAACTCCCGCCAGTAACGAGGGCCGTTCTGTTGTCGAACGACAGCGATTGCGACGTTCCTGCTTGCTGGTTCTTACCCGCAGAGTTTGGTTCCATTGCAGTTACAGATGGTGGGCAATTGGTCGTAGCTTGCTGGATGAGTATATTCACCTGTTTACATACCCCTAAGGCGACCAGGCCCGTCCATCACCGTATGGCGCGGATGAAAATACGACTCAATCAGGCGGCTACCGGTAGCTGGCTCGCCACCCTTTCGGCTGCGTTCCCAGCGGCGGAATTTTCGGTACAGACGGGCCATTGTACGGACGATGGACTGTTCGGGATCGTCGAAGTGACGTCACCGAACGCAGAGGCAATCGTCCGACGCTTCAACGAATCGCAGACTGTGAAATCGCACGAGGTTCTCCACTCCGAAGACCAACTGCGCCTGATTCAGTATGCGATTCCAGTCCCGGAGTCGTATCACGCGATCACGTCCTCGGGCACCCGCCTTCGGTTTCCATACGTGCTGCAGGATGGCTGGCTTACCACCGAGATTACGGCCCCACACGACCAGCTCACGCGATTTGGCGATGAGCTCCGTGCTGCAGACATTCCCTACCAGATCGAATCACTGACGCAATCGTACGAACCGACAGCAGTACTCACGGATCGACAACAAGAACTCGTTACCGCGGCGGTCGAACAGGGCTACTACGAGAGTCCACGGAAAATCACCCTGAACGAACTCGCAGAGGCGTTCGATGTCAACTCATCAGCTGCGAGTGGCGTCCTCCACCGTGCAGAAGGTCGGATTATCGAATCGTTCGTCACCTGATGCCCTCGGAATGACTTCGATTCGTATTCAACAAAAATCGTCGTCGAGAAAGCGTCATATGCTTGTTCGCAGACGATCGGAGCCAGTCATCATTTGAGAATTTGACGCGCTAGTTCTCGATTACTTCGGTGGGAAACTCCTCCGAAAGCGCGTCATACTGTGTTTCGTTCGTGTGCTCGAACGCTTCACTTCGATCCGAGGGCAAATCGAGATACGTCGGGAGGGATTCGAACTGCCCGGCCGTCAGATCGTAGCGCTCCCCCTCGATAACGTTGTAAAAATGTGGACCATCGTCGGTTGGTGTCTTTCTGATCTCGCCAGCAAAATGGTCCTGGATCACGAGCGCCGTGACCGGACACTGTCCGCGCGCAGGATTCTTTGCTGTCCACAGGGTGCTCGTTTCGATCGACCACGCGTTCTGCAACTGGCTCAGGACAGTCGCTTCGTCGAATGGTTCGGCGTTCTTCTCAGTCACTGTCAAACACATCTGATCTCGGTAATATGAGGGTTTCTGTGGTGGCCCCCATCACAGAGGCCGCCGCTGTCGAAACACACAACCGACCAGCACGGCTACAAAACCGTATGACCGATGAGTCCGTTCCTGACAGCGAGGAGGAGTGGCGCGAAACCCTCGATGAGGACGAGTACCGCGTGCTGCGCGAGTGTGGCACCGAACCGAAGTTCTCGGGAGAGTATATCGACGAAGACCGCGACGGAACCTTCCGCTGTGCCGGCTGTGGTGCGCAACTGTTCGATTCAGAAACGAAGTTCGGCTCGAACACTGGCTGGCCGAGCTTTTTCGATGCGGCCGAGGATGCCATCGAATATCGCGAAGACACGAGTCATGGCATGGTGAGAACCGAAGTTGTCTGCGCCCACTGTGAGGGACATCTCGGCCACGTGTTCGATGATGGCCCCGACCCAACTGGCAAGCGCTACTGTATCAACTCCGTGGCACTCGAATTCGACGAAGAAAGCTAGCGCTCTTCGACGTGACGGACCTCGACGGCGATTCCCCGCGACGAATTCTCCATTGCTGTCCCGTGCATTTTCGCTCGCCCAACGGCAATCGCCTTTTCGCCCTCGACGAACACCTCATCACCGACACGAATTGATTCGCTGGCACTCGTTATCCCGGGTGCGAGAACGCTTCCCTGTGGAACGAACGGATCGATCTCGACGCGGTTGGTTGGGACGTCGCTTTCGTTCCAGCGTTGCGCGCCAGCAAGGGTGAACGAGAGCGTACCATACTGGGGGACGATCGTGGCAAGCTGTTCACCGCCATCGTCGTGAACCCGCAACCCGGGAAGATAGCCATCGACCGAGATCGGACCGAACAGCTCGTCACCAGCACCAGCCCCGAACTGATAGTCGGCAATCGCCCGAACGGTGTTGTGCTCGCGCTCGCGTTTCCGAAACGTTGATTCACCGCTGAGTGTCTCCGACAGCGTTTCGAGGGCGTCGTCAGTCGTTGGATGCTCCGTGACGGTGAACTCGAACTCTACGTCGGTCCGCGCTTCGACGCGCTCACAGATCTCCTGATAGCCACCCGGTGGGACGTGGGCAATATGGCGTGGGTAGTCGTTGCGTTCGAGATAGCGCTTGAGCACGTTCGCGACGAATTCGATCTCCGACTCGCTCCAGCGGCCGGTGACAACGCTGTCGTACTGCTGGGCAGGATAGGTGTACTCCAGTTCCGGCGGCACGACTCCGATAGGAGAGGTCATCGAGACGGTGTGGGCACGGTAGTTGATCGCCTCGTGAAACTGGCCGTGGCTCTGTGAACTGCTGTATGGCTTTCGTGCCGAACACGGGACGAGCACGAGCGGCTGGTCGAAACGATTGCGATAGCGCGAACAGACCCGGTCGGCAAACCGCTGAATCTCGACGCGGCGCATTGTGTCGTCGCTCGACGCCAGAATCTCGGCCGTCCGTACCAGGGGGGTCCGCTCTTCGAGATAGCCATACTGCTGGTCCAGTCGACGGAACGTGGCGGTGAGCCACGCCTCGTGGCGGGCCTGCCCTTCGATGTACGATCTGAGCGTCCCCGCTCGAATTTTCTCGCGAACGGTCGCCAGCGACGCTCGCAGCGCATTCACGTTGTGCGCAGCGCAGTCCTCGGGGCCAAACGCCTCACGTGACTGCTGACAGGCCGCACACGCACACGGCAGCTCCGATAAATCCTCGAGAAACATTTCGCCGTCCGTCGTCTGGTAGAATCCCTCCAGGCCGCGAAGATACGCCCGATGGGTGTCAAAGCAATCGATCCCAGCGTAGGCGAGCACCGCTGCGTTGGCGGCTGTTGCCACCCCGGAGCAAAACAGCCCCGTATCGTCCGGAATGGACGCTCGAACGTCGACGATTGTCTCGACGAACGCACGAGCATTGCCGACGATCCCTGACGCCTCAGAAAGGACGTACGCATCGGTGTTGTAATCGCTGGCGGTCTCTCGGGAGATCACAGTGGCGCTGGGAAACGACACAGAGTCCGGTTCGACGGCAAACGCCGATTGCACCTCGGATGCGGTACCGGCGGGAAACGCACGGTGGGGCAATATCGTGAGCGACTCGTCGTCACCGTCGGGAGCGTCGCGCTCTGTTGGCCAGAGGCTGCCAGCGTCCTCGATCACCTCGTCGACGAGCGCGGGCGTCGCCACCGGTGTGGCAAGCCGGAGCCGGCCAATCCGTGCCGGGCCATCGCGCTCGATTACCTCGAAGTACTCAGTCATTGGCTACCCTCAGACGATCACGGCACTACTACGTTGTCTTATCAACCGGCGGTTGCGCAGCGTTCTCATGCAGTGGCGTAATCGTGACTGACTCCGACAGTCGCTCTACCACGGCATCGGGCCAGTTGTGGAGGGCAACGGTCACGTCTGCGCTGGGATTGTTTTCGAGGAGTGCTTCGATCCCGTCGGCTGCTGCCGCATAGGCGGCGAGATCGAGCCGTTCTGGAAGCTCTGCCGTGAAGGGATAGGTGTCCGAAAGCGCTCGCGGGAACGGGCCGAACGGTGGTCGAATCCGCCAGCACGCATCATACGCATCGTTTGAATTCCCTTCGGTGAGCAACACCGACCCCTCGATAGAGAGCCGCTGGAGTCGCTCGTGGTGTCGTTTGACCTCTGGTCGCCGTGCGCTCTCGCTCGAGAGATAGAAAAATGCGTCTTTCGACACCGGATCGGTACGTTCTAGTTGGGTGCTGTGATCGAGCAGCGTCCGGTAGCCATCAAGCATTGTGGGATGACTTCTGGCACGGGTTTCGACCAGCTCGAGCAGGTTTCCACGCCTGATTGCCTGTTTGATCCGTCGAATTTCCGCGAACGTCACCGAGAGGTTATGCCGTGCGAGCAGTCGTTCGCGCGTCGCATCGTCCATCGCCTGGAGCTCTGTCGGCGTGTGGTCCGTACAGACCGAACAGGAGCAGGGGAAGTATTCGAGCTCGTCGAGATGGTCCGTTCCCCGAACCGTGAGATACCGGTCGTCACGGGCGTAGATTGCATACGCTGCAGAATCGAACAGATCACAGCCCATCGCCACGGCAAAGGCCAGCATCATCGGGTGGCCAGCACCGAACAGGTGGACCGGCGCATCCGCACTGAGCCCCCGCTTGGCTGCCATCACAACGTCGGCGACGGTTGCATAGCGATACTGGTTGAGAAGCGGCACGACCGCGCCGATCGGAAACACGTCGAGACCACTGGTGGCTGCGTGGCGGCCGGCGCGCTCACGCAGATCCGGGTGGGTCGAGCCCTGCACCGGTGCACTAACGAGTATGTCGTCGTCCAGCTCGGATTGTAGGCGACTCGCCAGCTCGATTCGCTCCTGGGTCGTCTGCAGTTCGCGTTTTGCGTGCTCGTGGCTCACACCGGGCGGGGTGGGGATATCGACCGGTGTGGATATGTCCGAGCCAATCGCCGACTGAAACTGAAGAATCTCCTCAGTGGTTACTTCGATCTCGCCGTACTCTGCCAGCTGGAACGAGCCAGAATCCGTCATGATCGCGCCGTCGAATCCCAACAGCGAGTGCAGTCCCTCCTCAAGGACAGTATCGCGCAGGTCGTCGCTCTGATGGAGGATGTAGCTGTTCGTGATGAGAATCTCTGCTCCAAGCGATTCGAGTGTCGAAGACGATAGCGTCTGAATGTGGGGGTTCACGACGGGTAACAGCGCCGGCGTTTCGATCGTGACGCCCGCGCGGGGGATAGACAACTCCCCGACTCGACCGGCCGCGTCGAACGTCCGGATTTCGAACTGTCCACTCATTGTGCGTGATAGCGCCAGCGCGCCCTAAGCCTCGTCGCTTTTACTCATTCCGTGATAGCACACGCCCAGCACGGTCCGTGCGTCGCGAATTTCACCCGCACGAATTGCTTTGCGGAGGGTCTCAAGCGTCGTTATCGATGGTCGTATCGCTTCGTTCGTATCGAGATCCTGGGACGCCGTCGGCGTACAGCCGTGCGCCACGAAATAGTGGTGAACGCTGTCGGCGATCCCGTTTGCCGGTTCGACCGTCGTGAGCGGCTCCATCTTTGTTGATTCATAGCCCGTTTCCTCGCGGAGCTCTCGACGCGCAGCGTCAGTGAGGTCGTCATCCTCGGCTTCGACGCCCCCAGCAGGAAGTCCGTAGTTGATCCGTCCGACGGCCTGTCGCCACTCCTCGATGACGACGACGGACCCATCAGTCGTGAACGGAAGAATCACCACCGCAGGCCGTTCGCTGAGATAATCGAAATCAGTCTCCGTGCCATCGGGAAGGCGGACCGTCTGGTGTTCGACCGTGAATCCAGGACAGGAAAATGCCGTCTCTTGATCGAGGGTTTCCCAGGCAAGTTCGTCGTCGCTCATACGATGGCGTTTGATCGACGCTTCGATAAGGGATTTGATAGCAACACGGATACCAACGAACTCCGGTGGGCAATTAACTCGCGAGTCGACTCATTGATCGCTCGAGGTCTCCGTATGACAGCTCTTCGCTGCCAATCACCGCAAAGCCGGCGAAGATGACGAAAAAGCCGACGATAGCGACCATCGTGAGCGATTCGCCCAGCAAGAGCCACCCGCCGAGAGCGGCGACGACTGGCACGAGATAGAAGACGAGATTCGCACGGATCACGCCGGTAGTGTCTATCAGCGTGAAGTAGGTAATGTACGCCACACCGCCGGCAAAGACGCCGAGATAGACGATCGATGCGATTGCAGTGGGGGACCAGACGACGCTTGCAACCGATTCATCTGCGCGGAGGCTCAGCAGGTGCACGAAGACGGCCGCGATTGGAACTCCCCACGCCGTTCGAATCGAGGCGGAGAGATCACTGTCTGCCCACCGAATGAGGACGCTCCCGAGCGCGCCCGTTATCGCTGCGCCGAACACCAGCATCTTCCCGAGAATAGCGCCGCCCATGAGCTGGGCTGGATCAGGTGAGACGACGAGCGCAACGCCAACGAGACCGATCAGCATGCCGAATGCACCTCGACGCGACAGCTCTTCGTCAGCCACGAGTGCCGCTGCGAACACGGGCGTGAGAATTGGATTCAGGCTGGTGATGATCGATGACACGCCGCTTGTGACGTACTGTTGGCCGACGAAAATCAGCGCGTTGGTCACACCGACCGCGACGAATCCCGTCGCAAGAATTCCAACGAGATCGTCTCGTGTCCGAGGACGGAGTGCTGACGGCGAATACCGCCAGAGAACGTATCCGCCGAGGACGATTGCGGCGACATCGAAACGAAGGCCGAGCAACAACAGCGGTGGCACCGCTGTGAGTCCGGCTTTTGCCCCCACAAACGTTCCGCCGAAGAAGACGCTCGTGAGGACGAAAAACACTATCGCCCGCCGATCCATTCAGCCACCACCTCCAGTGTCTGCGGGCCAGCCACAGCACCCATCGTCGTGGGGGTGGCGCCCATAGTCTGTGTGTTCCATGTCGTCTAAACGTAGGCACTGATGGGGGGATAGTTCTGTTTGGAAATTGTTACATAAGGAGAAATGCTCGCACGGAGTCGACCGGAAGACAGGGTGTGAAACCATTTCAGGGTGTGAAAACGGTTTTCCGACCGGATCGCTGACAGTGGGTATGGAGGAGACGCTAGAAGAGATCGAATTTCTCGTCCGTTCTGAGAATCGGATTGCTGTCTTGCGGTTGCTTGCCAACGAAGGACACACGCGATCATCGCTCGCCACGGCGACGGGCGTTTCACAGGCAACGCTCAGTCGGATTCTTCGCGATTTTGTGGACCGATCGTGGATCACGCGGCGAGATGGTCAGTACGTTGCCACCGCAACGGGCGAACTGCTTGCCGAGGGGCTCACCGAGTTTCTCGACCTGCTGGAACTAGAGGCTGATCTCCGTCCGGTCGTTGAGCATCTCCCCACTGATCGGCTGTCATTTCCGTTGGGCAGACTTGTCGATGCGACCGTTGTCCTCCCATCGGCCACGCGACCCGACGCACCAGTTGGTCGACTCCTTGAGCTCGAACGGACGGCTGATGAAATCCAGGCGTTCTCGTTTGCCTTCAACGAACGGAGTCTGGAGCTGGTCGTCCAGCGGGTTACCGATGGCACGTTCACCTTCGACGCTGTGCTCTCGCCGTTGGCGATCGAAGCACTGTCTGGCGAATCCGAACTGCGAGAGCTACTGATAGCACTAATCGAGGCTGATGGAGCCAGCATTCGCGTTACAGATGCTACAATCCCGCTTGCCGTAACGGTGGCCGATGAGACGGTCCATCTGCTCGTTCGTGATGACGACGGTGTTCTCAGGGCGTCGATCGATACTGATGATGCAACCGTCAGATCGTGGGCAGTCCAGCAGTTCGAATCACACTGGGAAAATAGCCGCCCCCTCGATCGATCATCGATAGCCTAGCGAGCGACTCATTGTGGGAGAAACAGATCGACGGCGTTCCGCTCGTGTACACCGTAATAGATACCGACACCGAGGCCAACGCACATCGCTGTGAGGAGTCCACCCAGCAGGACTGGTGCGTCTGGTGGAACGTGTCGAATAAGAACCGAACAACAGACGACCACACTGAAACCACAGAGACTCCGCTTGCGGACCGGTGATTCGTCGCTGAACGAAAGCGCACCCAACAGAAAAATCACGCCCACGAGCAGCGCGCTATCGTACCATGGGAATCCAATGCCCATGCACGACCGTTCTAGTACCGTCACAGTAACGTTTCCGTTCCAGGCGCGTATTATTTTACCACGATGGATGAATGAGGACTCCACAACAAATAACTTAGACGAGTCTAATTATCCAACCGTGATGGATGGGCTACTGACTGATGAGTGGGGAGTGTACCGGCATACCCCAGCGGCCGTGGTGTGTGCGCTTTGGAGGCGGTGGTGACGCTATGACTGGATTCATTGAGCTCGTCGCGATTGCAGCGATTGCACAGCTGACGGTGCTTCCGGGTGAGAAAGGGCAGTTTATCATCGCCGGACTGGCCACACGGTATCGGCCGTTGCTCGTTGTGGGTGCCGCGAGCACCGCGTTTGGCGCGTGGACCGTTCTGGAAATACTCTTTGGGCACGCGCTCCAGGGACTGTTTCCGGCCGTAGTTCTCGATCTGCTCACGGCAGGGTTATTTTTGTTCTTTGCCGTGGTGTTGTTCACGTCCGCACCAGACCGTCGGACCCTCGAAACCGACGGCGGCAGTCAGGCCATCCCGGAGATCACCGGAGAATTCGAGCTGTTCGGCCGCTCAGTTGGCGGTCCAGTTGGGCAGTTCCTCTCAGTGTTTACCCTGATGTCTGCCGGTGAGTTCGGTGATAAGACCCAGCTGATCACGATCGGGCTTGCGGCCCAGTATGGGGCCACGTCAGCAATCTGGATCGGAGAGATGCTGGCGATCGTTCCGATCAGCCTCGCGAACGCGTACTTCTTCCATCGGTTTTCCCACCGGTTCGATCTTCGGACGGCCCATTACGTTGGTGCGGTGCTGTTCGCCTTTTTCGGTGGCGATACGCTACTTGCGGTGTTCACCGGCATCTCGCTCTGGGAGCAGGCCGTCGGTGCTGTGTCGACGGTACTGTTGTCTGCCCTGTAGCCATTGATGCGATGGGTTCTTTTCGAATGCGACTCATACGTGCGCGTATGGTCACGGTCTCCGCCACTCGCCTTCGTCTCCTCTGTCTGGCCTGTTTTGTCGGATTGTGTGGGCTTATTGGAATTCATCAGCTCACCGGCGACCAGATGGCCATCGAACTTGCGGTCGTATTGCTTCCAGTCAGTGGGGCCGTCTTCGGAGGCTGCATGATCTCCGAATCGAGCATGAGATCCACCCGATGGTGTGGATGGGCGGTCACTGTTTCCGCGATCGTGATGATATGGCTGGCTCTGAACAACGAGAATCCGTTTGCCAACAGCCTCCTCGACGGTGTGCTCATCACCGCGCTCGTGAGCTATCGGCTCATCAATGCTATTGACCGGCCCAACGGATTGGCGCTCGGTCGGTCGAACTGAACGCTCGTTGCCCTACATATCACGCCGAATCGATCTGGAAGCCACGCTCCTCGAGGAGTGTTTTCACCCGGGCTTTATGGTCGCCCTGGAGCTCGATGGTCCCGTCTGTCACGGTCCCGCCGGTGCCAAGTGCCGATTTCAGCTCACTCGCGAGGTCTTCGAGATCCGTGTTTCCCTCGAACCCCTCGATGATGACGACGGGCTTGTCGTATCGTCGACGCTCCGTTCGCAACGTGAGTTGCTGGGTCGCACGATCGAGATCCGCCAGCGGATCGTCGGGAACGTCGAGGTCATCGAACGGGTCGTCTGACATAGCATGAATACTACGCCAGCCAGCAAGGAAAGGGTGGTGTCGCCAACGAAACGATCAGCTGACAGAAATGCGCTTCTGTTTCGGAATACACAGAAATATTATTCAGATTACATTTAATGCGTCAGGGAGAGAGCGACCGCTGTGCGCGATCTACTCCAAAATGGAACGTTCGTTCGGTTGTTCGCTGGTCGGGTGAGTACGGACTGCGGTGATAGCCTGTACTATATAGCTACGATGTGGTTGCTCTGGGAGCTGACTCACTCGCCAGTGTACACTGCGATTGGTGGCGCACTCATTCGACTCCCGGATTTGCTGAGTGTCTTTGTCGGTCCGCTCGTTGATCGGTGGCCGCTCCGGTCGATCCTCCTGTGGTCACAGGGTGTCAACTGTGTTGGTGTACTGATCATCCCAGTTGTAGCACTCTCCGGTCAGCAGCCAGTATGGCTCATACTCACTGTCATCCCGGTGTTGTACACCGTCAACGGATTCGTGTATCCCGCACAGACCGCCTCACTCCCGCGGATTGTTTCGGAAGATGCACTCACACGGGCGAATTCGCTGTTTTCAACCTCATTGCGAACCGTCGATGCGATCGCCAACGCAGTTGGTGGACTACTTATTGGGATCATTGGTCCAATTGGGCTGTATCTAATTGATGCCGGCACCTTTGTCATAGCAGCAATCTGTTTTCGGGGCATTGCAATCTCCGATGGCGAGCCGATTCGAAATTCATCTCGATCAATCGATAGCTATAGCACAGCGCTGCGTGATGGAGTTTCGTACGTTCGTGGGTCTACTCTTCTGGTGTTGCTGGGTGGATTAGCGATGAGCAATCTGGGTGCAGCTGCAGTGTCGGTGATTTTGCCCGCGTACGCGTCAACCGTCGGCGGGCCGGTGGCGTATGGTGTGTTTGTTGGTGCGATCGGTCTCGGTGGGATCCTCGGGGCAGCTGGGGCATCAGTGCTCGACTCTCACTCATTAGGCACGCTCGCAATCGGGTCGACCATCGCAAATGGTGCGTTGTTGCTCGTGGCAGTGGGCGTCTCCGAACTCACCCCAACGGCGCTGTTGTTGTTCGCCAGTTCACTTCCTGGTGGTGCGTTCACCGTGATTTTCACCACGATGGTACAGAGTGTGGTCGCAGAGCAGTTGCTGGGCCGCGTGAGCGCGTTGATTCGATCCTGTCTCTCCGGAGTTGCGCCGCTTGGGAGCCTACTTGGCGGAATTGTTGCCGGGCAGTTCTCGCCGCCCACAGCGCTGTATGGTGTTGGCGTGTTGTCAATCGCCATTGGCTGTTTCTTTTTCGCTCATCCTGGTATCAGACGACTCCCTCCAGTGAACCGCTGTGAAAAACGGACCCTTGGCTTGCAAGCTGTGGCTGATACCGAGGGTGGTTGATTCTGGTGCTACTGGTTCGTTCTCCCACCGGCGGCGGTCATTCCACCCCCAACCGCCTTCTAGGTGCCTGGCCCAATGCAGGGCTGGTCGCCGTGCTATCAGTTCCGGTCGATGAGGTCCCGGCAGATTGCCAGCCGAACGGTCACAACCCGCACCGAATGAACTTGAGATGACCTAAAGCCTACTCCCGAAGGCTTTCACAGGCAATTCCGTTGTCGTTCTCGTCGAGTTCCGAAGGGTCGCCAGGTGTGGAATCGAGAACTTCCTGTGCCGCCTGCCAGCTATCGAAATCCGAACAGTCGTACGGATCACTTTCGTTTCCGCTGGGTGTTGGCGTCACAACAGGTGTGTCCGTGGTCTCCGTTTGTGTAGATGTTGCTGTTGGAGTGGCTGTTTCGGTCGCTGTCGTCGCCTCCGTTGTTGTTGGCGCAACTGTCGGTGTCCGCTCGGGTGTGTTATTGGCCTCCGTTCCAACTGGTGTCCCCGTTAGATTCCCTGTATCCGTTGTCTGTACTGGAGAGACTGTCCTGATCGGTGTACCTGTTGTCGTGTGTGTTGGGGTTACGGACGGATCTGCGGACCCTGATTGTGTTTTTGCCGCCGTCGAAGTTGCTGTCTGGTCCGCCAGCTTTGTTGATGTGTGATCGAATGGTGTCGTTTCAGCACTGTCCGTTGGCGTCATCACTGATCCTGTTGGTTTATTTTCAGAACAACCAGAAAGTAGTATCAGTATAATGACTAAAATGGTGACAGCATCGATTTTCCGAACCATCGACCATACTGTCACGTAACGGTTATATACATTTTGTGGTCGATCTCGGGTAGTTCTCCGCATTCATCTCAGAACTCAATATTGTTTATCTAGTTGACTAATATTGCTTTTATGAACTATCGGTATTATGAATTGACGCCGACAATTGTCACATCGGGATTGGTGTAGACGATTCGATATCGATCACTTGCGGCGAGTGACTGTCGCATTGTTGGTGGCTGTTGGTAATCGAATCCGCCTGCAGTCACCCGCCCGTTCGGAACGTACAGATATTCGGGTGAGAGTGAATAATTGGCGAGAACGTCGGAGAGACAGTTTGCACGCTTACATGCAACAAGTGCAGCCGTCATTTCATTGTGGTGAGAATACTGTCCGGGTACCCATTCGGCCCCCCACGGACTGACGAGAGAGGTGCGCTCTGCATAATGTGGGAACCAGTCTGCTACGTCGCCGACAACGACGAACTCGTCTCCAGGGGCTGTTTCCTCACGGACCCATCCCATGGCAGTAACATCATCGCTGGAGATGTACGGCGCATAGCCGGTGGGGGCGACGGCGATCCCACCGTACATTGCCCCACCAGCGGCTCCGAGACAGATGAGTAGCCCAATCCCCCAGGCGAAAGCTCCTGTAGATACTGACTCCGGCGCAGTCCATCGATTGTACGCCTGGGGTACGAACTCCGCGAGTAGCGCTCCAATGAGCAACGCTCCGGGAATGAAGCAGTATCGAGGGGCCCCAGAGTACTGCGCCACAACGAGGAGCCACACCAACACGAACGATTGTCGTTTGATGAGTGCATAGACACAGCTACAAAGTAGCACGAGGTGGACAATCGCCATCGTCGGCCACCCGAACAGTGGTCCCAGCAGCTGATCAATCACCACCCACGGCGGATTCAACAGACCGCCATGGGTGCTTGCTGCGCTCGTAAGCGGCGTTATTCCGTAGACACTCACAACGCGGAGCCACCACGGGCTGGCGATGAGGAGTCCACCCCCAGCGACGATCGCGCCATGGACGAGCCCCACCCGAGTTCGGTGGTTCCAGAGATAGTAGAGCAGAGCACTCACTCCGAACAGCGTTGCGTACTGTGGGTGTGTGAGCACCGTCAGCCCAAACAGCATACTTGACCCTCCAAGCCAGCGACGACCGCCAGTATCGAATAATCTGACACTACAGTAGAGGCCGGTGAGTAAAAGCAACAGCGCTGGAGCGCGGATAAAACCGCCACCGGTGATGTGCCACTGGCTCGCGGCGGGAATCGTGGCGTAGGCCACCGTAGCGACACCAGCCGTGCGCGAATCTCCCAGCAGTTCGCGTGCCAAGTAGTAGTAGGGGATGAGCGCGACGGTCGTCACCACGCCGGGGAAAATGCGCATCAGCTCAAAGAGATCAACGCCGAGATCGCCGGCGATCGCATAGCCATAGAACAACAACGGCGGATAGGCGAACGGAATTCCATCGGCGGTGTAGTGAGCGATCGTTTGTGGTGGTCGGAAACTGTTTGCACGTAGCGTCTCTACGATTTCGAGATAGAGGCCGCCACCGTACGCTGGATACGGATGCGTTGTGTAGTATATCCACACGATCACGCTCGAAATGGCGAGCGCAAGCGCAAGCCAGAACCGCTCGTCGTCAAGATGGTCCTGGATTGTGTCCGTGAGCTGTCTCATCTCGAATGTGTGCGTGCTCATGCTCGAAAGGAGATCCACGGTCGATGAAGACGCTCAGAGTTCAGTCCAGCGAATTGAATTGCAATTGCTCCAGAACTACTGCCCTGAAACGGATGGCGTGTATGCATCGATAATAATTTTCATTGTCAAGTAGAGAATACAGTTTCGGTGTAAGTGATCGGTGGGTCTGGCCACTGCCATTCGAGTGATGGAGGATTTGTCAGCACTTCTGTAGTATTGTCTTCTGGGGTCTCGAGCGACATCTCTGATAAATCGAGCCCAACTGAAACGAGTGCTGAGCACATAGCGACTGCCATGACACGGAAAGCAGAGGGTGGCAACGATCCATCGGAGGCGTTTGCTGCGCTCGGTGATCCCGTACGTGTTGGTATTATCGAGACCCTGGCCGACCGTGACCGGACCAAATCGCAGTCAAACGGGCCAGGACTCCCATTTTCAACGCTTCGGAAGCGTGTTGGTGTTACAGACTCGGGCCGGTTCCGGTATCATCTCGAACAGTTACGTGGGCTGTTCGTCGAACAAACGGCTGCTGGCCAATATCATCTCACGGCAGCAGGCGGGCAGGTCGTCTCCGCGATCGTCCGTGGCACGTACACGGACCACGCAACGGTGGGGCCGACGGAGCTTGATTCGAGCTGTCCGATCTGCAGTGGACGGCCAATTGGCAAATACGACAACGGCGTTTTGCAGGTGTCCTGTCCGAACGACCACCAGCTGTTCGTGTGGGCACTCGCGCCCAACGCCGCCCGTGTGGAGCGGATTGAGCCGGTCATCGACATCGCAACACGGGAATTTTTCCACACGATTGAGGTGGCTCACACTGGAGTCTGCCCGGACTGTTTCTCACCGATCGACACTGCGATCGAACGGGTTGATGCACCGAACCGAGCCCTCAGATTTCGTGCGCCATGTGGACCCTGTGGGAGCACCCTTGACGCTCCCGCCGGGCTCTGTCTCGTTTCTCTCCCCGAACTTCGACTGCTCTATCACCATCACGATCGATCGATATACGACCGATTCTGGTGGCAACAGGAGTTCGCACGGAGTGATCCCCAGGCTGCCCCACCGGATAGCGACCCTGCGTCGATATCGTTCGAGATTGGTCTCGAACGCGAGTTGCTGGCCGTCACGCTTTCTGAAACTGCCGGTGTGATTGACGCTTCGCTCACAGCGATGCCGTGACCCACCCAATTATGTACTATCTCAAATAGAAATTTCGTTCGCCAAACGCTCATCATCTCGTGGTGGCTCTGGCTTAGATACAATGAAACAACATATCGTGGAGGCCCGACCGACGTGAGTATCCCAGCGATCACGACGGACGGTCTCACGAAACGATACGGGGACACAACTGCTATTACAGATCTCTCGCTGTCGATTCCGTCGGGGTCAGTGTACGGATTTCTCGGGCCAAACGGCGCGGGAAAGACCACAACGATGCGGTTATTAACGACGCTGACACCGCCGACAGCCGGAGCTGCGACCGTCGATGGTGTGTCGATCACGGACCGGCCAACACTCACCGAACGAATTGGATATCTCCCGGCCGAACCGCCCGTGTTCGACGAGCTCACTGGCTGGGAGCACCTCCGTCACGTCGCCCGGTTGCATGGACTGTCCGACGATTTCGCTGACGAGCGAATCGAACGGTTGCTATCGCGATTCGATCTGTTGGCTGATGCGGATCGACGGATCGGAGCGTACTCGACGGGGATGATGAAGAAGGTAGGATTGATCGCGGCAATCGTTCACGAGCCGTCGGTCGTGTTGCTGGACGAACCGACATCCGGACTGGATCCTCGCGCTGCTCGAACAGTCCGGGACACGATCGGATCGTTGGTCACCCAGCAACGGACGGTGTTCCTCTCGACCCACATATTGTCCGTCGCCGACGAGCTTGCCGACAGGATCGGCGTGATCGACAATGGACGGTTGCTCGCCGAGGGAACGCCGAGTGAACTCAAACAGCGGGCAAAGGCGGACGAGGACGCCGGACTCGAACGCGCGTTTCTGGCACTGACTGCAAAGCAGACCGACCAAGCGGTCGATGACGACACACGAGGCCAATGAAGAGCGTGCATCACCGATGACGGGGTCCGCCAGTGAATGCAACGATGGGGCTCGGCCCACTTCGACGTGGCCCTACGGTCACGTGCAGTTTCCATCACCAGCGGTCAGCGTCGAACTGACGAGGATTGAACTCCGCCGGGGCTGGCGGTGGCTTCGGACACAGGATTTCTGGCAGTTGTACGGAGTGCTCTCTGCCATTGGCGTGGTGTTTGCAACCGTGCAATCGTACACGTTCATGCTCAAGCTGGGCTCGGCGTTCGATGCCGGTGTGCCCACAGCTGGATTGATCGATCAGTTCGTGTTTCTCTGTGGAGTCCTGTGGCTGTTTTTTGTGGTGATGTTCACCCTCGATGCGTTCGGAAGCAATGGTGATCTCACACACGACGGTCAGTATCTCACCATCGTTCGGCTCCCTGATCTGGTGGGTGGAAAGCTGCTCGCTTCGGTCTGTAAATTCGCCGTGTTGTTGTGTCCACCAATCGTTGGTGGATATCTTGGACTCTCGGTTGGGAGTGGCTCACTGTTGCCGGTCGTTGGGGGCATTTGTGGGATTGTCGTGGTGCTCTCGACAGGGGTGGCCGTCGGGTATCCGATCGGTCTCGCGTTAAAGGGTGTCGTCCACCGATCGACACTACTCTCTCGACTCAAGCCGGTCGTTGGCGTCTTGCTCGCGACCGCATATGTCGGAACTGTCGTGACGGGCGATTTCGTCGCTGCGATCGCAGCACTGGAGTCGGTGCTCAGTGGGCCGCCGTTCACGTGGCTTGGCGCGCTCGGGTTGAGTACCACACCAGACGCAACCGTTCGTCCGCTTTCGGCAGCGACTGCAATTGGGGTTTCGGGCGTGGTAGTTCTGGGTGGGCTCACAATCGCACCGACTGCCGCACGGTTTGCCTGGCGAGCGACACCGGTTCACCCCCCTCGTTCAGATTCGAGCAGCAGTTCGGTTCCACAGTCTCGACTCGATGCCGTGGTCGGGCTGGTGAGCCAGACACCAGCAACAATGGCCATTGCTAGTACGACACTCCGGCGCGTCTATCGCGCTCCGTCACAGCTGGTGTTCGTCGCCTATCCGCTCATTGGGGCCATTCCTATGGCCGAACAGCTGTATTCGAGTGGCACGTTGCCCTGGTTTACCCCCTGGCTCGTGGTGTGGTACTGCGCGTGGGCGGCCAGTGTTGCAATTCCTCTGAATCCCCTCGGCAATCAGGGAGCCACACTCCCCGCTGTTCTGAGTGCACCCGTCACCGGCCACCAGCTCGTCCGTGGCCACCTGCTCGCGGCGCTTCTCCCGACAGCACCGGTGGCTATTGTACTCACCGTCGCGAGCGGACTGATCGCCGGACGGTCGGGAGCACAACTGAGCTTGCTCGCGGTGGTTACAGTCGGTGCCCTTTTCATAACGTCGGTGTTCGCTATCGGTATCGGTTCGGCGTTCCCCCGGTTCGAACACGTCGATTTCGGCGGATCACGGCGAGCAGTTCCACCGAGCAAGGTCGCCTACGGTAGCCTTTCGACGCTGGTTTCCGTACAAGGGATGGCAGTGGCGACCGTCTCGGATGATGCCGTGGCACAGCTATTCAGCGTCCAGCTCTCGCAGTGGCTTCCGTTCGATATCCTGGTGAGTGCTGGACAGCTAACGTTGCTGGCTTCGTTGGCTATCGGCTGTGGTATCCTGGGAGTTGGATGCGCGTACCTTTTTGCAGTGCGCCGGCTCGGAGCCTACACCATCGCGTGAGTGGCCGCATCGATCCATAGTTTCATCAAATCTCGATGAAAAGATAGGCACAATCAGTGATCGAGAATGACCGGCGACCGAGAACTGCTACAGGTGACACTGGACGTGTGGCATCCAGACTGTTGGGGAATCATTTCGACGAACGAGGTGGGGAGTAGTCTCGTCGGCCATGGCGTCGCTGTTACCGGCTCCTCTGCGTACGAGCGGTGTACGATCCATGGTGAATCACCGGAGCACATCGCACAGGCGATCGAGGTCGCAAAAGACGTGCAGTTCATCGAGACGATCGAACGACTTGCGGACAGCACCTGCACACCAGTTTCCCGATCGAGCATTGGCCACGCCACCCAGGACGTGTTCATCGAATACGACGCAGCCGATGGAATGGGAGCGGCGTTTTTCGAGCGTGGATTCGTACTTGATGGCACGTATCGGATCGATGGCGGGCTCGAAACCTGGGAATTGCTCGTGTACGCTCCCCGTCGCCGGTTCCAGCGAACGCTTGCCGAAATTGGGCGCGATCGCGACGCTGAGATCACAGTTCGTCGTCTTTCACCGGTCGAGACGACCACTCAGACACAGTCATCCCCAGCAACGGAGCTCACCGCCTGTCAGCGCGAGGCGTTCGAGTTGGCACGAAGCAGGGGGTATTATGCGTGGCCACGGGACGTTTCCGTCAAAGCGCTCGCGGCCGATCTCGACGTTTCGAAGGCCACGTTTCTCGAACATCTCCGGAAAGCAGAAGCGAAGCTGCTTGGCTCCGAGTGAGTTTCTGTCCTGCTCCCTTCTATGGCAGGCTGTTACTGATGGGCCATCTCTGCTTGCCACGAGTGTGGGTCACCCTGCTTCGAGATCCACACAAACGAGTGAAATCACATGTCTGACACAGACGATATCCAGACCGTCGGCGTGCTCGGCGGCATGAGCAGCGAATCGACCGTTACCTACTACCGCCAGATCAATGCGGGTATCAACAACGAACTGGGTGGTCATGGGGCTGGTGAGGTGCTGATCCGGAGCGTCAATTTCGCGACCATCGAGCGGTTCATTCGCACCGAGCAGTTCGATCGCGCTGGCGAGTATCTCGGCGAGGCAGCACAGGCACTCGAACGCGGCGGTGCGGCATTCATCGTCATGGCGACGAATACGATGCACAGGGTTGCAAGCGCCATCGATTCAGCGATCTCGATTCCGTTCGTGCATATCGTCGATGTGGCGGCGGATGCAATCTGTGCGGCAGACATTGGAACGGTCGGGATATTGGGCACAACAACGACGATGGAACAGCCGTTTTATCGCGATCGGTTTGCTGAGCACGGCATCGATGTCGTCGTTCCGGAGCCATCGGAGCGAGCAGAAATCAACAGGATCATTTTTGAGGAGTTGACGAAAGGCGTCGTTAGCGAAGCCTCTCGTGAGCGATATCTGGACGCTGTGGATGCGATGGAAGCAATGGGCGCAGAGGGAGTCGTACTCGGCTGTACAGAGATTGAGATGCTTATTGAACAGGCTGATCGACCTGCTATGCCGTTGTTCGACACGACGGCGCTTCACGTCGAACGAGCAGTTGAGATGAGTCTGGATGGTCAGTAAGTTCGCTTGGAGCTTCTAAGGCGGGAGAGCAAAGCGACGTTTCGATCCGGGAGCGCTGTACAGATTCGTCAATTCCGGTACTTTCAGGGATTGGGAATGCTGCGACAGAAATTGTCCGAATGTGTCGTGAATAATCGCAAACTACGCCCACAATCTCATTGTACGGCCCTTCTAGACGAGTTCTATCATTTTCGGCTAGGTCATCGCCACACGTTGGGGAATGTCTCGTGGGTCTCGAATGCAATTGCACCCAGCAGGAGGCCGCTGAAGTAAATAGGGAAAAAGTAGATCAATCCATAGAACCGATTGAGCGAGGCGAACGTCAGGAAGCCACCGAAACAGATGGCGATGGCGCACAAAATAGTGAAAATACCCCGGATCCAATAGTATCGTCGTGCCAGGACGATACTACCCGGAAGCGTTCCGATGATCAGCAACAAGCCACCAGCTGCAAGGACCCAGACGAATTGAGCTACCGTTTGCATAAAGCGATCCAACCAGCTGATACCGGATGTGTACTGAATGCCCGGTGTAAGTATGGACATGATTCCCCAGTACATCATGACGAGGCCGATCCCGCAGATGATCCCACAGACAGCGAACGTATGGTTCCGGTAGTGGTTAATCATGATGCAGTCTCCTGTGTGATCGCTTCGATGGCTCCAATTCGTTTGTCGTTCGAATTGTGTCTTCTCGATTCATTGCGTCACTACGTCGATAGCTCCAGTGCGGACAAAAGATGCGGCGAGTGGTTTCGCAGTCTGAAACTGCTTCCAGTGGTTTTTATCAGTGCTCTTCGTCATTCGGCTGTGACGTGTTTCCGTGACGAGGAAGCCCCCACAATCGATAGTCAGACAACGAGCGATCAGTAGATGACCACCGATGATGATCTCAGCGAGATCGCGTCCTTGCTCGATGATCGGTATGCCCGCGAGATCCTTGCGGCGACCAGCACTGAACCCATGTCCGCAAAGTCGCTGAAAGACCGCTGTGACGCATCGTTGCCGACGGTGTATCGCAAAATTGAGCAGCTACAGGCACTCGATCTGCTTACTGACCACCAGCAGGTCGCTTCCGACGGCAACCATTACAAGCTGTTCGAATCCAGGCTCGATCGAGTGGCCATCGATCTCACAGACGGCACCTACAGCGTCGAAATCATACGAACAACGCACGAACCGGCCGATCGGTTCTCCGATCTCGTCGAGGATCTCAGATAGCACGATGAAAATTCAATACACTACAATTGATTCGCTCGTCGCCGCTGGCATCGAACTGTTGATTGTTACCAGTTTTGTCCTCGCCTGTGTCCTTTCGCTCGTGATCGCGATCAAGGGAATTCGTGCGTATCGAGAATCACGTGATCGTGGAATTGCCTGGCTCACGGCTGGCATCGTGTTGCTGGGGGGTGGTGCGCTCGGAGTGAGTTTCTCGCTTGCTTCGCTGGGGACCATCCCTCACTGGATCGTCATAACGGGTGCAAATCTGGTTCGGCTGGCCGGTGTCGTGATCATCATTGTGACAATTTATGAGCTATAAAATCAATGGACACGAATATGGATCGAGATGGCCGTACTGCCCCACCGAGAACGTACAGCCCTTGTGCAGAGTCGGCCAATGACTGAGTCGGTTCTTCCATCCATGACTGAGACACTGCTCGTCAGGCTCATCGTTCTCGGGCTTATCAGCGCAGGCGGTCTCGTCATAGGGTGGCAGGGATATCGTGGATTTCGACGCAACGACAATCAGACGTTGCTGTGGCTGAGCGTTGGAATATTGCTGTTGACGACCGTTCCGATCGGTGGAGCTGGGCTTCTTCGAATCACGGATGTTGTCACACAACAGTCCGTGAATCTCATCGTGCTGGTGTTAATCAACAGCGGACTGATCGTAATTCTCTATGCGTTCACGCGGGGCTAGCCACCACCTCTTTTCGGGAGGGGTTGCCCGAGCCCCCCCGACCGGAAAAGCGTTGATGAAAAAAGGCCGCTCGCTGCGCTCGTAGTTGTCATCCTTAGTGGTGGAAGGCTGGCACTTGTACTGTTAAAGCATCTGATGACTATAATATTTCTATTCTTTTCCAAAAATTAAATCAGGAATATATAGATGGGTTCTACCGATGTTCACCATTTGTCAGATTCAGCAACTTGCCGAAGATGATTATTGCGTACTGTTAATAGACGTCTTAGATATCGCTCAAGGTATAGACGGTCAACGATAGTGCCCAGCACTCCAAATGGAGACGAGAATTGGAATACATCGACCATCTGAGTTCCAGTACTCACCGGCACAAAGTAGTGGTCATGAATCTGCTCAGCAAATGGTCCATCTACCATCTTATCACGGAAGAAATAGGGATACTCAAAACTCGTGATTTTAACAGTCAATGTGAATGGAATTCCAAAGTGGCGAGCACGCCATGTGACTCTATCACCGGATGAAAGGAGGCCACTCGTTACGCCATCAACTGCTGTTTCGTTCGTTCTACTCATTGATTCTGTATGAATGTCAACATTCCGGGCAAGATCAAAAGCGCGATCAGTTGGGGCGTTAATAGTAGTTGTTAAATGAATTGTTTGCACTGTTTACTGGAAATAGTTACTAGTATATAGAACTGGATCTGTTGCGAGAAATCGTCAAATAGCTCATCCACGCGTACTCTTTACTGAACTTCATCTGGTGTCCAAAAGTGTTGAAGAGTGATTACTCGCCGGCTGTGAGATCTGGGTCGCCACCGAACACTCTTCGGCCTCAATCGCGGCTATCAGCTCGCGGTAGTCCTCTCGATCGGTGTTCGTCCCACTCTGCTTATCAATGAGGTTCTCGATGTCGGCTGGCTCAACACCAGGGGGGTCGGTGGCGTACCCGTTCTACATCACTTTTGAGCAGTCTGTTCAGAAACGGTTGGTTTCCTTTAAGGAACCATCCACAGAACAGTCGAAGAACGATGGGCCGATAGTACACCACATCGATTGCTAGCGGTTTGTAGTCGTGGGACCAGTGTAAGAGCTAGTGCTCATCATGATCCAGAATGTGAGCAACAACTTGCCGTTCGAGCGCTGGAATATCCGCAGGGGGCTCATCAGTTATGGAGACATCGACTGAGTCGGCGGATTCACCGTTTAGAGATGCGTACAGGATACTGATAGAAGGAGTAAGGACCGACGGTTCGATACAGCTCAGGATCTCCTCGACCGCTTGAGAATCGTCACCGTTCATCCGAGTAAGGGCTGCCAGCATGACTCCAGCACCAAAAACTACCTCTGTGGACGCGGACCCAGTGAGGTGGTCGTCACGGTTTATCCACACTTGTTCAAAGAGATCTCGCGATAGGTCACTTTGGTCGTCACAGATTGCTGTCAGCCCATGACGATACCGCGACCGGCTGTCCGTCTCTGTTAGAAGAGCATGGATGCCCTCAAACCAGCGTCGATCGCTGGAATTGGCTGAATGGACCTTTAGCGCATGCTCACAGTAGTCTAATGCCATAGAATTGTTGTTCCAGACTCGATGAACGTGAATTAATCCACTAAGAGTAGATAATTTCGACCTGTGACCGCTTTCATCCTGAAACAACTGCAAAGCCTGCTTGTAGTGCCTCTTCGCCTCTTCAAGTTCATCCAATTCATCAATCAAGAGATTTCCATAGCGACAGTGATATACACCATACTCCGGGGCGAGAGCCAATGTCTGCTTGTAGTGCTGCTTCGCCTTTTCTGGCATATCTAATTTTTCCTCCAAGAGCTTCGCGTAGTTGTAATGGACCACGGATGATTCCGAATTGATAGCCAATGCCCTTTCGTAGTGCTCTTTGGCCTCCTCTACCGTGCTGTCCTCCTCTGACAGAAGCTTCGCGTAGTTGTAATGGGCCATGGATGATTCCGAATTGATAGCTAATGCCTCCTCGTAGTGCTCTTTGGCCCTCTCTGAGGCGTCCAACGCTTCCGATAGCAACGTTTCCGATAGAATATTTGCATAGGTGATGTGAGCGCTAGCACATTCTGGTTCTAGTGTTAGTGCCCACTCACAGTGCTGTTCAAGCACTTGAGGATCCCAGATTACCGATCTATTGAAGAGATACCTTACGTAGAGCTCATGTAGCCGGTGCCCAATACCCTCTGTGTCCGGGAGAAACCTCTCCACCGTCTCAAAGAGAAACGTTGAGTACTCCCTGAGATGCTCATTCACTGACTCATCGATTGCTTTAATTTGTACGTCATGGATCGTGTATTTCGTCCTCTCTGCTGTCTCAGCTTGCGGCACAAACCACTGGTCTCGACACAACTCTTCAAGAGACGACTCAAACATCAGTTCATCCCGGTCTAACACGTGCGCGTGGATTCCTTGGAGGAGCGAGTGGTAAGACAACTGAGAGTGGCCGACTTCAGCAAGGAGTTTCACTGCCCAGAGGATGAATCGTCGTTCATCGTTCGCAGCCTTGATGGCCTCGTACTGCTCCTGCCAGATGGTGAGTGCATCCTCGGGCAGCCTCTCGATATCCTTCATTGTTACCTGCATCCCGTTGACGGTCTCCACGACGGAAGTGATGTACAGCGGTGAGGGATCAGTCTTCTTGGCCTTCTCGACGAACGCGGTTCGAACCCTCTCGGGCACAACAACCCCTTCTTTCGCTACCACCCGATCGAACAACGTCCCAATCGAATCCTCCGTTAAATCACCCAACTCGACGATCTCGAATCCTGACCACAACGGCGAGTCTGCCCGCTCGATATTCCCAGGAAGTAAATTCACCCATTTGGATTGAGCCGCTGCGATCACGTGCAGCTCATGCTCCGGACTGAGGAATTCCTCGAGTTCGAAGACAGCCTTTCGGAACACGGTGTTTCCCGTCTCAGGACTTATCGCATGGATATCGTCCCAGACGAGCAGTACATCACCCTGAAATGATTCACTCCGGAGGGGCTGGAGGTCGGTAACAGTATGGAGGACAGCTTTCGGGCGGATGATGTGCTCGATTGTTTGATCCGCAGTGGCAACGAACTCGGCCAGCGCTCGCGACTTTCCCGACCCACCAGGGCCAAGAACCAACAGGCGCTGGACATCGCGGTTGTCGTCCAGTTCAGGCCTGGAAACGAATTCAAGCGCTTGCGGATCGATCATCTGACTTGCCTGGCGGCGACCGGCTGCATTCCCGTGGTACAGCTCATACAATCGGGGATGGGAGAGGCGGTCGTGCATCTCTGCCAGGCGGTCCTGGAGCGCATCGATGGCTGCCAGTTCCTCGATGTTCGCCTCGGCGACGAACTGCTGGTCCAATCCGGCGTCGACGAGGCGCTCACCGAACGAACCAACGGCTTCTTTGTAGGCTTCGGTAACGGCACGCTTGAGAGCCTGTTCCAGTTGGGGATTTGTCTCCAGGTCATATCTACAGACGGTTCCGATCTCCTGTGCCACTCGGTTGATGGCCTCTTGTTCGCTCGTAAACACCAGTCGATCGGCCTCATCGTCCGCCCCAGCCGAGAGCTCAAGACGCTCAATGACGGTTTCCCAGTGGTCTCCAATATCCGCCAAATCGTCTAGCTCGTGCGCTGTAGTGCACTCCTCGATCGCGGTGCGAAGGCTGTTGTGAAACTCCGTCTCAATCGCATCGATCTCCGCGTGAAAATCTGCCTTTCGACACACTGCCTGGAATTGCTGATACCGTTTCTTCCCCTGATTCAGTAGCCCCGCCGCAAGCAGGTTCGTCCCCAAACCGGTCGTTATCGGGTCCATATATGAATACAAAGATAATACCGCCACGTCGACTTATGATTTCATACAGAAAACCTATGACTAGTCTAATAGATCTGAATCTGTATGGCAGATGCTATAGAGTAACTCCGTGTGCCTGGGTTACTGTCATCCCCCAGACTCAGTAGTACCACCACTCACGATCGTCGTGAGCTAGAATCTAGATGGTCGTTATTCGACCAGCAATAGCTAGCAATATCCAGCGTACGACTACTGAAAGGAAGGACGTTTGCTCACACCTGCTGCTACTCCTCCACCGACCGTCATTCGTGCTGAAGTGTGTTCCCTGTATAGATTCCTATCGGAGGGCGGTTGCTCACACCTTAGCTCCCCCTCCCGGGAGTCACGCTCACAACGTTCGTGAGGACGCGATCAACAGCATCCGCAGTGAGCTGTTCAGCGGTTTTGAGGCGTCTCGCAAGCCAGTCGTCGAATATCACGGCTTTTCCTTGGCCGGTGTGGACGACCTCCGTTCGATCGCCACCGAGGCGATCAAGGAACGACATCACTCGGGCGACCGTCTGGTCGTGGGCCGATCCATACGCTTGTTTGAGCTCCTGTTTGATCGTCGTTGAATCCAGGCGCTTTCCTTTCGGCACTGTCGTGGCCAGTCCGCCGATCTCCATGGCGATCGACCGCGCTCGTCGCTGGTTGGCCGTCAGCTTCGCTTTATGAATTATTTCCTCCGGCAATCGAACGATTTGCTCCAGCGGAGTTCGTTGTTCGCGGCCATCGAGCGTTTCGACCTTCCGCGCGACGGCTTCCGTGTGTGCCTCTGACGCTTCCGTCTGGCGAGCGTTCTCCGTTATGTCCTGTCTGATTTCGGCCTTGTCCCGTTCGTTTGTCTCGCGGTAGTCCGTCTGCTCCCGTTTGAGCGCTTCAACTGTGTCCTCCAGTTCCGCAATTTTCGCTTTGTTCTGGTGTAACGCGGTTGTTTGGCTGTTAATCGTCGATTGCTGTGTCTCAATTTTTGTCTGTTGCGTATCGACTTGTGATTGCAGAGCGTCGATCTGTGCATCCTTGCGGGAGATACATTCCTCTATCTCAGCTTTCCATGCTCGAAGTGACTCTGGGAGAAAGCCGTCACCATCGCTGCCATCAGTAGAATTATCTATGCTCCGTCCGTCGCTGTTGTTGGGTTTGAAGTTCATTTTCAATCCAACCCATCCTCGGTCGTGCTAGTACACGTCTGGGGAAAACCGGGCAACCGGTTTTGTCCCAGTCGGATGTGTATACTTACCACATCGAAATACCACTATTAGTATGTGATGGAATTCCGATAGAAGTGTTAAGAGAGCTTACAGTCGTTCTGGTTGGAAACTGTGAGTATGCTTGTGCTGGAGCCTTCGGGCGATCTGTGGATTTCCGGGACGATCATTCGTTCATCGAATAGTCATTTACCACAGACCCCCCGGGGTTCGGGGGCTATTGGGGGTCTGTGGTCACACTGCCCAACCTTTTTTAATCTCGGGTTGCCTTCGGCAACCGCTCGATCAAAAAACGTTGATGAAAAAAGGCCGCTCGCTCCGCTCGCGGTGGGTAATTCTAGCCACACGCGATTTCAAAAAATTCCTCCGTAGAGGTTAGCCGTCGTGCGCTGGAGAGACCAACAGCTGGAGGATTACGGGAAGTTCTTCAGTTGATCGTGCGTCGGAGAACTTCACGACCCCATCTAGCAAACAGCTCGCGGCAGACACAGCTTCATCCTGCGTCTGCGCCCGTGCAGGATCCTCCGGCCGATCAGGAGAAAACGCCAACAACGTCAGCGTCCAACCTTTTTTCGACTCGGGTTCGCTTCGCTCACCACTCATCCCTGGCGAGCCGGTCGCTCACTCCGTTCGCGCGCGAGAACGAAAAAACGTTGATGAAAAAAGGCCGCGTCACCCACCTTTTTTAATCTCGGGTTGCCTTCGGCAACCGCTCGATCAAAAAATCTGGACCAAAAAAGGCCGCTCGCTGCGCTCGCGGTGGGGAGTCCTAGCCACAAGCGATTTCGAAAAATTCCTCCGTAGAGGTTAGCCGTCGTGCGCTGGAGAGACCAACAACTGGAGGATTACGGGAAGTTCCTCGGTCGATCGAGCTTCACAGAACGGAACAACAGCCTCTAGCAAACAATTCGCAGCAGACACAGCCTCGTCCTGCGTCTGCGCTCGTGCCGGATCCTCCGGACGATCGGGAGAAAACGCCAACAACGTCACGTCTCCGCTCCGTTGTTCATGCGCACGCAACCGAGCATCATTCTCGAACCAGGCGGTGTAGATCGTCTCGCCCTGTGAGCAAAAGCGAGTGATCCGATCGAGCGACGGAAGCTCATCCGGACCACCGCCCGAGCGCTCGCTCAGATCAGCAATCGCGAGCACTTCCTCCACCTGACGACAATGCGTACATTCCGTTGACTGACAGGGCCGACACCAGCAACTCTCGGCGATATCCACGACATGGTGCAACTCAGCAGAGGAAAGCTCCCCGCGATCCTCGATCCCCTCCAGCGTGCTGATCTGACCGTCCACAGTCCGAAAGCTGAACTGTGGGAGACTCACGAGCCAACCCTCCACGACGGACAGCCCGTAGCATGCGCCCGTGGACGAGCCACTGGTTGGCCACAGCGAGTACAGCGTGTGCTAGTCATTGACGATACGACAGGATTACAATACCGCGGTGTTATTCCCTTCATGGGTCTCTGATCCGCAGGGAACCCCAGCGTCGGGTGCTGCTACACCCGGCGCGATTTGATACACGCGCAACCAACGATCGGGGCTGGCGTTCCCTACTCTTGTTGGCAACCGCTTGGTTTATAAAATTTCGTATGTGTAGACATTCTGGGTTGATCTGTGGTGGATGCTGATACTCGGCACAACAGCCACAACATCCGAATTGTAGGACCTGGGCGCGTATCATCCCAATTCATACTGCTTGTATATCATATTCACAGAACACTAACTCTGAAGTGTTCAGCCACCTCCACGCACACATTCTGCTGTACTCACACTGAACAATATATGGGTCGTCGATGAACGGGTAGCCGTGATGGAACTCCCGGTTCACCTCCCAACGAACTGCTCGCCCGTACTCAGCACCGACGCCGGCGTCGAGGTGGTTCAATGGCGTTTCTGACCGGTCTCAACGCGATCGCCTTTCTGCTCGGACGGTTGCTCTTCGGTGGCACACTGGCCTACCTCGCACTCGACAACCTGCTCAATATGGAGGAGTCGATCGCGTATGCAGAAAGCAAGGGCGCACCACTGGCCTCGATCACCGTGCCGGCAACCAGCGGACTCGTCGTCCTCGGCAGCCTGTTTCTAATCCTTGGGATCGCCCCCCTGATAGGATCGATCTTCATCCTTGTGTTTTTACTCCCCGTGACGCCGATCATGCACGACTTCCGAGGCGATGCTGACGAAAGCCAGCTAATCCACTTCATGAAAAACGCCGGCCTGGTTGGTGGTGCGCTCGTCTTCGCCAGCCTTGCCGATTTCATCTGGCCCTACGCGCTCGGGTGAGTTCACACCTGTCCGGTCGGACGAATGAGCATCTCGTTCACATCCACGTGTGCGGGCTGTGTGACGGCGTAGTTGATTGCGCGCGCGGTGTCCCCCGGATCGACCGCTATGCCGGTCAACGCCTCTGTCTTTTCACAGTCGAAGTTCACGTCCTGTACAGTTGTACCGTCGTTGAGGATGTCCGTAATCCGGCGATCAACCTCGCTGCCAATCTTGCCATATTCCGAACTCCGCCCGTTCTGGAGCATGCGTGTGCAGTCGTCTGTAGGACAGCGCTTGATCAATCCACTGCCGCGCTCCACCTGGCTATTCTGTTGGTGCTGTGATAGGTGTTACTTCTTCTTGCAGTGTCGATTGATAAGACAGGCATCTCTCTGGTGTCATTCTGGGTACGCTGTCTGTCTGATTTATTCCCATTAACATGACAAGATAGTCATTTATGCATCGATCTATTAAATGCATATAATGGAAAACAATACGGAGAATGAAAAAGGCAAAATTCGTTGGCAACAGTTGCGACAACCATCTTTGAAACTGTCATTTGCGGTGCTCATAACATGGGCGTTCTATGTTGATCTGTGGAACGGAGTCCTACCTGATCTTCCCGGACCGCTGATAACTGCCACATCGATAGGAATTGGCGTTATTATTGGGGCATTCACAGTTCACGCAGAGGGCGGCGTGCGGGGCAAACGCCTGGGTTCCTGGTACGGCATCGCTTTTCTCATCGCTGTCACGATTGCCGTTTTAGTCCCACCAATTGATATTCCAGTCATTGTTGAAATTGGACTATTGGCCTCATTTTGGGGTTCTGCTGTGGGACATTTTGTCCTGCTGACCAGAAGGTAATCTCCAGAGTCTATTCCTTACATTAACATATGATTATTCCATCGCACGCTCTACACGGACAACAGGTGAATCCAAGCTGATTTTCCTCTATGATCGTTGCCACACAGGCCGCACATGCTTTCGTTAACCAGCCACTGGTGGCTACACAGGATCCACAAGCAACGATTTCGAGAGCATATACATTTGCCAGGTCATTCATACACTCACCATCGGGAACTCCACAGGGAGCACACGCGGTTATCGGGTTGAAAAACGCAGAAGAACATTCACAGCCTTGAGCAGTTATCTCTCTTTCCGTTGCTATTGGGAGGGTTACGGAGTTTGAGTTCGTATTGACATTCGTACGGCCATTTGTCCCAATATGGGTGTAATCAGTCACAACCGGGGCAGTATCGATTGAGTCTATGCTTACACCATTCTCACGAAGGGCTTGTTCTATTTCATCTGGAGTAGCAGTGTAGTCCACCTGGTAGGTAGTAACATAGCCGTACGGGTCGATCTCCTCCGCAGTGTTCCAAATTATTGAACCAGTTTTCGATACATCACCATCGTCAGAGAGTCTAAGAGAACTACTACCGTTGGTACTGAACGGAATCCTAACAAATCTCAATTCACGGTCTTGGTAGGTGGTTTTGTACCCAACTACTGAGTTGCTGTCTGGTTTAAGGCCACGAGACACATGTTCTCGCTGGATCGCTTGTACGCGTGTATCAGATCGTGCTTCTTTAACGAGCTGTTGCTTTTCAGTCTTTGTTAGCTCCGATATCTCTTTTTCGGGATCTGCTGAAATGGTTTCTGCAGCAGAGATACTCCCAATTGAAGCACCGGTAAGGAGGCTTGCAACCACACCCGTCATGAACGACCGTCGGCTTCCCATCCGGGACACTTGGGCAGTTTCCCATGCCTCATAACAGCCGCCACCGTCATCAACCGCATTACTCAGTTCCTCCTGGTATGAATCGACCTCATTTGCTTTCGATTCCTTTATCATATCCACAGAAAATATTATAGACTCATATTATAAAACAATATCTACTATTTTATAATTAATTAACTAAAAATAAAGAATGAATGATATCTATGGTACGATTTTGGGCTACGCGCACATCAATGAAGCGGTGATTACCATGTGTGCGTCAGCTGGGTACTCGGGAAGTCGTCATCGCGGTCAGCGAACGCTGGCCGATCTCGAACGCTGCTGGCTCCATATGAGAGCTCTTTCTTGGGAGCTATTAGGTGCTCACGATAGATATCGTGGGACATACATCACTGATCAAATGTCGTGCCTCGTCCTATTAGCTTCGAGAGCCACTATTGCTGATGGACTGATGTCGGTTACGGATTTTCGTCATGCTCAATTCCTCGCGAAACATAGACTGTTAAGATAGATTTCAATATCAATTGTTCCATTAGAAATCCCCAGAGCCGACTTCTAAAAGGTCCGCGAGGATCTCGATTTAACCGGGGATATAGGTGCGGAATGGACCAAGAGATATTGCCATCTGCGAGGGATGACCTTGAGAGCTTGACAGACGAAACTGCCTGATTTTGAGTTCGTTCGCAAGCTCCTCGGTCGACAGTTGCCGTGGGGAATCGTAATACCCCCAGTCAACGCGAGCGAAAGCGCCCGGTACTGCCGGTCAGTGAGCCCAAATCGGGCGCGTTCGCTGGGATTCTCAGGATCGGAAGCGATGTTCAACAGTTCGAGGGGGATGTCATACACGTCACACCGATCACGAAACGTACTGAACGCATCGTAGTTCGAGAACACTTTCAGTTCCCGGAGCCCATCAGGCGTCACCGCGGCCTCAATCAATGCCCCTTCGAACTCGGACGGATCGTGCGAATCGAACAGGGCTGATTGGCCATTGACCGTTACTTGATAAAACAGTCTGTCAGCAGTCCTCCCAATTCGTGTGCTGTCGTTGACTGCCGGCTGTGAGTCAACCGCTTGCTCGAAAGCGGATTGTGCGTCCGCGTCGACGGTGATGGTGAACAGATACTGCCTGTCCTTGAGTCGTACCGTGTTGGCGATTTCAATCTCTGGACTCGGAATCGCTTGGGCGAGTCCAACCAGGGGAAAGGACCGATCGGCGAGCAGAATCTCGACTACAATTGCCATTGTGAGTGAATAGTCTCGAGTGAAAAAACCAGCTGTGGAACGGCTGTCTGCAACCACAATCGAATGCGAGTTCGCACACAGCCACAGATTCGCGCACCTTTTTTCACCAGGAGACACGACAGCCCCATAGAGCCCGCCACTCACGGTGGGAACGTCTCCATCCATGACCCAAATTCTGGTTCCGTTCCGATCCTCCGACCCAAAAACCCGCCTCGCGCCGGTGCTTGCGCCGTCGGAACGAACGGCGCTCGCTACGTGCCTGCGCCGAGATGTCTGTCGCACCATTCGCGACGCCGGCTATGAACCCACATTGCTCTCGACCGAACCAACCGACGCTGATCCAGAGATCGTTGACGATCGGGGACTCTCTGCGGCAGTGAATGCACATCTGGAACCACCAACCGCCGTCATCATGGCCGATCTCGGGCTCGCAACACCGGACGCAATCACGAGACTGCTCGAAACGCCCGGTGACGTGGTCATTGCTCCCGGTCGCGGCGGCGGAACGAACGCGATCGTCATCAGAGACGACGCGTTTACCGTAGACTACCACGGCGGCTCGCTGCTTGACCATCGGCGCAACTGCGACACACTCGATCTGTCGCTGTCTGTCATAGACTCCTACCGACTCGCAACCGATATCGATACGCCTGCGGATCTCCCGGAACTGCTCATGCATGCCACCAACGAATCAGCAACCTGGCTCTCCGACCGATTCACGCTCGATACGAGCACAAGTCGAGTCGAACTCCGACGGCAGTGAGAGCGCTCGAAACAGCTTACCACCCCAAGGACTATACTATGCCATAACATACCACATCATGCGGGGGTCGGACACGGTGCGCAATCACCGTGTGCGAATGGCCAGACGCGGCTCCCGATCACAGATGGCGCTGTGACCGTGGCTGGTCGCAGATCGGGAGTGACAGCTTTTTTTTATTGGCATGTGGAATCGAAGAGCGTGTCATCCCAGGCCACAGAGACCCACGACCAGAGCAGAACGCTGCCCGACTGGCTCTCGATCGATTCGAACGCGATCGAAGCACTCTGTTCGGTGACGCCGGGCGACGTTACACCGGCCACTGAACTGACGTTCGCGCGCAACGTTTTCGTGCCGTTGACGACGGCGTGTCGCTACACCTGCACGTACTGTACGTACTACGATCCACCTGGCCAGGCCTCGTTGCTCACTCCAGAGGAGATCAGATCGATCGTCCGGACAGGGGCGAAAACTGGATGTACCGAAGCGCTGTTCACCTTCGGCGACGATCCGGACGACCGATACACGGAAATCCACGAGCAGCTCAGTGAATGGGGATTCGAGACGATCCACGACTATCTTCGCCACGGCTGTGAAATCGCACTGGAGGAGGGACTGCTTCCGCATGCAAATCCCGGCGACCAAACGCGCGCACAGATGGAAACCGTTGCGGACGTGAACGCGAGCATGGGCGTGATGCTAGAAACGACCGCAGACGTACAGGCCCACGGTGGCCCGCGAGCGAAATCACCAGCACAACGACTGCAAACCCTCCGAACGGCTGGCGAGCTTGGCGTCCCGTTCACCACCGGAATCCTGATTGGAATCGGTGAAACCTGGCACGACCGTGCCGAGAGTCTGCTCGCAATCGCCGAGCTTTCCGAACGATATGGACACATCCAGGAGGTGCTCGTCCAACCGGTCGTACAGAACGAACGGTGGCGGGGCGACCCAGTCTCGATTGAGACACTCAGACGGGCAGTGGCGATGGCCAGGGTGGCCCTCCCAGAAACGGTGAGTGTCCAGGTCCCACCGAATCTCGCCCCAGTTAGATCGCTGCTCGATTGTGGTGTCGACGATCTCGGTGGCGTCTCACCGGTTACCGATGATCACATCAATCCCGAACACGCCTGGCCAGCGATCGAAGAGCTCCAGTCGATCGCCGACCACGGCGACGCAGTTCTCACCGAACGGCTTCCGGTGTACGACCACTACGTCACAGAAGACTGGCTCTCCGATCGGATTGAATCGGCAATCGAGGCCGATACGTCCGACGGCCGGCGATTTCGATCGATACTCAAGGATGGATCACTGTAGGTGAAACACTGGCTCAAGCTGGCGGCGGAGGATGTACAGCCCGGTGAGCACTGACGGAAGCATGAACAGTGTGAGCAACAGTCCATTCTGTGTGATCAGAATCGAAGAGACACCGACCGGGATCCGAATTGAGGAGATGCCGGCGATCACCATCCAGACCGAGACGACGAACGGTCCAGTGACGAGCGCGTTCCAGGCTCCTGGTCGAATCTGATAGCCATTGGTGTACCGATCGGTCCACGGTGCAGCGGTCAACTGCGTACACATCGCGTACACTGACCAGCACAGTGAGATGCCCACGAGCAGTCCGACACAGAGATTCAACAACATTCCCACATAAACTCCCCAGAGCGTCAGGTGGTCGAACCACGGCGCACTCCCCGTTAGCGCCCAGCTCGAAAGCATTCCTGGCGTATCGAACCCCCAGACCGTGAATCCTGCGATGAACAGACAGATCAGGGGGAGAAACTGGACCGTCCGCGCGATGAATCGAATGCACTGATCGAGACCGATCGGATACGAGGCGGTGATTGATGGGCGAATCACCCGTGAGATGGCCACCGCCACGACGATCGGAAGCAAAACTACAGCAGTAAAGGCAAGGCCTCCAGTCGGAGCTCCCCGGGTGAACGCGATTCCGATCAGAGAGAGCCCAAGCCCATTAATGACCGGAATTGGCCAGAGACGAGGGGTTCCAGATGGATCGAACGATTGCCGATTCGACGGTTCGTAGTACGGCGTCGAAAACAGCAGATCGTAGCTGGCGTAGCTGACGAGCAGGCCAATAACAACGATCAAGAACCCAATCCACGGCCGTTGATGTGGATCAATGCCCAGATAGTTCGCGCTGATGGTGCCACCGAGGATAAACAGCGTCGTGGCGATCAGCCGAATACCTGTAGGTGTCACCAGCGCGGCGCTAATGCGTTGCTTGCTTGGCGTGAGACGGCGTGGACAGCGAACTGCCGCCAGAAACCGTCCAACACCGCGGGAAGTGGTTGTGACACCAGTGACAATTTCGTCTGTAAGCCCGTTGGGTGTCGGCATCCAGGCGCGCTGTGGCGGAGTCCGGGTTTCGGTCGGCTCCGCCCGCTCGGTCCGGTCAGTCCACCGCGTGCGATACGTTCGCTCGTGATCCGTGCTTGTCCCTTCAGATGGGGTTGTGCCATCGTAGGCTCGCTTATCAGTCGATGAAAAACCGCCGGCGTCGTGATCGTAACGCGCTCGCTGTTGTGGATCCGTCAGAACGTCCCGGGCGGTCTGAACGCGGATGAACTCATCTTCTGCGGTTGGCGAGTCGTTTCGATCCGGATGCACGTCTTTCACGCGCTCGCGATACGCTGCTTCGATCTCTGCTTCGGACGCGTCGGGATCAACCCCGAGCACGTCGTAGTACTCCTGGCTCATGGTCCCGATTCAAGCAGTTCGATTGGCGTGCGTTGCATCAAAGTCCTCACATCAGCTACGGTCATCGTCTGACGGGTGGCCGATCGCGTTTCATCCGTTCAATTGTCGATTCGTCGTGGCTAAAGAGTGAGACAGCGTCGATCTGTGTGTGCTGGTCTGTAGCCTGGCTGGTTGCTGTCGCCGAGACGACGCCGTCGGAGCTACACTCAAGTGTCAGTTCGATCGCCGGCTCGCCTGCTGGCTGGGGTGGCAGAGGGCCGATCCTGAACGCATCGAGGAGACCACTGGGTGCGCGCCTCTCGGCTGACTCTGTCGCTGACGTTCGCCGGCTGTCACCATCTGTGCTTCGGTGATGCGTACCCTTTTCGTGCCGGGTTTCGGAGGTGTCCGTCTCGATTGTCGGTGGGCGGTGTGTTGTCTTCTGTGAGAAATCATAGTACACCGGCACAATGATCGATTCCTGTCTGTTCGTGCGGGTAGTGACGATGGTTGTGGTTCGTGCGGGAACGGCTGCGTTGTTTGGAATCCACTCCCGACGGTCGCGTGGTTCCGAGTGAACACAGATCGAGTGTGGGACGACATCGATAACGACACCAGGTTCACTCGCACCGTGATCGATGTTACGAATCCAGGCTCCCCGGTGTGCAGCCCCCGTCGCGGTGATCGCATCAGCTGTGACAATCGTTGCTGACTGGCCGAACGACCGTTCTATGGCCTCGGGGATGAACGAAAGCTGTGCAGTTTGTCCCACGATCAGCAGGTGATCGATCGATGCTTTCGGGATGTCACTGGCCTCAAGCAATGACTCACAGGCACCAATCGTCCGCTCAACGATCGGCTGTGCCTGTCGTTCGAACTGCGTCCGATGGAGCAACTGCTCGATGTCGTACTCGTTGCCTCTGTGGGTGATTGTCGTCGAAATCTCGGTCGAACGGTGTGTGGCCAGCGCGTGTTTTGCCGCTTGTGCGGTCTGAAACAGCTGCTGAAGGGCCACCGGATCGTCTCCTATCACCACGTCGTGGCGTTGTTCGAGGTGGATCTCGAGCCATTCGACGATTGCCGCGTCGAACGCATCGCTGCCAATCCGTGCGTCACCCCCCGTTGTACAAACATCGAACAGTCCGTCCGTCCGATCGATAACCGCTGCGTCGAAAGTTCCACCGCCAAGATCGTAGACGAACAGCCGGCCGTCGATATCTGTCTGTGCACAGTAGCCGATTGCCGTTGCCGTCGGGTCGTCGATAATACGATCAACCGAAATGTCTGCCACGGCTCCGGCCGTTCGCAATGCTCGGCGCTGTGTGGCAGTGTACGTGGCGGGAACTGTCAGCACAGCTCGATCGATCGAGCTGGGTCGCTCTATTGGTGCTCCATCGCAGAGTGCCCTGAGCACGCTCGCCGTCAGCTCGACCGGCGAGACCGGGGACAACTCGCCGGGAAGATTGATTCGAGCGTTCGTCCCAAGCCGTCGGTTGAACCCCGTCACGGTTTGAGCAGGGGCCTCCGTCATCCGGTCAAGAGCGCTCGAACCGACAACGACTGTATCGTCAAAAACGGAGACGACCGTTGGAACGGTGACTGTATGCACGGACCCAGCATGGAAGACGGCAAGTGAACTACTCGAACTGCCGACATCGATGCCAACGGGTAACGACTCCATCGATCTGGGTGGCCCTTCTGAACGCACAGGGCCAGTACGATCACTGGAAGGTTCGCCAGGGCGATAAATTGTTTGGCTACCATACGTGCCAGATCGGTATGCAATTCGTCACAGATTGCTGTGTGTGCCATCGACAGTCGGGGGCAGAACTCACGATAGAAATCGATTAGTGCGCCCCGGGGTAGAATGCTGTATGACGAGCGTCAAGGAATTCCAGGTCGAGAAGGCACCCACTCCGGACCGTCTCGGCCAGGGTCGTTTTCTCTTTACCGATGACTACTCGGTGTTCGATTGGGGGAAGATGCCGGATGCGATACCGGAGAAAGGAGCAAGTCTCTGTTCGATGGGGGCTGCAAACTTCGAGTTGCTCGAAGACAACGGCATTGCGACACACTACGGCGGCGTGATCGATAAGGGTGAGACCACAACCCTCGAAGAGGTTACGCTGCCACCTCAGGAGATGGTGATCGATCTCACGCGTGTTCCAGAACTCCCGCATGAGGGACGTACCTACGATTACGATGCGTTCCACGCGGCCGCTGGCGAGAACTATCTCGTCCCACTCGAGATTGTCTTTCGAAACACGGTACCCGTTGGCTCGAGCCTGCGCGATCGCCGATCGCCGGAGGATATCGGCCTCGACATCGATTCGTGGCCAGATGAGCCGGTCGATCTGCCAGAGCCCGTGATCGAATTCACCACGAAATACGAAAACTCCGATCGGCTTCTCGATCGCGACCAGGCCGACCGCATCGCCGGTAAGGCTGGGGTAGACGAACTCGAAAAACTGGCACGATCGGTCAACGAATGCATCACCGAACGCGCAGCGTCGGCTGGATTCGACCATCAGGACGGAAAGATCGAGTGTCTCTACTTCGATGGCGAACTGCGTGTCGCAGACGTTGTCGGCACATTTGACGAGAACCGATTCGCTTACAATGGCCAGCAACTCTCCAAAGAGGTACTCAGACAGTTCCACAAGCGAACGCAGCCCGAGTGGGTTTCGGCCGTCTCTGCGGCCAAAGACACGGCAAAAGAAGAGGATATTGCCGACTGGCGCTCACTCTGTGATGTTGAGCCCGAACCGCTCGATAGATCGGTCATCGAAACGATGTCAGATCTTTACACTGCCGGCGCAAACGCGTACGTTTCGCGGGATCTCTTCGATACGCCGTCTATCGATGCAGCCATCGAAGCCGTCTCAGAATTGTAGCGACTCCACGATGTCTACGGGCTGAGCTACTCTTGGGAGAGCTACAGCCATCGATTGGTATGTAGTGGATAATCTATCGGTAGTAAAGACAGTATTTCACACATGTATATATAGTGCTCCAAAGATTTATTTGGAAGTTGGACGAACTACATATTTGTGCCTGGGGAACAAAAGCATCGACGAGGATTTTTGTCAGCTCTAGCAACGATCGGAACAGGATACGCCACAGTGGGTTCGGCGGCGGCGAGTAGTTCGGTGTGTGCACGCAAATCGGCTGACGATTCGAAGGCTGTCCAGCAGAATCAGGTTGGTCCGGTTGACGAATCCGTCCCGCAGATGACCGAACGCCACAGTCATATTCAGGGACCGACTGCGCTCATCGTCGGCGGGATACATGGCGATGAGCGTGCCGGAATCGTTGCAGCCCATGAAATTTCGGAATGGAACCCAGATTACGGCAGAATTATTGTCATTCCGGAGGCGAATCCACAGGCGATCGAGCAAAACACACGGGTCAACGACCGAGGTGATTTGAACCGGAAATTCATATATAATAGAAAGCCGACATCAGCGCTCTCGCAATCTATCTGGTCCGCCGTCAAGAAGTTATCGCCCGACGTTCTGTTCACTCTCCAGGAATCGAGGGGAATCATGGGTAGCACCCCGTCAGGCGTCGGACAGATGGTGTTTCACGCGCCCTCGAAGAGCGCCCGTGATGGTGCTACCATGGGTGTTCGGCGCGCCAACGCCCAGATCGGCTCTCAGCGACTGAAATTTGGTATGGACACCATCAGCGGGCCAGCAGTTAAGCCGAATGGACTGCTCAGCGAAAAGGCCACCTACGAAGCAAATATTCCGTCCTTTATCGTTGAAACGTACGAAAATCTCGATATGGGTGCACGCGTGCAATTCCAGACGACAATCACTCGAGGAATCCTCGATTACTTTGATATTTTCGAGTGAGATCGCCACGGCTGCACTCGAACTGGCGATTCTCACTTAGCTTTCAGTAATCTTCTAACAGCCCAACTGCCAGGTGCGGACGCTGTATGCCAAGCCCTCTGACGGTGTATCGACGGTACGTTTCGAGCAAGCGCTCACCGTGAACTGACGGCGAAGCTGTTGGGGGCCCATCGTGGCGAGCTACCCGACTCGCCAGCGTTGTCCCGTCGGTGTCGACCGTCTCTTGGCGTACAATCCCGTCGTCACCCAGTCTGAACTGCACGATGACACCGCCCTCGAATTCGATATCGACGGTGGGGCTGGATTCATTTTCCAGCGACTGGCGCACATCGACAACGGGTGGCGGGCGCTCGATATCGGCTTCATCGGGTGCATCGTAGCAATCCGTGTGGCGACACCACGAACACATCAGTTCTGCAGTTTCGTCGGTAATCATCGCGATCTGTTGGGCCATTCGCGTACTGAATCCACGATCACAGTTCGTGCATACGTACTCCCTGTCGGGGGCCGTTCGTGGGCCCGTTTGTTTCATTGTTTTGCTCATATCTGAATTCTGACTATAGTGGCAACTATCCGTTTTGCTCACAGCTATACGATCACGGTTGGAGTCCTATCATCTGCCGGATGCAATACCTGGATGGGCGTATTTACATACTAGATCAGATAGATCCGAACTAACTTATAAACCTGCGTTTATCCAGCGTTCGTTGATCGCATCTATCTGTGGCTCCGAATATCAACTCAAAAAACTTTTTATGTCGGAACGCAGTGAAGGATAACTATGCAAGAAGAAACTGAGATCAAACTAGAAGAGAAATTGTCAGAATTACTGGCTGTATCTGATAAAAGTTACAACGAAGTTGCAAATGAGATCGGTGTGTCATCGTCCTCAATCGCCCAGTACCGCAAAGGGCAGTCTCGACCGAGCCTCGAAAATCTTGTCGCACTGGCAGACGTTTTCGACGTAACCCTCGATTTTCTGGTGTTCGGCGAAAAAGACGAACACACGAACCAGGATTACGATCCCGTCATCCGCCACGTCGATAAATCATTGGGTAATCTACAGGATCGAACGGCCGAACGAACGTCACTGCTGGCACGAGTCGGACGGACAATCTCTGAGTCACTTGATGAGCAAATTAACGATTATCTGAAAACTGATCGAACCGAGTACAACGCAGGAATAGTCTCCAATCGAGAAACTATCTGCCTTGAGGAACACAGTATCGAAACGAAGCTCGTGCTTCGAAATTTCGAATACAACCTCGCGAATGGGGATTCGGAGACACCGGGTCAGTTTTTTAATGCGGTGTCATCCAACATCAGCCAGGATAGGGAGTACAAATATCTCCTCGTGGCTGATGCTGATGAGGACTGGGAAACCTGCATCGGTGATTTCACTGACTTGCTCAGCGACCATTCTGGCGGTGAGATGACTGTAGCGCGAAACTGCAAATTCAGAATCACTGACGCACCCCTTATCGTGGGATACGGTGTCTACAACCTGGATCGTGCGGCGTTTGAAGAAAAGCACGAAATTCTCTACGAGTTTTTGATGGAGCGCAACTGTATGAATTCGGATGGTTGCGTGGGGTATGTTGCGCCACCATCGATCGAAGGTCGAGCGGACTCTCTCATGGATAATTCGTATCTCACGACTGCGGATCGGGTGTTCGACGAGCTCTGGGAGAATGCAAGAGAGCTGTAATCGGGGTGTGACGGCCGCAAAAAAGATCCTGTCTATCTACGCGATAATCAGCGCTTCGTCAACAACGTCCAGGTACTCGGCGGTCGCTTCAGGACAGGTCTTCTGGATCAGTTCAACCGTCCGCTCGCAGACAGCTCGGTTGTGCGATTCGGTCGTGTTCTCGTTGCCCACAACCATCAACAGGGCTTCGTCTGTCGATTCTGTCACCTTGAACTCGTCGGAGTCGCGGCCGATCTGCCCGGAGATCCACAGCGGATGTCGGCGCGTTCCATAGAGCAGATCTCCCGGATTTGCCGATCGGTAGCTCTCACGGAACAGCGGAATCAGCCGCTCGCCACCGGATGCCCGTTCGATGACGATGTCGCCGCCCAGCTGAGCAGTGTCGTGCATTCCGAGGCCAAGCCCGAATTCAGCCCCCACGATGTTGTAGGCGTCCACCACATTGTTGTGTCGCTTGAGTCCACGGCGTCGAACTAGATCGAACCGCATCTCGCCGTCGGGCTTGATGTCCGAATATCCCATTTCGGCGTACAGCTTGCGAGACCCATCGACGATCTGAGAGTCGAGTATTTCTTCGGGGCGTTCCTGTGCGAGCGACTCAACTGCAGCCACGTCCGAATCCAGTTCTGGTGCCTCTGAGCGCACGTCAAGACCGCTAATGACACAGCCGACCGGAGCCGTGACACCCAGCTCTCGGGCGTCCTCTCGGACGATTATCGAATTGGCGCTATCCATGTTTTTCAAACCTCGTAAGATTCTTTATTAGCGAGATAATTATATTTTTTGGTAAATTACATAACGTGTTCTCACTCCCGATATGTCCGTTGAAGATCCAAATATACCCGACATAGTCGACTTTACTGCCTGATCTAACAGTGTATCAATAGCCAGATACATACCTCCTTCATGAAAAATATTACGATATGTCGAATCCAGCACCGAAAAACGGCGATTCACTCACGACGGCGGGATGTCTCAGCTATTGTAGTGTCTTTTTGCCTTCCGTTCGCCCAGTGGTGATGGGTCTCCACAGGGTGGACACCAGGCTGTGATAGTACGTAAGGATAACAACCCCTTTTGCTGCTCGTCTCTGATCGAACGCCAATGACCGCGTACACGGCGACGGTTACCGTACGGTTGAAACACGGTGTTCTGGATCCAGAGGCGAAGACGACTCAGCGTGCGCTCGATCGCCTGGGATTCGAACTCTCTGCCCTTCGATCTGCCGATCAGTACGAAATCGACCTCGAAGCTCCATCTACTGGAAAGGCACGAGAGCAAGTGACAGAGATGGCAGATCGGTTGCTCGCGAATCCGACGATTCACGACTACGAGGTTCAGATCTCCGAACGATGATTGCTGTCGTACAGTTCGGCGGGAGCAACTGTGATCGCGACGCCGTGCAGGCCCTCGAACAACTCGGCTACACGGCAGAACGCGTCTGGCACGAGGATGGGCTGCCAGCAGACACCGACGGAATCGTCTTGCCTGGTGGGTTTTCGTACGGTGATTACCTTCGGGCAGGGGCGATGGCCGCCCAGTCTCCAATTATGGCAGACATTCGCGAGCACGAACGACGAGGGGTTCCAGTGCTGGGCGTCTGTAACGGCGCACAGATTGGGTCTGAAAGTGGCCTAACCCCCGGTGCGTTCACGACGAACGAGCGAGCACGGTTCCAGTGTGAACACGTTCATCTGCGGGTCGAAAACGCAGAGACACCCTGGACCCGACGCTTCGAACAGGGGGCAGTAATTTCACTCCCGATCGCTCATGGAGAAGGACGGTTCGAGATCACCGAAGAACGGCTTGCAACGCTTCGAGCGAACGATCGCGTTCTCTTTCGGTACTGTGATCCCAACGGAAATGTAACCGATGGGGCAAATCCAAATGGTTCGACGGACAACATTGCGGGCGTTCTCGGCGACCGAGACACGACGGCGGTGTTGATGCCCCATCCCGAGCGCGCAACACTGCCATCACGCCGCCAAGCAGGCACCGACGGACAGGGTATTTTACACGGCTTCAGTGAGAGAACGACCGTTATCGAATGAGCGGCTGGTTGTAGCTCGTTTCTCGCTTGCGGACTCCAGCGTGGATCCGTTCGCAGTCACACGACACTTCTTCGAACACCGATGGATCCTGGCGGCGGTTGAAGTCTTTGATGGCGATCTGTACGTGCTCATCACACTCACCACAGTTGTGTGGTCCTCGATCGCTGCCGTGTCCTACCGGGTCGGAGACGACGATCGCATCTGCGTCTGCAGTCGCTTCGAGCACGGTTGCGACCGACCAGAGCCACGGTGGCCGGTAGCCCCCGTCGTGGTAGATTTCTTCGACCATCGTGTAGCGCTGGACGTTTGTCGGATTCATTGAGACGGTATGGGCGTACTCGCTACACCGCTCAACCGACCGAATCATGTCGTTGATTGCCTCCTCTTCACTCAAAAATGGCGGCTTCATCAACAGATACGCCTTGATCCCGGCACCGTTTTTCACAGCGGTCTCACTGGCCGCTTCGAACGCACTGAAATCGAAATATTTGTTCACACAATCGTGACGAATCCGATCCGTGGCAGTTTCGAGTCCGATCGCAACGTCTACGGCCAGCCCACTGTGCATACAATCGGCGAGGGCGTCGTCGTCGACGAAATCCGGAAGGCTCTCGACGACGAGTCGTTCCCGATCACTGAAGGTTTCTGCGATCGCCCGCCGGGTTCGAGCAGGCACTTCTCGCTCGTCGAGAAATGACCCCGAGGTGTAGATTTTCACCAGCTCTGCTGGCGTGTCAGTTTGTTCTGCTTCGTGGTCGAGACAGGCCTCAATCTGCGTAATGAGTGCTTCATGGCTCACCGAGCCCCCATCGACGGATTCGGCCACATAGCCACACATCGTACAGCCGCCGGCTCTTGCCCACCGGCAGCCGCCAGTGTTCAGAATAATCGTCAGTGACTGGCGTACACCATCTGGGGTGTTGTCTTCATCGAGCCAGACACGCGTTGGCTCATGAGGATCGTAGGACTGTTGATTCTGTGCGCGGATGCGACGCATCACCTGGTTGTGGGCGTCCATTCCGCGACCCTGTTCGTAGACGTCGGGGTCGGGAGTGCTCATTGGCGAGTCTATCCGACTCGCGCGTAAAACGGTCGCGGTCACCCGTCGTGGGTGCCGTTCAGTAGGGGAAGATCCGAAAGCCAGCCGGAACAATGAATCCGAGGATTACGAACAACACGCCCGCGATCGTAGCCGTAACCAGTGCGTATGGCAGTTGTGTCCGGACGTGAACCATGTGGTCGCTTCCACTCGTCGATGAGGAGAGCACTGTCGTGTCGCTGATCGGCGAACAGTGATCGCCGAAAATGCCTCCGCTGAACACCGCACCGATGACCAGCGGCAGGTTCGCACCAGTGGAAAAGACGATTGGAATCGCAATCGGGAGCATCACACCGTAGGTTGCCCAGGAGCTCCCATCAGAGAAGCTAATGAACCCAGTCACGAGGAACAACGAAACGGGGATGATTTCGGGAGGAACGCCGGCGAACCAGTTGGTGACAAACGAGGAGATGCCAAGCGTCGTCACGCTGTTCTGGATTGAGCTTGCAAGCGTCAGGATCGCGGCCGCAAGGAGAATTCCCTTAAATCCATGAACCATCGCATCGCTGGCATCGGAGTTGGACGGAATGTCACCACGCAGTCGATACAGCGCAAATGCAACAACCATTGCACCCGTGGCTGCCAATCCGAGCCGCACCCCCCCGATGTTGAACGACCACTGCCCGCCTGCCGGGAGTCTGAGCGTGTATCCTGGGATCGAAAACAGGGTCTGCATTGACGGTGCTTGCAACACCGGCGACGCACGCCAGAACATCGCCGCAAACGCCAGCACAATCATCGTTCCAATTGGAATTGCGAAGTTGCGCCAGTCGGGCGTGGCAGATTCAGCCATCCCGTACTGGTCCATCTCCTCGGAGATCATGGGGTTATCGTCAGGTCCGTACACGCCGTCACCGGCGCGCGCACGATCTTCCTCGTGTTTCATCGGCCCAAAGTTTGGAATGACCTGCCAGGCAACCAGCGCAGCGATGATGAGCGCAATCCAGGAGTAGAATCCGAACAAAATACTATTGAAAAATAGTGGCCAGATCTGTCCGGTCGCGGCGCTCGCATCGGCTCCAGTGCCGGTAACGAGCCCACTCAGATGGGCTGGAAGCTGTCCATCCTGTTGTGCCGTGACGATTCCCTGCCCGATAAAGCCGATGAGCGCAACACCCCAGGTGGAGTAGAACGCCAATCGAGCGGCCGGACTTCCGGCGCTGTCGACGTAGTACGCGAGCTTTGCCCGCGAAATGTTGTATTTGTCCGTCAGTGGGCGCATCATCGACCCGACAACGAGGCAGTTGAAGTAATCATCAATGTGGATGATGACCCCTGCGAGAAAAGTCGCTTGCTCGGCCTGGGCTTCGTTGCTGACGCGGTCGGTCAGTGCCTCGAGCACCCCCTGAATTGCCCCGGATCGGATCATCAGGCCGATCATGCCACCGATCATAAACAGTGCAACGAGTACGTTTTCGACGTACCACGAGTCATTAAACAGCGGGGCTGTGGCGATGAGCGTCGGAATCGTAGTCAAACCCAGGACTGCACCGACAACGTTCCCGATGGGACCATCGACGAGCCCCGGTGGGACGCCGACGGCCGCGGGTTTGTGGGCACCGTACACGACCGCTGCACTCATGATACCGACGAACAGTCCAATCAGTGCATCGCGAATGTGCCATGCGAGAATGATTGCCAGCAGTGGGGGCACCAGTGCCCACGGACCGGCCGAAATGGATTCGAGCGCCATAACTGGCACAAACTCCGTTTACTTCTATAAAAAACCTCGGTATTAGTTGCCATAACTCATCGTATGTCCCTACATATCTGGAGTATTATGGAATTGTATTCATTGTTTAAGTTTATCGACTCCTACCGACGCTTCCTGCTGACTGCTTGAGATCGACGCTTTTGGGAGATGTATCCGAATGAGTCCACCGCCATCATCGGTTTCGTCCACAATAACGTTCCCGCCCGAATCGACGACCACCCAGTTGACGAGCCAGAGGCCCAGTCCAAATGAGTGCTCGAGTTCGGATTCAGTGCCGTCGTTGAACACCCGCCGTTCTCGTTCTGGCAATCCCGGTCCATCATCAGCAATTTCGACGGTCACAAAATCCGTTATCTCGTTCGAGATGGTGACCGTGACGGATGGTTTTTCCCTGTCATTGTGTTCGATGGCGTTTTCGATCACGTTGTCGAACGCGATTGCGAGCTGATCGTTCCCGAGAATGCGAACTGCAGAATCAGTCTCCCAACAACTCACAATCTCTGCGTTCGGGTAGTCCGTCATGGCACGGTCGATACAGCCACTCAGGATCTGTTGTAGTTTGAGTGTCCCGTTCGCCCGCTGGTCGCTGTCGAGGGCGTTTTCGATCTCGCGGACGGTTTCGCTCAGCGATACCAGATCTGTGGCCGTGTTTCGTATCGTCTCGATATACTCACACGGGCCGTTTACCTCTGTTAGGAGCTGGGTGTTTCCGATGATCACGCCGGCGTCGTTGCGGAGATCGTGTCTGAGAACGCGATTAAGGACTTCGAGCCGCCGGACGTACTGCTTGCGATCAGAAATGTCGACCGCCACGAGATGGCCGGTTCCGACCGAGGCAACAGCCGGTGGAATCACGTGGACGAGAAAATCCTTGATTCCAACGGCCGTTTTCAGCCGCACTTCATTCTGTACGGCGGTGTCCGCACGCAGTGCGCGCTCGATGTCGAACGCCGAGGTTTCGATGTCGGACGGTTCGATCGCCGATTCGACGCGAGTGCCCGAAACTGCTTCCGAATCGACATCGAAGAGGCGCTTGAACGCCGGATTCGCCACGCGGATCACGGCCGTGTCTCCCAGAAGATCGTACTGGATTGCCGGGTTCAACAGTGAGTCGAACAGTGCCACGTATCGATCGTGTTCTCGCTCCAGTCGCTGTTGATATCGGTCGAGCTGTTCGTTCTGTCGTTCGATCTGCCCCGCATACTGTCCAATGATGAATCCCACCACTGAACCGCCGGTTGCGACGTTGCTGAGAACGTAGAGCTGCTCTACCAGCACGCCACCAACGGCGGACTGATACGACATCAGTAACATCCCAGAGACGAGAAACACCGCCCCTCCGGTTATCGTCCAGACGACAAGCTTTCGGAGATACTGGGGGTCGATCGATCGTTGCCCAGCCCAGAGCCCCCCGACAATCAGCCCAACCGAGAGACAGAACGGAACGAACGCCCCGTAGACGGTGGCAATCAATCCTGGCGAGCTATCACCGAGAAGGTGATAGAGATGGACCGTCCCGGTGAGGCAGCCATACCCAACGATTACGAGTCCACAGAGTCGCCTCTGGAGTCGTCTCGACACCGGTCGCTGGGGCAGATCGCTCATTTCACACCGTTCGTTTCTGGACGGGTACTGCCCGCCCCCGACGGTGTGATTCGGGTGTCGCTCGTCGCGCAAAGTGGATATGTCCAATCATCGCCAGCCGTCTCGTTCGTGTAGTAACGTATCTATTGGTGTTCATCTCAGTGGTGACTAATAACTGTTGACCCGATCCTGTTCGTGTTCTGGTGGTGCTGATTCGGTTTCCCTATTCGTACTCAATATCCTGGTTGTAAAATACACGATCGGCACGAATGTCTAATAATTGACTGGTTTTCGATCCTATGAGATAACTTGCTCGCCTCTGGAATATATCCATGGTCGTAATCCTCTCAGACACACATGGTCGGACGGGCCATGGGCTATCCGGGCAGCTATTGGCAGATGTCCGTTCGTCGTCGCTGGTGATACACGCCGGCGATTTCACGACGCGGGCCGTCTACGACGCGATCAGTGCAGAGGCGGCCGAACTGCTCGCTGTTGTGGGAAACAGAGACCGACTCGATCTCCAGAGAGCGCTTCCTGATCATCGGACGATTTCGATCGGTGATGCACGCCTGCTACTCGTCCATGGTCACAGTCACACGGCCCAGGCGTTGTCACTGTTCGCCAGGGAACGCCAGGCAGATCTCGTTATCGTCGGACACACACACAAGCCATCAATAGACTCGCTCGGATCGATTCCCGTATTCAATCCGGGGAGCCATGCCGACCCTCGCGGAAACAAACGGGCGTATGGACGGCTCACCGTGGATGCGGGGACGATAACGGCAACGCTCTGTTCGATGGACGGAACGCCATTCGATCAGATCTCCATCGATACGACACCGTGACGGTGCGATCGGACGAAATCATTTTGGTGGCGCGGGGCCGAGCAGAAGTATGTCATCCCTGCTCAACGACCCGATGTTGCTCATCGTTCTCGTTCTCATCATTGGCTTTCTTCTGGCGCTCTATCTGGTCTTCCGAAGAACAATGCTCGCGTTCCAGGAGGGTGCCAACAATGATCGTCGCTAGGCCGAAACAACGCTCGCAATTCTGTCGGCGGCAGTTTCGACAGCCGCCCTGCTAACGTCGCGGTGTGTCGTAAATCGAACGAGGTACTCATCGAACGCCGTCGCGAGAACATCGGCGTTGGCACACGCATCAAGAAACGTTGGAGCCGGTTCTGGTACTGTCACAAGGAGGATATTCGTCTCTGGGGGGTGAACGGTGAGCCCGTCGATCGCATCAAGCCGATCGGCGAGGATGGTGGCGTTTTCGTGGTCGGTTTCGAGCCGGTCGATCGATTCGAGCGCTTCTAGTCCAGGTGCAGCGATCATTCCGGCCTGGCGCATGCCCCCGCCGAGGAGTTTTCTCACACGGCGCGCGCGCTCGATAAACGACACAGAGCCAGCAAGTACCGAGCCAACCGGTGCGCCAAGCCCTTTCGAGAGACAGAGCGTTGCCGAGTCGACCGCGTCGGTGAACCGATCGAGTGCCACGTCGTGTGCCACCGCGGCGTTGGCAAGGCGTGCTCCATCGAGATGGACCGGAACACCCTGCTCGTGGGCTGTGGTTGCTCCCTCATCGATCCGCGACGGTGCGATTGCTGTCCCGCCGGCCGCGTTGTGGGTGTTCTCAAGTGCAAGCAGGCCGGTGCCGGGACGGTGGGCGTCTTCCTCGACGATTCCGTCGGCGATCGCCGATGGTCTGAGCACGCCTCGATCGGTGCCAGCGATCGGTCTGGTCTGCAGGCCACTGTGCTGGGCAAGTCCACCGAGCTCCCAGCGGTAAATGTGGCTGTCCCGTTCACAGATAATCTCCTGGCCGGGTTCAGTGTGCGTTCTGGCAGCGATCTGATTGCCCATCGTTCCGGATGGCACGTAGAGGGCGTCCTCGAAACCAAGCAGTTCGGCGGCTCTGGACTCGAGTTCGTTGACGGTCTGATCCTCGCCGTACACGTCGTCGCCGACCGTCGCCTGGGCGGCCAGCTCACGCATTGAGTCGGTCGGTTTTGTCACCGTGTCGCTTCGGAGATCGATCATGGGTGTCATTGTACGCAGTACTGATATACCGCTGACGATCGGTTGACTCTGCGCCCAGGATAACGCCGAATCCGAATATTAACACTCCGTCTCACCACCAACTGCGTTCGCACCTTCGAAAGGATATTCAGCTGGTGCGACAAAGCCACCTGGTATGGATCCACGAATTCGCCAACACGCGTCGATCATCGTCAACCACTCGGTCGGCGTGGAGGAAGGTGACAACGTCCTCATTACCGGTCCAGCAGCGGCCGAAGATCTCATCGTCGCGTTGAACGAGGCGGTCGGGGATATCGGCGGCGTGCCGGTCAACACGCTCTCGAATGGGCGCGCCAGCCGTGCATATCTCAAGGCGGCCGGTACGGACGGTCTCGAAACCCCCACCCATCAGCTTGCGCTCGCAGAAGCAACTGACAAAATCATCCGGATCAGGGGGGATTCGAACGTCACCGAACTCAGCGACGTCGCGCCAGAAATCGTGGCCGAGCGCTCGCGGGTCAACCAGCCGGTGAGCGAGACGATCATGTCGAAAGACTGGTGTCTCACGCAGTATCCCTCGAGCGGCAACGCCCAACTCGCAGAGATGAGTACCGACGCCTACCAGAACTTCGTCTGGGACGCAATCGATAAGGACTGGCAAGCCCAGCACGACCACCAGGCGGCAATGGTTGAGCGACTCGACGCGGCCAGTGAGGTCCGAATCGTCAGCTCCGAGACGACGGACCTGACGATGTCCGTCGAAGGAATGATTACCATCAACGATGACGGCCACGAAAATCTTCCTGGCGGTGAGGTGTTCACCGCTCCAGTTCCCGACTCAGTCGAGGGCGAGGTGCTGTTCGATCTGCCACTCTATCACCAGGGCCAGGAGGTGACCGGCGCGCGGCTCGTCTTCGAAAACGGCGAGGTCGTCGAACACGAGGCCGAGAAGAACGAATCGGTGCTCCAGAGCGTCCTCGAGACCGACCCAGGCGCTCGCCGGCTCGGCGAACTCGGCATCGGCATGAACCGCGACATCGACCGGTTTACGTACAACATGCTGTTTGACGAGAAGATGGGCGACACCGTCCACATGGCGGTCGGTCGGGCCTACCCCGAAACCGTGGGCGAGGACCACGAGCCAAACGAGAGCGCAACACACGTCGACATGATCGTGGACATGAGCGAAGACTCACGAATCGAACTCGACGGCGAAATCGTACAGCAAAACGGCACGTTCGTCTTCGAAGACGGCTTCGAAGACGCCTGAGTCCTACAGCGTGTTCGTATCGCGGAGCAGATCACAGAACCCGTGCGCGTAGAGCACGAGGGCAGTGAATGCCCCTAGCAGTGGCGTCACAACGAACAATCCGAGCGAGAGTAGCCCGCCGATGATGGCGTGGCTCAACAGCCGTTCGGTGTCCATATCAACGTCTGTGAACAGCCACGCCGGATCGGTGAACGCCCGGGCTGGCTCACTGATTGCTTCGTTGAGCATTGACCAGTCGCCGAGATAGTAGCGTCCGAGTACGAAATGATCGAGATCAATGACGACGCTGAGCACGACGCCGTACAGCCAGAGACCGAGCTTCTGGGCGACGGACAGCTCCTGACCGAACAGCCGGACGCCGATCGCACTGACGACCGTGCCGACGACGGCGTGTTCTGAGGACTTCATCGGAGAGTGATTACAGGGGATCGAATAAGAGCGTACCGGCCACGAGCACGGTGGGATTCGAACCCACGGCCGTCGGATTAGAAGTCCGACGCTCTATCCTGGCTGAGCTACGTGCCCGCATTCGGATCATCTGCGTCAACCATCAAAAGCAGTTGGATTCGCACCGAGGGCTCGATCGAACGGAGCCATTAAGGCCATCTCGTCCCGACCGTCCAGTAATGAACGTCGTTGGGACCGTGGGACTACCAGGCAGTGGAAAGGGCGAGGCCGCGTCCGTCGCAGCCGAACTCGACATTCCAGTGATCACGATGGGCGACGTGATCAGAGAGGAGTGTCGCGCTCGCGGTCTGGATCCCTCAGACCACCACGGGGAGATCGCGGTCGCATTGCGAGAAGAAAATGGCCCGGGGGCAATCGCCGAGCGATCGCTCAAACCCATCCGCGACGCGCTCGAAACGCACGACACCGTGCTGATCGATGGCATTCGATCCGATGCGGAAGTCGAACGGTTCCTTGAGGCGTTTGGCGACGAATTCACGCTGGTGGCAATCACTGCCCCGTTCGAGCTCCGCAAGGACCGACTCTCCGAGCGCCAGCGTGACGATCCCTCCGTCGAGACCCTCGAAGAACGCGACACCCGCGAACTCGGGTTCGGGATGGGTGCTGCGATCGAGATGGCAGATGAGACGATCGAGAACACTGAAAGCATTGAGGCATACCACAAGCAGGTTCGACGCCTGCTCGAAGACGATGAGTAGTCAAATTTTTCACGTTACGGCGACGTTCGAAGCACCCGTTTACGCCACTGAACGCACCGAGCGGGTGATCGAGGCAATCGACACACTCGCTCCAGAAGCAACGGTCGAAACGCAATCTGGCGACGAGAGGGCTCCCGGCACTGTCGTTGCGAGGACACACTCGCTCGAACGGCTCTCGGAACGGTTTCACGAGCAGGCGATTCTCGACTCCGCTCGGACCACGATGCTCGACGGACTCACCCCCGAAACGAACACGGTGACGTTCCGACTGAAAAAGCAAGCCGCCTACGCAGACGTTGTCAACTTCGCGGTCGGTGATCCCGACGAACTTGGCGATATCACGGTGACGATCACGGTTTCTGAGGGCGATCCGGCGGCGTACGTCAGACAGCTCGCACCACCGACAGAAGACGGCGTCCCGGTCGACGACGAGTAACTCTCCATCGAGTGGACTACACCACGAGCTGTGCGACGGCGAACAACACCAATACCCCGAGCACGTCGCAGACGTTCGTGACGGTTGGGATCACCACGTCGTCCGGGTCAGCGCGTCGTCGATACGCGATATACGTCGCGCTCACGGTGACAATCACGACCACCAGGGCCAACACAACGCCGCTGAGCGTCGCGACGATCAGCACACGGCCAAGTCCGAGCGTTGGCGATCCAATCACCGACGTGAGTAGCCAGGCACCCGCACCAACTGCCGGAAAGAGCGTTCCGGCGAGGAGTATCGTTCCAAGCACGTGGCCGACCAGAAGCGCGTTCGTTCCGAACGTCAGTGTTCCCAGATGGAGCGCCGTCGAAAGCCGTGAGGCGAGCATGCTCCCGAGGTTGCCGGCCGTGCCGATCACCACCGGAACGAGCACGAGCAGCGTTGGATACTGAACCAGCGTGGCCTCGAAACCGTGGAGAACCATTCCGCTGCCGATTTCGATCAGTGTCAGCACACACAACACTGGAAGCGTGGCTCGAACGATCGCCTCGACCGTCCATTCACCACTCACCACGCCAGTACCACCCGCGCTGCGAGATACAGAAACATCATTCCGAACACGTCACCGGTCGTCGTCACCACCGGACCGACGAGCGTGTCGGGATTCAGCCCTCGTCGGTAGCCTACGAACACGACACCTGTCACGGTTGCTGAGAGAACGATTCCGGAAGCGAGGCCGGCCAGAAACGAGACGGCCACCAGCGAAGCCGGCGCGACCGCGGCGTTCAGCAGCCACAACACCACAACGGTGGCCACGGCCGCGAACACGCTGGTGAACAGCCCGGTACACAGGGCAGCTACCAGCGCGTTGTAGAGCCGCCGGTCGTGCGACCGAAGCGTGGGCGTGAGCAGTCCCTGCTGGAGTGCGGTGGCGAGACGCGCACCGAGCGATCCGTATACGTTTCCGCGGGTGGCCAATAATGCGGGGACGAGCACGAGCAAGCCAGGAAGCCGCTGCAGCTCCGTCTCGAGTCCGCCAAGGAGGGACCCCGCGAGTAAACTTCCAACCGAGCTCACGCCAAGTGCGCCAACACCCTCGCGATACACGGTCGCTGCCACCCCACGGACGCTCATACCCTAGGGGCGAGCCCTGCTCACAAAAAGACAACCGTTCGGTGGGGCCTCAAATGTCTGACAATGAATCGATTTTTGCCCGTTCGAGCGTCTCTGTGAGCGATGGCTCGCCTGTGGTGTCGCGGTAAAACGGGTCGTGTTCGACGGTGTATTGTGTTCCTTCGGGTTTCTCGGTTGCGGAAATGCCGTCAATGGCGTACAGCTGTATATCGCGCTCTTGTTTGGTCATCACCGGGAGATCGTAGTTCGAAGCGTCGTACGAAAGCGGCCCCTCGTCTGTGGTCCGCCGGTCGACGAACGACTCGTGGGCATCGAGACGCCCTGAGAGCACATCCTCGGCGAACCCTACGACCGACTCGAGTCGCTGTTCGAACAGCTCTGCCATCGCCGGCTCGATCTCACAGCCAATGGAGTTGCGGGCCGCCACCATCGCTGCGAGTGAGGTCGTTCCCGTTCCCCAGAACGGGTCGAACACGGTGTCGCCGTAGACCGAGTACATATTGATCAGCCGATACGGTATCGAAAACGGGAACGCTCCGGAGCGATCACGAACGTCGTCGTCCTCGCCGGGGAGCTCAAGGGGCTGTTCGGTTCCGTTGATGTCTGACCAGGTGTCAGAGAACCACCGATTGCGCTCCTCCCAGAAAAAGGCCGACTCGTAGCGATCGTCGGCGTTGGACTCGAACGATCGCCGACTCGAGCCGTTTCTGAACACCAGAATGTACTCGTGCTCGAGCGTGACATACGCGTTCGGCGGGAGCATCCCACTCCCCATGAACTTCGCACCGGAGTTCGATGGCTTTCGCCAGAGCACGTCGGGCAACGGCGAAAAGCCACGGTCGGTCAGCGCATCACTGATTCGAACGTGGTTCTGAAACACCCGAAACCCCTCGCCAACGTTTCGGGTCGCATCACCGACGTTGATACAGGCGATTCCCCCATCGACCAGCACTCGTGACAACGTATCCCAGACCGGATCGAGAGCCTGATGCATCAACTCGAACGCCGTCTCTCCATCCGAACCATCGAGTGCTCCCTCGATTTCCTCGTCGAGCGAACAAAATAACTCGTCCCACATCTCGATCATCGGATACGGTGGCGAAGTCACCACCAGCTCGACCGAATCGGCTGGAAGCGTCAGTTCTCGAACATCTTCGATCCGGACCGAGTGGGTCGTTTTCATGCCGGATGCTTTCGACGCCTAGACTAATAATCTTCGTTACACGCCGAGTGACTGTGTGGTCAACGTAGAATTTGGTACTCGAATGCCGCGCTCAGAAGGGGCCCAGTCCACCCAGACCGCCACCACCGCCGCCGCCGTCCATCTTTTTCATCATTCGCTGCATGTCGCTGTCGCCCATGCCCTGGAACTGCTTGAGCATCCGTTCCATCATTTTGTGCTGTTCGAGCAGTTCGCGCACCCGTTCTTCGGATTGGCCAGCCCCGCGTGCAATCCTTCGAACGCGGTCAGCGCCGACCGATCGAGGCTGTTCGAGCTCGTTTTCGGTCATCGAGTCCATGATCACCTCGAAATCTCGGAGTCGGTCCTGAGTGACGTCCATCGCGTCATCCGGAAGCTGATCTCGGATCGAGCCGCCAAATCCCGGAATCATGTCGACCACCTGATCAAGCGGCCCCATTCGATTCATCGCTTGCATCTGTTTTCGCATGTCATTGAGCGTGAACTGCCCGGACATCAGATCTTCGGGATCCCAGTCGTCGTCTTCGGCCTGGGTCTCATCCATGGCGCGCTCGACCCGCTCGGAGAGCTGTTTGAGATCGCCCATTCCGAGCAGCCGCGAGATAAAGCCGCTGGGCTCAAAGCGTTCGATGTCCTGGACGGTCTCACCGGTTCCAAGAAACGCGATCGTAGAGTCGGTTTCGTTGACTGCTGCCAGCGCACCGCCACCTTTTGCTGTTCCGTCGAGCTTCGTAATGACGACACCATCGATACCGATCGCGCGTTCGAACTCCTGGGCCTGATCGCTCGCCCCCTGGCCGATTGCCGCGTCGAGGACGAGCAGGCTGGTGTCGGGCTCAACCAGCGAGTCTATCTCTTCGATCTCATCGATGAGATCGTCTTCGAGCGCGTGTCGACCGGCCGTGTCGACGATGTGTACGTCACAGTCGCTCGTGGCTTCGAGCCCGGCACGGGCAATCTCGACCGGATCTTCTCCGTCTGGATTGCCGTAAAATTCCACTTCCGCGCGTTCTGCCATCTGCTTTGCCTGATCGTACGCACCCGGACGGAAGGTATCCGTCTGGATGATGGCTGGCCGGAGCCCTTTTTTTGAAAACCACCACGCCATCTTCGCAGCAGAGGTGGTTTTTCCCGATCCTTGCAATCCAGCGAGCAAGATCGTCTGCTCTTCGAGTGGCAGTTCGGTCGAATCGCCAACGAGCGTGACCATCTCCTCGTACACGATCCGCAGGACATGATCGCGTGCGCTCGTTCCTGCCGGCGGATCTTCCTGTAGTGCCCGCGCTTCGATCGAATCGGAGAGCTCCATCACGAGCGAGACGTCAACGTCGGCCTGCAACAGCGATCGTTGAATTTCTTTGACAATATCGGCGACATCCTCTTCGCTCAGCCGGGACTTGCCCTGTAGCTTCGATAATGACCCCCTGAGTGAACTTCCAAGATCGTCGAGTACCATTGGTTCAGCCTAGCTCATCCGACAGTAAAGGCTTTCCCGTCTCGTGCACACGTGGCCTGATCGGACGAAATCGCAAGCGGCTATGGGGACGGTATCGGCCGGTGAAGCGCTCTATTCAGCAAGGTTTAACGGTTCGACAGCAATAGAGGGAGACAACATGGCGAGCAACAAGATTCTTGGTATCGATCTCGGTACCACAAACAGCGCTTTTGCGGTGATGGAAGGCGGTGATCCCGAACTAATCGTGAACGCTGAGGGCAATCGCACTACGCCGTCGGTGGTCGCCTTCACCGACGACGAGCGACTCATTGGTGGGCCGGCGAAAAACCAGGCCGTCCAGAATCCTGATCGGACCATTGAGTCGATCAAACGACACATTGGTGAGGACGATTATACGGTCCCAATCGACGGCGAGGAGTACACGCCCGAACAGATCTCGGCGATGATTCTCCAGAAGATCAAACGCGATGCCGAGGAGTATCTCGGTGACACCGTCGAGCGAGCTGTCATCACTGTTCCTGCCTATTTCAACGACAGCCAGCGCCAGGCGACGAAAGATGCGGGCGAGATTGCCGGCTTTGAGGTAGAGCGAATCGTCAACGAGCCGACGGCGGCGTCGATGGCCTACGGTCTCGACGACGATTCCGAGCAGACCGTGATGGTGTTCGACCTTGGTGGCGGCACGTTCGATGTTTCCGTCCTCGAAAGCGGTGGCGGCGTCATTGACGTTGAGGCGACCAACGGAGACAACGACCTCGGTGGTGACGACTGGGACCAGGCAATCATCGACTGGCTCGCCGCCGAGTTTGAGCAAGAACACGGAAAGGATCTCACAGATGACCGCCAGGCGCTCCAGCGGCTGAAAGACGCCGCCGAAGACGCGAAGGTCGAACTCTCCAGCCGGAAGGAGACGACGATCAACCTACCGTTTATCGCGACGACGGACTCTGGACCCCTGACGCTCGAGAAGAAACTCAGCCGCGCGAAATTCGAATCGCTGACGCAGGATCTCGTCGAGCGGACGGTTCCGCCGACCGAGCAGGCACTCGCCGATGCTGGCTACTCGAAAAACGACATCGACAGCGTCCTCCTCGTCGGTGGCTCGACGCGCATGCCAATGATCCAGGAGAAAGTCGAGACGCTCACCGGCCAGGAGCCAAAGAAAAACGTCAACCCTGACGAAGCGGTTGCGCTTGGCGCGGCGATTCAGGGTGGCATCCTCGGTGGCGAGGTCGACGACATGGTGTTGCTCGATGTGACGCCGCTGTCGCTCGGCATCGAAGTGAAAGGCGGGCTGTTCGAGCGGCTCATCGAGAAAAACACCACGATTCCAACCAAAGAGTCCAAGATCTTCACTACGGCGGCCGACAACCAGCAGGCCGTGCAGGTGCGGGTATTCCAGGGCGAACGCGAGGTTGCCGAGGAGAATGAGCTGCTCGGCGCGTTCCAGCTCACCGACATTCCGCCGGCCCCGGCCGGAACGCCCCAGATCGAAGTGACGTTCAACATCGACGAGAACGGCATCGTCAACGTCGAGGCCGAGGACAAAGGCAGCGGCAACGCCGAGTCGATCACCATTGAGGGCGGCACTGGTCTCTCGGATGATGAGATCGAGCAGATGAAAGCGGACGCGGAGGCTCACGCCGAAGAAGACGAGAAGCGTCGTGAGCGGGTCGAGGCGCGCAACAACGCCGAATCCACGATCCAGCAGGCCGAGACGCTGCTCGAAGAGAACGACGAAGAGGTCTCTGATGATCTTCGCTCGGATATCGAGTCGGCAATCGAGCAGGTCGAGGAGACGCTCGAAGACGAGGACGCTTCGACCGAGGCGCTGAAAGACGACACCGAAGCGCTCACCGAAGCACTTCAGGAAATCGGCAAACAGATGTATCAACAGCAGGCTGCGGGTGCTGGCGGTGCTGGTGCTGGCCCCGGTGCCGGTGCAGCTGGCCCGGGTGGGGCTGGACCGGACGGTGCTGGGATGGGCGACGACACCGAATACGTCGATGCCGACTTCGACGACGTGGACGACGACGCGTCATCATCGAACTGAGACCGTCGGTCACGGCGGATGACCACCAGGGTCGATCGAACGGATCGAATCACCAGAACTGGCCGTCATCGGTCGGACTGACTGTTTCGTTGCATAGCTGTTATCGCTGCTTGTCACGCTCTTGTGTGGCCACTGAATGATGTGTGCAATCGGCCGTCGATCATTCAGTCACGGTGACACTGGGTCAATTCCCAGCCGCCAATTCGTGATTTTCGAGCTCGTCGCGCACGATTTCCCTGATTTCTGCTTCAGAGAGTCCAGTATCGTTTCGGGCGGCGGCGACTTCCTCATTGAGTGCCACTAGCTGGTCGTAGACCTGATCGAGCTGTTCGTCGAGCTCCTGATAGCCGGTTCGCTCTAGCATCTCCGGTGAGACTGCGGCGGTCTGTAGCGATTCGCTCTGTCCCACAACCATGGGCGTCAGCAGCCGACAGCGGGTCGCCTGCTCAAGCCCGGCCACGTTCGCGGCCAGATGCGTGCCGAAATTCGCTTGTGCGTACTCCGGACCGTGAACGAGTCCGATCGTATCGGGACCAACGGTACGGGCAAACTCCAACAGTCCATGCTGGGCAGCGTGTGCACTCAGGCCATCAACCGTTTCGACCCAGTCCGCTGGGATCGTCGCCCGGGTCACGCGCTCGGTCGGATCATCACTCCCGGTGCTCGTCCACGTTACGGCTGGGGATTCGGGCCAATCCGTTCCGAACGGCTCGGCCGCAGTGGTTATGGTCAGCGTATCATCCTTTGCTTTTTGCTGGTTCTGGAGCGCTCGCCCCGTCGTGTTCAGCGCCTGATAGCCGGTCAACAGGACCGTCGCAGCGTCAAACCGGGCGCCAAATTCGACGAGATACCGCGGCGAGTTGCCACCGGTGAGCATCCCCGATGGCGCAATAATCACGGGAACGATCTCACCGCGTTTTGTCTCCGCAAGCAGCCGCTGGCGATCCTCGTCGGAGTCGGGAAACGTCGTGGATGGGGGCAAAAACGGTTCTTCCCAGCCGCTGTCAGTCACCCGGTTGACGATTGACTCGTCCATATACGTGTCGTCGGTCACGTACTCGTGGTAGATCTCGGTTGCCTCCTGTGCCATCCCGTCAACGACGAGCCTGACGCGGTCATGTAGCTCATCGGAGAGCATATGCAACCGCTCGGCGAACAACAACAACAGGCTCTGGGCTCGGCCGACGGCAAACGTGGGCAGCAACACCGGCTCGCGGTTTTGGATCGCGCGTTCGACGGCCGAATAGAGCGTCGATCGGGCGTCTGCAATCGCAGTGTGGCTGTGGGTGTCGCCGTAGGTCGATTCGAGCACGAGCAGGTCGGCAGACGGTGGAGGCGTGATGTCTGGCAGCTGTGTCATCCGACCGCCAAGATCTCCGGAGAGTACTACCCGATAGCCACCTGTTTGGAGCATGATCCACGCCGATCCGAGCAGATGACCCGCGTTTCCGTACTGAAACACGAGCGTCTCGCCGTCGGGAACCGGCGCGAGTCCTTCGATCCGTCCACCACCGTAATTGATCGTCGTGAACCGATCGAACACGTCCTCGAGGTCGTCTTCGGTGTACTGCTGAGAAACGCCCGATTGGTGGGCCTGCTGGCGGTGAATTTTTAGCGAATCGCGGAGCAGTACGGTCGCAAGCGAGACCGTCGGTGGCGTCGCGATGATTGGTGCGTCGTCGGCCAGCAGGCCACGTGCTGTGAGCACCGGCAATCCACCACTGTGATCGATGTGAGCGTGTGTGAGAAACACCGCGTCGATCGATTTCGGTTCGATCCCATACAACGCCGGAAACTGCTCTCCAGCACCCTGATTCAACCCACAATCGACGAGATACCGACCGTGTTGGGTGTCAATTTGTATACAACTTCTGCCGACCTCGCGTGCGCCTCCGCGTGGCGTCACGATCAACGGCGTCTCTGGAGAAGGCTGGACGTCAGCATGTGCGAGCGGATCGAACGAATCGTCGAGACTGTTCGGAAGCCACGGATGATCAAGACCGTCAGGGCTGTTCATTACTCCCTCCGAATTTGTCCGACACCGTAAACGTTCCCGATATCCCTGATTCTATACAAATGATTGTTATTTACTCGGATTCGTCGTTTCGCTGTCGAGAGCACCGATCGATCAGGTGAGTGCTACAGGGAGCTCGTTGATCGATTCGACGACGATCTTGGCGCCGGCGTCAGCGAGCAGTTGGCGGCCCTCTTCACCATTGAGTCCGCCAGTTTCGACGCCAACAGGAACGTACGTGTGATCGTCGTCGGTCTCGTTGGCGTTGTGTGCGGTCTCGATGTCGTCGAGCGTGTCACCGACGAAGGCGACGGTCTCACAGCGGGCCATTGATGCTGCGATTTCGCATAACGCGTCCGGAGCTGGCTTTCCAGGCGTCGGACTGTCCATCGTGTAACAACGCTCTTTGGCGATTTCGAGGCCAACCCGATCGAGCGCGATCGTCGCCTCGGCTCCGGGCCGTCCGGTGAACACACCCAGTTCCCAGTCGTCGAGCCGATCTCGAGTGCTCGGTTCGAGCAGCACTGGCTCGTCATGAATGAATCCTGTCGTATCGAGAGTCGCGGTCGCGTCGTGGAGTTGTTCGTACAGTTCACTGCCGAGATAGAGCTGCTGGAAGACGGTAGTGAGCCGCTCTGGGTCCCAGGCGGTGAGCACGCGCTCACGTGCGGCTGGATCCAGGCTATCGGCCACAACGGTTCTCGCCCCCTGTCGACCGCCACCGACGATGGCAACCTCGTTCGTAAACGACGGAATATCCAGTTCGAGTCCTTCGTTTCGTGCAAGGACGTAGAGTGCGATCGCGTGTGTCAGCTCCCAATCGTTGTTGAAACCCGATGCGTTTTTGAATGGTTGAATCGCCGATTTCGAGACTGTCGTTCCGTACACTTGCTCAACTGACTCCACGACGGCTCGTCGATACGAATCGTGGACGTCGATCAGCACGCCGTCGATGTCGAGTACAATGGCATCAACGGTCACAGTGGGGCCCTCCATTGGTTGGGATTCGATAGAGCGTGTCGCCGGGAATCGTCTCGGGTTCGACGCCAACCAGCGTTGGATCTGCGCCGAGCGTCGTAAACAGACAGTCAGCGTCTATTTCGGTAGCGAGCGACTGCAACGGTCGCTGGAGCTCTGGCGGGCAGTTAAGCGCGTACAGTGCGTTCGCTCCGTTATACACCGACAACTGTGGGTCAGTCACGTCGTCTTGGACGAACGAAACCGCGGCCGGCACCGGATGGGTCCGAACGTCAACGGCAGTCACGCTCGCGCGGGTCGCAAGCGCAGCGGCGACATCGGTCCGGGATCCGATGCCGATTTCCACGAGCGTCTGATACGGCGCGAGTCGATCGACCAACGCCGCACGCGTGCGGGATGTCGTCACGTCGGGATGTTTATACCCGCCCCGTTCTAATCCCTTTCTATGCATGTCGACATCGTGCCGGTCGGTGATGTCCCCGCGGCGGTAAAACGTGAGGCCTCTTCTGGCCTCCGTTCAGTGTATGATTGTGATGTCACTGTGCACGACGATCGACCGGTTCCGAACGATGCCTACGATTCGAATCGCGACCAGTACCGGGCCGAAGCGTTCATTGAACTCGCCAGTCACGTTGGTACCAGCGGAAAAACCATCGCAGTCACTACTGAGGATCTGTTCTACCGACGACGAAACTACGTCTTCGGACTCGCTTATCTCGACGGGAATGGTAGCGTCGTCTCTACGTATCGTCTCCAGACGACAACCGACGGTGGACTCGCCACCAACTCTAACAGCGAGGTGTTCGCCGACCGGATACGAAAGGAAGTCATCCACGAAATCGGCCACACGCTCGGGCTCGAACACTGTGACAACAAACGCTGCGTGATGAACTTTTCACCCACCGTTCGTGAAGTCGATGTCAAAGAACAGTATCTCTGTGGGAGCTGTAGCCGGCACGTTCACTGATCGACGATGGTTCGTCCTGCCGAACAAGTTGTGAAATTTATATATGAGAGACTTGACTTAACGAAAGGTTTGTACTATGTTAGCTGAAATAGTACCTATGGTGAGTATGCGAGGGGATGCCACGATCCGGGCACTAGCCGCGCTAGTGCTACTCACGTTTTTGGTACTGGCCGTTGCGGTGTACGATCCACTCCCGGTCGACGTGGAGTTCGAGTGGGCCCTTCCCGTGGTGCTGGGCTGTGCGATTGGCGTAATGGTAGTTCTCTACCACCGTGGCGTGTTCGACCACAAGGATCACTGAGGGTCGTTCACTCTTCGCTTGGGGCGTAGTAATACTCCCCGGCGTTTTTCTGCTGGCGGTCGAGTTGGCTTCCTGGTTTGTTGATCCGTGGCCGTGTCGTTCGCTGGTCGCGCCGGAACGTAATGTCAAGATTCGATAGGAATTCGTTCATTCCCTCGCGCATCCCGACCGGTGCAGAAACCTGTCCGTGCTTTGCGGGCTCACCGTCGAAGACGAGCAGTCGATCGGCGAGCAGATCGATCATATATATGTCGTGATCGATAACGAGCGCGGTCGCGTCGTGATTTTCTGCGTATCGCCGGATTGCCCGGGTGGCAAGCACGCGCTGTTCGACATCGAGATGGGCTGATGGTTCGTCAAGAAGATAGAGATCTGCGTCCTTCGAGAGACAGGCCGCAATAGCCACGCGCTGGCGTTCACCCCCTGAAAGATCCATTAGCGACTGCTCAAGAATCCGTTCGAGCTGGAGTGGCTGCGCAATCTCCGTCTGCCAGTATGACGACCCGAACTGGTCGGTGATCGACGCAAGAAACGCGTCGACGCGCATCGGCTCATCGATCTCTATGTACTGTGGTTTGTACGCGATATCGAGTGACTCGGAGAGCGAACCACTTGTCGGTTCGAGCCCGCCAGTCAGCAGCTTCGCGAACGTAGATTTACCGATGCCGTTCGGTCCGACGGCACCTAGGACCTCGTTTTCGCGAATGACGCCCCCCTCGACCTCTAGGGAGAATTCGTCCTCGCCGTAGGATTTTCCGAGTGCGGGATACTCTACGAGCACGTCGCCCGCCGACGCCGTTCGGGGTGCGTGGGCCTCGAATTCGATCGCTTCGGGGCGAATCCGCATGTTCTCGTTCTCGAGATAGCCCGAGAGATACTCATTGATACCCTGGCGTGTCGATTTCGGCGGTGTGATAACGCCGTATGCTCCGGGCTCACCGTACGCGACGTGTAAGCTGTCTGCAAGCAGATCCAATACTGCAAGGTCGTGCTCGACGACGAGCATCGATCGATCTTCCGTTTCGGCGAGATCGCGGATTAGTCGGGCGGCCGTGACGCGCTGGCCAATATCGAGATACGGCGTGATCTCATCCAGGAAGTAGAAATCCGCATCGCGAGCAAGCGTTGCAGCGAGTGCAACCCGCTGGAGCTCGCCGCCCGAGAGCGTATCGATCGGCTGATCGGCGATCGGCTCGATCGACAGTCGCTCTAGCAGTTCGTCGACGACGCCACGTTCGTCAGTTCCTGTGAGCAACTCCCGGGTGTTGCCGTCGAACTGATCCGGAATCCGATCGACGTACTGTGGTTTTCTGGCAACCGTCACTGTTCCGGCCTGCATTGCTTCGAGATACGTCTGCAGTTCCGTGCCGCGGTAGGCGTCGATCACGGTCTCCCACTCGGTGTCTGTGCCGTAATCGCCGAGATTCGGCGTGATTTCATCGGCGAGAATCCGAACGGCCGTGGTTTTACCGATTCCGTTCGGACCGAGAATACCAGTAACGCTCCCTTCCTGTGGTGCCGGAAGTCCGTACAACGAGAAGGCGTTCTCGCCGTACCGATGCACTGGCGCTTCGTCTAACTCCTGGGGGAGGTTGATGATCTCGATCGCATCGAATGGGCATTTCACGACGCAGATCCCACAGGACTCGCCCAGACAGATCTCCTCGGAGATCCGGACCTGATCCGGCTGGCCCTGCATCGTTTCCTCGCCCCGCTTTGTGATACACTCCTTGCCGGTGCGATTCGGCGGACAGTAGTTTGCACACTCGTAGTTGCACCGGTCGGGCTGACAGCGGTCGAGATCCACGACGGCAATACTGTCTTCGGCCATTAGACGCTCACTCCACTCGTTAGAAGAATCGTCAGGGTAACAAACCAGAATGAGAAGGTGACGAATACAATGAACAATATGTCTTTCCCGGAGAGCTCCTCAACCGCACCGCTCACCTTTAACAACGGGATCTGTACGGCGATGACCACGACCAACAACAGCACGGAGTCCGTGCTTTTGGCGATGGCGGCTGGAGCCATCGAGCTGTTGACGACGAGTGCCCCGATCGCGCCAACAATTCCGAGAATGGCGGCCAGAGCCGTGACCGTCACACTCCGAATGTAGTCGCTCCGGGACGAAGACGCATCGGTTGCCATGCGAACGAATCCGCTCGCCGGCTGCAAAAACCGTTCGATTAGCCAGAGCTGGTGTCTGATCTGGTGAGCGCGGACTCACCCACATTTCATGATTTTGAAATGACATTGTGGCGCCGGCACGTCATGCCTCAATCTTTATACGGCACGGACGTGTGAGTTTCCAGAAAATGAGTGATTCGTCTACAGAGAATCTCGTTGACCTGCCTCCGAGTGCGAAACTGGTGTACAAAGTGCTCGAATACAACGGTCCGCTGACGCAGAAAGGAATTGTCGAAGAGTCGATGTTGTCCGCGCGCACGGTTCGGTACGCCCTCGAACGTCTCGAGGAGATCAATGCGGTCGACGAGGACGTGTATTTCGCTGACGCCAGACAGAATCTGTACGAAATAACGGGCGAAATCTGTGCCGTCTGTGATGACTGAGGCGGTTACGCGCCAGCTTCTTCGAGCGCAGATTCGAGGTCGGCGCGCTGGGTCACACCGACGAACCGTTCAACGACACCGTCGTCGTTCTCGATGATGAGGGTGGGCAGCGATCGCACCTGGTACTCGTTGGCGATGTCCTGTTGCTCATCAACGTTGACTTTCTCCACTTGCAGTTCGTCTTCCCAGTCTTCTTCAAGTTCTTCGAGAATCGGATCCTGCGTTTTGCACGGTCCACACCAATCGGCGTAGAAGTCTTTCAGCGTGATGGTCATCGTACACACGAGCTAGTCTGGCCCGGGGAATAAGGGTTTTCACTGTCGGAGGTCGAAACCCATACAAGCACCGACTCGAAAGATATCCCATGAGTAAAGGACAGAGCTCCGGCGGATTGATGTCAAGTGCCGGATTGGTTCGGTATTTTGAGTCCGAAGACCGGAACGCCCCACGTATCGATCCGCGAACCGTCGTCGCGTTTGGCGTGTTGTTCGGCGTGTTGATCCTCGTGTTGAACGCCCTCTAAACGCGGTCTACATAACGTATTTCTTTTCTACGGGACAGTCTTTTCTATATGTATGACGCTCACAGCGGGTGTAATCGCGGTTCAGGGGGACGTTTCCGAGCACGTCGCGGCGCTCGAACGGAGTGCAACGGCGTGTGGCGTCGATCTCACCGTCCAGCGGGTACGCACGGCCGGGACGGTCCCCTCGTGTGATATGCTCGTATTGCCCGGCGGGGAATCGACCACCATTTCGGACCTTTTGGTGACCGAAAAAATTGCATCAGAGATCGTCGGCCACGTCGAGGCCGGCAATCCATTGTTGGCCACCTGTGCCGGGTTGATCGTGGTGAGTCGAGATCCACGGGACGAGAGAGTTCACACGCTCGATTGTCTCGACATCTCTGTCGATCGAAACGCGTTCGGCCGTCAGCGCGACAGTTTCGAAGCACCGCTACCGATTCGCGGTCTCGAGAGACCGTTTCCCGCAGTCTTCATTCGTGCGCCGTTGATCGATAGCGTCGGCCCGTCGGTCGAGGTGCTCGCAGCGTGGGAGGACCGCCCAGTTGCGGTTCGATCCGGGTCGGTCGTCGCCACGTCGTTCCACCCTGAACTGACGCATGATTCTCGGCTGCACGAGCTGGCGTTGTTCGAGCAGTTCTCCTGATCGACCCCGAGGGGTTTTGCCCCGTGCCCCCGACAGTACGCGTATGGATGCATCCATCGAGGGCGTCCGCGTGGCCGGGACTCAGCGCGGCGCCGTTCCCGTGGTGACGCTTGCTCCCGACGACGAGGAGGAGACGGATTTACTCCCGATTTTCATCGGCTTTTCGGAGGCGACCAGCATCGTTCGCGGTCTCGACGCCGACGACATAGGACGGCCGCTCACGCACGATCTCTTGCTTGACGGCTTCGAGGAGCTCGGTGGCCGCGTCGATCGCGTGTCGATTTCGTCCGTCGAGGAGGGGACATATTTTGCCGATCTCCATCTGGTCACGCCGCGAGGATCGGCAGTGATCGATGCCAGACCGAGTGATGCGCTTGCGCTTGCCGCACGTACGAACGCGCCAATCGAGATCGATCCCGAGGTGTTCGAAGGTGGCGGTGACGATCCAGAACAGTATCACCAGCTCCACGACATTCGTGACGTACTCGATGGGTCCGGACCAACGACGTGGCCACCAACGGAGGATGAATTCGATGAGTGAGGTGCTCGAAGAGCTGTTCGACGTGATCGAGGATCGGAAACGAACCCTTCCCGAGAACTCCTACACCACATCGTTGTTCACCGCAGAGAAGGGCGAAAACGAGGTACTCGAAAAGCTTGGCGAGGAGTGCACCGAGCTCGTCCTGGCTGCAAAGGATGACTCACACGAGGAAATCGCCCACGAAGGCGCAGACATCGTGTATCATCTTCTCGTGTTGTTATCGATGAAGGAAATGTCACTCGACGATCTGCTTGAGGAGCTAGAGGCACGGCGCTGACCTATTCGAGGTACCCACCGAGAGCGCCCGCGAGCCCGCTCGGGATCGCGGCCATGAGCGCCAGAACGATGGCCGCGAGGCCTGCTCCCAGTCCACCGAGTGCTCCAACTGGTCCGCCGATCAGCGTGCCACCGATCACTGCCGCGACGCCAACGATGAGCGCGAAGATGATTCCACTGAGTGCGCCCGCGAGCAAGCCGTGGACGCCACCGCGAAACAGTCCACCGCCGGCCATGTAACCCGCGACGAATCCACCGATCAGCCCTGCTGTGGCGTGTCCAATGCCAGGGAGCATGAATCCGATCAGACCAAGGAGGACGGCGACCAGAAAGCCGGTAACGATCGCTTTGTAATCCATAGTATCGTGTACGTTCTCCGTTACCGTATACCCACTGGTGGGATATGACCGTCGGAGCGGGTAACGAACGTGCTTTTAGGGTCGGGACTGATAGTCTTAGTATGACGTTCGAGGACATCCCGACCGTTCCCCGGTCGGAGGAACTCATCGATAAAGCGTTCTCTCGGGCTGCTCGAGCGGGACGGGCGAAATCCGGCATCGAGGCCCAACAGTCGATGCTGGTGACAGCCTCGAATATCGTTTCTGACAATCTCCAGAACGTGACGACTTCGTGGCCGGATTTCGATGCGGTGGACCCGTTCTACTACGAACTCGCCGACGCGCTCGTTGATGGCGGCGTCGATTCGCTCAAACAGCAGCTTTCGACCGTGATGTGGACCGGACGAAAGGCGGCCGATATCCGTTCGGAGTACCAGTCGCGCCTCCGTGGAGATCCAGACACCGCCCGAAAGATTCGAAAGCAAGCGTTTGCTCGACTTGCCGACCTCACCAATAACGTTGAAGACGAACTGCTCGCGCTCGGAGACGCACGCGAACAGCTCAAGGAACTTCCAGACATTCGTCCGGACCAGCCCACGATCGTGATCGCTGGCTACCCCAACGTCGGCAAATCCACGTTCGTCAACCACGTCACCAACGCGAACAACGAGATTGCCTCGTATCCATTTACGACCACACAGATCCACGTTGGCCACATCGAGCGCAATCACATCACGTATCAGCTCATCGATACGCCAGGGCTACTCGATCGGCCGGCGGACGAGCGAAACGACATCGAGTCGCAGGCGGTGAGTGCGCTCTCTCACTGTGCGGATTGTATTCTCGTCTTTGTCGATGGGAGCGAAACGTGTGGCTACCAGCGCGACGTCCAACTGGCGCTTCGCGACGAGATTGCGGATCGGTTCTCCGGTGTGCCCGTCCTGACGGTCGCTTCGAAGGCAGATCTCGACGGCGCGATCGACGCCCCATTGCGCTGTAGCGCCACTGAGAACGAGGGCGTCACCGAACTTCTCGACGCGGCGATAGATGCGACGGATTACGAAATCGAGCTGCCATACGAGACGAACGCCTGAATCATGTTCGACACTCGCCCCGATCGGTCTGCGGAGGTCGTTCTCGTCGGTCGCTCGAACGTTGGAAAGTCAACGATCATGCGCGAGCTCACCGGCCATTCGGTCTCTACGGGCTCGAAACCGGGTGTTACGCGCTCGCCCAACCATTACGACTGGGCGTCGGAGGATTTCGTGTTGACAGATCTGCCCGGGTTTGGATTTATGGAGGGTGTTGAGGAGGGCCATCGCGAGTCGATCAAGACGAACGTTGTCCAGTATCTCGAGGGCTATTCGGAGCGGATCCTCGTGGGGATCGTCGTGCTCGATGGTAAAAGCGCGGTAGACATCATCGATCGCCACGCCGAACGCGGGGCAGTGCCCCATGACGTGGAGCTGTTTCATTTCCTCCAGGAGCTATCGATTCCCACCGTTGTCGCGGTGAACAAGATGGACAAGGTTGATGATCGAGATGCGCGTCTTGATGCGATCTGCGACCGGCTCGGCATCTATCCGCCGTGGAAGCAGTGGCCCGAGACGATCGCACCGATCTGTGCCAAACGTGGGCAGATCAGCTCGCTCACCGACGCCGTCGGTGAACATCTCCACGAGGCAAAGCGCGACGATCTGTTGCAGTTTTTCTGATCAGACCGATTCGGGCAGCCAGCCCCCATCTACCTCGACGTTCTCGCCGCTGATGTACTCCGGACCCCCCATAAAAAACAGGATTGGATCAATCACGTCCTCGGTCGTGGCCGCTCGTCCGCGCGGAAGCGTGTCCGGAAACGCATCGGAGTTCTCGATGACGTACGGTGAGACGGCGTTGACGGTGATTCCCTCGTGTTGGGTGTCGGCCGCGAGCATTCGCGTGAACATCAGCACGCCGGTTTTGGCGACGAAGTACGGGAAGTTCGTCGGATTGACGAGCCCTTTCTCGGCACCGGCGTAGCCGATGTTGACGATGCGACCGTATTCGGCATCGCGCATCGTCTGGAGCGCGCGTTTCGAACAGAGACAGGTCGCGTTGAAGTTCGTCTCCAGCACATTTTTCCAAACGTCCCAGTCCATCGTTTCCCAGTCTTCGGGAGCGAACCGGCCGACGTTGTTCACGAGGAGATCGACCGGCCCACGTTCGGCTTCGATCGTCGAAAAGAGCGCATCGACTTCGTCGGGCTCAGTAACGTCCGCGCCGACTGCCAGTGAGCTGACGCCGAACTGTGCAGAAAGCGCGTCGGCGAGCGCGGTGGCCTCCTCCTCGCTCGTATGATAGTGAACCACGACGTCTGCGCCAGCACTCGCCAGCGCCTCAATACAGTCGCTGCCGAGTCCTTTCGCGCTGCCGGTGACGAGCGCGGTGCGCCCGGTGAGATCGGGTCGATCCATACTACTCCTCCGGTCGCCAGCGTTGTGATACCATCGGCGATGGTGTCAACCCATGTTCGTCCAGTAACTCCGAGAAGTTCCCGTTGGACGGGCCATCGGTGAGCCACTCGCAAAGGCAAGCAATCGCCGATGACAATCGACGTGGACATACCGTGTTCTGACTCGCCAGTGATTGATCAGATACCCCCCGAACGACCGACACATGCTGTCACACCTGAAACAGCCTCAAGTACTCGCTCTCGAATGAGACGGTAATGCCTGGTCCAATATTCTGCGAGGGTGACGTGGTGTCGCTGCGCACGCTCGAAAAAGACGACGCCGAATGGAACCACGAACTGGTCAACAATCCCCGTGTCTGGCAATCGCTTGGAATGGAGGCACCAGTGTCACTGGAAGAGACACACGAATGGATCGATTCGAAAAACGACTCCGATGCCGTGTGTTTCGTCGTGACGGTCGATGAAACACCAGTCGGAACTGTCAACATGAAATCACCGTATGAGACGTGGGGTATCGCGGAGCTCTCGTACAAATTTGATCCGAAGCATTGGGGGAACGGCTACGCGACGGACGCCCTGAAAACGATCAGCGCCTACGCCTTCGAAACGCGTCGTCTCGAGAAGCTGTTTGCCGAGTGCTTCGATACGAACCCAGCATCCGGCCGCGCACTCGAAAAGGCCGGCTTCTCTCAGGAAGGCCGGTTCAAAAACCACGGCTTCACGGAGGGCGAACGGGTTGACGTGCTACGCTACGGGCTGTTGGCTACAGACTGGTTCGATCAAGAGTGACCCCCGCGTCCTGTGGTGTCATGGCTCCAACATTGTTAGGTGCTCTCCATCAGTAGATCGTGCCATGCCGGGACCAGTATTCCTGGAAGGCGAAACGGTTTCACTTCGAACCTTCGAATCTGAAGACGTCGAATGGAGCCACGAACTCGTCAACCATCCCAACGTCTGGGGACCGCTTGGAGTGACGGAACCGACATCACTGGCTGACGCACGCGAGTGGTTCGAATCGAGCGACGATTCCGGAGCCGTCGAATTTGTCGTGAGCGTGGATGAAACCCCAGTCGGAACCATCAGAATGAAGCCACCCGATGAAGCGTTCGGCGTTGCTGAACTCGCGTACAAGATTCATCCCGATCACTGGGGGAACGGCTATGCGACGGATGCCATCCGGACGATCTGTGGCTATGCGTTCGAAACGCGCCGGCTGGAAAAACTGTATGCCGTCTGTTTCGATACGAATCCTGGATCAGCAAGCGCACTCGAAACGGCCGGCTTCACACAAGAGGGCCGCCTCCGAAAGCACTGGTTCACCGAGGGCGAGCGCGTCGATGTCCTCCAGTACGGACTGCTGGCGACCGAATGGTTCGACGAGAACTGATCAATGTGAATAGTTCACAGTGGTGAAACAGACTCATTTGTGTCGTTATACAACGTCATCTATGCCTGGTCCGATTTTCACCACCGGAGACCGGATTGCGCTGCGATCAATCGAAACCGAGGACGCCCAGTGGCTTGCCGAGCTGTTCAACGACCCCCGGGTCTGGCCCCGAACGGGAATGGTAGACCCGAAATCACTCGAGGACGAACGCGAGTGGATCGAGTCGCTCAGTGAGAATAACAAGATACAGTTCGTGGTGACGGTCGATGAAACCCGCGTCGGAACGGTCGGTTTTAAACCACCAAACGAACGATGGGGCGTCGCAGAACTGGCCTACACGATCGATCCCGAGCACTGGGAGAACGGCTATGCTACCGAGGCGGCCGAAACGATCTGTGCCTACGGATTCGAGACGCTGCGACTGAACAAAATCATCGCGGAGTGTTTCGCCAGCAACGACGCGTCGGCGAACGTGCTGGAAAAAGTTGGTTTCACCCAGGAAGGACGATTTCGCGATGAGGCGTACGTCGACGGCGAATACATTGACATCCTCCGCTATGGACTGCTCGTCGATGAGTTCTGACAACGGTACTGATCGAAACGGCGATAGCACCGGCGATCGAACGGCAACCGTGTCCTACGATACAGTCGTCTTCGACAACGACGGCGTGTTGGTCGTCCCGCCGCCGCGATCCTCCCAACTGCGCGCAACCAGGCGCGCGTTCGAAGCAGTTGGTGTCTCTACTGTGGCCGACGAACACGTCGGTGCGATCGTTGATGGCATCCATCCCGACGAACTGTACGCGCTCTGTGCGGAGTACGAGTTGGATCCCGAAACATTCTGGGCGAAACGTGAACACTTCGACGAACGCTCGCAAGTGCTCGAATTCGAGGCCGGTAGCCGATCGACCTACGACGACGTGGCAATCGTTCCGGAGCTCTCACAGACCTGTGGACTCGTCAGCAACAACCACCAATCGACTGTTGAGTTCGTGCTCTCACATTTTGGCCTCCAGTCGGCATTTGATGTCTGCTATGGCCGGCCACGAACGATCGAGAGCTTAGCAGAGAAAAAGCCCGAGCCGACGTTTATCGACGCTGCACTCTCTGCCCTTGAACCGGAGAATGCACTCTACGTCGGTGACAGCGAAACGGATCTGATCGCCGCCGAGCGTGCCGGCATCGACGCTGCGTTTCTCCGCCGTGATCACCGGGCCGAGACGGAGCTCTCCGTCGAACCAACGTATGAACTCGCTGACCTGTACGAACTGCAGGCCCTGCTCGAGAACTGAGTCTGAACCGTCAGTCGTCGCTGAGCGCGCGCTCGAGTGAGACAGCAACGGTCCGGGCCCGGTCGGCCACCTGCTCGGTGAGCTGTCCGGCAGCTTGCGCTGCCTCGAGTTCGTCGTCGTCTACCCGCTTGAGGGTTCCATCAGCGTGTTTCACGACATCAACGTGCAGATCGATATAGCGGGCCTGATCTGGGAACAGCTCGACGGGCGTGCAGACGTTCACGTACGTCCCTTTTGAGGTCCCGTTTCGATCCCGATAGACGGTTGGATACCACCACTTGCCTTCGGTGAGCTTCGTTGTGGCAACGTCGCCGGCTTCCTTCTTGACGCCGAGCGCGTCGTAGCTCCCTCCAGGAGACATCGTCCGCTCAACCGTGATCGTGGTGTCGTCTCTGTCGGTGACGGTGGCGGTTCCCAGCGAAAAACATCGACCGTCCGGCTTCCCGTGAGCGATCTCGATCGAATCGCCGACGGCCGGGCCGAACGCAGAAACCGTCTCCGCGAACGGAAAATCGCCCGTCGGTTCAGAAACCGCTTCGGTGAAATCGACGGCTGCGCTGGCGGCATCCGTCCCGGCCTTGATCCGGTGGTGACCATCCATCGTTGTCGTCACCGTTCCCCGGTGTTCATCCAGTGCAAACCGGCTTTCCCTGCCGAACCACACCCACATCTGCTTCTGTGGCTGTGTGGGCTTTTCAACCTCATCTTCGATCCGTTTGGCCCGCTCGTTGAGCTGTGAGAGCGCTGCCGCGAGCACGTCGAACGAATGATCTGTGGCTCCCTCGGCCCAGCGAACCGTCCAGCCCTCGCGGGGTGAAACGTCCAAGAGATCGGTAACGCCGATCCCATCGCCGGTGGCTGTGGTTCCTTTCTGGAGGTGCCCGTAGCTGTTCTCGACGGCGATCGTCGTCCGCAACTCCGGCCGATCGTCGACCCAGGGTGCTGTCGTGCGTGCAACCTGGACGGTGAGCTCGTCGCCACGCTGTAGCTGCTCATCAGCCTCCCGAAACGGAAGAAAACCAGCAGCCGCGCCCAGATCGACGACTGCACCCTGACGTTCGACCGATTCGACTGTCCCCGTACACACGGTCTCTGGTGGAGTACTGGCCGTCCAGCTGAACGCGTCGACTCCAACCGACGTAATCTCTGCACAGATGGGCTGGAGCGTTTCATCGTCGGGTGCGACTACGGCTATTCCCGTCCGATCGGCTGCATCCCCAATGGTTACCGCAGCGGGAGCATCACCGAATGCGCGATCGAACCGCGACTTGATCGGCGGAGAAGCCTGGACGATCTCGTACTCGTCCTCAAGGAGCGCGGTGAGTGCAGTGGCGTAGATCCCTCGCAACCGAACCGTCGTCATAGCATATCCGACGAATCGGCAAACCTGACGCGGTCATTCACGGTCCCACCGAGCGTCAGCTCGACCGTCCCATCGTCAAGCGCTCGGCCCCCCTCGATTGGGACACCCCAGCTATCGAACCGGAGATAGCCACGGATGTCAGCAGCGTGGGTGAAAATATCGATGTACTCGACGGTATGTTCTTGAATGTCGCTACTCGAGTGTGCGCGATCCATGGTGGAGTACACCGTTTCTCGTTCGAAAAACGACTCGAGCTCATTGGCGGTTTTTTCGGTCGCAGCAACGGCGTGGTCGGAAGCCTGCTGGATTTGCTCCTGTGAAAGGCCAACCGATCTGAGCGCCGCCTGTGTTCGCTGATCGAAATGCATGACTGACAGTACGTGGCCGACACCGAAAAGCCCGCGATCAACGGCGGCTCCGGAACGCTTTCGTAGCGCTGGCGGATAGTTCGACGCATGTTTACCGGGATCGTCGAGGAGACGGGAACCGTCGTTGAGACGACGACACACGACGATGGACGCCGGCTCACCATCGAATCATCGTTCGGAACCGAGCTGTCGGAGGGCCAGTCAGTCGCCGTCAACGGCGTCTGTCTCACTGTCGAGCGATACGATGAACGGACGTTCGAAGTGTTTCTTGCCGCGGAGACTATCGATCGGACGTATCTGGATGCGGTAACGAGTGGCGATGCGGTGAATCTTGAACGCGCCATGGCTACAAACGACCGATTCGACGGGCACATCGTGCAGGGACACGTCGATGGCACCGCCACGATCACCGCGATCGAATCCGTCGGTGAAGACTGGACGTTCGAGTTTGCAATTCCTGCGTCCCTAGAGCAGTATGTCGTCGAGAAGGGCTCGATTGCCCTCGATGGCATCTCGCTCACTGTTGCTAGCCACACGTTCGGTACTGACGAGACAACTCCAGGACTCTCGGTCGCAATCATCCCGGCAACGTACGGGGCGACGACGCTCGGCAAAAAATCCGTCGGCGATCCAGTCCACGTCGAAGTCGACGTGCTGGCCAAGTACACCGAACGACTGCTCGAGACGAACGAGTCAAAAGAGGCGACCGTTCCACCGTTCAGTCAGTGATTCACCGGGTCGTCGAACTCCGTCCGATCAACCGATAGCTCACTCGAATCGACAACCTCCTCCTCGAGCTGTCTGTACGTTTCTCGATACCGGTTTAGCTTCCGGAACAACAACAGTCCGAAGAGTCCCAGATAGAGGACGACGAATCCGAACTGTGGGATGAGCATGGGGACGTTCGGATACAGCCCGTGGACGATACCAACGAACACGCCCACCAGCGTGTTGTACGTTGCGTGAATGACCGATGCGATCACCAGTCCCTTCACGATGATCGGCCCGGCGTGTTTCGGATTAAACTTCGCGAGGCCGAGATAGTATCCTGCAAACGCCGAGTAGATCACGTGACCCGGTCCCGCGATCGCGCGCGTGGCTGCGATGTCCGTCCCGGCACTCACCGTTCGGAGCAGTGAGGACGCAGGAAGTTGGACGAAATCGACGCCGATGTAGAGTGCGTTTTCAATCGTCGCAAAGCCAAGGCCAGCGACCGCACCGTACACCGCACCATCGATGACTGCAGAAAATGCCGGCTGGCGATAGGCGTACACCCGTACGGCGAGTAGTTTCACTCCTTCTTCGATCGGGCCCACTACGAGGAAAAACAGTAGAATCTGTCCAAAAAGCCCCTGTCCGAGCGCAGAAAACGGCGATTCGAGAACGACAGCAAAGCCGGCAAACAACACGCCCAACACGAACGTTGCCGCGAGCACGTCGATCGGCTCCGATACCGTCACGTCCGATCGATACACCCACGCGACCAGCGCCAGCGCCGGAATTGCAGAACACACGGTCAACAGTCCGACCACTGGGATAGAGGAGGCCTGAATTCGATCAAGCGATAGCTGGACGACACCGGCCGTTATCAACAGTGCAACGAGGATCGTTCCCCACCGGACGATCGCCAACACTATTCGGTGGAGCAGTGAAGAAAGTCTATCCAGCGCGGTTCGGCGCTCCCAGTGGGCGAGATCGTACAGATCTCTGGACTCGCTCGCCCGGCGCTCCAGTGGATCTCGGTCCGTCATACCAGTGTAATCCAGCGCACAGTATAAGCAACTTTGTCTGGCACGGATTTTTTGTCAATGAAACTAAAGTCGTCGGTACCCTTATTGGCGTGTCATACCATGTCACAACACATGTCGCTAGGGAACGATGACGTGTTCGACGAATTCCTTTCACAGCGTGGCTACGACGTGCCGTCGGAGGCGTCGGACTGGCAGCGAGACCGCCAGAAAAAGCAGTGTCCCGACTGTGGTGGCTTACATGAGATAGCGGCAACGGAGTGTACTGTCTGTGGGTGGATGCCAGAGAGCGAAGCAGGCTGAGAGTCCCACGAATTCGTGAGTCAGGGCGCTTATACTGTTGGATACCCTGGACCCCGCAATGACCAAACCACGAGTGACCCGGTTGTTTGGCGGGCCGGGCTGTGGTAAAACCACGGCACTGCTCGACCGCGTCGACGACATGCTCGATTCTGGCGTGCGGATCGAGGATATTCTCATCGTTTCGTATACGCGTGCCGCAGCAGCAGAGGTTCGCGAACGACTGGCAGAGCGGCTCGACCGGAGTCCGCGTTCGCTCAGATCGAACGTCTGTACGATGCACGCCAAGGCGTACGAACTGCTCAACTGCTCGCGAAACGATGTCGTTGGCGAGTCGGACAAACAGGCGTTCTGTGAGGACTACGGCCTCGAGTTCGAAGACGAGTACAGCTCCTCGCGTCGGCGTTCTTCGCGCTCGACGACGATTGGTAACAAGATCATCGCCACGAGTCAGTGGCTCCAGCGAACGACGCGTGAGGTCGCAGACTGGCACGAGGTGCCATTCCAGTGGGACGTTGAGACCGTGCGGCTGCCACCAGATATCGATCCGAACGCACAGACAGGAAACAAATACACGCCCACGTGGCCCACCGACGACGACCGAATCGACGTTCCACAGACAATCCGTGCATGGCGAGCGTACAAGGGTGATAACGACATTCTGGGATTCGCCGACATGCTAGAGCGTGTCCACCAGCGATCACTCATTCCCTCCGTCGATTATCTCGTGATCGATGAGTTTCAGGATATCACTACCCTGCAGTATTCGGTCTACCAGGAGTGGAAAACCCAGATGGACTCGGTGTTGATCGCGGGCGACGACGACCAGGTGGTCTACGCCTGGCAGGGTGCCGATCCGATGTTGCTCCTCAAAGAGGGGGGTGAGAACGTGGTGCTCGACACGTCGTATCGCCTTCCATCCCGGATTTTGAACGTTGTCAACCGGGAGATCGATCACGTTGAGGAACGCCAGGAGAAAGATTTCCAGCCCCGAACCGAGGGTGGTCGCGTTGAGGCAGTGCGCGACCCTTCGATGTACGATCTCATGTGTAACGTTCGCGCGACGATCGAAGAGACAGATGGCTCGGTGATGGTGCTGTTCCGTGCGCGGTATCAGATGTTCCAGTTCATGGACGAGTTCATCGATGAGGGGATTCCGTTCAAGACGATGACCGACCAGCGGATGTGGACCGACCGACTCACGGATTACATCATGGCGGTTGAGGCCCTGAGCGATGAGGAGCTGTTGACCGGACTGCAGGTCCGTCGGCTGGCGGAAATGCTCGATTCGGCGGCCTTTGGAACGGGCTCACGCGACGAGCTGTTCGATGCGCTCGAAGCTCACCAGGAGAAACTGGGTGTTGATGATCTCACAGAGATGGAACTCCAGCCCTCGTTCGTGAAAGAACACGCGCCGTTCGTTCCGACACGGTCGAGTGCGGCCGACATGGTACATAAGGTGACGAACTACCAGAGCCGGTCGATCGAGGCGTATTTCAATGGGCCATACCAGGATGTCGATCGTGCCCGCGTTCGGCTCGGAACGATCCACAGCGCAAAAGGTCGTGAAGCAGACCACGTGTTCGTCGGTACGGATCTCACCGAGAAGGTCGTCGAGCAGATGGCCGCCACGGTTGACGATTCGCCAGCCGCGACGGGTGATGAAGCGTTCACCAAACACACCGATCCCGTGCCAGTGCTCACCGACAACGAGCGACGTGTGTTCTACGTCGGGATGTCACGGGCCAGAAAACGACTCGTGTTGCTCGAAAACCTGGTTGATGGCGCACCAACACTTCCGATCGATGTGTTGCTCACCAACGAGTCGTCCGACGACTCACTCAAGCAGCTCATAGAGGCCGCACAGGAGCCACTCGCGCCACCGACCACGTCCTAGTCGTCCTCATCATCGCTCGGCTTCGCGATCCGATCCGTCACTCGCTGGAGTGCCATCGCTGGAAGGTCGGTCGGTGAGGTGATCGTTTCCTCGACGACGACCATCGCAATGGCAAGGCCAACGAAAACACCACCGAGAAGATGGTTTCCATCCTGGAGAAACTGCATGCCGAGCATCGCGACCGGAATGGCAAAGGCAACGGTGACGGCCAACGTAATCGTATCGATAATTCCCTCCGGCATTGTTCGGTGTACGGGGGTTGGCTGTCATCACCGTAAAGTCGTTGCACTGGACCGGCTGTTCTCACGTTCACTTTCACTGTGCTTGGCGACAGCTTACGGTCGTTCGGAAACTCGAAAAACCTATGAAGAGCCAGCCACACCCGGACCGACAGCGTTTCAGCGATTCGACCCCACCAATTCACAATGAGTGAAAACATCGACGTCCGTGGGGCGTCTGAACACAATCTCAAGGACATCGATGTGTCCATCCCCCGCGACGAGCTGACGGTCGTGACCGGGCTTTCGGGCTCGGGGAAATCATCGCTCGCCTTCGAGACGGTGTATGCCGAAGGGCAGCGTCGATACATCGAGAGCTTGTCGGCCTACGCACGGAACTTTCTGGGACAGATGGACAAACCACAGGTCGAAACCGTCGAGGGGCTCTCTCCGGCGATTTCGATCGATCAGAAAAACGCCGCCAACAACCCTCGTTCGACCGTGGGAACGGTAACGGAGCTCCACGACTATCTCCGATTGTTGTACGCTCGCATCGGGACGCCACACTGTCCGGAGTGTGGACGCGAGGTCGGCGAACAGAGCGCCCAGACGATGGTTCGCCGGTTGTTCGATCTCCCCGAAGGGACCCGCGCGAAAATCGCTGCGCCGGTCGTGCGCGATCAAAAGGGCGCGTTCGAAGAGCTGTTCGAAGGACTCATCAGTGAAGGCTACTCTCGGGTTGCGGTGGACGGCACCGAGTACGATCTCACGACGGAGACGCCCGAGCTCGATGAGAACTACGATCACACGATCGACGTGATCGTCGATCGCGTTCGTATTGAGCCGGATGCCCGCTCTCGGATCACCGACAGCGTCGAAACCGCACTGGAGGAGGCAAACGGGGTGCTCAAATGCATTGTTCCGGATCCCCCCACCGACGTAGCACTCGGCGCGGTCGCGAGACAGACCGGCGATCTCGCCGGAGAGACCCAGGACGAAGAACTCATCGTTGAGTTCTCCGAAGCACTTGCCTGTCCGGAGTGTGGAATCGACCTCCCGGAGATCGAAACCCGGAGCTTCTCGTTCAACAGCCCTCACGGAGCCTGTCCGGAGTGTGAGGGAATCGGCGAGACGAAAGAAATCGATGAGTCTCGTGTCGTTACCGATCCGGAAAAACCGCTTCGTGAGGTGTTCGAACCCTGGAGCTACAACCGTTCGTACTATCGAACCCGACTGGACTCCGTGGCTGCACATTTCGATGTGGACATGGAAACGCCGTTTGAGGAGCTCTCTGGGTCGGTGCAGGACGCATTTTTGTACGGCACCACAGAAGATGTGGTGTTCGAACACCGGACGAAAAACGGAACGCGCCGGAAAGAAAAGCCGTTCGAGGGCGTCATTCCGAACCTAGAGCGTCGGTACGTCGAGACCGACTCGGATTCGACCAGAGAGCACATCGAGAAGTACATGGCCACCACGACGTGTCCAGCCTGTGAAGGCACACGGCTCAAGCCAGCGAGCCGTGCGGTGCTCGTCAACGACGTCTCGATCACCGAGATCAATCGGATGAGCATCGGCGATGCTCGTGAGCTGCTTGAGGGCTTCGAGCGTGTAATGACCGAACGCGATCGCATGATCGCAGAGGAGATCCTCAAGGAGATCCGCGCCCGGCTTGGATTTATGTGTGAGGTTGGCCTCGAGTATCTCACCCTCGACCGGGAAGCCTCGACGCTTTCGGGCGGTGAAAACCAACGCATCCGGCTGGCCACACAGATTGGCTCCGGACTCGTCGGCGTGCTGTACGTCCTCGATGAACCCTCGATCGGGCTCCACCAGCGGGATAATGACCGACTGTTGAACACGCTCGAAGAGCTTCGAGATCTGGGGAACACGCTGCTCGTCGTCGAACACGACACCGAGACGATGTATCGTGCGGACACGATCATCGATATGGGTCCCGGGCCGGGCAAACGTGGCGGTGAAGTCGTCGCAAAGGGTGATGTCGAAGCCATAAAAGATACGCCTGCGTCGATCACTGGCCAGTATCTCTCCGGTGAGCGAGAGATACCGGTGCCCGAAGAACGCCGCGAATCGGACGAATCGCTCATCATCCGTGGTGCCCGCCAGCACAATCTGGACGATCTCGACATCGAACTCCCACTCGGTGCGTTCACGGCGATCACGGGGGTTTCTGGCTCCGGAAAATCGACGTTCCTCCACGAAATCCTGTACAAAGGACTGGTCCGGCGAATGAACGACACCGACGTGTATCCCGGCGACCACGACGATATCGAGAACATCTCGGCAATCGAAACCGTCCGGCTGATCGATCAAAGCCCGATCGGTCGGACGCCGCGGTCGAACCCTGCAACGTACACGGGCGTGTTCGATTACGTTCGCGAGCTGTTTGCCGAAACGTCGCTCGCAAAGCAACGGGGCTACGCGAAAGGTCGGTTCTCGTTCAACGTGAAAGGTGGTCGCTGTGAGGCCTGTGGTGGGCAGGGAACGGTAAAGATCGACATGAACTTCCTCTCGGACGTGTACGTTCCCTGTGAGGAGTGTGGTGGCTCGCGGTACAACGACGAAACGCTGGATGTAACCTACCGCACAAAGACGATCGCCGACATACTCGAGATGAGCGTGGAGGAGGCGGCGGACTTCTTCGAGCACGACCGTCGGATCGCCCAGCGTCTGCAACTGCTCAAAGACGTGGGCCTCGATTACATGAAGCTCGGCCAGCCTTCGACGACGCTTTCGGGTGGTGAGGCCCAGCGGATCAAACTCGCCGAGGAGCTTGGCAAGCGCGACACCGGTGAGACGCTCTATCTGCTCGATGAACCGACGACTGGTCTCCATCCGGCTGATGAGCGCAAACTCATCGACGTGCTCCAGCGGTTGGTTGATGAAGGCAATACGGTGGCCGTCGTCGAACACGAGCTCGATCTCGTGAAAAACGCCGACCACGTCATCGATCTCGGTCCCGAAGGTGGTGATAACGGCGGCGAGCTCGTTGCGACGGGCACCCCAGAGTCGGTTGCTCGCACTGAACGATCACACACCGGCCAGTATCTCCGCGATCTGCTACCGTCAGTCGAGTTGGATGGCCCACGATCGAAACGCACGCCGGCGATTCCCAGCGACGACTAAGAACAAAGCGTTATTGGCGGGCAACTACTGCGCCCGGTAATGTACGATTTCATCGTCGTTGGTGCTGGTCCGGCCGGTGCTCGATTTGCCCGTCGGAGTGCAGCGGCTGGCTACGACGTCTGTGTGTTCGAACACGGTGAGATCGGTCGTCCGCTGGCGTGCTCCGGGCACGTAAGCCTGGACATCTGGGAGTATCTCCCGGACGACGCTCGCAGTGACCTCTTTCAGAACGATATCTTCGGCGCTCGATTCCACACGGGTGGGCCCGAGACGCCCGCCGAACGCTTCTATAAGGAGTCGCCAGTGTCGAACGCGATCGATCGAGTTGGCCTTGATAAGCGTCTCGCCGAGGCTGCAGAGTCAGCGGGGGCGACGGTGCTCGAAAATCACACGGTCACGGGCGTTGTCGAACATCCTGACCACGTCGAAGTGACGGTTTCGGGCCCTGACGGTGTCGAAACACACGAGGCCTTGCTGGTCGCGGGCTGTGATGGCCCCCGCTCACGCGTTCGTTCGGAGTGTTCGATTCCTGCGCCCGATGAGTTTCTTCATGGTGTTCTGGCGTTCGATGAGACCCCGGACTTCGACGACCACGTCGACGTGCATCTGACGGTTCCGGAGTTTTTCGCCTGGCGCATCCCGCGCGGTGAGGCCGGCGTCGAGTATGGGCTTGCCGTCGCTCCTGGTGCGGACGTTGCAGCGCGGTTCGATGCGTTCTGTGACGCCTACGACGTGTCGGTGACCCACCGATGTTCCGGGGCGATACCGATCGGTCCACCAAGCCGAACAATCGGGGCGAGAAGCTTTCTGCTCGGTGATGCCGCCGGACAGACGAAACCGTTCACCGGTGGGGGTATTCTCTATGGCATGCAAGCGGCCGATCACGCAGCCGAGACGATCGATCCAAACGATCCCGGCTCGCTCGGTGCGTACGATAGATCCTGGCGTGAGGATCTCGCGACTGAAATCCGGCTTGGCCACTGGCTCCGTCGGGCGTACTCACTGCCAACGCCGGTACAGAAACTGGGTCTCAGCACGCTTTCGGGTGAGATCGGCGTCCATATGGATCGGCCATCGACGTTGTTCTCTGGAACGCAACTCAAAGCGTGGCTGACCGGCGGTGCTGAGTAACAATCGATGTACATTCGGTGATGCAGTGACAGCCAACAACATGCCCAAAATCAGCGTCGAGATCCCACAGGAACTGCTTGATGATCTCGATGACCACGTTGGTGACGACGCAAAATTCGTCAATCGAAGCGATGCAGTGCGGGGTTCGATCCGGAAGACGCTCGATCTTCTCGATGCGATCGACGAGCGCCACGGTCGGTGACTATTCGAGTCGCTCTGCGAAGCCAAAGTTCGGTTTCACGTCGGTCACCTCGATCGTGACGGACTCGCCCTCGGGCACGTTCGGAACGAACAGCGTGTAGCCCTCGACTTTGGCGATGCCATCGCCTTCATTGCCAGTGTCCTCGATCGTGACTGATAGTTGCTCGCCGACCGCAACTGGTGCGGTCAGTCGGCCTTTGCCAACGAGATACAGCTCGGAGGACTCCTTTCTCGAGGCGTCGGGCTGAATTCTGCGCACGTACTGAAACTCTTTTTCGACAGTCGTTTCGAACGCGTCGAGATCCGGACCATCGAACACCTTCGCTACGAAATCACCACCGGCATCCAGAACTTCCATCGCCGTTTCGAACGCCTGAGTGGCCAGATGAACCGATCGTGCGTGATCTAGCGAGTACTCGCCGGTCATGTTCGGGGCCATATCCGAAACGACCACATCCACGGAGCCGACGCGTTCGATCACCGCGGTCCGGGTTTCCTCGTCGGTCATGTCGCCCCGGATCGTCTCGACGCCTTCGATCGGATCGATGCGCTGGCGGTCCACACCGAGAACGCTCCCTGTCTCACCCACGCGCTCGATTGCAACCTGTAACCAACCCCCCGGAGCAGCGCCAAGGTCAACGACGGTCATTCCGTCATCGAAAAGCGACGCCGCCTCATCGAGCTGCTGGAGCTTATATGCCGACCGGGCACGGTAGCCCTGCTGTTTCGCCTTGTTGTAGTAGTGATCTTTTCCTGCCATGATCTCTCACCCGCCGCTCTGGTGCGGTACCATCCATCCAGAGGGCGTGATCTCAGTCATAGTAGAACCAATGCCATCGATTCGGATAGGTTGATCGGATGGTCGTCTCCCTCGATCGCTCGAACAGATCTCTGTCTGAATCGCTCGAACTGGTCCGGCTGTCGTATTTTCGAACGGATAGTTCCGGGACAGTTATACTGGTGACGCCATATCGTTTCGCTGTGCTTCGGGCTGCTCTGAACTATCCCTCATCACGAACGGCTGGCTCACGGGCGGTGGTGCTCGGTGGCGTTTCGTATCTGTTGTTGTCGCTTGCATTGCTGATTGGATCGTACGCGAGTAGTATTCAGGAGATAGACACCTCGACAGCGGTGTCGGAGCTTGGGAGCTCGGGGCAACTGGGTGTGCTCGTCGTTCTCGTTCTCGGCCAGCTGCTGGTCTATCTCCTCACCCGTGGCTATTTCGTCGCGGTGCTCGGACGACTGCTTGCGGGCGAATCCACGCCACCAGCGTTCAGTCCGGCAATGTTCCTCGATGGCGCGAAAGTCACGCTGATCACGCTTGCCTATCTGCTCCCCGGAACAGTCGCCATCGTCGTGGCCGTGACCCTCCGAAGTGAGCAACCGGCTTCGAGCGTTGGCGCGTTCACGAATGCAGTCGGATCGATGCTCGTCCTCTGTGGGCTGTTCTGGACGCTGATTGCGATCTATCTGCTGCCGGCTGCACTCGCGCTGTTCGCCCATACGGACTCGATGAACCGGGCGTTCGCCTGGCGAGTGCTGGTGAAGTGTGTGACAACCGAGGACTATGCCGTTGGTCGAATTGGAGGTGCGTTCGTCCGACTTTGTCTGTTTCCGGTCGCCCTGGTGCTCCAGCTGTTATTCGTCGGCTTTTTTCTCAGATTTCACGTGCACGTGAGCGGCTACTACCTGTATGGCCGGGCCATTGCGGTCACACTGGAGTGATCAGATCGCCGTCGCCCGGATCCTTTTTTTGTCCGCCGTCCTAACGGAGCCTGTGACAGCAGGTGACACGACCGGGACGTCGTTCGATGTGATTCACCGTCAGGATGATGCACTCGGCTGGATTGCGTATCCGGATGAAAAAATGGAACGCGCGAGCTATGCGCTCACCGATTCGGATCGCGATGGCATCTGGCTCGTTGACCCAGTCGATTGCGATGGGCTCGATGAACTGCTTCGCCCTCGTGGACCGGTGCTCGGGGTGGTAATCGCACTTGACAGACACAAGCGAGATGCCGTGGCCATTGCCACCCGACACGAGGTGCCGATCTATCGACCAACGTGGATGCAATCGATCGACGATGACCTCGACGGTCCAGTGCGCGCGCTCGGTGGTGAACTCGGCGCAACGGGGTTCGAACTGTCGAAACGAATCGACAACCGCTTCTGGAAGGAGGTAGTCCTCTATCGACCGTCGGATGCAACCGTCTACGTTCCCGAGTCGGTTGGTGCGGCCGCATACTTTTGTGTTGGCGACGAACCCGTTGGCGTCCATCCCATGCTCCGGCTGACACCGCCGGCCGAACTGACCGACCGGCCGGTTGAGCGACTGTTTATGGGTCATGGCCACCCCATTGGGACTGACGCAACCGAGCCACTCGTGTCGGCGATCGATACCGCAAGACAACGATTTCCTGGGCTGCTCAAACAGCTGCTTTCGAGCCGGCTGGGATGAGATTGCCGACATATGAATTAACTCATTCCCGACCGTAGAGAAGCCGTGTGCTACATCACCCGTGGTCTCGCGGCCGTGTTGCTCGATTTCGCCGGTGAGAAGGCACCGGCCTCAATATCGATTCCGCTCACAGTTTCGCCGGCCACAGCGCTCGATACGGCCGACGAGCTGGAACCAGAGACGGACGTTTTCACGCACTTTTATCATCCAACCGCCGGATCGTCGATCACGGCAGTCTTCGGGATGGACCTCGGAACACCACGGTCGCAGGGTCGATTCATCTCCCATCCGTCGGGCAAGCGAACGCTGTCGATGGACGACGATCTACACCAGGTGGTGGTGCTGGCTGTCCCGCCATGGGAAGGGCTCACGGCGTTCGATCGACGGGGAAACGAAATTGCGCTAACGATCGTCGATGCCGAGCCTCCTGTCGAAACTGTCAGCCCGAGCGAACTCAATCGTGAAGGTAGCCAAGATCTTTGAGCTGACTGGCGATTTCCTGGAACTCAGCTTCTGAGAGATCGCCAGAACGCTGATGCTGGATGACGATCGATCGCAAGAGAAACCTGACCAGATCGCTGGTGCTCGAAAAGCTCGTCCCTTCGATCGTCTCTTCGACCCGATCGGCGAGATCCTTCGGAATCGACACCGTCGTGTAGTCGGTCATACGTGTGAACAATCAATCCAGTCGGATATAGTTGCGGGCTCTGGTGTGAAATCGGCGCGTGAAGGAGTAGCTTTTCAATTCGCGGGAACATACCTCCAGTAATGAGCGGTCGTACTCCCCAACCGAACCGTCCCGAGGATGGCGAACAAACGGTCGCGTTCGGCATTGCAGCCCTCGATTCTGAGCTCTCAGCTGCTGACGTGTCGTATCCGACGGATCGACGGACGCTCCTCGAGACTGTGGGTGACGTGGCAGTGCCGTACAACGCAGCAGGTGGAACAATTGCCTTCTCTGAGGCACTAGAGCAGGTGCCACGATCCGAGTTCGAAACCAAACAGCAGCTGTTGAACGATCTCCATCCGGTGTTCGAAACCGCACGCAGAGAGCATTCGAATCCGTGGCTCGATCGGTTGCGCTCTGTGTTTCCTTCCTAGTGACGACGCTCGGACTCCTGTGCAGATCGCTCTTGGGGCTCGGTATCGGCCGTTTCATGCAGCTGTTCTGCGAGCGATTCAATCTGGCGTGTATGTTCTCGGTTGACGGCAACGACCATATCAGTAACCACGCCGAACATGAACAGCTGCACGCCGAGCAGTATTGCAAACGCAGAGAGCACCGCCAGTGCCTCGTGTGAGACGTGGACCACGAACCACTCATAGCCGACATACGCGCCGACGGTCGAACCGAATAACACGCTACAAAGCCCAAGGCTGCCGAAGTAGAACACGGGATTGTTCGTACGCGCAAGTCGGTAGAGCGTGTGGAAGATCCGTCCACCATCCCTGACCGGGTCGAGATTCGATTCCGAACCGTTCGGGCGTGGTCGATAGTCGATCGGAACGACCGCCGTCGGAATCCGGTGTTTGACACACGCCACTGCGAGTTCGGTTTCGATCGTCAGGCCGTCGGCCGAGAGCGACATCTGCTCGATCGATGACCGCGTGAACGCCCGGTAGCCACTCAGGATATCGGCAAAATCTCGGCCGTGAATCAGCGTGAACGCCGTGTTGATGAGCCGGTTGCCGATTCGATTCATGCGGCTCATCGCTGCGGGATCGATTTCCTCCAGGCGGTCACCGATGACGTGTTCTGCACGGCCGTTACGGAGTGGTTCGAGGAGGTCCTCGATAGCACTGGGATCGTACGTTGCATCGCCATCGATCATCACGACGTACGGCACCTCGACATACTCAAGTGCCTCGCGAACGGCCTGGCCTTTGCCAGACCGACGCTGTTCGATCACCCGCGCGCCGTGCTCCGTGGCAATCGTTCTGGTGTCGTCGCTCGAGTGCCCATCGATGACAAGCACGTTCGTGTAGCCCTGCTCCGTGAATCCATCGATCACCGACCCGATCGTGGCTGCTTCGTTATACGTCGGAATGAGCACACAGACGTCGTCTGAATCCATCGACTCTACGTTGTACTCGCCGCTCTGGGTGGTAAAGTGTTACCGTCTCTCCGGGTGGCTCACTCCTCGTCGTCGTCGCTCTCGTCTTGATCTACATCGCGTTTGATCGTGTCGAGTTCGTCATCGACGCTCATCGAATCGTCATCGTCGTTTGGTGATGACACGTCGATGCTAATCGCCCCCGACTCCGTTGACTCCGTTCCGTTTTCCGTCCCATCGGAGAGTCGATCGCCGATCTCACTGCTGAGGGAGCGAGCGTCATCGAGAAGCTCACGAGAGGCTTCCTGCGGTGGACGTCCCTCGATTGCCCCCTGGATGTCGTCGAGCACACCGTTTAGCTCATCGATGGTTCGCCGTCCGGTCGACCGCACACGATCGTCGTCCGTGATCGGCGATCGACCGTTGAGCGTTCGAAGCACGCCTTGCAACAGCTTCAACGCGTGGATGTGCGTCTCGAGCAATGAAATCAGCGCCGGAATCGTCCGCTGTTCGGTGAATTCGAGAAATCTACTTGGCGGCCGAGGTCGAGACCGTGACGACGACGATTCTTCGTCGATCGATTCCTGGAGCTCCGAGAGCGTCTCGGACAGCTCTGAGAGCAACTCATCGAGATCGTCCGATCGTCTGTCCATACCGATACTCGTATCTCACCGTTGATACAGCTATCGCCGGTCGCGCTCGCCTGCCAACGGCGATCGCTGGCATCTTCTAGGGAGACCAAAACATTTTTTGCTTTAGGCAGACCTAATCTACGATAATGGCAGAGCAGGAATTTGCAATCGCATCGGCTGACGCCACCATCACGTGCCACGAGGCATCTCCAGAAAAAACTGTTTTTGTCGAGTCCAACAATCAGGACGGCTGGATTGCGACGGATCTCGTCGTTGACCTCGAACGATAAGCGTCGATTAGTTCGCTTGCGCGAATCGACGCGTTCTACCTCGTGAGCAGTTAGTTTAGGGCATTTTCGAGGACGAGCGAATCGTCCTCGAGGTAATGTTCGATGTGGTGGGCATCTTCTTCGACACCGATGAGGATCTCTCGAAGCATCTCTCCCGTGTAGTAATCACCGAGATTGTCCGCGAGTTCGATGTGATCTCTGATCGATTCGATGATGTCGCCGTATATCTCTAGATCGTTTTCCAGCGACGTTCTGATGTCGTAAACGTTCTCGTCTTCGAACGACACCGTCGCGCGATCGGTGAGTGCCCCCATTCCTGCCACCGGTACACCACCAAGCGCCTGTGCACGTTCGGCGATTTCGTCTGCCCCTTCCTCGACGGTCTCGTAGGCCTCCTCAAGGAACACGTGCATATCCCGGAACTCTGCACCCTCGACGTTCCAGTGGTGCTTTTTCAGCTGATGATACAGCACATAGCTGTTTGCAAGATCCGTGTTGAGCGCCTCGATGATCTGTTCGGACCGATCTTTGTCGAGACGGAGTTCGTTTCCATGGACGGTACCCGATTCCTTGCGAATCTGCCCTTGCTGGTGACTCATTTCACTAATACCTATTCTCGCCACCTACTTAAGCATTCCCAATATTGAAAATAATTTTCGGCTAACCAAAACTCGAGTTTCTATTTTAGTGTGGAAACATTCGAATCTAGAATATTTGCTTCCTGGTCGGCGGTTGGTGAATCCTCATTCGGACTATGTATTGTTTGATGAGTCGGGACCCAACACCACTCGATCGTCGTGGATCACGGTGACGCGCTGTGGACTGGCGGGTTCGAACTGAAAGCGTGCCCGGTAGGTTATCTCGGTGAGATGTGGGAGACAGACCTCTTCATCGTCGGGTTCGACCGTTTCAATCGCGGCAACGAACTCCTCATCGATGATACAACAACCGGCGAGCTGGGCGGTCTGACAGGAGCTCGATCCCGTGATCGTACCGGTGAGTTCGATTTCATCTTCGGAAATGTTTGCGCTGGCCCTGGAGTCATTGCCGGGGGCTACCCCCTCGACGGTAAACGAACGGTCGACTAGCGTCGGCGACTCCACAGAGTTCGTCCGAGCGCGGGTTGTCGAGATTGATCCAGCCGTCGTTGCGAATCCAACAACCGTTCCGATCGAGCGCAACATTGTGCGTCGTCTCATAGATTCGCTTTGGGCTGTTCCGTATTAATCAGGGAGGGACGAACAGAGACTCATTGGAACCATTCGAATGGGGTGTGTTACTCTCGAGTACGCACCTGTGCTGGGGGTGTGTGATCGAGAATGCGATCGATGGTGGACGCGAGCCGGGTTTGTGTGGTTTCAATCACCGCATCCTGCTCGACAGAAGGGAACGTACTGATCGGACACTCGATCATCGATCCGAGAGCGTCGGGATTCGTTCGTTCGGCCACGGTGTCGCCAGTGAACTGATTAAGGACGACACCAAGCACCGGGATTGCACGTCTCTGGAGGGCCTCGACAGTCAGCGCGGTGTGATTGAGTGTTCCTAGCGCAGGGCGAGAAACGACGATTGCGGGACACTCAAGAGCAGAGACGAGATCAAGGAGCTCGCTTTCAGCGGTCACTGGAACACGAACGCCACCAACGCCCTCGAGAACGCCGATTGCAGCTGAATCGAGGGCATCGGTTACGTCCGCGAAAAGCGCATCGAACGAGAGCTGCCGGTCCGACCGATCGGCGGCGATGGCGGGTGCAAGCGGTTCATCCAGATACCGACAGCAGTGCGCTGCCGTCGATTCGTTACAAATCTTGGCGACAGTACCGGCGTCATCGTCCGGTGGATAGCCGGTTTGGGCTGGCTTTACGGCCCGTGCGTCGTAGCCCTCACGTCGTAGCGCACCGACCAGTCCCGCGGTGATGATCGTCTTTCCAACGCCAGTGTCGGTGCCCAGTACCGCGACGTTCACGGTGCGACCTCCGCGCGCTCGAACGCTTTGACACAGCGGTCGATGTCTTCGGATGTGTGTGTCGCCATCGGCGCAAGTCGGATGCGACTTGTTCCTTCGGGAACTGTCGGTGGGCGAATCGCCGGGGCGACGATCCCTTCTTCAGCAAGTTCCGCTGCGAGCGCCACCGCGTCCTGTCGGTCACCAACGATGACCGGGAGGATTTGTGATGATCCGGCAATGTCGTAGCCAGCCGCTGTGAGGCCAGTCCGCAGGCGATCGACGTTCGACCAGAGCTGCTGTCGGCGGTCGCCGTGGCGCGCGATCGAGAGTGCCGTTTGCGCCGCCGCGGCCGCCGGCGGGGCGAGGCCAGTCGAGTAAACGAACGACCGGGCCTCGTTTGCGAGCAGCTCGACCACCGGTTCGCTGGCTGCCACGTAGCCACCCTGCGCACCCAGCGCCTTCGAGAGCGTTCCGAGCTGGATCTGTATCCGGTCAGAAAGACCATCGCGCTGGACGATCCCGCCACCGTCCGCATACAGGCCGGTGGCGTGGGCCTCATCGACCATCATCCACGCCCCGTATTGCTCGGCCACGTCACAGAGCGAAGAGAGCGGAGCCACATCGCCGTCCATGCTGAATACGGAGTCGGTGACCACCAGCCACGAGTCCGTAGATGCGAGCTCATTCGCACGGTCTGCCATTGCCGTCTCCAGTGCGTCGGGGTCGCAGTGGTCGTAGACGACGACCTCGCTGGATGCGAGTCGACAGCCATCGATGATCGAGGCGTGGTTGGACACATCGGAGAAGACCACATCGGGATCGAGTGCCGTAATCGTCCCCACGTTCGCAGCGTAGCCCGAAGAAAAGGTGAGTGCGCGCTTAGTTCCTTTCGTGCGAGCGAGATCGCGCTCGAGCGCCCGATGGGCGGGCGTATCACCGGTGACGAGTCGGCTCGCCCCTGCGCCAGCGCCGACCAGCTCGGCACACCGGCCAGCGGCGTCGGTGACGCGATCGTCGCCGGCCAGACCCAGATAGTTGTTCGAAGCCATCACGATCGCCGGAGTGTCACCAGCAAACACCGGCTGTGCACCACAGGGATCGTTTGTCCACCTGGTTCGCGCACCGACCGTTTCGTGCGGTGATAGCTCTCGGCGGAGCCCCACATCCTCTCTCGCGTTGAGTCGAGCCACGGGATCGAAGCCGTGTCCTGACGACGATTCCGAGCGCATGCCTAGAACCCCGGCAACAGCTCTGTGGGACCAAACACGCCGTAGATGCCGTTTCTGTTCCGTTGGACAGCCGTTTTGAGATAGCCGACCGCCGGACCGTTTACGTTGGCAGCCATACTCGTTGCATCACCCAGTTCGAACGTGTTCGTTGCCTGCTCACCATCGAACGTCGTTCCCGTGACAGTGACGGTCGTCGTCGTTGGCTTTTCGTCGCTCCGAACGTCGAGTATCCCGCCGACGGTTACGTCTTCGGCGTCACAGATGCCCGCCCGCTCTAGCAGAACGTCGTCGGCGTGTTCCATGTCTGTGAACTCGAGCACGCCGTCGTGCTCGTCGATGATCGCCTCGATCTCTTCGTCCGAAAGTTCTCTCGCAGTTTCGATGTCGTACTCCTCGAGGTGGGCAATGTCCTCACGAACGGTGCCTCGATTGTCAGCGTAGCCGGATTTGAGTCCGACACCCCACCAGATGTCGATCGACTCGACCGTCACGAACGACTGCGCTGCGAGTGCGGCCGCGCCGGTGAGAAAGCCGGGCGTTGCACCGGCACCACAGACGAACGTGATACCGTTGCTTTCGAAGGCGTCGGCGCGCTCATCGAGCATGCCAATCACGCGCGAGCGCTTGAGCACATCGATAAGGACTCCCTCGAAGCCGGCCGCCACGAAGCGATCGGCGATCCGTGGAATGAAATCGTGTTCCAGATTCGGAAGCGCAAGCACAACCGCATCGATCGCCTCGCTCTCTGCGATCACGTCCTCGATCGGTGTTTCCGTCGAAACTGCCTGCTCTGAGGCTACGACTCCCCGATCCGGACCGCTCTGTTTGACGGCGACACCGCCATCTGTTGACGTTTGCGAGCCGCGTTCGCTTGCAAGATTTCCCTCCGTGGCGTCAAGCAGTTCGTCAACGTCGAGTCCGTCGTGATCAACTGCGATCCCGTAGCGATCGCACGCCGCCACCGGCGTAACCCATGATTTGTGCGTCGTGAGTTCGAGCGTTCGTCGGCCGATACCACCGGTTCCGAGGACTGCGATCTTCGTTTCGTCCATTGGTAGTTACTCCTGATTCGCTGTGTTGCTGGTTGCGGTGCCGACGGCGGGCGAGGTCGTCGGTTTCGTTTCGGTGTCAGCTTTGACGGTCTCTGGATCGAACGGATTGACCGACCGATTCGGTTGTAAGCCCGCCCGCTCGATGATGCGGATGTCTTCACCCGGCGATTGTCCCTCCGTCGTCAGGTAATCGCCAGTGAGGATGCCATCGGCTCCCGCCTCGAACGGCAAATGCTGCTCGTCGGGTGCGAGGTTGACTTCCCGACCGCCGGTGAGTCTAACCCGTGCGTGAGGATGCAACAGCCGATAGACGGCGATCGTTTTGATCAAGGCTTCCGTAGAGATGCTGGCACCCTCCTCATCGCCAAGTGGCGTCCCTGCTACCGGGTTCAACACGTTCACCGGCAGCGAGGAAATCCCAATCTCCTGGAGTGCAATTGCCGCCGAAACCCGATCAGCAGGCGACTCTCCCATGCCGAGGATCACTCCCGCACACAGATCCATCCCCGCGTCTTTTGCGACCTGTAGCGTCTCGACGCGGTCTTCGAACGAGTGTGTGCCGACGATCTCCGGGAAGTACTCCGGGGAGGTCTCGATGTTGTGGTTGTAGTGGTTGATTCCTTCAGCTGCGAGGATTTGGGCCTCTTCTTCCGTGAGGATACCGAGACTCGCGTCGACTTCGACGGCTGTTTCATCGCGCACCAGCCGAATCGCCCGGAGCACCTCTGCCCACTCCTCTGGGCGGCGGTTTTTGCTCACTCCTTTTTCTGCCACTACGATGCCAAACCGCTGTGCGCCGTCGCGTTCGGCGCGTTGTGCGGCCGCCAGGATCTCCGCAGGATCCAGAAAGCCGTACGTGTCGATCCCCGTATCGAAGTGAACGGACTGTGCACAGAAGCCACAGTCCTCGGCACAGTTTCCCGCCTTCGCGTTCACGATCGAACAGGCGTCGACCGTTCCGTCGCTAAATCGTGATCGAACGAGATCCGCTCCTGCGGCGAGCGGCTGGACTGGCTGGGCCAGCAATGCGAGGCCATCCGTTCGATCAAGCGTCTCTCCGGAGAGGACGCGGGCGACGGCGTCGTCTACCGTCCGGTTGCCGGTCTCGTAAACCACAATAGAACAATCAGTTGACGGTGTATAATCGTTTTCGGTTCATTCTCTTCTGATGACAGAGTGGTTTGGACTGGCGACAGTTCACTTGACAAATGGACACGTACTCCAAATCTCGTTACTCGAAGGTAGAAAACGCTCTCGTGGCGGTCGCTTTGAATGAGCTAACCAGTTCGGTTCCCGATTCGATGGCGAGTCGGTCGGCGCTTTCGGGCGTAATCAGGGCGATGAGTTCGGTATCCGTACCGATGGCGAGTCCAACACGGACGGCCGTCTCCCGATCGTCGATCGTGGTGACCGTCCCGGAAAATCGGTTGCGAGCGCTGGTCGCGGTTGCTGGAACGCTACCGGGCTCGAAGAGGGTGACTGTGTCGGCCCGGATGACAACTCGAACTGATTTTCCAACCGAAGGAGCGACGGCACGAACCACCCCGACTGCGGTATCGACGGTGCCGAGATCACCGACAGACTCGCGAACGACGCCATCGAGAACCGTCGCATCGACGTTCGTTTGTGCCTGCAGCTCGGAGTCCAGTCGGTCGAACGTACCACACAGTCGTGTGGCAGTTTGGGTGAGCGTGCTGTGGCCGCCGTCGGCACCTCCGCGCGTTCGCTCGACGAGCGAGCCAAACGCCGATTCGAGCTCGACAATACGTCGTTGTGATCTTGCGTATGAGCGTCCGAGTGCGGTTGCACCCCCCGAGAGTGAGCCTTCTGCTGCGATCGCCCGGAGCAGTGTGGCGTCGCGCTCTGTAAACTGCACGTCGCCAGCCCGCAACGCCGTGTCGATCGCCACCTCGTGTTCCATGGCCTGTTGAATGTTCACACGGGCAAAACGATTATGTTACAGTCACCATGAGATCGATGTGTCTGTATGGAAATAACGACGAGCAATCAGGGGCGTCGGCGGGTACTACAGTCGATTGGGATGGCTGGCCTATCTACTCTGACAGGATGTTCGAATCTCGTGGGCGAACTGGACGCCGATCCTGTCACAATTCTGACTGCGGGTAGCTTACAGTACACCTTCGAAGAGGAGCTCGCACCGGCGCTTTCCGTACCGCTCGAGATTGAGGCACACGGCTCTGCCACCGTCGCTCGGCTGGTTGATTCGGGCCAGCGTGATCCAGACATCGTGACGGTAGCAGACGGATCCCTGTTCGAGGGAGTCCTCACGCCGCCGTGGTATGTGACGTTCACGAGCAATGCGATCGTTCTTGCATACAACCAGGATACGTCGATCGGTCGTAGCCTTACATCGGTGTCAGTCGATCGCTGGTATCTGCCACTTCTCGATGGAGACCACAGCCTTGGCCGTACGGATCCCGACCAGGATCCGCTCGGCTATCGGACGCTCTTTGCATTGGAGCTGGCAGCGCGCTATCACGAGGAGTCCGGGCTCACCGATCGGGTGCTGAAATCGACCCGAATCGTTCCAGAGACAGGCCTTCTCGGGCAGTTCGAAATCGGCGCGATCGACGCGGCGTTTACCTACCGCAACATGGCCACAGAACGGGGCTACGAATTCGTTGCGCTTCCGGATGCAATCGATCTCAGCAGCCCACCGGCGACCAGAAAGTGGTATTCGACCGTCTCCTATACGCTCCCGTCGGGACAGACAATACAGGGATCCCCAATCGGCTACGCCTCAACGATCCGCCGAAAAACGTCTCGAGTCAGAGATGTGTTTTTCGAACAGACGACCGGATCGTATCTCGATCGCTCGGGTTTCGTCGTTCGCGACCAACACCCGATATCGACGGGATCGGTTCCGAACGACATCAGCGAGGGGCTCTAATGGTTGGTGTTCTTCCCCACGAGCGAACGGTTGGTGGCGCACCCAGCCGCGCACTGGCGCTTGGTGGACTGTTGGTGTGTTTTTACGGCGGTCCGCTCCTGTCGTTGCTCTATCTGGGCGGGCCTGAAATGATCCTCTCCAGGATCGGTGCTCCCGAAATCCGGTCGGCGACGGTGACCTCCGTGGTGACGGCAACGGTTTCGACGATGATTGGAACGGCTGGTGGGCTTCCGCTTGCCTACTGGCTTTCGCGTGCCACTGTACCCTGGTCACGAATCGTCCTCGGGGTCGTCACGCTACCGCTCGTCTTGCCACCGACTGTCGGTGGATTCGTCGTCCTCACTGTTGTCGGTCCAAACACCGCACTTGGAACGCTTGCAGCCGACGCAGGCGTTCAGCTCACAAACTCACTCATAGGCGTGGTCCTCGCCCAGACGTTCGTCGCAACACCACTACTCGTCGTGACGGCAACGACCGCGTTCAAGCGGGTGGATCGGCGGTTTGAGCTCGCCTCTCGGTCGCTGGGCAAAACCAGAAGAGAAACTGTCCAGTACGTGACGCTACCGCTCGCCGGACCGGGCATTCTCGCGGGAATCGCCCTGACATTCGCCCGTGCAATCGGCGAGTTCGGCGCGACAATGATGCTTGCGTACACACCAACTACGCTCCCGGTCGAAATGTATCACTCCTACCAGACGTTTGGACTTGGCGACACGTTTCCTCTGGCGCTGTTGTTGCTGTCGGTTAGCGCGCTCGTACTGGGTATTCTCACCGTTGTGAGCCATCGGACAGTGGCGTAACCGCTTTCGAACGATCGCCGGTACACCTATAGGGGAGTGTATGGTATACTCTGCCAGATGAGGGTAGTTAACACGCCAATACTTGATACGGCCTGCTCAATCTTCTCAGACCTCGGATACACCGTCGAGGCTGCTGGAGACGAGCTTCGCGCACAGCGAAAGTGGCGTGTGGTGTACATCACGGATCGTGATCCACTCACCGTTCCCGATCAAGGGAATTTGCGCTGTTTCGTTACGGCTCCCGACCGTGCGCAGACGGTCGTGGATCGGATTGAAACCACAGCACCCACCAGAGAATGGGTGGTGATGAGTCTCGATCATCTCGGCGAGTACGAAATTCACCGCCCCAGCAGGTGAGCTGGCGTTGATGGAGGTTCCAATCGACTGCACCACAGTTTGTTTCACTCAGTACACCAAAAGCATTATACTATGGATCAGTTTGATCTGGTAGGGGTTCTCGAGAGCAAACGGCTGAACGCTGTGATTGGATGGTTACTCGTTTTCTTCGTGGCTATCGTCTCGGGAGGGCTGCTCGGCGTGGATCCGATATGGGCTGGCTTTGGCCTGTTCTTGGTGGTGCTCGTCGTCGTCCCTCCTGTTGGCTATCGATCAATCTGGGTGATGTTACCGTGGGAGCTAGTGGTCTTGGCGGCGCTACCGCTGGTTGGTTTGGGACTTGGATTCGATGCGACGAATTCGCTTTTCACCTACATGGCGGTAGCCACGGTGGCGCTGGTCGTTGCAGTCGAACTCGACGCGTTCACATCGGTCAAAATGACAGACGGCTTTGCAGTCGTCTTTGTCATCATTACGACGCTTGCTGCTGCTGGCCTCTGGGCGGTTGCGCGGTGGCTCGCCGTCAGTTATCTCGGCGTACAACTCGTTCTTGTTCCCCGAGAACTCATGATTGAATTTATCTTCTCTGCTATCGCCGGTATGATTGGAGGGCTCATCTTCTCGGTGTATTTCCGACGGCTACGGTCGACAGCCCATCTCCGTGAGGTGATGGCCGAATGAGATGGCTTCGTCGGCAAAAAACAAAGCGCCGGCTCGCGATAGCGATGCAGATCGTTCTCATTGGCATGTTTCTGGTTGGAATCGTCCACCGGAATGTGAGCGTCATCGTCAACAGCGCGATCGGGGTGATGGTGTCGTTTCTCCCGGCGATTCTCCAGCGCGATTACGGCCTGCCGATGAATCCAGGACTCACCCTGTGGATCACGGCTGCGGTGTTCTTTCACGCACTGGGAACCGTGGCGGTACCGGGAAGTGGCGTTTCGTTTTACCAGTCGTTCTGGTGGTGGGACCATTTGACGCATGCGCTTTCTGCGTCCGTTGTGGCGGCGGTGGGCTACACGACCGTTCGCGCAATCGATTTACACACCGAGCAGCTCTCGTTTCCGCCGAAGTTCATGGTCGTGTTCACCGTGCTGTTCGTCGTTGCGTTTGGTGTGCTCTGGGAGATTCTCGAATTTCTCCTTGGCATCATCACGCCACTGTACATCGGCGGTTCGATTCTCACTCAGTACGGACTGACAGACACGATGATGGATCTGATCTTCGATGCAGTTGGCGGTCTCATCGTTGGTCTGTGGGGGAGTGCGTCTCTAAGTGGGCTCACTGACGCACTCGTCGACAAACTTGAGCGCCAGTAGTACCGCTTTACAGCCGATCGATGACCGCGCTGGTCACGTCCTCGGTTGAACCACTGCCGCCGAGATCTGGTGTTTTCGGCCCGGTTTCGAGCGTCGCCTCGACGGCCTCACGAACCCGCGTCGCCGCCGTATCGTAGCCAAGATACTCGAGCAACATCGCACTCGAAAGGATCGTCGCAGTGGGATTGGCTATGCCTTCGCCGGCGATGTCGGGTGCGGTGCCGTGCACGGGTTCGAACAGCGCATTATCCCCGCCAATGTTCGCACTCGGAAGCAAGCCGAGCCCGCCAACGAGCCCAGCTGCCAGATCGGAGAGCAGATCTCCAGCCAGATTCGGACAGACCACCACGTCGTACGCCTCGGGTTCCATCACCAACTGCATGGCGAGTGCATCCATGAGCGCAGTGTCGTAGTCGATGCCGCGGTCTTTTGCCACAGCTGTTGCAGTGTCGAGAAACAGCCCGTCCGTGGTGCGCATGACGTTTGCCTTGTGTGCGATCGTCAACGAGCCCTCCCGATCACTGGCGTATTCGACGGCCATTTCGGCGATCGCACGCGAGGCGTCTTCGGTCACCACGCGCGTCAGCGTCGTAATGCCTGGTTCGATCGAGCTCTCGATCCCGGCGTAGACGCCTTCTGTGTTCTCGCGGACGAAGATGAGATCGGTTTCTGGTGCCACCGCCGACACACCTGGATAGGTGCGGGCCGGTCGAATGTTGGCGTACGACCCGACGACTGATCGCAGCGGCAAGATCACGTCGGCGGCAGTTTCGCCGGCGGCACCGAACAGCGTCGCATCGGCCGATTCGACGGTCTCGACCGTCCGATCGGGCAGTGGAGTGCCCGTGTCTGCACGGGTCTCATCGCCCGCGTCTGCCATCGCGAACGACAGCCCAAGATCGAGCGCATCGAGCACTCGAACGGCTGCGGGTACCACCGATTTGCCAATGCCATCGCCAGGGATGACGGCGATCGTTTCGGTCATAGATACGGCAGCTCCGCGGCGGTTTCCTCAATCGCCGCTTCGTTGGCTCTCATTAACGCCGTCGTGTCCCAGATGCCATCGACGAGCGCGGTTCGCTGGGCAGCATCAACTGCAGCGTCGATCGTTATCTCGCCATAGCTGACTGTCTCGGCGTCTACGTCCACGGTAATCGTGGTGTCGGGGCTGTCGTCGATCGTCTCCTGGAGCGACTCGATCGACGCCTGGTCTGCAGTGACCGTTGGAATTCCCAGCGCGAGACAGTTCCCTGCGAAAATTTCGGCGAAGCTCTCGCCAATGATCGCATCAATTCCCCAGCGCAACAGCGCCTGCGGAGCGTGCTCTCGCGACGAACCACAGCCAAAGTTTCCGTTCACTACGAGCACGGATGCGTCCTGAAATCGATGGTCATTGAACGGATGGTCCGTTTCGGTGTCGTCGTCTTCGAACCGCTGATCGAAGAAGGCGAACTCGCCGAGGCCGTCGAAGGTGACGACCTTCATGAACCGCGCGGGAATGATCTGATCGGTGTCGATGTCGTTTCCACGGACGTAGATTCCGGTCCCAGAGACGCGCTCGACGGATGGAACGCCGTCGCTCATGCTACCGACACCTCCGGGAGCGTCCGAACGTCCGTAATCTCGCCGGTGATCGCCGCTGCTGCGACCATCCGTGGACCCATCAGTACCGTCCGCCCATCGGGTGAGCCCTGTCGACCGACGAAGTTCCGGTTCGACGAGCTGGCACTCGCCTGATCGCCCGAGAGCTGGTCTTCGTTCATGCCAAGACACATCGAACAGCCCGCCTCGCGCCACTCGAACCCGGCGGCTTCGAATCGTTCGTCGAGCCCTTCGCGTTCTGCGGCGGCCTTTACGCGCTGTGAGCCTGGTACTACCATCGCTCGCACGCCCGGTGCCACGGTGTGTCCATCGACGATTTGCGCTGCAGTGCGTAGATCGCTGAGTCTGGCGTTCGTACACGAGCCCAAAAAGGCCACGTCGATTTCGTAGCCGGCCATCGTTTCGCCAGGTTCGACGCGCATGTGCTCCTGTGCCGCTCGGGCGGTTTCGCGTTTTTCTGGAGGGAGGTCAGCTGGGTCCGGAATCGGCTCGTTAATGTGGACGACCTGTCCTGGGGTAGTTCCCCACGTTACTGCAGGCTCGATTGCAGAGCCATCAATCTCGACCACATCGTCGTAGACGGCGTCGTCGTCGCTCCGAATCGACTCCCAGTAGGGTTTGAGGGCTTCGAACTCGTCTGGAGTATTGGCGAACGCCTCGGTCTCGCGAAGCCACTCGTAGGTCGTCTCGTCGGGATTGACGTAGCCTGCGCGAGCACCACCCTCAATCGACATGTTGCAGATGCTCATTCGACCTTCCATATCGAGTGCTTCGATCGCCTCGCCGGCGTACTCATAGACGTAGCCGACACCGCCGTCAGTGCCGAGCTCACGGATAATCGTGAGGATCACGTCTTTGGCACCAACGTGTGGGCCAAGCTCGCCGGTCACCTCGATCTTTCGCACCTTCTGTTTTTCCATGGCGATCGTCTGGGTGGCGAGCACATCGCGGATCTGGCTCGTCCCGATGCCAAACGCCAGTGCCCCGAACGCGCCGTGTGTCGAGGTGTGGCTGTCACCACAGACGATCGTCATGCCGGGCTGGGTCAGTCCTTGTTCCGGTCCGATCACGTGAACAATCCCCTGATTGCCGCTCGTCGGATCATCCAGCTGGATACCGGACGCACGGACGTTGCGCTCAAGTTCGCTCATCATCTCTTCTGCCGCATCGTCAGACAGCGGCCGAGACTGATCGGCGGTCGGCACGATGTGGTCGACCGTCGCATGGGTCAGCTCCGGTCTGGCCACCTCAATGTCGCGTTCTCTGAGCATGCCAAACGCCTGCGGGCTCGTCACCTCGTGAATCAGGTGTAGCCCCACGAACAGCTGATCCTGTCCGTTCGGAAGTGTCGTCACGTGATGGCGATCCCACACGTTATCGTAGAGCGTTCGCTCGCTCATTTGGTGTCACCTCGATCGAACACGCGGTTGTGTGCGGCTTGCTCGCCGATCGGGCCAACGTGATCGATCGTGCCGAGCGTTTCGGCGTCGCATTCGTTTCGACCACCATCAGCGATGACGACCGGCCCGCGTCGGTACACCAGATGCGTGCCGAACGGTTCGTCAGTGTTCGGTTGCGTGTGCTTGATATCGCCGAGTGTGTCTCCTGTCATGCTCGTCAGTCGTCGGCTGGGACGCCGTTGCGTTTGGCTTTCTCGTCATCTTCATCGGTCTCTGCGCTCCAGGCGAACAGCTCGCGGAGCTCGGCTCCCACGTCTTCGATATCGTGATCGAGCTCGGCCTCTCGTCGCTGTGTGTAACTCGGCCGTCCGGTCTGGTTTTCCACAATCCATTCGCGTGCGAACTCACCGTTTTGCACCGCTTCGAGCGTTGCCTCCATGTTCTCTCGCACGTCCTCGTCGACGATGCGATCACCACGGGTCAATCCACCGTACTCGGCAGTATCAGAGACCGAGTTCCACATCTCGGCCAATCCACCCTCATACAGCAGATCAACGATCAGCTTCAGCTCGTTCATACACTCGAAGTAGGCCATCTCTCGGCTGTATCCTGCCTCGACGAGCGTCTCGTAGCTGTGTTTCACTAGACTTGTCACGCCACCACAGAGCACGGCCTGTTCGCCGAACAGATCCGTCTCGGTCTCTTCTTTGAAGGTGGTCTCGACGACGCCGGCCCGCGCACAGCCGATCGCGTCGGCGTATGCGAGACCAATGTCGGTTGCCTTGCCGGTTGGGTCCTGATAGACGGCGAGCAGTCCAGGCGTCCCCTGGTCGTTTTCGAAGTTCCGCCGCACGAGATGCCCGGGACTCTTGGGTGCAACCATCGTGACGTTCACGTCCTCGGCCGGATCGATCTGACCGTAATGAATGTTGAATCCGTGTGCGAACTGGAGCGTATCACCTGCTTCTAGCTCGGGCTCGATCGCCTCGTACACGGCGGGTTGAACGGTGTCTGGGACGAGCATGGAAATCACGCTCGCCTGAGCGGCGGCAGCTGAAGGGGTTGCCACCCTGAGTCCGGCCTGCTCTGCTGCTTGGCGCGATGAGGAGTCCTCACGCAGCCCAACCACGACATCAATGCCGTTGTCGTCAAGGTTCATCGCGTGGGCGTGGCCCTGGCTTCCGAAGCCGATGACGGCTACGGTGCGGTTCTCGATTGCTGATCGGTCCGTGTCGTCCGCGTAGTAGATCGTTGCTGACTCAGTCATTGGTATGTACCGTTGTCGTTCGTTCGTATCGCGATTCCTCGGCATGGGTCGTCCATTCGTCGCCGCGTGCAAGCGCAGTCTGGCCGGTTCGGGCGATCTCACGGATGCCGAACTGTCCGTAGGCGTCGATCGCGTCGTCGATCTTCTGTTCGTCTCCCGTAATTTCGACCGTGATCGTGCGCGGGCCGGCGTCCAGCACCGTTCCATCGTACATCTCGGTGATGGCGTGCACTTGTTCTGGTCCTTCGGCGTGGACTTTCAGCACGACGAGCTCGCGACGAACTGCGTCGTTGTTGAGCTCTCGCACGGAAATCACCGGCAAGAGCTTTTTGAGCTGGGTTTCGACCTGTCGAATGCCCTGCTCTGATTCTTCGATCACGAGCGTGATCCGTGCAGTCTCCGGATTCGTCGTCGAACCGACCGTGAGACTCTCGATGTTGAACTGCCGGCGACTCACCAGGCCGGACACCTCGGAGAGAACGCCCGGCTCGTGGGCAACGAGTGCTGAAATGACTGTCCGCCGCGGCGTGTGTTCGACGCCGGTCGACGGATCGAGTCTGATGCCTTCCGGTGATCGTCTGGCCTCGGGAAGCGATCGCTCTTTTGGGGCCGGGCCGTCGAGTCCCTGGCTCATAGTTGCTCCTCCGAGAGCGCGAATTCGGCGTTGTTGCCGCCGCTTTTCACCATCGGGTAGACGTTTTCCTCGGGATCGATAAACACGTCAACGATACTCGGGCCGTCGTACGACCGGGCGGCGGCGAGCGTGTCTGCGACCTCGTCATACTCCTGGATGGTAAACCCTGCAGCACCGAACGATTCGGCCAGTTTGTCGAACGCCGGTACCCAGGGATACTCCGAGGCCATCCGTCGCTCTTCGAAGAAGGCGTCCTGCCACTGGCGAACCATCCCCACGGCGTTGTTGTTCAGCACACACACCGTGATATCGAGATTCTCTCGAACCGCAACGCTCAGCTCTTCGATCGTCATCAAAAACGAGCCGTCGCCATCGAAACAGACGACCTCCTGGTCCGGACAGGCCACTTTCGCGCCGATTGCGGCTGGCAGTCCATATCCCATCGTTCCGAGTCCATGTGATGAGATCCATGTGCGTGGCTCGGTGTACGTCCAGTACTGAGCCGCCCACATCTGGTGTTGGCCAACGCCAGTGGTGACGATCGTCTCATCCGGCGTGAGCTCGTCCATCGCCTCGACCACGAACTGTGGTTTGATGGGACCGTCTTTCGGACAGTCGTAGCTCATCTTGTAGGTCGACTTCCAGTGTTGACACTGTGTGCGCCAGTCAGCCGCCGATGGCGAACGCTCCATTGCACTCGCGAGCTGTTCGATCACTGTGCCTGCGTCACCGATCAGTGGATGATCTGCCGCAACGTTTTTCGAGATCTCCGAGGGATCGATATCCACGTGGATGATCTCTGCTGCTGGGGCGAACGTCTCGATGCCCCCCGTGAGTCGGTCATCGAACCGCGTTCCAATAGCCAGCAGACAATCACAGTGTGAGATCGCCATGTTTGCGTAGCCAGTGCCGTGCATGCCGGCCCACTCAAGCGCGAGTTCGTGGTCTTCGGGGAAGCTCCCGATGGCTGGCATCGTCGTCACGACAGGAATCTCGTGGCGCTTTGCGAACGTTCGCAGCTGCTCTGTGGCGTCTCCTTTGATCACGCCACCGCCCGCAAGCACCAGCGGCTTACTGGATGATTCCAGCGCACTCGCTGCGGCCTCGACAGCAGACTCGTCCGCTATCTCCTGAATTTCGTGATATTTTGGCAATGCCGGAGCGCCGGGTGTCTGGTCTGTCTCGCCGTTTGTTACGTCCTTGGGAAGATCGACAAGCGTCGGTCCTGGTCTGCCCTCTCGAGCGAGCGCATACGCCTTTCCAACGAGATCGCCAACCGAATCGGCATCTTCAGCGAAGTAGTTCGCCTTGGTGACCGGTCGGGTGACACCAACGGTGTCGGTCTCCTGGAATGCATCGTGGCCGACAAGCTCGGTCGGCACCTGGCCGGTCAGGGCAATCACCGGATCGGAATCCATATCAGCGTCTGCGAGTCCCGTCACCAGGTTCGTCGCACCCGGCCCGGAGGTCGCAAGACAGACCCCCGGCTCGCCCGTCAGTTGGCCGTAGGCGTCGGCCGCATGGGCCGCCCCTTGCTCGTGTGCCATCGTCACGTGCTGGAGGTCTGTTTCGGCGTACAGCGCGTCGTACACGGGCATTATCGCCCCACCTTGCACGCCAAACAACGCGTTCACACCGGCCACAGATAACGCCTGGACAACCGACTGGGCCCCCGTCGTTATCGGTGATGGCTCGTCTGCTGGATCGTTAGTCGTAGTCGTCTGTTCCTCGACCGGCACTGCCGTCGAACCACGTTCACTCATTGAACGTGCTCACCTCTTTCGTGTCTGATCGTATACATACGTCTGTTGCTGTGTCTCTGCTGTTCCAGAACGATGCGAAAAACGACGTGAACGAAATAACGATGGAGTAGGGCCTAGGCGGGCCCTACAATCGGGCTGATGCGAATCGACACCGTGGTGCAGCCCAGTGTCATGGTTCGTATGTACCGTGGACCGTGCATAAACCTTTGGCGAGCGGCAATTGTGCCGTTGCTGGTGGTCGTAGCAACCGGTGAGAGTCATCAGTTCACTCTCACCTGTTCAGTACTAACGTCGAGTTCCCTGGCGAACCGTCGCAGGGTTTCGTCAGTAACTCGTTCGTCGTTGGCACCGGTGGCTTTGACGCGAGCAGTGATTTCGCTCACCTGATCGTCGGTCGGCTCGAAGCCGGCCGATCTGAGTCGTTCTCGAACGGAGTGCTGTCCGGTGTGTTTACCGAGCACCAGTTCGCGACTCGCGCCGACCATCTCTGGTGTCATCACGCCCGGTTCGAACGTCTCTGCGTTTTCGATCACGCCCGCAGCGTGAATGCCAGATTCGTGTGCAAACGCGTTGGCTCCGACGACCGGCTTGTTCGCCGGAACCGGGATGTCGCTTTTGGCCTCAATGAGCCGAGAGAGCTCCATCAACTGCGTTGTGTCGATCCCCGTGCTCACGTCGTAGAGGCTTTCGAGCGCCATCACGACCTCTTCGTAGGCTGCGTTGCCTGCGCGTTCACCGATTCCGTTGACGCTCACCTGTGCCTGTGCGCCACCGGCCTCAAAGCCAGAGAGCGCGTTGGCTGTTGCCAGGCCAAAATCGTCGTGGGTGTGCATATCGACACGGGCGTCCGTGTGTGCACAGACGGTTTCGATCAACGCGTTGAATCGGCCGGGGGTGGCAACACCACAGGTGTCTGGGATGTTGATCCAGTCCGCCCCGGCGTCGCTAACGCCTTCGATCACGTCGATCAGGAACGACTCGTCGGTTCGCGTGGCGTCCATCGGTGAGAACATGACCGACACTCCCGCGTCGGCCACTCGGTCAACGGCGTCGACCGACCGCTCTAGGACCGCAGAGCGCGTCGAGTGCATCGAATCTTCGATCTGCACGTCGCTCGTGCTCGCGAACAGATGCACCATTTCGACACCCGAATCGAGTGCTGCCTCGATATCGTCGTCGACGACACGGGCCAGCCCACACACCGTTGTGGACGTGCTTTCAGCGATATCACGGACTGCCTCGAACTCCGCCGTGGAGTTAACTGGGAATCCGGCCTCGATCACGTGCGTTCCCATCGCATCAAGTGCTGTGGCTATCTCCCGTTTGTCATCGTAGGAGAAAGACGTGCGAGGGGACTGCTCTCCGTCGCGGAGCGTCGTGTCGAAAAGGCGTGCGTGATTGATCTCAGAAGTGGAATCTAACGTGCCCTGCAAGAACTCGACCCGCCGGCGACGCCGACGTGTCCTCCGTGGTTTCACTCATGTGCATTTGTCCAATATCGAAGCCATACCTTAAAGCTACCCCTCACGGTGATTCCTGCACGATCCAATCCAACAGTTCCGACACAAATCACACGACGTAATCGTCATGAAGGAAATTAGATCACCTTATATGTCGGTTCATCAGTCGGATCACCCCGCCCAGTACCGCGAATTGGAATTTGAAAATCAGAAATAATTATCCACAGTAACGGGAGTACACTGGGAAGTGTTCTCAGTTCTCGGGACGGTTGCGAACGTTTCACGGAGCGGTCGAGTTCCATTGCTGGTTGATATCTTCGCATTCCGAAGGGTGTCGGTCGAGGAGTGTGCGTTTTTTAGGGGACGGTTACGAGTCCGTGGGTATGGACACCTTCGATCTCGATCTGCTGGCAGTCGAAGATCAGCTGGACGATCAGGACGTCGAACAGCGCATCGTTCTGGGCATTCTCGATGGGAGCACCGCTCCATCGGAGTGGGTTGGTTCGATTCGGAACGGATACGTACTGGTGCTCGCGATCGAGGGCGATCTCAACGAGCTCGCGGCCGATTTCGCACGGACAATCAAGGACATGGGTGGGCATCTCGTTCATTTCAGGGGCTTTCTCATCGTGACTCCGCCAGGAATCCACGTCGATACTGACCGGTTATAACGCATCTATATAAAACAAGAAATAACGGAAGTTACCGTCCCAGAGTGTTTTTACCTAAACGTAGGCGCTAAGGCTCCTTCCTCAAGGAGTCGTTCGAAAGACTTCTGGTCTTTTGTGATGACGAGAGAGCTTTGCTCTCTCGGACCACGACCGAAAGGAGCGAGTAGGGAGGGATAGTTCACACTACAGTATCTGACTCGTTAGCCCCAATTACACCTTCACCAGAGATAATTGCCGTTCCTGCTGTCACCTTGTTCGTAACACCAACCTCAAATGACCCCGAAGCAGTGGCGGGATCACTTAGTCTAGTTGCATTTGAACCGGTTGGATCGCCGTTGTACACCTCTCCAGTGAACGTCAGTTCTACTGTCGTTGTTTGGCTCTCGCCGTTGTCTGGTTGCTCAAAATAATCAGTGCTAAAGGGATCATCAACGACTAGATATCCTCCGAGGGGAATATCTGAGCTAGGGTTGTCGTAGTCTCCTTCAGAGATGTATCCGTTTTCTGTGGGTGATGTGTTGCTAACCCATCCATTTTCGGCAATTACACAGATAGGGCGTGGATTGGTTCCTGCAGTTGCATCTTCACCATACGACTTGAATGTGTATTCACCTCCCGCAGGAATTGATGAAAAATCAACTGGTGATTCCAGATTGCCGTATCTTGTTAGCTGGCTCATTCCTTCACTAACTTGGAATGTTTCTTCTTGCCAGTTTTTCGTTGCGAGTTCCGTTCCATCCCGCTTTAATGTGCTTGAAAGGACTGCTCGTCCGTGTGTTACATCGCTTTGAAGATCATCCCATCGATACGTTAAGTCTCCAGAGAATGCGATGTATTCGATCTGTCCATGGTCGGTCGTAACTGCCGTTGGATTTGTAATCTCAACCGTCGCTGCAGAAACCTCATCAGTCATATATCTCAGGCCAAGAGCACTGACGACTGCGCTTCCAGCAATTGTTCCTACACCCTTTAAATATTTTCTCCTATTCATGGTTTAATATGTGTTCCCGTCAATCAGAATTGCGGCCACATAATGTTAATTAATTTGAATGTATATTACCATTAGAAAATGAAATCAGACAAATATAGAACATAATTGAAATAGAATATGGAATGGATCTAAATGAATTGACGCTGTATGTATTCTAAATTATAGTACTATTAAATTCATAGTTGGTTATTAATTATAGTAGTAATATATGTGGCTTATATCAGTGTGAGTCTGTGGCCATCCGGATCAATTAGCCGAAAATTATCATTTGTGTGCCCAACCGTTGCTTGGTCTTCTACGCTCTCGATAGTGGCTTTGCGATCTCCATCGGACAGCTCGATCCCTAGATCAACGTGACACCCACCCCTGGCGTCGGCGATGCCGAGATGTGGCTCCCAGAGTTCCAGATCGAACGTCCCACCGGAGAGCCGACAGCGCCGTCTGTCCGTTCCACGGTCAACGACAGTGAATCCGAGATCCGTATAGAATCCCAGAGCACGCTCGAGATCCGTTACCTCGAGTACGACCTCGAAGATTCCACAGAGCAACGACTCCGTCTCAGCAACGTCTTGTTGCCCGATTTCGACACAGTGGTCGTCCGGATCGTCGAAATAGAGCGAGCGAGCCGACCCAAACGTTGCCTCCGTGAGCGAAACGTGCGATTCGAGACGGTCATACCATTCCTCATACGCGTCAGCTGGCGTCGAAAACGCAAAATGGGTGTGGACGCCACCACGGGGAACGCCGTTCGGCCGGCGCAAGATGAGATCTGTTTCTCCAGCACTGAGACAGAGCTCGTCGGGATTCCGTTCGGTGAGTGAACAATCGAGAACCCGCTCGTAAAACGAGCGCGATCGATCGAGATATTTCACTTCGAGCGCCAGCCACTGGAGGGTAAACGCCATGGCAGACGATGGGGTGGCCAGTGATAAATATCACGTGCCGAGGAGCTTGCCAGCACCGATGTCAGGCAACAATTAAGAACAGAGGCTCGTAACCAGTTTGTGTGTCATGTTAGGCGATGCGCTCGTCGTTCCAGTGGCCGGCGACGGCTCCAAGCGCCGACTTGTCGCGGGGAGCATCCTGCTGTTTGTCCTTCAGCGCGAGGCGATAGCCATCGGGCGGTTCGTGAGTGGCGAGTTCACAGTTGGATTCAACCGTGCGACGTATCTCCTCGCGTTCGGGGGCCTCCTCGCACTGGTGGGGGCTATCGTGATTGCCGGCTACCACGTGCGCGTTCTTGAGCACGCGATTGCTGCCAGCGAGACGCTCCCCGCCTTGCGACCCGTTCGACCGCTGTTTCGGGCCGGTGTGGTCTGTTTCGTCTACGTCCTCGCGGCCGTAGTTGTGACGATGGGTGTGAATCTCCTCGTTTTCGTGTGGCTGACGGGCGCATCGCTTGGATTGGCGGCGCTCTCACAGGCAACGGCCCTGCCATCTTCGCCCTCACTCATTGGTCTGCTCGGTCTGTTCGCCAGTGCGCTTGCGTCGGGTCTGGTCTGGTATCTGCTGACGGTCACCCTCGCTCGCTATGCGGCTACCGGCACCCTAAAGCGGAGCCTTGCGCCACAGCCGGTGGTCCGTGTCGGTATCCACAGCGGGTTTTTCGTCGGCTACGTACTCGCCGTTTCGGTGTTGGCCACCATCGGTTTCATTGGTGCCCTGCTGTCGCTCGCTATTGTTGGGCTGCCGGTGCTCTGGTATGGAATGGTTGCCGGTCTGTACGCTGTCGGGAGGGGCTATCGCCAGGCGATCGGCAGCGAGGTGTCGATGAGAGAATCCTTCGAAAATCGATAGGCACTACCGGGCCAGGCGATGTAACCCGAGTATGCGAATCAGCGATCGCCAGCAGCTTGATGGCGGCCGAGAGCGGATCACGGTCGTTCCCGAATCCACGGACGATCTCTGGCACCTTTCGAACGTGCTTGAGGCTGGCGACGAGGTCGGTGGCGACACCCACCGGCGCGTCACGCGCGACGACGACCAGCTCCGCGACACCGGTGGCGAGCGCGAACACATGTATGTGACGCTGTCGGTCGAATCGATCGAATTCGCCCGGTTTGCCAATCGACTGCGGGTTGGTGGCGTGATCGTCGACGCCTCGCGAGAAGACCAGCTGGACTTTCATCACACGCTCAACGTGGAGGTGAACGACGAAATCGAGATCACCAAGCGGTGGAAGCCCGACCAGCGCCAGCGCCTCGCCGAGGCTGACGAGGCGACCGACACGCCAGATGTGGCAATTGCCACCGTTGAAGAGGGTGCCGCCCACGTCCACACGGTCGCCCAGTACGGCGCAGAACACCGCACGTCACTCACCGGTCCCACCGGAAAGGGAGAGTACGCCCGCTCACGGTCAGAGCTGTTCGCCGAACTGACCGCGGTGCTCGGACGGATGGATGTGGATGCGATCATCCTCGCGGGGCCTGGCTTTACGAAACAGGACGCCTACGGCTACATCGAATCGAACGATTCCGATCTGGCAGGCCAGATCACGATGGTCGATACGGCCGCCGTCGGCGACCGGGGGGTACACGAAGTGCTCAAGCGCGGCGCTGTCGAGGAGATTCAAGAAGAAACCCGCATTGCCAGGGAAGCCGAACTGATCGATGAACTCACGGCCGCGATTGCCGAGGGTGCAAAAGCCAGCTACGGTATCGATGCGGTCGAAACCGCCGCAGAGTACGGCGCGATTGAGACGCTACTGGTCGTCGACGACGTGCTACGCAGAGAACGCGGCACCGACGGTGACTTCGAACAAGACGTGAACGAGCTCTTAGAAGCGGTCGATCAGAAAGGTGGAGAGATCGTTGTCTTCTCCGGAGAGTTCGATCCCGGCCAACAGCTCCGGAATCTGGGCGGCATCGCCGCGTTGCTTCGGTATCGCCTGGAGTGATCAGACGTCCAGCATCATCCCATCGTGAGCGATGAGCACGTCGCCATCGAATGCGTCGCCCACGGCCTTTCGCATCGCCTCGTGTTCGCCGTTCGTGTGTGGATAGAGATGTGTGAGCACGATGGTGTCGATCGGGTGGCCGGCGAGGACGTCGCCGAGCTGTGTTGGCGTCGGATGGTTTGCGACATCGACGCTGTCGGGAAACGAACAGTCGTGAATCAACAGTGACGAACCGTCGGCGAGATCCATCACCGCGTCGCTCGCCTCGGTGTCGCTGCTGATCGTCAGCACGCACTCGCCGTCGTCAAGCCGGTAGGCGTACGTGGTGATCGAATGGACGGTCTGAACGGCGTCGATCCGAAAGCCAGCACAGTCGAATTCCGATGGTCCGATTTCACGGACTGACAGCTCAAGTTTCTCCCGGAGATAGTCGTAGGCCGAAAGCATCGTCTCCAGAAACGATTCGGTGCCGGGGGGGCCGACGATCTCGGTTGCTGGCTCGCCCGCAAGCCACCGGGCTTTGAGGATCGCAAACAGATCCGAAACGTGATCGACGTGGAGGTGAGTGAGTAACACCGTCTCGATTCCCGCGTAGCCGACAGCCGTCTGTGTCAGTGACTGCAACACGCCGGCTCCACAGTCGACCAACAACGGACCGGCGTCCTCGCCGTCAATCAGAAGCCCCGTTTGTACTCGATCGCCGCCAGCGAGCGCACTGCCCGTTCCGAGAAAGGTGACACGCATCGTCGATCGTATTTCGTTTCCAGGGCGAATCGACTTACTGTTGGCGAAAGTAGCCACTGCTGGCCGATGGATGGACACCACAGTGAGACCGTTCGCGCGGTCCACGACGACGACGCAGCGCTACTTGATCGCTTCGAACCGGCGGTGAGTGAGTGGTGGTGCGATCGGTTCGGTGACGAACCAACCGATCGACTGTTCACGCCACCACAACGCGAGGCAATTGTTCACGTCGCGAGAGAGCGATCAACGCTGATCTGTGCGCCAACCGGGAGTGGCAAAACGCTCGCGAGTCACATCGCCGTCATCGATGCGCTGTATCAAAAGGCGATTGCAGACGAGCTCGCCGACAGCGTCTATTGTCTGTACATCTCTCCGATGCGATCGCTTGCAAACGACGTTCATCGCAATCAAACCACGCCAATCGAAGGAATTTCCGACCGCAGCGAACACGACATCTCCATCAGACACGCCATTCGTCACGGTGATACTGATGAGGCGACCAAACGGGCGATGCTCAAGACGCCACCGCACATTCTGAACACGACGCCCGAAACCCTGGCAATCCTGTTGTGTGCCCCCGCGTTCCGCGAGAAACTCAGCACGGTCGAGTACGTGATCGTCGATGAGATTCACAGCCTGGCCGATGGCAAGCGTGGCACCCATCTTTCGGTCTCACTCGAGCGCCTTGAGGCGCTCGTTGACGGACAGCTCACGCGGATTGGCTGTTCGGCCACGATCGATGGCCTCGAGACGATGGCCGAATTTCTGGCCGGCTACGAGTCGGGTGTCCCCCGCCAGTGTGAAATTGTCGACACGCGGTTCGACCGCGATCTCGATCTCGAACTGCTCTGTCCGGTCGCTGATCCGATCGGTATGGATAGCGATCGTGTTGCCGACCGGCTGTACGAGACGCTTCACCGGCTAATCGAGGACCACACCACTACGATCGTCTTTACGAACTCCCGGTCGGGAGCCGAACGAACGCTGTTCAATCTCCGCGAGCGATTCGAATACACCGAGGAGACGGCTGCCTGTCACCACGGATCACTCGCAGCAGAGACACGCCAGTCCGTCGAAGACGGGCTGAGAGCCGGCTCATTCGACGTGGTCACCACCTCAACGAGTCTCGAGCTCGGCATCGATATGCCAGACGTGGATCTCGTCGTCCAGCTAGGGTCGCCAAAATCCGTGGCAACGCTGCTCCAGCGCGTCGGTCGGTCGGGACATCGACCCGGGGCGACCGTCACCGGGCGGGTGATCGCGCTCGATCGCGACACTGCCCTCGAATGTGCGGCGATCTGTTACCGGGCAAACACTGGTGACGTCGAAGCCGTTTCGATTCCCGAACGGGCTCACGATGTGGCCACACAGCACGTTTATGGGATGGCAATCGCTGCGATCCGTCCCGAAGCAGCCTGTCGGTCGATCCTCCGGTCGGCCTATCCGTATCGTAACTACACCGATGATGCGTTCGAATCGCTGTTTGCGTATCTGACCGCCGACTACGACGGTCTTGAGGATCGAAACGTCTATCCGAAAATCTGGCGCGACGAGAACGATCCGCCGGATGGTGAGCATCACCACGCCGAATTTCCACCCGGCACGCCGCTGGTCGGCAAGCGCGGACGGCTGGCGCGTGCGATCTACATGACTAATATCGGAACGATCACCGAGTCGGTCTCCTGTACCGTTCAGACGAGCGATGGCGAGTGGATTGGCGAGCTCGACGGTGCCTATCTCGACACGCTCGCGGCGGGTGACGTGTTCGTGCTCGGTGGCTCGCGCTACGTCTATCGATATCGCCGTGGCTCAAAGCTCACTGTCGAACCCACCAGTCAGCGCCCGACCGTGCCGCGGTGGTACGCACAGCGCCGGCCGATGCCGGCTCCAGTAGCCACTGGGCTCGCGAAATTTCAGGGCAGACTCATCGACGCGTACGAATCTGGCGGTGGCCCGGCCGTCCGTCGGTGGCTCAGAGAAGATTCCCTGTTCGATGAGAACGCAGTGCGATTGCTCGCTCGACTCATCGAGCAGCAACACCGCTTTGGGGGTCCCGAAAGCGTTCCGACGCCCGACCGAATCGTGATCGAGATCGAACTGGACCACGAGGGCTATCGCCGCCACTACCACGTTCACGCGCCGTTTGGACGCCGATGCAACGACGGACTCGCCCGCTTGCTGGTTCATCACTGCGAACAACGGGGCTTCGATGAGATCACGACCGCCGTCTCCGATCGTGGAATCACATGTACGCTGGCGCTAAACCAGAAGATCGATCTTGCTGGCATCGTTCGATCGCTCGATCCAGCAACCCTACGATCAGAGCTCAAACACGCAATCGAGGACACAGAACTCCTAAAGCGCCAGTTTCGGATCACTGCTACCCGCGGATTGATGATTCTCAAACAGTATAAGGGCCACAGAAAATCGCCGGGACAGCAACAGGTGACCAGCGACACGCTGCTCGGGTTTGCACACGAACTCTCGGAGTTCGCCATTCTCGAAGAAACGTACCGCGACTGTCTTCAGAATTTGCTCGGGCTCTCAACGCTGCGGACAGTGCTCGACCGACTTACAAATGGCTCGCTCTCGATCGTCACCCATCGCGTCGAGTCGCCAACACCACTCGCGTTCGGGCTGGCATCGCTCACCGAAGCGACGCTCAGCGACCGATCATCGATCGAAACTTTTCACGAGAACGTATGCCGAGAAATTCGGGACTAGAGTTCAGAGCGCTTGACGAATGCATACAATACGAGCCCGCCGAGGACGACGCTCAGGTACACTTCTAGCCCGGCGGTGAGTCGAGCAAGCGTTCCCTCCGGTCCGATCCCCCCGTAGCCGATGGTGAGAAACGTGATGTAACTGAAATACAGATTCGTGTAGAACGTGTCCAGCCCCGATGGAGTGAAAAGCGCCTGGACGGAATCAAGTTGAGGCGCACTCGTCGCGAAGGGCTCACCACCGAACGTGAACAACAGTGCCGGCAGAAGGGGGACCAGGACGAACACGAGAATGATCCGTCCGAGCCGCATGCCATAGCCACACGTGAGATCGAGAAAGAGATTCTCGATCGAGCGGCTCACGGCAAGCACCCGCGTTCGGGTCGGCGTTGCCGACGAGCCCAGTAGTTCGTACTGCTTCGCACGGGCGAATCGCTGGCGCTTTACTCGAAACTCGCCGGCCGCTTTGATGTAGCCGGTTGTTGAGGCCGCTTCTTTTGCCTTGAGATACGTCGTCTCGATCGTTGCGGGCGTGGCTTTCACTGCTGGCTCGTAGCTTGGCGGGCGTTCGAATCGGTGGAGCGTCCAGTGGGCACGTTCTAAGGCGGCTGCGTGTCTGGCGAAATCGAAGTATGCCCCGTCGAATTCGGTGAACTCCGTCTGACAGAACCGAACGAAATCCAGCAGTCGACGATCGTGCCCTTCAGTGACCGCATCGAACCGGAGATCGCCGATGCTCGCCCGTGTGCAGTCGATTGTGAGCCAGGGGCCAGCTGGCTGGATAACCGTTCCGTCTTCGATAGCGCCATTTGTGAGATCGAGCAGCTGGCGTGACTCGAGTGGTGCCGGATTCACCGTGATCGTCTCCGTGATTCGAACACCACACATTGAGAGCGTGTCGTGAATCGTCGTTCGATCGAACGACACCGATTCGATCCGTGCATCGTCGAACGTCGCCCCGTCCGAAAACGTCGATCGGTCGAAACTCGTGAGCGCTCGCCGGAGCGCTGCGGTCCCACCGAACACACCGTCACGAAACGAAACGGCGTCGTCGAAACGGACCCCATCGAACGAACAGTCACCGCCGAACACCACGCGGTCGAACGTCGAGTCGGCACAAAATTGTGCGTCAGTAAAGGTTGCACTCCGCTCGACGGTTGCCTGCTCGAACGAGGCATTGCCGTCGACAACCATTCCGGTGGCAGAAAGCGTTCGAAAGTGCGCGCCATGACAGTCGAGACCACCACCAAACGTGACACCTGCAAACCGACAGTCGTCCTGTGTCGTCCGTTCACCTCCCTCGAATCGTGCACCTCGAAAGCTTCCGACTCCCTCGAACTGTGCATCGGCGAACGTGGTGTCGTGGCCGAACGTCACTTCATCGAATTGACAGTCGTCGCGGTAGACGACAGCCTCGAAATCGGCGTCCCCACGAAACGTGGCCTCCTCGAAGAGGGCCGGCCCGCGGAATTCGGCGCCAGCAAACGTTGTGAATCGAAACAATGCCTGGTGGAAATCGGCCTGCTCGGCAAACACCGCGTCGGCGAAACAGGCGTGATCTTCGAACTCGTTCGATCGGCCGGCAAATTCGGCCGCCCAGAACGTTACTGGCCCTGAAAACGTCACATCTCGGAAGATTGCCTCATCGTCGAACGACGCCTCGTTTGCCTGCAGTTCGCTCTCGAACGTCGTGCCCGTACAATCGATGCCATCCAAACAGGTGGCATCGACGAGCGAACAGCCACCAGTGACGACGGAGCTGTCGATCGTAAGCTCGCCATCGAAAACACAGTCCTCGAACGTTGCGCTCCCGATCGTACACGATTCGAACCGAACTGGCCGGTCGACCTGGGCGTGTGTGGCGTCGATCGATTCGAACGAACACCGCTCGAAAACGACCGGATGCTGGGCCACGCCATCGACGTGTCTGTACGAAAGATCCAGTTCGGTGAACGAACAGTCCGAAATGACCACCTGCTCGTCGCTTCCCGCCAGCAGATCAAGCAGTGCGTCACGAACGTCGTCAGGTGAGACCCCGTCATCTGCACGCTCAGGCGGACTCCGTGCGAACAACGATGAGCCATCCAGCTGGTCGGGAGCCATACACTATCTGCTCTCAATACTGCTCTATAGAAAAACAGTGTGGAATGAACCTTCAGCCGAGGAGATTTTTCCGCTCGGCTTCGGAGAGTTCGCCGGGATCGACTGTCACCGCACATTCTTCACACTCCTGGGCGGGATTCATGCTCTTTCCAAACACTTTGATTGGATGCCCAAACAAAAACCATGCATCGAGCTGGTGGCGTTCGATGATCGCGCTTGCGTCGCTGCCACAGTTTTGACACCAGCTCTCATCGGTTGCGGGCTCCTGGAAGGTGACTTTCGATCGCCCGAACCCCGCGTTCCGACAGGCCTGTTGTTTCGTCGTTTCGATGAGATCCGACACCGGAAACGGCGCTTCGTCGATCGAATTGTCGAATCCCGTGAGCGTCGTCTCACCGACCGAGGCGCGCGGCCCAATTGAAATCTCATTGTCGTAGCCGAGCACGATCACGTCCACCGTTGCGCCGCGCCCGGAAACGGAGATCTCGTGGCCGTAGCCAACGGCGTACACGGTGATCTCGCCGGTCACATCGGTCACCGAAATCGAATGCTTCGCGCCGGTAACGGTGATCCCATCTGCTGGATCCGTGATCTCGGCTGACTCTCGCCAGCCGGTTGTGGTCGACGAGGTTGGTGGCTCGGCCTCGATTGATTCGTCGGTGTACGTTGTCTCCGCACCGGTGACGGTCACTGACGGTGCGCCAGAGGCTGGCACGAAGACGTCCTCGGCGTCGCTGACAACCAGCGAGCCAGTAACACCCTTGGATTCGACGTATCCGTCCTCGAGATTGCCTTCGACAGTTGAGGCAGGATCGATCGAGGACGCATTGGATTCGATCGGACCGTGCGTGAACACCGCTTCTGGATTGTGGAGGACAAGCGAGTCCGTGACGCCAGCAGGCATCACAAACAGATCGTCCGGATTCCGCATCGAAACGGGGGCAGATAGCGATCCAGAAAGCGTCACGTCACCAGTGTACCGATCAGTAGCAGTGTTCATGCCAGCTGATTGTAGTGGCGTCACAATGAATCATTGGCTCTGAGGGTGGTCTGTGAACGAACGAGACGATCGTGTTCGGGGTAGCTGTGGTATGTCTGTACATAGTCTTCCTGACAGTCGAGCAGCGTCCATGCCTGCTCGCCAAACCGGTGGGCGAGTGTGACATCCTCCGGAGCTGGAAGCGGTGCCATCGAATCAATGGTGACTGCTGTCTCTGCTGTGACCAACTCGTTTTCGAACGAAAACGAGTGCGTTGTTCGCTCTAGCAACGAGACCGTGATCGCATCGGTCCGGAGTGGTGCACACGAACAGAGCTCGAAATACCGAAGCGGTGGACAGCTGAGATAGTGGGACTCGCCGATGATACAGACGGTTGCTGGCCGACCGAGCAGCGTCGTACTGGTGTCGGCTTTTACCGTCAGCTCGGCGAGTGGTTGCGGAGTTTCGTTGCTGCTGAAGTGGAGTCGTGTCGGACTGTGGTGTGTATCTGCTGTCATAGTGGATGGCATTCAGGTGCTGATGAGGATGTCGTAGTTCGGGTGAAAGAGTGAGTTACTCCGCACACCCGAAAACCGTGGAATTGGTTCCCAGGCGAGCGAGCGATTGGGACTGTGTGTGAGCTGGGTCGTTCGGTTGGTTGCTCGCCACTCGCGGTCGGATGGCGCGAGCAAGTAGAACTGCTCGACGCGCTCGGATTTGCCATCACCGTTTAGATCCGCACGCGACCAGTAGGTGAGATACTGCGAGAATCCACTGGCGTGTAACGTGTTGGTGTACGCTTTGAAATGTTCCGGATAGCTACTGCGGGCATACCCCCAGGTTCCAACCACACCGTTCGGCGTGAGGTGGGCTGCGAGTAGCCGGTAGAACTCCGAGGAGTAGAGCCCGAGCAGATCGTCGTCGGTTGCACCGGGAATGTCGAGCAGGATGAGGTCGTATTTGGTCTCCGTATTCGTGAGATACGTGTAACCGTCGGCGACCGTGGTGTTCAGCCGTTCGTACTCGGTTGCGTCGTTGTGATACTGTCGATAGAACGGATCCGAGGCGGTTCGATTCATGAATTTTGCGTCGAGATCCACCTGATCGACGGAGACGTTGTACTGTCTGAGCTCATCAACAGCGATCCAGTCTCCTCCGCCAATGAGCAATACGTCAGTCTCTGGGCTGCGTTCATACTGTGAGAGCGGAACCGAGACGAGCCCATCGTGATACGTCTCCACCCAGCTCTCACAGAGCTGGACGGCCATATCGAGCCGGAGACACGGTTCGCTTTTCCCCTCGAAATACGGGTTCGATCCCGTTCCCGTCCACGTTCTGTTGTACCGAACGACGTGTTGGTACGGCGTCGTCCACTGGTCTGTGATCTCGGCCTCGACGGATCCCGGTGGATGTTCCGATTCGATCTGCTGTTCGAGATACAGCTCCGTAACGGACCGATCGACGGTGTCGTGCGCCACGACTCCCGAGGCGAGTAGACTGCAGACAAGCAGACAGACGACCACGAGCACCCGAGGCTCGCTCGAAAATGACCGACTCGAGGTGCTCGCAGATCCCCAGCGAACGCTGTACAGACAAAAGAGCACGAGTGCTGCGAGGGCATTGATCAGTGCGAGCAAGAGGATTGTCGTGACGAGCCCGAACGTGGGGTATAGTACGCGGGCGTACACCACTGCCCCGGCAAGTCCACCAACGTAATCCAGTGCGAGTACGACAGACAGTCCGCTTCGGGGGGCCTGCGATCGGTCGGTGTTCCAGAACGCCCGTAACAATCGATGGAGGAGCGAACTGCACAGAGCGATCGGTCGGCGAATGACTCCTGGTAGCGAGGGCTGTTCTGGCTCGGTCCCAACTAGTCGGGTCAAAAGGGGAAGCTCGAAGCCAGAAAGCCAGCCCACCATAATCACAGGGAGTCGGGCCACAACCCAGATGACCAGTGTCGGTATCCACGCTGGCAGTGCAACGCTGTTGATGGCGACGATCACGCCAAAGCCAACCGGCGCCACAATAGCCAGATACAGCTCGGTGCGAAAGAGATTCGTCGGCACGTCTGGTGCGAGATCGTCTGAAAATGCGGCCCCCACACCAAGGCTAAAGAAATACAGCCCGATCGTGATGACATACTGCGTCACCGTTCCCCCGTACATCACTGTCAACAGCTCGGAGTAGACGAACTCATAGGCAAAGCTACAAAACGAGACGATGAACGTCACGAACAGCACTGCTGTGGTTCGAAATCGGGGGTGAGAGAGCATGCGTTGAACTGTCTGGTGTGTCTGTTTGCCATCGAGCAGTGCACGTCAGTCCGTCGCCACCAACTGATCAGATACGTGGTGACACTTTCCACTCCTCATCAACAGTGAGCCCACCGTTGGACTCTTTGAGTTTGCAATCGACACATTCCCAGCCGAAATCGTGACCGGATTTCGTCCCATAGATGTGTGTCCCGATTCGATACCAGCCCGGCAAGGGGAGATCGTAGGTAGCGTTCTTGCTGGATTTTGACATCGTTTCATCCCAGGTTACGGGTCCTGGACCAGGAGAAAGGTCTTCGAACTGGTCGTCGTTGCCGTAGTATCGGACGCCAACCGTCTTGATCTCGACGGGATATTTCGTGGTTTCATCGTCGTGGTCTTCGTACCAGTCGTCGGTGTAACCACCACCGAAATACCAGATGCGGCCGTGGGTCGTCTTCGGTGCATTCGAATGTGATCCTCCAGTCCGTCCGGTGAATCCTCGGCCCCCGGCGCCGCCACCACCTTTTGCGGCGACAACCCCAACTGGGCCAACGTCATTACCGTTCGAGTATCGAGAAATGACCCAGGGGTTGTCCGGGAACTCAATACGAAGCGTCTCTGTGGAGGGCGAAATGTTCGTGATTACGTTCGATTTCCGTGGAGGCGGGGAATTATCGCCGCCAAGACACCCCGTCGTTCCGACGAGGCACATGGCTCCGAACGTCGTCAAGAAATGACGGCGATTCATAGATACAGCTCTATTACCATACACGCATAAATCTTGTTAGTAAGCTCCTGTCAGGTGATTTTCGACGAACGAGCGGTCTGAGTGATCGAATGAATGGAATTTACACCAGCGTATCCGGCCGCTTCGAAAAATAATCGAACACCGAGCCGAGCCCGAATCCGTAGAGCCAGTGCCCAACGAGCGTAGAGACGAGATAGACAACGAGAGCCGTTCCGGTGTATCCCTCGTAGAACGCGAGTACGAACCCCGTCCAGAGGACCGTCCCGTATGGGATTCCGCGCAATCGCATGGACGATCCCGGTAGATACTGCTCAACGGCCGCAAACAACAGCGGCCACGTGGTCATCCCGCCGCCAAGAAAGATGAAAAAACCCGCAGGCCCCGCAGGAACAATCGCATCGAGGTCGATCAGTTCTGCCAGAACTGCAAAACTGCCGAGATCGAATCCGCCAAGCGCGTTACCAATCAACAGGGCGACTGTCATGAGTGCCGTCCCCACGAGTCCCCCTGCCGCCCCAACGACGCCGTCCGTCAGGATCGCAACGAGTTCTTCCCGTGGTGTCCCGCTCTCTGTAATCGACGTTTTCTCCATCTCTGCGACGCGGGTCTGTCCCCCCTCCGATGTCGTCGTCCGCTCGTTCTCGTCAACCGGCATGCATTCGTTAACATCTTCCACCAACAAAAATATGAATTTAGTATTACTTACATTTTTCCGGAGCATAGATTTATCGAGAATGATCCCGTAGCGGACAGTGAGTTGTCAGTAGTCGAATGTTTGATCTATTTTATCATTATTGGATATGAAATATTATTCATGTATTCGTGGGCAACGCCGTCTCCTGGAGTCAACTGTCTACTCTCGTTTGTATTAATTGAATGTCAAAATGGCCAGAAGCCTATTGACGGATGGGTTCGAGCGTACGGATATGAGTCACGATGGCTGCCGGGCACGGACTCGGTCGCCAATCACCCGAATCGTACCTGACCTTCGGATCACGAACTTCGATCTGATGGAACGGCAGGTCCACGTCAAGGTTGTTGACGAGGCCGACGAGGCGGTGCTCACCGCACAACGAAGCATCGTACGGGGAGGCGATCTAACGTGGCGGGGCGTGTTCGAGCGAGCTGAGACCTACACGATAACGGTCTCGCTCCGGTACGGTGCGTCGAGTACGACCCGTCACTCGATCGTTCCGGGCCACAGTGGCATCGGGATCGATATCCATCCCGAGAGCATCGATAGCTATCGATTGCGGGGAGAAAAACGGCCATCTCACGACGCTTGACTTTCTCCTCTGCATTCATGCCGAGAAATCCCACGGCATCGTTAGATTGGGATATTACGGTTTGCAATTTTCCACCTGTTTCTGTGGTGTGAATCCACAGGACAGATCATGACGGTAGACTCCAGGCTGTGTCGCCAGACGCTTTGTGTCTGGCTGCTAACGAGCTTCGCTCGGTGATGTCACCAGAATTCTTCGATTTCTGGTTGCTAATCAGAACTGCAGAGCAGCTCTGGTGATGTTTACAAGCTCTCCGGTCTTGCGTGCCAACCGGAACGCAGAGCGCCCGGGTAAGAAGGGCCGATGTTTTTTAGGTACGCTCACGAGAGAGCCAGTATGACTCACAGCGACTGGGGCGACTGGCTCTTGCGTGAGATCGAATCGACGAGGCCGGAAGGACTCACCGTCTGGTATCTCGGCTGCAATGGGTTTTTCGTGAAAGCAAGCGATGGAACGACGGTCGCAATCGATCCGTACACGGGGAATGGCAGTCCTCCACGGACCGTTCGAATGATCCCGGTTCCGTTCGATCCGACGGATGTCACACAGTGCGATGGGATTTTGGCCACACACGAGCACACTGACCACGTTGATGGGCCGAGCCAGGGACCGATCCTCGCCGCAACTGATGCCAGATTTTACGGTCCAGACGACAGCGTGGCCGTCTGTATCGAAAACGGCTGGGCAGAGACGTACGACCTCCCAGAGGAAACGTTCGTCACTGTTGCTGAAAGAGACTCGTTCGAAATCGGTGAAATCACTGTACACGTCAGACCTGCCAACGATCCTGACGCCACACACCCAGTCTCCTATGTCATCGAACACGCAGGGCACACCTTTTTCCACGCCGGCGATGCACGCCCTGGCGACGCATTCGAAACGATCGGCAATGAGTTCGATCTGGATCTCGGCGCGATCGCGTTTGGTTCGATCGGCTACATTCCTGACAAAAATACTAGCGAACCTCAGAGAACGAAATGGTACAACGATGAAAATGAGATCCTACGAGCTGCCGAACAGCTCAAAATTGACAGATTATTGCCAACTCACTGGGATATGTGGCGTGGACTCCGGGCAGACCCGACGGCACTTTTCGATCACAAACAATCTTTACGATACCCTAAACACATCGATATCGCTAGAATTGGAGATTCGGCATCTATTCCTTGACCACATATATTGTGTGAAATTTACTTGAGAAAGTCAACGGACTAGATTTATGCGCCGTGAGCTGTAGCGTTAGAGTAACATGCGTACTGCAGAGTCAGAGACTGTTATCGCCGAGGCAGCCGGTGTAACAGTCGAAAAACGCTTCGAGCCGGATGAATTTCCGGTACCAGCTATCGCTTTTACCATCAGCTCGAAGCGCGACGATCCGATCACGCTCCGTATGCACGATACGCTTCCGGACGAGGTCAACTCCGATCACATCGGGTTACACCCCGAATACGGTGGTGAACACTGGACCGTCAAAGAGAACAGCGCGGTATTCAAGCGGCCGTTCGATCCGAACGAGGAGTACATCACAGTGTATGGCCTCCGACATATCTACGTGGATACGGCCGATCAGTTCCTTGTTGAACCGGAGATTGAGATCCTTGATCCGGCGACAGACATCCTGGGTGAAAACAGCGGCCAGCACGTTCGCGACGTGATTGCAGGAGAGAGCGATGACGGGCGCGGTCGCCAGACAGGCACTGGCAATCGTGGTGGTGTCAACGACCGTGGTGTACCGAGCGTCCGGCCAGGGCGTCGCCGTACTGAAGAGTCACAGCCGGCCCGTGGCCACACCGAATCCGTCGCCGAGTCGCTTGCCGAAGAGATCAGAAGCGGTCGTGTCGACAGCCAGACGCTCCAGACCCTTCGTGAGAGTTTGGGTGTCGACCGTCGCCAGTCGGATCGATCACAGCGATCTTCTAACACCAAAAGCGACAGCAGCATGGACGCGCGTATTCGACGGCTGCAGGCAGACGTTGGCGATCTGCGCGCGTACACCGACGCACTGGAAGGCTTTCTCGACGAGAACGGCGAGGCGCAGGTTATCCTCTCGGACTTTCGCAAGGAGCTCGACGATCTCAGTCCGCGCGTGAACTCCCTTGAGACACAAACGAACGAACTCTCGACGACGGTCGAAACGGTCGAGGGTGACGTTCGGTCGCTTACGGGCGATGTCGATTCAATTCAGGAGTATGTCGATTCGCTTTCGGACGACCTGGGCACGTTAGAGTCCGATTTCGACACGGCGTCGTCGGATATCTCCCGTTTGCAGTCTCGTGTCCGTCGGATGGACAACTCCACGGCAACGGAGGAGGAGCTCGATCAGATCCGTGCCGAGCTCGATGATCTGGCCAGCTTCAGAGAGCGGATGCAGTCCGTGTTCGATCCATGAATCGCGACGAACAGTCCACCCAGCCCTGATTGAGTCGGTTGTTGCGGCCAGCTTTGTTCCCATAGCGGAGCGTCCGTCAGTACGACCGGACCATCCTGAGTAAAGAGGAATTTATACCGGGCGTCCAGAGTAGGTCACAGTAGATGTCTGAATCCGACTTCTCTCGTCGTCACTTTTTGGCGGCGTGTGCCAGCGGGGTGCTCGCAGGCTGTCTCGGCGCAGATTCGCCGTCGAACGCCGCTGGAGCCCAGCCGATCTCGGCCGACCAGCAGTGGCCGACCGTCGGATACGATACGGCCAACACAAGAGCAGTTGCGGCGACAGCGTCCGTTCCTCGGCCGACCGTTGACTGGCGACAATCGATTGGAACTGACGTTCGAGAGCCGATCGTGGCGGGAAAAACGGTGTTCGTGCCACAGGCGGACGGTCTGCTCGCGCTCGAAGTAGAAACCGGGCACAAACAATGGCAGTATGCCGTTTCGGGCACTGTCACTCCGCCAGCCGTCCATGGCAACTCGGTGTATGTGGGAGTTGCAGGTGGAGACGCTGCGATCGTTGCGCTTGATCGTCACACCGGCGATCGCCGATGGTCGATCGACAGGGCAGAGATTGGCCAGGTGACGGCCGGACCAACGGTAACGAACGACGGCCACAAACTGCTGACTGGAACGGATACCGAACGGATCGTCTCGATCGAAACTACCGACGGAACGATCGACTGGCAGCGGTCCGTGTTCGGTCCTGTCACAGCTGCACTCGGCGTGGCATCTGAGTATCTCGTCGCCACGACGAACGCTGGTGAAGTGTACGGGTTCACCACGGACGGCTCCGGACTGTGGCGAACGTCGCTTTCTGGTGGCTGTGACGTTCCGCCGGTGATCACCACCCGAAACGTGTTTGTCGTCGATACGGAGTCGGTCTGCTATGCACTCGATCCTGTCACGGGGGCACAACAGTGGAAATCCTACCAGACGGCGCTCCAATCCGACGGGATGGTCGTTGGCAACGGGTCGATATACGCCGTTTCGGACCAGCAAGTGCGGGCGATTACGACCGACTCGGGCACGACCACCTGGAAAGAAACCTTCGATCACACCATCGAGGCTGCACCACTTCTGGTCGGCTCGACGCTGTTGTTGGGAGCGGGGCCAACGCTGGTTGCACTCGACGCAGACGGTGGGACAAACGTTGCAGGGCTGCGATTTGACGTTCGCAACTGGACACACAAGCTTGGCCGTCGGATCGGCCCAGCGGTGACCGTCGGGAATGAGCGTCTGTTCGTTCCTGTGATGGTCGACTCCGGCGAGACGGAACTGGTTGCGCTACACTGGCAGTGACTTCCAGTTGGGAAGAAAGAACATGACACGATCGGACGGGTTATACCACTCGATGGACTCACTGTGAACAATGACGACGATTCGGGTTGCGGTGCCGCGCAAGGGACGGCCGTTGTACGCCGTCCTCCGGCGACTGCGTGAGACGCGAACCGACTGGTCTGTAGCAGAGCGGATCATCGAGACGCTCGACCGGGAAAAGGCAATCACCAAAGGAACGAGTGCGTCCGATCGGTCGGTGTACGACCGACTGGCTGCCCACAGCAATGCAACCGATCCAACCGCACCGGAGTACACCCTCTGTCGGGACGCCCGCGATGGCCTTCCGCGCCGTATTGTTTTTGACTCGGTGACAATTCCGATGGACGGATTCGACCTCCAGCTCATCGGTCGAGAAGAGCCGTTTCGTGCGTTACGAAAGCACGAGTTCGCCCTGGGATTCGACAGCGCTGATCTGGTTCTCGAGGAGGTGGTAACACTCGATGCCGAGCCGCTGCGGGATGTAAACGCCATTAACGGACGGATCGATCCACACGACACTGACGTGCGCGTCGTGAATGGACTCGGTGATACAGTGTATCACACACTGCTTGGAACGACAGAGACGGTCGGTGCACAGACCCCCACGCGATCGTTTGTCGAGAAGTATGACGGCTCTCTGTGCATAGACCCACGCTACGAACGCCTCGTCCGAGCCGTGCTCGGAACGACCGCCACGCAGTCTGTCGAGTTTTGTTATCCTGATCACGGGCTCGATGAAGAGCGGGCAATTGCGAACACCGGGCTGGGAGTGTATCTTACCGTTTCTGGCTCGACCGCGCGCGAAAACGGTCTCACGATCGGTGAGCAGCTGTTTCCGTCCGAAACCGTGCTTCTCGAGAATGGTTCAGAACGGACCTCGCGCCACGAGAGTGCCGTCGAGCTGTTTGCGTCGTCGGAGACTGTCATTTCGCCGCCAACGTAACGAGACTCCTCCGGAACGAACTTTCTTGGTCACAGCTGGTGTATCGGTTCGCAGTCGATGTTCTCGAGACTGGTTGGCACGAACGAGACAATTGTGCGACAGATCTGTCCTGTGCTGAGACAAATTCCGAGCCGGCAGTCTCCTTCCCGATGGGTGAGATGATAGATGCTCTCTCTCGGCGTCAACCGATCCGTATTCTCGCTTGCACTCGCACGGATGGTGGATTCGTTCGGCAATTCGTTTCTGATCGTCGTGTTGCCAGTGTACATCGCACAGGGGTTTGGAACGCCGCCGTTGGGCCTCTCCGAGTCGCTGCTCACTGGCGTTATCCTGTCGATGTTCGGATTTTTGAACAGTTTCGGTCAGCCATTTACCGGGCGCGCATCCGATCGGGCCGGCAAACGAAAGCTGTTCGTGCTGGCTGGATTAGTGGTGCTGTGTCTGTCGAGCTTCGCCTACTCATTTGCGAACAGCTACGCCAGTTTACTCGTCATCCGGGCGTTTCAGGGAATTGGGGCAGCACTCACGATCCCTGCCTCCGTGGCGCTGATTGATGAGTACGCCGGCGCGGGCCATCGAGGCGGAAACATGGGCGTCTACAACACGTTTCGACTCGTCGGATTCGGCCTCGGACCGATCGTCTCTGGATCGATTATCCACGTCCGAACGTTTCGGCTCGGCGGACTGACGGTTGATGGGTTTCACCTGGCGTTTGCCGTCGCTGGGATGGCTATTTTCGCCAGTCTCGTGCTGGTTACCGTGTTCGTCGATGACAGCCCAGAAACGTCTCCGAGCACCGAGGAGTTCCACGTGGACGTGTTTTCGGATGGACCGACGCGGCTGGATCCAATCTTCGCGTTGGCGATCGTTTCTCTGTTTATGGCCATCTCGATCGCCTTGCTCTCGACGATCGAGCCCCACGTCAACCGACGGCTTCAGCAGACCCCAGCGATGTTTGGTATCCAGTTTGCCGCGTTCGTCGTCGCGCAGGTACTGTTACAGACGCCGATAGGATATGCGAGCGATCGCGTCGGTCGCCGCCCGTTCATTCTCCTGGGAATGATGTTGCTCGTTCCTGCGACGCTGGTTCAGGGATACATCACGACCTCACTCGCGATGGTCGGTGCTAGATTCTTCCAGGGGATTGCTGGGGCGATGGTGTTTGCTCCGGCGCTTGCGCTTGCTGGCGATTTCGCGCTCGAAGGACACTCGGGCTCACAGCTCTCACTGTTGACGATGACCTTCGGTCTCGGGACTGCGCTGGGTCCACTTTCCTCCGGGGTGTTGGTTCGGTTTGGCTACGTAACGCCGTTTGCGTTCGGCGCTGGTCTGGCCGCGCTCGGTGTCGCGATCGTTCTCACGCAGGTGTACGACCCCGACGTTAGGAGATGAATAGATACCCTGGCGGATTGGGAAATGCTCCCTTCGACTCGTGTGGGCACGTTTAAGAGCGACCGTCTGCAGCGTTCACATACTACTCATGCAGCCTCGGGATCTCAGTTCACACAGCGTCTATCGGGCTGGACGGGGGATCGAGGAGGTGGCTCGCGAGCTCGGGGTCACGCCCGATGAGCTGGTCACACTCTCCTCAAATGAAAATCCGCTCGGCCCGAATCCGGCCGCCGTCGACGCGATCGAAGCGGGGGCCACGGAGATCAACGATTATCCCAAAGCCGCTCATACCGACCTACGGGAGGCCATTGCCAGCCACTGGAACGTGGAATTCGAGCAGATCTGGCTCGCCAACGGCGGCGATGGCGCGCTCGATTATCTCGCTCGTGCGTTTATCGACCCTGGAGATCGAGTGCTGGTACCTGATCCGGGGTTTGCTTACTATCCGATGAGCGCTCGCTATCACCACGCAACGGTGGCTACCTACAGTCTGGATCGCAACCGGGATTTCGAACAGACTGCATCGACCGTGCTCGATGCCTACGACGGCGAGCGGATCATCTATCTCACCTCACCGCACAACCCGACTGGGAGCGAACTATCACACGCAGAGCTTTCTACGATTGCAGAGCAAACCGACGAGCGAACGCTCTTGCTCGTCGATGAGGCCTACGCTTCGTTCACCGAAGCTCCCAGCGCAATCGAGTTGCTCGAACGCCGCGACGACATCGCAGTGTTACGAACGTTCTCGAAGGATCACGGCCTGGCAGGGCTCCGGCTCGGCTATCTCGTCGCGCCCGCAGGGTGGGCGGATGCCTACTCGAAGGTGACAACGCCGTTCGCCGCGAGTTTGCTCGCCTGTCGAGCAGGACTTGCCGCGCTGGACGACCAGCGTCACGTCGAACGAACCGTCGATCTCGCCCGCTGGTCTCGGTCGTACATGCACGACCACCTCGAAGCCCAGACGTTCGAGAGCGGGGGGAACTTCGTCCTTGCGGCCGTCGGCGATGGAAGCGCGGTCGCACAGGAGTGCAAAGAGCGGGGCGTCATCATCCGCGATTGTACGAGCTTCGGACTCGAAGATTGTGTGCGCATCACCTGTGGCACAGAACTAGAAACGAAACGCGTCGTAGACGTCCTCAACGACATCGTATGAAACTCGCGATAACAGGCACCCCTGGAACGGGAAAGACGACTGCCACTGCCCAGCTCGACGACGATGTGGTTCATCTCAATGAGGTTATCGAATCCGAGTCGTTATACACGAAAACTGACGACGAACGCGACAGCCACATTGCAGATTTCGAGGCGATCGAAGCGTGGCTCGATGAGCACTCGCCGACGATCGTAGAATCCCATCTCGCACACCACTTTGCGGCCGATTGCGTCGTTGTGTTGCGCTGTGCGCCCGAAGCGCTGGTTGAGCGATTGAAAGAGCGAGACGAGTCTCGCGCTTCACGCGCCGAAAACGCAGAGGCAGAAGCGCTCGACGTGATCCTCTCGGAAACAGTCGAGCGACACGGGCCTGCGTCGGTGTATGAAATCGAAACAACCGACACTTCCCCATCAGAAGTGGCCACGGAGATCGAACGCGTCCTGTCGGGCGACCGCGAACCGGGCGTCGGCACCGTTGATTACACCTCGTATCTATGACCCTAGATCAGCTCCGCCCCATCACCGAACGACTGCTTTCGCCACTGGTGGCAGCCTCGATATCGATTGGGCTGACGCCCAACGCCGTCAGTGTCATTGCGCTCGTCGTTGCTGGAGGGGCCGCGCTGGCGTTCAGTGGTGTGGCTACGACACCGGCGCTTGGGCTGCTTGGTGCGCTGTTGGTGTTCGCCAACGGCTGGCTCGATCTCCTCGATGGAGCAATTGCTCGCGAGCGAAACACCACCTCGCCTGCCGGCGATCTCATCGATCATGTCATCGATCGATACGCCGACATTCTCGTTATCGTCGGCGTTGCTGCGGGCTGTGGGCAGTACTGGCTCGGGCTCACGGCGGTCACTGGCGTGTTGATGACCTCGTATCTGGGAACACAGGCGCAAGCAGTCGGACTTGACCGCGTCTATGGTGGTCTTGTCGGTCGTGCAGACCGCCTTGCGCTCGTCGGTGTTGGGGGCGTCCTCACGACCGTCCTCACGGACCCTATCGCTGGGTTCACCGTGTTCGGCTGGCTGTTGATTCTGTTGACTGTCGTTGGACACCTCACAGCGCTCCAGCGGTTCTACCACGCCCTGGTCGCATTGGAGTGAGAATATCTCGCGCCCACGGATCGCCCGGCGTACCATTTATACCCAACGGTAGCAAAGATTCTGGTATGCCTCAATGTGAGATGTGTGGAAAGGAGGTGGGGTCCCTGACGACGGTCCGTATCGAAGGGGCACAGATCGATGTGTGTAACGATTGTACGGACTTCGGCACGGAGGTTCAGACGACCTCTTCCTCGAGCACGTCCACGAAATACTCGACGGGATCGAGTGACTCCTCGTCATCGAAGACCAGTGGGTCGAGCAGTAGTGGGTCGAGCAGTCGCTCGCGTCGGACGGATATGTTCGACGAGATGGACGAAGTCGCTCAGGATTACGACGACCGGATCCGATCTGCCCGTGAGTCGGCTGGGCTTTCACAGGAAGAACTCGCCGATCAGCTCAACGAAAAAGCCAGTCTGATCAGCAAACTCGAACACGGCGACGTACTTCCTAGCGATGACGTGCAGGAAAAACTCGAGCGCAAACTCGACATCACACTCTCTGCATCGGGCGACTCCGAGGAAAACGAGTGGGAAGGCGGTGGCTCAACCGGCAACTACACGCTTGGTGACGTCGTCAAACGCAAATAACCCTTCTCTGCTTCGGTCAGTCTGCTGACTTCGCTCGTTGCGGGGAGGACTTTCGCGTGGACTCCCATTCTATGTCTTAACCGAGGCAGGGAGGTCTCCACTCACGTTCATTGTCACCAGAACTGCACAGCGGTTCTGGTTGGCAAACGAATCGCTACGCGGTTCGTCAACGTCGCCATGCCAACACCAGTCGCTCGCGGTGTTCGCGCAGTGTTTGAATTGCTCGATCGTCTTGTGGAGGGACACATCGTCGTCCTGAGCCACGTCGAGCTTGCTGACGCAGTACGACGGTATTCCACTACCTCTCACGTAAGCTGGTGATATTACGTAAACGTTGGAGGGTAGGACTGCCTGAAAACGGTCTTCCGTGTGGTGGTGTCGGCTCCTCCCATCCCTACTCCGTTCGATTCGCCACTCCGTCCAGAAAGGGGCCTCCGCATCTCAACACAAGTAAGCCGTTGCGAACGGCCAGCTATTTCCCTCCTGGCGTCCCTGCTCCGATATGTTCATCGTCGTTAACCTGAAGGCGTACGACTGTGATCCGATTGCCGTGGCGACTGCCGTCGGTGACGTGGCCGACGACACGGACGCCCGACTCGCCGTTGCGCCCCAGTCGACCGACATCGCAGCCGTCGCCGACCACGGCGTCGAAACGTGGGCTCAGCACGTTGATCCGATCGACGCCGGAAGCCACACTGGCCACGTACGGCCAGCGTCGGTCGCCACTGCGGGGGCAACAGGCACGCTCCTCAACCATTCAGAGCGCAGGCTCACCCTCGCAGAGATCGATGGCGCGATCGATCGCGCCAAAGCAGCGGGTCTTGAGACGATCGTCTGTGCCAACAACCCCGCCCAGATCAGCGCGGTTACGGCGCTTTCGCCCACGGCAGTTGCCATCGAGCCACCAGAGTTGATTGGATCGGGCACGCCAGTGAGCCAGGCCGATCCAGAGATCGTGCGCGATGCGGTTGCTGGTGCCACAGCAATCGACGATGGCGTGGCCGTCCTCTGCGGTGCGGGCATCTCTTCGGGTGACGATGTGGCCGCCGCCAGCGAACTCGGCAGCGAAGGCGTCCTGTTGGCAAGTGGTGTCGCACTCGCCGATGATCCCGCCAGTGCACTCACCGAGCTGGTTGCCGGCGTTCATCCCTAGCCGATACGCTCTTTAAATGGGATTGCGTACGTCACGTCAATGCGTATTCGTGATTGGCAGGACATTCTGACCGATGTCGTCGAATCTACAGCCACGCCCGAAGACTGGCGCGCAGTTGCCGGTGATCGCAAACGAGGCGTCGGAGAAGATCTGTATCTCGGCCATCCGGATCGGGGTGTGTTTCAGCTAAAAACGTACGCGAAAAACCCCTTCGAAGTGAAAGGCGTTGGCTCAAAGGTCGCACGACGGATTGACGACGACCTCGAGCCACTGTTTCCGACCGACGCAACCGCTCGATTCGGCGTCCAGCGTCCGATCGAGGACGAGAGCGAGGCCGAACGAACCGCAGAACAGCTCGAAACGGTGATCGAAACCCATGCCTCGGCTCCGACGACGCCCGATGCGCTGTTCGAAGACGTGATGGGTGCGCTGGATTCACCAGCCTACGGACCGATGGCATACGATCAGTACGACAGACCGGAGCAACTGGACGAGCTCTCTACCACGTTCGAAGAGGCAGAGCGTCTCCTTGAGTCGGATATCGAGGATGTCATCGAAGAAGATGGCATCGATCACGGTTTTCAGTAGCTCCGTTCTACCACGGGCCCGTCACGGGAATACGTTTCGCGACAACTTTGATAGTCGTTCACACCGAACCTGTTTGTGGAGGCCACCATGGACATCGCAGATATCGCGACCCGTGATACGGTCGAAGTCGACGCTTCGGAGACTGTCTCGAAGGTTCGTGCCATTTTCGAGCGTGACAACCCGAAAGGTGTTATCGTCACGAACGACGGTGGCTATCGTGGCATCGTAACAGAGCAGTTACTGTTACAATCCCACGTCGAAGACAGCACGAAAGTGCAAGCCCTCGTGCAATCCGCGCCAAAGATCGATCGCGGGAGCGACGTTCGTGATGTTGCGCGCATGCTCGTTGAGGGTGGCACGAAGGTGGCACCGGTGTTCGAACACGACGATCTCTGGGGAATGGTAACCGCAAACGGCATTTTAGAGGCTGTTCTCGACAATTTGGACGTGCTTACAATCGAGCAGATCTACTCCGATTCACCGGTGACCGTCACTGAAGACACGAATATCGGGAGAGTCATCAATCTTCTCCGAGAAAACGGCATCTCTCGGCTGCCGGTCGTCAACGAAACCAACCAGCTCACCGGGATTGTCACCACGCACGACATCATCGATGTTGCTGTTCGTGACATGGATAAACCAACGCACGGTGACCGAGCAGGCGACAGCGAACGGGTGCTCGATATCCCGGTGTACGACGTGATGGCGAGTCCGGTTGAGACGATCACGGCGAGCGAATCCGTTCAGGAGGCAGTCGAACGGATGCTCAAGTTCGATTACGGTGGACTCATCGTCACGGAGACCGCCGACTCATCGTTTGTTGAGGGAGTGGTGACCAAGACCGACGTGCTTCGTGCGCTGACGTTCACTGAGGAGGAGTATCTCGACGTACAGATCACGAATATATCCCTGCTCGATACGCTCAGCCGCGAGGAGATCCGCCAGAGCATCGAGCAGGTCGCCGAGAAGTACCAGCGGATGAGCGTTCAGCACGCTCACGTCCGGTTCCAGAAACACAAGGAGAAACTCCGGGGAACACCACTTATCAACTGTCAGATCCGCCTGCGGACGAACCGTGGCAGCGTGGCCGGCACTGGTGAGGGCTACGGTGCGGATTCTGCGTTCCGGGTGGCACTCGACCGACTCGAACGCAACGTGCTCGAACTGAAAGGCACGCGAAGCGACGAGCAGTACGAAGGCCAACTGTTGCGCAAGCTCAACCGACTGTAAACTGTAGAGGCTGTCTCGTCGGCTCCTTCGAGAGTCCTCATATGCGACGATTTGTTTTTTGTGGACTAAATGAATCTCCTGCGAATCCATTTTTGAGAACGTCGAAATGGAACGGTCCGTAGCTGGAACGGTATCGCTGACTTTGATAACGGTATTATATTAGGCCGAGCAAGGAACTCCAATGGCGAACCGACTCTATAGTATCGATAGCCTTCGCGCCGTCGCGATATTTTTTGTTGTCATTGCACACGTTACACCGTTTCTTGGCTTTGATTCGTATGGCACGACCGTCTTTTTCCTGCTGGATACGATCGGTCAGTTCGACGTGCCGTTTTTCTTTGTCGCTTCTGGATATTTCTTCGCCAAAAGCGTCGATCCCGATACCGTCCGGGAGTATGCGAAATACTCCGTCCGAAAGCTGAGTTCACTGTACAGTTTCGGAATCATCTTTGCACTGACCATCTCGGCACTCCTTGCTGTCGTTCACGGTCAGCCAGTCTGGAATACGGTCTTCGCCCAACCGATCGGACAGAGTTCACTCCTCGAACTGTTCTACTACGGTGATTCCATCGCGATACACCTGTGGTTTCTTCTGGGACTTCTCTATTCACTCTGTTTCGTTTCGGCGTTCGTTGCGATTGGAAAACAACGCTACGTGCTTTTTGTCGCAACACTCATCCACTGTGTCGGTATCATCAGTCGCAACTATCCGATGGTCTTCGATATCGGGCTGCAGACCCAGGATGCGCTGTTCTTTGGCTTTTTCTACGTGGCGCTCGGGTTTCACCTTCGCAAATCGGATTTTTCGCCCACTGTGGCCAACCGACGGCGCTATCTCGGTGGGATCTGTGTCTTTTTGCTGTTGCAGTTGCTCGAGCAGTATCTGATCGCCTATCACGCCAATGGACTCGTTTTTGGCCAGGAAATCTACTTCACGGAGTTCACGATGTCGACGGCACCACTGGTGTTTTTCATCTTTGCGTTCGCCCTCGCCACACCAGAGCTGGGCAAAGGGACGATCCTGCCGAGGCTTGGAACACACGCAGGTGGCGTGTATCTCGTCCACCTTCCGGTGTACCACGCGGTGCAAGCAGTACAGACTGGTCTGGTTCCGATCATTGGGATTGAGCTCTCTTCGACCGTGCTGTATCAGCTTCTCATCGCTCCAGTGGTCTATGGTCTCTCGCTGGTGGTGTATCTCGGGTTGGTAAACGGACGGGTGATTGACCCCGATGGGAGTCACATACCGTTTGTGGCGTTACTCCGGTCTAGACTCCGATCGCGCCGATCCAGCGGGGAGCCCGCGGCAGATTGAGCTACTGATCCAGTTTCTTGATCCGCTCTGCTGTTGACTTCGTTAGCTGGTGGATCAATGGGATCGGGCGGCAGAATTGACTGCGCTGAAAGTGTTGTGGCCGCACGGAGATCGGTGGGGGCCGGTGTGCAATCGTTTCATCTACCGTCTGTAGCGCACTCGCCAGCGACGCAGGCGAGCCAGTCACACGGAGTGCAGCCCGATCTGGGGCTGATTCTCGTGCTCGCGAGAGCATCGCAATGGCTGGCTGGCTGAGTGTGGCCATAGATCCACTCAGTGCCACCAACGAGAGATAGATGAGTGGGATGACTCGAAGGGCTATCGCTGCGACGCAGTAACCAGAGTATAATAAAGTGATGAGTAACTGGAAGCCATCGCATGAGCGCTGACATGTAGAAGCATCTTATCCATCATATGGTAATTGTCTTACCCGATGGGTTCGGAAATGGTCAGTCAGTGCGCCCCATGTGACGATCTCACAATGCGTGAACGACATCCATATTGTCGGATAAATGTTCTTCTATAGAGTGATATTTTCAACAAAATAGGAAGCAATAAATATCACTAACGCAATAAAATATATTTTATTAGTTATTAATAGAAAATAATTAATGATAGTACTTGTATTGTGTATGTGGGTATGCGAGAGCGGAATGGTAATCCAACCCGACGGCGACTATTGAAGGCGATCGGCGCGACGACGGCACTGGTCGGGACGAGCACAGTAACGACAGCAAAAACCAAGAAAACTCTTGAGGTGAACGTCGGCTACAAATCGGCGCGTGGACGACGTGCAGCACAATCGGCGGCCAGTAAGACCGTTCGAGAGTTTGCGTTCGACGCAGTGACCCTCCAGCTGCCAAAACAGGCACTCTCCGGGATCCAAAACCGCCCGGACATTCGTTATGTAGAACAGAACGGCGAGATGCACGCAATCGCTCAATCGACGCCGTGGGGCGTCGATCGCGTTGATGCAGACATCGCACAGGACAACGGCTACACCGGAGACGGAGCTGATATTGCGATCATCGACACGGGCATCGATGCAACACACCCGGATCTGCAGGCGAATCTGGGTGCAGGTCACGCGGTGGCGAGCTGTTGGTGGGGCTGTGCTGAACCCTGGGGCGACGACAACGGACACGGCACCCACTGTGCGGGGATCGCAAACGCAGTGGACAACACCGAGGGCGTGGTTGGCGTGAGCTCGAACGCCACGCTCCACGCAGTGAAAGTGCTGAACTTCTACGGTTCGGGATCGTACTCGGATATCGCAGCTGGCATCGAATACACCGCAGACCAGGGCTGGGACGTGGCCAGTCTGAGCCTCGGTGGGAGTCAGTCCGCTGCTGTCGCGGACGCGGTGTCCTACGCACACTCGAACGGCGTTTTCGTCGTTGCCGCCGCCGGCAACAGCGGACCGTGTACCGACTGTGTGAGCCATCCGGCAGCAGGGCCGGATGCGATGGCGGTCAGCGCAACAAACGATGCGGACAACATCGCGGAGTTTTCCTCGACCGGTCCCGAGATCGAGATCGCAGCACCGGGTGCGGAGATCTACTCCACATACGATGGTGGCGGATACGACACCCTGAGCGGAACGTCAATGGCCTGTCCACATGTGGCGGGTGCCGCCGGACAGCTGATGGCGGCTGGCTACACGAACACCGAGGCGCGTTCGAAGCTCCGTGGCACCGCCGAAAATATCGGACTTTCAGAAACCGAACAGGGTGCAGGGCTCCTCGACGTGGCGAGCGCGCTTGGACTGTCGTCGTAGGAGAGACACCTCCCCGTTTTGAATCGACGTCCCCGTTCGTTATTTCGTGAGTTCCGGCCACTCCGTCCGCTCGATGCAGTGACCATCACACTGTGGACACACCTGTCGGTCAAGATCGAACCGCGCTCCACAGTGTTGACAGGCGAACGGACCACACTCGGTACTGTGGTCCCCGGACAACGCGATGAGTACGCCACCTGGAGTCCAATTCATTGCACGATAATATTACGAACGACGGAATAAGCTTTCAGGTGCATACGATCACGATCGTACCGTTTTCTGGCGCTCAATGATCCAATCATGTGTCATCTAGATACTGAAAGACGCCACGAACGTTCATTTTCGTCTCCCCAACGGCCTTCGCTTTGCCCCACTGTTCGTCAATTGACAGCTCTTCGACGAACGACGCTATCACGGCAGCGTCGTTGCCAAGCCGACTGCGACGCCGTCGAACCGACCCAACCCACTCCGATAGCACCGTTTCGTACGCCGACAGTCGGTCGGCCGTTCGCGCCGGACCGAAGTGTGCATAGCACAACACTTCTGGGTCGAGCTCGCCAATCCGCTCGATGTCTTCGAGACATCGCTCGAGATCGAAATCTGGCGGCGGCGACGTTTCGCGAACCCGATCGAGACCCGGAACGTAAATTCCTGCGGCATCCGCGGTGAACACGGCGTCGTTTGCTGGATCCTCGAATATGACCTGGTGTGGGGCATGGCCGGGCATGTGATGGACGCGAAGCTCATGGTCGCCGAGATCGATCACGTCACCGTCAGCGCACTCCTCGACGCGGTCTTCCGGAACCGGGACAATATCACCATAATACTCCCACTGGTCTCCAACGGCCGCTTTCGTGCCCGCAATCAGCCGCTCGGGGTCGATGAGGTGGCGGGCACCCAGCTCATGAACGTACACCGTGGCGTTCGGACACGCTTTTGCGAGCTGTCCGGCACCACCGGCGTGGTCGAGATGAACGTGCGTCGGGGCGATAACATCAACGTCTGCTGGCTGGTAGCCAAGCGTATCGAGCGCATCGAGTATCAGCTCTGGGCGCTTTCCGATTCCGGTGTCGATGATCGCGATCCGTTCGCCGGTGAGCAGATACACCGCACCGTATTCTGCGGTGTCGAACATCCCGGTATCGACATAATGGAGCTCAGAACAGCTGCCAATGTTGACGGAGAACAGCTCACCAGTAACCATACCCGGAGATTTCCACGACCGTCCAAAAGTGTTCCGTCACACTGTGAGGATTCACCGTGGATGCGATACGCCTTAGTCCAGCCCCCCAGAAAGGCAGGGCATGTTATCGAGGCAGTTCGTCCGTGACAACGCGGACGTGGTTCGAGAGACGCTCGAACGACGAGGGATGACCGACGAGATCGATCTGGATAGAATTTTGACCATCGATACGGAGTGGCGCGAGCACAAAGCGCGTGGCGACGAACTCCGCCACGAGCGCAATGAGGTGAGCGAACGGATCGGGACGCTCAAACGCGAGGGTGAGGACGAAGCGGCCCAGGAAGCGATCGATCGATCCCAGGAGCTCAAAGCAGAGCTAGAAACGGTGGAAACGCGCGCAGATGAGCTCGAAGCCGAGCTCGAAACCGCGCTGTTGGAGTTGCCACAGATCCTCCACGAGAGCGTTCCTCCTGGCACTGACGAGTCAGACAACGTCCAGATCAGACGAGAGGGATTCGATACCACCAGACCGCTCCCAGAGACGGTGGTCCCACACTACGAACTCGGCGAGCAGCTTGGAATCATCGATGAGGCCAGGGGGGCAAAAACGACGGGTGGAGGATTTTACTTCCTCGTTGGAGCAGGCGCACAACTCGAGCACGCGCTGGTCCAGTTCATGCTCGACGTTCACCGCGAGCAGGGATACGTCGACGTGTTCCCGCCGATTCCCGTCAATTCACAATCGATGACCGGCACCGGTCAGCTGCCAAAATTCGCCGAGGACGCCTACAAAATCGAGGACGAAGATCTCTGGCTCTGCCCAACGGCGGAGGTTCCGGTCACCAACATGTATGCGGACGACATTCTACTCAGAGATGATCTTCCGCTGAAACATCAGGCGTACACACCGAACTTCAGGCGAGAAGCCGGCGAGCACGGAACTGAAACCCGAGGTATCGTCCGCGTCCACCAGTTCAACAAGGTCGAGCTCGTCAACTTCGTTGAGCCCGACCGGAGCTACGAGCGGTTCGACGGACTGCTCGCAGAAGCCGAGGCGGTGTTACGCACACTCGGACTTCCATATCGGATTCTCGAGATCTGTGCCGGAGATATTGGTGATAAACAGGCCAAACAGGTCGACATCGAGGTGTGGGCTCCTGGCGATGACATGGCGGATGGCCCCGAGGAGGGCGGCAGATGGCTCGAAGTTTCAAGCGTCTCGAACTTCGAGGAGTACCAGGCGCGCCGCGCTGGGCTGCGATACCGACCCGAGCGCCACGAGAGCGCCGAGTATCTCCACACGCTCAACGCTTCGGGCCTCGCGCTGCCTCGCGTGATGGTCGCGATCCTCGAATACTACCAGAACGACGATGGGACCGTCACCGTCCCGGACGCGCTCCGGCCATATCTGAATGGGATGGACAGAATCGAGGGACGCACGCAGGTTGGTGAGAGCGCACTCGGCGACGGCGACCGTCCGTAGGCCGTTCGAAGTTCTAGGGGTTATATTGTGTGCCCCGCACAGCTCATCTACAACCATGAATCGCCTCCAGTTCGACGATCGACTTCGTGTGTTCGCCCTGGCGAGTAGCGTCGCCGTCTCTGTGATAATCCTCTCCAGGATAGTGATGTACGGTATCGACCGAACAATGACCGTCGCGTCGCTCTCGGTCCCCCGGTGGGGTGGCGTGTTGCTCTCGATTGGCATTCAGCAAGGAGTCATTTTCCTCGGTGCCTGTATGCTGTTTCTTCGCTGGCGAGGGCTTTCAACCGACTGGCTCGGCATTTCCCGCCCCGACATCAGGGGTGGATTATGGATCATCGGTGGCTGGTTCGGGACGCTTGTCGGCGTTGTCGTCGTCTCGATCGTTGTCGTGTTCGGCGTCGGAGTGTTGCCCGCACAGAATAAAATCGGAGGAGTGATCGCATCGGATCCCACGATCGTCACCCTGTTGATCCCGCTGATGATTCTCGTGGTCGGACCGAGCGAGGAGCTTGTTTTCAGGGGCATCGTTCAGGGCACTCTGCGCGAACGATTCGGACCAGTAAGTGCTATTGGACTCAGTTCGCTGATCTTTGCCTCCGTGCACTTTTATTCGCTCACGGGAGCGCCGCTCCAGCGAGTTCTCTCTATCGGGCTGTTGCTCGTCCCGGCACTCGTTCTCGGAACGGCGTACGAACGGACCGGCAACATCGTCGTCCCTTCGATCATTCACGGGTTCTACAACGCTACGTTGCTGTGGTTGAGCTATCTCTCGATGAAATTTTCATCGGAGGCAGCGTTCGTTGGGACACTGTGGATCTGGTAATGGCGTTCGTGCTCCGAAACGTTGAAACAGCCGTTCGTCCTCGTATCCGTATGGAACTCCGGGTCATCGATAAAGAGTCGACAGAACTATCCATCGAGATCGCCGGCGAGGATCACACGTTCATGAACGTGTTGAAAGGAGCATTGCTAGAGCTCGATACCGTCCAGGCTGCAACGTACGATCTCAACCCCGAACAGTCCGGCGGACAGACCGATCCGATCTTGACGATCAAAACGGACGAAGCGATCGATCCACTCGACGTGCTGGGTGAAGCCGCCCGAAACGTCCAGCAGAAATCCGAGAACTTCCGCGACGCGTTCCAGGCTGCATCGTAAAAAGCGGTTTGGAACGTACAAATTTTGTTCCCGGGTCGCCAGACCCAGGTATGCAGTTAACCGACGAGCAAGCGGCGATTCAGGATCTCGTCCACGAGTTCGCTCTCGAAGAGATTCAACCGGTTGCGAGCGAGGCCGACGCCACCGAACAGTTCCCCGAGGCAATCTGGGATGCACTCGGCGAGCTCGATCTCCTTGGCATGACCGTCCCGGAGGAGTACGGCGGATTCGACACCGATCCGGTGACGTATTCGATCGTCAACGAGGAGTTGGCCTACGGAACGCTCGCGGTGGCGACGGCGGTATCAGTTCACTGTCTTGCGACCTCATGTATCGCCTCGTTCGGAAGTGAGGAACAAAAAGAGCGCTGGCTCCCGGAGATGGCTGGTGGGCGTCCGGTGGGCGCGTTTGCCCTCTCCGAAACCGGAGCGGGATCGAATCCCGCAGAGATGGCGACCACGGCCGAACGTGAGGGAGATCGGTACGTCATCAACGGGGACAAACAGTGGATCACCAACGGCGAGCGCTCGGACGTTGTCGTGTTGTTTGCGAAAACTGGCCCCGAGGAGATCACGCAGTTTGTCATCCCAAAGGAGACACCCGGTCTCTCGGTCGGACCCCCTGAAACGAAACTCGGCCTGCGAGCCAGCGATACGACGCCCCTGTCGTTCGATGACGTAGAAATTCCGGTCGAAAACCGTCTCACTCCCGAAGGAGAAGGACTGCGCGCTGCACTTTCGATTCTGACCGGTGGTCGGATCGCGATTGCCTCACAGTCGGTTGGACTCGCCCAGTCAGCACTCGATGCGGCCAAATCGTACGTCAGCGAACGCGAGCAGTTTGGTGGACCGATCGCGGATATCCAGTCCGTTCGTCACACGATTGCTCGCATGCACGCGAAAACTGAAGCCGGGAGACGTCTCACACGGCATGCGGCACGAACGAGACGGGATCCGTCGGCTGACACTCCAACTGCGGCCAGCACGGCGAAATACGTCGCGAGTGAGAACGCGATGGACGTGACGAACGATGCGCTCCAGCTCCACGGCGGCTACGGCTACACCACGGAGTTCGACGTTGAACGGCTCTACCGCGACGCTCGCATCACGACGATCTACGAGGGGACCTCACAGATTCAGCAAACGGTGATCGCGCGTGGCGTCCTCGACGAGGGGTAAAAACACAGCACAGAAGTCGTTTTCGTTGTAAGACTTCCCATGGAAACGACGCGACATTTCACCGCTACCGTCTACGTTGTCAACGACGGCGCAATTGCCCTCCACGATCACGAACGGCTCGGAAAACGCTTGCCGCCGGGCGGTCACATCGATCGGGATGAACTCCCCCACGAGGCCGGACTGCGCGAGGTTACCGAAGAGATGGGTCTTGAGCCGACGCTACTCGATGCAACCGAGCCGATCAAAGGGGCCGGACGAACGCTTCCCCAGCCACGCCACACGCGACTCTACGACGTGAACGTACACGACGGCGTCGTCGGCCACCAGCACGTCGATCTGATTTTTTATGCTACAGTCGACTCCCGTGCGATCGATCCCGCGCCGGGTGAAACACCGGCCTCTGCCTGGTCCTGGTACGATCGGAGGGCACTCAAAACGAGCACGCTGGATGAGGACACAAAAACGATCGGCTGTGAAGCGATCGAGACGGCATCGAGCGATCAATCCAGCTAAGGATCACGCGCCCCGAATGACTGTCAATGAGTGCATACGACGCGATCGTCTACGATCTGGATGGGACGCTGGTCGAACTCGCAGTCGACTGGGAAGCCACAGCAAATGATGGACTCGCTGCGCTCCGTGCAGCAGGGATCGATCCGCCGAAGACAGATCTCTGGAGTCTGTTCGAGGTAGCCGATGCCACAGGCCACCGTCCGACGCTAGAGGCGATCGTGAGCGAACACGAGCGTGCTGGCGCTCGAAATTCGCGGTTGCTCGAGACGGCTTCCGAACTGCCACAGTCGGTGCCGGTTGCCGTCTGCTCTTTGAACTGCCAGCGCGCGTGTGAGATCGCACTTGAGCGCCACTCGCTGGCCGACCACGTCGATACGGTTGTCGGTCGGGATACGGTTTCGACGGAAAAGCCCGATCCCGAGGGGCTTCTCACGGCAATCGATCGGATCGGAGGATCACCGGCGCAGACCGTGTTCATTGGTGATTCGCCACGGGACGAACGGACGGCACAGCGCGCAGGTACGGCATTCGAGTACGTCTAGTGCCGTCGGCGCGCATACGCGTACAGCCCTCCGGCCGTGATGATCCAGACCACAGACCCAACACGGACGGCGAACTCCAGTTTGTCCATCCAGGTCGTGAGACCACCAACCCAGAGCCCCAACAGGGCAACCACTGGCGCGCCGATCACGATCGTGAGCACGAACGTCATCTGCATTACCCAGCCGAAATCTACCCCCTCAGGATCCGTCGTTCCGATGTGCTCAGGCATGCATCTCCCGTTGGTCGGAGTGAGTGATTCGAACGAATAAACGCCTCGTTCAGGCCCCGACCGCGGACATATGTGGCTGGCTGGCGAATCGGGTGGATATGGCCGGTGATGACGACGACGAGCCGTTCGATCCAGAGGCAAAATCAGAGCGCGAAATTGGCCGTGAGATGGTTGATAAAAGCGTTGGGCTCGGATCGGTCGTGGCACACTTCTATCGGGGTGAGATGAGTCGGGTAACGACGTGGCGAAGCCGACTCGACGAGACGATCAACTGGGCAGTGACGATCATCTCTGCTATTCTGGTGTATGCTTTCTCGACGGAGGGACGCGATGAGATCATCATCGCCGGCATCATCGTCATCAGCGTTTTCGTCGGCATCGAAGCGCGACGATACCAGGACTACGACGTCTTTCGAGCGCGTGCACGAATGCTCCAGCAGAACCTGTTCGCGAATGCGCTCGATCCGTCACAGGGCGTCGAACACCGGGACTGGCGCCGACAGCTCAGCAAAGACTACCGCCACCCGGCGAAGAAAGTGCCGTTCGCCGAGGCCCTCGCCAGACGGCTCCGACGCGTCTACTATCCGCTGTTCATCCTGTTACTCGGGGCATGGCTGTTCAAACTCACCGCCCTTTCAAATCAGGACTGGGTCGAGACCGCTGCCTTCGGGAGCATCCCGGGAAATCTGGTTCTGTTCATCGTGGCCGCCTACTATCTGTTGCTCGCCATCATTACGTTCTGGCCCAGAAAGCGCCTTGCCAAAGGCGAGTTCCGAGAACACGAGTACGGCGAATGGAAGGAGTGACAACCGTGACCGATCACGTTTACCCGATCCGGCACTGACAACAACACATGTCGTCAGTGACAGAGATTCGGTCGATGGCTGGCAGTGAGCCGATCACGATGCTCACGGCCTACGACGCACCCACCGCTCGTTTTGTCGAAGACGCGGGCGTGGACATCATTCTCGTCGGTGATAGCATTGGCAACGTCGTTCTCGGTCACGAGACAACGCTGCCGGTCTCCGTCGATTCGATGGCCGAACACACGGCAGCCGTCTCCCGGGCAACGTCAGACGTGCTCGTCGTCGCCGACATGCCGTTTCTCTCCGTTGGTGTAGACAAATCGGAGAGCATACGCAACTGTGGGCGAATGCTCGAGGAAGCCGGAGCCGACGCCGTGAAACTCGAATGTGGCCCCCATACGGTGGAGCTGACCGAACGCCTGGTCGATCTCGGAATCCCAGTTATGGCCCATCTGGGACTGACACCACAGCGAGTCAAGCAACTGGGTGGCTTTACCAGACAGGGCACAACCAATGAGGCCGCAGCCGAGATCGAAGCACTTGCCAGCGCGCACGAGGAGGCCGGTGCGTTCGCACTGGTGCTCGAACACGTGCCCGAAAATCTGGGTGCCCATCTCACAGAAACGCTCTCAATTCCCACGATCGGAATCGGTGCTGGACGGGACTGTGATGGACAGGTGCTGGTGTTCCACGATGTGGTCGGTCTCAGCGAGCGAACACCACCATTTGCCAAACCGTTCGGTGACGTGGCAAGCGAACTAGACGATGCCCTTTCATCCTACGTTGGAGCCGTCAAGGACGGTACCTTCCCCGAAGCACAACACAGCCACACGGAGTCCGATCTCGACGAACTCTACTGACCCTCGAGCCCATCGAAAAATGACTCGAGCGCACTCGCAAACGCATCGGGTCGTTCGAGCATGGAGAGATGTGCGGCGTCGTCGATCGTCGCCAACTCGCAGTCGGGAAACTCCTCAGCGAGATACTCGTGGAACCGAACTGGCGTTAACTGATCGTGGACACCCGTCAAAGCCAGTGCTGGGGTCGTAATTGCATCCAGTCGATCCCGAACGTCGAACGCGTCGCACGTCAGAAAATCCCGCCGTAGGACGTCGAGACCCGTCGTTTCCATCGCCTGTCGTGACTGTGCTATCACGTCGTCGGACGCATCGTGAAACAACAGATCAACGCCATGGAGCAACTCGGTGGCAGACGACAGATCAGTAGTGAGCGCCTCTTTCAGTGGGTCTGCAACGCCAAGTTTTGCGCCCGTTCCACAGAGGACTAACCCATCAACGTCCAGATTCCGCTCGAGTGCGCTCCACAACACCACCGCCCCACCGAGTGAGTTACCAACAACGTACTTGCCGTCTACTGTGTTAACGACAGCCTCAAGATCGTCAGCGTAGGCCGAGAGGGTCGCTTCTCCGGCTGGTGTGTCGATGGGATCGCTTTTGCCGTGGCCACTCAAGTCGAGAGCTACGGCCGATCGACTCGCCGAGTTGGTGGCGTACTGGTTGACCCAGAGCTGGTGGGTTCCGCCGCTTCCGTGGACGTAGACGATCGGCTCGTCAGATCCTCCCGCTGGCTGGCGATACGCTGTCGTCCGTCCGTGGTGTGCAACCGTTTTCATACCAGCCAATTGGAAGCGAATACCCTAAATACACCCCGATGCACGTCATCGAGTGGATGGAACCGCATTTCCACCGTTCTTGCGGAACTTTAATACAGACGCCCGAAAACCACCAAAGACTTATATAGTATTGCAACTAACCTTGAGTTAGCATGAAAGAGGAACAACTCGTTACCGATGATGTGGGAGGTCTCACTCGGTACGACTACGACGACGGCACGACAGTGCTGGTGATGGATTGTGGTGCGAACGCCGCGCCGTCGATCGACGTGGTCGAAAGCACGGCGATTGTCGTCGTTGGTGGTGAGCAATTCGAGTTTGAACTGCCCGATGGAGAGGCACGAGCGTTTATGAAAAATGGAGTCGTTGGTGTAGAGGTGGACAGATGAAACTCACTGTCAAGTTTCTTAAGCAAAAGGACGCTGGGAGGGGACTTGCGGCGGTAGACCGCGCCGCAATGGCCGAGCTCGATTTAGAAAACGGCGATTACATCGTTATTAGCTCCGGTGAGGGGAGAGCGGTTGCCCGCGTGTGGCCGGGCTACCCCGAGGACCAGGGCAAGGGAATCATCCGGGTCGATGGGCGTCTCCGCCAGGAAGTTGGTGCGGGGATCGACGACGCCGTCGAGGTCGAAAAAGCAGACGTGAATCCGGCAAAACGCGTGACCGTTGCGCTGCCACAGTCACTTCGGATTCAGGGTGATCTCGGCTCACTGATTCGTGATCAGCTGAGCGGTCACGCAGTCACTACCGGGCAGACGGTTCCGATTTCGTTCGGGCTGGGGCCGCTCTCGAGCATGTCCGGCCAGCGTATTCCGCTGAAAATTGCAGACACGTCACCTGATGGAACCGTGGTCATCACGGACACGACGGAGATGCAGGTGAGCGAAAAACCCGCCGAACAGATCGTATCGGGGACCGAAACTGGCCAGGAGACGCCATCGATCACCTACGAAGACATCGGTGGTCTCGATTCCGAACTCGAACAGGTCAGGGAGATGATCGAGCTCCCGATGCGACATCCAGAGCTGTTCCGACAGCTCGGTATCGACCCACCCAAGGGGGTGTTGCTCCACGGACCTCCGGGCACCGGGAAAACGCTCATGGCCAAGGCTGTTGCCAACGAGATTGACGCCTATTTCACCAATATCTCCGGCCCGGAGATCATGTCGAAGTTCTACGGCGAATCCGAAGAGCAACTCCGCGAGGTGTTCGAAGAGGCCTCGGAGAACGCACCGGCGATCGTCTTTATCGATGAGCTTGACGCCATTGCACCCAAACGCGGGGAGACGACCGGTGATGTTGAGCGGCGCGTCGTCGCACAGCTGCTTTCGTTGATGGACGGGCTCGAAGAACGAGGGCAGGTGACGGTGATCGGTGCGACCAACCGCGTCGATGCACTCGATCCCGCGCTGCGCCGTGGTGGACGGTTCGACCGCGAGATCGAGGTCGGCGTCCCAGACCAGGAGGGACGCAAAGAGATCTTACAGGTCCACACGCGTGGCATGCCGTTGACCGACGACGTTGATCTCACCACCTACGCCGAGAGCACCCACGGCTTTGTGGGGGCAGATCTGGAATCGCTCGCAAAAGAGGGTGCGATGATGGCGCTACGACGGATTCGCCCCGAGCTTGATCTCGAAAGCGACGAGATCGACAGCGAGATCTTAGAGCAGTTGCGTGTCACCGATGATGACTTCAAGCAGGCGTTGCGCGGCATCGAACCGTCTGCCCTGCGTGAAGTGTTCGTCGAGGTTCCGGATGTCACCTGGGACAGCGTCGGCGGTCTCGAAGACACCAAAGACCGGCTTCGAGAGACAATTCAGTGGCCAGTCGAGTATCCGGAGGTGTTCTCGGCGATGGATATGGCACCGGCAACCGGCGTGATGCTTTATGGCCCGCCGGGAACTGGCAAGACGATGCTCGCAAAAGCAATTGCCAACGAGGCCAACAGCAACTTCATCTCGATCAAGGGTCCAGAGCTGCTCAACAAGTACGTCGGCGAGTCTGAGAAGGGGATTCGTGACGTGTTTTCGAAGGCTCGCGAGAACGCACCAACAGTGGTGTTCTTCGATGAAATCGACTCGATTGCCGGTGAGCGTGGCCAGCGCATGACGGACTCGGGCGTCGGCGAACGCGTCGTCTCCCAGCTGTTGACCGAGCTCGATGGCGTCGAAGAGCTAGACGACGTGGTGATCATCGCCGCCACGAACCGTCCGGATCTCATCGACAACGCCTTGCTCCGTCCTGGCCGCCTCGATCGGCACATCCACGTGCCCGTTCCCGACGCAAAAGCGCGCAAGGCAATCTTCGAGGTACACACCCGCGATAAGCCCCTGGCCGATGCAATCGACCGGGATGAACTCGCGGCACAGACCGACGGCTACGTTGGAGCAGACATTGAGGCGGTCTGTCGCGAGGCAGCCATGATCGCAACACGAGAGTTCATCGGCCGCGTCGACCCCGAAGAGATCGAAAGCTCGGTCTCGAACGTCCGGATTACGATGGATCATTTCGAGCGCGCACTCGAAGAGATTCAGCCAAGCGTCGACCAGGAGGTCAGATCGCAGTACGAACAGATCGAAGAGCGATTCAACAAGGCCAGCGAGCCACGCGAAGAAGAGCCGGTCAGCAGAACCTTTCAGTGATCAGTATCTGACCGGAACGCCGTTATCAGCAAGGTATGCTTTTACGTCGTCGATCGAGTACTCATCGAAGTGAAAGATCGAAGCGGCAAGCGCGGCGTCAGCGCCCGCGTCGGTAAACACCTCGTACATATCTTCTGGGCCACCACAGCCCGATGAGGCGATCACTGGGGTGGGTGTCACATCACAGACCGCACGAGTGAGCGGTATGTCGTAGCCATCTTTTGTGCCGTCGGCGTCGATCGAGTTGACGAACAGTTCTCCAGCACCGCGTTGGTGGGCATCAGCTGCCCATTCGATGACATCGACGCCCGTTCCTTCTCGACCGCCTTTGATCGTACACTCGAACCAGCACGATTCGCCATCGATTCGTTCGTACTGTTCACCCCGCTCGTCGTATCGGCGCTTTGCGTCGATGCTGATGACGACACACTGGCTACCAAAGGCGCTGGCGGCGTCCGTGATCAGTGCTGGTCGTTCGAGTGCACCGGTGTTGATCGACACTTTATCCGCTCCAGCGCGGAGGGTCTCTTTGACATCCTCGCGGGTTCGAATTCCGCCACCAACGGTGAGTGGGATAAACACCTCGTCTGCAACCCGGGAGACCGTTTCTAACATCGTTTCGCGCCCGTCAGCGCTTGCCGTGATATCCAGAAAGACGAACTCGTCGGCACCCGCCTCGTTGTATCGCTTTGCCATCTCGACCGGATCACCCGTATATTTCAGCTCCTCGAAGTTGACGCCGGTGTACACCGCCGGCTCTCCGGACTCATCGAGATCGACGTCGATGCACGGGATGACCCGCTTGGTCAAGGTCATTGTGTGGGTCTAGCTGGCCGCTCGCTTTAAACTGCCCTCCTTTGGCAATCGATACGTCAAAGTGGCGGCGTCACTCACCGTACATCATGGTCGAACACGACGACGCTGATTACGAACTCGTCCGCCAAACTGCCCCACAGGATGAATACACGATGCGTAACGTCACCGTTGGGACGATCATCGCAATCGTCGGGATGGCAGTCGTCTTTGGCATTCCGCTGGCTGCAATCGGACTCTAAATACTCACTGCTCGTACGCGTGCGCTTCGATAATAGAAACGTCGTCACCGACGCGAACTGTCTTTCCCCACTCGCTCTGTGGAACGTTCGTTACTGTCATTAAACGGAAGTAATTGTCGAATCGGTCACTCTCAAGCCACTCGGGACGGGTTTCTCTGCGCTTTCGAGTGAATGTTCGAGCAAAGTCCTCGTCTTTTGCTCCCGTATCGGGATCACGTGCCGGAACGACACAGCGCTCACACGGTTCAACGCCGACCAGTCTGACTGCTCCGATACGAAAGGACACCGCCTGGCCGTGGTCAGCGATGAGTCGGTCTTCCCAAAAGGGTGGAACACCGCCAATTTCAAGATTTGCGCGAAACCGGCGACGGATGCTGTCTATGCCAATTTTGGGGTACCAGGATGCAACCGTTCGAAGCGTTGCGGTACTGATCACTGATGGTCCCGAGATGTCGTGTTTATGAAGATCGTGGTGACCAGCAGCCGAATACTGACGAACGCTTGCCGGGTGGTCGAAATAGTCGGTCAGCCACCGGTTTAACTCCCGTCGGTCGTCGAGATCGAACGTATGTGACTCTGTCTCACCCTGAACGCGGAGCGTGAGTGTGCGAGCCTCGGGATCAAACTGTGAGCGCACCCGGTGGACGGCATCGGTTCGCTTTCCATTAATGTAGTCACCGCTTGAAGCGGACTCCGTTTCTGGGTCGTAGGGTTCTGTGGCGTCCTTCGCAAGGATTGCGTACTCACGATCGTGTTCGATCACCCCGCCCGGTGTGATCTGGCCTACCGTTCGCTCGTGCGGATCGAGGGCTTTGATTGGATAGGTCGTGATTCGTCGGAGCGTTGGCACTGTTAGATGAAACTTGTCTGCATGCACAATCATCTTTGTGATTACAATGCGTTTAGGGAAAAATCACTTTCCGGCCGGGCTCATCTGGTCACGAACAGCGCACTCCAGTGCCACCAGCAATCAGCTGTCCGGCGCTCTGATGTTCGGATCACGTCGCTTCAGAGCAGTTCAGGGAAACGGATCTCTGCGCCCATGTGTGCCGTCGTTGCGTTCGTGGAGCACGACACCGTTGCCGGCTGGATCCTCGATCACAACCATCTGACACACCTGGCTTTCGACCGGCTCCATTCGAACGGGAACGCCATCGTCACGTAGCCGTTCGGCCGTCGCCTTGAGATCATCGACAGCAAAGGCAATTCCCGCACTGTCGGCTCCGGGCGTAAACGGCATTCGGTCATTTTCCTCGCCGATCGCAAACGTTGTCGGCGGTGCTGCGAACTCTGCCCAGCCCATCTCCTCGTTGTGGAGTTCGAGAGACAACCCCAGCGTGTCGCGGTAGAACTGCACGCCAGCCTCAATGTCGTCGACGGTGTAGAAGACGAAATCTGTTCCCTTACAATGCGTCTGCGGTGTCGAATCGTCAGCATCGGCCATATTATACCCGGGAAGAGAGTCAAAATAACTGCTCGCCATCCGGAGTGAAAGTGAACGCGGCGTTCAACCGATGTTACTACTGCGCTGTGGGTCAGGTGAACAGCCCGGTGGTACTCGACTCCTCTTCGCCGGCTGTTGTGGTCTCTTCCTCCCGAATAAACGTTGAGCCGAGCCACGCGGCAAGCGCGAAGATAGCAAAAATCGCCATATCAGCGCGCGCGCCTTCGAGTAGCACCTGGATGATCGCCCCAATCCCGAGCGCTGGAACCGACAGCAGGACGGTCCGAATCACTCTCGGAAGCCCACGATCGGCCGGCAACGGCGACATCGTAGAGAATCCCACCCCAAACGCTGTTCCCAGGAGCACGACACCGAGGATCGTGAGCACGCCAACGGGGGTGAGAAACGGATACTGTCCCAGCATGAATAGCCCGAGGTAGAACGCATAGAGGACGATCGCCACACCGAAGGCTCTCCGGACCGCCAGCAAGGCAAGCGTTCGCGTGTCGGGTCGGGAGACCGACGTTGCGGTTGGCAACATCGATCGTTACTCCACCGGTGGTTCGCCACCATCAGCCTGAACGGGCTCGTCGGTCGCGACGGTGCGTGAGCCGCGTGGCAGACGAACCTCCTGGACCATCTCCTGGATTGCCGTCGGCGGAGCGGGCGTAAACCGTGAAACGGTGAGCGCCACAGCGAAGTTCAGGATTGCTCCATACAGCCCGACGCCGAGCGCGTTAACACCGAGGAACAGCTCAAGGAACGGCTCTTCGAGTCCGAGCACCACGTTCGCGCGCATCAATGCGACAAGCACGAGCGTGAAACTCAGCCCGACGACCAGTCCGGCGATCGCACCCTCTTTGTTCATCCGTTGATCGAAGATGCCCAACAAGATTGGCGGGAATAGACTGGCAGCTGCGAGGCCGAACGCTATCGCCACCACCTCACCGACGAATCCGGGCGGATTGATGCCGAGATACGCCGCAACGACGGCCGCAATGAGGATCACAACCCTGGCGACGATGAGACGCTCGCGCTGGGTTGCTTCCGGGCGGAAGATTTTGTAGTAGATGTCGTGGCTCACGGCACTCGACATGGCGATCAACAGTCCGTCGGCGGTCGACAGCGCCGCCGCCATCCCGCCGGCAGCAACCAGCCCGATGACGATCGGTGCCAGTCCGGCCACCTCTGGGGTTGAGAGCACGATAATATCTGGATCAACGAACACCTCGCTGGCCGAGGCGGTTAATCCCTGACTCATCTGGATAATGCCATCACCGTTGCTGTCGGTGATTGTGAGCAATCCAGTCTCCATCCAGCGACTGACCCATGGTATCTGCTGTGCAGTGGCCACGGATTCGCCATGGAGTGTGCTGATGAGGTTGAACTTCGCGAAAATCGCCAGCACCGGCACGCTGAGATACAACAGGGCGATGAAAAACAGCGCATACCCCGCAGAGAGTCTGGCTTCAGACGCGCTCGGAACCGTGTAGAATCGCATGATGACGTGGGGCAATCCTGCTGTTCCGATCATCAACGTCAACGCGATGGCAAATACGTTGAGCTGGGAGTACTCCGTGAACGGCATGAAATACCTGCCCATCTGGACGTCGGTCTGGAGCTGTGCCAGTCGTTCCGAGATCTGGCTGGTGATCAGTGCGCCCTGTGGGAACGGGTTGCCGGTGAGATTCAGCGAAATCGCCACCGTCACGATCAAAAACGCGATGATCAACACCACGTACTGTACCGCCTGTGTCCACGTGATTGCCTTCATTCCACCCAGGACGCCGATCGCCGCAACAATAGCCAGCGCAACGAGAATGCCCTGTGTGATGGGTAGACCCAGAAACCGACTCATGACGATTCCCACACCGCGCATCTGTCCTGCGATGTAGGTCAACGAAACGAACAGTGTCGCCACCGCTGCGACGCCACGGGCCGTGTTCGAGTAGTAGCGATCACCGATAAAATCTGGAATCGTGTACTTCCCGTACTTGCGGAGATACGGCGCGATCAACAGGGCAAGCACGACGTACCCGCCAGTCCAGCCCATTAGATAGATGGTGCCATCGAATCCGAGCGTCGCAACCAGCCCCGACATGGAGATGAACGACGCCGCAGACATCCAGTCGGCCGCAACCGACATGCCGTTCACCGATGCTGGAATCGTTCGCCCGGCAACGTAGAAGTCGTCCGTATCGGTAACGTGCATCAGGATTGCGATACCGAAGTAGACGATCAACGTTCCCACGATGAGAACCAGACTCCATCTATCGACCCCCCAGCCCAGCTGCGCAACGGTTGGGACAGCTCCTATCATCAGTCTTCCACCCCGAATTCACGATCAAGCGCATTCATTCGCCAGGCGTAGACGAATATCAGCACGACGAACACGATGATCGAACCCTGCTGTGCGAACCAGAACGCGACCGGAATGTTTCCGAGCTGAATCTCGGTCAACGGGCCGGCCAGCAAAATCCCCGCCAGCAACGAAACCCCAAACCAGACGGCGAACAGTCCGAGAATCAGGCGGACGTTTCGCCGCCAGTACTCCTCCAACCGAGGGTCATCCAGGGATAGTTCACCGTCATCGCTTGTCCCCCCATCCGGCCGGCCGTCAGTCACTGATACCACCCCCGAGACCGCAGGTCGGACACCGCAGTCCCACCGGACTGTTTGTGCGTGTTCCTCACAAACCAATTGCTACCCTCCAACATGATACTGACCATAGAAGTAAGGGATTATAAACTTAACTCTGGTTTATCCGGATCTGCCGCGATGTCGTCGGTTAGCGGGGGAGCTTCGCTCGAATAGATTCAGTAGGAGTGAAAAATCGACCACAAATCACCGACGCTGCGGACTCACTCGAGTTCGGCTTCGAGAACGTTCCGAAGATCGGAAATCGTCGTCGCGTCGTAGACGAGTTCGTCGGCGTCGGTGTGCACGGTAAGCGCTCCATCGTCGGTTGTTTCGCCGACTGTCGCAACTGGAGCGACACCGTCGAACGCATCGGTGACGGCGTCGGGATCGGTCGTCGCAACGACGGTCCGACCGGCGCGCTCGTTGAACAGTCGTTCGTGAGCGGGTCCCCCAATCGTTGCCGAAATTCCGCGCTCGTCAGTCACCATCTCAGCTAGCGCCACTGCAAGGCCGCCGTGGCTCACGTCGTGAACGGCCTGGACGTGTGCTTCGGTGGCGACCTCTGAGAGCGTCTCGATAAACGCTCCAGGATCGGTCCCTTCGGATGGATCGGGGAAGGTGTCTTCTCCACCGAGCTGTGCGAGATACTCAGAACCACCGAGTGCGCCGCGTGCTGTGCCCGCAATCGTGGGATCTCCGACGACACAGAGACTCGCTGTCTCGGTGTTGGCTGGCAGGCCCGCGGGTGGCGTCTCGAATCCGTCAGTCACGCCAACCATACAGATCGTGGGCGTTGGCGCGATCGGTCCCGACGAGGAATCGTTGTAGAGCGAGACGTTGCCGCCAACGACCGGAATGGACAGTTCCGAACAGCTCTCTGCGAGTCCGTCGATGATCCCCTTGAAGCCGCCGTACACGTCTGGCTTCTCCGGATTCCCACCGTTGAGACAGTCGACGGCGGCGAGCGGCGTTGCGCCTTTGCTCGCGAGATTCGTTGCCACCTCGAGCCCGACGGCCGTTGCGCCCAGATACGGATCGGCCTCGGTCCAGTTGGGATCGGCACCCGCGGAAATGGCAATGCCAGTCTCGTCGTCGCACGCATCGATCGCCAGCACGGCGCTGTCGTCGCCGGGGCGAACCAGCGTTCGGTTGCCGACTTCGTGGTCATACTGTCGATACACCCAGCGCTTTTTCGCCGTGTTCGGACTCGAAAGCACCGACTCGAACGCCTCTCGGAGTGATATCTCAGGAAGTGACGGCTCTGTGGGTGTTGTGGGTTCCGTGCTCTCTAGCACCTCCGTGGGAGCACCATCCCCGAGGAACGTGGCTGACACGTCGACGACGGTTTCGCCCTCGAATGTGCAGACGTAATTCCCCTCGGTGACCGTCCCGATGGCCGAACAGCCCAGATCGAATCGGTCTGCGATCTCGGCGACGCGCTCGACGTTCTCCGGGGCGACCTCATAGCAGATGCGCTCCTGGGATTCGGCGAGGAGAATCTCGAGTGCGTTCATGTTCGGCTCGCGCTGGTGAACGTTCGTGAGCTCGATCTCCGCGCCGTATCCTCCCTTTGCAACCAGCTCGCTCGATGCGCCACCGAGCCCGGCCGCGCCAAGATCGCGGGCCGATTCGATCAACCCCTCATCAATGAACTGCTCGTTGGCTTCGATGAGCAGTTTCTCGGCGTACGGATCACCAACCTGGACGGCGGGCCGGTCCTCCGTAGCGGCATCGTCACCCAGGTCCTCGCTGGCGAAGCTCGCACCACCGAGTCCATCACGACCAGTGGCGTTCCCGACGATCACCAGGGCGTTGCCAGGTTCCTGGGCCTCCGCGGTGACGAGCCGATCGTCGGTAACGAGGCCGACACAGGCGACGTTGACCAGCGGATTCCCTTCGTAGGACGGATGAAAGGCAACGCTGCCTCCAACCGTCGGCACGCCGATGGAGTTGCCGTAATCGGCGATCCCCTCGACGACCCCCTCGAACAGATACTGTGGATGCTCCTGGTCGAACGAACCGAAATACAGACTGTCGGTCAACGCGATGGGATACGCCCCCATCGAGAGCGTATCACGGACAATTCCACCGACGCCAGTTGCGGCACCGTCGTACGGATCGACGTAGGACGGATGATTGTGGCTCTCGATGCCGAGCGTCAGATACACGTCTTCCGAAAGCTCGACGACACCGGCGTCATCGCCGGGACCGATGACGACCTGGGGACCGTCGCTGTCGAACGCTGATAACAGCGGCCACGACGACCGATACGCACAGTGCTCACTCCAGAGATTCTCGAACAGCGCCTCCTCTGCAGGTGTCGGATCGCGATCGATTTCAGAAACGACGAGTTGATAATCCGACGGACTGAGACTCATCGTTCGTGAGTCGGGAAAGCCGGGTGAAAGTCCTTTCCATCCGGTGTGTGGGACGCCTGGCCAACCCACGCAAACGTATCGTATCGCTTTTGGTAGCTGCGACTAACGTCCGGCTGTGCTATCGGTCGAGCTACACTCTCACTCTGAGCACTCTTACGATGGCCACGATTCGATCGAGCTGCTGCTTGAGCAGGCGGCGTCGGTCGGCCTCGATGCGATTGCAATCACGGACCACGACGAGATCGACGGCAGTCTGCGGGCGATGGAACGAGCGCCCGAGTACGGACTGATCGGGATTCCAGGCCTCGAGATCACCAGCCGTGCCGGACACGTGCTCGGACTCGGTATCGAACAACGAATCCGTGCCGGACGCCCGTTCGAAGAGACGATCGAGCGGATTCACGATCTCGGTGGCATTGCGGTCGTTCCCCATCCATTTCAGGCCGCCAGACACGGCGTCGCGCCCAACATCTCTACCGATCTGCTCGAACGGACTGATGCCATCGAAGTGTATAACTCTCGATTGGTGACTGGACGCTCAAACCGGAAAGCAAAGCGGTTTGCCTGTCTCAGAGAGCTCCCGATGACTGCCGGCAGCGACGCGCACATCGCCGAAATGGTTGGACAGGCAGTCACTCACGTCGCCAGTACTGACCCAAACAGTGACAGCATTCTAACGGCGATCGCCAACGGCAATACGACCGTCGTCGGAAAGCGAACGCCGTGGCATATCAGCGTCCAACAGGCCAGCGAAGCGGTAACTCGGCGCGTCAAATACGCGGCCAGAGACATGCTGGCGAGCGTTGGTGGCGGGCTTTTGTGAGTCTGCGGTTTCGAAACGCTTAGTGGGCCCCCCGAACTGTGGGCGAATATGACTACAGAGACCGTCAACGCCGACGACGTTCGTCACGTGGCGGATCTCGCGCGAATCGACCTCGAGGACGCAGAAATCGAGCTGTTCGAAGAACAGTTCGCCGAAATTCTCGAGTATTTCGACTCGCTCGACGAGGTCCCAGCCGTCGATGCAGACGAGGAACTGGTGAACGTGATGCGCTCTGATGAGCCACACGAGTCCCTTTCGCAGGCGACAGCCCTCAAAAACGCCCCGGAGACCGACGACGATTACTTCAAAGGACCGCGGGTGTCATGAGTTCGGAGTATAACGCGTTTATCACGGACGCCACGATCGAGGGCGACGGTGAGGGAGTGCTCTCCGGAGCGACCGTCGCGGTGAAAGATAACATCTCCACGAAGGACGTTCGGACCACCTGTGGATCGGCCATGCTCGAATCGTATGAGCCGCCATACGATGCCACCGTCGTGCGTCGTGTACTTGATGCGGGCGCTACGATCGTGGGCAAGGCGAACATGGACGAGTTCGGCATGGGTGGCACGACCGAAACGTCTGCGTTCGATCCGACGGAGAATCCCCGGGCACCCGGACACGTCGCCGGCGGCTCCTCGGGCGGGAGTGCGGCAGCTGTCGCAGCCGGCGCGGCAGATCTTGCGCTTGGCTCGGACACTGGTGGCTCGATTCGGAATCCCGCGGCGTTCTGTGGCGTCGTCGGGCTAAAGCCCACATACGGACTCGTCTCACGGTATGGGCTGATCGCGTACGCAAACAGCCTAGAGCAGATCGGACCGATCGGGCCGACTGTCGAATCAACCGCTCGGCTGCTTGATGTTATCGCCGGACCCGACGAACACGACGGTACGACACGAACTGCCGACCTCGAAGGCAGCTACGTCGACACAATCGACGGAGACGTCTCGGGGACGACGGTTGGCGTGTTGAGAAACCTGACCGAGGGCTCCGATGAGCGAGTACAGACCCGCTTCGAGGCGGCGATCGATGACCTCAGAGCGCAGGGAGCATCCATCGTCGAGATCGAACTTGAGTCGATCGAACACGCACTTGCTGCATACTACGTCATTGCCATGTCTGAGGCCTCCTCGAATCTGGCCAGATTCGACGGCGTCCGATACGGGGTTTCGGGGGGCTACGATGGCGACTGGAACGAGGCATTCGCAAGCACTCGAAACGAGGGCTTTGGCGAGGAAGTCAAACGACGCATTCTCCTTGGTACGTACGCGCTCTCTGCGGGCTATCACGACAAATACTACAAGAAGGCACAGGACGCACGGGCGTGGGTGAAATCTGACTTTACGGAGGCGTTTACCCAGGCAGACGTGCTCGCAAGCCCTACGATGCCAGTGCTTGCTCCCAAAATCGGTGAGAATCTCGATGATCCGCTGGCGCTGTATCAGATCGATGCGAACACTGTGCCCGTAAATCTCGCCAACGTGCCGGCTATTTCGGTGCCGATCGGCGAGGCCGACGGTCGGCCAGTCGGATTACAGCTCATTGCTCCTGCATTTGGTGAAGGGCGACTGTTCCGGACGGCCAGCGCACTCGAGTGATCCATCACTTCACGGCGACGCTCGTCCAGTCCGATTGAATTCCTTCGTTCATCAGGTGCCAGCGCTGCTGTGGTTGTGTATCAGCAGCCCTGAGTTCGATGACTGCATCGGAGAGGGGCTCAAACAGCCGTGTCAACGGATCGTCCCGGTCGACGGGCAGATGGAGGTGAATGATCCCGGTCCGTCTCTGGGCTGCCTCGGTCACGTATCTGACCAGCCGGAGTGCCGTCTGTCGACCGTACGTTTCGATCAACGTCTCGAGAGAATCAACACAGACGCGCACTTCTCCCGCCGTGAAAGGCTGTGCGGCGCGCTCTATCTCGCGAAGCGTTCGGACTACCTCACCGATCAGTGTCGATGGGCACGTCGCGGTCGAATGCGGGACGCCCGCGGGATCCGGACTGCTCAACGGACACTCGACCTCGGCGTCAGTGTCTGTGAGGTAATCGATAATGTAATCACGGTGGTGAGAACTGTCAGAAATGGCCGACTGCTGTACCGAACTGGTACCGTCGCTCGAAACGAACAGCCGGTGTCGGTGCATGCTCTGATCTCCCATCAGATGCTGGCACGCCAGCTGATGACTCCCGCGCGAAAGCTCCCCCACGACGAGTAACACACTCCCCTGCTGTTTCAGACGGTCAAGCGCGTCTATGAGGGCAGCAGACCCCTGAACGCTCCCATCGAATATCATCAACTATTCCCTGTGAACACGCTGAAAATAAATGTTGTGGTCATCGCTCACTTCTGCCAGAGAAAACACGTCGAACGATACGTCTTCGGTGCGTACACTCGGCCAATCGAGATGTACACAACGTGGACGTACACGGTTACAGAAAACTGTAAGCTCAGTGATCTTCGATAAACGTCGAATAAATCTATAAGTAATCGTCGATAGTAGAGGATGACGCATGGAATACCGTTGCCCCAGCTGTGATGGGACGCTACAACAGGAGTATCAGTCGTGGATGTGTGGACGGTGTGGGTTTGCTCCCTCGCACGGCGCGGACTGACTACCGGCCACCTTCATTCGAATTCATACGCTTTTTCAGTTTACTGTGAGTGATATCAGTGTTCCGAATGATAGCATGAACGTTCCTCGATAAAAGTTCCATAGCATTCTTGATAGTACTAAACAGAGTTCGTTGATTCGGAAGTACTATCTTGCTCTATATGCCACTTTGCTGGCCTTCAAACCGCTTTAATGGAAGACAGTATGATGAGGATACCCAAAGATTAATGTGCCTTCTATCCCACACAATTACTGTCATATGCCATCACCTATAACGGTTGTTGCTATATCATTTATTGTGTGTATCACGCATATGCTGGTGGCAACCGCCAGGGTGGATGGAGAAAGAAGAACAATTAGTAATGATTCGCTCCACGTGCGTTGTGCCAACAACGGCATCATCTTCGACGACATCGAAGTTGCGGTCAACGGCACTCTGGGTGTACTTTCGGACACCGTATTTCGATTATCGGAGCTCAGCGGGTCCGTTCCCGTCCACCATTTGCCAGCACGTACCTCTGCACGGAGCGAGACCACTGTTCTCACCGGCCTGGAATAAGACGATAACCATCCAATTATAGTATCAAAATGAACGATCCACGACAATCAGACACAGCTTCGCCAGCAACGAATCGCCGCACACTCTTGCGATCAATGGGAGGACTGGGCCTCCTCGGACCGATCGGAGAACGGGTGTCAGAATCAACCGACGAACTCGTTCCCGTTACGATAGGATATTCGGGCTCGAATGGCTATCGCCACGCCACAGGACTGGCCCACGACGTTGTCCACGAGTATTCGTTTGATGCGTTGACGGTCTCGCTCACGGATCTTTCCAATGGTCTCCTCGACCGACTCCGAGAGCATCCTTCGATCCGGTACGTAGAGTTCGATCGGACCTACCGGCCACTCTCTCAGACGACACCCTGGGGAGTTGATCGGGTGGGTGCTACCCCTGAACGAACCGCAACGATCGACGCCGGAGATGTCGACATTGCGATACTCGACAGCGGCATCGATTCGACACATCCCGATCTGCGAGCGAACGTTGGAAAGGGTGTGTCGTTTACGTCCTCGCTCGGACTACTTTCGGATGGCAGTGGCTCTACTGAGTCGCTTGGAACCGGCGTATTCGGCCCGCTCAATTCGGACCGACCAGCCTGGCACGACACCGTCGGTCACGGGACACACATTGCTGGCATCACTGCTGGCTCGAACGACGACAGCGGGATCGTTGGCGTCGCTCCGTCGGCGACGCTGCATGCGGTTCGTGTGCTCGGATCGTTTGGCGTTGGTTCGACGTCCGATATCGCTGCCGGGATCAACCATGTTGTCGAACAGGGCTGGGACGTGGCCAATCTCAGTCTCGGTGGGGCCCGGCCCTCCAACGTGGTGAAAGACGCGTGTCAGCACGCATTCGAGAACGACACCCTGCTCGTGGCGGCAACGGGCAACAATGGGCCGTGTTCGAACTGTGTTCGCTATCCAGCTGCCTATTCAATGGTGATTGGTGTGGGTGCGACAACGACAGACGACTCGTTCGCGTCGTTCTCTGCGCGTGGACCCAACACGGATATCGTTGCACCAGGTCAATCGATCCGGTCGACATACACCACGAGCGTTGCTTCGTACAAAACCCTCTCTGGAACGTCGATGGCTGCGCCACACGTTGGAGCGGCCGGCGGTCTGTTGCTTGCATCGGGCTACTCCGCCCAAACTGCCAAGGATCGACTGCTAGAAACGACCGAGGATATTGGGCTTTCGCGGAGTGAGGCCGGTAGTGGGTTGCTGTCGGTGACGAACGCGCTCGGTTTCTCGTAAATTTGCTCACACAGTACAGGGCTGTGTTCGTTCAATGATCAGCACGTATCCTTCTGGCCCGAGATCCTGTTCGTCGCCGTACTGAACCGTCCGTGGAACGATACCGACGCGAAGTAGTTCTGGAAGTCCAACCGGCTGTGTGCCGTTCAGCCACGTCGGGGTCGCTCCGAACGATCTCACCGGTTCGTAGGCTGTATACTCGCCATCGTTGGTCGAAACGAGCGCAGCGACGTGTCTGGCAAACGGCGTGTCGCTCGATTTTGCGTTCGGTGTCTGTTCTGGGCGTGCAAGATGCCGAAGGTCATCCCAGGTGAGTAGGACGTACGCTGGACACCGCTGTTTGAGGTTTCGTTGCCACTGACGTTTGGGCTGGTCTGCGTGGGCGAGCGTCCCGTTTGGATACCGGTGGCGGTAGTGGCTGGTCGTCATCCCGTGGGGGACGGCCGAATCCTGCATGTCCCGTTCGTACACTTCGACGGCATCCGTTGGCGCAGCTTCCTTGGCGAGCCAGTTGGCAGCTTGCTCGCGTGGCTGATCGACGTATCCCATCGTCCCGACGCCCGTATATAGCGCACTACTCACCAGCAACACCGCGACGACCGCCCGGCCGCTCCAATTTGTCCGGCTAACGAGGTCTTCGAGCACCACGGCAAGCACTACCAACAACAGCACCATGGTCGGGAGCAGATGATGAACGCGTACGTACGACCACCACGAAATCAGGACGAAACAGGCCGCCAACGTACTGGTGAGGACGACGAGCCCGTCGAATGACCGATCCCGGCGGAACAACAATGGACCGAGCCCAACCAGGCCCCCGATCGATCCAATCAGGAGTGGGAGGCCATAGCCACTTGCGTATCCCCGCACGATCCACCACCAACTGGGGGCCACGCGTCCACCGGTCGAACCGCTTTTGTTCGTCGTTCCCCGCGTAATTCGGTCAATAAACGCCTCTGGCCCGGAAAACAACACGGAGGGATACCCAAGAATTACCACGACGGCCCCCAGCGTCAGACACGCAAGCATTAGCCGAGGCTGTACAGTCTCCATGAGACGGTCGTCCGATGACCGGTCACGGTATCCCCGGACGACCAGCGCCACACCCAGTGCAACCACTGCGATCCCTCCTGTCAATTTGAGTCCGATCACGACGCCCCCGCTCACACAGCCGGCGAGGATGTAGCGCCGATCACCGGTCGAGACATATCGGAGGGACAGATAGACCGTGAGCAACAACAGACAGACCATCGGCACGTCTTCGCCACCCTCGTGTGCCGTAACGACGAAACCAAACGTGAGCGCCAACAGTGTACCGGCAAGCCGTCCGGTGAATCGATTGCGAAGCTCCGTACCGATCCGATAGCACAGATAGACGGCTCCAACCGCGAACACCACTGAAAACAACCGCAGCAACAACAGACTCGAACTCCAGACCCACTCGGGTGTTGAATGCCAGAGCCACCAGAGGTCGGTGTCACCTGCCCAGGTGTTGATCGTGTGATCGGGTTGATAAAACGGCTCAAAGATGTCTGCTTGTCCGGTGAGTACCGCGTAGGCGATCGCTGGTACCAACGCCAGTAGATTGAGATACAGGGTGGCTCCGTAGAGACGACCCTGTGTTATCCCGTTCGAAACTGCACGAAGACTCGGATCGGTTACAAGCCCGCCGAGCAACGGAAACACATCGAGCAGCCGCGCGTGTTCATCCTGTGTCGCAAAATTCGGGATCAGATGAAAAAACCAGAAGCCACAGATGATGGCTGCACACACCAACAGCACTGGAAGATAGCTGTCCCGGTCGAGATCGTCCCGGAACCGACGGACGCAGTGGCGAATCCCGTCGGTAATCACTGATCGGAACATAGTGGAAATCGTTAGATTGGAAATAAATATATGTCTATTCGGAGTTTAGCGGAGCCACGTGACAAATATCGCACGCGTGAGCCCCATCGCATAGCCGAGTTTGGGCTTTTTCGTCGTGCCAGCGACGCGTTCTTCGATCGTGATCGGCACCTCTTTGATCCGGAGATCGTTCTTGCGAGCTTCGATGAGCAGCTCTGGCGCGCTGAATCGCTCTTCGGAGAGCGTCATCTTCCGGAGGTCAGTCGCTCGAATGGCGCGGTAGCCGTTGGTGCAGTCGGTCACGTCCGCTTTTGTCATCACGTTGATTAGCCAGGTGAACGCACGGATGCCAACCTGCCGGGTCGCGCTGTTGTTCGATTCGTCAACCCCAATGTAGCGCGATCCGACCACGTAGTCTGCTTTGTTTTCGATGACGGGCTCGAGAAGCTTTGGTAGCTCATCAATGGGGTGTTGTCCGTCTGCGTCCATCGTGACGACGATATCGCAACCATGCTGCTGTGCGATCGAAAAGCCGGTTTTGAGTGCGCCACCCTGGCCCTGATTCACGGGATGGTCGACGACGATCGCGTTCGTGTCGTCGATCACGTCAACCGTTCCGTCGGAGGAGCCATCGGAGACGACCACTGGCTGGATCGAATAGTCCGCCACGGTATCGGGAATCGATTCGACGACCGAGCGAATTGATGCGGCCTCGTTGTACGCCGGAATGACGACGTAGACGCTCCGTTCTGTCGCGACCATATCAGCTGCCTGATTTATAGTGAGGTTTCTAGTCAGTGTTGATACAGATTGTTGGTTCGCCCGCGTTCTTGCGAACAACGCAAGCACCAGACAGACCAGCGTCACGTTCGCAATCAGCGAGATGGCAAACGGTCGCCGTTCGATAGCGAGTAAATCTCCGACCTGATCGAACACGCTGGGGGCGACGGCCAATATCACTACGCCCATAGAGATACAGATCGAGAGAATGAACTCGGGCTTTGCGAAGGTAGTGCGATAGCGTTCGAATCCCCAGAAGAAAATGCCAAGACCAAGCGTTATCAACACACCAGTCAGTGCGACGCTGTCGAGCCCTGCTGCAAGGACAACTGGATTACTAGCGAGTATCTCTGTCGCGACTGAAGCCGACCACATTGGATATCGCGACTATCCCGGTGTAGTGATAAATATATTGTGAATTGCAGACGAATACGTGGTGTGATTTGGCCACTGGGTGATTGTCCAACAGACAGCTTCATCGGTCCGGAGGTCTGACACCACCCCAACGAATGAGTCAGGCGACTGCGGTGCTGTCGGTCGATTGTGAGTGGTTTCAGCACACTCCTGCCTATCGGGGAGCGCGGGGATCCGTGGACAGCTCAGCGGTCGGCACCGAGGGAATGTCGTTTTTGCTAGATGCATTTGAATCTGGGGACGTGACGAGCACGGTGTTCGTCGTCGGTGAGATCGCAAAAACCCACCCAGGGCTCATCGAGCGGATCGTCAGTGCTGGCCATGAGGTCGGCTCTCATACACAAACACACGCACATCTCGACGAACTGTCGTCCGACGACCACCACAGGGAGGTAGAACGCGCACGTGAAACACTCTCAGCAGTGGCTGGCACCGACGTTATTGGATTCAGGGCACCGTCGTTTGCGATCGGTGACGGCCACTTTCGGACGCTCGATCGTGCCGGGTACACCTACGACTCGAGTATTGCACCGTGTCGGTCGATTCCCGGCTGGTACGGCGGTAGCCATCGGCGTGTCCGTCCCGGACCGGCATCGGTGTTCACAGAGGGAGCACCATCATCGATTACCGAACTCCCGATTGCAGTGATGCCTGGGCTTTCCCTGCCACTGACCGGCACGTGGATACGATTTTTTGGCGTGCGCTACACCCTCTATGGCATGCGACTGTTGGCTCGCCGTGGAATCACGCCAGTGTTGTATGTCCATCCCTGGGAACTGGTCGATCTCCCTGCCGTAGAAGGCGTTCCTCGTCGGGTGTACGTTCGCACTGGTTCGTGGATGCGCCGTGCGGTGACACGACTCCTCGAATCGCGGTTTTCGTTCGTCTCGATGCATTCGCTACTCGATGATTAGCTTAATTGAAGCGCTAAGCTTCCTCAGCGAGCGACGAAGCGGCGAGCAGGAACGAACGCATTTCATCCCCGTTGATCCACGGAACACTACCAGGGAGTGCGTTGTCTGTGGTGTAAAAACCGATACACAGCTGTGGGGCCTGCTCCTGTCCATCGTGTGGGTTCACTGCCGATCGGGACTGGAGTGCGGTCGCCAGATCATATCTGACGGGTAGCCAGAAGCTGCAGGCTTCTGGCGAGCTGATAAGAGCTAAGCTCTTGGCGATCAACCGGAAACGCCCTCAAGCGCGAGCCGTCAGGCGAGCGGTAGAGTGAGGTAGTTCACCCGGCGTCGGTGTACCCAAGATTTCGTAGCCGCTGTTCGATCTCGTCGGGAACGTCCGCTCGCTCTGCGGTCGATTCACCGTGCTCGCTGCCGAGCGAAACGGACGCGTCTTCTGCCACGATTTTTTTCGTCTCGTCCTGGACCGATAGCGTCGCCTCCTCGTGCCACGGAGCAATCGTGATGAGCGTCTCAGAGCCTCCTTCAGCGATCGACCGGCCGTGGAATGAGTCTGGAACCGCACAGTCTGCGTGTTCGAGAATCGTTGGACCAACGTCGAGCAGGCTCGTTCGCACCGGTCGATCGAGGTCGAACCCATCCGTGACCACCGGAACCTCGATGAGTGTGTCGGCCACCCGCCGACGGAATCCCTGGTGGTAGAAATACCCCTCTTCGCCGAACTCGTCGCCGTGATCGGCGGTGAACACGAACGATGGATCGCCATCGATCTCGGATAGCAATCGCTCGATCTGGGTGTCAACGCGGCCAAGCGCATCCCGATACGTTGCTTTGATTGTCTGTATCTCCGATTCGGAGACCGAGACCGACCGAAGGAAGCCGTCGTTGCCGGCCGCACCGGCGCGCCGGTCTAGCTCTTTATCCAGTGCGTTGTCGCCTGTGCCGTAGGGGCGGTGGCTTTCCATCAGATGCACCCAGAGAAATCGTGGGGAAGCAGCTTCGTTGAACCGCTTGATCGCCATGTCGATCACTTCTTCGTCGGAGGGGATCCCATCAAGCACCGCCTCCATCGGGACGAGCCGACGATAGAGTCGCCGAACGGAGTCAAACCCGCCGAGGAATTCCCGGAGGCGACTGTTTCTGTTTTTCAGGGGATTGTCTCCCCCGCCGTCGCTGAACGTTTCGAACGTGTCGAAGCCGGTGTCGAAGCCGAACGCAGGATCCGTCTGTGGCGTGGGTGCAAGCCCGATCGTGGTGTAGCCGGCTCCAGAGAGCTCTCTGGCGATCGTCGTCCCGACAACGCGTGACTCGATCGCTGACAGCAGACTCGAACTGTGGAGTGCGCTCAAACTCGGTCGGGTGTAGTGTGCACCCGTAACGGCGACGGTGGGATCGAACGAGGAGACGAACTCCATCGAATCGACGTGGTCGTACCGAACGGAGTCGGCCGTCACGAGGACGATGTCGTTCATTATGTATGAGTGCTCGGCCCGAAAATGATACCCCTTGCGATCCGTCGGGCGTCCGAAACCACAACGCAGGTATCCTTGCGCATCTGATCGTTCACACGACCAATGGAAATCAGCCGGCACCAGCTCGGCAAAGCCCTCCAGTATGGGATTGGACTGGCCACGCTCGGGTGGCTACTCTCGAGTGCCGACTGGGAGCACGTCCGGCAGCTGCTGGCCGGACTGGACCCAACGATCGTCGTGCTTCTTGTGGTTGTCTCGATCGGCGAAACGTTCTGTCGGTTTTCCATGTGGAGCGTCCTTTGCAACGCCATCGAGCCGACGCCCTTTTCGACGGCAATTCGGACGACTCTGATCACGAACTACATCAACCAGCTGCTTCCCTCACGGCTGTCAGGTCGATCTGCCGCCCCGGTCGTGCTGCGTCATTTTACGGGTCACGACTGGGGCACAGTAACCTCGATTACGGGCGTTCATACCGCGTTGTATGCCGTCTGTAACGGATTCATCGCACTGGCTGGATTAGTCTGGTTTCTGGATGCGTTTTCTCCCGGCCTGCTCGTCGTCCTCGCGGGGTCGATTGGGTTGTATCTTCTTGTAGGCGTGGGATCATTGCTTGCAGGCTGGCGGTTTGACGCGCTGGTTGCACTCTGTGCTCCAATTTTTTCCGTTGCAAGTCGTATTGGACCGATCGATCGTGTCCTCAAGCGACTGTCCGAACAGATTCCGGCGTTTAGCAACGGGGTCACTGAGACGTTCAGATCGTTGCTCGGTGAGCCCGGAGTCATCGCACGGTATGTTGGCGGCTGGGTCGGCTCTCGAATGGTGTTTCCAGCACTCAGGGTGTGGCTGTTGTTGTCCGTTTTCGGCGAGCCGTTTTCGCCAGTGGCACTCTCTGTCGTCCTTGTGACAGCCTACAGCGTGACGTTGCTACCATTGACACCAGGGGGAATCGGCGTCGCAGAAGCGTCGGCAACGCTGGTCTTCGTTGCGCTTGGCGTCCCCCAGGGAGTGATTGCGCCGGTGATCGTCGCCGATCGCTTCCTCGGCGTGTATCTACCCTCGCTGGCGGGATGGATACCGCTCAGTCGTCTCAATCTGTCCGCGATCCTGAGCGACACGTCGCAGTGAAAAACAAAAGCTTTCACCAGCAATCGGGTGGATGTGAATATGAGCCGAACGTTTGTCGTGGGTCTCGACGGTGCGAGCTGGCGGCTGCTTGAGCCCTGGATCGCGTCGGGAGAGCTTCCCAATCTTCGGGCCCTTCGCGAGGAAGGCGTCTGGGCCGGCCACAACAGCTGTCTTCCGCCGGTTACGTTTCCGAACTGGAAGTGTTATTCTTCAGGAAAGGATCCCGGTGGATTTGGCGTCTACTGGTTCGAGCGTGTCGACCTTGAGGCCGGCGAAATCAGTACGATCGACAGTCGCGATTACCGAACGGCAGAGCTGTGGGATTATTTGAACGATGAGGGGTATACGACGGGCGTCGTCAACATGCCAACGATGTATCCGCCACGGGAGATCGATGGACCACTCGTCTGTGGCGGTCCGGGAACCGTTGAGGGCGAGTATCGATCGATCGATTCTGGCTACACGCATCCCGAAGCACTGGCCACGACGCTCGAACGCGAGCACGAGTACGAGGTCCATCCCGACCCGCTGATCTCATCGAACGAAGAACGAGGCGAAGAGGTTGAGGCGATCCTCGACGTGCTCGAACAGCGGTTTGCCGTCGCTCTCGACCTGTTCGAACGCAAAGAGCTCGATCTCGTTCACGTCACCCTGTTCTATCTGAATGTCCTCCATCACTTTTTCTGGGACGAGGAACCCAGCAAGCGAGCATGGACACTCGTCGATGAGTGGATTGGTCGACTCAAAGCCCTCGATGACGTGAATCTGGTGATCGTCTCCGATCACGGCAGCGCCCCGACTACTACCGAGTTTTACATCAACGAGTGGCTCGCCGAACACGGTTACCAACAACGCACCCAAACCGTCGAAGATTTCCTGCGACCCCTGGGCATCAACAGAGAAAACGTCCTTGCGCTTGCAAAACGTGCCGGGCTCGTCGATCCGCTCGCGGCAATCGTCCCAGAACGGATCCAGCAACTCGTCCCGCAGAGCGCGGGAATCAAACGGGCCAGGAAACTCGACGCCATCGATCTCGACCGCACGAAGGCAGTCGCAAGCTCGCAAGGACCGATCTACATTAATCCCGCGTTCGATGTCGATGCCGTCGCCGAGGAGCTAATTGCTGATCTCGAGTCGGTACGTGATTCGGACGGACCACTGTTCACGCGCGTCGTTCGCGGGAGTGCGGTGTACTCTGGCCCCTTCACTGATGAGGGACCACAGGTCGTCGTTGATCAGCGACCGGGCGTCCACGTCAACGATGGTATGGGTGGCGGAAACGTTCAGACCGGACCGGATCGGTGGGCAGCCGAAAACACGCCCAATGGGATATTCGTGGCCGCTGGACCGGATTTCGACGACCGTGGCGAAATCGATCGGATCAGCATTCTCGACGTGGCACCGACGCTGCTCGCGACGTTCGAGTGCGACGTTCCGTCCGATATGCGTGGAGAGGTTCTTGATGTGCTGGTGAATCAGCCGGAATTCGACCAACGAGAACCGCTTGCGCTCGATGATAGATATGATCCCGGCCAGTCGGAGAAGGTGACAGACAGGCTCGAGCAGCTGGGATATATGAGCTAACTGTACGCTCTGGATCGCAGTTCATTTCTGTTCCGTACTAGTTCCATTCCGATGCTCTATAAATAGTTGCCTTTAGAATTACACTTCCTTTCCGTTTTGGACAGAAATAGTTGAATCACTATCTCAGAACTACCTCCGAACGTGTGAAATTTTACAAAAATAAATTAAAATCCTGGATACTACTTTATACCTGGGTAATTATTGAGCAAAAACACGGCAATATGGGATTCAGAGAAGAAATGCTGTTATACTTAAAATTCCGTTATTTATGTTTCCCCGTTCCTTTGGGACGGGAGATTTTCGATCGATCATTCGGCGAGCGATGCGATCACTTCGATTTCCACATCGATATCGACGGGGAGCTTAACCACTTCAACCGCGCTCCGTGCCGGATACGGCTCCGACATGTGCTCGCCGTACACTTCGTTAACCGCATCATAGTAGCGCATGTCTTTAACGAACACGGTTGCCTTTACGACATCATCGAGAGTACTTCCGGCAGCTTCGAGTACGGCTTCGACGTTTTCGAGCGTCCGTCGTGTCTGTTCGGCGGGGGTATCGCCGACGATATCACCGGTTTCTGGATCAACGGGTCCCTGTCCGGAGACGTAAATCGTCTCGCCGTCGATGATTCCCTGTGAGAACGGCCCAATGCTTGCTGGTGCGTCGTCAGTCGATATTTCTTCCATGGATTGGATGGCGCTGTCAGTACAGCAGTTCTGCAACGACACTGTGCTTTCAAAACGCTACCGATCTACAGTCAGATACTCCTGGGCAGTTTCGTGAAGTGTAGCAAATCCTTCGGCCGCCCCTACGCCCACACGTTTGCCACGGACGGTGTCCTCTGCGGCAATTCCATCGAGCAGATTGTCGAACTCCGAATCGATGCCCCCATGCTCTGTGAGAAACTCGATCTGCGATTCGTGCTGTTCGATAGCACGCCGCTTCTGGTCGGTGTACTCGGAGATATCCACGAACAGCGAGGGCTCGAACGAAGAAGTTGGCTTGCCGAAAAACAGCACGTTCTCCGGATCACACGGTTCGTATTCGCTTTCGAACAGCTCGATCGACGCCATGTAGTATGCGTCTGTCACCAGCCGTGCTGTAGCCTTGTGGTCTGGGTGCAAGTCGTCGCGGAAATGTGTAAGAATCAGGTCTGGGTCGTACTGGCGAATGGCATTCACGATCCGTACCCGGTTTTCGTAGGTGTGTGTAATCCGACCGTCCGCAAATCCCAGAAACGCAACTTCATCTGCGTTGAGCTCAGCCCCCGCTTTCTGTGCTTCGTTCTCGCGTGTGGTTGCCACCTCCGACTCGGTGGTTTCACCGAACCCACCGAACTCTCCGCGTGTCATATGGGCGATCGTAACGGTGTCACCGCGGTCTGCGTGCTTCGCTAACGTCCCACCACAAAAAATGTCGGCGTCGTCCGGGTGGGCCACGATGGCTAACAAATGCATACAGCTTCCTAACAGCACACTGTACACAAATACCTTTTGATCAGTTTCACTACCACGTTCTGATAGTTGCAAATTCATTGTTTATGGCAACGAAACAGCGCTCAGATCAGGATCTTCAGGTCGGATAAGTGTCCACCAGCCACCTCGGGAGATCACCAGCGACCTCTGATTGTCATCAGCCACCAGCCTTTCTCCTAATTTGTATCATATACCAGTACTGTAACTGTTTCAGACGGGTCGTGTCGTCGATGGAACATGAATGGGTGGCTATCCGTGGGAGTGTCCACGAGCGGTGAACACTCGATCTGCTGATTGATGATTTCCCCGTGAATTCGGACTGTTCGAACGCGGTGGATCGCGTGATTTCAGCGCGAACAAGGCGTCTTTCTGGCGAATCGAAATCGTGTCGGTAGATTCATACCTTCCCCACCAGAACGAGTTCCCATGGGTGCTCCGAGCAACGCTGCCGATAGCATCGGATCTGTAATCACCGACTGTCGTGGTGGTCGCCGATGAAGGCGATCGTCGTTGAGCGTGGCGCAACGACGCCAACACTGAGAGACCTTGAGACCCCAGAGCCGGGGCCTGAAGAACTGCTGTTGCGAACGCTTCGCGTCGGGATTGATGGCACCGATTTTGAGGTCCTCAATGGCTCACACGGCGGATTTCCGGCAGACGGTGACTACCAGATCCTCGGCCACGAGGCCATAGCGGTCGTCGAAGAATCGAATGGAACGTCATTTTCTGCTGGCGATCTCGTCGTCCCAACGGTTCGTCGGCCACCGAACGGACGATACGAGCAGCCCCCAGTGTGGTTCGATCGGGGAGAACCGGACATGGCACCGGCAGACGAGTACGTAGAGCGCGGGATCGTTGGGGCTCATGGATATATGGCCGAGTATTTCACCAGTCGTCCGGAGTTTCTCGTTCGGATTCCCGATGAGCTCGCTGCGCATGGTTTTCTCGTCGAACCGATCAGCAACGCCGAAAAAGCACTCGAACACGCACGGGCGAGTCGCTCTGCGTTCGAGTGGCAGCCCGACAGCGCGTTCGTGCTCGGCAACGGACCGCTCGGTCTGCTGACGCTCGCGATGTTACACGACAATGGCTTCGAGCGAACGTACTGTCTGGGTCGTCGAGACCGACCGGATCCGACGATCGAGATCATCGAGCGACTGGGGAGTACGTACGTCGATTCGCGGGAAACGCCGGTTGGGGAGTTCGCCGACACACATCCACCCGTTGATTTCGTGTATGAAGCAACCGGCTTTGCAAAACACGCATTCGAATCGGTTTACGCGCTCGCGCCAAACGGTGTGGCCGCGTTGCTCGGGCTTCCTGACGATTGGTCGTTTGAGATCGACGGAGGCTCCCTTCACAGTGAACTGGTGTTACAGAATAAAGCGATTCTTGGGAGTGTCAACTCCAACGTGGCCCAGTACGAGCGCGCAATCAAGACACTGCAGGCATATCCGGACTGGTTGCCCGAAGCGCTCATCACGGACGTATTCGAACCGACAGCAATCGAGGAGGCGTTTGCAGGCGGAGACGATCGAATCAAAACAGTTATCGAATTCGGAGAGCGCTGAGGCGTTACTCCGCAGCAATCAGGGGTTGTTCCTGCGTTGGACCGTCGGAGTTTTTGACTGCCTCGCCGCTTGAGTGATCGAAAATGTGAAGTCGAGATTCGGGAACTGAGAGCGTCAGTGATTCGCCAGCTGGGAGCTGTGTGCCTGCTGGTACGGTCGCCGTCACGAGCGTCTCTCCAACCCGGGCGTGGACGTGCGAGAGATCACCAAGCGGCTCAACCACCTCTGCGTCCGCATCGATCGCCCCGTCGGGTGTAAGATCGAGATCCTCTGGTCGAATCCCCATGACGTAGTCCGTCTGGTCTTCGAGTAGCTCTGTGGTTGCCTCGGAGAGTTCGTAGGTGAACGCCTCGTGTGTGAGCGTCCCGGCGTCGTGAGTAACATCCAGAAAGTTCATCGAAGGCGAGCCGATGAATCCGGCTACGAACTGGTTGGCGGGTGTGTTGTAACACTCGAGTGGTGTTCCGACCTGCTGGAGTTCGCCCTCGTTCAGAATCGCGATTCGATCACCCATCGTCATCGCTTCGGTCTGGTCGTGGGTGACGTAGATGGTGGTGGTGTCGAGCGTCTCTTGCAGTGCCTGGAGTTCGGTTCGCATCTGCGAGCGAAGCTTGGCGTCGAGATTCGATAACGGCTCATCCATCAGAAACACCGCGGGTTCGCGGACGATCGCCCGACCGAGCGCGACACGCTGTTGTTGGCCACCGGAGAGCTCACTGGGTGTATCGTCGAGCAACGGCTCGATCGATAGCGTCTGTGCCACGTCGGTGACCCGGTCGTCGATCGTCGCTTCGTCCAGCGAGGAGTTCATTTTCAGCCCGAACGCCATGTTCTCACGCGCCGTCATGTGTGGGTAGAGCGCGTAGTTCTGAAACACCATGGCAATGTCCCTGTCGCGGGGTTCGAAGTCCGTGACTGACTCCTCACCGATTCGGATATCTCCGTCGGTTGCGCTCTCGAGTCCGGCGATCATTCGCAGCGTTGTCGATTTCCCACAGCCCGATGGCCCAACAAGCACCAGAAACTCCCCGTCTTCGAGCTCGAGCGAGAGGTCATCGACGGCGACGACCGCGTCGTCCCCAGATCCAAATCGCTTTCGCAGCTGCTGCAGTTCAACAGTTCCCATTTCTGCTTGTCTATTGGCAACACCCGTATATAATAGTTGGTCTATATCTCTGGCTCGCCTGAAGGTTATTGCTTCACGCTACCGGCGGTGAGCCCCGAGACGATCTGTTTCTGGAAGAGACCGAAGATCAACAACAGTGGCACAGACGAGACGGTGGCAGCAGCCATCATCTCCGTCCAGTGTGTCCCCGTGCTGGTCTGGAACTTCTGAATGCCGATGGCAAACGGGGTGACGCCATCGTTTGCGAACGCTGAGGCGAACAGCACCTCGTTGAATGCGATAATGAACACGAACATGCCAGTGGCTGCGATTCCCGGCATGGCAAGCGGAAGGACGATCCGATAGAGCGCTTGTAAGCGCGTACAGCCGTCGATCCGGGCGGCATCCTCAAGCGCAGCCGGTATCGTGTCGAAGTAGCCCCGCAGCATCCAAATTGCGAACGGAACGGTGAACGTCGAGTAGATGAAGATGATGCCGTGATACGTATTGATCATTGGAACCCCGAACTCTCGCTGGACGGTGATATACAGGATGAAGATCGGGATCAAAATCAGGACGCCAGGGATCATCTGCGTCGAGAGTATCGTCAGTCCAAACAGTCCCTTGCCCGGGAACTCATACCGCGAAAAGGCGTACGCTGCAAGGCTTCCAACGGTCAAACAGATAACTGTGGTCGTCCCAGCAATGATGAGACTGTTGAGGAAAAACCCAACCAGATCGAATCGGGCCCACATGTCAACGTAATTCTGGACGTTGAGCGTCGAAGGAAGAAGATGAAGCCCGTCCCGGTAGAGCTCTGATTCCGATTTCAGACTGGTCGCAATCATCATGAAGATCGGAAAGAGCGTGAACGTGAGTATGAGCCCAAGCACAAACTTCTGGAACGCATCGATAAGGTGATCTCTGGCGTCCGTGGACAGTTCGAACTCCGACGGGAAGCCGCCCATTAGACCGCACCTCCTTGCACGGACGACTGCATCGTTGCTCGGTAGTAGCCATAGGAGATGACCATTGAGATCACGAGCAGAATGATCGAGAGGGCGGCTCCTAGCGAGTAATCACCGTTCTGGAACGCGAAGTTGTAGATGAACAGCATGAGAACCTCTCCATTCTCCGGGTTTTTATCGAGTAACAGATACGGGATGGTGAAGTTGATGAACGACCAGACGATCATGAGCAGGATGATTACGGCGGTAACCGGCTTGAGCTGTGGGAGGGTTACGTATCGGAACGTCGCCCAACGGCTCGCTCCGTCGATCGAGGCCGCTTCATACAGCTGTTCGGGAATTGACTGCAGGCCTGCGTACAGCATGATCGCTGCGAACGGGAAGTTCTTCCAGATGTTGACTACAATCATCGAGATGAGTGCGTTGTTCCCGATAAGCCAGAAAACCTCATCGGTTGAATTGATCACACCAAGCCAGACGAGTAGCTCATTGACTACGCCCGTGTCTGCCGTGAACATCATCCGCCAGATGTAGATCGTCGCAACTGCCGGTGCGAAATACGGAATCAACACGAGCGTTCGTGCGGTGAACTTCCCACGGAAGGATTTGTTCAACAACAGGGCAGTGGTGAGCCCCAGCACGTAGACGCCGATTGTCGTGCCAAAGGCGAACAGAAACGTCTCAACCAGTGAGCTCCAGAACTCGGCACCCACTGCGGTATCAGGCTGGAAGATCGCACCATACTGTTTGAGCGGGGAGATTGGGGCACTCATCCAGTCTATGAATGTGCTGTCGTTGACCTCCATGAAGCTGATCACGAATCCCCACACCATCGGGATGAAGTGGATCAGTGCCATCATCGCGATCGATGGCAACAGTAGCCAGTAGGCAAACCGGGAGTCGTCGTCGAGTCCCAGTGATGGAACGGTCATCCGTTCTCGAAGGGACTGTGTGAATTGCTCTATCGAAGCCGACATACTGGCTCGTTTCAATTCCGTACGTATTTTACTGTCGGTTTTTCTCACACGTGGGTGGAGAATATGCCACGCTACGCCCGTGTATGCAGCCAAAAGGATGGACCGAAGGGTGATTCGAGAGAGAGCCGTTAGTTGCCGAGTTCGCTGTTGGCCTGCTTGGCCGCGTCTTTGAGCGCTTTTTTGGTGTCGCCGTCGCTCCACTTGCCGGTCGCTGCATCCTGAAGGACGCCCTTGATGGCACCGTTCATGATGTCCTCGACTTTCCCCCAGTTTTCGACCTGTGGGAACGTCTTGCCGATCTCCGTGATGTCGTAAAAGCCCTGCCAGACGGGGTCGTCGAACGAATCCTGTTCGAACGATTTCTCGACGGCCGGCAAAAAGCCGGTCGTCTGTGCGACTTCTGCGTTCACGGACGGCTTGGCCAGGTAGTTCAGCCACTTTGCGGCTTCTTCTGGATGGTCGGTCCACGGGTGAATGCCGACGAGTTCGAGCCCATAGAAGATCGCCGAGTCGCCGTTTGGCCCGGCTGGTGGTTTCGTGATCTTGATGTCCTCTTTCGAGATCGACTCCTTGCTCGTGAAGTTATCGACCGTTGCGAGCGAGGCCCACGTTGACTGGATCTTGTGGTTCAAAAAGCGGCTATCGCGCTGTTCACCGTCCCATTCGGCGGTGTCTTTGGGCATCACCGAGTGGGTGGACTGGAGGTCCTTATAGAAGTTCAGCGCGTCAACTGCTTCGGACGAGTCGAACGTCGCTTTCGAGTTATCGTCGTTGAGGAGCGCCCCGCCGTTCTGCCAGACGAAATCAGCGAAGAACTGGCTGACGTTCGACTGTGTTGGAATGCCAAACAGATGCTTATCGGAGTTTTCCTTGTTGTAGGCGTTGCCCTTCGAGACGAGTTCGTCCCAGCTTTTTGGCGGCGCATCGATGCCAGCTTTCTCGAGCTCGGGCATGTAGCTGATGTGCGCACGTGGGCCCCAGAACCACGGAATGCCGATGAATTTATCATTGTATTTACCGATGCCGAGTGGATTGTCGAAAAAGGCGTCAGTGTTGATGTCGACTTTGACCTGATTGAGGTCCTGGAATCCATCCAGTGCCGAATACCCAGGAATGAACGACGATGGGATCTCGTCGACATCCGGCCCGGACTGCGTTCGCATATCCTGTTTCTGTGCGTCAGGACCATCTCCCCAGCCGATGATTTCGTATTCGACCGTAATACCCTCGTCTTTTTCGAACTGCTTGGTGTGTTTTTCGAGATATTCTTCCATCTCACCCGTGCCATAGTGTCGGGTTTTGATGGTCACGGACTTCGAATCGGTCGATTGTGACGGGCCCAGAACGTTCGAACAGCCAGCGAGCGCCATCGTGGCTGTCGTGACACCGGCCGTCTTCAGAAATGCACGGCGAGACGGCTGCGATGAATCATCATCGAACATGTACAGCTTCGGTTAGAATACACACTATATATGACTTTCCATATAGAACCACTATATAACTGACACAAACGTACAATCAGTTATTCCGTAAACGGCTCGAAACTACTCGTGGACTGGGGCGTGATCGCTTCCAGGAGCCGTTCGAGGACGTATTCGACCTCTTCGTCGGTAAGACACATCGGGTTGAGAACGATCATATCTTCGGTGAGTCGATCACTGCCTACGAAGAGCCGAGGATCCTGGCTTCGAAGATCTGCGGCAATTTCTGTTGCGTTCTGACCGATGACTGCTGGATCGAGCGACATCTCGACCACCGGTGCACGAGATTCTCCAGAGGTGTCGATTGCCGTTTCAATTCCCTCGAGCCCACCCAGCTGCTGGTCGAAATACGTCGACCGAGCCATCCACGTTTCGTACACGGCGTCCTGGTCTTCGGTCACGAAGCTCTCGAGCGCGGCGAGCAGCCCGGCGAGCTCTTCTTTTCCGACCTTTGCCGAGCGGCCAATCCCATGGCGTGGCACACCATCCTCGAGCGCGACGGAGTCGATGATCGCTGGGGCATCCCAGATTTCACGCGCGATATGCATATCGAGATTCTGGAGCGCAATCGACTCGATCAGATCCGATCGTCCGGCGACGATTCCTGTGGTCTGTGGGCCACGGATCGCTTTCCCGCCACTGAACACCACCAGATCCGCACCGGCGTCGATAAATCGCTCGAAGTTTTCTACCGGTGGAATTTCCGCAGCCGCATCGACGATTACCGGGATGTCGTGTTCGTGGGCAATCTCGGTGACGACCGCCAGTGGGGGTTGGGTGTAGGATTTTTCGACGTACCCGATTGCTGCCGTCTGTTCGGTTATTGCACCGCGGAGCTCCCACGGTTCGACGGTTGCAGCACCAGTTCCGAGCTCGACGTCGTTCGTTCCAACGTCCACGATCGTTGCACCGGCTGCCGTGAATGCGTGATCGTACGCCGTCCGGTGGGTGCGTGGCATGATGATCTCGTCGGCAACGCCTTTGGTGGCTGGCAGCTCCGCCATCACCTCGAAATCGTCGCCGGCAATTGCAGCGGCCGCAGATAACAACAGTCCAGCACTCGCACCAGCAGTCACATAGCCGGCCTGAGCGCCGGTAAGCTCACTGATGCGCTCGCTCGCAGCGGATTGTAGCTCCGAGAGCACGACGAACGACTCGGCTGCACGCTCCATCGCATCGATGGCTTCCGGACGGATACGACTCCCGCCGATCCGTGTTTTCGTTCCAGCGGCGTTGATCACGGGCGACACGTTGTACGTTCGATAGATTGAGTCCTGTGAATTCACGTTTGGTCCTCGACAATCATTTATTAGTTTTTCAGTAAACTCTTATGGTCGGTTGGATGCCGTTATGCCACTGGTCTCGATGACTCATGGAAGTGTCTCCAGATAGGTGTTCCAGACGGCGTCTGGATCCTCACAGGCGATCGAGGAGATCGTCCGACAGGCGTCATAACCCCACATGAACACGCTATCGACGTCTGATTCGACTGCGGCCTGCGTTGCGGTACGGACCGCTTCGGTCGTCTCGGCACCCTCCGAAAGTCGAAAGCCCTGGATCCAGATCTGACTGTTGCAGTCGTGTGTTCGAGCGAGCGAAGCCACCATCTCGGAGAAGTATGAGACGAACTCCTCAACGGAGCCATCGCCGTGGAGCGTCCAGTACGGATCCGTTGCGAGCACGTCGAGTTCTGGGCGTTCTGCCAGATCACCCCAGTTTCGAAGACCGTGTTTGGAGTCTTCGCTCGGCAACAGGCAGACAGCGTTCGAACAGCCCGCTTCGCTGCTCACTTGCATCATTTCGATCAGAAACGAGAGCAGTGATTTCTCACGGAACTGTTCGACGCGGTCGGTGTGGGCAGCGTCCATCGGTTCGCCGTACTGTTCGAAAAAGCGTTCCTGACAGTGCTCACACCGACAGCTCCAGGCTTCATCGGGGTAGCAATCTTCCTCGTCGTGCCATTCGGGAATGTACCAGTGGGGCTCATCCCAGAACAGCACGTCAGCGCCGACCGACGCGGCAGCCTCCGTCCAGTCACGCATGTACGAACGAAATCCTGGCGCGTTGAAACACGCAGCCGGGAGACGCTCACCGGTAGACATCACCTGACAGTCCTCGGGATTGCGACCGATGAACTCGGAGAACGCCTCGCCACCAAAGACGCGACCGACGCCCCAGGGATTCATATACACCGTGAGCCCGCGTTCGTGGCTCGCCGCGACTATTTCGCCCATTGTTTCGCGATAGTACTCCAGATCCGCCTCACTGAACGTGTGCAGAACGCTCGTCAATCCGTTGTCCACGAATCTGTCGAGATCCGATTCGACGTGGGTGGGGTCTCGGACCCCAAAGTAGCTGGTCCCGGTTTCGAGCGTGTCGGTGGTAGTGTCCAACTCGTCATCCATACCGTGTCACTCACGATTCGGTCCTCCATAAAATCAGTTTCGAGTCACACCAGTTTCCCTCGTTGGCTTACCACTCGGCGATGGAGCCATCCTCGTGGCGCCAGACCGGATTGTGCCAGTCGATATCCTGCTGGGCTTTTGCCTTGACCACTGATTCGTCGATCTCGATCCCGAGTCCGGGCTCCGAGAGCAACTCAAGAAATCCATCATCGAATTCGAATGCGGTTGGATCGGCGAGATACTCGTACGGGATACCTGTGCGGGCTCCGGAGATGCCAAAGCCGTGGTCCTGGATCAATAGATTCGGAATCGACGCACACACCTGGAGCGAAGCAGCAAGCGCAATCGGGCCGATCGGACAGTTCAGCGCTACCGACACGTCGTAGGGATGGGCCATTGCGGCGATCTTTCTGACCTCCGTGATGCCTCCTGCGTGTGAGATATCTGGTTGTACCACGTCGATCACCCTGTCGTCGAACAGCCGTTTGAAATCCCAGCGGGAGTACATTCGCTCACCTGTTGCCAGCGGTACGGTCGTCGTTTTTGAAAGCGCGTCCAGATTGTCGTTATACTCGGGAAGCACAGGCTCTTCGACGAACATCGGTTCGAACGGTTCGATCGCGTCGATCAGTCGACTGGCCATTGGCGTCGAGGCACGTCCGCGGAAATCGACCACAATGTCGATCTCCGGGCCGACTGCCTCGCGGACGTGCTCGACACGATCGCTCGCCGTGTGCACCGCTGCCGGCGAATCGATCTGGCGCATCCGTTCGACTGCGTCCATCTTGATCGCCGTATATCCTGCATCGACGAGCTGTTCTGCCTCGCCAGCGATCTCTGCGGGTCGATCGCCACCAACCCACTGATAGACACGAACGCGGTCACGACACGGCCCTCCGAGGAGTTCGTACACCGGAAGTTCGTGGTGTTTGCCCTTGATGTCCCACAGTGCCTGATCGATGCCCGCAATTGCGCTCATGAGAATCGGTCCACCGCGATAGAAGTTGTTCCGATACATCGCCTGCCAGTGGTCTTCGATCTGGAGGGGATCTTTTCCGAGGAGATATCCGTCCATCAGCTCTTTGACCGCGGTGCTGACCGTTTTTGCCCGCCCCTCAACGATTGGTTCTCCCCAACCTGTGATGCCCGCGTCCGTTCTGATGACGAGAAACACCCATCGGGGTGGAACTTCATACAGATCGTAGCCGGTGATGTTCATATACGGTGGATTGATCGAACACGAATATAACTGTCGGGGCGATAGACCGATAATGTTCCTGGCGAAACCGGAGACCGAATGGAGTGCATTTTGGTGTCGTTCATCACACATAAACAATGTTTATGAGTCCGAGTGTATTGTTGATGTACATGAGTGGGCCGGACTCCCAACGGACGGTGAATGCGACGCAGACGAGTGTGTCAGTGCTTGAGGCGCTGGCAGAAGCGGATGGAACGGTCGGGGTGACGGAGTTGGCAAATCGGCTGTCGATTCCAAAGAGCACGGCGTATAAGCATCTCAACACGCTGTATGAGGTTGGATTCGTGAACAAAACTGGTCGAGAGTACGAACTTGGGCTCCGGCTGGCGGATCTCGGCGAGCGTGCGCGTGCGACTGATCCGCTGTATCGGACGGCAAGACCCCACATCGACCAGCTCGTTTCTGTTACCGACCAGCCCGCAGGACTGGTGGTCGAACACGAGGGGCTAGCTGTTGATCTCTATCGAACGACACCGGCTCGCCAGATACAGGTTCAGCTCCCCAATTCTCGGTATCTTCACTGCAGTGCGCCGGGTAAGGCGATTTTGGCGTCGTTATCGTCCGAACGCGTTGGAGAGATTCTCGATGGGACTGGGCTGCCCCAGAAGACTGACCGAACCCTCAGCGACCGGTCCGCACTCCGAGAGAAACTCGACCGGATTGCCGAGCGAGGGATCGCGTTCGAGCGTGGCGAACAGCGGGCGTCACGACGCGCTGTTGCGGTGCCGATCACGCAGAATGGATCCGTGCTCGGGGCGGTCTACGTTGCGGGCACGAGTGATCGACTCAAGAGCAAACGCTTTGAAGAGGACATTCCTGGGATTCTCATCAGCACTGTCAAGCGGTTTCTCCCCGAACTGTAGGTTGTGTTTCGATGGCGTAAACAGATCTATTAGATGGCGTCAGTTCGTGGCCAGTGTGGTATTACGGTTGTACGTGTGTAATGCTTCTCGTGGACCGATCCATCGATATGGATGTCTGCAGCATGGTATACAATATTACTGATATATCTTATAATTGGGTAGAATAGAAATATACTCTCTCACTTTGATTTAAGAGGGCATTTTTAATCCGAAAAATATGGCCAAGAACGCTATTTTATAGAATTTTTGGCGTATTTCATTGAAAAACTCGAGAAATATGAGAGATATCCCAATATTAAAATCATATCTATTATTTTTCATAATTTATCTATGATACATTCTAAATAGATACATCCGATAGTGGAGCAGGTTGGCTTTCTTCTGAATTGGTCTTTGTGCGGTCTGTTGACCACGAATGCGATCAATCGGCGAGAAAGTTCGATATTGGAGATATCTGTTCTGGGGTGTTGAGTGCTGGGTGGTGACCACACGGCACACGCAGGGTGGTGCAATCGGGGTGAACGCTTGTCATTCGCTCGAACGTTGCATCCGGACAAATGGCGGATTCGGTCCCCTGCACGAGACAGATGTCGGCGTCGATAGATTCGTATACGGTCCATGGGTCGGCTCCGGATTCCTCGGTTGTTGTCTGATTGAGGCCGTCGACGATCGATGGATCGTAGTTGGCGGTAACGCGTCCGTCGTCCGTCCGCCGACTCGATGTGATGGCCATCCGCTGATACTCCTCGTCGGTCATTGGACTGACGCGATCACCGTAGATTTCTCTGAGATACGATTCGAACGCCGAAATCGTATCGACGACCGGAGGAGTTCCCACGTAGGTGGCGATACGTTCGATCGCAGCAGCCTCTGCGTCTGCACCGGGATCCGGACACATATCGTTGATCACAAGCTTTGTGATCCGATCATGTAATGGACCACCAGCAAGTGCCATCCCCAGGCCAGCTCCCATCGACGTACCGATCCAGCGGACAGAGTCGAGGTTCAGGGTATCGAGCCACGTGATGAGAAGCTCGATCATCGACGCATTGGTGTATCGGCTCGTGTCTTCGCACCACTCGCTCAATCCACGCCCCGGCAGATCAGGACAGAGAACGTGATAGGTGCTGGCCAACTCGGCAGCGATCGGATCAAAATCACGACCGTTTCGAGAGAGTCCGTGGACGCACACCACAGGTGACGCCGAGTTGTCGCCCCACGCAGTGTGATGAATCTCGAGGCCATCGACAGTCGTGAACACATCGCGTCGGTCCATGCGATTGTATGGTTGAGTATGCCTAATATTATTTCCCACTACCCAGAATTCTACCAAGATAGTTTCAATCTACATTAAATTCAGGAATTGCCGAACAAAGGACTATTGCCCAGTTTCTGGTTGTATCACACACGATGACACGGAACATGGAGTGGGGATCGACAATACTCAGGGTAACCCTCGGATCGATTCTGTTCGTTCACGGGGTCGGAAAATTGTTCGGCGTTGGGCCGGTACCGCAGCCAATTCCGGAGTTTACCACCTTTCTCGCGAGCCACGGCCTGCCAGGGCCAGCAGTCTGGGCATGGCTCGTCGGTCTCGTCGAATTCGGCGGAGGCATCCTGCTGGTGCTTGGCTTTCTCACCAGGTTTGCGGCGCTCGCAGTGGCAATCGATATGGTCGGTGCGATCGTGCTCGTCCACCTTCCGCGGGGCTTTGCCTACACTGTTGGTGGATATGAGTACGCCGTTGCACTGCTGGCGATGGCGCTGTCGCTAGTGGTGTCTGGTCCAGGATCGCCAGCGTTGACGAATCTCCTGTTTGGTGGCGAACCGTTCTGGCCCAGGGGAGACTGACCGTTTCTGGGTCAGCCAGCGTATTTTCGGCGTTCTGATCCATTGGTCACAATGGTATCACCGTCGGCCGGATCGATAACGTCGCTGAACGGGGTTAGCTCCACGGAATATGGAACGGTTCCCGTTTCGTTCGTCCTCGCTGCCCAGGTGCCGAGCACTACGACGCGGTCATACGGTGGTTGATCGAAGAGCGCATTCAATTCGCGTGGTTCACCACGTGTGAATGTGGTGGTGCCGAACTGCTCGACAGTCACCGGTCCGCTGTCGTTGATCGCGATGGCTGTGAACTGATAGCGACTCGGTTGGTCACGGATCGCACTCGGATCAACGAAGGGATCCGTCGAATTATCAGCATATGTCACACCGGTCCCGGGTACGCGAACGTTTCTGAGATACCATCCAGTACCGGGTTGATCGCTGTCGTTTCCGGCGGTGGCCCAGTCAGTGAGATACCGAAATGAGACGAGCACGGACTGGTTTTGATACCGGGAGAGATCGAACGATTCGGACACCCAGCGGCCGTTCGTGTCGCCAGTAAAGCCGGGTTGGTGGCGTTTGACTGCCGGATGGGCACTCTCCGGAACTGCCAGTCGATCGGTGGTGTTCTGATTCGAGAGCGACTCCCAACTTGCACCACCGTCCGTCGATACCTGCACTACCCCGGCATCCCAGCCCTGCTCGATGTCGTACAACGTCTCGAACGACAGCGCTGGATTTCTCGTGTCGTGTAGATCGACGCGCATGATCGCCATTTCGTCGCGGAGATGGCCCGAACCACTCCAGAGTACCGACTCGTTCGAGCCGTTCGGGGCGGTTGGCGGGGTCGTTGTCTCCCAGGCCACCGGCTGGTATCGGCTTCCATTGGCCGTGATTCTGAGAAGCGACTCGTCAAGATCCTCCAGTGTCGTTGCCTGGAGTCCCCATGCGGCCGTTTCGGTGCTGTTTGTGATGTTCGACGTCGAAACGTTCACGGAGACGCCATCGAAGCCGTATCGGTCCGAACTATGTGTTGTGTTAGCAGAATCAACCACCAGTGCGGTAGCAAAATCCTGATACAGTTGATAGAACGAGAGGGGTCGGTCAGTATCGTCGAGGACGCTCTCGACGCCTTCGATCCCGTTGTCTTGCTCTCGTATGAGCCGCTTGATTGCGTCGTCGCCGTACTGCTGGGCTAAATAGACGTGAAACAACGCTGCACCGCCGTAGTCGGCCAGGACGTGTTGATCACCTTGATCTTCCCACTCGACGAGTGAGTTGTTCGGTCGGTGTTCGAATGCCCGAATGTGATCCGATGGGAGTCCATAGCCCGCAGCATACTCCGCGTAATCGGAGAGTCCTTCGTTGATCCAGGTCGTTTCATCACTATCATGATCATTGTGGATCAGATGCTGGAGTTCGTGGGTGAGCGTCCCCTCGACGGCGAAGGCATCCTCTTTGTCGCTCTCGTTCGTCTCGTTTGCAGAGGGACGCCAGGAGGCGTTCATCGGACCCAGTCGTTCGTTCCACTCTGCAGCGTCGATCGTCACCACGTTCCGGTCGGTTTCGTTCTGGATGACTGGTGAGTAGAATCCAGCCGTAAACACTGGATAGCTCTCATTGTAGTAATTTTCGTCGCGTATATTGTCTATAAGGATAACTGTCCGGCTCTCATTGTCGGGTGACTGATAGTAGCTTTCAGACACCAGGCCATCCGCCGCGAGTGAGCTGTTTGTTCCAAATCGTGGCGTCGGAGCACCGAACAGCCGTTTATCCGAGGGATAGATCGTCGATTCGAACGCCTGGCTGAGATACTCGACCTGGTCGTCAGTCACGGACGGTGTGGCTCGCGAATCGTTCGTCGGAAATGAAAGATTCTTCGCAACCCACACCGAACTGTTCTCGGTCACTGCCCGCAACGTAAAGTTTCGATACGTGAACGCGCTCTCGCTGTGATTCAGCGTCGGAAACGTTTTCGAGGTACCGACCGTCGGTTCGCCACCGGCCGACATCGTGCGATACTGTTCGGGTGAGACGCGGGGATTTTTCGGCGCTGTCGTTCGATCGACCGAATGGTTCGAAAGCGTCCCGTGTGGGAGCGTTCGTGCACGCGCCTCGGTGTCACGCAGCTGTCGATCGGTCGATATTCCACGATTTTGCTTTTGCAGACGGTCTCCAGCCGTCGGAGGGACTACTCGACCGTCGTCACCTATCTCCGATTCGTCTTCAGAAAATGATTCTGTTGTGAATGATGTATCTTCAACTGATACACTGGTGGTGGCAACGACTACACCACTCACCACACACACCGCTACAAGAACGGATATCAACTTCATAGGGTGCAATTGATCGTTTCTATGGCGCATCTATAATGATACCCCTTCCTACTGATCGAATCCAGTTCTAAAAGAATACTGAGGTGAATTTGTACATATCAAAAATTAATTGTTTTGATGGGCTGCAGCAGGCAACCCGGATGGTTTTTGGTAGACGGGATAAAACCGATCGGTGTATGAGCAGCTGGTCTGTCGCTGGATTTATCTCACCGACGATCGGGATCGGGATCGCTCGCGTCCTATTGCTGGGCATCCTGCTTGGCCTTCCGGCCACGGCGCTTTTGACGCCGTTTCTCCTGAGCAATCGTTTCCGATCCCTGTTCAGGGCGGTGGGGCCCACCAGAACGCTCGCGGTGAACTATCTAGTGTGGCTGTGGCTTTTTGGCGGTCTACAGATCGGACTGTTCGGGACTGGCATAGCCCTCCTTGCGGTCGAAATCGCCGACCCCGATCAACTCCAACAGTTGATGAGAGTCGCAACCGCTGGATTGGCTATCGGCTATCCGTTGTGCGTGTTCGCCGGTATCAGATACGTATTGGGTGCGTTCGGAATCGACTGGAAACCACACGGATACGACCGCAAGACGATTGGCGTCCTCGTGGGGGCGATCGTCTGGTATCAGGCTGCGACGGTGATCGTCTCGCCGTACGCGATCGATGCCATTTCCGGAGCTGTCCAGATCTGAACCGTGTGCTGATTGTTCCCACACTGACGAAAGAGATAGTAACTGGTCACCGCAATGGATCAATATGCAGACGATTCAGGGTGCCTACACCGAAGCCCGATTCGTTGGCGATGATCCTTCGCTGCTCGAAGCTGCCGTCATCGACCAGGTCCAGGAACTCGTCGATCATCCGGCGTTCACACAGCCGATCGTTATGCAGCCCGACTGTCATCCTGGTGCCGGTGGTCCGGTCGGATTTACAATGCCGATGGGCGAACGGATCGTTCCGAACATCGTGGGCGTTGACGTGGGCTGTGGAGTCACTGCGGTGGAAATTGGTGAGACCCTCCCGTGTGAGGCCACCGAACGGGAGCGACTGGTTCGCAACGCGGTGCCGATGGGCTGGTCGGTGCATGAGTACGATGAATCGGTCCATTTCGTGAACGAGTTTCCGTTCGAGCGCGCGAATCGACAGTTCGATCGGTTTGCACGCCGCTTCGAGGCCGAGTTCGGTGAACCGATCGACCCGCAATCGTTCGAGTTTGATGGCTACGACGGCCAGTATTTCAAATCGCTCTGCGGGCGAGTGCTCGGTGGGCGTTCGACTGGCATGGGCCACGTGATCCGAAGTGCTGGGACGCTTGGGGGCGGCAATCATTTCGTCGAGTTTTCCCGTGCCAAGTCTGCGGGCACCTACTGGATCGTCGTCCATAGTGGCTCTCGGTATCTCGGGAAAGCAATCGCCGAACACTACCAGTCGATGGCGACTGACAGACGAAACGGGGCAGCCGTGCGATCGTCGATTCCCGAGGAGTATTACGAGTATCTCCGCTTCGATCCGGAGTCGGTCAGCGACAGCGATCTGTTTATCTGGATGACTGGCGGTATGGGTAAATCTGCGCTCAGAAAGGACCGAATCCGAGAGCAGGCTGAGAATCCGGAGGCGGTGTTCGAGACGCTGACGAATCTCTCGCCGTCCGAGAGAAACACCGATCTCGACTGGCTCATCGGACAGGAGGCACACGGCTACTACGTGGATATGCTGTTCGGACAGCAATACGCCCGGTGGAACCGACAGCTCATGTGCTCGGCAATCTGTGATGCCCTTGATGTGGAGCCGACCGACCGAATCGAATCGATTCACAACTACATCGATTTCGAAGATCTTATCGTCCGAAAGGGTGCCACGCCGGCCCGCCACAACCAGCGACTGGTCGTTCCGTTCAACATGGCCGAAGGATCGATCATCGCCCGGGGGCGAGGAACCGATGCGTATCTCCAGACAGCCCCCCACGGTGCTGGACGAACCATGAGCCGTCGCGAAGCCACGAAAACGACAACGATGGAGGAATTCGAACGCGCGATGGAAGGAATCTACTCCGAATCGATCGTCGAAGACGTACTCGATGAAGCACCCCAGGCGTACAAGCCGGCTGACGCAATTGAGCGGGCCATTGAACCGACAGCGGAGATCATCGACCGTCTCGAAGTGGTTCACAACCTCAAGGCAATCGAGTGATTGTCGGTCGAACAGTCGACTGTGTCGAATGGGAACCGGTATCAGTGTGGTTTGAAAACGTCCAACTGGTGAAAGGCATGTCACCAACAGACACGTCGTGTCCTAACACAGGCAAAACACCGTGTCACGACCACGCCGAACGACTCCGAGACGAGTCCCCAAGCGCAAAGCTCGTTTATCGCGTCTTACACGAGACGAATCGTCCATTGACGACTCGCGAGGTCAGCAAACGAACGTTGCTCTCATCGCGGACGACGCGCTATGCGCTAGGACGACTCCGTGAGGCGGGGATCGTCACTCGTAACGTTTGTCCGGACGACCCACGACAGTACCGGTACCACACCGTCGAAGGGTGATTCGAGACGGGAACCGACCGTCAGTTATTGGGTTTTTATACTATTTCACCATATCGAAATTAAATTTGCCTGGTTCGCCAGTCCACTGGAGCTATGCCACGGTGTACCACTGAGTGGCGTCTGTGGTTCGAATTTACGCATGATCGCGCTCGGCTCTGTAATGCACTACTGGTGGTCGGTGCGAATCCAGTTGCACGCCAGCCAGTTGCCTTCGGTCGGTACTGTCGTCCTGCCATTGACAGTGGCACGCCGTTGTTTGTCGTGGACCAATCGACCACTGAAACCGTCGAACGTGCAGATATAATCTTCCCCGCCACAACCTGGCCGAAACGACAGGGACAGTCACGAATCTGGAACGACGGATTCAGCTACGACAGCCACAGCGCGAGAGCCCAGCAGGCGTGAAACAAGGCTGGGAAATACTTAGTGAGGCTGGAAACATCCTCTCGTCGGGTTCGTTTACGAGCGAGATCCACGTGAGGTGTTTGTTGAGCTCGCCGAAGTTGGTGGTCGCTATCAGGGAATCCGGTACGATGACGTGAGAGACGGTGGAGTACAGTGGCCTGCTGGTGAGACAGCCACCCAGCGACTACGCTCAAGACCGTTTCCGTTCGGCCCGATTCACTGATTGTCACACCCAAAGCCGAGCAACTGGGAGCCTGCCCAGACCGTGATGGTGATTCCAGCATCGACCGTCTCATATCCGAGCGCGTCGAGTGCCGCCTTCGGGACTGTGAGGGTGAGTGTATCTTCAATTTGACAGCGCTCGACAGTGGCTGTAAACCGTGATTCCTGCGCTGGACCACTCCGTGGTTCGCCAAATGCGAGTAGGAGTCCGACGGCATCCACAGAGGAGGGATCGAAGTAAAATTGTGATCCTGGTCCGAGCCCAGTGGCTCGTATTGCGTCGGTTATCTGGATGACAAACCGGGATGACTGGTGAGATGGCTCAGAAAGCCTGACGGTCTGGATCTTCCTGAGCGTGTTGGTGAGTGTGGTCACAGGACACCAGCTAATTCGTCATTCTGTGTGATAGTTAGCCACACCCACACAATTGCAGCTGGCGATCCGCAATCGAGTAGGCGCGATGAACCGACAGTAAGAAGTGGTTATCGTTGCCCACCTTGCTATTAATTGATACATACTGACGCATATAAATTTCTAATAGATAAACATACAAAAATTATATGTTGTCCTGGTCCGCTTTCTTCCTATGGATGAATGCCCACAGCGTTGCGGTTTCTGTTTTGAAGTCACACTGCTGAAAGTGGCGGGTTCGAAATTGAGGCTGCACCAATGACCCCGCGTCGCGATCCGACCGACCATGTCGATCGGCTGCGGACGTTACTGGATGCGGATTCGTTTTTTAGCCCGATTAACTCCGTTCGTCGACGAACGATCGTTCGGTATCTGGCTCGATTGGAACCCACAGCGACGACGACCTCAAGGGAGTTGGCGTGGCTCTGTGCAGCAGTGGAGGGCGATCAGCCGATCGAGGAGGTTTCCGATGCGTCGTTCAGACGACTGCTACAGGGACTCAGACAGCGTGATCTCACGCGACTGTCGCTGGCCGATGTCGTCGAGCGAACGACAAATGACACGATCAGTCGTGGCTCTTCGTTTGAACGGTATGCGACGATTCTGCGGACGATCGATGCCGTTCAGGTGAATCGGCTGAACCAGTCCAGTCCTCGATAGCAATATTCATTAGCATTGCTCACACATGAGGTAACAGTTGACATGGTGGGAACCGTCTCAGTAGGGATCGTCGGACTCGGATCGATTGGCCACTCACACGCGACGCGATTAACTGATACTGAAAACGGAGCAACGTTGGTGGGTGGAATGGACGTTGCTGGCGACGCCCGTGATCGATTCGAGCGAGAGTTCGACGTTCCCGCCTACGATACGCACGAACCGTTGTTCGCGATGGCTGATGCGGTGATCATCACCACGCCGAATCGATTCCACGAGGAGTATGCTATTGGGGCACTTGATTCTGGACTCGACGTGTTGATCGAAAAGCCGCTTGCACACACCATCGACAGCGCAGAGCGAATCGCCGAACGCGCTCGTGGGACTGATCGACTCTGCCGGGTCGGATTCCATAATCGAGTCAGTGAACCAGTGTCTGTGCTTATGAGCTATCTCGAAGCCGGCCGGTTTGGTGATCTCTATCACATCGAAGCGAACTACCTCAGGCGACGAGGCATACCTGGACGGGGGTCGTGGTTTACGCGAGAAGACGCGGCTGGCGGTGGTGCCCTTGTGGACATTGGAGCTCACGTGATCGATCTTGCGCTGTATGTCCTCGATTTTCCGGAGATTGCGTCCGTCTCGGGAATCACGCGATCGACATTTGGGGATCGATCGGAGTACACCTATCTCGATATGCACGGCACGAGCGGCGACGGACCGTTCGACGTGGATGACTCGGCAAACGCGTTCGTTCGGTGTTCGGACGGGCCGACGATCGCACTCGATGTGGCGTGGGCGGCCAATCGACCCTCGAACTCCGCCTTTGTGGTCCGGGGCTCACAGGCTGGTGCGACGCTCGATCTCAGCACGGGTGAGCTGACGATTTACGAAACAGCTGGGGATGGGGCACCGCATTTCTCAGACAGCGAGATTCGCACCACTGACGACGATCCTCACGCGATGGAACAACAACAGTTCATCCAGGCGATCGCGACCGGTGACGACGACTGTCTGGCGACACCCGATCAGGCACTCACCACACAGCAGGTGATGAGCGCAATCTACCGATCGAGTGAAACGGAAGACGATATCCCGATCGAGAGCAAACCCGTTTTGACCGTCGACTGAATCGAAGTCTCACCGGACCCAACGGAGTTACAGTGCTCCGTTCGAAGTTGATTATGTGACTGAAATTACTGTCGAGCACGACGATGGGACTGGGTGGGTGACGATCGATCACCCTGGACGGAAGAACTCACTGACGGGAGAGGCGTGTGTGGAGTTTGCTGATGCACTCGTCGATTTGGCGCACGATGATTCGGTGCGGTGTGTCGTCGTGACGGGAGCAAACAATGCCTTTTGTTCTGGAATCGATCTCGCGGGCGGTGCTGGAACCGATGGTGCTGGAGACGAGCTGGAAAACGGGCTCAACGTGATCGCCAGACAGTTACTGACGATGGAAAAACCAACTGTCGCTTCTGTCTCCGGTCCAGCAGTCGGTGCTGGGGCGGCGATCGCCACGGCGTGTGATTTCGTCTACGCGTCCGAGTCGGCAACGTTCGGGTGGGGATTTACCGACATTGGTCTCGCCCCGGACACCGGAGCCACATACGTGTTGTCACGGCTGGTCGGATATCGAACGGCAATGGAGTTGCTCACGACCGGTCGCCGGCTATCTGCGACCGAAGCAGAAGATCTCGATATCGTAAATGCCGTCGTCCCAGACGACGACCTGACGAGGACCGTCGACCGCCACGTTGAGACCCTCAGCAACCGACCAACGAAGGCAGTGGGTGAGCTCAAGCGATTGCTCGTACGCAACAGTCATCGATCGCTTGAGGAAGCGCTCGCCGGTGAAGCGCGGGTACAGAAACGAATGTTACAGACTGATGACTTCATCGAGGGCGTCTCGGCGTTTCTTGAAGACCGACAGCCGGAGTTCACCGGGAAGTGAACAGATCGATGGGCCACTCCTGTCTGGTGGTCTATTGTTTCCCTTTGTTCACCATATCTACAGAAACAATTTACGGTGTTGGCCGTCAACACCCCGTATGGTACGTATGATGGAGTTGTCGTCGACGTGTCGATTTCAATCGGAAGACACTGTCCGTGTTCGATCGAACGCTGTGGACGTGACGATCCATGTGTAGTCGAATGACTGCCTCCAAGCGTCGGAGCATCACTGATCGCCCCGACGACTGCGTCCGGATTGGCGGGATCCTGCTGGCGTGTTCATCCCACAATCGGTCGCGAGAGGACTCACCCGTGCTCGCCGATGTAGACGGTACTGTGGCCGTTCGACGCGCGGTCGAACGGTTCGCATCGACTCTCTCGGAGGTTATTGTCGTCATTGGTGGTCACGAAACCGCCGTCAGACGCTCGCTCGCGGGACTCGACGTAACGTTCGTACACGACGCCACTGGTGGCAAAGAGGGAAACACTACTGCCGTCAACTGCGGCGCTGTCGTCGGAACGAACAGGGGGTGGGACGCAGCTGTCGTTGCACCAGGGGAGTTCGCACACGTCCAGCCCGAGACGATCGAACGCTTGGTGTCAGCGTACGTCACTGATGACGTTTCCATCGTTGCGCCGCTGTACAACGGCGCTGTCGGTCATCCAACGCTGTTCGATGCGCGCCACTTCGACCGTCTCGCTACCGAATCCAATATTCACAGTGACAGACAACGGCTCGTCGAATCCGAGAACGCAACTGCCGTTGTGACGGACGATCCAGGCGTCTGTACACCGGCTTCGCCCGAAAACAATTCGTAACCTATATATCTGTAAATCAAAACCAGTAATAAATTTTCTAAATTAATCTCAAAAAATTATATATGCATATTACCATTAGCAGTGCGTGATGGGTGTTCGATTCTTACACGTAGCCGACCTACACGTTGGTCAACCACTGGAATGTGGTCGACCGACGGATGGTGAGTTGGACGCGCCGTTTCGGCGGTGCGGGCTCAGGGCGATTGAGCGAATTATCTCCGTTGCACGGACTAAGTCGGTCGATTTTGTCGTGGTCTCCGGCGACGTGTTCGATAGGCAGTATCGATCGGTGGAACTGACCGAGCAGTTGCTGGAGATCCTCGAGAAAGCCGGTTGCTCGGTGTACATTCTTGGTGGTGACTCACCCGAATATTCGAGAATCTCGAATCGTTGGCCGGGCCCTGTCAGGTGTTTCGATGCGAAAACGGTAGAGACGTTCGAACACGGGATCGATCGTAAGTCGATGGTTCGTCTCACGGGACAATCAAACGCCAGCGACTGGCCTGCCTCTGGATTATTCGGGGCTGATAGCAGTCTATCGGGCCCGTCGGTTGGCGTGATTCACCGGCCACCAGGACGAACACAAAAAACCGTCTTGGACGCAAGTCAGGCCTTCGAGATGGACTACTGGGCAGGGGGTGGCCCCCACCGACCACGATATTGGCCATCGATTCCAGGCGGTGTTCCCGGCTCGCCACAGCCCCGCAGATTCGATGCGCGTCACGTGGGTGGATGCTATCTCGTCGAGTTGATAGAGAAGTCGCCATCTGTGACGTTCATTCCGACGGCACCGATCAGTTTTCATACGGTCACAGTTGCTCTCGGATCCGAAGACGACGAGCCGATACGGACGATAGGCGGGGTAGTCACTGACGCGCTACGGTCGATTACATCGCTTCAGGAGAGACCTCCAAGGCCCTCCCTTTCTCTCCCGGATGGGGTTGCTCGGAGTGACGGTTCGTGGGCCCCCGCCGGAATGGTCGTTCGTATCGAGCTGACGGGCCACTCTCCGATAGTGACACAGCTCACTCGAAGTCGACTCGACTGGCTATTCGACAGGATTCGGTCACTGCTCGATCCAAATCTCACTCCAGTGGTCCTTGAGAGCATCCGTGATCGAACGCGCCGGACTGGTAGCGACCGGTCAGTGGCCGTGGTCGATGCGCTCGAACGTGTCGTCGATACCATGCGCACGAACGAGCGATCGCAACTTCGAGCGGCGACTGGTGAGGTTTTCCAGGACTGTCCAGTGGGTGCGCGCGAAACTGTCCCTGTCGACAGGTGTGCGCTCACCGATCAGACGCTCGACCGACTCACGGACGAGGCGCTCGCGCTCGCAACCGATCGACTCGTAGAACGAGGAATCGATGTGGATTGAACAGCTCTCGATCGAGTCGTTTGGCCCGTTCGAGAACGAGGAATTCGGGCCGCTCTCACCGACTGTCAACGTGGTTGGCGCTCCACAGTGTGCGGGAAAAACGTCGTTGCTGGACCTGCTTTGTCGACTAGTTGGGGAACAGCCCACTGCCTCCACGAGTGAGGATCCACCGTATGTGAGCTGGCGTATCGAAACCGACACTGGACGGTATCGGTACACGATGGAGGGAGATGCGCCCCCGATCGTCGAGCCAATTGGTACAGCCCCAGGCAGTCGCTCACATCCCAAAATCGAGCCAGACGAGTACCGACAGTGGTGTACGATTACGCATTCCAAACTCACTGCGTCCGAAAATGAGCGTCTAGCAGCCCTGTTGTTCGACAATCTGTACGGAACGATCGGGAGGCTCCCAAAGATACAGACCAGACTGGATGAAACGGCTACGGAGATTGGTGGCGCGCATGGGCGAGCAGTCAATAAACTCACAGATCCCAGTGACCGAATCGGTGTGGGCGTCGACCGGCGCACTCGGGCCACCGAGCAAGTCAACCGATACGAGGCAGTCTCAACCGAACGTGATCGTCTCCGGGAACGCCGGAGAGCTACCACCGACACGATCGAGCAACTGTCCGAGCTATCGACACTTCTGGGTATCATACGAAAATGCTATGCGGACGCATCAACGCTCACAGAACTCGAAGTCCAGACCGAGACGGTAGATGCCGATCAAGTCAAAGAGTTTCCACGGGATATGGTTCCAGTGCTCCGTGAGCGATACGAACGCCACGAAATAGCCCGCGATCGGTACGAATCCGCCAAAATGGCGTTTCAGTCGGCGATTTCACGGGTGAATGGAACACCAACAGTGAAATCGGTCACGAATCATTCGAATGAGCTCAGAACACACTGTCAAAAAGTGCCACGACTGCGCGAGCAGTACGAAGCGTTCGATGTCCAGCGCACGGCGCTCGAACGCGAGCGAACCCAGCTCCGTGTGGCGGCTGCATCGGTGAACGACGACTGGTACACTGATCTCGATGCCATCAGAACGATAACGACGGATGCATACGCTCGCGCTGAAGTCCAGCGTATCGTTTCGTCGTACGTCGAGGCGGACACAACACACACTGAAATCACACACGAGCTTGCGCTGGCCGAACGACGACACAAGCATCTCGAATCCGAGCGATCAACCACGGATCTCCCCCCCACAGCCGATCAGTTGCGACGGGGACGGGTAATCACGATTGGGGGGACTCTCAGCGTACTGATTATCGGCAGTGTCGGGGGAGTGACTCTCAATCCGATGGTCGGCGTCGTACTCACCGCCGTGGGACTTCTTGCTGTCGGATTGGGCACAGTACGAATGAACAACACGGTCGAATCTGCAATGCGTTCGGTAGCGCAACTCGAGACGTCGATTCGGAACACACGCACGGAAATCGAAACCTTGCGCGAACAACGAGCTGAGTGCGAAAACGAACGTGATATGGCCAGGGCTGCGTTCGAATCACTCGTTGCTGATCTGTCGCTAGAATCGTTACAGCCCGACGCCGTTCTCGAGAACTACGATCGGATCGTTGCGTGTAAACGCAGATTGCGCGCGTACGACGAGCGAACGGACGCTCTCGAACGGCGTCGGTCGACGCTTCGATCGACACTCGAAACCATTGGCGAGGACCTACTCCAGGCGAGCGTAATCGATGCGACACCCGAGGATCCCATCGAATCGGCCCCAGAGCTACTCGAAACGCTCACAGCAACCAGAACAATCATTGAGCGTGCTTCGATGGTCGCTGACCGCCGCGACGATTTGCAATCGAGACGCGAGTCGGTGACCGAGCTACTTGACCAGCACGATCCGTTTCCCACGCCCGAAACCACGGCGTCGGATTCGATCACAGAGTGTGTCGAACGTATCGAGCGCCAGGCAAGTACGGTTCAAACGATGACGCCGCTGTTCGAGCGTGCCGACCGCTGTCGGGATCGGATCACCAGGCGGCTCTCCGCCGCTAGTGAGCGTTCTGTGCTCACAGATTCGCACCATGTCCAGGAGATTCTCGGCGAAGCCACAGGCGTTACTGACCGTTCACCCGTCGAAATCATACAACGGCTGGTGGAGGCGTTCGACAGCGAGGCGACCGTGTCGGCGCGAAAATCCCAGCTTGAGGACCGAATGAATCGACTCATCGAAAAGAACGAAGCGCGTGCCAGTCGAGAGCGCACACTCGAACGCGAATGCTCGGAACTCAGCGCAGCGAGCCACATCGAGGCCGCCGCCCGTCCAATTCGTGCGGGCCGATCACAGCTACGTGCTCGAAGTGAACGATACGCCATAAACCGGCTCGCAGCGCTATTTCTCGACGAACTGTCTGAATCGTACGTACAGCAGACTGCAGGCCCACTGCTCGAGCGGAGCAGTGACCTGTTTTCTCGCCTGACCGATGGCGCATACACGGGAATTACCCTGGATGAATCGGACGCAACCCCTCGCTTTCTCGCCGTCGATGATAGCGGCTGTTCGACCGAGCCGACCACACTGAGCAATTGCACGGCTGCACTGCTCTATCTCTCGATCCGATTGGCTCACAGTGAAGATCGTTCTGCCCCACTCGTTTTCGATGGCGCGTTCGCACAGTTTGATCCTGTGCACAGACGACGGGCGCTAACTGTCTGTGCCAACCAGTTCAGTGACACACAGCTGTTCATTCTGAGTTCACAACCCACAGTCATCAATACGTGCACCGAGGCGTTCAACGAATGCACGTTTCACGCCCTCGAGGAGGGCTCTTTTTCGGGGCCCATCACAGCCAGCCGCGTTGTCGATACTCTCACCCGCGACTGAAACGACGGTTGTGCTCACTCGATCCTACTAAATGACAAATATAGTAACTCATTGAGGTTAATTTGCTATTGGTATTCCCGGAAGTATTATAGTAATTCATTGGTTAGTTGCTCATTGGATGTCGAATTGGAGCAAAACAATTGACGCCGACGACATCGACGCCTGGATTAATGCCCTCCACTCTGACAGCGAGGTCTGGGGAATCAAGCACGAGTCTGTAGCGAGGACCACAATCCTGGCAATGGCTGCGAGTTCCGAGTCGTACACCGGAAAAGATCTGTATCGGGTTTTCCACGCTCCGGAGTATCGATCGGAATTCATAGAGATCGAACGGGACGACAGCACTGTCAGTGGCCGGTCCGTCGAGCGACTGCTCATGGTCGACGAACAGACGTTTTCTAAGCTCGCAAGTGGTGTTCACGCCGCCTGTCAATCCGACAGCAGAGGCTCCGATACGGGTGGCAATCCCCGGTATGAGCACGACTCGGTTACCGAGTGAGGGCTATCGGAGTGTGGTGTAGGGGAGTGTCTCTGACAATAATTTTCGTACATAATATATAATAGTATTTTGATAATGGTTATGAAAGACCTTGTTGTCAATATACTGCGGTTCGATGGATATCACCGCTGTCGCCCTGCCATGGGCGGCAGGTCGCTTCTCTCACGACTGGTCCCATCACGTTACAACCGTAGCATTGTAACCGTCGATGAGATCAGAATAAATAACTACAATAATATATGGAATAAAGGCCGCGCTCCGTTCCTTACTGTTTCACTTGTGACATCTAACCAACAGCCCCTGATTGCCGGTCGAACACTCATTTTTACGTAGAAAAATTTAATACTTATAGACCATGATGTGTAATATAGGTCGTCAATGGGCAGATGTTGACACACCAACCGGTCGGCGGGGCTAACGACTCACTTCCCGCCGTTAGATCGGAACGTCCATCCGAGGCCGATCACCCATGAGCATTCGAACCACGAACAGTAATCGGCGTACTGCGGTTCGGACTCGCGCCCTACGTGCATTAGCGACGGTGCCAGGAGAACCATCCCCCTCAACGATCCAACAAGCGTCGCTTGAGGCGATCTATCGAGAACATCCAGGCGTCAGACTCGAAGACGTGTTGGATCTAAAAGCGACACTCGATACCACGAGAATGGCCGATCAATCGGTGGCGACAGCCGTTGAGGGCGTGATCGATCAGGCATTTGCCGAACTGTCTTCGTGGTGATCGTCGAACGAATCAGCTGGACTCGCGCTGTTCGACCTTGTTTATCTCGATGAGGAGCCGAAACACGGCTTTGACGAGGTTTGTATCCACATCGAATCGACTCGCATTCTCTCCGGCGCGGTCCATTACACGCTGTTCTTGCGATTCGACGGTGGTTGGCACCCCCTGTTCAATTTTGACTTTTGCAATGGACTCGGCCACGTAGGTTCGTTCGGCGATCAGTTCGACGATCTGTCGATCGATCGCTTCGATTTCGTCGCGTAGCTGTTCGAGACTCATCTGATCTGTGCTCCCGTCGTCCGCGTTTGTGTCATCCATGTTCGTCCGTCGTATTCCTTCCAGTGTGATCGAACTGTTGTGAGTGCTGTCCGGTCACCGACGGCGATGTAGCTTGGGCCGGTACCGGAGAGTGAAACTCCTACTGCGGCGTTCATTGCGTCAATCAACGGTGCTGTGGGATACTCCAGCGCACCACAGAACGCCAGTCCGTTGACGGTCATCGCCTGACCGTACGCACCGTCCAGCGCAAGCGATTCGACCAGCCGTGCCATGGGGGCAATTGCGTTGCACCGATCGACATCGGCATCGGCGCTGTAGGCTCGGTCATCCGGTGACCAGACGAGGACATCCCAGTCACGTTCGTCGTGTTGGAGGAGTTCGTCGTTCGTGTTATCCGTGATTGTTATACCGCCGAGCATGCTCGCACTGGCGTCGTCGAACGCTCCTGTAACCGTTACCCCTGCGTCACGGGCTGCCTGGACGCCGATCCGAGCGGCCGTCGTTCGTGGACAGTCAACGTCGAGTGCCGAAAGCGTCGCAAGCACGGTCGCGTTCGCTGCTGCGCTGGAGCTTTTCAATCCGGCAGCCATCGGGATCTCACTTTCTGTGTGGACAGTTGCACCTTCTGCGTCACCAAACCGCTCGATAACGCGTTCAACACAGCGCTCGATGAGGCCAGTATCCGCGTCGGGTGCCCCCTCGACGCTTCCGGTGATTGTTCCGGACTCGGTGAGCTCAACCGTGGCTGTAGTGGTGATATCGATCGCGAACGCAGCCCCAGTTCCGGTCGCCAGTGCGTTCAGTATGGTTCCCCCGGCAGGAGCAGTTGCTCGGCCCTTCACAGGTTTCATGGGACGGGAAGACACTTACCACTGCTGATCGGTGCGAATTCCACAGCGTATCGATTTTGTGTTGGGACCGGTACTATCAACTATGAGCTTTCGAAACGAGATTTCTCCCGACACGCTCCAGATCGAACTTGATCCCGAGGGCATCGAAGTTCGGTATCACGACGATCGAAGCGTGTTCTATCACGGCGTTCCGACGAAGACAACTGGTGAAGTATCTCCCCCGCCTGGTACGCAGGTGCAGGTGCTGATCACGGATCGCTCACAAACACAGGGCGTGATGATCTACGTCAACGACCGGAAAACGGCGGACGAAATCCTCGAATCCAGTGGCGTCGGGCGAGTCCTCGTCGAAAACGGCGAGAAAACCACGTTGTTCCCCGGGGTTAGCGCTTCGGCATCGAACTATCGTGAAACTATCACGGCAGATCCCGCGGTTGCGGAGGGTCGAGTGTTCGTGTTTGCCGAAGATGAAATGCAAGAACATTCATGGGAGATTGTCGCAGAAGAATAGCCACCACTGCTTCTACAGTCCATTAACTGCCGGTATTTGCTCTCCAAATATGAAATGCTACCAGCAACTTCAGCTGCTTCCGTCAGGTTCCTACGGAAACTAGTTGTACAATATGGTGATGGGATCATTGTTTTCTCAACTACAGTTGCGTGAGACGACCGTTCCAAATCGGGTAATGGTCTCTCCAATGTGTCAGTACTCCTGTGAGAATCGGGATGGTATCGCCACGGACTGGCATTTCGTCCATCTCGGGAGCCGTGCGATTGGCGGTGCAGGTGTGGTGATGACGGAGGCGACGGCCGTCGAGCCACGCGGTCGGATTTCCCCCGAGGATCTTGGTATCTGGAACGACGAGCAGGTTGAGGCGTTTGCGCCAATCACCTCGTTTATTCGTTCGCAGGGCTCCATTCCGGCGATACAGCTTGCACACGCGGGACGGAAGGCCTCAAAGCATCGGCCGTGGGAAGGATCGACCCCGATCTCGCCGACCGATGATGGATGGCAGCCAATCGCCCCAACCGCGAGAGCCTGGCCCTACGAGACCGATGCACCGACGCCGGCCGCGATGGACCAGACGGCGATCGATGGCGTGGTTGCATCGTTCAGATCGGCTGCAGAACGCGCGCTGCAGGCTGGCTTTGAGATCGCCGAGATTCATGCAGCCCATGGGTATCTGCTTCACGAGTTTCTCTCACCGGTTACTAACGACCGGACGGACGAGTATGGAGGGAGCTTCGAAAACCGCATTCGCCTGCTCAAAGCGGTGGTCACGACCGTTCGGTCGGTGTGGCCCGACGACAAACCGGTGTTTGTTCGTCTCTCGGCAACCGACTGGCTCGACGATCGTCCATCCTGGACCGTCGAGCAGTCGGTTCGGCTCGCATCGCATCTCTATGATCTCGGCGTCGATCTGATCGATGTCAGCGCGGGCGGCATTCATCCCGAGCAAGCGATTCCCGAAACCGGTCCGGGCTATCAGCTCGAATATGCCGGTGAGATATCCGATGCGACCGGCTGTGCCGTCGGTGCCGTCGGCGGTCTTGGTGATCCAGAACTCGCAGATGCGGTCGTTCGTACTGGAACGGCAGCCCTGGCAATCGTTGGACGAGAACATCTCCGCGATCCACAGTTTACACTGCGTGCGGCTACAGAACTCCAAACGGACGAGCAGTCCGTCCCATCGCAGTACGCGCGTGCCTATCCCTCGCTCGCTAGCGACTGAAAACCACTTTCTGCAGCGAGATCCAACCGGTCGTATGCACGTGCTGGTCAACGCGGCGATGAGTGCCGACGGAAAGCTTTCGACCCGGCGGCGCGAGCAGCTCAAAATCAGCGGCGCGGACGATTTTGCGCGCGTCGACCGACTCCGGGCAAAAACGGACGCGATCGTGGTTGGCGTGGGAACGGTGCTCGCAGATGACCCATCGCTCGTTCGTTTCGACCGCGAACATCGCGATTCGATCGGCAAGGACGGCGTCCCCACCCGCGTGGTCGTAGATTCTACTGGGCGTACGCCACTCGATGGGGCGGTCTGTTCTGACGATGCCCCGACGGTGCTGTTGAGCTCTGATGCGCTCTCCAAAGCACGTCGAGATGCCTACGAATCAGCGGGCGTGACAGTCCTGACAGCCGGCACTGATCGGGTGGAGCTCTCTGCAGGGTTCACGGCGCTAGAACGGACCGGCATCGAACACTGCTTCGTGGAGGGCGGCGGCGAGCTGATCTTTTCGTTGCTAGAGGCTGGCCTCGTCGACAGACTGACGACGTATTTCGGTCCGCTCGTCATCGGTGGCCGCGATGCGCCCACGCTCGCCGATGGGAACGGTTTCGTCGATGCATTTCCGTCGCTGTCGCTTGAGTCGATTGAGCGGTTGGACGACGGAGTCGTCATTTCGTGGGCCGTCGAATCGATAGCCTCTCCCTGAGATGCGTCGCAAATCTCACAATCTGCGAAAATGGCCGGGGTCAGTGGCTATGACCGGTCGCCTCGGCGAATGAGACGCCAAAGCGCGCTTCGAACAGCGAAAGCATTTCGTCTTCGACTGATTCGAGCTCTGCGCCGATCTCGTCTTCACCGTGGTGAACCAGTGCGTGCACACGCTGTGCACACGACAGCACGAGAATGTCGCCAGCGACCTGTGCGTTGGACTCATCGCCGTTCGCGAGCACGTCGAACAACGGCTCGGGGAGGGTCACGTCTTCGTTGCCGTCCGGGGTCTCGATGGTGATGTCGATCGTCTCTGGTTCTGCCGTCATACCCGCCGCTTCGGTGAGGGCACTTTAACCTCTGTTGGGTTTGAAATGGTTGGATGGGTTCACTGTTCGGAGCCGATCGTCCGAGCGCTTTCCCGTTCGGACTGCTCGGTTGCGTGCTGTTCGAGGTACGCGTCGGCATCGAGTGCGGCTTTCACACCCATGCCCCCCGCGGTTGCGGCCTGCTGGTAGTGATAATCGACAACGTCGCCCGCTCCGAACAGCCCCGAGACATCGGTTTTCGTCTGGCCGCCACCGTCGCCACCATGGGTGCTAATGTATCCTTCGGCATCCATTTCGACGCCAGTGTCTTCGAGATACTCGGTGTTGGGTGTGTGTCCGATCGCGATGAACACAGCACCCACGTCGAATTCGGTCGTTGTTGTCTCCGGCCCATCTAGATTTTCCGATGGATGGCCCGACTCATTCTGCGCGATAGTCACGTGTGAGACGCCCTCGTCGGGAGAGCCATGGATTTCGAGGAGTTCGGTGTTTTTCATGACCTCGATCTCGTCGTCTTCGACATGTTCGTGGAGGCGGTCAATCCAGTACTGTTCGGCACGGAACTCCTCGCGCCGATGGACGAGATACACTTTCGAGGCGAATTTGGTGAGAAAGCTCGCTTCCTCCATTGCAGCGTCGCCGCCACCAACGACGATCATCTCCTCGCCACGGAAGAACGCACCATCACAGGTGGCACATGTCGAGACGCCATAGCCAATCAGTTCGTCTTCGCCCGGAATGTCTAGTGTTCGTGCGCTGGCACCGGACGCAGCGATGATGGCATCGGCGGTGTATTCGGTGCCATCCTGGAGTGTGACGACAAACGGCCTACTGGAGTCATCGATCGTCTCGATGACGCCGTGTTCGATCTCAGCGCCGAAGCTCGTCGCCTGTTCTTTCATCTGCTGGACGAGCTCGGGACCGGAGATCCCGTCCGGAAATCCTGGATAGTTCGCCACGTCGGTGGTGAGCGTCAGCTGTCCGCCCGGTTCGGAGCCTTCGATCACCAGTGGATCATTGTTCGCCCGCCCTGCGTAGATCGCAGCAGACAGCCCCGCAATACCTGTACCAGCGATGATGAGCCGACGATGTGTGGCCTCGGTCATTCGTACAGTACGTAGCCATGGACGCCATTTCAGGCTTTTCTTCGGGGGAATCGTTCGCACTCTGAGAGTGCATCATTCTCACTCACCCGATGCGTTCCGAACGATTAACCCGAGTGCTCACCCCACCGACGGTATGGCTGCCGACCTCGAAGAAAAGACGGACCGATACGAACGACTGCTCGCAGAGGCACTCGACGTTGCCACGGTCGCCCCTCCACCAGAAAGTCCGCTCGGCGAAAGCGCAGAGGAGTTCGAGGAGATGGCCCAGGCATATCTCGAGGATGGCAGACAGTTTCGCGAAAACGACGATCTCGTGAACGCACTCGCCGCCTTTTCGTATGGCCACGCCTGGCTCGATGCAGGTGCACGAATTGGCGTTTTTGACGTACCAACGGATGGTCACCTCTTTACAGTGTAGCGCTACGTTTCTGCGAATTCAGTCACGACGATGTAGCACTCATAGCAAAACACCAGCGCCACAAGCCCGAGTGATCCCCATGCCAGCGCAGAAAACACTGGTTCAGTGAGCATGCTCACTGGCTATCACCTCCCTGTGTGGCGTCAAGCCGATCGATCGAATCGTCCAGCTCAGAGAGCACAGCCGATTCGTCGCCGACCGCAATGGCCAGGAGCGTCAAGACGGTTGAGACGATGGCAGTCCAGACAAACGCGTTGAAGTACGTTGCTGGGGGCAACGATCCGGCGATCGGTGTCAACAACGGCCGCGAGATCGGAAACACTGCGGTGCCAACCAGCAAGCTCACGAACGCCCCAACGAATGCCCCAATTCCCGAAAGCCGACTGGTGTAGAGTCCTGCAATCAACGGAATGAATGTGGCAACGGCGAGCAGATCGGCCACGAAAAAGATCGTCAGGACACTGTAGCCCTGTGCACCGATCACGATCACTGCCAGCGCCACGATCACGGTCAACGCCCGCGCGCCCATCGTGAGCGAATCGTCATCAAGCTCCGCAAGCCGTGGAAGATCCACGGTGACAACGCTCGAAATTGCGTTGAACAACGTGTCGGCACTTGACATCACGAGCAACACTGCGAGCACGACAATCGCGAGCACCACTGGCTCACTGAACACCTCGTCTACAACGAGGAAAAACGCGATGCTCGGATCATTCTCCACGAGGCCTAGCCCTTGCGCTGCGAGCCCAAACAGCCCCGCCACGAAGATCATCGGCACCACTGCGACGGCCGCGACGGCGAACGATCGACGGAGCGTTTCTGAATCGCGGGCGGCATAGAGCCGCTGCCACCAGGCCTGGTTCAACATCTCTGCACCCATTACCGCGACCGTGAGATAGATTCCCGACTCCAGACCCATTCCGAACGTGAGATCGAGCAGCTCTGGCTGCTGTGCGACGACCGTCTCGTAGATGGCACCAGTTCCACCAAGCGCTCGCAGTGAGAACACGAACGTCACCGCAAGCAATGGGAGTATGACGAGTGCCTGTATTGTATCCGTTGCAATACTCGCCCTGAGCCCCCCATACGTCGTATACACCAGGACGAACACGCCGATTATCACCGAGGTTTGCCACATCGGAACGCCACCAATCATCGACAGTGCCAGGGTGATACCGGTCATTTCGGCCGCCAAAAAGGCGAACATGTATCCAACGCTGACCAGAAGGACGTAGCCGTACATCACCGGCCCGAAACGGGCATACGTGTACTCGGTGAGTGAGTGTCCTTGTGGAATCAACGACCGTATCCGGGGGCCGATCACTGCAAATGTCACAAGCGGCAGTGCGCTACCGAATGCGTAGCCGAGAATGGCGGAAATGCCGCCGTATGCCGCACCAGCCTCTGCCGGTGATAGCAGGATCCATGCCCCCATACTGGAGGCGATTACCGTCGCAGTGAGCGTCCCTGCCCCCGCACTGTTTCGTGCACTGATGAATTCCTCGATTCCACTGACTCCCCCTCTGAGTGTCCACACACCGACTACTGTGAACGTTGCCACTACCAGTGCAGTAATGGCCAATACGATTGTTGCGGACGTCACTCCCGAACACTCCCCAGACCAAACATTACTCAGTGATATCTCCCAGGGATATATAGATGTAGTGACTGCAGTTCCAAAGTCGAAACTTTAATACTGTATGGGGATACCACACCATACCAATGGTGTCGCGAATGAATCGAGATTACTATCAGTAATCCTTTCTCCGTATTGCGGTTTCGCCATTTAGGATGTCGAAATATTTATATAGTTTACGGACTTACTGTGTGTTAGGTGATTGGTGCGGGCGTGGGTCCTGGTTTATTTACCCGCGAGCCGTGCTCATCTGGTGAAACCATGAGTGATTCAACAATTCGAGAATACACGAAGGAGACGACCGAGTCCACCACGGAGGAGGAGACTGAATCCGAATCCGAGTCGGTGTCGACGTGTCCGGAGTGTGGTGGCCGGTTGATCACCGACTCCGAACACGGTGAGACGGTGTGTGAAGAGTGCGGGCTCGTGGTCGAAGAAGATTCGATCGACCGCGGACCGGAGTGGCGAGCGTTCGATGCACAGGAAAAAGACCAGAAGAGTCGTGTTGGTGCCCCAACCACGACGATGATGCACGACAAGGGGCTGTCTACCAACATCGGCTGGCAGAACAAAGACGCGTACGGCAACTCGCTCTCGTCCCGACAGCGCCAGAAGATGCAGCGACTTCGGACGTGGAACGAGCGGTTCCGAACCCGCGACTCAAAAGAACGGAACCTGAAACAGGCGCTCGGTGAAATCGATCGGATGGCCTCTGCGCTCGGACTGCCTGAGACCGTCCGAGAAACCGCGAGTGTCATCTATCGGCGTGCACTGGCGGACAATCTGCTCCCGGGACGCTCGATTGAGGGTGTCGCGACGGCTGCACTCTACGCATCGGCGCGACAGGCCGGTACCCCGCGCAGCCTTGATGAGATCACGATGGTCTCGCGTGTCGATAAAATGGAGCTCACGCGGACGTATCGCTATGTCGTCAGGCAGCTCAACCTGGAGATCAAACCGGCAGACCCAGAAAGCTACGTGCCTCGGTTCGCCAGCGATCTCGACCTTACCGAAGAGGTCACTCGGCGCGCACGCACACTGATCGGCAACGCCCGAGATGCGGGTATCCTCAGTGGGAAGAGCCCGGTTGGACTCGCAGCAGCGGCCATCTACGCCGCATCGCTGCTGTGCAATCAGAAGGTGACACAGAGCGACGTCTCCGAGGTAGCGAACATCTCAGAAGTGACGATCCGCAACCGCTATAAGGAGATCCTCGAAGCCGATGCCAATCCATCTGCCTGATCTCTATTATTCACTTCGGTATCAGTCGATCGACCCACCGATAACTGATAGGAGTTTCTAGGTCGTATTCTTCGGAGGACGAAGAACGCATCAGAGCGATAGCTCCGCGCCAATCTTTTTTGCAGTGGCTCTCCACCAGTGGGTATGCCACCCGAAACGTACGTTCGACTCCAGTGTCCGAGCTGTTCGAAACAGTGGACCAGCCAACCAGGAACGCTCCCCGAGGCGAACGACGACTTCGATTGCCCAGACTGTGGGACTACCAGATCACTCGCGGAGTTCGCACGAACCGAACACGACCTCGAAACCATGAAACAATTTTCTTAAGATACACTTATTGCCACAGTAGGTCGACCCTATGAGTAGCTTAGTTGATATACATTGTTTAATGAATCGTGCACCATTCTTTCCACTGGTTACTCTCCAGAACGATGAAACCCCTATGAGCAGGCTTCACAGACGCTCTATTGCCGACATGTGGTAACGTGACTCAGGGTAATACTATATGCCCGGAGTTACTATGTGTTTCCGACCATGAAAAAGCAGGAGTTGATCCACCTTCACGGTCTGCTCGCAGAGGTAGCCAATCATTACGAACTTCGAAGCGACAATAAGGTCGATCATACTGCCTACGACGACCTCGGTGTGCAGCCGACATCAATTCATAAATCAAAAACCGATCACAAAGAAGCTGTTTTTGCGTTGGCTCAGGGAATTACAAGCGAAATTACTGTTGTTGAGGAGCAGCCCATTTCTGCAACTGCTGATTGATATCGCTGGCGTGCGGTGATGTTCGTTCTTCGGTAGTGACGACCTGCTCTGACCGGTAGGTATGGCCACCATACCGACGACCAGTGCCGTCGGATTGTAAAATACGGTCCCCGATTAGTCCTCGTCGATGAGATCTTCGAACTCGGGGACTGATTTTTCGTCGTCCGATTCGGGATCGGAGTTTTCGGGCGTTGCGTCCTGGGCTGATTCGTCGAGTGACTGGGTTTCGTTTTCCTCGTCCGACGTTGTGGTTTCACCGTCGGATTCGACTCGCTCTACGCCGACGATGTCGAGTGGTACTTTCTGCATCCGCTGTCCGATTTCTTTCCGTGCAATCCGAGAGGCATGTTCACCATCTTCGACGTTGAACACCGTCATTTCGAGTTCGAGTGCGACGAGTGCCTCATCGGCTGCCACGAATGCGGGATCGTGTGACTCCTCGCAGTTGGGACATGTGCGCTCACTCATCGAAATCTCAACGTAGTTGAGATCCGGGTTGAGCATGTCACCTGTCTTCGAAATTGCGATGCGCACGGCTTCATCGGCAGAGCCGACATCGTAGACGGGAATCGCCGCCTCGACGACGACGCGACAGTCCATAGTTTCCTTTTCGCTGTCTGACCGTATGAACCTTCGCCTCGATCGAAAGCTCGAAAACCATCTCGACCCTTTGATGTTTTAATGGAATCGGGGACCATCTCACTGGAACGTGTCGGATCGTTCGACTTACAGTCGACACTAGAGAGTGGGCAGAGCTACACCTGGGATCGAGCGGACGGCCGGATGTATGAACGTACGGGTGCGGTCGGCGCCACAGCCTGGTACCACACGGTCGTGCCAAAATCACTGGCTGGAACGGATGCCTTTGTCCGGGTCAGACAGATAGACGAGCGACTGGAATGGGAATCTTCGATTGACGCCCACGAGGAACTCTGTACGTTGTTACGGCTTGATGATGATCTCGATGCAATCATCGAATCTTTTCCGGAGGAACCGGCCGTGTCGGAAGCCCTCGATAGATTCTATGGGATGCGACTCGTCCGCGATCCACCGTTTTCTACGCTGATATCGTTTATCTGTTCGGCACAGATGCGGGTGTCGCGCATCCACCAGATGCAACGACGCCTTGCCGAATCGTATGGAACCAGGGTGACGTTTGATGGGCAGACGTATCACGCCTTTCCGACACCCGAACAGCTGGCAACGGCGACGGAATCGGAACTCAGATCGCTCAAGCTCGGCTATCGCGCGCCCTACGTTCGTGAGAGTGCAAAAATGGTCGCTTCGGGGGCGCACGATCCGACGAAAGTCCGAGAGCTGTCGTACGAGTCGGCCAGGAGTTCGCTCACGGAGTTTGTCGGTGTTGGCGAGAAAGTGGCAGACTGCGTGTTGTTGTTTTCGCTTGGCTTTCTGGAGGCCGTTCCGCTCGATACGTGGATTCGGCGCGCAATCGCCGAGCGATTTCCTGACTGTGATCGGGGGACGTATGCAGAGACCTCACGCGCGATCCGCGCTCGGCTTGGCGACTCGTATGCGGGCTACGTCCAGACATATTTATTTCATCATTTACGAACGAAAGAAATGGCGTCAGTTTGACCCCCAATTCTTACCAGTACGGTTGCGCAAATTCCTCTCATGTCATCCAAAGCGCGCGCGCACGTTTTCGTCTCCGGAACCGTCCAGGGCGTCTACTTCAGGGCCACGACGCGAGAGCGAGCCAACGAACACGGCGTCGACGGCTGGGTTCGAAATCTCGATGACGGCCGTGTCGAGGCCATCTTCGAAGGACAAAAAGCGGCAGTCGAGGAGATGATCGAGTGGTGTCACACCGGCAGTCCTGCGGCGACCGTCGAATCGGTCACGGTGGAGTACGAATCTCCCGAGGGACTCTCTGATTTTCGCGTTCGGCGGTAGCTGGCGGTCGTCCGTAGGCTTACAGTCCGTGAAAAGAGAATCCAGCTATGATCACTGCCAAAGAAATGGCAATCGTTGATCGCAATGCCACTGCCCTGGGAGTCCCACAGAAACAGCTCATGGAGTCTGCGGGCAATGCGATTGCGCGAGTGGTCGACACTATGGCGACCCCTGAAGACGAGATCGTCATCGTCGCCGGTCGTGGAAACAATGGCGGGGATGCATTTGTCGCCGCACGATTTCTCGATTCGTACGATCCGACGATACTGCTTCTGGGTCGTCCCACATCAATTTCGACAACCATTGCCCGCGAGAACTGGGATGCACTCGAACAGGGCGAATACGACGTTCGGATTGCCCGAGACGCGAGCGATCTCACGTTCGACTCGCCCGACCTGATCGTCGATGCACTGCTCGGCACTGGCGTCCGTGATAGTCCACGTGAACCCGAGCGAACCGCCATCGAGCTGATCAACGCCAGTCGCGCGACTGTCGTTTCGGTCGACGTTCCGTCTGGGATGGATCCCGACACCGGCTCAACCGAACCGATCGCCGTCCAGAGCGACCACGTGGTGACATTTCACGACAGCAAACCAGGACTTGATACGCTCGATACTCCCGTAACGGTTGCTGACATCGGCATCCCCGAACTCGCGGAAACCGTCGTCGAGCGCGGAGACCTTCACCGACTACAGCGATCGCCGTCGAGCCACAAGGGCGACCACGGGACGGTCGCGATCGTCGGGGGTGGTCCGTACACCGGTGCACCAGCACTTGCTGGGCAGGCTGCGCTCCGCGGTGGTGCAGACCTCGTTCGTATCGTTTGTCCCGAACGCGTCGCCGCAACAGTACAAGGGTTTGAGCCCGCAATTATCACTCGATCGTATCCAGGCGACCGACTGGATCCCGAACAGCTGTCGGTCGTGCGTGAGACGACAGCCTCGGCGGATGTCGTCGTCCTTGGTCCGGGACTGGGCACAGCGGATGAGACAATGGCTGCACTCACTGCGTTTCTCGAGACGTTCACTGGGACGTGCGTGATTGATGCCGACCCACTCGGGGTCATCACCGACTCGCTCCCTTCGGAGGCGACGGTCATCTGCACCCCACACGCAGGAGAGTTCGAACGGATGGGCGGGACGCTCCACGACGACAGGGCTGCACAGCTTACCGCCGTGGGCGACCTTGCCGTGGAACTTGACTGTACGATCGCCCTTAAGGGCCGCCACGATCTCATCGCTGATCCCAGCGGACGCGAGCGAATTAATCGGCACGGAACGCCGGCAATGACCGTCGGAGGCACGGGTGACGTGCTTGCCGGACTGATTGGCGCGTTCGCAGCCTCGCTCGAACCACGCCATGCAGCGGGACTTGCTACGTACGTCAATGGGCGGGCAGGTGAGCGAGCCACGCGAACCCAGGCGACGATCACACCATCGTCGTTGCTCGCTGCGATCCCGGAGGTGCTCGCAGATGACTGAGGAGTTCACACACGTTGCGGACGACGCGGTGCAGATGGTCGATATTGGTTCAAAACCGGACAGTTATCGACGCGCACGCGCACGTGGCCAGATCCGTCTTTCGGCCCCAACCATCGATGCGATCGAAGCCAACAGTGTTGGCAAGGGAAATGTCCTCGCAACGGCACGCATTGGCGCGATTCAGGCGGTCAAACACACCTGGGAGACGATTCCAATGTGTCATCAAATTCCGATAACGAACGTTGATACCAACTTCGACTGTGAGGAGCCGTTCGTAACCCTCACAGTAACGGTCGAAACGACTGGCAAAACTGGCTGTGAAATGGAGGCGCTCATGGGCGTCACCACTGGCCTAAACGTAATCTGGGATATGGTCAAGGCCGCCGAAAAGGACGATTCCGGCGAGTATCCCACGACGGCCATCGAGGACGTTCACGTGGTTCACAAAGAAAAGCAAACGCCAGAGTGAGACAGCAGTGGTTCACTCACGGAGTCGGACTGGTAACTGTTCGATCCCGTAGACGAATCCGCTGTCGAGTGGAGTTCGTTTCCCCTCCGGGACTTCGATCCGGCCGTACTGCTCGAAGAGTGTTGAAAGCGCGGTTCGAGCTTCGAGTCGGGCCAGATGCGCACCCAGACAGTAGTGAATGCCAGAGCCAAACGCGAGATGGTGGTTTGGCTCTCGATCCGGAACGAACCGTTCGGGGTCCTCAAACGTGGATTCATCCCTGTTTGCCGACCCGATCCAGGCAACAACCCGATCACCAGCCCCGATCGATTTACCGCCAATCTCCACGTCGCGGGTTGTGACCCGGGTAACCGCCTGGATAGGAGATCGTGTTCTGAGCACCTCCTCGATCGCGAGATCGAGCGAGCCATTTGATCTGATCGTCTCCATTCTATCTGGCTCTTCCGAGAAAACAACCATAGCGTTGGTGATCAAATTCGTCGTTGTGACGTTTCCCGCGATCAGCAACAGCGCCACAAACCCAAGCAATTCCGTCGGTGCTAACTGATGGTCCTCGCTGTTTGCGTCCAGAATTGTAGAGAGGAGATCCTCCTGTGGATTGGCTTTCCTGCGCTCGAACAGCGCCATGAAATACTCGGCCATCTCCTCTTGTGTTTCTTGCTGGCGGGCCTCAACTGTGGAGCCGCCTGCAGTCCCCGCGATGATCGTGTCCGACCACCGCTTGAATGTCGCGCGATCTTCGGTTGGAATTCCAAGCAGCTCTGCGATAACCGTCACTGGAAGTGGTGCCGCCAGAGCGGAGACAAGGTCAATTTCGTTATCGGCACGCGTCGCGTCTTCTAACAGTTCAATCGTTACCTCACGAACGTGTGGACCGAGTTGCTTTATGGCACCTGGTGTGAACTCATCGTCGACAACGTCTCTGAGTTCGTCGTGACGCGGTGGATCGGTGTTTATCATCAAATCGGTCGCGAACGTACCATACTCCGTCTCTGTTTCCGTTGTAACTGGCCGTTCTGATGAGAACGTTTCGTAATCCTCAAGGACCTGATTTGTTTCGTCATAGCGGAACACGTCCCACACATCCCTTTCCTCATCGTAGCGGACCGGTGTTTCCGATCGCATCTGGCGATACCAGTCGAACGGAGCTAACTTTCGCTCCTGACTCTCCAGGGCGCTCGGTCGTGCTGGTGGTCCCTCCGATTTCATCGATCCCATGAGCTACTGGTTGGGTCTTCACCCCCATAGTATCGTGTTAAATATTACCATCCCATATTTTTACCATGCATCTCATTTGAGTACGGTAGTCCACACCATCTTGCTCGCCATTGCGTGCTCTCACTCGTCGTACTCATCCGGATACCGGATCTCCTCACTCCCAGCTTTGCCACGACGAGTAGACACTCGTCGGGCTGGCTCCTCCCATGGTTCTTGCCGGCCGATCGGCGTAAGATCGAGGAAGTAGTTCGCTCCACCAACCTGTTCGGTGCCCCGAGCGTACGTCGAGTAGGTGTGATAGACCGTCTCTCCATCCCGGAGAAAAACGCTCAGGCCTGGCTGTTCACCGTCTAGATGATAGTCGAGACCTTTCTGTTCGAGCGTTTCTGCGTCCATATAATTATATTCGACGGGCGCAACAGCATCATCTATCGTGACATGAAAGTCATAGTTGAAGTCGCTACCGTAGGAGGAGTACCAGGGGAGCGACCAGCCCATTCGTTCCTGGAACGGCTCGATTTTCTCTCTGGGTGCCCGGGAAACCAGCGCGAGAGTGGTGTCACGATCGTGAAGATGGTTGCGATGGCCGCGAGCGATGTGGTCCGCCCACATTGAACAGCTTGGACAGCCTTCCTCCCACTCTGGGTCGAACATGAAATGCTGAATGATGAGCTGGCGTCGGCCCTCGAAAATATCAAGAAGGCTCACCGTACCATCGGGTCCATCGAAGGTGTAGTCCGTTTCAATCTCAATCATCGGCAGCCGGCGACGTTTGGCGTTCAGTGCATCGCGTTTGCGGGTAAGTTCTTTTTCCTCTTCGAGGAGCTCTATGCGAGCTTCGCGCCACTCCTCGCGCGACACGACGGGCGGCAGTTCGATGTCGGGATCCGTCATGATTGCTGTGACTCCACCCTCCAGCAAAAGCCTATTGGCGTTGTATATGAAACAAAATATGTTCTGTGGACTGTCCGATGACAGTACTCTACTATACCGTCGAGATCTTGCCGTTATCCTCGGACCGAACGAACAGCCTGGACGGTGAAATCAGGGTCTTTTTGTCCGGGGGTTGGATAAGCCACGGTATGGTATTCGAGGAGGACGACGAAGTCGTCTTGCACGATCAGCACAGCGAATACGACGGCGATGTTGGAACAATCACGCAGGTAATGGAAACGATGTTCGGCGACGCAACCTACACGGTTAGCTTCGAAGACGGACAGGAACAGGGCGTTCCGGAGGATTCTCTGGAAGCCACGTCCGAGTAGTGCCATCGTGACGGGAGTTCCATTCCATTACATCGATCTCCAGGCGTTCAGCTACGCTACCGAGGACGAAGAGCGTGTTACAGCGTCGTTGCGAACGGTGCTCCCAGAGGACTTTCCGATCGAGCGCGTCGAGAACACGGGCTATGCTGGTGATCCGATCACCGTGCTCTCAGCGCGCGTCGAACGCGCTCGTGAGCTTCGCACTGTGCTCGGCAGTCTCCGGTCGATGGACGAGTCCGAATGGGAAACGGTGGTCGATCAGTTGGCACACCGGATCACCGACAACTGTGAGTTCTATCTGTATCTCGATAAACAGCGGGCGTTTCACGGAGCGGTGACGCTTGGAAATGGACTCTCCGTTCGAGGCAAAGTCGAAGCGTATCCGGCAAATAAGGACCGAGCAGTCGAGAACGTCCGCGAGGCGTTCGAAAGAGACTGACCTGAAACACACAACGGTCAAACCGATGGCACAAGAATCGACACCCATGTTTGCCACTGCCCACGCGCGACCCGACGGTGTCAGCTCAGTCGCGCGATTTGCACTCACCGCACGAGAGAGTGGCTTCGATGGTCTCGTCGTCCGAAACCACGACGATGAACAATCGACCTTCGACCGGGCGGCGATCGCCGCTGAGTACGATATGGATGTCGTTCATGCAGTCGAAATCAGAAGCGACGATCGATCGTCGGTTGCAAGCGCAATTACGAAATATCGACCACAGCGGACGATTGTTTGCGTGCACGGCGGCCAATTCAATCGGCTGGCGTGTGAAGATCCACGTGTGGACGTTCTCTGTCATCCGATGGCTGATGGAGAGTTCAATCACGTGCTCGCATCCGCGGCGTCTACAAACGGGGTCGCTGTCGAATTCAATTTCGGACGCGTACTGCGCGCGACCGGTGGCGAGCGTGTGCACGCCATTTCTGGGCTCCAGAAATTACGAACGCTCGTCGAGAAGTATGACGTTCCGTTCGTAGTTTCAGCTGACCCGTCGAGCCATCTGGAACTGCGCAGCTCCCGGGAACTGAAAGCCGTCGGCGAGACAGTTGGCTTTTCGCGCTCGCAGATCCAAGCTGGCCTCGAACGCTGGGCGAAGATCGCAGCCCGGAACCGAGCCCGACAGTCCGAGTCGTTCATTGAGCCAGGGGTCTATACTGATTCGTATGAAGAAGTCGATTGAAGAACACGCTGAGCGCTTTGACGACCACGCAACTCAGTACGACGACTCACAAAACAGTGCGGAGTATATGGCCTGTGTCGATCACGTTTGTAGACACGCACGAGCAGATGACGCCGTCATTCTCGATCTTGGCACCGGGACGGGTGCGATTGCACTCACACTCGCCGAATCAGCCGCCCAGGTAATCGGTCGAGACATTAGTGAAGGAATGATGGACCGCGCAAGAGAGAAAGCCGCACAACAGGACATCGAGAACGTCAGCTTTGCGCACGGCTCGTTCCGTGAACCCAACTACGATGGACCGGTTGACACTGTCGTATCGAATTTTGCGATGCATCATCTCAGCGACGAGGAAAAACGTGAAGCGATAGCGACGATTGCGTCGTTCAATCCCCAGCGGTTCGTGCTCGGTGACGTGATGCTTTTTGACGTGCCCGATTCTGACGCCGAATTTTTCGACCCAGAGGTTGACGATCCAGCAACCGTCGGGATGCTCGCCGATGCGTTGACCGACTCTGGATTTTCTCTGACCGTGGTTGAGTCGATTTCACCACAGGTTGGCGTGCTGGTAGCCGAACGATCGGTAGGAGCAGAATAATCGTGCGCCACCTCCCAAAACATCTCCGACCTCGATGGCGGTATCTCGGAGTCGAAATCGAAACCTGGCCGAACACACGAGTTTCCCGGGGGCAGTTCCAGCGCGAGCTGTATTTCAGCGCACAGAATCTTCTAGGAGACGCTGTCAGTGCGCGGATGGACTGTCGCCTCCTTGGATTCGACGCAGTTGAGGGGATGGCCTCTGCAGTGGTCCGCGTTCGTCGTGGAGACGTTGAGCCAGCACGGGCAGCAATTGCCTGTATCGATACAATCGGCGAGACACCGGTTCGGGTTCGCGTTCGGGGCGTTGGGGGGACGGTCCGATCGTGCGAAGAAAGGTATATACGCCGCCCGTTGGAAACACCAGAAGAGAGAACCGTTGCGTTCGAGAACTCCGAACAGCAGGCGTTCGTTCGCCAGCAACGTGTTGCGGTCTGTACTGATTCGGGGTTCGCGGGTGCGACTGACTTCGATATCGAGTAACTATGCAGGGACAATCGCAACAGCAAGCGTACGATCGGGGGATCACCATCTTCTCCCCGGACGGCAGGTTGTATCAGGTTGAATACGCGCGCGAAGCAGTCCGACGAGGATCCGCGAGCATCGGCGTTCGAACGGCAGACGGTGTCGTTCTCGTCGCCGAAAAGCGACTCCGATCGCCGTTGCTCGTCGAATCAAGCGTCGAAAAACTCCACAAGACTGATGACCACATCGGCATCGCGAGCGCTGGACACGTGGCTGATTCACGACAGCTGATCGATTACGCGCGCCAGCGTGCGCAGGTCGACCAGCTTCGCTATGACGAGCCAATCGGTGTCGAGACGCTCACCAAAGCTGTCACGGACAACATTCAGCAGTACACCCAGGTCGGTGGCGCTCGACCGTTCGGAGTGGCACTCATCATTGGTGGAGTTGAGGATGGGACGCCACGACTGTTCGAAACTGACCCATCCGGCACACCACGTGAGTGGAAGGCCCTCGCCGTTGGTGAACACCGGTCGGATATCGAGTCGTATCTTCAAGAAGAGTATGAACAAGAGATGGACCTTGACGCCGGCATCGGACTCGCACTCAACGCGCTTGCCTCTGTCAACGATGAGGGGCTTGCCCCAACTGGTCTGAGCGTTGCGACCGTCACCGTAGAAGGCGAGCAGTACTCCGTTCTCGATGACGAGACGGTCACGGCGCATCTCGAAGAACACGACCTTCTAGCAGACGAGACTGACACTGAGGAGTGACCGTCTTCGAACCACCGGTTCGTCGGTCCACAGGAGAACACACTTACCGTCGCTCCCTGTAGTCAGTATCCATGATATCGCTTGACGAAGCCGTTACCGCACGACTCGAGTCACATGGTGCCAGATTCGAAGTGCTCGTTGATCCTGATGCTGCACTCTCGATCAAACGTGACGAATTCGATGGCGATCTCGAGTCCGTGATCGCTGCCGAAGACGTGTTTGAAGACGCAGCAAGTGGCGATCGGCCGGCGGCTGATGACCTTGAAACAGTTTTTGATACGACTGAACCCCTTGAGATCATTCCGGAAGTCATTCGTCGTGGGGATATCCAGATTACAGCCGACCAGCGCCGGGAAATGCAGAATCGAAAATATCGCCAGCTCGTCGATCGCATTACGCGAAACGCAGTCAATCCACAGATGGATAACGCCCCCCACCCACCCGAACGGATCGAACGAGCACTTGAGGAGGCTGGGTTCTCTGTCGATCCGATGGAACCGGTCGAACGGCAGATTGATGACGCACTGGACGCGCTTCGTCCAATCATTCCAATTCGATTCGACGAAATCGTAATCGCCGTTCGACTCCCCTCCGAATACGCCGGTAGCGGCCAGGCAAAGATTCGGCAGTTTGGCGAACTTGAGCGCGAAGAGTGGCAGTCGGACGGCTCGTGGGTGGGAGTCATTGAATTCCCGGCTGGGATGCAAAACGACTTTTACGATCTCGTGAACGAGGTTTCAAGCGGCGAAGCCGAGACTCAAGTTGTAAAAGACGAGGACGAGCTCGACACAAGGTGACGTCGTCCTCTGTCTGCTCACCGCCTTCGGCGGTTTCTTGCGGCAGAGGTTTCCCACAAGGTCGATCCCTGGTACGTTGGGTGTTTGCAGGGTACAGCCCACCTCCAGAGGTTTTGGCGATGTCACCAGAAAACTTCGATTTCTGGTTGCTAACCAGAACTGCAGAGCAGTTCTGATACTGCCCCTTGAGGAAGGAATTTTAGCGCCGGTTCTTTTAGACAAACTAGCCCCGCCCGGACTGTTAAGTATACAGACCTGCTACCTCCTCGTGAGTGACGGGAACACCGACCGCTACGGACCATGCCGTGATCGCAGCGCGGGCTGATCCCAACACCGGACCACCGGAGACGGACGAAATCAAAGAACTCGCCCGTTCCGGTGGCTACACGGTAACCGGTGAGATCACCCAGACCCGAACGGAAGACCCAGCGCTCTGTCTCGGTTCTGGAAAGGTAGACGAGCTCGCCCAACTAGTTTCACAAACTGAGAGTTCGGCCGTCATTTTCGACAACCGTCTCGGGCCGTATCAGACGTTTAACCTCGGAACTCGTCTTCCGGATGGAGTGAGCGTTATCGACCGCTTCCGGTTGATTCTGGATATTTTCGGCCAGCGAGCCCAGACGAAAACCGCACAGTTACAGGTTGAGCTGGCCGAGCTAAGATACGAGCTTCCTCGCGCTGAGGCGAAGGTTAGCCTGGCAAAACGAGATGAACGGCCCGGCTTCATGGGACTCGGTGAGTACGATGATAGCCGAGAACAGGATATCAAAAAGCGCATCAGCCGGATCAACGAGGAGCTTTCACAGATAGAGGCTGACGAACAACAGCGTCGGGAACAGCGGCGTGAATCTGGCTTCGATCTCGTCGCGCTTGCTGGGTACACGAATGCCGGAAAATCAACCCTGCTGCGGCAACTTGCGAGCGATCTTTCAGTCGATGAGAACGAAGATCGTCATCCAGATCTCGATACGACGGCCGCCTCTGAAGATCAGCTGTTCACCACCCTCGGCACGACGACTCGGCGAGTCGACATGGATCGTCGAGATGTGTTGTTGACTGACACCGTTGGATTCGTTTCCGAGCTTCCTCACTGGCTCGTTGAGTCCTTTAAATCCACCCTTGATGCGGTGTATCGGGCCGATCTGGTGTTGCTCGTCGTTGATGTTTCCGAACCAATCGAAGAGATCAGAGAGAAGCTGGTCACTTGCCACGACACGTTGTACGAACGCAACGAGGCACCAATCGTGACGGTTTTGAACAAAATCGACCGCCTTGATGTCTCAAAACGAGAGCGTCGGATGGATGAACTTTCAGCGCTTGCTCCCAATCCGGTGACAGTGAGTGCACTTAATGGGAATGGAGTGGAAGATCTTCTTGAGCGGATCGATCACGAACTCCCCCCCTACGAACGAGAGCGCCTCATCCTTCCAATGACAGACGACACGATGAGTCTCGTCTCGTGGATTCACGACAATGCGAACGTCAATGACGTTACCTACGGCGAACAGGTGGTGATCGATTTCGAGGCCCGTCCAGAAATCGTTGAGCGCTCTCGGTCCAGAGCCGGAACAATTTCGGTCACAGCAGAGTAGAGACGTTCACTGCTCACCGTAGGGTTCGGTGTACTCCTCGCCGTTCGTTGCTGGCTTTTCTGAAAACAGCTCCGAAACAGTATTGTCTTTTTTCTCTGATGTTGCAGATTCGTGTGATGGTGGATCAAGCGATGGCAAGACTGAATCGTCAAAGCCGTCCCAGTTGTTCTGTAGATAGCGATCGAAATCGCCGTGCGTTCGTCCGGCGTAGTTCCAGACCAGATCCTCGAATGGACTCGCTTCAATATGACTCTCCCACCACCCTTCGCGGTCTTGAAAGTGAATCAAACACTCGGAGTACTGACTCTCCGTACTCCCAGTGACAGCAGCATTTCTGACGAACTCCGCCTGGAGGCGGTTCTGTCCCAGTCCATCCATGAGCATCTCCGTTTCAATTCGTGGCGTTCTGAACGTCTGGATGATCGAACACTGATCCAGAATCGTCCGTCGTTGATTTTCCTGGCCTGCGCCGATCGACTGCGCTCGCTGGATGAACTCTCGCGGTGACTGCGTGACGAACCAGAGTGCAGCGTCGTATCGTGCCCAGCTCCGCGCCGCATCCTGAAGATATTCGATCATTTCCTCACTGTGGAGCAAAAAGTGCGCCTCATCGATTAAAAAGATGATTTCCCCAGCTGTCCTCTTTACTTTCTGATATACTTGACCGAAAATAAGATGGAGCATGACGGATTTATCTGCCTCTGAAGCCTCATTGAACTGGCTGAGATCGATATACGCCATGTCAGTTTCACTGTCCAGGATCCCGGTGTCGGTCTCACCGACCATATGATGATATTTGCGGTTTTCTTTAAATCCACTGAGCTTATCCAGCAGGTCGGACACCACCCGAACCCTCTGTTCTGCTTCTCGTTCGTGGCCAGTGAACGTAAAGCGCTCTGGCGTCGTGAGCATCTGTTCTAACACGCCAACGAAGTCCGTGATTGTCGGAGAATCCGTCGCGTGCGTTGCGGGATCGTGCGAGATCCCACGTGTTTCATACGTTTGCTGGACTGCATCTTCGATCGTCGAGATGTATGGTGAGGGATCGATCCCTTGGGCCCGAAGGATTCCAGCGAAAAAGCTCGTCACCTCGTCGATTTTCATCTGGAAGTGACTTGAGCCACCGATGTTTGCTTCCCGGACCCGTTGTGGTGGACGGTGGATATCGAAGGGATTGATTGTTTGTTCTCCATCCACCACGATGTGTGTTCCACCACAGAGCTGCGTTAGTCCCTCAAACCCCTGTTCAGTGTCACAGACGATGAGCGACCGCGACGGATCGGAGCAGAACCACTCTGCCAACGCCGTTTCGACGGAGTACGTTTTCCCTGAACGCGTCTGTCCAAGGGTGAGCATATGTGGAGCCCCCCGCTCAAACGGATCCGCGAAGATTGCCGATCCGTTCTGTTTGTTTCGACCAAAACGGAGTCCACCGGACTCTTGCATCACACCCGCACACCAGGGAAATGTTGCAGCGACAGCCCCACCAAGCATCCGAGTTCGTTTGGGTTTATCTCCCTTCTCGTGATAGAGGTCCGTCCCTGTTGGCGACGATGATTCGAACATGTCGAGGGCAGATACGTCTGTACTCGGTTGTCGTGGACCGAGTCCAGCTGGCGCACTCGTTAGAACCTCAAGAACATCGTCACAGGCATCTTCGAGCGCCCGGACTTTCGATAGATACAACGAATCACTATTTCGTCCTGTTTTCGTTGCGTACTCGTGGGCCTCTTCTGGTCCCACACGGACCGTAACGTACATACTCACCTTCCAGGGTTGTGCAGTTGTGTTACGCAACAGGAGATACATCTTCCGGACGGCGTCCTTGTCGTTCTGTATCTGGATTTTGCTCGCGTCCATTTTTTGGACGCGCTCCATCTCCTCGGATTCGACGTCTGCATACAGCCGTTCTAGCTCGTCGATCGTCGCCTGTTTGTGTTCTGGTCCAACGTGAAGCTTAACGTCGACGTTCGCTGTGCGCATCGTAAACAGATTCGCCAGAAACATCGGTGGTGGTTCGACCGGCCACCCCATGATACAGAACGTCTTACAGAGCTCATCACCCACTTCGATGCGACCATCGGCAGCGTCGAGTTTGCTCGGCGTTAGTAGTCGTTCGGTTGGACTTTCGCCAACGTTAACGCGGCTGTCGTCGTCTGCCATCGATCGTTGGATTTCGGATCCGTGAGTGAGATTCGGCTCACCTGACCAGTAACGGAGCAACACCCGGGTCGTATCGAGGACACCGGCTCGATCGCTGTTGATCCCTTTCACAGAGGAGAGCGCACTCTCGAAAGTGGCCATCCGATTGTCCAGTTCGGCTCGAAGTTCGGTTTCGACCGCCTGTGCCTGTTCATTCTCATTTGTAGTCGAAAACGGGTTGAGCCGGGGAATGACTCCGGCGCCATCCGAGACTGGATCGACGTGAAGTTCGTCAGGATGCACGGAGACAACGATGTAATACTCCCATCGGTTTGCTTCCCACATCTCGGATTCTGTTTCGATGAACCACGATGCGACATCGGAGAGCAGCTCCGAGATGTACTGTTTCGTCTTCGAATCAGTCTCCCGTGAGGACTCCTCAATAGCCGTGGTCTGTTCTGTGAGGTGCTCTACCAACGACTCCGGATCAAAACTGGCCGATGTCGAATAGATTGAAAATGGAAGATCTTTAATCTGTTCGTCAATGCCACTTGTAAGCGTTTCAACGTACGTACTCGCCTGTTCATCAGTTATTCGACAGGCATTCATTCCCTCAACGCCGATGAGACCAACCCGTCTCCCATCGTTCATCTTCGCGGTTCCATCCGGGTATAATCGCTTCACACCGTGTATTTCTCTCCCTAATGTTTCATGATACTGGTATGGAAATTTCTGCTGGAGTCGCCGCGATTCGACAAACCGTTCGATTCGCTCCCACGATGAGAGATAGTACGGATTCGTGTAGGTAAGATACAACACCACTGGTAGTGCCACCAGTGTAATCGTAAATGCAAGCGCTGCGATCACGAACATATTGATCGACCAGGCGAGGAGTGCGACCACGAAGGCAGCTACTGGAACCGCGAATGAGTACATGTTGTCAAATGTGACGATACCTTTTATTGTGACGGTCGTATCGACGTGTGGGAGGATGAGTCCCGACACGCTCGAATTGTTGTCGTTTGTTGATGGATCCATTGTCTGGTGTGTTTGGTGTGTTGAGTAGTCAGTGCGTATTCGCTTTTGAATCTATGCCTACCGGGGGCCTCTGCTTTCGGGGCCGACAGATCGTCGTTCAGTGGGTGTCTCCTTCGAACTCGTTTCCGACTCTGTAGCACTTGCGTCGGACCTGTCTACGGGTGTGGGCTGGTCAGGATTCGGCCCTGCTCGGGCGTTGGGACTCTGCTGGTGGTGTTGTCGTGAACGGGTAGTGGGACCACTGCTCCGTGGACCGACGGACTGGGCCATTCCACCGGCGCTTTTCGTACTCGTATATTTCCCGGCTGGCACCCCTCCGGATGTGGTTTCGCCTGAGGTCTGAGTCGTGCTGTCGGCCCCCCGATCGATAACCATCGCGGCACCTGGTAGCAGTTTTGTAAGGAAAATATACGGAAGCCCAATAAACGTGATACCGATTCCAATCGTCGTTGCCACGAGCTTGAAGACGGAATTTCCCAAAGTATCAATTGGAAGATAGTATAGGAAGCGGAGAATGCTTACTTGGAGAAATTTCAATAGGATCAGCTGTGGAAATATTGAAAGGCCGACAATTCCGAATGATTTTACTGTATTCTCTGGTTGGACTCTGGTTGCCCAAAATAGTGGCCAGAGGGCGACCGATAATAGTGTGAGCAAATATATTACAACTGCGAATCCAAGCGCAAACAAGACTGTTGTGGATTTTATTGCAATGAGTAATGATCCAAATATTATTCCTATTCCTAGATTGGTTAGGCTTGCACTATTAACAAAAAATTCGGTATCGCTCGGGGCAATCGTCATAACTAATGAGTGCCCGAAATGAAGAAAGAATGCTGTTATCGGAATTCCAAGAATTATGAAAAATGCCGCTTTTCCGAGCTCTGCGAATCGAGCGTTCCGCTTTCGTTTCTGTTTGGTGTCCGTTGCAACCATAAACGATGGAGTCAAAAAGGCGATGGCGAGTGCAGACATTATCCCATAGATTGCGTACACCGCCTGCCAGACACCACCGGCAGTGACCCATGACGAAGGATCATCCGCCTGTCCTGGTGCAGGCAGACCAAGAATGTATTCCGAAAATGACGTTACGAGTGAACTGATTCCGGCCTGTAGCTGATCGATAAAGAATTGTAGAGTAGTAGTTATCGCTTCACCGAGGGGCACCTCAACGAACCCTACATTTATGGAATAGTCCGAAGCGTTCGTCGTTTCTGTGGGTTCGTTCTGCTGGAAGACGTGCCCGTTTTCGCTGAGCCGTAGATCCCCAGTATCACTCCGGTCGTCACCCCCCGTCCAGGTATTGGCTATCGGTTCGGCGACAGCCGTACCACTCCCCGCGAGTAGAAGGAACCCGATAAAACATACGGCGATAGTGGCGTCTCGAGGCTGAATACTCATCACTACCGTTATGGGAAGAGACACGACGCCACGTTGATCCCTGCCACGTTCAGGAACACCGGCACCAGTACAGGAAGAAGTGCTGCAACAAGTGAGTAGATCCCTCCTTTCGCTTCCTGTTTCCCCTGGGCCTGCGCTCCAGAGTCGGTGCTCCCTGCCTTGTCCAACCCCGTCATCATTCGAACCAGGAATTTAAGGATGAAATACATCGATATTAATCCGAGACCAACCGTGATAATTTGTGCAATATTAAATCCCGTCGAACCGCTGCAGAGTACCTGTTCGGCCTCAGATACACCAACTTGAGCCGCTACTGGCCTCGCCAGTACTGGTGAAAGTGCTGTCGCTATCAATATTACTGAAAGATATAAATCGTGGCGGCCGGGCCGCATCAGCACGTGAGCCGCAGTGTGGAAAATTCGTTTTGAACCACCAGTCACGTGTGCTCTGATTCCAGACACGGGCGTCTTTTTTACCATGATATATTTTAATATTAGCAAGCGGGTATAAAAAAGTACCGGATTAGTTACCCAAAAGGTTATTTACAATAGCATTGGAACTATCGCGAACAATGGCATTTAGAACGGGATTGGACGAAATGAAATCGCCGAATGGAAATACATCTTATATGTTCAAGATTCTGAATTATTTGGCAGATCTGCCGAAAAACTGGTGTGAACGCACTGCGTGGTATCTTCTCGAACATTGGATTCGACTGGTATCTTCGCTGGAGCAGCCAACTGTTGACATCGCTCCGCGGTGGCGATTGACACGGATCAGTAAAATAACTGCCGGTCGATTGAATCATGTCTGAACGGTCAGTCAGCCGACGTGGATTCCTCGTTGGTGCAACCTCAGTGGGAACTGTTGGCATGGCCAGCCTGAGTGGCTGTATGGCAATCTGGCGAGGAACACGGCCTCAGAGCGCAACTGACCGCCCCTCGCTCCAATTTACGTCACAGCGCCACCGGATTACGGAATCGATGGCCACGACGACCGCAACTGATCGACAGACATTGATACAGGCCGTCAGTACGCCGGATGCGATCGTCTGGATCCCTGAGTCGGCGACGATCGATATGACGGGATCAGTCGGCGTGCCGATCGCACCAAACGTGACCATAGCCAGCAACAGGGCGCTTGAGGGCGGCTCCGGTGGATTGATCAAAACCACTGGCTACGACAATGGTCTTTTCAGTCAGCACTCCGGCTGGGCTCGTATCACGGGTTTACGGCTCCACGGCCCGCGCTTTGACCGATTTGAGCCAAGACGAGGTGGCTATGACGAAGTAGATTTTGAGGCGCTTGGATTCAGTCTCCAGGGTACGAGTGCGATAATCGATCATAACGAAGTCGCTGGGTGGACGTTTGCCGGATTCGCACTGGGTGCCGCAACTGCCCAAACTAGCGGATGGATCCATCACAACTGGATGCATCACAACCAGATGGAACATTACGGCTATCCAATGGAGTTGTACAACGGGGTTCATCTGATCGAATGGAACACCTTCGATTATAATCGTCACTCGATCGCTGGTTTCGGGTACGCGACGAACAGCTACGAGGCTCGATTTAACGTCGTTGGACCTCACGCATCGCTTCACTCGTTTGATATGCATTATCTCGGCGAGAATCTGGACCATCTCGGTCGAACTGGCCGTGGAATTCGTGCTGGTGGATTCGTCAACGTCCACCACAACGTCTTCGAACTCACGTCGTATCCAGCTTTTTCGATTCAGGGAATTCCTGCACAATTTGGAAGATTTTGTAATAACTGGTGTGCTCAACAGCGTGACGGCGACAGAGACGGAGATTCAGGCAGTGTAGCACTGTTTCCCCGCAATGCAGATATTCGTGTGACAGGAAACAAGCACGGACCAGCGGCTGTCGATCTCGGTCGAAACCGTCTCCAGGAAGTAGAAGCCGGTCTTGCAGAGGCCGGAGATTCCGCGAGAATGCGGATGGCAGCCCCTGGACCGCTTGATCTAAGCACACTAGAAACAGCCAACGAATCGACCGGATAGCTGGATAGATAATATTTTGAAATTGTATGATAATTTATCATCACCTATAAAAAGTTGATCAGTCTTGATATGGTAATGATCAACCTTCCCGCGTTGTTTCGTCGCTGTCGACGTTTCGGTCTGGCTGTCCTTGTGATCGTCTCTGCGGTGGCACTCTGTACTGGAGTACCAATTAGTACAGTCTGGGGGCAAGAACTCACACCCGGTGACGCGTCATCGTCGGCTCAGGAAACGCACACGATCACGATCGAATCGACGAACGGTTCCGTTCAGTATGTACTTTCTGCGTCGGAGTGGATCAACAGCACAGAAAACGAAGGAGCGGCTCCACAGGGAACGAGATTGTCTGGCCGGGTTGGGTCATTGCCATGGAACGAATCGACAGCCGACGCAAGCGATACGATCGAGTACCGAGGATATATCGAGACGTTTCAGTTCAACGGTGATGGGATTCAGGTGTATCTGGATGGACAGCAAGTGGATCCCGAAATCATAAGTGCCAATCACCTGGAAATCCGGGCCAATAATGGAACGTCTGGGGAAGCCCCCGTCGAGTATACTGTACACGTTGACGGAGTGCTTTCTGCTGGGGAATCTGCTGACGAAGACGACAATATAATCGATGTGATCAGTCAAAACACGACGGCTGTAGACGGGACCGTCAGCGATTCGTCCGATACATTCTACTTTACGGGTGCCATTCAAAACCGATCTGTTACGCAAAATGGTACGCTGTTGGTGAATGGCCGAACAGTCTCTCCATCCGGAAGCAATTCATATCCGTCGACGGCACCGAATGGTCCACAGGATACGGCGGGAACTGTGGTGTCGTCGAATGGGGAAAATGATCCCGAAACGCCGATTAGATCCTCGATTACACCGTTTTCGACGCACTCGGCAACCCCAATGGAGACGGTCGCGCCATCGCATCCTCCGTCGAATGCGGAGGTAACGTCGACCGGACCGCCGAGCGAAAATACGTCAGCACTCTCATTGCTCGGGCGACTGATCAGTGGCAGTGTTCTTGCGGGCGTGTTGCTGGTGTTGGTATGGCGATATTTCCCCAGACAGGATCGCTGGTGAGGAGGTCAATCCGGAAGCGAAATCTGTGAGCGATACTCCGGAACACCACTGGTATCGGCTTCAAACCTGAATAGCGCACCAGCACCGTCTCCCTCTACTGATCGGTCATTTCCAGCGGTGGCCGTTGTCACGAACGCCTGGTCGTAATCGGTGCCTCCAAAAGTGAGACACGACACCTTCCGTGCCGGGATGGCGACACGATCGACGACGCGTCCGTCATCTGGATGATGGCGTACGATACTCCCACCGTTCCATCGTGCAGACCAGACGTATCCCTCACTGTCGACGGTCAATCCGTCGGGCTTTCCTTGATCGCCACGGGTGTCGACGAACACCTGACGATTCGAGAACGTTCCGGATTCGACGTCGAAATCAAACTGCCAGATCGTTTCGGCTTCGGTCTCGGCGAAGTAGACGCGTTCTGTGTCTGGGCTGAATCCCAGTCCGTTGGAAATCTGCACCTCAGAGAGTAACTCGACGATCGAACCATCCCGATCAAGCCGATAGAGGCGGCCATCCGGTGGCATCGTCCCACAGTAAACGCGGCCGTGTGGCCCGGCAATCACGTCGTTGAACCGAGAACCACGCACCTCTGGAATTTCAGGAATTATCACTGATTCTTCACCATCATCCCACCGAGTGATCGTCCCGTGTTCTTTGAATAACAGCAACGCGCCGTCAGACTGGATGGTAACACCTCCAACCGATGGCCCACTGTAGCACTGTTCGCGTGTGTCGGTCGCAAAATCGTACCGATAGAGATGCCCGTTCGGAATGTCTACCCAGTACAGGCTGTCTTCGTCGGGATGGTACAGCGGACCCTCGCCGGTCTCATAGGCCTGATCGATGAACCGATGGAGTTGTGTGGGCATTACTGTGCTTTTAGTCTGAAGACACTAATAATATAATGGATTGCTAGCATTCAGTAATAAATACAATTAAACTGCCGGGTTGCCCAATCAGGGTTTGATCCAGGTGCCTTCACGGTCGGATCGTTGGATGGCGTCCATAATCCGCTGAACGGCAAGCCCATCGTGAAAGTCAGGTGTGAATGTATCATTGTCACGCACGGCGCTGAGGAATTCGTAGTTTTCGTGGACGAACGTGTGCTCCCAGCCCAGCACGTGGCCTGGTGGCCACCAGTGTTCTACGTAGGGATCGTCGGGATCAGTGACGAGGACCGTCTGATAGCCTCGATCGTCTCCAGTGAGGAGTTCGAGTTCATTGAGTCGTTCAAGAGAAAACCGTAAACTCCCCGCAGATCCATTGATCACGACCGTGTTGTCGTTATCATGCCCGTTTGCGAATCGTGAGGCTTCGAACAGGCCCGTCGCTCCTGAATCAAACGTGACCTGTGCCGAATACGCGTCGTCAACGGTCACCGGTCGGGTTTCGTCCTCGCCTGCAACCGGTCGTTCGTCGACAAAGGTCGTGAGCTGACCTGACAGACGCTCAATTGGTCCCACCTGCTCACCAAGGAGAAACCGAACCAGGTCGATCGAATGGGCACCGAGATCGCCGAGTGCGCCGCTTCCAGCCAACGATTCGTCGAGTCGCCAGCTCCAGGGGGCCTCCGGATCGACGAGCCAGTCCTGGAGATACCGGGCCCGAACGTGTCGGATCGTCCCAAGGGCACCGTCGGCGATCAGATTGCGTGCGTACTGGATTGCGGGAACGAATCGGTAGTTGAACGCGATGCCAGCAGTGGCCGATGATTGACGTGCAGAATCAGCCATTCGCTTGGCGTCTGAAAGCGTTGGTGCGAGGGGTTTTTCACAGAGGACGCTGACTCCGGCTTCGAGTGCTGCGATCGACGGTTCGACGTGAACGTGGTTTGGACCCAGATTGTACAACACGTCGATCTCATCGAGTGCATCTTCCCAGTCTGTCGCGGTTGAGTCAAATCCGAGCCGATCGGCGGCCTCCTCCAGAGCCTCTGCGTCGCGACCAATCAACACCGTCCGATTTGTGGCCGGTGCATCGGGAAAAAACATTTCGAGACGAGAAAGGGCATTTGCGTGTGCACGACCCATAAACCGATAGCCGAGTACGCCAACATCGAGTGTCATGAAACCGCATTTCGCAAACGACCCCTTAATTGTTTCTATTTTGTATCAAAACGGATAGTAATTCGATGAATTTTGGCTCTCAGTTCGAATCGTCACTCGGCCCAGTAGGCCTCACCTGGCGTGGTTTCGAACACAACACGATCCAGGAGGTCGATTGCTTTTTCGAGGCCTTCCTGTCCCGAGGTGAGCGAATCCTCGTGTTCGATCGAGAGTACACCGTCGTATCCTACCATTCGGAGCGTAGACACGATCGATTTCCAGTGGTGTTCGCCGTGTCCGTAGCCCACCGATCGGAACAGCCAGGATCGATCGGGCTCGTCGGTGTAGGGTGTCGTGTCGAGTACACCTTTGAGCTTCTCATTGGCCGGATACTGTTGTGTGTCTTTGGCATGAACGTGGCAAATCGCATCGTTGTCGCCGAGATATCGGATTGCCCGCTCGATATCGATCCCCTGCCAGTACAGATGCGACGGATCGAAGTTCGCCCCGATTTGCTCGTTCGTCGCTTCTCTGAGCCGCATGAGTCCGGTCGGCTCGTATACTAGCATGTTCGGATGCATCTCGATCCCGACGGAAACGTCGTGATCGGCGGCGTGAGCTGCGAGATCAGACCAGTACTCGATCGCGACCTCCCACTGGTATGCGAGCGCGTCGCCGTGTTCTGGTGGCCATGGAGCCGTGATCCAGTTGGGCGTCGCATCCGATGGACCACCACCCGGAAGCCCTGAAAAACAGGTCACTACATCTACATCGAGTAACGCGGCCAACTCGATCGCTTCGCGCAGTTCTGTATCCGAGGTAGCAGCGCTTTCGTCGTCGGGGTGGAGCGGATTGTTGTGCGTTGCGAGGGCCGAAATCTGCAGGTCATAGCGGTCAAGTTCCGTTTGTAACTGGGCTCTTGCGTCCGAATCGTCGAGAAGTTCGCGCCGCGACCCGTGTGGCTGGCCAGGAAACCCTCCGACACCGAGTTCGACGGCCCCGACACCACGTTCCGACAGATAGGCGAACGCTTCGTCTCTACTCCGATCACCGATTGCAACTGTTAGCACACCAATATCCATGGCAATTTGATTATTTCAGATTCAAATAAATGTTTGGAATGGGCTGATTCGACGTATTGTTATGTTAATGGACAGTTCTCACGTCAGAGGTGTCGATGGACTCGATTGGCTCGCTATTACCGAACTCGGATCCCGTTCCCGTCGATCGATCCGCCCACTGCACTGCGTTAGCCAGAATCTCCTGTATCTGTTCGTTGTGATAGATGGGATATGTTTCGTGGCCGGGTCGGAAATAGAAAATTCTTCCGGCGCCGCGAGTGTAACAACAGCCGGATCTGAATAGCTCTCCGCCTTCGAACCACGAACAAAAGACCAGCGTTTCTGGCTGGGGAATGTCGAACCGTTCGCCATACATCTCCGTCTCGGGAAGTTCGACGAACTGCGAGAGTCCTTCGGCGATCGGATGTGTCGGTTCGATCACCCAGAGACGTTCAGTTTCGGCGGCTTCGCGCCACTTCAGCGAACAGCTCGTCCCCATCAATCGGGTGAATATTTTCGAATAGTGGCTTGAGTGAAGCGCAATGAGGCCCATTCCGTCGAGAACGCGTTCGTGAACACGCTCGACGACTGCGTCTGTGACCGCATCGTGTTCGGCATGACCCCACCAGATCAACGCGTCGGTATCTGCAAGAACTGCGTCGGTCAAGCCGTGCGACGGTTCATCGAGCGTTGCGGTCTGTGTGTCGAATCCGTGGTCGTCGAGTGCGCCGGCGATGGTTGCGTGGATGCCATCGGGATAGATATCGGCTACAGTATCGTTCTCTCGCTCGTGGCGATACTCGTTCCACACCGTCACTGTTGTCATACACCACACCCGAGACGCAGACACGTGTTAATCGTTCGGGTCACCCAAGATGCTCGGGCGATCCGAACTCACGGAACGTCGAGGACGGGTGGACCGATTCACAGGACCATTCGTCCGTCCGGTCTGCAATGGCGGCTGGGTCCGTCTGGGTCACCCGTGACGCACAACGGTCGGCCACACCGTCGAGACGTTCTGCAAGAATGTGGATTTCGCTCCTGAGTTGCTGTTGGGCATACGCCCCGTCGGTACTCTCGTGTTCGACAAACAGCTCCTCGAGTTGGTCCAACAGTTCGAACAGCTCTTTCAGGTCCGACCGATAGTACGTGTGGCCACAGGGTCGAAGCGTGGCCATCGTTGTGTCGTCGCCAGCCGTTTCATCAAGCAGCAACTGTGTAGTCTCGGGTGTCTGCTCGTCGGTTACTCGTTGCCAGTGCAGGAGGGCTGTCGGGCGTGACCGACACGACGGACAGACAAAGCGGGTCATGATCGCCCCTTGGCGAGTGACTGACAAAGGCCTGGGGGCTGCACACGCAACCTTCGAAAAATCAAGCAGGGACACCGAAAGAACCCATGGTGACCGGGGAGGTCACAGCAGAGTACTCACAATCGCATCCGGTATGGAATGACAGCGTTCGGACCCATATAGGATGGATTCTCTCGCCAGCTGCATTCGTTCGTTGGCAGTTGTCTGTAATAGCTCTCCCGAAGCGTCAAGCATCGATTTTATGGTCTATGGGCCATCTTTTTCCTATCGCCTCCCGTGTGTCTCCTGTGAGCGAGCTACTGGTCTGGGTGTGGGAAACGTTCGGTCCGTTCGTCGTCCCACCACTCGTCTTCAGTGCTGGCGTCGTTGGCTACGGACTGTTATGGCTGGTGGCGAGAGAACACAACGGACAGTGATCTCGCCATCGTTTAGGCGTTGGGGGACAGTTGTCTGGTATGCAGCCGGATGTATCCCCCGTGGAGGCGGTTCTCGAAACACGAGACGTAGACGGCTACCTACTCAATGCTGACAGCGACGATCCGAATCAGCGCTATCTGTCCGGTTTCGACGCGCCGGATCCGTTCGTGACGCTCTTTGCAGGTGACATTCACCTGCTGGTTTCCTCACTTGAATTCGGCCGTGCAAAATCAGAGAGTCACGCCGCGACCGTCGCCAGGTTCAGCGACTTCAACCTCCGCGAGAAGCGAAGCGAGTACGGCTCCGCAGAGGCGTTCTCACGGACAGTCGCATCGTTTTTGCGCTCACAGGATGTTGAATCGATCGTCGTCCCCAGCCGCTTTCCCATTTCGCTGGCCGATGGGCTCCGTGATCTCGGGATTCGTGTTGTGGTGGATGCAGACGATGACACAGCGGAGATGCGCGCGCAAAAAACCGATGACGAGATCGAAAAGATTCGTCGGGCTCAGAAGGCAAATGAGGCGGCGATGGCCCATGCCGAATCAATTCTGTCAGAGTCGTCGATCGACGGGGAGACACTGGTGTATAAGGGGTCGGTGCTCACCAGCGAGCGTCTCCGACGCGAAATCGAGTTTGAGCTGCTGGAAAACGATCACGCCCTCGACGAAACGATCGTTGCCTGTGGAAGCGATGGTGCCGACCCACACGATCGAGGGAGTGGTCCGCTTGCCCCGGATGAGAGCATCGTGATCGACATCTTCCCACGCGGGAAAGACACGGATTACTTCGCGGACATGACCCGGACGTTCGTGAAGGGGACGCCAACCCCAGCCATCGAGGAGTATTACGAACTGACCGAACGGGCAAAAGCAGCCGCGATCGACGCGATCGAACCCGGCGTCACCGGAGAGAGCGTGCACAATGTGGTCTGTGACGTGTACGAAGACGCTGGCTATCCAACCCTCAGGAGTGATCCTCAGACAGAAACCGGATTCATTCACAGTACGGGCCACGGTGTCGGACTCGACGTTCACGAGGGCCCTGCGTTGAGCCCTGTCGGTGAGACACTGAAACCTGGGCACGTGATCACTATCGAGCCTGGCCTGTACGATCCGTCGGTCGGTGGCGTTCGCATCGAGGATATCGGCGTCGTCACCGAGGACGGTTTCGAGAATCTCACAACCTATCCACAGCAGCTTCGGCTCGATTGATCTTCGAGCGGTCGCGTTCCACATTGATTTAGGACGCTGCACTCCAACGATCCCTTCATGAATGCACTGATCGTCGGCGCGGGTGAGATGGGCCGCTGGTTCGGTGGCTCCATCTCTGCGTCAATCGCCTACGCCGATTTCGACGACGACACCGCGGCGGCGGCTGTCCGGGAGACGGGGGGCCGCGTCGTCTCGCCAGCCACCGAAGAAACGTTCGATCTCGTCTGTCTGGCGGTACCCATGACGGAGATTGGATCGGCGATCGAACGCCACGCAGTCCGTGCCAGCAAAGCACTGGTCGACGTTGCAGGCGTCATGGAGCCGGCCGTTCGGACGATGCGAGCTGTTGGACCCGATCGCGAGCGGCTCAGTCTCCATCCGCTGTTCGCTGGCAGCCATGCCCCCGGTCGGATTGCCGTGGTGGCGGACCGTCCCGGTCCAATCACTGATATGCTTCGAGCTGAGCTCACCGAGGCTGGAAACGAGCTGTTCGAAACGACGCCAGAAGAACATGACCGTGCGATGACAACCGTACAGGCGCGTGCGCACGCAGCGATTCTCGCCTACGGACTCGCAAGCGAACCCGTTCGAGAGGAGTTTCATACGCCGATTTCCGCAGAGCTCACTGCCCTACTCGAACGTATTACCGACGGCACACCACGGGTGTACACCGACATTCAACAGGCGTTCGACGGTGCCGACGACATCGCTGATGCTGCAACACGACTTGCCCGCGCTGACGACAACGCCTTCGAAACCCTCTACAGAAACGCCCGTTGAGTGGTGTTTAATGAACGACGATCAGCGCTCACAAATTCTCGATACTGCGCGCTATCTCCAGAACGTTCGCCCGATCGATCCCGAAGAGCTGCGCGACTACGTTGAAGGCCATCCGCATCCGGCCGCGATCAGACAGGTACTCAGAGAACACGCGTTCGAACTTGGCATGGCCGAACGCGAAGAGGGATTCGTCCCGGTGGCTGATGGACCGATTGCCATTAGCGGACCAGTTGGTCGGATTCCAGAGGACCTTGATAGCCGGCTTGAGGCATTGCTCGTCGAACGGTTCGGACGACACTGGGCGACGGGTGAATCCGCCACTACCCTCAGAGAACGCATCACACGGCTCAAAGCCGACTATTTCGCCAGAGAACCAGTTGAGTACGATGCGGTGACGGCGCTCGCCTATGCCATCTATCATCTGTACGATAACTACGCCGTGATGCAACACGCGATTGGTTCGCTCATCGATGCAGGGTTGATTCCCCACCACTGTCGAATTCTCGACGTTGGAGCAGGCGTCGGTGGGCCAGCGATGGGCGCACTGGAACTGCTCAGCGATGGACTAATCGAGTATCACGCCGTCGAGCCGAGCCCTGCGATCTCCGTCTTCGAACGACTCTGGGAGGGACGAACGAATCAGTCCGTTCGATTTCATCAAGAGACGGCAGAATCGTTCGAGCCCACCGGTGAGTACGACCTTCTCGTGTTCGCGAACGTGTTGAGCGAACTTGACGATCCGGCGGCCACGCTCGCTCGCTACACAGAGTACGTGGCTGGGGATGGTAGCTGTCTGCTACTCGCACCGGCGGACCAAAACACGGCGATCGAGCTGCGAACGCTCGAACGCGGACTCGCTGACGATGGAGAGTTGACGGTGTATGATCCGACACTCAGGCTCTGGCCGAACGAAACGCCAGGAAGTGACGCCGAATCCTGGTCGTTCACCATAAAAGACGATATTGCGACGCCGTCGGTCCAACGGCGACTGGCGGATTCAACGCCCGCAGAGAGCGACCAGGAGCCGACTGCGTTCGTTAACACCGACGTGCAGTACGCGTATAGCGTGTTGCGTCCGGACGGACGCCGGCGAACGGAGCTAGCACCCAACAGCGATCGATTCACGCCGATGGCCGACTCGGGATCGGTCGTTTCAGATCGCGTCGACCTGGTTGGTGTCAAACTCAGTCACGATCTCGGTTCCGATAATCCGCTGTTTCTCGTTGGTGATGGGAGCCAGCAGACTGACCATTTCGCGGTCGTTGTCCGAGAGACCGGACTGAACGAAACGCTCATCACCGCGCCCTACGCCAGCGTCCTCGCGTTCGAGAACGTCCTCGTGCTCTGGAACGCGGACGAATCGGCATACAACTGCGTTGTCGACGATGAAGCAGTCGTCGATCGCATCGCCTGACTGACTCGGTGGGAGTCAGGAGATTTTTCTGCTGTGGGGCGAACCCTCTGCCAGATGGAAATCCTGCTCACGAACGATGACGGCATCGATGCGCCTGGCCTAAAAGCCGTATACGACGCACTTGCTCCGATCGCCTCTGTGACTGCAATTGCACCAGCGACCGATCAGAGTGCCGTCGGCAGAACACTCTCTCACCGCGTCGCCGTCGAAGAACACGACCTCGGATACGCTGTGAGTGGGACCCCAACCGACTGTGTGGTCGTTGGAATACAGGCGCTGGATACGTCGTTCGATCTTGTCGTCTCTGGCTGTAACCGCGGCGGAAATCTCGGTGCGTACGTTCTCGGCCGATCAGGAACTGTCAGTGCGGCCGTTGAGGCAACCTTTTTCGAGCTGCCTGCAATCGCTCTCTCGATGCACATCCCGGCTGCCGAATACGATTACGAAACGTTCGAACCGACCGTCGAGCAGTATGCCGATCCGGCTCGTGTAATCCGATATCTCACAGAAGAGACGCGCGAACGGCCGGTGTTCGAGACAACCGATTACCTCAACGTGAACGTTCCTCTCGTGGAGGGCCCAATTGGATCACTGCAGCTCACCGAGCCCTCGACTACCTACGAGATGGACGCCATCCGTGAGGATGCACACGTCGTGCTCAGAGATCGAATCTTCGAACGAATAGCAGAAGGAACGCTGCCAGAACCGCCAGGAACGGACCGTCGGGTTGTCCTCGACGGAAACGTGAGCGTTTCACCGCTTACGGCGCCACACAGCACCAGCGATACCGACGCCCTCGAAGCGATCGTTTCGGCGTTTTGAGCCAAGCGACTCACTCACAACATTTCACCGAGCTCACAGACGGATTTCGGGTGGGCAACGATGAACTCGTTGTCCTCGAGGATGCGCTCGGATGAAGGGACGAACACCAGATGTTCTTCCCCGTTGCAGTGGGCATCGGCAACGTTCCAGCTGTCGAGTTCGTATCCAAGATCCTGTTCTGGATCCGGATCGGGCGACTCCGTGTACCATTCTCCGGTATGCCTGTCGTTTGCCATTGGGATTCGACCGGTTTCGTTAGTTGTTACTGAAGCTGACGTTTGCGTCTCCATCCACCGAAAACTCGGTGAGCTGACCAGTGAAGATGAAGTCATCGCGCGCTCTGTGAACGGTACCGCGTGCACTCGAGTCGACGATGACCTCGCTCTTTTCGGTCGTTTTGCCCTTTTCGAGCGAGCCATCGACCGTCAGGGAGTACTTCGCCGGCAGCTCGGAGGTGCTTCCATCGATCGTGAGCGTATGCGTTTTTGCATCGCTGCCCAGCGACGATGGTTTGACAGGCTTTTCGTCGACGCGTGTCTCGACATTGCCGTCGGTCGAGAACGACGTGATCGAACCAGTGAACTCAAAGCGATCGATCGAGCTTTCAACCGTTCCCGTTGCCCAGTTCGCACCGACGGTGGTGTCGTCTGTGAGCTCGAACGTCTGGTAATTTTCTGCAGCCGAGATCTCACCTTCCACTGCAACGGTGTAGGTAACCTGCTCGTTCGGGGATTCGATCTCGAGCGTGTGTGCTTTCAGATCTTCTGCGTCGCGATCACCGTTCGGTGACGACGCCGAAAGCGCAGTCGTGACGGTTTGTGCTGTCTTTTCAGTGGCTGAATTCGCCGCACCAATGCTCAGACCCAGGGGCTGGCCCTGGTTGCTGACGTTGACGGTTTTGCCCGATGAGGACTGCATTCGGACGGCCTCCCCGTCCACTTTGATCGTTGTGTTCGCCACGCGGGTGTCGTTCGAATTCGCGAACACGACACCGTTACGGCCGCTCCCTTTCTGCTCGATGTAACAGTTCGTAATGCGCGAGCCGTTTGCCTCTTCTGCGAGCACCGCTGTGCCACCGCCGGAGTTACCAAGAATCTCGACACGGTCCATGCGAAGCCATCGGGGCGATGGGCTTGGATCGTGTCGCCCCTGCGAAGCTCGTCCTTCGCGGTAGACTGCTGGCGAGCCCTCGTTGTTGTACGTGATTTTGGTATTTTTCACGTTGAGGGTGCGCCCACCCGTCCAGGCGGCGATTGCAGCACCGCTGGTGGGATTGTCCTCAATTGTGATTTCGGTGTTTTTGATCTCGCCGCCCGCGGCATCGAATTCGCCGCCGGTTGCGGCGTTGCCCTGTTCGAACAACACTCCGCGCATGGTGAACGCCTTTCCTTCAAGGGTGTGTGGTCCGGAGTACTTCTCGGGAGAAACCTCGACCGTCGCGCCGTCCACGAAGCTGCCGTCGCCAGAAATGCGGATTCCGCTAACGTTGTTGTTCCGATAGATGCCGCCAATAACCTGGACAGCACTCAGGGTTCGACTACCGTAGATGCCGTTGTTACCGAACTCCTCCAGGTGACAGTCGATTACCTTGATGGTCCCACGACCGCCCCAGACGGAGATGCCTGCACGGCCATCGCCACTTTTGTAGTGCGACCAGGCAGATCCCTTCTTGGCGACGAAGTCTTTGATCACGCCGGTTCCATTCGGGTTGTTCACGCGAATCTGCCAGCACCGGGTGACATCAGATGAGTCAACGATCGCCCGGCCGATGTGTTCGATGTTTTCTGCGTGAAAGCCGTGTTCGGCATCAATTCGGATGCCAGTCGCGGTCTGGTCCGGTCGCACGTCAACGTCGAAGTTCTCGAACAGTGCGCGGTTACATTTGGTGTTGACAAAGAATTCGTTGTATCCCGAGGGGAACGTGAAGGTCACGTCGTCGGATTTTCCCCGGAGACCAATCTTTGAGTGCTGTCCTTTCACCTGTCCGCTCCATCGGTACGTCCCGGACGGGAACTCCACGAGCGTGTTTCCATCGAGTGCGCTCGCAACCGTCGACGTCACGTCCTCGTTTCCGTTCGGATCGCAGCCGAGATCGTCGACTGCATCAACCACCCGATTGAACGAGATCCCATGGTGGGTCGCCCCTTTGGCACGACCCATCTGGCTTGCCCCAAGCAGAGTACCGCCCACCACCGATCCAGTAAGCGAAAGATATGAACGGCGACCGAGAGACCGTGATTCGTTTTCCTCGTCGTTGGCGTCGGATGTCATCAGCGGGTAAAGCTGGGTTACGATAAAGTAAGTTCTGGCTATATAGCTGATAGTTAGGGCCTAACGAGTGAAAGATACGATCTATTACTCGCAGATACATTCCAGCACAATATTGATTGTGCAATCAGCGCTTACTCTTCTGCAGGAACGTGTTACCTGGAGTAGGCAGGGCTTACCCGCAGAATTTTGGAGTTTCAGAACTTCTATGTGGATGTGATAGTGAGTGTCTCTCATATCGGTGCGCGAAGAATGCTCTGGCGACGGCCGGTCTGTCCAGTAAGAACGCCCATCCTACTCGGTCACGGGTGTCGATAACGAACGCATAACAATGCACTGAATGACGAGATTACAGATGATGGTCCTCAGAACAGCGGTCGTTGGAGCGGGCGTTATTTCTGGACAGCATCTGACGGGTCTTCGAAAATGTCCGAACACGACGCCGGTTGGGGTGTGTGACATTGACGAAGACCGGGCCCGGTCGATGGCCCACGATCACAACACAACTGCGTATACGGATCTCGACGAACTGCTGGAGACAGAGTCACTCGACTGGCTTCATATCTGCACACCGGTTCAGACACACGAATCGATCGGCTTGAGCGCACTCAAAGCCGGAGTGTCGGTGTTGATAGAAAAGCCAATAACGGTGACAGCAGACGAGCTGACCACGCTCAGAGACACTGCAGAGACAAACGACGCGATCGTCTCTCCGGTGCACAACCACATGTTTGATCCAGCAACGCGGCGCGCGCGTGCGTTGCTTGACCGGGGGATTGTGGGCGATATTCGCGGAGTGGATGTCACGTACACTGGCGCATCCTACGCACACGAGCCAAACCGGGGGGCCTGGACGTTCGAGCTTCCCGGTGGAGAGTTCGAGGAAGGCATTCCACACCCCCTGTATCTTGCACTCGCACTCGGTGGCTATCCGGCAGATACGTCGGCGATCGACATCCGGACGGCACTAACGCGTGCATACGAACAGGAGTTCAGCTACGACTCCGTGCAACTGCAGTATCAGACGGACCACGGTGTGCTTTGTTCCGTTCGCGTCCAGCCGGGTGGAACCCCTGTCCATCGGATCGATATCCACGGGTCGGCTGGCTCGCTCGTCATTGATCTGGTTTCACAGACTGTTGTCCCGTTGACGGCCGACTACACGTCGTCAACAATCAACCGGGCCCGCAACAACTTAGAGCGCGTTGGTCGCAGGCTCCAGGGGACGATACTCGCGGTGCGTGACGTACTCGACAACAGGATCAACGACAGCTGGGAGACGGAGATTCAGCTCAATTCCCATTTCTACCAGATCGATGCCGAAGCTGCGGCACTCCTCGGCGATAGGCCACAGCCAGTGCCGATCGAACAGGCCCACTGGGTGCTCAGCTTGATGGAAGAGATTCGGTCAGTCGCCGAAGATTCGACGGTTCGCCTAGAGCCGACGCCATCACCTGATACGTCCGTCTAGGGGCTGGTCACTCGATCACGCTCTTAATTGCTATGCTGACAACTTCTGTATCGAGCAGTCCAACGCCCACTGCCAACAGTGCCCAGACACAGATAGCAGCGCCAATGAGCAACAACAGCGTTATGAGACCCGAGACGAATGGCAGTCCAGCGGCGACCACAACCGACATGCCGGCCGTAACGACAGCGATTGCCCCGATCGAACGCACGAGAAGCCACCGATCGATGGGAAACTCTTGATCGATGATGTAGAGCTCGACGGCGATCAGCGCCATATACGTGACCACTGTCGATATCGCTGCGCCAACGACACCGATGACGGGGATCAACGCCACATTCAACGCGACGTTGCCCACTGACGCTCCAGTTTTCGCGATTGCGCGCTCGCGAGCGCGACCGACGAAATCCAGGCCGTCGTTCGTGATCTTATCGATCGATCGCAACAGGATGTAGACACCGAACACCTGGACGACGGGGACGGCTCCGAGATAGTCTGCGCCAAACACGTAGGTGATCGTCGGCCGAGCAATGAGAATTAGCCCAATCCCGGCCGGACAGTACAACAACATCGTGTGAATGAAGGCATGTTCATACAGCGTTCCTGCATTATGGAGTGAGTCGCTCGCCTTTTGTTCTCCGTAAGCAGGCGAAACCGCAAATCCAAGTGAGGTCGCCGGCACCGTGACGAAATCTGCGATCTGCTTGGCAAGCACGTAGTAGGCCACTGCCGCGGGAGAGAGGAAAAACCCGACAAGGATCGTATCAACGTTCTTATCCAGCGTGTGGCCTCCTCTCGTAATCGTCAACGGTATCGAATACCGGAGTATCTTTCCCGAAAGCTCGGGGTCTGGAGGTGTCGTACTGGCGTATCTCGGGAGAAAACGGGTGTAGATCACCCCGAGACCAACGACAGCTGCGAGTCCGTAACCAACCACATAACCCGCCAGCGCACCGATTGCGCCGAGTCCGAACAGCAAAAACAGGACCGTGAACGCCAGCAGACTCACATTCGAAAGTGCACCGATACAGGCACTCCATCGAACCCGATTGAATCCCTGAAACACGACCGACGCGAACTTCGAAAGCGTCATCGTGGCGATGTACAACGCACCCACAACGAGAAAGGGCTGTACGGAGGGCTCTCGGACGATATTGGCGATGATTTCGCTGCCAAGCACCACTGTGAGACTCACTACCCCAATTGAAAGCAGATTGTACCGCAACGACGTGGTAACGATGTGTGGGATCTGGTCGGGATCAGTGGTCTTGTACTCGGTGATGTATCTGGCTGCCGATTTTGCGAATCCAAGGTAGGAAAATAACAGCCCAGTCCCGAGAATCGACAGAGAAAGAAACAAAAGTCCGTACTCGTCGGGACTGAGGAACATATTCGCGAGCAGTACGACGATGAGCCCTTTCGAGATCATTCGCGCCCCCTCGGCGACGAGCATCGCTTGTAATCCTTGCATAACCCGACGAAGCATCTGCACGGTCGCCAGTGACACACCGAATTCGGATAGTAATGGATCGCTTATGTTCCTCGGATGGGCGTAGTTACGGCATTACATTGAGTCTCAATGGCGTTACTCGGCACAATGTACACCCCCTCCCAGCTGTGGCGTGGGCTTCGACGGGGAATCCAGCGGCCGGCATTTTTCTTACAGGAGTGTAACCGGCTGTACAACCGTCGGCTGTACCGAACCGACTTCAACACCGAGGGCGACGATTTCATGGCGGAAGACTGGGATAATCTGATACTACTCGATGCCTGTCGATACGACCTGTTCGATTCAGAAATCGATGACGACGCGTTTCCCGGTACCCTCGAACACCGCCAGTCGCGAGGGTCACACACCGTCGAGTTTCTACAGGGCAATTTCGCGGGAAAAGAGTTTCTCGATACAGTGTACGTAACGGCGAGTCCCCAGCTCTACCGATGGAGTGAGAAGATCGATGCGACGTTCCACGACGTTATCGAGGTGTGGAAACGCGACTGGAACGATGAACACGGGACGGTGATGCCAGAGACGATGGCTGAATACGGGATAGAAGTCGCAGAGGTGTATCCCCACAAGCGACTCATCCTCCACTTTATGCAGCCACACTATCCCTTCATTGACGCGCCGTCGCTCAACGTCGGCCAGCGCCTTGATGGTGCAGACGAACGGGACATCTGGGGCCACCTCAGAGACGGTGATATGTCGGTTTCAGCGGATCGTATCTGGCAGGCCTATCGGAATAATCTCCGTCTGACATTCCCATCGGTGCGAGCACTCATCGATGGACTGTCCGGGCGAACGGTGGTCTCGTCCGATCACGGAAACATGATCGGGGAACGATCGTCACCAATCCCTATTCAGGAGTGGGGCCATCCACCAGGTACGTACACCGACGAACTCGTAACCGTACCGTGGCAAGTGATTCCAGCCTCGAACCGACGCGAAATTCACTCGGAGCAGCCACGCTGTCGCCCGCGTGTCTGTGGTACTGAGGAAGTCGATGGCGTGGCCAGAGATCGACTCCGAGCACTTGGCTATCAGGAGTAACGGTGTGGTACATAGCCCATAACAATGACGGTCGTCGTCCAATCGCCATCCACATGGAATCGTGCACGCACATGGGTGTAACGGAGAGCGATGGCTGGAGCTGATACGGAGACGACGTGGGTCTGGTGGACACGTCCCGCGCTCGTCGTCGGCTTTCTCTCGGTCACAGCAGCGGTGATTCTCAGTTATACACATCCAACAACGGGCTATGAGCTCTCGCTGTATGGAGCCACACCGGTGGGATTCTGGATTGCCATCACAATTGCTCTCACCGTGGCGCTCGTCGTTACAATCACGGCACCATTACCGTGGACCAGGAATCTGGCACTCGCGCTGGGCACCTGCTCGTTGCTGTCGATCTTTGGCCTGCCCCTGATTCGTGGCTACCACTTCTACGGATCGGCAGACCCCTTGACACACCTTGGACTTACGAAAGACCTCGCAACGGGGACAATGAGTCCGTACGGAATGATCTACCCGGCAATTCACATTATCACTGTCTTTTTAGAGCGACTGACAGGTCTTCCTTACCGCAATGGACTGTTGTTGTTGACCGTCCTGTTTGCCCTGTTGTATATCGTCTTCGTCCCCTACTGTGCTCGATTGCTCTCGACCGGTCCGCTGACAATGGGTATTGGACTGTTCTCTGCAGCACTCATGCTCCCAATCAATCACGTTAGCACGCATTTTCGCGTCCATCCGTTTACGCTCACCACGCTCTACTCGGCGTTTATCATATTCTTGCTGCTGAAAACCGTGCTATCGCTCGGACAGACGGATGGGCCAGAAAACGACACGACATACGCACACACCGGATCACTTGTGGCACTAACGATCGTCCTCAGTGCCGTTGTCGTCTATCATCCACAGCAGGCCCTGAATCTGCTGATATTCTTCGTCATACTCTGTGGCGTCCAGTTTTTCTATGGAGTTGGTAAACCGGATCATCCGGTTGCCAGACAGCCAAGACTCTACGCACCGACGGTGTTTTTCGCCGGCGTCTACTCCATCTGGACCGTTCGGACGACATGGTTCTACCGACTTGCCAGCAAGCATATCGAGAAGGTCGTTGGCTATATCAACGGTGAAACCGTTGCTGGTGAGCGAGTACAGGCACAGGGCGCCTCAATCGCGGCCGTCGGTGGTTCGATCCCCGAACTGTTCGTGAAGCTATTTTTGCTCTCAACGGTGTTCGCAACCATTACCGGCCTGGTTGCCCTCGTTTCGATCCGGAATGCACTCGATGACGATCCAACGATCTCGGCGAGCACGCGCCTCTATCTTACATTGAGCCTGGTGCCGTTGCTCGGGCTGTTCGTGGTCTACATGGTCGGGAGCATCTCAAAGATGCAGTTTCGTCACCTGGGATTCATGATGGTGGCTGCCACGATGCTCGGAACCGTCGGTATCAGCGCTGGACTCTCGCGCATCCGTGATCGATTCTCGAAGCGAACCGGATCGATCGTACTGGTCGTTGTGTTTGGCTTGATGCTCGTCCTCGCGATCGCACCACTCTACCAGTCACCCTATATTTACAAACAGAACGTCCAGATCTCAGAGGCACAGCTGACCGGATACGATCAGACCTTCGATGATCTGCCCCCCGAGCAACACATTATGGGTATTCGAATGCAGCCAACGCGGTATGCGGATGGAACGCACGGCGTCCGCTGGACCGACGCTAGACAGGATCAGTACCAGAAAACGCTCTCGTTCCATGGGCTTGGCCGGCTTCGAACGTCGATGCCACGCTCTCAGTATCTTGCTGTGGGGACGATCGACCGAAAACGGGAGGTGATCGCGTACAACGAGCTGCGATTCAGCGAGGCGAGCTTCGAGTCGGTTCCCGACCAGCCGGGCGTGAATCGCGTGCTTTCAAACGGCGAACTCTCGGTGTATTTCGTCCACGCGCACGAACGTCCGGGCGTCGGTCCCGCGAATGAATCGTCGATAGGGGTGAGTGATCGATGAAACTCCAGTCGGTTCAGAACGGACGGATCCTTGCGTCACATCACCGAACGATCTACGAAGCGTCGGCTGTCGATTCGTTCGAACCGATTGGTTCGATCAACAATCCAGGACGTGGCATATCAGCGCTCTCGTTTGAGGCACTGACGCGGGCCCCAGGTCGGTCGATGCTCGAATGGGTGGTTGGTGCCTACCAGACGACGAACGTCTGGCCAGTGGGCGACACTGCACTGGTCGCGACGGTGGGACGACACCTGTTTTCGAGTCAGGATGGCGGTGTTAACTGGCATTTCTGTCGGAAACTTCCCGCGTCGTCCGGCCTATTCGGCGTGTTACCCACTGCACTGTGTCGACACGATGGGACCATATATCTCGGCGAGTATCCGCTCGACAGTTCGGCGACGCCACACGTGCTCCGATCGGTCGACGATGGTCGCACCTGGAGACGGTTTCTCTCGCTCCCGGAAGTGCGTCACATCCATTCGATAGCGGTCGACCCGTACACCGAGTCGATCTGGCTTTCGACCGGCGACCGCGACGCAGAGTGTCACATAGGGCGGATCAAAGACGGGCGCTTCGAACCAGTCGTCGGCGGAGACCAGCGATTTCGTGCCGTGGATCTGGTGTTCACACCCGACGCACTGTTGTGGGGTATGGACTGTCTCTACACCGAGAGAAATGTAATCTTCAGACTGGATCGCCAGAAGCTTTCGGACGGCGGACCAGCAATCGGGTCGCCACCCAGCTCGATTTCCGTTGACGGTGGCACAACACTCACAGACCGGACGCTCGAGGCGATCAAGGCAAACGCTCCAGAGCCACAGCCCGTCACGACCGTCGGAAGCTCGGTCTACTACGGAACGACCCTCCACGACGGATCGACGTGGTGGGCAGTCTTCTCGACGGCAATCGAGGCTGGTGGCGACAGCACGGCCCCCAAAACTTCCAACGCGGGAGTTCAGGAACCGACAGCAACGGTGGTGGCAGCCCCTGCCGACACTGATTTCACCGAATGGCAGCTACTTGCGCGCTTTGGCGTCCGTCGCCGTCCGGTTCACTACATCAATCCGGGCGAGCGACTGCCGTGTGCCAATGCATACGTTTTTCTTGGGGCAGAGGACAGTACGCTGTACTGCAACCCATTCAACACAAAACAGCACCATGGAGCCATATTGACTATCGAGGCCGATTCATTCGACGATCGCTTGCTTGGTCAGTCGAGATAGCCTAAATCTTCGAGTTGGGCCTCGATAGAGCCACTCAGCTGATCGGCGTCGGCATCCGCCGGTGCACCTTCGGTGACGATTTCCATCGCGCTGGCACGCTCTTCGAGCAACGTACGGAACCGATCGAGCACGGATGACTCGGGCTCGATGACAGTTTCGTCGGTTCCGGTCCCACGGAACAGAAACTCCTGACGGTGTCCGTTTGTGGCCTCAAATGTGGTTTCTGCGACCGTTTCTGGATCTTTGTGGCCGTTGGCGGCGTTTTCTCCGTTAGTGGTGACCATGTCAGTGGTTGGGATCGACCTGACGTACTTGTGTTCGCCGTCAGTGAGTAGCCGCCAATGGGTTACCGCTTCCGGATCAATATCCCGTCCGGTGTGGGGTATCACGTCCTCGACGAGAGCGGTGGGCTGGCTCTGCTGAAGCGACTCCTCGTATCCGCCCGCCAGGACTGTCTCGAACAGCTGTCGGAGTTCGAACGGTTGCTCGACTATTCGAGCGCCAGATTGGCCCGGTTCTTTGATGAACAACGGAACGTGGGTGTTGATATCGCGAACGTAGTGGGGTGGAAGCCCGTCTCGATCGAATTCGCCGAGCGTTTTCCCGTGGTCCGAACAGAAGATCACGAGCGTTTCGTCGTACTTTCCAGTGGCTTTGATCGCTCCCAGCAGTCGATCGACGATCGAATCGAGATAGCGAAGACTGGCGTCGTAGTAATCGAGCAGACGCTCGCGAGTCTCTCTGTCCAGTCGCGAACTTCCCATGATGTTCGCCAGGAGCTTTACGTTGAGCCGGCGCGCCTCGATTGCCGATGGCGTTGCCAAATCGAGCGCTTCGAACGCCCGTTTGGGTGGATAGTACGGGCTGTGTGCCTCCATCAGGTTGAGGAAGGTAAACGTCGGTGCGTCATCCGTGGCCGTGGTTTCGATCCAGGACACCGCTCGATCAACCAGTCGCTCGGTGAAAAACCGGCGCTTGAGCAACACGAGGGGCTGTCGACTCGCATGGCCAAGAAGGGTGTGGAGCCGAGAGTGTAACCGACCGGCACGCCCGTGAATCGCCGTGTTCGACCGGCTGATCTCGAGATCCCATTCGACAAACTCTTCGAAGCCGCGATCAAGGCCGGAGAGCTGGCCGACCCACGGATTGTTCGAAAATCCTGCCGTTCGATAGCCATCGCTCCGAAGGCGTTCTGTGAGCGTGTTCACCGACGATGGGAGACCAAGTCGCTGATCGGTAAAGCCATTCGTCACGCCGTGTTCTGAGGGATACAGTCCCGTAAACATCGAACAGTGCGACGGCAACGTCCACGGTGCCGGCACGTAGGCGTTATCGAACGTCGAGGCCTCACTGGCGAGTGATTCGAGCGTCGGGGTCGTTTCCCGGCTGTGTCCGTACGCCGAGACTCGATCCCGTCGTGCGGAGTCCAGCACACAGAACAGAACGTCGGGTGCGGACATACTCGGACTATCGACAGTTCCATGCTTTGTTAATGAGAAACTGTGTCGTGTAAGCACAGAATACCGGCGTTCAGGCAGGGAGCTCGGCGTAGATTTTTCTGAGCGTTCGTTCTGCCACATCCCAGGAATAGGTCTGACTCACCATCCGTCGGTTCGTTCGGGCCATCTCCTCCGTTCGTTCGGGGTCAACCAGCAACGTCGAGAGCGCATCCGAGAGTTCGGTTGCGTTCTCTGGTGTGACCAAAAGCCCGTTTTCTGCGTCGATTACCTCCGGAATCGACCCAACGGTCGTGGAAATAACGGCGTTTCCTCCGGCCATCCCTTCGAGCAGGGCAATTGGAAGTCCTTCTGCGTACGCTGGCAGCACGAACACTGATCCCGAATCCAGGAGCGATCGCTTTCGTTCCTCTGAGACGTAGCCGTGGTAGGTAACCTGTTCGTGTTTTTCGGCCAACTCCTCAACGATGTTCGTTAGCGGCCCGGTTCCCGCAATGGACACCCGAAGCTCAGAAACCGCCGTCTCTCCGGAAAGGAGCTCGTCAACTGCGGTGACGAGCTCTCTGATGCCTTTTCGCTCGACGAGGTTCGATACGAACACCACGTGCTGTGGTTCGGCCGTGTAGTTTGGCGAGTACACCGTCGGATCGATCGCATTGGGCAACACTCGGAGCTTCGAGTCTGAAACCCGACTCGAGAGCACCTCCTTCCAGTACGGTGAGAGCACGATCACCCGGTCACACGCGTCGAACACCAGATCCTGGATCCGGCGGACGGCCGGCGAATCAGTGGTGACGAACGAATCGAACGACGACCCGTGGACGTGCAACACGACGGGTCGGTTCCACACGTAGTTTCCGTATAACACGTAGAAGGCGGCCCGATAGAACGAAAACTGGTGTGACGTGTGAACGTGGACGACATCCGGAGGTGTTCGGAACGGAAATTTGATCGCAGCCCAGAGCGACCGAAGCGTTGAGCTGAGAAGCCACAACAGCCCTTCCCCTTTTGGATCCGAGGCCATGTCGTACACCGTGGTCTCAACCTGTTCGATGTTCTGTCGTTGCTGTTCGACGTATCGATGAATCCCACCACCACCGAGTGTGCCAACGATGAGGAGCTGGTCCGCTGTCATCACTGCAGTCGATAGATCTGGGAAGGCCTTTGTTAATCGGTGACAATATCGTTCCGAGCACATTCTCACGCTAGTAGCCTCTGTTTGTCAGTACCACACGATGGAAAAGCCACAACTCTCGACGCCTTATTCTGCTGAATTAACTAATTGGATAGAAAAGTATAATAATAACGACTTTATTTTGAAAACTGAAAATAAATTGAATTAAATCCACGAAGAATTCCAAACGGTTTATTTGTGTGCTCGAATTTAGAAGACACTGCTGGGGTTCAAAACGTGGGTCCTAGACGGGAGACCACGAGATCAACCATGAAGGCACGAAATGAAACTGAAGCGATTATGGGGGACATTACAGACTCATCGGATCGAACGATTGCTGAGTCAGCAACGACGTTCCGATTCGACAGAGATGCGCAACCGCTCGGCGTACAGGTCATTGAGGCGGTTGGGGCCACGACCGGCCTCGACGAAACGGAAATCACGGCTCCACTCTATAAGTCGGTGGATCCTGAGGCACTCGATACGCTGTTTGCGACAGGGGGCGACGGTTCGGTTCAATTTTCTTTTGACGGTCATCATATAACGATCGAAGTCATGGCCGACGGTACAGGCACCATCACCGTCGAATAGCGGCCAATATTCTGCATAAATCGACCGCCGAGTGTCATCTCAGGCGTCCGCTGGAGTATCGAAGTCGTGGAAATGCTCTCCTTTCTCTTTAGTGAGGATATTGAGACCGGCGGCTGCACCGTCGCCGGCAGAGATGATTGCCTGCCACTCTTCTTTTCTGACCATCGCACCGGTAGCGTACGCGTTGGCCACTGACGTTTCCATTGTCACGTCGACATCGACCGTCCCCGAATCCGTAAACGCACAGCCGAGCGATTCGGCTAGTGACCGATCCGCACCGGTCGCGAGGATAACGTATTCGCTATCGAGCGTTCCACTGTCGGTGGCCAGCTCGAAGCCATCGCCAGTTTCGGTCACAGCAGTCACTTCGGTTTCCGTCCGCTGGTCGACGCCAAACGAATCAATCTGCTCTCTTGACTCCTCGACAAACGCGGTTCCGTCGACACTCTCGATCCCGAGATAGTTGAACAGATGTGCCTTGTGCATCCAGGTTTCGTCGGTGTCAAAAAGCGTCGTTGAGAGCCCATTTTTCTCGGTGAACAGTGCCGCACTCAGGCCGGCGGGACCGCCGCCAACCACAGCCACTCGCGTCATATGATTCTCAACGGATTCAAACACCTTAACTGTGGGAGTGGGCCTCACTGCGATGGTGTCGACGGTCGAGATTCGCATGCCGGACGACCCGGCGATTGGCCACGCGGTTCGAGTGCCGCTACCGATTGTGTATTCCCACGCGTGCGAGCGAGCTCCGTGATGATCTGTGTGAGATTTTCGAGCTCGTCGACGTACGCGTCGCGTCGTCGTTTCCAGAGCGACTCCAGATTCGGCGTCGAAAGCAGCCGATCGATCGTCTCGAGCACTTCTGAGAACGATTCGTGGTTGTACACCAGCTCGTTTGCCTCGAGTTCGATGAAGTTTCCCATGTCGTTCGCTCCAACGAACGAGTTCGACCGTATCGCCGGCGTTCCGAGCAACGCGGCTTCGGTGACCATCGTCTGTGTGTCTGCAACCAGCAGTGTTGCCTCGTTGAGCACGTCGTGGAGCGCTCCCGGTGGCGCGTCGTACGGCCGTGCAGGTAGTCGGTCTATGTCGATATCGCTGCCCTCATCGGACACGAACACTGTCAAATCTTCTGCGAGGCGCTCGACCAACGCGCGCCGTTGTTCGCGCCCAAAGCCAGCGTGTCCCACGTCGTGATGGGATCCAAACGCGTTGAACCGAACCACCCCAAATCTTTCGTCCGCTTCGAGCTCAAGCAGCTCACGAACGTCTACGGCCGGTTCATACACCTCTGGATGGAGATACGCACACTCTTTGAACCCTTCGAAGGTGTAGTGTTTCTCACCGAGATCCTTGCGAAACGCCCCCGGCGTCACGATCGTCTCCGCGAACGGCATCGACACCGTGTGATCGAGTCCCGTGGGCTCGGAATCGAGTACCAGTACCGTCGGTGTCCGCGTGAGAGCTCCCGTGTGGGCAGCGTACGCACCCATCCCGAACACCATATCTGGATCGAACTCACGGCTGTGCCGGATAATGTGGGCATAGTGTTGCGGAAGTCGACCCAGCAGCGACCATTTCGTCGTTCCACACGGGCCATACACCGTGTGATCGATGTCGTGGTGCTCAAGTAGATCTGTGGTACAGCCGTATTCACGAGCCAGCACTGACACTGCATGTCCATCACCGGAAAGTTCGTCGATGACGTGTTTGTACAGATGGACGTGGGCTGGCGTGTTCGTGAAGAACTGATATCTCATACGACCTTTCAACGGTGATGGTCGGCTTTGTTACAGGCTCCCTTGTCAGGTAGAGACACAACAGCCCACCCAGTAACCGATCCCTACCGATCGAAGATCGATCCAGGGACGGTTGAGAGCCGATCTGTGGTGTGTAGAAAATGAATTGCCGAGAGCGAGATAAACCCACAGAGCACGCTCATGAGCACGACGGTAGCCGAGAGTAACCCCAACACTGCGTTGAGTCCGACCGCGAGGGTGCTCGTTGCAGTCATCACGAGATAGTAACTGGCCCAGAGCGGATCATCATCGTCGCGGTTGAGATACGGTCGAAACTGCTCGAAGGTGGGTCCTAACTCGATCGTCCCGCGGGCCTTATTGAAATCAATCACGCCGGTGTCGTCCATTTTGGGCAAGTGACACTGATACAGCCCAACGTACACCCGCTTTCGTTCGCGTGAGGTGAGCGCGGACTCGGTGGTATCATTCTCAAGTGCGCCAATGTGTTCGGCCAGTGCACCGATTGTCACAGGATTGTCGTTGTCGATGAGATAGTTGAGCGTTCGCCGGCGGCGTTGGTTCTTGAGCACTTCGAAAATCCGATCTGGGCCCAGCGATCGCTCATCCACCGCCTCTTCGTCGGCTTCGACATCGAGCGGAGGAGATTCTCCCTCTCCAACCGACTGCGACTGGGTGTCGTTCGGTGATTTCGTACTCATTCGATCCACCTGCTGTTCCCACACGGCACGACAGTGCGACTGGCTCGCACACCGCGCATTCTTGTATTGCACATGACTCTCATAACCCATCCTGATTCGTCCCGACAGCACGGTAGCGGATAGCTACTACAGCGCAATGTATTAGACCAGGAACTCACTTGTAATTAATTGTCGATACGAATAGCGTTGTGATAAGGATTCTTGAGAAAACTGTCTCCTGGCCGGTCAGATCACGGCGCTCACGAACTGTGAAAAATACGTTTCATAGTTCCGATCAATTCAGTGTCGTAATAAAAAGGGACAGGGTTCTGGAGGCACAATTTCCGGCAGTGATATGGGGATAACAATCGAGTCCGATCCCGACCCCGAGACGTGGAACGATCTCGTCGAGCGCTCCGGACAGACGTGTCCGTTCCATCAGTACGAATCGCTCCGCATTCAGGCAGACCACAGCAATGGAACGGTCCACCCCCTGGTTGGATACAAAGGTGAGGAGCCGATCGGGCTGTTTCCAGTGTTCGAGCTATCGCGAGGACCAGTGCAGCTCGCGTTTTCGCCGCCGCCTGCCCTTCGAATCGCCTATCTCGGTCCGGCACTGCTCGAGAATAATGGACTCAAGCAACGAAAGCGCGAGCGCCGCCTCCACGATTTCGTTGAAAAATCTCTCGAATGGGCAGAGTCTGCGTTCAATCCCCGGTATGGTCACATGCGTCTCCACGGCAGCTTCGAGGATCTCAGGCCGTTCATCTGGAACGACTGTACCGTCCGTCCGTCGTATACGTATCTCGTCGATCTCGATACTGACGAAGACGATCTATTGATGTCGTTCAGTCGGGATGCACGAAGCAACATCCGCGATAACGAAGACGGATTGAAAAGCGTCCGGGAGGGCGAAATCGGAGATCTCCAACCGATCGTCGAGCAGGTTGCAGCCCGATATGCACGACAGGGAATCGAGTTCGCTATCACACCGGATTTCGTCGAGACGCTGGCGACAGAGCTCCCCGACGGTGTCGTTCGGCCTTACGTTCTCGAGGCTGATGGCTCGTTTCTGGGCGGCGTGGTAGTACTCGATGACGGGACGACAGTGTACCGATGGCAGGGCGGTGTGCGGACGGATTCGGACACCGACATCCCGATCAACGATCTCCTCGACTGGCAGATCATGGCCGATGCAATCGACCGGGGCCGGACGGGCTATGATCTGGTCGGAGCCGACAATCGGCGCATCAACCGGTATAAGGCAAAGTTCAATCCCGACCTCGAATCGTTCTACAGCATCGAACAGGGTTCATCGATTACGACCGCACTCGCGCGTGGGTACCGGTGGCTCCAGCGGAGAACGTGAACAAACCGAATGAAAAGGGTACAACTGCCCGCCACAATCACAGCGTTGGATTGGCTCCGTTTTTGAGCGCTCGCAGATACTCCGAAATCGCATACGCCATCCACGCTTGACACCACCGCATCAGCGTAATTCGAGTGGTGTAGAGTCGGTGTTTCCGGTAGTAAAACTGTCCCTCGCCGCGGTAGAGCTGATCAAGCGTCCAGGCGATGATACGCCGGGCGAAGTCGAGATTGCCGGAGTAAGTAAACACCAGTATTCCCTGTGCGCTTGCGTGAATGTCACGAGGGTAGGTGCTGGTTTCGTCCCAGTTTGGCGCGCCTGACGGATCGAACAACGTGTTTCGATAGAACGAGAGCGACGAATCGATCGTCTCGTTGTACCGGTCGCTGCCGGTTACCTCCCGGTATCGGAGCAACGCCTCAACGATGAACCCGTTGTGGTGGTTGTCCATCGATAGATGCGACGCCGACGGTGGCTCTCGATACGTCCAGCCACCAATGTCTGTCTGTAGATCCACCACGTGATCGAGGATACCTTCGGCGCGTTCCCGGAGTCGTTCGTCGTCGAAGTAGGCGTACAGATCGATCAACATTCGCGCCCCGATCGCACCGGCGTTGATCGTGTACGCGTCCGATGGATGGTTGAAGTGATAATCGATCCGTGCACCATCATCGACCGATCGGTAGTTCAGATCCTCAATGAGAAAGTCCGACGCCGTTTTCGCAATTGATGGATACATCGGATCGAGCGGGGCGGCCGACAGCAGTGATTTGACCGCAAACGAGGTCGAAACGATGTCCGGATCGTTCGGGAGGCCTTTTCCGTCGAGATGCTGGATCGGATGTTTGTGCCCCCCACAGAACCCGTGATAGCCGACACTCCGGTTGGCGATCAGCCACTCGTTCAGATCGTAGGCTTCTTTCGTGTAGTTCACCCCGCTTTTGTCCTGATTTGCCTGATGACCGTTCGTTGCTGTCGCCGCCAGATCGATGCCATCAGAGTCGGCGTCGTCGAACTCGCCGAGCAGCCGCGCCATGTTGAGATTCGACATCGCAAACAGGGCAGTTCCCTTGTAGTTTCGTTTCTGTTCGACGAGCAACAGCGGCCGCAGGTTGACCGGTGGCCGCTTTGCCAGCTCCTGTACGGCAATATTGAGCCATTTGTTGTCAATCGGAAGCCACTTCAGCAGTCGTGAGGACATGCCGTCGCCGTAATCCCATCCGCGATAGTCGCGCGCACGGGCGAACGCGAGTGTCTCTCGCAATCGATCCATGAGCTGTCGCTCATCCTCAACCGCGGATCGTTCGGCCGTATGGGCTGGAATTCGTTGTGTCATGATTGGTGTGGTCGCTGACAGGCAATCGTCACCGTGCGGTGAGCTCATAGGCTCCCTTTGCAAGCGCCATCTCTGGACCGCCCGATTCGACGACGTAGTAGGGGATGAGATCGCCGCTGAACTTCCCCTTGTACTGACAGAGCCGTTCGGTGTTCGCGCCGACGAGATCGTATCTCGTGATCGACTCCAGTGACGGTTCGGAAACGATATCTTCGATGACGGTTCGGTGAAGCAGGCTGTTGACGCTGATTCCGTCGTACGTTTCCTGGATACCACCGAGCCAGAAGTACGCCGTGTCGTTCGAGTACAGCACGATAATGCCACTCGAGAACGTCCCATCCGGCTCGCGTGCAACGTACACCCGATGGTTTTCCGGAAGCGCACCAAGCAGTTCGGCGATGAATTCCCAGCTCAGCGTGCTCTGGATGCCCTGTGCTGTGAAATGGTCCTGCACCGATTTCCAGATTCGTTTTGCTGCTCCACGCCCCTCAATCGCAACCGAGATGTCAGTTTCTTCACCGCGTCGCATCTCGTTTCTGAGGCTCCGACTGAACGGCTCCATCACCGTCTCATCGGTGTGATCGGAGAGATCAAGCACGTAGGTAAACTCCGGAGACACGTCCAGTCGATTCCACTGGAAGGGGCGTGGGTCTCCGTAGTTTCGAGGACAAACCATTCTAAACAGGGTGAGTCGCTCGTTCACCCCAAGATCGTCCAGAACGGACGCCGTAAACCCCTCGTTTACGGATTCGATTTTCCGTTGCTTCGGGCTGTTGGTCAACAACAGCGGGCCAAGCCGTGGGATCGACATCGACGGTGGTGGCGACGTAACGATCCGTCCGATGGCCTTCTCGGCGACGAACACCGGCAAGAGTGCCACCGCTTGATCGCCCTTGAACCCGCCGTACACACGCAACTCACTGTCGGTGTGTGATTCTATCGCCGACAGGGCTGCTGGGCTGTGGAACACTTCTGTTCCGTTCGATGGCAGTGCCTCGCTGTACTCCTCGAGCGTCAGTTCGCGGCTGTCGATTGATGATGAGCTCATTGGTGGCTCCTGTGTCGTGTGTGTCGGTCGATCGCGTGATACTGGCGGCGTGTGGTCGATCTCATGCCGTATCACGCAGTATTTTATTTCCCTGGGCTTCCTCCTGCAATCCGTCGACGGACGCTTCGACGAGGTGGGGATACAGCTCTCCTGGCGGGCCGATCCAGGCGTCGAGCTCTCTCGCACGCTCGACGATATAGCGGTACAGATCGGCGTAGCCCGGAAACTCCCGCTCGTTGAAGTATCTGAGGTGCCAGAGTACGGTCATCACTGCTCCGTTCTCGTGGGCTTCAGCTAGCAACTGCTCGCACTCTCGTCGCGCTTTTTCGGGCGATTCGTCCGGATCTGGAAGTGCCACCTCCATCGCTGTCAACGGAAAGACGACGAAGCTGTCGTCAAACGGTCGTTTGACACCGTATCCGTGGGTGAATCCGAACTCCGTGCTTGAGCCCAGGCTGGCGTCGTACTGAAGCCCCATCTCGGCGTGATAGCGCCAGGTCTGGGATCGATCCAGATTGAGATAATGCTGTCTACCGCCACGAATCGTATCGCCCAGTATCGACTCAAGCACCGCCTTTTCGTAGGCCAGTCGGAACTGATCGCGGTAGGACTGATACGAACCGTGCAGACCGATCTCCCAGCCGCCAGAATCGAGCGTTCGAATGATCGAGGCGATCTGTGAGTCGGTGATATCGTATCGACCGAACTGCTGGATCCAGTTTTCCGATTGCGTCCAGGCGACCAGGGATTTTTCTGTGAACAGATCGGGCTCGTTCAGGAAGTAGAACGCCGATCTAACGCCAAGAGACTTTTCGATCGCCATGATCGTCTCGAACTGCCAGTAGGGGTTCTGTCCAGGGACCATCGATAGGAGATGCGATGGATCCGGATCGGTTAGCGCGTAGTACACCGACTGTGGCCATGATTTGTACGGCCGGTCCACATCGTGTGTGAGACACAGTGCGAACGGGTGGCCGAGTGTTTCGCGTACGTCCTTACGCATTCGTGATCACCTCTGCAACCAGATTCGCTGCGTTACCGTTACCGTACGGTTGTGGCTTCGACCGCGGTGGCACCATCTCGGCGACCGCCGTCGCGATCCGATCGCGGTCGGCACCGACAAGCGTGTTCCAGCCACAGTCGATCGTTTTTGTCCACTCCGTTTCGTCTCGCATCGTCACACACGGGACATCGAGATGGAACGCCTCGCGCTGGACGCCACCGGAGTCGGTTGCAACCAGTCTGGCTCCATCGAGCAAGTGAACGAAATCGAGATAGCCAACCGGATCGACGATCTGGAGTTGCTCGGTGGCAGCCCCATAGAGGCCGTACTCGGTCAGTGCGGCCTCGGTTCGTGGATGCAGCGGCACCACAACAGGCAATGGCGATTGAGCAAGCCCCTCAATGATGTTGCGAAGACGCGATCTGTCAGCCGTGTTGCCGGCCCGGTGAACCGTTGCGAGCACGTACTCGTCTTCGGTCACCCCCAGATCCGAACGAATCTCCGACACGGAGGCCGCCCGTTCGCGGACCCGCAACAGGGCGTCGTACATCACGTCGCCGGTTTCGTGGATTGCTCCGTCAACATCCTCCGATTCGAGCGTTTCGACCGCTTCTGTCGTCGGGGCGATCAACACGTCCGCGAGATGGTCCGTGGCGATCCGGTTGTGTTCTTCTGGCATCGATCGGTTGTTCGATCGCAGCCCAGCCTCGACGTGGACGAGCGCACTCGATCGTTTGGCTGCCACCAGCGCACCCGCAAGCGTGGAGTTGGTGTCACCGTACACCATCACTACGTCCGGCGATTCGGCATCGAGCACCTGATCGAGCTCCATCATCATCTGTGCGGTCTGCTCGGCGTGGGTGCCAGAGCCCACCCCGAGATTGTACGCCGGCTCGGGAATGGCCAGCTCTTCGAAGAACACGTCGGACAGACACGTGTCGTAGTGCTGTCCGGTGTGGACGATGATTTCGTCGTGTCTGTCGGCTAATGCGGCCGACACCGGAAACGCCTTGATGAACTGTGGTCGTGCACCGACGACCGAAAGGACACGTTTACTCATGATTCCCAATCGTAATCGTTTCGTCGTTCGCGTAGCGATCTTCCACGACTGTCGACATCATCAGCAGGCAGCTCAATGTCGTAATGAGGCTCGTGAGCCACCTTGGCGTTCGATCTCGCCGCCGAAGCCGGACAACCATCGAGAGGCTGGTCAGCAGGCTGAGCACGAGCGCCGCCGACGGTGAGCCGACTGATGGTTGATTCTGATCGGCCTGGAGCCGCCAGAAAAACCGTCTCGCCAGCAGCCATGAAAGCGCTGGAACGAACGTCGTAAGCCGGATGTGGCTCCGTTCGTCGCCGTACACTGCCGGCATCGAGACGTCCGCAACGGTTGCGCCGTGTGCGCCAAGGTGGATCAACAGATCGTTCCGAAATCCATACCGGTCGTGGAGCCGGTCGAACTCAATCCGGTGGAGCAACTCGGTGTCGATGGCGTTGTAGCCATTCTGTGGGTCGCGCATTCGCCAGTAGCCGCTGACAATTCTGGTGAGCGCTGTCAGTAGGATGTTCCCGAACAGCCGGAATGGCGACATAGCGTCGACGTGCTCGACCTGAGAGAGACGGTTGCCTTTCGCGTAGTGGGCAGGCCCCTCCACGATTGGATCGAGGAGTCGTTCTAGCTGTCCGGGGTCCATCTGCCCGTCGCCATCCATGACGGCGACCACGTCGAGATTGTCTTCGAGTGCGCGTTCGAAGCCGCTTTTGATTGCGCCTCCAACACCCTGGTTGGTCGTGTGACGGATGGCCACCACGCGACCGTCGCCGTGCTGGCCTCCATCCGGAATTGGGGCACGCTCAGGCCGCGTGGCTGGTGTCACGTGTTCGGTGATTGCCTCCCAGGTGCCATCGCTTGAGCAGTCATCAACGACGTACACCCGATCGACGAACTCGGGAACGCTCTCGATTACGTCTCCGATGAACGGTTCCTCGTTATACGCGGTCACAACAACGCCAACAGTGTGGTCTTGATACACTGTCACACACCTCCTGAAAAGTCAAGGCCGCTGGTGTCAATAGGTTGTCCTCCGCCAGAGCTACCAGGAATGGCGCTCGTCGGATCTGTCGCGAGTGAGTCGATGCGTCGTACCACTTCGACGGCACGCAGCCCGTCGACGCCACTCACCGGTGGATCACTCCGTTCTCGAACGGCCTCAGCGAACGCCTCCAGTTCGTTTTTCAGTGGCTCACCGCTCTCGACTGTCGGTCGCTCCGTTATCGATTCGTGTCGATATCGGACGCCGTCGTCGGTGTCGACGTACTCCGGGACGGAGTGACGATGGATCTGGACGGTCTGTTCGATGTAATCAACCACAACCAGACAGTCGCTGGCTGTGATCCAGCACTCACGAACTTTCTGCTGGGTGAGCCGACTTGCCGTTACCGTCCCTACGATTTCCTGATCGAACTGGAGCGTCGAGGTAACGTGGCGGTTGTTGTGACAGCCGACCGCGCTGATTGACTGGGGTGCGCCCTCGAGCAGCGCCAGCAGTATGTCCACGTCATGGATCATCAGATCGTAGGCCACAGAGCGATCGATGGAGCGATCGACAGGTGGTCCAAGTCGTCGAGCATCGACCGCAATCACGTCACGGTCAGCCAGCACGTCACTCAGCGTCTGAATCGCCGGATTGAATCGCTCGACGTGACCAACCTGAATCAACACGTCGTTTTCATTGGCTCGCTCGATCAGATCCCGGCCGACGGCCGGATCGCGAACGAACGGCTTTTCGATCAGGATGTCGACGCCAGCATCGATCGCCAAGCGAGCAACCTCTGCGTGAGCAGCCGTCGGAACTGCAATTGAAACCGCATCAACGCGGTCTAACAGCGCCGACTGTTCAAGGACCTGTGTGCCATACTCCGCAGCCACCGATGTGGCAGCGTCGGTATCCTGATCGGCAATTCCAACGAGCGTCGTCTGTGGGAGTTCAGTGTAGGCGCGTGCGTGATGGGCACCCATCGAGCCCACACCGATCACTCCGACTGAGATGCGTTCTGTCATGGTTATCTCCAACCTGGTGGTTCAACTACGTGGACGATGCCGTACACGTCGCATTGTGGATGTAACGCCATACGAGAAACATCACTCCAGCCCACTGCTTTGTTATTCTCAGTGTTCATCGAGTAAGGTGGAGCTTCGTGAATATTCCCGACTGCTGAATGTATTGTCTACTGGTGCCTTCGCTGGTCGTCATACGGACCATCTTCGTCTCGAGTAACGTGACCCTATAGACCGTAGGTCGATCGTAACAAAGGACGCGGTGGCAGTACACTGTGTCCTGGCGGCGAGGGCAAGGAGTTCGTATGTCACAAAACGAAACAACTGGTAGTTCGGAGTCGCTGTCGCAGGACACCGTTTTCGATCTACTGAGCAGTCCTCGACGTCGGTACGTCCTTCATTATCTCCGCAGTGAGTCCTCTGGGATCGAGTTGACCAACCTTGCAGACCACGTTGCGGCCTGGGAGTACGACACGACAGTCGATTCACTGAGCGAGCAACAACGCAAGCGAGCGTACGTTTCGTTGTATCAGACCCACGTCCCGAAGCTCGAGGAGGCCGGGATCGTCACGTATGACAGTGATTCTGGGAGGGTCGAGCTGACATCCTCGTCTAAGACGATCGAGAAGTATCTACCGGCAGAGGACGGACCGGAGATCCCCTGGGAGCTTGTTTATCCATCGATGACGGTCGTCTGTGTGCTGTTGTTCGCCGTCGGAACTATCGAAACGGGGCCGTTTTCGCTCGTTCCGGTGACCGCTGTCGGTGTGTTGATTCTCCTCGTGTTCGCTGTCACCTCGTTGGTGCATCTGTATACAAAACGACAGCAACGTCGAGCGTTGCCGATTACGCCCCCTGACGACGAGTGACCACCAGCAGAGCCCCCGCGCGTTCGAGAAAGAATGGCATAACAAAGGGTTCGACGGTCGATAACCGGGTAATGGCCGAACAGGGGTCTCTGCGGACGGTCGTGATCGGTATCGATGCGGGATGTCGGTCGGTCCTCGAACCGCAGTTCGATGCGGGTGATCTCCCCACCCTCAAACGACTGTTTTCGAACTGCAGTGGGGCACTCGAATCACAGATACCACCCTGGACGGCAAGTGCCTGGCCGTCCCTGTACACCGGCGTCAATCCCGGAAAGCACGGCGTCTACGATTTCTTGTCCTTCGATGGCTATGACTGGACCGTCGTGAACGCAACCCACGTTCGACGGCGCACGCTCTGGGAGTATCTTGACCACCACGGCTACAGCTCTGTCGTCGTCAACGTTCCGGTCACCCATCCGCCACGACCATTCGATGGCGCACTCGTTCCGGGCTACACCGCACCCGAATCGCCTACCTGCCACCCCGAGGGACTCCTTGCAGAGCTCGAAGCTGCCATTGGTGAGTACAGCGTCTATGGCACCGTCGAGCAAGCGACCGACTGTATCAGAATGCGAGGCGATGCGTTTCGGTATCTCGTTGAGCGGTTCGAGCCGGAATTCGGCTTTGTGCAGTTTCAATGGACGGACGCGATCTGCCATAAGCGACCCGGTGACTGGGAGGAGCTCCGACGCGTCTACCGGGCGGTAGACGCCCAGATTGGGTCGATTCTGTCGGCCTGTTCTCCCCAGAACGTCCTCGTGGTGAGCGATCACGGAATTGGTCCGTACGACGGCCGATCGTTCCTGGTGAACGATTTTCTCAAAAACGAAGGGTACGTCACAGCCACGAACGGCGGGAGTGGAATGCCGTCCTGGGCGGGCGTCAGAGAGCGCCAGCTAAAGCGTGGCGGTGTGGGAAATACCCCCGAGCAACACCCGATCGAGTGGGTACTCACAGGGGCCGCACGACTGGGACTCACCAGCCAGCGGATCGAATCGATTCTCTCGACGATGGGGCTGCGGTCGTTCGTCGCCGAGCGCGTTCCGTCGACGCTCATCTCATCGGCGGCCGAGCAGGTGAATTTCGAACGCTCTACGGCGTATATGCGTTCACGGACGGAGATGGGCGTCCGAATCAACCTTGCCGGTCGTGAACCGAACGGGACGGTCGCTCAACAGGCATATGAGGACGTTCGTAAGGAGCTAATCAGCACGTTGCGTGAGGTAGAAACGCCCTCAGGCGATCCGGTGTTCGAAACGGTCGAACCCCGCGAACAGTTTTTCCACGGACCGCATGTAGACCGTGGCCCGGACATCGTGACGGTGCCATCGAACTTCGATCAGTTCCTTTCGACGCGAATCGGCACGGAACAGTTCAGCCAGCCGGATGAGCCATGGAACCACAAGCGGTTTGGAATAATTGCCGCAGAGGGGGCGGCCATCGATGCATCCGCACCGCTTGAGGGTGCGCATCTGTTCGACGTTGCCCCAACCGTGCTCGCTACGCTCGGCGTCCCGGCGTCGTCCGAGATGGATGGCGACGCCCTGGAGATCGTCTCCTCCAGCGGCGAACAGGAGTATCCCCCGTTCGAGCCCTCTTCACGGACGACAACGACTGATCAGTCCATCGAGGATCAATTGGCCGATCTGGGTTATATCGAGTGAGCACTAGTTCCAGCCGATCCCTGGATGGCCATCACGCAGCCAGAGCACACCAGCAATTCCGAGCACACAGAGCTCAACGACAAGATACACCCATCCCGACGGCGTTTGTACCTGCACGAGGGCACCTGTGAACAGCTCCATCGTTTTCGAGAGCAACGTGGTGGACCTGGAGGGTCCACTTGCCACCAGCGGCCACCAGAGAAACGAGGTCCAGAGGCCGTTTCCCATCAGCGCCGGATACAGCATGTCTGCCGGCAGGTGTAGCAGATACCCTAGCGCGAACGCCTCCGAAACGGGCGTCCGATGAAAGTATACGAGGAGCCCACAGAGTCCCACCGCTGTGAATGCAGAATGGAACAGCGTCGTTCCGGATGGAAGGACGTGGAACTGCCAGGCAAGTGGTTTATCGAGCAGATCTGGAAACTGCGTGCCAATGGCCAGTGCCAGGGTTTCGGCAGATCCGGGTGGTCGCCCGCGTCGGCTGTGGATGTACACCGAGTATCCGACATAGCCCAGCGCGAGATGATCCCAGGGCCACATGCTCAGCGGCTGTCGGCACCGACGCTGGCCGAATCGTCGTCGAACCAGATGTGAACCGACCGATAGGCGTTGTCGCCCGTCGGCGATCCCGGTGGCTCCCCTCGGTACACCAGAAATCGAACTCGGTCTCCGGCCGAACCAGGAGCCGAAAGCTCATAGGAGAGTCGCCGCCGCTCGCCCGCCGGGACCGCTGCGTTGAGACGGGCGCGCTCTTCGATCACCTCCGTGCCGTCGTATCGCGCCCGTTCAGTCACGACGACCACCGTGTAGGTGTGGTGGCGTTGCTCGTGGTTGGTGATCTGGATCGTTACTGGCTCACCCTCATCGATATCGGAGCTGTTGCCGACCAGCTCTAACCCGTCGGTCGATTCGGTGAGCAGTTCTACGGTGGTGAAACTCTCTGCGGTCTGAGGAACGGTTAGTGCATACCCGAGTGTGCCTACTGTGAGAACGAGCGAGCAGATCACGGCCACGTTCAGTACTCGTCCGAGTGTGCCCCCAACCGGTGGTTGGCGCAACTGCTGGGCAATCCACACGTCGATACGAAGCCGGAACCGATCCGACGGATCGATACGTCGGCGTTTGATTCCGCCGTAAAGTGTCGCGACGAGGATGAATGTCGAAAACACGCCCACCAGGATCTGTGCGTCGAATCCCTGCGGATCGAGCGTCCACAATCCAAGTCCGATGATCGGATCGATCGCCAGACTCAGCCCAATCGACAGCCAGAATCGTTCGCTCGTGGAGATTCCCGGCGCAAACTGCTCAAGCGCACCGTATCGGGTTCGGAATCGACGCGTCGGAAACAGCACTGTCGACAGCGAGTATCCTGGAAGAAAGCCAATGAGCAACAGGCCTGCCGGCATCCGCACGGGGAGCCACTGCATCGATAGCACGATCCAGTCAGCGATGGCGACCAACAACACCACCAGCAGCACCTCAATGAGGAGATACCCAGATTGCACCCCGAATGTGCTCGTCTCGTTTGCACTGGTCATGGACTGACCACTCCGCGGTGATCGATGGCAACCGGACCGAACGGGGAAAACGCTGAACCGGACATCGTCGTAACTGAGAATAACGGACGAGCCAGCCATTGTTATACGTCGATTACTGCAAGCCCTGAAACGGATTGGTGGGGCTGCCAGTTCGATCAGTAGGGTTTCCTTAGTAACAAGCACGGCACACAGCCCACCAAACAGCTGATCATAGATGGGGTTGCGTACAGCTCGGCACATAATACACAGTCGTCCATCATTTTTTGCGGTGGTATGTACTATATTACTAAACCCGTCTTCGAGGAATACGGCATGCTGTGAGGAACACTGTGACACCATGGAGGGTATCCAATGACACAAGACTGGGACGAAGTTAGTTTCGTGATCAGTTCTAACTACCGAGTAGCAGTGCTACAACGCCTAGCGGAAGGGCCAGCAACGCCATCGCAGGTTGCCGAAGACGCCGACATCTCCATCTCGCACGTCTCGCGTGCGTTGGGGCGACTACAAGAGCGCGAGTTGGTCGAGTTGCTGGTGTCTGAGGACCGGCGCAAGGGGCGCGTCTACGGGATTACTGATGAGGGGACTGCGATCTGGGAAACCATCGAAGCAGAGAACCTTCTGTAGTCGGTGAGCCACCAGTGAAAAGCGCGCCACCTGAACGCCTCAGTCGTCCTCGTCCGACCGCAGTTCCTCGGGCCGGGCAGATTCAGGCAACAGCAACTCAGGGGTCCGCTCGTGCATGCTGGCGTTTGCAAACGTCGTGATCCGTTCCCAATCGCTTTCTGTGAGCCACTCAGACATCGTCGTCAACTCCGGCTGTTGCGTGGAAAGTTATTGCCACCCTACAACGCCGAGTTACTCAAACGATTACTAGCCGGTTAGCTCTCGAATGATTCGTCGGACGTGGCCCAGCGAGTACGAAACGTCGTACTCCGATTCGATATGGTGCTGGAGCAGCTCAGGGGTCCACTTCGAGGCGTCGTAGTCGTATGCAGATGGATCGCTCGCAAGCGCCGTGCGGACTGCACTCTGTTGGTCATCGTCGAGTTTGGGCGGACGGCCAGGACGGGAGTCGTCCTCAATCGCCGACTCGATCGACCGGTACTCGAATCGGTCTAGCCAGGAATAGACCGTGGATCTGCTGAGCCCGTATCGATCGCTCAACGTGTCTACCGAAACCCCATCCTTGTACGCGAGCGCTATCATCAGCCGTTTGGCCGCCTTGGCACTGTCGACCTCATCGAGTGCCTCCAACAGGCGATCAACCGTAATGTCGGCGAGTTTGTCCATAGAGTGACTACTATCCATAGGTAAAAAAATCTAAGTATTTCTGCGACGTGATCTATTCGGGATTGAAACAGCAAGGTTCAAGAAAGATGGTAGCAAGGCGTGGGAGACTCTCGATCGACTTCGCTGCCGGCGGATTCCCACCGCAGGCTACTCCCATCGATCGACAGAATTCCATCGTGAACATCTGGAGAGTTGTATTGTGGCGTTCAAAATCTGATTGATAAATAGGACAACCAAATAATGGAACTATCCTACTATAAATTTCTGATAAAAATCGATACGATTATCCAGACTCGGATGCAAAATGAGTACTGTGCAGTTTCCCAATCCAACCACCGTTCAGGGAGCGTTTGACTATCTCATCCTGTTTATTCTCCTGTTTGCAGCGGTCTGTGGACTGTACATTCTGGCGGCGTTGGCAGGGATTGCACCTGGTGTGTAACAGTACTTCGACCGTTCGCCAGAGAGTGAGCGATTGAGTGTACGCAACGCCACAATGGGAGAATGGGACAACTGCTAGAGAGTTTCTTCCACAATCCGAGGGGAACCGTACCATGGACTCAAGATGCTATCTCATTCATTGATAGAAAAATTAAGGAGGTTTCCATTTGATATTGATGGTATGCCCACTAGCGATGATGAGTGCGGTGACTCGTCTGTAGACACCACAGCGTTGCTGGACGTGACACGTCGGGGATTCCTTGGCGTGTCAGGGCTCGCTGCGGTCGGCATGGGCGCCATCGGAACGACGCCGGCTGCGGGCCAACTCACCGGTACCAAAGGTGGCCCAAGCTACTACACGCAATCGAACCGGAAGGCGGCCCGCTGGAACGTCAGTAATTACGACTGGGCCCAACAGGAGAGTACCACTGTCCGCCAACGTGCAGATCAGATACTCGATACGTTCTGTCTCGAAGAGCTATGGCAGTATGTTGGTTCGCAAGATATCCCTCGGGCTGCCTGGCTTGCGCCACCAGCACAGACGCTCCCACCAACGAGCGGCGAGTGGACACTCACAGAGACAGTCAGTGAAACGAGCTTCGTTGCCACGCCAGAAACCCGCTGGACCGTGACGAACGGAGAGTATACGCTTCCAACGAACGATTTTGAGGCGTACCGACGAAGTGGTCTCGACGAACGCGGCACGTTCGATCCCGAGCGGGCGGATGAAAGTCTTCTGGTGAACGAGCGACACCCGGAGATGGGACGGTCGTGGGGGGTTGACGACGGTCTCGGGTGGATCGATACAAACGGCGATCTCGGACCTCCAGACACCAAATGGGTGCCCGTCGCCTACGCTCACCACTGGGCAATCGTGTACGGCTGTCGGGAGATGTTAGAAGCGTTTGCGCGTGCGTATCTGTTCACGAACGACTGTCAGTACGCCAGGGCTGCCACAGTGTTGCTCGACCGACTCGCCGATGTGTACCCCTCGTTTTCGTTGCAGGATACGCGCTACTTCGATGACGGTTACACCGAGGTGAACGGCTTTGTGAATCCGAGTCACGGCGGCACTGGTCGGGGAAAACAGCTCGGTTCGATCTGGGAGTCCTTCTGGATCAAGGCACCACTCCGGGCGTACGACGCCGTCTATCCGGCACAGGCGGACGACGACAGGCTCGTTTCATTCTGTTCGAAACAGGCGAGCAGCTATCCTGGTCTCGAATCAAAAGATTCTATCAATGCAATACGTGGAAATATCGAAACGAATCTTCTCCAGGAGGTGTTGCCTGCGATTAAAGCTGCACAAATCCGCGGAAACGTTGGCTCACACCAGGCCACCCTCGCGCTCTCGGCCGTCGTTCAGGACGATTCTGATGGATACTCACAGGAGGCCATCGACTTTTTGCTCCAGGAGGGAGGACTCGAACAGCTCGATGAGGACGGCGAATGGGGAACATGGGAAGTGTCCGGTGGGAATCTTCACGATACCATCCTCGAATCGTTCGACCGAGACGGCTTTCCTGATGAGGGATCAATCCATTACAACAGTCTGGTAAAAACGGCCGTGAGCAATGTCACCGAGATTCTGTCGCGAACGGACGTGGACCAATCGTTCGACTGGCTGCTCGACCGACTGTTCACGAACGAACCGGCGCTGGCGTTCAACGGGCGGTACGTTCCGTCGATCGGTGATACGAAGGCCGCCGGTCGTCCCGGTATCGACGAACTGGTCGAGGTTGAGCCCATGATCGGTGCCTGTGTTTCGAGCCAGTCGGACGAGCTCGCAAAGTGGCTCTACCACCGAAACGGCGATTCGACTGATGGACTCCGTGAGCAGGTGTTCGAGTGGGAGCCCACCAGCGTGTTACACCGCGTCGAACGCGTGATGGCAGCTGATGGACCCCTGGATCTCGACAGCAGACAGCTCGCCGGATTCGGCTTTACCGGATTGCGTGCCAACACTGCTGCCAAAAATGCTGTCTGGACGTACTACGGGCGAAACGCCTACGAAATCGACGGAACAGACGGCTCGATGCACTGTCACCGCGATACCCTGAATCTTGGCCTGTTCGCGCACGGACTGGACTGCACGCCGGATCTTGGCTATCCCGAACGAACTGGAAAGTGGCCAAAGCGGATGCACTGGACGAAAAACACGGTTTCGCACAACACGGTGGTCGTCGATGACCGTCCACAGAACAAGGCGTGGGTCGGGATGCCACGCCGATTCGACCACACCGACCGGGTGCAACTGTTTTCGGTCGCCGCACCAGACCATTACGACAGTACCGACGAATATCGACGGACGACCGCCCAGATCACTGTTGACGAGAGCGATGCGTACGTGGTTGATTTCTTTTGCGTCGATGGCGGAAGCGAACATCTCTACAGCTTCCATGGGGCACAGACGGTTGACGAACACGCCCCGATCGACGAAAACCGGACGGTGGTGATTCGCGACGGAGACGGTGCGATCACCACGACCGCCACGGACGATAATATCGGTATCAATGTTACCAGCCCGTCACCAGCAGCTGCGGACTGGGCGGGAGTTGTCATTCACTCCGGTCACCTATCGAGCGTTTCGGTCACCGTCCGGCCCGTGCTCGCCGAAGACTCGCTAGGGGTGAACCAGTCGATCTATCTCGGTCAGACTGAGGACGGAAGACACGTCTGTGCAGGATTCGGTCGTTTCGACGGGCAACGGATTCGAGTAGGGCTGTTTTACCCTGCGCGTAACGAGTGGGGATCTTATCGCACTGTTTGTGTTGATCCGACGATTGCCTCGACACGGACGGCAGAGACCACTCGAGCAGGCTATGCGAACCAGACCCACGGAGCAGCGCCAACTGTAGAGCTTTCAGTCGAACTCGCCGGTGGAATGATCACCATCCGTCTCGAACACGATGGGAACCAGATCGCGACTCACAGCGCCTCTCTCTCCCCGTTTTCTCCGGATTCGATCGGTGTTTTCGGAGCGATTGGGACAAAACAGGTCGGCCGGATCAGATTCGACTCGCTCGTGATCGATGGCACGGCCGCATCGATGCGTCCCAACAACACCCCGGTTGGTGTATCGACGACTGGCCTCTCACTCGAATCTCAACCATCGGGAACCTACGCGGGCACTAGTGTTCCGAAACCCGAACCGGGTGAGACGACCCCCTACGATTCGGTTGTCGGGAACGGGTACAACTACCTCGACGACGTTCGGCGCGATAGCGACCCTGCATCGCCGTTTAGCGTCGAGTGGCGGCTTTCTGATTACTGGGGTGTCCACGAGGAGTACGATCAGCCGGTTCGGTTGCGACTGACGCAACTTGAACCGGCCAGCGAGGTTGCGCTTGCCAGCGGCGATCCACCACAGGCGTGGGGGAATCCGGAAACGTTCACTTACCTTCTGGCACGGCGGTCCGGAACCGACCTCAGCTCGACATTTACCGGTGTGATCGAGCCATACACCGAACGGTTTGTCGAGTCAGTTCATCGAATTCCGATCGACGGTCCGGATCCAACCGCTCGTGCCGTCGCGGTGGAGTTGGCCAACGGTCGAACGGATTACGTGGCGAGCACGAACGCTCCCACCGAGCGACACGTGGTTGGTGATCAGTTTTCGTTCACTGGCGCGTTCGCCGTCCTCTCTAAGAACGCCGGTGATGGAATGTTCGCATATCTCAACGAAGGCACTTCGATTGTCGACAACGACGGAACGAAACTACTTTCGCTGTCAACCGGACGGATCGAGGGAACGGTTGCCGACTTCAGTCGTCAACCATCCGAACGGTATTTCCTCGAACTCGAGCTGGACCAATCCTACGAGACGGCGCTTGAGCGATTTGATCTCTGTGGCCGCTGGTGTTATGCCGACAGCGTTGCCGACCGGAACGGCGCATACGAGATCCACGGCATCTCTGGTAAGGACGGTACCAGACTCGTGCTCGATCTCAAAAACACGCCAACGATCGACAAACCAGCCGACGACGGATACGACTACATTCTCGAGCCCGGCGGTCAGGCTGTCATCCCACTCAGTGCCCAGCGCTACGTCTGAGCTCGTAGCCATTACAGCCGTACATTTGTTCGTGCAGTTACGAATCTTGACGATATTTCTGTTATAATAGTACAAATACTTATCACTACTTTGTGATTTATGTAATAAATTCTATACAAAAGGAGATCCGGCACGGGCTTTTGACCATGGCGTTGGTCCGATCCGTCAATCGGCATTGTGTAGAGGGATGTTTTCTTAACTACTGAGCACTTGCGTCCGCATATGGTTGAAATATCGGAGGCGCTTCGCACCGTCTTCACTGGAACGGTCGAACAGCGGGAATCGTCGGTCGTTATCGAGGTTCCAAAGGCCGAAATCACCCACGGTTCGATCACGCCAGGAAGCGTCTATCGCGTCGCACTGTTGGCAACGGAAGAGACGGCCACGCCGTCGGATCGCCCGGTTGGCCCCGAAAAAACGCCTCCAGTCGCGGAAGGTGAAACGCGAACCGTTACCGTCGAAGCGGTCGGCCGCGAGGGCGACGGCATCGCCAAGGTCGAACGCGGATACGTGATCATCGTTCCGGAGGGAGAGCCAGAAGAAGAGGTGACAATCGTTGTTGACCGCGTAACGCCGACGGTGGCGTTCGCCTCACGAGTTGAGGAGACGCCATCGACGACGGATTGAACGCGGATAAAAAATACCCCAAATGGATAGGGCTTTGCCCGTAGGGGCCAGAAGGCTGGCCATGAGCGCACTCGACAGCCTCGACACCGTCCTCGAGGATCGATCGCTAGAGACCATCTGGCTTGCGACGACGAACAACTACGGATGGGTGACACGGGCAGACAACAGGATCAATACCGGACATCCTGTTGGCGTCGCTGCGATCCGATACGACGGAACGGAGCCCACAATTCTGACGGCGAATATCGAGGCCGACAGAATTCGTTCAGAGGTTGAGGAGTTCGCTGTCGAGGAGTTTGACTGGTACGATACGACGCTCGCTGGCGCAATCGAAGCCCGAACAAATGAGCCCGCAGCGGCTGATTTTCCCGTTTCAGGGCTCGAAGAGGTGGACCTTTCGGACGTTCGCCAGCCGCTCGATTCGACAGCCATCGAAGACTACCGTGCGCTCGGTCGAGAAACGGCTGAAGTTCTCGAATCCGTCTGTCGAACGCTCTCTTCGACGCAGACCGAGCGAGAGGTCGCTAGCACGCTAACCGGGCGGTTGACCGAACGCGCCATGAGCGTTCCAGTTTGTCTCGTTGGTGGTGCGCGACGATTACAACGTCACCGACATTTCAGGCCGACCGACGAACAGCTTGGTTCGTACGCCATCGCGTCAGTCTGTACCCGACGACGGGGATTGGTCGTTTCCGCGACGCGCACCGTCGCGTTCGATCCGCCAGAATGGCTAACAGCGCGCCACCACGCCGCAGCGCGCGTGCACACCACAGCCGTGCGCGCGACACAACGCGTAGCTAGCGACGACGGCACCGCAAGTGACGTCTTCTCTGCGATACAGAACGCCTACGATGTGGTTGGCTATCCAGATGAATGGCAGCTTCACCATCAGGGCGGCGCGGCCGGCTACGCATCCCGCGAGTGGATCGCCACCCCTAATCTCGAAAGGCAAGTGATGACACCGATGGGCTACGCGTGGAATCCCTCCGTCCAGGGGACAAAGTGTGAAGAGACGGTTCTTATCGGCGACAGTGGGATCGAAATCCTCACTAGCACTGGCGAGTGGCCAACGATGACCACGGAACCAGTTGGTAGCAAACAACCGATCGACTGTCACGTTCCGCTCGACCGTTCTAAGTAATCATAGCCTATCTGCCCGTTTTGAAAAATGGTCTGCATTTTGATGAAAAAGTTGGCATAATCGAGTGCACATGGTCCTCCCACTATAAAAATTACCCTATATCAATGGCAGAACTATAAACTGTATAACACTCAGATATGAATGGACCGGTCGTGGAGAATCCTCGGCCGAACTTCGTATGGCAACAACGGAACACACACTGGCGACGTACTTTCCAACGGAGCCGTGGCTAGAGCGGTACAGAACGGGGATCGAACGGAGCGAACAGGTTACCGAGACTGGCGAGGGGTGGGGTGTCGGATGGAACGGTGAGATGGTGTTCGAGATAACGTCGTTACCGCTAGAAAGCAACTCTCTCGGCGATCTTCCAGAGCCACTCGTCGACTCGATCGAGGAGACAGTGTTTGAGACCCTCGAAGCTGCGGAACTCGAGGAGATCATCGCGGCAGCCCCACCACAGATCCAGTCGGCGATCGACGAGCGTACCGGAAGCTTGCGTGAGCGTGCGTTCGCAGAGCTGCAGTCGACCAGCCTGGTCGATGCACCGGACCGACTCTGGCCGGAACTCCGGTCGGTAATTCCGGAAGTCCTGTTGGCCCTGCTCGAACAGCTCGAAACGCGCGTCGTGGATTCGGATACGATCTACGCGTGGCTTGATCTTCGGGATGGAACCTGTGATGAGGTTGCTGTCCTGTCAGAAATCGGTGAACGGGATCACGGCTTCGTTCTTTCTGGCCCCTACGACGTGTGGAAACGGCTGGTAGCGGGCGACGCAGGGGTGATCAACCTTATCATGGGTGGCGAGCTCGAGCTTGACGGTGATATGCAAAAGCTCCTTCAGTACTCCGACGCTGCGATAGCGCTGACGGAAGTTGCCGCCGAGACCGATTCAGAATTTCTGTTCTGACCCGCTCAGTACGAGCGTGGCAGCCCGAGATGGTGCTCGGCGATGAAGTTTTTCACCATCTCGTTCGAAATCGGTGCCGTCTGTGTGAGCCGCACGTTTTGCCAGATATCATACACCTCGTACTCCGGTGTGAATCCGTTGCCGCCGTGTGTCTGGATCGCCTGTGACGCTGCCTCGGTCGCGTACTCGCTCGCGAGATATTTCGCCGCGTTGGCTTCCATTCCGCAGTTTTGATCGGCGTCCCACTTTGCGGCCGCAGTGTAGGTGATCTCCCGGGCGGCCATGAGCTTCGCGTAGTACTCCGCTAGCGGGTGTTGAATCGCCTGATGGGCACCAATTGGCTTTCCGAACACCTCACGATCGCAGGCGTAATCGACGGCAAGGTCGATCGCACGCAGTCCGCCACCGAGCGCGCTCGCAGCGCCACCGATCCGCTCGGTGTTCAGCGTATCGAACAGTAGATACATCCCCCCGTCCTCAGTGCCCAGCACGGACTCCTCTGGAACGACCAGGCCATCGATATCCACCTGATACTGCCGTTCGAACCACGGGACGGTCGTGTCGAGCTCGGTCAGTGAGATCGCGTCACGTTCGGCCGGCTCATCGATCAGAAACATGGTGACACCATGTGTCGGATTTGATCGATCGAATGAGCTGGTACGGGCCACAAGAAGCATTTTATCGGCGTTTTCGACCCCGCTGATGAACGTTTTCTGCCCGTCGATGACGAACGTCTCTCCGTCTCTCGTTGCGGTTGTGTCGATCGCCAGCGTGTTCGTTCCAGCTCTCGGTTCGGTCAGTCCCATACAGAATCTGAGCGAGCCATCAGCAATTCCGGGGAGGATCTGCTCTTTCTGTGCCGTCGATCCGTGGCGCAACACGCTGATCCCACCGAACACGGGCGTCAACACGAAGACGATGCCACCTTGACCACCACCTCGCGAGAGCTCTTCGATCACCATCGTCATCTCGAGCATTCCTAGCCCCTCGCCGCCGAACGTTTCGGGAATTGCGACACCCAACCAGCCCTGATCGGCCAGCTCGTTCCAGTACGACTCCGGAAACGTTCTGTTTTCGATATGTTCACGCCAGTACGATCGATCGAACTCCGCAGCAATCTCACCGACTGATTCACGAATCATCCCGTGGAGCTCTGTTTCGACGTGCGTCATACCACCTGTGTCTGACGAACGATATTAACAGTAATGCAAGGCATCACAGGCAGGAAACTACAGCTGTCTGTTACTCGATCGGAGCGGTCCGTCGAGACGCGACTCAAGGTCGGCTTCGAGCTCGAAACGTCGCACTTTCTGTGTGGCGCTCCGGGGGAGTTCCTCGACGAAGAATATCCGCCGTGGATGGGCGTAGCTCGGAACGCGTTCAATTGTGAACCGTCGCAAATCGAGCTCCTCGAGCGTGGTCTCTCGTTCGGGGACGACATAGGCAACAGGAGCCCTGCCTTTCACGTCGTGGTCGGCCCCGACGACAGCGGCCTCAGCGACGCCAGGATGGTCGTAGAGTGCCTCCTCGACCGTCGAGGGATAGACGTTTTCTCCGCCCACGATAATCATGTCGTCTTTGCGATCGACGATCCACAGATAGCCATCCGCATCGACACGGGCGAGATCCCCCGTGTAAAACCACCCCGCCTCGTCGAACACGGCTGCCGTTTGGTCCGGACGATTGTGATACCCCTCGAACACCTGCGGGCCACGCACCGCAATTTCACCGGTTACTGGCGTGTCCACGTCTGAATGATTGATCGGTGGTTCGATTGCAGTGGCGTCAAGGCGGGTTGTTCGCGTCTCTGGATCCACCAGCGAAACCTCAAGGCCCTCGACCGGTGGTCCGACACATCCTGCGGCCTTCCGGACACCCCGTGCTGGTTCTGTCGCACCAGCCGGTGCGGTCTCGGTCATTCCCCACCCCTCGGCCAACCGTACGTCCCACTGGGTTTCGATGGCGTTTTTCGTCGAGTCAGCGAGCGGTGCCGCCGCACAGAGCGCCAGCTCGAGCGAGCTGAGATCGTAATCCGATGGGCTCTCGCAGTACACCCGGTGTGTCATGGTATAAAGCGCGGGGACACCAGCAATCTGTGTGATCTCGTGGCGATCGATCGCTGCCAAAATCGCCTCGGGATCGGGCTCGGCGAGCAATACGCTCGATGCACCGTTGTACAGATACGAGCCGAGTAGCGCGTTCAAGGCATAAATGTGAAACAGCGGGAGCACAAGCAGCCCAGTTTTGTCCGGATCGATTGGGTTCCCCCCGGCGTCATAGGCCTCGAGCGACGTCAGCAGATTCTCGTGTGTGAGCAACACGCCTTTTGGCCGCCCGGTCGTTCCACTCGTGTAGGGCTGGCAGGCCACGTCGTCGAACTCGCGGTGTGGACGGTCGAACGTCGCCGGTGTGTCAGCGAGCAAGTGTGAGCAGTTTTTGATTCCCAGATCGGGATCGTTCATGCCCGGGACGAGTGTCCTCGAAACGGCTGTTTTTTCGGCAAGCTCGGTAATGTCATCAGCGAGCAACGGCGACCCGATCAGACAGTCGATCGATGCATCATCAACGATGTATGCGAGCGTCTCGGTGTCCATCCGAAGGTTCAGCGGAACGGGAATCGCTCCGGACTCAATCACACCGAAATAGGTGCTGGGAAACTGCAACGTGTTCGGTATGTATAGGCCAACACGGTCACCAACGCCGACGTTGTCGTTCGCAAGCACCGCCGCCATGCGTGAAGTCGCCGCCGCAAATTCCGAATACGATTGGGTTTCAGCCATCCCCACGAACGCGGTCTTCGACCCGTAGCGATCAGCCGCCATTTTGGGAAGATCGCCCATGTGTGACAGCCGCTCGCCCTCGTAGTATTCCATGCCAGACGGTAATTATAATCCATTGATAATAATAGTTTGTATGTTAATAAGTCGTGTAACCAATAACGAAATAAACATCATATCCGTTTACTCAAATGGGGAAATTTAGTGCGGGAAGAATAGGTTAACAATCCACCAGGGGCACGAGCTGTCATGGAGATAGCAATCGGTGACGACGCCGAGGCAGAGATCGCCCAGGCGATCGCCACTGTGGCGGCCGAACATCTCGGCCGGTCCGTTTCGGTTGTAACCGAGTCGGGTGAGTCGATTGCAGCGGCGGGTGAGGACTCCTGGGAGGATGCAGGATCGGTCGTTTCTGACCGTGAGCAAGCCGTCCAGGAGGCAATCGAATCGGTCGAAAGCGGCGGACCAGAGCGCGGTCACGAGAAGATCGATTCACTCGATAAACAGTTCGTTCGTGACCGTTTAGAGATGGTGTTCGACACGATCGAGTACGAGAACGGCAGATTCGCACGCCACACGGACGATGAGTTGCCGGCAGACGGACTGCTCACAGGGATTGGAACGATCGACGGTCGGCGGGTTGCATTCACGGCCAATGACTACACCGTCAAGGCCGGATCGCTCGGGAAGCTTGGAATCGAGAAGGTCGTCAGGATCCAAGAGCGTGCACTGGAACTCGAAATTCCGATGGTTCGGCTGATAGATTCGACGGGCGCACGGCTCGACGCCTCCGAGCGTGAGCCAGGCGACACCCACATGGATCGGTATCACGGCGGGAAGACATTCTACAACCAGTGTCGGCTGTCGGGTCGCGTTCCGCAGATTGGGGTGTTGTATGGACCAGATATCGCGGGTTCTGCGTACACGCCAGTGTTCTGTGATTTTCTGATTATGGTCGAGGAGATCTCGGGGATGGCGATTGCCTCCCCACGGATCGTCGAGGCGATGACCGGTGAATCCGTCTCGATGGATGAGCTCGGTGGGCCAGCGGTCCACGCCACCGAAAGCGGGAGTGCAGATCTGGTCGTCCCCGATGAGGAAAGTGCCGCAGAGACCGTTCGTGAACTGTTGTCGTATCTGCCACAGCATTTCCGCGAGGCTCCACCGACGAGTAGCCCGACTGCCCCGGCAAAAAATCCCAAGGCGCTGGACGCGACGATCCCCGAGCAACCAAACGAAGCCTACGACGTTCACGAGACGATCGATCGGTTGCTCGACCGTGATTCGTTCCTCGAGCTCAAGCCCTCGTTCGCTCCGGAGATCGTCACCGGGCTTGGACGAATCGATGGCACTCCAGTCGGGATCGTCGCCAACCAGCCCGCCACGGTGAGCGGGGCGATCTTTCCCGACTCGGCCGACAAAGCGGCGGGGTTCGTCTGGACGTGCGATGCGTACAACATTCCGCTCATTTATCTCTGTGATACGCCGGGGTTCATGATCGGCTCGGCGGTTGAACGCGAAGGCGTGCTCCGAAAGGGACGAAAGTTCATTTATGCAACCTCAAACGCGCAGGTGCCCAAATTCTGTGTGATTCTGCGCAAAGCGTACGGGGCCGGAATTTATGGGATGTGTGGTCCGTCGTTCGATCCCGACTGTACGCTTGCGCTGCCGTCAGCAGAAATTGCCGTGATGGGACCCGACGCAGCGATCCACGCGCTGTTTGGCGACCAGCTCGAAGCGATGGATCAAGAATCACGAGCGCAGTTCATCGAATCTGCAAAATCGGAGTATCGCACACACATCGACATCACCGAACAGGCAGCCTCGTTGCAGGTTGATGAGCTGTTGCCCGCCAGCGAGCTGCGAGCACAGCTCTGTGCGCGTCTCGAGGCCGCACGCACGAAACAGCGGGACGAGCGGCCACAACACCACGGGACGGTGTTGTTCTGATCAGGCCATCGGGTCGGCAAGCAACAGACCACCATCAACGGTGAGATAGCTTCCCGTCACGTAGGCTGCCGCTGGACTGGCCATAAAGAGCACCGTAGGAACGCAATCGGCCGGCGTACCGAATCTGTCTGCTGGAATCGATCCGGTAAGCGATTCGGGGAGCGCACCCCCAGCAGCGTCCGTAATGCCGTCGGTCTCGACGATGCCAGGCGCAATAGTGTTCGCTCGAATTCCGTGTTTGGCCCACTCGCTGGCAACCGTCTGCATCAGGTTGTGCACACCGGCTTTTCCCGCACCGGAGTGGGCGTGAAAGGGTGCACCATGTTCGCTGTTGGTGGCTCCGATCGAGATGATCACGCCGCCGTCCCGGTCGATCATTCGTTCGCCAACGGCCATGGTGCAGTAGGCGGTTCCGTCGAGAATAGTTCCGACGACGGCCCGCCAGCCGTTCGGCGAGAGCGATTCCGTCGGCGTCAGAAAGTTCGCACCAGCGTTGTTGATGAGCACGTCTACCGGCCCGAGCTCCCGTTCGACGGTCTCGACCATCGACTCAACCGCGTCGGGTTCGCGAATGTCGACCGTCGTCGCACAGGCTTGTTGTCCACGTTCTTCGATCGCGTCGGCAACCGGTTCGAGATGGTCCATCGATCGGCTCGCGACTGCGACATCCCCGCCGAGCGTCGCAAATCCCAGCGCAATCGCCCGCCCGATTCCGGTGCCGCCACCCGTGACGAGCACCGTCGTGTCGTCAAACAGTTCTCCATCGAATACCGAATCGACTGCGGGCGGACTCATTCGTCCTCCAGCCCGAGAATCGAGCGGGCCTGCTCTGGCGTTGCCGGCTCGCTCCCAACCGATCGGGTCATCGCTGCCGCCTGCTCGACCAGTGTGGCGTTGGTTCCCATCGATCCATCTGGAAGGTAGAAGTTGTCCTCCAGGCCGACGCGCACGTTTCCACCCATTGCGAGTGCGGCTGCGATTAGCGGCCACTGATCCTGGCTGATGGCGATCACCTGCCAGCGTGCGGTTGGTGGGAGCCGACGGACCTGGTCGATGAGCGATTCGACCGTTGCCGGAATCCCACCAAGCACACCCATGATGAGACTGAACTGCAGTGGCGTGCTGAGCTGTCCACGGTCGAGAAACGGCGTTGTGTTGGTGATGTGCCCGGCATCGAAGCATTCGAGTTCGGGTCGAATGTCTGCCTCGTCCATTGCCGTGAGCAACTGCTCAATCTCTTCGAACGAGTTCTCGAACACCATATCAAAGACGAAATCCTCTCGCTCTGTGGAGTATTTCGCGTAGTTCATCGAGCCCATGTTCAACGCTGCAATCTCCGGCTTGACGGCCTTGAGGTACGCAATTCGTTGCTCGGGGGGTGCGTGGATCGCGCCGGTAGAAAAGTTCAACACGATATCCGTCCGCGCACGCACCTCGTCGCGAATTTCCTGATACACCTCGGGGTCGTATGTCGGTGCACCGTCGTCGGTGCGAGCATGAATGTGTGCGATCGCAGCCCCCTCGTCGCGTGCCGCCGCCGCGTCGGCTGCAATCTCCTCAGGCGTGTACGGAATGGACTCGCATTGCTCCCGTGTCGTAAGCGCCCCCGTCAGCGCGACGGAGATGACCGCCCGATCCGGATCGTTACCCTTGATCGAATCCTGTTCTGCGAACGTCATTGGTCGCGAGTCCCCCACGACGGCGTCTCATCCAGCAAAAACGCCTCGATTCCCGCCTCGGTCGCGTCGCTCATGGCGATATGAGCGATCACTTCGCGCATGTGCGATAGTGCTTTCTGATACTCCATTCCTCGCTGAGTGTAGTACGCCCGTTTACCCATATCGATCGCCACGGGCGACGAGCGGGCAAGCGAATCGATCAGATCGTCCAGTTCTGCGTCGAAATCCTCAGCCGAAACGGTTCGCGACACCAGCCCCAGATCATGTGCCGTCGCCGCGTCGAACTGTTCGCCGGTGAACGCGTATTCGAGAATTCGTTTCTCAGGTGCCGTTCGTGCGATCGGAACGATCGCCTGTGCTGGAAACAGTCCCACGTTGCGCTCTGGCAATCCGAACGTCGCATCGTCACTAGCGAGGACGATGTCACAGGCAGCTCCCAGTCCGAGCCCGCCGGCGAGACAGTAGCCTTCGACGGCTGCCACACAGAGCGCGCGCGTTTGTGGAAGCCGTTCGAGCAGCGTCGCCAATCCCGCGAAGCCATCACGGTACACCTGAGGGTCTCCGCCAGCGGAACCGGCCATCGCCTGCAGATCACCGCCCGAGCAAAATGTACCGTTCGCACCGCGCAGCACGACCACGCGAGTGGGGCCACTGTCTGCGGCCGCAAGCACAGAACACAACCCCTCAATAACGGCGTCGTTGAGTGCATTTCGCCGATCTGGTCGATCGATCGTCGCTCGCACGACCAGTTCGTCCGGGCTGGTTGTTACCGTGAGCCCATCTGTGTCGTGCGAGCTCATTTGCCCTCGAACTCGGGATCACTGTCGGTTACGAACGCCGAAATACCAGCTGCAAGATCCTCGGTGTCGAGCAAGTGGCCAAACGCCTGCGCTTCGAGTTCGAGGCCTGCGTCCGGTGATGGTGTGGCCGCACGCATCGCACGCTTGCTGTAACGCTGTGCGATCGGCGGACCAGCAGCGATCTCCGCAGCAAATGACCGGGCATCTTCCTCGAACGACTCGGCCTCGATCAGGTCGTAGAGATAGCCAAACTCGTACATTCGCTCTGCACTGAACCGGTCGGCCGTGAACACGAACTGTTTGGCCACGCTCTCACCGAGCAGTTGCTGGAGGCGCTGTGTGCCACCCCAGCCCGGCAACAGCCCGAGTGAGTGTTCGGGGAGGCCGAACTCCGAGCGATCGCTCGCGATTCTGAGATCTGCACACATCGAAAGCTCCATTCCACCGCCCAGACAGTAGCCGTCAATGCCGGCAACCACCGGCAAATCCGTCGCTTTGAGCCGGCCGAAGACGGTCTGTCCGCGTCGAGAGTGTTCGACACCTTTGCGGTGGCCCATCACGCCCGAAGACTGCACGTCCGCCCCCGCAGAAAACGCACGATCGCCGGCTCCCGTGAGGTAGATCGCCCGAACCGACTCGGCCGATTCACACCGATCGATCACGGCGTCCAGTTCGTCAAGCAGTTCCGTGGTGATCGTGTTCAACGCATCAGGCCGATCCAGTTCAATCCAGCCGAGCCCATCATCGGTCCGCTCGAACTGCACCGTTTCGTACGAATCAGTCATGAACGATCACTCCACCAGAAGGACGAATCGCTCGCGGTCATTGTGTGCACGCCACTCACATTACACAGATCAAACAAAAGTTGTTCGGCCTCCTCTACGCGGCCGTTGAAGGGTGTGGATCTGTCTTCGTTTCATCGTTGCCAATCATTAGGCTCCCCCTCTGTGAATCGGATCCGTATGATCGTGGTGAGCGGACTGGTAGTCATAGGATTACTCGTTGCAGCGTTCGTTGGATACAACATCGGCGGATCCTCGACTGGCGTTGCGTTTGGGCCGGCAGTTGGGGGAAAAATTGTCAACAAGACGACCGCTGCCTCGTTGTTCACCCTGTTTGCGCTGGTTGGTGGTTGGACCGTCGGTCGAAACGTCATCACCACTATGAGCGAGGGGATCGTTCCACAGCAAGAATTTACGCTGCTTGCGAGCATCGTAGTGCTGTTTTTCACCGGTGCGACGCTGTTGCTCTCGAACATCTATGGCGTTCCCGCATCGACATCGATGACTGCCGTCGGCTCAATCGCTGGGCTCGGTCTCGCAACGGGCACGCTCAACGAGTCGATGATGTTCGGTATCGTCGCGGCGTGGATCATCGCGCCCGTCGCTGCGTTCTGGATTGGTTTTCTGTTCGGTCGGTATCTTTATCCACATCTCGACGCTCGCGTGTCGTTCACACGGTTCGAAGCCGGTCTGGTGACGTTCGAACGAACGGGGATGATGCCACGTGTCTCGATCAACGAACGAGCACATCCGCGTGATATTGTTGGTGCAGCCGCCGTCCTGATCGTTGCCTGTTACAACGCGTTTTCGGCCGGTGCGTCGAACGCTGCGAACGCGATTGCGCCGCTCGTCGGTAGCGGGTCGTTGACAGCCAGTCAGGGGATTATTCTCGCCATCGCAGCGATCGGGCTCGGCGGGTTCACTATCGCGAGACGAACGCTCGATACGGTTGGCGATGGCCTCACTGATCTTCCAATTCTTGCGGCGCTCGTCGTCTCGCTCGTTGGTGCGACGATCATCACGGTGCTTTCCGACCTCGGTATTCCGGCAAGCCTTGCAGTGAGTACCACCTCTTCGATCATTGGACTCGGCTGGGGTCGCTCGAGTCGGCATACGACGCTCGTTGGAGCGAGTAAAACTGCCATCGATACGGAGCCAACTCTCGCCGTCAGATCCTCAGCCGACAGGGCACGAGAACTCTCGACGAATGCGCTGCTCGCAGAAACTGCCGAACCTGACCCCGAAACCGAGCGCGCACGTGGACCGACTATCGGCGAACTCGCCACTGAACCCGACATCGAAACGAGACCGCTCGATCCAGACTCCATTCCACGTGTGGGCGAAGAATCTCAGGAGGACCTTCTTCGAGAACCCCCCGTGATGTTCGACCGGGTCGCAACACAGCGAGTGGTTTTTCTCTGGATTCTTACCCCAACGCTCGCGACGATCGGTTCGTGGCTCGTCTTTTCTGCAATGCTATGATAAACTATTGCTTATTCGGCTTTAGCATGGTTTATTTCGATGGATAATTCATCTCTTCGGCTATAATCCTTATAATCACACAAATATTGGGATTATTTGTGTTTCTTCTAATTCATACGCTCCGTGTGGATCATCCAGAATTCGTTGTGCTTATGATCTTTTAGGGGGACCTAAATACATGATCAGGAACGTTTCTCCGGGAGTCCATCGATGGCGACAACCTCCAGCGTGCGATTGCTGTGATAATGGCTCACAGGATTCGGATGAGCGGTGGCCATGACCAGTGGTGAAAGCAGCTCAATCGATGATCCTGCTGGCAGACGGACGGTCGGTGATTTCATCCCTGCAGATCCGGCGTTGATTGGACTCGCCGTCGTCAGCGTGATACTCGTCGTTCTCGGTGGGCTCATCCAGGTCCGATTCGGTGCGTACAACATGTCGTTCCCCACGGTGGTTGAAGCAGTGTCGAACCCCTCTGTGTTGTTCGATCCAAAGCTGCTGGTTTCATTTTTCCTTGGCTCGGGAGCAACGACGACGCTTTTCGGAAGCGAAGCCTCACTGCGGGCACTTGATACGGCAACCACGGTCGTCTGGACGATCCGTTTGCCCCGTGTGATCGTTGCGATTCTGGTTGGGATGAATCTCGCCATCTCCGGGACGATCTTCCAGGCCGTCACACAGAACGAACTCGCGAGCCCGTTTATCCTCGGCGTCTCGAATGGAGCGGGTGTCGTGATTCTGGTGACGCTCGTGATGTTTCCGGGGCTATCGACATTTCTGCCGCTGTTTGCCGCGCTCGGTGGCGCGATTGCGTTCGGAATTGTCTACGCGATCGCCTGGAAGAACGGGACGTCTCCCGTTCGGCTCGTGCTGGCCGGAATAATCGTTGGGACTGTCTTTCAGTCGGTTCAGCGGGCGATGTTCCTGTTTGCGGCCGATATCGGCACTGCACAGTCAGCGATGCAGTGGATGACCGGCTCGTTGACCGGCGTCGGCTGGGAACAGGTTCGGATGGCCGGCCCCTGGACGTTGCTCGTGGTGTTGCTCGTACTCATCGGTGCCAGACAACTCAACGTGCTTGTCCTCGGCGAGCGGACCGCAAAATCACTCGGGATGTCGGTCGAACGGGTCCGCCTCGGGCTTGCCGGTATCGGTGTTCTTGCCGCCGCCGCAAGCATCGCCGTCGCTGGCGTGGTGAGCTTCGTTGGCCTGATCGTTCCACATCTGGTGCGAACGATCGTTGGAAGCGACCACCGAAAGCTGATTGTTGGCTGTCTCTTTGCCGGCCCGGCGCTGATGGTCGTTGCGGACGTTGGTGCGCGGCTGGGTCTCGAACTGCTCGGTGCGTCCGGACAGCAACTTCCAGTCGGTATCGTCACCGGGCTCCTCGGTGGACCATACTTCCTCTATCTCATGCGAAAGCGCCAGAAGATTGGCGAAGTGTAGGCTACCCCGTGCGCGCACGGAGCTCTCGCAATCCCGCCGTGATCATTGCACCACCAATGAGGCTCGCAAACAGCAGCTCGAATTCGTCCGTCATCGTGTAATCTATGACGAACGTCGTTACGGCGGCCAGCACGTAGACGGATTGCATCGCAACGATCGCAATCACACCCCAGAGCGCTCGGTCAACCGTTACTGCGGAGGCTCCGACGACAGCCGTTTCGAGCGCAGTGTGTCCGGTGAGCGCGATCGCTGCTGAGACGCCCACGATCCCACCTGTGACGTACGCCGTTGCAAGCGCCATCCCCTCGAGACACTGGTGTATGATGAGCGTCGTTACTGTGGCCGCAACTGTCTCGCCAGCGCTGAGCGTTCCGATCGCCCACACCAGGATACTGCCACAGAGCGCGCTCACACTGGCGAGCACGGGGTGAGCTGTTATGTGGGGGCCCACGGTACTGACGCCGAGGACCACCAGCACCGCACCGACAGCAAATGTGAGTCGCCGCCTGAATCGACGATCCGTGCTCCCAGTCACCGAGGTGGACGCCCCGACCATGACGATGCCACCAGCACCACCACCAATCGCCGAGGCGACTACCACCCATTCAAATGTCATACCAACAACTGATTCGCCGACCCGAACGTGTACTGAGGTGATATTCAGGACAAAAGACAGACAGCAATGTGCCACACTGTGAAACTGCATCCTTCTATTCGTACAACACTATTTGCGATAAAACACTACTATATCAAAATGATAATGGTGTTCGGTCAACTGACGGAATGGTTCGGTCGGTAATGTCTATGAGATGGTGTGTGATGACACCAGAACAAATCGAGACGCTATGCGAGTTCAATCGTCAGCGACTGCCCCATCCACGCGATACGCCCGGCTGACGCGTTTCCAGGCGTTGGAGTAAAATCGATAGTAGTTGAGTGCTGCCGGAATCGCGGTTTCTGCGAGAAAGGCCAGATACAGCCCCCAGATGCCCAGGGACGTCGTTGCCCCGAGATACGTCAGGGGTATCGAGACGCCAAACATCCCGACGGCCTGGCTGTAGAACGTCCAGCGGGTGTCACCACTAGCATCGAGCAGCCCGGCGGCACCGCCAGAGACGCCCTGGAGCAAGATCGCCAGACACGCCACCGAGACGAGCGAGACGCCAACGTCAATGGTTCGGGTTGGGGTCCCGTCCACGAACGACTGGACGAGCGGTTCGGCGAACACGAACACGCAGATCGCAGAGACGAGATACACGACGACCGAAAACCGGATGATTTCGCGGCCGTAGGCCTCGGCGGTGGCTTCGTCGCCGGTTCCGAGCGACTGGCCAACCAGACTGCTGGCTGCCAGCCCAAAGCCCCAGCCGGGCGTGTTCATGACTCCCCAGATGCGTCGAGCAATCACATACGCCGCCATCACCGACGGGCCAAACCAGGCGACGATTGCGAGCATCGGGAACTCTGCAACGGTCCAGACGCCGTTTCGACCCATTACTGGGACTCCGATCTCGATTAGCTGACGTCCGAGCCCCGAATCGAAGTACGGGCCAAACGGATCGAGGGTAATTGGAAGCTCTTTCCCACCGGGAAGCCCGCCACGGACGAGGATCCAGAAGAACGTTCCGGCAACCAGGATGTTCGAGAGCACCGTCCCAACGGCAGCTCCTTCGACGCCAAGTCCGAGACCGAAGATGGCGATCGCGTTGATGGCGATGTTCGAGAGGGCACCGCCCGCCCGCAACACCATGGGCGTCCAGGCGTCATCGATGCCAATGAAGACACGGCTCCAGACGAGATTGATCGCGGCGAACGGGATACCGAGCCCGACCAGCCGAAGATAGCGCGTGCCGAAGTCGATCACCACTGGATCATCGCTCAACAGCCCAAGCAAGGGCTGTGGAGCCGCAAAAAAGATAACGGTGATTGGCAACGTGAGTGCGATGACGAGCACGAGACTCGTTCGAATCGCGGTACCCATCTCGTGAAACTTCTCGGCACCGAATCGCTGGGAGACGAGCGCGATCGTCCCCGCTGCAATCCCACCGCCAACAGCAAACGCAAGCCCCCAGTATGGACCGGCAAGGCCAACACCGGCGATCGCCGTCGAGCCGAGTGCAATCCCAACCATCGCAACGTCGACTGCGTTTTTCGACATGCGGGCAATACCGGTCACAATCCGTGGCCAGGCCAGCTCCGTCGTCCGACGCGCGCGCTCAGAATCGATCAGCCCGAGCCGAGACAGCGCGCGACCGATACAGAGGACCAGCAGTCGTATCGGGTTTGGAAAGCGAACCATGAGAAACTGTCTGTATTTCTCGACGACCGAATAAAGACGTTCGCTCTCCGGATGAACTGTCCCATTGGTACCAGCTGACGATCATGAATGTTGGTGAGTATCAGGCAGTCACATTTGTCGATCTGGGGTTGCTGGCTGTCGGTCGACTTCACACTCCGTACGGATCGGTCCTGACACAGCATACCACCCCGATTAAGCCCGTCCGCGTGCTACTGATACACATGTATGAGTCGGTGCTCATTCCCACCGATGGGAGTGATGGGACGGCGGCGGCAGTCCGGGAGGGGATCGAACTGGCGCACCGATATGGGTCGACGATACACGCGCTGTCGGTGATCGAACTCGCCTACACGGAGGAGTCGGTGGCGGATGCCGGCGTCTGGGAATCGGTTTTTGAGACGCGAAAGCGTGAGTGTGAGGCCGCCGTTGTGGAGGTCGATGCGGCAGTGGCGTCTGCGGGACACGAGCTGTCGGTGACGACGGCGATCCGACAGGGCTATCCAGCCACGGAAATCGTAGCGTACGCCGACCAGCACGACGTTGATTGCATCGTAATGGGGACTCATGGCCGAACGGGAATGCGTCGGTATCTACTCGGCAGTGTGACGAGCTCTGTGGTTCGCCGTGCAACCCGTCCGGTGGTGACCGTTCAGCTGACCGATCCGTCGGTATCAGCGTCACACAATGCGATTCTCGTTGCCACCGACGGCTCTGCTGGATCACAACCGGCCGTCGAGGGAGCAATCGATCTGGCACGACACTACAACGCCACACTCCACGTCCTCTCGGTGGTCGAAACGAAGTTCGCCTCCCGCGCGCCGATCAGAAGAGCGCTCGAAACCGAAGCGAACGAGGCGATCACGTCAGTCGTTGAACAAACGCCCGCGACACTCGACACGGAGACACACTGTTATACGGGAGTGGTCCACGAAGCGATCGCTGAGGCGATCGAGAACAACGACATTGGGATGCTCGTTCTCGGAACACACGGACGCGAGGGACTCGATCGGCTGTTGCTCGGAAGCGTCGCCGAACGAATGATTCGGACAGCAGCCATCCCTGTAATGATCGTCCCGTCTCCAGATGTCGACCCCGAAAGCTGACCATCAGGGCGCGTTCAGCCGGGCGCATTCGTGAGTGCGATCCGTGTCTCGGTGGCGAGGTCATCGACGACGCTCGCCGCCGGTCTACTGTGATCGATCTGTCCGACGCCCTGTCCGGCGTACAGGGGGAGTTCTTCGATCTCCCCCATCGTGTCGGGAACGGCAAGCATGTCGTCGTATCGGTCGATCGGCTCGCCATCGGGAGTGGTGCCGACGCGAACGCCAGCACCTGGTTTATCCTGTGTCGGTCGTCCAGCGTCGATCCACTCGCTTACAATCTCAGTTTCGAGCACCCGGTGGTCCATTCCCGGCCAGCCACCATCAAAGGGCCTTCCCAGCACGGTGTCGGCACTCTCGTGTGTGGTAAGCCGCGATCTGTACGTCTCGTGGATCTTGGCTTCGGTGGTTGCAAGAAACCGGGTACCGAGCCAGGCGCCCCCAGCACCGAGCGTGAGAGCCGCCGCAATGGCGCGGCCATCAGAGATTCCACCGGCGGCGATCACGGGCACATCTCCAACCGCATCGACGAGCTGGGGTATCAAACAGAGCGTCGTCAGTTCGCCTTCGACGTGACCACCGGCCTCTGTGCCCTGGCCAACGACGCAATCGACGCCAGCCTCAACGGCCGAACGGGCAGCTTCGAGCGAGCCAACGCTCTGGAGGACAGTCGTGTCTGTCGCATCCAATCGATCGACGAACTGGCTGCAGTCGCCGAACGAAAACGACACGATTGGCACGCCAGCGTCGAGACAGCAATCAACCAACGTCTCGGGATCGGTCGTCGAGGCCGTTTCGTCGAGCACGATGTTGGCCCCAACCGGCCCGGTCGACTGGGCCATCGCCTCGTCCAACGCCGTCCGGGCGTCCGCTGGTGATCGCCAGCTGAGCGCGAGCGTCCCGAGCCCTCCCGCATTGGTGACCGCCGCGGCGAGTGACGGACAGCTTGCGCTCCCGATCGGTGCCTGCACGATCGGGAGATCAATGCCGAACAACGAAGTGATCTCTGTCTGGAGTTCGTTCACTCCTTGGACTACTCACACTGCGTGAAAGGACGTATGGATGAGACAAGCGTTGTTCTTACTGAAACAGAGGTTCCAGCTCGGGGTTCAAGAATGTCCCCGCTGGATCGAACGATTCTCTGATCGACGCAAACGTCTCGAATTCCGGGAAGCGATCGCGAAGATCTGTGGGGGAACGGCCGTTCATTTTCCCCCAGTGTGGACGCCCGTCGTGCTCAGCAAAGATCGACTCACAGGCGTCAAAGTACGCACGATATGGCTTTCGGTGATAGGCGTGGACCGCGATGAACGCAACGTCTCGGTCATACGCTGGACTGAGGAGAATGTCGTCGCCTCGTGTGTATCTGAATTCGATCGGAAACACGATCGGCCACTCGGATTCACGAAGCTCTGCTCTGAGTGCTCGAATCGCAGACCCGCCCGCATCGGCCGGCACTGCATACTCCATCTCGTTGAATCGAACGGCACGCATGGTCGGGAATACATCGTGACTCGGACCGACGGTGCTGGTTCCATCGAGCGTTCCGGCCGCAAATCGTGCCAGTCGAGGACTCATCTGTGGTATCCGTGCTGACAGCCGACAGATTGCACTCCAGGCCAGGTTTTCTGCCCGTTCGTCGAGTTGGTAGGGGACGCCACGCGTTGGAGCGGCCGACGTTGGATTCAGCGTCTTGATGAGTGTATGATCCGTGTGGGGAAACCAGAAAAATTCGACGTGGCGATTGTTTGCACGCAGCGTTTCGAGTCGATTGAGCACGGAATCCAGCGACTCGATCCAGCTGTTCTCTCGCAGTCGATACGCAGATCGAACGTTCAGCGTGATCTCGCTGACGATTCCGAGCGTGCCGAGCGAAAGCTGTACAGCCCGGAACTGCTCTCCATCATCTGGGTCGATTGTTTGAATCTCCCCATCTGCCCTGATGAGCCGAACGGAAGCGATCTGTGTCGGCATGATCCCCAGCTCGATCCCCGTTCCGTGCGTGCCAGTGGCGAGCGCGCCGGCGATCGTCTGGGCGTCCACATCGCCCATGTTCTTGAGTGCGAGCCCGTAATCATCGAGCGCGGTTGTGAGCTCACTGAGCGGTGTTCCAGCGCGAACCGTCACCTGTTCTCTGGCAGGATTCACTGTGGTGATGCCAGTGTAGTTCGCAAGCGAAACGAGTATGTCCTCGGTTGGCACCACCGGAGAGAACGAGTGGCCAGACCCTGCCACGCGTATCGTCCGCTCGCCAGCGTATCGATCGACGATCGTTTGCAGTTCATCTTCCGAGTCGGGTTCAAGCATCCGATCCGGCGAGCAGTGGTGCTCTTCCGACCAGTTCGTCCAGCTCACAGGAAACACCGCCCATCCCCCCGATAGGTCGAATGGCGATCGACGATCGTATCGCCCTCGATCACACGGAGTGTCTCGAACTGCGCACAGAGTTCACCGGCTTTCGCGTGGCGAAAGACGACAGGATCGCCAAGCGACAGCTCATGTGCTCGGTCATACTTGACGGGCGTCTGGACCTCTCCCGCACCTTCTGCGTCTCGCAGCGACGTCTCTGCTGGAAGGTGTGGCGTGGGCGTTTTGTCGACGCCGGGCGTTCCGCTGGCGATATATCCACCACCGCGACACGTAACCATGCCATCGGTTGGTGTCCGCACAACCTCGATCGCAAAGCCTGCTGCCGGCTCATAATCGAACGCCCGGTAGCCATCGAACAGCGCCGGCGCAAAGATGCCCGAACCGACCGTCACCTCCGTTACGGATTCATCGTCAGTGGTCGACTCCAGACTACCGGTCCCCCCGCCGTTGACGAATGCGAGCTCGTGACCGGCTTCCGCAAGCGCCTTGATCACTGCCTGTCGACGGGCGTGTAGCCGGTCAATCGATCTGGATTTCAACCGCCTGATCACCCAGTCCATCATGGCCGTATTCGAAGGATCGTCGTCGGGGATGCCAGCAATCTGTCCCTCATAGCCCATCACGCCACGAAGCTCGACGCCAGCCGTGTTCGCTATCGTTGTGGCAAGCGTGCGTGCCTGATCAGGTGTGGTGATCGGCGATCGTCGCACGCCAAAGTGGATGCCAAAATGAGACGTCGACATATCGATATCGAGACAGAGCGGGACGGTCGGTGAGTCTTCAGGAACGCAGTCGGCGATGCACTCGACGTGAGCGGGCGAATCGACCATCAGTGTGATCGTGGTCCCGTCAGCAACCGCCGCACACACGGTCGAGAGCTCGGTTCGATCCACCACGGGATAGGCAACGAGAAGATTGTCGAATCCGTGCTCGGCCAGATACGCCGCCTCGGTGCCGGTGTAACACATGATCCCCTCGAATCCGTCGTGTTCGAGAACGTACGCGAGGATGTTTCGACAGCGAATCGACTTCGATGCAACCCGAATCGGAAGCTCGCCTGCTCGGCGCTGTGTCGTGCGGATATTTGCGTCCAGTGCCGCCCGATCGACGTACGCCAGCGGCATCTGCTCGCCCTCGATGGCCGATCGGTACCGATCGTACGTTCCATTCGTCATGGTGGAACGTGGCAAACACAACGGAAAAGTATGAGACAGGTGATGAGCGGTGTTTTAAGCCTCAGTCAGTAGAGATTTCCATCTGCGTCGAACCGGGCTTCATAGATCCGCGATCGCTGCTCGTCGGAGAGTGACAGCTCTACCGCCCCCAGATTCTCTTCGAGCTGGTCGGTCGTTCTGGCGCCAATAATCGGGATACAGGTAAACGCCTCCTGGTCCATCAACCAGCGGAGCGCGACCTGTGCTGGTGTGGCGTCGGTCTCGGTGGCCACCGAGCGGATCGCATCCAGAACGTGCCAGCCGCGTTCGGACGTGTAGTACGTACCGAACTGCTCGTCGAACGATCCGCGAGAACCATCAGGGGCGTGCACGGCGCTTGGATCATCCGGATCAGCGCGTTCGTATTTGCCGGTGAGAAAGCCCCCCGCCAGCGGTGAATACGGACAGACGGCGAGCTCCTGGTCCGCACAAACGTCCAGATACTCCCGGACATCCTCGAAGTACGCGGCATGCACCAGTGGCTGTGTCACCGTAAACGGCTCGTAATCGTTTACGTCACTACTCCAGAGGGCCTTCGTGAGCTGCCAGGCTGCCATCGTTGAGGCACCGATGTAGTTGACGCGACCGTCTTCGATGAGTCCATTAAGCGTCGCCAGCGTCTCCTCAATTGGCGTTGACTCGTCCCACCGGTGGATGTAGTACAGATCGAGATACTCCGTTCCCAGCCGATCGAGCGTTCCTTCAATTTGATTGCGGATGTGCGTGCGCGAAAGACCACTCCCGTTTGGAGCACCCTCATCGAACGGGAAATACACCTTCGAGGCGAGAACGTACTGTTCGCGGTCGCGCTCGTCGAGCCACTCGCCAATGTAGCGTTCTGCCGTCCCGCTGGGCGTTCCATAGACGTTTGCCGTATCGATGAAATTGCCACCACGGTCGGCGTACGCATCGAGCAGTTCGTGTGCCTCGTCTCGATCGGTTTCTATCACACCGTTCGTCTCTCGTCCGAATCGCCACGTTCCAAAGCAGAGCGACGATACCGTCGTTCCCGTCGCACCGAGCTGTCGATACTCCATAGTACCCCTATTTCCGATGGCTCGAAATAGCTTGTGTCCCCAACTAGCGGTCCATGTCGTCCTCGATCGTCGCCAGTGCCTGCTCGAACGAGCCGGCCGTGATAGTGATTTCACCCGCACGTTCGATTGCATCGGCCGGATCGATGTCGTCCGTGAACTCTCTGATTGCGAGCATCGATGCCTGTCGAACAAGGGCCTCGAGTTCGGCACCGGAGTAGCCATCCGTTGTCGCCGCCAGCTCGTCGAGATCGACGTCCTCGCCGTACGGTTTGCCTTCACTGTGGACGCCAAGGATTGCTCGTCTGGCAGCTTCATCGGGCAGTGGAATCTCGACGTGTGATTCGAGCCGACCGGGACGCAACAGCGCCGGATCGAGTGCCTCCCGGCGGTTCGTTGCCCCGAGCACCATCAGATTTGGATTCTCAGTGAGTCCGTCCAGTTCGGTCAAAAGCTGTGAAACCACACGCTCGGTTGCCTCGTGGCCCTCGCCACGATGACCGGCGAGCGCATCGATCTCATCGAAAAAGACGATGGTCGGTGCGGTCTGACGGGCACGTTCAAACAGCTCGCGAATCGCCTTCTCGGATTCGCCCACGTATTTATCGACGAGTTCGGGACCAGCGACGTGAATGAAGTTGACCTCGCTTTCACCGGCGAGCGACCGGGCGAGCAGGGTCTTGCCGGTGCCGGGAGGACCATAGAGCAAGACCCCGGAGGGGGGTTCGGTGTTCGTTTCGTCGAACAGTTCGTGATACGATAGTGGCCACTCGACGCCCTCCCGGAGAGTGCGTTTGGCGTCGTCGAGGCCCCCGACATCGTCGAACGTCGTGGTTGGCGTTTCGACGACGTACTCGCGCATGGCGCTGGGATCGACGGCAGCCATCGCCGTATCGACATCCGATCGAGTCACTGCCATGTCGGTCCGATCGCCGTGGCGATATCGACGCAAAGCGACCATCGCGGCCTCGGTGACGAGCGTCTGTATGTCTGCCCCGACAAAGCCGTGTGTCCGACTCGCAATGTCCTCAAGCGCAACGCCTTCGGCCAGTGGCACCCCTCGGGTGTGAACCTCGAGAATCTCCCGGCGACCAGTTTCGTCTGGCACACCGATTTCGATCTCACGGTCGAACCGTCCGCCACGCCGAAGCGCCGGATCGATCGTATCAACTCGATTGGTCGCGCCGATGACGATCACCTCCTCGCGGGAGTCGATCCCGTCGAGCAGCGTGAGTAGCTGTGTGACGATGCGATTTTCCATGTCGGCCTCATCATCGCGAGAGCCGGCAATCGAATCGATTTCGTCGATGAAAATAATCGATGGAGCCTCCTGACTCGCCGTCTCAAACGTCTCTCGGAGGCGCTCTTCGGAGTCGCCTTTGTATTTCGAGACGATCTCGGGCCCAGAAATCGTCGAGAAATGGGCGTTCACCTCGTTCGCGACGGCCTTGGCGATGAGCGTCTTTCCCGTTCCGGGTGGGCCATACAGCAACACTCCCTTGGGCGGTTCGATACCCAGTGTGTGAAACAGCTCTGGCTCCGATAACGGGAGTTCGATCATCTCACGAATCTGATCCAGCTCTTCGTCCAAGCCACCGATATCCTCGTAAGTGATCTGATCGCTTGTAGCGGCCGTGCCCTCTGATGGGACCGGTTCGCTGTCTACTCCCCACCCAGGGCGGTCCGTCTCCGCAGCGACGCTTACAGACACCGACGTCCCTTCGCTGACACGCACGATCCCCTCGGGAGCGGTCTTCGTTACGGTGACTAGCATGTCGAGCTGGTCTAACCGCACCCGATCGTCGGTCTGTACCGGCCGATCCAACAGCGCCCGTTTGACAAGCTGAGAAATGTTCTCCGTTCGTGGAGACCGTGGCAGTTCGACGGCGATCTGACGGCCCTCAGCCACATCATACGGACGGACGGTGAGCTGATCGCCGATCGTCACTCCCGCGTTGTGGCGGGTGTCGGCATCGATCATGATCACACCCGACTCTCCGCCTGGCCACACCTTGGTTACACTCTGTCGTGGCCCATCTAGCAACACCGTCTCACCACTCAACACACCGAGCCGACTGCAGGTGTCGCCGTCGAGGCGGGCGATCCCACGTCCTGCATCCCGCTTTTTTGCACCCTGAACGGTAAGTTCAATAGGCTGGTCCATAATCGCCTTACGTGACCGGGTGTCTTGAGCCCACTGTCCGCTGTCGTATCAGTTATATTAAATGAAGGGCCGCGTAACTCCTATACCGACGAGCACCTATATTCACACATGGTCACACAGGTCGAGCGAGACGATACCACGTGGCACACGTGTGAGACCTGCGGTCTCATGTTCGACAACGAGATCGAAGCCGAACAACACGAAGAGCGCTGTGATTCCAGCGATGCGGATTACATCCAGTGATCGTGGGATGGCCTCGCCACACACTCTCGTCGTGAAACGCAACGATTATACCTGAATCGACCTCACAGATGAATGTAGGTCGCAGCGGGCTCCGGTAGTGTAGTCCGGCCAATCATATTGCCCTCTCGCCTGTGGTTCGCTTTCGGGCGTCGCAGGGAGATAGGCAATGACCGGGGTTCAAATCCCCGCCGGAGCATTCCTTATCTCATTTGACTGTCAATATACCCATCAGCCTGTTTTTTCCCAATCCCCGTCGATTGGGGCTGTATGGACGATGATGTAGGGTCACAGCGTGATGACAGCGGTGACGTGACGACGAAATTGTCGAGAGATATGGGGTTGTTTGATATCACGTTCATCGGTGTTGGAGCGATGATCGGCGCTGGGGTGTTTGCGTTGACGGGGTTTGCTGCTGGGCTGGCAGGACCTGCCTTGCTGATCTCGTTCGTGTTGAACGGCTGTGTTGCGGCGTTTACGGCCGCATCCTACGCCGAACTCGGTGCCGCATTTCCCGAGGCGGGTGGGGGATATCTCTGGGTGAACGAATCGTTGGTGGAGCCAAACGGATTCTACGCCGGTTGGATGAGCTGGTTTGCGCATGCGGTCGCGTGTTCGTTGTACGCCGTGACGTTTGGCGTGTTTCTGACGGAGTTTGTGGCACAGACGTTCGATCTCGCCACGTCGTTCGTCCTGTTCGGCGTACTATCTCGGGCGATGGCCGAGAAACTGCTCGCAGTCGTGATGATCGCGCTGTTTGCCTATATCAACTACGGCGGAGCAAAACACACCGGACGCGCAGGAGTGATCGTCACCAGCATGAAACTCCTCATTCTCGGGGTGTTCGTCTGTTTTGGGATCGCAGCCACCATCGCCACGCCGGACTGGCCCGCGAAGTTTCTTGCTCACCCACGATTTGCGCCGAATGGCGTCGTCGGCATTATCGGGGCGATGGGGTTTACCTACATCGCCTTCGAGGGATATGAGATCATCGTCCAGTCCGGCGAAGAGGTCGTTGATCCGGGCACGAACGTCCCAAAGGCAATTTTTTACTCGCTCGTGCTCGTCGTCCCGATCTATGTGCTGGTTGCCTTCGTCTCGATTGGTGGCATTACTGTCACACCGGAAGTAATTGCCGGAGTAGAGGGCGCGTCACTGACGACGCCCACCTGGAACGTGCTCGGACAGCTCGGCGAGCTCGGAATTATCGAGGCGGCCGGTCAGTTCATGCCCTACGGTGGGCCGTTGTTGTTGATCGCCGGGCTTGCAGCCACCGTGAGCGCGTTGAATGCGACGATCTACTCCTCCTCTCGGGTGTCGTTCGCGATGGGTCGCGATGGCACGCTCCCGTCTGTGCTACAGACCGTTCACGAGGAGCGTCGAACGCCCTCGGTCGCGATCGGCTTATCAGCGCTGTTGATCGTGGTGATGGCGATCGTTCTCCCGATCGAAGCCGTTGCAGCGGCGGCTGATCTCATGTTCATTTTGCTGTTCATCCAGGTCAACTGGACGGTGGTAAAAATGCGCCGAACACATCCAGATCTCCCTCGGACGTATACGATCCCGTATATGCCATGGCCACCCCTGATCGGGATCGTTCTCCAGTTTCTACTCGCGCCGTTTATGCTCTCTGCGCTGGGTCTCGAAGTCGGCGTTGGTCCGAATTCACATGGCTTTATTGCTATTGTGACGACAGCAATCTGGATGATTCTCGGTGCTGGCGTGTATCTTGGCTACTCAACGGAGCAGATCGAAAAACAACGAGAGGCCGAGACGCCAACAGTGGCGACAGAAACCATCCCGGGTGCTGGACGGGATCGCCGAATTCTCGTACCAGTGGCCGATCCTACGTCCGTCGAACCGATGCTCTCGATTGCACTCGATCTCGCTCGTGATCAAAACGCCGAAATTGAAGTCCTTTCGGTGGTAACGGTTCCTCAGCAGACGCCACTCGAACACGGTCAGGAGTTTGTCGATGCCCATCGAGCCGTCATTGACGCAGCCTTCGACGTGGCCGCCGACCGTGCCCCGTCGATTCCCATCTGCGGAACCATCCGAATCGGACACGGTGCTGGGAAAGCAATCCTCAACACGATTGAGCAACATGATGTCGACTGCACAGTGCTTGGCTGGCGCGGCTCAACCCGGCGACGAGAGTTCATCTTCGGCAGTACGGTCGATCCAGTCGTCCGCAAAGCGAACTCTGACGTGCTCGTCAAACGGATCGGACACGAGATGCCGATCGATTCGCTGTTGCTTCCAACGGCCGGCGGAGCGCATGGCCGACTAGCGGCCGATATCGCCGGTTCTATCGCCAGAGCCAACGACGCTTCGGTGGACATCTTACACGTCACCGGAGACGAAGGCCACGACACTGCAACGATCGAAGCGTGGTTCGACGATGCCGAACAGCGACTTGATGGCGTCCCCACTCAGACAATTCTTTCGGAAAGCAAGGTGGTCACAGACGAGATCGTCGAACGGTCTGATGCGTACGATATCACGGTAATCGGCGCAGCCCGCGGCGGATTTTTACGGCGACTCTTATTCGGTGACGTTCCTGAGGCAGTTGGAAAAAGAGCGAAGCATTCGGTTATTCTTGTGAAAAAACACGATCCGCTCGTTTCGAGACTCAACCACTGGCTGTTGGGCCATGAGTGAGTCCGACAGCGCCCGGCTTAGATCTCGTCGTTGGATTCGAGTTGCTCGATAACGTCGTCGACGAACGCTTCGACCGTCTCGTAGGGAAAGTCGCCGCCACCGAGCTTCGTATTGAGCTCCATGGCCGTCATGGAGAAATCACCGGATTCGAACGTAGTTGATGGACCGTTCGGCAATGCTGGAACGAGATCCATCGGACTGTTGATCGGATAGTCAGCACCTTCGAACGCTTCAACCAACTGCTCACGGAGTTCTGCCTTGTCTACCATGATACACCCTAGAGTGGAATCAGCACCACAAAAAAGGGTACGGAACCGCTGATCACCGTCGTGGAGTTTATTTTCGCTGAGCTCCCTCCTTGCGACGCTGGTATGACCGATAGCTCATCGCCACCCCGTCAGTTATCACGGTCTCGTGACCGGTAACGTCAGGTTCGAACGGCTGGGCCGATTCATTACTGAGTTCTGTGTCATCGAACCGATCGTAGATGTACGGGGTGTCACTCCGTATCATGAATTAGCATTAGAATCATTGCCTTATAAATTTTTATTCAAATGTTATAGAATAGAGAGTATCTCGCCAATAGTTTTCACGACGAACTCCGGTGTTGGTGACAGACTGTCGGATTCATCGGTGAGTCCCGACCGCACGAGCGCGGTGTCCATTCCTGCTCGCTTTCCGAACGCGATGTCGGTCTTGAGACTATCTCCGACAACGAGCCAGTCACCGTCTCGGGGATCAAGCCGTTCGACGACGTACTCGACGGTTTCGAGCGATGGCTTGCCAAAGACAATATCTGGCGTTCGATCTGCTGTTCCACCGACGGCACCCGTGATCGCCCCCGAACCGGGGACTGGCTTGCCGTGTGGACCGGGGTAGACTCGGTCGGGGTCGGTACCAACGAACAGCTCTGCGGTCTGGAGTGCCCTGAGCCCGGCCGTCAGATCGTCGAAGTCGAACGATCGGTCGTGTGAGGTGACGACGATATTCGCCTCTGTTGGCTCGTCCGTCAGCGTGAGCCCAGCCCGATCGAACTGGTCGGCCAGTCCATCGCTCCCGATGAGAAAAATTGGATCGTTTGGGTGATGGCTCGCGAGATACTGTGTTGTGACCGCCCCAGCAGTAATGACGGCCCCAGGTTCGCACGGGATTCCCATCGATTCGAGTCGGTGGGCAATGGCGTCGGGCGATCGCTGTGGATTGTTCGTCAGAAATATGACCGACATTCCCCGTTCCCTGAGCGACTGAATGGCGGTTTTACTGCCGGGAATCGGGGTGTACTCGCGATAGATTGTTCCGTCGAGATCAACGATGGCACCGTCGTACTCCATACGGAGTCGAATTGAGCCAGGACAGTATGAATGTCGGCACAGTGCCCAGCGAATCGACTACAGCGCGTGTGCACGCCACCGTAGCAGATCTGCACGATCTCGCGTGTCATCGGGAAGGGTCGCAAACCACCGGGCCTCGCTGATCTCTTCATCGGGATCGGTTACCGAGAGACTGTTGGACTGTGCCGTTGCCAGAAAGATCGGCAGCACTCCCCAGGTGGAGTACTGCTCGTGGACAACCTCAATTCGCGTCAGCATCGCCAGCCCGTCGTAGGTGCCTTCGATTCCGGCCTCCTCTTTGAGCTCTCGTTTGGCCGCATCAACGAACGTTTCGTTCGGATCGAGTTCCCCACCGGGGAGCACCCAGAGTTCGACGGCATCGTGGCGAACCAACAGCATCTCACCCGTCGTTCGGTAGACGATCGTCTGTGAGCCGTACGGTGCCCCTGTTTCTGTAATCCGGCGGGCGAGCGTCCGAAACCGCCGCCGACTGACGTGTTTGCGGTGGCTCAGTTCGAGCGGTGGCTCATAGGTAGCTTTCAACGTGTGATACGCAGACTCTGCACACGTTGTGGCGCGTTCGGCCAGATACCAGAGGTCGTTGATCACCATTGGAATTACTGCGTTTTCGTCTGCAGTATTGCTCTGGCATGCAAATAAACTTCACCGGATCTCATACCCAGTTGATACGTCGATCCGCGGCTTTCCGAATAGCAATCCACTTGTCCTCCCACCGGTTTGTCCACGTATGATTGGTGGTACAGCTGTATGCGAGTGATAATTATTGGCGCAGGACAGGTCGGCTCCTCGATCGCCGCCAGCCTTGCGCCAACCCACGATGTCATCGTTATTGACGCCGACGGCGATCGTGTAGATTCACTCACATACTCTATCGATGTGCTCCCGATCGAAGGCGACGGAACGTCGCTCTCGACGCTACGGGAGGCCAACATTGCTGGGGCGGATCTATTTATCGCGTGTACGGACGATGATGAGACGAATATTGTGTCATGTTCGACTGCTCGGGCAATCAGCGACGTGTTCACTGTTGCACGCGTAAAAAAGGAGACGTATCACCAGACCTGGACGGAGACGGGTGGCTCGTTCGGCGTAGATTTTATGGTCTGTACGAATCTCCTGGCGGCAGAAACGATCGTTCGGATCATTGGCTTGCCGGCCGCACACGACGTTGATGTGTTCGCCGGCGGTCAGGTGATGATGGCCGAATTTTGCGTTCCAGAAGGGAGCCCGCTTGCCGGACAGACGGTGGCCAGCGCCGACACGTTCGATGAGCTGACGTTTGCTGCCCTGTTTCGAGATGAGTCGATCTCCGTTCCAACAGGACGGACCGTTATCGAGGAGGGAGACGATCTCGTCGTCATTGGCAGTCCCGAAAGTACGCATGCGCTTGCTGGCGGGCTGACACCTGAACAGAGCTCTCATCAGGAAGACATCGTTATCATTGGCGGCAGTCAGGCCGGTGTCCAGACGGCAAAGCTGCTCCAGGAACGCGGCCGCCATCCACGACTCATCGAACACGACCACGACCGAGCCCGCGAACTCGCCGAAGAGCTCACCGCCACAACCGTGATGGAAAGCGACGCGATGGATCGTGAGTTTCTCAACCGCGAACACGTTGACGAAGCGGATGTTGTTATCTCTGCGCTCGAATCTGATGAGAAGAACCTGCTGGCAACGCTGCTCGCAGATCGGATCGGCGTCGATCGGACGATTGCACTGGTTGAGGCCGCCGAGTTCACCGACCTGTTCGAGGCTGTCGGCGTTGGCGCGGCTGTCAATCCACGAGACGCCACAGCGGAGGAGATCATCCGCTTTACCCACGGCAACGATACGGAGAACGTTTCACTCATCGAACATGGCTCCGCGGAGGTGCTCGAAATCGAGGTCGACGCCGACAGCGTCCTGACCGATCGACCGATTCGTGAGTCCACTGGTGATCTTCCAGGGAAAGTGGTGATCGGAGCAGTCACCAGGGACGGATCGTTCGTGACACCACGTGGTGATACGATGATTCGGGTTGGCGACCACGTCGTGTTGTTCGCAGAAACGTCTGACGTTGCTGCTGTTGCTGAGGCCGTATGAACTGGCATCGATCACAATTGCGAGTTGACTGGCGTGCCAGCGTTGGGCTGGTCGGTACCGTTCTCAAGTATCTTTCAGTTGCGTTTCTGATCCCGCTGGTCGTTGGACTCTACTACGGCGCTGACGTGCTGACGTTTCTTGCATCGATGGTGATTGCGGTTACCGTCGGGGTTTTATTAGAACGCCTTGATCCGGATCCGGATCTCGGTGCCCGCGAAGGATTTTTGATGGTGGCGCTCACGTGGCTTGCCGTTGCAACCATCGGAATGCTTCCGTATCTGATTGCTGGCCTACTTGGGACAGAATCGACGCTGGCCAGACCAGAGAACGCGCTATTCGAATCGATGAGTGGCTTTACCACGACGGGGGCGACTGTGATGGGGGCAATCGATCTCCGCCACCACTCGCATGCGATTATGCTGTGGCGACAACTCACGCAATGGCTCGGTGGAATGGGAATCATCGTGCTTGCAGTTGCGATTCTCCCAGAACTCTCTGTGGGTGGTGCACAGCTCATGGACGCAGAAGCGCCGGGCCCCGGCATTCAAAAGCTTACCCCTCGGATTGCAGAGACGGCACGGGTACTCTGGATCGCCTACATCGGCTTTACCGTTCTCGAGATGCTGTTGCTCTACGGTCTCCATCTCGTTGGGATGGCACCAAACATGCATCTGTATAATGCAGTTGCCCACCCGCTGACAACGATGCCCACCGGTGGGTTCTCTCCGGAGTCCCAGTCGATCCAGGCGTTTTCTGCGGCGGTTCAGTGGGTAATCATTCCGTTTATGGTTGCCGCAGGAACTAACTTTGCCCTGTTTTGGCACGTCATCAACGGCGAGCCACGGCGATTGATCGAAGACACCGAGTTCCGTGCGTACGTCGGTATTATCGGTGTGCTCATCGCGCTGGTTGCCGGCCATCTCTTCGTAGGGCTGGGTGCGTCCGCGGTGCCCCCTGGAGTGGACCCAATTAACGGACAGATCGAGGATTCATTGCGCCACGCCACATTCCAGGTCGTCTCGATCATTACGACGACTGGCTATGCGAACATGGATTTCAACGCCTGGACTGCACCGACGAAGTATCTCCTGTTGTTCGCGATGTTTATCGGAGGATCGGCCGGCTCGACCGGTGGAGCGATCAAAATCGCACGCTGGGTAGTCATTCTCAAATCCCTCAAACGCGAGCTGTTCACCACCGTTCACCCCGAGGCCGTTTCACCGGTCCGGCTCGGTGGAAAACCGCTCGATGAGCGGGCAATTCGGGGAATCTATGCGTTCACACTGCTGTATATCGTCTTCTTTTTCATCGCCGTTGTGGTCGTCGTCGCAGATGCATGGCGCGTCGGTCACTACATTAGCGCCTTCGAAGCCATGAGCGCAGTTGCCGCCACGCTCGGTAATGTGGGTCCAGGATTCGGTGCAGTCGGGCCCATGAACAACTACCTCTCGTTTCCGGTAACGTCGAAGCTGTTCATGGTGTTTCTAATGTGGATTGGCCGACTCGAGATTCTGCCAGTGCTGGTGTTGCTCACACCGGCATACTGGCGCACCTGATCGGTCAGGCTTCGCTCGAAGCCACACGAAAGCGGTTTGCAACGGCGTCCCAGTCGATGATCGTCCAGAATGCACTCACATAGTCGCTCCGGTCGGTCGTATACTGGAGATAGTACGCATGCTCCCACATATCGATCACCAGCAGTGGCGTCCCACCCTGGACCGCCAGATCGTTGTGCGATTCCGTCTGGGTGACGAATAGTTGCTCGCCGAGTCGATCGTACACGAGCATGGCCCAGCCTGAGCCCTCCACAGATTCAGCAGCCGCACTGAACTCCGATCGAAACGATTCGACACTCCCAAAATCACGTTTGAGCGCCTGCTTGAACGATCCAGATGGCCCTGCGGTTCCACCTGGTGTGAACTGCTTCCAGAACAACGTGTGGAGAATATGTCCTGATAAATTAAATGATAAATCTCGTTTAACGGATTTGATAGTATCGTACGTACCCGATCGACGAAGGGAGGCAAGCGTCTGACAGGCGTCGTTGACGCCGTCCACGTAGCCCTGGTGGTGGACGTCGTGGTGTAAGCGCATAATCCGTTCGTCGATGGCGGGCTCGAGTGCATCGTACTCGTATGGGAGTTCGGGGAGAGAGTAGGTTGATACACCTGAACTTGAGGGTGTTCCGCCGGTCGATTCAACGCCAAACGCAGAGAGTCCGGCCGACGCTCCGAGCAGTTGCAGCACGGTTCGACGGGTCGATGCAAACTCTGTGGACGGGCGGTGTTCGTTCGTCATCGTCGCAGTTCCACTCTCGATTCTCCCATACTAAAAAGGCACCGTTCGGACAATAAAAAATTTAGAATGCAGACATATCAGTCGTACGTTGTGGTATAGCCGCCATCGAACAGAAGATCGCCACCGTTGAGATGCGACGCATGCTCGGAGAATCCAAAGACGAAGAGATTTGCCACTTCGGCGGGCGTCATGAGCGATTTCGTTCGTGCCTGTCCAAGCATCACGTCTTCGATCACGTCCTGTGTAGAAATTCCCCGTTCGTCGGCAGTCGCTTCGATCTGGTCGACCATCAGTGGCGTCAACACGTAGCCGACACTGACGGAATATCCCCGAACCGTTCCCGCACCCTCGGCCGCAATTGCTCGCGTCAACCCACGGATTCCGTGCTTTGCAGTGATGTACGCGGCTTTATCGCGCGTTGCGTAATGGCCATGTACGGAGGACATGTTTCCGATCGCTCCCACCCCGTCGTCGGTCGAGCGTATCAGTTCGAGAGCTCGTTTTGACAGCATAAACGGCGCGCGTACCATCACGTCGAGCAACGAATCGTATCGATCCATCGGGAACGATGACAGGGGTGAGATGTGTTGCATCCCGGCGATGTTGGCGACAAATCGGAGCGTCCCCGCCGCGTCGGCTCGATCGATGAGCGTGTCAATCTCGTTGTCAACAGTGAGATTAGCCGTGACGGGGATGATCTCACCGTCACAGTCGAGCGATTCGGCCAGTGAGACCGTCGATTCGAGGCCGTCAGTGTCGATGTCGCCGGCGACAACCGTCATACCGTTTGCTGCGAGTGCTACTGCCGTCGCCTCACCGATACCTGATGCGCCCCCCGTCACGAGCGCGACTGTCTCCGTCGAAAACCGTGTATCGTCGAGTAGTATCAGGTCGTCCCTGGTGAGAACCGGTTCGTCGAGTTTCGTGTTGGACGTCGTCATATATCGACGTTCAAAGGGGATGTGCCCGTCACCAAAACCGTATCGGGGGTGGCCCCCCAACGTCCGGATCAATCACTGTGTAGGTCCATAGAAAACTATTTGACAATGCACAATTGCATTTGAAATGTGGTAAATTTCCGCATATATTTCGCTTTTTGCGGAGTTTGACAGCAGCGTTGAAGGAAATTGAATATTATTACTCGTATCTATTGTTGAACAATCCTAGAGTTCGATGCGCTCATTAGTTGCAGCCGACTGATGAATTGCTTCGATGGTGCGCATGTCGGTCAGTCCGTGGCGGCCATCAGGACCAACCGATCGCTCCGCAAGCACGCGGTCTGCGAAATAATCGAAGAGCTCGGTCGTTTCGTATTCAGCATCGACTGCATCGGTTTCGGCGGTAATAGTGGTGTCTCCCCGCGAAACGCGGAGGCGACAGTCACCGTGGAACGCTGGTCTGAGCTCTAGTTGTCCCTCCGTACCGGTGATCGTGAGTCGAGTGTCTTCCTGTGCGTGCTGTGAACTCGTGCTCACGAGCTGGCAATCACCAAACTGAATGATTGAAGCAGATCGTTCGTCGGCCAGCCCTTCGAACGCCTCGTGGCTCGAGTGCATCTGTGCCTGTACAGCGACAGGATCGGTATCGAGCAAAAAGCGCGTGGTGTTGATCGAGTAGATGCCGAGATCCATGACGGACGTGCCGTAGCCGGTTAATTCGGGATTGAGCCGCCATTGGTCCGGATTGGGAATCATCTCCAAAAGTGGCTGGCTATTCTGTCCGTGTGCAGAAACCGGATCGCCAATAACGCCATTGGCGATCATTTCGCGCGCGCGTTGTACCAGCGGATCGGTCTGCATCCGATAGCCAATCATTAGCGGTGTCGCAGTCGATTCACACCGTTCGACCATACGCTCGGCGCGTTCGACGGTGCTTTCCATCGGCTTTTCACAGAGCACTGATTTTCCGAGTTCGGCGGCCGTGCTGGCAAATTCGAGGTGTGTCGCGTTTGGCGTCCCGATGTAGATGGCGTCGTATCTGTCGCTGTCGGTTCCCTCGTGGAACTCCTCGTAGCTCATCGCGGTCTCGATCCCACTCGTATCTGCGAACGAGGCTGCCTTCTCGGTTGAGCTACTGATCAGCGCTGTTGTTTCGCAGTTGTCGCTGTTGGCTATTGCCGGGAGCGCAACGTCCGTCGTCCACCAGCCCAGTCCAATGAGGGCAAACCGTACCGTTCCATCGACATCAGACTCCCAATTCCGATCCAGAACACCGTCGATCCATCCTTGCATCGTGGTGTGATACTTCGAGGACGTGTAAAAACCCGTTCGATATCGCCAGCGTTTGCACTGACGGGAAGATATCAATCGTGGAGTTCAGTCACATCGAACACCGGTTTACACGTCTCACCCGCCAAAAACGACTCGAAGGCCGGTGTTGCGTCCAATAATGAGTACTGATCGTCGATCATCGTCTCGTGATCGACCACGCCGGACTGCAACAGCACCACGGCCCGTTCGAAATCCTCGTACATGGACGCATACGAGCACTGGAGGTCGATTTCGGCGCGGACGAGCGGCGAGTACGGCATCTCCGTCGTCCCTGTCTGTCCGATGAGCACGATCTGTCCACCCTTCCGAACTGCGTCGACGCCCGTCGTGAGTCCGGACGGATGGCCGGTCGTATCGAACACCACGTCGAATCCAATCCCATTGGTCCACTCCTCGACGTAGTCATCGAGTGATGCAGACTGGACATTGATCGTCTCGAATCCAAGCTCGCGAGCCAGCGCGAGTCGATACGCTTCGTCTGAGTCAACGCCGGAAACAGTCACCGTGCCTCCCTGTGCTCTAGCGATCTGTGCGGTGAGCAACCCGATCGGTCCAGGCCCCTCGACGAGGACGTGATCACCAGGTCCAACACGCGAGTGATGGATCACCGCACGAGCCCCGATGCTCGTTGGCTCGACGATGGCCGCTGCCTGGGGATCGATTGTCTCTGGAACTGGATGGAGTGCCCGCTCTGGGACGGCGATATACTGCGTGTAGGCCCCGTCGTGGTCGACACCAGTAATCACCGCGTCCTGACAGACGTTTTCCTCGCCGATCGCACACTGATAACAATTGCCACAGCCGCGGATCGGTCGTTCGACCACCCGATCCCCAACGGCAAATGAATCGACGTCACCACCAGTGTCGACGATTCGGCCGGTGTACTCATGGCCAATGACCGTCGGGAGCTCCATTCGTTCGAACGCTTCTTCGAACGCAAAAATTCCACCGTCGCTCCCACAGAGTCCGGCGTATTCCACTTCGACGAGGGCCTCTGATGGACCCGGTGTCGGACGAGACCGCTGTTGTAACTCCATGTTGCCGTGGCTGGGGCGTGCTTTCGCCAATCCGCGCATACACGTCGATATGATTTCTCGTGGAATATAACTGTGTGGGTACAATTTACTAGTGAATCGAAATGATGAATTGGGATGCTCCCACAGCCATCGTATGGAGACGTACACACACAGATCCATGAGCGTCGAGAACGACCGCGTCGTTGTCATTGGTGGCACCAGCGGTATCGGCGAGGCGATTGCGTACGGCTTTGCAACGGAGGGTGCCGACGTTGTCGCCACCAGTCGCCGCGAGTCGGCGGTCGATCAAACGGCGAGCGAACTCGAATCACTCGGTGCCACGACGACGCGAGTCACTTGTGATGTCACCGACGAAGAGAGTCTTCAAGCGCTTTGTGCGGCCACCACCGACGCACTCGGTGGGATCGACACGGTCATCGTCTCGCAGGGGGCAATCGCTCGAGAGTCGATTCTGGAAATCGAAACGGCCGAATTCGACCGCGTCATTGCTGTTGCACTCACCGGCGTTCAGCGCGTGATTCAGACGTTCGGTCCGGAGATCGCGGACGGCGGGACGATCATTCCGATCTCGTCGCTGACGGCACGGCTTTCGATGGCGGATCTCCCCGCGTACACGGCAGCAAAAGGCGGTGTCGAGTCGCTCACCAGGGCCGCGTCCAAAGAGCTTGCTCCATCGGTCAGGGTGAACGCCATCGCCCCTGGTTTCGTGATCACACCACAGAACGAAGCGACCTATGCGGAGGGGACCGAAAAGCGAACACGAATCGACGAGCGCACGCCGCTCGGACGTGTTGCTGACCGCGAGGAGATCGTCGGTGGCGCACTGTTTCTGTCGAGCGACGCGGCATCATATATCACCGGAGAAGTGCTTACGATCGACGGCGGATTCGCGACGAGCGCGTTCTGAGACTACTGCGTTACCGGCTGTTCGTCGGTTTCGAGAAGCCGATTGTGAAGGGCGTCGCCGGTGTCACCGTCGAATAGGTGAATGGCCTCGGGTGGAATCCTCACCAGCAGTTCGGCACCCGTCTCGATCGTTCGCAACCCATCGCTGATAGCGATCAGATCGTCGCCACGTGTTTCGGAGTCGTCGTACGTAAGATGGACAACGTTTTCGTTACCCATTGGCTCGACGACAGTCACAGTCATCGCTTCTGTGTGGGAGACGTCTACGTCGGCTGCATCGTCGTACAGTTCGATATCTTCCGGACGAATGCCAAGTGTCAGCCGGTCACCGTCACCGAGCGAGGCCACTGAGGACTCGATCGTCGAATCGAACGGATAGTCGAGCGTTTCGGATTCGAAGCCATCACCACCGCGCTGGCCGTCGACGAAGTTCATCGAGGGCTCACCGATAAACTCCGCGACGAATCGGTTTGTTGGCTCGTGGTATAGCTCAAGTGGCGCACCCACCTGCTGGAGTTCGCCGTCGTTCATTACGACCATGCGATCGGACATCGTCATCGCCTCGGTCTGGTCGTGGGTGACATAAACGGTCGTCACGTCGAGCTGGTCCTGGAGCTGCTGGAGTTCCGTGCGCATCTGGGCGCGAAGCTTTGCGTCGAGATTCGATAGCGGCTCGTCCATGAGAAACACTTCTGGATCCCGGACGATCGCACGGCCCAGCGCAACGCGCTGTTGTTGGCCACCGGAGAGCTCACCAGGCTTGCGTTCGAGCAGGTTGCCGATGTCAAGCAGCTCTGCGACCTCCTCGACACGTTCATCGCGTTCTGCGTCCGTGTAGTCGGGCTCTTCTTCGAGACCGAACTTCAGATTACCACGCACCGTCATGTGCGGATAGAGCGCGTAATCCTGGAACACCATCGCAACATCGCGGTCCTGTGGAACCGTGTAGTTGACGAGCTCGCCGTCGAACCGGATTGCACCCTCTGATGGCGTCTCGAGGCCGGCAACCATCCGCAAGGTCGTGGTTTTTCCACACCCGGATGGACCAACCAGCACCAGAAACTCTCCATCCTCGATTTCGACGGAGACGTCGTCGACGGCGACAACGTCGTCGAATCGTTTCGTCAGACTATCGATCGTTATTGCTCCCATGTGTACTCGTAGTTGTAATTACTGCTGTAACTGTCGGTCTGTACGTCGGAACGTGGGACTGGCTGTCCGATCATGCGCCACCCGTTTTCAACCCTTCCGCGAACTGTTCTGCAAAGGCGATGTACAACAACAACGTTGGCAACGCGGCGAGAAACGCCGCGGACATCCGCAGTCCATAATCCAACCCAGAGGTCGAGGCACCGATCTGTGGCAGAATCAGTGTCACGGTGGCCTGCTGGGCACTCGCCGATCCGATCAACACCTTCGAGAACAGGAATTCGTTGTAGATCTGTGTGAACTGATAGATGAACACCACGCCGAACATCGGCTTCGACAGCGGCAACACGATGTCGCGGTAGATCTGCGTGACGGATTTCCCATCGATCTTGCCGGCTTCGATCAGTGATTTCGGCATGCTCTTATAATACGACCGGAAGAGCACCGTGATGATCGGAATGCCGTAGGCCACGTGCGTGATCATCAGCGGGATGAGCTCAAGATGGTAGGGCTCAACCAGCACGAGACGAGCGAGCGGCGAGAGGATCTCCGTGATCGGGAAGATGTGCGTCCAAAAGCGTGCAAGCGGAACGATCACCGCCTGGTACGGGACGAAAACCCCGGCAACGAATAGCAATAGCACGCCAATCTGGCCGCGCCAGTCGACGAGCGTGAGTCCGTAGGCGGCCATGCTTGCCAGCACGATGTTGATGATCGTCGCTGGAAGCGCCATCAGCAAGGAGTTGATAACACCTCGCTGGACCTGCTCGAGGGCCAACTCCAGATTCGCTAGCGTGAAGCCATCGCCCGCAGGTGGCAAGAACGGCAACGAGCGATTGATCGCTTCGGTTGATTTCAGTGCGGTCATGATGCCCGTCTCGAGAGGCACCAGAAAGAACGCGATGAACACGGTGACGAAGACGTAAATCCCGAGCCGCCGGTGGTTCATCCCGTCTACAATCGATCGAATGTCGAAATTTGATCCGTTGTCTGCCATTGGTTACAAGCTCCCCTCTCGGTACTGGTAGTACAGATACGGTGCGATGACACCGAGCGCCATGAGCAACAACAGCGTTGCGATCGCGGCGCTGTACGCCCAGTTGTTGTACTGCCAGGCTTCTCGAACCATCAGCGTCGCCAGAATGTCAGTGCCCTGTGGTGGGAAGTAGCGTCCGGTCATCGCATACAGGAACGTGAACGCCTTCAGTGCAAACACCATCAACACCACGGCTGCACTCACTGAGGAAGCCTTGAGCTGTGGGATGATCACCCGGAGATAGATCCGGAGCGTTCTTGCCCCATCAATCATTCCGGCCTCAAACTGCGAGGAAGGAATTGACTGGAGGCCAGCGAGATAGACCACCATCGTGTAGCCGCTGAACTGCCAGATCAACGCGAAAATGATCGCCCACAGCGCAATCTCCGGATTGCCGATGAAGTCGATCGGACCCAGACTAAGCAGTCCGAGCAGTTCATTGATGATTCCGCTATCCGTGTCGTACATCCACAACCAGAGCTGGGCCGTGACGACAAACGAGAGGCTCATCGGCAACAGATAGATCATCTGGACCGTCTCTTTGTATCTGATCTGCCGGTCAAGCATGATCGCAAGGAACAACCCGAACACCAGACAGATCGCGGTGAAGCTCACCAGCAGTATCAGATTGTGCGTGGCAGCCTGGATGACGTTCGGATCACTGAGCGCCTGGACGTACATCTCGAAGTCCAGGTTCGAGAACGAAGCCGGCTCAATCGTGCCGTTGTTATCTGTCAGTGAAATCGCGAAGTTGTAGCCAATACCACCGTAGACGGCAACCGCCATAATGGCGAACGGAACCGCCCAGAACGGGGCTGACCGAACGAAGTCACTGTTGAGAACGTACCTGAACTTCGTTTGCCAGCCTACCCCCTCCTCGGTAGCAGATGGCCCTGTTGTTTCATTGGTACCCATAGCAATTACGAGAATTGTTATCGTATTATGATTTGTTACTTAGTTCGAGACGGCCTCTTCGAGCGCCGTCGCGGTGGCCTCAACATCGTACGGATCCATGAAGTTGCTGTTGAACGCCTTTTTGCACGCGCCGGCCGTCTCTGGGGTCACTGCGAGCCCGTGAGCGATCGTTGGGGGCAACGATTCGGCTTCAAGCAGATCGTTGTACGTGATCTTGAGGAATTCAGGCAGCTCGTTCGCATCGATATCTGTGCGGAGCGGAACCGATCCCTTGTTCTTGTTGAACGCTAGCTGTGCCTCCTTCGAGCCGGCAAACGTCAGGAACTCCTTGGCAAGCTCCGGCGTTGGGGTGTTTTCCGGCACAATGAACGAGTCGAGATGGAAGAAGTACATCTCTTCAGTGCCAGGGAATGGAATCCAGTCCCACTCTTCTTTGAAATTGAACCCGTCGTCCTTGCGGTACATGCCGTACGCCCAGTTGCCCTGGTGAATGCTGGCCGCCTTGTCGCTGATCACTTTCTGGTTGGCGTCGGTAAAGCCAATCGTCGAGGCGTCGTCAGTGATGTGGTTCTCATGGATCGTCTTCTGTGCACGAAGTGCTTCCCGGATCGCAGCGCCGTCTGGACTCCCGTCGATGAACGACTGGTAGGCCTCAACGCCCGACTGGCTGGCGAGAATTTGTGCAAACAGCTGCAGTCCAGTCCACGGGCCTTTCATCGCCTGGCCCATCGGTGCCGCATCCGTCTCCGATTTGATCGTATCGTACGCGCTGATCAGCTTCTCAACGGAGTCGATCGATGTGTAGTCGACACCAGCCTGCTCGAAGAGCGAAATGTTGACGAACAGATTGTTCATCCGGTGGGAGCCGATCGGGACGCCCGGAATCTTGCCGTTAAACTTGTGCTGTTCGATCGTTGCCTCGTGGATCGTGTCCTTCAGGCCTGCATCATCCCACACGCTCTCAACATCCATCAGATAGCCTTTGTACCGCTGGAGATTTGCCCCTGGCCAGTTGGCGAACACACTCATTGCGTTGTCGTTACGAATGCGCTGAGTGACACGACTGTTCAGTTCGACGTTGGCGCTTGCACCCACGGCGCTGAACTTCTTCGAAACGTCCGAGTGTTTCTCCTCATAGGCCGATTCGAGTGCGGCAACGGCGGATTCACCATCATCGCCCGTCCAGCCGTGCACTACCTCCAGGGTCTTTCCATCACCCGATTCAGTGCTGCTCTGGCCCCCATCGTCGAGGCAGCCAGCGACACCGGTGATGCCTGCGACCCCGAATGCCCCAAGCGCTTTCAAATAATTTCGTCGATCGTCGTCGATTTGTGGATGATGATCTGACATTGTTGGTCCAGGATTGTGCCTAAGACTCACTGACTGTTTTTCACTATTAAATATTTCCCTAACAGATTTTCATGGTTGACCTACACGGAGGGGACACCCTACTGACGTAAATCTCCCACAGACAGCACGTATCGGTTCGATATATGATTCAACGAAGAGAATTATACGTCGATACAAAGGAGAGTTAATAATGGAGCTGATAGCTTCACATACGTCTTCGTTCTCCAGTACTAGAGTACATAATCACAAATCAATGTATAAAATTCAGATTTCACCTACTGGAAATCAATACCGCGAATAAATATTTCATAAAATTTTCACCTTCGGTAGCATGTCCATCGTCACCGAGGGTCGATGGATTGATCAGCTGATTGAGACGGGAGTTTCAGGCAGGATCGAGCCCCGTCTCTCCGTCTGCGAGGTGTTCGTCCACGGCGTCGAGATCCAGCGTGATACCGAGGCCCGGCGCGTCAGGGACGCGGATGTAGCCGTCTTCAATGATCGCGTCTTCTTCGATGAGGTCGTTCCACCAGCCCAGCTCGTAGGAATGGTACTCAAGCGCAAGCGCGTTGGGGATTGCAGCCCCAACGTGTGCCGCGGCCATGGTGGCGACCGGCGAGCCAACGTTGTGCATCGCGACCGGCACGTAGTACATATCTGCGATCGTGGCGATTTTTCGTGTTTCACGCATTCCACCGACCTTCGGAACGTCTGGAGCGACAATATCCATCGCCTCGTTTTCGAGGAGTCGTCGGTTGCCGTGCGTTCGATAGACGTTTTCGCCGACAGTGATCGGCGTTGCGGTCGTTTGTGTGACGGTCTGTTGGACGTCGTGATTCTCCGGTGGAATGGGATCCTCGAGCCACCAGACATCGTACGGTTCGATAGCGTTGGCCAGTCGGCGTGCGCTGCCGGCTGAAAACGCCCAGTGGCAGTCGAACGCAACGTCTGCACGATCGGCGACGCGGTCGGTCACCTGTTTGACGATCTCGACCTTGTGGTCGATTTCACCGCTGCGCAAAAATCGGTTCGCACGATCGATCTCGTGACCAGAGGGCACATCGAGATCGAACTTCAGCGCGTCATAGCCGAGCTCATCGACAACGCGCTCTGCTTCGTCAGCACACGCGGTCGGATCGGCTTCGTTTTCAGTATGACAGTCGCAGTAGACGCGCACTTCATCGCGGTATTTGCCACCCAGCAGCTGATAGGCCGGCACGCCAAGCAGTTTTCCGGCAACGTCGTGCAGTGCCAGTTCGATCCCAGATATTGCCGCGATGTCCTTTCCGGCGATCGAGCCTTCACCGGACATCTTCTGGACCATGTGCTCGTACAGTCGGTCGATATCGAATGGGGTTTCGCCGACGATGAACGGTTTTAACCGTTCGATGATCTCTGGGACACCACCACCCCAGTAGGCCTCACCGTCACCGACGACGCCGGCATCGGTGTAGACCCTGACGAGCGTCCAGGGGTAGTTGCCGTCCACGATGGCTGTTTGCACGTCAGTAATTGTCGCCCGTGAGAGGTCGGCTCGTTCGTCGGAAAGCCCCATCGTGTCGGCCGATAGGTCTCGCATCGTATACTCTGCGTTCGGATCGCGTAACTCGGCGTAGTTCATCGAACGTTTTGATATCCGCACAGGTCTATAAAAATCTTCGTCCCGGTGATCGCAGCTCCGGTGGTCAGTAGTTCATATAGACGGTTTTGCTCGTGGTGTAGAACTCGAGGCCTGCGTCACCCTGTTCTCGGTAGAGCTCGTTCGAGGAGCCTTTCATGCCACCGAACGGCACGTGGAGTTCGAGCCCGGTTGTTTTCTCGTTGACCTTGATAACGCCCGCTTCGGTCTCGTCGACGAACCGATTCGCATGGGTCAGCGATTCGGTGACGATGCTGGCTGCCAATCCCTGTTCGACGCCGTTCGTCACGTCGATCGCCTCCTCGAAATCGGACACCGGAATCACGGCAACGACCGGTCCAAAGATCTCTTCTTGAGCGATACGCATCTCCGGGTCGACATCGGAGAACACGGTCGGCTCGATGAAGTAGCCCGCATCGAGCGCATCGTCTGTGGGAACTCCACCACCAGTTTCGAGGGTTGCACCCTCGTCGGTGCCGATATCGATATACTCGAGCGTTCCTTCGAGCTCGCTGGCGGAGCTCTGTGGTCCCATATCGGGGTCGTCAACGCCGGGGCCAAGCGTGAGCGCTTGGGCCTTCGACGTCAGCGTCTCGACGAACGCATCGTAGCTATCCTCATGGACGATCGCTCGCGAACAGGCAGTGCATGCCTGTCCTGTCACGCCGAACGCGCCGGCTGCCACGATCTCTGCTGCCTGCTCGATGTCGGCGTCGTCCATCACGACAGTCGGATTTTTGCCTCCCATTTCGAGCTGGACGCGGGTCTGGTTCGGAGCCGCATTCTGATAGACCACGTCGCCGACGCCCTCACTACCCGTAAAGGAGATCGCATCGATCCGCTCATCGGTGGCGAGTACCTCACCGACAACGCTGCCACGACCGGTAACGAAGTTGATCGTGCCTTCGGGGAGTCCGGATTCGACGAGACACTCCACCAGCGCCTGTGCGATACAGCCGGTGTTCGTTGCCGGTTTGAGCACGACGGTGTTGCCAGCTGCAAGCGCAGGGGCGATCTTCCAGGCTGGAATGGCAATCGGATAGTTCCACGGCGTGATAGCTGCGACGACGCCAACGGGTGCTTTGCGAACGGAGAGCGTCGTGGCCTCTGAAGAGCTCGCCTTGATCGTCCCACCGAGGTCGGCTGCCTTCTCGGCGTAGTAGTAGAAGATATCGATGGCACGCTGGACCTCTCCCATCGCCTCGGACAGCGTCTTTCCCTCCTCCTGGCTGAGGAGTTCGGCGAGCGATTCGGATCGCGATTCGAGTCGTCCGGCGGTAGCACGCAGATACGCACCTCGCTCCGGTCCGGGCGTGTTCGCCCACGTTGTTTGGGCTGACTGAGCGCTGGCAATCGCGCGTTCGGTGTCGGCGACAGTTGATTGCTGGAGTTCACCGACGACCGTATCGGGAGCTGCGGGATCGTGACTGGTGACTGTCGCTTCGTCGCTCGATGGACACCACTCGCCGTCAATGCGGTTGTAGATGGGCATCTGTATCGAGATTGTTGGAGTTGGAATACAAAAGTTTCGGTGGGGTAGAACGACAACACGAAGATGTATTGGAATCAAAACGTATTTCACTCCGATCCACACTGCACATATCTATGCGGTATTACCAGCTAGCAGACCGTCCGGATGGACGACTCATCGTCGAGACCGACAGTCAGTCGTACGATCTCACCGCAATCGATCCGTGGCTGACATCAGTTCGTCGACTTCTCAACAGAGCACACACATCGGAGCAATCAATCGATGCGTATGCTCGCCAGGCAATTGCATCGGCCGAACCGCTCACCGGTGCCGGTCCACAAACTGAGACGGCCCTGCCCGTTCGTGCTGATGAAGTCTGGGCGGCTGGGGTCACCTACGAGATCAGCGAACAGGCCCGTGAGGAAGAAAGCGACATGCCAGATATGTACGTCGAAGTGTATGACGCTGATCGACCGGAGATCTTCTTCAAGGCGACGCCGAGTCGAACGGTCGGTCCGAACGAGGCTGTCGGCATTCGAGACGATTCGAAATGGAACGTTCCCGAACCGGAGCTCGGGATCGTCCTCTATGAAGGATCTATTGTCGGCTACACGATCGGCAACGACATGAGCAGTCGATCGATCGAGGGGGAAAATCCACTGTATCTTCCGCAGGCGAAGGTGTATGACCGCTGTTGTTCGATCGGACCGTGTCTGCAGACTGAAATTGCCGATCCCCGAGCGCTCACCATGTCGATGTCGATTCATCGCGACGGTGACTGTCTGTATGAGGATTCAACATCGACGAATAAGATGGTTCGGAGCCCAAAAGAGCTGGTTGATACGTACGTTGCCCACAACTCTGTCCCCGAGCTTGCCGTGCTTCTCACTGGAACCTCGCTGGTTCCCGACGATACGTTCACCCTCGAACCGGACGATCAGATCGATATCACGATCGAGGATATCGGCACCCTGTCGAATTCGGTCGTCTCCGTGTAACAGGGACGGGCGGAACTTTGTGGTGAAATTATATATAGCTCAATGTGAATTATGCCATTATGGGAACCACTGGGATCAAATCGATCGAAACGATGTTCGAAATCGTCGGAACGATACAGTCCAACGGCGGGGCAACGCTCACAGAGCTCGCCACAACGCTCGATCTCCCGACGAGTACGGCACACAACTATCTCAAAACGTTAGAACAGACCGAATACATCGTCTGTGACGATGGCACCTACCACGTTGGCCTTCGCTTTCTGGAGCACGGTGCGCACGCGCGCAATCGAATCAAACTGTACGATGTAGCTGTCCCCGAGGTCGATAAGCTGGCCGATCAGACCGGTGAGTTGGCGAATCTCCTGGTCGAAGAACACGGTCGTGGGGTGTATCTCCATCGAGCCTACGGCGAAGAGGCCGTCCAGGTCGAAGCACACATCGGGACGCGAGTCAATCTTCACTCGACTGCGCTCGGAAAGGCGATCCTCGCCCATCTGCCAGCCCAAGAGCGCGATGCGATCCTGGACCGACATGGGCTCCCATCGCGAACCGAATCAACGATCACCAATCGGGACGAACTGCTTGAGGTTCTCGAGACGGTTCGTGACCGTGGCTATGCGTACGACAGGGGAGAACGCCTCGATGGATTGAAATGTGTGGCAGCACCGGTAGTGTCTAGCACAGACCGGGTGTTAGGTGCTGTGAGCGTCGCCGGACCCGCTAACCGCTTTCGGACCGACCGCTTTGAAAACGAACTGCCGACAAAACTGCTTGAAGTCGTTAATGTTATCGAATTGAACGTCACGCATTCGTAACACTGGACGAACTGAATGGAATAGTTCCCACATGTTGGGAACTACGATTGGCACAGCGAATATGCGCATTACGATCGTACGGGTGTAATGTGTGTCCTGACCGAGCGGAGATTGCGTAGCTATCTCATTGTGATAAACGAAATAAATTGGATAAAGGAAAACGCGTTGCCGTCTGTTTGGGACAGAGGAATTGTAGTGAAATACTCCACGAAAGGTAATGGAACTCGTGAATTTGGCGGATAACTGCATGAAATTGGGGTGAGTATACAAATGAGGACAGCACAGGGTAAAACGGCGAATATCGGGATACAATAGCGGTTATATCGTCGATATCTGGCGATTGTGAATTGAATCTACAGTAGGAGAATATGTATAGAAAGTTCTATCTATCGGGGATGCTGTTGAGAATCTCAGCGTCAGTGCGGAATTTGAGAACGTTGTGGACGACGGAGTTGCGAATGTTCTGTACGGAATCACCGTGTTCTTTATAAAAGTCGTGGATCCACTTCGATTCGGCCCGTCTATTCGGGAACATCATGATGGACTTCCACTGATATTCGCCATCGGAAAGGAACATGAACAACGTGTTCGGAGAGCCCCTGATGGCTTCGAGTGCTTCTCGCCAGGTCTCCTCGAAATGTTCGGGATTAAGCTTGAATTCGAACATCCCGAAGATGAAATACTCTCCGTTTGGAATGATTGCCTCACGGAAGACACCTTCTTCACGCATTCCACGTATCGATTCACTGACTGTCACGTGAGAGATGTCGATGTCGTGTTCCGATTCAAGAATGTCTGCAAGCTCACGTGAGGACAGCTGTGGGTCCTCCGAGAGCTCTTTGAGAATGCGGATATCACGCTCTTTGAACTCCCAGTCTGGAGCGTCATCGGGATCATTCATAGACGAATGGTATACAGTGAGAGTACCTGCGTGTTTCGGTAAAAGCGGGTTGCCAGAGAGAGCACGGACAGCAGACATAGGGCCAGTCGATTTCCATCTCCCGAACGCAACTCCCGATCGCTGTCCGATTGCAACTGGTGGTATTGGTGTAATAAGCTTTGTGGAACCACGCTCGATCGTCTGCAGTTGTGTGTCATCACTCGATTCGTCAACCCATACACTATCAAATGAACCGTGAGAAAAGCAGCTATCGATGCGACTGGTACAAATTCGCATAGCTGACCAGCAAAAGGACGACGTTGAAGCCGCACTCAAAGACCGTGAGGGGTCGTATGCCCTGTTTGCAGAGCGCTCAGAATCCAAGGATGCGACAGTACTTTCCATTCCGCTAGAAACGGACGAAGTGGAGTCGTTTCTCGATGGACTCCGAGAGCTGGGCGTCGATTATGAGGGCTATGCCGTTGTCTCTGATCTCGAGACCGTCCTTTCGACCGATTATGAGGCCACAGCTCCCGTCGACACTGAATCAACCGACGAACGGCCGGGGGGCATGTGGGCTCGCGGACGCATCTCACGCGAAGAGTTACAGAGCGATGCCCAGGAGATGGCTGCCATAACGCCGAAGTACGTCTTTTTCACGGTCGTGAGTGCCATTGTTGCTGGGGCCGGACTGCTCACCAACAGCGGTGCCGTCATTGTGGGAAGTATGGTGATCGCGCCGTTGCTGGGACCGGCTGTCGGTGCAAGCGTTGGAAGCATCGTCAACGACGACAACCTGTTCCGAACGAGCGTTCTCGCCCAGGTTCTTGGTGTTGTGCTCGCGATCGCGAGTGCGGGGGTCTTTGCGTTTGCCACGAAGTTCACGATCATGCCCACAGTAAATCTCGTGGCAATTGATGAGATTGCTTCACGGATCAATCCTGGGGCGCTTTCGCTCGTCATCGCGCTCGGTTCGGGGGCAGCCGGTGCCTTTTCTATCAGTGCCGGTGCGAGCGCACCCCTGGTGGGTGTGATGATTGCGGCAGCATTGATACCGCCAGCCGCTGCGGTTGGACTCTCACTTGCCTACTGGAACGAAATCGTCTTTTTCAGCGTGTCCGTTCTCCTGGTTGTCAACGTCCTCTCGATCAACATCGCCAGCCTCGGCGTCCTGTGGATTCGTGGCTATCGGCCGACCCACTGGTACGACCAGCGGATTGCAAAACGGGCTACGTTGCAACGATTTGGGACGCTCTTTCTCGTGTTGCTCGTCGTGTCGGGCTTTCTCGTCTCGACATCGTTCAACATCAGAGAAAATACGCAGTTCGAATCGACGGTCGATTCCGTTCTTACGGACAGCGACGTCACCGTTCTCTCGAAAAATATCGAACACGAAACGGTGCTGTTCGGACGCGATCCGGTTGCCGTCACCGTCTACGTCGCCTCCGCTAACGATGGACTCGCCAATCACCTCCAACAACGGATCAAGCGCCGGACAGATACCCGCGTTTCCGTGACGGTGATCGACGAAACAGCCGATACAGCCACCAAGATTCGAACGCCCAAATAGAAGGAATATTGAAACAAGTTAATAAATATTATTGGGTGCACCATAGTAATATTTATGTACCAGTCACTAGTTTACTACCACATTGTGAGACAGCACGGTGCTTGGGGGATTGCATTGGCTCTCGCTACGGGTGAACACCCATGAGTGACACACAACGAACTGACATCGACCGACAGTACGAGCCCGAAAAACAGACCGAGGACATCACCCACCAGATGGAGTGTCCCGAATGTGGTGGGACGAAGATTTATCGCGACAGCGAACACGGTGAACGCTGCTGTGAGGACTGCGGACTGGTAATCGAAGGGTCGTTACTGGACACCGGTCCGGAGTGGCGGGCATTTGATACAACCGAGCGTAATAAAAAATCCAGAGTTGGTTCGCCCGTAACTCGCACCTTACACGATAAGGGATTGACGACGGCAATCAGCTGGAAAGACCGTGACGGAAACGGGCGTGCGCTCTCTCCCGAGCGACGAAAACAGATGCGTCGGCTTCGGACGTGGCACGAGCGGGCTCGGACGGCCAACAACAAAGAGCGCAATCTCCAGTTTGCGCTCTCAGAAATCGATCGCATGGCGAGTGCAATGGGGATCCCACGATCGATTCGTGAGATTGCCTCCGTGTTGTATCGTCGCGCGCTCGATGAGGATCTCATTCGTGGACGCTCGATCGAAGGAATCGCCGCTGCCGCCGTCTACGCTGCCTGTCGCCAGGAGGGGTTCCCGCGAAGTCTCGACGAACTGGCGGAGGTCTCCCGGGTAGAACGTTCGGAAATCGCCCGCGCGTATCGGTACATTGCGCGCGAACTGGAACTGGCACTCGAGCCGGCCGACCCTCGGCAGTACATTCCCAGGTTCTGTTCTGCGCTCGAGTGTTCTGAGGACATCAAATCGAAGGCAATGGAGATCTGTTCGATCACCGCCGAAGAGGGGCTTCTCTCTGGAAAGTCGCCAACCGGGTATGCGGCGGCAGCGATCTACTCCGCGAGTCGGCTCTGTGGAGCAAACACCACGCAGGCAGAGATCGCAAACGTGGCACAGGTGACGGAAGTGACGATCAGAAAGCGATATCACGAACAGCTAGAAGCGATCGGTCTCACGATAGACGGGTGAATTGACTATTCTGGGGGCGATGAGTAACACAGAGTGCCAACTGTCGTTATTCAAAATGTAACAAAACGGTGACAGAGTGACCAGCCCTGTCGAACCGCTGACCACGAAAACGCAGGAATGCCTGATTGGTATCCGTGAATTACTGGGTTTCCATTCACGGCTCGCGTCAACGATTGTGTCCTGGATTGATCCTCCCGGTGCGCTCGTGCGCCACACTTTCATTCATATTACGTACCATTAAAAATGTTACCTTTGTTGTTGCTGAATTAATATATCATCGATCGACGCTGGTGTACCGAGCGAACGTTCGCAAGACAGCATCGAGATCGTCGATTTCGTCGGGGTCACAGTGGATGGTCGAATGGATCGGACGAGACTGATGGATCAGTAGTCGGTCGTCCGTTAGTTCGACGTGGTCGACCGCCGTCCACGGATAAAACCGAGCGAAAACCTTCCGCTTACTGTGGAGTCCATCAGCAGTGATCGAAATCGTGCGGTTGCCCGGATGGCGGGGAATCAGCACGAATCCAGCGATCATCACGAGTAAGAACCCGTACTGCAGTGCGATATCGATTGCCAGATACGGTCCGGCTATCACGGGAATGCTGAGTCCACCGAACAGCAACGAAAGCCAGGAGAGCCTTTGCTGGCGCACTGGCGGTTGGATCCCGACGAACGAGTGGTTACATCTGGTTTTCCCGAGCTGCCAGTTCGCCCAGTGCGTTCGACATAGCGCTCCCACGGCGAGTCCTACTGGGATGGCGATCGTTCCACAGATGAGCGCTGCTGAGAGTGTGGACGGTGCGACGCCGAGCGAATTTGGATGGGGAACGAACAAGACGACAGCGAACCAACACACACCGAGCAGCGGTGGAATCAACGGTCGGTGGCCGCGTCCAAGCCAGCGGATGTGGTCTGGACGGCGTGTTGCCCACCAGCCTCCGCCGATGACCGCGCCACAGAGTTGGCCGAGCACACCCAGGAACAACGCGAACGTTGATGTGAACCCACTCCACACGAGCAGCTGCCAGGCCACGGGACCGAACACAACGGCGACGAAACAGCCCAGCAGAAGCCGCACCTCTGGGTCGATTTCGTCTGCCGATTCGGTTGCAGAGACCATATTGTAGCTACCAATCATACTTACGAAATGTTTGTGGTCGGAATTCGACACGCATACCAGCGTATCGGCTGGCATTCCGCCATGGACGATGCACAGCAGACTGTGAGCGAGTTTCTCACAACACACGATCTGGAGTGCCCACCCGAATATCGGCTGCTCGATCTCGTCGCTGAGGTTGGCGAACTCACGGCAAACGCCACCGAGAGCACCGACTACGGAGCCACTCCCGATTCGCTCTCGATCGATCCCGATGAACTCGGTGACGTGTTGTTTGCAGCGATTGCGCTCGCGGAGAGCCAGTCAATCGACGCCAATGATGCGCTCGTGGGTGCGCTCGAAAAATACGAACGCCGGATCGAAACGACGGGATCGGCCGGCTCTGGGGAGTGATCAGAGCCCATCGAGAAAGTGATCGAATGCGCCGCTCTCTGGATGACAGTGACAGTAGGTGCCCAGCGTCCGATGTTCGGTGAGCCCATCCATTCCGTCCACAATACCAGTTCCTCGCTCGAGTTCGAACGCGAATCTGGCGTCGGTGTCAACGCTGGCACTGGAGTAGTGAAACTCGTGACCACGAAGCGTCTGGCCGGTCGATGCTGTCAGGGTGTCGGCAGTCGCCGTTAGCTCGACATGGTCCAGCGCCTGATAGCGCTCGTGCATTCGAACGTTCGCCGGAAGCACGCCAGCCATCTCGTGGGTCGCTCCGTCGGTCGTCGTGAGTGTGTCGGCCAGCGCGAGCAGCCCGCCACACTCACCGAGAACGGGACAACCATCGGCCGCACGGTCGGCAATAGCCGACAGCGTCTGGCTCTCGGCGAGTGAGTCGGCAAAGAGTTCCGGATACCCTCCCGGCAGGTAGATTCCATCGCACGGCACCAGTGGATCGTCTGCGAGCACAGAGACGGTCTCCACTGACGCGCGCTCGCGAAGCCGTTCGATCGTCGCTGGATAGGCAAAACAGAACGCATCGTCACTGGCGACGGCGATGGTGTGCTCAGTGCTGTCCTGTGGCGAGGCTACCGGAGGAGTGGTCGGCTCGCGAGAGCAGTCAGCAATCGCCTCGAAATCGAGCGATTCGCTTGCCCGAGCGAGCACGTCCGAATCGAGCGGTGACTCCGACCCGCGTTCGAGCCCAAGATGGCGGTCAGGAATCTCCAGCGCGTCAGTCGGCGGAATACGGCCACAGTACGTGATTTCCTCTGGGAGTGCCGAGACGATGCCCGATTCGTGTCGACCGCCGTGAGCGCGCTGGGCGATCATCCCAACGACATCGATCGACCGGCCGGCGTGTGTTGCATACTCCGAAAATCCGTGTACTGTCGCGGCGACGCTCTCCATGCCCGCGCTGGCGTCGACCACCAGAATCACTGGCAAATCAAGCGTTTCGGCCACCATGGCTGTGCTCGAACCATCGCCGTCATAGAGCCCCATCACCCCCTCGACAACGCAAATGTCGCCCGATCCGCGGGCGTAGTTCCGTCGGAGGCCAGCAGCGCCCTGCAGCCAGCAATCGAGCGTTCTGGAGGGCCGTCCGGCAACCTGTTCGTGGTGGGACGGATCAATGAAATCCGGACCGGCCTTTGCGGGCTGGACCGACCAGCCCTCGGCGGAGAGGCCCTCAAGGACAGCGAGGGTAGCGACAGTTTTTCCCACCCCCGATCGAGTGCCAGCGAGCACAACCCCCTTCATGGTTCGACGGGAGCCGATTCGAGCAGTCGATCGTACACTGCAATCGTCTGATCTCGCACGCGCGCCATCGAAATGCCATTGGCTGTGGCAAGCGCGAGCGCGCCACCCATCCCCGCACCCTCTTTGGCGTGGCCGGCCTCGTAGGCGTCGAACGCTGGGTGTGACTCCGCATCGAATCCAGGATCGGTCACCGTGAGCGAGAAGTCAAGATCGTCTGCCAGCGACTGGATTGGTGCGGTGTCATCTGCCCCAACGAACGACGTTGTTGCTATCTCCAGCGGCTCGCTACACCCAGCGTGGCGGACGAGCGCAACAACGGCTGCCATCTGTGTTCCCCCACCCAGAGTGACGGCACATCCAGTTTCGAGCGCACCGACAGTGAGCCCCGCAACCGTCGCCAGCACGGGATCACCCAGCGTTCGAAGGGCATCAATCGGTCGGTTGGCGAACGCACCGGGTTCGTGGTTCAGTGCTGTCAATGCCGCTTCAACCACGGTCCGCTTCAGTTCGAGGGGGTTGTCAGCCAGCGAAGACGAAACCGACGCTCGTTCACCCAGTGCCGTCAGGACAGCGAGTGCTGTGGTAGTCCCCCCCGGAATCGTCTCACCGATCGTGAGCGTGTCGGTGGGGAGCCGCTCGCCGAGCGATTTTCCGGCTGTAAACGCCGACCGGGCCGATTGAACCGCCGGCGGCGATCGAATGTCGTCGCCTGGGGTGTTCGCTATCGAAATCGTTGGAGCTGCCGTTGGATGCTCAAGACCGCCGTCGATCGGCGTCGCTGAACGCTCCAGTGTTTCGAGGACGGCCCGCGTGATAACCGCTGGCGTCGGACAGCCGGTCGGACTCACCGGAACGATCGAACTCGACACTGGCTTGCCGTAATAAACAATTTCCAGGTCCGCACTCGGCGTGTGTGCGAGAAGCTCTGGACTCGCCCCTGCGGCACTGATCCCTGGGATCCGCGCCGTCGCAGTCGAACCACCGACCAGAACGAACATCACCGTGTACGCCTCCACCGACGTGAACGAACTGTTTCCATCTGCTGTGACACCAGTACAATATCTCTAGTTCAAGTCTACTTTAATTCACCGCTGTTTCAACAAAATATGATAGATAACACCACACACAATAATTTCTATTGATATTATCCGATGTTCTTTCATGCCTATTCCATTAATTATATATTGATTGGATTCTACAACAAAACAAGTTCGGTTGGAATAATTACAGTGAAATTGAATGCGCCCACTAATCCATGACCGACGAAACACTGCTCCTCATCGGCTGTGGTCGCGGAAACGGACGAGACGTACTCGAAACACACGCCGAACGGCTCGAAACACAGACAGAAACGGACCGAATCACCACTGTTACTTACGACACAGAACCCGAAGACGAGCTGGCGGCGACGCTCTCGAAGGTGGCGGGTGAGCGAGTGTACGTGATGGTGTTAGAGATGGCGCGAACCCCCACGACCGAGCACGCACTGATTCCACAGTTAGCACACATTCCTGGAGACGTGCACCTCTGTCGGCCGCCGGGTCGGAGTGCAATCGTTACGAACGTCATTGCGGACGTGGTTCGAGACTGTACGCCAGCCGATGAATCCTCACCGCTGGTTGTTGTCGGTCGTGGGAGTCCTTCAACGCCGTACAGTCGAGCGGTAACAACATATCACGCCAATCGGTTAGAGCGGAGGGGACCAGCTGATGATGTCCATCCGTGCTATCTGCTGGAGGATCCAGCGGTTGAGGCCGTCACAGAGCGCCTGCAATGTGAGTCCGCGGTCGCCGTTGGGCTCTGGATGGCCGATTCACCGCTACGCAACGACCGCCTGCGATCGACACTGTCCGGTTGTCACACCGAATTCACGATCACACGTCCGATCGGGAAGCATTCTGGTATCACGACGGCCATTCTAGCTGAGCTTTGTGCACAGCAGACGATCGGAGAAGCCACCGTCACAGGGGTTGGCCCCCATCCGCCCGCACCCGCTCGGCCAAGCGTGGGCGGTCCGCCGCCCGCCGGTGATCAGTTGGTCACCGAGTCTCGCTCGTTCGCCGGACGGCGAGGACCGAGAGGGGAGTGAACGCTGACTGGGCTGGTTGGCCAGAAAGCGCCGCAAGCGTCGTTCGGTGGATCCGTTCGTCTGGCATGGTGAGTCGTTCCATGACGAGCGCCGTCGCAGACGGAGAGGCTCCTTCTTTGAGCAACCACTCGGCGATCGCTTCGGGCATCCAGTCGCCCGGCCGCGGGAGAACAAGCAGATGGCGTTGACCCACGTCGGTCGCCAGCCGTTCGAGGGCGTCAGTCAGTGGTCCTCGCTGGTGGAGTGTCACAAACGTGGTGTCCTCCATTGGGGTCCTGGCACGGCTCGCAGCGATCTGGACCGACGAGATCCCCGGTACCACGCGCACCGGTTGATCAACGGCAGCCTCAATTTTTCCCAGAAACTGATAGCCCGAATGGTTGGGATCGCCCATCAGGACGGCCGTCCCGCTCGCACCACCTCTGGTCTGTTCGGCGAATCGCTCGATCTGTGAGGCTTCAGTCTCGTATCCACACGGCAGTACCGTTCCGTCAATCCGATCACGGACCAGCTCAATCACCGTTTCGAAGCCAACAACCACGTCGGCACCAGTCAGTGCCTGGTCGGCTCGTGGCGTAAGAAAGTCCAGATTGCCGGGACCGACACCCACGGCAAACACCGGATCGGTCGGCGACGTCTCCTCAGGGGTTGCGGTCGCGATCAACGCCGGATCCCGGTGGTCGTTGCCCTCAGTCATCCGTGTCCACCGTGATCTCGCCGTCGTTCGCGTCGGCTGCAACGTGAACGAGCTCGTTTGTGAGCCCGGCTGCCAGCCCGCTACCGCCCCGTCGACCGACGGCAGTGACGATTGGCACGCCGGTCGTCGTTGCAACCGACCGGAGTCGCTCTTTTGCCGTGTGGGCCTTCACGAAGCCAACCGGTGTGGCAACAACCACCGCGGGCCGGGTACCGTCCTCAATGCAGTCGGCCAGCGCAAGCGCGGCCGTTGGTGCGTTCCCGACAACGGCAATTGCATCGTCGTATCGACCATCACGATCGAGCGTGAGGACGGCGGCCGCGGTTCGGGTCATGCCAGTGCGCTCGGCCAGCTCGGTCCCGTGACCGATCGCTGCGGTCACCGAACACTGGTGGCCCCGATTCGTGATACCTGACTGCACCATCGATACGTCGGTGATGATCGTCCTGTTCTCACGCACTGCGCGGCCGCCAGCGCGTGCGGGCTCATTGGCCACCCGGAGCAGATACTGAAACTCCGGGTCTCCAGTTGCGTGGACGGCCTTCTGTCGGAGCCGGTCGTCGAGCGTTTCGTCCGGGACGAGCTCGCGAACGCGATCCATGCTCGTCGTGGCAATCGCCATCGCCTCCTGGGTGGTTGCTCCGAGATCAGCGTAGGACTCTGGCGTCGAGTCCTCGGTCATGGCAGCTCACCCGCCGGCGTGCTGCGTCGTTCGATTTCGCCCTCGACACTGAGCGGAATATTTTCGAGTGCATCCTCGATCTCATCGCTTGCGTCGAACAGCCCTCGGTCAATCGCATCGAGAATCGTTTCCGCAATGTTTGCCAGTGCCCAGGGATTTTCTTCCCGGAACCACTCCTGGCGGTCGGAATCGAGCGCGTACGCCTCGGTCAGTTCGGTCCAGAGATGGTCGCTGATGACCCCGGTGGTTGCATCCCAGCCAAACACGACATCTACTGTGGTCGAGAGATCGCCACCGCCTTTGTATCCGTGCTCTGTCATGCTATCGATCCACTCGGGATTGAGAACGCGCGCACGCATCGCCTTTCGCACCTTCTGTTCGTTCGTGTACACCGTAATGGCGTCCGGATCGGACGAATCACCCACGTAGGAGGCGGGCTCGCTCCCCGACAGGTTGGTGACTGCGGTGATGAATCCGCCGTGGAACGCATACCAGTCCGAGCTGTCGAACTCGTCCTGTTCGGCGGTGTCTTCGATCTTGACCGTCGCCTCAACGGCGCGCAATCGCCGTTCGAACGCCTCGTGGGCCCCACTCACCCGTCCACGGTCGTCGAGCGCGTAGCCACCCCACTGAACGTACACGTCGGCGAGGTCGTCCTGGTCGTCCCAGTTCCCCTCATCGACGGCCTTGTTCGTCCCTGCACCGTAGCCCCCCGGTCGTGTCGTGAACACTCGGTGGCTGGCCGCAGTGCGGGGGTCATCGACGCCCTCGGCTTCGAGCTGTTCGATCTCGGTTTCGACGTGTTTTTTCACGTAGTTCATCTCGTGGGACTCATCGAGTTCGCACACCGTTTCGACGGCGTCGTGGATTACGGATGCGGCCTGCGGGAACGCATCCCGAAACAGCCCAGACACCCTGGTCGTCACGTCGATCCGTGGTCTACCGAGCTCTTCTAGCTCGATCGGCTCGACGGCCTCGACGCGACCGGCGTCGGTCCACACCGGTCGTACGCCCATCAGCGCGAGTACTTTCGCGATCGTCTCCCCACGGGTCCGGACGGTGGGGGTCCCCCAGGCGACCACGCCTATGGTCTCCGGATACGCTCCCGTCGATTCGAGATGCTGATCGAGGACGCCAGCTGCAAGTTCACGCCCCACTCGCCAGGCCGACTGTGCCGGCACCTTCCGGGGATCGAGCGTGTAGAAGTTTCGACCAGTCGGGAGCAAATCCACTCCACCACGTGTTGGAGCACCGCTCCCGCCAGGGGGAACGTACGTACCATCGAGTGCGTCCGCCGTCCGACCGAGCTCCGCGCTCGCCGCCTGGAGTCGTGGCGCAACCGTCTGACAGATGAACGAGAGCGCTGTGCGGAGCCGTTCGGGCGCGCCATCGATCGCGGCACGCTCACCAAGTGGATCGACTGATGCGACGAGCTCAGTAAGCGATAGCCCAGCGTCGTCGGCTGGAGAGGAAGGCTGAAATCCTTCTGCAGCGAGCGTGGCCACCAGCTCGTGTGCGGTCTCCGAAACGATGTCTGCGGCGTTTGCGTATGTGGTGCCAAGCTGCTCATCGTAGGTACTTGGCTCGTTGCGCAGCCGGTCGTAGTCGATGCCGAGCACGCCCGCCACACTTTCGTGGAGGCTTGGCCCGCCGGCGTTCTCGAGGCGTGTGAGTGCAACGATGAACTCGACGAGTCGTTCGCCTGCGGGTGGCTCTCCCATCGTGTGGAGCCCCATTCTGATCTGTGTCGTCTTCACGTCGGTGAGATACTCGTGAATCCGCTCGACGAGCGTTTCGGTCGAAAGCGACGCGACCGGCTTCCCGTCTGGACAGAGTTCGGGACCGAGATCCTGTTCTTCGACGTGCTCTCGAAGGAGCGTCGCCAGCTCCGCTCCGTCGTCACTCCGGGCGGTTTCCATCCCTGGCTCTCTGAACTGGTCGGCAAGCTCCTCTAAGGTGGACAGCTCGTCGTATGTACCGGCGTCAGTCATCACCGGCGTGAGATAATCGACGATCGTGGCGTACGATCGCCGTGTTGCCTGTGTTCCCTCTCCGGGGTTGTTGATGATGTACGGATAGACGTTTGGCAGTGCGCCGACGAGCTGGTCTGGCGCACTTCCACCATCCAGGCCGACCGTCTTCCCAGGAAGCCACTCGAGACTCCCGTGGGTCCCACAGTGGACGACCGCGTGGGCGTCAAACTCGTGGCGTAGCCAGCCGTAAAACGCCAGATAATCGTGAGGGGGCCAGAGATCCGAGTCATGATACACCTTCGAGGGGTCCATCCCGAATCCCCGCGGCGGCTGGATCGTCACGAGCACGTTGGAGAACTCCACGCCGGGAATCGCGAAGGGTCGAACAGGAGGATCGCCCCACTCCTCTAGCATCCCCGCCTGGAATCGATCGTTGGTTTGCTCGAACCACTCGGCGTACTGCTCCGGTTCGACGACGTCGACGCTCAGCGAGCGAACGTCTGCCGGATCGACCCACCGACCGTCGAGAGTGAGCTGTTGGATGAGCCGATCGATGAGTGCTGACCCGTCCGTGGGAACCGCATCACCGAGATCGTATCCCCGTTCATCGAGCGTTTCGAGCAGGTTTACCGTACTCTCAGGGGTGTCGAGGCCAAACGCCGTACCGATGCCATCATCGCTTGGGGGATAGTTGTGCAACACGACCGCGATTCGTTTTTCCTCCTGAGGCGTTCGCCGGAGGGACGCCCAGTTCACGGCGAGCTCGGCGGCGTGGTCGATACGATCCTCGATCGGGAAATGCTGTTTCGGTGCAGAGCCAATCCCTGCGCTGTCGGTGGTGGGTTCTTTCCCGCTAATCGGGTGCGTGATGACCGTTCCATCGAACTCCGGGAGCGCTACCGAAAGCGCGAGCTCGAATCCCATCACGCCAGTGTCACTCGATTGATACCGCGACCGCGAACGCATCGTGGTGATCGTCTGGAGAACGGGAACGCCGAGTCGTTCGAGAAACAGCTCGGTGAGCGAGTCTCCTTCGTCGTCGGCTGTCCGGCCTCGTTCGGCCATCGAAAGCGAGAACATGAACGACGAACAGATGCAATCGACAATCGGCTCGCCTTGATCGTCGAGCAACCAGTTCTCAGTCACCCATTCGGCGTCGTGCTGGTCAGCGCTGTCCGTCACTGGATTGCAGAAAATCGCGAGCGCGTCGGCCCCACGCGCTTCGATCGCACGCACGAGCGCGTCGACGTAGCGCGTGTTCTCGTGGGTCCAGTGCGACTCGTAGAACCAGATCCCGATCGTTGGTCGATCCGGTTCGAACCTTGCCCGCAGCTCTGGATACGATATCCCCGGATACTCAGGGTGGTAGACGCCCTCGGTCGGAAGCGACACCGGCTCGTCGTACTCCCGCGGGTATCCAACCGCGTCCGCGAGATACCGAATGCAGTTGGCAACATTGTTCGTCCCGCCCCGTTCGAGATACGCAGAGACGCGCTCGTGAACCCTCGGAGTGACTGTCGTGTCCGCACGCGCGAACGCGTCGCCAGTCGACTTGACGACGACTGGCACGCTCGCCTCACCCAGGCGCTCGGTCGCCCGCTCGTAGCCGGGCATGCTCTGTTCGCTGCCGTGCAGCCAGAAAATCGCCGCCGCTGCGTCTGTCAGTTCGTCCAGAAACGACTCAATGGCCATCGGATCATCGAGGTCGCTCTCCGACCTGACGACCAGATCGATCCCATCGAGCTGATTTGTGGCCGCCTGGATCGCGCCGAGCTCGTTTTCTGTCGCCGTGTATAGTCCAATCGTTGGCATAATTTTATTAAACTTCTTTTGTCTTAATGCAAGTATGATTGAATTCGGCAGTGCAAAAAACGTTGTGCCTCCTCGACCGACGTTCGATTCGATCGTGGGACAGGATTCATTGAAGGAGGCACTCTCGGTGGTCGCCGTCGACGATGGGCTTGGCGGACTGTTGATTCAGGGCGAAAAGGGGACGGCAAAATCAACAGCAGTGCGCGCACTTTCAGGTCACTGTCCGTCGCAGACGGTGGTTGCCGACTGTCCGTATGGGTGTGCGCCTGATTCTTCGTTGCAGTGTGAATCCTGCGAAAGCAAGTCCTCACCAGAGACGACCGAACGTGCTGTCCCGCTGGTGACGGTGCCGCTTGGAGCAACGCGTGACCGTCTGGTGGGGACACTGTCGATCGAAGACGCGCTGGCCGGAACGTACAGCTTCGATCCGGGGCTACTCGCACGGGCGAATCGAGGCTTTCTCTACGTCGATGAGGTGAACCTCCTTGCGGACCACCTCGTCGATCTGTTGCTCGATGTATCAGCAAGTGGCATCAATCACGTCGAACGCGACGGCGTGAGCGTCAGTCATCCGGCCGCATTCACACTGATTGGGACGATGAATCCCGAAGAGGGCGATCTCCGTCCGCAGTTGCGCGACCGGTTCGATCTCCAGGTGACGGTGACGGCATGTGAGGATCTCAACCAGCGAACGGCGATCATTGAGCGTGCACTCGAGAACGGCCAGTCCACCTCGAAACGTGAGCAGACCAGGGTGAGCGACGAACTTGCCACAGCCAGAGAGTGCCGTGACGATGTCCAAATCTCCTCGTCACAGCTCCGAACGGTCGCACAAATCTGCCGTGACGCTGCAATCGACGGCCATCGAGGCGATATCGCCATCGCGCGGACGGCGATCACCCTCGCGTCGCTCGATTCGCGCTCAACTGTCATCGACGCAGACGTACAGCAGGCCGCTGAGTACTGTCTCCCACACCGGCTTCACTCCGACCCGCTCGACAAACCACAATCAGTCTCCGATCTGCTCGAAGATTCCTCCGAATCGGAACAATCGAACGACTCCGACCCCGAGCCGTCGGGTGAGCCTGAAACCGAAAACGCAGCATCGACTGACAACGGCGTCGAATCGAACGAGGACGATGATGGCGAAGAGACGGAAGGTCAGCCGGTGCCACGGCTTCCCGGAACGTCTGTTGAACCACCAGGAACCGCAGACGGGCCGTCACTTCCGTCGCTATCGGAGAGTAGTCCGATCGACAACGAGGGATCGAGAGCCCAGACTGACCCGGTGCCAACCGGCGATGGTCCTCGCCACAGGGCAACGCCGGATGCACCGAGCGATGGAGGGACAATCGACACCGCTGCGTCGGTTCGCGCCGCGGCACGGAGCGGTCGGGTCGCGCCGTCCGCCCGTGATCTTCGATATTCGGTCCGGGCGGATACGTCCGCAAGTCTGGTGGTGTTCGTGGTCGACGCCAGCGCATCGATGCGGTCGGCAATGTCCGCAACGAAGGCCATCGTCCTTGAACTCCTGGATGAGGCCTACACCAGCAGAGACCGCGTCGCTGTAATAGCCGTTGCCGGCGAATCCGCTGGCGTTCTCGTCCCGCCAACGGACAGCGTTGCTCAGGCTGCCCGCCATCTCAAGGAACTTCCGTCCGGAAATCAGACGCCGTTGGCCGATGGACTCGCGACTGCCGTCGAGGTGATCGACCGAGCAGCACCGGCAACAAGTTGCGTGGTGTGTCTCACCGATGGACGCGCGACTGGTACAGATGAGCGTCCCCTTGCACGAATCCGCTCGGCGGCAGAGCAACTCGGTGAGTGTGCGGATGCAACGATTCTCGTCGGCGCTGGCAATGAACACGCGGGTGCCCTTGATGCGATCGCAACCCAAACGGACGCAGATCGCTGCTCGTTGGCTGAGTTGTCTGCCACCCGTATCGACAGCACAGTTGGTAGTTGCTGATGTAACCCAAAGTTTTACAATCGAGTTTGTAGTAACTAAAATATAGTTTATGAGTTCAGTGCCACATACGGTACACGGACGGCTCGAACGAACGATGCAATCGGTATCGCCGATCAAATTGGCGGTGATCGTCGCAGTGATTCTGGCGATCGGATGTACGCTGTTGTTCGTTCAGGAGCCGATGGTCCACGACTCGTTTCACGACTTTCGCCACGCTGTTGGTGTGCCATGTCACTGAGCGCTGCGCGTGGATCGCTTCGTCGCGGCACACTGGCGGGAGCTATCGGTGGCACAGTGTTTGGACTGTTTCTGGCGACGGTGGTTACACCGTTGATTGCGCACGCAGAAACCTTCGAGGCCGGCCACGAGCACGGCTCTGGCCACGCGCTGTCCGGACTGGTGACGACGCTGGTGAGCACCCTGGGTGGGATGCTGTTCGGGTTGTTGCTCGGCGTCGTGGTGTTCGGGGCCGGATACTATCTTCTCGAACCCGTGTTACCGTCACCAGCACGGATACAGTCTTACTTGCTCGGCTGTTTCGGTTTCGTGATCGTGTCTGGCGCGCCGTGGCTGGTCGTTCCACCACAGCCACCGGGCATGACGGCATCGCTGTCGACGGGAGCGCGGATCGGCTGGTACGTGGTGATGATGGGGATCGGCGCGCTGGCGTGTGCCATTGGAGCGATGGTCGCCCGACAGATTGATCGGTCTCGTCTTCAGCGATACGCTCTCGGTGCGCTCGCTGGTGTGAGCATTCTCGGCGCTGGTGTTGTCCTCGCTCCAACCGTTTCGGTCTCTGGGCCGATCCCACAATCGGTTGCACATGGATTTCGCTGGGTGTCGATCGGTGGGCAGCTCGGACTGTGGTTCGTGCTTGCGAGCGTCCACGCGTGGCTGGGTTAATCAACACACACCAGACGGACCCCACGGGCTCTCACGAACGAGCACTGACCGGTGGGAGAGAACGCTCAACTGCTCGCAGTACAATCAGTTACCCGTGAACAGCGACGGCTCATCACTAGCAATTCAACTCGCTGATACGACCGCGCGGATCGTCAACACCGTTGGTGGCTGGATGTTGGTGTTGATTGGTGGCCTCGGTCTGCTATCGGCGGTGGGCCACGCGATCCAGCGCCCTGCTGCCTTCGGAATCACACTACTCATGGGATTGGTCTGGGTGCTGTTGGTTACGGTTGGCCTTGTCGTAACGCCACGCGGCCGCGAACGACTCGCTCGACGGGGAAATCCATCCGAATTCGGCACCGCCCACCGCGTAGACGAACGTACGATCCGAACTGATCGCAGTTTTCAGTGTGTTAGCTGTGACACTGATCGTCATCAGGGATTGGAGCGCCGGTTCACCGAGGCGTTCGTCGTGGCCGGCGTTAGGATGGCCACACTGAGCGAAACAGCCAATTACTACTGCCCGACGTGTGCGCTCTCAGAGCGCACCGTCCGCTCTGACGATTCGACCGCCCCAGAGCGAACGCGAGAGTACTGATCACACGTCACGGTGAGTGAACAGCCAGCTCGCGACGATCGTGAAGACGATCGTTGCACCCAGGAGCACAACCGTATCGAGCACTTCGTACGTTCCCTCAAGCAACAGCGGCGTCGGTTCGTAGTAGGCCATTGGGGTGAGCGAGCCGAGCCAATCATAGGTCTCTCCGGCTGCCGTCACCGACTCGACGAGAAACAGGACCAGAACCACACCGGCACCAGCACGCTGTGCGATTGCCGATCGAGAGACCACCACCGAAAACAGCGCGCCGATCGACGCACAAACGGCGAAATACGGGATCGAAAGGAGATGAACGAGCACGACGCGAACCGGCTCGATCGGCTCACCGAGAAGGACGCTGCCACCGTAGACGACGAGGCCAGCAATCACGTTGATGGCAACGATTGGTGCTCCAACCGCCAGTAGCTTTTCGAGGAATAAACGCGTGCGAGAATGTGGAAAGGTAAGAATCAGATCGAGGCGATCGTGTTCGATGTCATCGGCAATGAGTCCGCCGGTCGAGTACGCAAAATAGAGGCCAAAGCCAAACACCCAGAGAAAGGTATAGAGCTCCGTGGCGAGAAAGCCCTCGATCGTCGCGAGTGTGACGATATTCAGCGCTTCGAGCATCGACGGTGGCAACGCGTCCATCGCCACCGCGAGACTTTCGGTGTCGAGCACCGAGTAGTACCAGAGAAAAAACGCCGTGAGAACGGCCACACCAACCGATAGCCAGAGTGTAGACCGACGACGCCGGGCGATCTCAAAGCGGGTGGTCTCAAACATCGGTCGCCTCCGTGTCATCGTTTCCGTAGAAGTGCATGAAAATATCTTCGAGCGGGGGCTCTCTGATTTCGATTTCCTGAACCGAACAGTCTGCGAGCGTCTCGAGCAGTCGATCGTACGGGCCGGCGTACGTACACCGAATTGAACTGCCGACGGTAGTCACATCGAACGCGCCTTCGAGCGTCTTGAACGGGGTTGGATCGCCGGTCTCCGTCTGTACGTGCACTCGTTTGCCACCGCCATCGAGCAGTGTCTCCATCGATTCCAGCGCGACGAGCGATCCATCCCGGAGGATACCAACCCGGTCACACACGTGACGAACCTCGCTCAGTATGTGTGACGAAAAGAAGATCGTCGTTCCCCGATCGCGCTCGGCCCGGAGAAACTCATTGAACTGTTCTTGTTTCAGTGGATCGAGCCCTGAGGTTGGCTCGTCTAGCACGACGAGCGCTGGATCGTGCATAAACGCCTGAATGATGGCGAGCTGCTGTGCATTCCCAGATGAGTACTCCCGGATTGGTCGCTCAAGTGGTGGCGAAAACCGCTCTAAGAGATCACCACGTCGAGAGTCTCCCTTCACGGCTGCGTGATAGTCCAGAAGCTCGTTTCCGGTCACATCTTCAGGAAAGCCTATCTCTGCCGGCACGTAGCCGATTTCTGCCTTTGTGGCCGTCAGTGCCGAGCGGTCTCGGACGGAGACGTCAAACACCCGTACGTTGCCGGCTGTCGGCGCGATTAACCCCAGTATCGTCCGAATTGTCGTCGTTTTCCCGGCCCCATTCGGCCCGAGAAAGCCGAAAATTTCCCCACGCTCGACTGCAAACGAGAGTGACTCCACTCCGACAGTCTCGCCGTACGTCTTCGTGAGTGAGTCAACCACAATCGATGCCATGCGGTTAGTATACTTCTTTAACCAGATATCAATTCTGGTTATATAATTATAATCCATGCCTGCCTCTAACGATTTTGATACAAACTTTCACATTCAGGAATCAAAATCACAGACATTCCAGACACCGCGAGCGAACGGATCAGGGTCGGGTGATCCGAAACGGCTCGCGGGCGGGCTCACCCTTCAACCGGGAACAACTCGTGTAACAACGAATGAGTCTCGCCACAGCCCTCGAGGATCGCCTCACCATCGGCTCTGAGCCGTCGCATCGATCGTTCGGCCTCCCTGAGTGCGAGCAGCCGCCCGCGGAGATAGTCGTACTCCGGGTCGTTTGAAGGTGTATTGGCCAGTTTCGCCTCAAGGTCGACGAGCGCGCCGTCGAGATGGCGTTCGAGTTCGGCCAACGATTCAGCGTTTATTAGCGCGCCGATTGGTCCATCGAGATTCCCCTCAAGTTCGGCCAGTGCGTGTTCACGAATTGCGGGTCGGTCGATACCAAGTACGTTACAGAGCCCTACACGGAGGGCTTCGAGTTCGTCACAGCTCATGTTTGAGAACGGTGTGAACGCGGTCGGTTACGATGCTGTCCCGATCGAGATGGGACGAAACGATTCGTTCTGCATCGCCGGATGAGACGCCACGGTACCAGACACCGTCGGGATACACGGCCACCATTGGGCCATCACCACACTGACCAAGACAGGACGAGCGTGTAATCTGCACATCAGTACTCTCACAATCTCGAACGGACTGTCGAAGTTGTTCCAGTACGGCGAGCGCACCATCGTCGGCACAGGTTCGATTGGTGCAGACCGAAACGTGTCGCTCTGGGGCGTCGTGGGCGTGTCGATGTGGTTTCGAGCGATCCGCGTGCTCGATCTGGTGGGCCACTGCACGGAACGTTGCCTGGGCACCACCCAGTTCGCCGGTGAATCCATCGAGATCGACCTTGTACTTACAGGTGTCACACGAGAGATCGACGGCATTTGCCCGAGCCTGCTCTCGCCGATCGGCGAGCACGTCAAACAGCCGCTCGTCCGTTCCGATCGGTTCCGCAGAGCCGACCGAGAGCGAGGGATACTCGCCGTCGAACGACGTCGCGCGGTCACGAATCCGCTGGGTCAACACGCCGTCGCCGAGCATGTACGGAACGACAACGACCGCGTCTGGTCGGTGTTTCGCAATGGTGTGGAGCCCTTCGGTGAGCGTGGGCTCTGTGATTCCAATAAAGGCGGTCTTGACCCGCTCGAACGGGCGGCCTTCATACAGAAGACGTGCGACTTTCGTCGCATCACCGTTCGCGTCAGGATCGCTGGAGCCACGTGCACAGAGAATGACCGCGAGGTGATCGGTGTCGCGATCGACGCCCAGTTTGCGCTCGGTGGCTCGCACGCGCTCGTCCAGTATTGTCACCACAGCCGGATGGACGCCGATCGGGCCACCCATCTCGAGCTGTAGCTCCGGATGGCGGTCTCTGGCCTGATTCACGGCGAGCGGGAGATCAGCTTTCACGTGGCTGGCCCCAAACAGCGACAGCGGCAGAACCGTCACCGTAGACACCGACGGCGCGAGCCCGTCTATTGCGTCGCCGATCGACGGCGACGCCAGCTCGAGAAAGGCCACATCGACTGGCACGCGAACCTGCGCTTCGAATTCGGCCGCTAGCGCTCGAACCTGCTCGTTCGAGCGTTCTCGACGGGAGCCGTGTCCGACGAGCACGATCGCCTCATCGCTCGCCGTTCGAGTCATTCCGGATCACCGTGCAACTCGCCAACGCTGCGTTCGAGTGCGCGTTCGACGCTCCGACGGAGCTTTTTCCGGCGGGCCGGCTCGTACAGCCCAGAGTCGTCGCTTCGGGCATACCACCAGCGCGTACACGCCCCGAACTCGGTAGCGTCTGCGAGTCCAAACCAGTAGCCACCGGAACTGCTTTCTTCGATGGAATTCGTGAGCACCGTCGGCTCGCTCATCCTGAGCTGGCGACGTATCTCCTGGAGGACGCCACGGTCGTCGTGAACGAACGATACGCCAACGGTCGCGCTCGATTCGCGAAAGCAAATCGTCCCACACGACTCCAGGAGTCCGCGGCACAGCTGTCGGCGATGCAATTCAAATCGTTCCAGCTCCGGACAGACATATTCTTCACGGGCGTCGATGCCGAGTTGATCGGTGAGTCGATCTATCGCGCGGGCACCGAGCGAATATCGGAGTTCGAACGTCTCTTCGAAGCGGGTGATAGTGGCGTCGTGTGCCGACCGATTGGCCGCTGTTTCGTGAGAGAGGCTACTCGGCTGGTTCCCAATCGACTGCAGCCGACTGGCGAGATTTCGATCACTGAAACGGACGACAATGGCGTCGTCGGTGATGCTCCCATTACCGATAATGTGGCCCCACAGATAGGCCGTTCTGGCGGTTGGGGTTGTAAACGACGCCACCACGGAATCGTCACTCATCGTGGCTCACCGACACGTCGATCGCATCGAACGGACACGCAGCTGCTGCCCGTTTGGCTGCTGTGATCGATTCGTCGTCACACTCGACCGTCATGGTCGGACTCGGAGTCTTTCCCGCGATCGTGGCCAGTCCATCCGACGCCTCAACGAATCGCTCGTCATGGACCAGACAGGCAAAGACGCCCTCACACGCCGTTCGATCGAGCCGAACGCAGTACTCAGTAGTCATACTTCGATTCGTACCCCCGTGGCGTCACCATTCGGCCGTCGAAAACGTACGTCTCGTCGTTTCCGATGATGATCGTGGTCGTCATGTCGACGAGGTCGGTCTCGCCGTATGATTCGAGTGCTTCGAGCTCAACGATAGCAGTCCGTTCGTCGTCTCGACCCGCGCCGTGAACGATACCGACGGGCGTTGATGGCGCTCTGTGCTCGGTGAGAATCTCACAGCAACGCTGAAAATTCGCTCGTCGTTTTCGCGACCATGGGTTGTAGATCGCGATCGTGAAACCCTCTCTGGCGATCGCTTCGAGCCGCGATTCGATCGTTTCCATCGGCGTGAGGTGATCGGACAGCGAGATACTGACGCTGTCGTTCACCAGTGGTGCACCCAGGCGTGCGCCACAGGATTGTGCCGCCGGAACCCCGGGGATCACGTCGAACGCAACATCGCTTGCGCTCGCACCCTTCGATTCGAGGATTTCGAGAGCAAGGCCGGCAAGTGCATACACGTTCGGGTCGCCACTGCCGATGATGGCCACCGAATTACCAGCAAGCGCCCGGTCTACGGCCTCTTCCGTTCTGGATACCTCACCACACATCGGCGTCGTATAACACTCCTCGACTCCTTTGAGAATCGACTCGTCGAGTAGATCGACGTAGGTGGTGTAGCCAACGATCTGATCGACCGACGACAGTGTTTCTATGGCCCGGCGGGTCATCCCCTCTGGATGGCCGGGGCCGATCCCCACAGCTGTCAACGTTCCGGCCGGGCCATCGAACGAATCGACATGTCGGTCGACTTGGTCGGTTGTCGTTCGTTTCGACGCCGCGTTTGCACACGACGACGCGCCATTCGTTGTTGTCTGTCCACAATCTGTTGTGTCTGTCATGCGTGGTTCAAAACTCCGTAACGTCGCGCCCGCCGCGACGGGTCAGAAGGTGTGTTCGAAAGTCGTTTTCCCACCGTCTGCTGTCGGACGTTCCGACGACGATGGACGTTCCCATTCCACCGACTGCATCATCGTATGCAGGGGCACCGCCCAGCGTGGTGATCGTCTGTGATTCGCCCTCTGGCTGTCGGCCGGCGTCTTCGCGGCCAGCGTCAACGACGATGCCAACCGGCACAGCATCTGCGCGGTGTTCTCGAATTACTTCGATCGCGCGGGCGTAATTCCGCCAGCAGTTGTACAGTACGATGACAAAACCACTGGTGGTTGCTGCGCGGAGTTTCTCCTCGATTTGCTCCCATGGTCGCCACTTTTCGGATAGCGATATCGTGCAGAAATCGTTGCTTAGCGGTGCACCGAGCCGGCCGCCACAGGCAAGCGCTGCGGTGACGCCCGGAACGACTTCGATGGGAACGTCGGTCACGTCGTTTTCGGCGGCAAGCTGGAAGACGAGATCGCTCTTGCCGTAGACGTTTGGATCGCCACCGGAGACGTGTGCGACAATCTCACCGTCGCGGACGCGATCGAACGCCATCTCGGTCAGCTCGATCTGTCGGCCCATCGACGATCTGATGATCGTCTGCTCGGTGCCATCCGAGCGCTCGGCGACGGTAACGTCCTCAGCAACCTCACGGGTACGAGCTTTCTCAGGCAACACGGAATCAGTCCGAAGAAGCGACTGATAGAGATTCGACGCGATCACACAGTCCGCCCGTTCGATCACCGAGCGCGCAGCCTGTGTCATTGATCTGGGCAATCCTGGTCCCATTCCGACCACGTACAACACGCCGTCGTCCGCTCGCGGAGACGTTGTGGGCGCTGTCATCGTCCCACCGCCACGGTCACACCCGTCTCGAAGCGTTCTTTCGGCCGGAGTAGTTCGTGTGAGCGACCGCCCGCGATGGCGGCGGCCTCGGCGATTCCCGGCCAGCCGATCAGCGCCGGCGCTTTTGACGATGATGGCCCCTCGAACTGCTCAAGCGTGGGCTTATCGAAACACACCACACCCCAGCCCCGATTGGTGGCCGCCTCGAGCAGTCCCGCTTCGTCACCCTTTCGGGTCGCGGTTGCCACGAATGAAACGTCGGATCGATCACGGTCCAGCGCATCGAGGGTGGCGTCCCACGCCGCCGTTACGGCCGACGCTGAAATGTCAGCGACCGTCCCTGTTCCGAGCACGAGATCGGCCCCCTCGTTCGGTTTCAACACCGTTACGTCCGCATCAACGAGTACTGCACGGGGGCCATCCAGTCTCGCGACGGGGCCGAGTTCATCGTTCAGAACGGCCAGATTCGTCTGTACCGTGGAATCACCGTTGACCACGTGGGCATCGAGCGCCTTGGCCCTGGCTTCGACTCCCTGTTTACCGGCCGCCTCGCTGGCGGTGGTCGTCGCGGGAATGGCACCCAGATCGGCAAGCTCAATCGCAATCTGGTTCGCACCGTGGTGGCCGCCGGTGATTGGAACTGCCCAGGTGAGCGCCTCATCTACGACGACGATCGCCGGGTCGGACCATTTGTCTTCGAGCAGCCCCGCTGTCTTTCGGACGGCAATCCCCGACGCCATTAGACCAACGAAACAGTCGTATTCTCCCCAGTTGTCGGCGAAGACGTCGCCGTGATACTCCAAAATCTCGACGGTGTCATATGCTCCTGAAAGTGCTGATTCGATCGTAACCGCCGTTTCGCGCTTTCGTTCGAAGCTGATGATGGCGATCCGCTCGGGGACTTCTCCGTCCGAATCCGCCGTCGAGCTGGTTGATTGTGTCTCTGTCATTCGGTGGAATGCTCCGTTGTGGTCGTCGTTTCGCGTGCGGTACCGCCAGTTGCCCAGTCGCCGTACAGATACGACCGCTCGTAGTCGCCATTGCTGAGGACGTGGCCGATGATGACGAGCGCAGACGCTGAAATGCCACTCGAGGAAAGCTCATCGGCAATCGTTTCGACCGTCCCAGTGACGATCCGTTCGTCGGGCCATGACGCGTGGTAGACGACCGTCACTGGCGTCGACGGATCGCGACCATCGTCGAGCAGTCGGTCCATCGTCTCTCGGACGGCGTGGGTACCCAGGTAGATGCAAGTCGTCACATCGCCCATCCCGACGAACTCACTGATGTGATCGTTTGCTGGCTCGAGCGTCGTCCCCTGCGGTCGAGTGAATGCGACGTGATTGGCGACGCCGTTGAGCGTCAGTTGGGTTCCGAGCGTGGCGCTTGCCGCAAACGCGGCCGTCACGCCAGGAACCAGATACGCCGGTACGTTTCGGGTGGCGAGCGCATCGATCTGTTCGAGTGCGGCGCCGTAGATCGAGGGATCGCCGCTGTGTAAGCGGACGACCGTTCGGCCCTCCTCGTAGGCCGATTGAATCATCCCAACGATCTCCTCGAGTTCCATGCCGATCGAGGAGTGGCGTTCGGCTGACTCACAGTAGCGATCGAGTAGCTCGCTGTTCACGAGCGAACCGGCATGAACCACGAGCTCTGCGCGCTCAAGCAGCGTTTTCCCCCGAACGGTGAGCAACCCCGGATCACCCGGGCCTGCGCCCACGAACGGAACGGCTGGTGGCTCAGCCATCTGCCACCTCGTGTGTCTCGGAGAAGGCCGCCGTCGCCGGCGACGACTCGAACGATCGTTTTCGAGCAAACGCAAGCGTGTAGTAATCCCGATCGGCAAGCTCCGTGGGGTCGTCGGTCACCACGGTGGGGCCCGATTCCATGAACAGCCGACGACCGTACAACACGTCGTAGTTCGCTGCACTGAGTTGCTCGTGGACCGTTGGAACGTCGAGCAGCTTGAACAACAGAAGCTGGGGCACAGTGGTCGGAATCGGGCCGTTAGCCGCCTCACAGAGCGTTAGTCCGGTCGTACTGGTGAGCTCAATTCCAAGCGCACTGGTAAACGCCGTCACCGCGCTCACACCCGGAACGACCTCGACGTCGATCTCCGGGTGAAAGGCCTCGAGCGTTCGTCGCAGATGGCCGAACGTCGAGTAGACATTGGGATCGCCGAGTGTGACGAACGCCACGTCTTCCCTGCGCGCTTGTGGTGCGATGCTGTCGGCGGCGTCCTTCCAGGCAGTGCGAAGCGTCTCCGGATCGCGCGTCATCGGAAACGAGAGCGAGCCCAGGCGGTCGTCGGAGACGTGCTCAGAGACGACCGCACGAGAGAGTCGGCCGGGCGTATACACCGTCGAGACCGCCTCAAGAAGGTCTTTTCCACGGAGGGTGAGCAGCGACGGATCGCCCGGGCCCAGCCCAATGCCGTACACCGTCACGAGGGCTCACCCAGCAGGAAAAACACCGGATTGTTCGACCGAAAGCTCATCGCACCAGCCAGTTCGTACCCCTGGCTCACCTGCAACTGAAGCAACTCCGAGAGTAGCCCACGCTCTTTGAACGCCGTCGTGGCTTTGCCGGCCACTTCGAGACGCGAGACGGTCATCCCAATCCGATCGTAGTCGTACTCGATCGCCTGCTCTAGCACTGCATCGAATTCACGGCTCCCTCCGATGAACAACACGTCGCCGTCGGGTGGTAGCCCAGCGGGTGCCTCCTCGTTGAGAACTGTCACACCCTCTGTCGCGTCGTTTGCTCGCAGATTCCGTTCGGTCACTCGAACGCGATCCGGATCACGCTCGATCGCCGTCACCAGATCCGTCCGCAACGACCCCTCGATCGTCATCGCACCAGTACATGACCCAACATCGACGAAGTGATCCGGCGGGCCAACCCCGAGTGCCTCCATGACAACAGCCCTGACTGGAGGTTTTGTGGGACCCGCACGCGCCTCGTGGGGAAGCGATAGCTCTGACATCAGCTAATACAACTCAGGTAGCAGTTAAAACAATTTTGGTTGGGTTAATACAAAGGAACTTGTTCTATGGTGATGGCTGTGTCACCCCATCGGCGTCGGATTCAGGCCAAAATTACTTGCCCAGTCGGTACCGAGGGCTCACAATGGTGAATGACGTTGTGGGGCACAACGACGCGGGCGTTCTCCAGAGCAAACGGAACGCCACCCGCTATCAGATACTGGTCGAGATAGCAGAGCGCCAGCCGGCTGTGAGCCAGCAGGAGATCGCCGATTCAATCGGAATCACAGCACAGGCAGTGAGCGATTATCTCCAGGGACTTTTAGAAGAGGAGTTCGTCAACAAACACGGCCGTGGGCGGTATGAGATCACCAAAGAGGGCGTCGATTGGCTGATAACGCACACGGACGCGTTACGCCAGTACGTCTCGCACGTTTCTGAGAACGTGATTGAGCAGGTCGACATCGAGGCAGCGATCGCGACCGTGCCGATCGAGGAGGGAGAGACCGTGACGCTCACGATGCGCGATGGATTTCTCCACGCGGACAGTGCGACGACCGGTAGTGCAACTGCAGTTGCAGTCACGCCGGCCGAGGCTGGCGATGCAGTTGGGGTGACCAATTTTGATGGCGTGGTCGAGTACGAGCTTGGAGCGGTGACGATCGGCACGATTCCATCGGTCGAGAACGCCCAGAGCGCCTCGGTCGCAACCGCTGCGCTCGAACAGCTCATTGCGGATCACAAACTGCTCGCCACGGCAGGGACCGAGGCGTTTGCGATCGCACGAGCGGCCGACAAATCGGTCGACATCAAATTCGGAACGGTGTCGGGCGTTCAAGAAGCCGCAACTCGTGGCCAATCGGTGGCGCTGGTTGCCACCCCCGACCGGCTCTCTCGACACACAGACCGACTCCGGGAGGAAAACATCTCATATGAGGTCATCGACCTCCAGGAGTAGGTCACACAACTACCACCGTGCCCCCAGAGATATTTTCTTCGAGAACACACCTCCAGTATGAAAATTGGAGCAGGGCTGTTCACTTCTCAGCGCCGTCCCGACGACGACCGCCCAATGGCTGCGCTGTACGACGAGTTGCTTGAGCTCGGGAAAGCGATCGAATCGGCTGGTCTCGACAGCGCCTGGGTGTCAGAACACCATTTTCAGCCAGACGGGTACTGTTCGGCACCGTTGCCCGTGCTCGGCGCGCTCGCAGCGGTCACCGACGAAATCGAAATCGGCTCCTGTGTCGCGCTTGCTCCGCTGTACGATCCCGTTCGACTGGCAGAAGACGCGATCGGCGTGGAACTGCTCTCTGATGGTCGACTCACGCTCGGGCTGGCGATCGGTTCGAATCCCGACGAATTCGAGGCGTTCGGCGTCGATCCGGACGAGCGAGCCGAGCGACTCACCGACGCGATCGGCGTCCTCGAAGGAGCGTTCACGCCTGGCGCGCTCGCGTACGACTCCGATTTCCACCCCATCAGTCCAGAGCGGACGATCACGCCAACGCCAGAATCTGTGATCCCGATCGTGCTCGGTGGGAGCGCAAAGCCGGCCGTTCGTCGGGCAGCGCGTCGAGCCGCTGGCTGGTGCAGTCCGTCTGCGCTCTCGGTCGAGGCGATCGAAACGCGGGTTGCAGACATCCGGCGAGTGAGAGCCACTGAAGGGCTCGATGGCCCGTTTTCGATCTATGTTCTCGTCCATGGATTCGTCTGCTCGCCGGATGCGCCCGACGAGCGGGCCTGGGAGCAACTGAAAACGGGCTATCTCTACACCCAGCGGCGATATGCGGAGATCTTCTCGGGTGAGAACGTCCCTGCGCTTTCTCAGGAGCGACGGGAGACGCTCAAAGAACGAGCGATCTACGGGACGCCAACGACCGTCGCCGACGAACTCGAACGCTACGAACGGGCGCTGGGAGCTGACATCCACGTCATCTTCAGAACGTACCAGCCCGGCATCGACACTGCAGCGCTCCGGGCGAGCATTCGCCGGCTTGGCCGGGACGTACGACCACTGCTGGACTGATCACTCACCGGTTTTGTACACGCCACGAGCGGTGGCCAGAACGGTGTCGTCCTCGCCCGTTACCTCAACATCAACCGTCCCAACGGCGTCACCACACCGGTGGACGTCCCCCACTGCGTACAGATCACCGGTGGCAGCATCGAGATAATCGATTCGCATATCGATCGTCGGGACCGGCTGTTCGACGAGCGAGACGAGCGCAGCACCGCCAACGGTGTCGGCGAGCGTGAAGGTAACGCCGCCGTGTGCCAGCCTGTGGTCTGCATTCCAGGAAAGCTCCTCGCGCAGTTCGATATGCCCCTCGGCGTGGCCATTGTCGACGGTCGTAAGCTCGATACCGAGCAGATCGGCAAACGGCATCGTCTCGAAAAACGATTCGATATCCATACCATCCATTGGTCGAACGGGTCAATAAAACTCAGCAGTTCGTTACCAGTCACTCAGATCGGCACTGAGAACGAAATCCGGTTCGTCGCTGATAGTGGCACGAAGATACGCAGCATCGGAAACCGCACGTGCAGTTTCCGGGATCAACACGCGGGTGGCGTCGGCTCCGAGTTCGGCTGCATCCGCACGAATTGCCGCGAACAGTGCCTGTGCCGACTGGAGGTCGTCCCACGCACCGACGCCGTACTCCACTGTCGTTTCGGTTTCGCCGTCCGCTATCTCCCGCGTTCGAACGGCCGTTCGGCAGGTCATTGCCTGCACGCCGTCGTCAACGACCGCGTACACACCGCCGTCCTCGGCCGTAGCCGAAAGATCCTCACGGGTGAGCAAAGAGAGCGCCCAGGACTCCTCGGTGTCGAGTGCGAGGCCGCCGAGATGGGTCCGCGTAGCGCTGTTCTCCCAGTACTGCCATGCAAGCGTCGGATCCGAAACGACGGTCTCTGGAAGCGATACTGACTCCGGTTCTGGCTGTGCCCAGCGGAACTCGGTGACCGGTTCGAATCCGATCGACCGTGATCCGCCGAGTCCGGCGTCGTTCCAGGAGAACACCATGTTCCGACAGACGGTTGCGCCGTGGTCTGTTGCCCAGTCAAACAGCGCGTGATTCAGTTTCGTACTGATTCCGTCGCCGCGAAAGTCTGGATTGACACGCATTCCCTGTGCCCACGCCTCGTGGTCGGAGAGCATGACGAGCTGGCAGATGCCGGCAATTGCGTCGCCAACATCCGCAACGAGCGTTCGCGTCCGTTCGGGATCGCCGTCGATCCACTCGTGATACACGTCCGGCAGGTAATCCGACCCATCGCGATCCGGCCAGGTATGCTGTGTAAACGCAACAACGTCGTCGTAATCATCGGCCCGAGCGGGTCGAATCGAGCACTGTGTCACGTCCATGGTACTGATCGATCGGTTCGTTCGCCGGCGAGCGACGTTTGCATCGTCGATGCAACGTCGTCGCTGTTTTCAAGCGCCCACATCAGCTTCACCATCGCCGTGCCCGGAAGCATATCTTCGCCCTCGATCACGCCCGCATCGAGCAGATCGCGGCCGGTGTCGTAGACGCGATCACAGACGCGACCCTCCAGACAGGAACTGGTCATCACGACAGCCGTTCCGGTATCGGTCAGCTCGTCGATATACTCGATGAATTCCGTGCGGACGTGACCGAGCCCGGTCCCTTCGATGACGAGCCCGTCTTTTTCTGCACAGCTCTCGAGCAGCGCTCGGTCCATTCCCGGCGTGATCTTGAGCAGTTCAACGTCGGTGTTCAGCTCGGGTGTGATGGCGAGGTCGCTCTCCCCTCGGTGTGTGTACTCCCTGCGGAACGTGACCGACTCACTCTCGTAGTCGATCGTTCCCAGCGGCTTCGAGCCAACCGTCTCGAATGCGTCACGGCGAGAGGTGTGATTCTTGCGGACGCGCGTCCCTCGGTGAAGCGCGCAGGTAGTGTCGTTTTCCGTCGCGTGCATGCAGACGAGCACCTCTGCACAGTCTGATTTTGCCGCCTCAACCGCACAAACAGCGTTCATCACGTTGTCGCTTGAGGGGCGATCTGCCGAGCGCTGGCTTCCGGTGAAGACGATCGGCACCGGCGTATCGAGCATGAATGCGAGCACCGACGCGGTGTACTGCATCGTGTCCGTTCCGTGCATTACCACGACGCCGTCGGCACCGGCCTCGATCTCCTCATACACTGCCGTTGCGAGATCACGCCAGACCGACGGCGTCATGTTCTCGCTCAGGATGTTTGCGACGACGCGACCACGGTAGTTGGCTCGGCCGGCGAGATCCGGCACCGCACGCAACACGTCTTCGGCGTCGAACTGCGCCGTAACGGCACCAGTTCGGTAATCGACGGTCGAGGCGATCGTCCCGCCGGTCGAGAGCAGCGAGATTGTCGGCAGCGACGGATCCGTCTCGATTGCCGACCCGTCGTCCCCACCGTTGTCGCCGTCGATGTCGTAGACCGACGATTCCAGCAGTTCGATTGCTGCACCAGTACGATCGATTCCTACGTTGTAGCCACCATCGAGCTTGAGCACGACGGTTTCACCGTCAGTCGAAGGTAGACAGACGCCCTCATAGCGCACGTCGTTGCGTTCGACGCGAATCCGATCCCCAGAGTCCATGTCGGAGCTATCATCACCAGTAACTTGAACTCCGCGATGCGAACCGCACGCTCACGAGGGAAAGCGCAATACGTCTTCGGACCAACATTCAGCCATGTCCCCAGGCGGCCAAGACGTGGTCACGACCGAAACGAATCGCTCGACGACCGAGGAGTCCTCCTCGGGGCTTCGATCGACGCTCAAATCGATGCTCATCCTCGGCGTCGTCTTTGCGCTCGTTCAGTTCGCGTTCAGCACACTACCGATCGTTTCGATCCTTCCGAAAGCTGGGCTCATTGGGTTGTTCATCGCTGCGTTCGGAATTGGGCTGCTCGATAGCTCTGCCCGGTATCCAACGGTCGTCCTCATGGGGCTCATGACGGCTGCGCTTGTCACCGTCGTTGGAAATTCGAAGCTGCTGGTAAATGGAATCGTTCCGGAGGTGTCGCTGGCGATCGGTATCGCCGGCGGTGCGATCGTGGCGCTCGTGGGCTACTACTTCGGTCGAGACCTGAAAGCCGGCGTTTCACAGGAGCTTCCCTGATTACTCCGAACGAAGCGACCACCGACCCTGCTTCTGTGTGACGACTCCAAGCGTTGAGAGCTCTTCTAACGCGTCCTCGACCAGCTCCGGTGCAGCGTCGATCTGTCGGCCGATTTCGTCAATTCGTTCTGCGCCGGTAGCAATCGCAGAAAGCACCTCGGCGTAGAGACGGGCCTGGTCGGCGTCGCGCACGCCCAGGGCTGGTTCATCGGTGAGCTGACGAGAGATGCCATCCATCACCTCCGTGAGCCGGCCATGTACCCAGCGCTGTGCCATCGAAAGCTCACTTGAAAGCTTCTCAAGGCGTTGTAACTCCCTGGTAAGCTCAGTGAGTTCGCCGCTCTGTTCGGGGGTCGAAACGTCGAGCGAAAGATACCGACAGCGCGTCATGTCGAGCCCACGGCTGGCCGAATATGCGCTTTTCGCACCAAAGCCATACGGTGAAACGTTCACTTCAAGGCGAAGATTCCGGGCAATCGAGAAGTATTTCCGCCGCTGATCGTCAACACGGGATTCGACCAACCCAGCCTGCTCTAGCTTTCGCAGATGGTCGATGACAGCCTTTGGACTGACGCTCAGATACTCGCTGATCTCCGTAACATAGCAGGGTTTGCGGGCGAGCAATCGGAGGATCCGCCTTCGATTCTCGTTCCCCAGAAGATCCAGGAGTGCGGCAGAATCCATTGGATGATATTGGTGATACGCGGTGAAAACCGTGACGCTCTGAGTAAATGCCCCCCGCACAGGTAAACCGATCTCTGTGGCGAGTTTTACGCTCACCACAACAGGACATTTGGGAGTTGTAGTAAGCATCCACCTCGAACGGGAATGTTTCGGGAAAGATGGTACTGCGTGGAAATGGCAGAAGACATTTCGGCGGATGTGATCGGACAGTATATCGAAGACACAGAACAGAGCGTACGCAATTTATCCCCGCGTCGGGTGACACGGGGAACTCTCGTCGCGTTTCATTTAGCGGACGGCGGCCTCGTCCACGACGAATCGGATCGGGAGGGGGCCCTCTCCAGCAAGTAACCCCTGTTCTTCGGGGGTGGCGTTACCTTCCAGGGGGTTGTCATCCGGTGCCTGTGGTGATTCGTTGGTGGCTGACTCAGTCGGCGTCTCGGTCTCAGTCTCTTCCGGTGGATTGGTCGGCGTTTCCGTCGGTGGCGTTTCCGTCGGGGTTGTGTTCGTCGTTTCGTTCGTGTCTGGTGTGGCGGTCTCGTTTTCAGTCGGCGTTTCAGTCGTGGTGTTCGACGGCGTCTCGGTGCTGTTCGTTTCGTCGGTCGTCTGATTTTCGGTTGGCTGGGACGCCGAATCGTTCTGTGCGTCCTCCGATTCGTTCTCACGATCCGGACAGTCGATGCCAGCAAGATCCGTCTCGGAAAGCGCCTCAGAGCGGTCTAACAGCGGCACGGAACAGGCCTCCTTTCGAAGTGTTGCGAGCTGTGTGCTGTTTACGTTCGACTCGTTGGCTGTTTCCGAAATGTTACCGACCGATCGACGGAGCTCGACGACGTGAGTCGTGTACGCATCAGTGTAGGCCTGTGGTGACGATGTTTGCTCGAGCTCCGATTGCTGGCGTTTAATAGAAGAAAGTTCGTCCGACAGTTGCTCAGACCGCTCCTCAATGAGCCGTCGCTTCTCTGATTCGTTTTTCGCCGATTCGAACTCGGCCTCCCACATCTCTCGCTGTACTGTGCTCTCCGTGCTGACGGCACTTGTCTGCATGAACGAGGTGACGGTTTCTCCCTCCGGAGTGTTGTCGAGGGCGGGAAGTGTCCCGTTCGAAACGGTCCCCGGAAAAACACCACTTAGAACTAAAACTGCAATGACGATGACGAGGGCCGGATACCGATCCATTGGTGTGTTCCATTCACCCCACACATAAAAGGGCGATTGTCCGTTCTGACTGTTCACACGGTAAACGGTTCGCAATTGATGTTGGTTTTTGGCTCGGAGTTACGATTCATACCGTTCAAACGCCTGGTGAGCCCAGAGCACAGAACCGATTGAAAGCGCCACTGTTAGGAACACCACAATGAATCCTGGCTCGGATCGAAGGGGGGGATACAACGAACACCGACCCGGAAGGCGACCAAGACCACACCACCCCATCCAGTCCAATCCGTAATCGAGGAAGTCATTGATGAGCAACGCGAGGAGTGCACTGAGGAGTGCACCACGAGTCGTCGTCCCGTACAGTGGTATTGCGGCCGCCTCGACGACGAACAACAGATGGGTCAGAATGATCCCGAAATACGCCCACGGCGCTGGGAAGTATGCGTCAAACTGGACGTTGAGCACCATCACTGTCCACAGGCCGTATTTAACGAGCCACACGAACGCAAACGTGTGGAGATACGCGAGTACACGAGTTCGGGGCGTGCGGTCAAGTCCCTTGCCGACCGTGCCCAATAGCGTCGTGAGCGACAACAACGCGAGCGCCACCGCAGTCGGCGAATCAGCATACAGCGGCCAAACAAAGGTAAACACCTCTGGGAGGGTCTCGACGTAGTATCGAAGTCCGACCAACACCGCCATCGCGTTCGCGAACAGCAACCAGACGAGCGACGGCGTGTTGTCGAGATAGTATTCACCCCAGCGTTTCAGTTCCATGGTCGAACACCCCGAGCCACACCGTATAGCCGTGTCGACTCCGATCGAATTGGTGAATTGTATTGTGGTCAGGTAAAAAATTCCTGGCAAAAATTTATCTGTGCGAGTGACTAACATACATAGGTAGGAAATAATGTTCGCACCGTTTTCACGCGCGTATTACCTCGGTCGGTTGTACGTTGAACCGTACGATGGTGATCGGCCGGTAATCCACGACGAACAACACGAGGCGGTGAACGAGCGCCTTTATGGCACTGAGACAGGCATTAGCCGCCTCGACAATCCGTTGGTAATGAAACTCGGCAACCGACACCTCTCGGTCCATGGAGAGTCAGGAATTCCAGGACGAACCCTGGCGGTGCCAGCCACGCTGGCAGACGAGACGAATGACGAACTTCCGGCACTCCGTGAGGTGTTGCTCGCGAAAGCCGACCGGGCAAAACAGCTCCAGGCGATGGGACTCACCACCGGTCAGTGAGACTGACCGTCGCCCCACACCGAACGGTGTATTAATCAATCTAATAGATAATTTCAGTATATATTCAAACTAATAAATCTTTAGGAAGTGGTTTGTCATCATAGACAACGTAGAGAAGGTTTTTATTCGTTTGTGCCGTGGTGTACAGACACGATGTCCGATCGCGCCAGTCCATCACAAACATTAGAACTGTACGTTCGGTCACTCTCCTCAGGGACGGGAACGCCGGTCGAATCGATGATCGACCAGTTAGAGCGGGCCCAGACGGAGGGAGAAATTGCCGATTACAGCGTAACCGTGTGGGGAGAACGAATTAGCACGGAACCAACCGTGGCCCGAACCGCTGCCGGTAAACGAATCCGAGAGCGCGTACGCGAATTTCGACAGTGGGCAACCGAGTCGGGGGAAACACTTTCCGGTGGCTTCGATCGAGAAACCGTTCATTCTGCGATCACGGGCGATTCACACGAGTTCATAACGCTTCCCAGCGTAGCGCTCGCGTGTCGGAAAAAGGGCGAACTGGCGTGGGTTGTTCCGTCGAAACCCGCCGAAACCGCAGAGCCAGTCACGGCGGCCGACCGCCTTGCGTCGCTCCTCAGGGAACGAACGGATTCTGACTCGAGAGAACGGGCCGTGGTTCCGAGCGACGATTGAGCGCTATCGATAATCTGGCTGTTGGCACGCGACACCGTTGACCTTCCTCCATCGGGTGAGCAAAAGCGAACGAAAATCGGACAATCAATCTGACACCGTCGCACGGTCTCAACACACTTATCCTCTATCCTTGGTTTGCTCGTGTATGGAGACTGTAACGGTCACGCTTCCCGACGGTTCGACGCTCTCTGTCGAGCCCGGGGCGACGGTGGAGGATGTCGCATACGAGATCGGCCCTGGTCTCGGTCGCGACACTGTTGCCGGGGTTATCGACGGCGATCTCGTCGACGCAGCGACCCCAGTGCACGACGGTGCACGCATCGAGATCGTCACTGCCGACAGCGACGAATATCTGAGCGTGTTGCGCCACTCCGCAGCACACGTGTTTGCACAGGCACTCACGCGGCTCTATCCCGAGGCACAGCTCACGATCGGCCCGTGGACCGATGATGGCTTTTACTACGACATCACCGGTGTTGATCTCGATGATGATGCGCTTGATGAGATCGAAGCCGAGGCAAAAGAGATTATCGAGGCGGACATCCCGATCGATCGCGAGGAACGCTCTCGAGAGGCTGCGTTCGAGTATTACGAGGATAATCCGTTCAAACAAGCGATCTTAGAAGATGAGGCTGCCGGCGAGGATCCAGTGACGTTCTATAAACAGGCCGAATTCGAGGATCTCTGTGCCGGCCCCCACGTCGAATCGACCGGTGAGATCGGTGCTCTTTCGCTGCTTTCGATCTCTTCTGCCTACTGGCGCGGCGACGAATCGAACGAAACGCTCACGCGGGTCCACGGCACGGCGTTCGAATCCGAATCGGAGCTCGAGGCCTATCTCGAACGACGCGAAGAGGCCAAAGAACGCGACCACCGGAAGATCGGTCGAGAGATGGATCTGTTTTCGGTCCCCGATCACTCGCCCGGCTGTGTGCATTATCACCCCAACGGAATGGCGATCCGTCGCGAGCTCGAATCCTACGTTCGATCGAAAAACGAAATTCTTGGCTACGACGAGGTTCGGACCCCTGAGCTGAACAAGGCCGAGCTCTGGAAACCAACTGGTCACTACGAGAACTTCACCGAAAACGGTGAGATGTTCAACTGGGTACAAGACGACACCGAGTACGGCTTAAAGCCCATGAACTGCGCCAACCACGCCTACATCTTCGATCAACAGACCCATTCCTATCGCGATCTCCCAATTCGGTTTTCGGAGTTCGGTACTTGTTATAGGAATGAACAGTCTGGCGAGCTATCTGGAATGTTCCGGGTGCGTGGATTCACTCAGGACGATGGCCACGCCTTCGTTCGTCCCGACCAGATTCGTGGTGAGATCGTCGACGCCATCGCCGTGATTGAGGACATTTACACCACGCTCGGGCTAGAAGTGATTTATAAGGTCGAGACCCGCGGTGAGAACGCAATCGGTAGCGAAACCATCTGGGAGGAGGCAACGGACACGCTGATCGAGTCCCTCGAAGACGAAGGGCTCGAGTACGACATCGAAGAAGGCGAAGCGGCGTTTTACGGCCCCAAAATCGGCATTAATGCCCGTGACGCAATCGGTCGGGAGTGGACGATTGGAACGGTCCAGCTCGATTTCAACATCCCTGAACGACTCGGGCTCAGCTACGTCGGTGAGGACAACGAAGAACACCGACCAGTGATGATCCACCGGGCGCTGCTTGGCTCGTTCGAACGGTTCATGGGCGTGATCATCGAACATTTCAAAGGGCAGTTCCCGCTCTGGATTGCACCGGAACAGGTTCGTATTCTACCGGTCACCGACGATCAGATCGAATACGCAGAGACCGTCAAAGAACGGCTCTCGGGCTTTAGAGCCACGATCGAGGATCGCTCCTGGACCGTCGGTAAGAAGATCCAGGCTGCACACGACGATGATGTGCCGTACATGTTGATTGTTGGCGACGATGAAGCGGCCGCCGAGACGGTCTCGATTCGGGACCGAAACGAACAGACCGAAGACGACGTGGATCTGGACGCGTTCGTTGATTTCCTGACCAAAGAACGCGACCAGCAGCGGCTTGAGCCAGACGTAATGGCCGGATCTTTCTAGATCATCGATACGTCTGTCGATCGGTCACAACACACTTTACTACGGATCGTACAGGAGATTCTGGTGAGTGTTTGCTGTGACAATTGACATATCTGACATTAAACGTCGGTTTGTGACAGATTTTGGCCGGTACGTGTTTGCATCAATCGTGCCGGCGGTGCTGGGGGTTGCCCTGGTAAAGATCCTGACGGTCGCGTTTTCGCCGGCCAGCTACGGTCGATACTCTCTGACGATGTCTTATGTGGCGATCGGATCGACGCTTGCGGCTGGCTGGCTCGGACAGGCAATCCTCCGGTATGAGCCGGAACTCGACGACGAGGTGCTCGTTTCGGGCGTCCTGTTTGCGATCGGTGGAGCCGTCTCCATTGTTGGGATCTGTGGGTCCATCGGATGGATTCTTGTTGGCGAGCGACTCGGTGCGTATCGGCCATTTTTTCTCCTTGCCATTGGGTTGGTGGTCGTCCAATCGGTGTATCAGGTGGTTCGGAAACTGTTACAGGCACGGCTTGATTCCGGACGGGCGGCTCGGTTGACGGTACTCCGTGCCGTTTTGCGATTTGGGCTGGGAATCTGGATCGCACTGTTCATTCTTGATGGCATTGTTGGCTGGTTCGTTGGTGCGATCGTGGGGACGGTGGTGAGTCTCGTGGTAACGATCGCTATGGGTGATATCGAACTGTCGCGACCGTCCTATCGACCCGCGCTTCTCGAGCGGCTCTTGCGGTTTGGCGTGCCGATGGTTGGCTGGTTGTTCGGGTTCACGCTGCTCTCGTTCATCGACAGAACACTGATCGAGCTAGTGCTTGGATCACGGGCGGTTGGCATCTATTCGGCCAACTATGACGTTGCGAACAAGGCGCTTCCTCTTGTTGTGGCTCCCGTGATACAGGCAGCCCATCCGATCGTGATGAACGCCTGGACCGGATCGAATCAGACCGAGGTTCGGCGAATGATTCGGGAGATGACGCGCTATTATCTCTTGCTTGGAGCGCCAGTAACGATGGCCGTCATCGTGTTCGGAGCGCCCCTGAGTGGGCTGCTGGTCGGAAGTGCCTATCACAGCGGGCACGCAGTGATTCCATTTGTTGCACTTGGACTGTTCGTCTGGAACGGATCGATGATCGGTCACAAGGGTCTCGAGATCACCGACAACACCCTTGTGATGCTTGCTGGCGTCGTGTTCGCGTGTGTACTCAACGTCGTCGGCAATATCGTGTTACTGGAGCCAGTTGGCATCGTCGGAGCAGCACTCACCACGCTCTGTAGTTTTCTCTCGTATCTGTTGTTCGTCTACGTCGTCTCACAGCGCTATGTCGGATGGGATCTTCCATGGCGGTCGATTCGGACCGTCACGGTTGCAGTTACGGTTCAGGGAGTAATTCTTTCGATCGGACTGACTGTTGGTGGATCAGACCTTGTTTCGCTTATGCTGACCGGCTGTGTCGGAATGATCGCCTACGGCGCAACACTGGGGGCAACAGGCGAGATCCGCCACAGTGAAATGGACACGGTGAGAGAGCTACTCTACCAGATCTACTGAATATGAAGAAAATTGGTGTATTCCACCCTCTGTTCGGGTTTGGCGGCGGTGAGGCGGTCTGTATGAACGTCCTTGAGGCGCTACAATCCACCTATGACCTGACGCTGGTAACGATGACAGAGGTGGATATCGAAACGATGAATGAGTATTATGACACGGCCGTCGATCCCGACCTCTCAGTGGAGCCTGGGAAAGCAGTAAGAAAGACCTTTCGAGGTTCACAACGGGCACTTGACCGTCTCACCGGGGCTGCGTGTGGTCGGCTCCATGTCGGCCTATTCACCCGTTTTGTGACCCAGCACACAGATCAGTTCGATCTCCTCGTCAGCACGTTCGGCGAGTACGATTTCGGCGTTCAGTCCGTGCAGTACATCCATCTCCCAATGTACAACCGCCACCTGTTTCCACCTGCGCTCAAACCTGGAAAAATGCAACAAATTTATGATAAGTTGTGTGATATTACAGCTGGTAAACCTGACAGGCCGGATGGGACGCTCATCGCCAACTCTGATTGGACCGCACAGATAACTGAGCGGCTGTACGGAGTCCAGCCGGAGACGGTTTATCCACCGATCGCCGTCGATGGATTCGCAGAAAGCACGTGGTCAGGCCGTGAAAACGGATTCGTGACGATCGGCCGTGTCGATCGGACAAAGCGGATCGAAGATATGATCGCCATCATTCAAGGCGTGCGCGATCGTGGACATGACGTGCATCTCCACGTGATCGGACCGGAGACCGACGAAGCGTACTCCAGATCGCTGCGTCGCCAGTGTGGAGACGATCGGGAGATCGTCTTCGAAGGACGGCTCGATCGGTCGCGACTGATCGAACTAATCGAATCGCACAAATTCGGACTCCACGCCAAGCGATACGAACACTTCGGCATGGCAGTGGCAGAGCTCGTCGCCGGCGGAACGATTCCGTTCGTTCACGACAGTGGTGGGCAACGAGAAATCGTCAATCGAGACGATCGCCTCGTCTATGATTCGGTTGCACAAGCTATCGAGCAGATTGATTGGCTGCTCGAACGCCCTCCAGAACAACGCGACGCCAGGGCAGGGCTTCCGGAGGTGGCTGCACAGTACGGCACCGACCGGTTCCAGAAGGCGACGAGGGCTGTCATCGAGCGCACGCTTGGATCGACTGCGTGAGCACGCGATCGTATTTGCCGGCGATTGCACCCGCGACGATCCACATCGGGAAGAATCCGGTTGCGTAGTAGAGCTGGAGCACGTCCCAGAATCCAAAGGCAAGCGTTCCGATCAATCCAGCGAGTGTGGCCATGACATACAGTCGATCCGCATCGAACTGCCAGGCAAGTCTGAACCCATAGACGCACACGTATCCGAGAGTGCCAAAAAAGAGAATGAGCCCAACGATTCCTGTCTCGGCGAGCAACAGAATGTAAATATTATGAATTGGCAAAGGTGTGGCGTACTGAGCGGGTTGAACGACGCCATACTGATCCGCGACGGCGACGTAGTTCATCCCGCCAATTCCCAGCAGCGGATGATCCACAAAGATCCGCAGGCCAGCGAGATACTGCTGAAAGCGGATGCCGAGATTCGAGAGGTCAAACAGCGGAATCGACACTTGACTCAGCCGGTCGGCTCCCGAGATGATATATTTGACCAGGATGGAATCTCCACCGGCTTGCTGTGCGTTCGTGACCGCACTGTTGGTCGATCCACCGTTCACCGCCGCTCCGTGGACAGATATCGAATTCGTCGTTGATGACGGCAGCATGCTCGTCAGCAGGCCACCAAGCAGGGCACACAGACTCAGCAGTCGCTGTGTCCGGTTATACCCCATCGTGGCCAACGTTCTTGGCACGCCAGAACTCACCAGTAACACCACCAACAGACACCCGGCTCCAACGAACAACGCACCACGACCGGCATCCGTCGAGGTTGCTCGTAACACGACACACGAGACGACGATCCAGCCACCGACCATCAGCGAGCGCAAACGACGTGTTGAGCGAAAGAGTACCACGATCCACACCGGAAGCGTCAACACGAGAAGATTCGCCAGATTGAACGACATGCCGGTGAACCCACTCACGAACGTTCCAGCCTCAAATGAAATCGATCCGATCGCGATCACGGACACCGTCGCATCGCCGCCCTCACCGAGTTGTGACAACCCGAACGTCCCCTGTGTGAGAAACTGTGTGAGCCCGACGACTGTCTGTCCGCCTACCGCGACCAGGAGCACCAAAACAACCGACCGAAACCGCACCCACCGTTCTCGGACAGACATTTCCAGCAGGAGAAAAACGAGCAGACCCAATCCGACGTGTGCCGAAAACCAGAGAGCAACAGCCCTTGATGGCCCGTTCGATACCAGGGCAGAAAGCACCGTCCAGAGGAAAAACCCACAGAATAACCACGATCCCCGCGTAGACGGGCGAAATGAAACATCCCGGTAGATACAGCCAGCACACAGGACCACAATCGGAACGTACACGAGCACGAGATCGCCAACCACGTCCCCCGGAAAGCGACCTCCGATACCGAGCAACGGTACGTCGGCTGATACCGTCGATAGCACGATGATCCCAGCAATCAATCCCTGGATCCACTCTCCCGAGAAATAGACTATCATAGTGTACATACCCAGTCCCAAACACAGCGCCACCAGCACCGGATGGGGAACCGAAAGTAATGAAGATAATACGATAGATCCAACGAGAGGGACGATTACAACCACAATTACTGTCAATAACATAGAAAACCAGGTGGCATCGATGTACCGATTCGACTGTTTCCGGAAAAGCTGCTGTACAGTTGAACGAAACATAATCGACTACCGGCTGTTCACGACCTGGGAATAAAGACCTTATATCGGAAAATTAACTATTTCTTGAACTCCAATCCGATAATGATATTCCAGATTGAATTTCCGGTATCGAACAGACGTGTGCTATCTTTCTACAAGGAGAGAAACCCGCCATTTACGGCTGTCACAAGACGCCCCGTGTCCTGTGGACCAACCAGAGCTACTGTGCCGTTCCGGTGACGGTCACGAGAGCTTCGCTTTCGTTCGCCAACCAGAACTGCGAAGCAGTTCTGGTGACGGCGTCATCGGGCTACGCCCGACTGCCTGAAGGACGTAGTCACTCTGTTTTACGCCGGAGTGGATGTCACTTAGAGCCGTTGTCGTCCTGTAACTCTTCGAGTTCGTTTTCGACCTCGGCGCTCGAACTCGAGCTGTCAGTGCTCGCACCGTTCTCGGTGGAAGCATCAGGTTCGGGAGCCTTTCCCATCTCCGAGCGCAGCGTGTCTAGTTCATCTTCAACCTCGCTGTCGGTCGTGACCTGTTCGAGCTCTCGGTCGAGTGAGTCCTTATCCGAGAGGGCGTTGTCGAGCTGACCGGTCTCTTCTAGCTCATCGAGCGCTGCCGATCTGGCTTCCATGTCTTCGGTGCGGCTTTCAGCGCGTTCGATCGCCTGATTGACGTCACCCATCTCGTCGCCTGCGCCGGTCATGGCCTCACTGACACGGGCAGTGGCTTCTGCGGCCTCGTACCGCGCTTTCATGGATTCCTTTTTCGTCCGGAACTCCTCAATGCGGTTCTGGAGCTTGTCTTTCTTATCGACCAGGTTATCCTGGGTCTGCTGGAGTTCCGAAATCTGGGCATTCAGATCCTCGATTTGTGTCATCTTCTGCTTTTTCTTCTCCAGTGCCTTTCGTGCAAGATCCTCGCGGTCCTGTTCGACGGCCGAACGAGCCTGCTCGTTGTGCTTTGAAACGTTCTCTTCGAGCCGTCGTTTTTGCATCTCGAGGCGCTTTTTCTGTGTCGTCAGATCCGCAATGCCTTGCTTTACTTCCTGGAGCTCATCGCGCATCTGTTCATAAGAGTAATCAAGCGTCTCAGAGGGATCTTCGGCCCGATTGAGGAGGGCGTTTACTTTCGACCGGATAAGGTACGAGGTTCGTGAAAGGATACCCATATTCACTCTATATCGACCCAGCCTATTAAAGCACCTCTTCATAAACATGATCCATGGACAACAGCGACGAACCGGCAGAAAAACCCGTTGGAATCCCAGGGAATCGAGACGTACGTGGTGTTCTCAGTGATCCTGGTGCCGATCGGTGTGTAATCGCCTGTCCACCACATCCGAAACTCGGTGGGAGCAGTGCTGACAGGCGTCTCACGTCCGTGTGCGACCGGCTCACAAAACAGGGGGTGGCGTCGGTACGATTTGATTACGGCGAGTGGGACCGTGGTCCAGGAGAGCTCACTGACACCGAGCGAACGCTCGAATGGGCACAGCACCGCTACGAACGCGTGGGAGTCTACGGGTTCAGCTTCGGGGGAACCCTGGCTCTGCTCTGTGGGGCCAACAGTGCACCTGCGGTGGTGTGTGCCCTCGCCCCCACGGCCGGAATCGGCGACCTCGATGCAGTGAGTGCGCTCGAGCGAATCGACGCTCCCGTGACCGTCGTCTACGGCGAGCGAGACACGACAGCGGAGTACGAACCAGTTGTCGAGCGCGCCACCGAGCTGTCAATCGACACTGTGGGGCTCCCTGCCGATCATTTTTTCGTCGGACAGACCGCAACCGTTGCCGACACCGTAACGGAGGCGTTGCTCGATGGTCTCTGAATGTGTCATAATAGCACGGTAGAATGTCTCACTGTTCCCGACAGCCCGAAACGGTTTTCACCGCCAGTGGCCCACCCTCAGTATGCCGACGGACTACGATCCATCTCTTGGAAACAAGTTCATTTTCGTCACCGGTGGTGTGATGTCTGGACTCGGCAAGGGGATCACGGCCGCGAGCACCGGTCGGTTGCTCGCCAACGCCGGATTCGACGTCACCGCCGTGAAAATTGATCCATATCTCAACGTCGATGCAGGAACGATGAACCCGTTCCAGCACGGGGAGGTGTACGTGCTCAAAGACGGGGGCGAAGTCGATCTAGACCTGGGAAACTACGAGCGATTTCTGGACATCGATATGACCTCCGATCACAACATCACGACAGGAAAAACCTTCCAGCACGTGATCCAGAAAGAACGCGACGGAGATTATCTCGGGAAAACCGTCCAGATCATTCCGCACATCACTGACGACATCAAGCGTCGCATTCGCGAGGCGGCTGCCGGCCACGACATCTGTATCGTCGAAATCGGTGGCACTGTCGGTGACATCGAAGGGATGGCATTTCTCGAGGCGATCAGACAGTTCGTCCACGAACAGCCAGCGGACGACGTGTTGTTGACCCACGTGACGCTCGTCCCGTACTCGAAAAACGGCGAACAGAAAACGAAGCCCACCCAGCACAGCGTCAAAGAACTCCGATCGATCGGACTGCAACCGGATATTCTGGTTGGTCGCTGTGACGATCGACTCTATCCAGAGACCAAAGAGAAGATCGCGCTGTTCTGTGACGTTCCAACAGATGCCGTGTTTTCGAATCCGGACGTTGAGGACATCTATCATGTCCCGCTGATGGTCGAAGACGAAGGGTTAGACGAGTACGTGATGGACCAGCTCGGGATTGCTGGGGACGCGCTGGCACCGTCTGAGCGTGATAACAGTTGGCGCGAGATCGTCACCGGTGACGTTGAAGGAGCCGTCGACATCGCACTGGTGGGCAAATACGAGCTCGAAGACGCCTACCTCTCCGTCCACGAGGCGCTCAAACACGCTGGTCTCGAACACGGCGTCGACGTGAACGTCGAGTGGGTAAACGCAGAGGAACTCGACGCCGGCCATCGCGAACGGCTTGAGGCCGCCGATGGCGTCGTCGTCCCGGGCGGCTTTGGTTCGCGTGGTACCGAGGGGAAGATCGAGGCGATTCGCTATGCGCGTGAGAACAACGTTCCGTACCTTGGGCTCTGTCTCGGGTTTCAGCTTGCAGTCGTCGAGTACGCCAGGTCCGTCCTGGGACTTTCGACGGCACACTCCGCGGAGCTGGACGAACACACACCAAATCCGGTCATCGATCTGCTCCCCGATCAGGCGGATATCGACGAGATGGGTGGCACAATGCGACTCGGATCCTACGAAACCGAGATCGAGCCGGAAACGCTTGCTGACGAGCTTTACGACGGGCCGTGTATCGAGCGCCACCGCCATCGCTATGAGGTAAACCCGAACTACATCGCGCAGATGGAAGAAAACGGCCTCCGATTCTCTGGACGGGTCGGCAACCGCATGGAGATTCTCGAGCTTCCAGAGCATCCGTTTTTCCTCGGGACGCAGTTCCATCCGGAGTTCAGATCCAGACCGGGGCGGGCGAGTCCGCCGTTCGTGGGGCTGATTGAGGCCACACTCGAGCGACGTGAAACCATTCTCCAGGAGGGGGTGTCGAACTGATGGTCGAAACGGATGCCTTCATTGAGGAAGCCGTCGAGGAGATTCGATCGACCATTGGCGACCGAAACGCGGTGATCGCACTCTCGGGTGGCGTGGATTCATCGGTTGCGGCCGCGCTGGCCCACGAAGCGATCGGCGAGCAACTCGTCCCAGTGTACGTCGACACTGGCCTGATGCGAAAGGGTGAAACCGAACAGATCCGCGAAACGTTCTCGTTTATGGAACGACTCCAGATCGTCTCCGCCCAGGAACGATTTCTTGACGCGCTGGCTGGGATCACCGATCCCGAAGAAAAACGCCACGTGATCGGCGAGCAGTTCATTCGGGAGTTCGAACGTGAGGCTCGCGAGAGCGATGCCGATTTCCTGGTTCAAGGAACGATCTATCCGGATCGAATCGAAAGCGAAGGGAACATCAAATCACATCACAACGTCGGTGGACTGCCGGATGTGGTGGATTTTGAGGGAATTGTCGAACCGGTGCGTGATCTGTACAAAGACGAGGTCCGCGACGTTGCCCGCGCACTTGGACTCGAGGCGGTCGTCGCCGAGCGGATGCCGTTTCCTGGGCCAGGACTGGCCGTGCGCATTGTTGGCGAGGTAACCGAATCGAAACTCGAAACGGCGCGTGAAGCCACTGCGATCGTCGAGGACGAGCTCGAACCGTACGAGCCATGGCAGGCGTTCGCCGCCGTGCTCGGGAAAGCGACCGGCGTCAAGGGTGACAACCGGGTGCACGGTCACGTCGTTGCGGTTCGGTCGGTCGAGAGCCGCGACGGGATGACAGCGCGCGCACAGGAGCTTGACTGGGACGTACTCCAGCGGATCCAGAGTCGGATTACCGGGACGATCCCCAACGTTGCGCGCGTACTCTACGACGTTACACACAAACCCCCCGCAACCATCGAATACGAATAATGACTGCTACTGCAATCCTCATCGGACCGGACGGCGACGATCTCGGTGATGCCCTCGAATCGGTTGGCGTTTCTGTCACTCGCGTTCCGGGCACTGGCTCGAAAGAACAACTCAAGGACGCAAACGCCTCAACGGCCGACCTCCTCGTCGTCACGGACGTCACACTCGCAACGTCCATTCCGATCGCCCGCGAACTGAACGATGATCTCAGGGTCGTCGTGTACAGCGAGGAAACTATCCCCGAGTTCGCCCGAGCCACCGCAGAGTTAATCGTCGATCCAGCGTTGCTGGCACCCGAGACCGTCGCAGAGACACTCACCGACGAATTATAACATTCGCAGATTGGTGACTATCGGGAGACAAGCGATCGAATCTTTCCTTTGACGGTTCGGAGCTTCGATGGCCGGTGAATGCGCTCCATTTGTGCGTCCGTAAGCGAGATGTCGAACACGTCGAGATTCGCCTTGAGGTGCGCTTTCGAAGTCGTTTTTGGAATCGTAATGAGATTTTCTTGCTGGGTGAGCCAGCGCAACACCACCTGTGGACCCGATTTGTCGTAATTTGTGCCGATAGCTTCGAGCACAGGATCATCGAGCGCGAGGCCGGTTCCGAACGGACTGTACGCCGTCACCATCAGATCGTGAATCTGACAGTATTCGATCATTGCAGTCTGGTCCCAGTACGGGTGATACTGCACCTGATTGGTCAGAATAGGCGCGTTCGAATACGATCTGGCAGAGTGTAACCGATCGACACCGAAGTTACTCACACCAATGTTTCGAATCTTACCCTCGTCGTAGAGATCGTTCATCGCAGAGAGCGTTTCCGATAGCGACGGCCGGGTTGGAATCCAGTCTTCCGGCCAGTGGATCAACAGCAGATCGAGGTATCCGGTGTCGAGCCTCGAGCAGCTTTCGTCTGTCGAGCGATACACCGACTCGGCGTCCAGATTCCCCGGTTTGAGCTTCGTCGTGAGAAACAGTTCGTCACGGTCAACGTCGCTTTCGGTGATCGCATCACCAATCGCGGCTTCGTTGTGGTACATCTGTGCAGTGTCGATATGTCGATAGCCCACCTCAAGGGCCTCTCTCACGACGGTACGACACTGATCACCAGTGAGTTGCCAGGTGCCAAGTCCGATTTTTGGAATACGTTCGCCGCTGGCAGTGATATATTCCATACGGCTCGTAGGGGCGCTGTACAGGTATATCTACGGTGTCAGGTCGGTTGCTCACCACGGAATACGGGTTCTATTTCCGACAGTATCTGCTCGAAGCGGCCGAACGTTTCACCCCGATAGATCGTATCTCGGGACTCTCGCTCGAGCACTGCCGCGGATTCGAGCCGAGGGATATCACGACTCCGTATCGACTGATAGGCATGTCGGTATGCAGAGTGGTCGATTTGATTCACAGGAAGTTTCCGCTCAACTGCGGCACACACCCTGGCAAGCTCCGTCATGCTGACGGCCACGGTCGTCTCGAGCAGTCCCATATATCGGACGATCGTCCGACGGCGGAGGTTGCCGAGAATGTCGAAGATCTGTGTGTCTGTTTCGAGCCCACGAAGCGCACTGGCGTGGTCCTTGAGATCAACGGGCGGATTCATCGATGGTTCACACCTCGCACCTCACTGTGATTGTCGCCATTGTTTCCCTATCAGATTGCTCTCGGTCGTGTCCACACACCCAGATATGAACTCACGTATCGTTATTATATTATTCTATAACTACAATAATTCCCTGTATTTTTCCCCACGGGGTCGTGTGATCCATGCAATTGGGACAGGCAGCAGGTTCACGTCGATGGAACTGGACGAATACGCGATATCTTTTGTCAGAATTTGATAACGCTGAAGTGTACGCTACACCGAGAGGGGAGCAATGCAAAAGGAAGCCGAGCAAAGACAGTTCACATTCGACGATCTGAGCGTCGTGATGGGGACGTACAACGAAGCGGAGTCGATTGGCATCGTCCTTGAGGATATCGATCGAGTGACAGGTGGTCGAGCCGAGGTTGTCTGTGTGGATGGATCCAGTGATCGAACGCCGGATATCGCCCGTGATCATGGTGCCCGTGTGATCGAACAGCCACCCCAGGGATACGGCGTGGCGGTTCGAAAGGCAGTGTTGAGTGCCGAACGACCGGTGGTGGTCACGACGGACTGCGACGACACCTATCCGATGGAAGCGCTCCCGGAGTTTCTCTCGTTGATCAACGACGGCTACGATGTGGTGAGCGGCGACCGACTCTACCACGGTGCAGACGAGATGCCATCGTTCAATCGATTCGGAAATCTGGTGTTTGCCGGGATCGCAAGCGCATTGATGGGCCAGCGAGTCCACGACACAACAACCGGAATGCGGGCATATCGACGCGAACTGCTCCAGCAGATCAAGTGGACAGAGAACACCGGACTTTCAGCCGAGCTGTTGATCCGTCCGCTGATGCGAGGGTACGACGTTCGTGAGATACCAATCAACTACCGGGAGCGACGCGGTGAAACGAAGCTTGATCCGATTCAGGGTGGCGTTGCAATCGCCAAATCCATCGTGAAGGTCTGTCTCGAAGAGCGCCTTCGGTGATCGGATCAGCCGCCTGGATTCTCAATCGGTTCCCAGGTGGTGTTCATATCGACCGTTGGAGCGAACGCCTCCTCCGTTTGGGGAAGATACGTCCCGTTCCAACCACAGGTCGATTCGTTTGTACAGACGCGCTGTGTGCCTGGCCAGAGAAATCGAACGGTGTCGGATTCGGGCTGGGGATCGACATCGATCCACTGGTGGTAGGTGACGTGCGTCCCGTCGGGTCGCTTGATATCTATCGAAAGCACGATGCGGGTTCCATCTGTTAGCGTGTAGGCAGTTTGACCCGAACCTGGCAGGAAATCCGCGCGCCCAACAGCGCCACTGATCGGTTGAGGTCGTCTCGATTGCGTCTCGTTTGTGAGGTTGTTTCCATCAACTGCGACCAGCTCGACAGATCGGTTCGTGACACGGATTGTCGACGAAATTGACTCACGAAGAGACTGATTCTCGATCGAATACGCACGGTAGATTTGGCCCTGTCGGAGCCGTAGCGAAACACTAGAAAGCCGACCACGGGCCTGAACCCGCGTCCTGAACTGGAATCCTTCGCTTTCGTGTACCGATTCTTCGAGCAACACCGGCGTCACGTTCGACGGCCAGGTTCCCTGAAACGTATACCGGTACGGACTCCGATTCGGAAAGGCATCGAGCACGTCAAAGTTCATTCGTGGTCCCCGCCGCTGTGCGAACACGGTCGGTCCTTCTTTGAGTGCTCCCCCATTTCTCTGGAATTCGAACGGGTGTGAGAGCCACGGTCCCTGAACCGGAGGCATGAACACGATCGCATTCTGTACCGAACGGCGCTCGAACGGCGCGTTCAGCGTTGCTCGATCGTCGGTAACGTTCTGATGGTGTGACCAGACGCGTTCGTACTGGTCATGGCTTATGCTCCCGGCGACTGGCGTCGCAACGATGAGAACGACCGCGCCGATCGCACGGTACTGCTCTGGGGTGTAACTGCGACGCACTCGAGGACGGACCGTTCGAACGATCCACATGAGCGCAGCCGCACTGAACGCACTGAGCACGACCAGGAGGTCGAAATGGTAGAACGGACCGAATATGGCCGCAAATCCCTCAAGTGGGTTCTCGATGGCTCCAAGGGCGTTTCGCACTCCCCAGAAATAGCCTTCGAGAACGATGACCGATCCACCAACACCCAGCAACAGTCGCTGGACTGTTCGGTCAGAGAGCGGCTGATCGTCAGATCCATCCGCATTCATAAGAGTCGTGTACGCTCCAATGGCCCCCAGTACCGCGCCAATCGGCCCGCCCGCGCTCCACCGCGTGACTAGCTCAAAAAGCGACTGGAGCGTCACACGGAGAGCCAGCGCGGGCGTATACTCGATGGAGTAACCGAGCAGTTTGCGGCGACCAAATCCTAGCCCATCGTGGGGGGCAAACGCCGCGTACGGAAACGTGAGCGGATCGTGTGTCACCACCGCGTTGTACACAAGCGTTAGACAAACACCACTCAGTCCACCGAGACCAACCACGATCAGTCTGATACTGATCGACGATCGCAGCTCTCGCCGGGCGAGTGCACGATAGATGACGAGCAGTGCGTGAAAAATAAACGGCACTGCGAACACCACGGCAGTAAACGGACGAGCAAAAAATGCGAAGCCAATCGCCAGGCCCGCGATCGGCGCGTACTGTGTGCCGCGCCGAAACGTCCGAATGTACGCGAGTGCGAACGTCAACGTCAACAGCGTCGTCGGCGCATACGAGAGAAACGTCGCGGTGACGAACAGGAAAAACGGTGTCACTACCGTGATTGCTCCGGCGAGGACACCAGTCGGGCCATCGAACGCTTCGGCGGTGATCGATCCGATCAACCAGACGATTCCTGCACCGATCATCCCGAGGATGAGCCGTGGGTGACCAATTGCGACGCCCGGGGCAAACATCAGGGCCGTCATCGGGGTGTACTTCGGATAGAGCCGTGACCCATCCAGAACGAAAAACCACGGGCGAAACGCTCCCGGGACCGGTGATGTCAACCAGAGCTTTCCCTCAAGCAGCATGGCCGCCTGCTGGAGATAGACCCCCTCGTCGTGGTTGGCACTCAAGTACGGAAACAGCTCGTGTGCCGTCCACCAGACCACCACGCCACCGATGATCGCGATGGCAATCAATACCCGCTGCTGTCGGGGGCCCATTGCCGTTCTGGTCACAGACGTTCGCTGAGCAGAGGCCACGGCCGATCAGTCGTTTGATGCTGGCGTCGCCTGCGGCGGATGCGTACTCTCAGAGAGTGCGTCGAGACAGTCGAGCCACTCAAGCATATGCTCGCCGACGTAGGTGAGAAAGTCGGCGTTGTTGTATGACTGTTCGTGGTCGATCAACGCGGACGCCATCTGGGCAAATACGTCGGCGTACGTCTCGGCATCCTCACCAACGGAATCAACGATCTCCCAGACGTGTTCGTTCAGCTCGAGTGCAGGGACTTCGTTGTTCAGGTCGTCGAACGTCGATCGCGGGGCCTTGTTGTGCTCACAGAGCGGATAGCCGTTGTACACCTGTGTTCCAAGCACGTCACACGCGCGCTTTAAGAAAACACCGCTCCAGATGTCATCGAATCGGCCAACATCCCATGGATTGTCGTCCATCGGAAGCTGATAGAACGCCGGAATAACCTCACGCCTGAACGCGAGATTCATCGAACAGACCGTAAGATACTGGCCCACAGCAGCGACAAAATCACCCGTATAATCGTCCGTGCTCGTTCTGGTCTGGGCCTGGCCCTCGAGATCACCGTCCATGAGTATTCTGACCGCATCCAGATCCGGCACGTTCGTCCACAATCCCTGTGATGCCACTACCGAGTCGACCGTCGTCTCATCCACTGTCACCGCCTCGTTCATCGCGCTGTATGGGTAGCCACGTGGATACAAGCCGTGGTCATCGAAGTTCTGATAGAGGACGTTAACCCACTGCTCGTCGGACTGGACGGCCTCGAGCGTCCCACTAAAGGCGAGATTCTCGAAATGGCGACCGAAAAAGTCAAACGAATCATGCGGGAGCGTGTCGTCGTCGATGAACAGTCCGTACTCGAACTGCGGATTTGCCCACATGTACAGCAGGCCAAAGCTCGTCTCGGCGTGGCTTGCGGCCGGAATTAGATGGGCGTACTCCTCGATATCGTGCGCTGTGTACCATTCGGATCGACGCGTCCCGTCGTAGACCGCACCAGATACACCCTCATCATCCAACATTCCTTCCATACTATCAGTTTCACAGAAATCTTCTGTCACGAGTAAGAAAAATAGCCGGTCCAGATCGAAACCGTGGGACCGGGCGTTGGAAACGTACGCTTTTACACACTCATACTCCCTGATCGTTGGGATTATAACACACGTGTCTTCAGTCATTCCGTGCGTTGGCCTACCCGAGATGGTTAAAAGTAGCTGTTGATTACGATCGAGTAATCGACATTATTTGTTATACTAATTACAACAAAACTAATTGGGATGAGATGACCAAAATCCTCCAAATCGACTGGCATATGCTTTAATATGGCCGGTGCTCTACCAGGACCTGTTAATCAACGGTGGAACTGTTTGTGCAACTATCAGTGAATGATCAGTTCATCGGACATTGTACCACACGATAAATATGTCAGTTAAAATTTCACAGTTGAGAGTTGAACAATGGACTTAAATCACAAGACATGCGTCGTTACTGGGGGATCACGAGGGATTGGTCGGGCAATTGCGATCGAATTCGCCAGTGCCGGCGCAAATGTGGTCGTCAACTACCAGTCGTCGGAACGGGCCGCCCATTCGGTCGTTGAGGCGATCGATATGGAGACCGACGGTGAGGCGATCACGGTACAGGGAGACATTACGGACGAGACTGCTATGGAATCGCTCAGAGAAAGCGCACACCACGCGTTTGGGCCGGTAGACGTCCTCGTGAACAACGCCGGGATCACGGCTGATCGGACGTTTAAGAACATGACCCGCTCGCAGTGGGACGAAGTAATCGAGGTCAATTTGGGTGGCGTCTTTAACTGTACGCAGGCATTTTACACCGATCTATGCAACGCAAGCGAGGGGCGGGTGATTAATATCTCATCTATGGTTGGGTTAATCGGAAACTACGGACAGGCAAACTACGCCGCCGCAAAAAGCGGTTTACTCGGGTTCACACGGACGTTAGCGCTCGAAGTTGCCAGTTCTGGGACGACCGTTAATTGCATTGCACCCGGCTTCGTTCAAACTGATATGCTCGAACAGGTTCCAGACGACGTCCAGAAGGACATCATCGAGCAGATTCCGTTGGAACGCTTCGCTTCGCCCGAAGAGATCGCTGGCCTCGCCCGGTATCTCGCGTGCAGTCGGTCGGGCTATATGACCGGACAGATCGTGCCGATAACGGGAGGTATGGAGTGGTAACCTCATGAGCAAAGAGCTCCCACCGGAACGAAACGGCACGGATCCGGAGAATGAGGCGATCGAAAAACTGGCCGCCCGTCGCGCTGCCTCACAAGCGGGCGGTGGCCCCGATCGGATCGAATCACAACACCAGAAAGGAAAGCTCACCGCCCACGAGCGGATCGACTATCTGCTCGACGATGAGACGTTTCGTGAGCTCGCACCATTTTCCGAACAGCGCTGTCAAAACTTCGGGATGGATGAGGCGTCCTATCCCGGTGATGCCGTAGTAACTGGCTATGGATCGATCGACGGTCGGAAGGTGTTCGTATTTGCGCACGATTTCACCGTGTTGGGGGGCTCAGTCGGAGAAGTCGTCGCGGACAAGATCTGTCGCGCGATGGATCAAGCAATTGATGCCGGCGTTCCAGTGATCGGGCTGAACGATTCCGGTGGCGCACGAATTCAAGAGGGCGTCGACTCGCTCAGTGGCTTCGCACGCATTTTCCGACGGAACACGAAGGCCAGCGGTGTCATCCCACAGATTTCCTGCATCATGGGCCCGTGCGCTGGTGGTGCGACCTACTCGCCCGCACTGACTGACTTTACGTTCATGGTTTCGGAGACGAGTCACATGATGATCACTGGCCCGGACGTGATCGAAACGGTGACGGGCGAGCAGATCTCCATGCGCGAACTCGGCGGGGCAGGCACGCACACCTCCACGAGCGGCGTGGCCCACGCGGCCTACGATGACGAACGGGACGCGCTCGATGCCATTCGACAACTGCTCTCGTATCTGCCCCAGAACACGATGGAAGATCCACCCACTGTCGAAACCTGGGACAGCCCCGACCGAGACTGTGAGAATCTTCAGGAGATCGTTCCGAACGAGACGAAAAAGCCCTACGACATGAATGCAGTGATCGATGAGATCGTTGATGAGGGCTCGTTCTTCGAAATTCACGAGCAGTACGCACGGAACATGATCGTTGGCTTTGCGCGGATGGACGGACAGTCCGTTGGGATTATCGCCAATCAACCGCGTGCCATCGCCGGGACGATCGACATCGATGCCAGCGAGAAGGCAGCACGGTTCGTTCGGTTTTGCGACGCCTACAACGTGCCAGTGCTCACGTTCGTCGACACACCAGGCTTTCTCCCAGGGACCGACCAGGAACACGAGGGCATCATCCGTCATGGCGCGAAGTTGATCTACGCCTATGCTGAAGCGACCGTTCCGCTACTAACGGTCGTGACACGGAAAGCCTACGGCGGTGCGTACATCGTGATGGGCTCGAAAGATCTCGGTGCCGACCGAGCCTACGCCTGGCCGTCTGCGGAGCTAGCGGTGCTTGGCCCCCGTGGTGCAGTGAACATCCTCTATCGCAAGGAACTCGCCGAGGCTGAAGACACCGACGCCCGCAGAGAGACCCTGATCGACGAGTACAAAACTGAATTCGCAAACCCGTATAAGCCGGCAGAGCGTGGCTATCTTTCCGACGTTATCGTTCCGGCGGACACCCGGCGGCGGCTGATCGACGATCTCGAACTGTTGCGGGGCAAACGGGGCGAATCATTGCCAAAAGATCATGGGAATATTCCACTTTGAGACCACGCAACCCAAACATCAATACCGTCACCATTCAAAGACCGATACAACTCATGTCGAAAACGCATGTACCAATCGTCGAACCCGAATGGGACGACGAGCACGAGCGTCCGCCGGACCAGCAAGCTTCGAGTATGTCCGATGAGCGTCCTGGGGATGGGAACGGTGTCGATCGAGAGATCGATCTCCCTCCCACAGCAACCGACGACGAAGCGGCCGCATTGTCTGCCTGTCTCAGTGCGTATCTCAACGACTGGGACCGGCTCGCAGACGAGACAGCTACTGATGGCACCGATCGTGCGAGTGGCTGGACGTTAGCAAATCGATACGACTGTCAGACCTACACCGAACTGCCACAGTCGGTGTCGAAAGGCGAAGAATGGAAGATGGCGGGCCGGACCGGGAGGTGGCGCTGAGATGCGCGACGTCGCCATCATCGGTGCGTCGATGACGGAATTCGGGACGCGGTCGGAGTGGATCCGGGAGCTGCTCGTGAAAGCGGCACAGGCGTGTCTCGAGGATGCAGACGTGTCCCCGTCGCAGATCGAGCATTGCTACGTATCGAACATGTCGAGCGGGGAGTTCGAGGGCATGACCGGCATCCCCAACGCGCTCGCACATGATCTGAACTGCATGCCGGCCTACACACAGCGGGTCGATCAGACATCAGCGTCGGGAGGCGCGGGAATCTACGCTGCCTGGCAGTCGATTGCCTCGGGAACGAGTGATCTGACGCTGCTCGTAGGCGGAGAGAAGATGACGCATCGAACGACGCCCGAGACTACCGACATCATTGCCTCGATCACCCATCCGGTGGAGTACAAACACGGCGTGACGCTGCCGAGCTTTGCGGGGCTGACTGCACGGTGTTATCTCGAGAAATACGATGCACCCCGAGAGAGTCTCGCAGATGTGGCGGTGAAAAACCACGCTAATGGAGTGTATAACCCGCACGCGCAGTTCCAGAAGGAGGTTGATAAAGAGACCGTCCTTTCCTCGCCAATCATTGCCGATCCGCTCAGACTGTACGACTTCTGTCCGATCACGGACGGGAGTGCGGCGCTGTTGTTTTGTCCACGAGAGCTGGCGGCCGAATACACCGACGACTTCGTCTCGGTCGCAGGCATCGCCGGCGCGACAGACACGCACGTCGTCCACCAGCGCGACGATCCGACGACGATGGGGGGAGTTGTTGAGAGCGGCGAGAAAGCGTACGCGATGAGTGGCTACACACCTGCGGACATCGACGTGGCCGAACTCCACGACATGTTCACTATCCTCGAGTTCCTCCAGAGCGAGGGGCTTGGCTTTTTCGAGCCCGGGACGGCCTGGTCAGCCACACAGGACGGTGTAACGGCGATCGATGGCGACCTTCCGATCAACACCTCTGGGGGGCTCAAATCAAAGGGTCACCCCCTGGGTGCCTCAGGAGTCGCTCAGGCCTACGAGATCTACCAGCAGCTCCTCGGCGAGGCAGACACCCAGCAAGTGGCTGCCGATGTTGGACTGGCGTGTAACGTGGGCGGCTTTGGAAACTGTGTTACGACAACCATTCTGGAGGCAGACCAATGACGGGACTCGAAGCGACCAGATACGACGACGGCACGATCGCGATTCCGTCCCACCCAGTAGGACCCGACGGCGGAGCGCCCGTGGAAACGATCGATCTGAGCGAGTACGAAGCAACGGTGATCACCTGGACCACCGCAACCGCGACGCCACCGGGCGTCCGAGCGCCGAATCACCTCGCAATTGTGGAGTTCGAGATCGACGGGGAGTCCGCGCGAATGATCGGTCAACTCACTACCGACGAGATCGAGATCGGCGCGACTGTTCGGCCAGTGTATGTGAGTCAGCTCCGCGATCCGGAGGCGGGTATCAGAGATCCCGAGAGCCAGTCGTGGGATGGCTATCGGTTCGAACCGGTCGAGTAGCGTTCCGGCCCACTTATCCCTCTTGTGGCAAACGGTCCAGTATGGCCGCTCGTGATGTGTTCGACCAGCTCGGACTGACCGAGTACGAAATGACTGCACTGACGACGTTGTTCGATCTCGGGCGGACCACGGCCCCGAATCTGGCCGAGGCGACCGACATTCCCAAGGCCAGAATCTACGACGTGCTGGACGGACTCGCTGACGCTGGCTACGTCGAGGTGATTCCAGGACGACCGAGAGAGTACGTAGCGCGCTCGCCAAGTGACGTGCTCGATCGGGCGACAGAGAATCGCAGACAGTCGTTCGAGCAGTTCGAACGGGCAATCGATCGGCGACGAGAGGCGTTTCTTTCCGAGTTTCAGCCCAGATACGAGCGGGCAACCGAGGGACATCGTCCGGCAGAGGAGCTGTTTCGCGTGGTGGATGTGGGTGATCCCAGCGAATCCGGAACGCAACGAATCTATCACGACGCCACGGCCAGTGTTCGAGTGCTGAGTAAAGGATTCGAATACTTCGATCGGATCGAGCCGGCGTTCGATGACGCCTGTGCGCGTGATGTCGACGTTCGAATCGTCCTCTTATCGCCAGCACGACTCGACGAGGAGAGTCGATCGATCCAGCAATCGGTCGTCAACACCATCGAAGAGCGCTATCCGTCAGTATCGATCCGATACAGCAACGAACCGCTCCCGTGGCGCGGGACGATCGCCGACCCTGGCGGTAATGGAACGGCAATCATGCTCGTCCAGGAAGACGATGTCCCAAATCACCTCAGACAGGCAGCGATCACGGAGAACCAGTCGTTCGTTTCCGGACTGGCCCACTACTTCGATCTCGTCTGGGAGACCGTCGCTCACGACGACCGCCAGGCGAACACGCCGTAAGCGTATCCACTGCCAACAGCGATCGTCAAAAGACAGAGCATACAGAGCTGTGCGAATGCGTCCACGGATGGCGAGCTCGCTAGAGTCCGAAGACGAGACGGAACGAACCGCGTGCAGAGCTGTTTGAGAAACGCTCCTTCCTCAGCAGTCCCCGACCGATCGTCTGGCCCGAGAACAGCCATCCCACGTTTCGAGTAGCCTTGCCAGAACGCGCGCTTGATGAGCCACCACGGTCTGGTTCGGTAGGCAAAGATCCGATGGTCAACGCGCGCGTCCGGAGTGTAGTAAACACCCGTATGAAACTCGTTGCGGAGCCGAACACAGAGCTCGGTTTCGCCGCCCTGTAGCTGTTTGTCACCCGATCGTCCCCCGATCTGGGTGTTGAATCCGCCGAGTGCTTCGAACACCGGTCGTCGAAAGGAGAGATTCGACCCCGGCGTGTTGCGCACTTCTCCCGGCCCCTCCGGAAATCCCCGGTGTGTGACGCCAATGAGCCAGTAGAACTCCGCCGGGAGCCACTCGGGTTTGCCGGCAACCCAACGGGGACACATTCGTCCACCCACTGCGAGCGGATACTCCCAGTCCGCCGGAATGCGATGTGTGGTTTGTTGCTCTGTTGGCATATCAGTGTAGCAGGCGACGAGCTCCGCGAGCCAGTCCGCATGAGCAACTGCGTCGTCGTCCAGAAACGCAACAATGTCACCATCGGCGATCGAAGCGCCCGTGTTGCGACTTGCCAGAAGCCCCTTATTTTCTTCCTGGAGATGCACGAAAACGTCATCGTTGGTTCCGACAGCCCCATCGAGCTGGGATTTGAGCTGGGGATTGCCATCAACGACCACGACCACCGACCGATCGTCGTAGGTCTGTGATACGACGCTCTCGATGGCCGCAATCAGTGACTCGTATCGGTCACTGGTGTGTGAACAGATAACGACCGAGACGTGCATACCACCGATCGGAGAGCCAGCATTAGGATTGTTTCGTCATCGAAGCCGTGCTCAGATTCCAAAGTTTTATCCCCGGTATTGCGCTGGACTCTTGCAATGAGCCAGCGGACTGAGACACGATTGACGATGGACCGGGAGGGCCTGTTCGATTGGTTGTTCTCCTGGGGACACGTCCCCGTTCTTTTCGGATTGCTCGCGTTCATGTTCTGGAATCGAACACGAACATACTCCCGGTTCATAACTGATTCTGGCATTTATCTGAACGGCAACGATGCGTGGTATCACCTTCGGCAGGTGGAGTACACGGTGGCCCACTGGCCGTCGACGATGCCGTTCGATCCGTGGACACACTTTCCGGTTGGCACTGCTTCGGGACAGTTTGGCACGTTGTACGACCTGCTGGTCGCAACTGTGGCACTAATCGTTGGACTCGGATCGCCAGATCAGGAAACGATCATGCTGACATTGTTGTTTGCGCCCGCCGTGTTCGGTGTACTCACGGCGATTCCTGTGTATTATATCGCCCGACGGCTCAGCGGTCGGCTGGGTGGACTCACGGCGGTGATCGTTCTCGCACTGACGGCTGGGGGATTCCTCAACCGGACGCTGGTTGGGTTTGCAGACCACCACGCACCGGAGGCGTTCTTTCAGGTGCTCGCCATTCTTGCGCTCGTGGTCGCACTCGACGTTGCAACGGCCGAAAAACCGGTCTTCGAGCTGATTGTTGGTCGTGAGTGGAGCGCACTCAAACGACCGGCGATTGCGAGCACCCTCGCAGGCATTGCAATCACGCTGTACGTTCTCGTCTGGCCACCAGGTATTGTGCTTGGGGCCATCCTGGGTACGTTTTTCGTCGTGCAGCTCTCGATTGAGTTCGTTCGCGGCCGTAGTCCGGAACATATCGGCCTCATTGGCGTCGGGTCGCTATTGGTCGCAGCCCTGTTGACGCTCGTCTCTGCCTCCACCTACTCAATGTCAGCCACGTCGCTCTCGTTGTTGCAGCCACTGCTGCTTGGTTCGGTCGCTGCGGGGATCGTGGTGATGCTTGCGCTTGCCCGCTGGTTCGAGCGGGCTGCCCTCCCGACCGTCGCCTATCCCATCCTCGTCGCCGCGTTGATCGTCACCACCGTGGGTGGTTTCTCGGTGCTCGCTCCGGAGCTCTACTCCTATATGGTTTCACAGTCGATGCGATTTATCGGCCTTGCAACGAACGCTGCCCAGCGGACGGTTACCGAGGCCCAGCCACTGGTTCTCAACGACACGACTTCGGACAACTACTGGAAGACGGTGCTCGAGAAGAACTATGGCTATGCCTTCTACGTCGCGGTGGCAACCGTCATTCTGATTCTCATTCAGACGATTCTCGACGACGAGAGCCGTCCCGGCCGACTCTTGATCGCGATCTGGGGAATTTTCCTGACGCTTGCAGTGTTCACGCAGATTCGATTTACCTACTACCTCGCGCTGCCGGTGGCCGTTCTCACCGGCTACCTTGTGGGCTGGGCCACCTCGTTGCTGGATGTCGATGCGATTTCGTCGGTCACCGAGCTTGAAACACACCAGATCGTCACGCTCGTGACGGTGTTGTTTCTCGTGGTGGTTCCGTATCCGATCGTTGCACACTCGTTTACCTCACAGGGGCCAACCGGTGGCGGCAGTTTCGCACCGCTTGCCGTATCGAACGCAGAGTACAATCAGCCCGGCTCCGATGTGATCGCCTGGAACGGATCGCTCTCCTGGATGCAATCGAACACCCCACGGGAAGGCCAGTACGCAACACCCGATGGCGAGCCGATGCAGTATCAAAAAGAGTACGCGCCCACCGATGATTTCGAGTATCCAGAGGGTGCCTACGGCGTGATGGCATGGTGGGACTATGGCCACTGGATCACCACGCTCGGACACAGAATTCCAGTGGCAAACCCGTTCCAGCAGGGGGCACAGGAGGCCGCTGACTTCCTGCTCGCAACCAATGAGCAAGATGCAACCGACCTGCTCACCGGCGAGGAATCCACTCGATACGTGATGGTGGATTGGCAAATAGTCAGCGTCAACTCCAAATATCACGCACCGGCACAGTTCGAATCGAACGAGACGGTCACGCCAACCGATCTGAAGTTCAATCTGTATCAGACCGTCGGAAACAGCGGCTTTCGTCATGTGGCCAACATTCCGACGGATCGACACATGGAGAGCATGCGGACACGACTCTACCGTTACAACGGGAGCGCAGTCGAGCCACGACCCATCGTTCTCGACTGGGAGACTCAGCAGGCCAGACTTCGCACTGGTGGAACGCAGATGATTCGCGTGCTTCCCCAGAACGGGAGTGCGATCCGGCAGTTCGATACGCTTGCGGCGGCACGGACGTACGTCGAGAACGATGAAACCTCACGGCTTGGCGTCCAGCGGCCGAGTGAACGCCTCGACGCGATTGAGGGCTATCGGATGGTCCACGCGAGCAAAGCGGTCAGTTCCAGCGGAAATCAGCCGTGGCTCAAAACGTTCGAGCGAGTGCCAGGTGCGACCGTCACGGGCACTGCAACGCCCAACACAGAGGTGAAAGCGAACGTCACGCTCGAGATGGGATCGTCGGGTGAGACGTTCACGTACACGCAGTATGCAAACACCAGCGATGATGGGACCTTCGAGATGCGACTGCCCTACTCCACCACTGGTTACGACAACTGGGGACCAGAGCAGGGCTACACCAACACGTCGGTCAGAGCGACCGGACCATACACCATCAGCACGACGGACGGATCGAACGCCTCGAGTACTGCAACCGTAACCGAAGCGCAAGTGATCGGCGAAGACAATTCCACCGTGCAGGTTGAGCTCTGATCGACGACAAACGAAAGGACCAACTATCGATCGGCTGTGAACAATAGTAACATGAGCGTTGCAGACTCGGTCGACCGATTGCGTGTTACATTTTGTGGAGGCACCGATGGCGAGCGGTGACCTTCGATCGCTGTTCGTCGTCTACTGCAAGGGGCTGTGTATGGGAATGGCCGATTCGGTTCCCGGCGTCTCCGGCGGAACGATCGCGCTCATCACCGGGATTTACGACCGGCTGATTGGTGCAATTTCGAGTCTCGATCCCCGTGTGTTGTCTCACCTGGCGCGAATCCACACTCATTCTGGCCGGGCTGAGCTCAAAACCGCACTCCTCGATATGGACGTACCGTTTCTGATCGCACTCGGACTAGGAATGGTGACGGCAGTCGTTGGGGTTGCCGAACTGATGCAAGCTGCCATCACTAACTATCCGACTGCGACGGCCGCCTTTTTCTTCGGACTGATCATCGCCGCCGCGATCGTCCTCTATCAGTACGTCTCGATCGACACGCCGGCACGGCTTGGCGCAGCAGTGCTCGGGGTTTCACTGGCGGTCGTCGTAGCAGGAGCGACGAAAAACGGCGCAGAAATGGCACCGATGCCAATGCTGTTCGGAGTTGGTGCGCTTGCGCTCAGTGCGATGGTGCTTCCTGGCGTCTCAGGGGCGTTCGTCCTTTATCTGTTTGGCCAGTACGAATCCATGACTGCGGTTCCTGGAAAGTTCATCGACGCGCTCGTGGCATATCCATCCACCGGCGACGCCAGTGCTCTCATCGCCACCGGCACTCCCGTCGTCGTCTTCGTCGGCGGTGGCGTCGTGGGTGTGCTGACGATCGCCCATCTGCTAACGTATCTCCTTGAGAACTACCACGTCGGAACGCTCACATTCCTGGTGAGCCTGATGGTCGGCTCGCTCAGGGCTCCAGCACAAGACATTGCGGCGAACGTCGGCGATCTCTCTCCAGCGTTGCTCGCGTTGACTGCCATCTCCGGACTCGTCGGTGCTGGGCTAGTATTCATTCTCGACCGTTACACCGACGACATCGAGTTCGGCAACACCGAACCCACACAACCGCCACCAGAGACCGAGCGGACGATCAACCACTGAACGGATACGGCGGATAGAACTGTTTTTATTCAGGCGTCTCCTGGTATGACTATGCTCAGTGACGTGATGGAGGATTATCTGAAAACCATCTACGTGCTTCAGCGAGAGACTGGTGATCGCGTTGGAACGTCGGCGATCGCAGACCGGATGGATGTCACGTCACCGACAGTTACGAGCATGCTCGAAAAGCTCGAAGGCCGCGGGCTTCTCGATCGTGAGAAATACAACGGCGTCACGCTCACTCCAGAGGGTGAAACGCTCGCCATCGAGGTGTTGCGCCACCATCGACTGATCGAGGCGTTTCTGGCGAGCGAGCTCGATTACGACTGGACGGACGTTCACGAAGAGGCCGATCGGCTAGAGCATTACATCAGCGAGCGGTTCGAACAGCGAATTGCGGATGTACTCGGCGATCCACGGGTCGATCCCCACGGCGATCCGATTCCCGGCGCAGATCTCACGCCCCCGGACGAAAACGAGGGGGTGCAGCTGTCCGACTGTTCGGTTGACGACCAGGTGAAAATCACCCGCGTTCGACACCGCACCGGCGAGGAACTGCAGTATCTCGCCGAAGCAGGCGTCACGCCGGGAGAGGAGGTGACCATCGTGGAGATCGCGCCCTTTGGGATGATCACGGTCGATGGACCTCGTGGGACACAATCACTCCCCGAAGAAATTGCTCGCCTGATTCGCGTCGCACCGATCGCAGAGCTCGCACAGTAAAAGATATTTAACCAATAACAGACGTACTGCGGGCATGTCGACGTTTCTTCGCGGACCGCGCGTGGAATTACAACCGCTGGAATCCGACCACCACGAGTTGCTCAAACACCCCCGCAACGATCCCGCATTTCGCCGTTCGTTTGGCTATCGACAACCGTGGAACGACACCCGAATCGAGGAGTTCTACGAGCAATCGACGGACAGCGACGACAGCGTCAATCTCGTCGTCGTCTATGATGAAACACCAATCGGGGCGGTCGTCTGTTTCAATATGACGAACACGGAAGGAACGCTTGCCTACTGGCTCGACGAAGCCGCCCGCGGTGACGGCCTGGCCACCGAAGCCGTCGCCCTGCTCGTCGAATACTGCTTTTCGACACGACGACTCCACCGGCTGCACGCTGACGTGTTCGAAACGAACGACCCCTCCCAACAGCTCCTTGAACGGCTCGGATTCACCCACGAAGGAACGAAACGGGAAGCACACTTCTGGGACGGCGAGTTCCACGACATCTATGGCTATGGTCTGCTGGCAAGCGAGTGGACGGCCGACATATTGGATGGCTAATTATTCTGGCGTCGCTGCGGAGCGTTTAGGGCAATCGAGCGTGGAGACGATATATGCGCATTGAAAACAGCTTCATCCCCGTTCGGGGCGTCGGCGAGGCGACCGAGCGGAAACTGTGGCGACGGGGGATCACCCACTGGGAGGAGTTCAAGCCTGGCGTGGTGGGTGAAACCACGAGCGAGCGAATCCAATCGTTCATCGACGACGCCTCGGCGGCCCTGTCGGACGGCAACGCACGCTTTTTTGCCAACACGGTTCCCGGCCAACACCAGTGGCGACTGTACGAGAATTTCGACGCTGACGCCTGCTTTTTCGACATCGAGACCACTGGACTGAGCCAGCACTCTGATGCAGTGACCACCGTATCGATCCACCAGGGTGAATCGACTCGCACGTTCGTCAACGATGACGATCCTGTCGTGGGCGAGGTACTCACCCGGGAAGCAATCGAGGACACGATCAACAGCGCGCCGTTGCTCGTGACGTTCAACGGCAAACGCTTCGATGTGCCCTTTCTCGAGTCCGCACTTGATATGGAAATCGACCGACCCCACGTCGATCTCATGTATCCATGCAAACAGCTCGGTCTCTCTGGAGGACTAAAACCGATCGAGCGCGAGCTCGGCATCGATCGCGGAGAGCCAGATATTACGGGTAAGGACGCAGTTCGACTGTGGCGCGAGTACGAGCGGGGTGACGACGACGCACTCACGACGCTCGTTTCGTACAACCGCGACGATACGGTGAATCTCAAGCGGCTAATGGACCACGTCGCAGAAGCACTCCACCAGAACGTGTTCGCCAGCGTCTGTCAGGGATGATCCGTCGGTTTGCGGCCTTCGGTTTCCGTCGAAACGTCGACGATAGAGATGTCGGCGATCGTCAGTGCTTCGGGGGCGTACTCTCGTGACTGTGGTAAAAACGCTCCCGTTGGCTGGAGCGTCGTTTCAATGAGCGCCTGATTGACCCCGTAGACAGTGTGCTCGTCGGGAAACGCTGACACCGCGTGGGCCGCACACCGGTGAAATAATGGAATCCACTCGGCATCGACGCGCTCGACCTCAAGCTGGAGGGTATCGCCCGCTGAGAGCGTGCATGGCCGATCGTGAAAACTACAGGTCGCAGCGCACGGATCCACATCGCTGCCGACGAACTGCCCGATTAGCTCCCGACACGGATCGTCCATACGAACACCCCTCCCGGTCGAGTATTGTCACAGAGCCGTTTCGACATGGAATAGAGTCCGGCGGGCACAGTAATAACTGTCGTGGTCAGCAACCGATAACAAATCCGACCGTTTCCGGTCAGTTGGTTGCCTCCTTACGCCACGCAGCGAACGGCTCGATCGGCGCATCCTCAAACCGCTCGATACACGGAATGTCGTACGGATGGCGCTCACAGACCGCTTCAACGAGCGGCTGATAGTTCTCGTCAGTGGTTTTTGCCAGTAGGATCACCTCCTCATCCGTCTGGACGCTGTCGTCCCACCGATAGACAGACCGGCAATCGAGCAGGTTGACACAGGCACAGTGTCCCTCATCAACGAGTTCGTATGCCAACTCCTCGGCGATCGATTCTGGACATGTGATGTACGCTGTCGGCATACTACGCTTCAAACGGGCTGTACGTGCCGTTGATGTTCCACTCGTGGATACAAAACGGATTGCCATGCTCGCCAGCAACGGTCCAGTTATCGTTCCCGTTGTCCCAACAGTCTTCACGTCCGCAGCGTTCACACCGGCGATTCTCTGGTGGAGTGATGGTCACCATACTGGAGTTGGTGTGCTCGATCTGTATCAAATCTGCGTCCAATGGGTCAGAAGCTTCTCTTTGTTCACTGCCGAACAAATCATTCCGGAAATATTTGAAAACGGGTAACAGTAACCATGGTATACAAGAAAATCACGCTCATCGGGACGAGTACGGACGGATTCGACGACGCAGTGGCTGCTGCGATCAATCGAGCCGAGCACACGCTCGACAACGTCCTCTGGGTGGAAGTTGAAGAACTGGGCGTCGAGGTTGCTACCGCCGATCCGCGTGAGTATCAGGCCGAACTCACCGTTGCGTTCGAACTCGAGGACTAGGTTCGGAATGATTCGCCACAGCCACACTCGCTGACGACGTTCGGATTCTCCACGTGAAAGCCTGCGCCCTGGAGTCCATCCTCGAAATCGAGGACGCTCCCTTCGATATACTCCATGCTCGCAGGATCGACGAACACGCGGAGGTCGTGGTGGGTGAATACGGTGTCGTCCGATTCGGGTTCATTGTCGAATCGCATGCCGTACGACAACCCCGCACAGCCACCTTGTTGTACGAACAGGCGAAGGCCAGCGACGGTTGTGTCGAGGCCTTCTCCGTTCAACAGATCGAGTGCCTGCTGTGCGGCCCGCTCGGTCACGTCGATCGTCGTCGTATCGGCCGTCGAACTCATGGGAGGTGCTACCGGATCCATCGAGTTAACAGTTTTGTACGACAGCACTGCTGTGCACAACAAGTGAGCGGTCCAGACACCACGAGCGGACGAGATGTGCGTCCGACGACGACGGGGGTTTCCGTCCCGCAGGGGGGATATTTGCCGGTCTACGACACAACCTGTTCTCTTGTGTGAAACATTCCGCTTTCGCGGTCAAACAAGTGTACCGATGGCTGTGTCGTCAGAACTCCGAGAGTTCTGACTGCTACCCAGAACCGCTAGCAGTTCTGGTGATGTTGAGGTGGATTTTCCGAGCAAGTCAAAGCCACCACAGACCTGCCGGTGGTTCTGGATGGAGCCAACGAAGGTGCGAGCGACCTTAATCGCCATGGATAGCCTATGTAGTCAAACTTACTTAATAATAGCGATAGCTATAGAATATCCGGCCTGCTATCGACAGTGGTTGGTCAGAACTGACGGTTCTGGCGACGTTCATCAGACTGAAGTCTGATGGACCAACCGAAACGCAACCATTTCGGTGACGGCCTGAAGGACGGGGGGCTCCCCTCGAAAGAAGATAGATTTATGTATAATTCGCAAATGTGTATCTACTGGGTGTGCGTAGATTGCAAGCGCAACTCGACAGTGGGATCCACTCCGCTGGTGTAATCGTCATCCCAAGGAGTCCGACGGCGTCGGCGTGGTGACGCGCGGATCCACGGCCGACAAATCATGTGGTGCCAGCCAGGAGGATTTCACTGTCTTACTGGTCGAACTCACTGGATGACGTACTCATACTGCGTGCCAGAGTCCGAGGACGGTTCGTCTTCGGCTCATTCTACTCGCGAGACGGTGGTTTCAACCGATCAGCACTGCGTCTGAGGACGCCACGGAGTGAACTCACTTCGCGCGTCGTCGGATGCGCACGGCCAAGCAGTCGACGCCAGAGCCGCATGAGTCTGTCTCGGTCGTCGCTCTCACCGAGCTGGCCGAGCAGTCGATCGAACTCCGCATGAAGCCCTTCAATGTCCTGTTCTGGTGCCCGAACGATCCGGTCGGGCTGTTGTGTCGATTCGATGCTGAGCGGACTCAGTGCATAGCAGATGACCGTCGCTGCCTGCCCGAGATTCAAGACGGGATAGGAGTCACTCGCCGGAATCGAACAGATCTCATCGAGTCGTTCTAACTCCTCGTTATGCAGGCCAACTCGCTCGCGACCGAAGATAACGACAGTTTCGGTGTCGACCGACGCGAGCGAGTCACGAAGTTCGTCTGGCGTTTTGAACGGATATCTGACGTGGCGGCGATGGTCGCTGTTCGTCGTCGCCGTCGTTCCGACGGTATGGAAATTCTCGACGAGATAGTCGAACGAAACCGTCTTTGCGTTCGGGAGCAGGTCGGTTCTGGCCTGTCCGGCAAAACCGTAGGCATCGCCGTCGGGGTCGAGTTCGGGGGGATCGACGAGATAGAGCTCAGAGAGTCCGAAGTTTTTCATCGCGCGGGCGATCGTCCCGATGTTGCCAGGCGTTTTCGCATCGACAACGGCAATGGAGATTCCCACGTCGCTCATATGTCGAGATCGTCAAGATTCACGTCGAGATCTGCGAGCGTCTCATCATCCAGCTCGGCGAGCTTCTCGTCCATCGAGGGGAGTTCCTCGGCTGGCGTCGGCGTGGGAACGTCATCCGGGTCCGTATCGACGTGTTCGAGACCATCGTAGCTGTCGGGAGCTCTGCCACCATCCGCGAACCACTGGTGGAAAGCGCTGTCGAACGTCCGCTCGCCCGTCAGAAGATTGCCGTCTTCCTCGCGGAACCAGTAGAGAAAATCGGATTCGTGTTGGTTACACAACACAACCTCGTGTAACGGTTCGCCGTACACCACACGAGCGGATCGACACCGTTGTTTGTCCGTTTCGCCGTGTATTAGCCAGCAACAATCACACGGATCGTTGACCACGACCATCAGCCGTGCGATCCGATCGCGTGTGTCCGGCGACATCTCCGTGAGTGGCCTGAATTCGCCGTTCTCATCGAACAGCTCGGACTCGTCGAATCGCCACCCGCGGAGTCCGATACTCACCTTAGTCATAAACGGACTACTCCGTGGGTGCTGAAAAACGACGCGTTTTGTCAGTCGTCAGACGCCCCTGCGAGTGCACAGACCTCCGTCCAGCGACCTTCCGCAACGAGGTGGCGCTGTAGCGCAGTGGCGTACGCGTCGGTCAGCCGTTCAGCAGATTCGCGATACGATGACTCGGTGTCATCACCGCCGCGGAGTGCGCTGGTGATCGTCTCAAGAATGCCGCCACTCGAGGGCGAACTAGTACCCATCGATCCGTGGGAATCGATCGACTCCAGTTCGCCGAGCACTGCGGGGAGTTTCTCCGTGTCGGCTATGAGCGTTGCCGACTCGGGAGTGCCAGGCTGTTCGATTTCGAATTCGGTCGCGCTCATCACTAGCCCCCACTGCTGGCGGGAAAAATCGGACTCCTCAATCTGTGCTTCGAATTCGGCATCGACCGCCATTCTGGCACCCACAATCCGATCGGTCCAGTTCTGTGTCATACACCACCATTATGGTGGCATTGATTTCAGCGTTCTGTCGGCTCAGAACGCGTCTGGCGTCACATCGATCTCCGCGTGCAGTTCGTCGCGCAGCGCATCGTGGACGTGACAGATGTCTTCTGCGCGCTCGACGATGTTTGCGATTTCCGACTCTGAGAGGTCTGCCTCGATGGCAATGTCGAACGCAACCGACGTAAGATCGTCATCGTCGTCGAGTTCGGCAGAGATATCCACCTCGACGCGTCCCAGATCATCGTGCCCGGCCTTCTGTGCACCGACACGAAGCGCCGGCACGAAACAGGAGGCGTAATCGACAACGAGCACTTCGTTCGGATTCGGTCCGTCGGAATTTGTCGCATCGATCGTCAGTTCGTACTCGCCAACACGGCTTACCGATGTGTAGCCGGACTCTGAAGTCGTGGTCGCTTCGATCGTACTCATACGTCTGAGGATTTTTGCCTGGATAGAAAAAGGTAGCTACTGCGATTTCGTGCGCGAGTGATCAAACAGTGATCGACTCGTCGCCGTCGAGAACGATCACGTCCGTTTGTGGCGTTCGTTCGGCAACTGCAGATTCGAAGTCGGAAACGTCGATTTCGATCGGTGGAAACGTGTCGTAATGCATTGGAACGACGGTTCCAACGTCGAGCCACTCTGTAGCGATCGCCGCCTGTCGGGGTCCCATCGTGAAGTGATCACCGACCGGGAGTGCAGCAACGTCCGGCGCGAGATGGTCACCGATAACTGCGTCCATCTCGGTGTGCAGCGATGTGTCGCCGGCATGGTAGAACGTCGTCGAATCGGTGGCCGAAGCCGGCTCACCGTCGCTGATGAGCACACCAACCGGAAGTCCAAGATCGTACTCGTAGGTCGTCATCGCGCCGTTAGTGTGATCTGCACGAACCATCGTCACCGTCGCATCCCCACACTCGACAGTCCCGCCGAGATTCATGCCGATTGATTCTGTGACGCCGTGTTCGGCCTCAAGATACGCACAAAGTTCGGGCGTTGCGACGACCGTTGTGTCAGTGAACGAGTCCACATCCGCGATATGGTCGGCATGGCCGTGCGTACAGACGAGATAGTCGGGCGTCGGTACGTCGGACGCCGAAAGCGACGTGTGTGGGTTATCAAAAAACGGGTCGATGAGCAGTGTGGTCGAATCAACAGTAACCTGCCATGTGGAGTGGCCGTGCCAGGTGAGTTCCATATCGGAAGCAAACGGGTCTCATTCACATTAAACCGTCCGGTTCCGGAGACAGAGCCACTGCCATCGGGCAGCTTTATTCTGATCGGGAACAACCACTGTGTATGCGTACCGTTCGATTTCGTGATCCTGCTGGCAACGTTCGTCGGGGGGAGTGGAGTGGGCATTCCGACGACGAAATTGCTGTCAGATCGCATTACGGAGGACGCGTTACCATTGGCACCGAAACCCTTCCCCCCGACGATGTGACTGTCCTTGCGCCCTGTGATCCGAGCAAAATAGTCTGTGCACTGACAAAGGAGTCAGACGAGATGGTAGACCGATCGGCCCCCTCCCGACCGGAGTTTTTTCTCAAGCCCCCGTCTGCAGTGGCTTCCCACCGCGAGACGATCGAACTCCCGCACGGAGCAGAGCGGATCACCAGCGAGCCAGCAGTTGGGGCAGTCATCTCTGAGCATTGCACCAATGTTCATGCAGAGGCCGTCGAGGACGTAATCGCGGGCTACACCTGCCTGAACGATCTCACGAACCACGCCGAACGAGGACGCGAACGGGAGTTGATTCGTGCAAAAGCATTCGACGGTGCAGCACCGATCGGCCCAGTGGTGTCCAGACCCGAAAACGTTCGATCCGACGCATCGATCTCGCTTTCGGTCAACGGCAAGTCGGTACTAACTACCGCAGCCGACCAGCTTGAATTCTCGATTGGTGTGCTCATCGAGGAGATTACCCGTCATCTATCGCTCCAGCCCGGCGATATCGTCGCAGCTGGCACGGGCGATGCGGTCGATTCGATCGAGGGGGGTGACACTCTCACACTCGAGATCGACGGGATCGGCAGGCTCGTCCACGACATCGCGACGATTTAACTGTTTTTAGGCGCTAAGTCCCCGTCCTCAACGCACGAAGCACGTAGGCCGGGGAAGTTCACGTAGCAGCGTTTTTCTGCCACGCATACATTGTCTTGTCATGTCCAATCTCGTAGATATGTCGCTCTCCGTGGGCTGGGTTGGTTCGGATGTCACCACTGGAATGCTGGTGGTTGGTGTCATCGTCCTCTGTGCGCTCGTGTTGTTCGCGACCGAGTGGCTCCCGATTGACGTGACTGCGATCGGAATCATGGTTGCGGTGATGGCACTCGAGCCATGGACACAGATCACACCACGGGAGGGAATCTCCGGATTTTCCAGTCCGGCTACGATCACCGTGCTGGCGATGTTGATGCTGAGTGGGGGCATTCGCCGAACTGGAATCGTCCAGGTCCTCGGCCAGAAACTATCGGCGTTTGCGGGGTCGGACGACCGCCGCCAGCTGCTCGCCACCATTGGGGTTGCGGGACCGATCTCCGGATTCGTCAACAACACCCCGGTCGTGGCAGTGCTGGTTCCAGTGATTGCCGATCTCGCTCACAACGGGAAAACGTCGCCATCGAAGCTGTTGATACCGCTCTCGTTCGCGTCGATGCTCGGTGGCACTCTCACATTGATTGGCACCTCGACGAACATTCTCGCGAGTGATGTGGCCGCAACGCTCGGCGAACGTCATCCCGAGCTTGAACTGCACGCATTTTCGATGTTCGAGTTCACGCACCTCGGTGTGCTAGTATTTCTCGTTGGGGCTGGCTATCTGTTGTTCGTCGCCCCAAGGCTGCTCCCCGAGCGAGTGCCACCGAGAGAAGATCTGATCGAAGAGTATGCAGTACAGCAGTATCTGGCAGACGTTGTCGTGGAGTCGGACACTCCACACGTGGGACGCACCATCCAGTCGGTGTTTGCAGATCGCAATGGGTCGGTCGACGTGCTCCAGTTGCTCAGGGGTGATCGCGTGTTTGACGGGACCCTGGAGAACAAAGAGCTCCAACCAGACGATGTTCTCAGACTCCATACCGACCGGGCGACACTCAAATCACTCATCGATTCGATCGGACTCAGATTCATCGGTCGGCCAGATTCGGCGCAGGTCCGCGAGACAGCCACCGAAGAACCCCAGCTCGTCGAACTCGTCGTACCGTCCGGTTCGTTTCTGGTTGGCGCTACGCTTTCGGATTCGGGCTTTCGTGACCGATACGACGCCACGGTGCTGGCGTTTCGGTCCCGTGGTGAGTTGATCCAGGAGCGCTTTGAGTCGATCACACTCCGGGTCGGCGACACTCTGCTCGTACAGACGGCCCCACAGAGCCTCGAACGACTGGCGCAAAACCCAGAGATCATCGTCGCGCACGAACTCGAGGAGCCCTCGTATCGAACGGAAAAAATTCCGATCGCGACGGCGATCATCGCCGGCGTTGTCATCGTGCCGGCCCTGAATATTGCACCAATACTCGTTTCTTCGCTGGCCGGCGTCGTCGCGATGATACTTACTGGAGTGCTCCACGCCGAAGAGCTGTACGACGCCGTCGAGTGGAACGTCATTATTCTGCTGGCAGGCGTGATCCCACTTGGGATGGCCCTCCAGCAAACCGGCGGTGCTGCCCTGCTCGGGAACGCTGTCGGCGCGATTGCGCCCATGTTGCCAACGGTGGTGGTCCTCTGGTTGTTCTATCTCGTGACTGGGCTGTTGACGAGTGTCATCTCCAACAACGCGAGCGTCGTGTTGTTGCTTCCCGTTGCCGTCAACGCCGCCGAATCGATCGGTGCCAGCGCGTTTGCGTTCGTGCTCGCAGTCACGTTTGCCGCCTCAACGGCGTTTATGACGCCAGTGGGGTATCAGACAAATCTGTTCGTCTACGGTCCCGGTGGCTACCGATTTTCTGATTACATCCGCGTCGGTGGCCCCTTGCAGCTGTTGCTTTCGGTCGTAACCGTCGGTGGGATCGTCACGTTCTGGGGAGTCTGAGCTGATCAAAGAGAGAAGATTGACAACGGTAGACCCACAAAACGCCCGCATGGCAAGTGCGATTGATCAGAGCACTCTCCAAACGATCGACGATGGCCGTGAAGCGTTCGGGGATGTTCTATCGAGCGCACAAAACGAGCTCCGAAAGATCTTTTTGGTGTTTGCGCTTGGCTTTGCGCTCTCGTTCTACGCGCTAATCAACTACTTCTTTCCGTATCTGAAGGGGCAGGGACTCGTCGAGAGGGCGGACGCCGTGGCCACCTCACCGTTCACCATCGTGTTGTTACAGACGAAAGTATCGATGATCCTCGGGTTGATCATCGCGACGCCGATGATTATCTGGGTGTCGCGTGACGTACTTAGAGAGCGGGGCTGGCTCCCGAAAGCGCCGCTCTCACGGCTTGAGCTCGGGCTATTGATCGTTGGTGTGATTGGATTGTTCTCGCTGGGCGTTGCGTACGCACAGTTCTTTTTCGCACCGTTGTTGTTCGAGTTTCTGGCCGAAAACGCGATTCAGTCCGGGCTGTCACCGAAATACCAGTTCGTGAAATGGTTTCGGTTTTTCATGCTGATCACGATTGGGATGGGCGTGGCCGCAGAGCTTCCGCTGTTTATGGTGTTGCTCTCCTATTCGGGGATCGTTCCGTACGAGACGTTCCGCGATAAGTGGCGCCACGCAGTGGTGGTCATCTACGCATTCGGTGCGCTGTTTACGCCACCGGATCCGTTCACGCAGGTGCTCTGGGGAACGCCGGTGTTTCTGTTGTATCTGTTTAGCCTCTTTCTCTCACGATTCGTTCTCACGATCAAATACTCAAGTGATGAGTTCGGACTGTGGAGAATCGCCGCAAAACAGTGGAACTTCATCCTCGGGAGTGCTGTGCTAACAGGCTTTGCTGTCTACTATGCGTTCGAATCTGGAATCGAATCGATCGTCAGCAGCTATCTCGCCAGCTACGAAATCGCGACGGTACCACCGATCGAATCGGTCGTTCCCATCGACCGAGAGCCGGCGATTATCGCCATAGCGGTCGGCGTTGCGCTGCTCGCTGGCTTTGCAACGTTCGTCTATCGGCTGTTCGCAACGGTTGATATCTCCGACCGGCTCGTTGGGCCGTCGCCGGCCTCTAGCGGTGATCCATCCGAGATCGACATCGGTTCACTCGATGCCAGCGCGATTTCTGTCGCCCCAAAAGAGGCGTTTCTCGCGATGGACGAGGATGAGGCGCTCGCGCACGCGAGTCACGCGATGGATAATGACAACTCGGCAAAGGCGCAGGCAATTTTGGACCGATTCGACGCGGTCGAAGAAGAACGACACCGACAACAACAGTCCCAGCAACCACCGGCCGAAGCGGGTGAGCCAGCGCCACAGGACGCCAGTGGAGCGCCAGTCCAGTCACAAGACGACGATGGTGATGTGGGATCGGTCGTCACCGGAACGACGGCCGGTGTCGTTAACTCGTTCACCGAGGAAGAGCGCACGGAAGACGACATCGGCGGATATTTCTACGACCTTCAGTTCATCCTCAGCAGTCTCACCTCGAAATCGTTCCGGATTATCGGGCTGTTCGTCGTCGTGATGGGGTCGGTGTTTACGGCGATGTATCAGGGCGGACTCAAAGTGCTAAAAAACGACTTCCTGAGCCGCCTGCCCCCCAGCGTCACGAATAGCGACGTGCAGATCGTGCCGCTGCATCCCGTCGAGATGCTCATTTTCGACGTGAAGCTCTCGGTGATCGCCGGGATTGTCGCCGTAACGCCGTTGTTGCTCTACTACATGACGCCGGCGTTGAACGATCGTGGGTTCGTCAGCGGCCGCGCAAACTGGGGCTTGCTCTCGATGTGGGTGCTCTCCTCGCTCGGCGCACTGCTCGTTGGCTCGGCGATTGGCTATATGGTTGTAGCGCCGAATATCATCTCCTGGCTCGCCTGGGACGTTATTCAGTCGAACATGCTCATCCGCTATCGAATCAGCTCATTCGGTTGGCTGGTCTTTTTCACCACAGTTGGTGTAGGCCTGCTGGCCGTCATCCCGACGACGATGGTGTATCTCCATCGCAGCGGCCTCATGCCATTCCGGGTGATTCGTAGCTACTGGCGAGAAGCAGTCGTGGCGATTATCTGTGTGATCGCAGTCGCCGCGCCCGAGGGCGTGTTCGGGATGTTGCTCTTTTCGCTCCCGGTCGTGATCTCGTATCTGATCGGGCTGATATTGCTGTGGCTCTACACGTTGGGTGGTCGTCGAGTCAGTCCGTTCCATAAAACGCGTCGGGTGTGATCTACGAGGAGTCGTCGTTCGATCGTCGAATGCCGCCCCGCTCTTTGACATTCAGAATCGTTCGCATATTGGTGTAGATGTCCTGTGTTGTCGTCGATTCCTCGGGGTCGTACAGATCTGACACCCGGTAGAGCATGGCGGCGATCTGTTCGCTGCTCTCGTCATCCCCGTTGCGAACGTCATCGGCAATCGCTCGAATGGTTGCCATCGTTTCGCGGTCGTCGTCGACGCTCATTGATCGGTGGACGTGTGATCACGGTGTTCGTTGCGCCGAACGATTCCGACGTTGTTGGCCACGGCTTCGGTTACCGACCGGAACGCACTTGCTGTGGTGGAGTCCGCCTCGAGAACGATCGGCGAGCCATCATCGCCACCCGAACGCACGCGCGGATCGAGCGGTAGCGAACCAAGAAACGGCATTTCAACCTCATCAGCGAACGATTTCCCGCCACCACTTCCGAAGATCGAGTGCGTCGAGCCACAGTCCGGACACGTGAAGGTGCTCATGTTCTCGACGATCCCTAACACTGGGGTTTCATGCTCGCCGAACATGCGGAGCCCCTTGCGGGCGTCGTCAACGGCTACCTCCTGGGGTGTCGTGACGATCACCGCACCGGCCAGTCCAACCGACTGTAACAGCGTCAGCTGGGTGTCCCCCGTTCCGGGTGGAAGATCGATGACCATGTAATCCAGCGAGCCCCATTCGACGTCGTCCCAGAGCTGGGTGAGGATCTTATGCACCATTGGTCCGCGCCAGATGACCGGATCGTCTTCGCCGACGAGAAAGTCCATACTCATCAGCTGAATGCCGAACCGTTCCGGTGGGATGATCGTTTCGTCGGCCGTCGCCTGCGGTCGCTCGTCGGCAGCAATCATCCGCGGAACGTTCGGTCCGTAGATGTCGGCGTCGAACAGCCCGACGCGAGCACCCATATCGGACAGTCCGGCCGCAAGATTCACCGCCACGGTTGATTTTCCGACACCACCCTTTCCGGAGGCCACCGCGATCACGTTGGTCACGCTTTCGAGCGCCTGTGCGTCCGGATCAACGCCCGTATCGACCGAGGCCGAAAGCGATATTTCGAGCCCAGTATCTGCGAGCGCCGAGCGAACGTCGCCTGCAATCTGTGTTTCGTGTGGCGAATACGGTGCACCCAGTGCAAGCGAGATCTCGACGCGATCCTCCGTGAGTGCCACCTCGTTTATGAGCCCAAGCGAGACGATGTCATCGTCGAGATCGGGGTCTGTAACCGCCGAAAGCCGATCGAGTACGTCCTGTCTGTCCATACGGCGGAGTACCGTTGGCCGCTGAATAAGGATTGTGAACGAACTGGTGGCCAGCGTCGCCGCCGCCCCGATGCTTTTCTTGTTGCACCGACAGTGTTCTGGTATGCTCGCAGACGAGTTCGGGCGCGAGATCACTGGCGTACGAGTCTCGCTCACCGATCGCTGCAATTTCGATTGTGTTTACTGTCACAACGAGGGGCTCGGTGACACTCGTGGACCGATGGAACCACAGGCTGCAGAGATGAACACCGACGAGGTCGTTCGTTTTCTGGACGTCGCAGCCGAATATGGCGTCACGGCGGTGAAGTTCACCGGTGGCGAGCCGATGTTGCGCGATGATCTTGAGACGATCATCCGACGAACGCCCGACTCAATGTCCGCCTCGCTTACCACCAACGGGACGTTTCTCCCCGGGCGCGCGACCGCATTATACGAGGCCGGCCTCGAACGGGTCAACGTCTCACAGGACGCGTTGGATCCTGCGGCGTTTCGCGAAGTCACCCAGACGGGCGCGTACGACGCCGTGATCGAGGGTGTGCTCGCTGCCGTTGACGCTGGACTGACGCCAGTGAAACTCAACATGGTCGTTTTCGAGGCCACGGCCGGCTACGTTCCCGAGATGGTCGAGCACGTCGCCGAAAACGACGGCCTCCAGCTGCAGCTCATCGAGTATATGCCCGAGATTGCCGGTCATCCCGAGTGGGCAATCGAAATCGAGCGGGTTCATGACTGGCTCACCGAACAGGCAGACGAGATCGTCACCAGGGAAATGCACGACCGGCGACGCTACTGGATCGACGGCGGACTCGTCGAAGTCGTCGATCCAGTTGGAAATGAGACGTTCTGTGCAAACTGTCATCGCGTGCGTGTCACACATGATGGACAGCTTAAGGGCTGTCTGAACCGCCACGACAACTGCAAGTCGATGGGCGAGATGAGCAAATCCGAGATCAGGGCGGCGTTCGAGGCCACCGTTGCCGAGCGAGTCCCCTACTACGGCGAGTATATGGTCGAACGAGACGGCGAGTGGGTTGTAAATGAGGAGTATATCGAATCGTAATCTCCAGACGAACTCACGATTCGATCGTCAAACCGCGTCGAAACGCCCTGAGCGTCCGGATCGCTGTCCAGGCGATCGCCACCGCAAACGCGAGGGTGATTCCGACGTACACAGGATTGCTCTGGGTGAGTCCATCACGAACGAGCAACCAGACCAGCGGCGTGAGCTTCATGACCGCCGCGACCAGCGGAACGACGAGCAATAGATGACGGCCAGCCATCCGTAGTCTGCTGTCACCACGGTGGAGGATTCGAACGCCGTGTACACGAATCATTGCGATCTCGCCGGCCACCGCAAATGCCCAGAGGGTGACGGCGAGCACAGCGACAACGAGCGCCCAGCCGTACGGCGGCGTGATCCCAATCAGGCTGGCAATGTCGAGACCAACGAGTGCAAGCACGACGGCGGTCAGCGGACCAAACAGAAGCAACGAACCCACTGCGACGGCGAACAACGTAAGCGCTCGCGTGGAGGAGGTGTCCATACATGTTTATAGGTTCATTGATACCATAAATCCCGGGGGCGTTCGTACACAGCACCAGGTGAAATGCAACTCGAAATCACCTGGAGAGAACCGATACACGTGGCGAGTACCAGGATTGGATCATAGCGTCGTGAACCGCTCTCAGGGGCCGCGATCATCGGAGTGCTTAAGTACGAAGGAGGGGTTGCTACGAATGCAATCGAATAATGCAGGGGAGGCCCTCCCCGAGTCCTGACGGGCGAGAGTGCGAGTCGTGGTAGCCAAGCATGGCCCAAGGCGCTGGGTTGCTAACTCAGTGGCGTTAAGCCTCCGGGGTTCGAATCCCCGCCACGACGTTTGACCATCATCCATGAGTTCCGAAGACACACAAGCGGACGAAGAGGACATTCGCTACTTCGTCCGCATCGGACAAACTGACCTCGACGGCACGAAGTCTGCCGAGCGTGCTCTGTGCGAGCTGAACGGTATCGGCCGCCGGACCGCACGGATTATCTGTGACAGCGTCGATATCGACCGGTCGATGACGTTCGGCCGCCTCGATGACGACCAGATCGACGCCGTCGTCGAACAGGTAGCACAGTACGCCGACAACGTTCCGCAGTGGTTGTCGAACCACCAGCGGAGCTACTTCAGCGGCGAAACTACCCACGAAACTGGCAATGACCTGGAGATGACCATTCGACAGGACATCAACCGCCAGAAAATGGTCGATTCGTACAAAGGCATCCGACACAAGCGTGGCCAGAAGGTTCGCGGACAGCGGACGAAATCCACGGGCCGTACCGAAGGCACGATCGGTGTCAACGTCGAAGCGATCAAAGAAGAAGGTGAGCCTGAGTAATGACACTTGGACAGAACACGAAGTTCTACGAGACACCGAACCATCCGTATCAGGACGATCGGATCGCCGAAGAGAGTGGTCTGCTCGGACGCTACGGGTTGAAAAACAAAGAAGAACTGTGGCGTACCCAGTCACAGCTGCGCTCGTTCCGTCGTGAGGCACGCGCCCTGCTCGGCCGTGAAGGGGCAGGTGGCGAGTCTGCCGACGAGGAAGCCCAGGAATTTCTCGATCGACTCCGTCGGATCGGCATTCTCGGAAACGAGGCCGGTGCCGACGACGTGTTGAGCCTGGAAGTGACCGATCTGCTCGAACGGCGGCTGCAGACGATCGTCTATCGGCAGGGCCTCGGTAACACGCCAAAGCAGGCACGACAGTTCATCACGCACGGCCACGTGGAGGTCAACGGCCACAACGTGACAATTCCGTCCTACACCGTGCCGGTGAGCGAAGAAGGCAGCATCGAATACGATGAAACCAGCCCGCTGGCTGATGAACTGCATCCAGCACGATCTGAGGGTCAGGAATAATGAGCGCTGAATCCAACGAACGATGGGCCATCGCCCACATCCACGCGTCGTTCAACAACACGATCATCACCATCACCGACGAGACGGGTGCCGAAACGCTCGCCAAATCCAGTGGTGGATCGGTCGTCAAACAGAACCGCGATGAGGCCTCGCCGTATGCGGCAATGCAGATGGCAGAGGTCGTCGCCGAGAATATCCTGGCACAGGGAATCGAAGGCGTCCACGTTCGCGTTCGCGGTCCCGGTGGCAACCTCCAGAAAAACGCTGGACCAGGTGCACAGGCAGCAATCAGAGCGCTTGCACGCGCCGGACTCGAGATCGGCCGCATCGAAGATGTCACGCCGATCCCACACGACGGGACGCGGCCACCGAAAAACAGCGGGTTCTGAAATGACGGAGAACTTCGAGGTGCAGTTCATCGATCGCGACGAACGCACTGCGCGATTTCTCGTTCGGGGCGTCTCGCCGGCGTTCGCGAATGGGCTGCGGCGGGCGATCATCGCCGATGTGCCGACGCTTTCGATCGATTCGGTTCGAATCATCGAGAACTCCTCGGTGATGTTCGACGAACAGATCTCGCTCCGGCTCGGGCTGGTTCCGTTGACCACGCCGCCGAACGAGTTCGAAGAGGGTGATATCGTTACGCTTGCGCTTGACGTTGAAGGGCCAGAAACGGCCTACTCCGGAGATCTGCGCTCCGATCACGAACTCGTCGAGCCGGCCGATACGAACATCCCAATTATCGAGCTCAAATATCCGGAGACGGCTGACTCGCCACAGCGCCTCGAACTCGAAGCCGATGCCGTGATGGGTCGGGGTCGCGACCACGCCAAAAACCAGGGCGGCGTCGCCGTCGGCTATCGTCATCTCCAGACCGTCGTCGTCGAAGACGACGCAGACGAGTACAGCGACTCGGAGCCAGAGATCCTGCGAGGCGTCATCGAGGAGCGTGCAGCTGAGCACGCGGTCGCAACCGACGGCACCGGCGAGCCTGAAAACGGTGCGCTCGTCGCCACCGAGACGTTCGACAATGATCTCTCCAAGCGATATCCCGACAAGGAGGTCTCCGTTCGCGATGTGGACGACGCGTTCGTCTTCCACGTTGAGAGTGACGGCTCGATGAGCGTCGACGAACTGGTGACCAACGCGGCCGATTCGCTCGCCGAGCGAGCGACGGAGCTCGAACAAGCGGTACAACTCTAAGAACATGTTCCTCACATCCACACCTGTCTGTCCCACCACGGTCCGACCAGCGGCGCCAGTCGCCAGTCTCACAGACGGCGTTGGGATCGAAAGTGGTATGTGGGGGCCGGTAATTACACACAATACGCGCAGGGATAGCCAAGTTTGGCCAACGGCGCAGCGTTCAGGGCGCTGTCCTGTAGAGGTCCGCAGGTTCAAATCCTGCTCCCTGCATTTCTCAGAATCATGAACAAGACAAACCCGAGACTCACGAGTCTCATCGCCGACTGCAAACGGGCGGCCCGCGGTGGTGCAGCGGTGTGGGGTGATATTGCCGAGCGGCTCGAAAAACCACGCCGTACGCACGCCGAAGTCAATCTCGGGCGTATCGAGCGATACGCCAAAGAAGACGAGACGGTCATCGTACCGGGCAAGGTGCTCGGTAGCGGTGCACTCCGCAAGGAAGTCACCGTCGCCGCTGTCGATTTCTCTGGGACGGCCCAGACGAAGATCAGCCAGGTTGGTGAGGCAATCGAACTCGAACAGGCACTCGAACGGAATCCAGACGGCTCGAACGTACGGGTGATTCGATGAGCGTCGCCGAATTCGACGCTGATGTCGTTATCGACGCGCGCGATTGCATTCTCGGTCGTGTCGCAAGCCACGTCGCCGATCGAGCACTCGAAGGCGAGTCGATCGCCGTGGTCAACACCGAACAGGCCGTCATCACGGGCAACGAGGACGACATCATGAGCGTCTACGAAAAGCGCGTAGATGTTGGCTCCGACCGGGGACCGTACTACCCGAAACGGCCAGACCGAATCTTCAAGCGCTCAATCCGCGGCATGTTGCCGTACAAAAAGCCACGTGGCCGGAGTGCGTTCGAGGGGATCCGCTGCTACGTGGGTAATCCGTACGACGATGACGGCGAGATCATCGACGACACGTCGTTGGATCGACTTTCGAACATCAAATTCATTTCACTGAGCGAGATCAGTGAGCGACTGGGAGCGAACGTCACATGGTAACCAACACGAGTGGAAAGAAAAAGACCGCCATCGCCCGAGCAACCGTTTCTGACGGCGACGGGCGGGTTCGGATCAACGCACAGCCGATCGAGCTGGTCGAACCAGAACAGTCCAGACTGAAGATGCTAGAGCCGTTCCGTATTGCCGGCTCGGAGCTGCGAGAGGACGTGGATATCAGCGTCCAGGTTGCGGGTGGGGGCTCTAGTGGCCAGGCAGACGCCGTTCGGACGGCGATCGCCCGCGGGCTCGTCGATCACACGAACGATGCCGAGCTGCGCGATGCGTTCATGAGCTTCGATCGCTCGTTGCTCGTGAACGACGTCCGACAGTCGGAAGCCAAAAAATGGGGCGGTCCAGGCGCTCGGGCACGCTACCAGAAATCTTACCGCTGAGGTGATCACGGCATGATGGTACCCGTTCGGTGTTTCACGTGTGGCAAGGTCGTCGGCGAGCATTGGGAGGAGTTCAAAGAACGCGCAAAGGAGGGAGACGAATCACCCGAAGCAGTGCTTGACGATCTCGGCATCGAACGGCCGTGCTGTCGTCGTATGCTTGTTTCGCACAAAGACCTCGTGGATATCGTCTCCCCGTACCAGTGATGGTGATGCAACAGCGACATAATCGGTATGAGAAGGCACGTATCATCGGCGCGCGAGCGCTGCAGGTAACGTACGGCGCACCGGTGCTAATCGAAACTGACCGCGAAGAGCCCATTCTCATCGCGGCCGAAGAATACGATGCTGGCGTGTTGCCGTTTACGGTCAAACGCAGTACGGGGGCACAATGACGCTCATCACTGACGTACAGCTCCGGAAGGTACTGGATTCTCGTGGCAACGCAACCGTTGAGGCAGTCGTCCACACCGAACGTGACGGGTTCGGTCGTGCGAGTGCCCCAAGCGGCGCAAGCACCGGCGAGTACGAAGCAATCGAGCTACCTGCCGATGAGGCGATCGCGCAGGCGCGCGAACACGCCGTCTCGAGGCTCGTTGGGCAGGTGTACGCCGGCGATCAGCGGATGGTCGATCGGACGCTCACCGCTGCTGATGGCACCGACGACTTCAGCCGGATCGGTGCGAACAGCGCAGTGGCGATCAGCATGGCGGCGGCGAAAGCAGCGGCCGACGTGCTCGGCGCACCCTTATATCAACATCTCGGGGGAACGTTCCGCGGGAGCGACGTTCCAACGCCGCTTGGCAACATGATCGGTGGCGGCGAGCACGCGGTCGGTGGCACGCACATTCAGGAATATCTCTCGGCCCCTGTTGGCGCACCGAGCGTTTCGGACGCCGTCTTCGCGAACGCCGCCGTCCACCAGACGGTTGGCGAGTTGCTTTCTGACCGTGGCGTGACGGCCAACAAAGGCGACGAGGGTGCCTGGGCACCTGCAATCACCGACGAAGAGGCATTCGATGTGCTCGAATCGGCGATTGCAGAGGTCAGCGACGAACTTGGATTCAGGATCGAGATTGGCCTGGACGTGGCCGCCTCGGAGCTGTTTGCTGACGGTTCCTACCAGTACGGTGATAACACACGGACGACTGACGAGCAGATCGACTACATCGCCGAGCTGGTGGGTGACCACGAGCTGGCGTACGTTGAGGATCCGCTCGAAGAGAACGACTACGAGGCGTTCGCACGACTGACCGATCGGGTCGGCGAACAGACACTGATCTGTGGTGACGATCTGTTCGTTACGAACACTGACCGTCTCGCAGACGGCATCGGTAGTGGGGCTGCAAACAGCATCCTCATCAAGCCAAACCAGATCGGGACGCTCTCTGCGGCGTTCGACGCTATCGAGCTTGCCGTCGAGAACGGGTACGAACCGGTCATCTCACACCGAAGTGGCGAGACCGAAGACGCAACGATCGCACACCTTGCCGTCGGTACCGCCGCACCGTTTATCAAAACCGGTGCGGTTGGCGGTGAGCGAACGGCGAAACTGAACGAACTCATTCGAATAGAGGATACGGCATGAACGAAAACGAAGAAGAACTTGAGGAGCCTGACGCACAGTCCGCGCAGGCGACAGAAACGGACGCACAGCCAGAGAACGCAGACGCCGTCGCAGAACAGGCCGACGAGCAAGAGCCTGTTCTCGATGAGGACGTGATGCCCGACGACGAGGCAGACCTCCTCATTCCGGTTGAGGAGTATCTCGCCGCCGGTGTCCATATCGGAACGCAGCAGAAAACGAAGTCGATGGAGCGGTTCATCCACCGTGTTCGGACCGACGGTCTCTACGTGCTCGATGTGAGCCAGACTGACTCGCGGATTCGGACGGCAGCGAGATTCATCGCGAACTACCAGCCAGAGCAGATCCTGGTCGCCTCATCGCGACAGTACGGTCGTTTCCCGGCCGAAAAGTTCGCCACCGCCGTCGGTGCACGCGCTCGCACTGGCCGGTTCATTCCAGGGACGCTGACGAACCCGAAATACGACGGCTACATCGAGCCGGATGTCGTGGTCGTCACCGACCCAATCGGCGACGCACAGGCCGTCAAAGAGGCCATCACCGTTGGAATCCCCGTCGTTGCAATGTGTGACTCAAACAACACCACGGGCAACGTCGATCTTGTGGTTCCGACGAACAACAAGGGTCGTCGCGCCCTGTCAGTCGTCTACTGGTTGCTGGCCAACGAAGTGATCGACAACCGCGGCGGCGAACCGACGTACGCGCTCGAAGACTTCGAAGAAGGGATGTGAGCCGTTTTTCGGGGACTGTGTGTAGTAGTTTTCGACTGTTCTGGACCCGCGGAGAGCCATCCATACCGAAAATCGACGGCGTCGTCGTTCGGGTAGCTTTACCTTGTTGATGAAAAAGAGGGCTATATGACTGTTGCAAGCGCCCCAGGGAAGGTGTATCTGTTCGGCGAACACGCCGTTGTGTACGGCGAGCCGGCCGTTCCCTGCGCGATCGAGCGGCGGGCCACCGTCAGGGCAACGAAACGCGACGACGAGCGGATTCGGGTTCAGGCCAATGACCTCTCGATCAACGGCTTCTCCGTCGAGTACACAGAGGGAGCGACCGAAGAAAGTGCTGAGTTTGACGTCCCCCATCCATTGGTTGAGGCAGCGGTTGGCTACGTCGATGGAGCGATCGAGCAGGTCAGAGACGTGCTTGATGCGTCGGTCGGCTTTACGGTGACGATCGAATCCGATATTCCGCTGGGGGCTGGTCTGGGTTCCTCCGCCGCGGTGGTCGTTGCAGCAATCGACGCCGCAACCCGCGAAGTTGGCATCGAACTATCGCCCGAGGAAATTGCCGATCGTGCCTATCAGGTGGAGTACGACGTCCAGGACGGCCAGGCATCCCGTGCTGATACGTTCTGTTCAGCGATGGGTGGTGCCGTCCGAGTGGAAGGTGATGATTGCCAGCAGATTGGTGACACGCCGCGTCTCCCGTTCGTTATTGGCTACGACGGCGGCGCTGGGGATACGGGCGAACTGGTTGCCGGCGTTCGATCGGTCCGTGAGACCTACGGATTCGCCGACGAAACAGTGTCATCGATCGGTGACCTGGTTAGAACGGGCGAAGCCGCACTGCTTGATGGCGACCTTCAGGAGCTGGGGCGACTGATGAACTTCAATCACGGGCTGTTGTCCGCGCTTGGGGTCTCCTCACGATCGCTCGATTCGATGGTGTGGGCCACACGCGAAGCCGGTGCGATGGGTGCAAAGCTCACTGGGGCCGGTGGTGGTGGCTGTATCGTTGCGCTGGATCCTTCACCAGCCTCCGGAACGGCACTGCAGTACACTCCGGGATGTGAGAGTACCTTCCGAGCAGAACTCGCACACGAAGGCGTCCGGGTGGAACAGCCATGACCACCATCCTCAAACTCGGTGGCAGCGTGATCACCGAAAAAGACCGCCCGGAAACCGTCGATCATGAGACACTCGAGATGCTTGGGGCGACCATCGCCGAACACGATGTGGCGGATCTTTGCATCGTTCACGGGGGTGGCAGCTTCGGCCATCACCACGCGGCGGCACACGGCGTAAGCCAGACTGCGGGCACGACCGACCCAGCGGCGGTTCGTGACATTACGAACGCCATGAAACGTCTCAATACTGCGGTCGTCGATGTGCTCGTTGATCATGGCGTTCCTGGGGTTCCCATTCATCCATTTTCCGGAGCGCGACGGACAGAATCGGGCGAACTCTCTGCGTGCACTGAGCCACTCGAAGACATGCTTGCTGCTGGATTCGTCCCGGTGTGTCACGGCGACGTTATCGCACAGGCTGGCGTGGGCGCAACGATTCTCAGCGGCGATGAGATCGTCTGTTCGTACGCGTCTGCCCTGGACGCAACGCGTGTTGGACTGTGTTCTGCAGTGTCTGGAGTGCTCGATGGGAGTGAGGTGATTCCACTGATCGAGTCCTTTGACGACGTTGCCCATGTACTCGGTGAAAGTGAAGCGACAGATGTCACCGGTGGCATGGCAGGGAAAGTCGCCTCGTTGCTCGAACTCGAAACTGATGCATTCGTTTTCGGCGTCGATGGAGTGGATGGCTTTCTTTCTGGAGATAGCCCGGGGACGAAAATAGCACACGATCCGAATCGATAACGCAATCGACCCCCTAGAATGGTATTGATCGAGAACAAATAGTGAATCATGTCGCCCACATTATATCGCCTCGAGGGCTGTCCGTTCTGTGAACGCGTTGGTGACCGACTTGCCGAACTCGATATCGACGTTGAAAACGTCTGGGTTGCGCCCGAACACTCACGGAGAAATGAAGTCAAAGAAACCTCGGGACAGCGTGCTGTTCCCGTCCTCGTTGACGAGACATATGGCGTCACCATGAGTGAATCTGATCGAATTCTTGAGTTCGTTGAGAAAACCTATGCAAACAATAAATAGTTAATAGTACAAACATTCATATCAGTATTCCATTTCAATAATAACATTATTTCTACCCATTCAGATACGTAAGATGTATGTTTATGAGTGAAATTCGTTCAGAGGATGCCAGACTGCAGTAACTGTGGGTCGTTCGTAACCGAAGCGTACGTACGAGTGTTCGCACCGAACGGGATGGAGTCCGTCCGCGTTTGTCCGAACTGTCAGGACAAACTTCGCGACGGTGCATCGATCCGCAAAGCGCGCTCTTCTCGCGGTAATTGACGATCCGTCCACTTTCGTTGCGGACGGAGCGGCGGCCGCGACAATTGTCAAGATTTAAATATTACCGTAGGGACCAAGCCGGGTCCCATTGAGGAGATAGGCTTGTCCGTCGTTGATACCGTCCGGAAGAAACGGTGCGAGAAACGTCTGACTGGTGTTGATCCAGGTACCACCGGTGAGATCGTTGAATGCAGGACAGACAACGAGCGATCCGGGATCCAGAAGTTGTGAGCTCGTGTGGGGTTCGAACGGCGTTGGATCGAGCGCGCCACGGAGCCAAACCCGTTCGGTCGATCCACCGCCGACAGCATCGGTCAAATTGACCATGGGATGTTCGTGACCCATCACCAGAATTGACGCGTCGAGCACGTCTTCGGCTGGCCAGGTGTGACCGTGTACGAATCCGACGGCCCCAAATCGCCAGCCGTCGCTGTCAGTCACCGAGATATCGTGCTCGAATTTTACTTCATCGACGAGAGTTTCGAGGTCACCGTCGTGATTTCCCTTGACGATTGTTATTGGAACCGTGCCCGCGACAGCCTCGAACAGCCGCTCAATCTCGTCGCGTTCGGTGGCGCTCGGACGACCGATATCCGTCGCGAGATCACCGACGATGACCAGCCGACTGGCGTTCGTTCGATCGAGCAACGAGCACACCGTCTCTCGGCGTTCGTCTGCGCGTGAGGGTATCTCGACGCCATTTTGTTTGAATCGCAGTTCGATTCCGGCATGATAATCTGCGAGAACCAGCAGGCGCACATTAGCCGTCGTCACAACGGCTACAGGAGCCCCCGGAATCGGCTCGACAGCCGCCATTAGATCGGTTTGAGCGTGTCTTCGGCCGGCTCGTAACACTGTCCATTCATCAACGCATCCTGAATTGCATCGGAAACGTCATCAACAGTGACATCAGCACGCGCAGTGACAGCGTCAATGAGCTCTGTTCGATCGACGCCGTCACCGTCGTTCAGCGATCGCATCTCGTTCAGAACGACCGACGAGATATCGATGGATTCTGCGTCCGATTCCACAGCACGCTCAGAATCAGTTTGCCCGTTCTCTGTGTCTCGTTCTCCGGCATCGGTAATCTCCGATTGCTCATCATCCTCTACCATCGAACTATCAGCTGATTCTTCCAGATCGGCTTCGACGGACCCCTCGGCTGGCGTCTGATCGGGGCCATCATCTGGAGACTCCTCCATGTCGGAAGTATCAACCTCGCTTGCCGTAGAGAACTCCGTACCGAACTCCGATTCGACCTGTTCGCGTACTTCTTCATCGAGTTCGAACTCCTCAGGATCGAACTCGTCGGGGTCGGCCGACAGTTCGTCGTCCTGCGTGGGCTCGGTGACGGAATCGTCCGCCGTATCCGACGCGGATGCACCGTCGTCGATCGGACTGTCGTCCTCGAACGATTCGTCGACTGCCGTGTCGATCTTCGCAGCAGCTGTCTCGTCTGTCACGTCCGGTTCACTAGTGATAGACTCATCAGACGACTCGGTGTCCGGATCAGACTGCAGGGCAGTTTCACCGCTATGGGCATCCGGGCGCTCGGTGGAATCAGTCACGGACGGAGCGTCCGAATGCTCCGGATTCGTCTGTGGTTCCGGCGATGAATTTTCATCGAGATCGATCGACTGATCGATTGCCGGAACGAACGAGACGGTCGCATCCTCGCCGGGCGGATACGACAGCGGATCGACCGACTCCTTCTGTCCGGCCACGAGTTCGAGCACGTCGATCGAGAGGCGCTGGAGTTCGGACAGATACGCAGTCGTCGTACCGTACGCAGATTGGGCGCGTGCAATCCCTGCCGCTCGATCCGCCGGAACGCCCGCTTTCTCGAGCTGTCGTGTCAGTACTATCTCATTATCTTCGAGGGCGCGCGTCTGGACTGCATCCGTTGTGGCGACCCGTTCGAGGGTTCTGCGTGCGGTCCGCACGCTCCACCGATCGCGCGTCTCGGCGTCGATTTCGGTGATTGCCTCCGGACGGATCGAGCTGTACACCACGTCCGCATCGTCGGGCGAGAACGTTCGTGCTTTGCCTGTGATGGCAACGAAAGCCGGCGGCGAAAGCGATTCGAGCGTGGCGAGCGCTTCTGGCTGGTACTGTCCTGCATAACAGACGAATGCACCGGTCGGATCGGCGATCCGTGCCCGAACCATGCTGTCACCGGCCGGCGAAATCTCCGTTAGGACGCCCGCCACGAACACGCGATTCATCCGGAGCCCACTCGGAGCGACAACGTAGTTCGGCGCGCGATCGTCGTCGCTCTCTGCATACTCGTGGGTAGCATCGGCGAATTCAGCTGCAAACAGCCGTTGGGCGGTCTCTCGACCGCCGGACGGTGCGTTGCTCATCGACCCACCTCCGCGAGTGCTGTCTGTGCTAACTCTGTCGGTGCGGTAGACACCCGATCGAACGATTCGACCGTGAGCATCGCTCCGTACTCGTCGATCTGGAGCGAGCCGCGCAGTCTGTACTGGCGGCCGACGATCGCCTCCACGATCGAACTGGTCACCACCGATCGATCCATCGCGTCCCGGGCTGCCTCTCGTGCGGCCTCAAGGGTGTCGCCGTATACTGACTCCGTCAGCTCGCGGTCGCAGATTCCCATCAGCGCTCCGGTGCCGTCATCGACGACGGCTTTGATGCGGAGATCGTCCTCGCCGCTCACCGAACCGTGACTCCGACACTGGCCGTTCTGTATCACTCGCGAACACTCTGGACACCGCTGAATCAACCCAGAGCCATCACGAACGTCGATAACGGTACCGACAACCGATATGTCGAACGCGCCACCGGCGTCGATTGCTTCGCCGATCTCCAGTTCTGGGACAGCGTCGGTCACCGCAACCTCCCGTTCGAGCTGGCGGACGGTCGTGTGCTCGCCGATGTTCACCGCCGGAACACCTCTGTGTTCACGGACGTGACAGTCGATGAGCTCGACCGACGCTCCCGGTTCGATCATCTCAGTGTGGGCCTCCCAGTCGGTGAACGGAAGTCGTTTCGTTTCATCTCCAATCACACCACTGAGAATTGTGGTCTCACCGTCTCTGCCGTCGATCGTTCGCTGTTCACACTCAAGCACCGATACACCGACAGTGATCCCACGATCGCCCGTCTCAAGCGAATCAAGTGTGCGATCGCCGCCCACTTCGAACGGCACGTCGAGTGACTCCTCGGCCGGTGAAATCGTCGTGGTGTCGCCGAGATTGAGCTGGGGTTCGCCGTCCCACTCTCGAACGCCAGCGTTCTGAATCGATATCGTATCGCCAACCGAAAACCCGAGGTCTTCCCACGCGGTGTAGGCGACACGACCGGTCTCGTCGCCGATCGTCCCCTCGATAATCGTCTGTTCGTCACCATCGTACACGATCGTTCGCCGTCCACGCGTCAGCACAGTCCCCACCAGCGAGACACCAGGCAGATCGGCAGTCACCGCTTCGATCGACGACGTCGTCGGCACCGAAGCGGTGCCCCCAGTACCGCCATACTTTCGACGAAGACTCTGGATCGCTTCTGACACTGGAACGTCGTATTCCAGTAACGTCTGTAAATCCGCTACGACCTCCGCTTTGTCTACGCCGAGATCGGAGGCGAGCTCCTCGGCGCGAGCTTCAAGATCCATCCTACAGTAACTGAACGGGGGATTCACAAAAAGCGTTCCGTGAACGACGGTCGGGCAGAGTCTGCCATCAAGACCGATTCATCCCCACGATCCGAGGTGACTCCCAAGGTATATTTGTATTAGTTTCCACAATGGAGATGATGGTTGAGGACCAGTCCGATTCGAGTGAATTCGTTTGGGTGAACGACACCCAGGAAAGCGGTCAGAGCCATGTGGGGGTGCGTGGTACGGTTGGGTTACCAACCGGTGGTGACGACGAAGACGGTACTGCGGTGCAGATGCAACTCCCCGACGATCTTGCTGAGGAAGTCATCTCTCTGTACGACGAACTTGACGGTGATTTCTACGAGCTTTATGGCGAACGGCTCGAACCAAACCAGCTTTTCTGGGCCAGCGGCGTCGAAGTAATGTTGAACCACGTTGAGGAACTCAGAGACCAGATCGGTCTCCGGTGATCATCTTTCAGTCATCAGCTGTGAGAGATTCTGCGTTCTCGGCAAGGTGACTACGGCCGGCTACAGACAGTAACGTCATTCGGCCCCAATCTGCTCATCACAGTCTAGAAATCGGGATGGGGATCATCCCGACGTGGGGGAACGTTGTGGAAGCGTGTGAACGATGAGTGTCGATGGATCGTACCAGAGAGGCCGTTGTGAACTATCTCACCGCTCATTATACACTGTGTGTTGAGATTTTATTAATCTTACGGTAGTAATAAAATAAATAATCAACATTGAAGTGGTCTTCAGGACTCGATGACGGTAATCGATTCGACTGGCCATCGACTGAGGATCTCTACGCCGTTTTCACGAACCACGACCATCTCTTCGATGCGGACACCCTGGTTGTCTGCTGGCTCCATCGTCTCGACGGCCATTGTCATCCCCTCTTTTATTTCGATCGGATGGTCCGGGGAGACGCCACGCCAGATGAGCGGTTGCTCATAGAGTTGCAATCCAAGGCCGTGTGCCCAGTGGTTTGTCGTCAGCTGCCAGTGGTCAGTCGCGTCGTACCACTCGGCGTGCTCGCCCGCCATATCCGGAAAGCCCTTGCAGATCTCGTCTGTGGTCGCACCGGGCTCGATTCGTTCGAGGACATCATAGAGGTTGTCTCGAGCGGTCTCGTATGCCTCCTTTTGGCTCTCTGTGGGCGCACCCAGGCTAAACGTCCGGTAGTAACACGATCGGTAACCGAGATACGAAACGTTGTAACAATCAGCATAGATGAGATCTCCCGGGCGAAGGATTCGATCGGTGGTGTTTGCCTGGTGTTTCGGCCAGGTGTTCGGTCCGGACGTTAGATAGCCACCATGGACGCCTGCACCGAGACGAAACAGTTGCTCGACCGCTCCACCCCAGATGGAGGATTCACGCCGACCCGGACGCGCCGTTTCAGTGATGTGCTGAAACGCGCCTTCACAGATCGCAGCGACCATTCGAAGACATTCGATTTCGTCCCGGGTTTTGACCGCGCGAGCCGATGCCATCGCTGATTTGCAGGCCGCCGTATCGACATCGATCGATCGATCTTCGAACGCCTCGAGCAATGCTGGATTCGCAATATCAATGCCGATCGGCTGGTTTTGTAATCCATGATCGTTCAGGGCGGTTGCAATCTCATCAACCATGGTTTCACGCAGGAATCGACGAGCAGAGGGTCGACCCACAGCCCGGGGCACGTTCCCCAGTCCTGGACAGGCATATCTAATATCATCGAGCCACGGACAGTTGAATCGTTGATTGGCGGCGTGATCAGCCGTGTCCCAGTGGACAATCGATCCATCTTCTGTCAATAGCGTGTAGTGATCTGCACCGCTTCCCCCGGTCATCGCAAGGCCGTTCACATACCGAATGTTCGGGTCGGAAAACAACACCATCGCGGCCAGTCCATTATCTGCCATTCGCTCGAGTGCACGGGTTTTGCGCTCGCGGCGGAGGCGTGCGGTGTCGATCCGTTCTTCCCAGTCGACTGCCATCGTTCCACGGGTCCCTTCCATGTACGTTCGTTCGTACATACCTAACGGTTCTGCAAGGAACACCTTGAATCCCCGTCGCGTGTGGTATCTCTCATCACCAATAATTCATTAACCTAAAACTATAATAAATTATTCACAAATTGGTATCGTTACTAAATAGCTCAATCCCGCATGGTTTATGTGTCGATAGGCACGATTTTAGCGTGTCTCATGCATAGTGCATGGAGACCATCACAATCACGCCCTTACGGGCACTCACATAATCATGTACGATACAGCGAAATACCTCATACACGCCAACATCACTGCGAAGGGGGTGGTCGAACGAAGTGACGTCGTTGGTGCCATCTTCGGACAGACGGAGGGCTTGCTCGGCGATGAGCTTGATCTGCGCGATCTCCAGGATTCCTCAAAGGTGGGGCGGATCGACGTTGAGATCAGCTCAGAATCGGGCCAATCGTTTGGCACGGTGACGATCGCTAGCGGTCTCGACCAGGTCGAAACCGCCATCCTCGGCGCGTCGCTCGAGACGATAGAGCGAGTGGGCCCGTGTCGGGCAGCCGTCGAAGTCGACCGCATTGAAGACGTTCGTGCGGCAAAACGCCGACAGATCGTTGAGCGGGCGAAGACGCTGCTCGGGTCGGCCTTCGACGGCGGAATCCTGACGAGCGATGAGCTAGTCGAAGAGGTGCGACGATCGATCAGGATCGAGGACATCACGGAGTACAAGGGATTGCCAGCGGGGCCACGGGTTGCAGACTCGGACGCAATCATCGTCGTCGAGGGTCGCTCTGACGTGCTGACCCTACTCCAGTACGGCATCAAAAACGCCATCGGCGTCCAGGGTACGAGCGTTCCAGATGCAGTGGCAACGTTGACTACAGAAAAAACCGTGACCGCCTTTTTCGACGGCGATCGAGGGGGTGATCTCCTCCTCAAAGAGCTCAATCAGATCGCATCAATCGATTTCGTTGCGATGGCCCCGACCGACGAGCACGTTGAGGATCTCTCACGGAATGCGGTGATGAAAGCGCTTCGAGAGAAGATTCCCGCTGATTCGGTTTCTCAGCACGCACCAGGGCCAGAGGAGTTGGCTGCAACTGACGGCAGTGCACGGCCAGCGCCACCACCTACTGATGAATCCCCGAGCACCGAGTCTCCAATCACAGAACCCACTGCTACGGCCGTCCCCACGCCGAATGGAGATACCACAACGGAACCGACACCGCCAGAGACGCTTTCTGGTCACGTTACCGAGGTGGTCGACTCTGATGCTCATGCCGTCCGACTGCTGGATGCGTCCTACGAAACGATCGCAGACGGGTCCGTTGATGAGGCGTTTGCATTACTCAAATCGGCTGCAGAGCCACCAGCGTGTCTCATCATCGATGGTGAACTCACACAACGTGTGCTGGACATTGCTGCCCAGACTGGCGTCGGCCAGATCGTCACACAGGAGTGTGGAGCCTTCGTCAAACAGCCCACGAGCGTTCGCGTTCGGACGGTCGGGCAGGTCACACAGTCTGGCGCTTAAGGCGACACAATTTGTTTTTTCAACAGCAGACCGTCTACTTCGTCGTCGTACTCGTTCGGTTTGCGCTCTACCAGTTCGAAGTCGTTTGCACGGTAGAACGCGAGTGCGGCCTCGTCGTCTGCACGCGCGCTGAGCGTGAGTTCGTTCGCCACAGTTCGTGTTGCCACTGCCTTGAGCAGTGCCGTTGCGTGTCCATCACGCCGATGGGACGGTTCTACGGCGATCTCTGCCACATAACAGCCCGTATCGTCATCGTCGCGACCACCGTCGATTGCGAGTACGTAGCCGATCGGGGCAGAATGCTCGGACGCCACTGCCACCAGACAGAGCGGGCTCTCATCCGTCGGTTGCTCAAGTGCGAGCTCGAGTAGCGCCGGCCACGGTGACGACAACAACGACTGTTGTAAGGAAACGACTCGTCCGCGATCATCTGGCTGGATAGAACGAATCACAGCACCACGACGCCACCAAGAAGCGTCAGTCCGAGCGCCGACAGTCCACCTGAAAGCGTTGCAAGAAAGTTGACGCCCATGTTGCCAAGCGCAGCTCCCTCAATCGTTGCTCCCAACAGGCTATCGACGAGCATGCCAATGGTGCCAGCGGCGACGACGATCAGGGAACCAGCGATTGTCACGCTGTCGAACAGTCCAATCGAGAGCAGTGCGATGACACCAGCACCAGCAATGCCCGCAAAAAATCCCTGGAGTGTCACGCCACCGTCCGTCCCTGGCGCAACCGGTTTGAGCGTGGTAATCAACCGCGGTGGCCCATATAGCCCACCGATCTCGCTCGATAAGGTGTCGCTCATCGCCGTCGCGACGGCTCCTGCAAACGCAAGGACGAACACTGACGGCGACAGGCCAATGAACTCGGCGGTCGCATTCCCGAGTACGGCGAGCAGTGCAACAAGCGAGTTGGCGATGACGTTTCCACCACCACGCGCTCCCTCATTATCCTGTGCGAGGCCACGGTCTCGTTTCGTTTCGTAGCGAAACTTCGTCACGAGACCGCCGCCGCCGAAGAATGCGATCAGCACAGCAAACCACTCAAAACCACCGAGAACGATCGTGACGAACGCAATTACGACACCAGAGAGCATGCCGGTGATCGATGCTGTCTCGAGTGCATACGAGAGATAGCCAAATGCTATCGTCACGGCGAGTGCAATCAGCACGTACGACGTGGAGATTGCCGGGACAATGCCGTTCAGAATCCAGAGCGCAAACGTCACCGATAGAATGATGATCGGATCATCACGGTCGGGCAACACCGACCGGAGCAACGCCGCAAACAGCCCACCAGTGATTGCCAGAAAGAGCAGTTTTGCAGGGATCAGCGGATTGTCCAGCATCGAGAGGGTCACCCACTGTCCCACGATCGCACTGCACCAGGACACACACAAAAAGGCAACGACGGCGACGAGCGGATCGTCCGTCCGTCGCCTGGCGAGTTTCTCTCCGAGATTCCCATAAACGACGAGCAAAACGCTGGCGACGAATATGGTCAGCGAGAGCTCAATCTGGAGACTAAATGCCGCGAGCCCACCAGCAGCCAGACAGAAGTTTGCGAGTCCAAAGAGTCGTCCCTCCTCATAATCGGCCGGAAAGGCGAATAGATCGAACAGCGGGCCGTTGCTCGTAACCAGTGAAACGACGGTTCCGAACAAAAACGGAAGCGAAATGACGATCGCCGTCATCCCTGCTGGATCGATGGCCGGGACAATTGAGTTGAACCAGCTTGCGCTGAAACTGACATTCGAGGCCGCTATGAACGGAACGGCCAGGACGAACGTCCCGACGACGGCGAATCCGACGGCCCGCCGAACTGATGATGCCACGCCTCAGGTTTTTGTTGTCGAGAACTTAATCCTCTCGGGTATGAGTTTGTGCGATCCGATCCGCAGTCGTGAACTTTAGGCCGGTCTGTCCGTTATCGACGGTGTGTCCCTCTACGATCGGTATCTCGCAGCCCGAACGCGATGGAGTGAGGCCGCCGTCCCGGAGCATATCGCCCTCGTCATCACCGAGCGCGATCTGCTCAATCCAGGAGCGTATGCCACGCTCGAGTCGTTTTTCCGCTGGGCGTTCGATTACAGCGCCGACCGCGTGATGGTGTACGTCAGCGTGCTCGACGAAGCCGTCGTGCAGACGCTATTTCACTCGCTTTCAGAGATTTCCACACCAGAACCGCTGGCCGTGCGGCTTCCGGAGGACAGCGAACGAGTCGATACGCCAATACAGGTAAGCATCGGACTGGGCGGGAAAGAAGAGTTTGCCAAGGCCGTCCAGCAGGTAACGCGCGCTGTCGACGATGGATCGCTAGAAGTTGATAATATCGATGAATCAACAATAGAGCGCCATCTGGTCTTTCCCACCGATCCGGATCTGTTCATCAAAACCGGTGCCGAGCGGCTCTCGGATTTCATGATCTGGCAGTCGGTGTACTCGGAGCTCTATTTCACGGACATCAACTGGCGTGATTTCAGAAAACGGGACTATCTACGGGCAGTTCGGGATTATCAAGAACGCCAGCGTCGGTTCGGCGAATGAGCTATCGTTTGATCGGCGTTTCCTCATCAATTTCGAGCCCGCCCACCTGTCGTTTGAGGCGAGCACGTAGCCCGTCTTCGGCACCGACTTCTCTGAGGAGTGCGATTGCCCGCTGGACACGCGTTCGTTGGAAGGACTCTTTTCGTGACTCGTAGGTGCGGATCGCCCGCAACAGATCGATTCGTCGGAACTCTGGCCAGTACGGCGTACAGAAAAAGACTGCGGCCTCGTTACCGTTTGCGTGCCATGGGAGGAAGTTGCTCGTTCGTTCGTCACCACCGGTTCGTATGATGAGATCCACTGCTCGTCCGGAGTTGGTGTAAAGGCGTTGTTCGAGCTCTTCAGCGTTGATTTCGGAGGGGGTCAATCGGCCAGCTTCGACCTCTGCAGCCACATCACGGGCCGCATCGAGCAGTTCGGCACGACCGCCGTACGCAAGCGCAATATTGAGTCTAAGCGTCTCGTATGATTCTGTCGCTGTCTCTGCGTAGTCGATTGCGTCTCTGACACGCTCTGGGAGGCGCTCGGTCTGTCCGATCGCCGAGATTCGCACTTCGCGTTCGTGAACCTGGGGCTCGTCGGCGAACGATCGAAGCTTCGATTCGATCAGATCGAACAGCTCTGCTCGCTCTTCGGGGGGTCGATTGAAGTTTTCCGTCGAAAATGTATACAGCGTAAGTTCCTCAACACCTAGATCAGCACACCATTCCAGGATCGCCTCGGAGGTTTTGGCTCCTTCACGGTGTCCAACCGACGTTCCCTCTCCGTGCTTGCTTGCGTATCGACGGTTGCCATCCTGAATGATCGCAATATGGCTTGGTGCACCAGAGAGCTCACGCTCGAGATTCCGCTCGTATAGTCCGAGCGCCCAGCGACGAACCCGTTCGAACATACGCTGTTGATGTTCTGGCTACTGTATGAGTCTTGTGACCCACAGGACTCACGGACGGCAGCCAGAGGATTTTAATAGGGGCAGGACATCCAGTAATACGCAATGGCGACCGGTACGGTTGATTTCTTCAACGACACTGGCGGTTACGGTTTCATCGATACTGACGAGTCCGACGAGGACGTGTTTTTCCACATGGAGGACGTGGGTGGCCCTGACCTGGAGGAAGGTCAGGAAGTCGAGTTCGATATTGAAAAAGCGGATAAAGGCCCGCGTGCGACAAACCTCACGAGGCTCTAATCATGGCAACTGGCAAAGTTGATTTCTTCAACGACACCGGTGGCTACGGCTTCATCGATTCCGAGGAAGCTGACGAGGACGTGTTCTTCCACATGGAAGATGTCGGCGGCCCTGACCTAGAAGAGGGTCAGGAAGTCGAATTTGAGATTGAGCAGGCTGATAAAGGCCCACGCGCAACAAACCTTACGAGGCTCTAATCATGGCGACTGGCAAAGTTGATTTCTTCAACGACACCGGTGGCTACGGCTTCATCGATTCCGAGGAAGCTGACGAGGACGTGTTCTTCCACATGGAAGACGTTGGCGGCCCTGACCTAGAAGAGGGTCAGGAAGTCGAATTTGAGATTGAGCAGGCCGATAAAGGCCCACGCGCAACAAACCTTACGAGGCTCTAATCATGGCGACTGGCAAAGTTGATTTCTTCAACGACACCGGTGGCTACGGTTTCATCGATTCCGAGGAAGCCGACGAGGACGTGTTCTTCCACATGGAAGATGTCGGCGGCCCTGACCTGGAGGAAGGTCAGGAAGTCGAGTTTGAGATTGAGCAGGCTGATAAAGGCCCGCGTGCGACGAATCTCTCTCGGTTGTAACGACGTCACATCGATTGTACTTTTATTTGGGTTACGTCTGATGAGTGACAACGCCGATTCGATCGTGAGAGCTAAACTCGACAGTCACACAACAACCGTATGGACACCCTCGATGCGAATCTTATCGAACGAACGCGCGCACTGCTTGAGCCCGGCGACATCGATCTCCGCGGCCTGATCGTTCACACGGAGTTCACCAGTGAGCATGAAACACAACTCCACCAGCTAACGCTTGATGTCGGTGAGGCGATCGCCACAGCAGCTGGCGAAGACGACACCTACGTCTACTCCGGTAACGACGACCCAGATTTCGGCCTCAATCAGCACCAGGGACTCCGAATCGAGGACGATGGCTTCGTCTGGGAGTGCCAGCAGCTCCTACGCGAAGGAACGTTCGACATCGTCTTCTATTACGAACGGGGTGCCGATCAAGACGCCATTATTGATGCAATCGACAACGACACCGTCGATTGCACACCCGTCGAACCCTGAGAGGCGGCCTGTGACCAAAGTGTGCACAACAGCGAAGTTCGTAACGAACGAAAAGGATAAACAATTATACTGTATACTGTTGACCGTCCGGTAATTCACCGATGAGGTATTTTGACTTCACCCTGACCGCCGAAAACGGCACCATTCATCCGGTCGATACAGTGATCGCCGACCATCCGGACGTGACTCGGGAGGCCCTGTTGCACATCAATGCGCTCGGTGATGGGACAGGGGTAATGTTGTACCGACTCCGAGGTGACGAATCCTCATTTCAGTCGGATCTCGTCACGTTCAGTGACGTCATTGCTCACGACGTGCTCGACGTTCGGGGGGACGTGTTCCATCTATACGTTCACGTCAAACCCGGAGAACCAGCGGGAAAGCTGATGGCCCTCGCCCAGAAATACGCCCTCATAATCGACACTCCGCTCGCGTTCACCGACCGGGGGTCGCTTCGCGTGACTGTCGTCGGAACGCACGATATGCTCAGACGCGCGCTTGAAGACCTTCCCGAAGAGATATCGATCTCTGTCGAACAGGTGGGCCAGTACTCACCGGAACGACCGTATCTGTTGGGCCTGCTCACCGAACGCCAGGCGGAAGTGTTCCAGAAAGCCGTCCGAATGGGTTACTACGAAATCCCGAGAGAGACGACACACGAAGAAATTGCTACGGAACTCGACTGTGCGCCATCGACGATCGACGAACACCTCCGCAAGGCAGAATCGCGCGTTCTCTCGACACTGGTCAACTGATGGGCCGATCTAGTCGTCCGCTGGTGCTGGGCGTTTATCGTCTGCATAGATGCGACGAACCTGTCCGTCGTAGCGCTCTAAGATCTTTCGACGCTTTTTCTTGAGCGAAGGCGTCAACAGACCGTTTTCGGGCGTCCACTCCTCAGGGATCAACTCGAACATTTTGATCTGCTCTTCGTACTCAAGCTGTTCGTTCACCGCGTCAACCGATTCAAGAATCCACCGACGAACGCGATCATTTCGGCAGATCTCCGCCTTCGTCTCGGGAAGATGGATGTGTTCTCGGTTTGCCCACCGTCGAATCGTCTCGAAGTTTGGAACGATCAACGCGGCAATAAACTTCTCATTGTCACCAATCACCATGACCTGCTCGATACGATCGTTCGTTGCGAACCGATCTTCGATCGGCCCGGGAGCAATGTTTTTGCCCGTCGACAACACGAGGATTTGCTTTCGGCGTTCGTGGAATGTAAGATAACCATCATCGCCGCGTTCGACGATATCACCCGTTCGGAGCCAGTCATCAGTGAACGCTTCGTCAGTGGCTGCCGGCCGTTTCCAGTATCCTTCCGTTACGTTTGGTCCCCGAACGAGAAGCTCACCGATGTCACCCGTCGCCCGTCGTTTTTGTTCCTCAGTGAGGATTGAGGCGTCGAGGCCGATCTCGATACCAGAAAGCGGTGGACCAAGCGTCCCCGGTTTGACGTTCTCGAACGGGTTGACGCTGATAACGGGAGCTGCTTCCGTGAGTCCGTACCCTTCAAGCGCCGGAATATCCATCCCCCAGAATAGCTCGGCGATGTCTTTCGAGAGACTCCCGCCCCCGCTGACGAACATCTCCATGTTGTTACCGAGTTGCTCTCGGACGTTACTGAACACGAGTCGGTCGGCGATTTTGTACTTCAACCGATGAATTGGACCGTGTCGGTCCTTGCGCATGTGCTCGCGAGCAACGCCAACGGCCCAGTTGAAAATACGCTCTTTCGTGTTTGACTCGCTTGCCTGCTCTAGCATGCTGTCGTAGATTCGCTCGTAGACACGGGGAACCGCAGCGATGTTAGTGGGCTTTACTGTCTGGATATCGTCGGCGACCGTGTCAGCAGACTCGGCATACGCAACTGACGCACCCGCGGCGAACATCAAAAAATGGTTTGTCGTCCGCTCGAAGACGTGTGCCAACGGCAAAAACGAGAGCGTCCGCGTATTTTCATCGAGTGCCGGCAGATCGTCGGATTTATCCGGTCGATCACCGAGACGCTTGAGAATCTGATTAACGTTCGCACGAAAGTTCCGATGGGTGAGTTTTACGCCCTTTGGCTTGCCGGTCGTTCCTGACGTGTAGATAATGCTAGCGAGATCGTCAACATCTCGGTCGTTCAACCACCCCTCGAGTTTCATCGGCCAGGAAACGCTCTCACCCAGTCGATGCAGTTCTCCAAGCGTCAGAATATCGTCGCGGTCTTCATAGCCACTGATCGTATCCATCACCACGATCAGTTCCAGATCAAGCTGGTCTTCGACCGCCAACACACGCTCAAGCAGTGTTTCATTCTCGACAACGACACCCGTCGCGCCAGGGTCGTCGAGAAGATACTGCACCTGGTTTGGCGTGGATTCTTTATACACCGTGGTGGTTACGAGACCAGCTACCTGTAAGGCAAAATCAACCTGTGCCCACTCCAGACGCGAATCAGAAAAAAGACCAATCCGGTCGCCCGCCGCAAACCCCCAGTCACGAAAACCAGCAGCAAGCGTGTGCACGATGTGTTGCATCTCGCTGTAGGTCAACGAGGTGTAGCGCCCAGCGGCGGACGAATCGATGATGTCCCGCTCGACGAGTGAGCGATCGTGGACGCCGCCCTTATACAGCTGTGCTACCTGGTCTCGATTCCGACTCGTTGTCCCTTCGAACAGCCGACCAAGCGTCGATACGCCGATTGCTTCGTCCTCTGCGCCATATCTGTTCTCGGCGTCGCGCCAGTTCTCTGCAGTCCCCTCCTCACTATCAGCCATTACTCCGATCGTATATGGCTCCCGAAAAATCAATGTTGCGTGAAGAATATCATCAATTTTGTGTTACGTTCTCGAAAATCAAATCAGCCAATTCGAGCGCTCTCACAGCAAAATGCGGGTACAGTGGCGTCCCTCTTCTATTAATTTCAGAGTAAAAATGTGTTAGTTACAGTAATTTTAGTAATTTGGCTGGTGTGGTGCGTGTTATCGTGGCCGTCTTCCGGCACGCCCCTCGGACGTAGTGACCAATCGATCGATGAAATGGAGCACGTCTTCCGTGAACAGATACCGCACCGTCGGTTATAGCCTCCAGGATGGCCTGTGCGTCGATATTTGGTGCGTTCTCGAACGCGATTTCGGTGTACGCGCGCCCGATGGTGAGGATCGAATGCGCGTCGCTGCCGGCAAGCGCAGGATAACAATGGCGTCGAGCAAACACGCGTGCGCGACGGTTTCGATAGCCAGTGAACAACCACGCATTGTACACCTCAACGGCGTCACAGTCGGTCAACGATCCCTTCGAGACGCCGTGTCGAATCCGCTGAAACGGGTGTGGAACGACTGCGACTCCGCCTCGATCGCGGATCGCCTGAACCGTAGAGAAGAACGGGCGATTCGGTTCAGGCATCGTCTCGATTCCCAGACCAATCAAATGACCATCACGTGTCGAAATTTCGACTCCAGGGACCCCAATGAGCCCGTATTTCGGGGCGAGTGATGCTGCTCTAAGCGACCGCTCGATTGTGTCATGGTCTGTGATCGCAATCGCATCGAGCCCAATATCTCGAGCATGCTGAAGGATGCGTTCTACCGGCTCAGTTCCATCGTGTGAAGCTGCAGAATGAACGTGTGGATCGAATCGAACCACCGTCTCATCCGACATACTTACTGTTCTCTCTGACAGCGTAAGTAGTTAGTTGCGAGATACGCGCTATTACCTATGGTAATTACGACGACAATGAAACTTGGGTATATAAATAGTCGTGACACCGTGAGGAAAACACGGAGATGAATATCGGTCCCAGAAAGCTCATTCGAAGCATACTCATTGGAAGTATCCTTCTATCAGCAGCTGGTCTCGGTGTATCGTATGCGGTTACTGCGACAGCGGAGCCGTCGGACTATCCCGGAATTCAATCATCCACTGTTGGCGAACGGGACGCGATTACGGTGATATCGACGGATTCGAACTCATGGCTTGGGAACGGCTCTGACGGTCCGCGATCGGAGGCGGAGGTGGTAGCCGTTTCGCCGAATGGATCATTGATGTATGCAAACACTACGCATACACGATACTGGGACGTTGATCCGATCGAAAATGACACGGACACCCCGACCGTGGAGTTTCTTTACTCGGACCATCATTCCGAATCGTCGTGTCCTGATTTCGGATCCAGAGAATACTGGCGAACGAACGACTACGCAAACAGCGTGTCGTATGAAGAATGGAAACAGTACGTCGATGCCCATTCGGACGCAGATGCGTGTACAGTAAACGGCGTCGCCCGTGCAGATCTGTCCAACGGGACGACAGAAACCGTATATTCGGCCTACACGCCAGGAAAGCACTCCTCACGCTGGCACGACGGGGATCGGATCAATAACACCCACATCGCCGTTGCTGATATCTTCCTTGATCAGGTGATGATCATCAATACGACGAGCGATCGGATCAGTTGGCAGTGGAACGCCACGAGTGAATACGACCGAACAGGAACTGGAAACTCGCCGTACACCGACTGGACACACGTAAACGATGTCGATGTGCTTGAGGATGGTCGGCTGATGGCGAGTCTTCGAAACCAGGATTCTGTCGTCTTTCTTGATCCAACCAAAAACGGCAGTGAGGCCATGCAACCCAATCAGACGCTCGGATCGCTCGATGACTACGACACCCTGTATGAGCAACATAACCCGGATTACATCCCCGAAGAACGAGGGGGGCCGGCGGTGGTCGTCGCTGATTCCGAAAACAACCGGGTCGTCGAGTATCAACGAACGAATGGAAGCTGGACGCAAAGCTGGTCGTACACGGATGCGAACTTGCTGTGGCCCCGCGACGGCGACCGATTGTCGAATGGAAACACGCTGATCGCAGATTCGAACGGCAACCGCGTGTTTGAAGTCACTCCAGAGGGAGCCGTCGTCTGGTCGGTGGCGGTCGCCTATCCGTACGAAGCAGAGCGGTTCCCGGTCGATGGCTCCGGCGATGGGCAAGCGATCACAACGGAGTCTGCGACCGAAAACGCGGGGGCTTTCGAACAGCCGGTGTTGTGGATAAAAGAGCGGATTTCGGGTCCCGTGTTTCAGGCGATCCAGTACGTGATGCCCGCATGGGTTGGTCTCCTCGAGTTCGGGCTGCTCGTAGTTGTCGTCTTTTCTGCCCTGCTTCTTGGACTGCTCGAGGCGTTCTGGCGGATTCGTCCACGAATTGCGAACGCGATTTCGAACGGCTAGCGCCCGGCACTGATCGGCCTCAGGTGTTCGCAATCGCCAGCGTGAATTCGTTTTGTCCCCGAATCAGTTTCGACGAGCAACGCCCCCGGTGAGACGATCTCTGTGGCCGTGCCGACAACTGAACCCTCTGGTGTTTCCACCCTGACATCTCGACCAAGTGTTGCCGTGTGCTCGCGCCATGCGGGGAGGATCCGCTCAGGTGCAGAGCGGAGATGATCGAAGCGTTCGATAAATCCCTGAACCACAGCCCGCCGATCGACTGTGCCGTCGATTTCGTCGTTGAGGCCAGTTGCCTCATCTATTGGTGGAGTTTCAACATTGATCCCAATTCCAACGACCATCCAATCGATGCGGTCGGTTTCGCCTTGCATCTCGGTGAGGATGCCAGCAATTTTCCGTTCCGATTCGCCAACGAGCACGTCGTTTGGCCACTTGATCGATCCTTCACAGCCGAGCGTGTCGAGCGTTTCAGTAGTGGCCACTGCCGCTGCGAGCGTGAACAGTGGGGCTTCAACCGGGGCCAGCGATGGTCGACAGAGAAGACTGCAGTAGATCCCTCCGGGGGGTGACTCCCACTCCCTGTCGAGTCGGCCCCGACCGGCGGTCTGTTCGGCTGCCACGACGGCCGTTTCTTCGACGCCAGATTCGGCGAGTTCGCGTGCGCGCCGATTTGTACTGTCGATTGCATCGTGATACTCGATCGAAAACGGCGCATCGAGTCCCAGTTCGAGCGCCGCCGCGCCGGTTTCAGGAATCGATGCCAGCACGTATCCCGCATCCGTACTCGGGATATCGAATCCCTCCGTCCGGAGTGCTTCGATCTGTTTCCAGACGCCAGCTCTGGAGATTGAGAGGGTGTCTGCCAGCGTCGGTCCGGATATTGGCTCGTCTCGATCGCAAAGGAGATTCAGTATTTGCGTACGGCTCGTGGTCATACGTGGCTGTAACCGCCCGAACTGTTTGAGTGTTGCAACTGCAGTCCGAAACAGAGTCCGGGTCCTGGTGGTCGATCAATCTTTAGTTGTAGACGGCCGGAGTAGATGTATGAGTCTCATCGCGGAAATTCGGTTCTACAGCCCCGAACTTCCGTTTATGAATGCGCTTGCGACGGTGCCGTCGATGACGCTCCAAGTCGAAGGAACCGTCGAAGAGCATTCAGACCAGCCGCTCGTGATCATCTGGGTGTATGGAAACGAGTTTGAATCGTTCGAAGCTGCGCTCGAAGCCGATGAAACGATCGACTCAGTGCAGACCGTCGATCGCTTCCCCGGTCGGCGCCTGTATCGCACCCGAGTGGCCGAGACTGCGACGATGGTGTTGTATCCGGTCGAGGCCGAATCCGGCATTTCACGGCTCTCGATAACGATAACGGCAAACGGTGTCGATTCCAGAATTCGATTACCCGATCGCGACGCTCTCAAAGTATTTCGACAATACTGTGAGAAGGCTGATGTTTCGTTCTCGTTGCGTGGCATCTATGAGGGTGACGAATCTGCAACCAGCGGTCGTCATGAGCTCTCGAACAAACAACGCGAGGCGTTGGAACTGGCGATCACGGAAGGGTATTTCACCGTCCCACGGAAAACAACGCTCGAAGAGCTCTCCGAGCAGCTCGGAATCTCACGGCAAGCAGCCTCAGAGCGGATTCGCCGGGGGTGTCAGAAACTCGTTTCGAATGCGTTGAACGTCGCTTCCGATCAGTGAGCTCTTTTGTTTGTCGGGAGAATTTCCGGTATGGAGCCGTTCGAGGGACGAATTGAGGCGTGTCAATCCACACTGTCCGCCACTGGGCTTGAGCTTGCTGTGCTCTCTCCAGGGCGGAATCTGCAGTATCTCACGGGCATCGACAAAGCCCCAAGCGAACGGCCGTTCACGCTGCTCGTCCCAGCAACAGGCGAACCAGCATTTGTTGTGCCAGCACTCGAGGCTACCCAGCTCACCAGCGACTGCTGGGTGGATCGGGTTTTCACCTACAACGATACGACCGACCCCTTCGAGGTGATCGACGAAGCGCTCTCGGATCTGGGTGTGTCACTCACAGATGGAACGATCGTCGCAGAGGACACGATGTGGCACGCCCACCTGAGACGGTGGCGCGTGGCGTACCCCTCGGTGTCGATCGAGCTTGCGAGTTCTATCTTCGATCCGCTCCGCCGACAAAAAGACGCAGCCGAGATCGAGGCCTTGCGAACGGTCGCGCATGCAACCGACAGCGTTGTCGATGAGATTCGATCGCTCGGTACGGATGTGATTGGCTGGAGCGAAGCCGAGCTGGCCGGCGCGATTGAGAACCGACTGGCCGATGTTGGTGGATCTGGCGTGTCGTTCGAGACGATCGTCGGTGCCGGCCCGAACGGAGCAAAGCCACACCACACCCACGGTGATCGGGAGATCGCTCCCGGAGAGCCCGTTGTTCTCGATTTTGGAACACGGATGGAGGGCTATCCGAGCGATCAGACCCGGACGGTAGTGTTCGACGGTGAGCCACCGAGCGAGGTGCGTAACATCCACGAGATCGTCCTCAACGCACAACAAGCAGCCATTGCTGCGATCGAACCGGGCGTGTGCGCTGCGACCATCGATCAGGCAGCCCGTGAGGTGATCACGGCAGCAGGTTACGGCGATGCGTTCATCCATCGGACCGGTCACGGGGTTGGCCTCGCGGTCCACGAACCACCGTACATTACGGCTGACAACGATCACGAACTCCAGGTTGGTGAGGTGTTCAGCGTGGAACCTGGAATCTACCTCCCCGATCAGTTCGGTGTCAGGATCGAAGATCTCGTCGTCGTCACCGAAGACGGATACGAGCGCCTAAACCGATCGAATCGGGCGCTCCAGTGAGAGCGGCCGAATTCTGGCATAAACCACCATCAATGGGCGGCTGAACGACTAATTTCTCTCAGTTGTTGGTAGTATGCAGCTTTCATGACGACAGATCCCATTGGGAAGATCGAGGCTGCGCTAGAGCTCTCCGACGACGAACTCGCAGAGAAACTCCCGGACGTACTCGATGAACTCGAAGGCCAAACAGAACAGCTCATGCTCGAACAGCCCGCCTTGTTCGCTCGGGTCACCCAGCGAATGGATGCCATCGACGTGGGGACGCTTGCGAACGAACAGCCAGAGACGGTCGAGCAGTTCCAGGCGCTGCTCTGGACCGGCATGGAGCTGCTCGTCCGGGCAAGCCCTGACGTTCAATCCTCCATCACGGACGATATCAGCGTTAATTTCCAGGCCGATGACGCGCCAATGACCGGACATCTCGAGCTTGATGGGTCCTCGCAGACGATCACTGGTGGAACCGACCTTCTTGCGGAGCCGGATCTGTCGATCACCGGCCCAGCAGACGAGCTGGTCGGGATAATCACCGGTTCGACCGATCCGATTCAGGGATTCATGCAACAGCGCTACCAGCTCGAAGGCCCGATTCAGAAGGGGACCCAGCTTGCAGGAACCATGGGTCAGCTGACGGCACTGCTTCCCGATGACGACTGAGAACGAAAGCGAGCCAGTTGGCGAACACCGCCAGCAGGAGATTTACGCCAACGGCATGGTCACAGGTCAGCCCCCGGAAATTCCCGTTCAGTATCCCGACCTTCGCGATGAAGCACTCGAAACGCTAGAGCCCGCTGTGCGTGGTTATCTTGCCGGCGGCGCTGGGAGCGAATCCACAATGGCCGCAAATCGAGACGCGTTCGAAGGCTACCAGATCGTCCCACGGCTCGGGCGCGACGTGGCCAACCGGTCGCTGTCAGTCACGCCGTTCGACAAACAGTGGCCGTTTCCGGTTGCGCTCGCGCCAGTCGGCGTCCAGTCAATCATTCACGACGACGGTGTGCTCGCGACTGCGCGCGCCACAAATTCGCTCGATATTCCCCTCTGTGTGAGCTCTGTCAGCTCCGTCCCACTCGAACGCGTTGGCAACGTCCTCGAACCGGGATCGTGGTGGTTTCAGCTCTATTATTCCAGCGATCCCGCGATCACCGAGAGCCTGCTTGAACGTGCACAGGCCGCAGGGTGTGGAGGGATTATCATCACGCTCGACGTTCCGATCCTGGGCTGGCGCGAGCGTGATCTCAAGCGGGGCTATCTCCCGTTTCTCGACGGCGAAGGGATTGCCAACTTCACTACCGACCCTGCGTTTCGAGACCGACTGGGCTGTGATCCGGAAACGAACGAGATGGCGGCGATCCAGGAGTTTCTTACCGTCTTTGGCGATCCAACGGTGACGTGGGACGATCTAGAAACGATCCGCTCGCAAACGGAACTGCCGGTGGTGTTCAAAGGGATCTGCCATCCCGACGACGCTCGCAGAGCGATCGACTGCGGTGCGGATGGTGTTGTCGTCTCGAATCACGGTGGGCGACAGCTTGACCGAGCAGTTCCCGCACTGGAAGCGCTTGAGCCGATCGTCGATGCGATTGGAGATCACGCAACCATCTGGTTCGACAGTGGAATCAGATCCGGAAGCGACATTGCGATTGCACTCGCGCTTGGGGCCGATGTCGTCGGTCTGGGACGGCCATACTGCTACGGACTCGCACTTGCCGGCAGTGATGGCGTCGAAGCCGTCTGTCGGAATATTCTGGCCGAGTTCGATCTGACGCTGGCAAACGCTGGCATCACAGACGTGACAGCGCTCGACAGCACCGTGCTCAAAAAGAAGACGTAATCAGTCGTTGACTGTGGGGTCGCGACCGCTGGAGACGGCCGGTGCCTGCGTCTCTTCGATCGAAAGCTCGCCGGTAACTTCCGTGAACGGGTACGGGATCGAGATGCCTTCGGCGTCGAATCCCTCTTTGACGCGCTGGACGAAATCCGACCGAACCCTGACGTACTCCGAGTGCGTTGGGTTATCGATCCAGGCGGTGCCAACTAGCCCCACGTAGGAATCACCAAGCTCGGTGAGGCGCACGGCCGGTTCGGGTGTATTACTCACGCCGGGTGTCTTTTGTGCGCCAGCGAGGATGACCTGCTTTGCCTGCTCGATGTCGTCATCGTAACTGATCCCGAACATGAAGCTGATCCGGAGCTCGTCGTTGGCGACCGGATTGACGACCGGATTGTTCGCCAGCTCCTGGTTCGGAACCGTGATGAGCTCGTTGTCGAACGTCTCGATTTTCGTCGTTCGAAGCTCGACCTCCCGAACGACGCCTTTCATTCCGTCCCATTCGATCCAGTCACCGACGTGGAACGGCTCATCGCGGAGGATGAACACGCCGGAGACGAAGTTACCGATGAGATCCTGCGCGGCAAAGCCGACTGCCAGCGCAATCGCACTCGAAAGCGTCGCGAATGCCGACATCACGACACCGAAGCCGGCGAGTGTCGATGCCGCCGCAACCGCCACGACGACCGATACGGCTTCTGAAACACTCATCGTCAGACTAACGACTGTTGGATTGACCTGTCGGGTTTGGAGTACTCGCTTGAGACCCGGTTTGATCAGCCGCTTGGCGACGAAATACACCAGTACAAAGCCGATCAAAAACTGTCCGGCAGTCGTCACCCCGGCCAAAACCTCATTCTGTAAACTCTCTACCACTCCATCAATTGCAATTTGATTAATTCCGAAAAGTCCCCCTGCCATTGATGGCTATGAACGTCAACTGAGGGTTAAGCATTGCGGTTACCACTGGATGCTGTCTTGATACCAACATCAGTGATCGCTTTCGTGTGGATTGATGGCTGTACCGTACTGCTCGGCGTGGTCGGTGTAGTCGATAAATCTTGGCGCATCGGGATCGAACGGCCGCTCAAGCGACTCGAACGCCTGCTTTTTATCCCATCCCTGCAACCGGCCGATCGCCGATCGGTCCTCCAGGTCGTGAAACTCGAGATCTGGCGCTGTCAGCTCGAAGGCTTCCATTCCCTGTTCCGTTCGAACGATGACGCTCGAATACTCCTCGCTTGAGCCAACTGATCCGACCGTGAGATCGGCACAGTAGCCGGTGAAATCCGCACACTCATCACAGCCCTTGAGCGCGGCGTCGTGAAACTCCTCAATATCCTCTTCGAGGATCATCTCACCGTGTTCGCCATAGACCATCAGCTTGCCGTGTAACACGTCGAGTTTCTCGACGGCCGAGAGATCGATACCGCGCTTTGCTTCGAGTTGGTCGCCGATCAACCGCTGATAGTTGAAATTTTTCGTGCACATCAACGCGATCGTGTACTCGATCGCGCGAACGCCGGCCTCGTGTGACTGATACTCCCAGCCAAAATCCTGGAGCGCTCGAATTCCTTCGATCTCACAGGGGGTCCCGACGAGCGCGAGCGACCACTCGTCGGGAGATTTGCCGTCAATCGCATCGGGATCGAGATCGAGATTCCCGAGCGCCATCGTCTGATTGTAGAAACTGCCAGCATTCTCGATTAGCTCTGCTTTCGAGGTTGCGAGCGTCGATTGTGCTTTCCAGGGGTCGTCGTCCGACTCCGTGGCGATCAGCGCGCCGTCAATTTCGCCGGCCTCCAGGAGATGGACCAGAATGCTGGTCACGACACCGCCGTCCTGTGCATTCGAACGCCAGTCTTCTGTGACCGTTGCAGAAAACTCCGTGATTGGATCGCCAGCGCCGGAAACGTTGTTTTCTCCACCGGTGAGCTTCCACTGACGTTCATAGCGTAGTCCTCCTCGCGGACAGAAATCCCAGCAGAGCGAACACCCAGTACACATCTTCACCAGTTCGGGCAGTCCGTCCTCGCCGATGCCGATCGAATCGGACGGACAGGAAGCGACACAGGTCCCACACTGAATACAGCGACCGTCCTGAATGACGGCCTCGTCGAGTTCCATGAACCAGGTTTTCTCGTCGGGCGTCTCGATGTCGTTCATCTCGCTTCGGATCGAGTAGTCCGGGGTCTCCAGGGTGATGCCGTCTGGGACTCCCGGACGAACGGTCGGATCAGTTGATTCGACGTTCTGGCTCCGACCGGCCGACGGTTCGGTGAACGAGAGATCCCGGAGCGATCCATCGCTCGCTACATTGGTTGGCGTTTCACCATCGGATTCAGTGTGCTCGCTACTCATTGGCCACCCCCGCAGCGACCGGCGCATCCGCCCGCCGAAGGATCGACCGGAGTCGATCGTTATCCGTTCTCCGACACCATTCAAACAGGCGTTCATCCGCCTCCCGCTCTGTGGTGAACACGGCAAACAGCTCCTGGAGCGCCGGAACCACGCTCGTTGCCGGAACGGCCGTCTCAATCCAGTCCAAAAACGCATTGTCTGTGCCGAGACTCCCGCCGAGGCCAATATCAACGCCTTCAGTCAGCTCTGTCCCATCAGCACCACCAATGGCGACCGTTTCACCCCGAAAGCCGATGTCTGCGATCTGGGGCTGTGCACAGGAGGCAGAACAGCCACTGAGATGGAGCCGTACCACATCGAGATCGTCGGGAAGCGGTATCGCATCATCGAGCGTGCGGGCCCAGCGGCTGATTCGGCGCTTCGTCTCGACGATGCCGTAGTTACAGAACTCACTTCCCGTACAGCCGATCGCCCCACGGCTAAACGGACCGGGATTCGGGGAGTATTTTTGCACGAACGGTTCGGACAGCAACTCGTCGAGATGGTCGTCCTGGATATGCGTGAGAAGGAAGTTTTGATCGGTTGCCAGTCGGACGGACGCGTCGTCGGTTCCGTAGCGCTCTGTGGCACGCGCCGCGTCCACGAACTCCGCACCACCCATGCGTCCAGCAATCACGTTACAGCCGACATACGTGAGCCCTGCAGTCTGCTGGTCGTGCACGCCAACGTGGTCTCCAACGTATCCCTCGGTGCAGTCGGTCCCACGGCTGGGGAGTGCCACTGAACACCGGTCGCGAACGGCCGTTTCGAACGCTTCAGGACCGAGCTGTTCGACGAGATATCGCATTCGACAGACGCCCCTGTTGTGCCGATCGCCGAGCTCTTTGAACGTCTGTGCGACGGCCCGACAGAACTCTACTGCGTCACCTGGTGGAACGAACACGTCGAGCGCTGTGGCCATTCGTGGTCCATCGGAGAGCCCGCCACCAACTTTTACGTGAAAGCCGTATGTCAGCTCACCATCAACCTGGCGTCTTGCAGGCGTCAGGCCCACGTCATTGATCTGTGACTGCCCACAGTCGTGGCGACAACCGGTGATCGTCAGTTTGAACTTTCGAGGGAGATTCGCATACTCCCGATTCCCCGTGAAGTACGATGAAACGGCATCGACAACGGGCTGTGCGTCAAAACACTCGTGGTCGTCTAAGCCGGCAGCCGGACAGCCAAGCACGTTGCGTGCGCCATCACCACAGCCCTGAACTGTCGTTAACCCGACCTCGTCGTAGCGCTCCCAGATTTTCGGAATGTCCTCGATTTCGATCCAGTGCATCTGGACGTCCTGGCGAGTCGTGATGTCGAGGTAGCCATCGCCCCACTCGGGATTCTGCGAGTCGCCACCGTGTTCGGGTGGTGCCGTGGCAAACTCCGTTGCGACCTCGCCGATCACGGCTGCCTGCTCCGGGGTGAGATGGCCCCCTGGAACTTTCGTTCTGAGCATGAAATAATCCGTATGGGTCCCGTGGGTGTACAATCCAGCCCACTTCAGCCGCTCGAACTCCCCGGCTCCCCCGGCCGCCTCGATTTCCTCGAACGTTGCGCCCATCCGTGCGTATTCGTGCACGTCGTCGATCACGTCAAGAGGATGTTTGTTCTGTTTCCAGCGTTCGACTGTGTTCATAACTCACTCGTAACGAGTGAGATAAACGAACCGTGTGGGTTGTACTCATTCATTACGGCGAGTACTGACAGAACATCACAAAAGGGGTAATAATTGTAACTGTACCCGACGATCGCAGGGGCCATGGTTGTGAGAATCTTGTGGTAATCACTCGAGTAAGCGCGAAATCAACACATAGACAAATACCATAGAAACGTAGATAGCAGCAAAAATCACGCCAACATGGCGCAGATGATTACAGCGTTGCGCTGGATGCGAACTGCGTGGGTTTGATCACGTCGACTTCTTTCGAATCGATATACTCGATGATCTCACGGAGATCCGAGACAGAAACCGCATCACCACCGATCTCGTGGTATGAGATCACGGCGAGCTGATGTTGTGCTTCAGCCATATCGACGATCTGTTTTGTCCCCTCGATCGAGCCTCCCTGGACTCTGGAGAGAAACGCCGGATTGCTGGGCTGTGCTGCGTTGTTCGGGCTAGCACCGAACAGATAGCCCGTCGTGAACAGCTCTGCGATGTGTTTGAGCGCACTGGCATCGACCCGGCTGTACGGTGCGACGAAGTGATTTGCGCCCGCGTCGTGTCCTTTCGAGCGAAGATACTGCTGGGTCTGTTCGAGAATCCGTTTTTGCTCTTCGGGCGAATGCTCTGGAAGGAGTTCGCTGGCGTGGCCGATCATATTCCACCCGGCGTTTGCCATCTCCGTCATCATCGCTTCAGTCACGCGATCGCTCGCGCCCACAGCGTCCGGAATCACGGCCACGGACGCGGGCATGTCGAACTCTTGTAAGATCCCGAACGCCTCCTCGTACGCACTACGGTGACCATCATCGAACTGAATCATCACGGCGCCGCGCTTTGCCTTCGGGTACGATCGTAGATCATCGAACGACACGGAGAACGATTCCTCTTCGGTCATCGGTCCGATCTGCAGATTGATTGCCGAAACGGTGTTCATCACGGGATCGCCGTTTTGCTCAGTATAGCCCAGATCGAATCGGACCCAGTCGTCGAGTTCGAGGGGAATGTATCGAACAGCAGTGAGCATCGAACTGTGGGCGGGTGCGACGACCTCTGCGCGTATGCGCACGTCGTCTGGCTCTGCAACCTTCGCGACGAGCGAGAGATCCCGATTGCTCAGATCCAGTGGCTCAGAGCCGAACGAGCGAGAGATCTTCGCAATTGGTTGGTTCGAATCTTCTTTGGGTTCGAGAACGATCGATTGAGAGCCTTCAAATGCTTCTTGTTCCGTGGTCGTCCGGAGCTTCCCTTCCTGGACCGACCAGTTCGAGACGTCCTCAAACGTATCGATCGAGGTGCTTTCTGGACGGTTGCCACCGTCGTCAGTCCCTGTCCCCGTCCCTGGAGTGGTTGGCTCCGAATCGGAGTCCTCAAGGATCGAAGAACACCCGGCGAGCGAGGCAATCCCAGCAAGCGTTACCCCACGCAGAAAATTTCGCCGGTTCGAGTTATTAGCCATATCCCCATTTCGGGACGTGTAAATTATACGCTTTTCGGACGATAGAGGACGTATACCGACTGTTTACGGAATAATTGAGATCTTAATATACATAGTAACCTATGCGGATCGAAGCTCAACAGGAGGTGACAATCGATAGCCACTCTATTAGATTTCACGACTCATTGTTCAGATCTGGTTACGAGTTCCCAGTATATATTGAGCCCTTCCGCACAGAATTAAGCACAAGCAAGTTATAATATTTATCCTATGCCTGCTCCAGGTGATGAACCAGATGACGACTTCGAAGCGGTCGTCAGAAAGAAACTTGAAGAGCGCTCAGAGATTCTGTCGTTTGAAATCAACGAGTCGTCGCAAAAGCACGTTCTTGTTGTGGTAGTTGAACGGACTGACGATGCAGAAACTCAAGAGTCACTCTATCGAATCGAATACGAGCCGCGTCCTGAAGGGGGTGAAGATATTCATTGGCGATTTCTCGGCACCGTCGACTGAGCAGCTCAACCACTTCTTCTATGCCCTGATAATTTTCATCCACTGAATTCCTCTACAACCGAAGCCGTAGCTCCTTCTCGCGAGAATACGGTTACCAGATCATCACCCTGGATGACTGTGTCACCGCGTGGTGTTAATATGCCATCATCTCGTTCAATCGCAACGATCAGTAGGGAATCACCGATGAGTCCCCGCTCGTTTGCTTCTTCGATCGTGAGTTCTGCTATTGGTGCACCGGACGAAACTGAAATTTCGAACACTTCTGCGTCACCTTTGAGATGCATAAAGTCCTTAATCGATGGACGTTGTACCGCTCGGACCAGGTACTCTGCAATAAGTTGCTGAGGATTCTGCAGTGCATTCGCCCCAATCTTCCGGAAGAGACTCATATGATCCGGATTTTGAACAGTAGACACTAACGATGGAATCTCAAGCTCCTGAGCAATCATCAACGTCATCATATTCGTAGCGTCAACTTCGGTCGTTGTAATTATCGCATCAGCCCGGTCAGCACCAGCATCAACGAGCGTCTCTTTCACCGTTGCATCTGCCTTCAGTACGAGGCAGTCGTACTGCTGGCTAACTTGCTCAGCAACGTGTTGATCACTCTCAATGACAACAATATCGCTCTCGGCCTCTACGAGGATATCAATCACTTGAATTCCAATATCCCCTGCTCCGACGACGATGACATACATACACGTATCATGCTCGGCCAGCCGCTAATCCTTTCTTTCACGACATTGTGGTATATCGATATCCAATATATGCGACAAACCCAGCTGCATAGGAAAGCGCGAGAACAAAAGAAACGAAAGATCGGTGCAAGAATCCAATCACACAAATAATCAAAGGGCCGGAGAGTAACAGCAGATCAAAGACGTGGTCGTCGGCACCTGCCCCAAACAGAGGACCGAGTACAGGAATCGAATCGAGTCTCATCTGTGATACACTCCTCGATAGACGAAGAGACTTCGAAGAAGCACAAGTACAGGTATAATTTCGAGTCGTCCGATCCACATGTTAAAGATGAATAGTACTTTGGTGACAGATGGCATCCATGGTCCAGTTATTCCTGTTGAGAGTCCCACATTCCCCTGGGCAGAAGCAACTTCAAAAAGAACGTTTTCGACGGTGTATGCATCCGTCCCCGATCCAATTGGAAGCACAACTAACAATACGAACGCAGCAATGGCCAAAAATACGAGCCACAGAACCGTAATAATCGCAGCTTCCTCAAACTCCTGAGAGGCCTCCGTGCCAGACAGCGCCCTGCCATCGAGACGGAAGGTACGAATAGCAGATGACGGGTAGAAGATACCACGTATCCGAAAGAGTGTCCCTTTCAGGAGTGTGAGCAGTCGGATGAGCTTTATTCCACCAACAGTCGATCCGGCAGCAGCTCCGACCACCATCCCAGCTGCAACGGTCAATTGTGCCTGTGGAGCCCATTCAGACCCGAGCGAATTGGCGGTCTGAAATCCGGTACAAGAGGCAGCTGATACGAACTGGAACAGTCCATACCGAAATGACTGGATGAGCGTCGCTAGGGTACCATGGAGTGTAACGCCTGCAATTGACACTGTTGCCGTTTGATAGAGGCCCTGTCGAAACAGCACTGCGGTAAGAACGATCGTTCCTGTACCGAAAAATATGAACACCCATCGAGTTTGTAGATCTCGATAGAAGTTTTTGAGATCTCCTTGAAGGATCAAATAGTGTACCGGGAAAGCGATGCTCCCCAGGAGCATGATTGGGATGAGCGTAAAATCAATGATACTGCTGTTGTACGTCCCGATAGAGCTATCAGTAATTGAGAATCCACCGGTTGCAAGCCCTGTCATGGCGTGGTTGATTGAATCCCAGATTGGCATTCCTGCAAGCCACAGCAGAAGAATAGAGAAGAATGTGAACAACAGAAAGATCCACCAGATCGTCCGAACAGTCGTGACAATACTGGGATGTATTTTCTCTGATCGCGCTTCACTCTCATACAGGGTCAGCGAACCACTCCCCGGACGAGCGAGAATCGCGGTCGTGAGCACAATTACTCCTACCCCACCCACCCATTCAATGAACGAACGCCACCACTGTAGCGTCCGTGGCAATGTGTTCTCGTGAACAGCCATCGTCAACCCAGTTCCTGTAAATCCACTCATACTTTCAAAGACGCCGTTAATTGGGTGACGGAACACACCGAGCGTACCGAACGCCTGGGTTCCGGGAGTTGTATATCGCTGTGGAACGCCGAGAAGACCCGGATCTAACTGCGCTGTCCAGGCGAGCAGAAAAAAGGGTAAGGAGCCGAACAGGGCAACGAGAAACCAACCAGAAGCGGCGATCATCATTCCGTGTAAGCGCCCAGAATCACCCGAATGCTCAAACCGATGGGTGAGAATATATCCCAGACCCAATGGCAATACCCCCGAACAAACCAGGGACGGGATTGCCCACCATTCTTGCCAGACAAATGGAATGAGAAGCGAAGCAAACAGTAGTACGGAAAGGGCCTCAAGCATTCGGCCCAGATCATAAGCCATCGATCCACGATGAATCCTCATGCTATTCCGGTTTGCTGAATAGCAATTTAAATCTCATGAATTGAACCGGAGTAATCAGGAGTATATATTCAGAATTCCTGATATTCCGGTGAATCAAGCTGGTGGATCGTTCGGAGGAAATTCACCACCACTCCAGGTCACTAACGGGCTGTGAACGAGCCAACAGTGGTTTCGTTAAGTCCATTCTGACAGAAGAGTGTGACAAGATCATCGGGCTGAATGGTGGTATCTCCCCTAGGCGTTAGAATTTCATCATCCCGTTCGACAGAAACGACCAGATCTTCTGATTGAAGCAGTCCCATTTTGTTTGCCTCACTGAGTGTCAATCCCGCAATGTCAGTACCGCTATCGACGGTTAGTTCGACGACTTCTGCACCACCAGAGAGTTCCATGAAATCGGCTATTGTGTGTCCGTCTTGCGTGTCGTCCGGCCCAAATTTGTGATACGGGAACCGCTGTTCGCCCTGGAGAAGGTTTTCTTCCTCTATTTCGAGGCCCAGCATCGAAAGGTCGTTTGCAATTCGATTGAGCTCTCTCATGTCATCTCCGACAGCAGTGATATGTATATTCCTCTGCCCCTTCATGAGCTGTCGGATTCCAACCACACCGGGAATTTCTGCGGCTTGTTTCGAGAGGCGATCTCGGTCTGGAACTGGACTTGTGCAGAGGTAGAGATTTGTCAAACGACCGTCTGCACGTGGATAATCGATCATTGCATGATAGCCTCGGAGTATGCCCGCCTCCTCGAGCTGTGAGATTCGATTTCGGATGGTTCCTGGCGAGACGCTTACCTCGTCTGCGATTTTTGCAGCAGAGATGTTGCGTGCATCACGCATTAGATGATAAAGAATCCGTTTATCAACCTCGTCGAGTCGGTCGCTCATACGATGTCTTTCGGGATCAAAGAAGAAAATCGATCGGACTTGATCGGCGGTCGATGCGCGTCGATTCAGTTGCTATCAACGTCGCCAGAATATGCGTCTTCGAGCGCTGAAATGTCGATTTTCTCCATCTGGAGCATCGCTTTCGTGACCTGCTCTTTGCCATCGGTGTTGGCAGTATCGAGAAGGTCGTAGAGGACAGTGGGAACGATCTGCCAAGAGATGCCGTATTTATCCGTGAGCCAACCACACTACCCAGTACTGCCACCCTCTGCTGTGAGTTTATCCCAGTAGAAATCGACTGCTGTCTGGTCTGCACAGTTGACGACGAACGAGATGGACTCATTGAAGTCAAATTGGTGTTCGAGCGCGACACCTCCGCAAAGAGATGTTCACAACCCCCGGCGGCTACAGTCGAGAGACGCCGCCGAGTGGCGCGTGGACGAACGATTCGACCACTACCAAAACGCCCTGACAGATATTGTCGAGAAAGCCTCACGGCAAGCCGTCGAATACGCCCGTTCCTTCGAGAATCCGGTTATCGTTCTCGAAGATCTGTCGTACATCCGTGAGCGGTTGGACTACGGTAAGTTCATGAACCGGCGGCTTCACGCATGGGCATTTGCTCGGCTACAGGGCCGAATCGAAGACAAAGCTACCGAGGCGGGTATTCGAGTCAAGTACGTCAACGCGGCATACACCTCGAAGACCTGCCACGCCTGCGGTCATCTCGGTCGGCGGAATCAGCAAGCGGAGTTTGTGTGCCCTCACAACGGTTGCCACGTCTCGAAGTTCCAAGCAGACATCAACGCAGCGGCGAACATCGCCGGTCGCGCTAACCCATGGGAAGAGAGTGTCCGTTGGGAACCCGGACACGATGACTCGCCACAGGATGGGAACGCCTGTGACAGCGCCACAGTCCACCGAGAGACGAGTCCGAAAACCGGACAGATGACGCTCTTGGCGTTTTCGGACTGAAACCTGCCAAGCCGGATTCCCAATGCTCGGGAAGCCCCGGCGTCGTCGGGCGTAGCCCGACTGCCTGAGGGACGGAGTCCCTCTCTGTTTACGGCGGGGAGGATGTCACTTGTCGTCGTTCTGCGTGTATCGCTCGTGCTCGCCGTTCCGTAGGCGACAGTCCATTGCCTCCGAATCGAACGACGACGTTCGGTGTGGTTGTCGATCTGATTTGTGTTGTGTGGGTTGCATATCGATCAGTTCCATACGACGCTACAGGAGGACCAACATACTTCTTCACTACAGATAATTGAAGGCATTACTGTCATTCAATGTTCGAATGCGAACGATAGCGAGCAATGAAACCACTCCGAGAGTTCTCACAGGAACAATTATTAAGATTGTATGCCACGTTAAGATATGTCACCCCCATTCGACTATTCGTCACTCGAGCGTGGACGGCACTGTAACTACTACAGCCACGATCGTGCTCTCCAGTACGAACTCCAGCGCCGCTGTTCGGCAGCTGAACTGGAGTGGGGTGAGTCAAAGCTTCGAGCGTTCGGTTCGATGATCGGAAGCACAGTCGTGGACAACGCGGACATCGTCGCGGACAACCCCCCAGAACTCAGGGCATTTGATCGCCACGGCAATCGGATCAACGAAATTTCGTATCATCCAGCACACCGCGAGAACGAACGGCTCGTTTACGAAGCCGGCCTGATCGCGGATGCCTACAATGCACCGCCCGGCCGCGACGAACCCGTCTCATTTCCGTATCACTTCGGACAGTTTTACCTCATGGAATATGCATCCAGCGTGGGATTGGGCTGTCCGGCTGCGATGACCAGCGGCGTTGCGCTGTTGCTCGATCGATACGACGATGGTACGCTGCGCCACGTCTACGAGGCGGTGACGGCACGTGAGTATGATGAGATGGCGACGGGAGCAATGTTTCTCACCGAACGACAGGGTGGCAGCGACGTTGGGGTGAACGAACTCACTGCCAGCAGCCGCTCCGATGGGTTGTTCGAGCTCTGGGGTGAGAAGTGGTTCTGTTCGAATCTCGATGCAGGCGCTCCGCTTGCGCTGGCGCGCCGTCCTGACGCACCCGAGGGCACAGCAGGCCTCTCGTTGTTTCTCGTCGCTCCCGAGGAAGACGACGAACCAGCACCAACCTACCAGCTTCGTCGGCTCAAAGACAAGCTGGGTACGCGATCCGTCCCAACGGGTGAGATCGTCTTTGAGGGAACGACAGCCCATCTCCTCGGTGAACCAGAGCAAGGCTTCACATTGATGGCAGAAATGCTCAACGCAGAACGGTTGTACAATGCGATCTCGTCGTGTGCGTCCATTGGTCGATCACTTCTCGAATCGAAGGTCCACGCGGCCAACCGACGTGCATTTGGAGCCCGACTCGACGAGCACCCGTTGTTGCGACGAGATCTCCTGGAGATGGTAATCGATCACGAAGCTGCACTCGCGTTCACTTTCGAAGCCGTCGATGCGTTTCATCGAACCGTCCGTGAGGACGATGACCGTGCCCACCAGCTGATGCGCCTGGTGATTCCCGTCGCAAAGTATCGAACGGCCAGAATGGCCGTTGATTGTGCCTCCTACGCGATGGAGATCAAAGGCGGTAACGGCTACGTTGAGGAGTTCGTCCATCCGAGATTGCTGCGAAACGCACAGGTGTTGCCGATCTGGGAAGGTCCATCGAACATCATGGCTCTCGACGTTCTCCGGTCAATGGGTCGACATGCGGCCCACGAACCGCTTTTGGAGCGCATTGACGACTGTCTCAAATCGGCGGAACACCCTTCGCTCGATCCTGTTGTGCGAATCGTTGCGGACGAACGCGATGTACTCGAATCGAAGCTCCAGACAGCCGCCACGAAGGATCCGGAGGAAACACAGTGGTATGCCAAAACCATAACGGACTGTTGTTTCGACGTAACCACGGCCGGAGTGCTCCTTGAACGGGCCCAATGGCACATCGATGAACGAGCCGATGGACGCAACGCCCTCGTTGCCCGTCGGTTTGTGAACGCAGCGTTCGAGAAAGACGATTACGAAATCGCTGGTCCGCCGTCAGCGGAGGCGTTTTCAGCGATCGTCCGCCATGGAAAATTCGCCCCCGATCAGTTGACCGAGGCTAGCAACTCAGGGTGATGTTCAGGTAGATCTCGACCTGGATCGTCCAGAACAGCCTAGTTCTGCCTCACCCACTTTCCAAGACGCATCGAAACTTCGTCTTTGACAGCCGTTCGGGACGACCCGACGTAGATGCTCACTGCTCCCGTGGCGCGACCGAACGCGAACTGAGTGAGACCATCACGGTCAAAAACGCCAGAAGAATGATTCCGACTGCTGGTGAACGAAGAATTCCAATTGGAGCGAGGACCCCTGCAGTATTCGGAAGCTCTGATACAGCCACAATCTCGCTTAACAGAGTTAGCCAATCAACGCTCACAGGTTTTTGATTCAAGGGAAGAAGGTATCTACAGTCACCGCTTACAATGGCCATGCGCACACTTGATGAAATCGACTTCGAGATTCTTCGACTGTTGAGCGAGGACGCACGCCGACCGTATCGAGAAATCGCCGATGCCGTCGATCTCAGTTCGCCATCGGTGTCCGACCGCGTCAGTCGACTTCAGGAGATGGGAGTCATCCGCCGATTCACATGTGATCTCGACCGTTCGAAGCTCCGTGGAGGGATTCCCGTTCTCGTAGAGCTCTCTGTTCGTCCCGAGCGAGTCGAAGCAATCCGTGATATTCTCGTGCGTACAGACGGCGTCGAACACGTGTTCACAGCCGCTGATCCACGCGTTATCTTTCAGTCCCGACTCCAGAAAGCAGAGGTTCGGACGTTCTTATCGGACACGTTCGATTTTGCAGACCAAAACGCGATCACCGATTACGAGGTCGTCGTTCTCACGAGCGCCGACTGGACGCCACAGGTCAGGGGCACCGACCTCGCCGTCACCTGTGCGCAGTGTGGAAACGAGGTGAGCGAAGAGGGTGAGACGCTCGAAGTCGATGGACATCTGTACTATCTCTGTTGTTCTTCCTGTCTGGAGCAGTTCAAAACACAGTATGATCAGTTCAGCGCAAACGCGTAAACTACCCTTTCCTACCCGCTCCTTGAGAAAGGGGACTCCGCACTGCCGATTAGTTGAATACGCTTTTGAACTCCCCCATCGCCACCCCCAACCGAATGAATCGTAACGATTCATGGCTGCACTCGAGACCAACGGGTAGATAAATCCAGGGGAAGATTATGGGAACGAAATTATCTGGCCCAACCACATCCGACCGAAAGGGTGTTCACCGAGTGTGTCCTAGTAATTAAAAGTAGAAAGTGTTGAATTCCTAATATCCCAAAGGGAAAGTGCACTGAATACGGGACCCGTATGTACAGATAATGAGTCAGCAAACAAGCCACCTCAACATTCAGGGGATGAGTTGTGCGAACTGCTCGCAAACCATCGCCGATGCTGTCGACTCCCTGGACGGCGTCTCGGAGGCGAATATCAACTTCGCCACCGACGAGGGGTCGGTTGTGTACGATCCCTCGGCCGTCTCACTCGGCGAAATATTCGATGCGGTCGCTCAAGCTGGCTACACGCCAGTGACTGACTCGGTGACGATTGCGATCACCGATATGTCGTGTGCGAACTGTTCGGAGACGATCCAGGACGCACTCGGTCAAACTCCTGGCGTCATTGCCGCTGATGTCAACGTTGCAACCGAGGAGGCACAGATTACGTACAATCCAGCACAAGCGACCGTCACGGACTGCTATGAAGCGATTGAGAACGCTGGATACACGCCAGTTCGAGAGCGTAAGACCGACAGCGATGACGCAGGCGATAATTCCCGGGCGGATGCTCGCAACAACGCGATCAGTCGACAACTTCGGCTGACGCTGTTCGGTGCGGTGCTGTCTCTGCCCCTGGTGGTGTTCATGGCCGATCATCTGTTTGGACTCGGACTCATCGGCGATACGCTCTTTGGCCTCCCGCCAGGATGGATCGCATTCGCGCTGGCGACGCCCGTTCAGCTGGTACTTGGCAAGCCGTTCTATACGAACTCCTACAAAGCGCTACTCAGAAACGGCCGTGCCAACATGGACGTGCTGATCGCCCTGGGGTCGACGACTGCGTACGTCTACTCCGTGGCGGTCTTACTCGGGCTGATCGCCGGCGGACTGTACTTCGACACGGCGGCATTCATCCTCGTGTTCATCACGCTTGGCAACTACCTTGAGGCGCGCTCAAAGGGGCAAGCGGGCAAAGCGCTCCGAAAACTCCTCGAGATGGAAGCAGACACCGCAACGATCGTTGCAGAAGATGGAAGCGAATCGGAGATTCCACTCGAGGATGTCGAGGTTGGCGACCGGATGAAGGTCCGGCCTGGCGAGCAGATTCCAACCGACGGTGTCGTTATTGATGGGCAGTCGGCAGTTGATGAATCGATGGTGACAGGCGAGTCCGTCCCCGTCGAAAAGTCGGCTGACGATGAGGTGGTCGGTTCGACCATCAACGAGAACGGCGTGCTTGTCGTCAAGGCGACAAACGTTGGTACGGACACGGCGCTCCAGCAGATCGTTCACACGGTGAAAGAAGCACAGGCCCGCCAGCCAGACATCCAGAACCTCGCCGATCGCATCTCCGCATACTTCGTCCCAGCAGTGATAGTGAACGCCGTTTTCTGGGGAATCATCTGGTATCTGTTTCCCGGTGCACTCGCGGGCTTCGTTGAAACACTCCCACTCTGGGGTCTCGTCGCGGGGGGACCAATCGCTGCTGGAGGCGTTTCGATCTTCGAGTTCGCGATCATCGTGTTCGCATCCGCTGTGTTGATTGCCTGTCCCTGTGCGCTGGGGCTTGCGACGCCCGCCGCAACGATGGTTGGAACGACGCTCGGCGCACAGAACGGCGTTCTGTTCAAGGGTGGTGACGTTCTCGAACGGGCGAAGGATGTCGACACCGTCGTCTTCGATAAAACCGGGACGCTCACAAAGGGTGCAATGGAGCTGACCGATGTTGTCGTCTTTAGTGATGATGGCCAGCCCGTCAGAGCAAATCACGCGACCGATGGCGGCCAGCTCACTGCGCGTGAGCAACCCACCGAGGAGCACGTACTCGAACTCGCAGCAGGGGCAGAAAGTGCGAGCGAACACCCGCTCGCACGCGCAATCGTTGAAGGAGCGCAGGATCGTGGCGTTGACGTGGCCGCTCCCGACGAGTTCGAGAATGTTCCCGGTCATGGGATCAAAGCCGTCGTCGGTGGGTCTCAGGTGTTCGTTGGCAACCGGAAGCTTCTCCGAGACAACGGCATTGACCCCACGCCCGCCAAAGAAACGATGGAGCGCCTCGAAAACGAGGGAAAGACGGCGATGCTCGTCGCCGAGGACGGGACGCTCGTTGGCGTGGTTGCTGACGCTGATACGGTCAAAGCACAGGCAAAAGAAGCCGTGCGCCAGCTGCAGGGACGCAACGTCGACGTGATGATGATCACCGGTGACAACGAACGGACGGCTCGCGCCGTGGCCGAGCAGGTCGGGATCGATCCCGAGAATGTGCGCGCGTCGGTCCTTCCCGAGGACAAATCGGCCGCCGTCGACTCCATTCAGGACGACGGCCGAACGGCGATGATGGTCGGGGATGGCGTCAATGACGCGCCCGCACTTGCGGTCGCCCACGTCGGCACGGCGATTGGTTCGGGCACAGATGTCGCTATCGAAGCTGCTGATGTCACCCTGATGCGAGATGACCCGCTGGATGTCGTAAAAACGATTCGCATCTCGGAAGCAACGCTCGAGAAGATCAAGCAGAATCTCGTGTGGGCACTTGGATACAACACGGCAATGATTCCGCTTGCTTCGCTCGGGCTGCTCCAGCCAGTGCTTGCCGCCGGCGCGATGGCGTTTTCGAGCGTGTCGGTGCTGTCGAACAGCCTGCTCTTCCGTCGGTACACCCCAGATCACGACTACCAACTGTTCGGGTGGCTGCGCTGATCGGCGACTCGACAGCTTTTCGTCGTTCACGAAATCCGCCATGTGATGCGCCTTCGAAACTCCACTTTCAGTTACAACGTAACCTCAACATCCTCAGGTTGCGTTTCGGGTTCGGCCCCCAGGGCGTTGGAGACGAATCGGTTGGCCAGCCACGCTTCTGCCCGGGAGAGACGGTACTGGAGCGTGGAGTTCGGTATGTCGAGTTTCTCCGATAGCTCCTGGGCGGTGTGTTCTCGTGGCGTCTGGTAATACCCGTGTTCGACCGCGGCTTCAAGTGCGGCTTGCTGTTTGGGTGCGAGGCCCTCCTGGGGGGTTTCGATTCCCTTATCGATCCAGCATTCGGGTTCACTCAATCGCTGAACACGAAGCGAAAGGCCGTCCGGTAGCGCTTCGCTCACGGTGTCGTACATCGGTCCCACGGCTGTTTCATCGTCAAGAAGAAAGCGCCAGCGATACTGCTGGCCTCTCCGTTCGGCGTGCATTAACAGACCGTCACCGATATATTTTGCAGCCAGATACGGAATCGAACGGCCTGGGTCTGCCACCTTCCGATAGGTGTAGACGAGGCGACTGGTCTGCGATTTCGCGAGGATTTCAGACGTGTGCTCACGGACAACATCGCCACAAACGCCATCGGAGCCGTCATCTCCGTCCATGTTGGAATGGTACGCATCGTACGCGTCGAGGGCTGACGATGAGCCGGTAATCCGATCGAGTCGCCACATCGAATCAGTCGTGGCCTGAATGGCCATCGTCCGTGCATGCAGGTTGGAATGAGAAATGAACAGATCCATTCCCGGATCAATCCCCTCCTCGTAATCAATAGTGAAAACGAATTCACGCATAGTGAAGATACGTTGGCGAGGTTCCTAAACCGTGGGTTGGGACATTCCAAGTACTGTGCGCCTTCTCGTACAGCGACCACCTATCGCCGTTCCCGTGTGTTCACGCCGACGATGATTCGAGTTTTCGTACAAGTGCTTCTCCAACCGCCTTCGCCGAAGCAGGATTCTGTCCAGTAACGAGCCGTCCATCCACTTCGACGTACTCTGCCCATGGATCACTGGCGTGGTGGTCAGCTCCTCGTTCTTCGAGTTTCGTTTCGAGGAGGAACGGAACGGCATCAGTGAGCGCAACCTCCTGTTCTTCCTCGTCGGTGAATGACGTGAGACGCTTTCCGTCAACCAGATAGTCGCCGTTCGACAGCTGGACGTTCACGAGTCCAACGGAACCATGGCAGGCGGCCCCAACAACGCCTCCTGATTCGTAGATCTGGGCAAGAAGCGATTGTAGCTGCTCGTTGTCGGGGAAGTCCCACATTGGCCCGTGTCCGCCAACGAGAACGATGCCTTCGTACGCAGTGGGATCAATATCGTCGAGTGGGTGGGTGTTCTGCAGCTGGTCGGTGTAGGCGTCCGATTCGACAAACGCCTCGTTAATCGGGTCGTCGAGGTCTTCACTCTCTGGGTCGACCGGCGCGACACCACCCTCTGGACTGGCGAAATCGACGGCAAAACCAGCGTCGGTGAGAACGTGATAGGGATGGCTCGCCTCGCTCAGCCAGTAGCCCGTTTTTTCGTCGGTTGCTCCGAGCTGATCGTGATTCGTTACGACGAACAGCACACGCTGTGAATCGTTCGTGGTCATCGACGGTGGGAAGTTCGGTCCCTTCGGGGTTGTACCTTTGTTTGGAACATGCCAATCCAATCGGTGCAGATTGGTGTTCTTCCCAATAATTTTTATTTTACTACCGCAAAGTGATATACAAATACTCACAATGACAGGCGCTATTCCTGCGGAGCCCTCTGCGGACCAATTTCCCCCACGGCGAATTCGTACAGCGATCAACCCCGCAAGCTACGGGAGAGCCCACGCAGAGGATCACTTCCGTGTACAGTGATTACAGAGTACTCGACCGATCGATCATCCACCAATAGCAATGTCTGAGAACGAATCCAACGACGAAACCACACGGGCAGAGATCGATCAGGAGAACGGACTGAACGACCAGGATTCCTCCTGGTCGCAGTGGTGGCTCATTCAAGGCGTGGCGTTTGGGCTGTTGTTTCCGGCGATTCAACTCCTCGCACACGAGCCGCACCCGCTTTTGTTAGTGGGATTCGTGCTGTACGCTGGTGGGATGTTGTATTGCTCACAGATCGCAACAAATCGGGCCTTCGCAGGCATCGATCGGCACTCAACTGGCCTCCAGCACTGGGAAACATGGCAGTATCCCGCTATTGTCGGCATTGTGGCACTCCTTGGCGCACTCATTCCGGTTCTCCCCATGCTAAAGGCGGCGGGTGGACTGTACTTCATGCTCGTCGCGTTCGGGTCGATGTTCGGTGTTGCCTACCTCTACATCGGACTGTTACTCACCGCGTACCAGAACCGGAAAGCGGAACGATACGCATTCTACGGTGGTGGGCTCTGGATACTCATCCTGACCGTAGCGCTTGCTAATCTTCCTGCTCTGCGGGGGTGGTCGGTCGCTGCCCTTGGCCTCGGGATTGCACTCTACCATCTCTGTTCGTCGCTCTATCTCCGGTGATACGTTCCCACTAACTGATCGCCTCGACGATGAACGGTCGAGTATGTTATTATCACACGAATCAGAATAGAATACTATGGAGACCGTATTCGCAAACATGTCGATTTCTTTGGATGGGTATATCGCCGGGCCGAACGACAGCCGAGAGAACCCGCTCGGCGATGGTGGCGAACGGCTCCACGAGTGGATGGTGGATACTAAAAGCTGGAAGGACCAGCATGGTCTCGATGGCGGCGAGACCAATCGAGACTCCGAGATCGTGGCGGAATCGAACGAGAACGTCGGAGCCGCCATAATGGGGCGACGGATGTTCGACAACGGCGAGGGACCGTGGGGAGATGATCCATTCGAGGGCTACTGGGGCGACGACCCACCCTTTGCGGTTCCGGTGTTCGTCCTCACGCACCACCCACGAGAACCGCTCGAAATGGAGGGCGGAACGACGTTTCACTTCGTCACCGACGGGATTGAGCGCGCCCTGAAACGGGCAAGCGACACCGTTGATGACGAAGACATCGAGATTGTCGGTGGCGCGACCGTTGTCCAGCAGTTCATCGAAGCTGGGCTCATTGATGAGCTTCAGCTCCACGTTGTACCCGTGCTCCTCGGCGATGGTATCCGGTTGTTCGAGTCTCTCGACAGCGACCCGATCGAACTAGAACGGACGAGGATGGTTGGCTCACCCGACGTGACCCACCTCTGGTTTGACGTGGGAACTGACCGGAATGAACAGTGATAGATCGCTTTGCTCTCGTTACACGCTAGTATATCAGGTAACAAATTGAATTATTATAGTTACTGTTATAGAAATCACAAATACCAGCACCCCTAGCAGGAAAAACGGAGGATACTCTGTGCCAATTCCTACGACAAGTAACCCAACTCCAGCGATGCTCCCCTGGATGCTACAAAGGATTAGCGTAATAGTTGATATTTCTTCCTCGATTTGTGCCATTTCTTCGCCGTAAGAGAGAATACTGTATATACTTCCTGGATGAGTTTTCCAAAAATGTTAGATAATGAAAAGAGTCGCTGTTGCCATCGATCGTAGTAACTTGTCCTAACGCATCATACTGTGTATGGATAGCACACCTCTGTCGTTATTAGTGACGAACCGTGTGGGGCAGACACCCAACGCATCGATCGCTGCACCGACGCAGACACCAGTAACAGGGAATGTGTATAGAACGGCCCAATTAGTTGTCTGTCATCGATAGACTAGGATTAGTTCCGCATCCATTAATGTAATTATTAGCTGCATCTAATATTTCCTGTGGTGAATTGATCCACATGGTAACCGACGAATCAACACCCGTGAGTAAATCGAACGACGAGAACCGAACAGAGACCGACACCGCACAAGGACGCCGGAGCTTTCTGAAAAAAGCGGCGGCGACCGGGATTGTCGGGATGATGGGGACTGCTGTTAGTACCGGAGCTGCCAGTGCTACAGAGATGCCCGAGAGTGCCGAGAGGAGCAAGCGCTCCGGTTCGTTTGTGAGCGAGAACGCCGTGACTGCTGATTATAGTCGCGATACTCGTGTATCCCCTACTGACTACCTAAATATACGATCCCAACCAGGCCTCGGCGGGGGGGTGGCTGCGACGATGCCCCCCCACGCAACCGGGACGGTCCTATCCGGCAGTTTGGTGATGGACGGCTACACCTGGCAGGTCGTCGGCTGGGACGGTAACTATTACATAGGCTGGTGTGCCACAGAATATCTCTCCTACGTGGGCGACGCGCCCTATGATGGCTACGGTGCTATGGTAAACGCTGTTGCCAATCTAAACACACGGGCAAAACCAGGCCTTGATGGAAAGGTGGTTACGACGGCACCCAATGGCTCAGACGGGTGGGCCTACTACCCAAGGTTGGAGATAGACGGCTACGACTGGCGACCTGTCAAATGGAACGATAGCAATTACGTGGGCTGGTGTGCTGAAGATTATCTTGCCATTATAGCCTAACTCCGTCCTGATCTGAAACCAAAATTTATTTATTAGATATTAGTAATAAAACCAAACCGGGTGGACCAAATTGAATAGAGAATCCTAACTTCGGAGTGTAAACGATCTTCGTCCCTCCAACACTTTTATTCCGGATACTCAAGCAGATATGAATTTCCCTAAGAGAACTCTTTAGGAATATAGTTAGTATTCAAACAGCATGTAGAGAAATCAGTCATCTGCGGTCGTGTTTGCAGAGAGCTGCCGCTCAGCATCCTATTTTACACAACGATAGGTCTGTTTAGCCAGAATTGAGCTGGAGATGAGTAGCGACTCAATCAGCGAACTCTTCAGCAGAGCGCCGGTAGAGCGGTCGTCAATTCTCGAAAGATCGTTGCCTTGAGAATCACATCCATAAGCCGCCGAACCGGTCGATGGTACTGATGTCGAAAATTCTCGGCCCAGGCTGAGTCCCGACTGGTTCAACAGCGAGTACAATCGGTATGCACACACTCCGAAGTAATAGGTTGATATAGCGAAATAGAATATACTCGCCGTACCTTCACGAAATCACTCGCTGACACCCCCGAAACCGAATCCACCAAGCGGACGCAGTCGAGGAAAATTTCTACGACAACCCACAATAGATACCCAGTAATAGCACGGAACATATATTTACAGTTCTACACGAAAGTGTGAGACACAAATGGAAACAGCAGTGATCGTGGACGCCGTTCGGACGCCGTTTGGAAAGCAAGACGGTGCGTACAGCGAGTTGCATCCACAGGACCTTGCCGCCGAGCCACTTCGTGCGCTCGAACGCCGCATTGGATTCGATCCGTCGATCGTCGAGGATGTGATCTACGGCTGTGTCACGCCGGTGGACGAACAGGGACTGAACATCGGCCGAATCGCACCAATGGTCGCCGGCTGGGGTGAGGGCGTTCCCGGCGTGCAGCTCAATCGAATGTGTGGCTCTGGCCAGCAGGCCGTGAATATGGCCACAGCACAGATTCAGTCAGGAACGCACGACGTGGTGGTCGCAGGCGGTGTCGAACACATGACTCGCGTCCCGATGGGCTCCGATGGCAACTCGATGACGCCCACGTACTTCGAAGAATTCGACGAACTGACGACACAGGGAGAGGGCGCAGAACGGATCGCTGAACAGTGGGGATGCACTCGGGAAAGAGCGGACGAAATCGCCGTGGATTCCCAGCAACGATGGGCAAACGCCTGGGAAGCGGGTCACTACGACGAGCAGATCGCACCGGTAACAATCGAACGCGACGGGGAAACAAAAACGATCAACCGGGATGAACACCCGCGACCCGAAACGACCACTGAAACGTTAGCATCTCTGGGACTCTCCTTTCGGCCACCTGGTGATGGCGTAATCCATGCCGGCAACGCATCGGGAATCGTCGACGGCGCGTCAGCACTGTTGCTCACGAGTGCGGCCGTTGCAGAAAAACGGGGCTGGGACCCCCTCGCCAGGATCATCGATAGTCACGTAGTCGGGGTCGATCCCGTGACGATGCTCACCGGACCGATTCCGGCGACGACTGAACTCCTCGCGGAGCACAATCTCACGGTGGATGACGTTGACCTGTTTGAGGTGAACGAAGCGTTTGCACCCGTCATTCACGCCTGGCTTGAGGAGACCGGTGCAGACTGGGAGCGAACGAACGTCAACGGCGGCGCGATTGCACACGGCCACCCGCTCGGTGCGACGGGTGCGGCGCTCATTACCAAACTCGCACACGAATTGCAACGAACCGGCGACGACACCGCGCTGTCAACGATGTGTATCGGCTTTGGACAAGGAATCGCCACACTACTTGAACGAGCCTGAGATCATTTCAGTAGGGCGAAAGAAATAACCCCGTTCGCCGCAGCCATGGTCCATGGGCGAAGCAGTCACCTACGAGGTCGATGCGGGTGTGGCGACGATTACGCTGAACGCACCAGCTGTGAAAAACGCGTTGACGGAATCGGTTGCTACCGGGATCATGGCGGCGATCGAGGCAGTCGAAGACGATGATTCGGTCAGAACGGTCGTGCTCCGCGGGAGCGAGGGGGCATTCTGTTCGGGGGGCGACATCAACGCCATGGCAGAGCGGATGAACGGCGACGTCCCACTGTACGAGGCAGTTCGTCGAATTCACGAGCTGACCAGTCGCGCAATCCAGCGTGTGTATGAGTGTAGACTGCCGACAATCGCGTTGCTCGACGGAATTGCCTTCGGTGCCGGTGCAAACCTCGCGCTGGCCTGTGACATCCAGCTGGCAAGCAGCAACGGCAAGATCAGCTTTGGCTTTCGTAACGTTGGACTCGCTGTCGATACTGGTACTTCCTACTTCCTCGTTCGGACGGTTGGACTCAACGTCGCCAAAGAACTGGTGTTCACCGGCGAGATTATCGACGCCGATCGAGCACTCGAACTCGGACTCGTCAATCACGTCTACCACGAGTCGTTCGACGAACAGGCCACACAGTTCATTCAGCAGATCGCAGAGGGGCCAACCGTCGCGCTAGAAACGTCGAAACGCGCGCTCAATCAAGGGATCGAGCAGTCACTCCACCAGGCAATGACACGAGAGGCAGCCCACCAGGCCGCCGTGTTCGCTACAGACGATCACGTCGAAGGCGCAACCGCATTCATGGAACGCCGCGATCCCGAGTTCACCGGAGAGTGAACCCACAACAACGACCCAATTGTTTACTTCCTATCATTTATACGGATCCGCGGCGAGACTGAACCATGGAGTACGATTTCGACGGGCGGACGGCGTTTATCACGGGAACGACGAGGGGAATCGGCAAGCAGATCGCGCTGACACTTGCCGACATGGGCTGTAACATCGTTTCGACCGGAAAAACCGTCGAGGAGGGCGGCGAGCTTCCGGGTACCATCCACAAGACGAAGTCCGAATGCGAAGAGCGTGGGGTTGAAGCGAAGGCAATTCAGCTGAATCTCAGGGACGAAACCCAGATCACAGAGGCCGTTGACACGGCGATCGATCATTTCGGGGAGATCGATATCGTGATCAATAACGCCAGCGCGATCCAGCTGGCGAACGTTGCAGAGATGCCGGCCAATCGGTTCGATCTCGTGACGGACGTGAACGTCCGGGGGACGTATCTGACGAGCCGAGCGTTCATCCCTCATCTCCGTTCGATCGGGGGAGGTCACATTCTCACCAATGCGCCGCCAATCACGATCGACCGATCGCCGGGAAGCGCAGCGTACGCCTGGTCGAAACTCGGAATGTCGTTTGTGACGCTTTCACTTGCCCGCGAACTACGTAACGATTCGATCGCCGCGAACACGATCTGGCCAGTGACGGGGATTGACACCCGGGCAACGCGATATTTCGGCCTTGGAACGGAAGACGACTGGCGGACACCCGAGATCGTCGCCGATTCAGTTCTCGAGATTCTGGATCGGGATCCGGACTCGTTCTCCGGCAACGCCTGCTACGACGAGGAAATCCTCCAAGAGATCGGTATAGAGAGCTTCAGTGACTACAACGTCACGCCGGGCGATCCTGCCCCGACCTCTGCGCAGCTGTTCGATCCCGAGTTCGAACGCTCCTGGTGAGCCAAAAAAAACTGCAGTCCAGTTACGTTAGCTGGAGAGAATGTCTGCGTTACTGTCGTCGACCTGCACGCCCAGCACGTTTGCTGAGATGTTGTTCAGTGAATCATCGACGTCGACGAGATCGTCGTCGTTGACCACTGTCGTACAGCCGCTGTTGATCTCCGTTTCTTCGGCGACGGCCGTTCCGACGCCACCCGCTGAAATAGCGACGATCAATGCGACTAACACCGTCGTCCGTAGTATTCGTGTCATGGTCTGATTATGGCTGGGGTCAGAACACGGCACCGATGAGTACGTTACGCACGCATCGTAGATCCGTCCGATGTTCACACGAGATCTTTACCGGGCCTGCCGGCAGTTGTGTCTGTACCCGGTCGTGGCCACTGTGTGAACACGCAAACGTGAAACTGCAAACGGGACAGCCGCTCGCAGAAGTATATCTGCTCGTGTCATACCCCAGTATCGTCCTACTCCACGAGGGGAAGTATAAGATCTACCGGAGGATCAAATGGCTAGTTGAACCGGGAACTCATGGTAGCTCGTATTTTAAGGCTAGCGCTACCGGGCTAGCAACCAAAAAAAGGCGGTGACTCTACCGAATTACGCTGAGAGAATGTCAGCGTCGCTGTCGTCGACCTGCACACCCAGCACGTTAGCGCTGATGTTGTTGGCCGTCTCGTCCAGCTCGACCAGATCGTTGTCGTTCACGACCGTGGTGCCACCGCTGTTGATCTCGGTCGACTCCTGTGGGTGGTAGTGGTGGTCGTCGTCGTCGGAGAGCACGTTAAGCTCCGAGTCGTCGACCTGGATACCCAGGACGTTCGCCGAGATGTTATTCAACGTATCGTCCACGTCCACGAGATCGTTATCGTTTACGACCGAGGTATCGCCGCTATTGATATCGGTTGACTCTGCAGCAGCGGTACCAGCCCCGCCAGCGACAAGCATCGCGACGAGGAGTGCGGTCAGTGCGGTTCGCAGTGTACGTGTCATTGTTACTTGGTGTCTGGGGTCCGATCACTCTGTAAAGGTGTTGTTCCATCCACGGACTCTCACCTCCCTACCTGTGCACCGGACAGTCCAGTAAGCCATCAGTTCCAGCGTTACACCCGGGTTGGAAATGATAACGCTGCAACGTTAGCGGCCGAATTCTGTCCAGGCACGACGAATCGTCTCCAAATTCCCACAATACGCCGTGAATGATCTGTCGTGACATTCCCCAGTACCGCAGTCTACCAGCGCATTGAGTATAAAGCACACCGGAGAATCAAATGAGGGTTTGATTGGAAATAAAATTGTCTAGATAAAATGTTAGAAATAAACTCCATGCTGTGAGGGAACACTGTCGTTATTGTTCGTAGTGCTTCCAGAGATGAAGTGCAGCGATCGATCGTTTGGGGCGCCACTGGGCAGCTATCTCACGTTTTTCAGCCCTGGATGGATCATCATAGAGCGAATCCATCGCGTTTCTGATCCCCAGATCTTCGATTGGGAACACATCTTCACGGCCAAGACCGAAGATGAGCATCATTTTTGCGGTCCAGACGCCGACACCAGTGATCGCCGTGAGTTCATCGATTACCTCAGCATCGGAGTGTTCCTCGAAGAACGACCGGCTGTACTCGTTCGCATCGAATGCGTGTGCCACGTTCTGGATGTACTCGACTTTCCGCCCAGAGAGTCCACAGTCGAGCAGTCGGTCGGTGTCGGCTGACAGCATGGCAGCGGGCGTGAGCTCGAACCGTTCGGTAAGCCGATCATGAATGGCCGTTGCAGAGGCCGTCGAGAGCTGTTGGCTGACGATCGACGAAATCAGACGTGCAAAGAGATCGTCTGCGGGTTCGATTGTCAGTGGTCCGTGGTCATCAATCAGTCGCGCCAGGACAGGATCACAAGCGAGTACTCCCATACGAACGGATAGCCAGTCTACGGAGAAAACTAACGGGGCTCTGCGTCCTCGCTTTGTTCGGCACTGATCACGGTCTCCGTACGCAGTTGCGTGTTTCGTGACGATCGGGCCACAGCAACGGTGACAGAACCATCGTCGATCGTCCAGCCGTTCTCATCGTCGTAGTAGGCGAACGCTCGCTCATCAAGGTCGATCGTGTAGGTGTGCTCCGTATTCGCGGGAAGCTCGACCGACATGAATCCAGCCAGCTCACGGGGAGGTCGATCCACCGCCGGATCCTCTGGTTCGACATACAGCTGAATCACCTCGCGACCGGATCGATCCGCAGTATTCGAAACGGTGACGGTGGCCGATTCTGGTGGATTGCCTTCGCCGAGCGAGAGCGACCGATACTCGAACTGGGCATAGCTCAGCCCATGGCCGAACGGGAACTGCACCGATCGCTCATGATCATCGAACCAGCGATAGCCGATGAAAACATCCTCATCGTACTGGGCAACTGGGTAGTTCTCGTTTCCGGAGACGCCCGGATAGCTCGTCTGGGCACTGGTCGGATACGTGCCTTCTCTCCCAAAAGTGACGGGGAGACGGCCGCCTGGATCAACGTCGCCGAACAGCACTGCCCCAAGCGCGCTGCCAGCCTCCTGTCCGGGATACCAGCTACAGAGCGTCGCGTTCACTGACTCGATCCACGGGAGTGCAACCGGACCAGAGGCCTGAACGACCACCACCGTCCGGTCTGCATTCGCTGCGATCGTCTGGATCAGTTGATTCTGTTCGCCGGGCAGTTCGAGCGAGGGACGATCGCGGGCCTCGGTGGCGACATCCTGGACGACGACGACGGCAACGTCGGCCGCTGTGGCCGCGTCAATCGCTGGTTGTATGTCTGTAGATTCTGTCTCGCCAAAGAACTTCGACCCGATATCGATCGAAAATATCGATGGATCATCGATTGGCGGGTGTCCTTGAGCAACCGTGACCGATCCAGATGCCCGGTTTCGAATGCCATCGGCTGGATCCACCGTACTGGATGGGTTCACCTCCGAACTTCCACCCCCTCCAACCTTCGCTGTGGTGACGTTTGGGCCGATTACTGCGACGTCGGTATCCGCTGATAGTGGTAACACGCCATCGTTCTTGAGGAGGACAGTTCCACGTGTGGCAATTGTGCGGGCCAGAGATCGGTGATCATTGGCATTTATCCCGGTCGATTCGTTCGAACGATCACCACGCGTATAGAGCGTGAGCACTCGACGGACCATCGCATCGAGCCGTTCCGGTGAGAAGCTATCCGTCTCGAGTGCTGCTTCGAGTTCGGCTGCAAATTTCGATTCGGAGAAGTTCGGGATACCGCCGCGACTGGTGCTTGCACGCCTGGCGATCGCATTTACGAGCGCATCCGGCCCTGGAATCGAATCGGGCCACCACTCGTCGAGGGGGGCCAGTAGCGTGAGTCTCTCCGACTGTGTCGGCAACATCTCGTACACTCCCACGCCCGGCATCTCCAGGTCGGTGCCGGCCCGTGCGGCCGCCAACCCGTTGTTCACTGCATACCAATCAGACATGACGGGACCATCGAACCCAAACTCATCTTTGAGAACATCAGTGAGGAGCGCTTCGTGTTCGGTCGCATAGGTGCCGTTAATCCGGTTATACGCCGCCATTACCGCGGCGACATCGGCATTGACGGCCGCCTCGAACGGTCTGCAATACAGCTCACGGAGCGCACGAGAATCCACCGCTGCGCTTACCTCGGTTCGATCATGTTCCTGGTTGTTCGCGACATAATGTTTCACCGTTGCACCGACCCCTTGCGACTGAATGCCCTCGATCGTTGCGCTAACGAGCGCTCCCGAGTGATACGGATCTTCGCCGTAATACTCAAAATTCCGTCCGCAGTGGGGAGTCCGAATCAGGTTACAGCCGGGCGCTAACAGCACGTCAATCCCTTTTGCGCGGGTTTCAGCACCAATCGCTTCTCCGAACGCTGTTGCGAGCGCCGGATCGAAGGTTGCCCCAAGCGCGATGCTCGCCGGAAACGCGGTGGCCTCGTCCAGTCTAACGCCGAGTGGACCATCAACCATTTTGAGCGATGGCAGATCGAGTCGATCGATCGAGGGCAAATATCCGGTTGCTCGCCCTTCATCGAGCAATACGGTTCCGCGAACGAGACGGAGCTTCTCCTCGCGTGTCATCGATTCGACCAGGTCGTCGAGCCGATCGGGCGGTGTGGACATGGTACTCTGAAAATGGGCGAGTATGCGGTTAAATATTGACACCTCTCAGAACACGAGCTGGCGTCTGAGACCGACAGCAATTCCTGTAATGCCGAGGAGAGAACCCATCGCACCCGCTAGCCATGGTGTTGACCAGGATGCCGCAAGCATGCTGACCCAGAGCCCCACCACGAGCGTCATCCCACCGGCGAGTATCCATCTGACGAACGGCTCCATGGAGAACGAATAGGACGCAATCGAAGAGAGGCTATCGATCAGAGCTCTCGGCGTGCGAGTCGGTGGCTGCTGACTGTGGCGGTCGGCTGATCGGACCGAGGTAGATTCCCAGTTGGGAGCGCTGATACCACTCACCAGACCCAGCGCGCTCTTCAGGGGTGCTAAATCGATAGCGATAGCGGACAATCCGAACCTGTTTGGGGGACGCTTTCTCGAATGGCGTCGACCGCAGGAGTGCTAGCACGTCATCGTCGGGTTCCAGTAGTCGATCGAGAAGCCTCCGGAGCCACCGCTGTCGCGAGCCCGGTTGAGGACGCATTCCTGCAAACCAGAGCTGCCAGTCGAGTCGCAGGTGATACGGAGCCACCTGTGATGGCCGTCTTGCGGGGTTCGATGGCTGGCCGTACCACTCGTATTCGTGCCAGTCGTCCGGTGTGGGATCGGTTTCGGTGGTGCCTTCGATCACGAGCTGTGTCCGCCGTCTGGTGATCGACCCGAACGCCCCATAGGTGTTGACGAGATGAAGCGGGTCGAACGACGTGTTCATGATCTGCCGTTCTGAGAGCATATTCCGAACGGGGTTCGCGCTCAGACAGATCACAAGAACAGCGACGAGCACGGCAAGCAGCACGTGCCACCGCGGTGGTGCGCTCCTCGTCACGGGTGCAATCGGAACGATCCCGGCGAGCACGCCATCACTGAACGTTGTAATTGCCTGCACGATCGTCAGGGCGTTCAGCCAGGAGAAATTCCCCGTCACCATGAGCCACGCCTGAAAGCCGATCGTGGCGATTCCAGCGGCATCTGCAAATGGATGTGGCGCAAAGTACAGAAACGGAACAGCAATTTCGACGACGAAATTTCCCAGCGCCTCGAGCCGGTGGAATCGGTCTGGGAGATGGTGGACGTACCAGCTCGCAGGATTCGGCAGTGGCTGTGTTTCGTAATGATACTCCAGGCAGGTGAGCTCACGCCAGCAATCGTCTCCTCGGAGTTTGATGAGCCCTGCTCCGAACATGTTCCGGAACAGCACCCAGTTCAGTAACATGAGCACGATCACCGGTGGGCCACGTGACCCGGCACCGAGAAAAATCGCCAGAAAGCCGGTTTCGAGCAGCATTGTCTCCCAGCCGTAGCCATAAAACAGCCGACCGGCGTTGACAAACGACTGGTACAACAGCCAGAGGACAGTCCACAAGGCCATCGAAGCAGGGATCGCAAACGGATCACCCAGCCAGTAGGGACCGCCAAACAGCGCCACAATCGAGAGCGCAACGCCACTCCAGGCCCCTATCCCGATGGCGCGATCGCTCGGCACGAAATAAAAGAGGCTGGGATGGTCACGAAACGATGCTTGATTGATGAATTCTTCAATTGGAAGCAGTCCATTTTCGCCTGCAAGCGGCCGAAACTGGCGTGCTGCGACGAGAAAGGCCAAACAATAGATCAGTGCCAACCCGCGCTGGAAGACGAATCTGACGAGCCAGTACTCCGTCTCCCAGACTACCATGCACGTTCCAATCGCAGCCGACTACCAAAGAACTGACGCGGAATTATAACTGAACTGGATCGCCGGTGATGACGACCACCGCCAAAAACAGTGCGCTCATTGTGCCGACTGTGAGTCGCTCAACGGTGACTGGCGCGCCAATGATCGTAGAACCCACGATGACAGCCAGGATACCAGCGCTCGTTATCGTCCGGAGTCTGAAACCCTCCATGTCACCGCGAACACGGCCGACTTCGGGAAAGTATTAGAAGCAGGAGCAAAAGCGCCACAGCGACAGCGAGATGCATTCCCAGAACGCCCGCCGTATGCAATGCTGGAAGTGAAGATTCGAGAATAGTTCCAAATCCGTAGAGCAAGAGCAGACAGAGAAATCCAACCGCAAGCCCTCGTTCGATTGGTCGAACGCGTACTGATGGTAATAAACTGACCAGTGACTGTTTCATGGATGACATCAAAAGTCAATAATATTAATTTTTGATGTGTAGTCATTCCGTGTTCGTTAGAATACGTTCTCAGGGACTGATTCGTGTCTCTTTAATCCAGTACTGTGTTTAGCAATCACCATGAATCCGCCTGCGGGCTGGACTGGTGACACCGTTTCCGTGAATGGCGTTTCGTTGCAGTACTACCGGGTCGGAAGCGGACCGCCCCTCGTCGTTGCCCACGGATTGTACGAGGACAGCCTCTGCTGGGAGCGCCTTATCACAGATCTTTCCGACGATTTTTCGGTGGTAGCGTACGATGCCCGGGCTCACGGAGGATCTGAAGCGCCAGCAGGTGGTTACACCATTGACGATCGTGTGAATGATCTCGTCGGATTGCTCACCGAACTCGACCTGTCGGATCCGATCCTGATTGGGCACTCGATGGGTGCGTCCACGGCCGCCTGGACAGCCGTTGAGCATCCAGAACTGCCCCGTGCCCTGGTGCTCGAAGAAACTGCTGGCTTGGTTCCCCAGAATGATCTTTCCGCCGACGAGCGGGTCGAACTGGTCGATGAGCGACTCACAACGATACAGGAGCAATCGATCGAGGAACTGGCGAGTGAGTACGAATCCTATTCGGAATCGGTCGCTCGGCAATTCGCACGTGCGAACAAGGCTTCTCAATCGGCAATCACCAAGGTTGCTCGGGCCGGCTTTCCGTCTCCAGCGGATCGATTCGAGGAGATCAGCCGTCCGACACTGCTGTTACAGGCCGATACCGAGCCCGCTCACCGAGCCAGAGAGCTCGATATGGCAGAGAGACTACCCAACGGTCGGCTCGTCCACATCCCCGACGCCGGCCACGCCGTGTTTGCCGACTGCTACGACGCTGCGTACGCCGAGCTGCGGGCGTTTCTCTGTCGGCTCTGAGACGAGAGCGCTGATCCCAAGAAATGAGACGCTGGTGGGGTGATCAATCAGTCGTCTTTTAGGGTAACGGCCACCGGGAGCGATTTGGTTGGTGGTAGCGCCTGTCTGTCAGTGGTGTCTGTGGCCATCCACCGCGTCCACAACACCAGCAGACTGGAAATCTCGATATTGCGGGGTATAGCGCCCTGTGGTCTGCGTTTCAGATTCGAGATGATCTGCTCGATTTCGAGCGAGAGAAGGGACGGAAAATAACGGGTGGCGACGTGCGATCGGGGAAACGGACGCTCATGGCCATTCACGCTGACAACGAGACCATCTATCAGATTCTGGATGCGCCAGCCAGCGAAACGACAGCTGAAGATGTGGCTACCGTGCGGAACATCTATCGGGAGGAAAAGCATTGCGCACGCCCGCCGACGGATGCGTTCGCTGGTCGACACCGCACACGACTCGATCGAGACGCTCCCTGCGTCACCAGAACGCCGACGACTCGCCGATCTTGCGAGCCACTGTATCGACAGGACACTGTGATCCACACCCCGCGGGAGAATTCGAAGCCGCGCTGGAACGCCACCCGTAGTCAAACAACTGTCACTCCTCGAGTGGCTCTTTGATTATTGCACGGCAAGGAGTGCCTTCAACACCGGGTATCTTCAGCGGAAACGCCTCGAGAAAGACCGCTGTCGCCGTAATCGCGTCGAGATTCACCAGCCCTTCCAGGATGAGAATGTCGTGCTCGCCGAGGTAAACGTTCACCTCAAAATTCTCCGTCTCGCGTGATTCGACGCCAACAGAATCGATTGCGATCATCCTGAGTTGCGTTTCCTCGACGAGATAACGAGCCGCCCCAGGAGAGAGACCAGGACGGTGTGCCGGATCGAGCTCGCCACGTTCGATGACGTCTTCCATATGACCGGTTCGAAGGATGAGAATTGCGTTCTTGAGATCGCCCTCATCGAAACGGCTCCGGAAAAACGCTGCTGTCGTGTCCACGCCCCGGTCCTCGAGATCACAGAGTATTGCCCTCCCTTCGAACTGCTGAAGTGGATACTCCTCGATTCGCTTTCCCGATTCATTGAAGTAGTGTGCTCCCTGGATGTGTGTCCCGGTCTGTGTGGACAACTCGAGATCATAGACGTACTCCGGATTGGATCCCTCAACACGGTTAAAGGGACCTGAAATTTCGAACGGTTGATCGCCTTCGAAATCGAACGCATCCATCCACATCGTAACGTCATGAAGACGATACTGATCCATGGTGTGTGGTTCGTATCTGGAGCAATCAAATTTGATGTTACAACCACAATCCGAAGAGATGCTCTCGTGATCGCCGATGGTCATCGTTTTTGAGCGCCGTCTCCCGACTCACGACGTAATTTGAGGTAATTTACACTGTTCCGGGATGCCATCGGTACGAACGATCGATCAATAACGGCACGTGTCTCGTAGCTGATTCGTTTCTCTAGTCGTCCGATGGTGGTAACAGAACGAAGCCGTCTTTTAATAAAGCGAGCTAATTAGCCTCGTCTAAATAATAAATTTGATCGAAACAACTTTATATTTCAGTTAGTCACATTAAGCTGATAGACATCATATGACGGACAGGCAAGACAGTGTGGCGTCTCCTGCAGAAACACAGCAGGCGGCGTCGTTCACGAAAGACCTCGAGAATCGGCTCATCGATTCCATCAAAAATCACGAAGGTGTTTCTCGACGGGCGGTGTTGGGCGGGCTCGCGCTCGCGGGTGGATCACTGATTACTGGTGTTGGAACGAGCACAGCAGACGACGACAGCACCCTACCCGATGAGACGAGTGGGTTTGGAGCCCCAGGGGAGTATACGAATCAGCAGTTCGACCCGCACGGCTTCCTTCGCGAGTTCAATACTGGAGACGCAACGAACGAGCGAGACGCAATCTTCGGCCGGAAAGATGACCTGAATGGCGGCGTTTACGAGGAAAACGGACAGACTGTCCGTGAATTCAACTTCACAGCGATAAACGTTGAACAGGAGATCCTTCCCGGGATCACGTTCCCAATGTGGACGTACAACGGGCAGGTACCCGGTCCAACGATCCGTGTCGAAGAAGGCGATCTCATTCGGGTACACTTCACGAACGGCTCGGAGAAGATGGACCACACGATCCATCCACACCTCCGAAACCTCAATCCCCGAATGGATGGCGTTCCCCAGAACGGACCGGGATTGCTCAAACCGGGCGAATCGTTCACATACGAGTGGCAAGCCCAGCCCGTCGGAACGCATCTGTATCACTGCCATACGCTTCCGTTGAAAGCACACGTTCACCGTGGACTGTACGGGACGATTATCGTCGACCCAAAACCAGAGCGGGTCTACGATAATCCCCGGAAATACATCAACTACCACGGCCCCATAACCGAGGAGGTTCGGGAGATGGCAGCCGAACGTGCGCGGAGCCGAAACATGGTCACGCACGCAGAGTACAGCCCAGAGGGCTTCGATGGCGTCGACGAGATGGTAATGGTGATGAATGGCTTTGACACCAATTTCAACGGCGACAACGAGGTCTACGGCGTCAACACGCGTGGATTTTGTTACGCACCGTCCAGTACGGACGCCTACAATGGTGAATGGGAATCAAGCGAGACGAAACACCCCATTCAGATCGACCGGAACGAGATACAGCGCGTGCATCTCGTGAATATGATCGAATTCGACTTCGTGAATTCGTTCCACTGTCACTCACAGTTTTTCGATTATTACGACGCAGGCACGTCACTGTTTCCAGATCGGAGTACCATCGACACAATACTGCAGTGTCAGGCCCAGCGCGGCGTGCTAGAGTTCGATTATAGCAACCACCAGCCGGGGCTCTATATGTTCCACGCTCACCAGTCCGAATTTGCTGAGCTTGGCTGGATGAGCTTCTTCGAGGTGAACTAGATGGCGGACAGCTCACAAACCGAGGGCAGTGGTACACAGTCTACGACACAGCCGTTTGGGGTTCCACGCTGGGTGACGGCAATCGCACCGGTCGTCATCCTGGGGCTCATCATCGGGGGCTTCTTGCTAACGAGCCCGTTTGCTGATCTAGGTCGTGGAGACGCGCTGCCAGACGCCACCGTTGAATACACGACACTCCCGAATGACGACACGATCGTCGCGCACGTAACGAATAACGGCCCTCCAATCGACATCGCACAGGTTCATGTTGACGAGGCAAACTGGCAGTTCGACGTGTCGAGTCCAGGAGAAGACGCCCATCTCAAAACCGGTGAACGGGCCACCGTCACAATCCCCTACCAGTGGATGGAAGGGTATGATTACGAGGTGGTGCTCCTGACAGCAGACGGGGTGACTTTCGGGACAACCATCGTCGCGGCCCAGCAGACGCCTGCAGTGACGGGGGCGCTTCTCTGGGATCTCGCGGTCATCGGGTTCCTTGTGGGGGTCGTTCCGGTTACGCTTGGCATGTTCTGGTTTCCATTCATCCAGACGATGCGCACCAAATGGCTCCACGCGGTGCTTGCTTTCTCGGCTGGCATTCTTGGATTTCTCATCGTTGATGCTGGCTTTGAAGCCCTTGAGGTAGCCGAGGAGGTGCCGACCTTTTATGCGGGGCCGCTGCTCGTCGTGCTCGGGATCGTTGGTGCACTCCTGTTGGTCCAGTCCGTTATGGACTGGCGCACCGACGATGGTGATGAGTCACGGCTTGCACTCGCCTACTCAGCTGCACTCGGAATTGGGCTCCACAACTTTGCCGAGGGATTGGCTATTGGTGGGGCGTTCGCGCTTGGGCGCACGTCGCTCGGAGCGTTTCTCATTGTTGGCTTTATGGCGCACAACATCACTGAAGGACCGGTGTTCGTCGCTCCGCTCGCCGAGGGTGAGCGACCGTCGCTCGGTCATTTTGGCGCGCTTGGGCTCCTTGCCGGCGCGCCAGCAATCGTTGGGGGCTGGATTGGCGTGCTTACCCAATCGCCACTGCTCATCGCCCTGTTTCTCGCCATCGGGGTTGGTGCGCTCCTACAGGTTGTTTTCGACATCGGAGCGCTGATTCAGGACGCCGGGTCGCTTCGCTCTGCGCCGAATCTCGCGGGATTCGGCATCGGCCTCATCGTGATGTACGCAACAGATCTTCTCATCACGCTATGAACCAGCAGACGCTCACACGCCGACAGGCTCTCGCCACTGGGTGCACTCTGATCCTGTCAAGCGCCCTTTCGGGGTGTCTGAGTGGGTCACGGACGACCAAGCAACGGACCGTCTCAATGATAGATGATCTGCGATTCGAGCCAGCGTCGATTCGAATCCCAGCGAACACGGAGGTCGTCTGGGAAAATCCAACGGCAGCCAAACACACCGTCACTGCGATCGAAGCGTCAGTTCCAGACCCAGCAGAGTATTTCGCCAGCGGCGGATTCGACTCCGAAGCACACGCTCGGAACAACAGCAACGACGGACTGATCGAAACGGGCGGAACGTATTCCCATTCGTTCGAACTGCCCGGCACCTACGAATACGTCTGTCTTCCACACGAGCAATCGGATATGACTGGGACTATCACTGTCACGACATCTTCGATGAGCAACTAGTTTTCGGGCCACGAGACGATACAGCCAGCCCTATTGTAGAATTTCTGAAATAATTGGTGAATCAGTGCGTCAGCCGTGCCAGCGACCGATCGAATCACAGCAATCGTTGCTCTCGACTGCCAGATCGGCAATTCAGTCGTTCTATAGAGCAGTATGCGATTTACAGCATTTCCAACAAACGGGTGATCAACCCCAGGACGGTATGGAACGAACGTTTGGAGACGTCTCTCTCTGCATTCGCTGAGCGACTGCTCAGCGAGTTTCTTGAGCAAACGAGACCCAGTGGACAACCGCTACAAAATGGCCGCCACTCGTTGACTGCAACGAGAGCCGGTCGGTCATCCAACGTTGAACCCAGGTTCAGCCCCCACAAACAGACGCCTCCCGCTGATCTGAATATATCCCGAGTAACGGGGTGAATCTCTGGTGAATACTACCCTATGAATGAGGATATTATGGTTCTCACGGCCGAATTTTGACCCTTCCAGACCGGATAAGGGATACCTATCCCAATCTATGGGGAAAGAATGATGGTGGCAGAGCGCAACCTCCTGTCATGGGAACTGATGACGATCGAGTTGCCGTGAAGGTCCATCTTCCACGATGGCAGAAACAGCGATGGGTCGAAAACGCAGACGAGCTCAATATGACCCAGAGTGAGTTCATTCGATCGATGGTTCAGGCTGGTCGCCGAGAAATCGTCGTTTCTGGCGGTGATCCAGAGACCCATTCTGGGGATGGTAACCCTGGGGGTAACGACCTCGAAGAGCGTGTCCTCGCGGTCCTTCGCGAATCGTCCGAACACCTCGGATGGGACGCACTCGTTTCAGGTGTGACCGACGATGTCGAAGACCGACTCGAAGACTGTCTAGAACGCCTCCAGGAGACGAATCGAATCAAATACAGCGGCCGAAACGGCGGCTACACCCTCACCAATGTCGAACGTCAGTAACCCACCCCAGGAAGATCCAGTCGGCTACTTTATCGAAGACCTCACGTTCCACGGAAAGTCCGATCGGACACTCGAGTCGTATGAGCGCGTACTACGACGATTCGAGGCCTTCTGTACTGATCGCGACTGCACGCCGGCAACGGCGAGCCAGCGCGACTGCATGGCCTTCGTGCACTCACTACGTGGCCCGCTCGAACCGTCGACAGTGGCGTCGTATGCCTCTTACGTCCACCGATTTTACGCCTACATGAACCAGACTGGAACACTGGATTCGAATCCGATGAAGCTGGTGCTCTCGGAGATGGACGAATCGATCGATACGGATCCCAGACGCCGGGATATCTCGATCGAACAGATGCGTGCGTTCGTCGGCGATCTCATGCATCCGCTCGAGCAGGCCGTCGTGGTGTTGTTGTTAAAAACCGGACTCCGTGTTGGTGAGTGTTGTAATCTGGATCTCAGAGACTGCAACCTCACCACAGAAAGCGTCCGACGGGAGTACGACTACACCCATCGGCCACAACTCGACGGCCGGCCGGATTCCATCTTCGTCCCTGCCGAAATCGACACGGGACAGCTCGTTAACGGCGAGCAACGGACCGCAGCGAACAAGCGAAAACGGGTGACGGTGGTCCCCATCGACGAGGAACTCAGCGAAGTACTGACCCGCTGGCTTGCGATTCGTCCCGACACGCGATCGCCCGCCGAGCCACTGTTTCTCGACACCGGACGGAAGTGGGGACAGCGACTCACTCCACCACAGGTACGCCGAATGGTACGGACCCACGCGAAACAACGCGGGTGGTATCGTGTTGGCGGTGGGGCAGAGGAAAACGTGACCCCACATTATTTCAGGCACTTTTTCACCACTTATCTCCGATATCGCACGGGCGATCGTGGAATCGTGAAATATCTCAGAGGCGACGTTGCACAGGATATTATCGACACATACACCCACGATTGGGGTGATAGAGTTAGAGACGTGTACGAACAGAGCATTTATTCACTTTTGTAAATCTGGCCGTGAGAGCCACAACGATACACCGTATTTCGCTATAGCAAATGCGGAGTGTGAGCACATCACAGTATTGACAGTGAAGACGAACGATTCTGTAAGCGCCGGTTCGCAAGGGCTCTGTCGGAAATGGCAATTTTTCTATATTTGTGCTACAGCAGGTAGGCCGTATCGGCTGGCAGGCCAAAAAATGACAGTCGTCTACAATTGCATTATTTATACGGCGCACAGACGCGTTCGATGCCTTCCTCGAAGTCGATCTGTGGCTCCCAACCGGTTGCTTCTTTCATTTTCGAAGAATCTGCGAGCGTGTCGTGCACGTAATCGTCGAACGGTGTTTCGATGTACTCCGGTTCGATGTTCGTTCCGAGCTCTTCGTTGAGCATCTCAACAACGGTATTGAAATCGTAGCTTTTCCCGGTCCCGAGATTATAGATTCCATCGAGATGATGGTCGGCCGCGGCTTCGAGCCCACGAACGATATCATCAACATGGGTGAAATCGCGGGTCTGTGAGCCATCACCGAACAGTTCTGGTGGGCGACCACTGGCGAGTTCATCAGCAAACTGTGCAACAGTGTTCGCGTATTCGCCTTTGTGTTCTTCTGCACCGCCGTAGCCCTGATAGACGGAGAAAAATCGCAGCCCTGCCATCGTCATTCCGTAGTGGTTCGAGTAGTACTCGGCATACCTCTCACGAGCAAGTTTCGATGCCTCATACCCCGTCTGGGAAGCAATTTCCATATCTTCCGGGGAGGGTTCGGTCCGACTACCGTAGATCGAGGACGTTGAGGCGTACACAACCGTGTCACAGTCAGCACGAACCTGCTCAACTGTGTTGACAAATCCTTCGACGTTCACCCGAACGCCGAGTTGCGGATTATCCTCGTGCATGTTGCGCGAAGAAAGCGCTGCGAGATGAAACAGCACATCAACGTCTTCCGTCCCTGGAATCTCCTCATCGAGAACGCTCGCATCGTGGAAATCGACCGCGTTGTCAAGATTCTCTGGCGTGCCAAGATACAGATCATCGATCGCAACGACATTATTGCTCGTCGCGAGGTGGTTTGCAAGGTTCGATCCGATAAATCCAGCGCCGCCAGTAACAAGAACGCGCTTTCCTTCCATATTTCACATCGCTTCCATTCAGACTAAGGCATGTCGATCTTATTTTGTATACATCAACCGCAGAACTTATAATTATAATATTAACTTTCTACATATTCCATTGTCGAGTTGTTCTTGAGTTCACATAAAAACTTCAAGAATATAGTATTCGGAAATTCACCGTTATCATTCATATTTATTCATATTCCATAAATATACGACCATTTATCGCCTCTATAAGCGAATAACCTGCTTTCTCATATAATCACACAGTATAATAAAGATATATTGGTAATATATGGGAAAATGGAAGTTGACAGTATGTGAGTGAATTATTTGGCCGCATCGATTGCGTTCATCGGTGGGTTCGCCCTTGGAACGCTCACCGTGCGTGGTGCTGTTTGATGTTGGCAATCGCTAACAGCCAGAACCCCGGTGACGTTTCTGCTGTACCCGTGCGTGAGAGAGCAGGGACGGCAGTTTTCTGGCGGACAGCACCAGCGTATTGCAAGCGCTCGCTGTATGGCTCACCGCCAGCTCTAGTATTTCGGCATGAGGAGCGAATCGAACGTCATAATCACTGCCTACCAACTCGCGACAGTGAGAAACACCGACCGAATAATCGTGCTCGGAGACGGCCAAATCACAGAGCGCACAACCCAGACGAACTGCTCGAACGGGATGGAACGTACGCCGATCTCTGGGCGATTCAGACAGGTGAGGTTGTAGGCAATGAACGAAGCAGCCACACAGTATGAACTCGACGTCATTCAGCTGACCGTTACGTGAGTACTGCTGTAAGGAAGCGGAGAATTCTTACTCCGTCTCAGTTGACCCAGGAAGTGAATAGAGACGCTTTCTGGCGTCTGCGAAATAGACCTTCTGTTCGATCAGCTCGATTGATTCCAGGCTGTTCAGTGCATACCGGACCGTCCGTGTTGACAGTCGAGTCTCCTCTGCGAGACGCTGTTGCGTTAGCTCGCCCTCATATTCGAGCACCTTATAGACCAGTTTGGCGCTGGGCGGTAGATCGGCGAGGGCCTCGTTCTCGGTCACGGTACCGTATACTGGGCCGTGAATCCACAAATAGCCGTTGATTATTTCCCGACCCGGTTTTCTGATTGCTATCAGTAATAGTTTGAACAAAAATTGATACGCCCATACGACAGCCATCGTACTGGTTTTTCTGTTGTCGATCCTGCCTTCGCTGTGCGACAAAACAATAAGACGCCACGAGCACGCACGTCGATTACGTTGGCGATCATCCACCACCACATCTCAATAGAATAGAAATTCTGCGTGCTCTATATTTCTTAGTCACAACCGGCAGAACACACGGCGCACATTTACTGCAGGTGTGCGATAGTCAGGAGCGTTCACGACGAACAAACTAAAGCAGACAGCTATTTCCACATTGGTGTATTACATCAGGCCCTTCCAATGGTGGTGGTGTATTGTTGGTCGATTTCTGCCCCAAAGTACATTCCTTCTGCGCTGGTTTCCGTAATGCTGAAATGGCATTCACTCCACCACCTGCAATTTCATTGGTGAGAAAGTGGAAGAATGCCACCACCTGAACGAACTACCATTACAGAAGTACACTTGTAATTATGATCCAATATGGGCTGGTAACATTTCCCACAGTGTTGAACTGTGTCGTGGTACGCAGACGAAGATAACTATCGTCGAGTGTTGCGTTTCGAATGCCTACCAGTCCACCGAGAGTAGGTACCAAAAGAACTATTGGTCAATACAGTGAGTGAACTGTCGAATGGGTTCAGACAACGCGACCGAGACCCGAATAGACGAACTGCTGGAGATGATGACGGTTGAAGAGAAGGTAGCACAGCTGGGAGCAGTGAAAGCGAGTTCGCTGATCGTAGATGGTGAACTTGACCACGACCGCGCGGCGGAGCTCCTCGAACACGGAATCGGCCACATTACCAGGCTGGGTGGTGATGCGGGGCTTTCACCATCTAATGTGGCAAGAGCAACAGTTGAAATCCAGCAGTTGCTCGACGAGAGGACACGGCTGGGCATTCCAGCGATCACTCACGAGGAGTGCTTGAGCGGATATATGGGCCCCGAGGGAACGACGTTTCCACAGAGCATTGGGCTTGCGAGCACATGGGACCCAACCCTGGTGCGGGAAGTGACGACGACGATTCAAGCTCAGCTCAGTGCAATTGGAGCGACACAGGCGCTGTCACCGGTCTGTGACGTAGCAAAAGACCTCCGATGGGGTCGACTCGAAGAAACGTTCGGCGAGGATCCGTATCTGGTCGGTGCGATGGCGACAGCGTACGTTGCGGGCCTTCAGTCAGGGGCGGATGGTGTGGCAGCGACGCTGAAACACTTCGTGGGACACGGTCGAGGCGCAGGCGGGAAAAACCGGAGCTCGGTTGCAGTTGGAAGACGTGAGCTTCGAGAAGTCGACTGTTTTCCGTTCGAAGCGGCGATTCGAACTGCCGACGCTGCATCGGTGATGAACGCGTATCACGACATCGATGGCGTACCGTGTGCGAATAATGAGTGGCTGTTAACCGATCTGCTTCGCGATACGTTCGAGTTCGATGGGACAGTCGTCGCCGACTACAACAGCATCGCAAATCTCAAAACCGAGCACGGTGTGGCCCGTACCAATGCTGGGGCGGCACAACAGGCGCTGACGGCAGGAATCGACGTGGAACTACCGGCGACCGACTGTTACGACGACCTGGTGGGACTAATCGAGCGTGGAGACGTTCCCGAACGAACGCTAGATCGAAGTGTCCGGCGGGTATTGCGGGCGAAAGTTCGTGCCGGGCTGTTCGACGATCCGTCGGTGGACACGACAGCTGTGCGGACACCGTTCGACGATGATCAACCGAGAACAATCGCTAAAAAGGCAGCAACCGAATCGATCGTGCTGTTGAAAAATGACGATGAGACGCTACCGATCGACGAATCGGATATCGACTCAGTAGCTATCGTCGGACCGAGTGCAGACGACGGCACAGAACTGCTCGGCGATTACGCCTGGGCTGCCCATTACGTGGATGCCGAGCGATCGATTGACTGTGTCACCCCACTTGGGGCGATTCGCGACCGTGCCGAGACGGCCGGAATATCTGTGCGATACGAACCCGGCTGTTCGACCACCGGCACGGACACCAGTGGAATCAAGCCCGCCGTGGCGGCGGCCGAATCCGCAGACGTGACGCTCTCGTTCGTTGGAGCGCGATCAGCCGTGGATTTCTCGGAGGGACCCACTGAAAGTGGGCAGACGACGCCGACCAGTGGCGAGGGCTGTGACGTTACTACCCTGGGTCTGCCCGGAGTACAAGAAGAACTCCTTGAACGAATCGATCAAACTGACACGGTGCACATTCCGGTGATCGTGAGCGGGCGAGCACACGCGATTGGCGAACTGGCCGACCGCGTCCCAGCACTCATGTATGCCTGGCTTCCGGGCGAATGTGGTGGCAAAGCCATCGATCGACTGCTGTTCGGAGACGAATCACCGAGTGGTCACCTTCCGGTCTCACTCCCACAATCTGTCGGTCAGCTCCCTGTTGCATACAATCGCCGTCCGAATTCGGCCAACGAGCGGTACGTCTACACGGAGAGCTCGCCACGGTTTTCGTTCGGACACGGCTGTCACTACACCGCGTTCGACTATCGAAACGTCGCTCTCGATCAGACTGCAATCGGACCCGACGAGAGGGTCACTGTGGAGATTACGGTTGCTAACGAGGGGAAACGATCTGGACAGGACGTGATACAGCTGTACGTCCACGCGGTGTCACCGGTCGTGGCCCGACCCCTCCAGGAGCTCGTTGGCTTTGAGCGCGTCAAGCTCAACCCAGGCGAAACGAAGCGAATCTCCATAACGGTGGACGCAACCCAGTTTGCATACTACGACGCATCTGAAACGTTCGCCGTTCATCCGGGTGAATACGAACTCCGTGTCGGATACGACGCGGATTCGATCGCTCAGTCTCAAACGGTCGAAATCACTGGCTTCCGGGAAGTCACGACCAGTGAACGAACCTACTTCAGTGAGACAACCGTCGCTTCCGAACGAGAAGAGAAATACTAATTCAGACTCCAGTGAATTTTTTACGTCTGGAGAACATGCAGCTCACAAAGAGCGGCTGATGATTCAGTCAGGGGTAACGATACATATATACGATGAGGCATGGATTGGGAATCCATGACTGAGGATACGGATGTTCAAACAGGTGACACCGTAGACGAGCCGATAGAAATCGAACGGCTCAGAGAAGACTTTGAGATGGCCAGTTCCAACCGCCGTCGGGAACTGTTATCCCGCTGTGTCACTATCGCCGAGTCTGCACCCAGAACGCTCACTCCGATGGTCGAGACGATTGCTGAGTGTCTATGTAGCTCTTCTGTCGTCAATAGACAGGAGACGCTTTCGGTGCTCGAGCGGCTGGTTGAGGAGGATGTAGCGCCCATTATCGAGGTTCGTGATTGCCTACTCGAGTGTGTTGATACGGAGTACGGTGCCATCCAGATGCGAGCGGCGAAGATCCTTGCAGTTATTGCGTCCGAACAGCCCGACAGCATTGAATCTGATGTGCCGAAACTGCTCTCGGTGGTGGCCCAGCGCACGCCCTACGAACCGTCAGTTGCAGAGTCCACACTCGCAGACCCCATCACGCAACGAACGATCGAACACCACGAGTTGGATGAACGCAAAGACGGAGTGATGGGAAGGCGGTTGCTAGTGGGAATCGTTCGAACCGTTCTCACCGAGACATCCACCACGCTGACAGATGAATCGATTACCACGTTGGAAACATTGATAACCGACGACGATCCGGTGATTGCTGGCGATGGAGCCTACTGTCTCGGAGAGATCGCAGCGAACGGGGGAACGATAGGGCCATCAATCGTTCGGACGCTCATCGAACAGCTTGAGCACCACGACACGGCGGTTCGGTCGCAGGTGATCTGGGCGCTTGGACACGCCGGGGCACCCGCAGCCATTGCCCCCCTCGCGCGGCTTGCCGACGAGGATCCAAACGGCGAAATTCGATCGATGGCAGCGGACACTGTATCGTTCCTTCAGGCGAGCGAGCGGTCATAGGTATCTCACTCGCGCATTGATCGTCTGATACAGTACCAGTATGTCATCGTGAACAGCGCGAATGAACCGATCACCAGGACGATATCGAACACGAGCACCGGATAGGCACGGTCGTTCGGACCGACAGTCACGATCGAAATTGTCAACAACAGACCCATCGCGATCACGAGCGCGATGAGGACCTGCAACCGTTTGCGGCTGGCACAGATCTGATCCAGGATGAGTGTATGAATCCTCATAGGTCTGTGCTAGCAGAGCAATCGAATAAACGTGTTCCAAAAAAGGAGAGAGTGCAGCAGACCGACGCGAGAGTCGTGTTGAACGTTATTAAAATACATAATGGAAAATTTTATTTACCATTATTACAAGAGATAGTACGCTATGGGTGATGATAGCAACCAAACTGATTTCGAATCAGTAGTAAGTAGACGCAGAGTGCTTTCGATCGCCGGAACTGTAGGAGCGATGACTCTTGCCGGTTGTAGCGGGGACAGTGGCACTTCGACTGCAGACGGAAACGGCGATAAAACTGCCGAATCCGGCGTGAGTTCGGTGTCGTTCGTCAACGCGATTGCCAACAATCCTGTCGACCACCACTTCAACTCCGCCGCAAGTCAGAACTTCTCCTGGGCGGCACACCGGCCCCTGTTCGCGCCGTTCATGAAATACTCGTTCACTGACAACGAGTTCCTCCTCGGTGCGCTGTCAGACTTTCAGATCGACGGAACCGAAGTGGAGCTCACATTCCGCGACGATTTGAAATGGGAAGACGGCTCCGACTGGACCACAGACGACTTCGAGGTACAGCTTGAGCTTGCAAAAAAGGTCGAAAACTCACTCTGGGGCTATCTCGATGGGTATGAGATGAACGACGAGAAGACCGCGACGCTGACACTTTCGGGACCCACAAACCCGAAGATTATCAAATTCGAGCTTACGAACTACTTTGCAGACACGAAAGTCTCGACTCACGAGCAGTGGCTGGACAAATCCGCAGAGGAGTATCTCCAGTGGGCCTGGGAGGATCCGGTGGCGACAGGCTTTATGAAGTTCGTGACGAAAGACCAGCAGGCGTTCGAATACGAGCGAAATCCAGAGTTCTACAACGCCGACAACATCAACTTCGAGACGTATCTCCTCAAATACTACGAAGGAAACACGCCACAGCACCAGGCACTGGCTGCTGGCGATCAGGTGGACGCGGCATCGAGTCTGTTCACACCGCCAAACACCGCAGAGCAGTTTCCCGACCACGTGGTCGAAGTGAACATCCCAGCAAAATGGGGCTACGGCATCGTCTTCAACCACAACGATCCGGACTTTGGAAACCGTGCCGTTCGCCAGGCAATTGCCCACGTGATCAATCGTGAGGAGCTGGTGAAAAACGCCGGCCCACGAACGAAATATTCCACAGGGACACCGTGTGGAATCGCACCCAGAGATCAGGAGTACTGGCTTGCAGACTGGCTGGGTGATTTCGAAACGTATGGTGCTGACTCGAGCCAGACCGACGAGGCAACGACGTTGCTTGAGGACGCAGGCTACACGAAATCGAGTGGAACGTGGCAGAACAGCAACGGCGACGTACTCGGCGGGAACTACTACACGCCAGCGGGCTGGACCGACTGGACGGCGCTGACGAATACGGTAGTCGACCAGCTCAACCAGTTTGGATTCGACTTCCAGATCAGTTCGAAGCCAACGCAGGACTGGACAGGGCAGTTTTCGAACTCCAACTTCAAGATCGGTGCGTTGTACTGGCTTCCCGGTGGTTCTCGCTCGTCGTTCCCGTATTTCCCGCTGTACTACCAGCTGTGGGCAACCGATATCGGCGGGGGCCACAACTACCGAGAGATAGCAGAGTCCGAACAGACGATTCCATCGCGTGATGGCTCCGAAATGACGATCACACCGCTCGAGGTAACGGAAAAAATAGCCCAGCAGTCCTCAGACGACGAGGCGCGACAGTTCGTCCAACAGGCTGCCTGGCACAACCATATCGACCTGCCGTTTTTGGGTCTCGTCTCGAAGTTCGAACAATCCTGGGTGACGAGCGACGAGTGGACGAACGCAGAGAAAGAAACGACGAATCGGCGCGTGAAGTGGCCGCCGTTCTGGTGGCCCCAGCAGGGAGAGCTCCAGTATTCGGGCTAACAATGAGAGAGAGTACCCAATGAACTACTACCTTCGACGAACGATTCGGATCCCGGCGACGATTCTTGGGGTGGCGACGCTCACGTTCGGGTTGATACGCTTGCTTCCAGGGGGCCCGTTCACGCAGTTGCGGATCCAGCTTCGACGACGGGGCATGGATGCACAGGAAATCAACGCCCGCATTGAGGCGTTGCAAAACATTCGGCCCGAGAAATCGCTACCCGAGCAGTATCTTGATTATCTGATCGGCGTTGTGCAACTGGATCTTGGCCAATCAATCTCGCTCAACAAGCCCGTGATCGAGGTGATCGGCCAGGCACTTCCGTGGACGGTGTTTATCGTCGTCGTCTCGACGCTGTTGATGTTTGTCCTGGGCGTGTTGCTTGGGTCCTTGCAGGCTTACTGGGAGGGAACGACGTTCGATTCGGTCGGCTCTGGTCTGTCGATTCTGTTCATGTCGATCCCGTACTACATCTATGCCGTGGCGTTTCTGGTCGTGTTGGCATTTAGCTGGGGTGTCTTTCCAACGAGCGCGGCGGCAGACCGGAGCATCGAAGCAGGATTTACGGTTGCATACGCCGTTTCCGTTCTGCATCACGCTGCATTACCAATCATCTCCTTTACGATCGGTGGGGTCGGCTCAACGGCACTGAGCATGCGCGGCAATTCGATTCAGGTGCTCGGTCGGGAGTTCGTCGAGGTCGCCAGGCTTCGGGGACTCTCTGATCAACGGATTGCGACTCGATACGTGGCGATGAATGCGATTCTTCCCATGTACACCGGCCTGTTGTTGCTGGTCGGCTTTCGACTGGGTGGTACCGTCGTTCTCGAAGAGATCTTCACCTACCCGGGATTGGGTTTTTACCTGATCGAAGGAGTGAACGCCAACGATTATCCGCTGATGATGGGCTGCTTTATGGTGATCACGATCGCACTCGTGCTTGCCGTGTATTTTGCCGATATGACCTACGGGCTGATCGATCCACGAATCAGTGTGGGTGATGCAGATGAGTACTGACACCGACGTTAACTGGCAGAGCGAGCAGACGGACGAGACGATCGACTGGCGCGACCGACTCCACGAAGGGTTCGTCTTGCGCGTCTACGAACCAGCGCTTATTGCCTGGAACGATCGCCGGACACAGACCGGATTGGTGATCGTGGTACTGTATCTATGCATGGCGCTGGTCGATCTGTTTGGCCTCTGGCGTGATGCGAGCACGAGTCAGGCACCACGAATGCTGGGTGCGTTTCAGAACTGGTCGTATCCGCTGGGAACGACGCAGTCTGGCGTCGACGTGCTGGCGTTGATCATCGATTCTACCCCGTTCATCCTGCAGATGGTGCTTGCTGGTGGCGTCTGGGCAACCGGTGTTGCCGTCATCGTGGGTACGATCTCGGGCTATAAGGGTGGCCTGACGGATTCAGTGATCACCGCGATTTCAGATTTCTTCATGTCGATCCCGGGACTCCCGCTTGTGATCGTACTGGGGATCACCCTCGAGCCAGAAAGTCCGCTGGTGCTCGGTGTGATCCTTACGATCAACTACTGGGCGGGGTTGGGCCGGTCCATTCGCTCGCAGGTGCTCTCGATCAGAAACGAAAGCTACGTCGAGGCCTCAAGAGCGATGGGAACGAACACAGTCCGGATCATTCGCAAAGACATTTTGCCGAATCTCATGCCGTACGTGCTGGTGAACTTCGTCTTTGCAGCGCGGTATACGATCTTTGCGGCAGTCGCGCTGTATTTCCTTGGCGTATTGCCCTACACGGGTCAGAACTGGGGAATCACACTGAACTACGCGTACAATCAGGGGGCGCTATTTGGACTTGAGGCGATTCACTGGCTGCTAGCACCGATTATCGCGATCGTCGGGCTTGCCTGTGGGTTGATTCTCCTGAGCCAGGGAATGGACCGCATCTTCAATCCGCGAGTGCGAACACGACTTACCGGTGAATCCGAGTCCGTCGAATCGACGCCCGAACACACCACGGAGATCCGATAAATGAGCTCAGACACTCTCACGTCACAGGGCAGCGACGAACGACAACCAGACCCGATTCTGGAGATTACGGATACGAACGTAACGTATACGGATGGCGAATCGTACGTGCTCGAAGACGCGTCGGTCTCGATCCACCGGGACGAAATTCTCGGAATTGTCGGCGAGAGCGGCAGCGGTAAATCGATGTTCGCTTCTGCGATTCTCGATGCCGTCCCCGACCCCGGTGTACTCTCGGGACAGTTGATCTACAACCGGCGCGACGGAACCACAGTTGACATTCTCGGGCTCTCTGATGAACAGTTGCGTGCATTCCGGTGGGAAGAAATTGCTATGGTGTTCCAGGGGGCGATGCACTCGTTCAACCCCACCATGAAGATCAAGACCCATTTTACAGAAACACTCCAGAGCCATGACCGCTCGGTGGGCGAGGGGATGTCGTTTGCCAGAGAGCTGCTCGAAAGCCTCTATCTCGAACCCGAACGGGTGTTGAACGCCTATCCACACGAGCTCTCCGGTGGAATGCAACAGAGAGCGCTGATCGCGCTGAGCATGGTGCTCAATCCGGAGGTGTTGATCATGGACGAGCCGACGGCTGCACTCGATCTGTTAATGCAGCGATCGATCCTCTCGCTGTTGAACGATCTTCAGGAGGAATACGATCTGACGATCGTGTTCATCACGCACGATCTGCCACTCGTCGCCGGAATCGCCGATCGAATGGCGATCATCTACGCGTTCGAGTTCGTCGAGATTGGCCCCCGTGACGCAATCATAGCGAACGCGGCCCATCCGTACACACGAGCACTCTTGCAGGCCACTCCGAACATCAATAGTCCGCTAGAGGCAATGCAGTCGATTGAAGGGCAGGGACCAGCGCCGGCGAACGTTCCGTCAGGCTGTCGGTTCCACCCGCGCTGTCCGGTGGCGACCGACGAATGCGAGTCGGTTGAGCCAACGTTGGATGCACACGACGCCAACAATCACCGAGTTGCCTGCCATCACGTTGAGCGCGCACGCGAAGAACTCACGATTAGCACTGACGAGGAGGGTGCGTTTAGCGCCACCGAGCGCACTACCCAGACGACAACCGATGCAGAGTCGCTGCTCGAGCTCTCGGACCTGCAGGTGCATTTCGAGGCGTCTCAGGGTGTGATCGAGCAGTTTATTGGGGAACCAGACGTTGTCAAGGCCGTCGATGGTGTCTCGTTGTCGATCGAAGCGCAGGATCTCGTCTGTCTGCTCGGTGAAAGTGGCTGTGGGAAGACGACACTCGGCAAAGCGATGATCGGTCTCCAGGAACCAACCGGGGGATCGATCACGTTTCGTGGCGAGTCCCTCGACGAACACGACGATGCCAGGGCCGCGCTGCAGATCATCCATCAGGATCCCTCGAGCGCATTGAACCCGAACAGACGAATCGTGGACATCCTCTCGGAACCGCTGTTACACACGCATCCGAATGCATCGATTACAGAACGGCGACGGCGAATCACATCGTTACTCGAACGAATCGGCATGACGCCGGCAGATGCGTACATCGAGCGGTACCCACACCAGCTCTCTGGCGGGGAAAAACAACGGGTCGTGCTCTCGCGTGCACTGTTGATGGATCCCGATGCCGTGCTCGCAGACGAAGCGATCAGCGCGGTCGACGTGTCGTTGCGAATCGAGATCATGGATCTCCTCTTAGAGCTTCAAGAAGAGTTCGAAACGTCGTATCTATTCATTTCACATGATCTCTCGAACGCACGATATATCACCGAGCACGCGGGCGGGCGAATCGCAGTGATGTATCTGGGCGAAATTGTCGAAATCGGAAGTGCACAACGGCTGCTCACGGATCCCCGACATCCATATACGGAAGTGTTGCGGTGGGCAACGCCCGATCTCGGCCTCGACACGGACGCTGACGATGAGCCACCCGTGCGGGAGATCGACGTGCCCGATCCGATCGATCCGCCAACTGGCTGTCGATTTCACACCCGCTGTCCGGTCGCCCGGGAAACGTGTGTCGAAACATCGCCGGAACTCAGAGACTGTGAGGATGGAGACGGTGCAGTTGCGTGTTTCCGGGAGGAACCAGACCACCAGTACTGGGAGAGTGATCCGCTTGACGGTGCGAGCGAACACCCGGAGTAGGATCGCACAGGACGATCATCCACGTTCTATGTCCGAGTAGTTGCCAACCACCTGCAGTTTTTCTTTCGTGATTCGATACTCCCGATCGACGGACACGTCGCGATAGGTTCGAGTCGTACCGTCGGGCCACCGAACGGCCACGGTGACGGTGTCGTAGTTCGTTCCTACGTGGGAAACTCGCGGTTCCTGTGAGAGAAAATCAGTGCGAGCCGTCTGTTGAATTACGGATTGATCGCCACCCGAGTTCACCGTTATCCGTGCACCGTGGACGGTTGCGCCCGTTTGAGTGGTGACACGGAGTGCGATCGAGTGGCCACCAGTCATCGTGTTTTCGTACGTCCGGATCCGTCCATCGTACGGCGCAACCACGAGATCTTGGTCACCGTCGCGATCGTAATCCAGCGCGGCGAGTCCCCGGCCGTCGTGTTCGGAGAAGTTCAGCGTGGATGCATCTCGATTTGTGAACCGATCGCCGGTCCGTTCGAACACCATCGGCAGGGTGTACTCGGGATCCGATTTGTTGATTCGAACGACCTGTTGTGTCGCATGGATGAGATCTCGGTCACCATCAAGATCGAAATCCGTCAGCGTGGCCGCCCAGCCCCACCCACCATCGCGGACGCGATAGGCGACAGCCGAATCCGAGAAAGCACCGTTGCCATCGTTGATCATGAGTGTGTTACCCTTTGTCCGACCTGATTTGATCACGTAGGTGAACAACAGCTTCAGCCGTTCGTATCGCTCGGGATCGTCGATCTGGTCCAGTGGCAGGTGAATATTTGTCGTGAACACGTCCGGTGTGCCATCGCCGTTTACGTCGGCGATCTCGGAAGCCATCCCGTTGCGCGATGTGTTGCCTCGAAGATCACGCCGGTCGAACGTCCAGTTGCCGCGGTTAACGTACACCGTATCGGTGTTGTAGTCGTTGGCGACGTGAACGTCCGGCCGATCGTCGCCGTTTAGATCGACCGTACTCGCCGCGAGAGACCACCGATTCACGTCTCCAAGCCCCGTTTCGTTCCGGCGAATGAATCCCGATTGGGTGTTCTCATACACTACGTTCTGGTGACCGTTATCCTCGGTGAGATACTGATGGAGACTGAAATAGCCGTCTGGTTTCGTCAGCTGCCAGTCGCCTGACTGGTAGATGAGCAGATCCTGATCGCCATCACTGTCGAAATCACCCGGCGTTGCACCCATTGGATAGGATAGGTTTCCGAATCGCTCGACGGGATTCCCGAGCGTTCCGGCGTCATTGGCGACGAACAGGGGTCGGTCGTGTTCTCTGAACAGAACGAGCTCCTCGAAACCGTCGCCATCTGCATCGAACCAGAGCGCACTTTTCACCGAGCCATCGAGCTCGGAAAACGTGGTTGCGTTCGAAAACGTTCCCTTGTCGTTGTGAAACACGGCTGGATTGCTCGCACCGGTGACGAGTAGATCCTGCCAACCATCGCGGTCGTAATCTGCCACAAACACTCCGTCGTTGCCGTTGCCTGGACCGCCACCGTCGGTCTGATAGTCAATCCCGATGGTGTTCGTCCGCTCTTGAAACGACAGCGTTGACACAGGTCCACCACTCAGTGAGAGGCAGCCAGCGATGAGGAGTATACAGATGCTGATACAGAGCCCCCACGACGTATTCGACGTGCGTCTCATCGATTCGATGGGAGCGCCCGGTCTGCTCGTGGTGGAACAAAATACGTACTCCGGGAGATGGTCTCCAGATACGAAACGATCCCGTGTTTGTCCTCGGGAACGTCAAGGTCGTACGAGTCGACCGACATTGCCGTTCGAATCTCGACGAACTTCTCCGTTCGGTCCTGAATGGACGAGAAATTGAACGTCGAGCCATGAACGGTGTCTGTGGCCACACCTTCCGACCGGCGAAGAATCTGCGTTGTAAAATCGTCAGAGCGAGCCGCGGCCACCTTCTGTGCGTGCCCAATAATGCCGTGTTCTTCTGCGAGCTCGGCCATGGTATCGACGTTCTCTTCCGTGATTTTGCTGTGACTCCCCAATCGGTCACCGATCTCGCCGACCTCCTCGTGCGTGTGGGCCGGACAGTACATCTCTTTGCGCCGATCTTCGTGTGGCTGGTCGTACCAGGATTCGAGATCGGTACGCACGCGTGAGAGTACGAACGTGGTGGCACCCGGATATGGGCCATCAGTTCTCGTCGCGATCTCCTCGGATGGGAGGCTGTTTTCGAAGCCGGCACGAAAGCCCATCGAGAGCGGCGCGTTCTCAGGAATGTTCTCGTTGTCAATCGTCTCCGCTGGTCTGCCCTTCCCCAGCACGCCAGTTCGACGCTCGACAATTTCGAACTGATCAGTGAGTCGGTGATCGACTGACAGTCCGTTCAGCGTCTCAGCGTCGCCGAACAGCGCCTGTTCTGCAGCAAGCAGGATTGAAGCATAATCACTGTCGAGCAACAACACCGCGTCGAACGGCGCTGCAAGCGATGGGTCCTCCTCGAGCGCTTCGAGCATCGTTTCGGGCGTCTGCAGGCCATCAACCGTAATATCCACCGACGAGAGATATCGCGGAGCATACCCAATCAGGAACAACAAACCATCGTTAATCGAGCCACTCGTGTCGGCACCGCTCCCCCAGCGAAACGCGCGTTCTAGTTGTGCGAGTGCCGATTCGACCGTCGCACGGTCGTCGTCGGTCGGGGGAACTGAGCCCGTATACTTGAGCCCGAGAATGAGCTGATGTTGACTCTGGGTTTCCGTTCCGTGAACCGACCGAACGAGAAACTCATCCCAGATGTGCTGGCCGTCTGGAAGGGCAGAAGGGTCACCCCTGGGATACTGCTGTCCGTCAGCCGGAGAAGGCGTGCCAGAAAGTTCTGCATTTTGACAGGCTGTCAACGCACTCGAGCCGCCAATAGCCAGTGCTGCCTTGATCAACGTCCGCCTGGAGAGTCCCCTCTCTTCCGATGGAGTCATTTAGAAAGTATTTCTATTTGGGCCACATATACCTTTCTGACAATTATATATCAATTATAGAACTGTAACTGGCGGGCCTCATCAATGATAATAATCCAAAGAGATAGAATATGGCAGAGTAAAACGGGGAGACACTCACCGCTGTTGCACTGTCTTTGCGGCTCGTTGTTGTTTGTAGCCGTCAGTCGGCTGCTCGGTAACGGTGACGACGGTCGGGAGCGTCCGCTGAAACCGTGCAGTGAGCTCGTATTCGATCGCACCCAGGGCGGGCTGACAGCTCGTTACCCAGAGTGGCGTCTCCTTTTCGAGGGCTGCGATTACCAGATTAAACCGTCGGGAACCGGTGTCATACTCGACAACGGACGGTTTGACAGTCTCACAGGAATTTCCACGCCACAGCTTTCCGCGCACTGTTACCAGCTGTTTTTCGTGTGCTATCGTGATCTTCGGGGGGTGGTCCATCGGTCCGGACGGATCCTGTGAAAGGATCGAAAACTCCGTTGAAACGCCGTCTGGAGACTGTTCGTCATCATCAGTAGGTAAAGAAATACAGCCGCCAGCGAGAGCAATCACTGGAGAAAGGGTTCTGAGATACGTCCTCCGGTCCATACATCTACTCATGACGATGGTTCCATCAATCCTTCAATGGATAAAACGGAGATATGATATACTCTACATTCCGATAAAGCAGGCTAGTTGTACAAATTCATATATGGATTTGAATGTCAACCTTCCATGTAGCACTGTGGACTGCTGTCCGTTTACACGGGTACGCCTGTAATCGCACGATCGGTTTATTGAGATGTGGTATCATAGATATGAGCCGGAGAAGATCTCCGATTCCGGAGGACGATAAAAGGAAGAACTCCCAAGACGAGGTGTATGTCCGAAACGAATCGGCGATACGTACTCGGTGCACGACCGGAGGGCGTTCCTGGTCCGGAGACGTTCGAACTCGAGTCAGTTCCGGTCGGAGAACCAGAGGGCGGTGAAATACTGGTACGGACGGTGTATCTCTCCGTCGATCCGTACATGCGTGACCGGATGGATGCAAGCGAATCGTACGCCGAGCCGTGGGAGCTTGGCGATCCGATGCGTGGTGCGGTCGTCGGTCAGGTAGCGCAGTCGAAACACGACTCGCTGGAGGCGGGAGACTACGTCACGGGAGAGCTCGAATGGGCCGAGTATGCCGTCGTCGACGGTGGCTCGGTACACAAAATCGACCCGGAGCTCGCACCGCTATCGACGTATCTTGGTGTGCTTGGCATGCCGGGACAGACGGCGTATTTCGGCCTGCTTGAGGAGGGCAAGCCCCGCGCTGGAGATACTGTCGTCGTCTCTGGTGCGGCCGGTGCGGTCGGGTCCACGGTCGTCCAGATTGCAAAGCTCAACGGCTGTCGTGTCGTTGGATTCGCTGGGAGTGACACGAAAGTCGAGTTCCTCGAGGAGATCGGTGCCGACGTCGGGATCAACTACAAAACGACCGACGATTACCGGACCGCACTCAAAAACGCCGCGCCAGACGGTGTGGATGTCTACTTCGACAACGTCGGAGGACCGATCACTGACGCGGTGTTCACGCAGCTCAACACCGACGCCCGGGTGGCCATCTGTGGGCAGATCGCTCACTACAACGCCGAATCGGTGCCGACTGGCCCCCGTAAACTGCCACAGATACTCACCAAGCGGGCATCGGTAAGCGGCTTTATCGTTAGCGATTACGCACCGCGGTTCAGCCAAGCGACTGAACAGCTCGGACAGTGGGTTGGTGAGGGGTCGATCACGTATCGGGAAACGATCACCGAAGGTATCGAAAACGCCCCAGATGCGTTCATGGGGCTGTTCGAGGGCGAAAACATCGGCAAACAGCTGGTCCAGGTCAGCGACGAATCCCTGTAGGCACTCATTCCCCCCCGGTTGAGTGGGCCTGCCAGGTGTGACGCTGTGCTTGGAGTCGGTCGGTGGGTCTCGCAAACACGTCGTCGAACGGTCGGGCTGGATCGGGCTCGATGGATTCTGCCGTTTCGATTGCCTTTTGCACGGTCGTTTTGGCCGCCTCGTCGATCGTATCCAGCTCGTCTTCCGTGCAGATATTCGCCGCTTGGAGGTGGTTCCGGAATCTGGAAACGGGATCACGTTCACGCCACTGATTAGCAACCCTCTCCTCACGGTAGCGTTCGGGATCGTCGGCCGTCGTGTGTGCGCCAAACCGATACTGCACGGATTCTATCAACGTGGGCCGCTTCACATTCTCAGGGGGAGATCTTGCCCGTTCGATGGCATTCTGCGTGACGCTGTACACGGCAAGTGGATCGAGTCCATCGACACGGATACCTTCGAACCCATAGGCAGTGGCCTTCTGTGCCAGCGTTTGGCTCGCTGTCTGGCGTTCTCGTGGAACGGATATCGCCCACTGATTGTTATTACAGACGAATACGACCGGCACGTCGAAGACACCTGCCATGTTCAGTGCCTCGTGAAAATCACCCTCGCTCGTCGCCCCATCACCAAAATGACAGAGGACAACAATATCATCGTCTCGAAGGGTGGCCGCCCAGGCCATTCCGACGGCGTGGGGGAGCTGTGTCGCGATCGGTATTGTTGGCGGTGCGACGCGCGTGGACTCACGGTTGGGGCATAGCCCTCGGAGTTCGGCGATCAACGTGGTGAGATCGACGCCGTGGGCGTAGGCTGCAGCATGCTCCCGATAGGTTGGAAAGAGCCAGTCACGTGTGCCGAGTGCGAAGCTCGTCGCCACCTGCGAACCTTCCTGTCCAGTCATCGGGGCGTACGTCTCGATTCGGCCCTGACGCTGGAGGCTGATCATCCGCTGGTCGAATTCGCGTGCTGTTCGGATCGTTCGGTAGAGCGAGACACGCTCGCTTGCGTCAAGCGAAACCGATTCGGCAGCAGTTTGCTCATCAAGGACGGTAATGAGATTGTCGGACGGTACGGTGGACTGTTCTGTCGGATCGTGGTCTGGTACGCTCATGGGTGTGAAATCTTCCGCACGCAGACGCTCGACGATAGCCGACTCGTCGTACTACCAGCAATCCACGGTTGTGGGTTGGCCTTCCATTCCCCAGCGACTATCGTATGACATGATCATACAATCACGCGGTTTGCACTTAATTATTCCGTGACATAGAGTTGCATAGAAAAATTAATTCTGGGTTTGGCTGTATCTCTCGACCCATTCGGGGAGTGAGATACCCATTGTGGCCTGGGTGATCGCGTTTGATGAGATTGCGTTTGCGCTGGTAATGAGTTCTGCCTCGATCGATCGGGTAGGAATCTCTCCAAGAAAATGCGGGATCGTGCGTTTGACGGCGATCGAACAGCCAACCTCGTGCGCCAGGGCGTAACTCGAGAGTGAATGGGGAATCACGTCTCCGGCGTAGGTTGGACTGGGCGAATCGAGACGATCATTCGGAACGTGGCTGGTGTATTCGTAGCATTTTCCAACGTCGTGGAGGAGCGCACCAGCGATCACTACATCCCGGTCGATGGGTGCGCCGTGGATTCGTTCTTGTTGCTCGATCGCTGTCAATGCGATCTGGGCTACCCCCTGAACGTGTTCGACGGTGCTCACATCGTCGATGTTCCAGGCGTACGGGATGTCGTGAATGTCGCGCCAGCCACCTCGTTCGAGGCCGAGATCCCACGCACGGACACACTGCTCAGCGAGCAACTCATCGGACAGTTCATCGAGTGTTGGAAACGCGGCTTCGATCTGCTCGCGACGGGATGGTGCGTTCATTGCGTGGTGGAACTCAGGATGACTCGTTCTTCGCCCACGAACCGTGGCCGGTCGCCGATCTCGAGGAAATTATCCACATCATCACGCGGCGCTTTCGCGCGGGGATGGTCCGGATCGTAATCACGAGAGGATTCGTGGCCGAGTCCCGCCCGGAGCGCAGAGAGATCGTCGAAATAGAGTTCGGCTATGCCATCGAACTCGACTGCTGACCGGTCGATGGGAACAACACGCGAATAACGGACGACACCGGGTATTTTTCGGGCAAGCGGGACGTGTTCGGTGGACCAGTGATCCAAAAACGCGTCGTATGACATTCCCTCTTTTCTGATGAGAAACGCCGAGTGTTTATAGCAACCGTCGGTATCGCCGTCGGTGTGGTCGAGTTCGACGACTTCTTCGCCAGCCATCCAGGGTGATCGATCGAGCGCAATCGAATCTCCGACCGGAGTATCTTCGAGCACGGGATGGTCGCCCGCACCCGCAACTGCGTCGGATGAATCGAAATACAGCTCCGCGAGACCGTCGTATTCGGTTGCCTCCCGGTCGATTGGCAGTACGTGGTGACTGCGCTGTACCGAATCGAAATCATCTACGGCACTCACAAAGCGCTCTGTCCACTGATCTGTGTTCGACCCGGCGTCTTGCTTTCCGACCAGGAGTGAAACGTGCTTGTACATTCGGGTGTATGATCGGCAACGATATAAATAAATCATGGGGAATACGTAAAAACAAAATTGAGGTCCACTCACGTAAGACAGATCAGATCCGAAGGGGGCAGAATACGACGGGCCATCAGCACAAATTGTCAGAGTAAATTATAATTGTAGTGATGGGTGTTGTTACTGATTAGTGTAATAATTTAATAAACTCTACGTTCCATGATGGATTGCTATTACCAGCAATTATATTCAAGAGATGGACGACAAAAAACGACAGACAGCGTACGAGCAATAGAAATAGATACGTCCTCGATTATTTAGGCAAAGTCCAAAAAGTCAATTTAGTTTGAATAATATCGATCAAATATAGTCAGCATTAATTGATAATGATTATATCTATCTATAAAACTGCCAGTCGAAACGTATGCGCACGATAGGTGGCAATTTTTGCTATCCAATATTAATCATTCGTTTCCCACATGAACGAGAACGTTTAGTGGATCGGCCATAGAGTAGTGGTATGGAATTGCACAGCAGAGACGTCCGTCAGGACGTCCGAGAGCTTGGAGCACTGCTTGGAGACGTACTTTCCGAACACGGATCCTCTGGATCGTTCGAGACGGTAGAGTCGTTACGGACCGATGCGATCGATTACCGCGACGGTGAACTCGAGAGTCGCATCCCACTCGTTGAAGCACTGGACTCTGCATCCCCCGAACAACATCGGAACGTCGCGCGGGCGTTTACCACGTATTTCGAGCTGATCAATCTCGCAGAAGAGCGCGAACGCGTTCGCACTATCCGTACCGAATCTCAGGAACAAACCCTGCAGGGGAGCTTCGCCGACGTTGCCGACGCGCTTGCAAACGAAGAGGAGTCGCTCGTCCAGACGATCGTGGACGACGTGCTGATCGAGCCGACGTTCACCGCCCATCCAACGGAAGCCCGGCGGAAAACGATCAAATCGAAGCTCCGATCGATCGAGTCGTTGCTCAAAACGCTCGACGAACAGTCGTTGACGGATATCGAACGCCAGCAGCTAACCGCTGAGCTCACCGCAGAGGTGACGAGTCTCTGGCAGACCGCACAGATTCGATCACGCCAGCCGACGCCGGACGACGAAGCACACAACGTGCAGTGGTATCTAGAAAACGTGCTGTTCGACGTGGTCGGAGACGTATATAGAGAGTTCGAGGCCGTGTGTGAGGCCGAACTTGACGGCTCGATTGACGTGCCCGAACTGTTCAAATTCCGGTCCTGGGCTGGAAGCGACCGTGACGGAAATCCACACGTGACGCCCGATGTGACCGCTCGCACGCTAGAGCGCCAGCGAGAGCTCGTCCTCGAGCGGTATCAGTCTGCGCTCGAATCGCTCGGTGCGGTGCTCAGCCACGATGTCACGCGACTCACGCTGAGCGAGGCCTTCGAGGACTCACTCGCGGCAGATCGAGCTACACTCGAAGGGGTTGCCAAAACAGCACAGACGGCCTATCCGGACGAACCGTACCGACAAAAACTTCGGCTGATGTATGAGCGTCTCGACCGGGTGGGTGACGTGCGGCCGGGGGGATACGCGGACGCAACCGAGTTCAAGGCGGATGTAGCGCTACTGGCCGAGTCGGTCCGTGCGAACGGTGGCGACGCGATCGTCGAGTCGCAACTTGAGCCGTTGATTCGTCAGGTGGATACGTTCGATTTCACGCTTGCCAGCCTCGATCTTCGTGATCATCGGGAAAATCACACCCATACGGTCGCCGAAACGCTCGAAGACGAAGGAATCGACTACGCCGGGGCCAGTGAAGCCGAACGAATGGCGCTGTTGACCGAGGCCATCTGTCAGGACCAGTCCGTCGTCGATCTGTCCGCAACCGACGGACTCTCGGACACTGCAACGCGTGTCTGTGATCGATTTCGGGCGCTAGCGGATTGGCAGGCCGAATACGGTGTGCAAGCGATCGATACCTACTGTATCAGCATGACCGAAGAGCCAAGTCACGTGATGGAGGTGCTGTTTTTGGCGGATCAGGCGGGGGTGGTCCAGCTCCCAGAACACGCCGGCATCGACGTGGTTCCGCTGCTCGAAACCGAACACGCGCTCTCTAACGCCCGCGAGATCATGGGAACCCTGTTCGAGAACGAGGCATACTCACAGGCGCTCGAACTACGGGGGAAAACCCAGGAGATTATGCTTGGCTACTCCGATTCGAACAAGGAAAACGGATTTCTGGGGGCAAACTGGGCGCTGTATCGAAATCAGCGCAGGCTGGGCGAGATTGCCGACGAATTTGCAGTCGAACTTCGGCTGTTCCACGGCCGTGGCGGCTCGATATCCCGTGGGGGCGGCCCAATGAACGAGGCGTTGCTCGCACTGCCCAGAGAGACCGTTACTGGTGCGGTGAAATTCACCGAACAGGGCGAGGCAATCGCCGAGAAGTATGCCAACCCACGAATCGCCGAACGAAATATCGAGCAGATGCTGACCGCACAGCTCCGTGCCAGACTCCAGGCAATAAAAGAACCAGAGCCACCGATCGAGTCCACGTGGACCGACGCGATGGAGGCGATGGCCACCAGCGCCCAGTCGGCGTATCAAGAGTTGCTCGAGACGGACGGCTTTGTCAGCTATTTCGAACAGGCCACGCCGATTACCGTCATCGAAACCCTCAATCTCGGATCACGGCCGGCGTCACGGTCGGATGAGCGATCCGTCGAAGATCTGCGCGCGATCCCATGGGTGTTTTCGTGGACCCAATCGCGGTGTATTCTCCCTGGCTGGTACGGCGTTGCGACGGGAATCGACAGCTATCTCGAAAGCGGCTCGATCGACACGCTCCAGGAGATGTACGACCAGTGGCCGTTTTTCCGGACGACCCTCGACAAAGCCGCGCTCGCGATTGCTCGCACCGACATGGAGATCGCAAGTCACTACGCCGACCTCGCCGACGAGTCGCTCCGGAGTCGGATTTTCCCCCTGCTTGCGGGCGAACACGAACGGGCGCGCGAACTCGTACTCGAGATCACCGGTCGTGAGCACCTGATCGATCGGGAATGGCTCAGAGACAGCCTCGAACGGCGAAATCCATACGTCGACCCGCTCAATCTCCTCCAGGTGTCACTGCTTGCGACGGATGAACGATCCGCAGTCGAAGAACGCGCGCTCAGACTCACGATCAACGGAATCGCTGCCGGCATGAAAAACACCGGCTGAGTTTCCCGCTACAACGTCACTCGCTTCCACTGTTTGCCAGGGTGCCTTTGGAGGTCGAACGTCGTTATCCAATCGCCGTTCCGGTATTACACTGGTAAGGATGTAACAACCCGTCGTTCGATTGCGCCAGATTTCGACGTCCGAATCTGAGAACCCCACCACGTTACAAAAGTAATTGTATATTATATCTCGGATATTAGCCCTCATCCAGAGCGTAATTGTTCGATAAACAGTTATGAACGATTGAAAATAGAACGACTGAATTTAACGCTACAATCCCACGTGTTTTACCCATCGGTATCGAACTTTGGAGAGCACCAGAGATACGATAAACTGTGAATATAACTGCCTATCAGGCCCGACATAACATGAGAAATTGTGAATATATGTTCCCTTGATGGGTGTACTCTGTAATGAATGAAAACGGCAATCGGTTCAATCGTGGACGAGAACGTCCACGACGTCCGGGCCGTCGTTCGACAACGCGCTACTGAGAATGGGATCGAGTTCATCCGGCGTGGTGACCTGATGGGCGCTCGCCCCGTGACTCTCTGCGTTGGCAACGAGATCGACAGGTGGATCGAAATCCATTCCAACGAACGAGTGATCGTCGTCGTCACCGCCGAAGATTGCGTTCGTGTTGTCTTTGAGAATTCGGTAGTTCCTGTTGTCAGGAACGATGATAGTGAGATCAAGATCGTAGCGCACAGCGGAGTAGAGACTGTGGGGATAGTAGAGATAGGATCCATCGCCAACGTAGCCGATGACGGACTGGGGATCGTCGCGTTCGTCCTGTGCAAAGGCCGCACCGAGTGCGGCCGGGAGTCCGTACCCCAGTCCACCCCCTTTGTTTGAGAGCAGTTGCTGTGGTTTGAGTGGCCAGCGCGTCAACAGCGGATACTTCGAGGTAACGCCCTCATCAACGATGAACGCATCCGGGGCGAGATCGTAGAGCGCGTCGACGAGCGCTGCCTTGTTGGGTCGGGTCTCGTCTGGTGGCGTCTCATCGACGCCCATCGATTCGACGAGACCGGCCAGTGAGTCTTTGAGCGTGCTGGTCCGCTCGAGTCGGGCCGTATGCGTCGTTGCCTCAAGTCGGTCAGCAACGCGTTCGGCGAGTTCAGTACATATCTGACCTGGATCGCCGAGCAGCGAGACGTCAGCCGGGATGCGCTTTCCGAGATCACCGGGTGCATCGCTAATGTGGATCGTTGTGGTGTCCGCACCAACGAGATCGTTCTCGTGTCTGAGTAGCGTTGTGTTCGATGAGCAGCCTGCAAATACGATGGTGTCGGCGTCCAGCAGCATCGATGCTGGGCCTTCCTGTGGCGGGATGTGTGAGAGCCACTGGTCATGGTCGGCCGGGAAGTTCACTTCACAGGCAAGAATCTCGCCGTGAACACGTGTTCCTGCGGCTTCTGCTAGCGTGACTGCACCGTCGACGCCGTCGTTTCGTGCCACGTGGTCGCCAACGACTAGCACGGGATCCGTCGCCGAGATGAGCGCGTCGGTCGCTGCCTGCAGTTGCGTGGGGTCGCCACCGCCAGCCGTCGGAATTGCACCGAGTGGCTCCGGACTGATTTCGGCAGCTTCTAGCATAATGTCCATGGGAAGCGCGAGAAACGCCGGTCCCGTCGGAGGGGTGAGCGCGGCGCGGACCGCGCGTCGACACAGCAATGGGAGAGCCTCGATGTCGGTCACCTCAGCACTGAACTTCGTGAACTGTTCGACCATTGCCTCGAGATCGCCGTCCAACAGCGGCTCTTCGTGGCGGAAATCGAGCTCGTGATTTCCGGCAGTGATTAGCAACGGCGCGCCGGCCCAGTGTGCGCCGTACAGATTCCCCAGACCATGGGCCATTCCCGGCGTGATGTGGAGATTGACGACACCCAGCGGCGGTCGCTCCGTCGCGTGATATCGACGAGTGCTTGCATAGCCGGCCGCCATCCCCACCGCGATGTCCTCGTGGAGCGCGAGTGTATACTCCAGGTCGGCGTCGGCGATTGCCTTGAGAACGGGGAGTTCAGTCGTTCCTGGGTTGCCGAACACGCGAGTGACGCCGTATTCCTCGAGCGTCTGCACGAAACACTCTGCGCCGGTGGTCGTATCTGTCACGGACTGTCACCCGAATTCATGGCGCAAGCTCCTCGATTGTCGTGCTGATCTGGGTTTGTGTTGCACCCCGTGGGAACGAAATCGCAACAGCATCCACGCCGTCAATCGTGCGAAACCGCGCGAGTGCGTCGGTCGCCTGTGCAGGTGTCGTGGCAACTGCCAGATTTTCGAGCAACGAAGTCGGAATCGCCTTGATGGCACCTTCGCGATCGCCATCGTTGTACCGCTCATACACCGTAGATGCGACGTCCTCGTGTCCCTGACTCGAGAGTGCATCCCGGTAGAACGTGCCCATTCCGCCGATGTAAAACGCAAGATGCGAACGAACGACGGCTCGAGCCTGCTCGAGATCCGGATCGACACAGCACGGAACCGAGAGCGTCACCCGCTGGTTCGAGCGGTCACGGTCGCCCAGTTCGACGCCATGGCGAAACGCATCGAGTCGCGATCGCATTCCATCTGGTGTCAGCATGAGCGCGTGCCAGCCATCAGCGAAGCGCCCCGCAAGCTCGACGGCTTTGGGACCCATACCAGCGGTGTCAACCGGCGGGGCTGGCGTCGGCGGATCACAGCGCAGCCGAAAGCCAGACAGCTCGAAGAACTCGCCGTCGTACTCGACAGGTTCACCGCTGAGCACCGCTTTTATTACCGCTATGGTTTCGCGCGTGTATCGCAGCGGTCGGTCGAACGACGACCCGTGCCAGTGTTCGACCACTTGTGGGCCGCTCGGACCAACGCCAAGGCGAAATCGGCCATCAGAGAGTTCTTCGAGCGTGGCCGCAGTCTGTCCGAGCAACGTGGGCGAGCGCGAATAGACGGGTGCGATCGAGCTCCCGATCCCGATCTCTGTGGTTCGCTCTGCGATCGCCGACAGCACCGTCACGACATCACGACCCCAGGTTTCTGGCAGCCAGAGCCGGTCGTATCCAAGCGATTCTGCCTGCTCGGCCTGCCCAGAGAGCACCTCGATCGAGGGCTGTGAAGCCACGGGAAGCGACACGTCGAGAGCAGTCATAGGTCAGGTGATTCCATGATGTCAGGAACACCACGGGCGACGATTGTCTCGCCAGTGATGTACGACGCACCCTTCGAACTCAAAAACTGAATCGTGTCTGCGATTTCTTCGCTCAGCCCAATCCGCCGATCGACAGCAGTGCGGTCGATCTCGTCTGCGGTCACACCCATCTGTGATTCGACACCCGGGGTCGCGACAAAGCCGGGCGAAACGCAGTTCACTCGAACGTCGTCGTCGGCCCACTCGAACGCCAGCGTCTTCGTTAGATTGACGACCGCGGCCTTGGCCGCCGCGTAGTGGCTCATATACGGTGCCCCCTCCATGCCGGCGACGCTCGCAAGATTGACGATCACGCCGCCATCGCCGTTGCGCATCTGTTCGCCGGCGAGCTGTGAGCAGTGATATGTGCCGTGAAGGTTGATGTCGACGATCGTCTTCCAGCCGTTCTCGGAAATGTCCTCGTAGTTCGCCATGAAGCTCGCGCCGGCGTTGTTGACGAGAACGTCTACCGATCCGAACTCCTCGACGGTCGCCTCAATGAGCGCACCGACGGACTCTCGTTCGCGAACGTCACATTCGACCGCAATCGCGCGCCCAGGCCCATCGATGTCGTCGACGACATCGTCGATCTTCTCCTGTGTTCTCGAAGAGACGACGACGTTCGCACCGTCTTCGACGAACCGTCGGGCAGTCACCGCACCGATTCCCTGTGAAGAGCCGGTGATGATCACGTTTTTGTCCGCAACGCTGAACTGATCCGTCGTCACGCGGTAGCCACCTCGGATAACATTGGTGTACAACAACTATTACAGTTTGAAAAACACCCCGATTCCGGAAGCGACAGCCGGATTCGACAGGCGAACGTGTTTGCTGATGGCAACGTCACGCTTATTCACACGCCGCCGAATCGTGGGGTAATGGAATCGCGTGAACGTCCCGTTCCGATCCATCGGATCGAATACGACGTGAACTGGCCACCTGGCCACGTGACGAGCTATCTGATTGACTGTGCAGAGCCCGTTCTGATCGACGCGGGAATGCCTGGTGAAGACAGCGAACGCCGGCTACAAGAGACGCTTTCCGGACACGGCTACTCGCTTGCAGAGATCGAGCATCTCGTTATCACACATCCACACATCGATCACATCGGACAGACCGAGGCGATAATCGAGGCGGCCGACCCGACAGTGTACGCACCGGCCAGCGTTCAAAATCGGTTCGACCGAACGCTCGATGACCTGGAAGCCACTGTTGCGACGAACGTCAAACGAGCCGGATTCAGCGACGCAGAGAGTGAGTTTCTCGTCACGAAAGCCGTCGAATCGCTGCGGCGCAACCGTGAGCTTCTGGCGCCGTCCGCGGTCGATGTGTGGCTTGAGGGCGATTCGACCGTCGAGATCGGAACGACACCGATCGATGTGATACACACACCTGGCCATCAGGCCGACCATTGCTGTTATGCCGTCGAACTCGACGGCGAGCGGCTACTTATCGCGGGTGATATGGCGATCGAATCGTTCCGCCCGGTGGTGTTACACGCAGGGATGGATCGCGGAGTAGAAGACGGAATTGAAGCCTTTTTCACGGCGCTCGATCGGCTAGCTGAGCAGTCGATCGATCGGGTGTATCCGGGCCATGGACCGGTGCATACCGAGTTTTCAGAAACGATCGAACGTCACCGTGAACGGCTCAAGCAGACGCTCGTGGCGACAGTCAAAACCGTCGAAACCGCTCAATCGCCGATCAGTGGGGCGGACGTTGCGGCCGAACGAGCAGGCAGTCGTGACACGACGTACATCGCCGCCGAAGTGCTCGCCACACTCGAGTATCTCCACAGTGAGGGCGAACTCGACGCCATCGACGAAGCGGGCGTGCGCCGCTATCACCTTCCAGAAGAACAATGAGTGGCTTCGATGGGGTCTTTTTCGACATTGGTGGCGTGATTCTCGACCTCGACTCCGTTGGGAGTGGTCACCAGGCGTTTCTCGAGAAAATCGCCGAAAAAGAAGATATCGACGATTTCGACGAACTCTCTAGCACCTGGTATGAAACGTTGAGTGCGTATTTCAACGGCCGCGACGGAACGGAGTATCGTCGGGCACTCGTGGGCTATCAACGCGCGATCAACGCCGCAGTTGGACGGGAGATTCCAGAGTCAGAATGGCGGCCAGCATTTGCGGCCGCGAGCTCGGAAGGTCTCGAACACACGCCACACGCAGTAGAAACGATTCGAACGCTCGATGCCAGGGGATACTATCTCGCCATCATCTCAGACATCGACACCTTCGAGGCAGAGCAAATGCTCGAACAGTTCGGGCTCACGGAGTGTTTCGATCACGTGACAACGTCCGAAGCGGTCGGACGAACGAAACCGGATCAGAAAATGTTCGAGACAGCCATCGAGAAGGCACCCGTTGGACCCGAGAACTGTTGTTACGTTGGCGACCGGATCAAACACGACATGCACGGGGGAAAGCGTGCGGGCTTTACGACCGTTGCACACGGGGGAAGCGCTGGTGCGAACGCAAACGATTCGGTCGTCGACCACCGGATCGAGGATCTCAGTGAACTGCTGGATATCGTCGAATCAACGAATGAATAACTCGATGACAAACATTTTCTTTGGTGAAGATATTTACGTCTAGAATCCAGTACCCCATCCTATGAGGTACATCACGTTCGTCATCATTCCACCGGACGGAGGATTGACCGACGCCGACCGCGCGTTCGGTGGGTCGGCTGCGGTTACCCGTCATTCGATTCAACACATCAACCTCCTAACTGATGGGACGGCGGTGTTGATATTCGAACTCGGTGGGGAGGTCGAACGGGCAGACGAAATCTTACAATCCTCACCAGAAGTCCTCGAGTACAACATCACCAAAACCAGGGAGAATCACCACGCGTATCTCCACCTAGAGGCCAACGAGATCATCACAGAACTGCTTTCGATCCCCAACGAGCACGAACTGGTGGTTGACACCCCACTGGTGTACACCCACCGTGGAGGGTTGCGCGTGACGGTGATCGGCGAAGAGTCGGTCTTTCGCCAGGCGATGACCGAAGTACCGCCGTCGCTACGAATTAAGCTCGAACAGTTAGGAGAGTACGAGCCAACGACCGATCGGCTGTTTTCGTTGCTCACCGATCGGCAACAGGAAATTCTTCAGACGGCGATTCAGCAGGGCTACTACGAGGTTCCCAGAAAGGTGACCCACAAAGATGTCGCCGAATCGCTCGACTGTTCGGGTGGGACTGTTGGTGAGCATCTCCGAAAGATCGAGGCGACGCTGCTCGCTGAGATCACCCCGTAAGTCGGGTGGACTTAAAGAGACGGGCATCACAGGCAACGATGTTACCTGTCAACCGTCGGTACGCAGTGCCGTCATGGTCGACAAAGACGATCTGCGATCGCAACTCCGTGACGCGTTCGAGGGTGCCGATTACCCAGTAAACAGTCCAATGGATCTGGTTCCAGCGTTGCCAAACGGACCAGCGACGACGTTCGAATCCGGTGATGTGAGCTTTACTGCCATGGAGCTCAACGCACAGGCCGGTGGTAACCAGTCGTTCCCGTACGATTCGGTCGAGAATCTCGTCGGCGATATCATGGACGGACTCGAAGAAGAAGGATATCTGGACTAGGGCGGCGTCTAGTACTCCTCGTCGGCGAATCCCGCATCGATCGACGACGCGAGATCGGTTAGCTGCACTGCGGCGTCGGAGTACTGCAACACTTTCTGCATGTCACCGTCGAGGTCGAACTTTCCACCCATGAGCCCGTCGATCACGCCGAGTTCAGCGCGCATGAGCTCCTTCCACGTGTCGTAATCGGCACGCAGATAGAAGCCAACGTCCGGCTCTTCGTCGGGGTCGATCAGATGACACTCCGGACAACCACCGTTCTCGAGCGCCATGTACGCCTGTCCAGTGTATCCTTTTCCGGACTCTTCGGTGACGTAGGTATCGAGATCGTCGACGAGAAACTCGGGCATTGCGTCGTGGTCGAGTTCGTCGACTGGCATCTCGGTCATCTCGAAGATGAAATCGCCATTGAAATCGACACCCCACCCCTCGCTGACCTCAGCGTACTCCTCGTCGGCGTCCACACGGTCGCCATACTCGCTGAACCAATCTTGACTTGGGAAGATCATCGGCTCGGAACTGGATTCAGTATCCGACATTACGTCAGTGGTGAATCTCTCGTGTGTCATAAACTTACTTCGGAGTATTCACGTGTGTTTAAATATGCTGCCGGGGAGAAGCGTTGGTTCCCTTAAGTGACCGCGTATTCGGCAGGGAACCTATTTGGGGGCGGTTTCCCAACGGTTGATCGTCATGGATTTTGGACTCAGTGAGAAGACTGCGGTGGTAACTGGTGGTGCCGGACGCATTGGTTCTGAGGACTGTCGGGTGCTTGCCCAGGAGGGTGCGGAGGTCGTCGTGCTCGACGTGAACGAAGAGGCGGCCGAGAACGTGGCCGAAGAGATCGAAGACGACGGCGGGACGGCACATGCCGTCGAATGTGATCTCACCGACCGCGACGCGGTCGGCTCGACCGTCGAGGCGCTCCGCGAGGAAACTGGAGGGATCGACGTGCTCATCAACAACGCTGGCATGGTCGATGCTCGCTCGCGCATGCAGGACTACGACGACGAAACCTGGGATCGCGATATGTCGATCAACATCACCGGGACATACAACATCACCCAGGAGGTGTTTCCGGCGATGTGCGAGCGAGGCTGGGGGCGAATCGTGAACATGTCCTCAATCACGGGAATCCAGGGTGGCTTCGGCCAGGCGTCGTATGCGACGACGAAAGCAGCACTCATTGGCTTTGGCAAAACACTGGCGCTCGAGGGCGCTCAGAATGGCGTTACGTGTAACGTTGTGGCACCGAACATCGTCGTCGGCGCGCTTGCCGATCTCCCGATCGAACAGCTCGAAGCGGTCGATGAGCATTTCGCTCGCATTGCAAAGGCAACCCCAATGCGAAAGCTCGGTCGGGAAGAAGACGTCTCGAATCTCATCGCGTTTTTGTGCAGCGAGCAGGCCGAATACATCACTGGGCAGGTCGTCGGTGTCACTGGCGGCGTCGATCTGTTTAGCTTCTAAACCGCCAGTCTGCGGTGTAATATTCTTAAATACCCTCCCATCCGATGAGTCAAACCCATTCACAGATCGCCACTACGAGCAACTATCGCATGGTAGACGACGAACTCGTTCAGCGAATCGAGGAATCATTCGACAAAGACGACGACGAGCTGCAGGCCGTGTTGCCGGAGCTGCTCGCCGAGATCGAAGGCAACGCAGACGAGCTGGTGAAAAGCAACCCAGCCATTGTCTCGCGAATTCTCGACCGAATGGGTGACATGGAGATCGCCCCGTTTGTGTCCGAGCACCCAGACACGGCAGATCAGTTCCAGGAGCTTCTCTGGTCTGGCGTTCGGACGGTCGCCGACGGCAACGAGGCAGTCGAAGAGCAGATCAACGAGGACATCGCGGTGAACTTCGAGGCCGAAGACTGTCCGATGACCGGCCACGTCGAAGTCGTCAGCGACGATACTACCGTTACCGGCGGAGCAGGCGTGCTTGACGACCCCGACATTTCGATCACCGGTCCGGCAGACGTACTGGTGGGACTGATCACTGGATCGGTCGATCCGATTCAGGGATTCATGCAACAGCAGTATCAGATGGACGGTCCGGTGCAGAAAGGTACGCGACTGGCACCGATCATGAACACGCTCTCCGAGCAAGCACAGGCAACGCAGTGAGATGCAACTGACAGACGAACAGCGGGCGTTTCGGGCCGATCTGCGAGGGTATTTGCAGGAGAACGTCGAACCAGTCGTCGACGACCTTGATCGCAACGGACCAATGGACAGGGACACGCTGATGGGCTTTGTCACCGATCTCCGCGAGTTCGGCATCGGCTTCGATCCCGATATTGCCCCGAACTTCTTTGGGGATGTCTGGAAGTTCATGCTCACGGCAGAAGAGATCAGCTACGTCTGGCCGAGCCTGAACGTCGGATTGATGATGTCGTTCCCGTCGGTGTTCGTCAGATTTGCCGCTCCACAAACCCGCGAGGCCATGGTGCCAAAGCTCGAAACCGGTGAGTGTCTGGCCAGTCTGGCCGTGACCGAACCGAGCGGTGGATCCGACACTGCAAGACCACGGACGACCGCACGCAAAGATGGCGACGAATTCGTCATCAACGGTGAGAAGATCTGGGTGGGCAACGCCCACTACGCCGATGTGGTGCTCGTGGTCGCTCACGACGAATCGACCGACGCACAGGACATGTTCCTGGTCGATCGTGAGAACGCGAGTTTCGAAACCGAAGAGCTGGACAAACTGGGCTGGAAGGGCGTCTCGAACGCGAAGATCACGTTCGATTCTGTCAGAGTTCCCGAAGGAAACCGACTCTCTAATATCTTCTCCAATGCGATCATGGAGGGGTATGATATGCACGAAATCGTTCCGTTCCCCGAGAGCGTCACTCAGCTGTTCTTCGAACAGAAGCCGCTGAATGCTACCTTCTCATTTATGCGTACCGGCATGTCGTTCATGGCCGTCGGTATCATGCAGGCCGCAATGGACGAGGCCGTAGCGTACGCTACCGATCGGGAAACGTTCGAGAAACCGATCGCACAGCACCAGCTTGTACAGGATAAGCTCTATCAGATGAAAGCCGGGCTCGAAACGTCCCGTGGACTCGCCCGCCGGGCGGCCGAACTGCTCGAATCCGGCGATCCGGACGCGCGGCTTATGTCTTCACTGGCGAAAGGCTACACCGCCGAAACGAGCAAGCAGGTGACCGACGACGCAATCCAGGTGTTCGGAGCGGAGGGGCTCAAACCAGAGAACCGACTCGAACGCTACTATCGGGACGCTCGCGTGATGACGATTCCGGACGGCACCACCGAGATCCAGAAGCTCATCGTCGGCTCAGAGCTCACCGGTATGAGCGCCTATCACTGATCCAACAAAAAACACCCGCGTATAGCCGGCTATAAACCCAACGTGTTGGTCGCACGATTCGGACCACGATGGTACTGTATCCCACAAGCGAGTGGCTGTCAGCGTATGAAACCGCCCTGGAGGAGAACGAACAGCTCAGTGAAGCCGGTGCTGGCTGGGGTGTCGAATTCGATGGCACACTGTTGTTCGAGATCACCGACGTTCCGATTGAAGAGACGACGCTGGGGACACTCCCCGAAGAGGCGTTGGACGGCGTCTCCGATGGGCTCCGTGAGCAACTGGCGGACATTCCCGTGGCCGAGGCCGCAGAGCTGATCGACGAAGACGTGCGAAAACATCTTCCAGAACGCTCTAGCACACTCTTAGATCAGGTCGAAGATCACATCGTTGACGGAACGGTGTACACGTATATCGACCTGTATGATGGAGGCTGTCGAGAAACCGAGATTCTCTCGAGTCGTGATGAACGAACCGTGAGCTTCGTTCTTTCGGGCGGTCATGAGGCCTGGAAGCGTATCGTTAGTGGTGAGCTGGATCCAGTTCCTGCCGTAATGAGCGGTGAGCTCGAAATCGAGGGTGACATGCAACAGGTGTTGAAATACTCGGAGGCGACACAGCTGCTCGGCGAGATTGCTGCTGGACTCGACACAACACATCTGTTCTGAGCTAAAAAACACTCAGTTTGCTCTGGACATAATACGAGAGTAATGTGGGCACATCTCAAGATTTAACATCCAGCCCGTAGAGGGCTGAAACGAGGGAAACACAATGACAGAACACTCGAACCCCGAGCTTCCCCCGTTGCCGTACGACTACGACGCACTCGAACCGCACATCTCAGAGCAAGTGCTCACCTGGCATCACGATACACACCACCAGGGCTACGTCAACGGTCTCGAAAGCGCAGAGCAGACGCTGGCAAACAACCGATCAAGCGGCGATTATGGCTCTACAGCCGGTGCACTCTCGAATGTAACACACAACGGCAGTGGTCATTATCTCCACACGTTGTTCTGGAACAATATGTCTCCAAACGGAGGATCGAGTCCGTCGGGAGAACTCGCGAACCGTATTGAGGAGGACTTTGGATCGTACGACGGCTGGGAAGGCGAGTTCCGGGCGGCAGCGAGTGCTGCGGGTGGCTGGGCGCTGCTCGTGTACGACCCCGTGGCAAAGCAGCTCCGGAACGTTGCGGTGGATAAACACGACCAGGGTGCGCTCTGGGGATCCCACCCAATTCTTGCGCTCGACGTGTGGGAACACTCGTACTACTACGACTACGGGCCGGACCGTGGGTCGTTCATCGACGCCTTCTTCGAAGTGATTGACTGGGACGATGTGTCCCAGCAGTACGAAAACGTCGTTTCCTCTCACGAGTAGCATCAACGAAGAGACGGCGGTCTTTTTGCGCTCGCGAAACTGCTAGGGTGTATGCCACGACCGAAATCAAATTTCGATCGCCTCCAGCCGTTGGCTTTTAAAGCACCCGAGGCGGTGTTAGAACCGGATCAGATGTACACTACCTACGAGATCGCTCGCTTGCTCCAGGGTCTAGAGCCCGACCGCGAACTCGATCCGGAAACCGAGGCTGTGTTGCTCGACTGGGCGATTCCGTGGATGATCTACAACGCCGAGTCGTTCGTCTTCGGTGCGCCAGAGAGTGACGACGAGCCGGGCCACTACGGACTCGCGTAAAATGCAACTGCTCGTCGCCGGAAGTTCCCGTGTGGATGCGGGCAAAACGACGTTTTCGGTCGGATTGATCGATCGGCTCGGCGCAACGGGGTTCAAACCCCGCGCCGGCAACGACCACTGGTACGAATATGACGATGTCGACGTTGCAACCGAGCGTGGACTGCTGTACGGCAAAGACGCGCGTCGACTCGCCAGTGCGAGTCCCACAGACCATCATCCAGTGTCGATCAATCCAATTCACCGCCTCTGGCGGCCATCACCGGGGCCGGCCGAGGGACTCCTGGGACGCACTGATCGGGAGTTTCTCGTCGATCGCGTCGGCGTCGTCGATCCGACGTATCTGTACAACGACACGGTAGCACTGCCCGACGCTCTCATTGAGCGGCTCGAACTTGCCGATGGAACACCAGTTCATTCGCTCGAGCAGTTCAACAAGCTGATGGAAACCCACCATCTCGATGCTCTAGAACGGATTTCTCAGCGCATCGCAACCACGGAAACGGCCGTCGTCGAATCGTACGGCGCGATCGCTCGGCCACTGCGATCGTTCGAGCCGGGTGCTGTGGCGGTCGTCGAGCCACGGCGTGCTCGTATCTACGACGGGATGCGGTATGCAAACGCCTGTTCGGTTGCCAGCGGCAGCGCACAACACGGTCGACTCGAGGTGTCAGTCGGTCGCGTCACGGATCTCATCGATCCCGTCGCAGTGTGCGAACTGCACGCCCTCACAGAAGAACATCGGCGTGATCCAGAAGCGATCGCGACCGCATACGAACCTGCATACGACGCGTTGCTCGAGACGGCAACTCAGTAGAGCTCTGCTGCGCGACGAGCGAGCTCGATGTTATCGTACGGACTGTCGGTAACGCTCGCGCCGTGGCCGGTGTGGATCGCAGTGAGCGTCTCATCGGTCTTTGAGAGGACATACTCGATTGACTCCACCAGCGTCTCTCGATTGCCTTCCTCGAGATCCGTCCGTCCGAAACTACCGTTGGCAAAGACGAGATCGCCGGCGAACAGTGTCCCGGTTGCGCTCGCATAGAGACAGCAATGATCGTCTTTGTGTCCTGGGGTGTGGAGCACTTCGTACGTCGAATCGCCGATTGGTATCCGCTCGCCGTCGGCGATGGGGTTATCAACCAGCGCATGCGACGGATCGAATCCCCAGGTCTCGACGTTGAACGCTTCGGTCACCGCTGTGAGATTGCCGATGTGGTCCGGATGTGTGTGCGTAAGCACGACTGCGTCGAGATCATCAGTGTGTGCCTTGATCCGTTCTGGTGCGTCGAACTCGTTGCCGGCGTCCACCAGGATGGTTCGGTCACCTGTAACGAGAAACGCGTTGCTCGTGAACGCCTGGACACCAGCAGCGATGTTCGTAATTGTCGACATACCTCATGTACGGCATACAGCCGTTTGTGTACGTCGAATCGAGCAGGGCCGGAAGAAATGCTTCAGATGTATTCGTTGCCTTGTTCGATTATGTCGCCTGCGGCACCGTTCGTGAGTTTGTTGTTCACGAGTTTGGCGACACCCGATTCGACATCGACGGCAACCGTCGATCCGTCGTACGCACCTGCCGTCACTTCCTTGATGAGCACATCGGATCCCTCGACCGTGATCGGCAGTCCGGATGAGGAGTACGTCCCACCGAGGACACTGACACTGTCGGAAAAGATACCGAGCGCGCGGCGGCGGCTTCCGTTCGGAAGATCAACGTCGAGACCACGGAATTCGGTGCTATCACGGTGTGTGATGAGTGCCTCGCGGCTTCCGGTCTCACCCGTCGATTCGCCAGAGACCGAGAGTCCCTTGACACGAACCGGTGAGGAGCCCTCACTAATGTTGAGTGCTGGGCCTTCGTGGTCCTGAACGACCTCACTGTTGATGATATCGATTGCTCCGGCACCCTTGCGGACGGCGATCGACTTGATCGTTTCTCGAGCGTCGTTCTTCCCGGCGAAGATTTTGGTGTTTTCGATCGTTGCCGACTCAACAGAACTGAGCGTGAAGATTCCGTGACCGTTTGGTTGGGTCATCTCGATGACGGTGTCCGCGACGGTGAGGTTTTTCCCACCGTCGAAACGAACACCGTGCTGGCCACGGTCGTTCGGTCGGTTCTGATCGATGACGACGTGTGCACCGTACACGCCACTGTTGTCGCCAGTGATCCGAATGTTACCGGAGTTGGAATTCGCAAACCGTCCACCCTTTACGACAACCTGCCCCGGACTCTCCGAGTCGTAGAGGCCGTTGTCTGGGAACGCACCGATGACGGAATCGACAACATCCAGGCGACCTGCGTGGAACGGCGAGAGCAAGAAGCCAGTTGGACCGTTTTTGACGGTTGGTTCGATGTCCTGTGCGGTGTTTTTGGTGTACACACCACCCTCGGGAACCTCAACGTTTTTGACGATTCCGTAGCCGTCCGAATCGACGATGTCAGCCTTGAATGGTCCCCATGTTCCGGCATCGTGAACACCCTCAACGGCAACGTTCTCGACGCGAAGACCGTCGGAGACGGCCGCGTGGAGGGCTCGAACGCCGGTGTTCGGTGCCGTGTAATCCACGGTGAAATTCCGGAACTCCAGGTTCCGACCTGGGTTCGAGAACACACCTAGCTTAAACATGATCGGATCTCCCTTGTACTGGCTGGCTGGAGCCGGCACGAGCGTGGCGTTCTCACCAACCATCCCGAAGTTCTTGAATCCGGTGAGCCGGACCCACTCGTCGACGAGATAGCGACCCTCAGGGAACTTCAAAAGGGTGTTCGACGAAGCGAGATCACGAATGAGCGGCGTGATCGACTCCCCACCGGTGTTGTCAGCTCCAGCTTCGACGACGTTGATAACCTCGTCGTAGTCGATATCCGACACCGACTCGGACTCAGGTGCCTCGGACTGAAGCTCGACTTCGTCCGTTGACGCTTTCTTGATCGCAACGTCCGAATCGGAATCCTGCCGCGAACAGGACCCCGCAGCGGCGGTCCCTGACACCGACAGCGATGCTGCAGCAGCGCCGGTCGTTCCAAGGAACGAACGACGACTGACGCCTGGTGACAGACGCGACAGTGTTCTGGCCTCTTCTCTCTCTGGCATAGTCCATTGGGATCACGGGAGTACTATACAAAATAACTTACTATATCGATCAGCCAACGATCAGACAAATCCGTCGATTCGGCCACAAACGTTATCTATAACCTCATTATCTGGTTAGCGCCATGACTCGTTATATGGGCAAAACACAGCAAAGTGTTATAAATTAATAACTAATAAGCCTGGTTTTTATATGGCGCGATCTTGGACCGAACGGATTCGACCAGCGTCATTTATTACGGGGTCAATATTCCCTTCGCCGTAGTCCAGCTGTGGGCGAGCATTCGTCTGATGGTGCCTGGTCCCGGATGTCCGTCGTAAAGCCAGACCAGCGTAGCCACGACGACGGGACCGAAATAAATAGCAAGCAACACGAGCGCGGGAACCAGTCCCTCATCGGCGAAAAAGTGTAGAAACGAGATACCGTACGCCAGAATTCTCTCGATAGCACTGAGATCGCTGGTGTACGACGGTAGCGTGGCGATCGGCCAGAGCAGTCGTTCGGAAGTGAGCGGATTGTTCGTTACCAGCCCAAAGACGAGATCACCGAACAGATGCGACCAGTAGCCCACGACGAAGCCGACGGCGGTCTCAGTGTGGCTGCTGTAGTATGCAGCAAGCAGGACGAACAGTCCGACCGGCACGGCGACGAAAACGGAGTGACCCACGGAGTACCCCTGTGGAAACAGCTCAAACACCCACGAAAGCGGTTTATCGAGCAGATCTGGAAGCTGGGTGCCAAAGAGCACGGCTAGCGTTGCCGATCCAGTGGGTGTACGGCCGAACAGCCGCGTGCCCAGCGAGTAACAGAGATAGCCGGTGGCTGCGTGTCCCCATGGCCACATGGTTAGTGTGCCCCTGGAGGTTGGATTGGAGCAAGTACGGCAGGCGCACTGATGGCGTTCTGACCCTCAGATGGGCCGATGGGGGCCACAGCGATCGCGGTGTCGCGAGAGACTTCCTCTGGTGGTGAGCCTTCGAATAGATAAAATGTGATTCGCTCTCCTCCCTCAGGCATATTCTCGAAGCGGACTTCTTTGAACGAGTTGGGCTCGGCGGTGGCCGTTACTGGATCGCCGTGTCGCTCTCCATCAACTTTCGCGACAATCGAGTACTCTTTGGATGTATCCCAGGCGTTTTGGATCGATAGTGTCACCGGCTCGCCGTTGTACGTGGCCGCCACCCCCCCATTGAGGGTTCCCTGATCTACGATTGAGAGTCCTGAGGAGCCGCCATCGGGCGTTGGATTGAGTGCGACGAACGCGCCGGCACTCGCAGCGAGTACGAGCAGACTTACTCCGAAGACGCTGAGAAAGCCCGCATCGGTTGGAATTCCCGCCGCCGAGAATTCGAGGGCGAATCGCTCTTCAGGTGGCAACACGATCCGTCGGGCAAGCGCGAAAATCAGCATCGAGCCAGTAAAGCCCATCAGAAGAATCGCAATCCGCTGTGGTTCACCGAACCCCACCGTGAAGTTCAATCCGAAAACAGTGAACGCGACGAGAGCGAGACTCAGCGCGATCGAGAGGACGAATCGTTCGATGTTGCCGAGCAAATAATCGTCTTCAGAGCCTTGCCCGCTTCGGCGGTCGGGCGATCCCCACGGACGGCGACCACGTCGTGCTCGGCCGAGTTTGCTCTCCTCGGGAAAGAGCACCGAGAGCATCCCGTACCCAGGGAGGAATATGATCAACGGGAGAACGAGTGCGATTCTGGCGATCCCGTCGAGCATAAAAAAACCAACACCGGCCAGTGCCGTCAGCGCCGCAGCGAGCACGAGATCGAGCAACCAACGTACCATTTTCGGTGACTACAGGTTGGAGGAGTTTAACTTCTGCGAGGCGAGGTCGGGCCACTCTGTCTGTCCCAAACGGCTCACAGCCGCTCTGTGTCATTCGGGCGTAGTAGAGACTGATTGCGATCGCACACGTGAACACCAATCAATGTAGACGTACATCGAAAAAACCGCCAGCAATCAGTGTGAACAGTTCACGAGGCGAGTCCGTTAGCCAACCTATAATAAAGGCCGGTGGCTTCGTCCAATCAGCAAATGTACGACCAAATCGATGGACCATGGACCGAGCGTCAAACCGTTCGTAGCTGGCGCCGACAGCGGGCAATGGGGAGGGGTGGGCGATGAGCGAAATTCCAATCGCTGATCCACAGCTCGGAGACGAAGAGATCGAAGCCGTGACCGAGGTGCTAGAGGCGGGCGATCTGGCCGCTGGCGATGCGGTTGCCGAGTTCGAAGACGCATTCGCAGAGTACTGTGGCACTGAACACGCAGTGGCCACGTCGAACGGTACCACCGCGTTGCACACTGCGCTCGTGAGTGCTGGTATCGGCCCCGGTGATACGGTGTTGACCACCGCCTTTTCGTTCGTCGCAACGGCCAACGTCATCCGCCTGGCCGGTGCAGAGCCGGTGTTCGCAGACATCAATCCGGAAACGTTCGCGCTCGATCCCGACGCTGCCGAATCGAGAATCGAGGCACTCGATGGCGACGTTGACGCCATTATGCCGGTGCATCTGTTCGCGCTTGCGGCCGATATGGATAGATTCGAAGCGCTCGGCAAGAAGTACGACGCGACGATCATCGAGGACGCAGCTCAGGCCCACGGAGCGAAATACCACACAAAGCATGCCGGATCGCTCGGCGACGTGGCCTGCTTTTCGTTCTATCCGACGAAGAACATCACCTCGGGAGAGGGTGGCATCATCACCACTAACGACGAGGAGATCGCCGCGAACGCCCGATCGTTCATCAATCACGGTCGTACGGCTGGTGGATATGGCTACGAACACGAGCGTCTTGGGCACAACTTCAGAATGACGAATATTTCGGGTGCGATCGGTCGCATCCAGACCGACCGGCTCGAAGAGAAGGTCGCACAGCGGCGATCGAACGCTGCTCGGTTGAACGAGTATCTCGAGCCGACGGCGGCTATCTCACCGGTCGAACCCGACGGACGGTTTCACGCGTACAATCAGTACACGATCAGGGTTGGCAACCGTGATGCGTTGCAGGCCGATCTCACAGATCGAGGTGTCGGGACGAGCATCTACTATCCGACACCAATTCATAAGTATCCGATGTACGAACGCCCGGATCAGTCGTTCCCGTACGCAGAGCAGGCGTCTCGAGAGGTGCTCTCGTTGCCTGTCCATCCAGAGCTCTCGGACGCGGATCTAAACCGAATCGGTGAAGCCATGCGGGACAGTACGGTCGAGCATGTCTGAGAAGGCGCTTCACGCGGGGGTGATCGGCGTGGGAAGTATGGGCCAAAATCACGCCCGCGTGTACAACGAGCTTGCAGACGCAGAGCTCGTTGGCATCGCCGATGCTGATCAGTCTCGTGCCGAGCAGATCAGTGAACAGTATGATACGACTGCGTATACGATCGACGAGCTGCTTTCGCGCACCGACATGGTGTCGATCGCCGTTCCAACACGGTATCACAGCGACGTTGCCCGTCAGTGTATCGACGCCGGCGTCGACCTGTTAATCGAAAAGCCGTTCGTTGGGACCCCGGCAGAAGGCCGCGATCTCATCCAGCGCGCAGAAGAACGTGATGTCGTCATGCAAATCGGCCATATCGAGCGATTCAATCCGGCCGTGCGTGCACTTATGGGAATGATCGACGAGCTCGACATCATCGGGATCAGCGTCGAACGAATGGGGCCACCGCCGAGCCGGTCGATCGAGGACACGGCCGTGATGGATCTCATGATTCACGACGTAGAGATTTTGCTCGCGATCGTCGACGATCCGGTTGCGTCCGTCCAGGCGACCGGCAATCACGACGGGCGTTACGCCGAATCGCTGCTCGAGTTCGAATCCGGCGTGATCGGTCGGCTGAGTGCGAGTCGCGTCACCCAGCGGAAGATCCGAAAGCTGTCGATCTCGGCGGAAAGCTGCTGGGTTGAGCTGGACTACATCAACCAATCGGTGGAGATTCACCGCCAGTCAACCTCCGAATACGTCAATCGAGGCGACATCCACCACCGTCATGCGAACGTCGTCGAACGGCTCTCGATCGATCAGACCGAGCCACTGAAAAACGAGCTCGCCTCGTTTGCCACGGCAGTACGCAACCACGAACAACCGGTCGTCTCCGGTGAGGACGGCTTGCGTGCGCTAGAGCTCACCCAGTCGATCGATCGTCTCGTCTCGGAATCGGACACCGAACAACAGTCGAGTCCGTTCTCTTATTCGGCCGTTGATTGATCGGTGTGTCTGCGTGTGGAACGTATCTGAGAAGAACCACTGGATGGTTAACCACTGACGACCAATCGAACACTGAAGACGATGACGAACTACGAAGCCGGAGTTGACCCACAGATTGACGACCGCGCGACCGTTGGCTACGCGTACACAGAGGATGGGAGACCGACACAGCTCGGGGAGGGGGCACGCATCCGTTCGGGAACGATTATCTATCAGGACGTACGGATCGGTGATGACTTCATTACCGGCCATCGTGCGCTGGTTCGCGAGGCAACGGAGATCGGCGATAGCGTGATCGTTGGGACGGATACGGTAATCGATGGTACCACCACAATCGGCTCACACGTGAGCCTACAAACCGGTGTCTACGTTCCAACCGACACAACGATCGGTGACAACGTGTTTCTCGGTCCACGTGCCGTGTTGACGAACGATCCGTATCCGGTCAGACGGGATGTCGATCTGGTTGGCCCCACGATCGAAGACGGCGTATCAGTCGGCGCAAACGCCACAATTCTCCCCGACGTGACGATCGGACACGACTCGTTTGTGGCTGCTGGAGCGGTCATCACCGAAGATGTCCCCCCGGAAACGCTCGCCGTTGGAACGCCAGCCGACCACCAGCCACTGCCGGACACACTTGCTGCGGAGAATATGTTACGATGAGTGATACACAAACGCAATCGACCGGGCTGTACGACGCCGCCGTATCGGAAGCCGAACAACGGGATGCGCTCTTGAGCGGAAACGTTCCCGTCGCCGTTACCGGACTCGGCAAGATGGGACTGCCGCTTGCTGCGGTCTACGCCGAGGTGACCGGTAACGTCACTGGAGTGGATATCGATCAGACTGTTGTTGATCGCCTCTCGAACGGCGACTGTCACATCACCGGAGAGCCCGAACTTCCGACGCTCGTCGAAGAGTTGGTCGCCGATGGGGCGTTTGCCCCAACGACGGACGGTGTCGGTGCTGCAGAGGCTGCCAGAATCCACGTCGTTATCGTTCCGACGCTGATCGACGATGCAGGCGGGCCCGATCTTTCTGCGATCGAGAACGCTATGACGACGATCGGACAGGGACTGTCGCCTGGCGATATCGTGATCGCCGAATCGACGCTACCTCCACGCAGCTGTGAGGACATCATACGTCCCATTCTGGAGCGCGAAAGCGGCCTCTCGCTCGGTGAGTTCGGCATGGCGTTCTGTCCAGAGCGAACCGCATCCGGACAGGCGCTCGAAGACATTCGTGGAGCGTATCCGAAGATCGTCGGCGGACTCGACGAAGAGAGCACCCGCGTTGGGGAACTGATCTACGGCGAAATCAACGACAACGAGATCATCACCGTCTCGGATGCAACCACGGCAGAGGCCGTGAAAGTGTTCGAGGGGGTCTACCGCGACGTGAACATCGGGCTGGCAAACGAGCTGGCGCTACAGACGGACTCGATCGGCATCGACGTGACCGAAGCGATCGAGGCGGCGAACACACAGCCGTTCTGTCAGATCCACGATCCTGGGGCAGGTGTGGGTGGTCACTGCATTCCGTACTATCCGCGGTTCGTGATGGACGTTGCCGGCGAGCCGACGCCGATCATGCAACACGCACGTGAGACGAACGAGTATATGCCCCGCTACACCGCAGAGCACACGGTCGATGGGCTTCGCGCAGAAGGCATCGATCCCGAACGAGCGAGCGTGCTGGTGCTCGGACTGACCTACCGGCCGGGAGTTGACGAGATCAGGGCAGCGCCGTCGCTGGGGATTGTCGATTCGCTAACTGACGCTGGCGTAGACGTGACGGCGGTTGACCCGGTGAACACCCACACCGAGCCGTTCGAGAACGCTGGTGCAACGCTTCGATCGCTTGAGAAACTGGAGACGGGTTTCGACGCCGTCGTGCTGGTGACACCACAGCCGTCGTTTGCGGATCTCGACGTTCCATCACTCGGAAAGCCTACTGGAGACACGCGGCTCGTTGTGGTCGATGGACGGAGCGAACTGAAAGACCTACGTACGCACGACGATATCCATTACAGAGGGATCGGAATCAATGTCTGAAACGATCTGTATTATCGGTCAGGGCTACGTTGGACTTCCGCTAGCGCTGGCATTCGACGAAGAGGGCTATGATGTTATCGGCTTCGACATCAGCGATTCGAAGATCGAGTCGCTCGTTGCTGGAACCGATCCAACTGGTGATCACGGCGACGAACGGATCAGCAACTCGACCATCGAGTTTACCACCAGTCCACAGTCAATCGAGCGGGCGTCGGTCGTCATCGTGACGGTGCCGACGCCGGTTGACGACTCGAAAAATCCGGATCTGTCGTACATCGAGGCGGCTGCCGAAACGATCGGCGAACACGTCGCAGAGGGAACGACGATCGTCCTCGAATCGACAGTGTACCCGGGCGTTACTCGCACGGTGTTCGGGCCAGTGATCGAGGCTCAGTCCGGTCTTGCGATTGGAGACGAACTCTCGCTTGGATACTCACCAGAGCGACTCTCACCGGGAGAATCTGGCAGCAGCCTCAGTGAGGTGAAAAAGATCGTAAGCGGCTCGGATGCAGAAACCGAACAGCAGCTCTTCGAACTGTACAGCTCGGTGGTTGATGCTGGCATCTATCGCGCGCCAACGCTCGAGACGGCAGAGGCAGCGAAGGTCACGGAAAACGTCCAGCGTGATCTCAACATCGCCCTGATGAACGAGCTGTCGATTATCTGTGACCACATGGGCCTCGACACGCAGGAAGTGCTCAAGGCCGCCGGATCGAAGTGGAATTTCCACGAGTATCGACCGGGACTGGTTGGTGGACATTGTATTCCGATCGACCCGTTGTATCTTGCCCACGGCTCTGAACGCGTTGGCTATCGTCCACAGCTGATCATGCAAGGACGAGAGGTTAACGAGTACATGTCGAAACACACCGCCGAACTGGCGATGCGAGCGCTCAACCGCAGTGGGAAAGTGCTCAAAGAGTCCCGGATTCTCATTCTGGGGCTCTCGTATAAGGCAAATATCGGGGACATGCGGAGTTCTCAGGTCAGCGGAATCGTCTCAGCACTCAGCGAGTACGACATCGAGATGGTCGGCTACGACCCACTCGTCGACCCAGAGACCGCCAGTGACTCGTTCGACATTCCAGTCATCGATGAGCTCACGTTTGATGGTTTCGACGGCATTATCGTTGCAACCGGTCACGACGAGTTCGCTACACTATCACCGGAAACGATGGTTGAGCAACTCAATGACGAGCCCGTGTTGATAGATGTCGGGAACTGTTTCGAGAAAGATCGGGCACACGAGGCCGGCTTCGATTACGACCGCCTGTAATCGGCGATTTTCACATGCATTACTGTATTACGATCCAACATCCAGCACACGTTCACTTTTTCAAACACGCGATATGGGAGCTTCGCGAGCACGGCCACGAGGTGTCAGTGTTTGCCCGCGATAAGGAGGTGACAGTCGAGTTGCTTGAGGCTGCGGATATCGACTACGAACTGTTGATTCGGGGCCAATCCGACGGAATGCGCGGTCTCCTCGTGGATCAGCCACGGTGGGAGTTCCGTCTGTTGCAACGCGCGCGCGAAATAGAACCTGATGTGGTGTGCGCAATCGGCGGAACAGCAGTCGCGCACGTCGGGGCCCTGATTGGTGCCAGAAGCGTCGTTTTTACCGACACCGAACACGCGCCAGGTAATACGATCACGTTCCCGTTCGCCGACGAGATCTGGACGCCGAGCTGTTATACCGACGATATCGGCGAGAAACAGCATCGATACGACGGCTATCACGAACTCGCCTATCTACACCCCGATCGGTTTGAACCAGACCCCGGCGTGTTCGATTCGCTCGATCTCGATCCCGACGACCGGTTTGTGGTCCTTCGAGTTGTCTCCTGGGAGGCATCACACGACATCGGAGAGGGTGGGTTCAACGATGTGACCGACGTAGTCACGCGATTAGAGTCGACGGGGGCCAAAGTGCTCATCACTGCCGAAGCTGGTGTTCCGAACACTCTCCGCGACCGACAGGCGCAGATTCCACCCCATCGAATGCACGATCTCCTTGCGTATGCGGACTGTTTCGTCGGCGAAGGAGCAACAATGGCGGCCGAAAGCGCAGTGCTTGGAACGCCAGCAGTCTACGTGAATTCGCTTCGAATGGGCTATACCGATGAGATCGAAGCAAAATACGGCCTGCTCGTCAACTGCCAGGGGGCATACCGACACCAGCGTGCGATCGACAGTGCTGTATCGCTCTTAGAGAGTGATACACAGTGGGAAAAAAAGAGAGCACAGCTGCTCGAAGAGCGAACGGATACGACGGCAGTGATTCTGGAGGCGCTCGATGGCAGCTAACGCTTTCGACGATCCGATTCGCGTCCTCCAGGTCGCAACATCGAACAGATCGTTCTTCAGCCAGCAGGTATCCGTTCTCGAAGCACGAAACGTCGAGTGTGAAACACTCATCGTTCCGCGGCCGCGTGAGGGCACCCGAGGCGTTCGATCCTATCTCAGCGTCTATCTCCAGCTTCTCGGCAAGAGCCTGGCAGATTTCGATCTGATTCACGTGAACTACGGGCTGTTGGCACCAATGGGCGTCTGTCAACCCGGTCGACCCCTCGTGGTGACGCTGTGGGGCTCTGACGTACTTGGCCCCCGCTGGCTGAAGGTGCTGAGCGAGACGTCCGTGCGGTTCAGTGATGCCGTGATCGCTCCGACCAAACCACTCCAGAGAGCGCTTTCCGTTCCTTCCGAGTTCGTTCCGTTCGGTATTGATTACAGCCTGTTTCGACCGATCGATCGTGGTCGCGCGCGAGAAGAACTCGGTTGGCCCAAAGACGAACACGTAGTCCTATTTCCGTACGATCCAGGTAGAGAAGAAAAGAACGCTGCGCTCGCACGGCGGATTACCAACCAGCTCGAAGGGGTTCGACTCGAAACTGTCACTGGTGTGCCGTACAAATCGATGCCGACGTACATGAATGCGAGCGACGCGCTGTTGATCACCTCCAACTACGAAAGCGGACCGCTGTCGGTCTGCGAAGCGGCTGCCTGCAACGTCCCGGTAGTGAGCCGTGATGTGGGCTTTGTCTCCGACGTTCTCGATGGCGTCGAGCCATCCGTTATCACCAACGACGAAGCCTCGCTCCGCGACGGCCTCGCGGAGATACTCGCCGGGGACAGACGCTCGAACGGCCGGTCTGTGACCGACCGATCGCTTGACCGATTTGGCGACGGTATCACTCGTGTTTATCAGAAGGTTCTTAACTGAATCTCACACTTACCTTTGTGAAGGCACCCCGCGCACGGAGAGACCCCCCATGAGTCCAGTGGCAAACACAGATCCTGGCGGCGAGACCGAGCGCACCACTGCACCGACAGCGACGTCGACCGACGGAGCCGACACACAGAGCAGCTTATCCAAAGATGAGTTGTTTCACCTATTACAGAATAAACGGCGGCGACGCGTTCTTGAATTTCTCCAGGGTACCGACGGCGCGGTCGACATGCGTGAGATAGCAGAACAAGTTGCCGCATGGGAGAACGAAACGACGGTCTCCGCGCTGGACTCGAACGAACGCCAGCGGGTGTATATCGCACTCTATCAGTCACACCTTCCCAAGCTCGATGGGGCTGGCGTGCTCTCGTACAATCAAGAACGGGGAATCGTCAAACGAACTCCACTCGCTGACCAGCTCGATGTGTATCTGAACGTTAAACCATCAGATCAAGTGTGCAAAATTAATGCGGAAACGGTTGATCACGCATCAGTGCCACGGGCAGTCGAGACCGCCCACACAGCAGCGAATGATGACTGGAGACTGCTTGCAGATGCTGGTGTGGTCACGGCAGTGAGTGCTCTGGCAATTGGTGCGCAAACCATTGGTGTGATTTCGCTTGCTGGACCACTGCTCGCGAGTCTTGTTCTTGGTGGCTTTCTGCTGGTCATTGCGGGCCACCACTTTTGAATCGCGGCCGTCCGTCAGAATCCAGACCCAATCAAAAGTTCTATCCCCTCGTCAGTACCCACTTCTGTTGGTGTTGCGGTGGGGGTGGGCGTCACCGTTGTGGTGGGTGTGGCAGATGCCTCCGTTGTCTCTACGGGAGATGGCGATTCGGTTGGCGTGGCCGATGGCGACGGAGATGTCGTCGTTGCTGCCCCGGGATCCGTGGGAGGCGGAGTCTCAGTCGGTGAGGGTGTAGCCGATGGAACGGATTCATCGGGTGTCGGAGAGGAGTCAGTCGGCGGTGGAGTTGTCGTGTCGGTTGGTGACTGGAGCGTTCCAGAGTCAGACGGACCACTCGATGGCGGTGATGGATTCTGTTCAACGAACGACCCGAGGACGCCCGACTCGGCCGATCCAAGCGGCGTCATCGAAAGAATCGGAAAGCCAGCGACGCTCACAGCTGCGATAACGATGGCAATGACAAGCGCTATCGCGATGATGAGCTTCATAGCCGACTCTCGACTCTGATCGTTCCCAAAGCGATTTGATTTCTCAAATTTCTCCTGAATGGGCTGGACATGGCTCGAGAGCCCCGGGACTTTGACAAGAATCTCGAAGATCTCTCCGAGATCGATCGCGCCCGTTGAAATCGCGATCAATGAGTAGAGCAAAAAGCCAGCCGGGGGCACGATGAGCACGGCGATTGGAAATTCACCCAGAAGACTCAGACCGGTCAGGCCCAGGTCAGTAACTTTCGTCGATCCGATCGACAGCGAGAGAAAGACGATAACGCTCGCGCTCAACACTGCGGTTGCGGTGATGCGTCCAAGTCGTGCCCGACGGAACGGCTTATAGCCAAGCGTTCGTGCTGCCCACATCTGGAGCAGTGGGAGCGAGCCATATCCGATAGAGGTTGACACCGCCGCGCCGACCATGCCGTAGTATGGGATGAGGAGGTAGTTCAACACGAGATTGATCGCCGCAGAAATGCCCGTCGCCGCGATCAACACCCGCATGTCGCCTTTGGCCTGATTGATCGTCAACAGCGGCCTGGCCACCGCAAAGCCAACGACACCCGGGAGCAAAATGATCAGCGGCGTCGTTGCCGGTTTCATCTCGACTCCAAAGTACCATGGTACGAACACTTCAGCGAGCGAGCCGAGACCGATCGCTAGCAACAACATCAACAGTGCCACATATCGAATCGACCGTGTGGCAATCTCCTCGATCTGACTGATCCGCCCCTTCGCCCAGTGATCCGAGGTGGACTGGATCATCAGCCCCTGCAACGATGTTGGTAACAACCAGAGAATCTCCGCGAGAACTAAGGCAGCATTGTAGTAGCCAGTTAGCTCACTGTTGGTGAACGAACCCAGCATCAACACGTCGATCTTATAGAGGGAGTTTAGCAAGAAGAAATAGATGACCGAATTATGATTGAAGTAAAAAAGTTTTTTCCGCGGGAAATCGGCTGGAGTTGGTCTGAGGATCTCCTTGAGTGAGAGCGTTTTCGAGACGTAGACAATTCCGAGCACGAACACCAACATGCTGGAGATGATCTGTGCGCCAAGAACGCCCTCAACTTTAAAGCCAATCAGCAGCAAACCGAGCGCAAGAATCTGATAGGAGATCTTATACACAACGTTCAGCATGCTCCCGACGCCCTCTAGCTTAAGTCCCATGATCGCTCTGCGAACGTACTCTCTGAACTGCGAAGCGAGCACGAGCAGTGCCAGCAGATAGAAATACGGCACATACTTGGGCTCAAAGATTGCGCTCACGACGCCGAACTCCGCAGCCAGCACTAACAGCCCAGCCGCGATGATGGCGAAGATGAGCGCCAACCGGAAGTAGTACGCGAACACGTCGCTCTTCCAGAGGTCGTCTGACCGCTCTTCAGCGATGAATTTGCGCACACCACCGTTGATACCGGAGCTGACGAGGATCATCAGCAACCCGAATGCGGAGACCAATGTCGCATACTCTCCGTACGTTGTCGGACCGAGCAGTCGGACCAGTAACGGTGAGAACAGCGTCTGCCCAAGCAGGATGATAACCTGGGACCCAGCAATTGCAGCGAATGCAGTAACGAGATTCCGTTTCACGCGTTGTTCACACGAACGTCTGGCGGGTGTTGCCTTTATCGGTTCGATTCGAGCGATGCCACAGACATTGTGCTAATTTATCACAAATGAATGGATAGAAAGATTCGTTCTCTTGATACACATCGAGTGTATTTACCTTTAACACCAAACAGTTTTCATTTGTTGAGAGGTAATATGTGCATACAGCTCTCGATTATCACCATTTATTCGTCTGAACCCAACGAACTGTTGATTGATCGTGCAACCGTTGAGAAACAGTTGCCGACCGACTTAAGATCAGGATAGTAATACCAGGGGCCACTGAATGGGAACGTGTATGGACCGAGAAGTCAGTAGACGAGAGGCCATGAAATTCGTTGGGGGAATAGCGCTTACCACTGGGCTCGCCGGCTGTACCAGTGATGAACAAACGGGGGGCACTGCCGAACCAGAAACACCTGGAAATCAGACACCAACACCGCCATCGGATAACGCTACGCCGACGCCGCCACAAGAAACCGAGACGGCGACTGAAACCGAGACAGAAACTGCGACTCCGAGCGTGGACCCTGGCGAAGAAGTGTCGGTAGCCACGAGCAGTGGCTCCAGCGTTTCTGCTACGATCCACGGTGATGGGTCCTGTGGTGTGGTTCTGGTGCATGGCAGCGAACACTCCTACACCGACTGGGCACCACAGGCCAACGCAATCGCCGACGGGGGCCATGTGGTCTTATCGATCGACGCGAGCGCCGGGTCCGCCACGGCCAATGCAGAGCGGGTTGCTGGTGGTGTCTCCCACCTCAAAGAGCAACAGGGCGCGTCGGCTGTCATCGCCGTTGGTGCCGGATCGGGTTCGGAAGCCGTCATCCGTGCAAACAATTCCACGAATGCGATCGATGGCACCGTCGCGATTTCTCCGGAATCGGCGAGCGCGGCACAGATCGCACCGGATATTTCCGGACAGCTATTGGTTGTGGTCGGGAGCGGTGACGAGCAGAACTATCAGCAGGTCGCCCAGGCGATGTACACCGCAGCAAGCGATCCAAAACAAAAAGAAGATCTCGCAACCGACAAGCACGGGCAGGCGATATTCAGCGGCGAACAGGGCTCGAACCTCGAATCGTTGCTCGTCGAGTTCACGAACTCGATCTGCTCGGCCTGAAGCGGTTCACTTCTCTCTGTATCTCGGACCAGCCGCCGAGTACGGAGACGGTAACGAAGGCGGTCTAGCACCAAGGTAGTACCGACACCTTCTCAGAGGTGTCAGATCAGACAGTCGAGGACGCCACCGAGACCAAACAATTGCCTGCCAACCACTCTCGGTGCCCGTCTCAGGGACGCTCCCCGATCTGTATCGTCTAGTACGATCGACGCATCATACTCTCTATCACTGATCAGTCCGAGACGTTGATCCCACCGATGATTGTATATATCGCGCTGATGCGTGCTAAAATAATTAAACCGTGAATAACCTACGTTGTACATGGGTAGTCGCGATAGGTTTCGGAGACGATCTCGCAGCAACAGACGGTGGAACGATTCTGTCAGTAACAAGCGGCTCCTGCAGGCGGGACTCGTACTCGCGGGGATCGGATTGTTCGTCGTTGGAATTTTGATATCCCTCCTTGGGGGATTCTCGCCGCCACCGACCGACAACGAAACGACCCAGCAGCCCACGGAGACCGCAATCCCTACTGGAACGCCGACAGCCACGCCGACAGCAGAAAACACGAGTACGCCAACGAACTCCCCAACTGAGACACCAACAGCCACGCCGACGGCAAGTCCGACGGCAACTCCATCACCGAGCCCGACGCCATCACCAACGCCAACTGCAACACCCACTGCCACACCGACGGCGACGCCCTCGCCAACCGTCAGCCCAACGACGACATCCACTCCGTCCACACCCGATTAAGACGACTGGAGCGCCCGTTGAGACTCAACGGCTCTCCTCAAACCCGAGCGAGAACGAGCCCGATCCATGATAGGCATGGACGGTAACCTGGAGGGGAACGCTGGCTGTGGGATTCTCTATCGTCACCCGTTCGTGGCTGGAGCTAGTGCGCCCAGCGTAATCGTACTCGTCTGTCCCGGGTATCTCGGTTCGTCCCTCATTCACGTAGAGGTCAAAATCAGCACTCTCTGGACCCAGTAAGGTGACCGAAATCGTCTCTGGAGAGTCGGTTCCCCAGGAATACGAGAAATGTTCTGTATCGTCGAAAGCTGTGAGTCGGCCGGAAACGCGATTTTTGAGCGAACTCGAATCTGGAGGTGTCTCCGCCATAGCGGTTTCGACCCCAGCACGCGGCCTGGCATGTACCGCGCCCGCGGCGTCAATGCGACCGGCACCCTGTTCGAGTTCTGAGAGACCGATATCGACGGCGGTTCGTTTTAACTGCCTGCGCAGTTGCTCGCTGGTGAGATCCCATTTCGAAAGCGCCAACCCTGCAACGCCCGCTACCACCGGCGTCGCCATCGACGTTCCCGACGCCGGTCGATAGCCATCTCCCGGCCAGGTTGAAACGACGTTTCGACCGGGAGCCGCGAGTTCGATTGCGGGGCCGTAGTTCGAAAACGATGAGAGTGTCCCATCCGGATCTAGCGCCGAAACGGCGACACATTCGTCGTAGGACGCCGGATACATCGATTTTCCATCAGAGCTGTTTCCGGCCGCAACTACCACGAGAACGTCATGGGCACTCGCGTAACGAACGGCGTTCTGCATCGTCTGTGAGTAGCGTCCGCCACCCAGTGAGAGGTTGATCACGTCCGCACCCCGATCGACGGCCCACTCAATCCCGTCGGCAATATCTGTCACGGATCCACGACCCGCTTTGTCTAGCACCCGCGCCGAGAGGAGTCGGAAGTTTCCGACGCCCGTGACCCCATTGTTATTGTCGGTTCGAGCCCCGGCAATGCCAGCCACGTGGGTGCCGTGGGGCTCTGCGTCCAGATCGTCGGGATACGGATCGGGTGAATTTGTGATGAAATCCCAACCAGGATCGTCAGCAACGTTTTGTGAAAGGTCGGGATGGTCATACTGCATCCCCTGATCGATCACGGCGATCGTCACATCGTTGCTCCCGAGGGTTTCATCCCACGCAGCTGGTGCACCTATCGTTGTGGCTGCGTACTGCTCTTCAAAGTGTGGGTCGTTTGGAAGATACTGTGCACAATACGTACAGTTTTGCTCGACATACTTGACCGGTCCCGGTGACTCAATCGCCGTCGACAGGGTTTCGAGCAGGGATCGTTTCGACGATCGATCTGCTGGCGTCGTAACACAGGCATATCCCATTCGATCGTTTTCGTAGACGACGGCCGACTGCGAGGAAAGCTGATCGGAGAGGATCCGTCCTGGCGAATCATCCCCCGTGCTCACCCCAACGACCCATTCATTCGTCTTCGCCCCCGGATCCCGTCCGGGTGTTGCCGACCCAACACCAGAGAGCATACTAGCGCCGGCAATACTACTCAACCGCAAGAAATTCCGACGGGCGAGCCCTGAACGGTCGCTCATACTCTGAATTCAGAATGTGCCAAGGTTACGTTAAATCTTCCTATGCATCGCCATAATTGACATTTTAAATTCATATTTTTATGTCATGATTGAGATCCATCGAAGGTCACCGGTTGGAACGATCGATCGTCTAGTAACGACTTTCACCACTGGGCGAGTGGAATTTGCATGGATAGGCTGTTACGTCGGGGAGAACGGACCGATCGTGTTGGGGTGTTCGTCGATGGGCCCAACGTGTTGCGATCGGAGTTCGACGTTGATCTCGACGACCTACGGAGAGCAACGCTCGAACACGGAACACCCACAGTGATGCGCCTCTACGTTGATGAGCACGCCACACCAGGGCTGATACAGGCAGCCGAGGCACATGGGTTCGAGACGATCGTGACAAGCGGTGATGTGGACGTAAAACTCGCAGTTGACAGCACCGCTATTGCCGTTAGCGGCGACGTTGACACCCTCACAATCGTCTCTCGAGATATGGATTTCAAGCCCGTTCTTGAGCGTGCGGCGCGCGAGGGACTCGAAACAGTGGCAGTTGCTCCCGTAGAACACGGCCGATCGGACGGATTACAGAACGCAGCACACACTGCCGTCACCCTCGATTGACAGTGAGTTTTTCCGGCCCGAGCCCCGAGTCATCGAGCGATGACCACCGAACAGCCGGTTCTCGACAATCATCTGCATCTTGATCCTGTCAACGGTCGTGGCGTTGAGGCAGCCGAGACGTTCGCCACAGCTGGTGGCACGCATCTGCTCGTTGTGAACAAACCATCCTGGCACTACGGCGTCGACGTTACCAACGCCACGGATTTTCAGGTTGCATACGAGCATACGCTCTCGGTGACACAAGCGGCGAGCTCTGTCGTTCCCGGGACCGCCTGGCCCGTTCTTGGCGTTCATCCAGGCCTGATCTCGAAGCTGCTCAAGCGAGGATACGATCCGGACGAAGCGACAGCACTGATGCAAACCGGTCTCGATGTGGCCGCAGAGTACGTCCGCTCGGGCGAGGCACTGGCGTTGAAGTCCGGACGGCCACACTACGACGTGTCGACAGCCGTGTGGGAGGCGTCAAATGCGGTGATGCGACATGCGTTCTCGCTTGGCGGAGAGCTCGACTGTGCGGTCCAGCTACATACCGAATACAGCGAGGAGATGACGGAGGTGACCGAGTGGGCGGAATCTGCTGGCATGGATGCCCACCGCGTCGTGAAACACTACGCAGCCGGGAGACTTTCCGGACCGACGCCAAGCGTCCTCGTCGATAAAGACGAGCTCAGTCGGGCAGCGTCCGCAGGTGAACCGTTCATGATGGAGACCGACTTTATTGACGATCCCGACCGACCGGGTGCCGTTATGGGACCCAAAACCGTTCCGCGCCGAACCACCTGGATGCGCGATGAGGGCTACGATGAGGCAATAAAAATTGCCCACGTGAAAACGCCCCGAAAGGTGTATGGTATCGATACGCGAGAAACACTGTCGTGAAAACCAATCGAATGTACAGAAGTTTGCATCGATTGGCCCCAAATTTCGGCGGTGAGTGAGAAAGGCATATCATCGATAGGCTGTTGTATCGTGGTATGAGTGCTCCCGAGGGTGAGTATTACACCGAAGAACGGTGGCAGAACTGGATTGACCGGTTAACCACCGAAGAGATTGACCTTGAAGACGAAGAATCTGGCCGCCTACTCCAGAATTTCCAGGACGATACGGTGATCGCGATCGCCAAAATTGTCTCCGACTTCGAAGAAGGCGTTCTGGAGGATGAAACGGCGCTCACAGAGCTTGCTGATGTTCGTGAGATCGTTCTGACCGAAGTCGAACTCGATGCCGACAATGAAAACACACTGATGTTGATTAATGCCGTACAGACGGCACTCGTCTGTGTGTTTTACGCCGCCGAAGAGTTCATCGTCACAGATGAGCGCGCTGGTGTCGAAGAGTGTATCGACGCCGCGCGCGAGGCAGAGCAAGACGAGGAGTTCGAAGCCGCACTCGAATTTTGTGCGAAGGCCGGTGCATCGATCATTGACGGTGCAGAGCTCGATCCATCGACCGGAGAGGAATTCGAGTACGGACCGGTTGCCGACTGGGTCACCGGCCTGCGAAGTCTGCAGGTCGCAATGGCCGATCCCGAAGTGGTCGAGCCCGAAGACGAGTAGCCGGACATCCTCTCGTCTCGAGAAGTCTCCAGTGTCACATGTTTATTAGTTGTAAGCATTGAAAAGGCGTACGATGAGTAGCAATGCTCCACCAAGTTGGGTAGAAACGGAGAGTGAGACGAGAGTTGTGTGGCGGGATACACCGACACACTGGCAGATTGCAGATCGGCTGTTGGCTGCAGCGATCGCCGTTGCGTTGGGCGTATACGGCGCTATTCAGTTCGACACGGTGTTCAGGGTTGTCTCGATCGTTGTGGTGGCCGGAGGGCTGCTGGGCGGTGCAGTGGCGATAATTCATCACCGCAGACACATTTATCTAATGACAGAGACGGAACTGTACAAGCGTTCGGGCATGTTCTCGCTGACGATCGACACGCTCTCTCTACGGAGTGTTCAGAACACGTCGTATTCCCAATCCCCGCTACAGCGACTGTTGAATGTCGGAACTGTCGAAATAGAAACGGCCGGAACGAATTCAACCGAACTCGTGTTAGAAGAGGTTCCTCGTCCGTCGTATGTGGCAAATCTTATCATCGATCATTCTGACGGCGGATAGCTCACTCGATTGCTCTCGTTCTGACAGCGTCAATCGCATCAAGTAGATCATTGTGTGTGACATGGGACGGGTTCTCATCGTTCTCCGTCCGCCGTAATGCGGCGCGTGCGGCGCGTTCGGTCACGTGTTCGATATCACTCGCCACGAATCCAGTCGTTCGGGCACCCAGTTCATCGAACTGAATCTCACCAGTGGGGGCATCCAGCGTGTGTTCGAATAGCGCGGCACGCGTCTGTGCGTCCGGTGGCCCAATTTCGATGGTTTGGGAGAATCGACCCGTCCGAAGCATCGCCGGGTCAATCGCGCTGATTCGGTTTGTCGCTCCGACGACAATGACGGAATCATTATCGTCGTGACAGGCGGAGAGTTCAGTGAGTAGCTGTGTGACTTGCTGTCGTTCACTCGTCGTCTGTTGGGCACCTCGATCGGTGGCAAGGGCATCGAGCTCATCAATAAAGATCAAACACGGCTGGCTAGCACGGGCTTCACGAAACAGCGCAGCAACGTTTTGTGCTCCTTCGCCGACCCACTTGCTCACCAGGTCACTGGCCTGAATACTGACGAACGCACAATCGAGCTCTCCGGCGAGACACCGGGCAATATGGGTTTTACCCGTGCCGGGAGGACCATAGAGCAACACGCCATTTTCGATGCCGACGCCGTACGCTTCGTGTGACTCCGGACGTTGTAGTGGATGGATAATCGTTTCTTGTAGCCGGTCTTTCACTGATTCCGCGCCAACCGCGTCATCGAACGTGAGATTCGGTGGTCGCTGGACGAACTCACCAGTAAGCTCGCGTTCATCGGAGATTGTTGCCACAGCATCGAACACATCTCCATTGGTGACGGATCCTTGAACATTCTGTTTGTGCTCTCGACGGGCTGCCCTGATGGTCGTGCGGCGTGCGATTTCGACCATGTCAGAAGCGACGAGGCCATCAGTTTCTCGTTCGAATCGCTCGGTGTCGAACTGAGAAATCGGAACTGACAGATGGTGATCGAATATTGCCAGGCGTGTGGGCCCATCCGGTAATGGCACCTGTATCTTCGTGTCGAATCGACCGGTTCGTAGCATTGCTTCATCAATAGCTTCAGGCCGGTTGGTCGTTCCTACAACAACGATATCATCCGACGAAGAGATGTCCGAAAGCGAGCGCAGTAGCTGGGAAACACGCCGCGTGTTCGATCCCTGACCAGTGCTCGATCGCTCCGATGCGATCGCGTCGAGTTCATCGAGAATGAGGAGACAGGGCTGATTCTGTTTTGCTTGCTCGAAGAGCTCGGAAAGGTGATTTTCGTCCCAGCTGGATGATTGGCTTCCGTCGAGTTCGAGTATTTCCCATCCGAGTTCACCAGCGAGACACCGTGCGATGTGTGATTTTCCCGTTCCGGGTGGACCATGTAACAAGACACCCGTAACGGGATCAGCACCGTATTTCTCATATGGAAGTTCATCGTTCAGTGGGTCGATCACCTGTTCTCCGAGGAGTTCCGTTACTGAGTCCATTCCCACGACCGCATCGAAATCCATCGCAGGAGCGGATTTGAGGTCGGTACCGGCGGTGTTAGATTGTTCTGGTATTGCAACGCCCTGAAACAGCGGATCGACCACGCTTGAATCTCCTTGCGACATAGCCTTTGCACCAGCGACGGCGTTTGTGACGAGAGGACTGGTATCCTCGGTGAACTCAGGGAGCTTGTGGGGTTCGACCTCTGGGAGATGCACCAGGGAGATACAGGCTGCAGCCCTGACTTCGGGGTCTTCGTCGTCGGCGAGTGCAAGCAAGTCTGCCTCGAATGACGAACCAAACTCCGGAAATGCGGCTGAGAGGTTACCGAGTGCGATCGCAACGTTCGCCTGGACGCGGGAGTTTTTCGTTGCCAACAGCTGCTGGAGCCCCACGGCGTGGTCCAACACGGCACCAGGATAGTCTCGGGCAAAGAATTTGATCGAAATGGCGGCGTGTTCGCCGATTGATGCGGAGCTGTCGGAGAGACACGAACTAATGCGTGTCACGATCGATTCGACATCCATTGACGCGTGTTTGACGACCTTTCCAGGTGCGTTGCGAACCTGTTCGGCAACGAACTTCGCCGCCACTGCTCGCACCTGATCGTCGCGAGCCGTTAACGAATCAAGTGCCTCCGAGACGTCTGTTGGATCTCCATGGTGATAGAGCCGGTCAATACGGGATCGTTGTGTCGCTCGGTATTTTACGTAGACGTGGGCTATCAGGATTCCACACCCAGAGATAAAAATGCTTACCGCGTGAATATCGCCATTGTTTATAGAAATCGGTATGCTTGATTCGATTGTTCGAAGGATAACGATTGCCGCAATTGCACCAATCAGCCAGACCAGTAGAAAGGAGAGTGCCTGCCTGGAGCGACCGTGACGTGCAGTCATGTGTTGATCTCTCGATAGTGTAGTACACTACAGTACTTCCCAGTTGTTATCATTTATAATACCTATTATTTTGATGGCTTGTACTATATACAACCCCAAATTGAACAGGCGAAAGTATTTCTCTATTGCATTATTTCTCAATAAAATAAATTATGCTCGTAGATTTACGTACACTTAGTTACGTAGGTGGGATCATTGGCTTGCTAGCAATTGTACCAGCATTTGGCGGTGGAGGACTCTTGGCCGGTCTGTCGGGGACCGTCGGGTGGCTGTGGTCAACTATTATTAGACTGTCATTACAGGACGGAAAGGCGGATCTGTGGAGTTCAATCCGAATTACAGTGGTCATCTTCTGTCCGTTGTGGGTGGGTCTCGGTGTGGCACAGTGGATCGGCATTGATGTACCGAGGCTCGTCTGTCAGACCCAATGGTTCGGGATAGGAGTCCCGGGATTGATCGGGTCGGTAGTCCAGATTACGATCGGTCTGTTTGCCCTGAAATTTCTGTTGCGCTCGATGCTTGGACTGGCTGGTGCGGCCAGTGGTTCTCCAGCGTTCAGGGAGGCGGGCCTTTCGTTGTGTGCAACATTCGTTCCCGTACTGGCTGCTGAACTGCTTCGTTCGGGAAGCAGTGCTCTGGCCAGTTGTTTGCTCTAAGAGCCCCCCTGCGTCGTGGGAAATTGGTATCGATCGCGGGCTGAAAATCAAATAACTATACAGGGGAGCGGCGTGAACCCACGTACACTGATCTATGACAATTCGTTCACGCCTGGCCAGCACGTCACTGCTAGGAACGACGGGTCCCGGTTCGAAAAAGCACACCGTATTGTTGCTCGTCGCAGTCGCGAGTGGTTTGCTGGTGGTTTTACGCCGCCGGAAATCTTCATCCTCAGAATCAACCGGAACGAACGAGGACGAATCGGAGGCGTCCCGATCGATCGCAACCACAGCAACAGCCGACGAAGACGACGCCGATGACGAATCCGTCGTGGATGTAGCCACCGGCGACAGCAGTCGCGAACTCGATATGTTCGATATGCTCGCGATCGTTGCCTCCGCCGTAACGGCGGCCAGAAGCGAGTACAAAGACCGAACAGGACAGTGATACCCAGTTCGGGTGAGTGATACTGACAAAGCCGTCGGTGATCGAGAGGTGAGTACAGCTATTGGTCGTGTAAGTCCGATCTAATCCAGCAGCTGTCCGTCAGAATCACTTTATTCCGGACGGAAGAACTGTGTGACATGAACAAGCACTACAGCGATGCCTGGTACTACATCAAACGTGCCGGTGAGGAGTTGGTGACCGGACTGTCCGAATCAACCACGACAGCGGAGATGAAAGCCCGAGATCGTCTCGGAATGGAGCCAAAATCCGACACCGAAACACAGACCGATAGACTCAAAGAAGAGCTCGAATCGATTCGAACGCAGACCGAAGAGGAGTCCGAGCGACTCTTCTCACACGCCCGCGAGCAGATAGAGGACATTCAACAGCAACTCCAACAACAGAACCACTCACAGTCGAAAGGAATTCTTAAGTAAGAGGGGTCTTTGCTTTCTACTGCGGGTTGGTGATCTAGGCTGGTTATGATACCTCCTTCACACGGAGGAAGTCGGCAGTTCAAATCTGCCTCAACCCACTGAATTTTTGTCCCGAATTCGCATCGTTCACTGATTGAGCACAGCACTGTCTCTCATATTCTTTCCACCGATATTTGTGCACACCTGAGCAACTCAGCCATGACTCGACGGAGGTCAAAACACTTATCCATCTTTAGGCCAACCTAAAAATACGGCCTGGATCGAGGCCCGGGCTGTGAGCATCGATCGAAAACGACAGTGGGAATCGTGTGCTGTCGGGTGTTTCCTGCTTCAGTCGACAGCACCTGTCTGTCCTTTTAATACGTTGGTGAGTGTTCTGTGACTCCGTTCCGACCATTGACGGCTCTGGCCATCACGAACAGCAGATCCGAAAGCCGGTTGAGATACGTGATTGCTGGCTCGTTCACCGCTTCGTTGCTGGCCAGCTCCACCGCCTTGCGCTCTGCACGGCGGACGACCGTGCGGGCGTGGTGAAGCCTGCTTCCGCGATCACTGCCGCCAGGAAGAATGAACGACTCCAGTGGCTCGAGTTCCTCATCGTACTCATCGATCCACGACTCGATCGTTTCGACCTGTCCCTCTTCAAGTCGTGGACCGTCGCTTTGTTCGTTCGGATCTGCAAAATCTGCCTGCACGATATGAAGGTGGTTTTGGACGGACAGTAGCTGTTCATTGATATCGTCGTACTCCGTCGGGATGAGCGTTCCAATGAGGGCGTTTGCTTCATCGACCGTCCCGTAGGCTGCAATTCGTGGGTTCGTCTTCGAAACCCGGGTCATGTCGCGCAGATCAGTCAGTCCGTCGTCACCTCTTCCGGTGTAGATCTTCATACTGCAGTCGTCGGTGCCAACTCCCTTGACTCTCACTCCTGAACGGTTGCCAGATATTCCTCAACGATTTTTACGCCACTCGAGGCACCGATGCGTTCGGCCCCGGCATCAAGCATCGCCGTTGCCCGCTCATACGACCCGATCCCGCCGCTGGCTTTTACGGGGAGATACTCGCTCATGAGTTCGACATCGTCGATTTTCGCGCCGTGGTCTGCAAAGCCGGTGGAGGTCTTCACGTACGCCGCACCAGAATCGGCTGCGATCGAGCAGGCCCGTCGCTTTTGGTCATCGGAGAGCACTGCAGTTTCGATAATGACCTTCACTGGAACCGGAACCGCAGAAACGACAGCTCCAATGTCGCGTTCGACCGTGCTCCACTCATTCGCCCGCAGCGCACCGACATTGAGTACCATATCAAGTTCATCACAGCCGTTTTCGTAGGCTTCGATCGCCTCAACGCGTTTGGTGTGTGTCGTGTGCTGTCCGTGAGGAAAGCCAATGACCGTCGCAAGCGTCACATCGGTCTGTATCGACTCCACGAAACAGGGCGGAATACAGGCGTTCATGCCGTAATCCTGGGCTTGCTCAACGACGGCTATCGCATCGTTACGAGTCGTTTCAACACCGAGAACGGTGTGATCGATCCGCTCGGGAAATGCAGTCATGGGAACACTGAATGGAGCGACTGAGTTACGTCCATCGCTCGGCAGATGTCGGTACCCATTTCTTTGGCGACACTGATCACACGAGTGATGGAACCGCTGTTACTGCCAGCAGGCTTCGAGCTGCCGCCGCCCGAGTATCTGCTCGTCGTGGTCGGAGCAGGACTCTGTGTGTTGTGGGGACTCTTCAAGCGATCGCCGGCGATCACGCAACCACTCGTCGTCGCGCTCACGCCATGGATGGCCACCGGCGCAACGCTGTATGCGCTCTCGCAGGTACAGTGGCTCCCGGCGGCGGTTCGACCGTTCACCACCGCCCCTATCGTGTATCTCACCGTATTCGCCGTGGTTGGTGGCCTGTTGGTGCTAGTTGGCGATCGAGACCCCAAAGCGTACTCCATTCGGAGTACGCCCGGTGTGATCGGACTGACCGGACTGTTCGTCCTGGGTTGTGTCGGCGTACTCGCCGTCCAGGCCGCGCTTGCCCATCCGCCGGTTACGATCGTGTGGCCTGCAATGGCCGTCGCTGGGACAATTCTTGCGAGCGCAGCGGTCTGGGCAACCATTTGGCAGGTGGCACCCGACATTGTCAGGGTTACTGGCGGTCCTGGGCTCCTCGTTGTGGTTGGCCACCTCCTTGACGGGGTCTCAACCGCAGTCGGAATGACACAGCTGGGCTTTGGCGAACAGACACCACTCTCGCGGCTGCTGATCGATCTCGGGGGCGTCTGGCTGTTCGTTGGCGTGAAACTGTTGCTGGCGGTATTTGTTATCTGGGTGCTCGCCGAGTACGTCAGAGAATCGCCGTCGGAGGGAAATCTCTTGCTCGCCGTCGTCGCTGCCGTCGGTCTCGGGCCAGGGATCCATAACATCGTCCTGTTTTCGATCGCACCCTGAGGCTGGTAGACGATTCAAAGACGAGGTTTTTGTCCGTGGTCGGCAATTCTCAACGTATGCGCGTCATCTGTGCTGGCCACGTCAATTGGGACGTAACACTCCACGTTGATCATCTTCCATCTGCTGACAGTGAGGCACACATTCGATCGCGCAACAGTGGCGGTGGCGGGAGCGCAGCGAACGCAGCAGTGGCATTCGCGAAACTCGGGGCTGATTCAGCGATAGTTGGGAGTGTTGGTACAGATCCAAACGGCCGTGCTGCACAGGACGAACTCAGTGCCCATGACGTCGATACCACCAGCCTGCAGATCATCGACGGCCAGACGGCTGTGAAGTATCTCGTGGTCGCACCTGATGGCGAAGCGTTCGTGCTCGGCACGAACGGCGTCAACGAAGCGTTCGATCCGGCCGCCATCACGGCCGACACCGTTACCAGTGCCGAACATCTCCATCTCACCGGCCAGGACCCACAGACGGCTGCCGTGCTCGCTGAACTCGCAACTGAGCACGGGCTCACCGTGAGCTTCGATCCGGGACGGCGATCATCCGGTCGACCATACGAGCGCACCCTCGAACACACTGATCTGCTGTTTTTGAATCGGCATGAGGGCAAGCAGATCAACGTGCCCGACGACTGTGTCGTGGTACGGACTTTTGGCGAGGGGGGTGCCACCGTCGAAACTGGCGACCGAACCGTCACACATCCTGGCTACGCCGTCGATGCCGTCGATTCGACCGGTGCTGGAGACGCATTTGCAGCCGGATTCGTGGTGAGTAGGCTCACAGCACCCGATCGGGGGTTTGAGGGCGCACTACAGGTGGCAAACGCCTGTGGTGCGCTCACGGCCCAGCACTCCGGAACGAGAGCGACCCTGAGCTGGGAGCTGCTCGAATCGATACAGCGTAGCACGGACGAACAGCCCGTTCGTGCCGACGATTGCACGCACGATTCGACGGCCGAACTCGATGGCTGAATTCGACAACCGTTTTCCCAGTGGTCCACAACACGTCGTATGACTGGCGCAAAGCAGCCACATCTGTTGGTCGAACCTGGAGACGTAGCTGATATCGCACTCGTTCCTGGCGATCCCGGTCGCGTCGACCGGATCGCAAGCTACTGTGACAACACTGAAACAGTGGCAGAAAACAGGGAGTATCGCATCGTCAACGCAACCTACGAGGGCCGACAGCTCACGATCTGCTCGACGGGCATCGGTTCGCCATCCGCAACGATCGCCATCGAAGAGCTCGCGGCTGTTGGTGTCGAAACGTTCGTTCGTGTCGGCACGATCGGCGCGCTTCAGTCCGATATCGAAATCGGAGACATGATCGTCGCTACCGCAGCCACGAAGGCTGAGGGAACGACCAAACGGTATGAGGATCCAACGATTCCTGCCGTTGCCGATTTCACCGTTGTGGACGCGCTCCAGCGCGCGGCCAGCGATAACGACGAGACGATTCACACCGGTGCAATCGTGACTGATGACGCATTCTACGCAGAAACTGACGAACACGTCTCTGCCTGGGAGCGCGCAGGATTGCTCGCCGTCGAAATGGAGGCGGCAGCGCTGTTCACGCTTGCCCGCCGAAAGGGACTCTCGGCGGGCGCGATCTGTACTGTCGACGGCAATCTCGTCGAAGGAACACAAAAGGGTGAGACCGAGGAGGATGAGCTGCCAGAAAAGGCGAAAAACAACGTCGGCCGAGCCATTCAGCTCACACTTGATGCCGTTACGACACTATAAATAGCAAAACGGATTTTCGGGCGCACGCCGAATGAACTGGTATGCGTTTGTTGCACTCTGTGCTGTCGCTTTTTCGTCGTGCTCGCCGCTTTGAGCGTCGTGAGCTCCAGGAGTTCCGTGCCTGGATCGAGACGACGCGGAATCTGATTCGACTCACGAGTTTGCTTGTCATTCCGCTCCTCCTTGCGCTCGTGACATTTCTCTCACACGTTAACCCCGCACTCTCGTTTTTGCTGTTTCCCCCGCTGGCCTCGGGGACACACACCCTGTTTTCCGATCCGAAAGGGAAGTATTCGACCCCAGTGAATCTCATTGGTGGATTGACCATCGGTGCGCTGTGTGGCTGGCTGACGCTCGTGATTCGTCATCTGGGGTGGCTACCGGTTGCAAACGACGTTGCAACCGTGTCGCCGATTGGCGCTGCACTCTCAATCTTTATGACGGGCGTGTTCACGTGGTTGCTGGACGTTGAACTCTCAGCTGGGTTTTCGACCGCTCTGCTGGTGTTGTTGACCAACACGCCGGACGACGCCGGTATTTACGTATTGAGTATTGCTGTTTCGAGCGTGCTGGTCGCAGTGGTGTTTTACTTCTGGCGTCGCAAGGTGTACGCTGAACGCGCCCAGTACCTCTACCAGTCGACGAAGGGCGACGACCACGTTCTGATACCAATGCGTGGCCCCCACGCCAACGCGACGGCGATGCTCGGTGCCCGCCTGGCAAGCGCACACGACGCTGGTAAGGTGGTGTTGCTGAAGCTCTCCGACGACGAAGCGATCGAAAACAGCACAGAGGAAAATGGCGATAAAAAATCCGCCCAGGAGCGCGTCGTGAGTGCGTATGCGGCCGACCTCGAAGACCGAGCAAGCAAGATCCGGACGAAAATTGGGGTTCCCTGTGAGGTGGTCGTGGCGAGTGCGGGGACAAGCCCTGCCCGAACGGTAATCCACACGGCACACGAGACGAACTGTGATCTCATAGCCGTCCCGTTCGAGACGAGATACGGGTCGCTCTCGCCGTTCATCAGAGAGCTGTTCAACGGCGACACCGACGTTCTCGTCCACCGGTCCGCCGACGATCGAACGAGCTGGGATCGCGTGATGGTGACGGTACGTCGAGAAAGTGACGTGGCCCACAGCATGCTCGATTTTGCCGTTCGTCTCGTCGGTCACACTGGCGGAGTTTCGGTGGCCCATTGCATCGGTGACGAACGACACCGTCGCACGGCCGAAGAGATGCTTGCCCATCTCACGGAAACAATCGAGGCCATGGTCGAAACCCGCGTTGCACTCACATCGATCGAGGATTTCCTCGACACCTACGTTCACAGTTACGATCTCGTCATCGTCGGAGCAAGTCAGGATCGGAGCGCAGCCTCACGGTTCGTCGCACCACCGACGTTCAACCGAATCGATACCCTCGACACTGATGTTGCCATTCTCGATCGAAACTTCAGAATTTGACGGGCGGACGGCTAGGCTCTTGTATCTGTAACCGAAAGTGCTGGATATGCACTGGAAGCTGTTTGCCACACTCCGAGAGGCCACTGGCCACCAGGAGGTGGCAGTCGAGATCGAGGAGGACGCAACGATTCGAGATGCACTGGACGCGCTGTTACAGAACCATCCCGAACTCGAAGACGAGCTGTTTTCACCACAGGGTGAACTGTACAACCATATTCGACTGCTCCAGAACGGCGACGATCCATTTTTGACCGGTGATGGCTTCGATGCTGACGTTGGTCCTGATGACGAACTGGCGCTATTTCCACCCGTGAGCGGAGGCTAACGCGAATCAGTCGGATCGATATTTTCGTTCCGATACCCCTAGAACAATATTCCATCACGACGCCTAGGGACAGGATGGTCCCGAAACTGACTCTGAGCAATGAATCACCACACAGGAGACAGCCATGAAAACCGTCGAGGCGGTTGTCGAGGCGCTAGAAGCGCTCTCTGTCGAGTACGTCTTTGGCTATCCGGGCGGTCGCGTGATAGAGCTGTTCGAAGCGCTGGCTGATTCTCCGATCGAGGTGATTCGCCCGCGAGACGAGCGACAGGCAAGCGTGATGGCTGAGCTGTACGGCCGACGAACCGGAAAGCCAGGAGTGCTCGCCGGCCAGGGACCCTGGATCGCCAGCATCGGTGCGATCGGGCAGATGGAAGCCCGGCTCGGATCTTCACCGATGGTGGTGCTAACCGAGGCTTCTGAGCGCGGAGAGTACGCACAGCTAGCGCCGTATCAACAGGCGAGCGGCGAGTACGGCGGGCTCGACATTGGTTCGGTCCTTGAGGGGATCACCACAGAACAGTGGCAGCCAGGAACGCCGGCCGAAACCGTCCGCGCGGTGCAGTTGGCGTTCAAACACGCGAGGGCTGGTCGACCAGGGCCAACAGCCGTCGTTTTCGACGGCGACGCGATCACGGCGGAGTATCCAAGCAATCCGACGCCACCAGTGTGGGAAGCCAGGGCACAGGCACGCACGTGGCATGCTGGACCCGCAATCGACGATCTCGAGCAGGCTGGAGCCGAACTCGCAGCGGCCGACCGTCCAGTGATCGTTGCTGGCAATGGTGTCCACGCAGCTGACGCATACGAGGAGCTCCTGGCGGTGGCCGAAACGTTCGACGCGGTCGTTACCACATCGTATCTGGGCAAATCCACGATCGCAGAAAATCACGAACGAGCAGCCGGCGTTATCGGCTCGTTCGGTCACGAACCGGCCAACACGATCGTGAGTGAGGCAGATGTGCTACTGGTCGTTGGCTCTCGGTTGAACCCCATGGACACGAACTGGCTGGCCGACGGATTCATTCGACCGGACGAGCAGACGCTCATTCACGCCGACGTGGATCCACGCAACGCCGGGTGGGTCTATCCGGCCTCGGTCGGGCTGATTGGAGATGCGGCAGAGACGCTTTTGGCGCTGGCAGAGCACGACGGTGGAACGAACGATTGGGCACTCGATCGTGCGCGCGAAGCTCGATCTGCGTTCACGCCCACGGAGTACGCAAACGACGGTGATACCGTTGCGCCACAGCACGCCGCAATGGCCATCTCCGAAGTGATTGATTCGGAGACGATCGTCACGGCCGACTCCGGGAACAACAGGTTCTGGCTCTTGCAGTATCTCCAGACCGCAGCGCCGGGGACGTATTTCGGCAGTGGTGGCGTCGGCGGAATGGGATGGGCACCACCGGCAGCACTCAGCGCGGCGCTCACCACTCAGAACGACGTTGTCTGCGTCACTGGCGATGGTGGATTTGCGATGACGATGACCGCCGTCGAAACGGCCGTCGAATACGACCTCTCACCGACGTTCGTCATCTTAAACGATACTGGACTCGGCATGGTCCGCCAGATGGACGAGGCGATTCCCGGCGTCACATTCCCAGAGACGGACTTCGTGGCCATTGCTGATGCGTTTGGTGCCGACGGGATCCGTATCGAAAGCACAGCAACGCTCAAATCGACACTCGGCGATGCAATCGAACGTTCCAGTCCGGTCGTGGTCGACATTCCAATCGACCCGTCCGTCCAGATGAGCGATCTGCTTGCCTCCTCATTCTACGAGCGTGTTGGTGGACTCCACGAATAACCTGGAGGAATTGATATAGTTACTCTGGATAAAAAATGAAACGCATTCGGCATTGTTTTCAACTGGCTTGCTGAATCGAGTGGTATGGCTACGGTACTCATCACCGGTGGGACAGGGTTCATCGGATCGTACGTTGGTGCGGCATTCGAACAGGATGGTCACGACGTCGTAGCGTTCGACGTTTCCCCAGGCAGGAAAATTCTCGACCGACTCGGCATCGGTGATGCAGTGACGATTCGACGCGGGGACGTGACCGATCCCACAGCAGTGCTTCGAGCGATCAGGGAGACGGACACGACACACATCGTTCATCTGGCAGCGTTGTTGACGAACGGCGCTCAAAAGAATCCGCGACTTGCCCAGGAGGTGAACATTGGGGGAACGAACGCCGTGTTCGAGGCTGCGCGGATCTGTGATGAGCAGATTGCGCGGGTTGCGTGGGCCTCGAGCGCAGCGGTATACGCACCACCGGATCGATACGACGACTGGGTCGATGAAGATGACCTGATCTATCCCGAGACGTTGTATGGGGCCACAAAGGCGTACAACGAACACCAGGCTCGGCTCTACAGCAGTGAGTACGGCTGCTCGCTGGTCGGACTCCGACCAACGGTTGCGTATGGACCGTACCGTGAGACCGGTGGGTCGGCCTTTCTCACCGAACTCATCGAACGACCAGCGCTTGATGAGTCGTTCAGCGTCGAATACGGTGATCAGATCATCGACTGGCAGTACGTCAAAGATATCGCCACGGCGTTCCGGTTGGCCACGCTCACTGATGAGAGTGACCTCACACAGGCGGTGTACAATGTTCGAGGAGAGTGTGCCACGATACGCAAAGCGGCAGAAACCGTCGAATCCGTCGTCCCGGACGCGACGATCGAGGTTTCTGATTCGGGAGAGCTCCCGTGGACACAACAGCTCGATATGAGTGCGATACAGAACGATATGGGCTACGAACCGGCATACGATCTCGAGGCCGGGATTACGGAGTATGTTACCGTGCTGCGTGAACAACACGGTCTGGAATCGGCATGAGTCGAGGCGGTGGATAAGGTCTGAAAGCAATCAATTCGTATGGGTATAATCGTCATTAGACAGAGCGCTGTCACTGAATATGGCCGTAATATTTATATATTCTCAAAACCGCCCGATAGAGGACTGATTTGGACATTAACCTCTCCATAAGTTATGAAAGGGTTTTGCTATCGTTTCATTGTGGGTATACGATGGCTATGTTCTAAGGTACAGGTGGGTGACGGCGAAAGGCTTATTACAGAAGTATGCACTACGTTATGGTAGACTATGACTGGATACTACGATATTATACTGGGACTCATCCCCCTGTCCCTGTTCGGCGTATCGGGAGTGTTGACCGTCGCAGGATTTGAGATGAACCACGCGATCTTCGTTGCAGGAACGATCGCGATCGGTTGTATGGGACACGCGCTGTTCGTCCGGACACCCACAGGCACAGTTCGGACCGAAACGGATTCCAGTCAGTCACCTCCACCATCGTCTCGCGTCGAGACGAACCCAGTCAATTCGGATTAGGCTTTCCCGCAGAACTAAGAGCCGTGGACTCCTTTCTGGCACATGTCCACTGTTGTACTACTGCACAGCGACGAGCTTAGAGCGTTGCTCTCAGTTGAGGACTGCATCGAGGCTGTTCGTTCGGGATACCAACAGCGTGGGCCAGCAAAACCGCGGACAAAACTGGTGTCAGATGCACCACGCGGAATGCTCACGAGCTATCTCTCGATGCTCCCTGAAACGGGACGAATGGGAGGATACATCTACGCTGCCGGATTCGAAGCCGAGGATGCGCAGTTTCTGTTGCCGTTGTTCGATGGAGAAAGTGGTCAATTGCTCGCGTTGCTTGACGGTGCGAGCATGAATCCGTACAAGACGGGTGCCGTCGGAGCAGTTGGCGTCGACGCGCTTGCTCGAAAGGATGTCTCAACGCTGGCTGTCATCGGAAGCGGGCCACAGGCCCGAGGGCAGGTCGCCTCGACGGCCACAGTCCGATCGTTCGACACCGTGCGGGTCTATTCTCCCACTGCAGCCAACCGTAAAGCGTTCGCCGCTGAAATGTCCGATCGAATTGGTGTTTCCGTCGAGCCAGTCGAATCGAGCGAAACAGCAGTTCGTGGAGCCGACGTTGTGATCACTGCCACGAACGCCACCGAGCCGGTGTTCGACGGCGAGGGGCTCGAGCCTGGCACGCACGTAACGGCGATGGGTCAGTACGACCGGGGGGTCCGCGAGATCGACACCACTACCGTTGCGCGCGCAAAATACGTGACCGATCTCGAAGAGAGAGCAACGAACGATGCTGGTGCGTTTCTCCAGGCGATCGAGGAGGATGCGATCGACGAATCACATCTCCACGGCGATCTCGGGGCAGTGCTGTCGGGAGCAGTGGATGGGCGAACGTCCCCCGAAGAGATCACAGTGTTCGACAGCGGGGGAACGGGCGTCGAAACGGTCGCGGTCGCCTCGATGTTGTACGACCGTGCTCAAGAGGAGGGTCTCGGAACCGAGATCGAGATTTCTGCGGCCAGTGATGCGCTCGATGGCCGCTGAGCGAGTCACACGCCAGCGGCTTCGAGCAGCGAGACGCCGCTGATGAGCGCACCGACAAAATATCCCACGATCGTACACCCATTCAGTAGCGGAAGTCCGGCGTGAGCCCGACCAGCGAGCACGAGTTTGATCAACACGAGCAGTCCAGCTATCGTCCCTCCCATGGCAAAGAGTGCAGGAACTGTCAGCACCAGTCCGTCGATGATCGGCGCTACTGGTAAGAATGCAATCGAGCTGGCGACCAGAATCGATGGCATCACCGCATCACCGAGTCCGATATAGAGGGCATCGCGGTCCGGTTGATCCTCGTCTTCAGCCGTCAAAAACGAGTAGGACCGAGTGAGCGGGATCACCAGCACGATCGGGATCTTCAGGGCCATTAGCCCCTCGGCGAGCGTGAGCATGTGCTCGGTTTTGTAGACGCTGATCGCATCGTACACCGCGAGTACACAGAGCAACAACAGAGCAGGAACGATGCCCAAACTGATGCCAAACAGCCCGGCGGCAGCCATTCCGATGACTGCACCGATGGCGTCAATCACGTACCACTCTGGATGCACCCAGAGCACGATCCCACAGCCTCCTGCGAGTGCAATTGCCAGGGCATGAACCCCACCGGGAGCAATGAACGGTGGAACGAACACCGAAAACACATAGTAACACAGGAAGACACTCGCCCCGATGATGAACAGTCGGACCAGCGATCGGAGTTCGAACCGAATCGCCGCGAGCATTACCCCCGTCGCGACGAGAACTCCTGCCAGATACAACAGCGAGTTCGTCGGATCCGAAGGATTCGACACCGGCTGGTAGCCAGCGGACCGAAATGGCGCGACGAGCGCGATAGCGCCCAGCTGAACGAGAAGAAACAACACAACCGTCCCGATAACGGACGGTACGACACGTCGGTTCACAGCGCACCAATCACGCCCAGCCCAGTTAAACGTCGGCGTTCGAAATCTCAGGGGCGGGCATACACCGTAGTGCCTAGCAGTCCCACCACCTGCGTATCACTGCGGGGATCGACAGCAACGTAGGGCCGATCAACTGGGCCAAACACGTCAACAATCCGGCCAACGTCATCGAGTGATTCGTCGATCACCACAGTGCCGATCGACGGCGAGGCAGATTCAGGAGCTCTGACGACGACGAGGTTCTGTGCAGTGTTGACGACGGTACCGAGACGCTGAATGGAAGCCTTCATCCACGAATCGCCTGAACGTACGCGCCGACTGCCTGCAATAGATCGCTCTTGCTCGCGTCGTCGGCGTTTTTGATTAGTACACGGCCCCGGGGTTCGTACTCGCGGGGATAGGTGACATCACGTTCGATCACCGCGTCGTAGCCGATCTGCTGGACGGCAGAGGCGATTTCGTCCACGGTCGGCCGTTCGACTGCGAGATCAGTTGGCACGCGACGCCCGTCACTCCGGGAACAGGTTGCGTCAAGCGCCGCCGGCCAGATCACGTTTTCGACCATATATGGGCTACCAGTCGCCAGAAAACCAATCTTTCGGCTTGGTCAGTTCGCGCGGGTGAACAGCCCACCGAGCAGCGCGAGGACGGCCAGTACCGTGGCGACAACACCAAATCCGGGCCCATTCGTCTCGGTCGTCTCGGTTGCTGGAGTCTGGCTATCTGCACCCGACTCCGTCCCGGTCGATGATTCAACCGCATCGGGATGGAACGCATTCGCCATCGTCGAGAGGGGCTGCACAACGCGTGGTGCCGGCTGACTGACAAAGTTCGAATCGACAGTCACGATCTGCTCTTCTTTCATTGCCGTCGTTGCTGACAGCTCCGTGCCGTTCGGAACGGACTCCATGTGGCTCTGGGTGACGATCCACTCGGGATCCTCCGCAACGACCGTCTCCGGGTTGATCTGTTGATATCCAGTTATGTTCGCGTCTGCAGCGACGTTTGTCCCACCAGCTGTGGTGATGAGCTGATGGATGAACGTTCCCTTACCAGGGGTGTAACCGCCACTCATCATGAAGAGAACGCGCGGTTGCTCAGTGTCGCTTACGGCTGTTTCGATCGATTCAACGGTCTCGTTCATGGCATCGACTCGGTCGGCTGCGCCCGAACAGTTGCCGACGAGCTGTCCCGTGCGCAGGGTTTTCGAGACGACGTCGTCGATTGAGGCCGCAAAGCCGAACTTATACACCGTTAGCCCAGCGCTGCGAAGTTTCGACACCGTCTCGTTGGGAACCGCGCTCGGAGCCAACACGAGATCTGGCTCCTGTGCTACAACCTTCTCTACCGACGTGCTGTAGCCATCGCTTCCGGTGATGTCGGTCTTCGAATCACTTCCCTCGAGATACGACGTGGTCGAACCAACGGGCATTCCTACCACTTTCTCCTGTGATCCGATCTCCCACATGGTCTGGGCCGCACTTGGTTGCAGCGCCACGACCCGTTCGGGGGCGGCCTCAATCGTCACCTCGGTTCCAGTTCCGTCCGTCGCGGTAAATGGCATGGCACACGTCGGCTCGTCGGTTTGTGCGGCCACTTCCGTTGGGAGCGCTGTGGCCGGAGCGATTGTTGCAACAACGAGAACGATCAACAGTCCAACTAGTCGTTTCATCACCAGAGTGGAGGATTCGGTTGCAATAAATATTTGGCTAATCCAAACGAGGTTGTGAACATGGGTCGATGGAAACGGACTGGCTGGTGGATCCTCTGGTTGCTCCTGGCGTTCGTTGCAACGGTTGTCTGGAGTGTCACCGTTGGTCCGGTCTCGATCGACCCGCTCACGGTGTGTAAGATACTCCTTAACGCGATTGGGATTCCGACATCCATTGGCGTGCACTCTACAAGCGTGGGTGGCACAGCACTGAGTGTTCCTGGCATTGATCTTGGATTCGTCCACCCATTTTCGTTCGCGGTCAGTCAATCGGATCGGGTGATCGTTACCCGGATCCGTCTCCCACGGATCGCGCTGGCAGCCACCGTCGGGTTTGGGCTGGCCACGGCCGGGACAGTGATGCAGGGACTGTTCCGAAATCCCATGGCCGACCCATCGATCATTGGCGTCTCCTCGGGAGCGGCCGTTGGCGCGGTTGCAATGCTCGTTCTCCCGATTGCGTTGCCGTTTGGAGTGCCACTGATTGCGTTTCTCGGGGCGATTGTCACCGCTTTTGGCGTCTATCTCCTGGCGAGTAGCGACGGTCGAACGCCGGTCGCAACGTTGTTGCTCGCGGGCGTCGCCGTACAGACGTTTCTGGGCGCTGTGGTGTCATATCTGCTCCTCCATGCGGGAGAGAGCGTTGAAACGGTGTTACACTGGTTGATGGGAGATCTTGCTGCGGCGACCTGGAGCGATGTTGTGGTCGCTGCGATCGGCTCGGGGACAGCGTTCTGTGTCCTCGTGGGCTACAGTCGAGATCTGAACGTGTTGTTGCTAGGCGAAGAACAGGCGATCACGCTCGGCATCGATGTTGAGCGGACCAAACAGGTGTTGCTGGGACTTGCGAGCCTCGCTACTGCTGCTGCCGTGGCGGTTGCTGGTGTCATTGGGTTCGTTGGACTAATCGTTCCGCACATGCTTCGGCTCGTCGTTGGACCGGACCACCGGATTTTGCTGCCGACGAGTGCGCTCTCCGGTGCGATCTTTCTGGTCGCAACCGACACACTTGCTCGCAGTGGCCCAGCACAGCTTCCAGTGGGGATCGTGACGGCTGCCCTGGGCGCGCCGTTTTTCCTCTATCTGCTTCGCAATCGGGAGGTGCATCAGCTGTGAACGATCCAGTCATCACGGTCGATGGAGTCCGTGTCAGCTACGACGAACGGACGGTGTTAGAAAACGTTTCGTTGACGGTCGATGCGGGAACGTTCGTCGGCATCGTTGGCCCCAACGGAGCTGGTAAAACAACACTCCTCCAGACAATTAATGGCGTCACAGCGCCCGATGATGGCACCGTCACCATTCAGGGAAAGTCAGTCCAAAAAGCGTCAGCCCGCGAAATCGCCCAGCGCGTCGGGACCGTTCCACAGGAGGCTCCGAGTGGGTTTTCGTTCCCGGTTCGGGATGTCGTCGCGATGGGACGCCATCCACACCGATCTCGATTCGATCGGAGTGATCCACAAACAGCGATAACTCGCGCAATGGAGCGAACGGAAACCGTAGCGCTCGCCGACAGGACTATCGACACGCTCAGCGGTGGCGAACGCCAGCGCGTGCGTATTGCCCGTGCGGTTGCACAGGAAACGCCAGCACTCGTGCTTGATGAACCAACCGCGAGTCTTGACATTGCCCATCAGGTACGAACGCTTGAGCTCGTCCAGTCACTCGTAAACGAGGGAAAAGCCGCAGTCGCTGCGATTCACGACCTGGACCTCGCGGCTCGATACTGTGATGTTGTGGCCATCCTCTCCGGTGGAACCATTCTCGACAGTGGTCCGCCAGCAGCTGTGGTGACCCCATCGACGATCGAAACGGCCTATGGCGAGTCGATGGACGTCCATGTCCATCAAAACCCAGTCACGAAGACGCCCTCTGTAACGACGATCGACGAACGGACCACGGATCTGAACTGACACAGTTCACGATCGAGGATCGAAATGCCAGATCACACCGAGGATACACAGGGCGATGATTCCACCGACGAAAAACGGAATCATCGAATCGAACCAGAACATTCCCGCTCCTGCCATCGTCACCCTCCAGAGAAAACCATACGCCGCTGTCACACCCGAAAAGACAATCACAGCCCCGAGCGTTCGCCGAAGAAAATCCCGGAGCCGCCGGTGGTCCGATTGGCGACCAGCGAACAACACGACCGCTTCGTTCGCCGGTGCGTACACCGTCATTTCAGTTCCTTTCTCCGAGTAGCCAACCCCTGACGGTTCGATCAACCCTGCATCTTCGAGCTTTCCGAGATGATAGTGCACGTTCTGTAGCGACGTGTCGATCTCATCCCGGATCTCCGTTGGTGTGGAGGGCTGTTCGTAGATGATCGACAGCACCGTTCGTGTGGTCGAAGCCGTCAGGGTCTCGAACGCCTCGTCAGCTGCCTCGTTGTCGAGGCCCAGTACACGAGGTTCGTTCGGGGTTGACTGTGACTCCCCTCGTAGCGGCAACAAACTCATCAGTTTACTGTATATCGTCACCTTCTATGATCTTTTTGATGGATCAATTTGTTGTTTGATCGTCTCCTTCCAGCGATTGTTCACCGAATCGTTGGAGTGGAGGACCGCTGGTGATGGCGAATGAGCAGAAAAATACAATACAGTCCGAATAATTGACAAATGAAGAGGCCAAATTTTGCGACAAGTTGTATGTCAATGACATTTGCGGCCGTACCGACGAAACAGGCCGAACTGATTAGCCCACTAACTGCGTATCGCCGGTGACGAGCACGGGCCCACTCCATCAGTAATCCGATAGATAAGAAAAATAGTCCACTCGATAGACATAATACGTCGAGAGGGAGTAGAGGACGGAGGTGCGATGGCATGTATAGCACATTCTATCCCCAACTAATATCCCTTCCGAAATACATCGATAGGCCTTGTATGATACAATTCTGGTATTTATGCCGTATTGGAACCGGAGTGTGCATCTCCCAGTCGATTACTGGACCAAATTGTATTGAGTCAGCCCTGTCTGTTCGATGGGTGTCAATAGATACATGCTTGTCAGACAATTCCATCCGAATAGAAAGATTTTTACAGGAGTTGGACATTAAATGTGATGTCGAGCGGGAATGCACCGTGAGCCAAAAGATAGCCCAGTTACGCTTTCGAACGCTTAGGCCATCCCCCGCCGACCCCCATCTGGTCTCTCTCTTCACGATACTGTACGATCGCCTAGATATAATTTTCTACTAACATCCTGGATGAGTTCGTTCGTGGAAGAAGCCTCTATTGAATGGCATCCATCGAAACAGATCGCAAAATCACGTTGGAGAGATCACCCAGTCAGCGTACCGGGATGACTGAACGTTTAACTCGCCAACGAAAGAAACGAACTCTATGCAGACACACATCGTTCCGGTCGGGTTCGATTACGATCGGCTCATTGCGCCACTCGTCCGCGATCAGCTCGACGTAGATCGAGTGATTCTGCTCGAGGGCGCTGTCGGCAGTGAGGCGAACGTAGAGTACTCACAACGCCTCGCAGAGAAGCTAGAGACGGATTTTCGGAATTTGTTGGGTGCAACAACGGAGCGATTCGTGATCGCGGACGTGTACGATTACGATGCGGCGTTCGAGCAGGCCTATGAGCTCATCAATGCGGAGCTTGACGGCATTCACGTCGACCGAGACGAAGGAAATGAGGTCTGGGTGAATGTTTCATCGATGCCCCGAACGGTGAGTTTTGCATTTGCTACTGCGGCCCATTCGATTATGGTTGAACGCCAAAGCGATCGCGATCGGATTCACACCTATTATACGGTTCCCGAGAAGTATCTCGAGACCGAGCTCGCCGAACAGCTCAGGAGCGCGCTTGATCTGCTGGGCGACGTCCAAAGCGACGGCGTTGACACCGATCGCGTACAGGCCTGGATGGATGATGCGAGGGCAATGCTCAACGAATTCGACGAACGGGGCACTACGATCGGCGCAAAGCAGGTTGGAGCGAGTCACATCATCGAGCTGCCAGTGGCGTCGTTTTCGAACGTCAAGCCGTTCGAAGAGCTGATCCTCTTTACACTGGGAGAACACGAGGAGTTTCAGAGCGTCTCTGAGCTCGCCCAGACGCTGGCACGGGAGCTCAGCGAGGAGTACACCAACAGCTTCCGTTCGAAAGTGATCTACAACGTCGACCGGCTCGGTCCGGGAGGGAAAGGCTACATCGAACAGGACGAACAGGGCAAGTCCTACCGAACCCGGCTGTCGCGAATTGGCGAGCTGTGGGTGCGATCACACGCCGACGACCGGTGAGTGATGTGGATTATCCTGGCAGTGGCGGTCCCGAACAGCGTCAAATCTGGAACGGTAACATCCACAGACGTGTTTTCAGTTGGTGGTATCGCACTCACTCACTCACGAGATATCCAATACGTTCGGTGGTGTGGTAGCGCTCGGTATCTGCACTCTGTTCCTCTTCGATCCGTAGTTCGACGCTGTTAGCTGTGAGGTTGCGATATCGTATTCCTGCTGTGTCAGGTCCATCGTCGGTTTGTATCGACGCAATGAATCGGGGGTCGGTGTACGATCGTTCGAAATTGATCTGCTGCCAGTCGTTGGTGACGATATTTTTCGTATGAGACACCTCGAACGGTGTTCCATCGAGAGAGCCGGTTCCGGGCGTAAAGGCGGCGTAGCCGACGGTCTCGGTGAAATGTGGGCCATCCATTTCTTCTTCCTGAAGGCGAACATCCATTCCCGCTGTGGAAACGTTGCGTTGGCGGGTGACGACCGGATTCAAACCGTGGTTTGTCAGCGATTGGGTGAACGCAACCGGTGTTGTGGAAAACGACTGATCAAACGACACGGCGGTGAACGTCTCATCAGTCTCAACCCGCCCAACCTCAACAGGAACGCCACCAAACTGCTCGATCCCCGTTTCTAGCGCAAAGAAGTCGAACCGCTCGGAGGTGTGGATACCGTCGAGATAGCGCCACTCCTCAAGCTGGCAGTCGAACTCATCGCCAGTAACGCGACGGATTCGGGGGTGCATCGGGTTTATCCCGTTGAAACTTGGCGGTCCTGCTACCACAACTGGTTCGTCGTACTGCCGTGTAAGTGAGATGGTGTGCCACGTCTCTCTGTTCGGCTGACTCGTCGAAACGCTCCCCATCTCACCGTGGGTAACTCCAGTCCCGGCGACGAAGTACCCAAGACGTTCTGTCGTGTGATACGTTTCACTGTCGTAGCTCTGTGCCTCTTCGATTCGGACATCGACGCCATCATTCGTGAGATTGCGATACCGAACTCCTGCTGTATCTGGACCATCAGTGGTCTGAATGGTCGCCACGAACTGGGGATTGGTGTAGGAGCGTTGGAAATTGAGACGGTGCCATCTGTTCGTTACCACGTCGCCAGTTCGTCCGGCCTCGAAATGCTTTCCATCGAACTGTCCGGTGGTCGGTTCGAGTGCAATGTATCCGACAGACTCCGTTTTGTGAGGACCGTTCGCTTCTTCTTCTTGGAGACGAACGTCCAATCCCGATTGCGAAACGTTGCGTTGGCGGGTGACGATTGGATTCAATCCGTTCTGTGTTTGTGATTGCGTGAGGACAACCGGCGTTGTGGAAAACGACTGATCAAATGAAACTGACGTGAACGTATGATCCGTCTCAACCTGACCAACTTCGATCTGCGTGCCATCATCGAACGAGTCTCGACCCCTCGAAATCGCGAGATAGCTGAGATCCTCAGTGGTATGACCACCGTCGAGATAGGCCCATTCCTCGAGCTGGAATTCGAATCCCCACCCAGCTACGTCACGAATCCGCACGTGGGCCGGATGGTTGCCATTCTCGGAGACCGGTCCGACGACTACAACCGGATTGTCATAGTTTCGGGAGAATAGCTCACGATGCCACTGTGAAGTGTCTGTCTGGCCGGTCGCGAGCGTGTTCGATACCCCCGTTGTGCTCCGTGCAAGATCTATTCCCGGAACGTCGGTGAGTGCTTCTCGTAGGGTGACGATCTCGATGTTGCGGTCTCTGGCCATCTGGATGGCAAGCTGTATCCGATCTTTGGTGAGATCATCCTGATAGCTATGGCCGGCGAGGATTCCGATCGCATCTTTCCGAACGAGTCGGTCGAAGTAGGTCTGTAGCTCCGATTCGGACATCTTGTTGGTCCGGTAGTACTGACGGTGGAGCCGATGGGGATTGAGGTCCTGGATTTCGTTCAGGCCGTCACCCCACTCGCCGTTCGCTACCGCATCGTAGTAGCTCGGAACCATCTCTCGAGACATCGAACTCGTGTTTCCGTACGGATAGACGAAGTTCGACACCGCAAATCCCATCGATTCGAGCTGGGCTTTCGAGTCAGCGAATGCCTCGTGGAGAATATCCCTGGTGAAACCAACCTTCGAACCAGTCGCAAACGAAGCGCTGAGTGGTTCTTCGAGCGTGATGTACTCGTCTTCTTCGTCTCGTGAACTGACCCAGCCATAATCCGCTACGGTTGCTATCTCACTGTGATTCTCATCGAAAATACGGATTCGATCACCAGAGATCAGCCCGTGATTGTGTACCAACGGAAAGATCCGCTTATCACCCGCGTTGGCGTCTCGGACGAGCTCAAACGTGCCGACGGGTCGGTGATGGACCGTATGCGAGAGAATCTCCCAGCCGGCGTCGGCAATTTCTCGGAGCTGTGACTCGGTGAGGAATCTGCTCGAGCCGAGCTTGCCGGGGGTAGCGGCGATACAACCGACTGCATCCATCTCTTGATGGGCGGGAAATGTCTTGGTATAATCTTTCGCCATCCCATCGTCGTACATAAATACGACTTTGCCGGCAGAGTCAGTGGCACCAGCCGACATTCCGGTCCCGGCTGCGAGACCTACCGATCCGACCCCTAACATCTGGAGGGCGTGGCGTCGGGTCAGATGCGAATTCCCGGTGTCACTCATATATACTCCATTGTTGATGGCTCACTCTTAATACCTATTGGAATACAGTTTGAGCGTCAGTAACAGACCGATAGAATTGAGTCCGGGTTTCTGCAGGGGACTAGTGGTCGTGGCCACAGGTTTGCCCCCACGAACAACTTCAGAATTTGTGGCAGATTCAAAGCGTGTGTCCGCGTTCGAGCGTTTTTACTCGGGTTGTGAGCGCGAGAAACACCGGAACGATCGTCAACACCACCGCCCCTGCGGCAGCGATGTGGAGCGCAGGGACGCCAAGATAGAACTCGTAATCGCCGACCGGCAACACCGTGTGGTGTGGCTCACCGATGATCGGATAGAAGTAATCTACGATAAGATCGAACGTGTACCATCCCGTCGCGAGCGCAATTGCCCGCACGGGAAAATCGCTGAACCGATGGATGACGAACGCCTGGACGACCATTGCCAGATGGCTCCAAAAGAGGAAGTTGTACATCGCCGGGTGCTGGGTGCCGTAGAACGGAAAAAAGGCGAGCAAAACGTAGGGCGTCCAGAGTCCGAGCTTGATACACCCGAAAAATGCCAGCGCGTTTAAATACTCGTTCGATCGTCCGAGCTTCCAGCACGCGATCGCAAGAGCAATCAACAGCGTCGCCATCGGGCTGTCGGGCACGAATGGCCACATCACGACCGGCGTCTGGGTGAACTGCCACCGATAGTACCAGAAGCCAAACCCCGTTCCGAGAAGATTGATCGCGACGACAATCCACGCAAACCTGAGACCAAACTCCTCGAGTGCGTCGGGCAACGGAGCCACATACCACGGTAACTCATCGGACATACCTGATCACGTGTGTGCAAAACCATACCTGTGTCCGTTGACACCGATCGCAACAAATTATTTTTCAGTATTTCGCAGACAAGATATAAATGTTCGATCCCCATCGGTCCGGCATGGACGAGACTGGTGGCGCGCGACCAGGATGGCTCGTACTGCTGAACACGTTTGGACTGGCACTGATTGGGTTCCTGGTGGTGATTCTTCTCATGGTAGCGTTCCCGATTCCTGGCTCGGACTGGATCGCTTATCTGGGTGCCGCACTCTTTGCGGCGGGCTATCTCGTGTGGGAAAACCGCAAATCGTGAGCCATCTCTGCGGGGATGTGGCACAACACCCAGACACGCCGGTTAAGTGTATCCACGACTGTGTTCTGCTATGAGCAGTTCAACAGACATTGAGGAACTGAAGCGTGGGACGGAGCTGGTCAAACGCGGCTTCGCGAAAATGCAAAAGGGCGGCGTCATCATGGACGTCGTTACCCGCGAGCAAGCCCGCGTGGCCGAAGACGCCGGCGCAGTCGCAGTGATGTCGCTCGAAGCAGTTCCTGCAGATATCCGCAAACGCGGCGGGGTCGCCCGGATGGCAGATCCAGGCGCGCTCACAGAAATCATCGATGAGGTGTCGATCCCAGTGATGGGCAAATGCCGGATCGGTCACACCACCGAAGCGCAGATTCTCGAAGCTACCGGTGCGGACATGATCGACGAAAGCGAGGTACTCACCCCGGCCGACAACGACTACCACATTGAGAAGGAAGCGTTCACGTCACCATTCGTCTGTGGAGCACGCTCACTGCCGGAAGCGTTGCGCCGAATCGACGAAGGAGCAGCGATGATCCGAACGAAAGGTGAAGCAGGAACGGGTGACGTTAATCAGGCTGTTACCCACCAGCGAGCGATCAAGAGCGCAATCCGGGAGATCGAAGGGAAAACCCACGAAGAACGCGAGCGCTGGGCTCGCGAACACGAAGCGCCAGCAGCACTTGTTCACGACACCGCCGAACGCGGCCGGCTTCCGGTTGTCAACTTCGCCGCTGGAGGAATCGCAACGCCCGCTGATGCTGCGCTGATGATGTCGCTGGGCTGTGATGGCATCTTCGTCGGCTCAGGCATCTTCGGCGCAGAAGAGCCAACAGCAATGGGACGGGCGATCGTCGAAGCCGTCAACAACTGGGACGACCCCGAACGACTCGCCGAGATTGCCTCGGATATCGGTAGTGGCATGAAAGGACAATCAAACGTCCAGATGGCCGACGAGGATCGACTCCAGGACCGCGGCGTGTAAGTCCTGTTACGTTGTCCGAGCGTATTCCCTTCTAACAAATAACGTCAGATAACACCAATGAAATTTAACAACAAACGGGACGGTAGTGACCCGTATGCGAACAAACGTCGTTGGATCGAGCACCGACGAACGATTCTGGTATCACGCTGACCTCGTGGTCAGTCGGGAGCCGTACAGATCGACAGGGCTGGTTCCCACTGCGATCAATCCGTGGGCCATTCGCGCTCGGCGGCGGATTTCTCATCACTCGACCGACTGGGGTGAGTGGACACCCCGTGCGGCTGGCGTCTTTCTCGACGTGTTCGAACGTTCGGAGTCGATACACGACCACGGAGACCAATACGAACGCCGACGCGAGTGTGTAATCTGTGTGGTGGCAGACTCTCGAGAATCAGCCCACACGCGCGTCGAGTTGGTGCTCGATCATAGTCCGTATCGAGAGTACGAAATCGAGGAGCTATCCGAAGATCGGGCAGGGGCAATTGCATCTCAGTCGGTGGTTGCAGGGGCTCTCCGTCAGCAGTCTGTTGTCCACCCACTGATCGGTGGGACGTACACTCCACACCTCCCGGAGTGTCACCTCCCAGTCAATAGTGATGAAAAGGTTCTCGGCCTCATACGTGTGGGGCTCCCAGCATCTGCACTTCGAGAACAACTCGATCGCGCGGAGCAATACCGTCGCCAATCATACGATCTCGGTCGGTTCAAAGTGGAACTGCGACTGGGTGGGGCCACCCATGAGCGGTTACTCTCCATCATGCGATCGATCGACGCGAACGAAAGTGGCAGTATCGTGGGAGGAATATCGTACAGTAGCGAAAAAACGGACTGCTCGCTCGGAATTCTGATCGATGCAACTCGACTTGAGAGAATGCAATCGCTCAGTGACCGGTCCAACGCGTCCGAAAACGAAGTGATCCACTGGAAATTCCCGCTCTGTGACGATGCATTATCACAGTTTTGTACCACAGCAGAGGAGGTGCTTGTGGCTGACACGCCGGGAGTGATCGGCCCCAACCCGTTCGAGTCGACCGCCCGAACGCCACAGAAAGTCGTCGCCGAGTAGCCTTACCACGAACACAGCTCTGCGCCGTTGCCAATGCCAGTCTGGAAGGCACGAGCCATGACGCCGTTATCGTCGAACGCGTCGATCATTGCATTTGCGACCGAGCGCTGATCTTCCGGGGGACAGACGCCAAGAATTCCTGGGCCAGCACCACTGATCGTCACACCGTGTGCGCCTGCCTCGAGGGCTGCGTTACGGACTGAATCGTAGCCATCGATGAGTTCTGCACGAACTGGTGTGACAATCCGGTCGTCGAGGCCGTTACCGACGAGCACTGGATCGCTCCGACACATGCCTGCAGTCAGTGTTGTGGCCCTGCCCACGGTGTCGACGACATCGTCAAGGGGGGCTTGTGATGGCAACACCGACCGTGCTTTGCGCGTAGAGACGACGAGATCGGGAAGACAGACGACCAGAGAGATGTCGGCTTCGATCTGTGTGAATCCCTGGTCGGTCGCGATCGTAAAACCACCGAGTATCGCCGGTGCAACATTGTCTGCGTGTGGTGTTCCCGAAACGACGGCTTCGCCTTTCGCTGCGATTGGAACCAGCTCTTTGGGAGAATACCCGCGGTCGTACAGCTCATTGAGCGCGACTGCCGCGCCGGCTGCACTTGCAGCCGATGAACCCAACCCAGAGGACGGACGAATGCCTTTATCGATCGATATGTGCGCCGGCGCTTCGAGCGCCCGGGCCACCGCACCCACGGTGTTTTTCTCCGGGTCTTCTGGGATATACTGGCTGCCAGCACCGGTCACGTCAATCGTTGTTTCAGGGGCTTTCTCCACTTGCACGACATCCGCCGGGTGCTCGAGAGCAACGCCGAACACGTCGAACCCGCTCCCGAGATTCGCACTGGTCGCGGGGGCCCGGACGGTAACCATGTCATCTGGTTAACCGAGCGATCGGATAAATGTACCCGAATAGACTGCACGAGCGATGATCGATGACAACAAACTTACGGACGGCTGGCCCTACCACAGCTATGATCGGGATCGTTGGTGGGGGAATCGCGGGACTCGCTGGAGCGTATCGCCTCCAGCAGGCTGGCTACGACGTACAGGTGTTCGAGGCGAGCAGCGACGTTGGTGGACTCGCCCGAACGTATCCCACGGCCGGAGACCGCATTGAAGCATTCTATCACCACCTTTCTAAATCCGAGCAAACGATCGTCGAACTGGCAGAGGAGCTTGGCATCGGCGATCGCGTCGAGTGGCACGTGGGGAAAAACGCCTACTACGTTGATGGTGAGATCCATCCGATGGATACGCCGTGGGAAATTCTCACCTTTCCACACTGGAGTCTGTACGATAAATTCAGACTCGGGATGTTGACACTCGACATCGACGTGCGTGGTGGCATTCCGTCGTTCGACACCTACGAGCGGCTCTCCGATTTCGAAGAAACGTCGGTCAAAGAGTTTGCCATCGACCACACGACCGAAACGGTGTATGAGACGTTTTTCGAACCACTACTCGACGCCAAATTCGGGAGCCGAAAAGAGGACGTGAGTGCTGCCTGGCTGCTGGGTCGTGTCAAATTCCGTGGAGAGCGCGACCTTCTCAACGGAGAGATTCTGGGATACATCGACGGTGGCTTTGGCGTGTTCCTCGATGCGCTGATTTCGGCAGTTGGAGCAAAGAATATCACCACAGACGCTCGGGTAACAGAGCTGGGATTTGACGATCGAGTCGAATCGATGACTGTCGAAACTGCCGACGGAACGACCGACTACGATGTAGATGGAGTCGTTGTTGCGACGATGCCGAACGTGCTCGAGTCGCTCACGGGCCATCCATGTGAAATTGACTTTCAGGCCTCCGTGTGTGCCGTCATCGAGATGGAGGAATCGCTGATGGACACCTACTGGCTCAACGTCGCCGACGAGGCACCGTTCGGGGCGTTGATCGAGCACACGAACTTCATTCCAACGGACCGATACGGTGGAGATCATCTCCTTTATGTTGCCAGCTACGTTCAGGATGAATCCGAACAGCTCTGGCAGTTCGATGACGATGAACTCACCGAGCACTGGCTCTCGGGAATCGAATCGCTGTTCCCGTCATTCGATCGGGACGTGGTCTCGAACGTTCGAATTGCTCGGAATCCACGTACGGCTCCGATTTACGAGCGTGGCTATCTCGATATGGTTGTCCCGTACGATCTCGCTGACGACGTGGCCGAGGGGCTCTACTACGCCGGCATGGCCAGCAACGCTCAGTATCCAGAACGAAGTCTCAACGGTGCTATCGAAGCCGGCTATTCGTGTGCCGATTTGATCACAGAACAGATAGAACCAGCCAACGAGACCGACGTGTCCACGCCAACGCCCCAGTAGCTATTCACGGATCGTCCGGTGAACCAACGGCATCGGAGAGATCAACATCGTCTGGTTGCTCGGTGTCACCAACCTGGACGTTTCCAGACTCATCTTCGACGTACACGTCGTCTGCGTATCCGCCTTCTGCGTTCGGTTGATCACGTTCTGGATCGAGTGACTCGAGTTTGTCCGGCGTTTTGGGTGCTGTTGGCACTGTGGTTGGTCGAAATTCCCCGAGTGGTTGCTCGATCGTGATGTCGTGGGCCTCGAAGAACTCTCGATACCGATCGTAATGCGTCTCGATTTCGCTCACCGGAATCTCCATCATCTCGACCCAGCCGTGATTGTAGAAGTCGAAATTGGCCTGAATGTGTGTGATTTCACGTGCCTCTGCCTCAGTATACCCCGCCGTTAGTCCAGCAGTGTACGCATCGATCGTCCCCTCAAAGAGCGCATCCAGATGGTCTGTGCGCTCATCTCGATGGGAAGGGTCGGCCTTCGAGAGGAAGATTCGGGTGTGGAGATAGACAAGCCCCGATCGCGTGACCGATCGGACCCCCGGAACGGTCAGCGCCTGTTTGGTGGCCCAGTGACGGGCGGTTTGTTTGATCTTCATGTAGTACCACTACTCGATAGAGTCACAAGAATGTTGATCGACGGGTACGGTCGTATTCTACACGAATAATGAAAATAAACTTATTCGTGTCATGATGCCGTTTATCAACCGTTTTCTGCATCGAGAGTTGGTGAGAAGCGTGTCTGGGTGGCCGGTATGAACAAATATGGTGAATAATCGAGATAGCAATCCACATTAAGCGCGGCTCCGTATCGTCTCTGCATGGGCACGTCGCACGTAATTATTGGCGACGGCATCGCGGGGAGTTCAGCCGCGGAAACGATTCGTGAAGCTGACCCCGCTGCCGAGATCACTGTACTCACCGACGAGGGTGAGGCACTTTACAACAGAATTCTAATCAAAGAGTTTGCCAAGGGGAAAATGCCCGAGGGTCCCATATCGATCCACCAGCCGGAGTGGTACGACGAGCGGGACATTGAGCTCAAACTGAACACGATGGTGACGCAGATCGACACGAACGCCCAGATCATTCACACGCACTCGGGCGAGTCGATTGAGTACGATTCTCTGTTGTTAGCGACCGGGGGAACGCCGGCGCAGTTGCCCGTCGAGAACAGCGACGCCGACGGGATTCATCACTTCTGGACGTTTGAGGACGCACGTGCAATCGAAGAACACGCAGATCGTGCCGAAAACGGCGTGATCATCGGGGCAGGACTGCTTGGTATCGATCTGGCGGCGATCTGTGGCGCACAGGACGTTCGCGCCGACTACCTGATGCGGGGCAACGCCTGGTGGCGATACGCGCTCGATGAGGAAGGCGCAGAGATCATGCACGAGGCAATGCGCAAACGCGACGTGACGCCCGTGTTCGAAAGCGGTGTCGAACGGTTCGAAGTGGACGATTCTGGTCACGTGAGTGCGGTCATCGACCCGAATGGCGAGCGATACGAGACCGATTTCGTCGGCATTGCGATTGGGCTGAACTTCAACACGGAATTTCTTCGCGGAAGTGGAATTGAGCTCACCGATGATGGCTCAATCGTCGTTGACGAACAGATGCGAACGAACGTCGACAACGTCTATGCGGCCGGCGACGTGACGTATTTCTACGATCAGATTCTCGGCGAGCAGGCCCAAAACGGTGCCTGGGGAAGCGCAAAAGAGCAGGGCTCGATCGCCGGGACGAACATGGTACGTGACACTGGCAGTGACGTTGATGAGGCTACCTTCCACTGGGTGTCGTCCTACTCGATCACACACTTTGATTTCCCATTTCTTTCGTTTGGTCACCCGACAATCGGCGATGACGCCGTCGAACGCAAATACTCCGACTCCGAGTGGCGTCGCGTCGTGTTGAAAGACGGCAAAGTAATCGGTGGCGTGCTCATAGGCGATCTGGCCCCACAGACGACGCTCAAACGACTTGCCCGCCAGCAGATCGACGTGAGCGACCGTAAAGAGGCACTTCTCGAGGAGTCGATTTCGATGGAGCAGTTCACTCCGCAAGAAGCCGAGCAGTAGGCCCACTCCGAAGTCGTTTTGACTCGGACGACGTATCTTTTGGTATGCAAACCAGTGGGAGCAGCGAAATGACGCTTGCCTTCGAGCTGGAGGCGCTCAAACGGCTTGCACAGCCCGACGTGGTGTTTTCCGACGCACGCCAGTGGACGAGCTACATCGGTGTCGTTTCGGAAAAGCCGACCTACGTCGTCACGAATTTTACGCGGAAAAAACGGATTCGACAGGACTTCTTTTCCGGGCCACGAGGGAAGCGCGAGAGCCTAGAGAACGTCAAAGGACAGTTCGACACCGACCGACACGTGTTCATCGGAACAAATGATGACGATCGGACGCTCGCCGGAGAAACCGACTGGGAATATCTCGGGCTCGAAGACGCGGCTGATGCTGCAGGCTGGGAGCTCACTGATGGTGAGACGACCGAATCGACGGTCGAAACTGATCGCGACGACTGGCCGTAGTGACTTTACCGTTCAAACCAGTAGCTACATCGGATGACTGATGCAAACGACGTTGCGGTCGACGTGGAAGTAGAGGTTGAAGTCGATGAGAACGAACTCGAAATCGAAGTCGGTGATACACGAACTGCCGAGGCAGAGCTTGAGGTTGACGGGCTCGAAATCGAAATCGAAGTCGAGGTAGACGTTGCGGGCACAGCAGAAGCCGATACGGACCAAACAGCAGACGACACAGAGCGCGATATTTAACCGTCGCCCGCAAGTACGGTCGCGTATGGCAGAACCACGCGTCCCTGGAGAGGACGAATCAGACCTTTCGCTCCCGTGTGGGGAGACAATCGATTACCACACGCTCGATATGGGACTGCGTGAGCTGTCGTGTTCGTGTGGTGATCGCCATGCAGTCGTTCAGGATGTACATCCGTTGAGCCGGTTCGTTCCCGAAGATCTCGTGGCCGTGTTGAACGAGGTCGTCGAAACCACCGACGGATCCCCATTTTCAACCCTCCATCTCATGGGCATCGTCCGCGAGGAGTTTCCCGAATCGATCGTGAGCGAATCCGTGGGCGAGGATGGAACCGTCGGCTATTCGATGGTCTGGATCGCCCAGTTCGATGCGAGACGCCTCCACGAAATCGTCGTCGAACTCATCGTCGAACTGATGGAACACGCCATCAGCCACGCCGAGGATAGCGAGGCAATGAGTACGTTTGAACGGCAAATGCACGAGTTTGACGTGAGTGCGTTTGTTGAACAGTATCGCGATGCAAGGGAGTTCACCGACGAACACGACAGTCCAGCGTGAGCCATCCAGTAACAAACCACCAAGAACCTGGGTACTGGCTTTATTGGGCTCGGAATCGTTCCTACTGGTATGTCCGTCCACCGGGGAGAGTTCGAACGGATACGACAGGTACTGGGGGAAATCGACCCGGAACAACCACTGACGGCCCGCGAGATCTACGAACTGCTCGACGAACATGGCGAGGCGTTCGATAGCTCACACCAGATCGCGACCATTCTAGGTCGCCAATCGGATGGTGCAGTTGAGGTGATCGAAGAACAACCGTATCGGTATCGGATCCGCGTGCTGTAAACGAAACAGAGCCCGTCGACTGTCGCAATTGCAAATGGTTCGATAGGCTTTTGGTGTGACCGGTCTCGCGGTGGTTCCGAATTTCGTAATTGAGTTCCGACTTTCGTAGAATTTCGCCGAGCTTATTACGATGAGCGAATGGTATCGAGTAATGAGTGATGAGGACCGGACGATTTTGTTGATCGGAAGTGGACCGATACAGATCGGTCAGGCCGCCGAATTCGACTATTCAGGCGCACAGGCCTGTCGCGCGCTCCAGGAGGAAGGCGCACGAGTCGTGCTCGTCAATTCGAATCCAGCGACGATCATGACAGATCCGGAGATGGCCGATAAGGTGTATATCGAACCGATTACCACCGAGGCAATCGCAGAGATCGTTCGCACCGAGAATCCAGACGGTGTGATCGCGGGGCTCGGCGGACAGACTGGACTGAACGTGACAGCAGAGCTCGCCGAACAGGGCGTCCTCGAAGAGTACGATGTCGAGATCATGGGCACGCCCCTGGATACGATCTACGCGACCGAAGATCGGGATCTGTTCCGCGAGCGGATGAAATCGATCGATCAGCCCGTCTGTCGGTCCGAAACCGTCACGGCGATGGATGAGGTCGAGGACGCCGTTGAGGCGGTTGGGGGACTGCCAGTGATCATGCGGACGGCGTACACGCTCGGTGGTAGCGGGAGTGGTGTTGTCGAGGAGATGGACGAGCTCAAAGAGCGGGTTCGCAAGGGCTTTCAGCTCTCCCGGAATCACGAAGTGCAGATCACCGAATCGATATCTGGCTGGGTTGAGCTCGAATACGAGGTGATGCGCGATGAGTCCGACTCGTGTATCATCATCTGTAACATGGAGAACATCGATCCGATGGGCATTCACACGGGCGAGTCCACGGTCGTCACGCCGAGCCAGGTGATTCCGGACGATGGACACCAGGTGATGCGGACGGCCGCACTCGACGTGATTCGAGAGCTCGGAATTCAGGGTGGCTGTAATATTCAGTTCGCCTGGCGTGACGACGGAACGCCCTCGGGCGAGTATCGCGTTGTCGAGGTCAACCCTCGCGTGTCGCGCTCTTCGGCACTCGCATCGAAGGCAACTGGCTATCCAATTGCGCGCGTGACCGCGAAGGTCGCACTCGGAAAGCGCCTCCACGAGATCAAAAACGAGATCACCGGCGAGACGACGGCTGCGTTCGAGCCGGCGATCGACTACGTGGTGACGAAGGTGCCACGCTGGCCACAGGATAAGTTCGATGACGTGGACTTTACGCTCACCACGGCGATGAAATCCACCGGCGAGGCGATGGCTATCGGTCGGACGTTCGAAGAGAGCCTGCTCAAGGCGTTGCGATCGAGTGAGTACGAGCCAAGCGTCGACTGGGAGACGGTCAGCGATGCGACGCTCGAAGAGCGGTATCTCGAGCGGCCCTCTCCGGATCGCCCGTACGCCATCTTCGAGGCGTTCGATCGCGGCTACACCACCGAAGAAGTCGTCGAGCTGACCGACATCGAGGAGTGGTACGTCGAGCGGTTCGGACGGATCGCCCACGTGGCACAGAACGCACAGTTTGGTGAGCTTGAGCTCGCCGCCGACGCGGGATTCACCAACGAGCAGGTAGCGAGTCTGACCGAGGCAGGTCCGGCCGACGATGAGACACACGCGAACGCGACAGCAGCGGCGGCCGGCTACACCGCCTCTGCGTCGGCCGACTCGGTCGAGACGGTCGAGGCGACGGCGACTGATCGGCAGTTCAAGCAGGTCGATACGTGCGCCGGGGAGTTCGCCGCCTCGACGCCGTATTACTACTCGGCTCGGGATCCCGTCGCCGACATCGACAGCACGCATTCGGAAGTGAAAGTCGACACCCACGTTGACAGTGTGGTCGTCGTTGGTGGTGGTCCGATCCGCATCGGACAGGGTGTGGAGTTCGACTACTGTGCAGTTCATGCCGTGCAGGCGCTTGGCGACCTCGATATTGACGCGCACGTGGTGAACAACAATCCAGAGACCGTCAGTACAGACTATGACACCTCAGATGGGCTCTTTTTCGAGCCAATCACTGCCGAGGAGCTCGCTGACGTGATCGAGCGGACGAACGCTGACGGTGTGATGGTTCAGTTCGGTGGCCAGACCTCCGTTAACGTGGGAACGCCACTCGAAGCCGAACTCGAGCGCCGTGGACTCGACTGTGCCGTTCTGGGCACGTCGGTCGAGGCGATGGATCTTGCAGAAGACCGCGATCGATTCAACGCCCTGATGGAGTCGCTTGATATCGCCCAGCCCGAGGGTGGGGCTGCACGGAGCGAAGACGAGGCGCTTGCGCTGGCACACGACATCGGTTATCCGGTGCTCGTGCGGCCGTCCTACGTGCTCGGTGGTCGGGCAATGCGGGTCGTCCACAACGATGACGAGCTCGAACAGTACATCGACGAGGCGGTTCGCGTCAGTCCCGAAAAACCGATCCTCATCGATCGGTTCCTTGAGGATGCCGTCGAGCTCGACGTTGATGCCGTCTCCGACGGCGAGGACGTACTGATCGGTGGTATTATGGAACACGTCGAAAGCGCTGGCGTCCACTCGGGCGATTCGGCCTGTATGATCCCACCCCGTTCGCTAGGTCGTGACGTGAATCGTCGGGTGCGTGAAGTCGTCGAGGACATTGCAATCGAGCTCTCGACGGTTGGGTTGTTGAACGTCCAGCTCGCCGTGCAAGACGGCGAGGTGTACGTACTTGAGGCAAATCCACGGGCCTCCCGGACCGTGCCATTCGTCTCGAAGGCCACTGGTGTGCCGATCGCAAAGCTCGCCGCCAAGGTGATGGCTGGCGAGACGCTCTCGGAGATGGACGTGACCGAGATGGTGCCGACGCACACGAGCGTCAAGGAGGTCGTCTTGCCGTTCGATCGGCTGCCGGGCAGCGATCCACGGCTTGGACCGGAAATGAAATCGACCGGCGAGATCATGGGCACTGCAACCTCCTTTGGCAAGGCGTATGATAAGGCCCAGGATGCCACCGGCAAGCCAGTTCCCACCGAGGGGACGGCCGTGGTGACACTCGATGTGGACGGCTTCGAGGAGTATTTCGATATCGTCGAGTTCGAGGACACCGAGGCATTTGCGGAGGCGATTCGTGACGGCGAGATCGACCTGATTATTTCCCGTGAACGCGAGCCACTTGAGGTCGCCGTTGAGGAGTCGGTCACGTACTTCTCGACCGAAGCGAGTGCAAACGCCGCACTCGAAGCGATCGAGGCGAAAGATGACGATCTCGACGTGCAGGCTATCAGCGATCGTCCACACCACGAGGAGTTCTGGGGACAGCCAAAATCCGCTGAGTAAACAACGAAAAAGCGGTCTCGGACGGTCAAAAACTCTCGTTTGCCGGAGACTGCTATTTGGAAGTAGATTCCGCAGGTGGAATAAGAAGGGAATAAAGAATCGAGCAGAGGCCGACAATTTGACTCATCCGTTCTATGAGTGAAAGCGATACTGATCGAACGTGAGCAGGACCGTCGAACCCAACAACACCGATTGCGGCAACCATCGGAACGATCGTGAGCATCCCCAGCCCCACCGCGAGGTAGAACATTCGGCGGCTCCTGTGGCGTCGGTACCCACGGTATGCGTGAAAGACCAGAAACACCGATAGCCCGAGTGCGATCAGTGTCGTGGCGACCACGAGCAGCGACGAGACGGCCAGTGGTTGGTTTGGTTCCATCAGAGTCTGCCCCACAGGTCGGTAAAGCGGTCGGCCAGATCGACGGCTTGTTTTTTAATTGTTGGAACAGTCAACCCATCCTCCGTGAGCCGAACTGTGAGTTCATCTAGCTGTGCCTGATAAATGGTATAGTGGCTGCCGTCCGATTGCGCTATCTGTCGATCGGCGAGCAATCCACACGCCACTAGTCGCTCAGTCCGGCGATACACCGTGGAGATGGAGATTCCACACCGATCACTGAGTTCGCTCGCTGATAAGGGTTCGTCGTGTGTCTGTTGCAGTATCATCTGTGCGTATTCATCGGAGAGCAGATCAAGGATCTCGCTATCGCTGTCTGTCACGGATGGACAATGGAGCGTGGTGTAGCGATCGAATGACGTACGGTGATGGGGCATGTGTGATTTCCATTAGCCCTGTCTGTAAGCGCGTCCGAACACCATTGCCATTACGTACTGAAGTAGTGCTGTCACGAAAAATGCCGTAATTGGAACCGTCATCCCAGATCCCAGCAGGGCGGCAAGCTGATAAACACCAAGAAATACGCCGGCCGTCACCAGCGTTGCTGCGACTGTCCACACAACTGCTGGTCGGCTCGCGTACGTGATCGGCCAGTGTCGATCATACGCGTGGGGAAGTTCAACGCCGATTGTGATCATGGCCAAAAATGATCCTACAAACGAAACGCCGAGCCAATAATAGATGGCTGCCACCACGACAGCCCCTATCGCTGCGACGACGCCAACGGTCACGTCGGCCGTAAGCTCTTCCACCAGTCTCGAACGGAGTGGCTGCTTTTCGGTCATAGCACAACGAATGCATTCGACTACAATCAACGGTTGGCTGATTCGCTGGATCAGCGAATCGAATTCGTGGGAACCACCAGCACCGAATGATATTTCGGATACTCAACCAAAGGGTGAGTATGGAGTATACGACGCTCGGCAACACTGGGCTGACAGTGAGCAAGCTCTGTCTCGGTTGCATGAGCTTTGGCAACAGCGACTGGCGCGAGTGGGTGCTGGACGAATCCGAAGGACAGGAGCTGATCGAACGCGCGCTCGATCTTGGGATCAACTTCTTCGATACGGCAAACATCTACTCCCGCGGCGAATCCGAGCGCATCCTCGGCGAAACGCTCGGTGATCGTGCGGATGAGCAAGTGATCGCCACGAAATGCTACTTCCAGATGGACGACGACGATCCGAACTCCGGCGGGCTCTCGCGCAAGGCAATCGAGCAACAGCTCGCAGCCAGCCGTGAGCGCCTGGGCGTCGAAACGATCGATCTCTATCAGATTCACCGCTGGGATGATGAAACGCCGATCGAGACCACCATGCGCGCGCTCGACGACGCCGTTCGTCGCGGCCACGTCAGACACATTGGCGCGAGCTCAATGTGGACCCATCAGCTCGCAGAAGCGATGGAAACCAGCAACCGACTGGGACTGAACTCCTTCGAGACGATGCAGAACCACTACAACCTGTGCTACCGCGAAGAAGAGCGCGAGATGCTTCCCTACTGCGACCGCGAGGGAATGGCCGTCATTCCGTGGAGCCCGCTCGCACGGGGCGTCTTGGCCCGTCCACACGAGAAAATGGAGTCAACTACGCGGGGACAAACCGACGAGTACGCCCACGATCACCCGTATCTGTCGGGGAGCGGCCGTGTGATCAACGAACGCGTCCAGCAGCTCGCAGAAGACTATGGGGCATCGATGGCCCAGATTGCACTCGCCTGGGTACTCTCCAAGGATGTCGTCACTGCTCCGATCGTCGGAACAACGAGCATCGAACACCTCGAAGCAGCCGTCGCCGCACTTGATATTTCGTTGTCGGATAGCGACGTCGAGTTTCTAGAAGCCCCGTACCAGCCGGTCGAAGTCTCCGGTCACCAGTGATCTACTCCCGCGTTTCGAGATATGTTTCACCCAGCTCCGTGATGTCGTATACCGTGTCGCTCTCGTACAAGAGGCCGTGTTCACAGAGCGTCTCGCACCGCTTTTTGGCGAACGAAACGTGCAACCCCAGCCGACCCGCGGCCTCAGGACACAGCCCTGGCCCGGCCGATGCGAAGTGGTCCAACAGCTGATCATCCACCGATAACATCCACTCTGTCGTCTCTACATCCGGTCCGTCAGTTCTTTTCGAATTCACACTCACTTATGTCACCCACATACGTGTTTGCTAGTTGTTTGTTACTAACTATCATAGCGTTGGTCAGCAATACTGATAAATATTGCGACCACCTAGACCAGTTTTTAACGATTATCCATAATTGATGGTGAATAATTGTGCATTAGCACTAAAATGTCGTCAAGAACGCGACACTGTCCCACAGTTGTCGATCAGCGTAGTCAGTCGCTGGTCGTCCAATCGATTGATATGGATGGCCTCACGATGAGGTCCAATGGATGAGACAGTCGATCGTATCGGACCGATATCCGGCATTGCATCGCCGGTCGTCGCGCTGGGCGCAATTGGGCTGGCAACCACAATATCACAGCCGTTCTCGTGGACGGACAGCGCGCTCAGTGATCTCGGCGTGACAGGGGGAATCGTATCAATTCTCTTCAACGGCGGGGTAATCGCCGGTGGTGTGATCGCAGTCCCGTTTGGCCTCTGGCTTCTCACCAGGGCACAAAATCGGCTCGAACGGATGGGCGTCTGCTCGTTCTGGCTCACCGCAGCTGCGATGGCAGCGATCGGACTGTTTCCTATGGGATCGTCGCTCCACATTCCCGTAGCAGTGTCGTTCTATCTGTTGCTTTCGGGGTCGTTGTGGCTGTACGGGATCGGTAACGTTCTCGATGGTCGACGACGAAGGGGCTATCTCACAATCGCGCTTGGAATCGTGAATCTCGGTGGGTGGATCGTGTGGGGGCTGAGACTGCGCGAATCAGTTCCAGGACTTGCGCTGCCCGAAACTGTCGGTGCCCTCGCGCTTGCGTTCTGGGTGACGGGGACGGCCGTTCGTCCCTGAGTGTCGTCACAGTGTGCGTTCGTCGGTCGCAATCGACTCTACCTGCGCTCTCGTGTACGCGTTCGGTATGTACTCGAAATTCGTATACTCCTCCAGTTGATCGGTGAGTCGCGCCGGCTCAGGAAAGCCAAGCTGCACCAGTGTGAGTTCTCCAAGCGTCATGTGGCCGCTGTTTGCTGGTGTGAGAATGTGCTGGGAACCCTCCAGTCCAGTCCCCATTGCGACCGCCTGATTGTACGTCGCGCGATTGACCATCTCGATCGCGGTCTGGTTGCTGGCTCCCAGCGATCGAAACGTCGATTGGCGAACCGACAACTGCCACTCACTCGGCGTGGCGGTCTCGTATCGCTCCTCAAGCGTTGAGGCGGCCGCTGTGAGCGCTTGCTGTAAGACTACGGTGGGATCATCGCCGTTCAGCCAGTCGTGGGCTGTCTCGCCCGAAAGCGCCCCGACGATCGTCGTCTCCTGTTGTGCGCGGCCGTGATCGGCTGCATGTCTTGTGAGTGGAGGATCGAACGCGAGTCCGGGCGTCTCTGCCCTGATATCGTCGTCAAACACGATCGTCTGGAGTTCCCGACGCGTCGCTTCGTAAATCGCCATTCCGCCCGAATCATACGCGCCGTCATCGTTCGTATCACGCCATCGATAGCCACGCGATCGCCACAGATCGAGTTCGTCAGCCATCGCCTGAAGCTGTGAGTCATCAGCGGCTCTTGCAGCGTCGATCATCGCCGGTACTGTGTAGCCTGCAGCAGCGTCGTGTGTCGCTGCGTCCTCAATTATCCCTTTTACATCCTCGAGCGACAGAGGTCCATCCTCGATCGCCGACGCTGTCAGTTCATCGAGGAGCACAACCCGATTGGGGCCACCCCACTGCTGGGGAGCGTCGCCGGCGCGCCAGCCAACAACTGGCGCGTTGTTCCAGTTGACGACGTAGCCACTGCTGGGATTTTTCGTGTGAATGCCGAGATCCGTTCCGGTGGTGATTTCGTCCCACTCGTGGAGCGACGCCGGAGCGGGGAGTCGGTGGTCGAGTTCCGAATTACGGTCCGGAACCGCGCCGGTGTGGACGAATGCGATATCGTTCTCATCGACATAATGGAAGTTGAATGTGAACGGGAAGTCGGCAAGGCGCTCTTTGAAGCCTGTGAAATCAGTTTCAGTTCCAACATGTGCCCACATCAGCGCGCCTTCGAGTTCTTGCATTCTCGTCGTCGTTCGCTGACACCAGGCGACGCGTTCGTCAGGGTTCCAGGCGACTACTGGCATGATTGTGCCATCTTCTTCGATCCGTGCAATTTCCTGTTCGACGCGCTGTATGTCCGGGTCGCCCTCAATGATCGATCCAACGACCGACGGCGTGTGAACGATCGTGTGCGTTTCCATCTCGTGATACTCGCCGTTCCACTCGTAGCGATGATCGTCGTCCGGATGGAGATCGACGGCGATGGTGTCGGTCTGGTCATCGCGGCCGCTCGTGACGGTCCAGGCAAACTCGGGCGTACGGCCAATGATCACCCCTGGCGCGCCGACAGTTCCAATGCCCGTAACGTCGAAGCCTGCGCCGTGGAGACCTACCTGGTGAATCACAGGGGGTTTGAAATAGCCCATCTGTGGTCCACCACCAAGCATTGGGGCACCGGTTTCGGTGTGTTCGCCACCAACGATGAGCGCATTCGAGCCGAATTTGAACCCCTCCATCAGCCCTTTGCCGACCCCGCTGAGAAATTCCGAGAGCGAAAACTGCGACTCGATGCCCCAGGGCTCGGCATCGAGCGTGGCATCGACATACGAGAGCTGTTCGTCCGGTACGTTCTCGAACGATGGGACCGTCTCGGTGCCTTCGACTGTCAGTTCCTCCGGGTTGAGCGACGCCGGATGATCCTCCCCAACGCGGAGCCAGTTGCGATCACCAAACGCCTCGTACGCAGACGCTCTATCACCGAGCGTGTCGGTTAGCACGGCTAGCTCGCGGGCATTACCGAGTTCGTTACCCCCACCGAGTCCGAAATAACCGATGAGATAGCTCAACACGGCGATCGAATCGACAGGCTCCCAGGGGTCCGGCGAGTGGGTGAGTGCGGTGAACGTTCCAGGAAGCCGGTTTTCGGCCGCCATCTCGGTCATCTGCTTGTTGACGCCGTCAGCGAACCCCGTAAGCAGTTCTTTCGTTTGATCGGAGGCGGCGTCGTATTGTGCCTGAAGTTCCTCTTTCGTGTAGAGATCCCGGCGAACTTCGATGTCGGAGGAGAGCTGTCCCGGTCCGAGCACCTCAGCGCTGTTTCCGTAGCCAATGTGTCTGAGCACGTCCATCTGAAACAGCCGATCGCGAGCCTGGACGTAGCCGTTGGCAAACACCAGGGAGTACCGATCGTCGGCGTAGATATGACTCACGCCGTGGGCGTTCGTCAAAATCGTCGCGGTCGAACCTCCCGGTACCCCGAGCGCGGTCTGTCCAAGCAGTGCACTCCCGAGGGTGGCCCCAGTTGATCGAAGAAACGTCCGTCTTTTCATCCCGAACAATAATTTTAAATCATGTGTATTTACCATTAACTCCGGTGATATCTGGTATTTTAACACCAGATCACAGAAGGATCACCGGTAAGTGGATACCAGCTGTAACTGGTCTATGGCCGACCCTATGACCAATTTCGAAGTGCCCGAAATCGATGCGCTCCCAGAAGACATCCAGGAGCGGATTGAAAAGGAGACTGAGGATGCGGGATTCACGCCAAACGTGTTCAGGGCAATGGCGTACAAACCCAGCCACTTCTGGTCGTTTTTCGACTACCACGACGCGCTCGTTGAAGACAGTGCGCTAGAACGGGAGGAAATCGAGATGATCGTGGTGACCGTCAGCGGTGCCAACGACTGTCTCTACTGTGTCGTTGCACACGGCGCGCTCTGCAGGGTGTATGCCGAGGATCCACAGCTAGCTGATCAGCTGGCCACGAATCATCGGGCCGCCGATCTTGGACCGAATCACCGCGCAATGTTGGACTTTGCGGTGAAGCTCACGAACAGCCCCGGGTCCGTTACGAGAGAGGATCTGCTGGTCCTGCGGAACAACGGCTTCAGTGAGGAGGCGATCTGGGACATTGCAAGCGTCGTTGCGTTCTACAATCTCTCGAATCGATTGGCGATCGTTGCCGACATGCGACCGAACGAGGAGTTTTACTCGATCGGACGCGAGTGAGCGTCAGGCTTTCGTCCACAGCTGGCTGATCAGTGGTATGGCATCACCAACAGACACCACTTCACAGGGAACGAGCGACGGAGCCGAATCCATCAGCACTGACGAACGCCAGTGGGCAATTTTGCTCCACGCCAGTGGCTATGCTGGTCTTGTTTTGATCCCGTTCGTGAACGTGATCTGTCCGTTCGTTCTCTGGCTGTTGAAAAAAGAAGAAAGCGAATTTCTCGATCAAAACGGACGAAATGCGGTAAACTTCCAGATCACCTGGACGATCGGACTCGTGATGGCGCTGGCGTCGATTTTTATCGGGATTGGTTTGTTTCTTTTCCCAGTTGGGGTGTTAGCGTGGCTAATCCTTGTGGGTATTGGAGCGTACAAGGCAAGCGAATACGAAGTATACGACTACCCACTCACCTACGATTTTTTCGAGTGACGGGGGAGCAAAGAAGAAAAGACATACTGACAACCGTCGGCGACTAGAGATAGCCCAGATCCGCCAGTCGACTCTCGACTTCCTCATCGGAGACGTTGCGTTCGAGTTCGTCACCGTACTCGGGATAGGATGTTGCGCCGATATCATCAACAACCGGCAGCACGCGACCATCCATCCGGTCGCTGTACTGAATCCCCATCGCGGCCATGATCGTCGGGGCAACGTCGTACAGATGGGCGTCCTCGAGCGAGGCGGTCTCATCAATTCCTTCGCCCATGGCTGCGAACACACCGTCGAGCTTGTGGTTCCACGGCTCGGTTGGTGGGCCGAACTGTTCACCCAGTAGCTGTGCAGAGATGAAATACTCGAAATCCTTTGGCACAGTGACGATATCAACGGCGCTTTCGGTGAATTCGCCGTTGTAATACTCCTCTCTGGGTGCAACCGTCTCGAACATCGGCTCGCCTTCGGGAGTCTGGACGCCTTTTAGTAGATCGATGAGCTCGGAGCGAACGTCTTCGTACTCCGATTTGGGAACGACCCCCTCGGGTTCACGTCCTTTGAGGTTGATCCGGACGCCGAGTTCAACCCGGGCACGCATATACGCCGTTGAGGCCGGAAAATCGACCTGCTCGCTCGCCGTTCTGGCGACGTTGTCCGGAACGTAGGGCTTGATGAGCGAATCGAGTCCAATTGAGCGCAGCGACTTACCAACGCGAGAGGCAGTGAACCCGTGTTTTGCGATCGTTGCGGCGAATCGCTCAAAGATGTTTGGCTCCCACGTTTCCTCGTTTTCTCCCTCACGAAGCTGGCTCCGGATCGGATTCCAGGACGGCATCCCCTTTCCACCCTGTGTCGTCTCGACGTAGCCCTCATCGTGGAGGAACTCGTTGACCCGGAACTCCTGTTTGTCGTAGGGACCCATCCCATGGTCGCTGGCCAAAAACACCTGTTCGGCGTCGCACTCCTCAAGCAGTTTTCCGACCTGGCGGTCGGTTTCCGCATACACCTGTTTTACTTTCTCCCAGTCGCCCAGGAATTCGTGAAACACCGTGTCCGTCTTCTGGAACTGCACGAATCCGAAATCCGGCTCGAACTCCCCCTCGAGATACCGGAAGGCCTCTCCATGCATTCGAACGAGCGACGTGTACTCGTCCATTTTCTCGCTGTCCGTCCACTCCTGGTCGTCGCGTTCGTACTTCGGATAGACACGATACTCACCGATCTCGTCCATCACGTCCTCAAGGATGCCAGTCGGATGTGAATCGGGATGCTCCGGTCCAATGAACCCTGGAATGATTGCACCGTCGATTTCGTCCGGCGGATGTGTCACTGGGACGTTGACGACGACGCTCGAGAGGTCGTGTTCCTCAAGAAGCGTCCACATCGCGTGTTCGCGAACGTGGTCTGCGCTCACGACGTGCCAGTCGTAGCCATCGTAATCGACGAAGCCAAATGTTCCGTGTTTGCCAGGATTGACGCCCGTGTACATCGAGGGCCAGGCACTCGGCGTCCACGGTGGAATCTGTGAAGACAACGGTCCGACGGCACCGTTCTCACAAATTGACTGGATGTTTGGAATAACATCGTCTTCGATCAATCGATCGAAGACCGGCAGACATCCAGCATCGATCCCAATCAACAACGCCTTCATCTTGTGGTCGGTCATCGAATCTCACCCTCTACCCGCATCGTCGTCTGATATTCAGTGGTCGTTTGCGTATGAATCATCCGTTTTAGAATCGCGTGATATAATCTTGATGTGACTGACATCCATAGGGTTCTCATTGTTGTTTCGAAACGCCCTGCGGACACTTATTCATTCCTTCATTGCGACGATGGCGCGCCCGAATTACGCGCCAGGTTGTGTGCACACTGTAACTTCCTCGTTGGTGTACACGACATCACGGTTGCCGCCACAGACCTGTTCCGGGCGGACCTGTGGGCTCTGTCCCGTCGACGTGTGGTTGTACAACAGCTGGAAGACGGTTGCCCCACTTTGCTCGTACTCGCGATAGATGAATCCATCCGAGTTGTTTTTCACCTCCAGTCCCTCGCTGTTTTCACCAACACGCCCGGAGACGAAGCCGTTGCTGTTATCGTACAGCCCAATCGGAACACCATGTCCCTCTGTGGACGAAATCGATCTCCAGTACAGTGTTCGGTCGAACACCGTCTGATATGGGTGATCGGTGGCCCAGTACATCGTGTTGTTCTCATCGCGTGGGGCGGTGTACTGTGACATTGCATCGACCGCTGCGAGCTCGGCGTTCGTGTAGCTGTACCGGGGTTGGGTCCCTTCGAACGGCGGACTCTCTAGTGTGCTGTCGCTCGAAAACATCGATGCAGCGGGGAATATGAGGATGAACACCAGCAGTACCGTGAGTACGATCGATGGCTTCGTGTTATCCACGAGATAGGCGAGCCCAATCGCACCAATGACAGCCATCGGAGCAGCAACGAAGGGGAACCACCGGCCCGGAACGAACGTCCGAATTCCGAGCATCGGAAAGACAAACACGAAGATGAGCATCGCCACCGTGGCGACCACCGCCGTGAACGTCGCGTGTGAGATATTTTCCTGTCGAATAATGTAATAGCAACCAACGATCGTCAGCATGAGCACGAGCAGAAAGCCAAGCACGTCGAGATACTCGACGAACGTCTCCATCATCGTTGGCGCTGGAAGCACGGATTCAGGGATGTTGCCCTGTGAAACAGTTCCAGTATCACCTGCCTCAACTGCCTCCTCAAGATAGCTCATCATCACCACGAGGAACGAATTCCCACTCTGTGGTGTCAACGACCACATGAACGTCATCAACCCCAGGTCGAACACCATGAGCCCCGTGAGATTCACCGACTCACGCGTCGACGACCGTTTCCAGGTTCCTTGACCGATATCAAATACACCGAGGCTGATGAGGAAATACGCAATCAACCCAGAGCCGGTGAACACCACCATAATGAACGAAGAGATCTGGTGGGTGAGAATGACGGCCACGCTGAAAAACACGACGAGAAGGAAATCTCGTGGGCGATAATCGATCCGCAGCATTCGATCGAGTGCGTAGAAGATCGCCAGGAAGAACACCAGCCCGAGACTCGTCGGGATGATGTGAATACCCCACTCAATCACCGTCGCGCTCATCGCATAAATCGCAGTGGCGAACACTGCCCAGCGTTTTTCGACGAAAAAGGTCGCAGTCGAGTAGATCAACACCACTGACAGCGGCATTGCAACCCCCAGCACGAGATAAAGTGCGGTTTTGATCGGCACGTCGAGCAACAGGCTCGAACCGACCACAAGCAGGTGATAGAGGGGTGCAGCGTAATACTTTCTGTCGTCGATCGGCGCGAGCGAACCCGCCTCGCGTATGGCGGTCGACCAGTCGGCCGCGTGGGACCAGATGTCGATTCCGATGTATCCCGGGGTGGTGTAGAGCGCGCTGAACCGAACGACGACACCGAACAGAATAATCAGAAACAACAACAGCGTTGGCGAGAAATACTCCTCATCAACGAACAGTATCAACACTAACAGGCCCGCACCGACCACGGCGGCAATGTAGTAGAAAATCATCCCACGGCCGCCCATCAGGCCAGCAAGCGCGAGCAACACCGCACAGCCGACGACGATCGCCGACGGCAACAGCCGAGACATCCGTGGTGATAGCACGGGAAGTTCGCCGGGAAACTCAGACCGCGCTGCGATCAGATACAACAGCGACGCGGTAAGAAGCACGGCTGGAAGGGTCCGGACGTACACATCGTCGAGGAACAACTGCACTGGCAACAGAGCAAGCGCTGCCAGTAGTCCAAGCAAACCGGCAATGATATCGAGACGGCCGTTCCGAGCCATCCCGATGAGACCTGGTCGAGTACTCATCGATTACCGATCAATCGTCGTCGGCAGGAATGGCTTTCGACTCGGTCCGACCGTTTTTCGACACCGTCGAGGTTGTCGGCAGGGAGGTTGGGGATTCTCGGACCTGGACCCCTTTGTCTTCGTTCTCGTTGCGGTCAAGCACCATCGCCGAGAGGAGCAAGACGATTCCCGACAGCATAGTGAAAAACCAGTTGTTGGACTCCTCACGCCGGCGGGTAATTCTGGAGACGAGTTTTCCCGCTCCAAGACCCATAACGCCCGCACCGAGGTAGTACGCCGCTGCGAACGGCCGGAAGTCTTTGAGGATGTACTTCTGGTTCACTCGCCACAGGAATCGGTGCAACAGCATGAACGATACCTTGGGCACGTACTCCGTGTAATTGATGTGGCTTTTCCAGTCGTCATCGTAGACCGTTTCGGCCGAGTGGACGACATCAGCAACGCGACAGTCTGCCAGATTGAGTCGGACCAGCAGATCGTTGCAGTAGCCATAATACTCGTACATGCCATCGATGTCCACTCGCTGGAGTGCCTCCTGTGAGATGGCTGTGTAACCGTTCTGTGGATCGGAAATGTTCCAGTAGCCGCTGGAAATTTTCGTGAGTAACGAAAGGATGGTGTTGCCGACCAGCCGCAGGCGCGGCATCGCATCAAGCGTTTCGAATTTCATAAACCGATTGCCCTTTGCGTAGTGGGCTTTCCCTTCGACCACTGGATCGATGAACTTCGTCAGCACGTCCGGATCCATCTGACCGTCACCCCCCATGACGGCCGTCACGTCGATACCGTCCTCCAGCGCCTGGAGGTAGCCGGTTTTAATTGCCCCTCCGACGCCCCGATTCACCGTGTGCTGAATCGGAACGACGCGGGCATCGTAACCGTTCGTCGCCGAGTGCTCAGCGTTGTACTGCTTTGCATACTCGGTTATCTCAAGCCACGTGTCGTCAGTCGAACCGTCGTCAATGACATACGCTCGATCTACAAATGAGGGTAACGTCTCAATCACCTCACCTACATAGCCTTCTTCGTTGTACGCCGGTATGACGACGCCGATCGTGTGTTCGTGGTACATATATCGCGTGTCTACTCTCTCGTCTCCTGTGTGATGAGAAGGGATAGTCAACTCCACCCCCTAAACCCGGAGACCCGGTCTTACTAGATGCGTAGTCTGCTACAGTCTTATTATCGTTTCTAGTTCGAACGACAGACGCGTGACGGACATCTTTCGGGAGTGGAGCCGTGATACCCCTCGATTTGCCCGTACCACAGCAATACGTACATGCTTTATGGTCGCACGTACCATTCCCGCCAAGAATGGTATCTATCACTACTCATGATGATGATATCTGTCTCCATTCACGATGATATCGAACCCAAAGGTGTCAAGAGCACCGAGCGGTGAGCCCAGCTATGGCACCTGACGACCGGACGGCGGGCGGGCGACGACTCGATGTTGGATTCGTTCCTGCGGAGGTTCCGGGGGCCTCTGGAACGGGCGCAGTCCGCACGTCTCGCCTGCTCATTCAGCGACTCTCTGCGTATCACGATCTCACCGTCTACATTTCGAGTCAGATGGACGCCAGCGACGCGGTCCTTCCCGCCACCGACCGAGTTGAGTACGTCGTTCACGACTCGCTCAGTAGGCTTCCACACCCTCTCCACGAGAAGATTGACACCCTGCAGACGGAGATCGATGCGATGGAACGCCACGACCTCGTGCACTCGTACTCCTCGGCGTTCATTCCGATTCTTGCCCAGCTCGAGACGCCCACACTCTCGACGCTCAATTCGTATCTCCCGGTTTGTCCGAAGGCCGATATGATGTATCACGGCGAAACGAAATGTTCCGGACCAGCGCTCCGAAAGTGTGCGAGTTGCATTCCGATTACGGCGCTCAAGCGCCGACAGGGACTCGACGCCGAGTTGCGCTCGAGTTACGTCTCATTCGGGCAGATCAGCTTCGTTCGCGATTCGATCGCCCACGCCGACGATGTCGATGCGTATCACGCGCTTTCGCCGCATATGGTTGCAGATTACGGAGCGCTTTCGTTTCCCCAGGATCGAATCGAAGTGATCCCTCACTTTTACGATGAATCGTTTGCGACCATCGATACACAGCCCGCCAGCGTCCCCAACCCGAACGAAACGGAGGGACCCATCCGGTTGTTGTACGTGGGCGCACTCCAGGATATCAAAGGGGTTGATGGGCTGCTCCGTGGAGTGCGCACCCTCGTCGATCGCGGACACGACGTTCGCCTCGAGATTGCCGGGACGGGACCGCTCGAAAACCGGTTGCACGAACTCGCCGACGAACTCGAACTCGCTGACGATGGTGCGGTGAAATGGCTTGGCTACGTCGATCACGACATGTTACCGGACGTGTACGACCATGCCGACGTGTTCGTATACCCAGGGTTGCTCGACGAACCGTTCGGTCGCGTACTGCTCGAAGCGTTGTCGACTCGCACGCCGATCCTTGCGAGCAACGTGGGGAGCACCGACTACATCGTTGGTGCGGCCGGCCAGCTGTTCGAGGCAGGGTCGGCACGCTCGCTGGCAGACGCCTTCGAACGACTCATCAGCGACTACACAGACCATTACGCGGCGATCCCCGACCAGCTCAAGACGTTCACACCAGAAACCGTAGAGCAGGCGTTCCTGGATCGGTATCTCGACGTTGCCGAGTCCAGCGTCTGAGTTACTGGGGTGGAACGTCTACAATTCCAATCGTCCAGTTTTCTGTGGCGCTGTTGATGCCGTCGACGGCACAGCGCCAGCCCTTGTTGGGGCCAAGCCACCATGGATCGAACGTGTGCATCCCTCGGTTTGCCCACGACGCGGAAAATTCTTCGAGCGTGGGCGATCCCCGGACCTCCCGGTCGGCGTATGACCGGGGCGTCAGCCTGGACACCTCATAACAGCGGATCTTATCGCCGTAGTGTGCCGCAAGGTCCTGGAAGTAGAGAAACAGCCGGCCCCCCGCAACGATCGGCCGGCCGCCCTGTCGGGCAGCCTCGACCCGACCCGTCACTACCGGATTCTGTGGATGTGGCGTCCATCCATCCACGCTGAGCGAGTCGTTGTAGTAGACCATAATGGAGTCGTTGCCTCGATCGGTGAACAGCCACCAGCGACCGTTGTAGTTGACGAACGTGGGGTCGTGCGGGTAGTAATCCACGTCAATCGCCTTTCCGAGATGTTCCCAGTCGGTCGGAAAGTTCGTTGCACGATACAGCTCGACGCGCTTGCCGTTGGGGGGACAGGTGTAGTACTCCCCGCGGTGTTTCCACATCAGAGGAAACGACAGATGCTTTCGATTCGACATCACAACCTGATTGTAGGTCCACTCAAGGCCGTCCGGGCTTCTCGCGTGACCGATCGGCGCGTCCTTATACCGACTCGAATTGAGGATCTCAAAGAACATATGCCAGGTGCCGTCCTCAACGAACAAAAACGGATCCGCCACGTAATCGACGTTCCCGTAATCGGTTACGTCGCTTGCTTCGAGCACTGGCGTCGCATCCGACGGTGAAAATCGGACGCCGGTTGGTGGCGTCACACTCCCGGGTGCATGCGGTGTCTGTGGGATCGTCCGGCCACGATACAACGATCCTGATGGCTGAGGATTGCTCCCCGGTTCCGTGGCTGTGGCCGTCTCGGTCGGCGAATCAGCTGCCGTCGATGTGGCAGTGTCCGTCTCCGAATCGACAGGTACTGCAGTATCGTTGGCCGTGGGCTCTCCAGGTCCCAGCGGAGATGCAGTAGACGTTCCTGGCGTCGGTGCGTCCGTCGGATGACGGGTCGCCGTTTCGCTGGTCGGCGTCTGAGTGTCCCCCGAAGACGCGTTAGAATATATGGTTTGACAGCCAGCAAGCGCAGACAGGGCAGCAGTGCTCACGAGAAACTTCCGACGGGTCCAATCCATGTTCCTGATGAAACTTCCAGTCGAAAATTAAGTTTGTGTTCTACTTCCGTTTTGATATGTGGTATCTTCTAACAGTATTCGGGATTGCATTCTTGTTGATGAAATTTTTCAATTTCATAATCATGGGAAGATTGCGAACAGAACCAGCATCCAGCAGTTGGATTATAAAGTGTTTTGTCCCTGTTGGGTGAGTGTACGATCGATGAGTCGCCCACTCAGTCGTCGTCGGTTACTTGCGACGATAGGAGCTGCTGGAACGTTTTCGGTCGCCGGATGTTCGGGGGTCCTCAATACGGGCCCGGATTCGGGTAACACGGCAGACCGCACCGAATCGAACGGAGATGGATCGTCGAACGGCGCCAACCCTGCGGACCCTTCGACACAAACTTCAATTCCAGATGGACCGGTCGGCGACGTGATCGATGATTTCGAGAACTCGGTCTCCGACCGGTGGGAAGCGGTTGCCGGATCTATGCGTGTCGACAGCAATTCACCTGCGAAAGGATCACAGGCACTGGTCCTCGAAGGAACTGAACAGGTACAACTTACACAATCATTTTTCTCAGACGACGAGTCAGATAGTGGGGTCGATCTCTCTGCACACGATCTTTCGATGGCGGTCAGGTTCGAGGAACCTACCCGCGGAAAGATTCAGATACACGCCCGGTCGATCGACGGTACAGAGATCGTCGCCAAGCGATATCTCCCAAAAGAACTGGACGGCTGGACGCAGCTAGATTTCGGATATACGGGCGAATCCGGTTCCCCATCGCTTGATTCGATTACCGAAATCGTCGTTGCAGTTCACACCGAGGGGGGCCAATCAATCACTGTTGGCATCGACGAACTGCGAAAGATTCCAAAAGCAGACACTGGCAAAGTTATGTTCCAGTTCGATGACTCCGTCGCAGATGCGTACGAGAAGGCATTTCCGGAGCTCAAAAAACGTGGCTGGTCTGGGGGCATAGCTGTCATGCCCGAAGTCACAGGCAAAGAAGGCCGACTCTCGCTGGAAAATATGCAAGAGATGGCTGAGGCCGGCTGGGACATGATGAGTCATACGAGCATCGATAAACTCCCGACACGACCGGAACAGGAACAGAAATCAGCAATCGAAGAATCGAAGGCATATCTCACTTCGAACGGGTTCGAAAAGGGAGCACGCCACTTCGTTGCACCGAACGGACGAGTCGATGAGACGACGATCGAGCAGATCTCCAACAACCATCTGGCAAACTACATGTTTGGTGGCTGTCCAGCGAATGCAAAGCGGCCCTCCAACATGTATACGATCCCCCGTGTGATGGGAAAATCTCCGGATGAGGTAGTGGATCTGGTCGATCTCGCTGCAAAGCACAATCAGCTCGTAATCATCCAGTATCACCACATTGGTGCGGACGCACCGACCTCAATGGAAGGGTTCAAGCAGGTTGTTAATCACGTCGAAAAAGCAGATGTAGAGGTCGTTTCACCGTCTGATTTCGTTGATTCAATCTGAGCAGCGCGGTCGGTGAGGACGACCCAAACCACACTTAACGACGTATCGCAAACCATCGCTCACCAATGGATGTTCAGCTTCTTGAGTCTACACCGGAGCCAGAACGGGTCATCTGCACGGCCGCAAGAAACGATTATTCGAGTGCGTTCGTGGGTGAGCAGTCGTTTGCGACGACGATGGAACCGATTAACGGCGAGACGATCGAGGATAAAAAGCACTCGCTGATCAGTCGGTTACTCAAACACGGTCACTTTGGACCGTTCGAGCACGCCCACGCTACGTTTGCCGTCAAAGGGATCAGCCGGTCGTGTATGGCACAGCTCACCCGCCACCGTCACGTGTCGTTCGACGTACAGAGCCAGCGCTACGTGTCGTTCGACGATGTCGATCCAGCGGACGTTCGTGATGGTGAGCTAGTGGTGATGCCACCATCTGTCAGTGATCCCGACTGGATCGGTCGAAATCAACAGGGCGGCACGACAGATTCAGAGACCATCGACCAGCGAACCGCGGTGTTCAAAGAAACGGTCGCGAACGCCGTCGAATCATACCAAACGCTGCTCGATCTCGGCTTGCCCCCCGAGGACGCCAGATTCGTCCTGCCGATCGGGAGCAAGGTCAACGTGGTGATGACGATGAACGCACGAATGCTCATGCACGTCGCGGATATGCGAGCAGCGGCCGACAGTCAGTGGGAGATCCGAGAACTCACCGAACAGGTGCTTGATCTCGCCGCTGACTGGTGTCCAATCACGTTCGAGCACTACGAGTCCGAAATGAAAGGACGGAAGAATAGACTCGCCCCGTGAGCGTCCCAATCTGGCGTTCGAAAGCAAAATTTTACGAGGGCGAATATGTTCGTTGTCCGAACGGTACTGAGCGCAGGCCATCGACAAGTCACACCTGTTTTATATCCCCACGTGAAGAGTAACGAACGATGCTACGGTTGGTCGCCGCAGTGGCCCTCGTGATCACTGCGATGGGTGTGTCACCGGTCGCCGACACCCGACCGGTCGCTCACCAGTCGCCGAGTTTCGACGATCCCTCGCTTCTCGAAGACGAAGAGTTCGGTCGGAAAACGTTCTCCGTACACGTCTATGAGAACGGATCGGCGCGCTGGACACACCTGTATCGACGCGATCTACCGTCTGGCGATGAGCGCGAGCAGTTTCTGGCCTTCGCAGAGCAGTTCAACAACGCGCCAAACAACGAACTAAAGCGCCAGTTCACGACCAACGCACGGGAGTTGACGCAAACGAACAGTAATCTGACCGGGCGGACGATGAACGCCACAGAATTTCAGTATGACGCACACCTCGGTCGGCTCAACAACTCAGGGGTCGTCGAGCTTTCGTTCGTCTGGACGAACTTCACACAACAGCAGGGAAATGAACACACCGTCAGCGACGTGTTCGACAGTGGGCTGTTTCTCGGACAGGACCAACGGTTCGAACTCACCTGGAGTGAGAATCTTACGGTCAAATCAGTCACTCCAAAGCCCGATGAGCGTTCTACAGATACAATCACGTATACGGGAACGAGTGGAGGCCGTGTGTTCTACGATAAACGGCCGAAGATCGTTTTTGTGCGTGCTGGAACACAGGGTCAGTATGTGAAAGGCACCACGAACGATGGCCTTCCATGGGAGCTCATCGGTGGTGCGGTCGGATTTCTCCTGCTGGCAGCAGTGATAGCTGTCCGTCGCACAGATCTGCTCCAGCGTAGACATACCGAATCCGAGGGCGAAAAAGCGCCGCCTGCTCGACACGAGTCCGAGTCATCGATCACCGACGCCGATCTCATGACCGACGAGGATCGAGTCGTAGCGCTGCTCAAAGAAAACGGTGGCAGAATGAAACAGGTGCAGATCGTTGAAGCCACAAACTGGTCGAAATCAAAAGTGAGCATGCTACTTTCCGATATGGACGAGGACGATAAGATCAGCAAACTTCGGGTCGGCCGCGAGAACATCATCAGCCTCGCTGGCAACGAACCGGACGCCGTCCGTTCACCCTTTGAGGACAGCTAACCCACAACACCTGGGAAAAATCGTGGGAATCGTCGTCAAACATCATATAACCAACTAGTAGGAAGGCGTTGCCATCTGTCGATTCTGGACATCATTCTCGACTATACGATTATTTTGTTCAGAAAGGCAGGTATTTATGCAATGGGTTCATGGAATATACCACGAGAGTCACACACGAGTGTTAGCTACCTCGACTGCGATTCGAGTACGGCTCTCGGGGTGAGTGTACGCATGCAATCGACGGAGGCAGACGGGTATGATACGGACGAGCAGGAATCGGGCGACAAAGAGTCGGCAGAGTGGCTCTGGGAAGACCGGGTGACCGGGTTTCTCGAAACGGTCGACGATCTGGCCGAGACCTGTCTCAACCAGGTTGTTGGATCGACGGTGGTCGACCACGTTCACGTCGACAACCTCGCCGACATCGATGATATCAGCGATTTTCACGAGACTCTGTCCCCACAGCAGTTCATTGAGGGGAGCGGCGAGTACGATCTCGACTGGGAGACAGAAATCGACGACGGTGAGATTGCCGAGGTGTATCTCACTTGCCACGCAGAGCACGTCGATACCGACCGGGAGGTCTCCACTGAAGTCGACGTTGCGATTGTCATAAGTGCGGACGACCCCGAACCGGAGACTGTCACCGAGCCACACATTATCCATCGGCCAACGAGCACGTAGGCTCCTGTTCCGTTCGATACGACCGCCTGTCGGAGAGGAGAGGATATTTGAACGACGATTATTGCGGACTAAATCGCACACCAACAGTACGACAGACAAAATAATAGCGTCGGCTCAAAGCGTTTCTTCGACGAAATCAGCCACAGCGGACGGCGTATCGCCGACGGGAACGCCAGCGTCGTCGAGTGCCGCAATTTTGCTTTCTGCTGTGCCCGTTCCAGAGCCGCTGACGATCGCTCCGGCGTGGCCCATCCGTTTGCCAGGCGGTGCGGTTCGACCGGCAATGAAGCCGACAACCGGGGTGGAAACGTTTTTATCGATGTACGAAGCGGCTGCTTCTTCGTCTTCGCCGCCGATCTCGCCACACATCACGATGGCGTCCGTGGCGGGATCGTTCTCGAACAACGCCAGCGCGTCGATGAAATCCGTGCCGATGATCGGGTCGCCACCAATACCAATGGCGGTCGACTGCCCGATCCCACGCTGAGTGAGATTATCGACAACCTGGTAGGTGAGCGTCCCCGAGCGCGAGACGAGTCCAACGTTGCCCGATTCGAAGATGTTGCCCGGAAGAATGCCGAGTTTAGCCTGTCCAGGCGTAATGATCCCCGGACAGTTCGGGCCGATGAGTCGGGTATCAGTCTCGCCAAGGCGGCGGTAGACCCGTGCCATGTCCTGTTGTGGAACACCTTCAGTGATGGAGACGACAAGATCAACGTCAGTGTCAAGCGCTTCGAACATCGCATCCCCAGCAAAGGCGGGTGGAACGAACACGACGACAGCGTTGGCGTCGTGTTCGGTCGTTGCAGTTTCGAGCGTGTCGTACACTGGCACGTCATGGACGGTCTCACCGCCGCGGCCTGGGACCGCTCCTGCCACGACGTTCGTGCCGTACTCGATCATCTGCTGGGCGTGGAAACTTCCTTCCCCACCGGTGATTCCCTGTACTACGACGCGCGTGTCATCGTCTACGAGTACACTCATTAGTTTGTCCCCTCTGCGTTTTCGACGGCGTCCTGGACGGCCGATTCGAGCGTTTCCTCGACGGTGACCAGTTCCGTGTTCAGGATTTCTCTGCCTTCGCTGGCGTTGGTGCCCGCAAGTCGTACGGTGACAGGCTTTGGAATCGTCTCGAACTGTTCGAGCGCTTCGTTGATTCCTTTGGCCACCTCGTCGCCGCGAGTGATGCCACCGAAGATGTTGAAGACGATAGAATCGACGTTCTCATCGGAGAACACCATGTCGAGCGCGTTGGCAACTCGCTCTGCTTTCGCGCCACCGCCGATGTCGAGGAAGTTTGCCGGCGCACCACCGTAGTAATCCACGATGTCGAGTGTGGTCATCACGAGGCCGGCACCGTTGCCGATGATGCCCACGTTACCCGACAGTCGAACGTAATCGAAGCCGTACTGGTTGGCCTTCCGTTCGAGATCGTCGTTAGCGGCCTCGTCTTCCATCGCTTCGAGATCGTCGTGTCGGAAGAGCGCGTCGTCGTCAATATTCATCACGGCGTCTGCAGCAATAATCTCGTTATCCGCCGTGACCATCAGCGGGTTGACCTCAATCGAGGTTGCGTCTTTTGCAGCCCAGAGATCGTACAGCGTCGAAAGGACGCGCGCAACGTCGGTTGCTACCTCGCCAAGTCCGGCCTTGAACGCCGCCTGGCGTGCTTGATACGGATGCATGCCAAACGCCGGATCGATGTGTTCGCGAACGATCGCCTCGGGGGCTTCCGCAGCGACCTCCTCGATGTCAACGCCGCCCCGGGCCGACACCATTGCCACTGGCTTTCCAGCGGACCGGTCCATCGTGACGCCAACATACAGTTCGTTGGTGAAATCAACGGCTTCTTCAATTAGTACGGACTCGACAGTGAGTCCCTTCAGATCCATTCCGAGAATCGCATCTGCCGCCGAACGGGCCTCGGCTTCGTCTTCTGCGAGTTTGATCCCGCCTGCTTTTCCGCGTCCACCGACGTGGACCTGCGCTTTGATGGCGACGGGATATCCGATCGAATCGGCCGCATCGACGGCTTCCTCGACGCTCGTTGCGAGCTGTGAGGACGGCGTCGGAATGCCCGCTTCTGCGAACACTCCCTTCGCCTGATGCTCATGAAGCTTCATCATATACTGGGTCGGTCGTCGTGTGCATAAATCCAGTCCATTTGTCGTTGGACATGGTGTTTTTTCATGAAGGATTCGACGCCTTCCTGGGAAGGAACTCGCTACCCGGTCGATCGTCGGTTTGTTCGCTGTGAATGCAGTTGGATCTGTCCCAATTTGTTATATCGTAGCAGCCGATTGTCCGAGTATGCGTGCAGTTCAATTTCACGAGCACGGCAGTCCATCGGTGTTACAGTGTGAGTCGATCGAGTCACCGACGCCCTCGGCCGGAACGGTGCTGGTGTCGGTCCGTGCGGCCGGCGTCAATCCGGTCGACACCTACTTCCGGAGCGGGGAGTACGCGGTTCCGGAGTTGCCGGCAATTCCTGGCACAGATCTTGCCGGCGAGGTTGTTGCGGTCGGAGCGGGGGTAACGGCGTTCGAGTCCGGCGATCGCGTGTTTGCCACCGGACTCGGTGGTGATGGATCCGGAAGCTACGCCGAGGAAGTCGTTGTGCCAGTCGATCAGGTGGCAATGTTGCCGGATGGCGTCTCCTTCGAGACGGGGGCTGCTGCCGGCGTCGTCGTCGGAACGGCCTGGCGTGCACTCGTCGATCACGCGGCGCTCACGGCGACTGAAACGGTGTTGATCCAGGGAGCAAATGGTGGCGTCGGTCATGTTGCGGTGCAGCTTGCGGCGTCGATGGGCGCTCGCGTGCTCGCGACCGCGCGTGAACCGTATCACGATCGACTCGAATCGCTCGGAGCCGATCACGTGTTCAGTTACGACCGCGACGATCTCGCCGGCGCGATCACCGACGTTGGCGCGCCAGATGTGATTCTAGAGACGTTCGTCGACGAGTATCTCCAGTTCGATGCCGACGTTGGTGCAAACGGCGTTCGCGTGGTCTGCATCGGCAATGCTACCAACGAAGCCTCGCTCACATCGGTTAACACGGCAAAGAACAAGGACGTTCGATATCAGTTCATGACGCTGTTCAACGCGCCCGATATGAGTGCGATCCTCGAACGGGTGGCGGCACTGCTCGACAGTGGCGATGTGGTTCCACAGATCGAGCGGAGCTACACGTTCGAGGATGCAGATGCCGCCCAGCGAGACGTGCTCGAAGAAAGTTTCCTCGGCAAGCTCGTGCTTGTCCCGTGAAATGACTCAGACGGCCATGGATGCAGATGAGGCGTTCGCGCTGGTGAGCGACGGAACCCGCCTTTCGATCCTCCAAGTGCTTTCTGACACTGGGGGGGATGGGCTCAGCTTCGGCGAGCTCAGAGCGCGCGTGGACGTGGCCGACAGCGGCCAGTTCAACTACCATCTAAAACGTCTCGTCGGCACCTTCATCAGAAAGTCCAACGGGGGCACGTACTCACTCACGACCGCAGGCAATCGATTGGTCGGTGCGGTTTTGCGTGGCGTCTACCACGATCGGGGCGGACGCCGCGAGTTCACACTCAACGCGCCGTGTCCGGACTGTGGCGGATCGATTCCGGTTATTTATGACGATGAGCAGCTCTCGATCGGCTGTCCGGAGTGTGAGTCGTTCACAGCAGAGATCACATTCCCGCTACCGCCGGGAATGCTACGCGTGCGCGATGATGACGAGCTGCTCAACGGCATCGACGGCTGGCTGCGTGCACAGCTCCGTGCGGCCGTTGGCTCGCTCTGTCTGAACTGTGCGGGAACGCTCACCGTTGCACTCACGAACGACACCACCCTCGTCGATTTCGAGGGGCCGTTCGTCGAGTGTCGCTGCGATCGGTGTGGGCGCACGCTCCTCACGTCGATCAGCGAATTTCTCGTATTCGAACCAGCCGTCGTCGGATTCTTCCACGACCACGGGGTCGATCTCGTTCGAACACCATTGATTGAGCTCCCACTGGTCTGTGACACCACCACGACGATCGTCGAGACCGATCCACTGACTGCTCGGACTCGATTTGCCATCGCGGACGAGCAACTCGACGTCACGATCGAGGCCGACGGGACGACTCACGCCGAGTGACCCACAGGAATACCCAACAAATCCAACAGAAGCATGGTTCGGTCTAGTCTATTACAGAAATGATATTCTGCTAACATCTTTTGCGCTGTGGACTGACCGTCGGCATATGCGAGCTCTGTTTCAGAACGTGACGTTCCGGCGGCTGTTCATCGGTCGATTGCTATCGAACGCGGGCGACAGCCTCTACTACATTGGAGCGATGGCGTTGGTGTATGATCTCGGCGGCTCTGTGGTGTACACCGGCCTGGCGGGGTTTTTGACGCTGTTTCCACAGGCACTGCAGTTTCTGACCGGGCCGCTGGTGGATCGGTGGTCGCTTCGTCGGGTGCTCGTTTGGAGCCAGCTGTTCCAGGGGCTCGTCGTGCTGGTGATTCCGATCGTGTACTGGACCGGCCAGCTGACGATTACGGTGGTGCTGGTGGTAATGCCGATCGTGGCGATGGCGAGTCAGTTCGTGTATCCCGCACAGAGCGCTGCACTCCCACGGATTGTCGCCGAAGATGAGCTCGTCAGCGCAAACTCGGCGTTTTCGACGGCCTACCAGGGGACGGACGCAGCGTTCTCTGCGCTTGGCGGCGTGCTGATCGCGATTTTTTCACCGATCACGGCGTTCGTCTTCGACGTGCTCTCGTTTCTCGGAACTGGCCTGCTGTTCGGCTCGCTTTCGATCCCACCCGCGGACGAGGCCCCTTCGAGCACCGGCGAACAGCCGTCGTATCGGACCCGCCTGTTGGACGGGTTGAACTACGTGCGGGGAACGGTGCTCGTGGCGTTCATTGGGGTTGCAGCGTTCGTCAACGGTCTGTTAGCGGCCGCGATGGCCGTCCTGCCAGCGTTCGCCGACGGCGTTGGTGGATCGAGCGCGTACGGGCTATTGCTCGCTGGGCTCACCAGTGGGCTATTGCTCGGTGCGCTGTCCGCTGAACCGGCGAAACGGTTCTCGCTCTCGCGACTGATCGTCGTCGGATTCACGTTCGGGGGCTGTTGCTGGCTGGCCGGCGTTGCGATCCACTGGCTGCCAGCGACGGTGGTGCTCTTTTGTTGTTCGCTGGTGCCGGCCGGCATCACCAACGTGCTTCTCAGCGCTATCGTCCAGACGCACGTCCCCGAACCGTTGGTCGGTCGCGTGAGTTCGATCATGGGATCGGCCTCTGTGATAGCGATGCCGATCGGCTCGCTTAGTGGGGGCCTTCTCGGTGAACTCTGGGGCGTCCAGACCGTCATCGCAGGTGGAGGAATCGCAATGATTGGACTCGCAGTGCTCTGGGCTGGACACCCGCGATTGCGAACGCTCGGGCCGATCGAAGCGCTCGATCCACAGCGCTACGGACTCACAAACAGTTCATTGTCGCCCTAGATTTATTCTGCGATAGATTGAGAGAAACATATGGCGCGATCCGTCGAATTGGATTTCACCGACGAAGTGGTGGTCGTCACAGGAGCGGCTGGCACCCTCGGAACGGCCGTTGTCGAGCAGTTTACGGCTGCTGGTGCGACTGTTTGTGCAACCGACATCGTTGAGGAGAATGACGTTGATGCGCTTCCAAAGCGCGCGCAGTTCTACCAGGCCGATTTTACTGACGAATCATCCGTTGTTCAGGCGTACGAAACAATGAAAGATGACCACGGCGAGTTCGACGCACTCTGTTCGATCGCTGGCATGTGGCAGGGAGGAACACCAATTCAGGAAACCAGTATCGACACCTTCGAACAACTGTTCGCCGTCAACCTGAGGACGCTGTTTCTGGCGGCAAAACACGCCATTCCGAGTTTACAACGGACGAACGGGTCGATCGTTGCCGTCTCTGCGCGCGCCTCGCTAGAGGGTGGAGAGGGCGATGGCCCATATCGGGCCGCCAAAGCCGGTGTTCGACGAATCATCGAAACGATCGCCGAAGAACAGTCTGGCGAACTCAGGGCGAACGCCGTCATGCCCAGCGTGATCGATACGCCAGCCAACCGAAACGCAATGGAAGATGCTGATTATGAAAAATGGGTCGACCCAGCAGATATCGCTGAGACGATCGCCGTCCTCTGTTCTCCAGCCACCACGGTGACAAGCGGAGCAGCCATCCCCGTGTATGGCGAGGCGTAGGGCTATTTCGACCCTTTTATACTGAAAATACAACTGAATTTTGTTCGATCCCAGATTATCGTTCGGCAATTAGTACAAATATATCCGACAACCATATCTAAACACGTGTTTGTTCTAACCTGTCAAATATACATTGATGATGTTCTGATTGATTCGGCATATCATGGTCTACATACTGCGGTTTTGAATTATTACTCCACTGGCACTGTGGGACAGGTTGCCACGTGTCGTATCGTGGAGTTTAAATAGATTCATTCGCTCGAGCAAATGTTAATGGCTGAACGAGAGACCTGGACAACTCGACTTGGATTCATTCTGGCAGCCGTGGGGAGTGCTGTTGGTTTAGGTAACATTTGGCGATTCCCGTTTCTCGCCGCCGACTCCGGTGGTGGGGCATTTTTGGTCATCTACCTGATCGCGATCGTCGTGATCGGGCTCCCGGCGTTGCTCGCGGAGTTCGTGATCGGGCGTCGGGCACAGGTAGATGCCATCGGGGCGTTTAGAGAGATCGGACATGGATCGTGGCGCTTTATCGGCGCAATTGGTGTTCTGGCGAGTTTCTGGACGCTGTCGTACTACAGCGTGATCGGTGGCTGGGTGATTCGCTACATCTTCGGCAGCGCCACTGGCTCGGCGTTTCAGAACACTGGCGAATACTTTTCTGCGGTCTCGATGGGACAGGGGGCGATCATTCTGCACGTGGTGTTCATGCTCATCACGATCGGGATCGTTGCGCTGGGCGTCGAGCGCGGGATCGAGACGGCAACAAAGCTGATGGTTCCCTCGATCGTGCTCTTTTTGCTCGGCCTGGCGGTGTACACGTTCTTCCAGCCGGGTGCAATGGAAGGGTATCAGTTCCTCTTCAATCCTGACTTTTCGGCTATCACCGACGAACCGACGACGATTATTCCAGCTGCAGTAGGACAGGCGCTGTTCTCACTGTCTGTTGGGTTCAGTGTGATGATCACCTACGCGTCCTATCTGGGCGACGATGACGATCTTGCCACCGATGGGATCTCGATTGCCATCACGAACACGTTCGTCGGGATTCTCGCTGGCGTGGTCGTGCTCCCGTTGTTGTTTGTAGGGAACACGTTTGCGACCGGCGCAGGTGGCGGTCCCGGTGCGGTGTTCGTCGCAATTCCGATCGCACTCTCGAAATTTGGTGGGTTCGGACAGCTCCTCGGTGTGATCTTCTTTTTCGTCGTGCTGATCGCAGCGCTCTCTTCGGCGATCAGTTTGCTCGAAGCACCGGTTGCCTATGTCGTCGATGAGTTCGATATTCCGCGACTGTACGCGACGCTAGGAATTGGTGGGGTAGCGTTCCTCCTTGGAACGCTCTCGGCCTGGGACACCGCCTGGCTCACGTGGTTCGACAACATTGGCGTCTCGTTGCTTCTCCCATTGGCAGTGCTGTTCGTGGTGATCTTCGTTGGCTGGATCATGGGCAACACTGCGGTCGAGGAGCTGCAAAAGGGTCTTGCGAGCCCTACACTCGCAAAAACATGGCTCTGGGGACTGCGAACGTTCGTGTTGGTAGCCGTCATCGTCGTGGTGTTGTTGAACCTCCACGATCTCTTCATCACGGCTGAGACCGGAACGTACTACGTTCCACCGCCGCTGCAGTGAACGGTGTGCGCTATCTGACGTGATAGGTGGTGTCGGTCGGAAGGAACCGACCAAGATCCGCCTGGCGTTCGTACTGGTGTCGTTGCAGTGACTCCAGTGTAGAGATGAGCGTTGCTCGGTCCCCGTCAGACCACGCAGCCGGTTCACGGATTGGATAGACGAGAAAGCCACTGCCACGGATCTCCGTGGCGTGGAGCTCCGCCATCGACGTTGTAGCAAATGAACGGGGGGTAAACGTCTCTAGCACGTGGCGTGTGGGTCGCTCACCGACGGGTAACAGGACGTGCGCTGCAATCGCGCGGAGTTCGGCGTCGAAAAACCGCTCCAGGTCGGTGTAGGAAGCAGCTGTTGGCGTCCCATCGGCAACACAGAAATGAAGATATGAAAAGAACGTCTGGCCGAGCGTCGGACGCACGCCAGGCGACTCAACGATACCGGCCTCGAAAAGCGCCCGCTGGAGTTTGAGCCCCGAATCGCTGGTGAACGGCACACCCGACTCTGTGCCGCCGTGAACCCCCGGATGGTCGCCGATAACGTGAAAATCCGCATTTGCGTCGCCATAGCCCGGCACGAACGACCCACACGGCGGAGACATGCCGAATGGATTGCTCGTTCGATCAGTTACGTTTTCCACAGAGCCTCCTAGGGGAGGAACGCTAAATTTCACTCGGTTCGAACAGTGTTCCGAGAAGCTTTCCGGTTCGGTATCCTTTTGCGGATCCTGGCGAAAACTCCACCAATCAGCTATGACCATGGACGAGAAAATCGAGGACGTACGCGAACGAAAAGAACGTGCACGCCTCGGCGGAGGCCAAGACCGAATCGATGCTCAGCACGAGAAAGGAAAGATGACCGCCCGCGAACGGGTTGAGTACTTTCTGGATGACGGAACGTTCGAAGAGTTCGACCAACTCCGGACGCACGATTCCGATAACTTCGACCTGGGAGAGACGAAGATTCCCGGCGATGGTGTGGTGACGGGCTACGGCGAGGTGGATGGTCGGACGGTGTTCGTCTTTGCGCACGATTTCACGGTCTTTGGTGGATCGCTCGGGAAAGTGTTCGCCGAGAAGGTCTGTAAGGTGATGGATCGAGCGATGGAAGTGGGCGCACCAATCATCGGGCTCAACGACTCTGCAGGGGCCAGGATTCAGGAAGGCGTCGAATCGCTCGCGGGATACGCCGACATCTTCCACCGGAATCAAAAAGCAAGCGGCGTCGTACCACAGATTTCGGCGATCATGGGACCCTGTGCTGGGGGGGCGGTCTACTCACCCGCGATTACGGACTTCATCTTTATGGTCAAAGAGACGAGCCACATGTTCATCACCGGCCCCGACGTGATCGAGACGGTCACCGGTGAGGAGGTCGGGTTCGAAGAGCTCGGTGGTGCACAAACACACGCCAGCGAAAGCGGTGTCTCGCAGTTCTCGGCCGACGCAGAGCAACAGGCGCTCGATGAGATTCGGCTGTTGCTCTCGTATCTCCCACAGAACAACGTTGAGGACCCACCACGCGTCGAACCGTGGGACGATCCGAACCGCCAACCCGAAGAGCTGTTGGAGCTGGTCCCAGACGAGCCACAGAAACCATACGACATGACTGCGGTGATCGAGAACATCGTCGACAGCGATTCCTTTTTCGAGGTGGCATCCGAGTACGCCCGGAATCTCATCACCGGCTTTGGCCGGCTCGACGGGCACAGCGTCGGTGTCGTGGCCAACCAGCCCCGAGCGAACGCCGGAACGCTCGACATCGACGCGAGTCTGAAGGGCTCACGATTCGTCCGGTTCTGTGATGCGTTCAACATCCCGATCGTGACGCTCGTGGACGTACCAGGTTTCATGCCCGGCACCGACCAGGAACACAACGGGATCATCAAACACGGAGCAAAGCTTCTCTATGCCTTCTCTGAGGCGACCGTCCCACTGTTGACGGTAATCACCCGGAAAGCATACGGCGGTGCGTACGACGTGATGGCCTCGAAACACATCGGAGCGGACGTGAACTACGCCTGGCCAACCGCAGAAATTGCCGTGATGGGCCCGCAAGGTGCGGTGAACATCCTCTACGACGACGAGCTAGAGGCGGCTGAGAACGTCGAGGCCCGCCGACAGGAGCTCATCGATGAGTATCGTGACGCGTTTGCGAACCCATACACCGCAGCCGACCGTGGTTTCGTCGATGACGTGCTCGAACCACCAGCGACACGCCAGCGGTTGATAGCTGATCTGAAGATGTTGCGATCGAAGCGCAAAGAACAACCATCCAGAAAGCACGGCAACATCCCACTATGAACGTCTCGATCAACCGCCCGACGACGGTCAGCGACTCCGAAGGCGCGGTGATCACGGCTGCCATCCTCCAGCACGTTCAATCGATGCGAGCCACCGAGTCCGATGGGGACAAAGCGCGGGCTGGCTGGGCGAACGATCCGTGGCAGTTCATCGGGCGACTCGAAGCGACCGGTGTACGTGGGCGTCGAGTGCCACAATCTGCACCGGCTGACAGTTGGACTGCAGCCAGTCGGCTTTAAGAAAGCAGATCGGTGGGCAGAGCCCACCGAAAGACGAGAATAAAACCACGGTGAGAGAGGGGGGAGGAATCGGAACGTCGGACACAGAGATGAGAGGCTTGTTTGCCGGACCAGTCGGCAACAGAGCCTAGGGATGTCAGTCTTGGGGGGATTGTGTCCAACTACGCCCGATCCAATTAGAGAACTAACGTATTCCTATAAGTGTTTTGTGGCTATAACAAAACGACACGGACGCCATCGGGCTACGTGTGAGAGAACGATTTTCCATCCCGGGCGTCAGCATCGAGTCGTCGAATCGTTGCCTGGGCGTTGCTGGCATCGTAACCAAACAGCACGTCTTTTGCGTACGCCTGTGCGACCGTCGTCGCTTTTCCGAGTGCATCCACGTCGACATCGACGGCATATAGTTCGATGCTGAACGGTGTTTTTAGACGGGAAACAAAGCCCTTGGCGAGCGATTCGAGCCAGTAGGTGGTCGAATAGGCCATGTCGTAGATCGGAATAACGAACTCATCGATCATTTCGAGCGCTGTTGGATCGATCCCGGTTCGTTTCTGGAGATGGCCGGGATACGGATCCGGATAGAGCGTGAGATACAGCCGACCGGGAACGATATCGCGAACGTCCTGGAGGAACGATTCGATGACCGATTGTCGCCAGGCAAATCTGTCCGTGAACTCGCTGTCGCCAAATGCCTGATTGCACCGATCACAGTGGCAGTACTCCGGTCGTGGAAAGCCCACGTCATCAAGTCGGAGATCGGGACTGACCGCGACACACTCTTCGATCGTTGCCAACACTCCCTCGCGGTATCGGTCGTGCGTTGGACAGATGTGCGCCCAGTCGAAATACGGCTGCTCTCGAGTGGCCCGCTCGCCAGTTTCGCTCACTGGGACGAGTGCCGGAGAGTCGCGAGCCGTGGCGTTGTCCGCGAAACACGACACCATATTGACGACATCCGGCTGGGGCTGTTCGGCGCGTCCGCTAACGGATTTGGCCTCAAAAAACGCGGTATCGAACGCCGGCCAGTGGAGTTCGCCCTCGTTACGGGTGACGACACCGTACATACTGACGGATTGGAGGAGCGATGGGGTAAGTCGTTCGTTCGCTCCGTTGGTGCGACCAGCGTCCGTATGTCGTGGCGAGTCTCGTCTCGCTACTTTTTGAGAACGACTGCGCCGATAATGACTGCGATCAAGGCGAACGCAACGAGTACTTTCTTGGACATCGCCTGAGGGTTGTTTCTGCGCCACCAAATGTGTTTCTACGTGTCTGCTAGTCGTCGCCCGGGACGGACTGGTCGGTCTCGTGGGTGCCAACCGGTGGAAGGTTTACCTCTGCGGCCGACGAAGCCGTGAGATCGACCGACTCGGTTTTCGAATCGAGATCGTCGAGGTCGCCAGCATCACGCGCATCCTGATCGATACGCATCGAGCAGAACTCCGCGCCGCACATCGCACAGAATCTGGCCTCCTTATAATTGTCGCCCGGGAGCGTCTGGTCGTGGTAGGACTGGGCACGTTCTGGATCTAGCGACAGGTCGAACTGACGCCGCCAGTCGAACGCATAGCGGGCCGTAGAGAGCGCATCGTCCCAGTCGCGGGCACCCGGGTGTCCGCTGGCGACATCCGCCGCGTGGGCCGCAATCCGATAGGCTGCGAGCCCTTCACGAACATCCTCCTCCTCTGGAAGCCCGAGGTGTTCTTTGGGAGTAACATAACAGAGCATCGCTGCGCCCGCTCTCGCAGCCTCGGTCGCCCCGATTGCGCTCGTGATGTGGTCGTATCCGGGGGCGATATCCGTTACGAGCGGTCCAAGAACGTAGAACGGAGCTCCATCACAGACGGATTGCTGGCGTTCGACGTTGTCGACGATCTCATCCAGTGGAACGTGTCCTGGGCCTTCAACCATCACCTGGACGCCGTGGTCCTGTGCAACCGCTGTTAGCTCTCCGAGCGTGTCGAGCTCGGCGAACTGTGCCTGATCGCTGGCATCCGCCAGACTCCCCGGTCGGAGGCCATCGCCGAGGCTGAACGTCACATCATGGGTGGCGAAGATCTCACAGATCGCCTCGAACTCGGTGTAGAGCGGATTTTGCTCGCCGTGAGTTTCCATCCACTGTGCGAGAATTGAGCCACCTCGCGAGACGATTCCTGTGGTCCGTCCCTCCGTCAGCGGAAGGTGTTCCATCAACACACCCGCGTGGATCGTCTGGTAATCAACGCCCTGTTCGGCCTGTGTCTCGATTACCGAAAGAAGCAGCTCCGGCGTGATCGACTCAACATCGCCTGCCCGTTTGAGTGCCTCATAAATCGGGACCGTCCCGACCGGAACGGGCGATCGGTCGACGTTCATCTCCCGGATTGCGTGTAAGTCCTCTCCCGTCGAGAGATCCATCACGGTGTCCGCGCCGTGGTGGACCGCCGTGTGGAGCTTTTCTGCCTCTTCTTCGAGGCTCGAGGTAGTGTCACTGTTACCGATGTTCGCGTTCACCTTCGTTGCGAACTCGCGACCGATGATCATCGGATCGAGCGAATCGTGGGCGTGATTCGCCGGAATAACCGCCTGTCCGGTTGCGACCTGCTCGCGAACGAACGATGGCTCCCGGTTCTCTCGCTCGGCCACCCGCTCCATTTCCGGCGTGATTTCACCAGCACGAGCACGCTGTAGTTGCGTCATCAAAACACCTAGTGGTATCACTGAGTAATAAATATTGGCATGGGAAAGGTCGAGTAATTAACGAAAATTCATTCAGCAATATCGATCCACCCAGGAGTATTATGATACCAATTATCACAGGTAGGAAATGATTTATACGTGAACAGCCATATACTGGTAGTGACAGATTTCAAACAGTGTTTTGAGTGTGGGAGCGGGAACGTGACGAACTACAGTGGAAATCGGTATGAGGACGGCTGTTTGGTGTGCGATGACTGTGGAATGCTCATTCCAAAATGGCACGGTTGAGTTCGAATCACACTATGTGGAACACTGCTGGGAGGAACAATATAACATATTTACACGATTCGATATAGTAACATACAATCCGTGAGTACGTTCAGCTAACAGATGGCGATAGATAGCGCACAGAATGTGGGGAGTGGTGGTGTTCCGGTGCGTGTCAAAACGTACGTCGACGAAGAAATGCATCGGACGCTTTCTGCGGCCCGATGGGAGCGAATTCGGTCGGACTCTCCACGACTTTACAGCTGTGTTCCGTGTGAACTTCTTTCAGAGAGCACGCGACCGTATCCCGGCGCCTGGAGCACGTGTCCACAGTGTGGGCGACGGATGGCCCAGGTGAAGTACATCCTTCGCGAGTAGCGGCCTAGGCAGTGTGGATGTGATCTGTGAGGTCCTCGCGGATGATGGTGTTGCAGTAGACACACCGGACGCCGTTTTCGAGCACGTCGAACTTCGATTGGACGGGTTCGTCTTCGGTGGTGATGCAGTTGCGATTCGGACAGGCGATCACGTCGGTGACGGTGCTCGGCCGATCGACCCGGCTCTTTTCGACGACATCGAAATCACGAATGATGTTGATCGACGCATCCGAAGCAATCAGTGAGATCACGTCAACCTCGTTCTGGCTGAGTTCGTGGCCTTCGACTTTCACCACGTCTTTGCGCCCAAGTTTATCACTCGGGACGTTCATTCCGATGCTCACAGTTTCGCCGTCCGAGCCGTCGATATCGAGGATTGCGAGTACTTTGAGTGCGTGGCCGCCAGGAACGTGGTCGATGACGGTTCCGCTTTCGATTTTGCTGACGCGGAGTTCCTGATCGGTCATTGTGTCTCACCCTGAAGGAGGAGATCAAGCAGCGCCATTCTAACGGGGACGCCGTTGTGTGCTTGCTCGAAATAGCGAGCGTGCGTGGTCGTATCAACACCCGGCGCAATTTCATCAACGCGCGGAAGCGGATGCATGACGATGAGATCATCGTTCGCGTCTTCGAGCGCGTCTTCGGTGATTCGATACTGTCCAGCAACTTCGCGGTACTCGTTCTCGTCGGGGAATCGCTCGCGCTGGATGCGCGTCACGTAGAGGACATCAAGCGTCGAGAGCACGTCATCGAGATCGGTGTGTTCGCGAACGTTCGCGCCATCTTCGTGGAGATCAAAGCGGACTGATCGAGGGAGTCTGAGCGATTCCGGGCTGATGAAGTGCTGTCTGGCGTCGATTTTTGTCAACGCGTGTGCGAGTGAATGGACGGTGCGGCCGTATTTCAGATCGCCCATGATACCGACCGAGAGATCATCGAAGCCGACGTTCTCTCGGATCGTATGGAGGTCCAACAGCGTCTGGGTTGGGTGCTGGCCAGCACCGTCGCCGGCATTGATGATCGGGACGTCGGCGAATTCGCTTGCCATTTTCGCTGCGCCCTCGCTCGGGTGTCGGAGGACGATTGCGTCGGCGTAGCCTTCGATGACCCGGATGGTGTCGGCAAGGCTCTCGCCTTTGGTGACACTCGAAGATTCGACCGATCCCATGTCGATTGTCGTTCCTCCCAGGCGTTTCATTGCCGTGTCGAAGCTCATCTTCGTTCGCGTACTCGGCTCGAAAAAGAGCAGTGCGAGAATCGTATCCGCATACCGGGATCGATCCGTCCCGCTGTGGGCGATATCGGCGGCTCGATCGAGCACCGTCTCGATATCATCCCGCGACAGCTCCTTCGTGCTGAGAACGTGCTCGCGGTGCATTATTCGAACGGGGGTGATCAGCCGCCTTGAATCTCCCGCATGCGGTGGTGCTCTGCGGTGCGTTGACGAGTCGCCGGGACAAATCACCAGGATTTCGGCGACGTGTCATCGTTCGAGGACGCCGTGCTGAATCAGCCACCAGCCGGCGAACAGACAGCCCAGGAGTGCGATTAGTGCCACCAGCATATCCGATGAGAGTGCAACTGACGTGATCTCGGACATCGGCGTCGAGCTGACTGTTCCATTCGGTGTTGCCGTTGCTTCCGTCGAAGCAGGAACCGGTTGCGAGGGTGGAGCCGAACCGTCGGATTCAGGTGGGCCACTCCCAACCAGTGGCTGCGTGACCGGTCGCGTCATGAAATACGTCACCAGAGCACCGATCGCCACCACTGCTGCTCCACCGAGCAATTTCGGTGCCTGCTGCCACCGGCGTCGCTCTGCATCAGTTGGCTCGTGTTTTATCACCAGCGGATCGGCCACTGGCGCGTAGATCGTCATCTCGACGCCTTTCTCGGAGTAGCCGGTGTCAGCGGCCCTGATCAGCTCCGTGCTCAGCAGTGTATCCAGATGATAGTGGACGACTTGTCGGGAGCAATCGAGCGCTGACGCCAGCTCCGATGGCGTTGCCGGCTCCTCGTGGAGCTGTGCAAGGATCTCTCGTGCCGTCTCAGAGGAAAGCGCGTCGAACAGCTGATTGCCAGCAGAATCGACGAGTCCAACCACCCGTGGGTCGAGGTCGGACGTACGTACCGTGGGTCGAAACGGAAGGATCCGACCGTCGTCGTCTGCCATCTGTCACCACTTATGTTGTTGTTTTATTAATGCATTCGAAGACGGTGCGAAGCGTGCGGTGAGTCTCACCGTCAGAATCGGCGGTTGCCACCGGCAGTTCGAACGCAAACGTTCCCGGTTCGAGAGAAACCACGTGTTTCGACGTTCGTGTGCGTCTGGGTGCTGGGTGAGCGGTACTCTGGAGCAAGAAAACGTGGTGCGTATCGGGACTGAACTGCCGGGGAGCCGCAGTTGTATTGCCGGTCGTCGTCTCAATCCACTCATCATTGGCCTGGTGAAGCAGCCGCCAGGGAGCCGTCTGCGTGACCGGCTGCTCGGAGCGATTGCTGAGTTTGATCGGAACCTCGGTGCTGGTGGCCCCCAGCTCCAAAACGCTCGATGGCCCTTCAAGCGATACCCTGTCAGGGGCTGACGATGACTCAACGGGAGGCATACACGTCGTAGCTGGATCTCCACAGGGAATGGTCGTCTCGAGACAGCCACTTGTGCTCGCTACACTGAGGACTGACGCGAGTCCACACAACAGTCGTCGTCGTTCCATACTCCGACGTCGGAACGACTAGTGAAAGCGATTCTCCAAGCGAAAATTCCAGTTTGACGTATGATCAGAGGTGGTCGTCGCTGAATAGATCATCATATCCAACGCTCCAATAGCGGATTATCACAGCCGACACGACAGCCGACTCGCAACAAGAGACCCACCACCAGAACTGAGTCACAGAGCGAAGGCGTTTTCTCGTTCGGTGTGAGCAACTAAACCTATGCAACGAGTGGATGTGGCCGTCGTTGGTGGTGGTCCGGCCGGCACCGCAGCAGGGACGGCGGCAGCGAACGAGGGCGCCGAGGTCGTCGTCATCGAGAAGGGCGTTCCTCGCGCTGACCGAGAGGAACCCGGCCCAGATTCGACCGACGCGGCAGGGATGCTCGATTACTGGACCGAGATCATGGATCTCGGCGAACCGTTTCCCGAGTGGGTCAAATGCCGTGAACTCAACGGTACCGTCTTCTATGGCCCGAACGAATCGACGACGCTGCGCTCGACTGGCATCAAAAGCAGCTATCCGAACTTCGGATTTACATTCAATCGAGCGCGGTTCGACGACTGGCTGCGCGAGCGGGCAGAGAACGCCGGCGCAACGTATCGTGTCGGAACCGGCGTCAGAGCGGTCGATGTCGACCCGCAGAACGGCCACACGGTGACCCTCCACGATGGCAGCGAACTCACCGCAGAGTATGTTATCCTCGCTGATGGTCCACAGCGAACCGTGACGAATCCGGTGCTCGATTCATTGCTCCCCGACGATGAAATCGACCGGCTCGCACCACCGACGGCGAATCATATTGCCTACCAGGAACACAGACAGTTCCCCGAGGAGCTGTTCACCGAAGACTTACTGGAGTTCTGGTGGGGTGTGATCCCTGGCCACACTGCCTATCCGTGGGTGTTTCCGAACGACGGCCGCGTGGCACGCGTTGGACTGACGATGCCGATCGGACTCGATCTGGACTCGATCGAGGACAGAGACGAGTATGGGCTTCTCAAACCGAGTGACGACACCGTTCCCGCAGGAAAAACATACATCAGACGACTCCTCGAACGCGAATACGGCGACCAATACGACATCGAGAACGACTTTCCGCTCGTCGAAGACCGTGGAAAACGGGGCGGCACCGAAACGTATCCAATCTCCTCGACGAAGCCAATTGACTCACCGACCGCAGCGAAAATTGCAGTCGTTGGCGGCGCAATGGGAACAACGTCAGCGTTCCACGAGGGAGGCGATCACGTTGCGGTTCGGACCGGCTCGATCGCCGGCCGGCTGGCTGGACTCGGTACCCTCAGGGCGTACAACAACGAATGGAAGGCGGCTATCGGCGACGAAATCAGACGCAACGTCTCACTTGCCGAACTGGTGTGCGATCATGGTCCCCACGACTGGGATCGAACACTTGGCACCGTCGATCGAATGATGACCGACGGTGCGTACGATAAACGCGACGCGATCGTCGCGGGAATGAACGGTATTCGACTGCTTGGTGGCTACCAGTACCGGAAGTTCAACTACCGAAACCACAGATACGTCCAACTCTCCGAAGACCAGTATCAGCACTGAAAGCCAGTCCGTGCTGAGCGGAAGACTTCAACCACCATCAAAACCCAATATAAATAACAAGAAATGCACTGAGTAACGACCAAGATAGTGACTACCTAGTCACAAGCTGTCATGGGACGGAAAGGCGAGGGCCAAGGGGAAGAGACCACCGTGGACCGTCGTTCAGTGTTGCGGAGTATGGCAGTCGGCTCAACTGCGTTGTCGGGGACCAGTTCGTTCATGGCCGGAAATCTCGGCGAGCTTGAGTGTCTCTCTGCAGAGTCACCACCTGATTCGTATCCGGTCGTCGAAAAGGACGAAGGGCTGTTCGGTGGCGGAGCTGGATTCGTTCAACACGGTACGTTTCCGGATTCTCCCGGTGAAGTCGTGATTTACATTCACGGCTGGCTCGAGCTGTTCACCGGTCGTGGAGCAGGACAGGGATATACGCTCGAAACGGCACTCAGACAGCAGGCGTATGACCACCCCACGATCACGTTTGCCTATCCCTCGAACAACATCAACTGGTGGGGAGTGAAAGGCGACGCAGAAGACGATGGCCGGGCATTCGCCAGCTGGGTGGAAGACTATCGAGAGCGCTATCCAGACGTCACGATTCGAATGGTGGGCCATTCACTGGGCGCGAGAACTGGACTGGGCTGTCTCGACGAGCTCGTCGTGAAAAACGGAAATGAACCGATCGAGTCGTTTGCGATGATTGGCGGTGCAATCCCTCGTTCTGCGGTGACCACAGACGGGGAGTTCGCCACAGCGATAACGAACGGTGCAAGAAGGGTGGACAACTTCTTCAGCGAGGGAGACGCCATTCTCGATTATATCTACCAGCTCGGAGAACTGGGAACCGAAGCAGTGGGTGCTTATGGCGCTCCATCGGATGCGACAACGCCAACGAACTACGCCGATCACGACGTGTCGGACGACGTAAACGGCCACTGTGTCTACTACAAGCCCGATCAGGGATGTGTCGGCGATATCGTCGATTCGTTCGAAGAGTAGAACGGAACACCTCTCAATCCATCATCTATCGGTGGATTCAAATAAACCAACATTCATTACGGAGTCACCGGTATTCCATAGTGACGCGAGGAGCAACTGGGATGTATCTTAGTGAGCGGTTTACTGACGAACACAGCGGTCACAGCGGCCATGAGTGAGACACCAACCATTGGGATCGATCTGGGGACGACGAATAGCGCGATTGCCCACGCCGAGGCGGGTGACATCGAGATCCTTCCCGGCGATACCGGCGATCGGACAACACCATCAGTCGTGGCGTTCGACGAAGCCACAGAGCAGGCGCTCGTCGGGCGACAGGCCAAAAAGCAGGCCGTTTCACACCCTGATAGAACGGTGTTCGCGATCAAACGGTTCATGGGCTCTGATGAGGTGATTCTGCTCGGTCCACGCGACTGTGCGTTCACTCCCGAGGAACTCGCCGGACTGATCTTAAAGAAGCTCAAGCACGACGGCGAAGCCTATTTGCAGGAGTCGATCGACGATGTGGTCATCACTGTACCGGCGTATTTCAACGACAGACAGCGACAGGCCACAAAGCACGCCGGGGCGATGGCTGGGCTCACCGTCGAGCGGATCATCAGCGAACCGACCGCGGCGTGTCTCGCGTACGGGCTGCAATGGGCCGACGACGCGACCGTGCTGGTGTATGATCTGGGTGGTGGAACGTTCGATAGCTCTCTGATCGATATCACCGATGGATTGTTCGAAGTCGTTGCCACGAACGGCGACACGAGACTGGGAGGAAACGACTGGGACGCACTGGTGGTCGAGTGGCTCGAGGATCGAATCGAACGTGAGTACGACGTATCCGTCACGGACTCACCACAGCTCGAGTCCAGGCTGTTTGACGCGGTCAAAACCGCAAAACACGAGCTTTCGAGCAGACGGTCGACAACGATTTCAATTCCGTTTCTCGAACACGACGAAGGGACAACAGATGTGGAGATCCCGATCGATCGTCAACGATTCGACGAGCTGACGAGCGATCTTCTCGAGACGACCATTGATCGGGTTGAACGCTTATTCGTTGAGACCGGCTATCGGCCACAGGATATCGACGAAATCCTGCTGGTCGGCGGCGCAACGAGAATGGGACAGGTTAGACGCCGACTTACCGACCGATTTGGCGTCACGCCATCGAAACGGATCAATCCCGATGAGGCCGTCGCGATCGGTGCTGCAGCACAGGCAGCAATACTCGACGGCGAACTCGAACACGGAGGTGAGCGCCACCCACGACAGAACGCACAGCACCTTCCCTCTCCGAGTGACACGGTCGTGATGCTCGATGTGACACCACAGCCATTCGGTGTGGTGTTGATCGACCAGGAAACGTATGAACCGTACTACCACGTCGTAATCGAGCGAAACACGCCGATCCCGGCGCGCGAATCGTACGTTACGACGACCGCTCGAGAGTATCAGTCCGAAATCGAGATTCAGGTGTATCAGGGCGACAACTCCCGTATCGAGGAGAACGAACTGCTCGACTCGTTCGAGCTCGGACCGCTACTCGAACGGCCGGCCGGAGAACCGACCATCGAAGTCACATTTATACTGGATGAGAATGGAATCTTGAACGTACACGCTCGGGACGTTGACCACGATGTCGGCGATGAGATCGAAATACAGCCAGTCTTCGGATTCACTGACGACGAACTCACGGTCATGCAACAAAATCTGCCACCCATCCGATGATGTGGAGTCTGTGTTTCGAAGCCGACCGCTACCACGACACGAAAGCATATGTCTGAGTCGTATCACGATCTGCTCGGTGTAAGCCAGGACGCCACTCCTTCGGAGATTCGTCAGGCGTACCGACAGCAGGTCAAACGACACCATCCGGATGTGAGCGACGCACCGGATGCACGAGAGAAGATCATTCGGATTCAGGAGGCAAAGGAGGCGCTGCTCGATCGATCACCACAGTCGAACTCGGAAGCCAGCCACCAACAGCAGGCCAGAGCGAGCCCGGACTCCGATGTCGGCTCACACCGCCGATCCCAGCGACGATGGTGGACGCGGACGCGAGCCAATCGGTGGACAAAAACCGAGCGACACGAACGAGAACAGACGGCAAGCACCGAACGCATCGATCCGACCGTTCGAGAGCAACTCGAATGGGCGCTTGGCCGACTCAAAGCCGGTGCTAGTGGGTTTGCACGAACGATCACCCACCCATCAACCGCGTTTGAGTGGATCGACTGGACGGACACCTCAGATCACCAGTCGCCGACTGTCATCCGGATTGCCGTTGCAACGGTTCTATTTGTCGGTGGGATTGTGTTGTTTCCACTACTGAACGGGTCGCCACTCGATACAACGACCGAGTTATGGCTGCTATTTGGCGCGTTCGTAAGCAGCTACATCGGTTACGAGCTGTTTTCGCCGTTGTTCCGCGTTGGGGCACGTCACCGCGAGCGCTATAAGCCAGCTGGCAGACCACGACTCTGGCCGATCGTCGCCGCGAACCTTGTTGGACTCTGTTTGCTCGGGGCCGATCCATTCATGGGACCGACGGACGGGGGCCTCGAGTTTGCAGTCCTAACGGTTGCGATTGCACTGGTGTTTTTCGTACTGGTGCCCGCAACCTTTGCGAACGGCCTCCGCTCGGTCGTTGGAGGGACCGACTCCGTCGCAAACCATACGACCGGCGTTGGCGTCGCTATGGGGGCTGTGTTGGCTGGCGGCCTGTTGTTCACGACGGCCGGCTGGATTACACTCACGGGGATCACTGATACGACCGCTACGATCGTCGGATGGGAGTCACTCACGGCAACGCCATGGATTGCACCCATCGAAGTTGGTCCGCTTCGGATTGGGCTGCTGGTGAACTTCCTGATCGGACTCGTCGTGAGTTGCTGTCTGCTCTGGAGCGTTGGCTCGATGGCCTTCCGGCTCACGACCGCGCCGTGGCGAGACCGATACGAGCACGGATACCGAGTCCGACCAGGAATCTGGAACGTTCTCGTCGTCGTTCCGTTCGCCCTTCTGGGCTGGATGGTGCTCTTTGACCACCATCAGGTGGTGCTCCCCATCATAAAGCACGTGGTCACCCAGGGCGATCTCCTCGTTCGGATATTCGTGCTTCCGTCCGTGCTCACGGGACTCTACCTGGTGCGACGACAGGCTGAGCCGACACTCCGTGACCGGGTGTATGATCAGTACTGACGTTCGAAACCGTCTAACCTGTGGCGCTCTTACTCCAGTTGCGTGCCATTAGTCCCCGCCCGAGTGTATCCCATTGGGATGCGATGACAGCGCGGCGAACCCAGGCACGCGACAGACGCCCGACACGAGGGTTTCCCGGCCGACGTGGCACACAGCCAGAGGATGAGGCCGGTCGTTAGTGTCTCGGGCGACAGTTTCTGTGTGGTTAGTTCTCAACTGATAGCGACACGCTATCGAGCGTGAGCCCAGTAGTCGCCGTCGAGAGTGTTGGATCGCCTGGTCCAAAATCGATACCCACCGTGTTGGTTGCATCCACCGTTCCGGACACCACAAGCCGAACGTAGGCCACCTGTGTGGTCTCACAGGAGACCGAACCGGAGAGCGTTACCTCCATCGGGTCAGAAACGACGCGTAGTGTGCTGTCCGTGACGTGCAATTTCTGGAACGTACGTTCTGTCGCCACCGCCTCGAACGCCGAGCCATCCTCAAGCGACATGAGTGCGTTCCGGATTTTCTCACGAGGACCCATACCGTACCGAATTGCAACCTCCGTTGGGGATTCTTTACCGGCCTGTGCGACGCCGTTAATCTGTCCGGTTATCGTCGTGGACACCGTTGTGGACTGACAGTCCCCAACGGAAAACCGACCACCCAACAGTGCCATCTGGGTGAACGTGCCACTGGACTCGACCGGCGCGAGCGTATCCACGGTTGCTCGATTCGTCTGGGTATCGGTCGCCTGTTCGATCGTTACCCCAGTCGCGTTCGTGGTCCCGTTTGCCCAGCCCGTCGGACTGTCCAACAGCTCCGTCGTCGAGCCTTGAGAGACCGTCTGTATCCCCGCCGTTGATGCTTGACTCCCAGCCGTATGCTGTAGTGATTGCATCCCGATAACTCCAGGGGCTACTGACGATAACAGCCGCCGCCGCGTGTAGGTTCGACGAGACATCTCTGGTGAACCCACGGCCGAATCCGGGATAGGCGTTTTTCAGCCATAGAAGTAGCTCCAACTGGGTTACAGGCCCGTTTGACCAGACCGACTATGAATATGAATGACAACTGTTTTCCGACGGTCGCCGAACGACCGGGTATGAAGCTCGCGCGCATCGAAACGGACGATGGAATCCACTGGGGTGAGTACGACGACGGAACCGTCATCACAGACGATCAAGAGTACGAACCGTCGGCGTATCGTCTCCGCGCACCGTGTGATCCGTCGGCGATCTACTGCGTTGGCCGTAATTTTGGCGAAAAAGTCGAGCAGATGGACTACGACATTCCCGACGAACCGGATTTTTTCATCAAGCCACCTACTGCGGTCCGTGCACCTGGTGAACCAATCGTCTATCCGTCGTTCACCGACGAACTGACCTATGCCGGCGAACTTGCAGCCGTGATCGACAAACCCTGTTCGAACGTCTCACGATCAGAGGTCGATTCAATCGTTCGTGGCTACACCATCCTCAACGATCTCGACGCGCTTGATCAGCCACGGCGAACCGCGCGAAAAGCGTTCGACGGATCCGCACCGATCGGCCCCTGGCTCGAAACGGCGATCGAGCCGGATTCCATCGAGATGGAAACGCACGTCGATGATGAACGACGACAGGCAGACTCCACCGAAAACATGTTCATCGATCCACGAACCATCATTGAATTCTTATCAGAAAGATTTACATTCACTCCTGGAGACGTTATTTCGTTTGGGAGTCCAGCAAATCCTGGCCTCCTAGAGCCAACGAATGAAGTTCGGATTCAATACGACGGGATCGGCACACTGACCAACAGGGTCGTCGCCCCCGAAAAGTAGCTCTTTGTGTTCGGTTCGTACGGCTGCTTCGACCACGAACCGTTCGCATACCGTCGGTTGTGTCGAGTGCCCGCGCCCAGAGCGCTCGTCGCCTACTCCTCCAGTTGGGAGATCTCGTCTGAGCGAATCCACGCGTTGGGGTTGTCGTGTTCGTACACGACGAGCAGGCCTTCACGTGTTTCGAAGCGACCATAGTTCTCGTAGCGACCGTCCGTCCGTGCGTGAGTCTTTTCTTCCATGGCGTCTCGTTGGTGGCGACCGGACGGACACACACCGTATCAACGCCAACACCACGTCATGTACCATCACCGATCCTTCAACCTTCTATCACATCTACCGTCCGGTTTCCTTGTATACACGAACGGAGTTTACAGTTATAAGCATGTTCCTAAATCATATTCCAGTTATTTATACTCACTTTGGAGAAATTATCTTAAATTTAGAAAGTCATATTAAGATAAGTTCGGCAACGATCATCCCGCAGACGGCGAGAATACAGGGTTAGTATCAAATTTTCTTTGACCCTGTCTGATAAAACTGTTAGTAAATGTTTTTGTTATTTTGTGTGGTAATATCAGGTGGTCGGCTCCTCGTGTTCGATTTCCTTGCGTGCAGTAAAGACTGCGTTTGCGTCCATTGCGAGTTCGTACTCGTAGTAGGCACCCCCGGCCCGGCCATCGTTTCGTTCCGTCCGAGAGAGAAATCCAAGCATTTTCAGCTCCGAGAGGTGGTCCTGGACGCTACGCAGCGACGACAGTGGTTCGGTCTGCCAGCGGTTTGCAACCCGTTCGTACGTCGATTGAATTGTTTTCGATCGAACGGGTGTCTTCTCGTTCGCTTCGAGTCTGGCGATTGCCTCGAGAATGAGTTGTCCGTGGGGTGTTTGATCCTGTATTTTATTCCGGACTCGTCCGCGCTGGACGCGGGTTTCTGCGTCTCGAATGTGCTCATCCGTCACGATGTCCTCACCACGATCTTCGGCGATATCGCCGCCAGTGCTCAACAGATCGAGCGCTTGTCTGGCGCTTCCGGTGTCCTGAGCGGCCTTAGCTGCACAGAGTGCAATCGCACTCTGTTTGTATCCACCTTCGATGAATGCTTTCTCGGCACGGTGAGAGAGGATTGTCCGGAGTTCGTCGGCATCGTAGGGAGAAAACGAGAGTTCTTTTTCCATCAGCGTTCCCTTTACTTTCGGGCTCAGGCTGTCTCTAAACCGGTAGTTGTTGGAAATGCCGATCACACCAATCTTCGCTCGTTTGAGATTACCATTCGAGCGTGCGCGGGGAATCTCATAGAGCAATGAGTTCACTTTCGCAAGGTGGTCGATCTCATCGAGTACTAAAAGAAACGTTCCACCTCGTTCGTCGAGGAGCGCATAGAACTCCTCAAGGGCGTCACTGGTCGAGAGTCCTTTTTTCGGAAATGTAGGCTCAGACGGTGACCTGAGCGTGTTGATGAACGCACGAAGGGTGCCGTACGCCGAGTCGTTGTTACAGTTGTGAAACAGCACTGTGAGCCGATCTGCCGCCGTACGCCCTTCGACCTGGGTTTGCAGCGCATCCATCATGAATCGGGTCACAGCCGTCTTTCCCACACCCGTTTTTCCGTAGATGAAGATGTTTGAGGGGGTGCGGCCGAACAGAATGTCTTTCAGGGCGTTCCGGTAGGCCTCAATCTCCGCTTCTCGTTCGAGAATCGTTTCGGGATCGTAGTCCTCCTCAAGAACGTGCTTGTTCTCAAATAACTGTTCGGTGATACCTTCGAATGGGTCTTTCATATACGATTCAATACCAGATCATTTCAACCACAGTGTATATAATAGCTGTGTTCGTCTGTTTCGTCTGTTCTTGTCGTTTAAGTGTTGGTGTCACAGTACGTTTCGTCTGTTCGCTCTCGATTCGATGAACTGAATAGCTATTGCCGCAACCATAAGAGTTAATCCATATCAATATTCTCCCCCAACAGAACAGACGAAATGTACTGTGACAGCCGATCGACTGGCCCCATCGTCTGATGAAGAACAGACGAAACGTACTGTGTCTGTTCCCCCAGGGAGATGTGCTTTTCACCGTCCACTTCCAACTGCAATCATGACTGGGCACTCACAGGATCCAAACCAGTTTCTCGCACGGTCCCCTGGGCGTGCAACGTTGCTGAGTCAGCTGCGTGACTCGCCCGGTCGTCCATCATCGATTGCTGCGTCGGTATCGATGTCTCGCCGAAGCGTCCAGCGAAATCTTACAGAGCTCACCAGGCGGGGGTGGGTAGAGAAGGTTGACGGTAAGTATCGGGTGACACCGAGTGGAGACCTCGTTGTGGATGCACACGAGCGGTACTGCAACGAACTCGCTACCATCGAACGATTTTCGCCGATCCTGGACGCGTTTTCGGATGTGAGTCACACACCACCGCCGACGGCGCTTTCATCGGCTACAATGACGACGGTCACGCCGGGACAACCACACGGACCGTTGTATCAGTATCTCCAGACCATCAAGCGGTTCGAAACCGAGCGTGTGCGGATGCTTTCACCAGTGCTCTCGAGGCCACTGCACGAAGCCCACGCCGAACTCGGAATGCGAGGGGCGCACACCGAGCTGATTCTTTCCGAGCGACTGAGCGAGCGCGCACGGCGTCTCAACCCGCGAGAGTTTGATCTCCTCGTCTCGGTGGCACCGCTCACGATGTATTGTCATCCAGGGCCGATCGAGGTTGGGATAACAATTGGCAACGACCGGGTGCTGGTGTGTTCGTACGACGACGATCGGCTCACGGCCTGTCTTGTGGCCACCAGTTCGGCAATGATTGAGTGGGCATGCGAGCTGTTCGACCGATATCGGTCCCAAGCCTCCGAGATCACCACACCACTTTCGTTTGACACGCCCACGACAGGGGATGTCGGTCTGGACGGCCGATGACGTATAGCGGCGCTGGCTCCGAACTCGACCATGAACGTTTTGTTGCTTGGCGGCACTGGATTCATCGGCACGGCGCTGTCACAGACGCTCGGCGATCGTTCGCACAACGTGACAGTTGTCGCCCGAAATCCACCTGCTGACCACAACGCAGATTCGGCGATTGCTGGGGACATCTCCCACCCCTCGACGATTCGGTCGGCATTCGAAGGAATCGACGTTGTCGTGAATCTTATCGCGCTCTCACCACTGTTCGATCCACCAGCCGGCATAACGCACGACGAGGTCCATCGTGGTGGGACACAAACGGCGCTCGGACTCGCCGATGCACACGAGGTCGACCGATTCGTCCAGATGAGTGCACTCGGTAGCGACCCGGACGGACCGACGGCATACATTCGTGCGAAGGGCCGGGCTGAGCAGCTCGTTCGGGAGTCCTCGATCGAATCCGTCATCATTCGTCCGTCAGTCGTGTTCGGCGACGGCGGCGAGTTTGTCGATTTTACGAGACTGTTGACGACGCCGTACGTGACTGGCCTCCCTGGCGGAGGGCATACCAGATTCCAACCGATCTGGGTCGGTGATCTGGCACCCTTGCTGGCCGACGCGGTCGCAGAGCCAGCCCACGCAGATGCGGAGTACGAGCTTGGTGGTCCAGAAGCCATCACGCTGGCCGAGGTCACAAAACACATCTACGATACGGTGGTCGTCCTCCCCATTCCGATGGCACTGGCAAAAATTGGGCTCACGATCGCAGATCACCTTTCGTTCGTCCCGATGGGAATCGATCAGTATCGGTCGCTCGCATTCGACAACATCGTTGAATCGAACGATGTCACGTCGTTCGGCGTTGATCAAGGGGAACTACGCTCGCTCGCGGACCATCTGGAACGGAGTCGTTCCTAGTCGCTGCGGTCTTCTGCCAGCACTTCGAGCACCGGCATTTCCTTGATGTCAGTCTCGTCCAGCAGCTCCCAGCGGATGCCCTCCGGTTTTTCCCGGTGAGAACTGTGCTCGGTTCTCTCGGGACTGACGACGAGGTCCATCGGAACGTCGTGTGGTGCCCGCTCGGGCGTTGCATCGATTCGCTGGAGTTCGTGGATCGTCGTCGCCGTCGGTGTCGCATCGTCTACGAGCCCGAACGCTCGGAGTACGGCGAACTCAAGGTCGCTGTATCCTTCACCTTTTCCGATGCGGTTGCCAGCGGTGTCGACAGCAACGCTCCCACTGACGACGAGATCGATTGGCTCAACCGCTTCCGGTCGACACTGTGTCCCTGCCGCCGCCGAGCCGGCGATCGTGGTCGCCGAATCGATGTCGTCGATCGTTTCTGGATCGAGTCTGAGAAAGCACGCCGCCTCACGAAGGCGTGGAACGGCCATGTATACCACCTTCCCCTCCAAAAGCGCACGGCGACGGACGGGGCGCTGTGGAGCGTCAGGGTTACATTTGATCGTCGTCGCGTCGTTCCAGACCGTCGTTTGGGCGAGCCGATCTGCCCCCGTGGCTGCGTCAGCGAAATTGGGAATTCGACCGTGGGGTGGAAACGGAAACCTGGCGTTGCCAGTCCGTTCGAGTGCATCCCACACGCGCGTTCGCACTGTTGCCTTATCCATTCTGTCTGGGCGTTGGTTGTCCGTCCAGTTAGGATCGTTGCGCGAGCCCGGCAAGATGGCCAAGTTCAGGGGCGATAATTTCGGCGGCTCCCAGACGAGCGGCGTTTTCGCTGCCTGGGAGACAACAGACGACTGTCGCATCGATTATGCCGGCAGTAGCCCGGGTTGCGACCACGCGCGAGCCGATTTCCTCGATCGAGCGTTGCCGGAACAGTTCGCCGAACCCCGGCAATCGTTTCTCGAACAGTTGATCGAGTGCTTCGATCGTGCAGTCGTCGGGCGTAACGCCAGTACCGCCGGTGGTGACAATGCCATCGATGTCGGGATCGTTGGCCAGCGATTCGACCGTCGAGCGAATCGCCGGAACTGAATCGTCGAGCAGTTCACGGGTGCCAATCGAGATATCGGCCTCGCAAAGAATCGACTCGATAACGTCGCCCGAGGAATCTTCAGAGTGGCTCCGAGAGCTCGAGATCGTACAGATTGCCACCGTCGGCTCCACACGGTCGTGGTTGTGATGTCCCATACGAACGCTACCGAGCCAATAGCCTTGTGTGTGACTCCTCCGAGTGATCCGTCCATCCAACAGCGTTTTTTGTCTGCCCAGTGAGCTTCCCGTCATGAAGGCAGTCCAGTTTTCTCAGCACGGTGATCGAAGCGTTCTCACCTACGATGACCATCCCGAGCCGTCCGTGGGCGATCAGGAAGTGATGCTCGAAATCAAAGCAGCAGCACTGAATCACCTCGACGTGCACACGCGTCGTGGCGTCCCCGGCATCGATCTGTCCTTTCCCCATATTGCCGGCAGCGACGGCGCAGGCGTCGTCACCGAGGTGGGAGACGATGTCACCAGATTCGAGCGTGGCGATCGCGTTGTGGTCTCTCCCGGTCGCTGGTGTGGCCAGTGCGAGTTCTGTCGTCATGGCGAACACTCAATGTGTGACTCCTACCACCTGATCGGCGAACACGTCAACGGCGTCCAGGCCGAACGTGCGGCCGTCCCTCAAGCGTGTCTCATCCCCGTCCCCGACCACGTCGACTGGCAGACGGCCGGCTCCGTGGCGCTTGCCTTCCAGACGGCATGGCGAATGCTCCACAGCCGAGCAGATATCAACGCCGGCGACCACGTCCTCGTTCATGGCGCTAGTGGTGGTGTTGGTCACGCCGCCGTCCAGATTGCAGAACACGCAGGGGCAACCGTCTACGCAACAGGCTCTTCGGACGAAAAACTCGACCACGCGCGGACCTACGGCGCAGACCACGCGATCAACTACGACGAACAGTCGTTCGATGAGAAAATCTATCAGCTCACTGATGGCCGGGGCGTTGACGTGGTTGTCGATCACATCGGGCCTGCAACATGGGACGAATCACTCAAATCACTCACCAAAGGCGGGACACTCGTCACCTGTGGAGCGACGACCGGACCGATAGCAAAAACGAATATCAACCGGGTGTTCTGGAAGCAACTCGAAATCGTCGGCTCAACGATGGCAACGCCGGGAGAAGCCGATGACGTGCTCGAACTGGTGTGGGACGGTACCTTCTCGGTCCATCTCCGGGAGATACTTCCGATGAGCGAGATCCAGCGAGCACACCAACTCCTCGAAGACCGGGTTGGATTTGGAAAGGTAGTCGTGGTCCCCGACAGCGAGTATGACGCCTGAAGAGGACCGATACGTCCACCAGCCCGATGGTCCACCCGACAGTGAGCCGCCAGAGTCGATACACGTAGCCAGCTGGCTGCTCGTTGGAGCGCTGTTCGTCGCCTTTTTCGTCGTGCCGGCGACAATTCTCTATCTCCCATACGCTGGCTCGATGATCGAATCGCTGGGGCTGACGTTTCGGGATGCATATCTGGTATTACCACTGATCCCAGGGTTCGTACTCGCGCTGATCGCCGTTTGGTCGGCAGTGGTGACACAATCACGCGCGGAGTGAGAACTGTTCGCTGAGGGTGGTGTTACAGTAAGACAGCAGGGCAGGAGGGTTGGTCGAGCGGGACTGCCCTGCCAAGCGATAGCCAATCACAGATCGACGGACTGCCCGTGGGGTTCTCGTTCGTATACCGTCTCGTATATTCGATGCCGGACAGTCCACTCGTCGGATCTGGCCGAATCAGTAAAAACGTATCGGAATCGATCTATAAAATGCAGATCATTAACAGTTATGAATGGCATCTGAGTCCTGCTCAGCAAGTATCGATTATATATTAGTAAAAAACGGGAGTATCTATTGTCCCATCTCAGACGAGGCCGAGTGCTGTGGCCTTAGCGTCGCCATCCGCAGGACATTCCTCGTCCGCACCGTTCTCATCTGGTTCCTCTACCGTGCACTCACAGGTACAATCGCAGGGGACCTGTTTGTCACAGGTGTCCGGGCACTGGACCGTGCAGTCACCCGTGTCAACATCGACATCAACGTCAACGTCAACATCGACATCGACATCAACATTTGTGTCCTGGCAGCTATCACAGTGCGAAACGTCACAGCTGTCGTCGCAACTTACTCCACAGTTGTGGCCACCATCATGGCTTCCACACGACGCAGCAACCGGCATTGCAGTGGCACCGACGACCATACTGAACAGCACGGCGGTGACCAGCGCAACACGAATTCCTCGTTTCATTGTTGGTAGATTCTCTGCGAGCACCATCGCCAATCGGTTCTACGTGACTGGTAGTGCCCTGCAGCAGACATATATTTAGCAAGGATTGCAATAAATATTTGCTGAAGTGGAACTATTTGAAGAATTCATCTAATCAAATACATCCCCCAATTAGCAAGCAACAGCCCTGATACACGTGATTCTTCAGTTTTTGAGATTACATAGTCAGTTTTGCGATGTGTCCGGCCGAACGATCTGAACAATTTTCGTCGGATATCCACTGATGTCCGACGGGTGGCCGGGGGCGATTATCCGCATTGAACCGGCAGAACTTATCGGAAGTTTGAAAAAATAACCGGATGGCAAGTGGTATGGGAAACGTTTAATCTGGCGACAGAGCCAGGTGAACCATGGGAGTGAATTCAAACTTGGGAACGCAAGGACCGGCCTCGTTGATCCTGATACGGTTACTGGTTGGTGGCGTGTTCTTGACAGAAGGATTGCAGAAACTGCTCTTTCCCGGGCTCATGGGCGCAGCGCAGTTTCAGAAGCTGGGATTTCCAATTCCACGAGTGACTGCAACCGCAGTCGGCGTCATCGAAATCGTCGCTGGAGGTGCCGTCCTGGTGGGACTCGCCACTCGATTGGCTGCGATCTTCCTGTTTATCATCGCTGTCGGCGCTATAGTGACGACAAAACTACCGATTCTGGTTGGACATCCCGTCTGGGTGTTTCCGGTGCCGGATATCGAACGATACGGTGTCTGGGGATTTCTTCATGCGTGGCGCGGTGACGTTGCCATGCTTCTTGGTTCACTTTACTTACTCATCGCAATCGATTGAAGAGACTTCCAAACTATCAATCCAATCATTTATGTGACAAAAGAGCGATATAGCCAGCAGCAAAAACAAGGACCCAATATGTTCGAGGGGAACACGGCCACCGGAGGGTCCAGACAGGACACGACTGATCGGCCGACGCCGGTCGGTTTGCAGTTCGGTCGAGTCCGGACGGTGGCCGCTCGGCCGAGTGAGGGTCCACTCGAGACCGCGGTCGTGCCAACGTGTTTGGCCACCGTACAAGACGGTGTGGATAAGTACACACAATCGTGTTCTGGTGGAGCACAAATTCAGGAGTCTCCGGACCGAACACAGTTCAAGCTCCAGACCGGTGACATCTCCGAAGAACACAGTTCAGCTGGCGTGCAGTCATTTTTGGATTCATTCGTCGATACAGAAACGATACCACCGAACGCGGGGGTCGTGTACGCGGCTTCGACGATCAATGACGACTACGCCACAATCCTTGAACCGATTCTCGAAGATCACGGTAGTGGACAACTGCTTCGTGTGTTTCCGTCCTCGTTCTGCGGTTCGATTCCGGCGATTGGAGACGCTCTCGAAGCGCTCTCCGAGCTCTATATAAACGTCGAGCTGGGCTCGTCAACGCTAGATGCATGTGTATATCGACGGGGCGAGCGTGTTGTGCCGTTTTCGACGATGTCGTTGTCTGGAGCTCTCACCGCTCGACGGACTGGTTCCGACAGCACAGAGGATGGGACGCTCAATCGACTCAAACGCGGCGGAAGGGCTGCACTCATGGGGTACATTTCCGATGTGGTGGAGGTGATCGCCAACGAGTTTCTTCCACAACTTGCGCGCCGTTCGATTACGCTGTATAAACGGACGCTCGATCGACCAATTGTCTGTTCTGGCACGATGGCAGCGATCCCAGGTCTCCGTGGGGCACTCGAAGATGCACTCGGTAGTGAACTCCGGCGAGATGTCTCGCTCGTTGTGCCCAGACAACCGGAGACCGCTGGTGCACGTGGCGCACAGCGGATTGCTGCACGACTCATTGAATCGCAAAATTATTGACCGATGGCTATAAGTCGGAGCTCACAGACGATTTAACCGGATCAGAACACCGCGGCGTGCGGCAAAAATATGGACGTGGAGTTCGACCTCAGAGCAAGCTCAACAGACTGAGGTCGTTCAGTAGGCTGAGGCCGAGATCGATGAAGTCGTTATCCTCGGAGTTGTCGATGAGGATGTTGTCCGAATCGTCGATATCGTATCCGTCGTTGTCAACTCCGTTGTTGTCGTCGTCGTATGTGACATCTGTTCCGCCTGCAGCAGCTGGAACTGCTGCACCCGCAATCACGCTCACAAGCGTGAATGCAACCAACGTGATGTGGAATGCTCGTTTCATGGGTTTCAATCACTGGGCGAACCACTCACGTTTCACCGTTTTCGGATCCCTGCTTCTGATCAACTGTATTCAGGCGATTCCTACGTGGCTTCCCAGTACTCCTCTATTGAAACACACATATTATAACTCTTACTGTTTGCACTGGACAAAGACAAATAACTAACAAATATAGTGAATATGAGAGAATGTTTTGAGGAGCGAATCTTTGCATAGCGCCGAATTAAGCAGAGTAGCTGTCTCATCTAGGATCCACCCGATAAAGTCATAGCTATCTAACATCATTTTCAACCCCTACATCACTAGTAACTATTTTAACAATTGCGAAATACGGTCAAATAGCCATTATATCCTCGGAAGGGTGTTTATAGGGCTGGCTCTTAGGACCATATGCCGGACCATGGCATACTAGCCCGACGGTCCCCGTCCCGACGGAACTGATCTCCGTCGTACCGTTCCGGTAGATCACGACCAACGTGGCTCTCCCCCCTCCATCACTCACCCATTTCATTTGTGAAAGCATCAATCACTGAGCGCAGCGTGGATAGCTGGTGGTGACGAAAGCTTTGAACGAATGCGCCCGCAGATCCATCCATGGAGATCGACGAGAAAGATATTGACATCCTCAAAACGATCGCGGACGAGGAGACCCGAAGTCCGGATCACATCTCAGAAACGACGGACATTCCGCTCTCGACTGTCAACTACCGGGTGAAACAGCTTCGCGAGGCCGGTGTCATCAGAAACGACCACTATGACATCGATCTCGCGGCACTCGGCTTCGAAATCACGTTCGTTATCCAGATTTTCGCCGACTACGACGAAGATCACTCCGATCTCGGACAACGGCTGGCCGAGATCGATGGCATCACCCAGGTGTATTTCACCGCCGGCGAAACCGATTATCTCGTCATCGCACAACTCACTGGTCCGGAGATGGTAGAAGATCTCATCAATACCCTCGAACGCATCGATGGCGTCGGTCGGACGATATCGACGTATACGATCAGTACGCTCTATGACGGACACGAACCACTCCAGCAGATATCCAGGGAGACGTTATACAACCAGTTGTTGGAGTAATCTTGAACTACAATTTCAAAATTCTACGTTGAGGCCTATTCTAGTTCAACCAATGGATATATAATGAACAGTTCTCTAATTTCTCCATGTACCGAACAACCAGTCGTTCAGAGCGTTGCCGTTCTGTGTTGCAATTCAGAGAGCGTGATCAATGAATCGGACATTGCTCGCAGGGGCGTTCTTGCTGCTTGGGACGCTGTGGGGGAGTTCGTTTGTTGCCATCGATGTCGGACTGGAATGGTTTCCTCCGTTGACCTATGCTGGTCTTCGGTATCTGTTGGCGGGCGTCGTGGTGCTGGGATATGCGCTGTTCACGACCGCCAACTGGCGTCCAACGAGCCAGCGGGGCTGGCTCGTGGTGGGTATTGCCGGGACCTTTCTCATCGGCGGCCACCACGCACTGTTGTACATCGGTCAGCTTTCGGTCCGCCCTGCGGTTGCGGCGGTGATCGTGAGTTTGATTCCAGTACTGACTGCGCTGTTCGGCGTCAGTTTGCTCGGAAAGCAGATGCAGGCCGGCGACGCCGTGGGCTTTGCGCTGGGATTTTTGGGTGTCTTTCTCGTCGCACAACCCGGCGTGTCCGACAGCGCAGGGACGGATATTCTCGCGAGAGCCAGTGCACTCGACCCACTGGCACTGTTGGCCGGTGACGGGCTGGGCGTTCTCACGGTGTTTGTTGCAGCAGCCAGTTTCGCGATTGGTGCTGTACTCACCGAGCCGTTCGAAACCGGGTTGCCTGCACGGACGATACAGGCGTGGGCGATGCTCATCGGCGCAACCGAACTGTTGCTTGCAGGGATTCTGTCCGGTGAATCGATCGCGGCAATACAGTGGTCACAGACAGGACTCGGAGCACTCGTGTATCTCGGACTCATTCCCGGCGCAGTGGCGTTTCTATTGTATTTCACGCTGTTGGGTGAGCTCGGATCTGCTCAGATCAATCTGATTAGCTATCTCGAACCAATCATGGCGACCGTTCTTTCCTGGTTCATTCTGGGTGAACTGATCGACCCGCTCACAGGCGTGGGATTTGTGCTCGTCCTGGCAGGCTTTGTGTGGCTCCAGCGCGCATCCGTGTCTGCGCTTGTCTTTGAGCACAGAACGACGACGCGCTCTTCGTGAGTCAGGTTACTGCAACAGCTACACCACCGAAGCACAACTGACAGCAACCTGGTCCTTCTTGATAAACGTCCGGCACGTTTATGGTCGATCGATTGTGAGGTGCAGCTATCCATGTCGGATGATACCGCAGAACTGGAAGCACGATTGGCCGCCCAGGATTCGTTTGAGCCGCCGTCGTCGTTCGTCGAGCAGGCGAACGCTAGCGACCCCGCTATCTACGACGAATTCGAGGCCGAGTGGCCCGAGTGCTGGCGGGCAGCTGCCGATCTACTCGACTGGGAATCGCCGTATGACACCGTCCTCGACGATTCGAATCCACCGTTTTACGAGTGGTTCACCGGTGGATCGCTGAACGCGTCTGCGAACTGCCTCGATCGCCATCTCGATGAGCGTGGCTCCTCGGTCGCGATCGAGTGGATTGGTGAACTCGGTGAGACGCGAACGTACACGTACGAAGCGCTCCACCGCGAGGTAAACGAGTTTGCGGCCGGACTGCGATCGCTCGGCGTCGAAGAAGACGACGTCGTCACAATGTATATGCCGATGGTTCCGGAGCTACCGATCGCGATGCTGGCGTGTGCGCGCATTGGTGCACCCCATTCGGTCGTCTTTGCGGGCTTTTCTGCTGAGGCACTCACCACGCGAATGGAGAGTGCCGGCTCCGAGTATCTCATCACGTGTGATGGCTACTATCGTCGTGGCGATCCGCTCGAACACAAAGGAAAATCCGATGACGGGGTTGCGGGCGTAGACCACGATGTGACGAGCGTCGTCGTTGATCGCCTTGAGGACGCCTACGACCACCCGATGGCTGACGATGAGCACGACTACGACGAGCTCGTAGCGGATCACGCAGGAGAGACCGTTGCGCCCGTCTCTCGCGACGCCGAAGACATGCTGTTTTTGATGTACACGTCCGGAACGACCGGCCAGCCCAAGGGCGTCAAGCACACTACTGGGGGCTATCTCGCCTGGACGAGCTGGACGAGCCAGAACGTGCTTGATATCACTCCGGAGGACACCTACTGGTGTTCGGCAGATATTGGCTGGATCACTGGTCACTCCTACATCGTGTACGGACCCCTGGCGCTTGGAACCACTTCGGTGATGTATGAGGGGACGCCAGATTATCCGGAGAAAGACCGTCTCTGGGAAATCGTCGAGGAGTATTCGGTCACGCAACTGTATACAGCTCCCACAGCGATTCGTGCGTTCATGAAATGGGGCGAGGAGTACCCAGCGGGTCACGATCTCTCGAGCTTGCGGCTGCTCGGTACCGTTGGCGAGCCGATCAATCCGCGTGCATGGAAGTGGTATTACACCCACATTGGCAACGAAGCGTGTCCGATCATCGACACCTGGTGGCAGACAGAAACCGGTGGCATGATGGTGACGACGCTACCGGGGGTTGGCACGATGAAGCCTGGTTCTGCGGGACCACCGCTGCCGGGCGTTGACGTTGAGATCGTCGACGTGTCCGGCGAGCCGGTCGAGGCGGGTCAGGCCGGCTATCTCACCGTCCAGAAGCCGTGGCCAGGAATGTTGCGGACGCTGTATCAAAACGACGAGCGATTCATCGAGGAGTACTGGGCGGAGTACTCAGATGTTGACTCCGATGATCCCGACGACTGGGTATACTTCCCCGAAGACGGTGCAAAGCTCGACGAGGACGGCTACATCACTGTGCTTGGGCGCGTCGACGACGTGATCAACGTATCAGGTCACCGACTCGGGACGATGGAGATCGAAAGCGCGATCGTTGGCGTCGAAGGCGTTGCCGAAGCCGCCGTTGTCGGTGGCAATCACGATGTCAAAGGACAGGCCGTCTACGCCTACGCCATCACGGAGGAAGGTGCCGAAGAAGGCAAGGAGCTCGAGTCAGCGATCATTTCGGGCGTCGAAGACGCGATCGGTCCGATTGCCCGGCCCGAAGCGGTCGTCTTCACCCCAGAGCTGCCAAAAACCCGCTCAGGGAAGATCATGCGACGGCTGCTTGAGGACATCGCCAACGATGACGAGCTCGGAAACACCTCCACGCTGCGCAACCCAGAGGTCGTCGAAGCGATCGACCAGAAAGTGAACGCGGACTGAGTTGCCCACCGGAACGCAACGAGAGACTGGCGTTTCGTCACACATACTCCGTGTTAATGACGGATGGACTCTCGTCTACCGTGAGTCGAAGGATCTCCGTTTCGATCCGAATGTCGACACGAACCGTTACCGGATCTTCGGATTCGACTGATGACTGTTCGATGTTGCGAGCCAGAGACCAAAATGGCTGTGTCCGCACGTCGATTCCATGATCGTGATAGAACGACACTACCGCCGGATGTCGGAGGATACAGGGTCCTATTGCCGTGTCAATGTGGAGACCACAGCGGTTGCACGTGACTTCGAACTGTGGGTCAAGCGAGCAATTGTCAAGCGATCGGAGCGACCTTCGAATCTGGGAGCTCCCTACGGGCGATTTGTTGATTCTCGTGGGGACTGCGTTCGGTTATCTTCTGATTGGATACTATGGATTCCGACGTGCAGATCGGACTGCGCGCGAGCGTGGGGTGCTCGGTCATTACTGAACGCAACAACCCCACCGGTGAGAGCCTCACTCCGTCGCTTTCTGTGCCACGAGCGGATCGATCGTGAGTTCGAGTTCAACTGGCTCGCCCGTATCGACGTTTGTCAGCTCCCAGCTGTCGGTGTGACCGTCGCTGACCGGTTCGATGGCTGTGACCCGGACCTGCTCGCGGACGATATCCTCGCGTTCGGAAACGTACTCGGCGATCGTTTCGTCCTCAAGCTGTATGTCCAGTCTGACCTCCTGGGTGTTCTGGAGCTCTAAGTCGCCACGCATGTTGTTCGCCCGGCGAACGACTTCCTTGGCGTATCCCTCCGCACGAATCTCGTCCGTGAGCGTCGAATCGACATAGACGATGCCTGCATCGAAATCCGCGCTCCCGATCGTCGTTTCGGTGCGGGTTTCGATCTCGATCATCTCCTCGGTGAGTTCGACAGGAGTGCCGATCTCATCCTCAACGGCGGCTTCGAGCGCCTCGACCGTTGGCTCGGCCACGTTCGCGTTATTGAGGGCGTTCATGATCCGACCCGCATCCTCGCCAAACGTTGGGCCGAGAATGCTCATATCGGCCGTCGCCGCGAAGGTGAGCTCCTCGAACGATCGATCAGGATCCAGGAGCTCGATTTCGTAGGCGTTGAGCCGCTCGGCCAACAGATCACGACGGCGCTCGACCGCCCTGACTGCTCGGTCGGACTCGGCATCGACGACGACGCGATCGACCGGCCAGCGAAGACTGCGTCCGGCCTGTTCGCGGGCGTTTGCCCCTGCCTCTTCGATCGACCGACAGATCGCAATGTCCCCTTCGAGTTCGGTGTCGAGCCAGCGCTCATCAGGCTCTGGGTAGTCACACATGTGGACGGTGTCGTAGCCAGTGTCGCCCGTGAGATGCTGATAGAGCGTCTCGGCCACGAACGGCGTGAACGGCGCGAACAACGCGACCGTCTCTTCGAGCACGGTATAGAGCGTGGCGTAGGCCGCCTGTTTCGAGTCGGTCTGCTCAACCGGCCAGACGCGATCGCGGATCAACTGCACGTAGTATCGCGACACGTCCTCGACGAAAAACGCAAGGAGCGTGTTCAGGGCTTTGTCCTGTTCGAACGCCTCGAAATGGTCGTCTATTGCACGCTTGGTGCTCTGTAAGCGCGAGAGAATCCACTCGTCTTCGATCGCCAGCTCAACATCGTCGAGAGTTACAGCCGATGGATCGAATCCATCCGGTCGCATATAGCCCATCGAGAACCGATAGACGTTCCAGAGGATGTTGAGCCGGCTGTTCATCTCCGCGACGCCATCGAAGGAGAACTTCATGTTGTCGCCACGGGCGGTGTATGAGAGCAAGAACGCACGCATCGGGTCCGTCCCATACTCTTCGATCACATCGTGGGGGTCGACAAGGATGTCCTTCGATTTCGACATCGCACGACCGTCGGGCATCAGTGCGTGGCCGTGCATCAACACACGCTCGTATGGAGCCTCACCGACGGCTGCACTCCCCATTGCCAGCTGTGACCAGAACCAGCCACGCGTCTGATCGTGCGCCTCGATGATGAGATCGGCCGGCCAGAGCTCGTCGAACTCGTCCTCCTCGCTCGGGTAGTTCAGCGTTCCCCAGGAGGCAACCGATGAGTCGAGCCAGACATCGAACACGTCCGCCACGCGGGTGTGGGTCACGCCGTCTTCGGTGATCGTCAGCTCATCGACAGTGTCTTTGTGGATATCAACCGTTTCTGGATCAATCGCCTGATCGACGCGCTGGGCAAGCTCCGTGCGATCGCCGATCACGATCGCCGAGTCGAGATCGCCGTCCCAGTCGGCTGGCGTCCAGATCGGGATCGGAATGTCCCAGTAGCGCTGTCGGGAGACGTTCCAGTCCGGCGAATCATCGACGAAGTCAGCGAACCGGTTGTCACGGGCTTCCTCGGGATACCAGTCGGTCCCGGCAACGTTTTCGAGCATCTCGTCAGTAATCGCCGAGGTGGTGATAAACCACTGATCAGTGACGATCTGGATGATGCCCGTATCACAGCGCCAGCAGTGGCCATAGTCGTGCGAGACGGTGTCCGCATTCACCAGCAGGCCCTTTTCGTCCAGATCGGCGATGATCTCCTCGTCTGCGTCTTTGACGAACTGACCTTCGTAGCGACCGGCTCGCTCGGTAAAGGAGCCATCGGGACCGACTGGGCAGACGATATCGAGATCGAGTTCCTGTGCGCGCTGGAAGTCTTCGGGACCGTGTCCGGGTGCGCTGTGAACGAGTCCAGTCCGGTCGATCTCGACGTAGTCGGCGTCGTAAAGCTGCTGGGTGCCGGCTCCCGAGGGATGGTCTGGAACTGCCTGGGCGAGCGGATGCTCGTAGGTCCAGCCGACGAGCTCCGATCCATCGAAACTCGTCTCGACGGTGTACTCGTCGTAGCCACCCTTCTCGACGACATCCTCGATGCAGTGTTCTTCGACGTAGAGGAGCTCGCTGGTGGACTGGGATTCAACGCGGACAGCCTGATAGGTCGCCGACTCATCGATTGCCACGAACGTGTTGGCCGGGAGCGTCCAGGGCGTCGTCGTCCAGATGACGATTGATCCCTCGCGGTCGGTGAGCGGGAATTTCACATAGATCGAGGGATCGGAAACGACCTCGTACTCGACCTCGTTTTTCGCGATGGCCGTCTCACACCGCGGACACTGGCTGATCGAGCGCCCGCCCTGATCGACGAGTTCGCGCTCGAACGCCTGTGCGAATGCCCACCAGGCGGCTTCCATGTACGTGGGATCGACCGACTTGTACGGGTTCTCCCAGTCCATCCAGACGCCAAACGACTGAAAGTCCGACTGGAGTCCCTCAAGTTGCTCGTTGGCGTAGGCCTTACACTCCTCGATGAACCGCTCTTCACCGAACTCCTTGATGTCCTTTTTGTTCTCAAAGCCAAGGCGTTCTTCGACACGCGTCTCGATCGGGAGGCCATGCATGTCATAGCCGGGTCGATCAGTCACGTCGTAGCCCGACATCCGAAGATAGCGGAGATAGCAGTCTTTGAGTGTCTTGTTCCAGGTCGTTCCCATGTGGGCCGACCCTGAGGTGTACGGCGGGCCGTCAACGAAGAAAAACCGCTCGTTGCCCTCCCGGTGTGCTTTCGTCTGCTCGTAGGCATCGACCGCATCCCAATAGTCCATCATCTCCGATTCGATGGCGTGAGGGTCATAGCGGTCATCAATCGCGGCGAACCGACTCATAAAAGAGGTAATCGTCCGGATCATTAAAGGAGAATCGGTCTTGCAGTCGCGTCTGCAAACGATCGGTTACAGCTCTGCTGGTGGCAGTTCCTCCGGGACGGATTCTGCCGTGGCAAGCGTATGCTCCGCAGATAGCTCGATTGCGGGGAGTTCGACCCGTTCGGTGTAGGTCGCACCGAACACATCTTCGTAGTTGATCTCGAAGGCAACTGTCATAGATTCGACGCCATCTGCGTGACACACCCGGGCAGCGTCACTAAATCGGCAGGTGACTGGCGTGGCGTCCGCCTCGGCTTCCGTTTGGACCCCAACACGAACGCCAACGGCGAGCTCTACACCATCAGCGTACGGTGGAACTCGCGTATTCGTGCCCGTTGTGGATCGTTTCCTCGTCGGGCAGTCAGCGGTGTCTCCATACACGTCGTAGTCGCGTGGCGTGCCCGCAAGCGAAAGGGAAGATGTCACTGAGAGACCCAGTGCCGGACCGAACGACCGATTCGAGACGTTCAGAATGAGTGTGTCCGATTCAGTCATGCGCTCGTCAGTCGAGATCCCATCGATCTCGATGGCTGGTTTAAACAGCCCGTGTTGTGTCTGTTGTTGTTTCTGGAGGCCGACCGTCGCTCGCTCTAAGCGCTCGGTCTGGGCTTGTAACGCCGATAGTTCGGCCTCATCGTGTTCGTTCGATTGCTGGATGACGTCCGTGATACGAGCAAGCGAGCGGCCAATCCGAAGCTGGGTGACCAGTACTCCCGATGCCACCACCAGCACGGAAAGAACCCCCGCTACGATCACTGCATCCTGTCGTGGGGCAATCCGAAGCTGGTGGAGCACAGTGATATACGCCACCACGAGCAGACCGACACTCCCACCGAGACCGACCGTCCCAGCGAGCACCGCCAGTCCTGGCTGAGAGAGAAGCTGCGACCACAGCCCCGTGGTCGATCGCCGACGATCACCCGTTACGTTCGATTCTCTGGTAGTTCCCATCCGTCTGGAAGATATGTGAGCTGTTACTGATAAAACGCGTCGATTCGTTATTATCGATGCGACGTTACAATATAAAAGAATATTTCAGTCGATGACGACGAGTGGATCGCCCATATCGACGCTTTCTCCCTCTGCAACCGGGATTTCGACGACAGTTCCGCCGTGGCTAGCGACAATGTCGTTTTCCATCTTCATCGCTTCGAGGACACAGAGAACATCTCCAGCGGCGACTTCATCGCCCTCTTCGATCGGGACTTCGAGGAGGGTTCCCTGCATCTCAGCGGTGACCTGTTCGCCCTCGGCCGTGGTGACAGTTCCACCACTGTCATTGCTGGAGGAGCTGCTCGCAGTCGGTGCACCGCCGTTTGGTCGAGACGGGCTGCTCGCTCCGCCGTTCGACGGAAGCGGTGGTGCGCCGCGTTCTTCGAGATTCACCTCAAAGCGTTTCCCGTTGACTTCGACCGTGAACTCGCGCTCGACGGTTTCTTCGTCCTCATCGGTTGCATCGACCGACGCGGGACCCCACTGTTCCTGAGCGTTTTCTATCACTGCCGGGTCGAGCTCTTCGTCGAGATACTTCGTCGTGTGCGTACCCGCAACGAACTGCTCGTCGCGAAGCATCTGCCGGTGGAATGGAATCACGGTGACGAGCCCTTCGATGTCGAACTCGGCGAGTGCGCGGCGTGACCTGTCGAGACACTCCTCGCGATCGCTCCCGTAGACGATGAGTTTGGCGATCATCGAATCGTAATCGCCGCTGATCTCATCACCTTCGCGGAGGGCATCGTCCATACGAACGCCGATTCCTCCCGGTGGATCGTACGTCGTGAGCGTTCCGGTCTGTGGAGCGAACTCCTCGGCAGCGTTCTCGGCATTGATTCTGAACTCCATGCCGTGGCCTTCGATCTCCACTTCATTCTGCTCGAAGTCGAGTTCTTCGCCCGCTGCAACCCGGAGCTGGGTTTTCACGATATCGATCCCGGTAATCTCTTCGGTGACGGTGTGTTCGACCTGGATTCTGGTGTTCACCTCGAGGAAGTAGAACTGGCCGTCCTCGACGAGGAATTCGACGGTGCCAGCGTTGGTGTACTCGGATTCTTTGACGCCGCGACGAGCGGCCTCGCCGATCTCTGCCCGGAGCTGGTCGTCGAGTGCGGGCGATGGAGCTTCCTCAATGATCTTCTGGTGGCGACGCTGGAGCGAGCAGTCGCGTTCGCCGAGATGCCGAACGTTGCCCTGCTGGTCCGCGATGATCTGCACCTCGATGTGGCGTGGGTGTTCGAGATAGCGCTCGATGTACACCGAATCGTTATCGAAGTAGGCTTCGCCCTCGCGCTGGGCACTCTCGAACTGGTCTTCGATTTCGTCGGCGCTCCGAACGACCTTCATTCCACGACCACCGCCGCCACCTTCGGCCTTGATCGCGATCGGATAGCCATGTTCCTCACCGAACGCCTCGATTTCTGCGGGATCGGTCACTGGATCGGTGGTACCGGGGACGATCGGCACGTCAGCGGCGTCCATCACCGTCCGGGCTTTGGTCTTTTCACCCAGCTGTTCCATCGATTCGCTTGAGGGACCAATCCAGGTGATGCCATCTGTCGCTTCGACGAGCGCCGCGAATTCGGCGTTCTCTGCGAGAAAGCCATATCCAGGATGGATCGCGTCCGCGTCCGCACGCGTTGCAACATCGACGATCGTCTCCTGGTCGAGATACGAGTCGGCCGCGCGGGCCGGCCCAACGTTGTAGGCCTCGTCTGCGTATCGGACGTGTCCGGCATCTTTGTCTGCCTCGCTGTAGATTGCGACCGTCTCGATGTCGAGCTCCGCACAGGCGCGCATGACTCGGACGGCAATCTCCCCTCGGTTCGCAATCAACACCTTCTCGAACATGGCTGTCTCTATCAGGAGTCTGGATAAAAAACTACAGGTATCCGATTGTCGAGCCCGCTACTGCCGTGATACTCCAAATGCGTCGAACGCTATCATATGCAGAAAAACTCGACAATAGCCGAAATAGCCTGCGACAGGCAACGAGACGGCAATATTCGAGTTTATCAGCAACAGTTTCAGGACAGAGTGGATGTCTTCATAGTCGTGGTGATTGGCACCATTGGTCATATAGTTGACGGCACCTTGGACGTAGCGGTGTACGACGTTGTCACAGAACTCGTCTGGAACGAATCGCACTGTTGCTCGTGGACCGACTATCAGATCGATCTGCCATCTGACGGTGGCACCATCCAGGCGCGGTTCGGTGCGGACGACGCGGTGGTCGGGGAGTTCATTTCAGCGCTGTCGGCATTACTCTCGCGCTCGTAACGACCGTTTGCGGGCTGATCGGGCGTCGTACCCGTTCATCGCTGGACCGATCGCAGTTGGGTGCTGGCGTACTCGATCACATCATTCGCACTTTTAACGGCGAGCCAGAGGAGACAAAACAGCGAAAAGGCGACCACCGGTCCAGAGAGTATGTGTTGTGGCCAGAGCATAACTGTGGCGAGTGGGAGAATGAGCAGTGAGAAGAACCCCTCGGCACACCGCCGTTGGACTGCGCCACGGCTCGAGTCATCCCGCATGCGGTCATGAATCGGGACATCGTTCGCGTCCAGCAGGTGCCTGAGTTGTGCGAGCTGTTCGTTGGGAACCACAAGCGAGCGTGGACTGTTAGAAAACCGTTTTGTATATCGGAAAATGGCAAGCGGCTGCGTTCCCACGCGGCGAAGCTCCACGCGGGTGAGATCGGATAGATCGATCTCGTGATCGTATCCGCCCGGTGAGAGTGGATGGTCGCTGCCGCGTCCGATCACCTGGATCGTGTCGTCTGCGGGCTGCAGTCGAACCGTCGTGTCAATGAACAGCCGAGCGGTGGTCAGATACGTCAGCCAGAACAGCAAGCAGAACAGAAGCAGTGCTTTCGCGATCCGTGGGTCCACGAGGATGGTGCAAATGAACAGCAGCAGTGGAGTGGTTTTTGCCACGCGCCACAGCGTGGTTCCGTCCTGGATGGCGTAGGCGAGCCGCCAGGGAAGCCGACGAAGTCCACGGTTTTCGATCGTCCAGACAAACTCCGACTTTGGTTCGGAATGAGTTTGAGAGTGCGCAGCGTTGGCTGGCAGCTCCGTTCTGCGTGTGAGATACGCTGCGAACACGAGATAGCCAGCGAGTGGAACGGACACACCGTAGGCGTAACCCAATGGATGGGTGAGCTGGCGTCGATTGGCGTCCATCAGCACCCCAACCGCGAGGATGAGCTGGACAATCAGCACCACTACCAGGATAGCACTAACGGAGGGAGCTGCCATTATGTGGAGTTATTCCCGCAGTAATAAAAATTCCAATGGAAAAATGATATATGAGAGATATGATTTTCGGTGTTATGTGTTGTGGTGATCTTTGATTGGGTGTATATCCGGACTGTGAGTCATCTGTGCCGAAATATCATCTGAACGAAGTCAAAACAATTCTATATCATATCTCAGGTGTTATCTATATATCGTTAGGTATTAATAGTGGTACTTTGATGTGGTATGTATACTCATCCGATTGGACAGAACCGGTTGCCCGGTTCCCCGGACGTGTAGAAGCACGCCCGAGGGTGGGTTGTGAACACAAATGAATTACAAACCCAACGAGGGCGACGGACGGAGCATAGTTAGTTCTTCTGAAAGCAGCGATCGTGATGATCAGCTAATAGAAATAATCCAGCAGCAACGTCGGGAGATCACCGACCTGCGAGCAACGGTCGAAAAGCTGGTCAAGACGGTTGAGGCCCAGTCCGAGCAGATCTCGACGCTAGAGGACGTACACACGGACTATCGCGAGACAAACGAGCGCGATAAGGCCGAAATCAGACAGGACGTGACCGAAAACAAGCGGGCGACGGAACAGAACAAAGCTCACACCGAGGCCGTTGCACGGAAGCTTGAGCGCTGTGATGGCAGCGAAGAGCGGACGCCGTTAGAGCAGATCGTTCGGTTGCCCGATGAGATTCTCCACAGGGCGCAGTTAACCGCCAATCAACGACGAGCGCGGACAATCGCGATGGAGCTCGGCGGGTTGGCAACGACAGTGCCGAAGGGAAAACGCCTGGATTCGACCACGATCAAAGAACAGTTGCAACACGAGTACGGCTCGACGCACGACCAGACGGTGGCGCGGGTGATGGCGTTTCTCGATCGGCTGGGCGGCAATCGAACGGAGGTGGTGCACACGGGCAAGGGCAAGGCAGTGATCTTCGACGATTGGCTTGCGAACCGGCTCCAGAGGGCTGAGCAGTTCACGATGGAGGCGGTGGATGGCGTGCTCACGAACGTTGTGAGTGTCACCACCAGAACGGCCGGTTAGCGTGTGAGCATGGGCTCCCCGATAGGGATCTATCCAGGAGACAGACGACAACACGAATGATGGTTGGTGGTGGTGTAGCAGCAGGTGTGAGGAGATCTCCTATAGTTTCAATTTTAGTTTTGTGAAATTTGGGTGCGCGAAGGATGTTCGTCACAGTTGGCGGCGCAACCACTCACGACGAGTGTGAGTGAATCTGTCTAGTTTGTAAAATAGAATGAATTACTGGCTGGCAATATTAGTTGCCCCTACTTTGTTCGAGTACTGGTTGGATAGGACGGTCCAGACGCATCACATAACAGGGAAGAATTCCAACACATACGAAAGTTTATAACGGAAGCGGAAGGCACAGAGAGTAGGGAGCACCAGTCCCCGTTGCGGGGTGCGCGTTATCGAAAGACGCGCCGGGTGTAGGAGCACCCGACGCTGGGTTCCCTATCGGTAGCAAACCCATGAAGGGAATAACGCTGCGGTACTGTAATCCTGTCGTATCGTCAATGACTACCACACGGTGTGCTCGCTGTGGCCATCCAGTGGCTCGTCCGCGCGCACACGCGACTGGCTGTCCATCGTGGAGGGTGAGCTCGTGAGCCTTCCACAGTTCAGCTTCCGAACGGCGGACGGTCAAATCAGCACGCTCGAAGCGATCGAGGATCGAGCGGAGCTTTCCTCTGCTGAGTTGCATCACGTTGTGGATATCGCCGAGAACTGTTGGTGTCGGCCGTGTCAATCAACGGAGTGTAGACACAGCCGTCAGGTTGAGGAGGTGCTGGCGATCGCTGATCTGAGCGAGCGCTCAACTGGCGGTCCTGATCAGCTTCCGTCACTGAATCGGATCACTCGGTTTCGATCGCAGGGCGAGACGATCTACACCGCCTGGTTCGAAAACGATGCCAGACTGCGTGCGCATGAGCAACGGAGCGGTGACGTTACTTTATTGGCGTTTTCTCCAGATCGTCCGGAGGATCCTGCACGAGCGCAAACGCAGGATGAAGCTGTGTCTGCTGCAAGCTGTTTGCTAGAGGCTGTTGTTCCGTTCTGTGAGGCTCGGTCGACCGAGGAACTTCCCGTGATCCTCCAGCTGTTGGTCTCTCCAGCGCACGACGAGTAACCCTATCTGCGGAATTTTTCGAACTACATGCTGTCAGAATTACCCACCGCGAGCGAAGCTCGCGGCCTTTTTTGGTCCAGATTTTTTGATTGAGTGGTGCACGGAGTGCACCCGAAATCAAAAAAGGTGGGTGACGCGGCCTTTTTTCATCAACGTTTTTTCGACGAGCGGTTGCCGAAGGCAACCTGAGTCTAAAAAAGGTTGGGGTGAATCCGGTGGAGTAATCGGATTACCCCTCGATGAACGTTAGCTTCTCGCGTTTGTCATCCGGGATAGGATTGAGGTATGTAGTATCTTCATTGGCACAGAGGTCAGCAAAATCACAGTCAGTCGTAATAAGATAATCGGCGTCATAAGACCGTGCAAGTGCAACGATAAATGAATCGTACACGTCGTGGTTTTTCTCGGCGCTGATCTCGTATGCCGAGAGGATTACTGATTCGGTAGCACTCACGATTCGTGCAGGGCTGCGAACGAGCGACTGGATAGCGTTTCGAGCGGCTACAGCATCCACATCAAAATTGCTCGTCATAAGATATTGTACTCGAAACGGATAATAATCAAATATCAACAACGCATTTGGTCCATCAAGTGCGTCCTGAATCCACGGATAAACATCAGTGTGCGCGGGGTGGTCATCTGTGAGGGCAATCGCGAGAACGTTTACGTCGGTGAGAACAGTCACCTCCGTCGGAAGAGATTCGTTCATTTGAGTCACTCTTGGCGTTCCATCGGACCAAAGAGCGTTTCTCCGGCATCGGTCGGTGTCGTGTCCTCCCAGTCGTTGCGACTTGCTGTTGCTGTCTTCAGTTTTGTGCTGGGTTTTGGATTAACTTCCAAGACGGATCCGACGAGTGTTGCAGGTATCTCATCGTTAGAATCGATTCCCAATTGATCGCGAACAGATTTTGGAAGAGTCACTCGTCCCCTATCGTCCACGGTGAGCGTAAGCTCCTCTCTAGGATTCGCCCCAAATGACGGCTTTCCCATTTTTTACCACTGTATACCCACTACATCGTTGACATAGAAAACAGTTGCGGCGACCGCATCATAAGATGGCGATAATTTGCCTTGAGATGGGTGAGTCACAGTTCAATTGGGACAACGGTGAACATTCAAATGAGGACTATAATAATTATATTTGACAATTGCTATGGCTGTACAGACTGGGTGCGCGGTGATCAGGAACTGTTTGCTAGAAGCTGTCGTTCCGTTTTGTGAGGCCCGATCAATCAAGGAACTTCCCGTAATCCTCCAATTGTTGGTCTCTCCAGCGCACGAAAACTAACCTCTACGACGGAATTTTTCAAAACTGCATGTGGCTAGAATCACCCACCGCGAGCGAAGCTCGCGGCCTTTTTTCATCAACGTTTTTTCGTTCTCGCGAGCGCAGCGAGTGAGAGCCAGCGAGTCGCAGCGCGATCGGAGTGAGCGACCGTCTCGCCACGGACGAGCGGTTGCCGAAGGCAACCCGAGTCTAAAAAAGGTTGTGCTCAAATTTTCGCCGAAGAATATAAAGTCCGAGCAACGGCGTGGGTGCCAAAAACAAAAAGGTGAGCACCGACCAGACCGACACGCCAATCCCACCGTTCCAGACCGTGCCCGTGAGCAACAGCCAGACGATAGTGACCAACGGGAGAACCACCGCGAGATTCCAGCCCGCTGGGCGAATCGAAAAGCCATGCTGATAGCGGTCGATCCACGGAAACAGGGTGAGGATCACCACCAGCCGATACGTTCCAAAGAGTACGCCACCGATCGCGATCGAAACGAGGGCGACGTTGAACAACGCACCAAGATGGATCGGGCCAAGCGAAAGCTGTGGGAGCAACGGCCCGACCGAACCAAACGTTTCGAGCTGCCAGGCCCTGACTGAATTCGACCCACCGTACTCCGTAAAGAGCACTCCCAGCGCCAGCAATCCCCCGATAATGCCGATAATCATCCCGCGAAGGCGACCAAACAGCACGAGCCCGACTACCACCACTCCCACGAGCGCCCAGCCGGCCCCCACCGCACCAATCATCATGGCACCCCACGCCGGTGCCCGGATGTGGATGAGAATCACCAGTACGAGCCCACCGAGATGGGCACCGAGTGACGGCCAGATCTCCGGAACGCCGGCCGGTTGAAACCGGGGAAGAGCCCGCTCTGGACCCACGTCCGAAATGAGCACACCCTCGTAGGCGAGATAGCTCACTACAATCGACACAATAAAAATACCATACTGGTGTGTCGCCGATGGCTGGTGGCCGACCAGGCCACTCCAGAGTGCTATAATGGCCAGATAAAGCACGATCCCAACGGCAAGCCGAACCACGGTCGGACTCGTAATCACAGAGCGGAGCGTCCACTCCTCAATGCCGACATCGGAGAGCTTGCGTTGGCGGGTCCGTGTGCGCCGCTCTGATGGTCGCCGATTTCGTCGCGCATGCCGGTCGTGTTGAGTGCGTTCCGTGGTGGTGCGATCTCGACTGCCCGATCGGGAACGGTCAGTGCGTGACCGATTCGCAGAGGCTCGGCCGCGAGTAGTTGCCTGCCTTCGCTGTGAGCGATTGGTCCGAGCGTCGTCCGCAGCACTGCGGTCCCGATCAGACGTAGTCTGTTGATTGCTCCCCTCGTCCGCCCGATCGCTGGATGTGGCATTCAGCAGCGTTTCTCTGGCTTCTCTGATCGCCATCAGCTTCTCCTGTGCGTCGGGATCGTCGCTGTGATCGGGATGGTGAGCTTTGACCTGTTCACGATAGGCGGCCGTAATCTCCTCTTGAGAAGCGTCTGTTTCAACGCCGAGAATCCTGGCTGCCGATTCCACTGAACTGGTCATTCGCCGCGCGCTTAGCGCACCTCCGGGAGGTTTGTTGCCATCGCTTGTATCTCATCGGCGGTGCGGCCAAACACCGATTCAATCGTGACCCCAGACTCGATTTCGTTGTCCCGGTCTTTGGCCCGCACCTGCAACAGGCCGTCCTGATCGATTGTGAACTGTACCTCGAGATCCGGTTCTCCGGCCGGCCGGGGTGGCAGTGGACCGAGATCAAACGCATCAAGAAGCTCATTGTCCGCAAGCGGGCCATCACCCTGTAACACCTCGATTCGGACGTAGCGCTGATCGTCAGCCACCGTGGTGTACAGTCCGGTTTCGTGTGCTGGCACAGGCGTATTGCGCGGGATGAGGACGCTGTACTCAGTGGTCTCCGTCTGTAGATCGGTCATAACAGTCGTTCCCACCGACTGTGGTGTTACCGTGAGTACGACGATATCATCCGGATTCCGAAGTTTGAGATCACCACCCGTGGAGCTGGCGCTGACAGCGTCCAACTGTCGATCTGTGTCCTCGCTCGGAACTGGTAAGGTATCATCAAGAATCGCCGCCTGTACGCCAGCACCAAGGGCAACCGCTTCGTCGGGATTGATCTGCGTTGAGGGCTCGATGTCGAACGCCGTTGCAACTTGAGATCGTACCTGCTTCATCCGCGTCGATCCCCCAACGAGCAACACCTCATCGATCGATGACTTCGTGTACGGACTTTCTGCGAGCAACTGCTCACAGAGTCGGATCGTCTCTTCGGTGAGATCTCGCGTGATCGATTCGAAGGTGGTCTGTGTCAACGTTCGTTCGATGTCGACCGTCTCGCTCTCAAGCTCGAGAAACGGCAGTCTGATCGTCGTTTTTTTCCGAGAGGTTAGCTCGTGTTTGGCCGTGCGCGCGGCCTCGAATGCCCGCTCGATGGATACCGGATCCGTGATCTCACAACCATATTCCTCGCGGAGATCCGCCTCTAGCCACTCGACGATGCGCGCGTCCCAGTCGTCTCCACCGAGAGATGTATCGCCGTTCGTTGCGACCACCTCGAACACTCCATCACCCATCTCGATCAGGGAGCTATCGAACGTTCCGCCACCGAGATCGTACACCAGAATCAATCGATCGGCTCCCGTTCGGAGTCCATAGGCGAGACACGCCGCCGTCGGTTCGTTGAGCACGCGGTCGATCGATAGCCCCGCAATCTCACCAGCGTGTTTTGTGGCCTGCCGTTGCCGGTCGTTAAAATATGCTGGCACCGTGACCACCGCCCGATCGATAGCCCGATCAAGCGCCGATTCAGCGTCCTGACGGAGTTTTCTGAGAATCATTCCGGCCAGCTCTTCGGGGACGAACGAACTCGCATTCGGTCGATCACCAACGAGAATCTCCTCGTCAGTTCCCATGTAATCTTTTACTGAAAACACCGTGCGGTCCGGATGCTGAACGGACTGATTGCGGGCGCTAGACCCAACAACAGCCTGCTTTCGGTCGATGGCAACGACCGATGGCGTCAGTCGATCACCACGATCGTTCGGGACGATCGTTACGTCGGTGCCTGTTGGCGCTGCGACCGCACTGTTGGTCGTCCCAAAGTCGATACCAATCATCGTCACACCGAAACCACCACGAAGGAGCTGTCACCAAATTCTTTAGCGAAAGTCATCTATTAGGCTAATATAGATTGGTGTGATATATACTGTATGGTGAGCGGCCGGGCTATCAGAGCGGTCGGTACTGGCGAAGAGCTTCAGTCCAATCTTCCGAAAAAACGAGTTCGATGGTGGCGTGCTGGTTATTCCTGCACTTGATCGACCAGATCGATGATCTCTTGAGCCCGGCTCTCGGTGGTGGCGAACCGTGAGAACACCCAGGATAGCCGGTTGACGATGGCATCGTGTCCGGCTTCCGTCAGGGCATACTCGTTCGTTCGTTTATCGAGTGCGCTCTTTTCGACCAGTCCCATCTCGACCAGATCGTCCAGATTAGGGTACAGACGGCCGTGATTGACGTCCGAGCCGTAGTACTCTTCCAGCTCCCGCTTGATTGCGAGCCCGTATCGAGCCTCTTCTGAGAGGATCGCCAGGATCTGCTGCTGGAAGGCGGTCAGTTCGTGTGCGATTCCCGAATCGCTCTCATCCGACGCAATCGCCGACATACTATACACCGATGATAGTATCCCACGTAATACTACTCAACTATCACACGAGTGTTTGACCCATCCCCCGGATGACAGGGAACGATGGCAATAATTGCTGTCACAGCCGTGCTCCTACTAATCTTCATCGGTGACAGCCTATTCACAAAACCCAGTACCAATTTCCATCCGACGACTACCCTCAATCGAAAATACTGTCCAGAAAACGAAACCGTCAGTCGATGCACGACAACGAATCACAAATCTGGGTGACTTATGTGATTAGAATATTGAATTGTGTTCATGCCTGATAATAGACGATCGACTGATTCGAAACCTGACGACTCGTGGTTTGAGAGTGAGCCAGCCCCAGAGGCTTCACTTGAAGGCGAGAATGAAGCGCCCCTCGCGAGGACTGATTCTCAATCTAGCAGAGATCACCTCCAAACACCACCCAGCAGATCACAGGACGACAGGTCAGATGGACCCGACATCGACAAGATCGTTTCGACGATCAAGGCCGCGCTTGAGCCACTGATAGTGGCCACAGCCAGGATCCGCCAGGACAATCTCAACGGAACGACGTCGCGGACGATTTTGCTCACGTATATCTGTATTGGAATTGTTGCCGGCATAATGAACGGCCTGGTGACAGGCGCTGTAATTTCTGGGGAAAACAGCGTCGGAGAACACCTCCTGGGAGCGTGGATCTCACTCATCGGAGGCATCGTGTTCCCATCGCTCGGGTTACTGATCGCCGGAATGATAGCGTTCGTTATCGTGGTGACCTACAAACCAGGTGCCGTTAAGGACGTGCTCCTGACCAGTGCTGTTGCATGTGCACTCGGACAGTTTCTGTTCTTGACGGCAATGTTTTCACTCGTCACATTACAGCTGTCGGAGGGAGCCAGTGCTGGTGTCTCCCCGAGTGGGTTCCTGTCAGTCATCACCCTCTCCAGTGTCGTAGCCGGACTGACGTTCGGTGCAGTGGCCTACACTGGCACCGAAATCGTATAACTGCCGTCCACGGCCCGTTTGAACCGCGGTACATGATCGAGACAATCCATAGACACATTCAAATTGCACAAATAAATGATAAACTAATTATATTTCGGAACTCTTATCAATTGGCTTGCCACAGTATTATTCGAGTATGTCGGTAGCCGCGATCGGCGATGTAGACGGAATTGTTGCACGACGACCAGCACCTCGTATCGCGGTCGTGACTCCGTGTTTCCCGGTCTGAACGACGCTGCCAGCGGGCTTGTCGGGAAGTCCCACGGTGTTTCGACGACGATGGCCGAGGAACTGACAAACATCTCTGGCACGATACTGCCGGTATAGCTGTAGTCCACAGCCATACCCGACTGACTGAACAGCGATGGTCCTTCGCTGACGACGGTTTCCGGGCCGACCGAGTGGTCGTTCCGGGAGTTTTTTCGCCCCAGCCCCGGTAAAATCGATCATGGCTGCCCTGCACGAGCTACTGGACCACGCGGCCCTTCCTGACTCGGTATGCATCGACATTTCTGAAACCGAGACAGGCTACGCGTTCGTCTTCGACCTTCCTGGGGCGACCGCAGAGACGACCGATCTGTGGATCGATGATGGCCGTCTTCACGTTGAGGCGCGTCATGAGAAGCCGACGCCCGATGGATTTCGGCTGCTTCGAGACGAGCGGTCGATGTACACCGATCTGTCAATTCCACTTCCCGGCGACTGGACGTTTGCCGAGGAGCCAACGGCAACAGTCGAGAACGGTGTGCTAGTCGTCGAGTTGTCGATCGCTGATCCGGGCGTTCGGATTCCGGTCACGGAGCCGTGAGGTGAGCGAGTGGTGACGTTTCGGGCGTATCAACGGTTTGTCGTCGTCCTCTGGCAATTCTTGCCACTCTTGCTCGCGATTGCCCGTGACAGACGTCGGTTTCTGCTGTTTGGGCGCTCACGTTCGGTGACGTCCAACGTGCGGCGTGAGCGCGCAACGCGGCTTCGGGAGTCGCTGTTGACGCTCGGGCCGACGTTCATCAAGCTCGGCCAGCTTCTCTCGACGAGACCGGACATTCTACCGCCGGAGTACATCGAAGAGCTCTCAGCGCTTCAGGATCGGGTGCCACCTGCTCCGTGGGAAGAGGCACAATCCGTTGTCAATTCCGAGCTCGGGCCAGTCGAGTCCGCATTCGATTCGTTCGACACCGACTCGATCAGCGGGGCGAGTCTCGGACAGGTGTACACAGCCGAATTCGAGGGTGAGACGGTCGCAGTGAAAGTTCGGCGACCGGAGATCGAGGCGCTCGTCGAAGCGGATCTTCGGGTGATTCAGTTTTCGGTTCCGTTGCTGGTCCCGTTCATCGATGACGCACAGGCGTTTTCGGTCGAGACGCTAGCTGGTGAGTTTGCGACAGTGATTCGACAGGAGATGGATTACGAGCGCGAGGCAACCATGCTACAGGAGATTCGTTCGAATCTCGACTCGTTCGATCGGATTCGAATCCCTCGCGTGATCGAGGAGCGATCGGGAAAGCGTGTGCTCACGATGGAGTACGTTGGGGGAACGAAGGTGACGGAGATCGACGATGTGGATGCGCTCGGGATCGACCGGACGGCGCTGGCAAAGACCCTCCAGAAGGCGTATTTCGAGATGATCGTCACGCACGGCGTGTTTCACGCCGATCCACATCCGGGCAATCTCGCGGTCAAAGACGACGGGACACTCGTCCTCTACGATTTCGGGATGAGTGGTCGGGTGGATTCGTTCACCCAGGATCGAATCGTCGAATTCTACATGGCGATTGCCAATCAGGACATCGACGGCATTCTCGACGCGCTGATCGCCATGGGAACGCTCTCGCCGACGGCCGATCGCGCGGTGATGGCCAACGTGATGGAGCTCGCGATCGCGGACGCCCGGGGAGAGGACATTGAGCAGTATCGCGTCAACCAGATCATCAGTCAGGTCGAAAACACGATTTATGAGTTTCCGCTGCGTCTTCCTTCGAATCTCGCGCTGGTGTTGCGTGTTGCCACCGTCGTCGAGGGGGTCTGTGTCACGCTCGATCCAGATTTCGATTTCATCGCCGTCGCGACGGAGTTTCTGCGCGAGCACGGCTATCTAGAGGCAACTGCCAAACAGTTCGTCGAGGACCGAGTAGAAGAGTTCGAACAGGCAACGCGGGCATCGGTTCGGATTCCACCGAAGCTAGAGGATACGCTCGATCGAATCGAACGCGAGCATCTCATTGTGCAGGCCCAACTCGACGATCCCGACGGGCTGCTCGATCTGCTCGCAAAGCGGCTGGTGGTCGGGCTGTTGCTTGCAGTGGCGATCATCGGAGCAATCCAGTTCTATCTGGCGGGGCTGTTGTGGGCGACCGTGATCGGGCTGGTCAGCGCGCTGAGTCTTGGTGGGTTGCTCGTCCGATCGTTCCGAAAACAGCGCGGAATTCGCACCACGCCACAGTTCACACGGCAGAGCATGCGACAGCGAGAGGATGAGCTGGAGTGAGCGGCGCAACATTTTACAGATAACGATCATATCGGCGACCTCGTCGATTTACCGTACTGTTGTCCGACAGTGAGACACGCCGACAACGGTCACTGCTGCCATCATAGGATGGAGACTGTTTGATTTCTACCGACACTCGCCCCAAACGGACCGCTTTTTTTGCTCCCAGATAACGTTCGAGTATGGAAATTTCCCCGTTTTCGTTAGAGCGGTGGTTCGCCCAACACGAGCACGAGGCGGATATCATGCTCGCAGAGAGTGGCATCCGGAGTCTGCACGCAGACCGCTTTGATCTCGATCCCGGCCGGCTTGGCTATGTGATCCCCACCAACGGCGATCCGGAGTTTCGAGCCACGATCGGCGAGCGATACGACCGATCGGCAGACGAAGTGCTGTTCACGTCTGGCACGCAGGAAGCCAATCTGTTGGCGTTTCTCTCGCTGGTGAACGCCAACGATCACGTGGTGGTTGTGACCCCAACGTACCAATCGCTGCGTGCGATTCCAGAATCGCTGGCAACCGTCACAACCGTCGAGCTGTCACCGCCGGAGTGGACGCTCAATCCGGCCGCCGTCGCTGACGCAATGGAACCGGACACATCACTGGTCGTCGTCAACAACCCCAACAATCCAACCGGTCGCTACCATCCCCAACAGACGATCGAAGCGATCTACGAGATCGCAGCCGATCAGGGTGCGTATCTCCTCTGTGATGAGGTGTATCGCTTGCTCGCCGAGGAACCGATCGAACCGGTCGCGAGCTTCGGCGAGTATGGCATCTCAACCACCAGCCTGACGAAGGCCTACGGGCTCAGTGGGCTTCGATTTGGCTGGCTGGCTGGCCCACCGGAGGTGATCGAGGCGGCCTGGAACTGGAAGGATTACACCACCATCTCCCCCGCATCGATCAGCCAACACGTCGCCAAACAGGCAATCGCACAAGAGCAATCGATTCTTGCGGAAAATCGATCGCTCGCCCGTACAAATCAGAAGCGAACGGCGGCCGTCCTCGATTCACACGGCCTATCATGGCACGATCCGGTTGGCGTCAACGGCTTCGTAACCGTTCCAGACGGCTTTGCAACCGGACGATCGTTCTGTGAACGACTGGTCACCGAAGAAAGTGTCGTGCTCGCACCCGGGGACGCGTTCGGCGTTTCCGACCGATTTCGGATCGGCTTTGGCCTCCCCACGGCCGAACTCGAACGCGGTCTCGAACGACTGGATCAATTTCTGGAACGGCACACCTGAGGGGCTCAGTGGTTCCAAACCGTTTATACCAGCACACCTGATATACGCGATATGGCGAAACAACAAACGGAAGTTCGTGACCTTCAGGAAGGCAGCTACGTGATGATCGAAGACACCCCATGTGTCATCAATTCCTACAGTACGGCAAAACCCGGCAAACACGGCAGCGCAAAAGCTCGTGTCGAGGGGAAAGGCGTTTTCGATGAGCAAAAGCGAAACTTCACGCAGCCGGTCGACGCGAAGGTGTGGGTGCCGATTATCGACCGGAAGCAGGGACAAGTTATCTCGGTCGACGGCAACGACATGCAGGTAATGGACCTCGAAACGTACGAGACGTTTACGATGCGTATTCCAGACGGGATGGATCCTACGCCCGACGACGAAATCGAGTATCTCCAGCACGAAGAGCAAACCAAAGTCGTGTGAACGGAGGGTTTAGGCAACGTCGTCTACTCGGTTCTACGTATGTTTCCCGGCGCAACAGCTGACCGGACGGACGGAGAGTACGTGATCGTTGGCGCACCGCTCGACGTTTCAACCACATTTCAACCGGGGACCCGATTTGGACCGGCCCAGCTCCGTCAATTCGCACGGTCGTTCGAGGATTACGACCACCACAGTGATGTTCGATTCACGGCCTGTTCGGTCCACGACGCCGGTGATATCCACGCCTGGGATGACGCTGGGGAGTATCTCGAGTTTCTTGAGGGAGAGCTCACAGACATTCGGGCGAGTCAGGCCATCCCGGTGACGATCGGTGGTGAACACACGGTGACGATTGCTGGTGTCCGAGCGACCGAACCAGACGTATTCGTCGCCTGTGATGCACATCTCGATCTCCGTGAAGCATACGATGGCAACCCGCTGAGCCACGCAACCGTCACCCATCACGCACTGAACACCGCCAGCGAAGCGTACGTCATCGGTGCGCGAAGCGGCTCGAAACCAGAGTGGGAACGTGCCGAAAAAGACGATATCATGGTTATCGAACCCGAAGCGATCAAAGCGTTCTGTGAATCGATCTCGTTCGAAGACCAATCCGTGTATCTGAGCGTGGACATCGACGCCGCAGATCCCTCAGTTGCGCCGGGAACCGGCACGATGGAGCCGTTTGGCCTCACGAGCCAACAGCTAGAACGCGTGGTCAGATCCGTCGCTCCAGCGGCCGTCGGCTTCGATGTCGTTGAGGTCAACGATCGGGACGACGGACAGGCTGCGACGCTGGGTGCAAAACTTCTCCGGTCGTTCGTCACGACACACGCCACGAGCTGATCCCAATCGGATTTGTGGCCGGCCACCGAGATGGGACCATGGACTGTGCTGAACTCGTTACTCGGCTGAACGAACGACTGGACGTGGACGCCTACGCTGCGATGGATGCGAGCACGAACGGACTCCAGGTAGGGCCCCAATCTGGATCGATCGAGCACGTTGCAGTGGCGGTCGATGCGGCCGTAGCGACGATCGATGAGGCAATTTCGCTCGATGCAGATCTTCTCTGTGTCCATCACGGACTGTTCTGGGGCGGGTTGGATCGTCTGACTGGCCGGGCGTATGATCGTATCCGGCCGCTGATTGAGCACGAAATCCGCTGTTATGCGGCCCACGAACCGCTCGATGGGCACCAGGAGCTCGGCAATGCGGCTGGGATTTCCGATCTGCTTGGCTGCACCGACCGGTCGCCGTTCGGTAGCGTCGGTTCGGAGTGGATCGGACAGCAGGGAACGCTTCCCGAACCGCTGGAACCCGATGAACTCTGTAATGTGCTTGAGTCTCTCGATTCGGAACGAATACAAACGCTTGATTTTGGCCCCGAAACGATTGAGCAGGTGGCAATCGTCACCGGATCGGGAACGGACTGGATCGACGAGGCGATCGACGCCGACGTGGATGCGCTCATTACGGGTGAAGGAAAGCAGAAAGCCTACCACCAGGCCAGAGAGGCTGGACTCACGGTGGTACTGGCTGGCCACTACGCGACCGAAACGTTCGGCGTGCGCTCGCTCCAGTCGCTGTTCGACCGTTGGGGGCTCGAAACGTCGTACATCAGTCATCCGACTGGTCTGTGAGCGAAACGCGCCCTTCAAACCGATCGCTGACCGAGGAGTGCTATGAGCGAAGAGGTCGATCGAACGGAGTTTCAACACGATCCAATCGATCATGCGCGGGTGACCGGCGAGATGTCGGTTGGGGCGTTACTCGAACAGTTCGGCAAGGCCGGCATCGGCGCGGCAGATCTCCACGAAGCGACGGACGTGGCGGCGTCGATGTTCGAGGAGGACACGACCGTGTTCTTCGGACTCGCTGGCGCGATGGTGCCAACCGGCATGCGTCAGATCGTTGCCGATCTAATCTGTGATGGCTACATCGACGTGCTCGTCACCACCGGTGCGAATCTCACACACGACGCCATCGAAGCGATCGGGGGAAAACACCACCACGGACGCGTCCACGGCGAGGGGACCGAGCGTGAACACGACGAGACCCTTCGGGACGAGGGTGTCGATCGGATCTACAACGTCTATCTCCCGCAAGAACATTTCGCGCTGTTCGAGACGCATCTCCGCGAAGAAGTGTTTCCGGCGTTCGATGAGCCCGTCAGCATTCGTGCGTTTACCAGGAAGCTTGGGAAAGCCAATGCAACAGTCAACGAGCGGGAAAATATCGAGGAAGCTCCCGGAATCGCGGCCGTCGCCGCCGAACACGACGTGCCGATCTATGTGCCCGCAATTCAGGACTCGGTGCTTGGGCTACAGGCCTGGCTGCGCTCACAGGTCGATCCATTCTCGCTCGATGCACTGTCCGACATGTCTGAGCTGAACGATATTGCCTACGAGGCGGACTCAACCGGAGCGTTCGTCGTCGGTGGCGGCGTCCCCAAAAACTACGTGCTCCAGACAATGCTCGTCACGCCCGGCGCATACGATTACGGTGTGCAACTCACGATGGATCCGCCACAGACCGGCGGGCTCTCAGGAGCAACCTTAGATGAAGCCAGATCCTGGGGGAAACTCAAAAAAGACGCACGAAACGTTTCTGTGTATGCTGATGCGACGATAACACTTCCGCTCGTCATTGCCGGTGCACGGGAACGAATCGAGTGACGACGCCTGACCACCGAACGTCCTAGAAGGTTTCTTCTTCAACGAACTGCTCGGCAATGCGCTGTGCACCACGAGCGGCCGCCGTGACTGGCTCTTCCGGTGCCGTCACTGTTACTTCGTGTTGCAGCTCGGTGCTGAGTCGGGTTTCGAACTCCTCAAGAAGTCCCGGAATACACGCCATTCCGCCAGTGAGCACGATCGGCTCTTCGAGCGTCTGCTTGTAGATTTTGATGTAACGGTTGGCAAGTTGCGGGAGGAACTCGTTTGCGATCTCATCGACTGCTTCGTTCACGTACCGGTCCAGCGCGTCAACGACGCTGCGCTCGATCGTAAACTCGTGGGTGCCACCGCCAGGTTGCTGGATGATGTCAGTGAACGGTTTGAAATTCTCGAGATCGCCGTGCTCTTCTTTGTACTCCCGTGCGGTCGTCTGATCGATATTCACCCGACCCTGGGTCTCTTCTTCGACGTTATTGGCGATCCAGCGGTCGACCTCGTTGCCGGTCACCGACCCGGTCGAGAACCGCGAGAGCTGTTCGCCACGCCGATAGGCACACGCCTCGAGATTGGTCGATCCCATGTTGATGGCGATAAAGATCCGATTGATCGCGTCAAGGCCACTGCCGAGCGCCGGAATCGAGCCACAGAGTGACTCCGGATAGCTCCGAATGAGCTGACTCCCAATCCCGCTCTCTTCGATCACCGCTGCGAGATTCGTCAGCCCCCCCTCGTTGTCGATCGTTGGGATTGCATACACCACGACGCTGTTTTCGGGCACACCGTTGGCGCTGGTGAACTTATTGAAGAACGTCGCGGCAGTCTCAGCGCGCTTATCGTCCTCGGGCAGCCCAGAACGCAACATAAACTGGACACGCTCGGGATATTCGTTGGCTGCCTCTTCACCGTACACCGCGCGGCGCTTTTCAGATAATACATCCTGATACGTTGCCAGACATGTCAGTGCTTCATGCGTTCGTACTACATTGCCTTTTGGCTGGACAACGACCGTTCGTGTGCTTCCCAGCTTAACACCGACAGGGACCGGATTCTCTTCGTCTAGCTCTTCTTCTGTCTCCATTTCCTCATCGAGCATGTTGGATGCCCATTTTCGCTCCTGGTACTTATCATCATCCGTATAGCGCAGAATTTTTCAATAAAATACAAATACAGGTGAGAGTAACACAACATAGAGCAGATATATTTACGCTACTCTGTAATATCTTCACGATGTGAGCTGGCGGCAGGGGGAGAACTCGGACTGGCAACAGTATCCGCTGGACTGAGTTCAGTAGAACATCATTCCTTCGACGGAGAGGGAGGCAATTTTTGCCACGTAGAAGAAATTAAGGAGGTGATCCCCCCGGTCGAACACCTCATAGCCCTTACCGTGTTGGACGTCTGCCCATTCGACGCGCTCGAGGAGCTGTTCGGCGACATGTGGCGTGATCCAGCCAATCTCCTGGTAGCGATCAATTGCGCTGATAGCGCCGTCGGTTCCAGCCTCCGAAATAAGAAAGTCAATCCATCCGTTGATGTACGTCCCGGCTTCTTGCTGTTCGACACGGGTGAGATACGGTTTCTCGCCGACCCGCTCGGGATCGATACCGGCGAGCGTTAACAGGCGTTCGATCTGCTGTGGTGTGGGATCTTCCACGTGCGATCGGTGTTCCTCCGGTGGTTCCGACCAGACGAAACCATGGACTTCGTTTTCCGTTATCGGTGTCACCACGTCCGGATCCGAACAGTCGGCGACCGTTCGAAGCTCCTCGATGGAATAGGCCGTCGGATCGATTGCCACCAGCTCCGTCGGCCCGTCCTGCATCGATGATTGAAACACGTCCGGTCCGATCGTTGCTCGGTCCGACGCTCCACCGTCCGAATCGTCGCCACCCGCCGTATCTGAATCCGTCTCTTTCCCCCGGCCGTCAAGCGCACCCCCATCGGACGACCCCCCCGACGAATCTTGTTCGCCGCTGTCCATGTTGATTGAAGGGTTAACCTCCGGCCTGTTGAACTGTTCGGAAGCGCGATCCCCCCGTCGAGGTCCTCGATCAGGCTGCTGAGCGTTGTTAAAAACAAACGCGGCGTCGCTGGATTCGTCGGTCGACACGGTGTCGCCGCTAGATTGATACTGAATTGACATGTCGAGATCGCTCGAATCCACAACCATCGCCGTTGGATATGTGCGTTACAAATGCACAACAATCTTTCCTCATTGACTGTGAATTCTCTCTGTAAACAGTACAAACTAGTGTCAAATTAGGCAGGGTGCTCATCTACTCGGCACCCCTAAGGTGGCGGGAACGTAATGATAGTCGTGGCCGATGACGAACGTGGCTTTCTGAGCCGGCCTCGACACCCGGTGCTGACGAGCCCTATGAGTACCGAGGTCACTACCCATTCACCACTGCATCGAGTCGTTACTGCGTCACAGAAATCGCATCACGTACCCGATGAAGTTCGTCGTCGATACCGGTCCCTTGACAGTCTTCGGTGGGACATTCGTAGTGCCAGCCATCGCGAGTGGCCCGTCGCTCGGGGAATCGCTCACCACAGCGTTCACAGAACAGTTGATCGTCGGTACAGGTGTCTCGGTGAAGCTCGAGTTCGAGTTCCGTCGCGAACGTGCGCTTGCAGTTTCTGCAGGTGTGGACCATGGCTCTGTTTCGTCTGCCAGCGACTATAATGTTACCGACACGATCCATTAGGTGATTGAGACGAGATTCGTGCTAGTTAGACAGCAATTGATTCGAATATTTGCCTGGCTTTAAGCCAGGCGTCGTGCTACAGCGAGCAATGAGTCGGTCGATCGATCCCAGGGAGACGCCGTTTGTCGGCGATCCCGACGTTGAATTTGAGCCGATTGAATCGCTTTCTCGCGAGGCGGCGATCGAACAGGCCCAACAGCTTCGAGCGGCGATTAGATACCACGACCGTCGGTACTATATCGAGGCCGATCCAGAGATCGCCGATCGGACGTACGACGCGTTGTTCGAGCGCCTGAAGACACTTGAGGAGTCTTTCGATCTTGCGGTTGCAAACAGTCCAACCCAGCGCGTTGGTGGGGAGCCTCTCGATGAACTGGATTCGGTCGAGCACGTTGCACCGATGCTTTCGATCGACTCAAGCGGCGACGTTGGGGATGTACGGTCGTTCGACGAGCGCGTTCACCGCGAACTCGGACTGTCTGGGGCAACAGACACCCAGAGTTCGCTCGAAGCGTTCAGCGATGAGACCCTCTCGTATCTCTGTGAGCCAAAATTCGATGGCCTCTCGATCGAAATCGTTTACGAGGATGGAGCGTACGTTCGCGCTGCAACTCGTGGTGATGGCACCACAGGCGAGGACGTAACGGAGAACGTTCGAACGATTCGATCGATTCCGCTCCAGTTGCGCGGCGATCCACCGTCGTTTCTGGCCGTTCGCGGCGAGGTGTTCATGCCACGGGCAGCATTCCAGACACACAATCGCGAGCGGGTCGAACAGGGAAAGGATCCGTTCGCGAATCCACGCAACGCCGCCGCAGGGACGCTCCGACAGCTTGATCCGAGCGTCACGGCAGAACGACCGCTGGATTGTTTTTTCTTCGGGGTCCTAGAGAGTTCCGTCCCGTTCGATACACAATGGGAGATTCGCGAGCGGCTCCCAGAGTGGGGATTGAAGATCAACGACCGGGCGACTATCGTCGAGACGATCGACGAGGCAATCGAGTACCGTGATGAGCTCGTTGGGGCGCGCGACGATCTCGATTACGAGGTGGATGGCGTCGTTATTTCGATCAACGACCGCGACCGGTGTGAACGGCTCGGAGCGACCGCTCGTGCGCCACGCTGGTCGTTTGCGTACAAACTACCGGCCAGAACCGAAGAGACGACCGTTCGCGATATTGTCGTTCAGGTCGGCCGAACTGGACGACTCACGCCAGTTGCGTTGCTCGATCCGGTGCAGGTCGCAGGTGTCGAGGTGTCGCGAGCGAGCCTCCATAACCCCGATCAGATTGCCGAGCTCGGCGTCGACATCGGCGATCGGGTCCGCATTCAGCGGGCGGGAGACGTGATCCCGTACGTGAGTGAGGTCACAGAACACAACAACGAGACGCACTTTTCGTTTCCCGACAGCTGTCCGGTCTGTGAAAGCTCCGTCGAGCGGGAGGGGCCGCTTGCCTACTGCACTGGCGGACTCAGCTGTCCAATGCAGCGAAAGCGGGCGATCCAGCACTACGCCAGTCGTTCGGGACTCGACATCGAAGGACTGGGAGAGCAGCGCCTCGATCAACTGATCGAGACGGGACTCGTCGAATCACTCCCCGATCTGTACGCGCTACGGACTGCTGATCTTGCCCGGCTGGACGGATGGGGCGAACAGAGCGCACAGAACGTGATCGACGAGCTCGAAGCGACGGCGACGCCACGGCTGGATACGTTTTTGACTGCGCTTGGCATTCCTGAAGTCGGGGGAACCACCGCCCGATCGCTGGCCGAGCGGTTCGAATCCATCGAAGAACTGCTGTCGGCCACTGAAGCGGAACTACAAACCGTCTCCGACGTGGGACCGACCGTCGCCGGAGAGATCCGGAACTTCTTCGACAACGAGCGCAATGTCAGTGTGATTGAGCAGTTACTCGAAGAAGGTGTCGATCCCCAGCCCGTCGAATCCACTGCCGAGTCGCCGTTTGCCGAGACGACGTTCGTGTTCACCGGCTCACTCGATTCGGTCACGCGTTCGGAGGCACAAGAGCTCATCGAGCAGTACGGTGGCAACGCCACCACAAGCGTCTCTTCTAACACCGACTATCTCGTCACCGGTGACAATCCCGGGGAACGAAAGCTTGCTGGGGCAGATGAACACGACACGACCGTGCTTTCAGAAGCGGACTTTCTCGATTTGCTTTCCGATCACGATATACCGTTCGAGTGAACGGCTGGTGTACAAATTTAGAGAATAATCATCTATTTCACAATAGAATGCTGATTTTCAATAATAGCTTAAATCAAGATTAACTGCTGGTGGCTATAATAGTCGAAGGATGAGGTTACATTATCAGCGTGTGAACCCAGACACAGGCGGGGAGTCGTTCTGCTTGCGATTTGAGGGTGTGGTCCCTGACGGAGTAGGTTGTCTGTTGTTCAACGCCGGTCGTGGGGTGGACGTTGAATCGATTCTGGACGACGATCGGGGCGAAAAGCTGCTCGGGATCGTTCTGACGAGTGCGCATCCGGAGTGTTACAGCTCGCTCGATACGAACGTTGCAGAGGACGTGCCAATTTATACGACAAGAGAGACCGCCCAGATCGTTGCGGCGTCGCTGACGGGATCCAAGGCACGGTCGATGGACCATCCAGAACGGATTTTGGATCAGTTCGTCGTGATCGACGGCTGGAATCAGTTGCTTGAGGGGCTCTCGGTTCATCCGGTTCCGGTCGGCCACGCGCCAGGAGCCGCAGGATTCTTATTCGAGATCGACGATGGCAACACGTTCAGAACGGTGCTCGTTGCCAACGAGTACACCGAGGAATCTGCGGCTGGCTTTCAGGGACTCAACCTCCCCCCAGAGCTAGATCTGGACGCAGTAGTGCTTGATGCCCCCGACGAAACCCACTCACCCAACTCACTGACAGAGGCCTGTAGCGTTATTTGTGATCGGGTGTCGACGGCCTCTTCCGTGCTGGTGACGGCGGATGAGCCGACCGCACTCCACGTGACGGCACTGCTCGGGGAGCTCTCAAATGAGCTCGGGACGCCCGAAACGACGATTCCTGTCGGCCGTATCGGCGCACTGTGGGAGCAGCTTGGATACACGAACCAAACCGTCAGACCGATGCCAGACGGTGCACCCCCACTGGACGGCAATGGTGTCGTTGTGGCAACGCCGGCAACCCCCATCGAGGGCCGCTCAAAGCGGCTGTTCGACGGGCTGGTTGACGATCCGTCGGCGGCAGTGATTCGGTTGACACACCGCGACGCAACCCCAATGGCTGCCGCACGCTGTATGGCACAATCGCTCCCCTGGCGGCACGGACCGACGAAATCGTCGATGGCGTCAATCCTGGAGTCACTCGATCCAGTCCAGGTCATCCTGGCGAACAGAACGGCCACAGCGACGACTGCTACGCCAATACAGCGCGACAGCTTCGTCTGGGAAGTGAGCGACGATCTCGTTTATACGCTGTTTGATGGCTCCGAGTGGGTTGCCCCAGCAGAGCTTGACGCCGAGACCGCCAGTCGTATTCGGCGTCAACAGCCCGACCGCTACGACGCCCCACAGATGAGCGAGTACGGCCCCTCGATCGATCTGCCACGACGTGAAGGGGTGGACATCACTACCGAAGGGATCGATCTCTCAGCAGTTGATGCACGGCACGGACGAACGCCAGACCCCGTCGAATCCGAACCAGTGAACTCGGAAGGGACCGACACAGAGACGATCGACAACGCGATCGCTGCCATCAGATCGAATCTTTCGACCGTTGAGGCAATCATCGAGCAGGAGCCGTACACGGCAACGGTTGTCGATGCAGGCGGTGACATCTGTCTGCTACGGATCACCGATCTCGATCCGGCGTTCGAACATGGCCAGTCCGTCGAACTACTGATCGATCCACTGACGGCCGGTGTCACCGCATCGGCGAGCGATGAATCCAAAGCGCACACGGCTCCACAACTCGACGGAGAGCGAACCGATGCGACGGACGAAACGATACAGAACTAGAAGGATCGGCGGGGACTGTGACCCCGTCCGTGATGACGTGCCAAAAAACGCCCTATTAATTGCGCTCGCCTTCCTCTGACACTCCCGCCACTACACTAGTGGAAATGGCCCCGGCCGACAGGGCCGGAGTCCGACAGGCGATTTGACCGATCCGACAAACTGCCGTCACTCATCGTTCACAACGTGACTCACTCGCCCGCACACGATCCGGATGGGTATGCGATGCCGACGGACGGCTCGGGAGGCCCGGCTCCGAAACGCCGATCGTCAGCAAACGGGTCGTGTGCGCCGATAGCTCCTCGTTCGTCCGACATCATACGGCTACCACGGCCATCGTCCGTATCGGTCTGTGGTGCCATGCCAACCACATTCTTCTTTGGCCGTCTGAAGGCATAATACACCCCGTTGTCTCAAACGAGCGTTTTATAATGTAACAACAACAGATTTATTTGCCAGAACGTTCCCGTCCAGCGATTACTTTTCATTGGCCAGCTTTGCGTACACGTCCCAGGATGGATCACTTCCGGGATGGTCGACGCGTTCGCCGTCAATCCAGACTCCCGCTCCGTCCGTGACGGATCCGACGATTGCGGCCCGCGTCCCACGTGCACGGAGTTTATCAACCACCTCAGTGGCTGCATTTTCGGAAGCACTCACCAGCAACGAGCCGGCACTCGTCACCTGCCACGGATCGAGATCGAGCGCGGTACAGACGGGTTCGACACCCGGGCCGATTGGAACGGCCTCGCGTTCAACGCGGAGCTTTCGTCCCGTGCTGTTGGCGAGTTCGCACAGTGCGCCCTGGAGGCCTCCTTCTGTAATGTCGTGAATCGCGGTTACGCCGTCGATCTCGGCTACACTGAGCGCGTCGGCAACGCCCCGAGTGTCACCGAGTCGTTTCCTGGCGGTTTCGAGGGTGGCGGGAGGGAGATCTAGCTGGTCGCCAAACAGTGTGGTCAGGAGTCCCACCGCCTCAGCACCGGGGCCAGTCGACACGATGAGCTGGTCGCCGGGCTGGCTGTCGTTCGGTCTGATCACCGCGTCGTGATCACCGACGGCAAAGGCAGTCGCACCGCCGACCCACGGAAACGAACATCCCTCGTATCGTGCAGTATGGCCGGTTACGATGGCAATATTCAGTTCGGTCGCCATCGCATCCATCGTGGTCCAGACACGTCGGAACTGCTCGTCGGTCATCGATGGCGGGAGCGTGAACGACACGGAGAGAAAGTCCGGCGACAGTCCACTGACGGCCACGTCGGTGAGCACGATATCGAGCGCGAACTGGGCTGCTCGTTCGAATCCCAGCTCTGGAAGAATCGAGATTGGATCGGTCGCGGTCACCAGGGCCTGGCCGCCAACGTCGACGATCCCAAAATCCACGCCAGCGGTGGGACCCAGCGCGACATCGTCGCGGTCGGCCCCAAGATGTGGATAGACGTATTCAGTGAAAAACGAGCTGTCTATCTTTCCGTACCGGTCCATATCCAGGCTCTCGTGGGGACGGTTGTTACGCTTTTGCTCAGAGCTCGTCGTCCGGCGAGTGAGCAGCCGCCATTCTGGACGCCTCAGTTGCAAAGCGCTCGCGGCGTTCTGTGCTCTCGACCGACTCGAGTTCGTCTTCGGATGCGGTGATCGCAGCGGTGATTGCAATTCGAGAGAGCATCGACGAGGACAGCTCCTTGCGGAGCTGTTGTGTCCCGTCGGTCGACGCGTACGTGATCGTCACCAGATTCCTCGAATCGAACGTTCGATCGACCATCCACAGCTGCCGTGATTCGCTCATAGGTGGGCTTTTTGCTACCAACAGGAGAACGCATCGACCGAGAACGCGTCAGTTTCAACCGCGTTCGGCCGATAGTGACGAGTGATGGACACCACGGGCGTCACCGAACGGGCGAGCAAGCTCCCCCGCGAGCCCGGCGTCTATCAGTTTCTGGACGCAGACGGCGTCGTGCTCTACGTTGGAAAGGCAGTCGACCTCAGAGACCGAGTGCGGTCGTACGGCGATCCTCGCTCGGCGCGAATTCGTCGCATGATCGATGGGGCCGCTTCGATCGACGTGGCGATGACCGAGACCGAGACACAGGCCCTATTACTGGAGGCAAATCTGATCAAGCGCCACCAGCCACGGTACAACGTTCGGCTCAAAGACGACAAATCCTATCCGCTCGTTCAGCTCACGGACCACCCAACCCCCCGTATCGAGATCACGCGCGATCCTGACGAATCCGCGACCGTTTTTGGCCCCTACACCGAGAAGGGACGGGTTGATACCGTCGTCAAAGCAATCCGATCGCTCTACGGGCTGCGTGGCTGCTCTGATCATAAATTTGCCGGCCGAGATCGACCGTGTCTGGATTTCGATATCGGGCTCTGTTCTGCCCCTTGTACGGGTGAAATCGAGCACGAGACGTATCTCGGTGATGTCGAGACGGTTAAACGCTTTTTCGAGGGCGAAACTGGCGTGCTCACGGATCCACTTCGGCGGGCAATGCACGAGGCAAGCGACGCTCAGCAGTACGAACGGGCCGCGAATCTTCGCGATCGACTCAGCGCAGTCGAAGCGTTCCACGGCGAGGGGGGAGGGGCGGTCATCAGCCGCGACGAACGAACGATGGACGTACTCGGTGTTGACGTTCGGGGTGAGTCTGCGACGGTCGCCCGACTGTGCAGCGAGAACGGCAAGCTCGTCGATCGAGAACGCCATTCGGTGTCCGGTGTCGGCACGGACGAACAGCCAGCAAACACCGTTGGAAGCATTTTGAGTGCGTTTCTTCCGCAGTTCTACACCGAGCGACGGCTCCCTGATGAGTTGCTCTGTCCGGAGTTACCCACCGACGCGGACGTGACCGACTGGCTCGAATCTGAGGGTGTCACGGTGACCGTTCCGGGCACTGGTCGAAAACACACCCTCGTGAATCTCGCCCTGAAAAACGCCCGGAGTTCGAGTAGTGACACGGATGGAGCCGCTCTGCTGGCCAACGCGCTCGGACTCGAATCAATCGACCGGATCGAAGGCTTCGACGTGAGCCACGCACAGGGCCGGTCGGTCGTCGGATCTAACGTGGCGTTCGTCGATGGACGGCCGGTAAAGGCGGACTATCGGCGAAAGAAGCTGACTGACCGCAACGACGACTACGCGAATATGCACGAACTGCTCGCCTGGCGGGCAGACCGGGCTATCAATGGTCGGGACGAGCGCCCAACACCCGACCTGTTGCTCATCGACGGTGGCGAGGGCCAGCGTCAGGCCAGCGTGGATGCGCTTTCGGCGGCCGGCTGGAGTGTGCCCGTGGTGGCGCTTGCGAAAGGCGACGAAATCATTCTCACCGAAGACCGCCAGTTCGACTGGCCAGAGGACGCACCCCAGCTGCATCTCCTCCAGCGAGTACGTGATGAAGCTCATCGGTTTGCCGTGCAGTATCACCAGACACTTCGCGATGAGATCGAGACGGTGCTCGAAACGATCGACGGAGTGGGCCCCCAAACCCGAAACCGATTGCTCCGACGATTCGGCTCGGTCGAAACGATCAGGGCTGCTTCAACCAACGAGCTTGAGACCGTTCCTGGCGTGGGCAAAAAGACGGCTGAAACGATCGCCCGTCGACTGTAGTCACCTCAGAACTCGTCGGTTTCCGGGACAACTGCATCGTCATCGAAGTCGTATGCCTCTTGTATCTCTCGAATGCGGTCACGGATGTCAGCAGCGAGCTCGAATTCGAGGTTGCTGGCGGCTTCTTGCATCCGCCGGTCGAGCTCGGCGATGAACTCGCGCGCTTCATCATATGAGTCGGGCTCAACGCCAGTGACGGAGCTGGTATCGGTTTTGCTTCCTGGAAGCGTGGTCTCACCGACCTCCTTGTCGATGGTAGTCGGGGTAAAACCGTGTTCTTCGTTGTACTCCTGTTGGATCGCACGGCGGCGCTGGGTTTCTTCGATTGCACTGGCCATCGCGTCGGTCGTCTCGTCTGCGTACAACACGACCGTCCCTCGAACGTTGCGGGCCGCACGGCCCATGGTCTGAACGAGCGTGGTATCCGATCGGAGAAAGCCCTCCTGGTCGGCGTCGAGAATCGCCACCAGTGACACCTCCGGAATGTCAAGGCCCTCCCGGAGGAGGTTGATGCCGACGAGCACGTCAAACTCTCCGAGTCTGAGTCCGCGCACCAGCTCGTGGCGCTCAAGCGTGTCGGTTTCGTCGTGCATGTACTCGACGGCGACGCCCGCCTCATCCAGAAACTCGGTGAGATCTTCGGCCATTCGTTTGGTAAGCGTCGTCACAAGTACGCGCTCGTCCTGTTCGGTCCGTTCGGTGATCCGATCGAGGAGATCGTCGATCTGTCCCTCGGTCGGAGAAACCTCAACGGCCGGATCCACGAGATGTGTCGGCCGAACGATCTGCTCGACGATCTGTGCCGAGTTCTCGCGTTCGTACTCGCTGGGCGTTGCGCTCACGTAGAGCATTTTGTCGGTAACACGCTCGAACTCCTCGAAGGAAAGCGGTCGGTTGTCGTACGCCGTGGGGAGTCGAAAGCCGTTGTTCACGAGTGACTCCTTGCGGGCTTTGTCTCCCGCAAGCTGGCCACGAACCTGCGGAAGCGTCTGGTGGGACTCGTCGACGACCGTCAGAAACTCGTCTGGGAAATAATCGAGCAGCGTGTAGGGTCGCTCGCCCGATTCTCGATCCGACATGTGAACGGAGTAGTTTTCGATGCCCGAACAGTAGCCGGCCTCTTTGATCATCTCCAGATCGAACGTGGTTCGTTCCTCAATGCGCTGGGCGGCGACCAGATCGCCCTCGCGTTCGAAGTAGTCGATCCGTTCTTCGAGGAGCGCTTCGATCTCTTCGATGGCCGTTTCTCGGCGTTTTTCGGGGATTGAGTAGTGCTCTGCCGGGTGGAACAACACCGCGTTCTGAGTACCTTTCGACTCGCCTTCAAGGACGTCTATCTTCTGTAAGCGGTCGATTTCGTCGCCCCAGAACTCCACGCGAACGGCATACCGGCCGTACATCGGGAACACCTCGATCGTATCACCACGGACGCGGAACGTACCCTGTGTGAAATCCACGTCGTTTCGCTCGTAGTTCAGGTCCACCAGCGCTTTCAGCAGTGAATCGCGCCCGATCTCCTGGCCCGCTTCGAGTCGTAACGACATCGATTCGTAGTTCGCCGGATCACCGAGGCCATAGATCGCAGACACTGACGCAACCACGATCACGTCGTCGCGCGTGAGCAACGACCGCGTCGCCGAGTGGCGCAAGCGGTCGATCTCCTCGTTGATTGCTGCGTCCTTGCCGATATACGTGTCAGTTTGCTCGACGTAGGCCTCGGGCTGATAGTAGTCGTAGTAGGAGACGAAGTATTCGACGGCGTTGTCCGGAAACAGCGATCGGAATTCGTCGTAGAGCTGGGCAGCGAGCGTCTTGTTGTGTGCGATGACAAGCGTCGGTTGCTGGACCTCCTCGATCACCCAAGAAACCGTGTTCGTTTTTCCCGAGCCAGTTACCCCCAGCAACGTCTGTTCGTCGTCTCCATCGTGATAGCCCGCGACCAGCGCTTCGATCGCGTCGGGTTGATCGCCGGCAGGATCGAACGGTGCATCGACGCGAAACGGTCGGTCGCTGTCGGGTCGGTCCGGTCTGAGCACAGACCCCGACGTTTCCCGGGAGGAACGACTGCTGGTGCTGGGATCACTCATCAAAATAGGTAGGTGTCCGAACCACTTCAGCACCTCGCTTGAAGCGATAGCACACGATCCACTGGCCAGAAAACATATAGTATAGAAACCGAGATGTCAGATGGCCACAAGACTTATTCGAAAAATCACGAAAGGGGATGCTGATGTGTGACAGCGGTCGCACGTGAACCGAAGCACCGCCGGTAACACATCGATCATAGATGATTCGAAAACGACTTTCGGCCACAGTATTGCTAACAATTCTACTCATCTCGGTTGTCGGAATCGGGCTTTCGAGTGTGGCGATTGCTGGTGATCGCTATGCAAACCAGACCCTCTCGAATGACGACGATTCCGACCGAGCGGATGCTACGGCACTCGGTGCAGACGGAACGGCAACTGACGCATTGACAGCGAACGACACTGACTGGTACGAGTTTGACGCCAGTAGCGGCGAGCGGATCAGGGCCTCGCTTGAGCTTGGACCGAACGATTCGACGATCCATCCGGGAACCGACGCACGGATTGATCTGTTCAATTCAGCTGGCGAGAAAATCAACGTCTATCCGAATGATGGGATGGGCTCGGATTACAGACCGAGTCCAGGTTCATCATCGGTAGCATACGGCGGAGCGATGGCGACCGAATCAGCCACCTATTTCGTTCGGGTCAGCGGCACGAACGTCTCGGACTATGACATTTCAGTTTCGACCGACCGACTGGATCAGTACGATCCCAACGAACAGCCATCGTCGGCCACGCACGTTGCAGCCGGCGAGACGGTTTCGGCCACAATGAGCGGCCAGGACGTGGATACGTACGCGATTCAGCTCGACAAAGGGGAAACGATAGCGGCGTCGGCAGAAACTGATTCGACGGGACTCGTGAATATCCAGCTCACTGGACCGGACACCCCGGACACCACGTTTGCAGGATATCACGGCGAGCACGACGTGTCGAACGAAAGCCCTCAGACCAAGACGTTCACGCACACTGCTGCCCAGAGTGGAACGTATTACGTTCGGGTCTATCCAACTGAGAACGGCATTGGATCGTTCTGGAAGTCAGCAGCGTACTCGTTATCGGTGACGGTGAACGCGAACGAGACACCGACTGATACACCGCAGACAGAGACGGATACCGAGGACACAACCCAGACACCAACCGAAGCAGATGACACGGCAACGCCAGATGATCGAACGGAAACACGGACGCCAGAGACGACCCCAGCCGATGACGACTCTGTAGACACTGGGGATACTGACGCTGAAACTACCGTCGCAGACTCCACCGACGCTGATACTCCCGACAGCGATTCCACTGACAGCCCTCCGTGTTAACGGTGTAATCCAGAGCTGTCACGGACCCTCTCCGTTCTCGGTGCGCATTGTTGTCCATGAGTGAAAACTACGCGTACTTTTGTTCAGATCGCCCGCAGTACCGGCCAGAAAACTTATTCGGATAAACAAACGTGTCCTAGCTGGTGTGTGACAGAACATCGAGATTCGGTATTCACGAGCGTTCTGGCACATCCAGAATCATGAAACGAACACGACTTCCAACTGTTGCGGTTCTTTTCGTTCTTCTCGTCTCGGCCGTGGCTGTCGGCGTCTCTCCGTCGGTATCAGCAACTGATGGTGACGATGCAGGTGATGAGAGAGCTGACGCTACGACGCTCGAGTCGGGAAGTGTGGCGACTGATGCGATTTCTGCGGGTGATGAAGATTGGTATTCGTTCGATGCAGAGAAAGGTGATCGACTGTTCGTCGAACTCACCGCGTTGACCGAGGAGTATGACCAGCTTCGGATGGAGATTTTTGCTCCGGACGGATCTGAACTCGGCGAGTCAGCCAACTCGACTGGCAATCCACAAAAGCTCGACGTAGACCGTGGCCCCACAGCCTGGGGTGGCGACGTAGCTCCTGAAACTGGCACGTACTACGTGAAAATCGAGCCATGGGTGAACGATGGAACAACCCTTACCGAGTATGAGCTCACCGTGGAAACGACGTCGCAGGACGCTGACCGGCCGGGCGACAGTCCCACCACTGCTGAACCCATCGACGGAAACGCGACCGTTACGGGAACGATGAGTGGTGCAGATGTCGATACGTACGCGATCGAGCTTGCGGAGGGTGAGTCGATCGAGGCGTCGATCGAATCCGAAACTGACGTGCTGGGCAATATTCAGCTCGTTGAGCCATCGGCTTCGGAGTATATGCCCAACGAGTACGATGAGCAGTACGATCTCTCCGGTGGGCCAGCACTGAACGACGAGTTCAGTTACATGGCAACGGAGACGGCAACGTACTACCTTCGTGTGTATCCCGGAAACAACAGCAAAGCGTGGTTCCAGCAGTCATCGTCGTACGAGCTGTCGGTGTCGACGAGCTCGAACGACTCGGCTGTTCCAGCCGACAACGTGGGTGACAGCCTGAGCGAGGCAACCACGATGGATGCGAACGGAACCGAAACTGGAACGATCTTTGGCACCGATGCCGACTGGTACGCGTTCGATGCGACTGCCGGCCAGTCGATCGGGGTCGAACTGACAGCAACGTCAGAAAACGAGGAGGATCTCGTATTCTCCATCTACAATCCGGACGGCGACGAAATCGGAGAGTATCCGAATGATGCCATGAATCCAGCATATCACACCGATCGTTTCGCAACCGGTCCGTGGACGGGTGGTGGAGACACCGCCACCCAATCCGGCACGTACTACGTGAAGGTGAGCGGTGCCGGTCCGGTTGAGCAGACGGCGTACGATCTATCCGTGCAGACACGTCACATTGACGGTCACGAGCCGAACGAGCAGCCATCGATGGCGACCTCGATCCACGACGGATCGTCGGGTGTCATGACGGGATCGGATGCTGACACCTACACGATCGAACTCGAAGAAGGCGATCGTGTGGAGGCAACCCTCGACCGGCGGGGAGATTTCGAGATTCACACGCAACTGCTCCGTCCCGACACCCCAGATTCGTTGGATTCGGAGTCAGAGTGGGAGTATGACGCCTCCGAATGGACGGTCGATGGGTTCAATGCCACCATAAACGAAAGCGGAACGTACTACGTTCGCGTTTATCCGGTGGAGAACACCATTCGATCGTTCTTCGAGACTGTCGACTACACGCTCTCGATATCGGTCAACGGTAAGGACGTATCATCGGACACCGACCGAACGCCGGATGACGATACCGATACGCCGAGAAACGAAACGCCAACAGAGACTGACGAGCAGACAACGGACTCGCCAACCGACGAAGGGGTAACAGCCGATAACACGCCAGACGATTCGACGCAATCGGATGACGATACTGCCACAACGAGTGACGGTGTCGACGAGTCCGAGGACGACGAATCCAAGGAAAACGACGGCAAATCGAACGATTCGACGGACGATTCAGCCGAACAACCGTGTTGATGGCGTAGGCTCTTGGAACTGGCCGCCATTTTTTGGTGCGTACGACCGTAGGAGACCGATAGCGACGCAATCGCTCTCGGAAATCCTAAGTAGCCGACTCGATTCAGAGTCAGTATGGCTAATTTCCCGGAAGCGGAGGACCGACTCCTCAACAAACAGATCTGCATGCGCTGTAACGCACGCAACGCACAGCGAGCCACCAGCTGCCGGAAATGTGGCTATAAGAGACTCCGACCGAAGGCAAAGGAAAACCGATCCGTCTAACGACGCGATCGCATTTTGCAGCCGCTTTTCTCACAGCTACTGCTCTAGGTACTCCGATTGGACGGCCACCACGTCGGCCGAATCCGTACACTCTCGATAGCGCCGGAGTGGCTCTTCATTCAGCTCCAAGAATGTGTGTCCCCAGCGAAACTTTGAGAGCAGCTGTTCTGCGTGCTCACGGTCGCCAAGGATACAGAGCGCGCCGGCGAACGCTTCGACGGTGTTGAGCTGAAACGGCTGCCCGTAGTTCACGGGGTTTGCAGCGACGAGAAACGGCAATGCGCGATGGTCGCCACGAAGATCAAACGCCTCGGCTTGAGCGGTCTCCCAGGAACAATCGAGGGCAACGAGATTCGAGTGCTGATCATCTGCTGGCGAGAGCGCCTGTTCCGCGAACGGATTCAACACAACGCCTGAGGGCGTCGCGTTCGCAGAGCGATGGAGCTCTGCGAGATCGAACCGCGCAAGTTTGCGAGCACTGCATTTGTCGGGGTCATCATCACCCTCGTAGCGAACGTGACACTCCACGATGGCTCTCGGGGGGCCATAGAGAAAAGCTGTCCGACCCCCAGCGTTCTTCTCGATGGCTCACCTGTAAGTACGCATGACGGATGTGGTCCGCGCGTATTATCGCACCATCGACGATGGCGCATACGATGAGCTGGCGTCGCTGCTGGAGCCAACGTTCACGCATCAGCGACCCGATCGAACGATCGAGGGCAGAGAAACGTTTCTCGCCTTCATGCGCGACGAACGGCCTGAAACGACCACCAGTCACGCGATCGATTCGGTGTTTCACGAGGATGATATCGCCGTCCAGGGTCGGCTGTTGCGCGAAGACGGCACGCTCTGGTTTGGATTCGTTGATATCTTCACGATGAACGGCAACACGATTGGCAGACTCAGAACGTATACGTCCCAGCACGCTCAGTGAATTCCGCGATCAGACGGGATCTGTCGGGATGGCAGCTGCCTCCGGATAGTCGTCCACGCCAGCGTATTCCACCAGTTCGCGGCCGAGCTGTTCGATCCGGGATCGAAGGGCATCGTCCGTGATTTCACCGTCGACGACAAGGTCACTGGAGTGTGGAATCGCAACCTCCAGAGGAAGCGTCCAGGCGTTCAGTGTTCGACTGACGGTCCGGAGATGGTCACACGCACCACCGGGGAATCGTCCACCTGCAACCTCAAGCAGACCGACGGTCGTTCCGGCAAACTCGTCTCTGCCACAGTAGTCGAGTGCGTTTTTCAACGCGCCGGAGTACGAACCGTGGTAGGTTGGCGTCCCAAGCAGGAGACTGTCGGCCCGTTCGACCGTTGCAGAGATGCGATTCGCAGCCGGTGGCATGTCGGTGCTCGTATCGAGCGCTGGCAGGTCGTACTCGCGCAGATCGAGCAGCTCAGTCTCGCCACCGTTTGCCGATGCAACCGAAAGCGTTTGTTCGAGTGCGGTACGGGTTTTGCTTTCCGGCCGGAGACTGCCACAGATCGCAACCACAGTCGGTGTCGTGTTCTGACTCATTACGGCAGGATATGTACGCTCGAACTATAACGGCTCCCTCAATCCGTATTTTGTAATCAGAGTGATCAATCATGCCATTGAACGGAACAGTTTTGCTGGTGGGGAAATGATGGCCAGTATGGAGTTCGTTACCACCGACACGGTCCCTGGTCGGGAGATCGACGACTCGCTCGGCATTGCACGCGGGAACACGGTTCGTGCCAGAAACGTCGGGCGTGACATCACCCAGTCAATTCGGAACATTACGGGTGGCGAGCTCGGCGCATACTCCGAGCTGTTGAGTGATGCGCGCGATGAGGCGCTCGAACGGATGGCCGAGGATGCGCGGTCAATGGACGCCGACGCCGTCGTGAACGTTCGCATGGAGAGCTCGCAAATTGCCAACGGCGGTGCAGAAGTGCTCGCATACGGGACAGCAGTGACGCTTGAGTAGGTCGAGCGTGACAGGCCCGTTTTGCCGGTGTTTCTGTGCCCACAGGTGGGTATGATGAAAGCGGATCGCTCACCTCCTGTTCTGCGTGGGAGTTATGGTCCGCTGGTGCTCATCAAACGGCATCCCGTTCAGCGCGTCCTTGGATTGCTCTGCGTGCTCATCGGCACCACCATCGTGTATCCGTACGCAGTCACTCCGCCGGTGCTGTCTGCGATCGGCCACGCGATCATCGGGTCGATCGTCCTCCTCAGTGAATTACATCTGAACGGCCTCCGATTGCACCGGCGCTAACGCAATTCAGTCATATGGTTGAACGCAACGATCCAGCACGAACTGGCGTGAAAGTCGGTCGCATCGTGGGATTGCTAACGGCAGCCCTTGCAGTGGCGCGGTTGCTCAGCGTGCAGGCCGAGTATTTCCGGGGGTTTTCTGTGTTTCTCGAGCTGCTTGGCATTGAGCCCGGATTTTCGGTGACGGTGCTGTTCTGGGGCAACGCCCTCGTCATTGCCGGTGCGCGGTATGGGCTCAGTTACGTGCTCGGATCGCTGATCGGTGTCGTGTACGACTGGATCGATCGAGAGTCGGTGTTCGTGGTGCTTGCGCTCGCGCTGGTGGTCGGAGTGGCCGACGGCGTTTACTCCGGGCTCGAAGCCAGGAACGTTCTCTTTGGGGTGGGCTATCTGCTCGCCTGGCTCTGTTACGTGCCGCTGTTTCAGTGGCTGTACGACCCCGGTGCTGGCGATGATCGCGCTACGCCAGTGCGTCTCTCGTAATGACACTGCACTCGGTGGCCGCGTTCGATACGTCCGCTCTGTGTCGACCTGTTTCTCTTGACAACATTTAACATAGTTCGTAGGAAAGTGGTATGTGATAATGACAAATATACCTCCGTCAGGCCCTGAAACAGTATCATCTGAGTCCGGATACGAGACCAGTTCACAATTAGAAATGCTCATTTTTCTGGTTTCGATCATTGGAGTCGCGATTTCGTTTGGACCGATAGCAAAATTCGTCGTTGGGGTCGTGTGTCTCGGTATTGCTGTCATTTCCTTATCCCGATTGTACCGGCGAGAATTCCCTTGACATCCGCCCCGCCCTGAAGTGGCAAGAACGCTTTGTGTCCTTGCTGATCAGCCAGGACTTTGTTCTGGCGAAAAGCGAGGATTCCCGATCGCAGTTGAGAAATTAAGTTCGTGGTTAGCAATCTGTTCTCGTGAGGCGAAAACAGCCCCACTGCGGTCGAATCGGTGAACCGCTGGCTGTGTCGCCAGACGCAGAGCGCCTGCCTGCTAACCGGAACTGCGGAGCAGTTCTGGTGATGCTCACAAGAGCAAAGCTCTCATTAATCGCCCTTCAGGCGGTTTTAGCCTCAAAACTTCCACATAAACGCAGATACACTAGGAATATGAATAACCGTAGTATAGATAGGTACTAAGTAATGAGAGAAGGAGAAAATGGAAGACGATAATAATAGAGAGATGGGAGAAAGGGTAAACAAATGGGAAGAGCATGATGTCAAACACCCTGGTTTGAGTGAGAACGGAGACGATATCACGTTCCCGGACTCTTATAAGCGACTCCCAGATTCTTCTGCGGAGACGGATCCGAAAGAGAGGGATCAGGTCGAAAATCGAATCTATTCCCTGGAGAATGACGACGGCGAAACGTTCGATATATTCGAAACGAAAGCGGTCGGATTTATTGGCCGCTATAGCAATGACGGTCGCAACGAGCAGTGGGTGCAAATCCTGGAAAAGTACTACCCAGGTTCCGTTCAGCTGTGGAAAGACGCTGGTTTTGATCTCAAATATACAGATGAAGAAGCGATTCATCAGTTATTTTCCCAGATCCCATGCTATCCAATACGTTCGAAATTCGATCCAACGACCGAAGCGTACGTTGTGAACGAATTCGAGACGACCAAGCTACCCCATAAACTGGAGCCAGACATGCGGTACTGGGAGCAGATTGTCAGTTCGACCCGGCTCGGCGATCAAGTTATGGTCTACAAAAATTGGCATGATGAGCTGTTAATACACGTAAAGCAGAGTAGTCCCCAACTAGCATCAACCTGGCACACACTCAATGACGTTGATCCACACGACAGCGAGGATTGTGACGAACTCGAAGCGACATTGAATCACTTCATGAGTACAGTTTCAGTGGATAGATAATCAACGCTGATAGTATGGCTGACTCGATCGAAGATACATCAATATATTATATATCAGTATCGCCAGCGTCACACATAGGTCTAGTGGTAGTTCCCAATCACCAGACCGATAGCACCACAAATGCTAATAGAGAAACTCTCCTGTAAGGATCGTTCACTCACACCAAAGAGGAGAAACCCCATTGGAACTCCCACGAGCAATGTGGCGAACGTATTTGGGAGATGGCCGTACGGATCAACCCAGAAGCCGAACAAAATCAGCCCGACTCCGAGACAGAAGGCCCCAATCCGTCTCCATTGGACCATATATCATAATTCATTGCTGATTCTACGTACGTCTTCCTATCATATGCCTATTTCCTATCAGGACTCCGCAGGGAAACTACAGTATCTATAGTGATGGGAGATACAAAGCGGGGGCCGTTGAAAGCTCGCTAGCGAAAACACCTGCTCAGAGCGTTGTTCTGCTGAACTATCTCATTTCCCAATGACAAAAATGGAGAACACGACGAGTAGCGCATCAATGAGTAACTTTGGATCAAGCCGTGTACTATTTCGGCGAGGACACCATCGTATTCTGCTCGTCTGTTTCTCAATTTACGACACGTTTTGCGAAAACGAATGCTAGCTTGCCAATGGGACCAAGAAATCCGCCCAGGACGAAACTGAAGGAAGGAACGAGCGGTGGCTCAAAGTGCCAGATGCTCCACCATACAACCACGACAAAAACGAGCAGTGCAACTGCTCGTCCTGACACACCGATTCGGTGTGACGCCGCATCAATGTACTGTCCCAGTTGAGTGTCAGCGGCGGCTTCGCTGAACACAACAGTACTGACAAACGCCCCGAGCAAAACTCCGAGCCATGAAATCGACTGAGTCTCCCAGAGTTGGATTACAGGAGCTACCAGTGACACCAGCCCAATCACAATCCAATACAAGAGTCGACTGTCAGACATCTCCGAGGGCTGTTTTCCCCATTCTGTCATATCTCCCATTCCAATTGGATGACAAAATACATTGTGGGAAAAGTGATTGGAAAACCAACAGCACACTCATCCAACGCTGATGGCTCAAGCAGAAAATTCTCAAATATTTCAGTCAATCAAGGATGATATCTGTTCACTCCGATGGTTGCTCAACGAGGACGACGCCGTTGCCATAGAGGTCTTCTGCGACGGCTTCGATCCCATAGGGTCGTTCCGCTGGTTTATTGATGAATTCAACGCCGCGCTCTCTGAGTGTTTCGTACGTTGCGTGACAATCGTCGACGGTGAATGCAAGCGCCGGCTGTTCACCGACCAGTGCTGCTCGACGGTCGATTTCGTCTTCGTCCTCGGCCCAGTCAGGCAATTCGAGGACGACCTCTACGGTTTCGTCCTGTTCGGGAGCAACAGTGACCCAGCGGTTATCGGGGCCGAACTGCTCATCAGCTTTCTTTTCGAGCCCGAGTTTGTCGGTGTAGAAGCGAAGCGCTTCATCCTGGTCCTCAACGAATCGAGTGGTGAGACGGAGTTGTTCGATCACGAGTATCGCCATCTGTATCGTCACTCCATACCGGTAAATGCGTTCGCCAGGCAGAGTGAAAGTGAAAACTATCGCTATTGATTACTCCCGTTCTGCGGCAGAATAAATATTCATGCAACTGCGTGATTGACCGACCCCCACAACCACCCCAGGAGCCCACTTTCACTCCGCCGATCTCTCACTCACCGCTTCGCTCAGCCATACGACTCCTCGCTCTCGATTGGTCCACTGAATGCACTGTAGAGCACGACAAAGTACGAGAGCACCAGTGGTAGCAACAACGCGGTGGCGATCGTCATGAGATTCGCCATCAGCGGACTGATAAATGCGTCCTGGATCGTCAGTCCCGCGCCACGATCGATGTACGGGAACGCGAGCCCACCGAACAGGACGAGAAGAACGAGTACAACGCCACCGACGGCCACGAAGGCACCCACCGGCCGGTCCCGACGAAGGGTCCAGCTGTAGGCTCCGATCAGCAGTATCGATGCGAACACGCAACCGAGTACCACTGGCGACTGGAGATCCACACCGCTCACAGCAAGCGAAACGAGAAGCAACGCGAGATACGCGATCCCAGCACGAAGCCCATGGACACGCATCCGCACGGCAAGCTCACCCGGCGTTTTTAGCTGACAAAACGCGACGCCGTCGAGGACACAGAACGCGAGCAGGGCAAGCCCACCGAACACGCCGTGAAGGGTGAGCGTTGCCGTCGCGCCGGTGACCCAGTTCACGAGCAACAGTCCAAACAAAAACGGGGTGAGCGTGCTCCCAACGACAAAGGCAAGTCCCCATATTCGTTGCCAGCGGTCATCGTCTCGCTGTTCGTACAACTCCGGTGCGAGACCACGAAGCCCAAGGCCGGCGAGAATCGCGAACGTGAGCAGATAATACCGGCTGAATAGCGACGCGTACGCGGATGGAAACGCGGCGAACAACAGCCCACCGAAGACGACGAGCCACACCTCGTTGCCGTCCCAGAACGGACCGATAACGGCGAGCAACCGCTCGCGCTCCGATTTCGAACCAGTAGCGAACAGCACGCCGATGCCGAAATCGAAGCCATCGAGCAACAAGAACGCGCCGAGCGCAAACAGCACCAGTCCGAACCAGAGCGTCGGCAGCGGAAGGCCAAACAGCCACTCCGTTGTGAGCCCACCAAACTCAACCATTGGAGCTCACCTCTTCGGACGAGTGGTCCGTTGCTGTGAGTTCGTCGATAGCCGGTGGTCCGCTGACAATGAGCCAGCGACAAACGACGGCGTACAACACGAGTAATCCCGTGTAGCCGGCGACGAATCCCAGCAACGTCAGAGTGGCCTCCTGGCCACTCAACCCGGGCGTTACGCTGTCGGCGGTCTGCAACACTCCCTGGATGACCCATGGCTGGCGACCCACCTCAGTGACGATCCATCCCACCTCAACGGCGACGATTCCCAGCGGAGCCGAGAGCATCAGCGCCCGGTGGAGGAGATCATCCTCGAACAGCTCGCCGCGACGCCACCGGAACGCACTCCAGAATGCGAGGACAATGAACCAGAAGCCAAGCGCCACCATGATCCGGAACGACCAGAACACGATCGCGACCGGTGGTGCGCGTGTGGAAAACGATTCGAGGCCTCTGATTGTGGCCTCCGGATTTCCACCGCTGACGAGCCAGGAGGCAAATCCAGGGATTGCGATCCCGAACAGCTCACGGGTACGTGGATCGAAGACGCCATCCAGCGTGGTGGGAAATGCAACGATATACTCCGGAACGTACGAACCAGTCTCCCAGATCGCCTCCATCGCGGCGAATTTCTGGGGTTGACTCTGGGCGACGTGACGAGCGTAGGCGTCGCCGTGAAGCACCTGCAACGGCGCTGTGATCACGAGCGCAACGATCGCTATCTTCAGCGTCGTCTCCCAGAACGCAATTGCTTCGACGGAGTGACCGCGAATGTGGTGGCGATAGACGTAGTAGGCAGCCACGCCGGCCATGAACAACGCAACCGATTCGATCGCCGCATTCTGCATGTGAACGAACATGTATCCGAATCGTGGAGTGAGATAGGCGGCGAGTGGATCGGTGAGTGTGACGACGCGCTGGCCGTTTTCGGTTACGAGCTCGAATCCTCGGGGCGTCTGCATCCAGGAGTTGGCAATCAGAATCCAGACCGCAGAGAGCCAGGTACCCAGTCCGACGGCGACACTCGAGACGACGTACAGCCGGTCGGACACCCGTTCGCGACCGAAGACGAAGACGCCAAGAAACGTTGCCTCGAGCATGAACGCCATCATCCCTTCGAGCGCGAGCGGGCCACCAAACAGCTCACCGGCCACCGTCGCGAACGTTGCAAAATTCGTCGCGAACTCGAACTCGAGGACGAGGCCTGTTACCGTCCCGATCACGAAGCTCACCGCGAAGATTTTCGTCCAGAACCGACGAAGCTGTTCGTAGATCGGACGACCGGTACGGACTTCCTGAACTGTAAACCAGACGAGAAACGGCGCAAGCCCCATACTCATCACCGGAAAAATGATGTGAACCATCACGGTGAGCGCAAACTGGAGCCGGCTTGCGATCGTCGGATCGATCATGAGAACCACCACACACCCAGAAATTCATGGTTGCGATAGACGGGGCTGGCGGCGTCGCTCTGAAACATAGTTTGCAGTTGGAACGTCCTGGCCATCAACTACCGGCGGATTCCCACCCACTGAGAAACCGCGATCAATGGGATACCCTCACGGCAATCGGTTCGGCTAAGGGGTCCCACGGCAACGAACGGATATGGTGCGCGAGACAGCGTCATTGGAGGATTCCGACCTGGAGGCAATCCTCGAGGCGCTGGACGACGCCGATTGCCGAGCGATCCTCCGTTCGACGACCGAACCCATGACAGCGAACGAACTCTCCGAGGACTGTGATATCCCTGCATCGACCGTGTATCGAAAGCTCGAACGACTGAGTACTGCCGAACTGGTACACGAACAAGACGCAATCAATCCCGGTGGCGGGCGCGTCACTAGATATGAGCGAGATTTCACCGAGCTGAAAATCTCGGTGACGGATGACGATGCGTTCGAGGTGTCGGTCGAACGGCCAGCCAGATCCGCAAACGAGCGGCTTGCCGACATCTGGTCCAAGATGGGTGACCAGCTGTGAGCTGGATCGACACGGGCGTCGTCGCCTTCAAAACGGTGATTTTGCTGCTCGGGAGCGCCATCACTTACATTGCCTTCAAGGCATACCGCCAGACTGGCGACGCTGCGATGCGGCTGCTCGCGATTGGCTTCGGTGTTGTCACACTGGGTGCGCTGCTGGCTGGCATCGCCCACCAGCTGTTTACTGTCTCGCTCGAGGCTGGCGTATTCATCAACAGCGGCCTCGTCGCCACTGGGTTTGCCGTCATCGTCTACTCGCTCTATCTCGAGCGAGAGTGACAGCCAAGAAATTACACTCGTTTCCGGCCTGTTGGTCCGGCAGTTACGCCGCAAGCAACTGATCGAGCGTTCCCGAAAGCGTTCCTTTGTCCGCCGCTCCAACCTGGCGCTCGGCGAGCTCGCCATCAGCAAAGAACAACAGCGTCGGAATCGACTGAACGCTGTACTGACCAGCGAGCTGCTGATTGGCATCTACATCAACTTTCAGTACTGTGGCATCGGTCTCTGCTGCGAGCTCTTCGACGATCGGAGCGACCATCTTGCAGGGACCACACCAGTCGGCGTAGAAATCAACCAGCACAACGTCGTTTGCTGCGATCGCCTCATCGAACGCGTCAGGGCCGTCAATCTGTACGGGGGTGTCTGGTGTCGCACTGGCACCCTCTCCCGAGAGTTCGTCTATACGTTCCTCTCGCCGTCGTTCTCGAACCTCATCCAGCCCGGAATCGTCTCCTTCTGTCATCGTGAACGTGAGTAGGCATTCGCCGCGGATAATAGTTTTGTATGGTTTACCCAATACTGTCATGACCATTCGATGTGAACGGGGACCTGTGGGTGTGTCACCACAGTTGTTATCTTCCTGTCCATCGCACCCAGCGGTATGACCGATGCAACTGCGGGGTTCGATTCGGTGACCCCGCTCCCAGGAGCACTCGAAACGCTCGCTGGTGCGTGCACACCGATTGACCGCACTGAACAGCTTGCGCTCGTGGATGCCGCCGATCGCGTGCTTGCCGAGCCGATCGTTGCCCAGCGATCCATTCCGGCGTACGAACGCGTCGCAATGGATGGCTATGCGGTGGAACCGGCAGACACCTTCGAGGCGAGCGGGCGCTCTCCGGCTGTGCTCACGATCGGGTCCTCGGTGGGCAACGGAACGGCCGTCCCCGTAAACACTGGCGATGAGCTCCCCGATGGAGCGGGAGCCGTCGTGAAAATCGAGGGGACCGAGCGCCACGGCGATCGCGTCGAGATCTTCGAGCGGGTTGCTGGCAGAGATAACGTCGCACCAGTTGGTGAAGACGTTGCCGACGACCAGAAACTGTTCGAGCCTGGCCACCAGCTCCGCCCGTCCGATCTTGCGTTGTGTAAGGCCGCGGGGCTTTCCCGTGTGACGGTCTACGAGCAACCAGCGGTGAGTGTCATTCCAACGGGTGAAGAGCTGGTGCAGGACTCGCCCGACCCCGGCCAGACGATCGAAACGAACGGACAGATGGTCACACAGTACGTCGAGCAGTGGGGTGGCGTGGCTGCGTACAACGAAACCGTTCCGGACGACCACGAGGCGCTCACAAATACAGTCCGGGACGCACTCGACCACGACATGATAGTCACGACCGGTGGCTCGTCCGTTGGTGCCAGGGATCTGCTGCCTTCGGTCGTCGAGGAACTCGGCACGTTGCACGTCCATGGCGTGGCAATCAGTCCAGGCCATCCGGTCGGTCTGGGGATGATTGAGGAGACGCCAATCGTCGTCGCGCCAGGCTATCCAGTGGCGTGTTTGATCGCTGCCGTCCAGTGTGTCCGACCGTTGTTAAAGCAGGTCGGTCACCTGCCTGTTGCCCCACTTCCCACAACGGAGGCCCGACTGACGCGGAAGCTGCCGAGCGAGCCCGGCGTACAGACGTTCGCTCGTGTAACGCTCGATCAAACGACCGATCCACCGACGGCAACGCCAACACGGACGCGCGGGGCGGGGGTGCTCTCTAGCGTGGCACTGGCCGATGGCTGGGTCGTCATCGATCGCGCTTCTGAAGGGATTCCACGGGATGCGATGGTCACGGTTGAAAACTGGGAGGCCCACCGATGAGAAAGGAGTTTCGCACCCTGGCCGATCCCGAAACGGTACACGAGACGATCGCGTCGCTGAAACTTGCTCCCGGCGTTGAAACCGTCTCGCTTGAGGGCGCTCGTGGTCGAGTGCTCGCCGAACGGCTCGATGCGCCAATCGACGTTCCCGGCTTCGATCGGGCTGCAGTTGATGGCTACGCAGTAACTGCCCAGGACACGTTCGGTGCCAGCGAAGCCGATCCGGTCGAACTCGAACAGGTGGGTACAGTTCATGCCGGCACCAAACCTGACTGTCGAGTCACCGATGGAAGCTGTGTTGCGATTGCTACGGGAGCCGTACTGCCCGATGGGGCCGACGCCGTGGTACTCGTCGAACGAACCGAGGAACGGGCAGACCACATTGCGATCCGCGACGGAGTTGCACCCGGCGATCATGTCATGCCGGCTGGCACCGACGTGGCCGCAGGCACTCGGACACTCGGAGTAGGAACGCGGCTCACAGCACGCGAAATCGGGCTCCTCGCGGCACTCGGACTGGAGGAGCTCACCGTCCAGGCCCGGCCACGCGTGGGAATCATTTCCACGGGTGACGAGCTCATCCGCCCGGGCGGCTCGATTGACAGCGCGGCAGGGCAGATCTATGATGTCAACAGCTTTTCGATTGGGGCCGGTGTTGAAGCGGCCGGCGGGATCGTCAAACGGTATCCACACACCGGTGACGACCCGGATGCGCTCAGACGGGTGCTCGAACGCGCTGCTGAAGAGTGTGATCTCGTGCTTTCTTCTGGATCGACGAGCGCCGGTGCGCTGGACGTGCTCTATCGGGTGATCGAATCCACCGGCGAACTGTTGCTCCACGGCGTTGCCGTTAAACCTGGCAAGCCGATGCTCGTCGGGACCCTCTTCGACGCCGCGTACGTGGGGCTACCTGGCTATCCGGTGTCTGCGCTCACGATCTTCTCGACGTTCGTCGCACCGGCCATACGTGAGGCTGCCCGACAGCCTGCGCCACCGACAGTCACCGTTACGGGAACGATGGCCAGCCGTGAACGCTACGCTGAGGGGCGTCTCAGGCTTTTGCCAGTTGGTCTCGTCACCTCAGAACCCACGAGCGACGGGGACAATGGAGAGCCACAGTGGCTGGTCTATCCCGTCGATAAAGGGAGCGGTGCAACGACGAGTCTCGTCGAGGCAGACGGCATCGTTCGCATGCCACCAGACACGCATCGAATTGACGAGGGAGAACAGGTCACGGTTGAGCTGTTCTCTCCGGCCGTCGAGCCTCCCGCATTGTTCGGCGTCGGTGAAGCAGATCCGCTGTGGTCGCGGCTGCTCGACCGACTCGAGCGCCCGCGATATCTTGCTGTCGGCAGCGGTGAGGGGCGACGCCGGCTTAGAAACGGCGTGCCTGACATAGCTGTGCTCGCCGGCGAGCCCGATCCGGTCGATGAATCACCGTCCGCACCCGCTGTCGAGCGAATTGGCGGCTGGGAGCGCGACTGGGGACTGTTCGTCCCGCCGGACAATCCAGAAACCATCTCATCACTCGCGTCGCTCGTGGATCGGGAGCTACAACTGTGCACCCGAACGAGTGCGTCTAGCTTGCGAACGACACTCATTGGGGAGATCGAACGACTCGCAACGGATCGTGAGAAATCACCCACCGACCTGCTCGAAACGATCGGTGCTGACAACGTTGGTGCCCGTGGGCTTGCTGGCCCCGCACGAGCGGTGCAATCCGGTCGTGCTGACGCCGGCGTTGGACTCGCGGCAACCGCCGAATCGCTCGACGTTGATTTCGTACCGATTGGAACCGAACGCGTCGAAGTGTACGCGAACGCAGACCGACGCTCAAAACCCGCCGTAAAAGCGACACAAGCGCTGCTTTCGAACGCAGGGCTCACAGCCGATCCGACAGCCACCGACGCATTCGACCTGGATGAGTACGACGTCGATGGGATCAGCTCCCTTGAGTGGTGAGTGCCGGCAAAGCGTTCAACTGCCTGTTAGACGTAGCTCGATTGGGAGTCACTCCCAGATGACCATGAGCTGTGAGCACCCTGTCACCGCCGAGTATCTGTACCCGTCCGACACCGTCGTGCTCGATCTGTACGACCAGTCGGACGGCGGTATCGGCATTCGATTCGCCGTCCCGTGTCCTGACTGTGATACGACGCTCGAAATGGAGGCACCAGTAGATTCGATCGGAAAAACGGAGCTCGAAATACCGATCGAAGACGAGACAGATCAGTACGACGACTAGTCCATCGCCGGCTCGTGGGACCGTCCGACGAGCTCATCGAGCCCACGGACGCGCCGGTCGCCGAGCACGCACGCCCCACGAGCTCTGGGTCCGTGTCGCTCGACGTGGACCGCATCGAGGCCGACGTTCCAGGCGGCCCCAACGTCCTGTTGATTGTCACCGACGAGTACACCACGGGTGGTGCCACCGGACGACAGCCCCATTGCCGACATCGTCCGTTCGATCGGTCGGGGGTCAGGCTTCCAGCCGGTTTCTTCGGTACAACAGAGGACGCTCTCGAACCAGTCCCGAATGTCGAGCGAATCGAGCACCGGATCGGTGAGATAGCGCTGACAGTGTGTTACCAGTCCGGCCGGTCGATCGAGGCTGGCAAACATCATTTCGGCATCCTCGAACAGATACGTCGCTTCGGCGCGGGCAATTGGATCTTCCACCTCGTGGAAATGTTTCCAGAAGCGCTCTGGATCGATCGAGTGGCGCTCTAGAAGATGCTGGCGTCGATCGCCAAAGCCATGCCAGAGCACCGTTCGCTCTTCTTCGGTGAAGCCGTGACCGAGACGGTCGCCGACGGTTTCGATCACCGACGATCGATAGCTCGGCTCGACATCCACCAGCGTTCCATCGAGATCGAACAACCAGAAATCATACTCGCCTAGCGTCGAAGCCATCCGACCGTAAGATACGCCGTGCGCACTCTTAGCCTTTCTGTCCGTTATTATGACCGGACGCGGATCGATGAGCCGAAATAGTTCCGAATGACGGCCTCAATGCTCGTCGCGCTTTTGAACGGCCGATCGGGATCGTCGAGACGAGTCTCGATCTTCTCGTAGAGGGCATCGAGATACGACTCCGTCGTCTGCAGCTCGCTGAACGATATCTGCTCGATGTGGGCGACGTCGAGCGTTCGAGCGGCGCGTTCACGAACCGGCCCGGTGGCTGTGAGCTCGCCCCGCCAGAGATGATTTCGAAACCATAGCCATCCCTCCTCACCGGGCGTCGGTGCCGGCCAGGCGACGGTTGTCTGAAACCGCTGTGGATCGATCCGACCAGTGTTTGGCTCGAGTCGGAACGTAACGCGAACCACATACTCGGCAGGTGGACGGCTCACGAGTCGAACAGCGAGTCACACCGCGCTGCGAGATCGATATCCCGCTGGGTAATGGCTCCCACATCGTGTGTGGTGAATCGTACTTCGACGGCCTGCCAGCTGATCGTGATCTCTGGATGGTGATAGGCCTCCTGGGCGATTCCCCCAACCCCGCTGGCAAAGCCGACGCCGGCGAGATAGCTGTCGAACTCGTACGTGCGAACGATTTCGTCACCGTCACGCGTCCAGTCGTCGCTCAGCTTGGCGTCGATCTCTGCATCGGAGAGGCGTTCGGACATGCCCAACCAAACGACTGGCAGTCACATAATCGTCAGGGATCGCCGTTCCGGTGGTCGAACACGCGCTGGACTTTTCCCGTCTCGGTTCGCTCGATCGTCCCTGGTGAGACAATATCAATTTCGTCTGGTGTGAGCTCGAGAGCTCGCGACAGTTCGGTTCTGATGTCGGCTTCGATCGTCTCCGCTGTGCCGGAACGCTCTGGAGTGCGCTCAACGGTGATCGTGAGCCGATCGAGCTGGCCATCCCGATGACAGTCGATCCGATAGTGAGGAGCGACAGAGTTCACAGAGAGCAGTGCGTCTTCGATCTGACTCGGATAAACGTTGACACCACGAATAATGAGCAGATCATCAGTCCGACCCGTTATGGGAGCCATCCGGGCGTGTGTTCGACCACAGGCACACCGCTCGCGGGTCAGCGAGGTGATGTCGCCAGTTCGGTATCGTAGCACGGGCTGTGCCACTTTGGTGAGCGTCGTCAGCACGAGCTCGCCGGTCTCTCCATCCGGAAGCACCATTCCGGTTTCTGGATCAATGATCTCCGGATAGAAGTGATCTTCCCAGATGTGAAGGCCATTCTGGTGATCACACTCGATCGAGACGCCCGGACCGATGATCTCCGAGAGTCCATACACGTCGATCGCCGTCACGTCGAGTTTCTCCTCGATTTCTGCCCGCAGTGGCTCAGTGAATGGCTCTGCACCGATCAGCACCGTCGAAAGAGCCAGTGATGAGGGATCAACCCCGCGTTCGTCGAGCGCTTCTGCCAGATACAGACAGTACGACGGCGTACACGCGAGTGCATCGCTTTCTAGCTCACAGAGGAGGTCGATCTGGCGGGCGGTGTTGCCCCCACCAACTGGAATCACCGTCGCACCAAGCGCCTCACCGCCGTCGTGAAAGCCCAGACCGCCGGTGAACAGCCCGTAACCGTAGGCGTTCTGGACAATCTCATCAACTGAGACGCCCGCGGCAACAAAAGATCGTGCCATCACCGATCCCCAGCGCTCGAGATCGCCGTCCGTGTAGCCGACGATCTTCGGACGGCCTGTCGTTCCTGAGGAGGCGTGGATCCGCTGGATATCGTCCCACTCGACTGCGAACAGTCCATCAGGATACGACGATCGAAACGCATCTGAGGTTGTCAATGGAAGTCGTTCAATGGCATCGATGTCACCAATCGTCCCTGGTTGGATTCCCACCTCGTCCAGTCGATCGCGGTAGAACGGTACCGATTCGTACGCGCGTTCGAGAACTGAACGAAGCCGCTTGCTCTGTAGGTCGCACAGCTCGGTCCGATCGGCCGTCTCTATCGAATCGTACATAGATAATATTCCGGATAATAGTTGATAGCAATTTGGGTGCTGATACCCACTTGATCGTTGTTATCTCGACGGTATCACTGGCGAGAAACTCCGAATTACTCGGCAGAGTTAAACATTGTCATGAATTATCATATCACATGCGCCAGTCCAGCGTCGATCTCTCCGAGACGACGGTGCCGGCCATTCGAACGACGATTCGATCGGCCGGAATCGCAGGCAGTGGTGGCGCTGGCTTCCCGTCGTACGCGAAATGGGAGCACGTGGACGCCGTCGATGGGCTGTTGGTAAATCACCAGGAGAGCGAACCAAACTTCTTCATCGACAAATGGCTTGGAACTGCCCACGCAAACGAGTTGGGGACGCTTCTTGAGCGCCTGCACGAGGAACTGTTTTCAGTGATCGTGATCGGCGCGAAAGTTACCGATCGCGAGCCCCACCTCACAGCGCTCGAAGACCATCTTGAGCCGACGGTGTATCTCCCCGATGCGCTGCCGATCGACGACGATGAGACAGGGATCGTCATCGCATACACGGAGGACCGCTATGAGTACGGTATGGAGAGCGTCCTGTTGCGACTGGTCGCCGACACGGTGATCGGCAATGATCTGCCGATGGATCACGGCTGGATCGTCCACAACACGGAGACGCTGTTCAACATCTATCGGGCGCTCACGGCAGGCACGCCGGTCACGGAGAAATATCTCCACATCGATGGCGACGTTCCAACGCATCGGTTCGTTCGCGCGCCGATCGGGACACCTGGAACGGAGCTGCTCTCTGCGGCTGGCGTGGATCCAGATGAGCTCGATCCACAGGCAGTACTCGCCGACGGTGGCCCTGGCTGGTGTTTCGCGACGGACTCGCCACCCGACCGGTACGGCATTCGAAAACGGACGAACTGCGTGCTCGTGCTCGATGAAACAACCATCCAGGAACACACTCTCGGTGACGACCGCGTCAACGTGCTCGAAACGTATGATCGGGATACAAAGACGTTCGAAACCGAGCCGACGGCTGCAATCGAACCGGAGGCAGTCAGAATCCCGTTGTGTTCCAATCCCGCGTTCGAGGGCGTCGTCGCGCCGAGCGAGCCCATCGTCGAGCCGGGAACCGTCGTTGAACGAGGCGAGATGATTGCTCGTCCATCAGAGAGCGGAATTTCCAACCCACAGCACGCCTCAATCGACGGCACCGTCCGTGCGGTGACAGATGACTGGATCGAAATCGAATCGAAGGACCGCCCGTCAGTCGTCGCCGCCCAGCCAATGCCAGTTTTCGGCACCGGATTTGGCTACTGGAGCTGGTGTCGTAACTGTGGAACGTACATCGTACCTCCACTCTACGATCCGACGCTCGATCTCACCAACATCTACTGTCGCGATTGCTGGTGAGCACCGGGCCTACTGTTCGATCGGCGCGGTCGTATCCGATCGTATCCACGCCGTTGCGTTCGACCGATCACAGATTACAAAGCAATCTCCGTCTTCATAACAGGTGTAGGACTCGAGATCTGCAAGCCCGAGCGAACCGGCCACATCGTCACTGAGCACACCATTCGAACTCACTGCATCCGATCGTTCTCCCATCAAATTTCGCTATCCAACACCACGATAAATATTCTGCGTTTTAGGAATACTATGGTCTTAAGATATCAATGCGATATTGATATGGAATTAACCACGATAGTATCTGGTCAATAGTTTGGGTGATAACGTGGTTATTGCGTTTTGCTCTCGAGTTTTGCCCCAACGTGTGGGACAATGAATCGGTCTGCAGCGAGTTCGAGGAGTACGAGCGCAGCAATTGCCAGCATCGACGTGGTGAATCCGATCAGCGACGCCGAATACGCGACGTAGATTCCGATGAGGAGAGTCAGGAAGACGACTAGTTCGATGCCGTATGCAAAGACAAGCGAGCGCGGTGTCGTGATGGCACGAACGAATCCGGAAACCGACCGCTCGGTGCTGGATTCCGAATCGGGGAGAGACATATGTGACAGTATGCTGTCTATATACATATCTTTTGTGCACGTCTCCTGCAACTTTGGGTGGCCACCGGTGTGTTTTTGGCTGCTCTGTGTGACCGACCGATATGCACGCGCCGCCAGCCATCGATGAGTTGTCGCCACCGGACCGGACGTTGCTTGGCCCTGGTCCCAGCATGGTTCACCCTCGCGTTCTTCGCACAATGGGGACGCCGCTCGTCGGGCATCTAGATCCTGCGTTTCTAGAGGTGATGGACGAGGTCCAGGAGCTGCTCAGATACACGTTTCAGACCACCAATAAGTGGACGATTCCGGTGAGTGGGACGGGGTCGGCCGCAATGGAGGCCGCGTTTGCGAATCTCGTTCGGCCAGGTGACACCGTGCTGGTGCCGACCAACGGCTATTTCGGCCATCGGATGGCGGCGATGGCAGAGCGGGCAGGCGGCGAGGTCGTGACGGTGGACGCTCCGTGGGGAGCACCACTTTCGTCGGCCGCGGTTGCCGACGCGTTCGACACCCACCAGCCAACCGTCTTTGGCTTCGTTCACGCTGAAACCTCCACAGGCGTTCTTCAGCCTGACGTTTCAGAGCTGGTGGAGATCGCCCATGCCCACGACGCGTTCGTGATCGCCGACACTGTCACGTCACTTGGAGGCGTCGAGCTCCGCGTTGATGACTGGGGGATCGACGTGGCCTACGCGGGCGGCCAGAAGTGTCTCTCCTGTCCGCCGGGGGCGAGTCCGCTCACGCTCTCCGATCGGGCGATGGATCGCATCCTTGGCCGCGAGTCGCCGGTCCGCTCCTGGTATCTCGATCTCTCGTTGCTCGAGGGCTACTGGGGGAGCGAGCGGGCGTATCACCACACAGCGCCGATAACGAACGTGTACGCGCTGCGCGAGGCCTTGCGACTCGTGGCCGAGGAAGGACTCGAGGAACGCTGGGAACGCCACCGTCGCGTGGCAAGCGAGCTGGTGGCTGGTCTCGAAACACATGGACTGGAGCCGTTCGTCGAGGAAACCTCGTGGCTGCCGAGTCTCACGACGTTTAAACTCCCGACGGGGGTTTCGGACGAGTGGCTCATCAGCCAGCTCCGCGAGACGTATTCCATCGAGATTGCGGGCGGGCTCGGCGATCTCGCGGGTGAGGTGGTACGGATTGGCTGTATGGGTCATTCTGCACGCCGCGAGCCGATCGCATATCTCATTGCGGCCGTCGGTGAGCTACTCGAGAAGTAGGCTATACGGTGATCATCTGGTAATCGTCACCGAGTTCGTAGCCGGTGTCCCGTGTCATTCGGCGGAGTTCGCTGGTCGATTGCCCAAGCCACCACTCATTCACGTGGGTTATCACCACACGCTCGGGAGCAAATGGATCGACAATTTTCCTGATGGAGTCTTCTCCACCATCCGATCGAAAAAGTCGATTACCCCCGACAACCAACAGAGCAATCTCGGATGGGATCGACATGTCCGGATCGATCCGACCCACGTCAGGGGCGTACACCACCGTCCGATCATCTGCCGCAATGGCGAAGGCGACCGTCTCGAATTCTGGGCGCGCGTGGGTCACCGGCAATGGCGTGACAGTAACAGCTCCAATTTCGACCGGCTGGTGCGCCCGTATTGGCCGTGGTTCGATCTCGTCGGTGAGATGCGCACGCTCGCGCTCGAAGTGTCCAATGGCGGTTTCGGTGAGATGAATATCGAATCCAATTACCGGTGCGAATGCTGCGAGTTCGTCGATACCACCGACATGATCGTGATGAAAGTGTGTCACGAATACCCCATCGATCGCTTTCGTGTCTGTCGCTCGCAGCTGTGCTTTCACGTCGGGACCACAGTCACAGAGAATCGTCGTTTCATTGGCTTCGACCAACAGGGCCGATCTTCGACGTTTTGCGTCCGCGTTGCAGGTCTCGAGATCACAGAACGCCGGCGGAATGCCCATGGCGTCACCGGTACCGCAGAGGGTGATTTGCATACGATTTCATTTCCAGCAACGCATATCGGCGTATTGATACGGTTCGCTCAGTCGCTGGGGGTCAGCCTGAGATAGGCGGCCACGGTACCGAGCGTAATCGCTCCGAGGAGTGCGCCGAGTCGGAGAAGCACAGACTGTGTGGATGGTTTTGGTGTCGCCTGATAGACGTACATCTCGTAGTTGTCCTCACCGTCTTTGACGAGAACGTGGATCCCACCGCGCTCGGTGTCCGAGTGATACTGTGTGAAGTCCTGCGGTGTAGTCGCCACCGGAACGATCACGTCGTCACTGGTGTTCATCGTCACGCCCGAGATATTGGGAAACCGTTCCTGGAGCGTTGCATTGCTCCCATTCCCTCGTTTTATGCGGTCGAACAGTTGCTGTGCAGGTTGTGAGAGATTCTGATACTGAATCTCTGGGGATTGTGTCTCTGAGATGTTGCTCGTGGCGTTTGCGTCAAACTGCAGATGGGCGTCGTAGTCCGGCACTGGCGCAACCAGCCCGCCGGCGAACAACGGCACTGCAACGAGCAGTGCAATGATGGCGTAGTTGGATCGGCTCATGCGAGATCACCTCGAGAGAACTGCCAGTAGGCGATTCCGAGTGGAGCGACCACCCACCCGGCCAGAATCACGAGCCCAAACCATGCATCGAGATAGAATGGTGCGTACTCCAGTGCTGCTGCGTCGATTGAGAGATACGCGTACTTTGGATTGAGCCGCGTGAGCAGATAATACCAGGGTGGAAGGGTGAGTGAGGTGAACATGAAGGTCTTGATCACCGCAAGAAATGAATCCCAGCCAAACGAGAATCCAGCCGCGAGACAGACGCCGCCCCAGACGGCCAGCGTTTCGGACTGAAAGACCGCAGAGAACCCGATTGCGATGGCGACGAAGACGATGCCAAGTGACAGTATCTTCCCTGCAAGCGTGGCGTATGTGAGAATTTCGGGCGAGCTCTCGATTAGTACGGCGTAATGTGGAGCACACACCCCGAATCCGACGAGCACGGTGACGGCGACGACGGCTCCGCGCCCCAGCAGCTTTCCGAAGAGGACATCCGTGCGCGTATGAGCGGTTCCAAGCAAAAACAGCACGCTGCCGGATTCGATCTCGCCAGCGATCGCGTTGTATCCGAGCAACGTCCCGACCAGGGCAACGACGCTTGCCATCGGAAGATAGAGCTCCGACAGCAAAAACGGCTCAGCAGGCGTCTCGAGCGTGATTTTATAGTACAGTAGAAACGCCAGAAACGACGTGAACAGAAACGAAACGCCGAGTAAGCTCTGCGATCGAATGGCGTCCTGAAAGTCCTTTTTTGCCACCAGGAGCGTGCTCACAGACGAACCACCTCGTCTGATTGCACAGCGTCGGTGTTGGGATTCGATTCACTGTTCGTGTAGCTGAGAAACAGCTCCTCAAGCGACGCCGTTGTGAGCTCGAAATCTTTGATAGTAGCGCCGGCGGCTTCGAGTTCGTGGATGACGGTCGCTTTCGCGCCGTCGGCACAGTTGACGGTCACCGTCGTCTCCGTGGCCTGCACCGACGAGACAGCAGACAGTGCACGCACTGCATCGAGTGCTCCAGACGGAAGCACATCCACTGTGACTGTGATGGTCGTTTCTGCTGTGACGGTCGCACGGAGCCCTTCGATGGTGTCTTCGGCGATCAGCCGACCATCCTGGAGGATCCCAACGCGGTCACAGACGGCCTCGACCTGCCCGAGAATGTGACTCGAGAAAAAGACGGTCGCACCCCTGTCGGCTTCCTCGTGGGCAATTTTCCGCATTTCTCGGGCACCTTCGGGATCCAGTCCCGTCGATGGCTCATCCAGGATCAGCAGCTCGGGGTGGCCCACAAGGGCAGTCCCGAGCATGAGCCGCTGGGCCATTCCTCTTGAGTAGCCGCCGGCCGGTCGGTCGATTGCATCGAGGATTCCCACGCGTTCGGCGATCGCCTCTGGATCGTCGGCTGCGCCCATCGAGTCGATGATGAACTGCAAGTGCTGGCGGCCAGTCAGGCGATCGTACACGTCGAATCCCTGTGGAAGCACGCCAGTCCGCTCTCGCACGGCCAGCGCATCCTCCTGTGGATTATAGCCCAGCACGTCAATGGTTCCGTCTGTCGGTCGACAGTAGTCCATCAAACAGTTGATGACGGTCGATTTGCCCGCCCCGTTCGGCCCAAGAAAGCCGTACACGGTGCCAGCCTCGACGACGAGATCCAGCCCGTTGATGGCTGTTACGTCACCGTATCGTTTCGTCAGTCCAGTCGTTGTAATCGCAGACATCCATCCGGTGGTCCTGATAGGACTGTATTAAAACCGGACGACCGTTTCAGCAGAGAATGGCCGGTATAGGGCCGTATACCCCTGAATTCTGGAAAATTAACGCTCATTTCTTGGCAGCTGGGGCCGCGAACCCTCCAGAGAGGGCTTTTAGCCAGTATACCGACCGGTATATGCTGCTATACCGTCGTATACCGGGGTGAAAATCCCACGTATACAGACATATACTGAATCAGACTGAGGGTTTCATATGGACGATCGTTCGGCGTCGCTGCTCACGAAAACGCAGCGGCAACGAATTGTGAATGAGTTCGCCGACGTGACATCGGAGGCCAAAGGGCGCGATCAGCGACTGATCAGACAGCGAATCCAGGCTGGACTGCAGGATTTCCGATTGCTCAGTTCTTATCCAGACCGGCAGTTCGAGTTGGCACTGGATGACCTCTCTGAAGAACAGCTGCGACGAGCATTGGTGGAGACCCAGCTGACCATAGAGCGGATTCGGGTGCTCAACGGCTTCGACCGAAACCAGTTGCTTGCTGATACTCACAATCGTGGGACGGAGCTTGTCACACCAGGCGATGATCTCAGATCGCTCGAACGGCTTGAGCGTGACACAGTGGAAGTGGGTGAGGAGAACGAACCAGCACAGCAGACCGAATCCAGTGTCGGCGTGGGCAAGTGGGCGTGGAGAGCCAGATGGGGGATCGTGCTGGGCTGTTGTGGCGTTCTGGTAACGGTCGGACTGTTCGTTCTCTCAATTGTTATCCTGGGGGATACGCATAGTGATATCACCAATCTCTTTCTCGGTGTGATAGCGGTATTCGGATCGTTCAGTGGCCTCAGTGTGTTGCTGTTGGTCATTCACGAGCTGCTCGCGATTCTTACGGTGACCGAGCGACTGCTGAGTGGCCTCCGGATCGGTGTGCTGTCGATGCTCGAATCGATCGACCGGTTTGTGACGATTTCAGGCGGTGAGGGTGACCGACAAACACGAGATGGAGAGCGCTGAGTGATGTGGCTCCGTACAAGCGCTCCACCCTGAGATCGTGGTCGCGACTCGTCACGCCGGTAATATCACTGGCATCAACGGTTCACAAATCGCTACGAAAGCTGGTTCTCGGTCATCAATGTCGAATTCCTTCGTTCCAGCGCAAATTAACGATACATAATCCCTGCATGACTGGACTGGAGACGCAATATGAGTGGCAGGGCCAGATCTAATACCAATCAGACAGATTCTACTGTATGAGATCGAGAACATTCGTGGCTGGCTGCTTTCTCTACTGTGGCATTCTCATCTCAGTCCAGGCTATTACTGCATACTGGTTTGAGAAAGCCATCCTTTCGACAGTATTCTTTCTCAGTACTGGGCTTATTATTGCTGGATTCGGGATCAACTCCTTGTGGAATACCGAGGGAAGCAAAGAAAAAACGATGCAAAACCGTTGGTATGCTCGTATAATGGCTGGATTCGCTCTGTTACTCACAGTACTGTTTGTTGGTGAGATGCTGATTATCAGTGCCTGAACTGATAAGATTGGGTCGGATAGGTAGTGTGGCAAATAAAAGAAATCAAACCGAGTGATGGACCGTTTTGGGCGCTTATGACAATGAGAAGCGCCAGAACAACAGTTTAGCCGGTGATGATGCTTGTGAGCTCCGAGCGGTCGAACAGTTCGCCCGAGAACGTGTCCGGGTAGTAGCTGGTTGCGTACCGCTCAACGAGGAACAGGTGGTGGAGCGGGCCGGGATAGATCGGTCCGCCGCGGAACACCTTGTCGTTTTGCACGGCGGTGAGCTTCGAGGCCACCGGATGCTCTTTCATGAACGCAACGACCGTATTCTGGAACTCTTCTTGTGTTTTTGCTTCGTGGCCACGCAGCAGGATGGAATCGGGATCGACCTGCGCGAGCGTTTCATAATCAATCGTTCCACGGCTGCTCTCGGAGAGGCCCTCCACGTCCGTCCCCTCCAGTGCGTCGGTCAGACCAATATCGTGGAATGCCTTCTTGTTCGTTCCCTTCCCACCAAGCCGGTACGGCGAGAACGATTCGGGCTCGTCCTCACCCTGCCAGCAGAGTAGAGCGTTGGGACGCTCCTCTGGCAGCTGCGATTCGATCTCGCCGACGTAGTCGTCGTGGAACGTTTTGAGCTGCTCGAATCGCTCGGTCTCTTGATACACTGTTGCGACCTTCTCAAATGCCTCATACAGCGTGTAGTACTCGTAGTCGTGCCATTTGTCCGTCTGACGGAAGATTGCGTTGCCGAGGAAGGGGGCGACGCGATCGGTTATCTCCTCGATATCGGACGATTCGAGCTTGAACGCGTCATTGCTGATCAACCACTGCGGGTCGATCATGTGGAGATCGCTGTCGAGTTTGAAGAAGATCTCCTTTGGAATGCCAGACTCTCCGTTGAGCTTTGTCACCGATTCCATGTCGACACTCACGCCCTCCAGCGCGTCGTAATGCGTCGTGTGATAGCGTGATGGCATTCCAATCGAGTTGATCGTCGAGCCCTTTCCGAGTGCAACCGCCATGTCGGCGTAGTCCGGGAAGTAATGTGCCACCGATTCCGGTGGCGCATCAAATTGCACTTCTCCGACCGGTGCCATCGACACCGTGTAACTGCCGGATCCGTTCGATTCTGTCCCCGCCGTATCCGTACCATCACCGCCAGATTCGGATTCTGAACAGCCGGCCAGTCCGGTTGCTATCGTGGCTGCACCCACTGCCATGACCTTTCGTCGTGTGTACTCCATATCTTTTAGGCCCACCTAAATACACTTAACTGCATCGGAATCTCAGTGCGAGCAACACGGAGGTCGAGAATGGAGAACAGATGTTAGAGGCTCTATTTCGGCCAAACCAGGGTATCAATAGGTTCTGGCTGTAGGTGATACTCTCCTGATTAGTGTATTTATATCTGTTATACTACTCAGATAGCGGACGTATGCCATAGCTACATTCGACTCACCACTGCTTTTTCACTTTCATATCTTCATATCGATGATATGGAGAAATCTGCGTTCCTCGTTTGTACGTAGGTTCTTGCCCCGGTCAAGAAACCTCTGTATCTCTTAGAACACATCTTTTGGGATCAACGCACCGAACCAATTGATGAAGTGCCGATGATTATAATCATCCGGTACGAGGACTGGTTTACAAATGATAGCCGAATATAGGCTACTTTAGCAACTTCACCAGTAGTAAGTCCATCTTGCTCAAACAATCTGGCCTGTTCGATGTCGGCATCGCGCTTCACGAGCGTTCGGATTCTAACTTAGCGTAATTCGAAAACAGCACAAAAAATCCATAATCTCATCAATGCGTCCCACAACGTAATGATACTGTCACAAACCATATGAATTGCTAACGGCGCTGCAATGCCGCCAATCGATTAATGGAGAACCAACGATTATAACCATCTAGACCTGAAAATAATTACTAATGATATCCGAACATCGGCGCGAAACATGGAAAAAGAAATTCAAATGGAAATTAGAAGCATTCATTGTATTCGTTACCTATTATTTGTTCATGGAGTTTGTATTTAAACCTGCTATCTCTCATGTCGATATTCTTGTAAGGTTCGTTAATCATGGTCAGAATGGGAGGATAATTTGGTTTGTATTATTCTTTGCCACACTATATTTTTACTATCATATACAACGCGAATGGAGAGACGGTAAATATCTATTGTTTTTCAAATAATCTTCAGAACTAATTAATATTATAGTTGTATTGTGCTATTATTTGGACAATTGGTCAATAGATCTCAATTTCGGCAGTACACACAGGTAGAGTCGGGACTTTATCATCACTATCTTGGTGAGTTTTCCTCCACGTCTCAATCATCCTGCATTTATTAAAGTAGTCGGCCCCCTCACGTGCCTTCAAGAAATCCATTAGCTTTCCTCTGCTAACATACTTATCCAAATATTTCGTTCCAGTGAGACTAATACTATTCTTAGTTATATATTCAAGTTGCTCCGCATTGTATCCTCGACCCTTGAGCTCGTTTACTTTTTTAAGATTTTCTGTTGTTGGGATATTTCTTCCCTTGACTCTTGAATGTATATTCTTTGCTATGTCTGTAACCTCCTTCGTCGAAAGCCCATCTTGCTCAAGTTTTCTGGCCTGTTCGATGTCGGCATCGCGCCGCGCGAGCGTCGTCAGCTGGTCGTTTTCCCAGCCTTCATCCTTCATGTCGGTTATCTTTTTCGGGCTGACATCCTTCTTGATGAGCGTTACGATCTGTTCGCTTTCAAGTCCCTCATCGTGTCTCAAGTTCTTCAGGCTATCTGGATCCAACCCTTTCTTGGCGAATGAAGTAATCTGACCGTTTTCGAAGCCTTCGCCATGGAGTTTGCTGATCTCGTCGGGAGTGTACTCCTCGTTTTTCATGAGCGTCCGGATTTGCTCACGGGAAAACGGTTCCGGGAACTTTTTATCCTTCAGTTCATCGACTTTCTTGAGAGGGACATCGTTTTCTGCGTAGTATCGGATATCATCAACAGGAACGTCCTTGTCGCGAAGTGCCTGAGCTCGTTTCAGATCGGCATTCTTGCCCGTAAGTATTCGCATATCTGATTTAGTGAACTTGTCATTTTTCACCATATCATCGACCCGGGCAGGATTATATCCAGCGTCGATATATCTCTGCATCTGGGCTTCAGATATTTTCTCGGTTTTGGATGTTGATGAACCGCCCTTAAACTTATTGACTAACTTTTTCCTGTTTTCTGGCCCTAGCTTCGCTATATATTTATTATCCCTGAGCACACGCAGCGCATCACCTGCTTTTGAGGCATATTTGCCAACCCAGGTGTCAGCTATTTTCAAACTTTTGTACACATCAGCTCCCTTTCCGATCGCTGGAATGAGGCCAACGACCTCTAGCCCAGCTCCAATCAGCTTCCCCTGGGACGCATTATCCGCCAAATCACGAAGGCCAGTGAATATATCCACGATAGGAATGATGGTGCTGCCCATCCACGACAGGAAATAATACGGCGAGTTGGATTCCTTCGCAGTGAACGCCCCACCAGGCATTCCGGCACCACCAAAGACGAGCCCAGCAGCAGCTTCTCGCAGCACATCAATCGGACTATTCATCAGCTTATTCGCCATCTTGATGGTGGTCTCGGTGAGCTCACGCCCTGCGTTCTTGGCTATTTTCACGCCTTTTTTGAGGTACGGACTGAGGGTCTCCCACACATCTTTGGCAACGCCGTGAATGAACTCTCCACCACTCTCTACAGCATTCTCTCCATGACAGAGGAGATTGATGCCACATCCCTCCTCGTCATTACTCCCATCCTGGTTGTTCGATCCGCCACTTTCTTTCTCTGTGTCCGATTCGTCGGGCGCTTCCCTCGATGGCTGCTCGCTCTCGTCGTTCGTCCCACTGTCCACCGACGTACCTCCCACATCAGTACTGGCGTGGAGCGTCATCATGGGGTCAAGGGTTTTGCCAGTATCGACGTGTTGTGTATCGATGGCGAGGCTGACGGCCACAGTTTTTCCAGGGGAAAGCTCTACCGCATGGGCTTTCGTCTCGATAGAACGCCCAGAGTCACCGCGCTCGAACGACACCGCATCGCTGTCAGCAGCAAGCCAGACGCTAACCGGCTGCGGACCCTGATTTGTGATAGTGAAGACGTTCGTGACCGTGGTCTCCGCTCCTGGATTAACCCCAGCGCCATCGGCACCGCCGTCGGCGTCGGCCATCTCCGAAAGCGACACCTGGAGCTTTCCGTTCTTGTCGGTCGCGTAGGCTCCATTCGGACCGTCGGCTGGTTGCAACCCAAGATAGCCCGTGGCGTCGCCAGTAACGTTCACGCTGGCGTTCCGTGAGGCGGTGAACGAATCGAATGCGCCAGTGGCGTAGATGGCGCTAGTTACGAGGCCGATAGCGATCAGGACGATAGCGAGCCGACGCATGCGTCTCATCGTTTCCACCCGTAGTAATCAGCAGGCAAGAATCGCAGACTGGTCATTAAGATCTATGTCCAATATTTATGCATTTTACTTAACCTTTCTGGTAGAGAATATTGTCATATTATTTCAGGTATCAGATAATTAGATACATCGCACCGCTGATTACGAAGACAACCGCTGGTGGCGATCCAGGATACTATCATGGTTTGGAATAAACTGTAGGTAAACCGCTACAACAGTGAAGTATACCCAAATTTCAATATATAAGGACACTAACTCGAACGTGCGCGTGTTGCGTTCGATGACGTGTTGTGCTACGTCAAGTGATTCATGGGCGGGCCACACAAACCGACAGTATCTGAGAGTCTGAACGCTCGCGGAGACCCCCCACATTCAGAGAGCGTTTGGGAGCCAATGCGACCGGGTGGGCCCAAGGTAGAAGGCACTGGCGCCGAACCCTGCACACCAATGGCCCACCCGACTCGTCGACCGACCGACGCTGCCCACTCGTTTGAGAACTCGTACGATCCGCCGGCAAGCCTTCTCAATCAACCGTGGATCGACCCCCACACCCATGCACAGACGTTGTCCTGGCGTGATCGGGAACAATATGCGCTGGCGGGCTGTCACGCGATGGTACTGGTGGCGTCTGGTTATCACTGGACGCCGTACAAACCAGTTGCAGCCGAGGATATCCAGTATCTCTGGGACGACGTGATTAATCGTCAGCGAGCGATCGAACGGGAACATTTTTTCGACACTGGACTCGCAGTTGGTATCCACACGGGTGTCCGCATCGACGATTCTGACGAGCTCCTCGATCGGCTCAGGGAGTACTGCCGACTCGATTCCGTCGTTGCAATTGGTGAAACCGGAATCACGCCAACACAGCACGCCGAGCAGTGGCCACTGGAGGGCCAGCGAGACGTCGTTCGTGAACAGTTCGCTATCGCAGCAGAGAATGACTGTCCAGTGATTCTCCACACGCCGGCCGCTTCGTCTACAACAGCGGAGCTGTATCGAGCTGGCGTCGGAATCCCTGGCTTTGAGCGAAACGATGAACTCACGCAAGAACCAGTGCTGGACGGCGACAACCCGGCCATACAGGCCCTCGAGGAAGATATTGCCCTCGCTCGCGAGGTGGGATTCGACGAACGCCAGCTCATCGCCTCACACGCCGATGCGAACAATGCGGAGTTGCTGCTCGAAGCAACCGACTGCCTGCTGAGTTTCACCCTCGGCTACCCCTGGCTCACCGGCGTCACTGTCGAAACCGTCGCCAAATTCGTTCATGAATACGGTCCAGAGCGGATCATGATCGAGACCGACGCCGCGAACGTCCTCAATACGGATGTCCTCGCGATCAAACGAGCTATTGTGGAGTGCTACCGACTCGGACTTTCTGTCGAGGAGATCGAACGTATCGTGTACGAGAATCCCCAAACGGCGCTCAATGTTGGTGAGTGAAATACTTGGATTTACAGACGTACTCAATTTCCTTGCCAACTAATCAAATTTGATCGAAGATCAACCCAACTATAATACAGTAATAGTTATCTATTAGGAATATAAACAGGTTGTTTGTCTAATACAATGGCAGCAATCGAAGGCATACACCACGTGACCGCGTTCTGTGACGATCCCCAGGAGAACTACGACTTTTTCACGAACGTGCTGGGGCTACGATTCGTGAAACGGACGGTGCGGTTCGACGTTCCCGAGAAAATTTATCATCTGTACTACGGCGACGAGATGGGGACGCCTGGAACGATCGTGACCTACTTTCCGATGACGAATATGCCGATGGAGGAGGGACAGCTCGGCAAGGGGATGTTGCGATCAGTTGGATTGACAATTCCGCCATCATCCGTCAAGTACTGGAAGGATCGATTCGACGACCACGGTGTCGATTACACCGTCGAAGAGCGCTTTGAGGAGACGGCGATCGGCTTTAGCGATCCGGATGGGCTGCCATACGAGCTCGTTACTGGTGATTCCTCGATCGATCCCTGGACGGGAGACGGTGACATCCCGGCCGAACACGGTATTCGTGGCATGCACAACGTAACGGTCCATTCGGCCGATCCCGCCGGAACGATGGACGTGCTGGAGGTAATGGGGTGGCAGCACTCTGGAGAAGCCACGCATCCACAGGCTGGCGATCGAATCCGATACCGAGCACCCGGTACTGGGCCGTGTGGTCAGGTGGTCGATATTCTGATCCGGCCGAACGCGCCGCGTGGCCAGATGGGCATTGGAACGTATCTCCACGTTGCCTACGGCGTCGAGGACACGACCCACCAGGACGAGGTGAGCGATCGACTGCGCGAGCACGGCTACATCACGACCTCAAGGAAGGATCGAGATTATTTCAGCTCTCGATACATCACCGAACCCGGCGGGTCCGTGTTTGAGTACGCCACGATGGGACCGGGATTCGATATCGATCAGGAGCCGGCCGAGTTCGGCGAGGAGCTGAAGGTCCCCGATTGGCTGGACGTCGATCTTGAACGGATCGAGGAGCTGTTGCCACCGCTCAAAACGCGGTGAGAGTCCGTTCACACTTGGTTCGAACACAGCTACTATCGATAGCTCACAACGTTACAGTTCATTCCAATGGGTATTGATGGATGGGGAGTGACTCCACATAGATATGCCTGCCTACAATCGGTCCACTGCAACCGGATTTGAGGAAATTGACCGGTGGAATGAGGGCTTCGGGTGGATAGCCCACCCTGACGAAGACGGCGAGCGAGCGAGCCACGCGCTGAAAGCGGATGATGGGGTCTGGGTGATTGATCCTGTGGACGCACCGGGTATCGATGCGCTATTGAACGAGTTTGGAGACGTGGCTGGAGTTGTGGTCCTCTCCAGTCACCATACCAGGGATGCTGGTCCAGTTGCGGCACGTCATGATGTCGCCGTTCACATTCCGCCGTGGATGGATCGGATTGCCTCGCGCGTCAATGTTCCTATCAGGCGCGACGAGTCTGTTCTTGGTGGTGCTGGTTTCGAGATCACTCGTGTTGAGCCGCTGTCGCTCTATCAGGGTGCCATCGCCTATCGTGAGACTGATGGAACACTCATCGTTCCTGATCTGCTCTCATCCGGTTCGGCGTATCCAGTCGGTAACGAACGTATCGGCGTAATGCTCGGTCTTCGACCGTTCCCGCCACGAGAAACCTTTGCAGGAATCGAACCAGAACGAATCCTATTCGGGCATGGAGAAGGCGTCTTCGAGGATGCTACTGCAGCACTTGACGATGCGCTTTCTGGCGCTCGAAAGCGGTTTCCACGGGCACTTGTGAAACATCTCGGTACGAACCTCCGGCTGTTCGCAGCAGCCCTGAACGAGTAACGCGGTTGCAACAGAACACCGTTATAGCGATAACAAGTCCGGATTCTTCGAGTGCGTTTGCTTCCATAACTACCCATATGATTGCATAGAATGGTCGTGGGGTATTTGTCTAGTAGAGAGCAGGTGGGACCCTCACTTGCGAAGCCGGTTGTCGAGGAAAGTGACGATCGTATCCCACCACAGAACCTGTTTTTCTCTGGATTTCGGAGTATGGCCAACGTTTGAAAATTCGATGTGCTCGTACTCATCGCCAGCTACTAGTCCGTAGTCTTTGAGTGCATTTGTGAAGATATGTGGCTGATCCGCCCATCCATCATCCGCTCCATGAATCATCAGAAGTGGTGATCCAACAGCTTCGTCAACGTACGTTATCGGGCTTAATTCCCGGTACAGTAGTTGATTTTTGATAGGATCGCCAAGCTGTCGACGGAGATTTCCAACTGGCTTTGCAGACCGAAGATCAACACAACCAGTGTCTGCTACAAAGGCATCCCACACCGCAGGATACGCTACAGACTGCATATACACGTTGTAGCCACCGTGAGAGTGACCATATGCAATCACTCGATTAGGGTCAATTCCCTCCTGTTGTGCGAGCCAGCGACCAGCTGCCGCGAATACAGCATGTGCTTCATGGCTCCACCCATCGGCAGGACAACCAGCTAGTAAGACTGCATAGCCCTGGTGAGCGAGGTGTTGTACAGAGGGGCGAAATCTACGAGCCCAGCGGTTCCTCTGTCCGTGAAAGAATACGATTGCGGGTGTTGGTGCGTTCTCGTGATTAACTGGTCGGAAGAGTCGTCCCTCGGCGACTTCACCACCCCCGATTTCGTACTGCACCTCAGTTGGCTTCACAAACGTATCTGGGCCGATTGCACGTTGTTCATACTCGGCTCCAAAGAGGACTGTGGTCTCACCAGTCGCTGTATCGTGATGCAGGACTTCATACGGATGGTCTACTGTATGTCGCTGTACAATAAATCCAGTGTCACCAACTACCGCTTCTGTACCATTACATCCATGAAACATCCCTTCGCAGGGGATAGCTGTTGCATTGCCAGCTACGTCGTAGAGCTCAGTTGCTGAACGGGGTGGAGCGCCCGCAAGAATCCGCTCGCCATTGTAGAGGAACGCAACCGCTCCAACATCAGCAATCCATTCGACCGTTCCACTGTGCCGATCGTAGATCCCACATTTCCGGCCATCTTTCCAGTGGCCATTGTCTCGATGGATGAGGAGACGTTCACCATCAGGGTGCCATTGTACAGGTGTGAGACGGTATCCATGATTGGAAGCCGATATTCGTGTCGGATTGCTTCCATCTGCACGCGAGATATACGTTGTAAGACCACTTTCATAGGTAGTTGTTGCAGATTCGTCGGCTTCAGGTGGAACTGAGGTGTAAGCAATCCACTCCCCATCTGGACTCACAGAACACGTCGCCTGTATCTGAATATCAAGCCCCGGAAAGCAGGGGAACTCACCCCTCTCTTCCGTTACTGGATTCCGCCAGCGGAGCGTATTGTCTCCGACTCGATAGTAGATGATATCCATTTTTGGATTTACTGCCCAGAGATGTGTGTCATCAGCAACAGTAAATGCTCTTTCACGGTTGCCATTGAGAGTCACTCGGTAAACGTCAGTGTTCCCGTTACGATCAACCTGATACAGGACGACGTCACTCGTGGCAGTCCAGCAATACGTGGCATCTTCTGGATGGAGTGGTAGTTCTCCCTCCGTTAATTGCCGTCGTTCACCGCTTGAGACGGTAATCGCATGCAGTTCGAAGCGACCTGTTGTATTCCAGTTGCAAATGACCCTCTTTCCATCCGGTGATGCTTTTGGGCAGAATGCCTTCGGAATTGAGAAGAACGCGGTACTAGGGTCGTCGAGTTCACTCATAATGAGATGTTCCAACTCGTGGCACGGCCATGGATGTTATTCTCTTGATGGCGTCTATTCTATGGGTTGATAGTCTGTAATTTTCAGTAATGGATCGCCGTCCGTTCTTGATTCAGCAAACACCGTAATCGCCAACGACTACGTGATCCATCACACAAAGAGCTCCGTACCGACAATGCTGCGGTTGACTCTCACCTGTGTTGAGCACTAACCATATATTGGCAGATCCGAGTGAAAAGTATAGAGCCAGTGAAGGGATTTGAACCCTTGACCTAATCCTTACGAAGGATTCGCTCTGCCAGCTGAGCTACACTGGCCCAGTCGTCGTCTGGGACAGTTACTACTCTACCCAACAGCAGTATAAGGATTCCGGAGTGAGTCGGTTTCGTGACTGACTGACACGCCAGCAATCACGCCAGGCGTTCCCGGACGGCAGCTTCCTCGTAGGCGAGCGTCAACATTCGTGATCGCCCGCGTCCCTCGACGGTCGTGTACTCGGCGTCGATAATGCCGAGCTGGTCCAGCTTGTTCACCAGTTCGGAGTAGCGAGTGTATCCCAGCCCGGTTTTTGCTTCGAACGATTCGTACACCACACCAGCGCGTTTGCCGTTGTGTTCGGTAACCGCCGCCACGAGCGCCGTTTCGGTCTCGCTGAGATCGCGGAGATGCCGCGAAAGATGGACGTATTTCGACTTATCATAGGCTTTTTCGACATCCTCCAGTTCGACCGTCGGACTCGCTCGCATCTCGGCGTTCAATCCGGCCCGACGCAACAGATCGATTCCAACCCGAAGATCGCCGCCCGTCTCGGCCGTCAGCTCCCCAACCCGATCGAGAATCGTCGCATCGGCTACGCCCGACCGAAAGCCACGATCGACGCGCTCTTGTAAAATGTCAACGATCGCCGGCTCGTCGTACCGTGGAAAATACACCTCTTCAGGCCTGAAAACGCTCTGGACGCGCGTGTCTAGCTCGTCGATCACGTCGAGATCAAGATCCGAGGAAACCAACATGACGCCGATCTTCGCCCCCGAATGTGCCTCGTGTGCGCGCAAAAGCGAATACAGCGTATCGGACGCTTCGTCTTCATAGAACAGATAGTTAACATCATCGAGCACGACCACCATCACTTCGTCGTTTTCGACCAGCCGATCGGTGATCTGCCCGAACAGCTTCTTGAACGAGATGCCGCTCGTGGGTGGTTGATACTCGAACATCGTTTCGAACAGCCGAGAAAACACAGCATACCGCGTTGCATCCACCTGGCAATTAACATGTGCCATCCGAACGCCCGACCGGGTTTGCAGCTCTGAGCCGAGTAGCTGAAGCGCCGTCGTTTTTCCCGTCCCCGATGGGCCCCGTATCATGGCGTTCAGCGGCCGTGAGCCTCGAACGGCTGGCCGGAGAGCATACTGTAACTGTCGTGTTTGTTCCTCACGATGACGAAACGTCTCCGGGACGTAATCGATCTCGAAGACGTGTTCGTCCCGGAACACAGTTTCGTCCCACGACAACAGCTCCTCGTCCGACATTCTACTTTCATATCGCCCGTGAGAGCACATAAGTGTGGCGAGCAGGGGGTGTCGTGGAGCTGTGAGGACCGAACAGAATCGTTATCACCGGTCGTTCAAAGTACGAACAAATGGAAATCAACGATTACGAGCTGTTCGAAGTGCCACCCCGCTGGCTGTTTTTGAAACTGGAAACTGATACCGGACTGGTGGGCTGGGGCGAGCCGATAGTTGAGGGACGGGCCAAAACGGTCCGAACCGCCGTCGAGGAGCTCATGGACACGTATCTTCTGGGAGAAGATCCACGCCACATCGAGAAACACTGGCAGCACATGTATCGCGGCGGATTCTATCGTGGAGGACCAGTGTTAATGTCTGCCATCGCCGGAATCGATCAGGCACTCTGGGACATCAAAGGGAAATACTACGAAGCACCCGTTTACGATCTCCTTGGGGGAAAGGCACGAGACCGCGTTCGAGTGTACCAGTGGGTTGGCGGTGATAAACCCACAGACGTTGGCAACGCCGCGGCGGAGATGGTCGATGCCGGTTTCACCGCGCTGAAGATGAACACAACCAGCGAAGTTCGACACATCGACACCCCCGCTGTCGTCGATGGCGCGGTGGATCGTCTCCGCGAGGTGCGCGAGGCCGTCGGTCCGGATATCGATGTTGCCGTTGACTTCCACGGACGGGTTGCAAAACCCATGGCAAAAAAACTAGCGAGCAAACTGGACCAGTACGATCCGATGTTTATCGAGGAACCCGTCCTGGCAGAGCACAACGAAGCGCTCGAACAGATCGCAAACGCAACCACCGCGCCGATTGCCACCGGCGAACGGATGTTTTCTCGATGGGATTTCAAGCCGATTCTCGAAGACGGCGTTGTGGATCTGCTCCAGCCGGATCTCAGCCACGCTGGGGGCATCACCGAGGTCCACAAAATCGCCTCCATGGCCGAAGCCTACGACGTTGCAATCGCACCACACTGTCCGCTCGGACCGATTGCGCTCGCATCCTGTGTTCAGGTTGACATCACTGCACCGAACGCACTGATTCAAGAACAGAGTCTCAACATCCACTACAACACTGACAGTGATGTCACGGACTATCTGGCAGATCCAAGCCTCTTCGAGTACGAAGATGGCTACATTGAACTCCCCGAGAAACCTGGGCTCGGTATCTCCATCGACGAATCGACCGTCTGCGAACGAGCAGAACAATCCGTAGACTGGCACAACCCGGTCTGGACACACCCAGACGGCTCAATCGCCGAGTGGTAAATACAGATTCGAACACCCCATTCACGACCCAATTATTATCCAACTAAATCTGCGAGGAATAAAGTCGGTGGGCGGAGAACCCACCATAGCATGGGGGAATTGATCGGCCGGGGTGTACGCACGTTCGTTCGCGTACTGTACGTCGTTCTGGTCGTGTATCTGCTCCTGTCAGTGGCGGTTTCATTGGGACTGCTCACGGTGGACACCGAACAGATCGGTGCGATCGAAACACCCGAACCACTTCCTGACATTCCACTGTTGCTCGAGTTTCCGCTCGATGACACTCCTTCGGTTACGACGGAAGATCCCAGAGAATCGACGGCGAATGGATCACTGAATTCCTCGGAAATCGCCATGGAGATTCACGCCCAGACGAATACGATACGAGACAGACACGATCGTAGTAGCGTGGCCTACGACCAGGAAATCGAATCGATCGGTCGGCGCCACAGCTACGATATGGCGACTCGGGGGTATTTTAATCACACCTCACCGGAGGGTGCCGGTCCCAGCGACAGGTTTGGGTCGCTGTTTCCAAGACGGTGTAAGGGGGTCGGCGAGAATCTGGCATATGTGACGACGCCGAGGGCGACGACCGCCGAGCAAGTGGCCAACCGAATCACGCGTGGCTGGATGAACTCCAGCGGCCATCGTAAGAATCTGCTCACCGCTCGGTGGGATGTTGAGGGAGTGGGAGTGTACATCACCAACGACCGGGTGTACGCCTCACAGGAGTTTTGCAACGAGTGGTGAGTTCACACCATTGATGCGAGCGTTGAGAGAATCGAGAGCAACAGAAACAGCGGCAACAACGTTCCCACGATGAGCCGCCACGGGGTTGCCACAAGATCGGAGAGCGGTCCGGCACCGGCTTTGAACTCCGCTGTGCTCTCATCGCCGAGCACCCAGGCCGCATACAGCATGAACCCAAGCAAGCCAAGCGTAAGGAGCTGGCTCACCAGCGGTCCGGCGACAAAGTCGAACAACGATTCGTTGAATGCGTTGACACCGCCCGTGACGACGAGCAGTGCCGTCAACACGGCGGTTGCGGTCGGTCGAGAGAGTCCGTGTTCGTCAACGAAATAGGCAACGGGCATCTCTAGAATCGAAATTGCACTAGATAGGGCCGCAAAGAAAACGGTGAGATAGAACGCAACGCCGATGATTCTGCCACCCGGCAGGGTTCCGAACGCCCCCGCAAGGCTAACGAACAACGCACCGGGCCCGCCACCGGTTGGCTCTCCGACGACGGTGAACAACAGCGGAAAGACGACGAGACCAGCGAGCAGTCCGATTCCGAGATTGACGATCGCGATGATCGATCCGTCGGCGAGCAACGACCGATCCTCGCCGAGATACGACGCGTAGGTGATCATTGTTCCGCTGCCAATTGAGAGCGAAAACAGCGCCTGTCCCGAGGCGGCCCCAATCACCGAGAGGTAGTTCTGGGTGAAGTACGTTCCATCGAATCCAAGATAGAAGTCGTATCCCGGGCTTGCTGGTGCACGGATCCAGGTCCAGATTGCAAGACCACCCAGGAACACGACAATTGCTGGCGTCAACAGCCGCGTCGTCGATTCGATTCCTCGCTGGACGCCGACGGTGACGATCGCGCCCGTGATGAACAGGAATACGAGCTGGAAGAAAAACGCAGGCATACCAAAGGCAATTGCCGAAAAATGACTCGCTGGATCGTGGAAGTAGCCACCAGTTATCGATTCGAGCACGTACCGGACCACCCAACCACCAACAACCGTGTAAAACGAAAGCAAAACGAGCGACGTAACCAGACAGAGTCCGCCGAGGATGTTCCAGTGTGTGCCTCCAGCGAGCGTGCGAAACGCACCAACGGGATTGCGCTTCGAACGCCGACCGATCACGAACGAGACCATCAACCCGGGAATGCCAACGACGAAGATGGCCACGAGATATGCAACCAGAAATGCGCTCCCCCCGTTGTCCGCCGTCAACCAGGGAAAGCGCCAGATATTTCCCAGACCAACGGCACTTCCGATCGCCGCCAGAATGAAGCCATCGCGTGACACCCACGTTTCTCGTTCCATTGCGTCGTCGGAGCACTACACTCGGTGGCCACATAATCGCCAGTTCTGACACGCCGGACAGTTCACTTGGGATCACCGTTATCGTCGAAGGCGCTCAGCAATGACGTGTAAAATGACCTCGACGGAGCACGCTCATCAGTTGCGAGCTTTTCGACGATGAGTTCGGGTGTAGAGCGAGCGATCGTGTCTTTGATCGGCGTTCGATCTACCTCGAGTTCACCATCGACGAGTCCTCTGGCCTGAATGCCATCGATCTGTACGGGTTGTTCGCACGCTGTTCGAATTTCGGCGGCGAGATGCGAGACGAACACGCCGGTAGCCGCTCTGTCATTCAGGGCATCGAGGATGCCAGCGATGATGGTTGCACTTGCTCCCGGTTCGGTGATGCTCTCGAGTTCATCGACCAGCACCAACTGCGTACCAGCATCATCGAGCAGTTCGCCAAATGATCGGAGCGTCGCCTCGAACGCGCCTGCATCGAGCGTTCCCTGGCTCTTTTCCTGGTAGTATATCGCATCAAACAGCTCGATGCGTGCAGCACTGGCGGGTACCGGGAGACCCATCTGTGCCAGGATTACGACGAGCCCAACGAGATCAAGCAGCGACGTTTTCCCACCACTGTTTACTCCCGAGAGAATTGCAGTGCCACTTACCGCATACGACACCGATTCGACGGCTTCGTACGGCAGATCGAGTAGCGGAGAGCGACCGGCTTCGATCGACACACCAACGTCTCCGTCGCCGTCGTACACGATCTCGGGCATCGTGCAGTCGTATCGATCATAGAATCTGGCGATTGCAAGCTCGACATCAAGGTCGAGGGCTCGTTCGATCATTAGTTCTGCCGGCTCGACGAACGACTGGAGCGTGGACGCTAGCTGTGCTTTTTGCTCGGCGGCGTGTTGGACTTTGGCGGCGCGCAGTTCGGTCATGAGCTGTGAGAGCGCCCGCTCGTTGCGTGCAACCGGGAACGTTGGATCGTCCGGAAACACTCGCTCGGTCTGGTCGGTGACCGTCTCGAGTGGGACATGCTCGCGGAGTATCGATCGTGCTAGCTCGATTGCCTCCTCAAACGCGTCGTTCAGTTCCCGTTCGAGCAAGCGCTCAACGCGCGCGCCCTGTTCGGCAAGTGAGAGCAGATCTGCACCTTCGATCGTCACGTCTCGGTCTTCCATTACGCCCCGGAGCCGTTCGTTGGCAAGCGTCTCTGCCCGAGAGACGACCACCTCAAGATCGTCCAGTGCAGCTGTGAGCTCAGTGAGCCGATCGTCTCCGACGATCGAACCTTCTGCATCGAGTCGGTCGAGTGCAGACCTGAGCGTCTCGAACGAGCAGGGTCGATCGAGACCGGCACGCTCGTGAACGGCCATCGCCGCGCGGATACGCTCCTGATTCGTTCCAAACAGCACCAGCAACCGTTCGGGAACGACGGTCTCGATTCGTTCGATGGCGTCTGGCTCTACACGAACGCCGTCTGGGAGATCCAGTCCAGCAAATGACTCATCGAGCGCGATCACCGTCGAGTAGCCCCTGGCGAGATCAGAAAGTTCACGTGTGTCCTCGACTCGTTCAATCGAGAGTTCGGGAACGTTTTTGCTGGCTTTGGCGTGTTTTTCAGGCGATGCAGTCGCCAGACAGCGGTCTCTGACCGTCACATTGGCCGGCTGTGACAGCGGTGCGACGGACTCGAGTGCTGATCGAACGGCCGGATCCGGGTCGCGATCGATCGCCTGGGTTACGAACGATCGCACTTCCTCGATTCGTGTTCGTGAACAGCTTGGATAGATGGTTTCGAGTCGTCTGGTGGCATATTCGGTCACCGCGCCCTCCTGGAGGAGTTCCAGCGCCCCATCGTACAGTGACTGTGCCCGTTCGGTTCGAAGGCAGGGATCGGTATCGTCGTGTTGCTGGCGAATCGCATTCCGTGCCAGACGGGCTGCTCGTCCCTCCGAAATCGCTGGTGCCGAGGCAATCGTCAACACGTCACCGGTTCGGAGTGCTCGCTCAGGGTCATCGAGCGTTGCGAGCTGTTCGGCGGTTCGCTCGCCAATCCCCGGAACGGACTCCAGTTCCATTGGTAGGGTTCTCGTCAGCGAAAGGGAAAACTGCACCGCTCGCCGACACGGACCGGCGAGGGCAACGGTCTTTTTGACCGTGAAACCGTTGGCAAACTATGCACTCTGCGGAAACAGTCGCCGCGGCTCGTGAGTCGCTCGCGAGTCGGGACAGCGTGCTCGTTGCCTTCTCTGGCGGCGTGGATTCGAGCGTCGTCGCTGCGCTTGCCGACGATGCGCTCGGAGACAAGGCGGTAGCGTGCACCGCAAAGAGCGAGACGCTTCCTCGCGAAGAGCTCGCAGACGCGATCGCCGTCGCCGAGGAGATCGGTATTCGCCACGAGATCGTCGAGTTCTCCGAGCTCGACAATCCGGCGTTCGTCGAAAACGACGACGAACGGTGTTATCACTGCCGAACGATGCGGCTCTCGAAGATGTACGAAACCGCTCGCGAACTGGGCATTGAGACGGTCTGTGATGGGACGAACGCCTCCGATCCCGGTGAGGGTCACCGACCGGGATTGCGTGCCGTAGCCGAGCTTGAGGTGTACTCACCGCTGCTCGACCACGACATCGACAAAGCAGACGTGCGATCTATCGCCAAGGAGTATGGTCTCTCTGTTGCAGATAAGCCCGCTATGGCGTGTCTTTCCTCGCGAATTCCGACTGGAATCGAAGTGACCGAATCCAAGCTTTCGCGGATCGAACGTGCGGAATCGCTCGTTCGCAACTGGGGATTCGAGCAGTTTCGCGTTCGTGATCACGATGGACTGGCTCGCATCGAAGTTGGCCCAGACGAACTCGAAGATGCACTCGATCCGTCGTTCATCGCGGCCGCACGCGAGAAACTCACCGAGCTTGGTTTCGAGCACGTGACGCTCGATCTCGAGGGGTATCAAACCGGCAGCGTCAGTCCAGCTACTGACAGCGAACCGGTCGTCGAGAACGTCTTCGACGCGGAGTATCCCACTGGTGAATGAACCGATACCGGAACGGTTTTGTGCGAGCCTGCAGCTCCGTTTGCAGTAATGGTGGATTCTCCATTCGACGTTCGATTGCAAGTCGGTGATGTGACGCGCGCAGAGCCATTTCCGGAGACGAACAAGGAGGCGATGATGAAACTCTGGATCGATATCGGCGACGAAACCGTCCAGTCGGCTGCCCAACTCGGCCATCAGTACGACCCGCAATCGTTGGTTGGGACACAGCTGTTGTGTGCCACCAATCTCGACCCCATCACGATCGCTGGATTCACCTCGGAGGTGTTGACCGTTGGCGTGCCCGATGATAACGGCGAGGTAATTCTCCTCAGACCGGACAGTACCGTCACAGCGGGCGCAACGTTGTTCTGAATAGATAGCACAGTTCACGAAATTATTTCCAGTCACCGTTCTCAGAAGATGGCATGGAAATGCAGCTTCCGCCAGCGGTAGCACCCGGCGATCGAGTTGCCGTCGTTGCTCCATCGAGTGGTGGCGCACACGAACATCCACACGTGTTCGAACTGGCGCTTGAGCGCCTCAAAACCGTCTTTTCGCTGGAGCCGGTTGTCTTCCCGACCGCTCGACAGGGAACTGAATTTCTCTCGAGAAATCCACGCGCACGGGCGGCGGATATTCACGCTGCATTCAGCGATCCGGAGATCAGCGCTGTCTTCGCAACTATTGGCGGGTGGGACCAGCTCCGGATCTGTGCGCATCTCGACCACGGGCTGTTGGCTGCCAACCCGACGCGGTTTTTCGGGATGAGCGACAACACGAATCTCTCGCTCGAACTGTTTGCGGCGGGTGTGATCTCGTTTACTGGCGGGCAGCTGCTCAATGAGATCGCCGTTCCCGGTGAACTACCAGCGTACACCGAACAATACTGTCGTCGGGCTGTATTTGACTCCTCGCTCGGGACGATAGCGCCCAGTACGAGATGGACCGACGAGCCCGCTGACTGGGAGGATCCCGCCGCGCTAGAAACGTCTCCCGCCTACCGTTCGAACGACGGCTGGCAGTGGGCAGGCGCTAACAAGCGCGTGTCAGGCCCACTCTGGGGTGGCAATCAATCGATCGTCAAATGGCGGCTCGCTGCTGATCGCTGCGTTCCAGAGCCAGAGACGATCGACGGTGCCATATTGGCACTCGAAACTGCCGAGGACCTTCCCTCGCCCACGACCGTCAGGGCGACGCTGCTCTCGATGGGTGAGCGTGGCCTCTTAGAGCGATTTGCCGGCGTTATCGTCGGGCGCATCCCAGGCCAGAGCTTTCTCAAACAGCCCCCAGCCGCCCAGCAACGAGCGTATCGCCGACAGGTCCGCACCGCGATCATTGAGGAGATCGAGCGATACAATCCATCGGCACCAGTGGTCTGTGGACTAGACTGGGGTCACACCACACCTGTCGCGCCGCTACCAATCGGTGCGCCAGTGACGGTTGATCCGGTCGAAGAGACGATCACCGTTGAATCGCCGTCGTGACCGTCGATCACTCCCAGGGACGCACGTCACGTCGAACGATCGTTGGCTCGGATTCGACCGCGATTTCACAGAGTGCACAGTTCCGTGGTGAGCCTTCAACGAGGGCGTTCTCCAGTGGCTGCGATTGAATCTCACCCAGAATCGTTTTGATCGGGCCGCCGTGGCTGACGAGAAGAACACACTCTTCTGGATCGAGCGACGCCAGGAGATCGTTCCATCCCTCACGGACCCTCGATTGGAGCGCTCGGTAGCTTTCGCCGCTTTCGGGTGTTCGATCGGCAGCGTCCACGCCGGATCTGCCGAGCGCAAACGCTGGAAATCGCTCGTCCACATCGTCGTAGGAGAGGCCCTGGTAGACACCCATGTCTCGCTCTCGAAACGCGCTGTCGGCGCGTGTGGGCACACTGAGCGATGCAGTGATGAGTGCTGTCGTTTCTTGCGTTCGGGCAAGATCAGAGTGGACGATCCGATCGACAGCGTATCTGTCTGTCGATGCGAGAAACGTTCCCACATTGCGTGCCTGTTCTCGGCCACGATCGTCGAGTTGCACTGGAGCCCACCCCTGGAGCTGACGATTCGCGTTCCACGCCGTTCGGCCGTGTCTGAGCAAAAGGACGGTCGCCATTGATCGGACTAGCGGAGCCGGTGGCCCAATTGTATTTCGACTGTCCGATTAGTCTCGCTCGGTCCACTTGAGCAAGAGCAGCGTGCCCTCGAACAACACCACCATCGAGAGCGCCACAATGATCGGAACCATCCCTGTCGGATCGGGGTTGGTGATGAACGCAATCCCCAGGAAGGCACCCCAGAAGTAGAGGCGTCGGTCCGTGAGCCACGTTCGGCTCGTCACGCCCATCATGACGGCGAGCATGATGAACAGCGGAATCTGGAAGATGATTGCGAAAAATCCCATCAACAGCAACATCAGGCCGAACGTCTCCTGGAGTCCAAATGCGATGTCGGCGGTTTGTTCCGTGTAGTTCAGGAAGTAAATAAACAACAGTGGCAGGACGAGATAGAACGCGAACGCCACACCAGCCGATGCGAGCACGAGGCTGGTCGGAATTGCGGCGATGTAGTAGCGCCGTTCACGCGGGTAGAGCCCCGGACGCATGAACAGATACGTCTCGTAAACAAACACTGGCAGGGCGATCACGAGACCAGCAAGCGTTGCGACCTTCAGTCGTGCCATCACGAGCGACAGCGGATGGAACACGCGAGGTTTGACCTGGTCACTCGTTCCGGCCGCAAGGATGGAGTCCCAGATGAAGTTGATGAGGCCGTTCGCGTACGGGAACGTGGCTGCACTGACGAGGGCCATTACCACGACGACGATGAGCAGCCGTCGGACCATCTCCTCGATGTGGGCACTCAGCGGCATTTCCTGGTCTTCTGTTGGACCACTCAGTACCAGCGAATCCTCATCGTCGTCTGCAACTGGGGGTGCGGGACCAATGTCGTCGTCTTCCAGACGCGGATCGTCCGAAAGCGCTGATTCGTCGTTCCCAGTCGAATTCGGCGTTGGGGTGGGTGTAGTAGCGGTGGACGCTGTCGACTCCGGCTCGGCAGAAGGTTCGTCCTCGGGGTCGTCATCATCGCTGTCGGACTGGCGGTTTCCTGATCCCCGCTGTTTCCAGGGAACATCCGAAACAGGCTCCGGTCGATCGTGGTCATCGGAATCTGATGGCTCCGATTCCGAAGGGGGCTCTGGGCTGGAATCTTCGTCTGCAACCCACTCCGAGTCCGATGGGTCTGAGGTTCTGTCTTCACTTCCCCAGTCGGTGCTCGACCCGGAATCCGACGAGCGTGCTGTGGGGCTTGTAGCTGGACTCATGTCGTCCATGCTATAGCCTTCCCCCCTGTCAGAACCCGAACGATCGTCCGATCGGTCAGTTCCAGATCCAAATCCACTGCCGCCGGCTGATGAACCCGAACGATCGTCCGATCGGTCAGTTCCAGATCCAAATCCACCGCCGCCGGCCAATGACCCCGAACGATCGTCCGATCGATCAGTTCCAGATCCAAATCCACTGCCGCCGGCCAATGACCCCGAACGATCGTCCGATCGATCAGTTCCAGATCCAAATCCACCGCCGCCGGCCGATGACCCCGAACGATCGTCCGATCGGTCAGAACTCGATCCAAATCCACCGCCGCCGGCTGATGAACCCGAACGATCGTCCGATCGGTCAGAACTCGATCCAAATCCACCGCCGCCGGCTGATGAACCCGAGCGATCGTCCGATCGGTCAGTATCAGATCCAAATCCACCGCCGCCGGCTGATGAACCCGAGCGATCGTCCGATCGGTCAGTACTCGATCCAAATCCACTGCCGCCGGCTGATGAACCCGAACGATCGTCCGATCGGTCAGAACTCGATCCAAATCCACCGCCGCCGGCTGATGAACCCGAACGATCGTCCGATCGATCAGTACCAGATCCAAATCCACTGCCGCCGGCTGATGAACCCGAACGATCGTCCGATCGGTCAGTACCAGATCCAAATCCACTGCCGCCGGCTGATGAACCCGAACGATCGTCCGATCGGTCAGTACCAGATCCAAATCCACTGTCGCCGGCCGATGAACCCGAACGATCGGTTCCCCGATCAGTTATCGACCCTGATGGCCGAGAAACATCACGTGAGGAGCCATCCGAACGGTCAGTCGTCCACTCCGACGTTCTCGACCGCGATCGGTCTGTAGCCGATCTGTCGGCCGACGACGAAGCGGGCTCGAATTCATTCGTAAAATCGTTCGATGGAGCCGATGTGGACGGATCCTCGGGCACGTCGAATCCCGGAGTGTCCTCATCCGGTTGGATACTCGAGGAAGATGGTCGCGACCGCTGTCGGTCCGAATCGGGCTCGTCGAAAAAACCGTTCTCCGAATCCTCCTCTGAGCCCGCAGCAAATACAAATCGTTCCGGATCCGACTCCTCTTCATCGGATCGCTCCCCCCACGAATCGGACCGTTCCGTGGATCTATCGCGGGATCTCCGACCGTCCTCTCCACCCATTACGGTACAATCGTACCCCCTCGATTGTAAGCCTTCTCACCTACTGACACCCCAGCGAAACCTTCGTACGGAAAACGAATGACCACCCACAGATTGCTCTGTCAATCACAACATCCGAATGATGACTCTCGGTAGCTTCATTGGGATGCAACGGCGACGTTTGAAAGAACGTTCAATGAATTCTGCAACCACTCTATTTACTTCTGTCCACTGCGCTGGTCCTCGATTACCACCCACAATTTCCATCTTCACGTAACGATGGCCGAACCAGTTTTTGTCTCGGTGCTACGGTTGCTCTTTGCACTCGTCCTTGTCGGTCTCAACGCCCTGTTCGTTGCTGCTGAATTTGCATTCGTCCGCGTCCGACCGAATCGGATCCGTGCCCGTGTTAAGGCGGGCAAAGCTGGCGCAACCACCGTCATGAACGCCATCAATAACCTGGACGACTATCTCGCCGTTTGTCAGTTGGGGATTACGATATCGTCGCTTGGCCTCGGCTGGCTGGGTGAACCAGCTGTTGCAGATCTGCTCGGTCCAGTCCTCGAACAGGGCGTTCCAACGGGTACCTCGCATTTGATCGCCCAGGCAATAGGATTTGGCATCATCACATTTCTCCACGTCACGTTCGGTGAACTGGCACCAAAGACGTTCTCGATCCAGGATGCAGAGCGAATCTCCTTTTTCGTCGCACCGCCAATGCGGGTTTTTTACTATCTATTCATGCCGGGTGTGATATTCTTCAACGGCACAGCCAACGCATTCACCCGAATGCTCGGCTATCCACCGGCTTCTGAAACCGAAGACACGCACACCGAAGAGGACATCCGCGCGCTGGTCTCACAATCACGCCGACAGGGCCTGCTTGAGCCCGATGAAGAGGCGATGATCGAGGGCGTCTTTGAACTGAACGATACGCTTGCTCGCGAGATCATGGTGCCTCGACCGGATGTAGAAACCGTTGCAGGCTCGATGTCACTCGATACGCTATTGTGTGCCACGGCAGAGCAGAATCACACCAGCTATCCCGTAATGGCCGATGACAACGGCGAAACCGTGCTCGGATCCGTGCACATCGAGGATATGCTCAGGGCGTCGACGCGAAATGATCCCTCCACGATAACCGCCGCCTCGCTCGCACGCGACGTGTTGACCGTTCCGGAGAACCGACCGATCGACGAACTGCTCTCTGACCTTCAAGATCGTGAGATCCAGATGGCAGTCGTCTTCGACGAATGGGGCTCGTTCGAAGGGATCGTCACTGTCGAGGACATTATCGAACGGATCGTTGGAGACATCCGCGACGAGTTCGACACCGATGAAACTGAGCCATCCATCAATCAGCGACCCGACGGTGCCTACGTCATCGATGGACGCGTTCCGATCCAGCAGCTAAACGAAACGCTCGAAACTGAATTCGAGAGCGAAACCTTCGAGACGACCGGCGGGCTCGTCCTTGACCGACTGGGTCGTGCCCCAGAACCGGCAGATCGAATCACAGTCAACGATTTTGTCCTGACCGTCGATGAAATCGATGGGACGCGAATCTCGACCGTCATCGCGACCAGAATCGACGGTACAGACGAGTCGGAGACTGACACCACCTCGAACGATCCGATAGAGTGAAACCACTTTGGGACGGTCACCCGAACGGTTTTGCCCGAACCGACCATCCTTCTATATGGTCACAGATGTTGGAGAATAAAACAGTCTTTCTCACCGGTGGCGGCGGCGGAATTGGCAGTGAAACGGCAAGAACGTGTGCCAATGCCGGTGCTCGTGTCATTGTAACTGACATCGATGGCGACGCAGCACAGTCGGTCGCCGATGAACTCACCGCAGATGGCTATGATGCCGTTTCTCACGAGCTCGATGTGACAGATCCAGAGCAGTTTTCTGCTCTCGTCTCGGCGACAGCTGACGAATACGGCCTTGATGCGATCGTGAACAACGCGGGAATCGGTCACGATGCAGCAGTTACCGAGGCCGTCCCGCTTGCAGATCGTGACCGAGTAATGGACGTCAACATCAGGGGGGTGTGGAACGGAACGCGGGCAGCACTGCCGATCATGAAAGAGCAGGGTTCGGGTTCGATCGTCAATGTGTCGTCGCTGGCTGCAATCGTTGGACTCCCAAAACAAGCGGTGTACTCACTTTCGAAAGGCGCAGTGGTGAGCTTTACGCGCGCCGTTGCAGCCGAAGCCGGTCGCGCCGGCGTTCGAGCCAATGCGATCTGTCCCGGGTTCATCGACACCGGTGTCGGGGCAGAATACTTCGATGAGAGTGATGATCCCGACCGCGCACGACAGATTCACGAACAGCTCTATCCGCTTGGCAGACTCGGCGAAGCGTCGGAAGTCGCGACAGTAATTCGATTTCTTGCAAGCGAGGAGTCGTCGTATATGACTGGCAACGCGGTTCGGGTTGATGGTGGCTACTCGATCTCGTAGCCACAGTCATCCCTGATGACCGGGGTAATCCCGCTCGAACCGAGTTTCAATTTCATTTTCATCAATTTCGATCAGCACCGGTCGTCCGTGAGGACAGGCATAGGGATTCTCACACGCATCAAGTGCAGACAGAAGTTCCAGAATGCTCCCGTCCGTGAGCGATTCGTTCGCCGTGATCGACGGATAGCAGGCCAGATCTGCGAGCAACGCATCGACGATCGTCTCGACGGTCGTGGGCGTGTGTTCTGTCGCGAACTCTCCAAGGACCTCCCGAACGAGTTCGGGACCGCCTGCGTCAGCGACCAGTGCCGGAACGGAGTTGACGACGACAGTTCGATCGTTTGCACCGTCGGTGTGAAAGCCAACCTGTGCGAGTGCGTCACGATACCGATCAAACAGCGTTGCCTCACGAGCCGTCAGCTCGACGGTGACTGGTTCGGCGAGCGTCTGGACCGCCGTCTCACCCGAGAACTCGTCCTGGAGATGCTCGTAGTTGATCCGCTCGTCGGCAGCGTGTTGGTCGATGAGAATCAATCCATTGTCCGTTGTGCCCACGACATAGGTATCATCCAGCTGACCGAGGATCTTCATTGAGGGCAGCTGCGTCGGATCGAACGAGCTCGGTGATGGGTTGGCGGTGTTAGACGACGGGGATGATTCCACTGGATCGTCGTTCAGTGGTTCGGACGCTTCGTTTTCGTCTCTCTGCTGTGCGCTGTCGAGTTCGAGCTGCGTCGTCGGTGCTCGTATCCGGCCAGGTTGGCCACGCGATTCTCCGTCCTGCTGGGGTGCTGGGCTGGAGTCCGTCGAAGTGGTGTCCTGGCTGGAATCGGAGGCGGTAGATGAGACCGTACTCGAAGCAGTGGATTGTGACTGTTCGATATCCTGCTCGGAATCCGCTGTGGTTTCTGGTTCGATCGTCGCCTGCTCTGGTGCCGACTGCCCCCGAGGAGCACGCGTTCTGAGCACACCCTCTGCGAGCAACGCCGATTCGACGGCCGACGAAACCTGTTTTTGAACGGCTGGCTCGTCGGTGAACCGCACGGCCAGTTTTCTTGGATGGACATTCACGTCAACGGTGGCGGGATCGACAGCGACAGACACGACCGCGAACGGATACCTATCGGCCGCCAGCTGTGAGCCATACGCATCGATAATCGCCTCTCGAACGGATTGAGCGGTGATATATCGTCCGTTGACAAAGGCAAGACAGTACGACCGACTCGCGCGAGTCGTTTCGGGGTGGCTTACCAGTCCAGTGACCGAGTCGAGTGGCCCCTCTGGAAGGCTATCGCCCGCAGCTTCAACCGGAAGCATCGCGCTCGCAACGTCACGGCCGTACACTGCCAGGACTGTCGACCGAAGCTCACCACGACCGCTCGTGGTGAATCGCTCGCGACCGTTGTGTTCGAGCGTGATAGCCACATCGGGATTGGCGAGGGCGTATCCGGTGACGATCCGTTGAATGTGGTCGAACTCAGTCGGCTCCTGTTTGAGATACTTTCGGCGAGCAGGAACGTTGTAAAACAGATCGGAGACCGACACGGTCGTCCCCTCCGGACAGCCGGCAGATTCGATCGTGGTGCGCTCGCCTCCGTCGATCGTCAACGACGACCCACGACTCCCGCCACGTGGTTTACTCGTGATCGTAACGCGAGCGACCGCTCCGATCGCATGAAGTGCCTCCCCACGAAATCCAAGACTCTGGAGTCCTCCCTCCAGATCCTCAAGTCCCGATATCTTGCTCGTCGTGTGCTTTTCAACCGACCGACGAAGGTTCTCTCGGTCCATGCCGACGCCGTCATCACTCACGCGAATCGACTCCGTTCCCCCTGCCTCGACCGCCACGGTGATCCGAGAACTGTCCGCATCGAGACTGTTCTCTAGGAGCTCCTTGACAACCGATGCGGGTCGCTCGACAACCTCTCCGGCAGCAATCCGATCGACGGTCTGGTCGTCAAGTGCGACAATTGGATCTGTCATCGCTCAGTCCCCCTGCCGGACGACACACACCGCAGATCGAATCCAGTCATTACTCCGTCTCAACAGCCAGATCGCCATCAATCCAGTGTTCTCACGACGACCTGTGGGATAGGCCCCATTCTTTTAGGCTCGCCAAAAATTCAGAGGGCTTTACTTCTCCTGGAGCTCCTTTCTGGATATGGAGGGGGGCTACCCATCAAGACGAAGCGTTCTCAAAGGAGCAGGCGTTCTCGTGAGTGCATCAGTAGCTGGCTGTTTGAACCAATCGAGTGGGGACAAATCAGGAGACAACCCGACGACAACATCGGCGTCCTCAATGACCGCAACACTGTCGCCAGCTGGCGACGTGTCACTCTCTGGTGTTCCCGAGGATATCTTCACGATCTATCCGCAGTACGCCGATATGGCCGTTGCGCTTGGTCTCGGTGACACCGTGAACTCGGTGTACGTTCCGAAGATGTCCGGAACGACGATGAATCACTACTACTCCCAGCTTGAGGGTGTCTCTTTCGAGTGGGAATCGTTGACGAATCCACTGACTGATGGGGTCGCAAAAGAGCAACTGCTAGAACTCGACAGCGACGTTCACTTCGTCGATCCGGCGTGGCTTACCACCCAGAAGGGCTGGTCACAATCCGATATTTCCGAGCTCACCGAGACGGTTGGGCCGTTTTTCGGAAACTTCTACAGCGGAACGCACGCCACACCACCCACAGAATACGGAGAGGACTACCAGTACTACACGCTCTGGGAGCTGTTCGAGGCCGTCTCACAGCTCGTGGGGAGACACGATCGATTCACCGCACTTAAAGAAGAATATGATGGACTAATTTCGACGATCGAGGACCGCCTCCCGCCGAAAGCCGAGCGACCGACGGCGGTTCGAGCCACACTCGGTGACGGAAACTTCTACACCTACCACCTGAACAGGCCAGGCTACTGGCTCGCCGATACGCGACCGCTCGCAGCAACCGATGCGTTTGCAGACACGGAATGGGAAAGCGGGCTGTGGGGAACCGTTGGCTATGAGGCGATGGCAGAAGCCGACCCCGACGTCATCCTCCATCTCTGGGGGATGACACCAAACTACTCAACCAAAGAGACGAAAGCAACGCTCTCGTCACATCCAGTTGCCAAGAAGCTACAGGCCGTCCAGAACGAACGGATCTACGCACAGGGAATGCGCTATCAGGGGCCGATCATGAATCTCTTCCAGCTGGAAATGACGGCCAAACAGCTGTATCCCGAGCAGTTCGGTGCGTGGCCATCCTACACGGATGGCGAGCCGTATCCGACAATTCCTGATGGCGAACGGCTGTTCGACCGGACGACGGTTGCCCAGATCATCACTGGAGAGCACTGATCGGTCTATCGATCGACGAGTTGATTCTGCCACCGCTGTACGTCCGCAAGGAGATCGATCGGAGACTGTGACTCGAGATCAACCGATTCGAGCTCGGATACGACCGTCTCAACAGCCGGGTCGTGTCCGTTTTCAGCCCGAGCATCGTCGACGGCACCGCGTTTGAACTGTCCAGAACCGAGATCGAACACGACCTGTTGAGTGTCACCGTCGCCGTTCTGTGCACCACGAACGTCGATGGCCTTATCGGCGCGGAGTCGCTCAAGCACGCTCCGAGAGCGATCCACGACGGGTTCGGGAACGCTCGCAAGCTCGGCGACGTGGACGCCGTAGGACCGATCAGCGGGACCATCCTCGATCGTCCACAGGAACGTCACATCCCCATCGTGTTCATCTGCTGCCATGTGGACGTTGTGAACGCCGGGGAGCCGGTCGGCGAGTTCGGTGAGCTCATGGTAGTGAGTCGCAAACAGAGTCTTCGCTCGGATCTCATTGTGTAAATACTCCGTCGTTGCCCACGCAATAGAAATACCATCGTACGTTGCGGTTCCTCGCCCGACCTCATCGAGAATGACGAGCGAGTCGCTCGTCGCCGAGTGGAGAATGTTCGAGAGCTCTTGCATCTCCACCATGAACGTTGAGCGACCCTGTGCGAGCTCATCCAGTGCTCCCACCCTGGTGAAGATCCCATCGACAAGTCCGATCGTCGCCGATCGTGCCGGGACGTAACTGCCGATTTGTGCCAGCAACACGATCAGTGCTGTCTGGCGCATATACGTCGATTTACCGCTCATGTTCGGTCCAGTCACGACCAGAAACCGCCAGTCTTCGGTCATCGACAGGTCGTTGGGCACGAATTCGGTCTCGTTTTCGACCACTGGATGGCGACCAGCCTCGATGTCGATCGGGCCAGGTTCGGTGATCGTTGGTTTGACCCAGTCGTTGCGAACGGCGTGCTGTGCCAGCCCGGCGAGCAGATCAATCTCCGCGAGCGCTTTGCCCGCCGTCTGGAGTACACCCGCGCTGTCAGCGACGGTCTCTCGAAGCGATTCAAAGAGCTGTGCTTCGAGTTCGCCGCGTCGTTCTTCGAGCCTGAGAATCGTCCGTTCGTGCTCGCGAAGCGCGTCAGTCTCGTAGCGCTCTGCGTTTTTTAGTGTTTTAATTCCCTCATACTCGTCGGGAACGCTATCTCGCTCTGACTTTCCGACCTGGATGTAGTAGCCGTCGGTCTTGTTCCGATCGACCGAGAGCCGACTAATGCCGTGGCGTTCTTGTTCACGCTCGGCAAGGGTGTCAATCCACTCGGTGGCCTGGCTGAGCTGTTCACATAGCTCGTCGAGCTCATCGTCGAATCCCGGGCGTATCACGCCGCCCTGCGTGAGCGTTTTGGGTGGATCATCAGTCAATCCCGCCGCGAGCGTTTCGCGTACCGCTTTGAGCGCCGGTGCCTGTAGATGATCCATAAGCGCACCGAGTGGCGATTCTGCGAGGCGCTCGGTCGATCGAACACGATCGATGATCGTTGGCAACGATTCGAGCGTGCGACGCGTCCGAACCAACCCGTGCGGACCGATCGAGCCAGAGACGGCTCGGCTGGCGATCCGCTCCAGATCCGACACCACGGCAAGGGTCTCTCGAATCTCTTCACGAACGAGCGCAGACTCACAGAGCGCCGTGATGGCAGCCTGCCGGCGTTCGATCTCGCCACGAGACTGGCGTGGTCTCGTAAGCCAGGCACCTAACAGCCGGCCGCCAGCGCTGGTCACGGTGTGATCGATCGTATCTGCAACCGACCGACCGGAGCCAGTCATCGTTTCGACGAGCTCGAGATTCCGCTGGGTCGTCTCGTCCATCGAGACGTGATCGTCGGCCGCGTACGATCGAAGGCGAGTAATTGCCCCAAGAACGGCCGTACCAGTTTCTTCGACGTAGACCAGCGCAGCCCCCGCCGCCCGGATGGCACAGGCAGCATCGATATCGATGGTCGACTCGATTTCGCCGAACTGCTCGCGAACGGCGTGGGTGGCGCGTCCATCGGCGAACGACTCCGTGTCGAACAGCGTCACGTTGGTTTCGATGCGCTCATCGATGCGCGTTAACAGTTCGTCCGCCGACCGGACCGTGGGTCCCGGAAGGATCTCTGTGGGTGTAAACCGATACAGCTCCGTGAGAACTGCATCTTCACCCATCACCGCAGTGACGTGGAACTGTCCCGTCGTGCTGTCGAGAAATGCCAGCCCGTACTGGGTGGAGGAATCGGATTCGTCGCTGGTGATTGTGGCGAGATACTGGGCCTCGTCAGTCGTTGGTGTGAGCAACGTCCCGGGGGTCACCACCCGCTCAATCGACCGCGCGTGTCCGCCGTCGGTTTCGTACTGTTCGGCCACCGCAACCCGATAGCCGCGTTCGACCAGCGCGCGGAGATACGGCGTCAGATCATCAACGGGGACGCCGGCCATATCATACGTTTTGCCACCACTCGATCGTTGTGACACCTTCAAATCGAGCTCTCTACCAACCGTCCGGGCGTCCTCGTGAAAGAATTCGTAGAAATCTCCCATCTGCATTGCTAGCAGATCAGCGTCGGTCTCCCGTTTCAGGGCGAGATACTCACCGACGATTCCCTCCGCAGTCATACGAGTCCGGTGGCGCGCCATCCGGTAAAACGCTATGGGTTGAGATTTCACCGAAACAGTGACCCAAACATTTTTCTAAAGTCACGAAGCCAAGCCAGGACCATGGACTCGCTTGCCCTGGTTGGTGCTGCCGGTGGTGTGGGAACGACGCGAACCACACTCGAACTGGGCGCGACGCTCACCCGTGCTGAGCTGTCGGTTATTATCTTGGACGGTGCATACACCACGCAGGGACTCGCCGATCACGTTTCGGGATCGATTGGGCCGGATATGATGGCAGTGTCCTGTGATGAAGCTACCCTTCCTGAAGGGCTCATCGAGATCGATACGGCTGCAGGAACGCTTTCGGTCTGTCCTGCGTTCGGACCGTTCGATCGGCTCGCGCAGGCGAAAGCCCCCACAAACGCCCGGCGGTTTGGTGAGCTGATCGAATCGGCAACCAGCGAGAGCGACGTTGTGCTCGTTGACTGTCCACCGGTTGGGGCGAACCAGGCAATCGCTGCGGTTACGACGGCAGAGCAGGTTCTCGTCGTGACACCGGCTGGACGACCGGCCAGTCGACTCCGAGCGATCGAACGGTTGGCCGATCTCGGCGTCACCGATCCGCGTGTAGTTGTGACTGGTGAGCACACGGATGACACATTGTGTGTCGGGCCACCCACAGAGACCGATCCGGCAGTGACGCCAACTGCAGATGCCGAGACAAGCCCGTACGCGACAGAAATCGCCATGATCGCCCGTGAGCTGTTTTCCCTCGAGCTGTAGGTGTCGGTCGATGGTTCCGTATTCGTTCACTGAAGATCGGTCGGTCCACTCATCGTTTCGGCGAGCGAATCACGTTTTGTCACTGTGGCGTCAGTCACTGACTTTGGTGTCAACACTGGTTCGAGTGCCTCCCGTATCCCAGGAAGTGGATCGTGTGTTGCGATGAACACGGCGAGCGAAAACTCCGCGGGCGTGACATCGATTAACGCCATCGCTTCTGTACGAAGAATTTCAGCGTCGATCCAGGATTCGATCACCCGACGCTCAGTCGGTGAAACCACGGTGATCGGCTCACCAAGTAGGTGAAGGGTTTTTGCGCCGCGAATCGGAACCAGCCCAGCCTCGCGCGAACTATCACCAACACTGTTTCCTGCCGCGTAGGTCTCCACCAGCGTAACGGCTGCAGATACCGAGCACGGGAGTGACTCATCGAACGGAGCTATTCGCTCATACAATGATGAATTTGTTACATCAATGGTGGCGACCGACCGTGTCCTCTGTTCTGTCGTGATGGTAATTCCGGACGCGATTTCAGAGAGACCCACAGCTAATAAATTGCATTATTTCTACTTATAGTTTTGCTGTATATTACGATCTTGTCGATCGGACACACCTGATGAACCCACCAATAACCGGTAGGTTATCCGGTGTAATTGACTAGCGATCAGTTCTAGATCAGTCATCGTTCATTACCGATTGCGACGTTCTTTCATATGTGATGGTAACAATAGGCGTATCTGCCTGTCCGGAGTGTGATAGTCGTGTTCGACAGGATGGAATCGAACATGTTTGCGAACAGTGTGGTTTGATCCTCGGTGAGGATCGGATCGATCGCGGACCTGAATGGCGCTCGTTCGAAGACAACTCCGATTCGGTTCGAACCGGTGCTCCGCTGACTCGATCCCGTCACGATCGCGGGCTTTCCACGGAGATTGGCTATTCGTTGCGTCTCACCGGTCGTAAGCGGCGACGATTCGCGAGATTGCGTCGCGAACACAGCCGGGCGAAATTTTCCTCGAAAGCCCAGCGCAATCAGGTGTATGCGTTCACCGAAATCCGACGGCTGACCGGATCGCTCGGGCTTCCAAAAGACATCAGGGATCGTGCGTGTGTGTTATTCGAATCGGCCCAATCTGCGCGATTGATACGCGGTCGAACCCTGGAGGGCTTTGCGGCGGCGTGTCTGTACGCTACCTGCCGAACCACGGAGATCTCACGGACGCTTGATGAGATCATCGGAGCTGCCAGAGCCACCAAGGATGAGCTCAAAGCCGCGTACACGGCGCTCAACAGGGAACTTGGTTTACAAACCGGACCGATCGACCCGCGAGAGTATCTCCCGCGATATGCCACAGAACTGGGTCTCTCGACAACGATCGAGTCCCGGGCGAGTACACTCCTCGAAACTGCAATCGACAGCGGCGAACTCTGTGGGCGCAATCCGAGTGGAGTTGCAGTGGCTAGCCTCTATGTAGTGGCACGCGAGTCACACGAGCGGATCACGCAGGATCAGGCTGCGGCCGTTGGGGGCGTTTCGACCGTTACGATCCGGGCAAACTATTATGACCTCCAGGACCTTCAGAATCAGAGCTGAATAACCGGCGTGTCCAACCAGTTTCTCGCCGCCATGGACGAATCGAACGCGTCCGCCTCAATAACGACAGGAGAGGCACACTCTCCAACCCGGACAATCGCGAGGGCAACCCGAACCGTTCGAGACGCAACGTCCGGTGCCGTGTGCAGGGCACGCGCGTACGCTCCAGACATCCGTGACGTGAGCCATTCGTTCGCCGCACGCCGCAGGTTCGCAGCGTTATCTTCCAGTCGCAATCGCTCGTCGTGTTCGTCCCGTCGTCGTCGATTCGTGGTCCGTGCTTGCTCGAGCTGTTGTCTGACAGCTTCACGTTCTGTTTCGAGCTCGCTCAGTCGGCGAACGGTCTCAGAAAGCGTCGATCGAACGCGTTGTTCGTCCTCACTATCGCCCGTACGCATCGCCGATAGCGCTCCCTGTAATCGCATCACTCGTTCGCGGAGTTCTGTAATCTCTTCTCCCAGCGTCGCGATCCGTTCACGCAGTGGGGCGGTATCGACCGATCTTGGAGGTTCCTCTCGCAACTGTCGTTCAATCTCAAGGCGCTGTTCATCCTGGGGTGCACGAAGCCCTCTGGATCTCGCGGCCAGTGCGAGCAACCGGGATTTCGAGATCGAACGGTCGGAATGAATGTGTATGAGTTCGCGGCCAAACGCATCCGGTGGTGTGCATTGAACGGAAATCTCTCCAATGGCCTCCGATCTGTGGACTGCCTTTGCCACCTGTTGGCCAGAAACTGCCAGCTCCGCGGCTCGTAGATCGACCGCGGGGCCCAACCAGACCGACGATCCGATCCGAACTCTCACAGCGGCTGATTGGCCATCTCTTCGATCGATGGATGCTCGGTTCCAGACGCGAACGCCCGATACGGTGTGGCTGGATGCTCTCGATTGACATAGGCTGTTACCGCCGTGCGAACCGCGGGAGAGACCGCTGTGAACTCGTTAAACGGTTCAGTGCGCTCGATCTGTACCGTCTCCGGATGTTTCGATCGAAGGCGGAGACACTGAAACGCTCCGAACTCGGTCGGCACAAACAGTGCTGCTCGTCCAAACCACCGAACGATCACGTCCTCATGCGATCGACGAACGTTCCTGAGACTCTGACGAGCCGACCGAGAGTAGGTCACCAGCAGGAGCATATGGATACATATCCTACGGACATATTATATAATATTGTCTGTAAGATATATAAAATAAAACTTCGATATGCGAGTTATCAAATTGTATCAGCAAGTTCGATATCGGACTGATCGACATCGGCGTCAGCAAGCGATACCATCTGGGCTTTTGCTCGCGTGGGGGTTTCTGCAGCTACGATGACACCCTCAACGGCTGGTGGTGCTATGGCCCGGTAGGCAGTGTATGTACCAAAATTCGTCGCGTACGTTCGGATCACAGATCTGATTCGAACGTCCATGGTCATGAGATCAATCTCACCGTCTTCAAAGTCCTGCAGGGCATCTTCGACGTTTCTGAGGGCTGAAATCCGGTCCATTATACCGTTCTGAATGTGTCAGGTTGGGGTTCGTACACGTCACCCTGACGTCTGAGCTTTTCGAGTTCGTACTCCGCTTTCGATCGGTCCATACCAGCGGTTTCGACCCGCTCAAGAATCTTCTCGAGGGGTGCACCAACATCGTACTCCTCTTCGACCTCGGCAATGACGCCCTTGAGATTTCGGATGCGATCGCGCTGACTCTTTGATTGTCCGGTTTCGATCACGTCAGCGTCGAATTCGCCCGTTTCGGGATCCATTCCAATGTCTTCGAGCGAGTGGGTAACAACTTCAAGCACGCGGTCGACATCCTCAGTTTCGACCGTATCTGAAAGGCGCACCCTGGCGGAGGCCTCTGCCAGGCGCACCAGTGCCTCGAGTTTCCGGGCGGTGACCGGTACGGGTGCATCACTATCAGTGCCCTGTGAGCGAAGATCGACGTAGAACTCCTCGATCGTCTCCTTTGCTTTTTCCGTCATCATCGGGAAACAGCTTCGCCTGGCATAGGCGACGTATTTTCGCAAGAGTTCAGCATCGATCGCTGGCTCGACATCCTCGGTAACGTTCTCGACCTCAGCGGCCGTGACGTTGGAAGTCTGTGTCTCGGTCCGATGGGTGTTGAGCTCACCGGCGTAGTTCGTGTTAAGGATGTGCTCGGCAAGCTGTTTGTCCTCTTCGGGATCTGGCTTATCAGTCACCGTGAAGATGATGTCGAATCTGGAAATTAGTGCCGGCTCAAGTTCGATCTGGCCGGCGATGCCCTCATACTCGTTGAACCGGCCGTACTTCGGATTGGCTGCACCCAGGAGCGAACAGCGCGATTTGAGCGTTGCGTTGATTCCTGCTTTGCTCACGCTGATCTCCTGTTGTTCGAGGGCCTCGTGCATCGCCGACCGATCTTCGGAGTTGTGAACGATCATCCCGTTGGCCACGAACGTGTGGGTTCCAGCCACGGTCAGATCGTACACCGAATCGTACGCATGATCGGTCACCGTTTCAGTGGCGTTCACCCGACGGTAGACCACATCTGAAGGCCCCGCGTCCGTACTGTTCGGGGGGACCATCACTTCTCCGCCGTCGGTCTCGATCGATACCCCGGCGGACGGAACGGCGATCCGATCGCCGACCGACAGCGAACTAGCCTCCCGTTCGATCTGGCGGTCACCATGACGGACGAAAAACGGATGATCGGCCGTGGTAACGATCGAGTCCTCAGTTTCGAGCTCGATTCTATGTAGACGCTCGGGTGCCTCATAGCGATGGACAGCAGTCACCGGACGGCGGACTAGCCGATCGTCTTCGGTTTTCGTCCACACGGTACAATCACCGCCGCGGATGGTTTCACCGTTTTCGTGGCGTTCGATCGTTCCCGTTTGTTGGGCTTTCTGGGCAATTTCCTCAATCGATTGTGGGCCAGCAACCGTTCGAACGAGCGTTTCCCCGGTCACACACCGCATTTTATCGAGCTCGTCGACTGCCGCAACACCCTGGTCTGCGAGCACCAGCGCGCCCGCCTCCAGCGACCACTGCTGGCCTTCACTGAAATCATCTCTGACCGCTGCAGCCGTAATACCGGCGGCCGAGGATCCTTTGCCGGAGGTGTACACCGACCGCGGCGCAATGTTTCTGACGTACTGCAACAGCTGTGAGTTGTGTGAGACGATACCGTTCGTGAGATAGCTGTGCGTACCGGCTACCTCTAGATCGTAGACCCACGGTGTTGGTGGTTCGATCTGCTCGATCGAGCTGATTCTTGCCGTCGCAACCGCCTGCTCTCCAGTCAGGTGATCGACAACCGTGCCACCGTCCGTTCGAACGGTTGGAGGGGCCACGGCGATAGGTGTCTCAGCCGTGAGCTCTGTGGCCGTGACCGGCTCGAACCCGTCGTCTCCCGGAACGAACAGCGGATGTGACGGAGTTACAGTCACTGTGCGTCCATCGCTCGTGGAAATTTCGTACAGTTGCTCGGGCGCGGTTCGCTTATACACCTTCGTTACCCGCCGAGTGGTGAGCGCACCCGATGGCGTCATCGAACGAACCGAAAAATCAACCGGCTGATACACGCCATCATCGATCGGACGCGGTGAATCCAGATGCGATTCGACTAGCTCACCAATTTCGCTCGGAGAGCCATCCGCCATCGTCACTGTTGTGTCCCCTGTTACACATTTACCAGTTCCCGGATCACCAATCAGCAGAATGTGCATGTCACCGCGAATCCGCACACCATCGGGAAGATGCTTGGTCACTCCAGAAAACAGCTGAAGAATGATTGCCAGCTTCTCCATATCGTAGCCATAGATCGAGGGGGCCATCGAGTCGACCATCCGATCGTAAATATCCGGCTGATCGGAAAGTGAGATGATCTCCTTTTTCTCTTCTTCGCTGATGGTCATGTCCTCAAAGCGGTCGTCCTCGATCTCGACGGTGACACCGTCCATGTAGATGTCGAACATCGTCGATTTCTCGCCATGGGATTCTTGCTGGTCGAGATGTAACACACCGGTCACCTGGACGGTGTCGCCAGCGGTCACCTCGCCCGTGATGTCGTCCTCGATGTTGATATCGATGCTCTGGGGTCGCTCTGCACCACGGAGACCCTCTGGACTCTCTTGAACACGGAGCTTCTGGGCGTCGACAAACTCGGACTGATCGAAGTTGATCCGAAACGGACCCTGTCGTTCACATCCCTGACATTCGTGAGGTTGATGGAAGCTCCCACCAGTCTGCGGGATTCGAGTGAGCATTCCACACCGCTGACATTCGAACGCCGCATTCTGAATTTTGGGCCTGACGTTCGTTGCCTTCCGGATGATGCCGCGGATGCTCACCAGTTGGCCGTGATGGTGTGATCTGATATCACGGATACCAGTGGTCTCTGGCAGGTCGTAGATGCGAACGTGGGCCTGGCCGAGACTCACATCGACTGGCAGATCGTAGAGGCGGAGCGCTTCCTCTGCATACTCTCGATACTGTTCTGGTTGCGTGCGAACGTCGTCGGCGAGTGACTGATCAAACCGATAGAGATCATCCCATGAAACGTAGAGTGACCGCTGCTCGTTCGGATACTTTCGTGCAAGCTCGCCGATCTCGTTGCGGTAGTATGTGCGGTAGAACTCCTCGAAGCGATCGATAATTTCGGTGTCCTCCGCGGGGGCCATCGACTCCTGGTTATGCATCTCCGAATAAGAACCTTCGCACAACTGCCCGAAACTGGAAATCGAGCTGATGTGACGGAATTATTTCTACTTCTATTCCACCGAGTAGTGCGAGCAGATCACCCCAGACGACTGTCACAATCAGCCCAACGGCAAGAACGGAGACGAATGGGATTCCTGGTGTAATCCAGACGGTGTCGCGCCCATCAGTTAATCGATCGAGTGCGGTGCGGAGTGCCTCTGGGCTAGTTCCATAGAGAGAGCCCTCAACGGCCCCGACGACCGTTTTGGCACCCCATCGGTCGCCCCGAACGGATGGTGCGTGCTCGTTGGGTGCGTTTCTGAGGACCTCCAGATCAAGCTCCCAGTAGTCGAGATACCACCTGAGAGCATCCAGATCCACGCCGGGGCGTGGAATCCATCCGTCGGTGACCGTGAGCAGTTCGCCGTGGCGATCGCAGACGGTCCCAATCGCACAGGGTTTGCCGACGACCATCGCAGTGGTAACTCGTCGATGCCAACAGTTCACCGCGAACAGCGCGATCGGATACCACGTCGAGAGCAACAACGCGTTGAGAACGACCGCAATGACGAATGGTCGAGCGACGACCGGGTGGACGGAAAGCGCGTGATGGAGCTCAACCGGGGTCGTTGGAAAAGCAATCGAGAGTATGGCGATTGCTTTGGCGTCTGCACCACCGAACAGCCCGAGTCGCCAGTAACAAAAGCCAAGCATCGATCCAAGGAAGACAGAGCTCACGCCCCGAACGAACTGAGCTCGCCCAAAAAGCGCCTGGCCACCAACCACACACTCGAGCGTGAACGCAGCACTGGCGGGGACCAGTGCGTAGTACCAGAGCCAGTCGGGAACCCGACGGCTCCGGCGATCGTACCACCCTGCAACGACGAAACAGCCTCCAACCAGAAGCTGACACCAGAGTAGCGCTCGATCCAGCACAGCGGGGGCTGGTCTCGTCTTCGGTTAAAAATCCTGCCGTTCGAGCAGCTGTTCGAGCTGGTGTCGCCGCCGGTCTACGTCCCAGCGAGGGGCGACGCTTCCCTGATTTGCCAGCCGATCGAGCAACAACAGTGGATCGGTTCCCTCGGCTTCGATCCGTTCGATCAGGGTTTCGATCGAGGACCGGTTGAGCGCAAGCGAATCGAGCAACCCAAGCAACAGCGCAGTTGGTGGTGCCGTTTTCCCATCGGGAAACGACTCGGAAATGCGATTGAACGACGGCGTATCGGACACACTTGTGGGATCGTCGAGTTCCTGGAGGGTAAGACAGCGCGGACAGAGCCCGATAGCATCAGCGTCCGTCGGTGCGTGCGTACGGAGTGTTTGATCGAGCAAAAACGATACCACAGTAGAGTCGCAGTTCGAACAGCGCATAGCACCGATCTGGGTGCGATTGCAAAAAGGCGTCCTACTCAGGATTCAGGCGACCGATTCCACGGCCACAGCGTCGTCTTCCTCTTCTTCTTTTTTGTTCTTGATCTTTTTGAGCCGGAAGATCTCTTCGCGCTCTTGTTCTTCTAGTTTTTGTTCGATATACTCCTGGCTCTCGTAGAGATCGGGGAGCAGTTTGAATTCCAGGGCGTTGACACGGCGTTTGGTCGTTTCGATCTCTTCGAGCATTTTCTTCATGGCGGTTTCGACCTCTGCTGCGAGAATGATCTGTTCGATCAGATCCTCATAGGCACCCGCCGCTTCGTCGATTCGAGCGCTCGTCCCGACAACACCGTATCCACGCTCATCAAGTGACTTTTTCACCTTCGTGGATTCGATCTCGGGAACGACGACGCCCATGATGTTTTTCGACTGCGTGACGATCTCCGGATGTTCTTTGAGTGCGGCGGCAGCACCGCGAACTGCGATGTCGCCGTCCATCGCGCGTGCCATGTTGATCTTCCGCTGGGCGTCGTCGTAGACACCACTCAGATCGGAGCGAACGTCCTGGGCCTGATCCAGAATGTCCATGAACTCCATGATGAGTCCGTCACGTTTCTGCTCGAGCGTGTCGTGACCCCGCTCGGAGAGTTCGATGCGGTCCTCGATCGCCATGAGATTCTTCCGAGTCGGCTTGACGTCCGTGGCCATGGTTTGATATCCGGACGTTACCGATGGAGAGTCTTACGTGTTGTTGTTGCCTCCAGTTCCGAGAAGCGTCCGGACACAACCGAGAAGACCATCCTGATATAAGATGGTAACCAACAGTACGATGATGAAACGGCGACAGCTTCTCCTTGGCTCCGCTTGTCTCCTCGGTACGACCACCGGCTGTCTTTCGGTCGTAAAAGACGGCGTCTGGGAGTCAGAAGCCGAAGAAACTGCCGAGACCGAAACGCAGACCCCACAGACGACACGATCTGCGACGCCGGCCTCCATGGGCGAAACGATGACTCCCTCATCGACAATCGAATCCGTTACAGACACTGGCACTAGCATCTCTCTCAGTGATCGAGAGACCTACACCAGTCCAACGTACGGTTACACCGTCGACTATCCGCGGGGCTGGCGCCGTTCGAGTGACAGTGCCGACACGGTGATGTTCAACGGGGACAGCGGCCGGGAGATGGTTCTCGTCGTGACTGATGTCAACGAGTCGGCCTCGATCGAGACGCTCGCCGACGGCGTGTTGTACGGCTATCGTTCACGGGTCGAAAACGCTGGCTGGTCGATCGAGATCGGCGATCGCGAACGGACGACGTTCGGTGATGGGCTCCCGGCGATGGAGCTTAGGGCCACACTCTCGGGAAAGGGGCAGTCACTGTACGATACGATATTGCTCGTCAAAGACGGAACCGTCCTCTATGCGGTTGCTGTCGGTATCGAAGAATCACTGGTGACCGACGCCCGACTGGACGACATGCGCGAACTCAGAGAGAGTCTCCGTCTCACTCGGACCGATTCTCGGGCGGTCTGACCCCCGAAAACGAGCGTTCGTCGAACGATTCGTCCGCGAGAAACGCTCTCGAGCGCTCTCTAAACTCCGGAGAATCCCACACAGCGGCGGTGAGTTCGCGGGCCATCTCCTGGCCGAGCAATCCGAAGTTGGTCCACGGCTTGAGGATGGCTTTGATCGAACGATACGCTGCGGGCTGTGGTTTTCAATGATCATCTCGACGAGCTCGATCGCCCGTTCTGTGGCCTTTCCGTCGGGGACAACGCGGTTGATCAGTCCAAACGCCTTCGCTTCAGTTGCATCAAGCGTGCGACCGGTCAACAGCAGGTCTCTGGCACGTTTCTCGCCAACGATCAATGGAAGCAGTTGGACGCCGCCACCGGCCGCCGTTGCACCAACACCGACCACTGGCTGGGTAAACCGGGCTGTCTCGTCGGCGACGATCAGATCACACGCCGAAACGAGTTCCGTTCCTCCCTCCGCACAGATTCCATGCACACCAGCGACGACGGGTTTGCTCGTCTGTCGCAACAGATCCAGCGCTTCGAAGTACGCCGTCATGAATCTGAGCCCCTCTTCGAACGAGATTGACTCTAGATACTCCAGATCGGCACCGGCACAGAATCGCTCACCGTCGGCCGTAAGGACGATTCCCTGAACCGCATCGTCGCGGTCGGCGGCGGTGACAGTGGCCCCAAGTGCCTGAATCACCTCCATGTCCAGAACGTTGTTCCGCTCGGGAGCTGCGAGCTGGATCACTGCAATCCGACCATCGGCCACCTTCTCGTGTCGTATCGTGTCTGATTGTGTCACTGATGTTGTTGTACAGCCAGTGCTTTCATTACTCGCCTGTGATAGTGACGGTGATCGCTTCGGGCATGTAGGCGTTTGCGCCATACCCTTTCAGATTCCACGGGAACTGACCGTCAGTAATCGATTGTTCTGTGTCTTCGGGCCCATCGATCGTCGCGGGCTGGGTACGACCCGCCCGGTCGGTTGCTCTCGAGACAAGAGTGTGCTCACCCTCGGTTGGCTCCCATTGGTACTCGAACGCCCGCCAGGCCGCCTGCCCGCGATTTTCCCCTACGAACGTCGCCGGCTCGAAGCTGTCGCCACCGTCGGTCGAGACAGCAACACCCTCAAGTTCGTTCTCACCACCCCAGGCGACACCCCGTATCGTGAGGGGGCCATCGCTTCGATTGATCGTGGCTCCATCTGTTGGTTTTGCGATCAGCGATTTGACGAGCATCTCATAACAGTACGGGTGCTCGATCGCGTCCGACTCCATCTGTGCGTGGGTGTCGTATGTGTCGAGCGTCTCGTGCTGGCGAGGCTCCGTATTCTGCCCGCCGAGCAGTCGATAGGAGGACTGCTGCCAGTGTGTGTACCGTTCGGGGTCGTCAAACTGTTCTGTAGAATCATCGTGGATCATTTCGTCCATCACGACCATTCGAACGACCCATTTCACGCTGTTGCAGCCGTACCAGCCCGGCACTACCAGCCGCACCGGAAAGCCGTGTTCGGCGGTGAGCACTGCTCCGTTGCGCTCGTATGCCAGTACACAGTCGCGATGGAGCTTTGCGATCGGAATGGATCGGGTGTACACTGGCTCTCCCTCGGGCGCATCTGCGCCCATAACGGCCACATAGCCGTCAGCATCTGTGCCGATACCCACTCGTTCGAGCAGTTCGCTGACCGGTGTGCCACGATAGACGGCCGTGCTCACCGCACCGAACGACCACTGGTTGCCACCCACGCTCGGGTCGAAATACCGCCGCCCGTTGCCGGCACACTGCATCGTGTGAGCAACCTCTGTCGTCGAAAATCCAGTGCGCAACTCCTCCATCGAGAGTTTCATCGGCGATTCGATTTTCCCCTCGACCGTGATCGTGTGCTCGGATTCTTGCAACTTCGGTGAATCGTAGTGGCTGCGGATGTACGCCGCGTCCACCGGCGTCTCGAACGACAGATACGACGCTCGATCGCGAGTCTGCCCGTTTGGCGGTGAGGTCGAGAACAGTTCGAGGCCAGGATATTTGTTTTCGAGCACCGATCTCGTGTAGGCGTGATACCCCTTTTCCCCATCTGGCGTATCAGTCGAGTCGCCGGGGTCGAGCAGCGACGAACAGCCAGCCAGGGCTGTTGTGGTCGCTCCCACGAGAGTGAGATAGCGCCGGCGGTCGATCCCTGCCGAATCGTCTCCGTTCTCACCGGTGCTTACAGACCCATCGGATGGTTCGTTGGACTGGGACATCTGTTTGCCCAGACTAACGTGTACCTCCTACTTCCAATTTTATATCGTTTAATTGTTATTCTGAAACAATTACTGTGCCAACCATTCCGGAGACCACGTGTGGGACACAAACGTAGACGTATTCGCCGGGTGTTTCGAACGTGTGTTCGTACGTGTTGCCCGTTTCGACCGTCTGATACACTTTGTTTTCCTCATAGCTCGCAAAGGGTTCGGCCCCTGCGGGCAGTTCGACACGATCACTGTCTTCTGGCTTTGCCCCAACGTTGTGACCAGTACTCTCGAACGTCCAGGTGATGGTGTCGCCGGTCGAAATCTCAATCGTCTCTGGCTCGAAGACGAAATCTCCATTGGGACCCGCAAGGACTTCGTTGGTCTCACGGTCAGTGCCGTTCGATTCTCCCAAACAGCCCGCCAGAAGGGTGCCCGTGCTCACTGTGGCCACCTGTCGCAACACGGATCGGCGTGTCGTCATGGATACAAACTGTAGGAAGCTAGCCCACTATACCGTGGCGATTCGTCGTCGAACTATCCAGAGTATTGGAGAATATAGCTATATTACTACACAGGATAGATGAAAATATTGCCATTCCATAATGAAATAAGTCGAAGGATTATTCACCATGGCAAATATTATTTACCTCTACGATAGCCTAATGAATACGACTCTGCGGAATGTCATTGCGATATTCCTGGTAGGGTTCTGCCACAAACGGGGGCAACAATCGACGTGAGAGTTGAGCGATCTAGTATGACATTGGACGAAATACACAGCGAATCCGAGCCACAGACGGTGCAACTGTTGATCACGCCACGGGAGGGAGAGCCAATCGAGTGTTCGATTTCGGCCGTTCGCTGGTCGATCGTCACTCGGAGCAGCTGTGGGCTGCTGTACTGTCCCAGTTGTAACGAACTCGTCAAAGAGGAGAACTGTCGACCGCAATCGCGGATCGAATCACAGCCACGTCGTCCGACACTCTGTGCCACGTGTCACGACTGGATGGTCGTCGTGGACTTCATCCAGCGACAGGACGTCCAGCTGCCGGCACAGAAAAACAGTCGCGAGATGTGGCGGGCACCGCGACGACGATCACCCGTCTCCTGAGGTCGTGTCGTCGTCAACACCGGCACCAGTCGGGGCTTCGGGGAGGTCGTACGGTTCGACGGGAATGTCGAGTGCTTCGAGTGCCGCGCGCAGGTGCTCTGCTGTGGCATACTCGGCCCCGTCCTCGATCCGCAGCTGCTGGGCTTTTGCGAGGACCACACCGCGTTTTTCCTCGGGGAAGTCGTACTGATCGACGGAGAGTTCGATCACCAGTCCGTTATGGTCGTGCGTGTATAGCGAGTGGAACACGCCTCTGTCGAACTCGTTGTACGGGTGGTCTGCTCGCTCGAGCGCTGCCATTACGTCACGGAACCGTTCTGGTTCGAGTTTGAACGCCAGATGGTGGACGGCCCCGATTCCGGGTCGTTGTGGTGTCTGTTGTGATGTACGATCCTCGTTGACGAAAAACGACAGCAGCCGTCCATCACCTGTATCAAAAAACAGGTGTGTGACCGACGGCGCGTCGAGATTCGGCTGTCGAAGCACGAGAGACATACCGAGAAGATCGCGGTAGAACGCGATCGTATCGGCTTCGTTCGAGCCGATCAGCGTGATGTGATCCACGCCAGTCGTGTGAATTGGGCTGTCCGGAAGGGTAGCTGTGACTGGGGGGCCATCAGTATCATTGGTCATACTACAGATTCGGGCTGGACCGTTGTGACGTTGTTCATTGGGAGCCAGATTTGTCCTGGAGAAACTCCTGGCGACACGCCGGCGTGCAAAAATGCTCGGTGTGGACGGTATCGGCCTCGACCCACGTCACCACCCGATGGTCCGGATCGTATCCAACCGGTGTCTCACAGCTCCCACAGTGGGGGGTCTCAGTGACGTTCTCGGCCAGCTCTGAGGTCGGATCGACCGTCATCGCAGCCACCATGCCGTCGATTCGAGACTTCGTACTGATCGAAACTTCATCGATCGTTCGACGGACGGTAGCCACTTGAACGTCGTCCTGCTGGCAGGAATCCAGACGGTCGAAACCGTTTAATCAGCTCACCGATCGCGCAGCACTTGCTCGCCGGGGAGCGTCGTTGCACCCGCACTGAGCACGACACCTGGCGCAAGCGATGTGTTGACGCCGGTTTTTGCGCCGTCGCCCGCGACGATACCGTATTTTCGCCGACCGGTGGAAACGCGCTCGCCCTTGACGGTCTGTTCGATGTTCGCATCGTCGTGGCGGAGATTTGCAACCTGTGTGCCGGCACCGAGATTGACGGCCGGACCCAGCAGGCTGTCACCGACATACGAGAGGTGTGGGACGTTTGCACCCGCCATCAGCACGCTGTTTTTCACCTCCGCACCGTTGCCGACGTGACAGTTGCTCCCGACGCGGGTTGGGCCCCGAATGTATGCGTTTGGACCCACCTCTGCGCCGGACTCGATCAGTGTTGGCCCCTCAATAACGGTGCCGGCATCGATCGTTGCACCGTCTGCAACGACGACTGGCCCCCGGAGTTCGGCGCTGTCGTGGACTTCACCATTGATCTGACGATTACACTCACCAAGTTTCCACTCGTTTGCCTCAAGCAGCTCCCACGGTCGACCAACGCCGAGCCAGCGGTCGAGAACGACTGCCCTGATATCGTGCGTGTCAATGACGGCATCGAGCACGTCCGTGAGTTCGTACTCGCCTCGTTCGCTCATCTCCACGTCGAGTTCGTCGCGCGCTGTGGCCGGGAACTTATACGCGCCGGCATTGACCAGATTGCTCGGAGGCTCGGCTGGCTTTTCGATCACTTCCGTGACGGTCTCGCCGTTCAACGACAGGACGCCATAGTTCGACGGATTGTCCACTTCGATCGACCCGATAGCGGGGCCACCGCCAAACAGCTCGTCGAGACTCGCCTGGTCGTACAGGTCGTCGCCGTTGAGCACCACGAACGGGCCGTCGATGAACTCACGCGCACACCGCACGGCGTGTGCGGTGCCGAGCTGTTCGTCCTGAACGGCGTAGCTGACCGGCACTCCCTGATAGCGATCACCAAAGTACGATCGCACCGTGTCAGCCTCATATCCGACGACGAACACGAGCTCGTCAGCCCCGGCCTCGATCGCACCACTCGCTGTGTGTGCAACGAGCGGTCGGTCTCCGACCGGCAGCATTGGCTTGGGGGTAGAATGAGTCAGCGGTCGCATTCGCGTTCCTTCTCCTGCTGCGAGTACGATAGCCTGCATACGAGAATGGCCGCGGGCCGCCGGGATATGCCTGCTGTTCTGCGTTCAGTACGAGCGAATCTTCGGTTCGTAGCGCTTGTCCTCGCCTTCGAGCAACACGTCGGTGTAGTAGAGATCCGGATCGCCATTGTTCCAGGCGACCATCGTGTGTTTGAGCCACTCCTCGTCGTCGCGTTCCTGATAGCCCTGCCGCCAGTGGGCACCGCGGAACTCCGTCCGTGCAAGCGCACCGAGCGTGAGCACTTCTGCCTGATCGATGAGATTGCGCGTCTCGATCGTCTGGATCAGATCAGTGTTGTACGTCCGGGACGGATCGCTAACACCAACCTCCTGATAGCGCTCGCGACAGTCCCGAATATCGCGCAGTGCCTGTTTCAGGCCGTCCTCGTTGCGAAAGACGTTGACGTTTGCCGTCATGGTCTCCTGGAGATCCGAGCGCACATCGGCGTGGTTGATCCCGTCGGTTTCCATCAACCGGTCGACGCGGTCGCGTTCCTGTTCAAGCGTCTGCTCGACGACCGACCGCGGCGAATCGTCCGCTGTGCCCCCATCGGCGACTGGCGATGTCGATTCGACCGCGCCGAGTTCGACTGGCGGTTCGACATCGCCGTCTTCAATACGGGCGGACGGTCCGGTTTCGATCTGGGGTGTGCCGGTGTCTTCGCCGGCGGCATGCCGACCAGCGCGGGCACCAAAGACGATCAGCTCGGGCAGCGCGTTGCCACCCAACCGGTTTGCGCCGTGGACGCTCACACAGGCACACTCGCCAGCGGCGTACAGCCCGGAGATACACGTCTCTCCGTTTTCATCGGTCTCGATGCCACCCATCTCGTAGTGCTGTCCGGGTTTGACCGGCATCGGCTCTTCGAGCGGGTTGACACCCTCGAAGTCGGTGGCGAGATGGATAATATTCTCCAGACGATCGGTGATGCGTTCTTCACCGAGGTGTCGCATGTCGAGGTGGACAGCGTCGTTCTCGAAGCCACGACCGGCGTTGACCTCGGTCACTTCCGCGCGGGCGACTACGTCACGGCTCGCCAGCTCACCGTCGTTGTTCGCGTAGCCGTACTCGAACATGAACCGCTCGCCCTCGCTGTTGTAGAGAATCCCTCCCTCACCACGGACACCCTCGCTGATCAACACACCAGTCGATGGGAGCGTCGTCGGGTGGAACTGGACGAACTCCATGTCCTGGAGTGGCACTCCCGCCCGGTAGGCCATTGCCTGCCCATCGCCGGTCTGTGCCACCGCGTTCGTCGTGTGAGCAAACATCTGCCCCGGACCACCGGTAGCGAGCACCACGCCGCCGCTCGCGATGAATCCATTGAGCTCGCCGGTTTTGATGTCGTAGCCGATACAGCCATAGCAGGTGCGGTCTTCGGGATCGGGCTCGTCGGTGACCGCAAGCTCCATCACGTACTGCTCGTCGTACACCTGAATGCCGCGTTTGACCACCTGCTCGTACATCGTGTGCAACAGGTGATGGCCCGTCTCGGCACCCGCGTACGTCGTTCGTGGGAACGATAGCCCACCGAACGGACGCTGGGAGACGCGGCCGTCCTCCTCGCGAGAGAACGCCATTCCCCAGTGTTCGAGCTGCATCGTCTCCTGTGGACTGTCCTTGCAGAGCGTCTCGACGGCAGGGGCGTCACCGAGATAGTCCGACCCCTTCATCGTGTCGTAGGCGTGATCGTGCCAGTCGTCGCCGTCTTTGAGCGCGGCGTTGATGCCACCCTCTGCTGCCCCAGTGTGACTCCGAACCGGATGGAGTTTCGTCACCATCGCCACGTCAGCCCCAGACTCGTGGGCTGCAATGGCTGCTCTGAGACCCGCACCGCCAGCACCGACGACGATCACGTCATGTTCATACAGTGTCATTGTTACCAGAATTTGAGATTGTTCTTCACGGCTTCGCGTTTGAGCTCCTGAATATGCTCAGTGAGTGGAATGTCCTTTGGACAGACCTCCGTACAGGAGAACTGCGTCTGACAGCGCCAGACACCTTCTTCGGCCTCAATCGTTTCGAGGCGTTCCTGTGTGACGTCGCCGTCTTCGCGCTCGTCCATCACGAATCGGTAGGCCTTGTTGATCGCAGCCGGCCCGAGATAGTTGCCACCAGCGGCGATATTACACGAGGACATACACGCGCCACACCAGATACACCGGGTAGACATCTTGATTTTCTCCCGATTTTCACGGTCCTGGCGCTGTTCTTCGAGGCCGTCGGGAACGTCCTCGTCTTTGAAGAACGGATCGACCGCGTCCATCTGCTCGTAGAAGTGCTCCATATCGACCACGAGATCCTTAACGACCTCCTGGTGTGGGAGTGGCTCAATGCGGACCGGCCACTCGAGATCCGACAGCTGGGTCTGACAGCCCAGTCGCTGCGCGCCGTTGATGAACAGCGCATCAGAGCCACAGATCGCCTGTCGGCAGGAGTGTCGGAACGTGAGCGAGGAGTCGAACGTGTCGCGCGCATAAATCAGCGCATCGAGCACGGTCATCCCTTTCGTGAACGGTACGTGAAAGTCATCGAACCGCGGCTCACGCTTTCCTTCAACCTCGGGATCGTAGCGGAACACCTTCAGCTCGACCGTCTCCTGGTCGGTGTCACCGCTTGTCTCCGATTGGGGCGAGTGCTCGCGTCGCTCGCGTTTTTTCGCCAGACGGCGCTGTTGGGGTGCCGGCTGGGCGTCGGTGTCTGCATGCGTCTCCGTGTCGGTGTCTGGTACGTTCGTGCTCATGGTTCAGATGAGGTTGCCGCCAGTCATTACCCACGCAACGCGGATTCCCTGTGCGATCAACAGGACGCTCGCGATCGTGAGGCCGTATTTGATAACTGTGCGTGGCGTTCCCGAGATGCCCTGGTTGACGAGCGCGTTGTAAACGCCGTTGACGCCGTGGAACGTCGCCGCAATCAAAAACAGGACCATCGTCACGAAGTAGCCCGGCTGACTCATCCGTGCCGTCGTGCCCGCCAGCGTGATCTCTGCTGCGTGGTGAACGAAGTGCAACAGCATGAAATGAAACGCCAGGACGCCAACGAGAAAGACTGCCGTCACGCGCTGGAGCAACCACCGCGTGTCCTCGCTGGAGAACGAAGAGTAGTGTTCAGCCATTTTAGAATCCCCCCAGGAACGTCGGAATAGATCCGATCGCAATCGCCCCTGTAACGACCAACGAGGCGTAGAAACTTTTGTCCTGTGCGTCCAGGCCGAGCCCGAGATCAACGAACAGCAATCGGAGCCCGTTGAGGATGTGAAAGACCGCCACTGCGAGCAGTCCAACCTCCATAAACCGGACGATCAACAGCGACTCCAACCCCTGGAGCGTTCCATTGTACATCGTTTCGCCCTGAATGGCGGTGCTGAGAACGGCGATATGCGTGAACAGATAGCCGATGAGGACCCAGCCGGTGAACTTGTGGAGCACCCAGGCCCACATTCCAGCGGAGAACTCCGTCCAGCGCCCGAAGCTCTCTATGTGGCCGCGATCGTACGACTGACTCATGTGTACTAACGGCTTTGAACCCCCCAATATAGTAGTTTGTGAACTGCAGACGCCGCAGAATCCGGTTCAATCAGTAACAACACCCAATTGAAATAAAATTCTGCTCCCCGATATCACAATTAAACGGAGCGTCAGTTTCAGACGGTTTTGGATTGGGGCGAAACACATAACAAAACAACTGTATGATTGGTAGTGAATGGATATTCAGCGGACAGTTGCTGGCATGGCGTTGCACGATGGTGAAGAAATCTTGCATAATCAAAAGCCCAGCTGGCTGAACTGGATGAAATCGATCGTATTCATCGGGATCATTGGGGTTTGCACGGTTGGGTTTGGACTCGTGTTTCTGTATTTTCCCTGGCGTGCCCGACAACGAACCCGGTATGTCGTGACGTCAGATCGCGTGATCGTAAAAGAGTCGACCTGGCGGACGACAAACGTGAACGAATATCCGATCGAGCACATCACCAGCACGAAACACGGGAGCCGCCTTCTGGGTGTGGGATACGTCGAGTTCGCCGTGAGCGGTCACACCGGTCCAGTCGTTCTTGGGGGCATTCGCAATCCCCAACGCATCTCCAGCGATATCCAGGAACTGCGCAGTACTGGAACCCGAAGGGCTGCCCACTGATTGGGCAGTCACAGCCTATCGGTGTGGACGGGCCGCGCGTTTAGGGTTCTGTTCTTCCGGTGCTCGTATGCACACGACTCGGTCGATTGACTCCTGGTCGTGGCAATCGCTGGGGGATAGCGACACTGCACGCCCACGAACCGACGCTTGGACCACTACACTGCTCGCTGCGGTCGCACTTGGCGGGTTCAAGACCGATCAACGGCGTCCTGATCGAGCTGCACGGCCCGTTTCGTCCGGTCGGTGAGTTTCACCAGATGACAGATCGGATTGCCGGGATAGACCAGCGGATTTTCGAGAACGCCAACGAGCAGGCCGGTAAACGGTGCAGTAACCGATTCAGTGTCGACGAGAAACGGATCAGTAATCGTACAGATGACATCCCCCTCGTGAACAAGTGCGCCCTGTTCGAAATGCATATCGACGAGTCCGCCAACGTCGGCGCGCAGCCACGTCTTGTCCTCGCTCGTTGCAATCACCGTTCGCCAGCCAGGCCAGCGAACCTGTTCGGAGTCAGTGATTTCGAACTCGGCGAACACGCTTTTAACTCCTTCGAGCGCGCGATCGATGAGCGGACGCTGAAACCGGTGGGCTTTGCCCATCTCAACCGTGATCGTCGGCGTTCCTGCGTCGGAGGCTTCGCGACGAAGTGAGCCCGTCGGCCCATCACTCGAAATGATGACGTTCGTGGCAAACGCGTGTGCGAGTCTGGCAACTGCCTCGTCGGACATGTCAGCGCGCACGTGAACCACGTTTGTTCGCCCCCGCGTTGATGTGTGAAAGTCGACGCCCAGATCACACGGCGCGATGAAGTTGGTGAAGATCCGGTGTGCCATGCGTTTTGAGCTCGTCGAGCTTTCGCTCCCGGGAAACGATCGATTGAGATCCCGGTCGTAGATCGGTAAATACCGCTGCTGGGCAATAAACGCCGGAACATTCAACACCGGCAAACAGACGAGCGTTCCCCCAATGTCGGTGAGATCACCCCCTGAGAGTCCCGTCTGGGCGATCTCACGGACCACCTCGACGCCGTTGAGTTCATCGCCGTGTGCAGCGGCGCTCAAAAACACCGACGGCCCCGGCTTCTTGCCGTTGATGATCGTCACCGGAATCCTGACGGCATCGCCGAGATACGTCTCACTGACCGTATAGCGGAAGTTCTTCGCCTCACCCGGCGCAACCGAACCACCCTGAAACGTGAACGTCTCTCCGCTCATGCCCATACAGTCTACCACAGGGAATTGGTACTAAAATCTATCATTGGAATAACTCAATACGATAGTAATATATTACCAACCGGCAGTATTTTCACACAAAAATACATTAATAGTAGCAGGAATGAATTCCGGGGGTGATAGTGACGTCGTCCGCGTCGGCGTACTCGCATTACACAACAGCAAGGAGACGAAATCGATACTGAATGCGATTGAGGCACTCGGCCATGAGCCGGTGTGGCTCCGTGGAGAAAACACGACGATCGCCATCGATGATGGTTCGATCGATCTGGAGCCGGCAGTGGACGTGATCGTCAACCGATTGTTGTTGTCGAACAGTGAGGCACCGATTGAGGAGCTTGGATTGGCCCAGACGCTCGCAGAGATTCGGCCGATGTTAAACCAACCAGCGGCGGTGTTGACGGCCGTCCATAAGTTTGCGACAGCGACGAAGCTCACAGCCTGGGACAGTCCAGTTCCCGATGCATTGCTCGCACTGTCGAACGAGCGCCTCAACGACGATCGCGAGCGGTTCGGAGCGATCGGCGTGTACAAAACCGCGATCGGAACGCACGGCGGTGGCACGTGGAAGGTCGATCTCACTGACCCGGTGAATCCTCGGGTTGGGAACCGACAGGCGTTCTTACAGTCGCTCATCGAGGAAGAAGACACTCGACACAGTGATCTCCGTATCTACATCGTCGACGGACATATCGTCGGCACAATGCGTCGGTATGCGCCCGATGGTGACTGGCGGACGAACGTTGCTCTCGGTGGGACCGTCGAAGACGAAACCACAACTCTTCCGGAACCCGCCGCAAAGATCGCGCTGTACACTGCTGAGGTGATGGATCTCGACTACGCCGGCGTGGATCTCGTTGGCGATGGTGATCGATGGTACGTCCTTGAGGTCAATCCTACTGCTGGCTTCAAGGGGCTGTTCGCAGCCACTGGACGGTCGCCTGCGCCCTACATTGCACAGCTTGCGCTCGAACGAGGGGGAGTCTCCATCGACACCGAACGCGTCCATGAACTATCTAGCACGCTCGATGACTCGACACCATCGTGTATCCCAGATCGGTACCGATCTCGTTCTGAGACAGCATCGATCATCGGCTACATCGAGGAGGTTGTCGTCAGCGGAACGAGCGGCTCGACCACCACACTGGCCAAATCCGACACAGGTGCCACCCGGACATCGATCGACACCTCGCTCGCCGCTGACATTGGAGCCGGCCCGATCAAAGCAAAAACACGGGTGAAATCTGGCTCAGTAAAAGGTGGAACGGTACGCCCTGTCGTCGATCTGGTAATCGGTATTGGTGGACGCCAGCACACCGTCACCGCCAGCGTCGAAGACAGAAGCCACATGGATTATCCGCTGTTGCTCGGTCGCGATATTCTCAAACATTATCAGGTAAACGTCCGTCGTCGAGCTGACGGCGATAGTGTCTCCCCATCCGCAGACGACGAAGCTGAAGAATAACCCCTGTGGGTGTGTCGGTCCTCGTTCGACCCCCTGGTTGGTCTTATGCCGTGACTTCGAGATCGATGTACTGCGCCTCCCACTCGTTGCGCGCATCGATCTCACGGTTCCCCCGCCGTGTAACCGTATAGAAATTCGTTCGACGATCGCGCTGGCCCTTTTCTACCAGCCCCTTCTCGACCAACGTGTCGAGATTCGGGTATAAGCGCCCGTGGTGAATCTCCTTTTCGTAGTACTCTTCGAGCTCCTCTTTGATCGCGAGCCCGTGTGGTTCATCGCTCCCCGCGATGACATACAGCAGATCCCGTTGAAAACCGGTCAAATCGTGCATGACTGTATACTTACGGATATTACCTATTGGGTGCCATAAGCGTGTCGATCGGTTAACAACCGTTTCCGGGTGAGAGTGTTTCCCAACCGTTCGATTCGACGTTCAAAACGATAGCGAGTGTTAGAAAACAGGTAGTATTAAACATGTCGCTTGTTTTGTCTGTTCTAGCGAGTCGACTAATTTATTGCCGGGTGGAATGATAACATGGCATGGAAGAAACGTTGTTCGAGGTTGAGCGCCAACAGTCCCGCACAGCAATCGCTGATTATCTACAATCCGTCGTTGACAAGTTAGCGGCTGATGAGTCGTTCACGCTCACAGACGGAGCGGAGGAGATTACGCTAACAGTGCCCGAGACAGCAGAATTCGAGGTAAAGGTCGAGCGCGAGACTGAGGGTGACGACGTCGAAATGAGCGTCGAGTTCGAGATCGAATGGTCGGACGGTGAGACCGGTGGCGCGTTTCAGATCGAGTGACCTTTTCAGGCATCGAGCGCGGCCACGGGTGTGTAACGGCCAGTCAGTGGCCCGCGGACGGGAAACTCGCCAACGTCGTTCCAGGAGCCTCGATGTGCGAACAATCGGCCGTGGTGTGTGGCGACGTAGAGTTCACCCTCGATGGCTGTCATTCCCGTCACCATTTCGTCGGTAGCGGGAATGCTGAGCGGATCGAGTGAGCCGGCGTTGGTTGCGACGAACAGTCCGGGATCTGCGTCTGGATCGTCCCAGTCCGAGGAATTCGAGAGGGCACCGGCGGCATAGACGTTGTCGCCGATCGAATAGACACTTCTGAAGTACGACTGGCGGACGTTCTGATCGAGACGCTTCCATGTCTGGCCGGCATCACGCGTTCGGTAGAGACCGTGTCCGGTTGCAGCAACGTATTCGGCCGGGCCGGTAACGGTTAGTTCATGGATGTCGGGATCCACACCATTCGATCGCTCGACCCATGAGCGACCACCATCCGTGCTACAATGGATGCCACCGACTTCGACGCCGGCAACGAGCCAGTTTTCTCCGGCGGGATCGGCGAGGATTTCCCTGACATGGGCTCGATTCTCGTGGCGCGGGAGACACCAGTCATCACGCGAGGGGAGCTGCTGGAATCCATCAAGTTCTGTCCATGTGGGTGGTGAGGGTGGGTCGATCGACGACAGCGATGCTCGAAAGATGTGTGCGGGACTCGTTCCGACGAGCAGTTCATTTGCGTCCGGATTCACTGTCACTGCGTTCGTTCGTTCGTGGGGCACACAGAGCTCTCGCCACTCCGTGCCATTATCCGTGTGATACAGTCCACCCTGTGTCGCCGCGAACGCGCCCGACACACCATCGAAGGTGCGAAGGCGGTGGACGCGACCGGCATCTAGCGTCTGTTCGGTGTGCCCATCGAATTGGGTGTACACCCCGTCGTCGCTGCCGATCAGGAGCATACGTTCACAGTTGTGGTGCGGAAAGATAAACGATTGCCGTGTCCCAAACGATTTCCAGCAATTCGAACTACCCATCAGAACAGAAAGAATAACTGATCGCCCACCGAGTCGCTGCTATGGCTAGAGATTCGATGAAGCCACCGTTGTTTGGGCTCCTGACAGTGCTCATTGTGACTGTGGCAGTGATCAAAGGACAGGTGTTTCTAGGATTGCTATCACTCTTGTTTTTGTACGTGCTGTATCTGCTCACGCAACTGTTGAATACGGTCAATCGGCTTGCAGACGCCACAGAACGAGTCGCCACGCAACTCGAAACGGATGCTGAGCAGTAACTCTCTGAAGTATTCGAAGTAGAAAGGAAAGCAGCCCGGCCGGGATGAAAACGCCCGGCAAGGCATGCCGCCCTGAATTGGTCCCCGCTGACGCTTCGGCCCTCCAAGCGAAGCGTCAATCTAACCAAGTGGCTTTATTGGTATAAATGTACCGGGTTAGCGATCATGAGCGTGCCAGGACGGCACGTGTGGGGCCTACATGTGCTCTTCTTCGAGTACCCATCCCAGCGCTCGACGGTAGTAGGTGAACATTTGCCGAACACCTTCGTGTCGCATGTCCTCATCGTCGAGCTCGTCTTTGAGATACTCGTATTGCTCACGAATCTCCGCTTCGGATCGCATACCCGGTTTAGGACCCGCGTTCGCCAAAAACTTGTGGTCTCACTGGTGGGTTTCAGTCCAGTCGATACTACTGAAACTGTCCAGTGTAGAGCAGTCTGTCAGGCCGTTACGGGGCCAATGGGCGGGATAAACTCGGTTCATTCACACGCCAGCGTAGCATCGTGAGACTACGGTTCGTAACGGTCGAAATTGTTCGATTCCCGAATACTCCGAATGGCCGCCCGCCCTGAGTTTTGCTCGATAATCCCATATCACCGGTCAGTCGTCTGCCGAACACACCTCCGTTCGTTTCTCCACGGTGAGTGGTTGTTGGCTGCAGAGTTCACAGTCGAACGCCGGATGCTCTGCGAAATGTCGCACGAGCAAATGCGTTCGTCCGCCGGTGAGACCCGGACGGTCGAGATCGCTCGCCGAGAACGTCTCGCCCATCTCATGGTACAGTCGCTGGACAGATTCGAATGAATCGAACACTTTCCGGTGGCCACTGGAAGTAGCACGCTTTCGTTCGACGACGTAGGAGCCATCGGGTCGGTGTTCGAACGCAGTGTGAACGAACGAACCCTGCTGGTAGAGCGTCCGTTCGAGTGCGGTATATAACGCACGAGCACCACTGGGCGTGAGCTGTGCGGTGCGATCGTCAAGCGCAACGGTGACGACCTCACCCGTGCGTTCGACGGTTGGTGGACTATCGCAGAATTTCTCGATCAGCCACGCGCTCGTGGCTTCCTCTATCCTCCGTCGGCGACAACAGGGGTGGTACTGTCATCGATTTGTATCTCGTGGTGGACGATCAAAATCGTTGGGGACGAGCCGACCCCCTTTTTTGTCCACGCCGGCAATATCATCCATGAAAATCCGGGGGCACCGTGAGTGTCGCGACTGCGGAATCGAGTGGTCGTATTACGAGTCCGGGTCGATCGCCTGCCCGTCGTGTGGGAGTGTTCGCAGCCGTGGGCTCGACGACCGAACGGAGCACACTGCCGGTCGGGCCTCGCTTGATCTCACGCCCGCGCGCCAGGCCATCGAGGAGGAAGACCTCAAGGCCGGGCTCTCGATCGCGGCTACAACCTGTCGGTCGTATCGGGCCACTGCTGGCTTTATCAACGCAGGCTCGCTCGAACCGCTGTCGACGACGTATCTGGGGGCGACCGAACTCCAGTATGCCACAAGAGAGGCCAAACTACGGACAACACTCGATGACTCCGAGCGGCGCTATTGCTATGCATTGCTCAACGGCGCTGATAGCGGCGAGCGCCCTGATCCGGACAACGTTCCCGCGTCGATGCACCAGCCTCGAGGATTGGCCGACGCCGCGTCGGTCGATGCGTATCGCTCCGCGATTCGAACCGCACTTGGGGACACAGTCGATCCGGCAATCGGGCGCTTGCTCACCCGGATCGACGATCACCGGAGCCGAATCGAAGCGCTCGATGGTGCGGTCGATCCAGCGGTTGGTGCGACACTGATTGTGGCAGTGCAGTCGGTCGGAGAACACATCAGGGAAGAATCTGATGGGCTCGAGACCGCACGCGAACGGCTGGACGAATTGGTGTGAGCCGACAGTAGTTACTTGTTCGTAGCCGAGTAACGGGTCGTATGTCGTTTTTCACGCCAGTGCGGCTGCGTCTGTTACGGATTTTATTTTGTTTCTGTGCTGTGATTTCGGTAATAATCTTCTATGATGCGGGGAGAGAGCTTCCAGAACTTGCGTTCATAGCCATTTTCTTTGGAGGCTACTGGTTCATTCCACTGGGAGCGATCTGTGTCGGAATCTGGGCCTTCCGAGAGTTCCGCCTACCATCCCAGCATGCGAAGACCGAGCGCGGTAACGATGAGATAGACAGAGAACGGAATCGCCCCGACCCAGACCGACCCCGTTCGGTCGAAGCCGATCGCTCCACTCCCAGCAACGAGGGCCAGCGCCAGAACTGAAAGCAGCCCGAGCAGTGAACCGTCCTGAAACCCAGTGGCGACAACCAACAAGAGCGTGCTGAAGGTGGCGAGCAACACGGCGATCCCACTTACGAGTGCCCACACCGTCTGACCGACGCCAGTATCCTCTGGACCTCGACGCTCAAGTGCCATGGCCAGCACGCAGGCGATGACCGCACAGGCAATTTCGAGAATCGATCCGCCCGGTAGCATGGAACCGAACGTTGTGGCAGGCACCAGCGCAGTGATCCCGGCGATGGCAGTCGGTCGACCGTACGCACGACTGAGCAGCTGTTCGATCGAACCACAGAACAGCACCGCCATACCGACGCCAAGGAGCAGCGGTGCAACGATGGCTTCGACTCCCAACCAGTACCAGAGCGGTGTTCGTCCTGTCATGCTGGCCATCATCGTCATCCCCGACCCAATTGTAAATTGTATGACGGCAACTGACAGCAGCCCTGCACAGAGAGCTACCCCACCAACGCTGGCAGCGATGGTCTTCTCAGCGAGGGGTGACACTCCTGTTCCGAGGGAGAACCCACAGAGCCAGGCCACGACGACAGCCGGAAACACGAAAACGAGCATTACACGGAGCAGCGTTGCGGGCACGGCACCCGCCAGCAACGATTGGAGATCAGCCACCCCAACTCCGAAGACGACTGCCACCCAGCAAAGCGTCCCCACGCCAACGATCGTCAGCCAGCCCTCGGGCGAGCCACTCGCTGACCAGTGCTGTCGCGCACAGATCGCACCGACTGAGAGCACCATCAGTCCACAAACTGTGAGGGCGAGTGCAGCGATCGTTGACTGGGTAACGCCGGCGATGGGAGTACTGATCCCCGATTTCGCAACAGCAAAAACGACGCTTCCCACCGCCGAGAGAGCCAGGATCACGCCAACGAGTCCGAGTGGACGCAATCGAACCAAACCGAACGAATCCTTCTCAGCTGATAGATCCATTACTATCCAGTTCGTTGTCCGACACTAGTAAGCGTTCGCCCCGTTAGCTCGACTCGCTGCTGGCCTCCCACCGATCTCCGAGCAACGAGAATAGCAGCTCACGACGATACGTTTCTTCCGGGAGCGTTTCGTGGAACTCGACCGCTTCAATCTCCTCGTCGGCAAGCCCCGGCGACGTCGAGAGTGAATCGGATGCTGGGGTGCAGTCGAACATGAGAAAGTGAAAATCGAACGCCTCGTTCGTCGCCTCGTTCGTGTGGCACAATCGATCGATTGCGGCCAGGCCGTCGATGCGAACGGTGAGTCCGGTTTCTTCGCGGATCTCTCGGTGGGCCCCCTCCTCTGGAGATTCGCCGCGTTCAAGGCGTCCTCCTGGGGCTTTCCACTGGCCGTCCTCGTGGATCAACACCACTGCAGCAGGCGTCCAGACGAGGCCACCGACACCCCACGGTCTCTCGATCCGGTTCTGGAGCGACTCGTACGTGTCCGGATCGAGCGTCCGTTCGGTGTGATTTTCTGGCACCTCGCCGTATTGTTCCCGAATGGCAGAACGCGTCAGTGTTGCGTCCATCTCACGGAAGGTCGACTGAAATGTCGTGCTGGAGCCCGGCCGCTTTCACCGTGTTGTAAAGCAACATTGCGCGCGTCATCGGCCCGACGCCACCCGGAACCGGCGTGATCACGTCCGCAACCGACTTTGCACGCTCGAAATCCACATCCCCAGTGAGGCGGTAGCCCTTTTCTGTGTCGGCATCGACGGCGTTGACGCCAACATCGATCACCGTCGCACCCTCTGCGAGCATCGTCTCGTCGATCAGATTCGGCACGCCGGCGGCGGCAACCACTATGTCTGCCGCGCTCGTTTTCGCCGCCAGATCATCCGTATGCGAGTGACAGACCGTGACGGTCGCGTTGCCACCCTGTTGTTTCTGGAACAATAGATTCGCCAGGGGCTTGCCGACGATATCCGATCGCCCAACGATGACAGCATCGGCACCATCGGGATCGACATCGGCTGCTTCGAGCAGCTTTTGCACGCCGTGTGGTGTACACGGCTTATAGCGGGGCTCGCCGGCGACGAGCAGTCCAACGTTCTCGGGATGGAAGCCGTCAACGTCTTTCATCGGGTCGATCGCCTGCAACACCGCACGCTTGTCAACGTGATCGGGCAGTGGTAGCTGGACGAGAATCCCGTTCACTGCCGGATCGGTGTTGAGCTCCGCTATCGTCGACAATAGCTCCTCGGCAGGAGCCTCCACGTCGATTTCGACGTGGATTCCGTTGATGCCTACCTCTTCACAGTCGCGCTGTTTCATCGAAACGTACGTCTCGCTGGACGGATCGTCGCTCATCAACACCGTCGCCAACCCCGGTGTCACACCCTGCTCACCAAGCGAATCGATGCTCGTAGAGAGCCCGTCACGAATCGATGTGGCGACTGCGTTGCCATCGAGAACTCGCGTCATAGTTGGAACGCCACCGCGATCATACTTCAATCTCCCGAATGGATGCGTATTCCGAGGGAAATTCAGGCTAAATTATGCACGATCATGGGGTGCTCACCTGCTCACTCGTAAAGCGGGTGTTCGGCACAGAGCGTTTCGACCGTGTCGGCAACCTCTGCGTGCACCGCAGCATCGCCAGGAGCATCGACGATCTTGGCGATACAGTCCGCAACCGTCTCGATTGCTGGTTCCTCGAATCCGCGGGTGGTGAGCGCGGGCGTTCCGGCGCGGATGCCGCTGGCAACGAACGGCGACCGCGTTTCTCCAGGGACGGTGTTTGCGTTCAGCACGATCCCCACAGCTTCGAGCGCTTTTTCGACGTCCTTGCCGGTCGTATCGGGGTGTGACTCGCGGAGGTCGACGAGAACGAGATGCGTGTCGGTACCTCCCGACACCAGATGCAGGCCATGCTCCTGGAGCCGGTCGGCAAGGGCACTTGCGTTGTCGACAACCTGTGCGGCGTACTCCTCGAATGCTGGCGTGAGCGCTTCACCGAAGCCAACCGCCTTGCCCGCGATGTTATGCATGAGCGGTCCGCCCTGCATCCCTGGAATAACTGCGCTGTCGATCGCATCCCCGTGTTCTTCTGACGACATGATGATGCCGCCCCGGCCCGCACGGATCGTCTTGTGCGTCGAACCGGTGACGAAATCAGCGATTCCAACCGGCGAGGGATGATCTCCCGTAGCAACGAGCCCGGTAATATGTGCAATATCTGCCAGATGATACGATCCGACATCGCTCGCAATCTCCTGAATCCGCTCGAAATCCACCGTTCGGGGATACGCGGAGTAGCCCGAGACGATGACGTCCGGCTCGAACTCACTAGCGTGTTCGGCCAGCGCATCGTAGTCGATGCGACCGGTCTCGGGATTGACCTCGTACTGCTCGACGGTGTAGAGCTGTCCCGCGAAATTCTTCGGATGACCGTGGCTCAGATGGCCACCGTGGGTCAGATCGAGCGAAAGGATCTTATCGCCCGGATCAAGCATCGCGAGATACACTCCCATGTTGGCCTGCGAACCGCTGTGGGGCTGCACGTTGACGTACTCAGCTCCCCAGAGCGACTTCGCACGGTCGATTGCGAGCTGTTCTACGTCGTCGACGTACTCACAGCCACCGTAGTATCGCGCGTCGGGATAGCCCTCGGCGTACTTGTTCGTGAGCACGCTGCCCTGTGCTTCGAGCACGGCCGGGCTCACGTGGTTTTCGCTGGCAATCATCGCCAGGGTCTCCTGTTGGCGTTCGAGTTCACCCGCGAGTGCGTCGGCAACCGCTGGGTCCGTCTCCCGGACGGTGTCGTACTCCATGTGCGAAATCGTTGCTGGCGTCACTATAAGTTGCTCGTCTGGCCGTCAGGTGCCGGTGACGACAGACATATGTTTATGTAGAATTAATTCCCATGTAGTACGAGTATACTTCCGGAGTCGGTACCTATATATTTCTCTAACAATACCAGTTACTGGTATGAGCCGGGGCCTCCTCGGAGGGAACCAGTCGGGTACGCAGCCGTTTACGCCGGCCACGTTCACCGTTCCAAAATCGCCAGAAGGCGCTGCAACAGCCATCTCGGTTCTCTCCGCGGGGCTGTCCAGCACTGGTCCGGAGCGTTCGCATCCTGATTACCGTACGCACCCGCCCCTCGTAGAGTTTGGGGCCGATACGCACATTCCGACGCGCGTGCGACAACTCGTTCCACAGACGGAGATCGTCATTGACGTTCCCGCGCGATATACGGAGTTGTTCGTCGTGGCACCCCTGGCGTACTATCTCGGTGCGACAGTCAGAATTGGTCACGACCCACCGCGCCTGAGTGCGCCAGGACTGAGCAAAACGTTCGGACAGCTGCCGGATCTGAAATACGAGGTCGCGGCGTTGTTGCGCCGGATCTTCTTTCTGGACTGTCTCGTTCGCGATGTGCCGGGTGAAGAACCCCCCTACGAACAGTCGTATCTCGATACGATGGGCCTCGACGGCACGCAGCTCAGAGAAGCAACGCCGACCGAGCGCCTCCGGGCGTATCTCAGCGTAAAGCAGGCAACGATCATGTCGCATCTGCCGTCGTGGCACCTCTCAACGTATGTGACACCGACTGCGGACATGATCCCGTGTCTGCCGTTTTTGCTCGACGATCTGAGTCTGATCTATCCGCCAGACGCAGACGAGCTAGATCAGAGCGAGCTGTTGGATCGCGCGCTCGATGATTTCTACCGCGGCGAGGTGGACACGGTCGAAATCGTCTCGCCAAAGCTCCAGCCGGCCGACCTTCACGGCTGGCTCGCAGATGAAGTGCCAGCCGACGCGTTCACGCCGTCGCTTGGAGCGTATCGCAACCGTCTCGGTACACCGCCTGTCGAACAGCCACTCGACATTACCGTCGTGTTGAACGATTCGATGATGGACGGCGAGTACGAAGCCGTCGCGAAACTGTATGACGAGTACGATCAGGTAACGACCCGCTATCGGTCCGTCTCGGTGAACGAGCTCGCTGGAATCTTCGAGCAGACGAACGATTTCGTCCATTTCATCGGTCACTGTGAGAAAGATGGACTCCAGTGTCCCGACGGTGCACTCGATATCCAATCGCTCGGGTCAATCAATACGAGAACCTTCTTTCTCAACGCCTGTGGATCGTATTATCAGGGTAAAGCACTCGTCGAACAGGGTGCAATCGCTGGGGGCGTCACGCTCAGGACGGTGCTCAACAATCCAGCCATCAAGGTCGGGACGACGTTTGCACGCCTGTTCGTTTCGGGCTTTGGTATCGAACGGGCGATGCAGCTCGCTCGTCGTCAGATCACCATGAGCACCGATTATGCGGTCGTCGGTGATGGAACCTACTCACTGAGCGATTCGACTGTCGGACTCGCGCGCCTCAAAAAGACGGGAAACACGTACAAACTCAGCTACTCCGTCGCCGCCAACAGACATCCGGGTGGGAGCTATACTGCACCGTTCGAACTCTGGCCGCGGCTGACCGGTACACAGGCGACGACGGAACTAACCGAAGAAGATATCCCACGAGTACTCAAATCACTCGAATGTCCAGTCATTTTCGACGAATCGCTTGAGTGGGCCGATGACCTTGCCCGGCAGTTTTTGTCAAGCCATGAATAATTTTTTCAGGCCGAAACGGTCTTCGGTTTTTGGATAACGCAGATATTAAATAGGAAGAGGATATAAATATTCATCACCGATGCGTTCGAACATACTAGAAACCGGTGTCGAAGGACTACTTGAGGCCGTCCTCGGTGAGGCTTCGGGTGAACTGTATCTGATCAATCCATCCCGTGAGATATTGGAAGTGACAATTCCAGCAATTGAATCGGCAGAGGACGTCTCCGTTCGATTGCTTGCTGGCGAGCGAGTGCTGAAGGACGTGCTCGATGATTTCATCGTTGGTTCTACTGCGGCTGATATGATCGACGCTGATCGGCTTGCACTTCGGACGTACGATGGTCCGACGAACACGCTTGTCGTCTCCGACGACGCCGTCACCGCTGTCGTTTCTGCTGGGGGGAACGTGGCCGGCCTCGTTACGGACGACGACGAGTTCGTTTCGGCAGCCCGTGACCAGTACGCGGCCGCCTGGGAGGACGCAGCTCCGTTCAAGCTCCGCACGCCACCGATCACGCAGGTTCGATCGACGCTCTCCGATGAGATCGGTACCGACGTTGCTGATGACTTCGACGGCGTGCTGACCTCGCTTGAGACCGCTCGTGGCAACGGCGATGGCCTGGATGAAGTGACGATCAGTCTGCTCGTCGCTGCGAAAAACGAAGAGTTGCTGTACGATATCAGCAAATGGGGCGAGGACGTTGGGATCGCCAGCAAAGCGACGTTCTCCCGCACGAAAACCCGTCTTGAAGAGATGGGTCTCGTCGACACTGAGAAGGTTCCAATCGACGTTGGTCGCCCACGTCTCCGTCTCGTTCTTGGCGACGACCGACTCCAGGAAACTAGCTCGGACGATCTGGCGAACGTCGCCCAGAGTCTGATTGCGTCGTAACGACACAGCGTAGTGCCGGTGGGGTGACTCGCACGCCTATTACTCACCCGGCCTCGATCGCCGAATCCGCATTTCTTTGGGACACTGGTTCGAGACCTACAGTATGACAATCAGTATCGTCGGAGGTGGTGTTCCAGCCGACAGCGTTGTCCAGTCGCTCACAGAATCCGGTGAGTCGGTCACGCGTCACGACTCGGTCGAGACCATCGAGTCGCCGGCACTTTCAGTAATCATCGGTTCGGTCGGCGACGAGCGGTTCGAACGAGCGAGCGAGCAGCTCACGGGTGAGTGGATCGCACTCGAGCTCGGCGGTGTCGGTGGAATTGGGATTGGATCTGTGGCGTTTGCTGTGACTGGATTTGGTCCAAAAACGCCGTGTTTCGACTGTTTACACCGTCGAGTCGATTCGCAGATAGCAGACGACACGGTCGAACAGTCTCCGTCAGTACATCCCCCGACGGCACACCTCGGTGGTGCGCTCGCTGGTACGCAGGCAGTGAAATTGCTCGATGGGGACGACTCGCCGCTTGGCGCAGTACTCGAGCAGCCCCACGCAACGCGTCGGCTGTTGGCGGTGCCCGGCTGTTCGTGCACTGACCACCAGCGGTGGATGCTCTCGGACGAACGCCTCGACCGATCGCTCGAAGAATCGCTCGAACGTGCCGAGCGGGCGGTCGATCCCCGGCTCGGAATCATCTCGGAAGTTGGAGAGATTGAATCATTCCCGGTCCCGTATTATCTCACCCAGCTCGGTTCGACGACGGCATTTAGCAGCCAGCAGGCAAGCAAGCAGGCAGCCGGCGTTGCCCTTGACTGGAACGAGGCGTTCATGAAAGCACTCGGCGAATCACTCGAGCGCTACTGCGCCGGCGTTTACAAGCGCGATGGGCTCGTTTCCGGACGACCAGTCGATCAACCGAACGCTGTCGTGCCGTCGGCATTCGTCCATCCAGGCGACCACAACGACACTGAGCCAATCGAGTGGGTGCCGGGGACAGAGCTCGGGACAGACCGGACGGTATCGTTGCCGGCCGAGCACGTCTTCTTTCCGTACGACAGTGATGGACCCACGATCACGACCGGGCTTGGCCTCGGAAACGACCACACCGAGGCGATTGTCGCCGGACTCACCGAGATCATCGAACGCGACGCGGCGATCATCGCGTGGTACTCAAGCTATGAGCCACTCGGGCTTTCGATCGAAGACGAGCGGTTTGGGACGCTTCGGCGTCGTGCGAAGGCCACTGGCCTGTCGGTGACGGCGACGCTGTTGACACAGGACGTTGATATTCCGGTTGTGGCCGTTGCGGTGCACCGATCGGATGAGGAGTGGCCCGCGTTCGCACTCGGGCTGGCAGCCGATCTGGACCCGATTGCGGCGGCCGTCTCAGCAGGAACTGAAGCGATACAGAATTTCACAGAACTGCGACGGATGGGTCAATCACGCGCCACGGAAGCCGGCGGCAGAATCGGTCATTTCGCCGCTCGTCCCGCCACAATTGCAGAATTCGTCTCGCCCGATCAATCGGTTCCGATCACGAGCGTTGCACCGGAGCAAGCGGCGTCGCCGGTTGATTTGCTACTCGACCGGCTTCACGCGGCGGATCTTTCGGCGTACGCAACCAGTCTCACGACGGTGGATGTCCGGACGCTGGGATTCGAGGCCGTTCGCGTTCTCGTTCCGTCTGCCCAACCGCTGTTCATTGATTCACCGTATTTCGGCGATCGCGCCCGTACTGTGCCAAAGTCACTTGGATTCGATCCACGACTCGAGCGCGAGCACCATCCCTACCCCTAGATACCAAAGGTAGCACGGAGCATATCGCGGCTGCCGGGGCCGAGCCCCACAGCGGTAATCGCGATCAACAACAAGAGCGCATAGCGAGGACTGTCATCGAAGATCCGGTCGTCGAACAGCCAGATGACGAGGACTGCGGCAATGAGCTTGACGAGCAAGAACGGCCAGGATTCGCCGATGGCAGTGACGATTGAGGGCGGTACCAGCTGGCTGGTGGTAGAGATGATGAACTCGTTGACCGGATGCTTTGGCTCGTAGCCAAGAAAGCCAAGCCCGAGTGCGCCCAACCAGTCGGCGGCGACGACGTTTGCTACACCATCGAGCGCCTGGCCGAAGATCACGACCAGTCCGATCCGACGCGTGCCTTCGTTGACCGATGGGGCGAACTGATCGAGACTCCAGTAGATGACGAGTGACAGCACGATTGAGAGACCGATCACGACCGCTGGCAGCTGTGGATAGAAGCCGATCGATCGTCGCAGTTCCTGAATCGATACCACCTCAAGGACCGTTAGCAGCAACGACAACGCGAGGGCGAGCGTTCCGAGTAGCCCCACGATGAGCGGGTACCGTTCGCGCTCGATGCGACCAGCCCTGACGAGGCCGAGGCCGACACCGATTGAGCCGAGCGTGATGAGAAACACCACTCCATAGATGATCGGACTGATGAACAACACGTTGAGCGGATAGTCGAGGAGGGGGTCACTGCCGACGCTGATTGCGGCGTTGTTCGCGTCTTCGACGACGCGAAGCGCTCCGCCGAAGAACATGAACGGCACCAGCCCGAAAAAGAGGCGTCGATCGCGGCCGATTGCCAGCCGTCTGAGCAGGATTAACACGCCGACCAGCATGAAGATCAACACGACGGCGTAGCCGATCTCGGACACTACCGTGTAGCCCGGCTCGGCGACGGTGCCGCTTGCTGTGAGACACGCCTCATTTCCTAGCAGTGTGACGCCGCCATCGTGACGCACGGCACAGCTTGCGTTGTGTGCGTCAGCGTACACTGGACCCCAGAAAAATTTCCAGATGAATCGATCGTACACCGCCTTCGGGAACGCGATGCTCCCGCCGATCAGCGCCGCCAGCCCACCAACCGCAAGCGCGACCCACGCACGCTCGGTTCGCGACGACGAATCTGTGTCCTCGGTCGTATCCATACAGTTGCCCTGTTTCCGATGCGGTGCTTGTTTACAGTTCCGATCCACAGTGTTGGTATTACTGACACGTTATCCGTCCAGGGCAGCTCCGACGATAGCCAGTGCTTTCTCGTGGAGGTCGCCATTTGAGGCAACGAGACTTTTCGCGGTGTAATCCCAGGGATTACCGTTCAGATCCGTGACGGTGCCACCGGCGCGCTTGACGAGATACGCGCCGGCGACGGTGTCCCAGGGGTGATGGTTCACGTTGGAGACGGCCACGTCGATGGCCCCGCTTGCGACCCGGGAGAGATGTGCCTGTGTCGAGCCCGCATAGCGCACGTCGCCGAACTGCTCGACGATCGTCGCTAAGGCGGCTGCGTCTTCCGATGGGCCGTCGTGGCCGTACAGTGCTGGCGTGATCGTTGCGCCGGCCAGCGACGACGTGTCGCTCACGCCGATGGGCTCGTCGTTGCGAGCGATTGTTTCTGGCCCAGCGACGTAGGTATCACCCAGCGCCGGAAAGCAATTGACCGCTGCGACACACACTCCATCGATCACACAACAGACGCTGACACACCAGGTTCTCGTGCCGTGTACGTAGTTGCTTGTGCCATCGATCGGGTCAACGATCCAGGCTCCACCGGAGTCTGGGACGGTTTTGCGCGCGTCGGCTTCTTCGCCAATGACCGGCTCGTCAGGGTACGATTCGCCAAGCAGCTCGACGATACGGGCCTGTGTGTTGCGGTCGATCTCTGTGACGAGATCGGTCGGTCCGGACTTCGTTTCGGTGGCGATCTCCTCGCGATAGGAATCCATCGCCACGCTTGCGCCTGCCTGGGCCACACGGAGGGCCACTTCGACTCGTCGCGTACGATCTGCCATACGCTGGGCTGTGGGTCCGTTCGGACAAAGCTCCGTCGGCGATTCACTCTGTGGAATGTATTCCGATGATTTCGACCGGATCGTCCACCGCAATCGATTGTTCCCACTCTGATTCTGGCACGCGGGTGTTGACCATCAGCCGGTAGGCGTGATCGAATCGCTCACTGCTCACCCACTCGGGGAGCGTTCGCTTACGATTCCTGATGAACGTTTCACGGAATCCCGGCGTCGGTTCGCCAGTGTCAGGATTGCGCGTCGGGACTACACAGCGCTGGCACGGATTGTGGCCTTCGAACGCCACGTCACCGATGCGGAAGGCGACATGCTCTCCGTGATCTGCAAACAGTCGATCCTCCCAGAAGGGCGACACGCCACCGATCTCGATGTTCGCACGGAACCGCCGGCGCATCTCGGCGACATTGATATCGTCGAACCACGAGGCCACTGTCTCCAGCGTTGCCGTCGAAATGACTGTTGGACCAGAGAGCGACTGATCGTCGAAATAGCCCACGTCGTCCGTTCGTCGGACGCTCACCGGCTGCTCGAAGAAGTCGCTCAGCCACGCGTTCAGCGCCGTGGTGTCGTCAAGTGAAAACTGCTCGGTGCTCGTCGCAGTCGTCTCTCGGATTGCGATGGTTTCAGCCGCCAGATCCACGGTCGATCGCAGTCGATGAACGGCCGGCGTTTGCTTGCCGTTACAATACACACCACCGGCTCCGGGATCATGTTCGGGAAGGGGCTCTCCAGCCGGAGAGGTAACGATCGCCCACGCTCGGTCGTGTTTGAGGCCACCTCCCGTACTCAACCGGGCCGAATCAAGGGTAACCGCATCAAGAGATTTGACAGGATAGCAATCGAGCCGTGCGATCGTTGGCTGCATGGTAGAGACTCAAGGGTATCACTACTCAGTGTTACGCTGGAAGAATTGTTGCGAGGGCAAGAACTGGCTCCCGTGAGCGTTCTTGCTGCACTCAGTTGGTGTGAGTGCGAGGGGCAGGATTTGAACCTGCGGACCTCTACAGGAGCGGATCTTGAGTCCGCCGCCGTTTCCAGACTTGGCTACCCTCGCACGAATTATCCTTCGTTGCCGCGATGGCTAAAACGTTGCGAACCAGACCTCACAGCACAGAGATACGAAGGTCTAAGAATCGCACGCCAAACTAGAGAATAATGACCGTCGTTAGCGTTTCTATGCCGGACTCGCTGCTCGAACGACTCGATGCGTTCGCAGAAGAGCACGGCTACACCGGCCGCAGTGAAATCGTTCGCGAAGCCTCACGGAATCTCCTCAGCGAGTTTGACGATAAGCAACTTGAGAATCGAGAGCTGCTCGGCGTCGTCACGGTGTTGTTCAACTACGAAACCAGCGACGTTGAACAGCGGATGATGCAACTACGCCACGAACACGAGCATCTGGTCGCCTCGAACATTCACAACCACGTCGGCGATGAACACTGCATGGAGCTGTTCGTCCTCGAGGGGACGCTCGAATCGATCTCCACGTTCGTTGGAAAAATTCGTGCCACACAGAACACCCTCTCGGTCGATTACTCCGTGTTTCCAGTCGATGCATTCGATCCCACACTCGAAACCGAGTAGGCATGGACGACCACACTGACGCTGACGTTGCGCCGCCATTGCAGGGCTCACCCACCGGCTGGGCTCCTGATGGTGGTGGCTGGGTCCATCCCTCGCTCCGCAAGGCCGTCGTTCACGGCGTCAGGCTCTACAACGGCGGCGCATTTCACGAGTCACACGACTGTTTCGAGGGCGAGTGGTACAACTACGGTCGAGGGTCAACCGAGAGCGCGTTCCTCCACGGGATGGTACAGGTAGCCGCAGGAGCGTACAAACATCATGATTTCGACGATCCTGCCGGGATGCGCTCTCTGTTCTCGACTGCATTGCAGTATCTCGCCGACACGCCAGCTGATTATTATGGGGTCGACGTGCGTGGCGTCCGAATCATGCTCACGCAAGCGCTAGAGGATCCAGCAGTCCTCGAGGATCAACAGATCGACCTCGACGGGATACAGCCTGAACCAGGACCGGCTGATTTCGCGTTCGCCGACGACGAGTAGCTTGCCGGATATAGATAAATTTATGATACATTAAGACCTAAACTCCCAGAAGACACTCCAATCATCGGATATGCGTTGAGCGACAACAAACCGCATGATTGATTAGGGGGTCTGTGGTACACCAACACATGCGCGTAGAACAGTTGGGCGAGGGGGAGCCAGACCTCGCGGTCGTTGGGTCGATACACGGTGATGAGCCGTGTGGCGCGCAGGCGATAGAGCGAGTGCTCGCCGATCCACCATCGGTGGATCGGCCGGTGAAGTTCATCATCGCCAACGAGCGCGCGCTTTCGCGAGGAGTCCGGTATACGGAGACCGATTTGAATCGCGAGTTTCCTGGCGACCCGGGGGCCGATGCCTACGAGACGCGGCTTGCACACGAGTTGTTGGCTGAGATTAGCGACTGCACCACGTTGTCGATGCATTCGACGCAGTCGTACAATCGGCCGTTTGCGATCGTCGATGAGACCGGACATCTCGCGCGTCGTATCTGTCCGCAGTTATCGATCGACGTACTGGTAGAGACGGGAGGCTTCGTTGAGAACACACTGGTCGGTTACGTAGACGTTATCGAGGTTGAGTGTGGGATGCAGGGGTCACCCACCGCGGCCGATAACGCGGTCACGCTGATCAAGGAATTTTTGACCGCCACCGGCGCGATCACGGATGGCGTAGAGACGTTGCCGAATCCTGGAACAATTCCAGTGTATGAACTGCGCCGTCAAATTCCGAAAGATCCTGAATCAACCTATTCCGTTCACGTCGAGAATTTCGAGCGTGTTGAGCCCGGGACGCCGTTCGTGACGATCGATGACGAACAGCGCCAGGCGGATGAGCCGTTTTATCCCGTATTGATGAGCTCGCACGGCTACGAGCGCCAACTGGGCTACGCAGCCGATCGATCGGGCACGCTGTAATCAGGCGTCGGGATCCAGTTCTACCAGTGTGAGGTTGCGGTCGAGCATACAGAAATCGTGTGGCGGCTCGCCGATTACATCCGTTATCTGATAGGATTCGTCGAACGTCACGCCCATTGGTTCGCAGTATGGATGGCTCGGGCAGTCGGTGTGGGGACACGAACCTTCGAGCTGTGCGTTCGAGCCGGCGTATGCGCCCGTTGATGGCACGTTTGCCTCGACGGTCGTCGGTTCGACATCGACGGCAGTGACACCATTATCGTGGACGCCACAATCGAGCGTACTCGAATCGCGGACAGCGGTGATCTCGTATCGGACCCCTTCGGTGAGGTTCAAACACTGGTTCCGGTATGGACAGCCTTCACACGCGGGGGCCTCGCCCTGATAGACGAATTCGTGACCCTCCTCGGCGAGTCGGGTTCCAATGAGTGTGACGGCCATACCACGCGTATGCGCTCTACATTCAACCGTTTTTCCGTTCGGGTAGGCGACTATCAACGAGAACAACCTCTCCATCCCGCTGTTCGTGTGCTCTGCGCTGCACATCGTTCCCCATGCACGCAGTGTGAATCGTTTTGCCCAGTGATCCAAAGCGGTTGATGCGATTGAGTGACAGAAGCCGGTCTCGCTCAGTAGATGTTCGAAGCTGGATCGATGCGTTCGATGAGTCCATCGAAATCAGAATCAAAGCTCAGCACGGCGTCGATATCTCGTTTCTCGCAATGGTGGATGATCGACGCGTCCGTGAAACTGAGGTCGTGATCGGAAAACTGTCGAAACGTCTGTAGCACTGGGTAAATATCATCGGGTTCGATGACGAGGAGATCGAACAGTTCCGGAAACGAATCCTCACCGAGTAGCCGGCAAGCAACGGTATCTGCTGCCGAGTAGGAGTTCGTTCGAGCCCGTGTGAGTGTGACAGTTTCGTCGAGAACGTAATCGTTCGTATACGGCTGTCCATACGCGCCCTCAATGAGCGCTTCTAACGCGCTGACAGCCTCATCGTGACGTTCCGCATCCGTATCGTGGTGTGCAAAGAACACACCAGTATCGACGAAGACACTCATCCGTACAGAATGTCATCAATGTCGTCTTCGGTCGTCGTCCGTCCCGATGAAATCATGCCCGAATGAAACTGCTCGCGGGCATCGCTATCGAGTGGAGCGTGGTTGTCCCGAAACGAATCAATCAGATCAGCTTTCGATTCAATCGCACGGGCGACAAGTCGAGCCAAAATCTCCTGTTGCGTTACTCGCTTGCCGGTTTCCAGACGGATCTCTGCCTGGAGGCGCTCAAGCCGTGATTTGGTATCGTCGTCCATCTTGACCGATGTTGCCATATTAATAGTAGTGTCCTCTTCTGGGTAAATGTTTCTACAATGTGGAGGCAATCCACTCAAGACTGGTGATCGGACGTTTGAGGACACCCTCGTTCGTCGTGGGTAACTTTGTTCCCACGGTAGTGGTGATATTCCAGTGAGGACATCCCCCCATCGTGGACGGCGATTACAGAGTCATGTTGCTCGGATGGCCAACAACGTTATATATTTGGAACTCTAAATGTAAGATATCCGAAAGTATTTTGTAGCTGTGGCTTTGTAGATTTTCAAACGATGTCGAAAGACGTTACCCTGACAGTCGGAGACAACGCGTATCCTGGACGGCTGAACACGCCCGAAGAACCATCAGATCGTGGCGTGTTGCTCGTTCCGGGTGCTGGCCACGGGCCGTTCGGTGACGTATTTCTCAGATTTTCCAGGGCCGCAGCCACGCAGGGCAATTACGTCGCCCGATTCGAGACGTGGCTCCCTGGCGATCTTGAGCACAAGTCTGATGCGGAGTTTCGAAGAGAACTGGCCGCGAGCGTCGATTTTCTGGTTGAGCAAGGCTGCTCAACGATCACCGTCGTCGCAAAAAGTCTTGGTGGGAAGGTTGCCTTAGAGCATCTCCCCGAAGCTGTCGATCGACTCGTGCTGTGGGCACCCGCCGTTCTCGTGGAAGGCTCCGAGAACGTGCCCGATGAAGCGTGGGAGCACGTGTCGACAGTGACTCCTGAGGAATTCGACGTTGACATCCCAACGCGCATTCTCCAGGGCGATGACGACAACATTCCAGTCGATAGTGCCGACCGGCTCGCTGCGGGATTGACGAACGGCGAACTCGTGGTGCTCCCAGATGAAAATCACTCCCTCTTGCGCGATTACGAGCACGTCATCGAGGAGACGATCGAATTTTTGCCCGAGTAATCTGAGACCGCCCAGCACAACTCAATCATCGATCGAATACCCTGCGATATCGCTCCCACCACCTCATCACGTGTGGACACAATTGTCACCCATATAGAAACCAATTCATAGATAGATAAGTACTAATACAATATTTTGAAATAGGTTTGCTCATATATGTTTGTAGGATGGTTACAGATACCAATCGGTTCGATCGTCGTCGTTTGCTCCAGGCTATTGGCGGTGGCGGGGCCGTGCTCATTGCCGGGTGTATGGGTGATCTCGTTGGTTCAGACGGTGGTGACGCTGATATCCAACTGCTCACTATGGGGGTCGGCGACAACATCCAGGGATTTTTCGATGAGACCACGGCGGCATTTGAAGAAGAACACGATATCAGTCTCGAGCTGACCTCGGTCACCTGGGACAATGCGAAACAGACGGTGAACAACCGAGTGGATGGCGATCAGGCACCAGATGTCGGTCGCTGGCCAGCTCGATGGATTCCACAGCTCGTGGGTAAAGAGGCAATCGAGCCGCTCGATGAACTGATGCAAGGGTCGTTCTACGATAAGTTCTACGAGGGAATGGCTGAAGGGTGTACGTATGAGGGCTCATACTACGGCGTTCCGTGGGCGGCATCGAATAAATGTCTGTTTTACAATAAGAATGTGTTCGAAGCCGCCGGACTGGACCCGGAGAAACCATCTCTCAACAGCTGGGATGAGATGCTTGAAGCTGCAACGCAGATCACGAACGAAACGGACACGCACGCACTGGGGCTGGCAGGAGCTGACGCAATCGAGACGGGGTCACAGTACTATCATTATCACTGGTCTCACGGCGCAGATCTCGTCGACGATGACGGTGCTCCCGTTGTCAACTCTCCGGAGGGCGTGGCGGGGTTGTCGTTCTACGCTGATCTCCATCAAAAACACGGAGTAACACAGCCCTCGCCGCTATCGTCGACCAGACAGGACATTCGTGAGCTGTTCGAGAGCGGCTCGCTTGGAATGGTGATCGCCCACGCCTACGCCGGTCTCAATATTCAGGAGAATGATGCAGGGTTTGAGTTTGGCATTGTGCAGGTTCCAGAGGGGCCTGCGGGGCGATACAGTCTAAACACCGTCGACAGCCTGGTGATCTTCTCTCAGAGCGAGGCGAAGGATCTGGCAAAGGATCTAATCCGGTTTTACTACGATGAAGAGCGGCGGTTTGAGTACTCCAGCCAGAAGGGGTTCATGCCGGTCATGCAATCCGTGGGTGAACGAGCGCACTTTGCGGATTCGCCGGTGTGGGGTCCATTCATCGAGGCCGGTCAGTACGCCCGCACTCGGCCGAAGCTGCCGAATTTCAACGAGTTCAACGATCGGATGGTGCTGGCGATTCAGCAGGCTGTCGGTGGCGAACAATCGCCACAGGCCGCCCTGGATGCAGCACAAGAAGATCTCATGTCGATGATGAACGCTGGGTGATCGCGATGGGGCGCGTATTTCGCTCACAGAGGCTCAGATACGTCCACCAACACCGGTGGGCCTATCTGTTGATCGCACCTGCGGCAGTATTTTTGCTGGCAGTCGTCGGCTACCCGATTGTCGAGACGTTTCGGCTGTCGCTCTATCAGTCGCAAGCGAGTACTGCCACGGAGACGTTCGTGGGACTGACCCACTACGAAGCAATTCTGACCGATCAGGCGTTTTACGATCTACTCTATCGGACCGGCAAGTGGGTGCTGGCCGGCGTTCTGGGAAAAACCCTGCTGGGACTGTTAATCGCGGTTGCTCTCAACGCAGACGTTCGTGGACAGAAATTTTTCAGAACCGCGTTTCTCATCCCCTGGGGCATTCCGTATGCGATATCCGCCGTTGTATTCCGATGGATCGAGCATCCACAGTACGGCGCGCTCAATGCAGCTCTTTTGAAGCTCGGAGTCATTGAGCAGGGTGTTGGGATCCTCGGTAATCCTGATACTGCGCTGTTGGGCGTGGTCGTCGCCGATATCTGGATCGGCACGCCGTTCATGGCGATCATCATTCTCGCCGGGCTCCAGTCGATTCCGGTCGAGCTGTATGAGGCAGCCTCCATTGATGGCGCAGATCGGTATCAGCAGTTCCGGTATATCACGCTGCCCCAGCTCAAAGGCGTTCTTTTCATTGCCACGTTGTTGTCGACGATCTGGACGTTCGTGAGCTTCGATGTCATCTGGACGATGACTCGTGGCGGGCCACTCAACGCCACCACCACGTTGGTCATCCAGATCTACCAGGTTGGGCTCGAAAACGGCGCCATGGGTCGTGGTGCGGCCTACAGCGTCATTGGCTTTTTCGTGTTGCTGATGTTTGCGCTGGTGTATATTCGCGTTTACGCTGGTGATGATCTGTGACTACCATTCAGGACTCCCTTCGGACCGTTCGGGTGTATGGAATCTTGATCGCGCTGCTCGGGGTGGTGTTGTTGCCGTTTTACGTCATGTTCTCGAGCACGCTCAAGTCAGAGGCGGAGCTGTTCAGAACACCGGCGACGCTGACGCCGGACGCCGTCTCAATTGGGGCCTATCAAGCAGTGTGGGGATCCACGGATGTCGTTCTCTGGATTCTCAACAGTGTCATCATCTCCGTTGGGACGGTGTTGTTGGCGCTCGTGCTTGCAATCCCGGCGGCCTACTCCTGTGCCCGAAACGATTTCGTTGGCAAGCGGACGTTTCTGCTCTCGGTGCTCGTTGTGCAGATGTTTGCGCCGGTGGTGTTGATCGTTGGGCTGTTCGACGTCATTACCGAGCTCGGTCTGTTCAATTCGTATCTGGCGGTGATCATCCCGGCGGCGGCGTTTACGCTTCCCTTCAACATCTGGATGTTGTACGGCTATTTTCAGACGATTCCGGTCGCGTTGGAGGATGCAGCGCGGATCGATGGTGCAACCCAGCGCCAGGTTCTCACCAAAATCGTCTTGCCGATCTCAAAGCCGGCGCTGGTCGCCAGCGTCACGTACACGTTTTTGTACGCCTGGAATCGGCTGTTGTTCGTTCTCACGTTTCTCACCGACAGTGCAAAGTACAATATCCCCCGGGGCGTCTTCTCGATGGTTGGCGCGTTACAGACGGACTGGCGGATGATGCTGACGGTGTCGGTACTCGGGATTCTTCCGATTCTCCTGTTGTTTGCGGTGCTCGAAGAGCACATTGCGTCCGGGATGACGGCTGGGGCTGTGAAGCAATAAGGCCAAAACCTTTTATTCCAACCTTTTTTGCTGGAGGGGTGAGCATAGCTCACCCTTCCCGGAAAAAACGTTGATGAAAAAGGCCGCTCGCGGTGGTTATCGTAGTCATATTCGGATTCAAAAATCCGTCGTGAGGCTAGCCGGAGTGCACGGATGAAACTAGTAGCTCTAGTATTGTAGAACCCACTTGGTTGGTCGAGCTTCACAGAACTGACTAACCGCATCTAGCAAACAGCTGTTGGTATCTCATGTTGAATCACGGTCGGTCAGTTGAGAATTCATCAG